>NZ_JBHFNR020000001.1:0-2540000 GCF_041929275.2 Floridaenema flaviceps BLCC-F50 | reverse complement strand
GCCCAATTTAATCGTGATATTTTTAATATCACCACCACAAAGACCCTCACTAATATCTGCTAAACGCTCATAACTTACTTGTTTAGGGACATTTTCAGATAAGTGAAAGCTCCATAGTTGTTTTCTCATTTCTAAATCTGGGGCTAAAAATTCTATATTGAAAAGAATCCTTCTGAGAAAAGCCTCATCATAGTTATCAAAAAGATTGGTTGCAAAAACAATAATCCCGTTGAATTTATCTAGGAGAGTGAGCAACGTACTTTTTGCTGAGTTAACACCGTGATCCGCAGCTTGTGATAAATTGGAGATTCTTCTACTAAGAACTGCATCAGCTTCATCAAAAAACAACAAGCTTTTTGTTTCTTCCGCTTTGTTAAAAACTAATACTAAGTTCTCAGAAGTTCCTCCAAATAAAGAAGATTCAAGCTCACCATAGTTGGCTCTAATAATTGACATCCCAAGTTTGTGAGCAATTGCTTCAGCAGTTATGCTCTTACCTGTACCTGGTATGCCAAAAAAGTTAATACTCAAACCGCTTCCTGTTTTCAAGAAGCGATTAAACTGCCACTCATACAAAAGTTTTTCTCTATTTTGTATGTAGGCAACCATCTCGTCAATTTGGTCAAGTGTGCTTTTGGATAGTGCGACTTCTTCCAGAGTCCATTTCGGTTGCTCTACTAAAGCTTGTGCTTTCTCCTCTTTCTTTGACTTATGACTGTGTTTAACAATTTCGTAGTCCATCTGTTTTTGATTTCATTTCTCCAAATTTTGTTCCCTACTATTACTATCGGTAACCAAATGAGATTTTATACAAAAGCTCAAAAAATTTGAGTACTTTTGCCATTCTGATCAACCTCTACAATGAGAATGACAAAAATCTCAGAAGTTTAACCACCCTGAAAAAACGGATTTTCACAGGACATTTATTACAAAGTATCAAGCTAAAAAACGGAAAAGTTAGGAAAAATCGGGATCGAGTTAAGCTATAATGCTTGAAACCTTTGCCATATCTAACTTTTATGAATGTAACGGAAGTTTTACAATTTGTGGATCGGTTAGTTTTTGAACACACTGGAAAGCATTTAGATAATGTGCAAAGGGCTGTAGTTGAGGGTACATGGCAAGGAAAAACCTATAGTGAGATTGGGGAAGAAAATCATTTTCATAAAAATCATGCTAGTGACGTAGGCGCTGAGTTATGGAAACTTTTATCTGAAGCGTTAGGTGAAGATATAAAAAAGACTAATTTTCATTCTACTTTTCATAGATTAAAGATTTTATCATCGCAAAATCAGAATATTTGTCATGTAAGTGGTAATAATTATAATTTTAATTATCCTGCACCAAGATTATATAATTCAACGCAAGATGAGCGAGAAAATTTAACTAATAATCTATCTAAATCAATCAATCGCGATTTAACTTTAGCTCCTCAAATAATAAACTTTTACAACAGAGAAACTGAACTTAAAACCCTTTTCAATTGGATATTTAAGCAAAATATTCGTTTAATCTCAGTTTTAGGATTATCTGGAATTGGGAAAACGACTCTAGTGAAAAGATTTGTCGATCAACATTTACAACAATTTGAAGTAATTATCTGGAAAAGTCTAAAATTCCCTAAACCATTAGAATTATTTTGTAACGATTTATTGAATGTTTGTCAACAAGAAGCTAAAGAAACTATAGATGATAAATTAAAACAATTATTTAATGTGTTCAATGAGAAAAAATGTTTAATTATCCTTGATGATGTGCAAAATATATTTGCTAGTGGTGAATTGGCGGGACAATATCAAACTGAATACAAAGATTATCAAAACTTTTTCACCATGATTACCGAAACTGAACATCAAAGTAATGTAATTTTAATTAGTCAAGAACAATGTGCAGAAATGGAATGCTTAGATGAGGAATTATATCCGCTTAAATGTTTAGAATTGCCAGGATTATATGATGTGGAAATTATTAGAAATATGGGACTAAAAGATAGTTCGATCGCACTCGCTAACCATGAGGAAAGCTGGTTAAAGTTAATTAATTTATATGAAGGTAATTGGTTTTATTTAAAAAGCATTATTATGTTAATCAATAAAAATTATGATGGTCAAGTGGCTGATTTTTTAGCTGAGAATACTTTACATATTACTAATGAAATGCAGTCTCATTTTAGGAAAATATTTAACCATTTATCACCTAGAGAGCAAGAAATCGTATTACAATTAAGTAAATTCGATCGACCTATTTCCAGGGAAGATTTAAGACAAAGTTTAAATTTAACTTCAGTAGATTTTAATAATGGGTTACAATCTTTACAACAAAGGTATTTAGTAACGAAAATTAAAGAGGATAAAATCTTGTTTAAATTGTCTCTAGTTTTTAAAGAATGGGCGAGGATTTAGCCGATAATTTAGATTTCGAGGGTTGTTCAAATCTTTGCCCAGTCAGGCTTGGAGTATTTTTTAGCACAGTAAGTACGGAAAATCCAAGGTTTTGCAAAAGAGCGATCGCACTCTCTCCACAAATGCGATCGCTCTTCAAAAATAGGATAACCTTCGATTCTGCTTTTACGAAGTTACTAACCTTTTACGTAATGATTCAGCGCGTCGTTTGGCTATTTGATTGTTAGGCTCGATTTTCAAAACATCTTCATAAGCTTGTAATGCTGGGGCTGTTAATTTCTTTTTTTCGTAAGCATGGCCTAGATTATTAATTGCTGTGACATACTGGGGATTGAGCTTCAATGCTTCTTTGTATTGTCTAATTGCTAAGTCGTATTGTTCTTGAGCGAAGTAGGAAAAACCTAAGCCGTTGTAGATTAAGGCTTTATTTTCTGCATCTTCATTTTCTGATTCTTTGAGTGCTTTTTGAAAGACGTTTATAGATTGGGCAAAAAGCTTTTTGTCAAGATAAATGCTGCCTAGTTCGTAATATTCTTGAGCGGTACCTTTTTCGTTTTTCAGTTTGTTTTGTAAGCGGGAAAGTGAGGTTTCTACTTTGCGAGTTTTGAAGATTTGGCGCAAAATAGCAAAGGCGGCTCCTGAGAGCAATACTAGTAATATTGAGAGGTAAACAACTGGTAGGTAACTTTCCATATTTTTAGTTAAATCTGGTTTCAATCTTTATTTGTTTACTTTATCCCAAGGTAGCCCCCAAGAGGTAGCTAGTTGAGGCAACCAACCTTGTGTTTTTCCGCGCATTATCGCTTCATTCACAACTCGCCGTAAGTCATCGTACTGAATTCCTTTAGGCATGACTACAGCTAGGGGTTCTGCGGACAAGAGGGTTGGCAAGAGACGGTATTGGGGGTATTCTTGTACCCAACCAGTGAGAATGCTAACGTCAGCGGCAAAGGCAACTGCGCCATTTGATTCTAATAACGATCGCCCTTCTTCATAAGAGTCCACACCGACTAACTGAGCTTTGGGTAAGATAAACCTAACTTTGGCGATCGTACTCGAACCTTTGAGGATGGCAATTTTTTGTTGGGTTAAGTCGCTTAAACTCCGCACATTAGGTTCTTTGGTGACTAGGGCGATGCCATCCATGTAGTAGGGTATGCTAAACCTGACTATGCGATCGCGTGCAGCTGTCGCCGTGACTCTGGCAATTGTTAAATCGGCTTGTCCTTCTAAGACTACTCTGAGGCGATCGCGATTCGCCACTGGCACAAATTTAATTGCTTCAGGATTCCCTAATATTTCTTGTGCTAATCGCTTTGCTAGATCGATTTCTAATCCTTGCAAATTTCCTGCCGCATCACGAAAACCTAGCGGACGTAAGTTATCTTTGACGGCAACAATTAAATATCCTCGTCTCTGAATTTCTTTTAGTTCTGCGGCATTACCAACAATGGGAATTTGCCATAAATAAAATGAAAAAATTAAGCAGCGGATGAGCAGTGATGTAACTGATTTTGACTCTGTTTTTTTCACAGAACTTCTTTCAGTTACATCTGCTAAATTATCCGTTGCCAACTTCATCATTTAGCTTGTTTTGCTACTTCTACAACTTTGCCGAAACTGTCTGGATCTAGGATGGCTAGTTGAGCTAACATTTTCCGGTTAAGTTCAATGTTGGCTTTTTTCATGTTGCCCATGAGTTGACTATAGCTGATTCCGTGTTGATGAGCAGCAGCGTTGATTCTGGCAATCCAAAGGCGACGGAAATCGCGTTTGCGTTTTTTGCGATCGCGATAGGAATTCCGCAATGCTTTCATTACTTGTTGGTTAGCTGTGCGGAATAATGTTGAGTGAGAACCGCGAAAACCTTTCGCTAGTTTAAGAATCTTTTTGCGACGTTGGCGAGCAACGTTACCGCGTTTTACTCTGGTCATGGTTAATTGTTAATGGTGACTCGTTCTTGATTTTTTGGATGAGATTTGCTATTGGGTTGGCTTAATAGTTCATGGTTACGATCCATGAACCATGACCAACTTACAAGTATGGCAGCATGAGACGCACGTTACCTTCGTCACGCTCGTCTACTATTGTCAGCTTGGATAAATCGCGCTTGCGCTTGGTAGTCTTGTGCTGTAACAAGTGGTTTTTGAAAGCTCGACGACGGACAATCTTGCCACTTCCCGTTGTTCTGAAGCGTTTTGCCGCAGACCTGCGAGTTTTTACTTTTGGCATGGGTTGATAAAAGTTTTACTTAATCGACACAATCTCCAATTTTACCACTACTTTGGCTATTCCGCCAAGGCGGGAGGTGGGGAGATGGGGAGGTGGGGGGGTGGGGGGGTGGGGAGATGGGGAGATGGGGAGGTGGGGAGATGGGGAGATGGGGGGATGGGGAGATGGGGAGATGGGGAGATGGGGGGATGGGGAGAGAGATTTGTAGTATTATTTTTTCTATTCGATATTAGAAGAGAAAAGGGTTTTGATATTTAGTTTTCTATCTGTTTTCAATTACTCAATCATTTGATGGTGAAACTTATATTTTGCAGAGCTTGTAAAAGGTTTTCGGCTTTTGTTGTCCAGCCTACTATACCACCTTGGGAGCGAATCATTTCTATGGTTGCTTGTTTAAATTCTGGAAAGTAACTTTCAGTGGCATCTTCGATTAACAAACATTCAAATCCGCGATCGTTTGCTTCGCGCATAGTTGTTTGCACACAAACTTCTGTTGTGACTCCTGTAAAAATTAAATGAGTAATTTTTTGTTCGCTCAATTTATCCGATAAATCTGTATTATAAAAAGCACCTTTTCCGGGTTTATTTATCATAATTTCCCCTGGTAATGGTGCTAATTCTGGAATAATTGCATTCCCTGGTTCACCTAAAACTAGAATTCTTCCTAATGGGCCAATATCTCCAATTTTTAATTGACAGTTGCCCCGGTTAATTTTTGCGGGTGGACAATCGGAAAGGTCTGATTTATGACCTTCAATTGTATAAATAATTGGTAAGTTTAGTTGTCGGAAAGTTGTTAATAATTGTTTTAATACTGGTACAATCGATCGCAATCTGCTAACATCATTTCCTAAAGCTGCTCCGAAGCCTCCTGGTTCCAAAAAGTCGCGCTGCATATCTATAATTATCAGCGCTACATGACTCAAATTCGGCAATTCATAATCGTAGGGTTGTGCAGGAATATTAATCATAATAGATGGACAATATACTTCTAGCTGTTAATGGTACACTAATGCGGGGTTTAGAACTAAATCCCAACCTTTTGGCTGTGGGAGCTACTTTTGTTAAAGAAGCTTTTACAGAACCAACTTATCGACTTTGGTCAATTGACGATCGCTATCCTGCAATGATTAGAGTCAGTGCTGGGGGAAGTGCGATCGCTCTCGAAGTTTGGGCAGTCCCAACCATAGGAATCACAACAATTTTATTACAAGAACCACCGGGTTTGTGTATCGGTAAAGTGCGCCTTACCGACGGCGAAGAAGTATTAGGAGTTTTAGGAGAACCAATAATTTGCCAAGGTAAGCGGGAAATTACTGATTGGGGGAATTGGCGAACTTATATTGCCAATATTAGCCATAATAAAACATAATTTTCCCAGAAGTGTATACTTAATTACAAAACCCCTATTTGTGCAGTGGTTCAATCTATTTGCACGATAAATAGTTTCAAGTATTTACCTTAGCCTGAACCAGCAAATTTAGCTGTGGGATCAAATCTAAAATCTAAAATCGCATGACCAATAAGCCTTCATTGTACTTAAATCGACGGAAAGTTATTCGGGGAATTTTGGCAACTACTGCCTTCGGAGTCACATCAAAACTGTGGACTGGATGTACACCAACGGCACAACAAAATTCCTCAAATTCTCCTAGTCCAGCTGCTACTAATTCTCCAGACGGTACTACTAAGCCAATAGTAATGGGATTCATTTATGTTGGCCCAAAAGATGATTTTGGCTACAATCAAGCACACGCTGAAGGAAAAGCAGGGGTTGCCAAATTAGCTGGAGTAAAAACTGTGGAAGAGGCGAATGTGCCAGAAACCACAGCAGTTCAAGAAACGATGAGAAATATGATTAATCAGGATGGAGCAAACGTCCTATTTCCTACTTCTTTTGGTTACTTCGATCCGCATATTATTAAAGTTGCTCAAGAATACCCGGAAGTCCAATTTTTCCACTGCGGGGGACGTTACGAAGAAGGTAAACATCCCAAAAATATTGGTAGCTACTTTGGTTATATTGATGAAGCTCAATACATAGCAGGTATTATTGCTGCTCACACATCTAAAACAGGAAAACTAGGATTTGTTGCTGCTAAACCGATTCCTCAGCTACTAAGAAATGTGAATAGTTTTACTTTAGGTGCTAGGAGCATTAAACCAAATATTACTACACAAATTATTTTCACAGGTGACTGGTCTTTACCTGTTAAAGAAGCAGAAGCTACTAACAGTATGATAGACCAAGGTGTAGATGTAATTACCTGCCATGTAGACAGTCCTAAAGTGATCATGGAAACTGCCGAGAAACGGGGAATTTTTTGTTGTGGATATCATGCTAATCAAGCCCAATTAGCACCTAAAGGTTATCTTACAGGAGCAGAATGGGATTGGACTAGTGTTTACACTAAATATGCTCAAATGATTAGTGAAGGAAAAACTTTGATGAATGGAGGAATCCCTCATTTAGTGCGGGGTGGATTAAAAGATGGTTTTTGTAAATTATCTAATTATGGCCCTGCGGTGAGTGAAGCAGCGAAAAAAGATGCAGAAGCAGCAAAAGCTAAGTTTATGGATGGCAGTATGGTAATCTACAAAGGAGAATTGAAAGATAACACGGGTAAAGTAATTTTGGCATCTGGGAAAGAATATAAACAACAGGATGTGGAATTAGAAAAAATGAATTGGTTAGTAGATGGTGTAGTTGGTAGTATTACCAGTTAAAGAAATTTACCAATTGGGTAGGAGGGTAGCGGGTGTTATTACAAAATTGGCGGTTAAAATTAGAAAAGATTTGTATTCCCTTAGCTGCGTTAATCTTTTCTTTGTTCATCTTTGGTGTATTTTGTGCAGCTGCGGGAGCAAATCCGTTTGAGGTTTATGGCTCTATTTATAAAGCGGCTTTTGGGAGTTGGTTTTCTTTTCAAAATACGCTAATTCGAGCGGCACCTTTAATGTTAAGTTCCCTTTGTACTGCTTTACCTGCCCAATTGGGTTTAATAATTATTGGGAATGAAGGGGCAATTGTCATTGGGGGATTGGCGGCTGTAGCAATGGGATTAGCGATCGCCACTCTCCCACCTTTGGCAGTACAATTCCTCATGGCGATCGCCAGTATAATTGCTGGTGGATTGTGGATTATGGCTGTAGGTGCTTTACGCTATTATCGGGGAGTTAATGAAACAATTAGCAGCTTGTTGTTGAATTATATTGCGATCGCAATTCTCAATCAATTAGTAGGTGGGCCAATGCGCGATCCCACCAGTTTAAATAAACCCTCAAGTTACCCAATTTTAGACATCAATATGTTGGGAAATCTTCCCGGAACGCGCATTCATTACGGCTTAATTTACGGAATCATTGCTTGTTTAATCGCATACTTTTTAATTCAACGCACTACTTTTGGTTTTGCCGTTCGCACAGTTGGCGGAAATATTCGCGCAGCTAAAATAGCTGGATTACCTGTGGTAAAACTAACATTAATTATCTGTTTTTTAGCAGGTTCTTGTGCAGGTTTAGCAGGAATGGCAGAAGTCGCCGCCGTGCATGGTCGGGCTAATGAATCATTAAATTCTAATTACGGTTATAGTGGGATTTTAGTCGCCTTTATCGCTAGACATAACCCCTTAGCCGCCGTTTTTGTTTCAATTTTACTAGGAGGAATTCTCGCTAGTGGCGGGATTCTGCAAAGGTCGCATAATTTACCCGATGCGACAGTTTTAGTATTTCAGGGAATTGTATTTCTAGTGATTTTATACAGCGAATCACTTTACGGACGCTTGCCCTTTTTTAAACCAAGTTTCCGGCAACAAGCGAGTACAAATCTGACAACTCAAGCGTAATTTTGGGGACTGGGGACTGAGAAAGTTTTGAGTGAGAGAGTGAGAGAGTTTTGAGTTAGGAAGATAGGAAGAGTTTTAAGTTTTAAATTCTCCCCTGCTCCCCTGCGATCTCAATAAGTGATTTAAATACGTGACAGCTTATTACTTTATGTAGGAGAGAGTTACGTAATCAAAAATCAATTCAACCCTTAAATCCAAAATCTAAAATCTAAAATCGGAACATGGCAACAGAAACTATTGGATGGTGGGGAGTTCCCCTAGCAATTTTAGCCGGAACAATTCGTGGTAGCGCACCCTTTCTTTTTGTCAGTTTGGGTGAGTGCTTAACGGAAAAAAGCGGCAAAATTAACCTTGGTTTAGAGGGTACGCTGCTGTTAGGGGCAATGAGTGCTTATGCTACATCTTACCTTACCGGATCGCCTTGGTTAGGCGTGTTAATGGCTGGGGTAGCAGGAATGTTTTTGGGTTTAATTCATGCTTTATTAGTGCAACAACCAAAAGTAAATGATGTGGCGGTTGGCATTGCGATGATTATTTTTGGGAGTGGAATTGCCTTTTTCTTTGGTAAATCTTTCATTCAACCAGTTGCACCGCTATTACCTGCAATAGAATTAGGAAATTGGAGCGATATTCCTTCGGTAAAAGCAGCATTGCAAATTAGTCCTTTGTTTATTTTAGGATTAGCGATCGCACCCGCAATGCAATGGTTTTTCCGTTCAACTCGGTGGGGTTTATTTATTCGCGCTGTTGGGGATAGTCCCGAAGCAGCTAGAGCAATGGGAATTTCCGTAAATAAAGTGAGAATGTTGGCTATTATTGCGGGAAGTTTTCTCGCCGGAATTGGTGGCGCTTACCTATCTCTCTATTATCCTGGTAGTTGGACAGAAAGGATTTCTAGCGGTCAAGGATTAATGGCTGTGGCTTTGGTGATTTTTGCCCGTTGGAATCCGATACAGTGTATGTATGCTGCATTGCTGTTTGGCGGATCGCAGGCGATCGGTCCTGCTTTACAATCAGTAGGGGTGACAGGTTATTATTACTTGTTTAATGCTTCCCCTTACATTTTGACTTTGTTAATCATGATTATTACCTGTTCTCCCAAACGTACTCTCAGTGGTGTACCAGGAGCATTAACAACGCAAAATTAAGTAGGTACGTTGTTGCGCTGTCTTCGCTCTTATTACCACTTTTGATGAGAGCGAAGACAGCGCAACAACATACTAATTAGCAACTTGAATTAAAACGTAATTTAAGAACTATGAACGAGCAGAATGGAAGTATTGCCACATTATCAATAGATATTGGTGGTAGTGGAATTAAAGGGATGGTTTTGAATTCAGATGGTACACCAATGACTGAACGCAGCCGTGTGGAGACACCGCAACCAGCTAAACCAGAACCGATAATTGAAGCGATCGCTCAATTAGCCGCTAATCAAGGTAAATTCGATCGCGTATCTGTAGGATTTCCCGGAGTTGTGCGAAAAGGTGTGATTGGTACTGCTGCTAACCTTGACCCGGATTGGATTAACTTTGATTTAGGAACTACCCTATCTGAAAAATTGGCAAAACCTGTGCGCGTAGCTAACGATGCAGATATTCAAGGTTTAGGGGCAATTTCAGGTCAAGGAGTAGAATTAGTCATTACTTTAGGTACGGGTTTTGGTTCAGCTTTGTTTTTAAATGGTAAATTGGTGCCAAACTTGGAACTGGGACACCATTGTTTTCGCAAAGGTGAAACATACGAACAACAATTAGGTCGTGTTGCTTTAGATGAAATTGGCAAGAAAAAATGGAATAGTCGTTTAGAAAAAGCGATCGCTTCTTTAGAGCACGCTTTTAATTACGACTACCTTTATATTGGTGGTGGCAACACCGATAAAATTACCTTTGAACTCCCAGCAAACGTGAAAATTGTTCCCAACGTTTCTGGGATATTAGGAGGAATTGCCCTTTGGCAAGAATCAGGCTAGAAAATTAACGACGAGAACGCCTTTTTCCCTGCTTACTGTTGGCTATTGCTTTGCGCTTGCGTTTCTCTAGGGGTGTTTCAAAGTGACGATTCTTTTTCATATCAGGAAAAATTCCTGCTTGAGAAACTTTGCGCTTGAATCGACGTAATCCTGACTCAATCCCTTCATTTTCACCAATAATTACTTGAGCCATCCGATCTTCCTTTTTGACTATTTGGGCAAACTAGCAAAATTTTGAGGGTAGGTAAAAGCACCTACCCTCAAAGATTAGAAAATTTTAATCTTCAGTGCAGGGCTTAGAAACTACGGCGATTACCACCACCGCGATTGTTTCCCCAACCGCCGCCGCCACCACTTCTATTACCGCCGCCGCCATTACCGCGTTCTTCACGAGGTCTTGCTTTGTTAACTTTCAGGTCACGACCCATCCATTCGGCTCCATCTAAGGCTTCGATCGCAGCGGTTTCTTCTGCTTCTGTTCCCATTTCAACAAAGCCAAATCCGCGTAAGCGACCTGTTTCGCGGTCTGTTGGCAACTGAACACGCTTAACTGTGCCGTATTCTGCAAATACGTGAGTCAGATCATCCTGTGTAACTTGGTAGGATAGATTGCCGACATAAATTGACATAACCTAGATTCTCCAGAACCAAACATTGAAGAGACTTAGATTCGGAGAAACGCTTATTAACATAAAACGATTGACCACCGAAAATAATCCTTTCATATAGACTAGCACAGGACTAGGGAAAATACGGAAGTTAAACAGAACTTAAAAATGAAGAGGTGGGGAGGTAGGGAGGTGGGGAGGTGGGGAGGTGGGGAGGTGGGGAGGTAGGGAGGTGGGGAGGTAGGGAGGTGGGGAGGTGGGGAGGTAGGGAGAGTTGTTGATGTAAACTAAGGAACTCCCCTTGTCCCCTTGTCCCCTTGTCCCCTTGTCCCCTTGTCCCCTTGTCCCCTTATCCCCTTGTTACTCTATTGCGGTTTCGGGTGGCATAATTACTTTTCGGGCTAATCCTACCATTTGCAGAAATTGAATTGCCCACCAAGTCATATCAAGTTCCCACCATTTCCATCCGGTTTTGGCGACGTTGGGGTAGGCGTGGTGGTTGTTGTGCCAACCTTCGCCGTATGTAAGGATGGCTGCCCACCACAGGTTTCCAGAGTTGTCGTTGGATTCAAATGTGCGATATCCTGCCATGTGGGTGGCAGAGTTAATTAACCAAGTGCTATGCCAGAGGATGACGGCGCGGACAAATACTCCGTAAATGACAAAAGGCCAACCGCCTAGAATATATAGCAGAATCCCTACGGGGATCTGAAGTAGTAGAAAATTATTATTTAAATGGCGGTAAAAAGGATCTTTTACTAAGTCAGGTGCAAACTGTTTATAGTATTCGTAGTCAAAAAATTCTTGACGTGGGTAAAATATCCACAGCATATGGCTCCACCAGAACCCACGACGAGCAGAGTAAGGGTCTTTGTCTACATCTTCGGTGTGGAGGTGATGCTGCCGATGTCCGGCTACCCAAAAGATTGGCCCGCCTTGCAATGCGAGTGCGCCAATGAGAGCGATCGCATATTCTACAGGCTTAGGCACTTGCAAACTGCGGTGAGTTAACAGGCGGTGATACCCTAAACAAATCCCAATGCTGCCAAATAACCAGTGGAGAAATATTGTTACTCCTAATGCAGACCACGAGAAGAACCAAGGCGCGGAAAGAGCGATCGCATGAATCACACCAAAAAACACCACACTCGGCCAACTTAATTTTAAAGACTCCCCATTTTCTGGGGCAGTTTTTATCGAATCCAAGGTCATAAATTTCCTTTTTTAACACGCCAAAAATGAACCAGTGCCATACAAGACACAACTGGTTCGCTCAACCCCATGTACGCTAACTAAAACTTACATTTGCTAAGAAAGTAGTTACAGTAGGAGCAGAGAATGCAAGTGATACTTACAGTGATAAGCCTAGCAACGATTTGTATTTTTTGCAAGTGATACTTACATTTTACTCATGGCGGCTCAAAGAAAT
The DNA here is from genome assembly GCF_041929275.2 of Floridaenema flaviceps BLCC-F50. NCBI lineage: Bacteria > Bacillati > Cyanobacteriota > Cyanophyceae > Aerosakkonematales > Aerosakkonemataceae > Floridanema > Floridanema flaviceps. The sequence continues at coordinate 2,527,512 of NZ_JBHFNR020000001.1, read as the reverse complement.
TCGACTCGACAGCGTTTAGTTCATGCAGCACTGGAATTATTTGCTGTTCAGGGTGTAACGGAGACTACAACTAAGCAGATTGCAGAATTGGCGGATGTGAATGAAGTGACGATATTCCGCCAGTTTGGGAATAAACATGGTTTGTTGTTAGCAGTAATTGAAGAGGCTGGCATATTTACTAATTTGGGGCAAAATTTAGTTCAACAAGCAAGTCAGACTAGCAGTATTTATCAAGCTCTTAAGGATTATGCTACGGCTTGTTTGCAAGCATTGGAGGGAATTCCAGAGGTAGTGCGATCGGTTGTGGGAGAATCGGGACAGTATCCCTCCCAAAACCGGGAAGCGTTAGGTCAAGGATTTACGCAAGCGAATCGCTATGTTGCGGAATATTTCGCTACGGTGATTAATTCTGGACAATTGCAGACTCATTTACCAGCAGAAAAATTGGCAAGTTTGCTCAATGGAATGTTGTTAGGATATGCGGTAATTGAGTTTACCAGCGAGTTCCATGAACTTTGGCAAAATCGGGAGGATTTCTTAGAGAATTTGGTGACATTGTTTTTACATGGCGCAGTTTCACAAGCACCTCAATCTCCCATAGTTTCTGTTGAGAAAGTGAGTGATTTACCTGCTACTTTGGTGCATTCAATTCTGCAACGTGCTAAAAAAGTTGGGTTGCAAGATTATGCTTTAATGTATGTTTTGTTTGGGGCGGGATTGAGTGCAGCAGAAGTGGTAAGGTTAGAGCGATCGCACTATATCAAAGACACTCATCAGCAACTTTTACAAATCACACAAGAACATATTCGCCAAGTTCCCCTCAATCAATGGATTATGGGCAAGCGCTACGGTTCCTATCAGCGTAATCCCCTAACCCAATGGTTAAAAAGTCGCAAAGATCGCCAATCAGCCTTATTTCTTAATGAAAATGGCAATCCACTTTCGGAAATAGAGTTACAAAAGAAATGGCTTGCATTAACAGCAGATTTACTCACCCCAGACGGACAAATTCCTAACATTGAGCAAGCTCAACAAACCTGGTGCGTCGATATGCTACTCAGAGGAATAGATTTACAGAATTTGTCCATTCTTACTGGTTGGGATACAACCAAATTACAGCGCTATGTTCATCGAGCCAAGGAAAAAGCAGCCTTAGAACAAGCCACTCGTCTCGATCAAAAAATCTAACATAAAGTAAATTCATTAAGATTAGTAACAACTTTCCACCTAGAGCTAGAGGTAATGATTAATGCTAAAGAAAAAATGGGTACTAAAAACTTATAGAGTGCATTAGTGAATACAGGAAGCCAATGTATGTCGCCTGAATCCCCCGAAAAAGAAGTGATCTTAATCATTGATGATAGTCCGACTAACATAATGTTACTTTCCGACTTATTGCAAGAATCGGGATTTACCGTTTGGATCGCCAGAGATGGTGAAACAGCTATTTCCAAAGTAACAGAGGAATTGCCAGATCTAATTTTATTAGATGTGTTGATGCCGGGACTTGACGGATTTGAAATTTGCCAAAGACTCAAATCTAACCCTTTAACAAGTGAAGTTCCGATTATTTTTATGACTGCTCTTTCTGACCCTGTAGATAAAGTGAAAGGCATGAATTTAGGGGCAGTAGATTATATCACCAAACCTTTTCGCCAAGAAGAAGTATTAGCGCGGGTTAAAATACATTTAAAAATTCGCAAATTAACCCAATCATTAGCCAAGCAAAATCAACTTCTCAAACAAGAAATTAAAGACAGAATTGCCGTCGAAGTTAGATTACAAAAGCTGACAGAGGAATTAGAGAAACGGGTAGAAGAACGCACGGCTGAACTGACTCAAGCCATGTATGATTTGCAAAAAGCGCAAGTGCAACTAGTACAAAAAGAAAAAATGTCTACTCTTGGGCAATTAGTTGCTGGGGTGGCTCACGAAATTAATAATCCGATTAACTTTATTGCCGTTAATCTGACTCATGCAGAAAAATATATCGAAGATTTGCTAGAACACTTACATCTTTACCAACAAAAATATCCCGATCCCGGTGCGGAAATCGAAACTCATGCTGAAGAAATTGATTTGGATTTTCTGGTGGAAGACTTACCAAGTTTAGTAGCTTCTATGCAAACTGGAACTGACAGAATTAATCAAATAAGCGTTTCTTTAAGGATTTTTTCGCGAGCGGATACTAGTGCCAAAGTAGCAGTGAATATTCATGAAGGAATTGATAGTACGTTAATGATTTTGAAGCATCGCCTCAAAGCTAATGAAAATCGTCCGGCGATCGACATTATCAAAGACTACGGGAACTTGCCCTTAGTAGAATGCTATGCTGGACAACTAAATCAGGTGTTTATGAATCTGCTTTCTAATGCCATTGATGCTTTTGATGAGTATAGTCAAGCTTACTCTTACGCAGAATTAGAACGAAATCCCAGTAGGATTATTATCAGCACAGAAGCTAATGAAAAAGAACAGCAAATACTGATTCGGATTCATGATAATGGCCCTGGAATGTTACCAGAAGCCCAAGCTCATCTTTTTGAGCCTTTATTTACTACTAAACCCTTGGGGAAAGGCACTGGTTTAGGGTTATCTATTAGTCATCAAATTGTAGTAGAAAAACATGGAGGTCAATTAACTTGTAATTCTGTAGCCGGAAAGGGAGTAGAGTTTGTAATTGCTTTGCCATTACATTAATTTACTTGGGAAAAGGTGGTTTTTGATACCAACAATGTGATGATAATCTTGTACATCTTAATTGATGATTAATTTGTGCTAAATATGGGATGTTTTGTAGAATCTGAACCTTATCCTTTTCCTTTCAATGGGGATTTACGTCCAGAAAATACGGTTTTGCTAGTAATTGATATGCAAACTGATTTCTGTGGTATTGGTGGTTATGTGGATAAAATGGGTTACGATTTATCTTTAACTAGAGCACCAATCGCACCAATTAAGAAAGTTTTAGAAGTACTTCGCGCCAAGAATTTCCACATCATGCACACTCGCGAAGGACATCGAAGCGATCTATCTGATTTACCTGAAAATAAGCAATGGCGGAGTCGTCAAATTGGTGCAGGAATTGGCGATCGTGGCCCTTGTGGGAAAATATTAGTTAGAGGTGAGGCGGGATGGGAAATTATTCCCGAACTTGCACCAATACCTGGAGAAACGATTATTGATAAACCAGGTAAAGGCAGTTTTTACGCTACAGATTTGGATTTATTGCTGAGAAAAAAAGGGATTCAAAATATTGTTTTAACTGGCATTACTACTGATGTTTGCGTGCATACTACGATGAGGGAAGCGAACGATCGCGGATATGAATGCTTGCTCTTATCTGATTGTACCGGAGCAACCGACTACGGCAATTATTTAGCGGCGTTGAAAATGATTACCATGCAGGGTGGTGTGTTTGGTGCGATCGCCAACTCGGAAGCATTCCTGAAAACCATTCAAGAAAATTTTTAAGCTGTTAGTCAATCACCCAACTAGGTGAATCTATAGCATGAGGCTTATTTCCAGAGCAAGTTTTAATTTAAAAGTAAGGAGTTGAACGTGAGTCAACAAATTACCTGAAATGATTACAAATTTGCTCGATTCAAAAATCGTGACTGAAACAGGTGATAATTTCCAGTTACAAGGGGTTTTAGCCGAACGAGAGTTGCAATATCAAGATGCTACCCCAGAAGAAATTTTAGATTTGTTAGCCGAAGCAGTAGACTCTTACACTTTTTTAGCTGCTGAACTTTCGCCACAGTTGAGACAGATTGCTAGGGAGGAAATTAAGTTTTTACTCTCTGTGTATGAGTCAAGTGTTCTTAAAGCACCTTCCCAAACAACTATCAATTTTCTGTTTTACCGGGCTTGTAAAATTACTAATGAGATGTTGCTGCAAAATTAACCAGTTGGATGATCCAATTGGATGAAGTTGAGTGTTTGGCTCAGATGCTACAAAGAATATAGACAAAGAAAGGCTAAAGCTGTTTCAGGCAAAAGGAAGGTAAGATACTTTTCTTTTGCCTGTTTATTTTCTCATAATTTGGTTGATTAATTGCTAAATGTAATATTTCTATATGTCTTAACCCATGCTGGGTATGATGAGGAACAATGGAAAAATGACCCTTACTTTTAATCCTGAGAATTACAAACAATTACTAATTACTTATCTTCCTAGAGTCATAAAAACTGAGGCAGAGAATGAGAAAGCTTTAGCTATTGTCGAAGATTTAATGCACCGAAAACGGACTCCTGAAGAAGATGAATTATATCAGCTTTTAGTTACTTTGATTGAAAAGTTTGAACAAGAATATTATCAGCTTAATCAGCCGAATAATCCGCGATCGATGCTTTTGTTTCTTTTAGAAGAGTCTGGTAAAAGCCTAACTGATTTACAAGCTGTGTTAGGTTCAACAACTGCGGTTGATGAGATTGTGCAAGGACAAGCTAAAATGACTCCAGAACAAGCTAAAAAAATTGCAGATTTTTTTTATGTAAATCCGAGCTTGTTTACTGAATAATTAGATTTAACTATTAATTAATTGGAAATCATCGATCAAGAAATTACTTAGGACTTACGCACTCTTTGCCTGAAATCCCGATCCCCCCTAGCCCCCCTTACCAAGGGGGGAATTTAAGAAAGCCCCCTTGGTAAGGGGGTTGGGGGATCTGAGTGCGTAAGTCCTATTACCGATCGGGGAAATTTACTCATTAAAGCTGGCAAAATCGGGCAAGGTAGTTGATCTTGTAAATTTTCCGGTTTACTCCAAATAAAAGGTGCTTTTTGAGCAGCTGACATCCATAATAATCGTTTTGCTCTCGTCATTGCTACATATAAAAGACGACATTCTTCAGCTGTTTTTAAATACCCTGCTTGTTCCCAAGCATCCATGATTTCTGGTAATTCTGCTTCTTCATTATGTAGGCTGGCGCGAATTTGGGCACGGGCGACTTCTGCTAATGTAAAATTGCCTAAAAATTGCGCTGGGGCGGGTACTCGCAAGTTTCCGGGAATCATATTTGCGTGTAAAAATGGCAGAAATACATAATCCCAATCTAACCCTTTGGCTTTGTGCATTGTGATTATTGTTAATCTTCCCGGTTGAGTATATTGGCTTTCGTTGGCTTCGGTATCTACTGGTTCAAATCTTTCGGAACTGACAATTTCACTTAAAGCATTGAGGATGTTATTCATGGACAGAGAACCAGCGATTTGTCTGGCTATTCTTTCGGCTAATTTGTCAGCCGTGGCTAGTTCTGTTTGGTCGTAATTTAATGCTAATGCCAAAAAAGTAATCATTTGAAAAATGGGTAATTCTAATCTGGCGCGGAGTAATTTGCGACAAAAACTACTGGCTTTTATGACATCTTCTGATTGGGGTGGATCGAGAGGACTGGGATAGAGAAATTGTTCTGGTAAACTAGCAAGGGCGTTCAAATCTTGGGGGGGAATTAATTGTCTGGTGACTAATACTTCTAAGGCGGATTTTAAGTAGTCGGGGGAATGGGGGCGATCGAGAAATTGCAGCATAAATAAAACTTCAGCGGGAACGTGAGAATGTCGATCGCGTTCTGCCACTTCATAAATCTCGATTTGACTGCCAAATTCTTGCTTTAATTGTTGATGCACAAATCGCCCTTGGTCGTTAGTTCTTACTAACACTGCTGCCGATCGACGTTCATGAGGAAATTCGGCAAAAAGTTCAATAATTCTTTGACCTATTAACTTGACACTTTGGTAAGTATCTTTAGGAAGATAAATTTCTACACCTCGACCAACTGGGGTAGGATTAGCATCAGGTTGCGGATCGTTTATATCCACAGGTAGAATCATTTGCGGGCGAAAAGGTTGTTCTGTTCCCGCTAATTTCGAGTTATTTACCCAGCTTAAAACGAAGTTAGCCGCATTAATAATTACTTGACTACTGCGACCCGCCCGATCCATTGTTGCTAATAAATTTTTGGTTTCACAATCATTGCAAAAACGGCGAAAATAAATTGGATCTGCGGGGGTAAAAGTGGAATTAATCGCTTGATTTGGGTCGCCAACTCGGACTAAATTTGGTGGTGCTTCGGGATTATTTGGATCTGTGGAGAGAATTTCTAAAAGTTTGGTTTGTAAAGGCGAAGAATCTTGGGCTTCATCTTCAAAAACAGCAAATACTTGACTTTGTAAAGTTCTCCTGGCGCTGGGATTGTCCAAAACTCTTAAAGCTGATAAAATCATTTCATCGTAGTCGATAAAGTCACGAGATTTGAGTAAATCTTGGTAATTTTGGTAGAGTCGGGCTGCGATCGCCAAAATTCCATATCCATCAGTTGATTTCTCGCTAATTTCCCAGAGTTTTTCCGGTAAATAACCCGAACTTTTCGCCTCATGAATTACCGTTTTCGCCAACTCAGGTAAAACTTCCGTTCTTAACACAGACTGACGGCGCAATCTTTCCGTTTCTTCGCCATCAAATTGTATACCTTCTAATAAAACTTGAAACTGTCGGGGATAATCAATAATCCACTTTTCCACTGCGGCGCGAATTAAACGATGGCTTTGATTAGCATTAACTACTGTGAGATTATCTAAATTTAAACCGGATAAATCTGGATAACGGGTAGCAATATTTAACGCTAAACCATGTAAAGTTTGAACTACAAAACCTGTTTGGGGTATAGATAATTTTTCCCGTAAATATTCGCGGATTTTGGCTTTAATATTAGCGGCTGCGGAACGGGTGAAAGTCACAACTACTAATTGCTTGCGGTTGTGGAGTTGGTGACGGGCGATCGCGATCGCCGCTGCACCAGCCATTCCCGTCGATTTTCCCGCACCTGGAACTGCTGACACCGCTAAAGGGCCCGATCGCCAGTCTGCCATTTGTCTTTGTCCCGATCGCAGGCTATTTCTAATTTTTTGTAGCGCTAGTTCTATATTGGGGTTCATTCAGGCAAAATTAATATTAAAGACTAACTTTTCCGGCTAATAGTTGACGTTCTCTGCTATTAGACTATTACACCAAATTTTAGTTCAATTATCGTCAAATAAGTAACTTTTTACTTCTTTTTAACTCATCAATTTTAACCACAAAACGAAATGAACTCGATCTCAGTTGAAGTTACATTAGCAGTTTTGAGGAAACTTTCTTAAAATTGGGAATGTTATCAGAAAAATTTTGTGTTTTTTCATTGCATCTAGCAAATAGCACATAATTCTTTATAAGTCAATGGTTAATGAATGTAAAATTTTATAACGTGACTCTACCATTGACGGAGATATTAAAATCGTTTACAACTCCTCAGCAAAACAAATCTATGGAACTGCTGCACCAGCCAGAAGAAATTATCGCTCAACGTTACCAGATTGTGAATATCCTGGGACAAGGTGGAATGGGGACAACCTACGAAGCCCAAGATTTGCCAACCCAAAGTAGGGTAGCAATTAAAGCGCTATCTCTCAATCGTGCAGGAGACTGGAAAGCGGTAGAACTTTTTGAAAGAGAAGCGCGAGTTTTGTCCAATTTAAACCATCCTTGTTTACCGAAATATTTAGATTATTTTCAGGTAGAAACGGCAAACAATCACAGCTTTTATTTAGTGCAAGAATTGGTAGAAGGGCGATCGCTTTATTCTTTAGTTCAAAGCGGATGGCACGCTACAGAAAGTGAAATTCGCCAATTAGCCAGCCAACTTTTAGATATTCTCACCTATTTACACGGACTTACACCACCAGTTATTCACCGCGATCTGAAACCACAAAACATTATTCGGAGTAAAGATGGAGGCATATTTTTAGTAGATTTTGGTGCAGTAAAAACCACTTACCAAACCACATTTAGTGGTGGAAGTACAGTAGTTGGCACTTATGGTTATATGGCACCAGAACAGTTTCGCGGACAAGGTTATCCGGCTACAGATTTGTATGGTTTAGGGGCAACTTTGTTATATTTAATGACGCATAAATCGCCTTCAGAATTTCCGACTCGGCAATTAAAAATTAACTTTCGTTCCCAAACAACAATTTCCACAGAATTAGGTGATTGGTTAGAAAAACTGTTAGAACCAGCAGTAGAAGATCGATTTTTATCTGCTAAAGAAGCTTTAAGTGTACTACTAGGACAAGGAGTACTCGTACCAAAACGTCAACGTCCCATTGGTAGTCGAATTACCTTTACTAAAAATGAAAGAAAGTTAGTTGTGCAAATTCCGCGACTAGGTTGGGGATACTGGGATTTTTATAATTTTATTACGGCTTCGATGTCGCTAATTGCAGCATATTTTCTGTTTTCTTTCTACCATTTCACTTTTATTAGCTTATTCTTCTGGATTTTCCCCTTGTTTTCGATTATTATGTTGATGTTTGGGTTAAACAAACTGAAAGATACTATTTTTAAATTACTGGGGCGCACACAGTTGGAAATTGACCGCCAAAACTTTAAAATAAAATGGTCTTTTCTCGGTTTGTTCTATCAAATTCAAGGGAAAACTAAGCATATTGAGAGGGTAGAACTAAATACTTTTGTTCGTCCAGAAGATGAGTTAATTGCGAAGTGGAAAGACAAAACTCCGCAAACAACAACAGCTTGTGCTTTAATTGAAGGAGTTCGGATTCATCGTTTTGGTAGTGGTTTAACTCCTTTGGAAAAAGAGTGGTTATTGCAGGAAGTTGCTACTTTTCTGAGAAAACCTTTACCGCCTTCGATTTTGCCAAGGTAAAGGAATGAAATTTTCTCGACATTATCTGGGTTTAGCGATCGCCCTCATCGCCGGAACAAGTTTAAGATTCTGGAATTTAGAACTAAAATCCTTATGGCTAGATGAAGTAATTACCGCTTTATTTAGCCTGGGAAAAACCTACGAAAATATTCCTTTAGATGTTTTGTTACCCTTAACCAGTTTTCGGGAAATTTTCACATTAAATCCTGGTACTAATTGTCCAGCAATAGCGCAAAATATCATTAAATATTCTACTCATCCACCTGTGTTTTTTTGTTTAATGCACGCTTGGGTAGAGACGGGTTTAAATAGTCCAGTTAAACATAGTTTAGTTTGGGTTTTGCGATCGCTTCCGGCGTTGTTTGGGGTTGGTGCGATCGTATCCATATATTACCTCAATCGCATTGCCTTTAGCAAAACTGCGGGTTTATTTGGTGCAGCTGTAATGGCGGTTTCTCCCTTCGCCGTTTACCTTTCCCAAGAAGCAAGACATTACACTTTACCACTATTTTTAATTACTCTTTCATTAATCACCTTAATTCAAATTCAACAAGATATTTTTAAACAACAAAGACGGTTATTAATTTGGCTAAGTTGGGCAATAATTAATAGCATTGGTCTTTACGTTCACTACTTTTTTATTTTAGTCATTATTGCTGAAATTGCTACACTTATAGTATTAGTTTTTCAAACTAAAGCAAAAGCCAAGTATTTATTAATTTCTGCCAGTTTTTCTCTTTTACCTTTCCTTATCTTTTTACCTTGGCTACCCATATTTTTAGGACATTCTAACCGTCCTGAAACTGACTGGATACGCCAACCAGAACATATTATTCCTTTTGCTCAAACTTTGCTAGGTTGGCTATTAATGGTAATAATTTTGCCAGTAGAAAGTCAACCGCTTTGGGTTGCTATTCCGGCGGGAATATTAATGTTAATTTTTGGGATTTGGTTCGGATGGCAAGTAGTTCAAGGAATCAAACAACTTTGGCGAAATCCGCAGACACATTTAGCGACTTTAACATTAGGAAGCTTTACGATTTTTGTGCTGTTAGAATTCTTTGCTATTATTTACATTTTAGGCAAAGATATTACAGTTGTACCGCGTTATAATTTTGTTTATTATCCGAGTTTTTGTGCATTATTAGCTGCTAGTTTAGTGGCGAGAGATGGGGAGAAAAGGCGATCGACCATAAATTACGTAATATTAGCTGGATTAATTAGTTGTATTTTCGTAGTCAACGGATTAGCCTTTGAAAAACCTTATAATCCGCAAAGAGTAGCAAAAAATATGCTGCAAGAACCATCAATTCCTTTAATGGTGGTAATGGCATATAAAGACACACAAGATATAGCATTAGGACTAAGTTTTGCATTAGGAATCGACAAATTTCAGCCAAAACTTTGTCAAAATAACGGTGAAACTTGTCCGAAATTCGCCTTTTTATCAGCAACTTCCGGTTATCAGAGTGTTTGGGAAAGTCTCGCTAAATTACCCAAAGCGCCGAAACTTCCTTTAAACTTGTGGGTAGTTGCACCTGGATTAAAAAGAAACAACTACCCAGAAAAATTAGCCATTTCCCCACAAACTAACTGCACCAAAGATGCAGCCACTTATTACCGAATCGGCGTACCATATCAAAAGTACAAGTGTAATTAATAAATGCTGAATTATGTCTTGGAAAATGACTGCTGAAGAATTGTTAGAACGATATGCTAACGGGGAGAGAGATTTTGCTGGAGTCGATCTTCATGGAGTCGATCTCAGTGGTGCTATCTTAACTGAAATTAATTTCGATCGCGCCGATCTCAGTGAAGTTAACTTTAGTGGTGCCGATCTCAGCGGGAATTACAAAAGAAGTCTTTCTTCCAAATTCAAACAAACCCCTGAAATGAGTAACTATCCGGGGAAATATAGCAGTAATGGACTTGGTAACGCTCCTGGCGGGTATAGTTGTATCAGATATGCTGTTTTGAGAAATGCTAATTTTCGGGATGCTAATGTAAGTTACGTTGATTTCTCGCATTCTGATTTAAGTTTTGCTAATTTTAGTTGCGCTAATTGTGATGGCGTTAGCTTCGAGTATGTCTGCTTATATTGTGCCGATTTTACTAACGCCGATCTTCGGATTAGTACTTTTGAAGGGGCGAACATTGAAGGAACAATCTTAGAAAATGCTGAGGGAGTATAAATCAACTTTTAACGGCAAAAGTCGATAACCTCTATATACCATCTGTGTTCATCTGTGGTAAAAAAAAAGAACTCAGACAAAAACAGATAACTTATATATACCATCTGCGTTCATCTGCGTTCATCTGCATTCATCTGCGTACTAAAGGAACATTTATCAGAAGTCTAAAGACAAATGACAAATAACCAATGACAAACAACTACTCATCAATTTGCCAAACATCCTTAGTCAAATCCTCATCTAAAATGCGCTTCGGATTCAAAATAAGAATCAGCTTACCGAGTAAAGTTTCTTCTGGCGACTCATCAAACCATTGAAATTGTAAATCTTCCCCTTGTGCAAAGACGAAATAACTAGAATCGTCCCATTCTCGTTGACTTCGATCGATCACCACCAAAACCTCTTCCTTAAAATTAGGATCTTGATTAGGAAGCAAAGATCGATCGCACAAAAGCGCCACAGGATCTTCCGCCTTCAACAAAACTTGCCAACCGGGAACTGCTACCCAAGCACCTTGACCGGAAAATTGTACCATGCGGAAAGGGCCTGTTTCCTCAACCAAAGGCACCGCTTTTAAATCCGCCACTGACACAGGCATTTTCCCGACAATAGGTAACAAGCGAGGCATTTGTTCTTCTAGTTCCAACCTGTAAAAAGGTAAAATCGGAGCCGGACGTTTGGGAGTAACGCTAAAATCAATTAGCAACTTTTCTACTTGTTGCCTAGCACTATCAGTTTGAGCAAATCTTAACCCTTTAGCAATCAAACGCGATCGCTCTTGTAAATCCGACTGTTGACGTGCTAACCTCCAATAATGGTAAGCTACCGCATCACCAGCATTATTGCTAAACCCAGTAGGCGGAACTCTTAAGCGGGAAAAATCCTTCATCGCCTTTGCCACTTCTTTGGCATCTTCAGAATTCAACCCATGAGTTAACATAAACGTAGCTGCTGCTGCTCTTTCCGGTTGGGTGAGGATGCGAAACTCGTACAAAGAGTCGCTGCCGATTTTTTCGTAATGCGATCGCACCTGCTCCGACACACCAGCATTCACCATGCTAAGGTATACTTGAGCCGCTACAATCACCTGATTTTGGTGAATCGGTTCAAAACCAGTTTCCTCAAAGATTTTTTGGGAACTTAAACCTGCTTTTTGCAGAGTTTGGCAAGCTTGTCCCCACTCTACCCAAGAACCTTGCTTGCGGCGGAGACTCAGCAGCAAACCATCGACATCGACATCAGTTGGTTGGGAGATAGGATTGGGAGTATCTGAAGAGAGATCGGTCATAATGACAAATGGTAAATGTAGGGGCGGGTTTTGTGGTTAATACTTCTACTGTAATGAGATTATCTCCTAAACTCGCCCCTACTTGCTAAAATTCCAGTTTAGAACAGAGCCAGTTAATTAAAAAATTCTGAACTTCCTTGAACGATCGCTTAGTTTAACTGCAAAAATTGTTACGATTCAGAGATATGCGATCGCGAATTTTACATTAACTGCCAAAATTAGATTCAAGTCTTATGGAAAATGCCGTTCCAGAATTAGAAAGTATACTTCGTCAACTTATGAGTTCAGAAAGACGTAAAAAAGCCAAAATGTTGGTTGTAGACGATGAACCAGATAATTTGGATTTACTTTATCGTACCTTCCGACGAGATTTTCAAGTCCTGAAAGCAGAAAGTGGGATTCAGGCATTGGAAGTATTAGCAACTGAAGGCGAAGTCGCTGTTATTATCTCCGATCAAAGAATGCCAGAAATGAAAGGGACAGAATTCTTAAGTAAAACTGTTCCTCAATTTCCTGATACTGTAAGAATTATCCTCACCGGATTCACTGATATAGAAGACTTGGTAGATGCAATCAATTCTGGACAAGTATATAAATATATTACTAAGCCTTGGGACCCTTTAGAACTCAAAGGTGTAGTGCAACGTGCTACCGAGACTTACGAATTACTCAAACAACGGACAGAAGAACTGCGTCGTGCTAATGCACAAATGGCTTTGCTTTCCACTATAGTTCAAGTAGCCCAAGCAGCGACAAAAGTGGAAGAAACTTTAGAACCGATCGCGATCGCCTTTGGGGAAAATTTTGCCGCAGATGGTTGTATTTTGCAACTAGTAGAAAACAATTCTTTAAATTCGGCTCAAGGTATTTACAGTGCCGATAGTCCGAGCGAAAATTGGTTAGCAGAAGATCCATTAGTTAAAGATGCGATCGCTAACAAACAATTACAAGGATCGGTAAACGTCCCCGCCGATGCTAACTTGTCAGAAGTCAGTCATTACGCCGCATCCGGTATTCAAGCACATATTATAGTGCCGATTATTTACCGAGATCGTGTCATGGCAGTTTTATCCTTGCAATGGAAAAGTCCTTGCCAACTGCGAGAAGATGAAATTAAACTAATTCATCTTTGTGCTCAACAAGTTGCACTAGTTCTCACCAGTACCAAAGCTGCCTAATGATGACCGATCGAAAGAGTGAAATTCAAACCATCTTCAACAATATTGCTCCAGTTTACGACAATCTCAACGATTGGTTAAGTCTGGGACAACATCGAGTTTGGAAACTGATGACGGTGAAATGGAGTCAAGCTAAAACTGGCGACACTTGTATCGACTTGTGTTGTGGTAGTGGCGATCTCAGTCAGATTTTAGCGCGTCAGGTGGGAAATACTGGTCAAGTGTTTGGGGTAGACTTTTCTGCGGGATTGTTAGCGATCGCCAAACAACGCACCCAAAATCATTATCCACCATTGGCGATCGACTGGGTAGAAGCAGATGTTCTGCAACTTCCCTTTCCCGACAATCATTTTGACTGCGCCACAATGGGATATGGTTTGCGTAACGTCACCGACATTCCCCAATGTCTGCGTGAATTATACCGCGTTTTCAAACCCGGAGCCACTGCCGCAATTCTCGACTTTCATCGTCCTTATAATCCCGTAATGCAAAACTTCCAGCAGTGGTATCTTAAAAATGTGGTAGTTACTGCTGCTGAACACTTCGGCTTAACTGAAGAATACGCCTATATTAGCCCCAGTTTAGACAAATTTCCCCAAGGTCAGCAGCAAGTAAACCTAGCTCATCAAGCCGGATTTACCAATGCTACTCATTATCAGATAGCTGGTGGGATCATGGGAGTTTTACGAATTACAAAATAAAATAAAAGTAATGGGGTGTTGGCTAGTCAGTCAAAACTCATACTTTGCACCAACTCCCCAATTACCAACTACCAATTACCAATTACCACCCAGTTGAATCTCTCTAATTTCTGGCTTTATATTAGTCCTCCCATACTTGGTGCAATCATTGGCTATTTCACCAACGATATAGCCATTAAAATGCTGTTTCGTCCCTATAGAGCTAAATATATAGGTAAGAGAAAGTTACCTTTTACACCAGGTTTAATTCCCGCCAATCAGGAACGCTTGGCAAAGCGAGTTTCTGATACGATCATGGGGTCACTATTAACCCCCGAAGAATTACAAAAGTTAGCGCGCCGTCTGTTAGAAACGGAACGAGTTCAAGGGGTAATTCTCTGGTTGTTGCGGTTAGCCTTAGATCAACTGCAATCAGCAGATAAAGAAGATAAAACTGTGAAAGTAATTGCCGGAATCCTGCGAGATTTACTAGGTCAATCTTTACCCAGATTACTAAAAGTTTTAGCGCGTCGGGAAGATTTTTTAGAACCCCAATTAAATCAAATATTTGACCAAATTTTATTAGAATTCAGACTCAGCGAACAACAAGCAAATCAATTAGCTGATTGGCTTTTACAGGTAGTTTTGCCTCCCGAAGTATTGCGGGTGGCGATAATTGATTTTCTGACCGATCGCAACATCCAACTAATAGATGAAAAGTTTCGCGGCGAAACTAGTGGAACTTATTGGGTAGTTGCCAATTTATTCGGGTTAAAAAACACTTTAAGTCGTTTGCGAACTTATTGTCTGGATGAAAAAGAAGAAGCAAATCAGAGGTTATCTGAATTAACTCAATCTTTTGCAGTTAGACAACGCTTGCAAGAATGGTTACAAAATATATCTTTGCAAAATCTCCCTATTTCCACAGTGCGCCAACTACGTAAAACTATGCGCGAAAGTATTCGCAGTTACGTGCAAGAACGTGGTGTAGAATTAATGGAAGGTTTAAGTGATTCGATCAACTGGGAAGGCACTACTCATATTATCTTAAATCGATTGCGAAATTCCCCCGTTGTCAACTCTTCTTTGACAGTTGTAAGTAAGGAATTAGCTTTAGTTTTAGAACGTTACTTAGAGCGAGATTTAGAAAATATTGTGGAACAAATTATTCCGATTCTAAATATTGACCAAGTAATTATTCAACGAGTGCAAGCAACTTCTCCCAAAGATTTAGAGTTAGCTATTCAGGGAATTGTGAGGAGTGAATTGCAAGCGATCGTCAATTTAGGCGGAATTTTAGGTTTTATTGTCGGGTTGATGCAAACAGTAATTTTGTTTATTCAACAATAGTGTAAAATTATGTACATCTCTTAAGGTTTTGCAGCATTAAAATTTACTATGCAGCTAGACGATCGACAAGAATTCATCAAAGAGTTTATCGAAAATGCCAAAGACCACCTTTATGTAATTGAAAAAGGTTTGCTAAATTTGCAAGTGGCGAAAGACGCGGAATCGCTAAATCAAATACTGCGTGCTGTCGCGTCACTTAAAGTTGGGGCAGAAGTGCTAAATATCAAAAGCATTGAAAAAACCGCCCATAAGTTAGGAAAATATCTGGAAATCGTCAGAGATCGTCCGTTCAAATTTGACCAACAAGGACATAATTCGTACAGAATTGAATAAACTAGGAGGGTTAATTACTACTAATTCAATTCCGGGAAAAGGAACTACTTTTACTATTATTTACCCGTGAATAAAACTTACCTAACTATGGTAATTTTCAATTCATCTAGTTAACCACAACAACACTTTTCTTTCCTTGGTAAATAGGCCGCCAAAATTTCACTGCTAACCTGTGCTATATTAATGTCTGATTCACTAGGTAAAATCCGATCGTCAATTCAATATTTTGCTAATCTCACATTAATTTTTACTTGTGAGTCAAATCACAGCCATAACCTTAAGTGCAAGTATACTCTAAAAACTAAACCCTCTAAGTTAAATACTATGTCTATTTCCTTCCCCGATGAACCTGTTCCCCTGGAAATTGGTGACGATCGAGTAGTGCGAGTTAAAGGAACGCGAGTAACTCTTGACACAATTGTCGTTACTTTTAATCAAGGAAAAACTGCCTTAGAAATTGCATCGCAATATCCATCTTTGCAATTAGTTGATGTGTATGCGACAATAGTGTTTTATTTACGACATCGCCCTTATGTTGATGCTTATCTACAAGAACGGCAAGAACAAGCTAGGGAAATTCGTGAACTAAATGAAGCTAATTTTGCCGATCAGGGTGTGCGCGATCGCCTTTTAGCACGTCGGAGTTCATGATCGAATATGCTGCGATTTGTCGCTGACGAAAATTTTAATTACCACATCATTAAAGAGTTACAAAATCGTCAACCAGAATTAGATATTCTCTGGATTAAAGATATTAATTTTTCGGTAAAAGACGATGATAAACTGCTAGAGTGGGCTAGTCAAGAGGGAAGAATTCTCTTGACTCATGATGTCACAACCATTACTGAATTTGCTAATCAAAGAGTTGCTGCCGGATTAGCGATGCCGGGAATCTTTGCTGTTAGCGTTGAGGTGAATAGCGATCGCGTCATTGCTGACATTTTACTATTAGCAGAATGTAGCTATGACGGTGAATGGTCAGGACAAATACGCTACTTGCCATTATCTTAAAATCTTACCTGAATAATCGCTGGAAAGTACCAATTGGGATTGCCCAACTCAAGGATTCCATTCTTTGAAAAACTGCTGCTGATGGCATTGTACCATCGGCAAATCTGTAAACAGCAATCCCTTGGGGGGGAAATTTCAATCTGCCATTAATGCCAATTAATCGCCCATTTTGATCTAAAACTGGCCCACCACTCATGCCATTTTCTACTTCGTTAGTGTAGCCTAATTGATAACCTCTGGGGAGCGAGCGATCGGAAATCATTTCCAAAGTTCCTTTAGTTAACCGAAAAGCCCTAGTTCCCCAATCACGGGTGCTTTCTATTGCTTTCGGATTAATCCAATACCAATTAGGAAAACCCGCCGCATATACCGCTTCTCCCATTACTAAAGCATCAGAATTTCGCATTTCTGCTACTTGGTAAATTTGCGGGCTAGTAAATTGTACTATCGCTAAATCATCATCTCCAAACTCAGGGTAAGTTAACTTTTGAGCCGGATAAGTACGCCCATCTGAAGTTAAAATTGTATAATTATTACTAGATTTTTCATTTAGTACATGATCGCAAGTAAGGACTGTGTAAACTTGTCCTTTGCGGCTAATAATTACCCCAGAACCAGCACTGGAATTAGAGAAAATTCTCACAGTTACTTGCCTAGCAACTTCCGGTATAGAAACATTATTTACTGCTAAGTTTTGGGAAAACTTAGTATGGCTTTTATTTTCCAGATAGGCTGGATTTCCTGATACTAACGGTGTTGGTAGAAAAGCGATCGCACCCAAGTTGACAGCTAAAGATTGATGAGAAAACAGCCAGAATAACAACCACACCACAAGCGTTTAATTCCCTAAATAACATTTTTAAGATACCAAAAAATGACCAACCTGGGAAGTGTAAAACCTCCCAGGTTTGTTGGTGGTAGAAATCTCACAACCTATTACCAATTCCTAAATACCATTATTTCCAGGTCGAGGGCGAGAAACGGGCGGTTGTGGGCGCACAACAGGTGTTTGAGCGTCGCCATATTTGTCCTCAAAAGCTTCATTAACAATTCTTTCCAAACTAACTCGTTTTGGAGTTGAAGATGGACGACGATTAATTCCTGAAGAAGGAGCAAAAGAAACCACTGGCGCACCAGAACCGCTAACACCAAAGTTTAGTAAATTATCCAAAGCTGCATTAGGGTTGCTGGCATTGCGACTATCCAAAGTTAGGAGTAAATTTCTGGAATTACAAGCAGATTGCCCACCATTGGTGTAACAAATGACGGGTAAATTATTCACTCTACCAGTTGTTAGTTCTAAATTAGTTAATCTTCCGCCATTTTCACCAACTGCTCTGGTTAAGCGATCGGACACCAGGCGACAACGATTTTCGGGAGTATATTGACTACCAAACTCGAAAGTTCTCCAAAGAAGGATTGGTGAAGTAACTCTTTCTCCTCTGCGGGCAACTGTGGCATAACTTCTACCTTCAGTAACACATTCAAAGGTAGTTGTTAAATCAGTTTGTCGATCGGGCGTGACACTTTCTTCGGGATATCTTTCTGCTGGCAATCTTTCTGCTGGTACTGTTTGTTGAGCTTTTACCGGATTTGTTATAGCAAAAGTGCTAGATAAAGCGAGAGTAGATAGAAAAATTTGCGTCAAGAATTTAAATTTCATGAGAAATACACCATTAACTATTTCATTTACATCTCATCTATTTGTTTTATTTGACTTACTGATTTTGGCAAATGTTCCGCAATCAACAAATTATTTTAGGTTCGTTGTGAGCACTTGAGTGCTAGAACGCTCAAGCGTTCACAACCAACTTTTCTTTTGTTTGTTGTCAGCACTTGAGTGCTAGAACGCTCAAGCGTTCACAACCAACTTTTCTTTTGTTTGTTGTCAGCACTTGAGTGCTAGAACGCTCAAGCGTTCACAACCAACTTTTCTTTTGTTTGTTGTCAGCACTTGAGTGCTAGAACGCTCAAGCGTTCACAACCAACTTTTCTTTTGTTTGTTGTCAGCACTTGAGTGCTAGAACGCTCAAGCGTTCACAACCAACTTTTCTTTTGTTTGTTGTCAGCACTTGAGTGCTAGAACGCTCAAGCGTTCACAACCAACTTTTCTTTTGTTTGTTGTCAGCACTTGAGTGCTAGAACGCTCAAGCGTTCACAACCAACTTTTCTTTTGTTTGTTGTCAGCACTTGAGTGCTAGAACGCTCAAGCGTTCACAACCAACTTATAACCATTTTTAAAGGTGAATGAGTATAAACCCTCTCACTCAGGGGGTAAAATTTGGGCAGAAAGGAATAGCGAGAAAATGGATTACAAAACAGCCCGAAATTTCCTCATTAATCAGGGAACTGCCCTGGAAACCCAGCGAAATCCTGACGACTTTCTGATGCGCTTGAGTCAGGAGAAGTCACCAGTACCAGGACAGCAGACATCTATATTATTAGCGTTGAAAATGGTTTTCGATGCTTTAAAGGATGAGACCAATTTGGACAAAGAATTAGTGAATGCCTTGCATTTGCTGAGTTTTGAGAGTCGTCGCCTGTACGAAAAGGGACTTCGTGCCGGGGTTGAGTGGCCTTTTTTGCTCAATGAAGATTTAAACCGGATTGATGCCGCTGTCAGAAGTATTTTTTCCGGTACTTGGCAAAGTTAAGGCAGAAGGCAACAGGGAACAGGGAACAGGGAACGGGAAAGAAGAGTTGAAGAGGTAGTTAGTTAAATTATTTTCCCCCCATCCCCCCATCCCCCCATCTCCCCATCTCCCCTTAACGGTTGCGGAGTTGTGCTTCTAGTTTGTCTAAGTCACTCTTGAGTAAGATGGTGATTTTGCCCATGATTGGTTTACCGTCTTGGGGTTGGGGAAATTCTACCCAGTAGGCAAAACGCGATCCTAATCTTAGTTCGCCTTTGAGTGCTTCTTGTAAGGGTAAAGTTAAGGTGCGTGCTTGTTGTACCATTGCGGGATTTGGGTAAGAGTAAATTACTCGCGCTTGTTGGAAATCTTGGTAAATCTCTAACCCGTAGATGATGCGTAGTGATTCTTGGAGACGGTTGGGGGTGACACCGTTAATCATGTCAAACAGGTTGATTCTTTCGGTGCGAACAATGCCGGGATCTCCTGGTGGTGTTGCTAAACCTGGTGCTAATACGGAAGCTTCAAAGGTGAATCTTTGGGCGGGTGTATCGGTTCTGTGTACTAGTAGTGTTTGTCCGCTATAGGGACTTAGGGTGGGATTTCCTTTGATCCAAGCGGCAACTTCTGCTGTTGTCTGTCCTGGTAAGGCGTTTGCCCGATCGCAAAAAAGGGCGATCGCTATTCCCAACCCTAACATTAACAAACCCTTAGCTTTCATAAGTCAGCACAAAATAGATTTTTGATTTGCCTCTAGGATGCCATATTCGGCAACATTGCTACTTTAATTGATTTACGATTTTTCATATCTTGAAACACCTGTTCTAAATCTTTGAGGGGACGATGTTCGCTAATGAGTAGTTCAAAGGGTATGGTGCGACTTGCTAAGAGTGCAAGTGCTTCCCTCACATATTTGGGTGTGTTGTGAAAAACGCCTTTTATAGTTAATTCGCTGTAATGCAGTTGTTCTGTATTCACGGTGATGGTAGTATCTCGCGGACAACCTCCGAATAGGTTAACGGTAGCACCGGGACGAGCGCAAGCGATCGCACTTTCCCAAACTGCCGGAACTCCTGTAGCTTCAATCACCACATCCGCACCCCATCCTTCTGTTAGTTCTTTAACTACTGTGGGAATATCAGTTATGTGATGATGATTAAATGTTTGAGTTGCCCCTAATTTTTTGCCTATTTCCAATCTGCGATCGTTCCCACCAAAAAGCATTACTTCAACTTTCTTTTCGACTGATGATATATCACCAATGACAAATGACCAATGACTAATGACGCTGACGAACATTAAACCGATCGCACCATCTCCAATTACTACCACGCGATCGCCTTGTTTAATATTCGACCTTGCCACTCCATGCAATACACAAGCTAGAGGTTCGGTCATTGATGCTAACGCATCGGGTAAATCATCTGGAATTGGTAATAAATTATGTTTAACTATTTGTGCTGGAATCTTTAAATATTCGGCAAATGTGCCATTATTCCAAGTTAAATTCGGGCAAAGGGAATATTCTTGACGTTGACAAAAGAAACAATTCATGCAGGGAGCGGAGTTGTTGGCGACTACGCGATCGCCTATTTGCCAACCTTGGACATCTTTGCCGATCGCCACAATTCTACCTGCTGCTTCATGACCGAATAGCGTCGGTGGTCGCAACATTTTAGCATGACCACCCCTGCGCCATACTTTCAAGTCGGTACCGCAGGTGGTTGCTACTCCCACTTGAATAATTATCTCCTCAGAATCAGCGATCGGATCTGCTACTGATTCCAAACGTAAATCTTCTTGACCGTAAAGTACCGCACCTAGCAAAACTTTAGGAACCCACTGCCGTGAGCGGACGTGACTGCTGTCCTACTTTATCACGACGGGACATCACCATTGAAGTCAGAGAAGGCACTTCTTGATGACAACTGCTGCAAAACCAATAAATACCTTGATGGCGAATGTGACGCAGCAGTGAACTGCCACAAAATGGACAAGAGTTACTGCGGTTATTCATTGTATTTGCCTCTCTTCAAAAATTTTGTAAATTAAATCGCTGGATAAATAAACTGGATGAAATGAAATTGAGTAAATGAAACCGACCATTCTTTGTGATCTTCTTGCTAAATTAGTTGCTCATTGGTCGCTTCATAACTTAACTCACCGCCTAGATAAACTTTTTTAAAAATTGCTGCAAATTCTTAGTTGACTGTTCTAGGAAAGGACTATTTTACCTATTAACAAAAGTGTATTTTTATACCTGGTTTTTATTACCTTTAACTATCTCAAAGGGAGATTTGTTTAATAGGAACAATTTCCTCTCCTTGTTTGCTCACCGCTCGATCAACACCTGAGAATTTGATTACTTTTATAGTTTAAAGAGTCCAATTATGGAATCCATCTATCTTTAGGATAATTTAAAATTTTCTGATCCTTTACGTAAAATCTCTTAATATGATATGATTTAAATTGATCCCCATACATTTTTATGTATGTTTACTTATGACAAAATGCGTTTTTTTGCACCACAGTTAATGGTATTTACTTATTCAGGCGATCGCTACACTCAAAGATATAGGTATGTTTACGCATCTGCTTCTTTTGGCGGATACTAGTAAAGTTACTAATACTATGTTATCTAAAATTTCCAGCCTTAGTGACCTTGACAGAACAGGAGGTTTATTATAACTAAACAACTGCTTCATCTATAACTAAGGTGGCAGTCTAGCAGCTACAGCAATAACAATACTTGCACCTAAAGAAAGATTAGTTTAGTAGTTAAGAAAAATTATCTATAATTTTTGCCTGAAAAACCTTGATATAAAGGATTTTTAGCAAAAGTTGTGTCTGTATAATAACGATAAAATTTGTTACCTGGATAATGATGCAAGATGTGGGTTAAAAACAATAATTCTGCTGTAGGCACAGAGGCATTCCTACAGCAGAATATGAAGAAATATAGACTTTAATATACTCAGCTATCCCGAAATCATTTCATCCCTGGGGGAAGACCGGGCAGAAGAACTGTCACTTGTCTTCCCTATTTCTAATATTCCCTTATTCCCGCAGAAGTTAACACCGAAAGGAATTTGTCATAAAACTTTAAATTCTTTCTGAGAGGTAGAGGGCAGGGAAGCGGGGAAACAGGGAAGCAAAAAAACTTTGTAAGGGCGGGTTTTGTTGAAAGGTTGTCTGTGAAAAAGAAAAGTTACTTACTAAACCCGCCCCTACAACTCAAATCTTTCCTAGTCCCCAGTCCCCTATTAATATTCAGGAACGGAACGATCGACTTCGCGACTCCAAGCGGTGATGCCGCCTTTGACGTTAGTGCCTTCGATTCCAGCTGCTTTCAAAATACCCAAAGCTTTTGCCGATCGCCCACCCATTTTACAATGAGCTATTAAGCGATGACCGTTGAGTAATTCTTTCACTTTCTCCACACCGGGACCACTTTCAATTTCTGGCAAAGGCACTAAAACTGAACCAGGAATTTTAGCGATATCGTATTCATTGGGGTTGCGAACATCAATCAAAACGAAGTCATCAGCACCACTATCTAGCAGTTGCTTTAATTCTTTGACAGTCATTTCTGACATTTCCATCTGCTGTTTCGCCTCCTCTGCTTTAGCTTGGGTAATCCCGCAGAATTGTTCGTAGTCTATCAGTTTTTCAATTACTGGACGAATCGGATTTGGGCGCAGTTTCAACTCGCGGAATTTCATTTCCAATGCGTTGAACAGCAACAATCTTCCATTTAAGGTTGTACCTTTGCCGATGATAATTTTGATAGTTTCTGTGGCTTGAATTACGCCAATAATTCCGGGTAAAATCCCTAAAACGCCGCCTTCTGCACAGGAGGGAACCATTCCTGGCGGTGGGGGTTCGGGGTACAAATCACGGTAGTTTGGGCCACCTTCATAGTTAAATACGGTAGCTTGTCCTTCAAAGCGGAAGATGGAACCGTAAACGTTTGGTTTATCCAACAATACACAAGCATCGTTAACTAAATAGCGGGTGGGGAAGTTATCTGTTCCATCCACCACAATGTCGTAAGGTTTAACGATGTCTAGGGCATTTTCGGCGCTAATGCGAGTTTCGTATAAATCAACCTGACAGTTGGGGTTAATTTCTAAAATCCGGTTTTTGGCGGATTCAATTTTGGGTTTTCCTACCCAAGAGGTGCCGTGAATGACTTGGCGTTGTAAGTTGGAACTATCGACTATATCAAAGTCAACTATTCCCAGTCTGCCAATTCCCGCTGCTGCTAGGTACAACAGTAATGGGGAACCTAGTCCACCTGTCCCGATGCAGAGGACGCTGGCAGCTTTTAGGCGTTTTTGCCCTTCTAGCCCTACCTCCGGTAAAATCAGGTGTCGGGAATATCTTTCGTATTCTTCTTTGGATAATTGGACTTGATCCAAATTAGGATTGAGCATGGCAATCTTTATAGCAAAAAGCAGATCTAAGATCTTATCAAAAAAGTATCCTTCGTGTCCTAATTCGCTATCGCGAATCGCTGCGCTACCGTGTCTTCGTGGTTTTTACATTTTGTCTTAAACGTTGGTGAAAAGTTCCTCTTCCTGAAACTGATGCGCTTCGTCTAAACACCAACTTCTCACTTCATGAGCTTTCCCTTTTGACACGGAGACTATTATATAAGAGTACACTGCCCAAGCGATCGCACGATCCATTTCCGAAGGAATCGCCCGATGGTCTGGGTGCGAATGGTAAAATCCTACAATCTGCAATTGTCGATCGCGTGCTGCCTTTTGTGCTTTGATGATGTCTAGTGGTGCGATCGCAAATGTCCTCTCTTTCCCCCTAACTCCTCCACTCGCCGGAAACTCTGCCCATTTCTCTTCTTCCCAAGCGTTTAGTGTCTCCCAAACTTCCACTACTGTTTTCTCTCCATCTCCTATTTTTCCTAATACGATCCCGCAACATTCTTCGGGATAAGTTCTTTCGGCGTGGGTGCAAATCGTTTGTAGATGTTCGGCAGGAATTTTAATCATTAAATTGGCAAAATTTATGTTGTTTTTGGGCTGTTTCCTGATATTATTATATTAGGTTTTGATTCTCATATAATCGGAGATTTGCCAAAATAAAAAAATTACAACCATCCCATTATTCTAAAATATACCACCTAGCGCAAACCAAAGGTGTATCCCCAGTAACAAAATTGGGTCGTCACAAAAAATTAACAAAACTTTAATGAACAGTTTTAACACCGAGATAAAGTTCGCCTACTTTGGGGTCATTTAAGAGATCGGAGCCGGGGCCTGTGAAGCGATCGCGTCCTGCCTCCAAGACATAACCGCGATGTGCCATTTCCAAAGCTTTGCGGGCGTTTTGTTCTACGAGGACGATCGCAGTTCCGCCGCTATTAATTTGGCGAATTTGCTCAAAAACATTATTAACCAAAATGGGAGACAAAGCCGCCGAAGGTTCATCTAATAACAGCAAACTGGGTTGTAACATTAAAGCCCTACCCATTGCCAACATTTGCCTTTGTCCCCCGGAAAGAGTTCCCGCCCGTTGGCGGCGACGGTCAGCTAAAGCGGGGAAAGTTGCGTAAATTTTATCTTTTAATGGTTGCAGGGAGTCATTGCGAATAAAAGCCCCCATTTCCAAATTTTCTTCGACTGTTAAAGTAGGGAAAACATTAGCAATTTGGGGTACATAACACATTCCCCGTTGCACAATTTGATCTGATTTTAACCCGCCAATGTTTTCGCCTTTAAAGGTAATTTTTCCTTGGTGGGGAGTGAGTAACCCAAAAATAGTTTTGGCTAATGTAGATTTTCCGGCACCATTGGGTCCGATGACTGCGACTAATTCGCCGGGGTATATTTTAAAGTTGACTCCTTGCAGGATGTCTAGGTCTTTGACATATCCTGCGTAGACATTTTCTACTTCTAATAATGGGTTACTCATTCGATTTTAGATTTTAGATTTTAGATTTTGGATTGACCTGTTAGAGATTTTGGCTTTCAGGTACTTATTTTGATTGGTAAACCTAATTAATTCGGAAAATGCAGGATTTGTAAGGAATCCCAGTCCCTAATCCCTAGTCAAGAGTCAAGAGTCCCCAAACTTACGGTGTTTTTTGTAGTTCTGGGCGTTCTTCGGGAACAATGGCACCTTCTACTGGGCATACTTGCAGGCAGATACCACAATCAATGCAGGTGGTAAAGTCTATCCAATACCAATCTGTGCCTTTGGCGTTTTTGCCTGGGCCTTCATGGATGCAAGCTACGGGACAAGCGTCTACGCAGTCAGCAACGCCTTCGCAGGTATTCGTAACAATTGTGTGTGGCATTCTCTCTCTTGTAAATTCGACAGACGAGTTTGTTTAGCAGTTTTTGGTTAAACTAACAATTAAGAATTGTAATGCTTTTTGGGTTAGAGTGTTTCTAGAGTTGGGGAACCGGACTCTTTTACCCAAGCAATTTTGGGGATGCAGCGACGGCGGGCATATTCCCGAATTTCTTCTGCGTCACGTCCTCCTAAGTCTAATTCTACTCTGACTAATTCGGCTGAGGAGCGCAAACTGTGGGCGTAAGCGAAAGCAGAGGCAAAAGCTGCGGGTGTTTGGGCAACGACTAAGTATTCGCTAGTGGGTGTTTCTGCGGGTAACTGTCCGGTGGGGAGTAAAACTTGGTATAACTCTTCAATATTTAAGGAAAAACCAATACCGGGAACGCTGTTTCCTTGGGGATGGTAGAGGGTTAAAAGTCGATCGTAACGTCCTCCTTGTCCCAAAATATGTTTTCCGGTATCTGTTTCGCCGACGACTTCAAATACTATGCCTGTGTAATAGTTGAATGTTTGAATTAAGCTCAAGTCGAGTGTGACTTGGCAAGTAAGGTTTGTTTGTCCAGCTAAGTTAGGCAAACCTTGTTCTAGTAAGTCTATTAGGGATTTAAGGTTATTAAGTGCTTCTTCTCCAGCAGGGTCTAGTTTTAAGTTGGCGACTTTTTGCAGGACATCAGCTGGTTTTCCCCGTAAGTCGAGTAACATCAGGGCGTGTTCTTTGAGCTCATCAGATAGGGGGAGATTTTCTAAGGTTACACGATCGAGATGTGCGATCGCTCGTCTGACTTTCTCCTGCAACTTACCCGGAAAAGGTGCCAACAAACTACGAGTAAGTCCTGCCTCACCCAATACCAAATGCCAACCACTCAACCCTAACTGAAACAAACATTCTGCCAGCAACAGTAAAATTTCCCCATCTGCCAGCAACCCGCCTGCGCCAATTAATTCTACTCCCGCTTGGTAGAATTCTTGCTGTCCGCTGTAGCTACCTTTCTCTGCCCTTCTAAAAACATTAGCGTTGTAATAGAGTCGCTGGGGATAACTGACTCCTGCCATGCGAGTAACTGCTGTTCTGGCAATACTAGCAGTTAATTCCGGGCGCAGTCCCAAACTTTCTTCTTCGGTTCCCGCTTGCAATTGTAATACTGTGGAGCGGTTGATGGCACCACCTGCCATTAAAGTATCCAACCGCTCTATTGTGGAGGTAATAATCCGATGATACCCGCAACGATGATAAACCTGCTGTAAGCGGTTTTCAATCCATTGTTTTTGAGTAACGTCGAGGGGCAATAAATCCCTTGCCCCCGCAGGTGGTTGATGTACCATTACTTCTTCTTCCCACCAAACAAACCAAATAAACCGCCGCTAGCCTTTGTTTCAGGCTTTTTAGTTGCTGCTGCTGTACGCACACCAGTACGTTTCTCGATTAAATCGATGCGTTTTTTCACTTCTATTGCTGTTGGCTCTTCGGGATTAAATTGTAAGGCGCTTTCTAAATGAATTTTCGCCATTTTCAACTGCTCTTGATTTAAGTAAGCCATTGCCATTAAAGCATGAACGCGACTACTTTTCGGCTCCATCTTCATCGCATCTCTCAATTCTAAGATCGCTTTGGCGGGATAGTTCTTTTCGATATACTCTTGAGCACGACGGCAGTAGGTTTCGGCAGGAGAAGGTTCTACTTTAGCAGGTTTCTTTTCCGCTACTGGGGTTGGGGGTACTTTACCTGGTGTGGCTGCGGCTGGGTTAGTTTTTGCTGGTGTGGTGACAGCAGGAGTTGCTACTTTAGTAACTTCCGCAGGCTTACTGGCATTTTGACCTTGGCTAGACTTCCGTACTAAGTAAACTAAATTCAATTCACTGATTTGGGCTGTATTTTGCAGAATTTGGTCTATTGATTCATATTGTTTTTCAATTAGTTTATTCAATGCACTTTTATACTCATGTTCCAAGTTAGTGGATTTGTATAGCTGTTTGGCTAGTTCACTTTGCAGGTCTATTTTTTCTCTTTCTTGGACTAGGCGTTTTCCCATCCGGGTTAGCAGTACGTTATGTTCGGCACGACTTTGATCGTTAAACAGTTGTTGATAAGCTGGACTGACTAATTTAGCGAAGAACTGACTGGCTTGTTGTTTGCTGGCTTCGCTGTCAGCTGTGCAGCTGTCTGGATGCAGGCGACGGGAAATTTTTAGATATCTTTTTCTGACTTCGTTAGCTGTAGCATCCAATGGTACGCCTAAAACTGCGTGATGGTCTGTGCAGTCAAACTTGAATAATCCTTGTTCAATATTAAGTGCCATAATTTACTGTTCCAGAATTTTGTTCTATACATCTAGTGTACTTCGTAACATCAAAGGATGTAATATCTCTGATGTTATTTTTATTAGGTGTAAATTAAACATTTGTTGTTAAGTGTTTTCCCCAATCTGACAAGGGATGCACTTGCATAAGTTCGGTGATTAGACTGTTGTGAATACAACCGTTTGTTGCTAAAATTCTTCCTGAATTTATCTGTAAAGGACTGCCATCATAAGCAGTTACTTTGCCTCCGGCTTCTTCTACTAGTACTATCCCAGCGGTAATATCCCAAGGAGAAAGACCTCTTTCCCAGTATCCATCTAAGCGTCCACAAGCTACATGAGCCAAATCTAGGGAAGCCGATCCACTACGGCGCACGCCTTGGGTAATATGGGTCAGGTGACAAAATTCGGCGTAATTGTTGTCATTTGTCTGCTGGCGATCGTAAGCAAAACCTGTTACTAATAAACTTTTACTTAGTTCTGATGTTTGTGAAACTCTGATGGGACGACGGTTGCGAGTTGCTCCTAAACCTTTGGCGGCACGAAATAGTTCATTATGAAAAGGATCAAAAATTGCGCCTACTTGAGGAATTCCTGCAATTAAAAGTCCAATTGATGAGGAGAAAAAGGGATATTGATGGGCAAAGTTAGTTGTCCCATCCAAAGGATCGATCGCCCATAAATACTTGTTTTCTTGTTCTCCTAACTGTCCTGATTCTTCTGCTAAAATTGCGTGGTCAGGAAAGTGGCGATGTAAAATTTCCAAAATTACGGCTTCGGCTGCTTTATCTGCGGCTGTTAATAAGTCTCCCGGACGACCTTTTTCTTCTACTGTTTCTAAGTTACCAAAATAGGATTGTAAGAGGGCACCCGCAGCAAGAGCGGCTTCTGTGGCAATATCGAGAAAGGTTTGTAGCTGTTCTGGGGTTGGAGAACTCATCTTTAATTTAAGTGAAGTTAGGACTCGATAATTATTAAGAAAAATATACAACCTTGGATAGAAGTATCCCCTATCAACCCGCTAATGGGCAAGTAGTTTTGAGCAAAAACTTTTGCCTGTGCTGATTAATGCAGGTTCGGCTTCCGATCGTCAGGAAATCAAGGGAATTTTGAGTCGTTAATTATCTGTACTGTTGCCGAAATTGTTCTGGAGGTAGACGCAAGGCTTGATCTGGACTCCAAATGCCTAATCCCATGACTCTAGCGTACTCTTGAGCGCGTTCTAGGCGCTGATCGTACTTACGGTTAAGCGATCGGGGTCGAAATAAAGCCCAACCTTCTCTGAGTAATTCTTCATTCAATAGCTTACCATCTTGCCAGATATATGCTAATTGTCGATCGAATTGGTCTTTTGGTTCCAAGTCAGATTCCAGCAATACAGGTTTGTCGCCAATCATTTCCTGTAATCTATCTCTAGCGGTTTCTCCCCAAGGTCTTTGGCGTAAGTCTGGTGCTGATACGCCAATCAGTTGCACCCGTAAAGCTGAATCAGTTTGTTTTTGCGGATCGATTACTTCTAAGGTTTGTCCGCTGACAATCCGTTCTACTTTCAATGTTACTCCTTGGGGAGTACTATTGGACTGGCAACCCCCCAAGAGTAGTAAACAGCAAACAGTCACCAGGCTAAAGAAATAGGCAGTGTTAGTCTTCATCCAAAGGCAAACCGACTTTAACTTTACCTTTTCCAAAATACCGACCAAATTGGAGTTCGTAAACTTCGTCCTCATCTTGTGTTTCCACTTCTAAGTCAGAACGAGCATAACTCACACATAAGAGAGCGTAACCTTGTTTCTGTAATTCTAGGGATAGTCCCATTGCTTCTGGTTGATAGATGTCGCCTTTAATCACCCGTACCGCGCAAGTGGTACAAGCGCCATTGCGACAGGAGAATGGTAATTCTACACCTTGGTTTTCGGCGCTGTGGAGGATGTAGCGATCGTCTGGAACTTCGATGGTATGATAGGTGTTCTGTTGGCGATCGTGAATCCGAATTTTATATAAGCGAGACATTGCAAACATTTGAGCGACATAATCTATCTTAAATTGAGCCAGAGAAGAATTGCTCTTCACAAAAAAACCGCTCGGAGGGATAGACTCTCTTTGTAATTTATGCTAAGATAGACAAGCTTGTGAATTAGGTGCGAAAAAAAACCAAAGCACAGCCTTGGAGAGGTGGCCGAGTGGTTGAAGGCGCAGCACTGGAAATGCTGTTTGGGGGCAACTTCAACGAGGGTTCGAATCCCTCCCTCTCCGTTCAGTCTGTAGGGTGCGTTAGGCGCAGGAATTTAATTATCGATTGAAATGCTCAATTGATTGCTCGTGCCTAACATCCCTGCACCTGCTGTATAGGGAAGATTAACTCGCTCGACATTTGAAAAGTTAAGGACTGAGTGAATTAACACTCAGTCCTTAATAGTAAAAGTTCAAATTTTTGCAAGTTTACTTATTTGCAGCAGGTTGAGTTGGGGGATTTTTGGGCTTTAAATTTTGGGCACTAATACCAATTACCCAAACTGTTACTAAGATCACACCAAGAATTTGGTAAAGTTGCAAATTTTCTTGGATAATCAAGAAAGCTAAGATGGTTGTTAAAGCAGGGCCACTAGCACTAACTACGGAAGCTAAAGCAGGGCCGATCAACGGGACACCCATGTTGGTGAACAGATAACCAGAAAGGGTGGTAGTAGCTAACACTAAGGTACCAATTAATAAGCTAGTCCACATCGTCGGCTTAACTTGATATCCAAAAAATGGGAGGACGCTCGCAGATAAAAACAAAATTGTGGTAAAGTTAACCACACTAAAGGGAATTGGGTGCATCCGACTGACTTTAATCAACACAATGTACACGGCAAAAACCAGACCAGAACAAATAGCTGTTGTTACTCCCAAACCAACATTACCTTTCGCCCCGGCGGTGAAGCTAGGAATAGTGAGGAAACCTCCTATGTAAATAGAAATTGTTGCCAAAACTAGTAAAAATGTTGGTTTGTCGCGGAAGATAAGCCAAGACAGCAAAATGGTAATTGTCGGATAAACAAAGAAAATTGTTGTTGCTACTCCTGTGGGGATATTTCCTAAAGCAATATAGATAAAAAATTGGGATAGGAACAGAAAAAAACCACTCACAATCACGCTTAAGAGTCTACCAAACTGACTTTTCTGCCCCAGATGTTTGATATCTCGCCATGTATTGTTATAAAACAATGGTGCGACGACAAAAGCCATGATGGGCGCGACTAGGATCATTCGCAACAACAAAATGAATAAAGAGTTACCAGGGCTTGGAGTAATAAACCCACCAACTTTAAATAAGCCAAAGATATTTTGCTCCCTTAATAGCACCCTGACAACGATGTTTTGTAAGGAAAACATCAAAGAAGAAATTAAAACTAAAACCACTCCTAATTTAAAATTTGTCGCTTGGGGAGATGGTGTCGTAGGAGTAGCTGGGGCAGTTGGTGCTGGGTCAACTGCGGGTGGTTGCTGTTGCTGACTACTACGACCGGGCAAAGCCGTTGAACGACGACCAGGTGTAACTCTGGGTACAGAAGAAGTTCTCTCTGGTCGGTAGGTTTCCTGAAGTTGCAGCCGAATGCGAGTTACTAGGGCCTCTAAAATAGCTTCCCCTTGCTGTTCTAAGGTTTGCATCCGACCTAACTGTTGGGAGAAGTTACTTTGATAACTGTCGATCTCTTGTTGTAGAGCCCTTAAAGTGGAACTTAACGTAGAATTTAGGGCAGCAAGTAGCTGGTAAGAGTTTTCGTCTTGGTTGTCACTTGACCCGGAAGCATTAGCTGCTAAAAAATTAAGTTGCTGTTGTCTTAACTCTTCTTGCAGCCCAGTAGCCAATATCTGAGCCAGCTGCTGCGTCCAAACTCGCTGTTGTGCGGTCTGCTGTTGATAGTCCGATCGCATCTGCTCCATCTCAGTATTTAAGCTAGACCTCTCACTTTGTAGCTTCTGGACTTCCTGCTGCAACTCCTGTAATAGACTTTGTTTAATGTCTTGCAGTTGCTCTGTCAACACCCTCAGAAATTCTTCTGCGGTTTGCGGGTTGTCTTCACCCTGAGTTTGCCTTTGGTTTTCCAATTGCGCCATTAGCTTCTAACCTCTTGCCAATTGGCTATAAAATAACATTTATCTGTCTTCCCCTAGAAGACCCCCGTCACACCCTAACGGTTCTCATATCTCAAATTGATGAGTTACTGAGCAAGGCAACTATGTTAGTTGTAGGATTTTAGTTTTAAAAATAATGATGTGCTAACAGAAAAAAAACCGATCTAATTTTCTGTTTTCGGAAAAGCCAATCAGACTTTTCCCTGAAGGCTAGAGGATTTTTCGTATTAAGAGAAATCTGCAAATTCTCTAGTTATATTAAAATTAGTTGGCATAAGTACGGGTACAAATAAAATCAATAAGCTAAGATCAGAAGTAATACGTAAGTATCACTTTAAGTAAAAATACTGCTGCTGAGTAATTGGAGAATAGTTACTGTATGAAGACGTTTAACTCAGACAATTACAGATCGGTATCTCAGAAGCCTGAACAGCTGTTCGGGAGGAAAACAGTCTCGTCAACCTCACGGAATCAATCATTAACTTACATTAATGTTTTGGAAGCAATAGTAATAGAAGAGGTGGAACGAAAAATAGAGAAACTGCCACCCCATCTTGCCAAATACATCAATCCAGCGCAAGTGGTTGCTTATGCACTAAATCGTCTGCCTTCACTGTATGCTACTAGCGAGGAGGGATGGCGTAGGCAGCAGCTTAAAGCAAGAACTGAACTGAAAAACCAGATTATCATGGCAGTACGTCAAGGTTTTGCTGCTGTGCAAAAAGATCCTTTGAAAGTGACAACTCCCTTAAAAAGGCGTGGCAACTTGGATATTGCTTCGGATAATTTAGAAGGTAATCATCGCACTGGGGAAAAAAAATACTTATTGCGGTAGAAGATGGGCAACCGATTTTTGCAACAATAGTTGTTTAACATTTCATGAAAAACTGTTTGTTTCAATCTAAAGATATTATGACTACTCTCTGTCTAGATAATAATTAATATAAAAATTTGTTGATAGAGAATTGACTGGTGTCGGAAAAATAGGTTAAGATGCGAGCCAAGAAATTTTGATAGATTGACTTAGTTAAAAGCCCCGATGAATTTTTAGATTAGGGGTGTCAGGGTGTTAGTTGTGTAAAGTTTGATTGCACATCAAAATTCTCACGTTACTCTGTTGAGCATTTCCTAATTTAAGTGTTTTCCGATGAAAAGAATCACAAGTAAGAGCTTGGTTTATCGTAATGCGATTGAACCAATGGTAGTACAGGAAGTGGAGCATCAGTTACAACAGTTACCACCAAAGATGCTCAAATATATCGATCCAATACAAGTTGTAGCTTATGCCCTAAATCGGTTGCCTGCATTATACGCTACCAGTGAAGAGGGTTGGCATTGGCAACAAGAACGGGCGAAAACTAAACTGAAAGAGCAAATTACTACAGCTGTGCGTCAAGCATTAGTAGCAGTACAAGCTGATCCGCTGAAAGTTTCCACTCCTTTGAAAGGAGGAGAAGTTGAGCCAACCAGGCGTTATATGCAAGATAGTCAGTTTTTTTGACAGACAAGGAAATATGAAAAAGTATGGGTAGATTATCGGATTCTCAGACTGGAACTCCGATCGCCTAAATGAGCAAAATCTAATTCCTCTCCTGCTTCTAAAGCGGCTCTAATTGCCATTTTATCTGCTTCGACGTGGATTTTTTGAAATTTTTGCGGTAAATCAGTTGGAGAAATAGCATCATCTAAAATTAAAGGTTGTTTACCACCACTTTTGGTTAAAGATAATTTATAACGCGCAGTTTCCACTGTTTTTAATTTATTGACTTCAAAAAACCATTTAAGTCTTTCTTTGAGCATAGCCGCTTTTTTTTCATCACTAGCAGCTAATTTGGCTAATCTTTGGGCTTCTTTTTTCCTCACTTCTGCTTTGGCTTCCAATTCCGCAATTAAAGCGGCGTAGTTGTCTAATTTGCGATCGCGTTCTGACCCCAAATTTTCCAACCAACTAGTAATTAACTGTTCGCTTTCCACATCATCATCTTCTATCTCATCAAGTAAACTGCTTAACTCACTGATTTCATCAGAAATATTGAACAGAGTTCGCCGTTGTACTGGTGCGGTTGGTGGTGCTTTACTTTCCATCGATTTCTCTCCTTTGATGAGATCCAGAAGTCCGCCAGACGAGCAAGTATTATCATTATAATGAAATGAATACTACACTGGAAAAACACCAGCTTAATTTTCCTTGAAGTTACTATAGATTATGCAAAAATCCCCCAAATTTTTTCATTTAGTCTTGCTCTTATCTGTAAGTGCTTTGATTGCATCAGTGGCGCTCAATATAATTTTGTTTATAGCAGCGAGACATTATTACTTACTACTAAATCAAACTACCTTAGATCCGCTAGGTTTGGAATATATTAAAAGCAATTCTAGAGAAGTTGATGCGAGTAATGATTCTCAAACAAAAGTAATATTTTTTGGTGATTCGCGAGCGCAAGAATGGACATTACCCACAGAAATAAAGGGTTTTTCCGCTATAAATGGGGGGATTTCCGGTCAAACTTCTACTCAAGTATTGGGACGTTTTGAAAAACAAGTTGTACCCTTGCGTCCGCAAATTATACTTGTTCAAGTTGGGATTAACGATTTAAAAACAATTCCGTTGTTTCCCGATCGCCATTCCACCATAGTTGCCAATTGTAAAGCAAACATTCAGGAGATTGTCAAGCGATCGCGTTCTTTAGGTGCTACAGTTATCCTGACAACTATCATTCCGTCAGGAGAAATACCACTGGTGAGAAAACCATTTTGGTCTTCAGATATCGATCGGGCTGTTGTCGAGGTAAACTCTTACATATCTTCTTTGCCAGCGCCGAACGTGATAATTTTTGATAGCTATTCGCTTTTAAATCAAACCCAGAAAAATAATTACTACAAAGACACTTTACACTTAAATGAAAAAGGATATGAAATTTTAAATAAAGAACTAGCAAAAGTACTAACAAAACTTAAGTAAGGCAGGCAGGATGCCAGCCCCACAAAAAAGCTATAACTCTTGTGGTGCTGGCATCCTGCCCGCACCATCCTCATCTAACTATTATCACTTTATTTATTTGCACCAACTTAATACAATGAACATCAGTTACTATATCAAAATTTGCTAAATGTTCTGCCAAAATAGAGTTAACAAATTCTTCTTCTGTTTGACCTTCGGCAATAATATGTAAACGAATCATCTACTAGGTCTGCCTCCAATAACATTCTTATTCCATAGCTCAGACATTGATAAACAACACAATTTTGTATTAAACGAAAAATGGTTTTAGCAGTTGGATTATTGGAATTGGCAATATCAATTAATTTAGCCTCTTTGTGACCACCATCTAATGAATTCCACTCAGCTAAATCACCAAAACTTTTCCGATAAAAGCGATATTTTTCCTCGATCTTAGTATCAAGATTAAAGCGGTAGATTGAGATTTTATTTATAGTTAGTTTATAGGGTGCGTCAGACTTTGGCGATCGCTACGATCCTCTGACACACCCTACCCGGTTTGATTTAAGTTTAAACTTGAACCATACCACCAGCAGCTTGAAAACGAGCGCGAGCTTTTTTCAAAGCTTGGGTAGCCTGAATTTTTTCCTGACGATTTTCGCTATTTTGTACTTGATTAAAGCGTTCTTGAGCTTGGTTGTAGGCAGTCCGAGCTTTTTCTAGATCGATAGAATCGCTGCGTTCTGCGCCATTAACCAAAATCGTCACCTCATCATTTTCCACTTCGGCAAAACCGCCCATCAGAGCGATCGCCACCCAGTTTTTATCCGGGCGCACACGCATTACTCCCGTATCCAAAGCTGTCAAAAGTGGAGCGTGACCACTTAAAATACCGATTTGTCCAGTAGTGCTCGGCAGAATAATTTCGTCAGCTTCAGAATCCCAGACAGTTTTATCTGGTGCAATCACACGAACTTTTAAAGTCATTTCGATTTGCGATTTTAGATTTTAGAATTTCGATTTTGCCGATCGGGGCAGAGATAATTTTTCCCTGCCCTAGATCCTAATTACTTAGCTTTGAGTTTTTCGCCTTTTGCGATCGCTTCTTCGATGGTACCAACCATGTAGAAAGCTTGCTCCGGTAACTCATCCAACTCACCAGAAAGAATGCGTTGGAAACCCTTAATGGTATCTTCCAACTTCACATACTTACCAGGAGAACCAGTAAACACTTCTGCCACAAAGAAGGGTTGAGACAAGAAACGCTCAATCTTGCGTGCCCGTGCTACAGTCAAACGGTCATCTTCAGACAACTCATCCAAACCTAGAATCGCAATAATATCTTGCAATTCCTTGTAACGTTGTAGAGTTGATTGCACGGCACGAGCAGTTGTGTAATGCTCTTGACCGACAACACTAGGTTGCAACATAGTAGAAGTAGAATCCAGCGGATCTACAGCCGGATAAATCCCCTTAGATGCCAAACCACGAGATAATACCGTAGTCGCGTCCAAGTGAGCAAAGGTAGTTGCAGGTGCGGGATCGGTTAAGTCGTCTGCTGGTACGTAAACCGCTTGAATCGAAGTAATCGAACCTTCCTTAGTAGAAGTGATGCGTTCTTGCAACTCACCCATTTCCGTTGCCAGAGTTGGCTGATATCCTACCGCAGAAGGCATCCGTCCCAAAAGTGCCGACACTTCCGAACCAGCTTGCACAAACCGGAAGATATTATCAATGAACAGTAGCACGTCTTGCTTGTTCACATCCCGGAAGTATTCTGCCATAGTCAGAGCGCTCAAGCCCACCCGCATTCTAGCTCCTGGTGGCTCGTTCATCTGACCATATACCAGCGCTACCTTAGACTCGCCGATATTTTTTTCGTTAATAACGCCAGATTCTTTGAATTCATTGTAAAGGTCGTTACCTTCACGGGTGCGTTCGCCCACACCACCAAACACTGACACACCACCATGAGCTTTAGCGATGTTGTTAATCAGTTCTTGAATAATTACGGTTTTGCCTACACCTGCACCACCGAACAGACCAATTTTGCCACCCCGACGATAAGGTGCTAACAAGTCTACAACTTTGATGCCAGTTTCAAAAACCGAAGGAGAGGTTTCTAAGTCAACCAGCTTGGGTGCTTCCCGGTGAATAGGAGAAGTTTCTGTAGTATTTACAGGGCCTAAGTTGTCTACAGGTTCGCCCAATACGTTGAAAATGCGACCCAGAGTACCAGCACCAACGGGTACACTGATGGGAGCGCCAGTATCTACTGCTTCCATACCACGAATTAAACCGTCGGTAGTACTCATGGAAACAGCGCGTACTTGGTTGTCGCCCAACAACTGTTGTACTTCGCAAGTTACGGACACATCTTGTCCTGCTTCGTTCTTGCCTTCGATTTTCAAGGCGTTGTAAATTTGCGGCATTTTACCGCTGGGGAACTCAACGTCTACAACGGGACCAATAATTTGGGTAATCCGCCCGCTATTTGTCTTTTCTGTGGTGGCTACCATGCTTGCGCCTATCTCAATAAGGGAATTGTCTTAACATTTAGCAATGCCATTCTTTAGCGTACCACTGAACGCGATCGATCCTGGCTAAAAAAATCAGTCGTGTCTACCTCTGGGTAAACACGACATCTTTATGGATATTTGTCTGATTTAGATATTAGATGTGTCTGTTGAATTAACCTAGCTTTGCCTTTTGCCGCTGCTTCAGCGAGACGCTACCAAGCCAGCAATTCCTAGCAAACTTAACACCGAACTGGGTTCTGGAACCGAAGTTTTTGGGCCCGATGATGGTAGGGAAGCGGCACCCCAGATCAGAGAGTTTAGTCCAGTCACGTTTTGTTTTAAAGTACCTGTTCCTGTGGTTAAATCGATCGCTATTTGTTTTCGGTCAGATGTATAGCCGAATAAACTTCCTTCGTCATCAAAAGCCAAGCCATAGACTTCTAAGAAACCAATCTTACCAATCTTGGTAGCAGCACCGTTGAGATCGATCGACCATAAACTATCGCTACCCTGTTCGCCTGATGTAGCTAAAAATCTGTTAGCTTGCCGATCGTAAACTAAATCACCACTGCTATTGAAACCTGCGATACTAGCCACCAGAGATGCAGCACCCGTAGCCAGATTAATTTTATAGAAACCTGAATCGCCAGTCCCGTAGAGTTCGTTACTAGTATTAAATCCTAAACCATTCATAAAAAACCCAAGGGAACCGATGTTAGAAGATACCCCAGAATTTTTCTCGATACTGTATAAATTATTGTCAGTGACACCGAAAAGATTTCCTTCATTAGATAAAGCTATATCAGTGAATGCGGGGCCTGTGCCGTTTCCAATCTGGGTAAACACTCCCGTAGATTGATCTACAGTTCCCACTTGTCCCCTACTGGTGGAAACATAAAACGACCCTGCTTCAGCTATATTTGATGAACCAAAAAAAACTGCGGTTCCTACAACAATTGTTGATAAATGTTTTAGT
This sequence comes from Floridaenema flaviceps BLCC-F50, assembly GCF_041929275.2. Classification (NCBI taxonomy): domain Bacteria; kingdom Bacillati; phylum Cyanobacteriota; class Cyanophyceae; order Aerosakkonematales; family Aerosakkonemataceae; genus Floridanema; species Floridanema flaviceps. The sequence goes on along the minus strand of NZ_JBHFNR020000001.1, from coordinate 2,488,968 downwards.
GCAGTCATAGATTTTGCCACCGTATATTTCCGTACTGACCACATCAAAGTTCGCGATCGGGAAGATCCAGGGAAGGAGGATCGCCCCAAAAAACACCCCAACCAAATCATCCCCATAAAAAAATAGCCGCGCTTTCTCCAGGGAAAACACGGATTCTACTTTAATTAGTTTGACAGGTTTGTTGCAACTGTTAGCCTAAACCTTCTGATGATGAATTGGTTTAGGTTATTGGATTATGCCTTTACTGTTGCTTTCTGTTGCTGTTTGCGCTTGAGCATCGAACCTGCACCTAGACTACCTAACACCAACAAGCCTAAAGTAGAAGCAGGTTCAGGAACACTCGCCGTCTCAGAAATATTTATCTGATAAGAGCCGTTGCTTCCACCACCAGTCCAGCCGCTCAGGGGAGAAGCACCTCCTGATCCTGTGGGTGTTTGCACACCAGACCAATTATCTGTGAAGATGCTTCCTCCTCTGGAAACCGGGTCGTTATTATATCCTGAAATACCTAGATAATATAGACCTTGTGACAATGTTGTTGCAATCCGAGATCCACCTCCAATAGAAATATCGTCATCGTTAGCAATTACACCTCGCCCTTCAGAATTAAACAAAAATAGCTGAGTGTCAAAGGATGCACTTGCTGTAGCAGAAAATGCCCCACCGTTCCACAAGAAGCTAAAAAGATCGGCGTTACTATTTTGATAATTACCAAGAATCTGCGTAATTCCTCCACCAACATTTTGGGCAGTATCTAAAGTCTGACCTGCATCACCAGATTCCCTAAAAGTAGCAGCCTGAGCTGAACCAACTACTCCCAAAGCAACAACTGCTGCACCTGCGGTAGCCATAGATAACTTTTTCATCATAGTTGAAATAGCCATTTTTTCAATTTCTCCAAACGAGTAAAGGTTGACAGTGGTGATAATCTAGAAGGCCGATGCGTGATAACTTTTGTATTGGTAGAAACTACCCATCAATATTTTTAAAACTTTCTTATTGTGGTAGCGTTGCACTCATCTGAATTCATCACTAAAAACAGATTGCCATACCCCTACAAGCAGTGTCATCCTTTTCAGCTAATCTTTATTGAAAAAATATACAGCAGATTAAGTATTGACGTTTATAAAGGAATCATAATTCGCATAAAACTCTTCTGTATTAAGAGTTTCCAGCTTTATCACTCACAATAAACACTTGTAATTTTTCTATGAAATATACATTTATACAGTTGATTTTTAAATAAATGATTGGTATTATTCCCCTTTTTAAATGAGAATTTATTGTGGGCTAAAAGCCGGAATATTTTTGAGAGTATTCACTGATTATATAGGAATTAATCTGAAATTATACTGAGAATTTTAACCAAATTTTTCCGGGAAAGTATGTAGTCAATTTGTAAAATTAATTTGGTCAGCTTTGAAGTTGGCAAGTCCTACGTAATTATCCCAATTTAAACCAATAGCAATAAAAAAATAGCCGTACTTTCCCAGGAAAGATACGGTGCATCTTAGTTGACATTGATGAAAACTGATGATTAGTCAAGCTCTAACTTAATGAGCTTTCTGAGTCCGATAACGGAAAACAGAGTAAATACCTAACGCAGACAGAGCAATTATAGTTCCAGGCTCAGGAACACTTTGCTGTGTTGGTGGCGTAAAAGCTGTAATTTTACCGTACAAGGATGCTGTAGCAATAGAACCTTCTGGAGAGTTAAACTCACTGACGATCGTCCGACCACCATCCGAAGAAAAACCAACTAACTCCAGAGTATAATCTACACCATCGTAGTTAAAAGTTTCATTGGAGAGCCCAGCAGTAGAAAAACGTAGCCTGTCACCATCCAGAACCGCATTGCCAGTAACATTCGGCGTGTTAAAGATATTGAACAAGAAGTTAAAATCCCTGCTACTGCTGAAAGGATTGGTCAAAGATAGAGATAAGTTTAGAGGAAAGTCACCATTGAAAGCATCCCAGGTAGAGCCATTGCGGTAACTGAAATTGCCGATATTAAACAGAGTATCTACTTCGGCGTTAAAACTTACATTGTCATATTGAACGTAATTATTGAATGGTGTACAACCCCCCCCACATGAATCTATCCGCCCCCAAGAAAGACGATTGTTTGTCCCACCATTTTGACTTGAAATAACAGTACTTCCAGAAGGATTAGCAGGCAATCCCCATTCACCAGAGGAACTGCCAGAGAAGGTAATTGCTTGAGCTTGGCTAGCTAACGTTAATGATACTGTAGCAGCTAACAATCCAGCAGAACAAGCAGCGACTCTATATAAAATTCGATGAATTTATCACTGACATTCAGCAGTTTTTTAGTTGTTTCTGTTATAATTCCCGTCAGTTTGGGGAATTAATGGCTAAGTAAATATACTATTTCTAGCTTAATTATCAGTTTGGTTGGTGTGTTCAAGAGTGGGACAAACTAGGCAATGAAAGATTTGCTTGTTAAGTTTACTTTTGGCGATCGATCTCTTGCTCTACTTTTGCACAAAACCGGATTATAACAGGAATGGTGCGTCATGTTGCATTAACGCACCCTACAGTCAGCTACCAAGAGCGTAAAGCCCTTAATTGCGGAGTTTTTTTCAATTGATGGGCTTCCATGCGATCGCATTTAGATAGCATAATCAAATTAAGAATAGATTAAGAGTTACTTGGTAAGCCCAGATAGTAGATGCTATAGGCGAAACTTTTGTCAGCCAAGTTCTAGAACGGTTTCAGCCAGCGTGTCAGATCCAAAATATAATGAATAAATTATTCATATTCATACCTGAAAACTGATTTGGAGGAGCAATGAAAGCAATTAAAGTTATGGCTACTATCAATGAAGAGGGGCAAATTACTTTAGATCGCCCTATTATCACAGATAAAAATAGTCGCGTTGAAGTAATTGTCCTAATTCCTGAAGCAGAAGAAATAAATGAGGACGATCGATCCAAAGAAGAAATTTTAGCAGATTTCCGTCAAGCTTGGCAGGAAGCAATGACCGGACAAACTATTCCAGTCGCCCAACTTTGGGAAGGTATTGATGATGTCTGATCTACCTTTTATTCAAGTTGAATTTGCACCAACATTCAAGCGTAATTTACGCAACCTTGCCAAAAAATATCGCAGTATTCGTAACGATATACAACCCGTAATCGAACAACTTGAACAGGGGGAATTGCCAGGAGATAAAATATCTGGGATTGGTTATGAAGTCTTTAAACTGAGAGTCAGAAATAGCGACATTCAAAAGGGTAAAAGTGGTGGTTATCGTCTGATTTATTATGTCAAAACAGCAAAAGGTATAGTTCTGCTGACTATTTATACCAAATCTGAACAAGTAGATATTGCAGCAGATGAAATTACGAACATTATTTCCGAGTATGAACAGCGTGTCGTTGAAGATGAATAAAATAAGTAATTTAGTTGAAATATTGGCAGATTCACTCATCCAAGTCAATCTGATTAACTACATCCAAAGGTATGTCTAACGCTTCTGCAATTTGCTCGTCGCTTAAGCCAAAATTACGTAATTTCTCTATTGTTTCAATCTTAGTTTGATTCTGGGTTTGTTGCTGAAAATTAGTAGTTTCACAATCACTTTTTTCTGAAATGGGAATCGAGGGAACAGGGCAACTTTTGATGGAGCCTATATTTACAGCGTTTTTATTGCGAGTGTTTTTATTACCAAAAGTTATATTTACATTTATTTGCCGTTCTAACACAGATTCAAGATTACTTTTATTAACTTTTTCTCCTAAGACCTCAGATAACATTTGCAAAAGTTCGTGGCTGGATTTTTTAACGTGCTGGGCGCTATAACCATAAGTTTCAGAAACATCAGCATACTTTTGACCATTTAGTATCCCTGTGATAATCCTCCGTTGCAAGTCATTTAAATGTTTGTTTGTTTTGGCATAGACAGCTTCATCAACAAATTGCAATAATTGAGGAATGTCCATAGGTGGATAGATTGAGTAACTATGGTTACTATAACCAACTTTTTCCCACTTTTTGCAACTTTTTTTTCCGGTTGGCATTTCAAACTTTGAGAAAGATCCAACTTTTTCCAACTTTTTGGGCTTTTCAGTTGTTGAATAGCAATGTAAAATTTGCAGTTAATTGGCTCAAACGCCTACCAAATAATGAAATAAAGTGCTCTTAACAAGGGTGCAAATTTTTATTGAGGTATATTATGGAGCAGACCTTATTAGTTGTTGGAGCAGTTTTGATTTTTATTGGCATCGTGGGGGGCAATTTTAAGATGCTTGGTGCTGAGGTAACAACAAAGATTTCAAACCCATATTTGCGCGGGATAGCAATTTTATTGGGACTTGCTCTTCTCCTAATAGCAATGGGAGACCGTAACCCTTTTGCCAATTCATTTAAGCGTGTAGAAATGACTAGGTTGGAAGATACAGACTTTTATGGTGGTGATCTTGCTAACTTCCCAGTAGAAAATGCTGATGAATGTTCAAAGAGATGTGAAAAAAATACAAGTTGTGTTGCGTACACATATGACAAGCGTAGTGATGCGCCTGGTATTAAAGGGTCTTACTGCTATCTAAAGGATAAGATAAGTTCTGCAAATGCCAACACCTGTTGTACATCTGGAAAAAAGTTATTAAAGTAGTAAGACTAGCTGTATAAGTCCATGATTTTATTATATTGAGTTACTCAAAATAAGGAAAATGCCGCCAGATTTAAAGCATTTTACAACGCCTGAATTTTGGGAATGTTAACGCCCTGCTTTCTTCTTGAGATATGATAGAGACGACTTCTAGAAAGTTTTTGTATTTAAATGAGTATCAGTCTCACTGCTGAACAAGAACGTTTTATTCAAAGTAAGCTGCAAGCTGGGAAATACCGATCGGCTCAAGAAATCCTAGAAATTGCCTTGCGATTGTTGGATGAATACGATCGCGCCGATACCGCCTGGACTGAAGATGTGCGAGAAAAAATTGATGCCGCAATCTCAGTTTCAGATCAAACACCACCCATTGACGGCGAAACTTTTGTCAGCCAAGTTCTAGAACGGTTCCAACAAGCACGTCAGACACAAAAATGAGCCGCTACGTTATCAACATTCTCGCTAGCGAAGATCTTAGCGCGATCGCTGACTATTTTGCGGAAAACAATCTAGAAGCAGGGGAGCGATTTTTCCGGGAATTTAACCGCAAGTGTCAACAACTTGTTGCTTTCCCAAATAGCGGGAAAAGCTACGCACAAATTCGTCCAGACCTTCGCGGATTGTCCCTTGAAGGTTATATTGTTTTTTACAGAGTCCTGAGTGATGGTATTGAGATTTTGCGAGTTGTGAGTGGTCGTCGTAACTTTTCGTCTCTTTTTGAAGAGTCAAACTAAATCGCGTTTAGGTCGCATGATAGACTGAAGAATAATTATATTCGAGCAATCAAATCAGAGGAAGTTGAACTGTAATAGCAGATTTAACTACTTACACTTGTATGCAAAACTGAAGTATAAGACCATATAGCATTTGGCCCAACTTTGAGAACCATAGCTTCGGGAGTAAACATTTCCCAATATGGTAAACCAGAATCATCTTCAATTTCTGGGATAAGTATCAATTCATATCCATTAGAAAAACCCATATTAAAACCTAACTCTGGAGTAGGGACAAACCAACTAATATGATTGTTCTCGATCGCTCTAATTTTCTCTCTAATATTTTCCGCATCTTCTTCAGAATTAGCGATCGTTTCCCCTTCTGATTTAAGTTGCCAAGGAGTTCCTCTCGTACCTACTATCCACTCACCTTTTTCTTTACCAGCCATCGATTTTTGTGAGTAAGGAATCTTCGCGCCAATATGAAGGCTTAATTCATCTCCATAAGTTAGGGTTGCTTTCCAGCAGATTTGCAAAAAAACCTTCATTGTAATCTCTGCTATTTCCCTTATATCTGTTAATTTGGTTACTTCACGAACTAAATTAGGAGTCATAATTCTAATTGTAACTAGCTAAATTATACCTAAAAATTCACGCGCTTTCTGTTGTAATTCTTGGTAAGTAAAATCACCACGTTCATTTTTGGTTCCTACATTGCCTGCGGCTTTTTCTTCTTCGATAAAATCTCCAAAATCTCTTCTTTCTGATTCATTCATATTGAACTCTCTGGCAACTGCTTCCACTTGCTGAATGTCTTTTTTCTTACCCACTTTAGTAAAATTCGCTAAATTTTAGATAATTATTCTGCCTTTCTTCCCTTGGAGCCTTCTGCCTTGGAGCCCTGGAGCCTTTCTGCAAAAAGACGGCAAATACAACTATTTAATTACGGTTCGCACCAATCGCGGAATGGGTGGAATTGCTTAAAGTATTGATTAGTGGCAGCACCAAGCAGCTACGAAAAAACCTCCCGAAAGGCAACCGTCCTTTAAAGGTTCGGAAACCTCGCCTTCATAATCACCCCGATCGCCGCTGAGTATAGAAAAGAGTTCTGTGTTGTGCAGAACAATATACAAGTTGAACAAAGTTGGTGAAAGGGCTCGGTTGGTGCAGTTAGCAGTGCTGTCTTGCTCTCGATTTAACTAATCAATCGAGCCTAGTAAATTTTGTAGTTAGATTGGAAACCGAACACTCTTATGGCAAAAGTTGTTGGAATTGACTTAGGTACGACTAACTCCTGTGTGGCTGTAATGGAAGGTGGTAAACCCACAGTCATCGCCAACGCAGAGGGTTTTCGGACTACACCTTCGGTTGTAGCTTATGCTAAAAATGGCGATCGCTTAGTCGGACAAATCGCCAAGCGCCAAGCGGTAATGAACCCAGAAAATACGTTCTATTCCGTGAAGCGCTTTATTGGACGTAAATTTGAAGAAATTACTCACGAAGCTACAGAAGTTTCCTATAAAGTCCTGCGCGATGGCAACGGAAACGTTAAATTAGATTGTCCTGCACAAGGCAAACAGTTTGCACCCGAAGAAATCTCCGCACAAGTTCTTCGCAAGCTGGTAGATGACGCTAGCAAATATCTGGGTGAAACAGTTACTCAAGCTGTAATTACCGTACCTGCTTACTTTAACGACTCCCAACGTCAAGCGACTAAAGACGCTGGTAAGATTGCAGGGATTGAAGTTCTGCGGATCATCAACGAACCTACCGCTGCATCCTTAGCTTACGGTTTGGATAAGAAAGCTAACGAAACCATTCTGGTATTTGACTTGGGTGGTGGTACTTTCGACGTTTCCATCCTAGAAATTGGCGATGGTGTGTTTGAAGTGTTGGCGACTTCTGGTGATACTCACCTGGGTGGCGACGACTTCGACAAGAAAATCGTTGATTATTTAGCGGAAGCATTCCGCAAAGATGAAGGTATCGATCTTCGCAAAGACAAGCAAGCTTTGCAACGTCTGACAGAAGCAGCAGAAAAGGCGAAAATTGAATTGTCCAGCGTGACTCAAGCGGAAATCAACCTGCCTTTCATCACTGCGACTCAAGATGGCCCGAAACACTTAGAAATGACGTTAACACGGGCGAAATTTGAGGAACTTTGCTCTGATTTGATCGATCGCAGCCGCATTCCAGTAGAAACTGCAATTCGCGATGCCAAGATTGACAAATCTGCGATCGATGAAGTAGTGCTAGTTGGTGGTTCTACTCGTATCCCCGCTGTGCAAGAAGTGGTGAGACGGTTGTTGGGTAAAGAACCTAACCAAAGCGTTAACCCTGATGAAGTAGTAGCAGTTGGTGCAGCGATTCAAGCTGGTGTACTTTCAGGCGATGCTGGTGCTTCCGGTATCTTGTTGCTAGACGTAACTCCGCTGTCTCTGGGTGTGGAAACTCTTGGTGGTGTAATGACCAAGATTATCACTCGCAACACTACTATTCCTACCAAGAAGTCGGAAGTGTTCTCCACTGCGGTTGATGGACAAACTAACGTAGAAATTCACGTTCTCCAAGGGGAACGGGAAATGTCCAACGACAACAAGAGTCTGGGTACTTTCCGCTTAGATGGTATTCCGCCAGCGCCTCGTGGTGTTCCCCAAATCGAAGTTATTTTCGACATCGATGCTAACGGTATCTTGAACGTAACTGCGAAGGATAAAGGTACTGGTAAAGCTCAATCGATCAGCATCACTGGCGCTTCTACTTTACCGAAAGATGAAGTAGAAAAGATGGTGAAACAAGCTGAACAAAATGCTTCTGCTGATAAGGAACGTCGTGAGAAGATCGATCGCAAAAACCAAGCCGATTCTTTAGCATACCAAGCTGAAAAACAACTTGGAGAATTGGGTGACAAAGTACCCGCTGCTGACAAGTCTAAACTGGAAGGTTTAATTAAAGACTTGAAAGATGCAGTTGCGAAAGAAGACGACGAACAAATCAAGAAATTGATGCCAGAAGTACAACAAACTCTGTACAGCATCGGTAGCAATATCTATCAGCAAGCTGGTGGTGCTGCTCCTAGTGGCGACGGTACTGGTGCTGCTCCTGGTGGCGATAGTTCTACCGGAACTTCCGGCGGTGGCGATGATGTAATCGACGCTGAATTTTCGGAAACTAAGTAAGGTGGTAGTGGGTAGTAGGTAGTTGGTAATGGGAAATTACCACTATCTATTACTTAACTAATAAAAAAAAGGTTGATAATGGTAGCTAAAATGCTCGTTATCAACCTTTTTGCTTTGCGGTCAGATTTTATAGCACCAAAGAAAGATGATCAGTTGTAAAATTTAAAAATACAGATTTAATTAAAATATTATGAATCAACCACAGCTTCGCTTCCTTGCCGCAAAAAATTATAAAAATCTTTGTTTGGATGAAGAGGTTTATCTAAACAATCTCAATATTTTTATAGGCTCAAACGGGTCTGGTAAGAGCAATTTTATTAGCTGTTTGAAATTTATAAAAGATTGTTTGACAACTATTCCCGATGAAAACAGGGGTGTTAGTAGTTTTGAAGATGCAGTTTCTAAAATAGGTGGAAATAGAATATTAGATAGCAATGTCGCAAGTCCAGCATTAGTTGAATTTTATTACTGTTTTTCGCAAATTTCCCAAACTAATAATCCTCAACGAGATAGCGTAATTCTTGAATTAAAACTTTATACCGAGCAACAAAAAGGGAGAGCTAGTATTTCTGAAGAATATTTATATAGTGGGGAAGATTTATATGATAGTTCTATATATAATGGTTCTCCTACAAGAAGAATTAGACCACCTTTTTATTACTATAAATTGCATGAAAGAGAATTAGGTCAAGGAGTCGTATCTGTTTACGATAAACCTGGTCAAATCGCAACTCATTTCGAGTCTCTAGATAATATACCTACGAACTCGTTGGGACTATCCACTATTCCGGTACTGCTTGAAAATAGTCAATCAGCCCCTGAAAATACGCCATTTTACAGAATTAGAAGACAACTGAGTGAATTTATTTCAAAATGGCAGTTTTACAATGCTAATAATATGGATTTAAATCAAATTAGAACGGCAGAGCCTAAACTAGGCCCAAGTGATATTTACTTATCACCATCAGGATATAACTTAGCTTTAGTTATCGATAACTTAAACCAAAATATTGACTTTGAGGAAAGCCTTAATTTAGCGATGAAGTCAATTTTACCAAAAACTCGTCGCGTCAGGCCAGGGCGTACTGGTCGCTTATCTCTCGCTGTAGAATGGTATTTTGAAGGTATAAATGAACCGTTCTATCTTAATGAAATGTCCGATGGAACTGTGAGAATGTTGTGTTGGGCAACTATATTACATTCTCCGCTTCTGCCTTCATTATTAGTGATAGATGAACCTGAATTAGGATTGCACGTTTCTTGGATGCCAATTTTGGCTGAATGGATTAAAAAAGCTGCTACAAGAACTCAGATAATTATCACTACTCATAGTCCTGATTTGTTGGATCATTTTACCGATCGGTTAGAGAATGTTATGTGTTTTTGTTCAAAAGATCAAACGCATTTTTCTATAAAACATCTTTCTAGGGAAATGCTAAATGAAAAACTCGAACAGGGATGGCAATTAGGTGATTTATACCGTGTTGGCGATCCCACTGTGGGAGGATGGCCGTGGTAGTATGGGTTTTTGCTGGAGGCGGTGAAGCTGAAGTTAGAGGATTAATTCCATTTTTGAGGAATAATTTCCGTGGGTGTGAATTTTACATAAAAACACCAATTCGTCAAAAACCAGGCCCTAAATCCAATAAAAAAACGAGCTATGGAAAAACAGGCAAAAGTTTGATAGAACAAATAAAGGAGGAATTACCTATTGCATTAAGAAACGAACCAAATAAATGCGACCTAATTTTAGTTTTTGATGATTTGGATTGCCGCGATTCCCAAATACAAAAACAAAAAATATTGGAAGAGATAGCAACAATACCAGGATGTACTGACATAGAAAAATTTGTTGGTTTTGCTGCACCGGAACTGGAAGCTTGGATTATTGCAGATTGGGATAATTCAATTGCTAAACATATCGATTTTCGAGGTAACAAACGACATGAACGTATGCGTTGGTGGCTGAGTACACAAAAAAATATACCTTTTGATCAGCCAGAATCATTTAGTGAGTATGACTCGGAAAGAGATTGTTGTCAAGAAAAACTATCAGAGGCGTTAATTGAGTCAAGCATTTTGAGTGAGATCGATCGCAACAAACCACGCTTTTCTAAAGGAACACATACCCCTGAACTAATACGGGAAATTAATTGTGATGAAGTTCAACGAAAATGCCCGCTATTTCGAGAGTTTTATAATTTCCTCTATAGATTTTGTGGTTCTTCATAAAACCGAAAATCCAAATCCGATTATCTCCAGCCTAAAGCTAAAGCACTTTGATAAAATATAAAACTAGCAAACCAAGCTAAACCAAAGGAATAAGCTAAAGCAAATAAAGTAAATTTCCAGGATTTAGCTTCATTAAATAATGTCACTGTTGTGGTTAAGCAAGGAGTGTAAAGTAAACAGAAAATACAGAAGCTATAGGCTTGAATAAATGTGACTGTTCCCGCAATTTGGTTAGTGACTGCATCAGCACCTAATCCGTAAATTACCGCTAAAGAACCTACCACAACTTCTTTAGCAATTACGCCAAATAATAAAGCTAAAGTTAAATAAGGATCGATGCCAATTGGGTGCATAAGTGGACTCAAAAATTGCCCAATTTGTCCACCAATTGTATTTAATCCTGTTGCGCCTGGAGGTAAATTTGTCACTACCCAAACAGCAACACAACCTAAAGTAATAAAACTAGAAGCCCTAGTTACAAACTGTTTTACTTCTCCCCAACCTCTAAGAATGACGTGCTTTAAAGTTGGTACTCGATAAGGAGGTAATTCTAATACAAAAGGTTCTTCATTTTTGAATACTCCTTGAAAAAGTGCAGCGGTGACGATCGCAGCCACAAAACTCAGAAGATACAAAGAAAATAATACTAAAGCACCGTTACCATTAGGAATAACTATGGCAATAATAAATACGAAAACTTGCAATCTGGCGGCACACAAAGCAAAGGGAATTACTAACATTGTTAATAGTCGTAGCGCTTTTGAACGCATGACTCTGGTTCCCATTAAAGCTGGAACATTGCAGCCAAATCCCATCATTTGCATGACAAAACTGCGCCCATCTAGCCCTAATTTTGCCATGAAAGCATCCATTAAATAGGCAGAACGAGATAAATAACCGCTATCTTCTAAAACTGCCATAATCATGAAAAACAACACAAGTAATGGCACAAAAGAAGCGACAGTTGCTAATCCGCCCCAAAGTCCATTAATAATAAAATCTTGTGCTAATTTAGGTAAGGGACTCACTAATGGTTCAATGGCATTAGTTTGTAACCAACCTGTGATTTGATCCATGATGTCTTGGGAAGGTAATCCCACATTCCACACTACCCAAAACACCACGAACATTCCCAAGAAGAACAAAGGTAAACCTAAGATTGGGTGCAGCAAAATGCGATCGATCTGGTGAGTAATATTAACCGCCATCTGCGAAGGCATTTGTACTGCACCTGTGAGAATATTTTCCATCTGTTCAACAGAAATATCCGCCTGTTCAGATAAGCAAGTTTTCAAATTATCAATTTTATTAGTAGTAACGCTTTCTGTTAATTGTTGACAAATTTCTCGATACGCCCTTTCGTATCCTCTGCCATATTTCGCACTCATCAGAAAAACTGGTAATTCTAAGCGTTTTGATAACTCATTTACCTGAATTTCTACGCCATAATGCTTGGCTTCATCTGCCATATTCAGGATGATAATTGCTGGCAACCCTAAAGCTTTTATTTGCAAAGCCAAACGAATTTGTCTGTCAATTTGGGCAGCATTTAAAATGACAATAACTAAATCAACGCCAAAGTTTTCTAAAAAGTGCTGAACTACTTTTTCATCCTCAGAAAAACCGTTGAGGTCGTAAATTCCTGGTAAATCAACAAACTCTACAGTTTCGTTATTAATATTGACATTAGCTTGTAATAAATCTACCGTCACTCCAGGCCAATTTCCCACAAAAGCTGTTGCACCTGTCAACCGATTAAATAAAGTTGATTTTCCAGTATTGGGCATTCCAATCAGCGCAACTCTTTTTACTGCTTTAGCGGTTTTTACAGCAGTAGCACCTGAATGACAGTTCATAAATTCCCCTGCATAAATTTAATAATTTATTGATAGCTCGACTTAATAATTATCAGCTTAATTTTTATCTTCCATTGTTTGAATTAATACCATTTTGGCTTCGGTTCTTCTAATAGCTATTTCGGTGGTAGAACCGACTCGAATATGCAAAGGACCACCGAACCAAGCTTGCCGTAAAACTCTAATTGGTCTATTAGGAACAATTCCCATTGCTTCTAAGCGTTTAGCTAATCCTTGTCCGTGACGGCTAAGTTGTACGCTTTCTACGATCGCCAAACTTCCCGGTTTCAATTCTGATAAAGTCATTGTCTAAGTTACTTTATTTCTATTGTTTCTATTTATAAACTACAATATTTAGGAAATATTTTCAATTAGCATTGAGAAAAGTTATGCAATAAAAGTATTTCTTTACTTTTGCACAAGAAAGTTTAAATTTTATTAATTTATGGGAAATATTGCTAAGTTTGTCTCCGGGTCAAATAAATGAATTTTTTTACTTTCTAACGCTAACGATATTTTGTCACCTATACTTACTTGTTTTTCCGGTGGAACTCGCACTTGTAAAGTCAAATTTGGGTTAGTTACACCCAGCAAATGAACTGATAAATAAGTTTCATTTCCCAATGCTTCGACTAAATCTACTTCAACTTGTAAATTTTCTGGTGCGGGAACGCTTAAACTAAAATGTTCGGGACGAATGCCTAAAATTAGGGATTGCCGATCGTACTTTCGCAAAGCAGATTCCCAAACTTCGGGTAAAGTTAAACGAAATTGGGGATGAATAATTAACAGCGGTGCTTGGAATTGTACGGGAATAAAATTCATTGGTGGCGAACCAATAAATTGCGCTACAAACATATTAGCGGGACTGTTGTATAATTCTAAAGGTTTCGCTAATTGTTGTAATTGACCTTGATTCATTACCGCAATGCGATCGCCCATAGTCATCGCTTCAGTTTGATCGTGAGTCACATAAATAGTAGTAGTTCCCAATTGTCTTTGTAATTTTACAATTTGGGCGCGAGTTTCCGCTCTTAATTTCGCATCTAAATTTGATAAAGGTTCATCCATTAAAAAGACTTGGGGATTTCTGGCGATCGCACGTCCCAATGCTACCCGTTGTTTTTGTCCCCCAGAAAGTTGTTTTGGCAACCGCGACAAAAGCGACTCAATTTGTAATAATTGCGCCACATTTTTTACTTGCTTCTGAACAGCTTTCTCTCGTGCTGAGAGGTAACGGAAACCTTTCGGAAAAGACTTAGTTATTCTAACTAAAAAATCTTCCTTAAATCGGGAAAATTTCTCCCCTGGATTTACAGGCAAGATGCCTGTGCTACGGTTCATTCGCCGCAAACCAAAAGCGATATTATCATAAACAGTCATGTGAGGATAGAGAGCGTAATTTTGAAATACCATTGCGATATCGCGTTCTTTTGGTGGTAGATCGTTCACCAATCTTTCTCCCACCCAAATATTCCCCCCGGTTAATTCTTCCAATCCCGCAATTAGCCGCAATAACGTACTTTTACCACAACCAGAAGGGCCAACCAATACCATAAACTCTCCGTCTTCCACCGTCAAATTAATTCGGCGTAACACGGGAGTAGATGAGAGAGAATTTTCTTTTTTTTCCCCTTCCGATTCAGTAATTCCTTTAGTTTCGGAAAAGCTTTTATAGACATTTTCTAAAACAACTTGTGCCATAATTTATTCCTATAACTTACTTTTCAAGTGATTTGATTAATTGAAAATTCGCGGGTTTCACCAATTTGATTTGCTTGCCAAACTGTACCACTTTCCACATCTAAACAAGTTAACCAACCTGTTTCATAAGCTAAAGTATCAATGCAAATAGCATAACCGAGATTCAAGGGTAAACCACTTTCTAAACTTTGGTGTCCGTAAATAATAGTTTTACCAGAAAAGTGTGGCAAAGGACGATCGCTTAATCCCCAAAATAGGATAATTTCAGGTTGTTCAGCTAATGGCAAATTCGGATCGGCATCAGCGTGGACGAATAAATGGTTATCTGTTTCATACCAATTTACACATTTATTTGCTAAAAAATCCCAATGACTATCAGGAATATCCAGCAAATTAAGTTGTTCAGAACTTGAGTAAGAAGATAGAGTCGCCTTTCCACCCATTTGCAACCATCCCGATATTTTCCCATCGTGACGAGAATTAAGCATCATTTGCTCATGATTTCCGCGTAAAGCTACCAGTTGTCCCGTTTCATAAAGAGTAATTAATCGATCGATTACTCCTTTTGAATCTAAGCCATGATCGACATAATCACCCAAAGTAATGATTCGATCTTCTGGCTGTATTTGTACTAAAGAAAGAAGACGATCGAAGGCGATCGCACAACCATGAATATCACCAATTGCCAGAATACGCATCATCCCTCAACTATTACTAAATCTATAACTTTCTCCTCTTCCTTGAGTTTATTAATGCGATCGCCAGTTCCATCCTTACCCCAAAAACGAATTCGTTCCACAGCTAAATTCACCATTTTTTGTGTATCAGTTAACAGCAATGCTTTAGTTTCGGGAATAACTCCAATCATGCCAATTAAAGCATCTGATTTGCTAGTATATTGTAAAGCTTGCGTACCAATATCACCTAAATTAGCTAAACGAATCGCACTAATTGGTAATCGCTTGGCATAACCTAAATGAGTTACTAGCAACAAATTATCATCTTGATTGAGGCTAACAGCACTAATTAATTTTTCATTTCGACCTAATCTTAATGCTTGTAAACCTCCAGCACCGCGACTCATTACAGGTAATTGTTGTTCGTTGAGTAAGAAGCGCAAAATGCGTCCGCCAGTGGTTGCTAAAGCGATTTCTTCGCGTTCATTTGTCGGCAAAGCAAACAACAATGCGTCATCTTCCTTCAGTTTTAAAACTGTTAAACCTCGACGACTTAAATTAGCAAATTCAGAACTGACTAACCGCTTAATTCTTCCTTGCTGACTCACCACAACTACACTACTCGAATCTTCTGCTGAAGGCGCAATAAAATATCCTGCCAAAGTTTCGGGAACTTCCTTCGCTTGCGGTAACAAACTAACTAACGGTGTCCCTTTTGCTTGTCCAGAAGTCGGCGGGATTTCCCCAACTTTCACCGGGAAAGCTTTACCGCTACCTGTAACCACAATTAAATCTGCTTCCGTAGTTGTGGAGAAAGTTTTTACAACTACATCATCGGAAGATTTCAAATTTTTACTGCCATTTTTGGACAATCTCCTGATATAACCTTTGTAAGTAATTTCTAAATTTGCTTCTTCAGGAGTGCTAGAAGTTAGGGGAGTGAATAAAGAAAGTTGTCCTTCCGCCTCTTCGGTTTTTGGTTTATCTCGGCGGCGTTCTCTAGGAGTTTTATCTTCCTTTTCAGGAGTTTTCTTGGTTGCGGTTGCAGTGACTTTGGGATTGTAAATGCGAGTGCGTCGAGGATCGGAGTATTTCTTTTTCAAAGAACGCAAATCTTTTTTCAAAGCTTTGAGTAATTCATTTCGATCGCTCAACAACCGCTGTAAATTTTGAATCCTTTCCGTAAGTTCGTTTAATTCCTGTTGTAATTGTTGACGTTCTAACCCAGTTAACCGACGCAAAGGCATGGCTAAAATAGCATCAGATTGGCGATCGCTAAAATTAAACCGACTTTGAAAAGTAACTTTTGCCGTCGATCCATCAGGCGCATTTCGCAGAATTTCAATAATCGCATCTAAATTTTCTAAAGCTGCAATTAAACCTTCAACTAAATGCAAACGTCTTTCCGTTTGTTCTAATTCATACCTATATTGTCTTGTCAGAGTTTGTTCCCGGAAACTGAGAAACTCTTGTAAAATTTCCCGCAAAGTTAACTGTCTCGGTTGTCCTTCCACCAAAGCTAACAAAATGGCACCAAAATTAGTCGCCAGCGCCGTTTGTTTATATAAATGTTCCAAAACTTCTTGCGGGTTAGTATCGCGTTTTAGTTCGATTACTACGCGCATTCCTTCGCGATCGCTCTCATCCCGAATATCCGCAATCCCCTCAATTTTACCCTGATTAACTAACTCAGCAATCTTTTCAATCCAAGCTGCCTTATTGACTTGGAAAGGTAACTCAGTCACTACGATCGCACTGCGCGTAGTTCCCCTCTGGCGCTGACGACCTTTACCAATTTGAATTTCCTCAATATTGGCAATTCCCCGCACCGTAATCGTACCCTTTCCAGTAGTATAAGCCTCGCGAGTTCCCTCCATTCCCACAATTTCGCCCCCAGTGGGAAAATCAGGCCCCGGAATTAACGTCAGCAACTTATCATCAGAGAGATTAGCATCATCAATTAAGGCAATTAACCCATCTACCAACTCGCCTAAATTATGTGGTGGGACATTAGTCGCCATCCCCACCGCAATCCCAGCGCAGCCGTTAAGTAATAGAATAGGTAATTGAGCAGGTAAAACTACAGGTTCTTGTTGGGAATTGTCAAAATTAGGGATAAAATCAACCGTAGCTTCGCCAATTTCACTCAACATCGCCTCATGACTAATTGGTGCAAGGCGTGTTTCAGTGTAACGCATCGCTGCTGGGGGGTCATTATCTACCGAACCAAAATTTCCATGACCTGCCAACAACGGATAACGACAGGAGAAATCCTGCACCATTCGCACCAAAGCATCATAAACTGCTTGGTCGCCGTGAGGGTGATACTTACCTAAAACGTCTCCTACCACACGGGCACATTTCCGGTAAGGTCGATCGGGTGTTAATCCCAACTCGTGCATCGCATACAAGATGCGTCGATGTACAGGTTTTAACCCATCTCGCACATCTGGTAGCGCTCGACCGACAATCACACTCATGGCATATTCAAGATAAGACCTTTGCATCTCTGTATGCAGAGCCGTAGTGATAATCTGTCCTGAAGAGAGTATGTTTAACTGTTTTGCCATGAGTCAATGTTCCTTAATGATGACGAAAAAATAATCGATGGGTGCTCCATTAACAATTTTCACAGTAGTATCAAACGGCATAGCCAATACTGTCTTATTCTGAATTTAGGGAAAAGGAAACCAAAATGAAAACTGTTCTAATAGTTGAAGACGATCCAATTAACCTCCGCGTTTTCTCGAAGATTCTGACTAAGCGGGGTGGTTTAGAAGTTAAAGGGACTGAAAATGTAGACGAAGTAATGCAAATCGCCCAAACTGGTCAGGCTGACTTAATTTTGATGGATGTTTCTCTACAGAACAGCAGTTACCAAGGTAAATCTGTGGATGGGATTAAAATTACCCAAATGTTAAAGGCCGATCCTCAAACTGCCAAATTGCCTGTGATCTTGGTAACGGTTCACGCGATGGAGGGAGATCGGGAAAACTTCCTCAAACAAAGCGGTGCCGATGGCTATATTTCTAAACCAGTGGTCGATCATCAAGAATTCGTAGATCAGATTATGGCTCTACTGCCTAAAGACTCTCAAAACATAACTTAATAAATACCTCAGACACTCTTACACTAGCCTATCTGAACCATTCCTTCTCTAGGGCAGCAAACCAGCAGCGGGCAGGGGAGAGGATTTGAGTTATTTTTTCCTGTTTCCAATTTATCCAGTTTAAATGTCGAACAACTAATTACTATTTTGTCTGTCTGATTCATAAGAGGGTAATTCTAATTTAGGTTTTATAGTACTTATGTACTACTTTTATGTCAATTCAGCAATAACTTTACTCAAACCGAGCGAACAAATTATAGTGTAAAGTTAAGCTTTTTTGCAGGGGAAAGGCTTCAAGGCTCCCAGGCAGAAGGTAAAATTCCCCTTGTCCCAAGAGTCCCCTTGTCCCAAGAGTCCTCTTGTCCCAGCGTAAAGCGTCAGCGAAGCTACCCTGCAAAGCTGCCTCTAGCGAGGTGCTTTTTGAGGTTCAGAGGATTGAGGCCCAGAACCTTGAGCGATCGTAGCTTGCATTCTAGGAGTAGCAAGGAATTTTTGGGTATCGCTAATTAAGCGATCGCCCCAAAGATTTTGCTTTAAAAAGTCCAGATCGGCATAACGATCGTCACTCTTAATAGCGGCTTCACCTAAAGCTAAAGCTTTTTCCCGATCGCCTTTATTGTAGAGGGCGACTGCGATCGCTAGCTTAGGTTCTACACCATCCTTTTCAATAGTCAGAGCTCTTTGCCATTGCCCAATAGCGGCATCGACATTACCCTGTTCATATTTAACTAATCCAATGTTGTTAATTGCAGGCCAGAATTTAGCATCAGCTTTTACAGCTTTTTGGTAGCTGTCCAAAGCTTGAGGAAATTGCCTTAACTTGTAAAAAGCATTTCCTAAATCAAATAAAGCTTCGGGAGAATTTGGTTTAATTTTTAAGCCATCTTTTAAAGCCGCGATCGCCGCATCATATTTTTCCTGCTGAAAGTATGCTGAACCCATAGCAAAGAGAATGGCAGCTTCGTCAGGCTTTAAAGACTGAGCTTGTTTGAGCGCCGCAATTGCTTTGTCTAACTGATTGTTCTGCACATACAATCCACCCAGCAGAAACCAAGCTTGGTAATTTTTGGGGGAAAGCTGTGTTGCTAGTTGGGCGCGAGTTAATGCTAATTCATATTGTTGGAATTGAGCCAACTGAGTAGCTTCTTGTGCTAAGCTCAACCCTTGCTGCTCCAGCACAGAGGTGTCCAGTTGCAGCGCGTGGGGAACAAGCGCCTGTCCAAAAGCTGGTACAGCCGCGCTCCAAATCCCGAAGATGAATAAAAGATGAAACCAAGGTTTGCGTTTGGTTGGCACAGTACAGCCTCGAAGTCAGAAGATGTCGTCAGTTTAGTTTAACGATACTTTACTCCATTATTACGGACAAGTTCGGCTAGGGAACCAACTTTTCTTAATGTCTGACCAGAGTTATAAAATTTGAACCTGAATTGAGTTGCTGGTGTCTTTAATGTATATACACTGCTAGGGTGCCAAACAATGCGCTACCCGGAATTGTATTCGATCGCCCAAGCAATACCCCATAAACCGATCCTGCTAGACGGGCAAAACTCGTTAATATTAAGAATAGTAAAGTAAACCGATCGCCAGTGTATATTTTTCACTCAAACATACAGATATGCTTAACAAAAGACCAGAATTAACGATCGACATGAAGCCTAAAACCTTTAACAAAAGGTACTTTTAAGCCTTATGGGATCGCCCTGAGCTTATATTTATTTTCTGAAGAATTCCCCGATTACATAATTTCAAATCATGCAAATTCCTATTATTGGCAAAAAAACTGACAAACGAATCCCTTGGATTGCGGCATTAATTGCTGCTGGACTATTAAGTGCTTCAGCAGGTACTTATGTCATGGTGAACAGGGTAGCGCCGAAAACCGATGTAGCCCAAGTAACCGTCCCAGTGGAAGCCAAAACAATCACCCTACGAATTACTGCCAGCGGTACAGTAGTTCCAATCCAAACCGTTAACCTCAGCCCGAAAACTGCCGGAAGAATTGCTGAGTTAATGGTAGAACAGGGCGACAAAGTAAAAGCAGGCGATATCATTGCCAGAATGGATAACGCGGACATTCAGGCGCAACTAGCCCAAGCGAAAGCCGCCTTAGCAAAAGCCCAAGCTCAGTTAGCAGAAATTCGCGCCGGAAATCGCCCGGAAGAGATTTCTCAAGCTAGAGCCAGATTATCACAAGCCCAAGCCCAGTTAGCAGAAGCCAGAGCCGGGAGTCGCCCGGAAGAAATCGCCCAAGCGAGATTTCGCTTAGATCAAGCGAAAGCCCAATTAACTGCGGTGCAAACTGGTAATCCTCAACAAATAGCCCAAACTCAAGCCCAAGTTCAAGCCGCCCAAGCTAGGTTAGATTTAGCAAATCAACGTTTAAAAGCTAATCAAAGTTTGGCAACTCAAGGGGCAATTTCTGCGGATAGATTGCAAGAAGTTATTTCCGAATATCGTAGCGCCACAGCGAATTTAGAAGAAGCAAAACGGCGATTAGTACAATTACAAAATGGTACTTCTCCAGCAGAAATTGCTCAACGTCAAGCAGCGGTTCAAGAAGCACAAGAAGCTTTGGAAATGTTGCAAAAAGGTACTCGCCAAGAAGTAATTGCTCAAAAAGAAGCGACGGTAAGAGAAGCACAAAAAGCTTTAGATTTGTTAATAGCAGGTTCTCGCCCGGAAGATATTGCTCAAGCGTCAGCAGGAGTGAAAGAAGCTGAGGCGCGAGTGCAACAAATTCAAGTGCAATTAAATGATACGATTATCCGCGCTCCTTTTGAGGGAATTGTTACCCAAAGATACGCTACTGTAGGGGCTTTTGTTACGCCAACAACTTCGGCTTCTAGTAGTGCTTCAGCAACTTCAACTTCGGTAGTTGCGATCGCACGCGGTTTAGAAATTCTCGCCAAAGTTCCTGAAGTAGATATCGGAAATATTAAACAAGGACAAGATGTAGAAATTGTCGCCGATGCTTATCCAGAGCGAGTTTTTAAAGGAAAAGTGCGCTTAATTGCTCCTGAAGCAATTGTCGATCAAAATGTTACTTCTTTCCAAGTGAGAGTGGAATTAGTTACAGGTTTAGAAGAGTTGCGATCGGGAATGAATGTGGATTTAACTTTCCTGGGAAATCAAGTTAGCGGTGCTTTAATGGTACCTACAGTGGCGATCGTTACCGAAAATGGAAAAACTGGTGTCTTACTACCAGGTGAAAATCACAAATCTGTCTTTCGCCCGGTAACAATTGGTTCCACAATTCAAGACAAAACTCAAGTTTTAGAAGGTTTAAAAGAAGGCGAACAAATTTATATTGATTTGCCCAAAGACCGCAAACAAATTAAACCGTAACCGTAGGGACACGGCATAATTAAAATTTTGGCAGAGACGATCGTTTATTGTCCACCGTGTCCCTACATAATTCGGCAAAAAGATTTTTATGAACCACGTTGTTTAATTAACTTGTGAAATGGACATTGTAGAAAGCGTGAAAATGGCAACTACTACATTAGTTGCAAATAAATTACGTAGCACTTTAACGATGTTGGGCATTATCATTGGTAATGCTTCAGTAATTGCTATGGTGGGAATTGGACAAGGCGCTCAAAAGTTAGCATCAGAACAGTTTGAATCCCTTGGCCCAAATGTTTTGTTTATTATTCCCGGTAATCAAAACGCTCAAAGAAACCGGGATATTCCCAAAACTTTGATCTTAGATGATGCGAAAGCGATCGCTAGTCAAGTACCTTCTGTTACAGACGTAGCACCACAAATTCAAAGCCGTCTACCTGTAGTTTATAGTAATAAGAATACCAACACTCAAATTATTGGTGTTACTCCAGAGTTTTTACCAGTTCGCAGTTTTGATTTAGCTAAAGGCAGGTTTATTAGCGAGCAAGATTTGAAAAGTAACAACCAAGTTGCAATTCTCGGTTCTGATGTAGTTGGTAAACTATTTGGTAGTCAAAACCCGATTGGTGAAAAAATTAGGATTAGAAATCTCAGCTTTTTAGTAATTGGAGTGATGGAACAAAAAGGTTCATTCTTAGGAAATAACCAAGATGATACAATTTTTATTCCTCTGACTACAATGTCAAATCGCCTGAGAGGAAGAACTTCTCCCTACGGAACGGAAGTAGATTTTATTGCTGTTTCGGCGCGGGATGCAAATAGTATTGGTGCGGCGCAATTTCAAATTAGTAATTTGTTAAGATTGCGCCATAAAATTACCACCGAAGATGATTTTACAGTCAGAACTCAAAGAGATGTGCTGCAAATTGTGGGAACAATTACAGGCGCTTTAACTTTAATGTTAGCTGCGATCGCCGGAATTTCTCTGTTCGTCGGCGGAATTGGCGTAATGAATATTATGCTAGTTTCGGTGACAGAAAGAACCCAAGAAATTGGGTTAAGAAAAGCGATCGGTGCCACCCAGCAAGATATCCTAATTCAATTCATGATTGAAGCAATAATTCTCTCTGCTGCTGGTGGAATTGTCGGAACTATAATTGGTGTTGGTGGAGTTACTTTAGTTGGCGCTTTAACACCTTTAAAAGCCGGAATTTCACCAGTGGCGATCGTCCTAGCAGTCGGAATTTCTGGCGGTATCGGTTTATTCTTCGGTGTCGTTCCCGCACAACGCGCCGCCAAACTCGATCCAATTGTAGCTTTGAGAAGCGCTTAAGTTGGGGACTGGGAAGAAGAGTTGCTCTTCTATTAATTGCCCTTTTCCCCTTGTCCCTTTGTCCCCCAGTCCCCAGTCCCCAGTCCCTAATCCCCAATCCCCAAAAATATGCTTAAACCAGTAGTTATTCGATTAGAAGAGATTAGCAAAGTTTACGGTAGTGGCGATACAGAAGTGCAAGCACTACGAAAAGTTAACTTAGTAGTTGAAGAAGGCGAATATTGCTCGATTATGGGTGCTTCTGGATCGGGAAAATCGACGGCAATGAATATTATCGGTTGTCTCGATCGCCCTTCTTCCGGCAGCTATTATTTAGATCGAGTAGATGTTTCCCAATTACCTGATGCAGAATTAGCAAAAATTCGCAATCAAAAATTAGGGTTTGTGTTTCAACAATTCCACCTTTTACCCCAATTAACTGCAATGGAAAATGTCATGTTACCGATGGTTTATGCAGGTGTTCCAGCAGGGGAAAGAAAAGAACGTGCGGTAGAAGCACTTACGAAAGTGGGATTAGCAAAAAGACTGAATAATAGACCTAATCAACTTTCCGGGGGACAGCAGCAGCGGGTGGCGATCGCTCGCGCCATAGTCAACCGCCCAGTATTATTATTAGCAGACGAACCCACAGGCGCATTAGATTCTAAAACTACCCAAGAAGTAATGGATATTTTTACAGAATTAAATGAAAGTGGGATTACAGTCGTCATGGTAACTCACGAACCAGACGTAGCAAAACAAACCAAGCGCATAGTTTGGTTCCGCGACGGTCAAGTATTACACTCTCACCTCACTCCCGAAGAAATTGCTACAGTAGCAGTGTGAGAATAAGTATTCTTATGCTTGTAAGGTGGCTTCTATTTGAGATATAGATGACTTTAAAGGTGTGGAATCTTGCTTAGGCACATTGAAATCCTATTCATCAGTCTTTAGACAGCTATTTCGAGAAAATTGGTTCTGTTCGACCAAAAGTTAGATGAAACTGGAGGAACTTTTCCGAATATATAAGTGATGTGGATCACAGATTTTTCAAAAAATTTTTTCAATGTGCGTGAAAACTCTCGGCGGGCAGGATGCCCACCCCACAAGAGTTACAGCTTTCTTGTGGGGTGGGCATCCTGCCCGCCCCATCCGAATATAACTATTATCTACTTTATTTATTTGCACCTACTTAGTTAACTATAACAACGTAGGTTCAAAATTATAGTTAGTTGTATTGCACACCTAAATGCTTGCCATCTGTTGCTAGTATGAATTTAACTATCTCTAAGGCTGCAAGTAATCGAGGAATTAATGGCTCGTAACGAGATTGCTGCTCTGCTTGTGGAAGACAACCCTGCTGATATGGTTCTATTGATGGAGTTGTTACAAGACAGTGATGAACAAGCTTGGCAGATATCCCATTGCAAACGGCTTAACGTCGCCCTAGAACAGTTACAGCAAAATACGTTTGACGTGGTTCTTCTGGATTTATCCCTACCCGACTCTCAAGGGCTAGACACGCTTGTTCAGCTTCATAGAGCCGTTCCTCATATTCCCATCGTAGTTTTAACTGGACTGCAAGATAAAAACTTGGCTCGACAAGCAGTTGCTCAGGGAGCGCAAGACTATCTGGTTAAAGGACAGATTTCATCTGAATTGCTGGTAAAAACGATCGAATATGCGATCGAGCGCTCCCAAATTCTCAGAAAGCTTCAAGACCAAACCCAGGAATTAGTTACAACCAACGAGATTCTTCAACAACGGGAAAGAGAATTTAGGACGTTAGTAGAAAATACACCTGACATTATTGCTCGGTACGATCGCCAATTTTGCTGCCTCTACACTAATCCAGCTAGTACCAACCAACTGGAAATTCTCACAAGTTACTCAGGGAAAACATTATTTCAACTGGGATATCCCCAAGAAATGATTCAGTTTCTAGAAACTGCTTTAGAGAGAGTATTTACAACTGGACAGATAGAAATTGATGAATTTCGAGTGAAGTATCAGGAAGAATGGAAAACCTACCAAACTTATGTAGTTCCAGAGTTTAGAGCAGATGGCTCGATCGAAACAGTGTTAACGATCGCTCGTGACATTACTCAACTACGAGAAACAGAAATCGCCTTTGCCCAAGCTCAAACAGCCAACCGGATGAAAGATGAGTTTTTGGCAACCCTGTCCCATGAACTGAGAACTCCCCTTAACCCGATTTTAGGATGGGTGAAATTGCTCCGAACTCGCCAATTTTCGGTCGAGCAAACTCAAACTGCCTTAGAGACGATCGAACGGAATGCTCAACGCCAAGCACAACTGGTGGAAGACCTGCTAGATGTGTCGCAAATGATTCGAGGGCAACTCACACTAACTCAGGCTCCAGTGTTGTTGAGCGAACCAATTCAAGCGGCGATCGAGACAGTGAGGCTGGCAGCCCAAGCTAAGAATCTGGAGATTGAAACCAAATTTGACCTAAAACAGGGCTATGTCAGAGGTGACATCGTTCGGCTGCAACAACTGATCTGGAATTTACTGACAAATGCCGTTAAATTTACTCCTAACGGCGGCAAGATTATGGTTCAACTAGAGCAAATCAATCATGATGCTCAAATTACAGTCAGGGACACTGGCAAAGGAATCAAGCCAGATTTTCTTCCTTTCGTATTCGATCGATTTCGTCAAGAGGATAGCTCTACAACCAGACAATTTGGTGGTTTAGGATTGGGACTGGCATTAGTGCGACAACTGGTGGAAGCTCATGGTGGAACCATTACGGCCCAAAGTCCTGGGGAGGGGCAAGGCGCTACATTTACCGTTCGGTTGCCGTTACTGTTAGAACCTCAACCTGTAACCCCCCATTTACCAACTAGCAACCAAACCTCAGATTTACAAGGAACAAGGATACTTCTGGTTGAAGATGAGCATGATTCACGAGAACTGATAGCTTGGATATTAAAGGAAGCGGGTGCAAAACTGGTTGCCGTTGGTTCTGCTAATGTAGCCCTGAATACCCTGCGCCAAACTACCTTTGATGTTTTAGTGAGTGATATTGGCTTACCGGATATGGATGGGTATCGTTTATTGCAGCAGGTTCGTCGGCTGGCATCTGCTGAAGCACTACCCGCGATCGCACTCACCGCCTACGGAGGCGAAATAAATCGACAAACTGCTCTGGCATCAGGATATCAGCAGCATTTAGCTAAACCGATCGAACCAAATGCCTTGGTTTGTGCAATTGCAGAACTGATTGGTCAAAAAACGTAGAAGAGCAGGGGACTGGGGACTGGGGACTAGGGAGATGGGGGGATGGGTTCGGTTAGAGGAGGTGGGGGGAAAGAGATGCTTGATGATTCTTCCTTTTGGTTGCCTGACTTCAATAGATCTCAATCCCGACCAAATTATTTTCTCCTCCGAACATGAATTAGCCCTCCCCATCTCCCCATCTCCTCTAACCGAACCCATCTCCCCATCCCCCCATCCCCCCATCTCCTCTAACCGAACCCATCTCCCCAGTCCCCTGTCACTTCCGAGAAATAGCATCATGGCAAATATCGAGAACTCCTTACTCTCAAAACAGATAGACCTGCTGAATAAAATTCTGGCAGTTTCCATCGAAGAGTTGACCGCTCTTAATCAATCCCTTCAATGGGAAATAGCTGAACGCCAAAAAGCAAAGCAGGCATTACAGGAAAGTGAGATGCGTTTTCACGCTCTGTTAGATGCCATGTTTGAAGGTATTGTCGTTCAAGAAAAAGGCAAGATTATTAATGCAAACCCAGGATTTGCCAGAATGTTTGGCTATTCTCCAGAAGAAGTGATTGGTAAATCAGCCGTTGACTTTCTTACCCCTGAATCTCTGGAAATAGTTCTGCGTCATATTGAAAGCCAATACGAACAACCGTATGAGGTAACTGGTGTCAAGAAGGATGGCACTTTCATCGACTTGGAGGTGGTTGGTAAGCAGAGCCTTTATCAGGGGCGAAGCGTGCGAGTCTCGGCAGCACGAGATATTTCTCAACGTAAACAGGCAGAAGTAGCCTTACGGAACCAGCAAAGCCAAATTCAGCGACAACTTGCGGAAATCGAAACTATCTACAACTCTGCCCCGATTGGGTTGAATGTTTTGGATACTGAACTTCGCTTTGTGCGAATTAATCAACGATTGGCAGACATGAATGGGCTTCCGGTTGAGGCACATATCGGTCGGACAATCCGGGAGTTACTACCTGATTTGGCTGATACTGCTGAACGACTGTTACGCCCAATCTTAGAAACAGGAGAACCTCTCCTAAATGTGGAAATCACTGGAGAAACTCCGGCGCAACCGGGGGTACAGAGAACCTGGTTAGAGAGTTTTTTGCCTTTAAGGGATGGCGATACGCCTGACGGGAAGGGAAGCGAACGCATCATCGGCATTAGTACTGTTTGTGAGGAGATTACCGATCGCAAACGCGCAGAAGCAGAATTACGAGAACGAGAACGCCTGTTTTCCACGCTGGCAGATGCTTTGCCAGTAGTCATTTTTCGATTTGATGCCGATCATAAATGTATTTATATCAACAACTACTGGACTCAGATGACAGGTAGGACAGTAGAATCAGCGATGGATTTGGGTTGGGTGGAAACCTTGCACCCGGAGGATCGCGATCGTCTGGTTGGCGCATGGCTGGAATGGAGCCAGAATTCTCAGCAACGAGGACTTTATCAAAATGAAGGCAGACTTGTCCATTTGAATGGTAGCGCGATCTGGTACTACATTCAGGCACTCGCAGAAGTGGACGCTAACGGTGAAACCGTTGGTTACATTGGAGTCTTCACCGATATTACCGATCGCAAACAAACTGAAGCCACGCTGCAAGAAAGAGAATCTCTCCTGCGCTTATTTGCTCAATATGCCCCGGCTGGCATCGCTATGTTCGATCGAGATATGCGTTATGCGATCGCAAGCCAACGTTGGGCAGATGACTATCATTTTGGTTCGTTGGAATTGCTAATTGGTCGATCGCACTACGAAATCTTTCCCGAAATCCCACAACGTTGGCGACAGATTCATCAACGCTGTTTGGCTGGAGCGATCGAAACCTGTGATGAAGATTTATTTGTACGGGCAGATGGCAGGCAGCAATGGACACGCTGGGAAGTTCGTCCCTGGCATACTGCAACGGGTGAGATTGGCGGCATTATTATATTTTCCGAAGATATCACTGTTCGCAAACAGGCAGAGGCATCGATTCTGCAATTGAATCAGGAACTCCAACAGAAAGTGACTGAATTGCAAACTCTGCTGGATGTAATTCCGATCGGCATTGGCATTGCAGAAGATCGAGAATGTCGTCACATTCGAGTCAATCCAGCCTTTGCCGAGGTGTTGGGTATCCCACCCACCATCAATGCGTCTCTTAGTGCGCCCGAAGAAGAACGCCCTACTAACTTCAAGGTTTACCAGAATGGGCGGGAAATGGCAACCGAAGAATTACCTTTGCAATACTCAGCAAAACATGGAGTAGAAGTTCGAGATTTAGAAATCGAGGTTGTCTGGCAGAATGGCACAATAGTAACGCTGTTAGAATATGCTGCTCCCTTATTCGATGAATACGGACAGCCGAGAGGCAGTATCGGCGCATTTCTGAACATCACCGAGCGCAAGCAAGCTCTTCAAGCACTGCGGACAGCAAGAGATGAGTTAGAACGTCAAGTACAAGAGCGTACCAGGGAACTGCGGGAAGCTAATGAAATGCTGCAACAAAGTGAGCGGGAATTCAGGACTTTGGTGGAGAATACGCCTGATGTGATTACTCGGCACGATCGCCAATACCGCTATCTCTATATCAATCCAGCCAGAATCCGACTCGCTAACTTTCCCCCTGAGTTTTACTTGGGTAAAAAGCCGTCTGAATTGGGCCACCCTGAAGATTTGACTCGCTCCTGGGAAGCTTCCCTAGAGAGTGTGTTTGTCACGGGCGAAATGCGGAGCGATGAATTCACTATAATGATCCAGAATGAACCCAGGAGTTACCAGGTCAAAGTCGTTCCAGAACGAGATGCCAACAATTCCATCGTTTCTGTGATGACGATCGGACGAGACGTTACCCAACTAAAACAGGCTGAAGAGTCTGCGCGAAAACTGGCAGAAGAGTTACAACGCTCTAATCAGGAGCTAGAACAGTTTGCTTATGTAGCTTCCCATGACTTGCAGGAACCGTTAAGGGCAATTACCAGTTTTACGCAAATGCTGGCAAAGCGGTATCAAGGGCAACTCGATGCCAAAGCCGATACATACATTGAGTTTATTGTGGATGGCGCAACCCGGATGCAGCAACTAATTAAAGACTTGCTTGCTTACTCCAGAGCAGGTCGTTCTGAATTGAAACTGCAATCTGTTGATTTTAATGCTCTATTGGAGCGGGTGAAGAGAGATTTACAGGTGGCGATCGGCGAAAATAAAGCCATCATCACCGCAGATTCTTTGCCAACCATTACAGCCGACCCTAACCAAATGGCAAAACTACTACAAAATCTCATTGGTAATTCCTTAAAGTACCGAAGTGAAGCCGAGCCAAGGATTCACATCAGGGCAAAAATTATTACAGTAGAAGCAAGTAGAGCTTCCGATCAAGACGGCTTTCCAGGTTTGACAACACCAGTCGGAGAATGGCTGTTTTCTATTCAGGATAATGGCATTGGGATTGCACCCCAGTATGGCGATCGCATTTTTACTATCTTTCAACGTCTGCATACCAGTGATGAATATTCTGGCACAGGTTTGGGGTTAGCAATTTGTAAAAAGATAATTGAACGGCACGAAGGACGAATTTGGGTTGAGTCTCAACTGGGGGAGGGTGCAACCTTCTTTTTCACCATCCCTATCTCTAAGAGGAGTCAAGATGACAATCCACGCTAGATTACTCACAATTCTACTAGTAGAAGATTCTAGAAGCGACGCAGTTCTGATTCAGGAAACGTTAAGCGAAAGTAAGTTTTTGAACGAATTGCATATCGTTCGAGATGGAGTAGAAGCAACTGATTTTCTTTATAAAACAGGAAAATATGCAAACGCTCCCCGTCCTGACATCATCTTGCTAGATCTAAATTTGCCAAAGAAAAATGGTCGAGAGCTACTAGCCCAAATCAAAGCAGATGAGAAGTTAATGACTATCCCCGTTGTGGTTCTAACGACTTCATCGGATGAAGTTGACATCTTGAAAAGCTATCAACTCCGTGTCAATTGTTACCTGGTCAAACCTGTTGAGTTGGAACAGTTTGTCGATGTGGTTCAGTCAATTGAACGCTTCTGGCTTGCCTTTGTTGAACTTCCTCCTGAATAGAGTTAGGTACAACGTTACTCAACTTAACCAGTTACCAGTCATAGTCTCACTCGACTTTTAGCTTGAAAGCTCTCATGTAGTTTCGGGCTCATCACCTTTCACTCATGCCTTGTATGGTGTACAGGTTGACATAACAGGTTTTCTAAAAGTAGAGTAATATCTAAATATATTAAAACTTTCATAGTGAGGGAACATTTTTAAATGCTTGTAGTCTTAAACCAGTTAAGCCGAACCAAGGACAGCAGTAACGAGGTTCACTATTTGGACTTAATACCTAAAAAACAAATACTTAAGCTTTTAGTTGCGGCTTTAGCTCAACCCGCACAATATGCCTTAGCCTTAGCAGACGACTTAAGCCCTGTAGAAGAAATTACACCCGCAAAAGATATGATAACTCTATCTGAATGGCTAGAAAGCAAGGGTTTAGAACTGGAACGATCGGAAAAGCACAAGTTAGCTTTGTTATTATCCAGACTATACAAAGAAAAAACTGGTAGCACTCCCAGAGTGATCACCCGTCCAGATAGCCGGGGTAAATGGCTTAAGAAAGCTAATGGTTTTACTCAGGAAGAAACACCTATTTTGCAAGAAGCTTTAAACGAGGTGATACCAGACTGGAAAAGTCGATCGACTCTTGCTACTCCTTCCAGAAAAACCACCAAAAGTAAGACGACGGGCATTAGAAAGACTAAAACCTTCTTAATGATGCTGCATTAATTTCTAATACTTGCGAGTTCGTTCTAGTAGTTAAAGTTAACGTTTCCATTAACCTTAAATGTTTGGCGATCGCATCTTTAACACCTCTCCAAATAAGAAAACCAACTACACACCAAGAAACTAAAACAGCAAAAGCACCGCTATTAACGATCTTTGCTACATACTCCCAAGTTGTAACCGATGATGGTTCGGGGGTAGGTTGTTGAACGATAATAACCCTTTGATTAGAGCTTTCTTGCTGTTGATCTTGACCTTTAGCAGGTACTATATTAATGTTAGCCATCAGCTAGCCTTAGTTAATGTCTTGGTGTCCTTGGTTATGCTCTCATGCTACTACTAGTTAACTATATATGTCAACCTGCTAAATTCTTAAGAGATATTTTTTATGAGTATAAATACTAAGGTTTTTACATACCCTTAGATTCTAGTCTTAGCCTTCTCATGAAAATAGAAACCTTACCGTAGAAATCGCCCTCCAATCCTTCTAAAGTATGAGTAATATCTTCCCAATCTCCACATTTACTTGTCCATTCTCCTGTATCTAATTGTAGCGCCATGTGGGTTGGCTCCCCTTCATCTGTGTAGATTGCAACTTTTTCATAGCCTACTTCTAAATCGCCATTGTCACAGATTTCATATCCCAAAGTTTTAAAAGCTTCTATGAATGATTCTAGGGATTCAATTCGCGGTTCTAAAGGCCAATAATAGGGTTTTTGATTGATAGGCCACCAAGGACGATCTTTAACTCCAGCAACCCAAGCAATACAATTGTATTGAGCAGTTTGGTCACTGGTTTTTTTGTATCCGGTTTTTCTTAAGTTAGGAAACTTAAGTTCAAGTTTTATTAAATCCATTGAGAGCTTTACTTGATATAGCCTTGATTTTTACCCCAATTCAACCACGCTTCAACCGCTTGCTCAAAACTATCTTCTGAACTTACTGGATCAACCTTGGTGATAACGCTAAGAGCATAAAACCAGTGGCTCGGTTCTCTTTTAAGTTCTTCTAAAATCAGGGGTATTACTTCTTCTCCCATAGCAATAATTTCTTGATAAGCCGGATGATTTATTTTTTTCTTTATTGATGAAAATATAGCTGTTTCTTCTTTCCATTTAGATGTTAATTGCTCAAATTTTCTTAAAATAGCTGATTTAGAGCTTTTATGAACCGAAAAAACTTTGTTAATATTAATTTTAGGAACATCTGAATAATTAGATACATTAGATGGTACAAAGACTCGATTTTGCAAATCTTTGTCTATGTAATCTTGGATCACATCATTTAATTGTGTTAATGCTCTTTCCATCACTTCGGATGGCAGAGTATTTAACAGCATCCAATAGCTTAAAAAAACCAGATTTTTTTCGTCTATTCGAG
The DNA here is from genome assembly GCF_041929275.2 of Floridaenema flaviceps BLCC-F50. NCBI lineage: Bacteria > Bacillati > Cyanobacteriota > Cyanophyceae > Aerosakkonematales > Aerosakkonemataceae > Floridanema > Floridanema flaviceps. The sequence continues at coordinate 2,456,786 of NZ_JBHFNR020000001.1, read as the reverse complement.
AATTGGTAAATTGAATATTTAGAGATGAAAAAGTTGATCCTGAAACTGAGGAATAGCTGGAGTAATGACGTTTAACAACATTTTCTGATTTAATTTTAAAAGGGTTGGGGTCGCATGGCTTTGTGAAGTTTTTCGGTAATACTCCAACGGAAAAGGTTTCCAGATAATTGATTGTATTTGTCAAGGCAGTTCCAAACATCGCTTCCCCTTTGTATATTGTTTGCTGTTAAAAATTCGGATTCCAATAAGTAGCCTTCTTCCTCTTCATCTGTTTCTTCATTTTCCAAATTAACTAAACCATTTTTAAAAATTAATTCACCTCCATCAATCTCTAATTTAATAACATTAAAAAAATTAGATAAAGACCCAGAAAATTCTTTGATATGAAACTCATGAGCAATTTCACTCCTAATAAGCTCTTGCCAACTTTCTTGCTCCAACCCTAACTGAGAACGAATAATTAAATCTTGATATTTTAAGCTAACTCGTGAATAAAAGGCTGGTTGAAAAACATCCTCAAAAGCTTCTAATATATCTTGTAATCTTTGCTTAAATTCTTCATATCTCTTATATTGCCGGGTTGCCAGTTCTATAAAATCTTTGTACAAAAGGACTCTCCAGGTTAGATCTTCTGAAGTAAACTGATAAATAAAATCTGTAGTCACAGGATTATTAAATTTTTGGATAATTTTTTGAAGCTCAGTAGAAAAGGGTAGGTTCTGAATTATTTCATAGACAGGATATTTGAACCTAATCTTTTCTTGAAATTCGGCTGGTTCTTGAACTCCTATCTTTAAGATAGTTGGAAATCTTAACTGGCAGGCAACCTCAATTAGAGGATTAATTTCGTATATAACGCGCTCCGAGCTAGGGATATTCATTTTCTTAGCTTTATGTTATTTATTAGGTTTAACTTATCTAAAATGAGAGAAATTACTTAAATTTTCATTTAACCTGAAACTACATCAGCAAACAGTTAATTACTTAACTATTGTAACAGAACTTAACTAAAATTTTCTAAACCTATATATAGATTAGTTTTTTAGATTAAACACTACATATAGTGTTTAATTCCTACAGGATGACGGAGTTTTCGATTCTATTACGGTTTATGGTAAACATAACTAGTTAACTGGTAAACTATTTGTTGTATAATACTAGTTAACCAGCTTTGTAAAGTAACCTAACAAATAACCCTGAGAAGTTAAAATGCTTATCAGGGGATGCCTCAGTATATTAAGTTCGGTATACGTTACTTTATCCAGTCTTCTATATTTTCGTCAGTTGAGTTAGCTTCCTCATGAAGTTCATTTATTATCTCGATAACTTCTACGATCTGCCATAGCTGTTGCTTCCAGATTTTGAGGTAGGCTGACGTGAGTTTACCGCCACAGGACGCTATCAAGGATTTTTTCAGTTCATATAGAGTAAACCTACGACCTTCTAAGGTGTAGTAGACTTCGTTAGTTTTACTGGCTATTTCTACCGAGAACTCGAAAAAAGCTCAACGCTTGCCCTAGTTCTATTAAGTCTTCTCCATCTAACTCTAAAGCTTCATCTTTAGACATCTTGGGTGAGGCTAAAAGAGCAATGGTAGAAGCCATGATCTCGACATTGGTTATGTCTTCTGTCTTTGATGCTTTTTCGATCGCAGCAAGGTCTTTACCTTTTGGAGGTCTGAGGCTAACGTTAGCGCCGGATACTGGCAAAACTATATTAATATTCCCTTTTTCATCTGCTAAATATTTGGGTTTATCCATTACTGTAAAGTATCACTAGTTTAAAAAACTTTCCTAAAACTACTCTGTAAAACTCTTAGTAAACCTACAGCTTAGTGATGACGTAAATAGAGAAGTTTATACATTAATGCCAAGCAACTTAAAACCGACCTACCAGAAGCAATATTTGGTAACAATGGCTGGTCAAGAGGGTTATTTTACTAGATGTACCTCTCCCAGAGAACGTAGAGACTCTGTAGACTATAACGATGGGGTTACAGGTACTACTTACAAACATTTAGGCTTTACCAGTCGTGAAAATGTGACCTTATCTAAACCTTTCGATCCGGCAAAAGATAAAGCTCTTATTGAGTTTTATAGAAAGCAAGTAGCAGAAGGGGGAGAAACTTTTAACGTTAGTATTCAACCTGTAACAGTTGACTTACAAGGTAAACCGATTGATGGAGCAGGTACTTTTATTCTGAACGAGTGCCAGTTTGCGGGGGCTAACTTTCCCGAAACCGATCGCATGGGTAATAATATGTCAATGCTTGAGTTTGAGATTGTTTTTAATACTTGGACTTATCAATAATACAAACTAGTCTACTGGTTTACAAACTAGAAATACCCAACATAAAACCCCTGGAACTATCCAAGGGTTTTTTAATAAGTTATTGTCAAAAAACTAGTTAACTGGTTATTTCAGCATAAGCTTTTTTCAAGATGTCTAAATGTTCGGGTCTATAGCCTTTTGCCTTGTTAGCAAACTTTCCAGATGCAATGGTACGAATAACAGTTCTAGGTTTTAAACCTGTCTCTTCCTGATACTTTTTGGACACCGCCGCCGCTAACCGATGCTTTTCGGACTTGTCCAAGTTTAAACCTTCAGACTCTAACCATTCGTTGAGAGTTACCAGTTGAACCGGGGGGTAGTTATCAGTAGGTTCTGTCTTTTTCAGATAGTTAGCGATACCCGCTTTATTGTCCAGCGTCCGATAAACGTCAACCGCTTCTTTGCAGCTTTCATGTAACACGCCTAAGATATGCCCTTCTTCTGTTGTGTCTGTTTCTAGCCGTTGACCTTGCTGGATAGCCTGACGGCATACGGGGCATTTGTATTTTTGCAGTTTAAGCTGTGGTTCTATTTCAGTGGGAAATACTAAAGCAGCGATCGCCTCAGCGTGTTGATCTTCTTCTATCTCAGTCCGATCGATCGCTTCTGCCCGTTGGTTAATAACTTCGGTTTCCATAGTTAATGTCTTTTATCTTATCCCTTGCCTTGTCTCTTTATTTTAACACAGGTTTACTAGTTATGTATACCAGTTAAACTATCTCGTAGTTCCAGTATTGTTAAAACTCTGTGGGAACTCTTACGTTTCATCCATTATCTATTCCAGAAAAGTTGTTAAATCCTGAAAAAGCGATCGCATACTAAAGTACATCAATGTTCAGCCTTCCCCGTTTCATGTAAATCTTGTAAAGCAGCTATCACAAAACTAGCAGCAGGATGGTCAAGTGCTGAATCTAAAGCAGCAACACCACCTGCTTTTAAAGCACTCATTATCCGTGCCAACAGGGTTGGATTACTTTCTATTTGCTTAATGGCTTCGGTTGTGATCGCCATTTTACCAGCAGTAGTATCAGTCGAGTAAGATTTGTCTAGCTGTTCTAGTAATTGCTGTATCTCTGCCGCAGTTTCGGCTAAGTTTCGTTGTTCAGCTTCATTAATGACACCAGCAACTTTAGCGCCTCCTTCGATTGTGCCACCACTCATGTGACCGATGCCAAAGTTACCACTTTGAGCGTAAATATCGCCTCTATTATCTGACATAGTATCTCCTTGATTGTGATAATTTTCTGCATAAAAGCTAGGTCGCTGTAAAGCAGTTTCTAGCATATTTTGTAAACTGATAATTCGACTATCTTTTTCAGCTAATCTAGCTTTTAATTCTTGATTTAATGCTTTAATTTCGTTATATTTAGCAGAATATTCACTACTCAATTCCGAACGGTTTGCACCTGGAGAAGTTGCCGCCCGGAGTGAGATATTACCAGCGCCACGTTTTTCAATTGCCACAATCTCTAACTCTGCATCTGGATGATTTTCTGCTAACTGCTTAAATGCAATTGCTATAGCACGGGGGTCAACATCCTGGTTGTGGTAGAGGTCAAGAGTATCAACAATTGGTTTAATAAAATCACCAAACTCCCCATCAGCAAAAACTTCTTTATTATTATCAGGTTTACGAAATGGATCGGGATTATATTTAGTAGGCAGTCGCATAAAAACGTATTCACACCTTACGCCGTCGAACTTAGTTCCCCTCGTAATTCCCCAATCTTCAATATATGCGCCAGTAAGAGTAGCGCCAGTAAAATCAGTTTTATCTAACTGCGTTTGTACTAGTTTTGCTCTGGATAAATCCGCATCTTGTAAGTTTGCATTACTGAGATCAGCATTAGTGAAACTAGCATCTGCTAGTTTAGCTCCTTGTAAGTTAACATCACGCAGGTCTTGACGGTCAAAATTCTTATTTTCTCCTTGTTTTGTTATTAATAATTGACGTATTGCCGGATTCTGAAGATATCTTTTTTCAGTGTTTATCATTTGAGATTTCCTGACTACTAGATAAAAGTAATACTAGTTAACCTAATGTAGTCAACTAGCACAATAAAGAAAACTATCTAGAAATAGTAGCACCGCCGCCGCTAGGGTTAGCTGTTGCTGGTTGGGAAGACTTAGCAGACTGAGGGTTAACTTCGGGGTTGTTAACTGGAGAACGATCGCCCGATGAAGCAACCTCAGCAAGTACAGTACCAAGGGAAACTCTTGATAGTCTGATGTTTAGTACCTCCATTACTGGTGATGGTTTAGCTAAAACATCTAAGTTAACTTGACCGTTTTCTAAGTCAATAGCGGGGTTGTTGGTCAGGTGTGAAACCATGCCAAAATAGGTGGGATAGGTGAAAGGCAGAGGAAGGTAGTTTGGCTGAAACTATTGATTTATTTAGCGTTTGAAATGGCTCAGGTCGGATTTGAACCAACGACCCCAGGCTTATGAGTCCCGTGCTCTAACCAACTGAGCTACTGAGCCTTGTTTTTGCGACCTTTATTAATATAACACACTCTTTCCAGAAATTGCAAGGTTTTTTTAAATTTATCAGGTAGTTGGCGATCGCGTAACAAACTGATTGACCAAACTACCTGATTGAGAGTTCCCTGTTAATTCCGAGGTAAGAAAGCCATTGGGTTGACTGCTCCCCGTCCTTCGGGATGGATTTCAAAGTGGCTGTGAGGGCCAGTGCTACGTCCGGTGCTACCCATAGCAGCAATATATTGACCTTGCTCAACTATTTGCCCTTCCTGTACAAAAATGCGGCTGTTGTGAGCATAGCGAGTCAGACTACCATCGGGGTGTCTAATCTGTACTAAATTGCCGTAGCCACCAGAATTCCAACGAGCGTAAACCACAACTCCCGGAGCCGAAGCAAAAATCGGTGTACCAGTGGGAGCCGCAATATCAATCCCTCTGTGCATTCTGCCCCAGCGCCAACCATAACCAGAGGTGAGTGTTCCTCTTGCAGGCCACATATATCCAGTCATCTGTTGGTTAGTACCCGGATAGTTATTATAGGGGTTCTCTAGCGGTGGTAAATCGGGAGATACAGTCTGACCTGGTAAGTCTTGGTTATAAGGCTGATATTGGTCTACACCTAAAGGTGCTGTGACCACCGTTTGTTGTCTTCTGGATTGGGTTGGTGGTATCTGGTAAGAAGTGCGAGGTAAGTTAGCAGGCGCTTCTTCAGCACGTCTTTGGATTTCGGCTTGTAGAGCTTGGTTATATTGATTAGGCCGGAAATCAGGATTTACTGGGTAGTTGTTTGTGCCACGTAATTGAGCAGCTGAATTATTGGTGTTTGTGGCTGGTGGTGTTGCTGTCCTGCCATTCCAAGCTGGATTATTTGCAGGCGGATTAGCACCTGGTTGCTGCCGTCCATGTTGCCGGAGTTGGAGAATTTCCGCCCGTAGTCGCTCTACATAGGGATTAGAATACTGTTTTGTTCTATTGTCAGCTTCTTGATTGGTAACATTTTCCGCTAGAACAAACTGATTATTTTGAGTTTGAGCCGATAAATTGTCTTGATTAGTCGCACCAGTTGGCTTGCTAGCAGCAAGGAATTTGTTTCCTGCTCGGGGAGCGGAAATAGTTTCTACTACTGGCTCATTTGCGGAAACATCCCAACCTTGGATATCATCTGTTCCTTGTTGGCTGAGTGGAAATGCGGCTGCTGTCACATCTGCTGGTGCATTTTCACCTGTTTGTTGAGGCAGTAGGGCTGAAACTACTGGCAAGTTTGGTGCCGAGTTATTTAATTGAGTTTCAGTTGCCAATTTGGGTGTAACTGGCTGAAATTCTGAGTAGTTCCTATCCCACTGTTGGTTGCTAATTGGTACGGCACTAAAAGTATTTTGGGGAACCCTCAGTTGCTGAGCAACTCGGATGCGATGGGGGTTATCCAGTTGGTTAGCTTTTGCTATGGTGGCTACGGAAACTTCATATTTCCTTGCGATCGCTGCAATAGTATCCCCTGGTTTAACTTGATAAACTACTGAAACAGTAGGTTCTTCTACCTGTAGCTGTTGCCCTAACTCCCGCTTGGTTTGGGGTGGCACTGCTACTGCTGGCTTGACTGTTGCTACCTGAGCTTGCCATTGGGGAGAAACTGGTTCTACCTCTGGCGATGATTCTAGAATAGGTTGTAATTGCCTGGAAACTACAGTTGGTGCCGCAGGTTCGCTCACTCGCACCGATAAATTAACAGAAGACTCCTCAGACTTCCACTCCGCCAGACTATTTCTCAAGCGGTTCGATGACTCTTTCAAACGATTGAGTGCTACCGCTTGTTTGACTTTTAAAAGTTGATCGACGCTACTTGCTGTAGCTGTTTGGGTGTCAGGTGTTTCTGAAACCTCTGCTGGTTGCTCAATTGTTGCACTTTGGCTTTCGGTTCCATCACTGTGCTGATTTAGGGATGAGCTAGCATTAGCTGGTAATTCCTGGTTTGGCTCTGCCAGCGGTTTTGCCTCTGGTGCTTCTACTGTGACCGATTTAACCTCTTGAGAACCCATTGTTTCGGTCGTAGCAGTGGTAAAAGTTGATACCGCCCAATTAGCTCCTGGTTCAGTGGCTACTGCACTGTCTCCCTGACCTGTTAGTAGGACGCTACTAGACGCTCCCATTGAAATAGCTAAGCCAATCATAGCCGCAGAGGTGCGGGTTCTTCGGTTTACCTCTGGTGGAATTGGCTTTAAAGATCCCACCATTGAGCAGTCATCTGCTGCACAGGCAGGGATGGGATTAATCTTCTGCGTCAATGCTCGTTTCAAAAAACGACCTCCTACTTTCACTAGCGTTTAACTGCCCTGATGGATGCTTTGTCCAACTTTACAAAACCTGTGATTGGTATCACATTTGCTTTTGATCCAGATCACTGACAGTAAAGATGCTTAAGCAAGACTACCTTGGTTTTTGAATTTAGACAAGTTTACAAGAATTAATAAATTTGCACTAGCTGATTATAAACCCTGATTCGGTGAATGATTGATATTGCTTTAACAGGCTATTGGGCGAGCTTTCCTGAAAAAGAGTTACAGGAATTATCCAGGGCTAAATCGCTCTTCGGTAGATGCTTTTTGTGTACTTCATAGATTTATAGCACCCTTAGAACAAAACTCAGCACCTAAATTGCATCATTCGAGTTTGAGACTCTGTGCTGATTTGAGCAAGGCTAGGCTAAATCGCTGCCTAAAACTAGAACAGTTAAGCTAGAAATTTACTACAACTTCCGCCTCTGTGTACAGTAATCTGGCAACAATGAATAATCTCTATGGGTTAATCTCTGACTAGCAATGGCTGAATCAATACAAATTTCTTATGCTAGCTAATGAATTTAATTTGATAGCTAAAAATTTATCTGTTATCCTGAACAATAAGCGGGATATAGTTTTAAACTCTTTGAATATTTCAGCTTGCTCGATCGCACCAAGAGATCGTCTGAGATATTGGGATGAATATATGCCTATTTAGAGTTAATTGACAAACAGCTTCTTGAGGTATATATTTATTCGGCGCTAGTAAGCTCAGATGTGAGCAGTGGTTTTAGTTAGTCTAGATAACCAAGTTGTCGCCTAGCTTCAAATAAGCCAGCTGCTACGCTTACGGAGAGGTTTAAGCTACGGACACCGCGTTCAGACATGGGAATGTAAACTGTTTCTGTGCAGATTGCCAGGATGTCTGGTGGTAGTCCTGTGGTTTCGCTACCGAACAATAGCCAGTCATCGGGTTGATACAGCAATTTCAGATAACTGCATCTTCCTGAAGTAGTAAATCCGATTAATCGCCCACCAAGTTGTTGATGTCGGTCAAAAAATTCTGCCCAGGACTGGTGAAAGTGAAGTTTTACGAAGGGCCAGTAATCTAAGCCTGCTCTTTTGAGGTAACGATCGCTAATTTCAAACCCCAAAGGCCCGACTAAATGCAGTTCTGTGGCTGTAGCAGCACAAGTTCGGGCAATATTGCCTGTATTGGGGGGAATTTGCGGGTGTACCAAAACCAATTTCACCATGAGGAGTTTATGCTTGTGCGATCGCACTAATCTGTAAACATTACTTTTTTAAATTTTACTAACAAATTAGTCTCATTTAATAGTTTTTATTAATCAAAGAGATTGTCGAGCGATTGATTAAATATTCTGATAGTTTTGGGGGGGATTTGGGGAGGTGGGGAGGTGGGGAGGTGGGGGGGATGGGGGGAGAAAAGTTTTAAGTTATGAGTGTTGAGTTTTGAGTTGGGACTGGAGACTAGGGACTGGGTACAGGGAAAGTTTTGAGTCAGAGGGTTTTAATTTAGTCTTTCCATCCCCCCATCTCCCCATCCCCCCATCCCCCCATCTCCCCAAAGAGACTAGGCGACTAAGACTTGGCAGAGTTTGTCTTCTAATTCTTGTTCTTGAGTTAGGGTGGTTTGGATAGCTTGGGTAATCACTTGGCGGGCATTTAAACCTTGGTCAATTTGAGTTAACCATTTTTGGGCGGTGTTACCTTCGCGGAGGATTTTTTTCAAGGGGGAGAGGAAACAGCTAAAGCCTCGCTGTTTGGCGAAGGGCCAAACTTCTTGGTAAAGTTGTTCGATCCAATCTCGTGCCAAAATTGGTTGACCATCTGACCAATGTCGGAGTTGGGCTTCTAAACTGGATTTAGCGGCAGCGGCTTCGTTGGCATCGGTGAGAGTTACTAAATCTTCGGGGGAAAGTTGGCTTTTTTCCAAAGGATCGAGGGTAGGATCTTGGATTAATTGCCAAATTCTGGCTTCTAACAGGGCGGTAATAGCTAAAAGGGCAACGGGATCTACTACTAAATCACAAATTCGCAATTCCAAACGATTCAAGTCGTGCGGACGGTTGTTACCATTGGGACGGATGGATGACCAAAGGTGACGGACGTTTTGCATTGTTCCTGCTGCTAACTGTTCTTCTGTCCAACGAATATAGTGGGCGTGACTTGCAAAAATGGGAACGTGGGCGGGTGTTTTGGGGAAAAGTCCCCAACGGGTAGAATGATATCCGGTGGGTTGACCTTCGAGGAATGGGGATGAGGCGCTAAGGGCGAGAAAGAGTGGTGCTTCCATGCGGATGAGGCGAATTGCCCGCATGAGTAATTCTGTTTGAGGAATGCCAATATTAATGTGTATGCTGGCGGTGACGACTTTGGTGCCGTAGGTGTTTTCTATGTAAGTATGGTAGGGGTTGCGCGGATCGGAACGCCAAAAACGATCGCTCCCGCCCAAGGATAAGGTACTGCCGGGAATTAAGGTATAATCGCCTAAACGTTGCAGGTAGGCTCTGAGTCGCTGTCTGGGACGGACTAAAGCACAGAGTAAGCGATCGTAACACCATAAAGGCGCGGTAGTATATTCGACGTTGCGGCTGTCCGGTTCTTTTACAAATCCGTCTAAGTCTGCCACAATGCGATCGGAAAGACCCACAATATCTCCTTGTGGTGTCCCAGTGTACATTTCAACTTCAAAACCTTTGGATAGCAGCACGGTTTATCCTTTACAGGTCACTAATCACCTGCTCTAACGTAAGTTTAGCGACAAGGGAACTGGATTGCTCCTCTGTCATTAGTCTGGCATTAAAGATGATACTGATGGTAGATTTCGCTGGCGGCACGATGCAGTAGAGAATGACGATAAACTAAACTTTTGAGGTCGTCAGCATATCCGCCACCGATGACACAAGCGACGGGATAACCTTTGGCGATACAAGTGGTTAAAACTTGCATTTCCCGACGATAAATTCCCGTATCTGTGAGGGCTAATTTACCTAAGCGATCGGCTAAATGAATATCGACTCCTGCATCATATAGTACTAAATCTGGCTTCACTTGGCTGAGTAAATCGGGCAAGTAACTAGCAAGAGTTTGTAAATATGCGTCATCTTCCATTCCCTCTGGTAAGGGAACATCAAGGTCACTTTTTTGCTTAGTACCGGGAAAATTCACTTCACAGTGCATGGAAAAGGTGAAAACACTTTTGTCTTCCTGAAAAATTAAGGCGGTACCATCTCCTTGATGTACATCTAAGTCTACAATTAAAACTTTTTGGATCAGTCCCATGTTTTGCAAAACACGGGCGGCTATGGCTAAATCGTTAAAAATACAAAAACCAGAGCCATAATTGGGGAAGGCGTGATGTGTTCCTCCCGCAGTATTGCAGGCTAAACCATGAGTTAATGCTAATTGGGCTGTCAATATGGTGCCACCTACAGCAATGCAGGTGCGATTAACTAAGGCTGGACTCCAAGGTAATCCTATTCGCCTTTGGGCTTTGCTGTCTAGTGTGCCTTCACAGTAAGCTTGCACATATTCTGGTGTGTGAACTAATTCAATCCATTCTAACGGAGGGTGTTTGGGTGTATGAAATTGTTGTGGTTTAGCAGTCCCATCTGTTAAAAGTAATTCGTAAAGTTGGCGAAATTTGGGCATGGGAAAACGATGTCCTTCTGGAAGTGGTGCAATGTAATCAGGATGATATATCAGTGGCAAGTCCATTACGAATTTTTAAGTTTTTTATTTATGGCAATTTACCCCACGCTGCCGACTACAATTAATGGTTTTTATTACTTTAGCAAAACTTTGCGGAATAGACGGAGAATCACATAAGCGATCGCTACTCCAACCAACCCAATTCCAACACTTAAACCAAAAGCTTGTTCAACAGAAATTGGTTTACTTTTTTCTGTGGGAGATGGCAATTTTTGAGAGATAATAGAGGCGGTAATGCTACTTGCTGCTAATCCGGTACTGGCGATGATAATGGTGTTGGTGAGAGTGCGATCGCTCTGTTTTCTCTCTAAATCTATCATGCCTTGAATTATGTTAACCTGGCTGTCTAAAACTTTAGTTATTAAACTATAATTGGTGTAATTTTTAGCTATTTTAAATTGATAGGTTTGCTCTACTACTCTAATAAAATCTTCTAAAATTACCAGATCGGTTTTGCCGATCGTGACATCTCTTTCAGTAATAGATTGAGATTCTTTTTTAATTTGGTTTATGAAAAATTGGTAACAAGCTAAGTTGTTATTTATTATTTGTTGCCATGTTTCCAGTTGACTGAGTTTAGTTAAATAATTAAAATATATTTTTGGCTGACATTGGAGTATTTTCTGTAAATCGCTTGATGCCGAAATATTTTCTATCTTCTGGTTTGTATTGGCAATTTCCGTAACCAATTTCTGCAATTCTTGGTGACATTTTCGGCTTTCTGAATAAGCCCAAATAACTTTATTACGGTAACAAAAAAGCTGTAACAACAGTTTATAAAAACTAGCTGTTTTCCCCATCGTTTGCAAGTTAGGATAGAGAAAAATCAAAACATGATGATTTTCCTTTTCTATATCTTCCCACTTTTGCGGAGGTTGCCAAATTTCAAAAACATTAGCACCTAAAAACTTACCTTCTTGGGGGTTTTGCCATTCTTTTCCAGTAAATTCTTTGTATAATTCTTGAGCGATAACTTGAGGGTTAGAAGATGGCGATAAGTAACCGGAAATTATCCAAGTTGTGCCTAAAGAAGCAGTTTTATAATCAGCTAAAGTTTTTAAATATTGTAGACAAGTAATAGGTTGAGCTTGGATTTTATCATTAATATAGCAATCAAATAATAGCGCATAAGTATCATCTAAACGAATTGGATAGTAAGAAGCTTCGATCGCATATCCGCCCAAAGAAGCAGTAAAGAAAAATTGTTTTTGTCTCTTGGCAACTTCGGAAAATTCTAGCAATCTGACATAATCTGTATTTTCTGCCTTTGCTTCTTCACTCAGTTCAACCTTTAAATTCTTGGGTAAATTAGACCAAAAATTAGCATGATTTGTGTTAATATCTGCTTCGTTTTCTGTTAAACCTTCTCTTTGGTGGTAAAGAAATAAATCAAGAGTTGGGTAAATTATTTTGTTCATCAGTTTGTTTGCTGTGAGTAAAAACAACTTTCACAGCTATTGTACTGTTCGTTGTAAGCACTTCAGTGCTGGAACGCTTTAGCGTTTACAACGAACCTGGTAAAAAAGGTTCGTTGTAAACGCTAAAGCGTTTACAACGAACCTGGTAAAAAAGGTTCGTTGTAAGCACTTCAGTGCTGGAACGCTTTAGCGTTTACAACGAACCTGGTAAAAAAGGTTCGTTGTAAGCACTTCAGTGCTCGAACGCTTTAGCGTTTACAACGAACCTGGTAAAAAAGGTTTGTTGTAAGCACTTCAGTGCTCGAACGCTTTAGCGTTTACAACGAACTTGGAGAAGTTATCTGTACTCTTGATTTTGAATGCTACCGATTCTCGCTTCTGGGCGCAAGAAACGATCGAGTTGCGATTCAAAGAACTTCCGATTTGCCATCAAATGTTTCGGATTTGGATCGTCTAATGGATACAACAAAGCAGTTCTTAAACCGTTAAATACTGCTGATGTCACCACATACATGGAACGTTGGAAACTAATTCCCAATTGGATTAACATATCATCTTCATTGCGGCAATGTTTGTGATAGTAATCCTTCAGATATGGTGGCAAGAAATGGAACATATCCTGCATTAATTGTGTTGGAGGAATACCCGCAGTACCTACCGGAAACACATCAGCATAGAGAATTCCATAGTGGAAATCTTCTTGCTTTTCGGGAATTTGTTTTGCTTGGGCGTTATAAGATTTGGTGCCTCGGAAAGGTGAAGTGCGATAGAAAACTGCTTCGACGTAAGGTAAAGCAGCATCATATAACCACATTAAACCCAAATCTTTGGGAATGATTTTATGCACTTCATCGCGAATTTTTACATGGTGATAAATTGGTCTTCCGGCAGCGATAAAGATACAATTTACCAGGAAATCCATTGCTTGGGGAACGGTGGTAATTTCTCCTGCATCGTAGCGATCGCTAATCTCAAAAAACACCGGAGCCATTACTTCCCAGAATAACCCCAGATTAGCATAATAAGAAGCTTGGCGACACTGTTCCAAAAACAAATCAGGGAACAGTTTATACAGGGTTAACATTGCTGGATTACCCTTAAAGTAAGACTTAATCGCCTCATCAGCTGCCTTCTTATATTCCGGGGTATCCAAATAAACATCCATCCCACCACCGAGACGATGCCAAAGCATAGAACGCATACATTCTTCGGCGAATTCCATGTTAACGCGATCGTGCCACAGGTGATGGAAAATTCGGGGAAAATTCTTCTTTAATTCTCCCTTATCCATAAACTCTAAAAGTTCAGGATGTGCTGTAGCTTCTCCCTTTCTCCAAACCCGATAATCTGCATCATCACCTTGATAATGATTATGCAAATCTAAATATTCTTGGGGCAAGAAGTACTTAAAAACAGGCAGAGGATCGACAAAAACTTTCTCACCAATATAAAGCAAATCTCGCCAATAAAAATCCATCGGTACAGCATAAGCTTTATAGATACCGATAATTTGCATCAAATTTTCTGGCGAATCAGGTAACATTGCACCGCCAGCTTCCAAACGATGTACAACATCAGCATATCTATGTCGAGAAGGAGGCAGTTTAGTTGAAGGTTTAATGGGAGTTTGTACCATCTTTTTTTCCTGCTAAATTACTTCTAATTAACTAGGTTCGTTGTAAGCGCTGTCTTCGCTGGAGCACTGAAGTGCTGACAACGAACTTTACTTTTCCAGAGGTTCAATTAGGTTCGTTGTAAGCGCTTTAGCGAAGACAGCGCTGACAACGAACTTTACTTTTCCAGAGGTTCGATGACTTTAGCTATTTGCTGTTGTGGATGAACTTGCACAGATGCTACTAATGCGGTACTACTTTGTTCAGTCCAACGCATTAACCAAGTAGGTTGCACGCCTAAAAAGAAAGTTAAACCTACTAAAATTAAAGCGGGAATTCGTTCAGACCATAACACTTTGGGATAATAAGCTGTAGCATTATCCAACTTGCCAAAACAGGTGCGGTTCAACAGAATTACAAAGTAAACTCCAGTCAACATTGTTCCTACCACACAGATTAAAGTTGGGATAGGAAAAGTTGCATAAGCGCCTTGGAAAACTAAGAATTCGGAAATGAAACCCACTAAACCAGGAATTCCTGCACTTGCCATTCCTGCTGCGACTAGAAATGCACTAGTAAAAGGTAAACCGCGAATGGGGTTCATTAAACCGTTGAGCACATCGAGTTCGCGAGTTCCAACTTTTGCTTCAACTACACCAACTAAGTAGAAGAGTGCAGCTAAAATAACGCCGTGACTGAACATTTGGGCAACTGCGCCAACAGTTCCTATAGGTGTTGCTGGGGCGAGTCCTAAGAGCACATAACCCATGTGTCCGATCGAGCTATAAGCTACCATTCTTTTGATGTCTTTTTGGGCGATCGCAGTTAGTGCCCCATAAACCACACTTACCGTCGCCCAAACTGCTAAACTAGGAGCCACTGTTCCCCAAGCATCAGGGAATAAACCCAAACAAAAACGCACTAAACCGTAAGTTCCCAACTTCGCTAAAACGCCACCCAAAAGAATCGCTATTGGTGGAGAAGCTTCTACATAAGCATCAGGCAACCAAGTGTGGAAAGGAACTAAAGGAGTTTTGATGCCAAAACCGATTAACAAAGTAATTAACAGAGGAAGTTGCCAACCCAAAGGCAAAATCGTTGATTTAATTGTGGCGTAATCAAAGTTGAGACTACTGCCTCTAATGGTACTTCCTGCTAACCAACCCAAAGCTAAAAAAGCAGCTAAAATCAGAATTCCTGAAACTGCTGTGTACAGCAAAAATTTAATCGCTGCATATTCCCGCTTTAAACCACCCCAAATCGCAATTAACAAATAGAGAGGGATGAGTTCAACTTCGTAGAACAGCACAAACAGCAGTAAATTCTGTGCTAAGAAAGAACCTGCCAACCCAGCACTTACTAACAGAATTAAAGAGTAATAAAGTTTGGGACGGGCAATGTTTTCACCGCTGCTGAAAATAACGATCCAAATCAGCAAACCGTTTAAAACTATTAAAGGTAAAGATATCCCATCGATACCCAAATTATAGGACAACCCCAAAGTTTCAATCCAAGGCAGATATTCGGTTAATTGAAAACCGGGATTACTAATACTGAATTTGGACAAAATGAAAATAGTCCAAAAGAAGACGATGCTAGCTACTATTAACGCTAAATTTCGAGCGTTACGTGCTGCCTTTTCTTGAGGTAAAACGCCGATAATAGCAGCACCGATGACAGGCAACCAAATTAAAGTACTCAGCATGATGACAGGGAAAGTTTTGAGTTTGGAGTTAGGAAGAGAGTTCGATCGGAAGTTACAGATTTACCAGATTTATTGATTCATCCTGTTCCAGAATGTAAATCCATAAAATCCCGATCGCTATTTGCTGACAATTAATAGTTGGGATAAGAAAGGCCAGCTAACCAAAATTACTAGTAAAGAAACGCCCAAGAGGATGCTTAGGAGGTAAAACTGACCTTTGCCAGAGACGTTGTATTTGAGTGTTTGTCCGCTAAAAACTGTGGCGAGTCCGGTGAGATTGACTAATCCATCAACTAAGTAGCGATCGATCGCATACATCACACGGGAAATTAAGTCCACTACAAAGACGATCGTCAATTTATAAAGTTTGGCAGTGTACAGGTCGTAAGCAAAGAAATCTTGCAGAGGTTGCCAACTTAACTGCACTGGTTTTTGCCAACTGTTGTTGAGATAAATTACGCCACTCAAAGCGAAACCAGCTATACTCGAAACAATCAAACTTAACGCCACAGCTAGATTTCCAGTTTCTAAACTGGGTAACTGATGCCATTGCAAAAGTAACAGTGGAACGTGAAGATTTAATCCACTTAAAATTACCATTGGCAAAGCCATCGGCCAATGAATTTCAGGAGAACGGTAAGTCATTGGTTTGACTTCACCAGCAAATACTAAGCCGAAAGTGCGAGTCAAACTAAAGGCAACGATCGCGTTAACTGCTAACACTAATCCAGCCATAAATGGATATGATACCCACAGATGTTCGACTAATTGTTGCATTGACCAAAAACCGCCTAATGGTGGCAAGGCAATTAACCCAACTGCACCAATAATAAAGGCAAATCCTGATACTGGTCGGCGTGACCACAAACCACCGTATTTTGTCAAATCTTGAGTGATATTGTTCCAAACTACTCCACCAACACCCATCACCAAAAGTGCCATGCCGAGTGCATAAGTGAAGGTTAATAATAATGCAATTTGGGGTTTTCCAGCGGCTACAGCAATAAAAACTATGCCCATGTAGGCGCTGACGAGGTAAGACAAAGCGCGTTTAATATCTATTTGGGCAATAGATATTAAAGAAGCGCCAATGGCAGTCGCGCCACCGACAATAAACATTGCTGACTCGGTGACTGGAGAGAGGGCTAAAACAGCTTGAAGTTTGACTAATACCCAAGCACCAGTGGCTACAACTACGGAATTCCGCAAAATGGTAGCTGGTAGTGGGCCTTCCATTGCTTCATCCAGCCACAAGTGTAAAGGAAATTGAGCGCATTTGCCCAATGGCCCTGCAATTAAAGCTAAACCCAATAATGCAGCGAGTTTTGGGTCAATTTGGGCGGTTGATGCCCATTCTGCTAAATCGGTAAAGTTCCAAGTTTGGGCAATGGGATAGATTGCTAAAACTCCCATAAGTAGGAATAAGTCTCCTACTCGTTTGGTTAAAAACGCATCTCTTGCGCCTGTGATTACTAATGATTGGTTAAACCAAAATCCTACGAGTAAATAAGTGCCAAGAGTTAAAAGTTCGAGGATGGCGTAGCTGAAAAATAGGGAATTGCACAATACTAAACTGCACATTCCCGCCTCGAAAAATGCTACTAAAGCAAAGAATCTCGCCCACCCCCAGTCCATCTCCAAATAACCAACAGCGAAAATTTGCGCTAGAAAGTTTAACCCCGTGATTACAACTGTAGCTCCTACTGTTACGGTGGAGATTTCCAAGGGCAAAGTTAAGTCTAAGTTTGCTACTTGCAGCCAGGGAATAAATAATTGATATGGTGCTTGGTTCCAAATAGTTGGTAGGGCAAATAATCCGTGCAGAAAAGCCAAAAATGTGGTGATGAGGTTAAGATAACCGGATGGTCTTGGCCCTGTGCGGCGAATCATTCCCGGCGACCAGGGAATTGTTAAAATCATCCCAGCTAAGGGATATAAGGGCACCATCCAAATAGTTTGTAGCAAGAACTGAGACATCAAGATTACCCCTCCAATTCAGCAAATTTATGGGTAAACGAAGGTATGGATTTGAGTAACCTCAATCCATGTTTTCACCTTCAGGCAGATTAATATTTGCGTGTTTCCGAAGCCATTAATGTGCCAACAATTCCTAGCCAGTTGAGCAACAAGCTAGTTGTTAGATAACAATGTATCAAATTTTCTTATGAATTTAAGAGTTTTTTAATTTTATTTAATTGATAGTACGAATCGTTATCATAGATTTGAATTTATATATTAAAAAAAAAAGGCAAATATGTATAGCATTGAACGTTACTTTTTACAAGAAAGAGGTGAGAAGGCCCACCTCGGTTATACACTGGAGGTTTTAAACCACACAGGTATAAGGAAATCTGATATTACTCATCATCGTGGGCAAAACGTCGGAACAGATAATCTAAGGCGTAGTTGCGGAGGTTGTAGTATTCCGGGTCTTCCATGATTCTGGTACGATCGCGCGGGCGGGAAAAAGGAATGTTGAGGATTTCCCCGATATTGGCGCGTGGGCCATTGGTCATCATCACCAAGCGATCGGCTAAAAATAAGGCTTCATCAATGTCGTGAGTAATCATCAACACTGTCATCCGCATATCGTTCCAAATTTTCAGCAGTTCTTCTTGTAACTCTTCTTTGGTGATCGCGTCTAACGCCCCAAATGGTTCGTCTAGGATTAATACTTGTGGACGAATGGATAGGGCACGGGCGATCGAAATCCGCTGTTTCATCCCCCCAGAAAGTTGCTGCGGTTTTTTGTTAGCTGCTTCTGTGAGTCCGACCAAATTTAAGTTGTATTTGACTATTTCCTCTTTTTCGGACTGAGGTTTGTCTGGGTGAACCGCATCAACTGCTAAGTAAATGTTTTCAAAAGCAGTTAACCAAGGCAACAAGGCATAGTTTTGGAATACTACCATGCGGTCTGGGCCTGGTTTGGTGATCTGTTGCGATCGTAATCTTACTTCCCCAGTCGTGGGTCGAGAAAACCCGGAAACCATGTTTAATAATGTGGATTTTCCGCAACCTGAGTGCCCGATGACGCAGATAAATTCTCCCTCTTGGATGTTCAGGTTCACATCTTCCAAGACCACATAAGGGCCCTTGGGTGTGGGGAAGGCTTTAGAGACACTTTCAAAAGTTAAAAATTGCTCTTTTCTGGCTGATTTTCCAGCTACAGAATTTTTGGCTGTTTGCGTGACTTTAGTTGTGGTGTTTTTCAATGTTGCCATTTTCCTAAGTTATTTGAGTTGTGCAAGAGGTTTTTTATTGAACCACAGAGGACACTCCAGGAAGAGAAGGAGAGATATTTTGCCTTCTCCCCAATCTCTAGTCCCCCAGTCTTTAAGCAACTTTTAGTTTACCGGGAACGGGCAAAACAACTTCTTCAATGCGGAATTCCCGTTTGATTCTTTGCTGGGCAAGATAAGCCAGCGGATCTTCGGAATTGAAGGTGATGCCATCAAATAATTCGATTTTTCCGCGAGAGTAACTAAAGTCTAGTAAACCGAGTTCCCGCGCTGCCATACTAAACACATCAACCCGACACAAACGTTCCATAATTTCTAACCAATTTCTGGGGAATGGAACTTTATCCCAACGCGCCATTTGGGTCAACATCCATAGGTGTTCGGTACGGCTAGGACGGTTAACGCCTTCGCCAAAAAATAGGTGATGGGCGTATTCTCGGTGATGTTCTAAACTGCAAACAGCCACGTTAGGATCGCCGATTTGAATATATTCAATGTCGGTTCCTACGTATTGAGGTCTGGTTAAAATTTGCCGCACTTCTTCAAAGTGACGTTCTTGAGAACAGAATTGTGCTGCTTCTAAAAGTGCGGTTACTAATGCTATGTGGGTTCTAGGATATGCAGCCGCCCAATCTTCACGAACTCCCAAAACTTTTCCAGGATGTCCTAACCAAATTTCTAAATCGGTGGCGATCGAAAATCCAATTCCTTCTACCGCCGCCCGAATATTCCAAGGTTCACCCACACAATATCCGTCAATATTTCCTGATTGCAAATTGGATACCATTTGGGCGGGAGGAATTACAGTTAAACTCACATCTTTATCAGGATCGATTCCTCCGGCTGCTAACCAATAACGCAACAGCAAATTGTGCATTGACGAAGGATGCACCATACCAAAAACGTGCTGTTGATCTTTGGATTTTTGCAGGTATTTTTTCAGATCTGATAAGGTGTAAATTCCTTGTTCGTAAAAGCGTTTGGCTAAGGTAATTGCATTCCCATTTCTTGCCATTGTTAGGGAAGTAACGATCGGCACTGGTTGCCCACCATTACCACCTAAAGTTAACCACAAAGGCATTCCCGCTGGCATTTGGGCAGCATCTAATTGTCCGGCTACCATATCATCTACAATGCCACGCCAGCTAGGTTCCCGAATTAACTTAACGTCTTCTAAACCGTACTTAGCAAAGAAACCTCTTTCTTTGGCTACTGCTAATGGCGCACAAGCTGTTAAAGGTACAAAACCAATTTCCAAATTTACCTTTTCTAAATTGTTGCGAGAAATAGGCATTTGGGCTTTGCTGGCTTGCCGCTTTTTCACTTGTTTTTGACGGTTCAGGAAGTAGATCATTTCACTCCGTAAACTGTAATAATTCGGGTGATTAACTACTTCCATCCGTTTGCGGGGACGGGGAATATCTACATCTAAGATTTGCCCGATTTTGGAACCAGGGCCATTGGTTAACATGACAATGCGATCGGACAAAAGTACAGCTTCGTCAACATCGTGAGTTACCATCACCGATGTTACTTTGTACTCGTCGCAAATTTCCATCAATCTTTCTTGCAAGTTGCCTCTGGTTAATGCGTCTAAGGCACCAAAGGGTTCATCTAATAATAATAGTTTAGGACGAATTGCTAGGGCGCGAGCGATCGCCACCCGCTGTTTTTGTCCCCCAGAAAGCATCGCTGGTTGTTTGTCTGCGTGGGGTCGCAAACCTACCATATCAATGTGCTTTTCTACGATCGATTTTCTCTCACCTTTTGGCAGATCGGCCATTACTTCATCTACTGCCAATTCAATGTTTTCTCGCACATTTAACCAAGGCAGTAGCGAATAGTTTTGAAACACCACCATCCGATCGGGCCCTGGTTTGGTGATTCTTTTACTTTCGAGAGTTACTACTCCTTCAGTGGGTAAATCTAAACCTGCAATCATGTTTAACAAGGTAGATTTACCGCAACCGGAGTGTCCGATTAAAGAAACGAATTCGCCTTTTTTAATTTGCAGGTCTATACCTTTCAGGGCTAGGTATTGACCGCCGTTGGATAGGTCAAAAACCTTATCGATATTGTCAACAGCAACGAAAACAGACATGGTAGTTATTTGGGTAAATTTTGCTAGTTGTTACTGGTAAGTAGGGTGCGTTAGCGGTAGCGTAACGCACCATTCAACTAATTGTTATTCGGGAAGAATTCTGGTTTGAATCCAAGCCATTAACTTGTCTAGTAGTAAACCAACAATCCCGATATAAACCAGTGCCAAAATTACTTCGCTGATTTTGTTTGCTTGATAAGAATCCCAGATGAAGAAGCCGATACCAGCAACACCAGACATGACGATTTCAGCCGCGATAATCGCTAACCAAGCTAGACCGATCGCAATTCTCAACCCAGTGAAGATGTAAGGCAATGCAGAGGGAATCAAAATCTTGAAGAAGTACTTTTTCTTGTTCAGTTGCAACACTTTGGCAACGTTGTTATAGTCTTGGGGAATTTGGCGCACACCAACTGCGGTGTTAATCAGAATCGGCCAAATCGCAGTGATGAAAATTACGAACAATGCAGCGGGTTCGTTCTTTTGTAATGCTGCCAAAGCAATAGGTACCCAAGCCAAAGGTGGAACTGTACGCAGTAGTTGGAAAATTGGGTCTAAAGCTTTAGACATCATTTGATTAGTACCAACCAGAATGCCTAAAGCAATTCCCACAACTGCGGCGAAAAAGTAACCAATTGCTACCCGTTGTAAACTAGCTAAAATTTGCCAAAATAACCCAACGTTTGTTTCGCTTTTTCTGAAGAACGGCCACCAAATTAAGATCCAAGTATCTTGAACTACTTTAATTGGGCCGGGAAGAGTCACACCGGGAAGGAAAGAAAAGAGTTGCCAAATTACTAACAGGATGGCGAGCGCGATCGCTGGCGGAATGATATCCGGCAACATCTTTTCGATTTTCGCCATCCAGGGATTCTGTGCCGTTTGAACGGTTCTTCTTTGCAATGTTGTCATTGTACTAGGGTTCCTTATACTGTGTGGAAAAACTTTCCAGTGTTACTTGTGGGAAAAGTAGTAATGGGCGCAATTACCCATTACCAAAAACTAAATGCTGACCTTTTTAATCTTCAGACTTTGAAGGTAAGCCTTGGGATTTTCTGGGTCAAAGGTAATACCATCGAAAAATGTTTCCACACCGCGAGAAGTGCTGGTGGGAATATCAGCAGCAGCAATGTTCAACTCCTTAGCTGCTTCTCTCCAAAGGTCTTCACGATTGACTTTATCGATCATCGCTTTGGCATTATCTAAAGTATCCGGTGGTAAAAAGCCCCAACGTACACTTTCTGTTAAGAACCAAAGGTCATGACTCTTGTATGGATAAGAGACGTTACCTTTCTCATCTTTCCAATACAAAGAAGCCATTGATTTATCATCAATTGTGCGACCATCTCCAAGAGTGTATTTGCCCATGAATGGTTCCAGAAGAACTTGTTCGGAAACATTGAAGTATTCCCGTCCCGACAGAATACGCGCCATTTCTGGACGGTTATTAAAGTCATCGCACCATTGCTGGGCTTCCATAACTGCTTTTAAGATTGCCTTGGTAGTATTAGGATGTTTATCCACCCAATCCTTTCTCATTGCTAAATATTCTTCGGGGTGGCCTTTCCATATTTCCGCTGTCAAAGCAGCTAAGAAACCAATCTTATCAGCGACAATTCTGTAAGGCCAAGGATCGCCTGTACTAAAAGCATCCATTGTGCCAGTTTTCATGTTTGCTACTGTTTGGGCGGCAGGTACTGTTAATAGTTTTACGTCTGCATCGGGATCAATACCGCCAGCAGCCAGCCAGTAGCGAATCCAAAAATCTTGGTTTACGTGGGGAAAGGTGTAAGCAGCGGTGAATGTTTTACCTTGAGATTTCAAGCCGCCCATTAAAGATTTGCCCTGAGAAAGCTTGAGGTCAACGCCTTTTCCTCTGTGTTGTTCTGCGATCGCAATCCCATTTCCTTGTGTGTTTAATTGACACAAAATGTACATTGGGATTTTGACATTACCTTTGGTAATCTTACCTTCGCTAATTAAATAAGGCATGGGCATTTGCCACTGTCCGCCATCAATCCCACCGCCTTGAGATCCGATTTCTACGTTATCTCTAGCGGCACCCCAGTTGGCTTGTTTAGATACTTCTACGTTACTCAAGCCATGACGGGCAAAAAACCCTTTTTCTTTAGCAATAATTAGTGGTGCAGATTCAACAATTGGCAAGTATCCCAGCTTAACTGTAGTCGTTTCTACGGGGGCACCGGGATTGGTATTAGCTACAGGAACAGCTGTATTTCCAGTTGAATTTGTTGCCGTATTTCCAGTTGCATTTGTTGGTGCTGCATTATTCGCATTAGGTTCTGGAGGATTCCCTAAACAACCTTTAAGCAAAAGGGAACTAGCAGCAGTGGCACCAGCAGTTAGTAAAAATTTACGCCTAGAAACTCGACTAGAAAACTGATCCATAACATCCTCCAGCAGCAAAAAATTATTTAGCGATCGGCAAAAAACTTGTCTAAAGTCGTGAGAATCTAGCAGAAGAAATAATATCTTCTTTTGCTAAAGATCAGGGTTGATTCTTACAAAGAGATACCGCTGATATAAGTTACGAAAAAATTTTATTTTATCGCCTCTAAATATTTTAGACGTTTTTCCTAACTTATCCGTTATTTGTTTTTACGGTGAACCCCTTTGTTTTAGGTTTTTAATTTGCGTTGAAGTTAGTATAACACGACGTTAAATAAATCTAAAATTATTTTTTTTTATTGAAACCCCATAATTTTTTTGATACAAAATTACTTTATCCAGTTTATATAAATTACTTATTTCCGGGTTTTACGCATTATTATAGGAAGCAAAAATTCATCGTTTCCCTATTAAGAAACGATGGCAACTTTACTTATTAAAAGTTCGGTATTCGATAAAAATAGCATTAGTAGGGATTACCAATTAGCTTATGTGCATAAACAGCAATCCCACGAATAATGCCTAGCAAGTTATCAGTCTTGCTGGTTTTACCGAAGTTGTTTTTATAAAATTATTGAAAGTCCGGTAATTTTACTTACCTGCACATATTGTCTCATGTTGTTAAGCTAGAGACAAATCAATTTTTTATGGGATAGCCATTGATTTTTATCGATGCACGTTTCATATTAAGTTCCTTGTGACGACTTTAGTCGTTGTCAAACAGAAGGACTAAAGTCCTGAGAACAAACGGGCAAAAAACAAAAAAATAGAGAGAGGAGCAAGCATATTTTCCTCTCTCTGTATTTTATCGGTTATTGATTTATGATTCTTTGGTTTGGCGTAGTTCCAACCAGAAGGGAACGAAAATCCAAGCAGCTACTATTAATAATGCTAAGACTGCAAATTGGGCTGCCCAAGCTACTAGTTGTTCTAGGGGTACAACTTTTCCGGCGAAAAAGGACAGACTTACCATAACTGCGCCCCAAACTGTTGCGCCAGCGATGTTATAAGCCATAAATCTCAGATATGGCATTTCGACTATTCCAGCTAAGGGGCTGGCGAAAATTCGCAATAAAGCAATGAATCTACCAATAAAGACGGTTTTGCCTGCGTTTTCGCTAAATTGCTGCTTGAGTTCTACCAGTTTTTCTTCCTTAATGCGGAGAATTTTTCCAATGGTTAACAGCAAAGCCCAACCGCCGTATCTACCTATCAAATAACCAAAGTTACCGCCTAAAACTGCGCCTGCGATCGCACTACCTAAAACAAACCAGTAATTCAGTTCACCACTACCAGCTAAAAACCCTCCCGCCAAGGTAATCGTTTCACCAGGCAGCGGAATTCCCAAGTTTTCTAATAAAATTCCGATAAATACTGCCCAGTAGCCGTATTGACCCGCAAGTTCCTGGATATTCTCCAGGGAAACTACTTCTAATGACATCTGCTACAGCCTTAACAAAGGTTAACACTCCTCTTGATCTTGACTTAGCTACTACAACAGTGTCAATCGATTTTAGATTTTCGATTTGATGGTGAGGTCGATAATTGGTTGATTGGTTAAGCAGTACCAATGACAGGTGAATAGATCGGGGGTTTGGGTGTTAATACTGGCGATCGCAGGTGCAGCGGGAAAGGGGAAAACTCGATCGAACCAAATTTCTTTGTCGATAAATCCAAATTGAATTAAATAAGTAGCTGGTGAAGCGTTGAGAAATTTCAGTACATTGTATACCATCTGATAAATTTGCTGGCGCATTTTATCAGAAAAATGCACAGGTTGATAGTAATTTAACTCAAGTTGTAATAAATCTTGTTCTAACAATGCTGCTGAAGTTTCGCTGGCTGTGCCGATCGCTTCTGCGTAAATTGGCCCCTTCTGTGTTAAAACTACAGGTAGCCAAAAGTTACCAGGTCTTGTACTATAACCAAATTTTTGTGAAATTAAATAACGGAAAAACTCTACATTTTGACAAGCTTTAAAAATTGCTTGTTGCGGAAAATTAAAAGTACTGGGGAGATCCAGAGTTAAAGGACAAAATACCACGTCCTTTGGCAGGGTTAGCGAATTTAGATGATTTTTTCCTAATACTTTTATCGTTGTGGGGGATTGTGCGATCGCTTTTTGCAAAGCCGCCAGCATTTTTTGAGTTGCGGGAGATGCAGCCACTAATTCGCCAGCAGCATTCACCTCCCCATCAACTACGAGCCAAACTTCAAGCATTACTAAAAGGAAGACTAACTCTACTACCTCCCATTTTAGGAAAGCTAGGCAAATCAAGCCTTGCATTAGGAGTCCGACTTTTAATTGCCAAACGATAAGTTAGACTTTGCAATTCTGCATGAAGCTGACGATTTTCCCGTTGTAGCATTGTCACTTTTTCTTTAATGGGTGCAAGGCGTTCCGTAAATTTCTGGCGATAAATTTGCGGTAATTCTTGTACCACTTGTTCGAGCATTCGGCTACGATCGGTTAATTCTTGAACAGACTGACGCAGGTGATAGATTTCGGCATCGCGATCGGAAATCTGCTCTTGGTAGAACTTAACTTGTTGTTCTACCCCTTGCAGTTGCTCTTGCATAGCCTGCATCTGAGCTTGATGCTGTTGCGACAATTCCGGTGCGGGTAGGAAAGTCGTATTTCCCTTGACTAACCGGAATAGTTCTTGAGACAACTGTTGAACTAGTTGATCTCGCAGCTGCAATTCCTCACGGAGATGAGAAACTTCTGATTGCAGGGATTGAAAGGGGGTGTCGATTTGGCTCACAATGGCTCACAACTCCTCGAAGATTTTGCCAACTTGCCGTTATAGTACGTGCAAGCGACATTTTATCATGCTTATTATAAGTTGAGCCGATTATAGTTAAAATTCTTGAATTGCAGGTACGTAGTTGCGCTAAAGCGCTCTTATCGAGAGCAGAAATAAGAGCGCTTTAGCGCAACAACATACCTGAAATAAGAGCGCTTTAGCGCAACAACATACCTGAAATAAGAGCGCTTTAGCGCAACAACATACCTGTAGAGACGTTTCATGAAACGTCTCTACAGATTAAAATTTAAGCAGTAGCTTCTGCGGGTTCTTCTTCCGCATCGGCTTTGGCTTTAGTGGAAACCTCTTCGAGCTTAATTGTCAAGTAACGAATTACTTCTTCACTCAAGCGCATCGCTCTTTCTAGGGGAGCAACGACATTACCTTTAGCTTGGTAATTCATTTGCACATAGATACCATCGCGTTGTCTGTTAATTTCGTAGGCTAAACGGTGTTTACCACGCAGTTGAACGGTGAGATCTTGAGCACCTTGATCTCGCAGCATATTCTGATACTTTTCCACCGCCTGATTTACTTGCTCATCTAATAAATCAGGACGCAAAATATACATTGTTTCGTAGCTATTCATAGTTCTCCCCTTTTGGACAACAAGGCCGCTTTTGGCAATAGCCTCTAGCAGCAAGGATCTTTTATCTTACCATTGATGACATAAGCTTGAGCAAGTAGATTTATCTGGGGAATCAATCTAAAATCTAAAGTCTACAATCAAAATTCGGATGAGTGTGGTTGCAATGGCATCGAATGAGATTCAGAAATTAAGACCTTCTCTTCCAATCCCAACTGCTATTAAGGGTGCAGAAATTGGCTCTTTTGCTCATTTTACGGTTACTGTACGGCTACCAGAAATTGCCCAACGAGTAATTGCTGAAAATGAGTTTCCTTCATCAATTGAGCAAAATTTAGCAGCTTTAATCGGAGAAATACCTAATGGTGAGATTCGGGATTTACAAGATGCTGATGCTCCAGATTTGGCAGCTTGGACGGGTTATATTGAACCATACAAAGGCAGTAATTGGTTAGATGTTCCTTGGTATTTTGTAGAGGCATATTTTTATCGACGCATTTTAGAAGCAACAACTTATTTTCAGGTAGGTTCTTGGCAAAATGTCGATCCTTACGAGAAGCAAAAACGTTTGGGTTTAGAAACAACGATCGATGCAATTGGTGCTTTAAGTGGATTTGTGAAAAGTGCGATCGCTTCCACCACAGATATCGAAACTAAGAAAAGTGCTTTCCGGCAACTTTTATCTGCTGATTTGTGGGGAAATCGAGTAGATTTAAGTTTATGGCCCATTATGGAAGGTGGAAGTAGTCGCGTTGAATCAACTCGCGAACAATCTTATATATTAGTAGATGATACACCAATTATTGCGGAAAAAGTTGTTAATTTTCAGAATTTAAGAGTTGATTTTATTGTTGATAATGCAGGTTTTGAGTTAATTGGCGATCTTTGTTTGGCAGATTACCTGTTAGCGAGTCATGCTGCTGAGGTAGTGTATTTACATTTAAAAGCTCATCCGATTTTTGTTTCCGATGCGATGAGTAAAGATGTTTTGTATACGATCGCATTTCTCACTCAAGCAACCGACTTAAATCTTAAAGAATTAGGTTGGCGCTTAAAAGATTATTTAGATAATGGGCGGTTGCTATGTCAAGAAAATTTCTTTTGGACATCGCCATTAGCTTTTTGGGAAATGCCAGAATCACTGGATCAGGAATTAAGCAATTCTAATTTAATTATAGTTAAAGGTGATGCTAATTATCGGCGGACTGTTGGCGATCGCCACTGGGAATATACCACACCTTACCAAAGTATTACATCTTACTTTCCTGCACCTTTTGTCGCACTTCGCACTTTAAAATCCGAATTAGCGACAGGGTTATCAACCGAACAATTGAAGCAACTTCCGCAACAGGATACCCAATGGCTAACTAATGGACAATGGGGAGTAATTCAGTTTGTCGAGCGCGATCGTTAATATATAATTACCAAAGTTTAATAAACAACTACCCATGAACAAAGACTATTCAATTCTCTCACCTGTACAGAAGTTTATGATAACGTGGCTGCTAGTATTAGCAGCTAGTTGGGCAACTTTAGTAACAATTGGTTATGTCGGAGAATTAGTCAGTGTTTTTCTTACAGCTGCACTGATTGCATTTTTGTTTAACTACCCAGTGAAAGTTTTACAAAGATTTTTACCCAGAATTTTAGCCATAGCCTTAGTTTATTTAACCGCAATTGTCGCCATTATTTTTATCGGTCTTACGGTAGTTCCACCCGTATTTAACCAAGGAGTACAATTAGTCACGAATTTACCTTCTTTGGTAGAATCTGCACGGCAGCAACTCGACAATTTTCAAGTTTGGAGTGTCGATCATAACTTGCCATTTGATGTCCGAATTTTAGCTTCTCAATTACTATCTAGAATCCAAGCTCAAGCTGAGGTAATTGCCAGTAAAGGTTTAGGTTTAGTCGTTGGTACATTTAACTGGTTTCTCGACTTAATATTCATTGTGGTAATCTCCTTTTATATGCTAGTTGATGGCGAAAGAGTTTGGGGGGGAATCACCAGCTTTTTATCACCTATAGTTAGCCAAGTATTGACTGAATCACTACAAAAAAATCTGCAAAAGTTCATTTCAGGTCAGTTACTTTTAGGCGTATTTATGGCAGTAATGTTAACTTTTGCTTTTTGGTTACTAAAAGTACCGTTCTTTCTGTTATTTGCCGTTTTTATTGGCTTAATGGAAGTGATTCCTTTTGTAGGTGCAACTTTAGGAATTGGTACAGTAGTAATTATAGTAGCGTTTATTAATTGGTGGTTAGCACTGCAAGTTTTGGGAACTTCAGTTATAATTCAACAAATTAAAGATAATTTAGTTTCTCCTCGGTTAATGGGAGGTTTAACTGGGTTTTCGCCAGTAATTCTTTTCATGGCTTTATTATTAGGAGCAAAATTTGGTGGGTTATTAGGAGTAGTTTTGGCAATTCCTCTCACTGGTGTGATTAAAAGTATCGCGGAAATTGTTTTTGATCCTGATTTACCACCGCAAACGGGCTCGTTTTTTAATAATCCCTTTGATGACGATCGAGAAAATTTACTTTTAGAGAATTCTGCTGTTAAAAAAGATAAGTAACGCAAGTTCCTAGTTATATTCTGTAGGGTGCGTCAGAAATTATAATTTTAGGCGAGTTACAATAATTTTAAGGTTCTGACGCACCCTACAAAGTACTTAACGATCGCGATTAACTGGTGATGCGATCGATCTGAAGTTTAGGATTATCAACCAAGATATTTAATCTACAGAAGTTAATGGGGAAAATCAGGAATAAATGTTTAATTGGTGCATAACGCTGTAGAGTATCTTCTAGCAAAGCTTTCACCCCAGAAAGGTTAAAATTTCTTAACTCCTGTAAACTGGTAAAATAATTTTTTAGTTTAGTTGTTAAAATCGTTTTACCAAGCTGGTAAGTAAAAATCATTCAGCGAAAATACATTGCTTCTTGAAATAAATAACTGCTTGCGTCATAAGTTTTGAGCAACTTAAATGTAATTAGTTTTCACAAATTTACAGAATAATTAATACTGCCATGTCAGCCACAATTTCTCTAGTCATAATCACCTACAACCGGGAAGATTATTTAAGTGCTGCTATTGAAAGTGTTTTAGCACAAACTAAGCATGACTTCGAGTTATTAATTTGGGACGATGGTTCTACGGATAATTCTGTAGAAATTGCCCAAAATTATGCCAAAAACGATCGCCGAATCAGAGTAATAGCTGCCGAACATCGCGGAGAAACTCCCGCCAGAAAAGCAGCTATGGCAGAAATTACCGGGACTTATTTTGGGTGGGTAGATAGCGATGATTTGCTAGCACCAACAGCAATTGAAGAGACAGCTGCAATACTGGATGCTCATCCAGAAGTAGGTTTTGTTTATACAGATTATATAGATATTTCTAAAACAGGTGAAATTATCGGTTATGGAAAGCGTTGCAGTGTTCCTTACTCAAAAGAGCAACTTTTGCTGCAATTCATGACTTTTCATTTTCGATTAATTCGCCGTTCAGCTTTTGAATTAGCCGGAGGAATTGACGAAGAAATTCAGTATATTTCCGATTATGATTTGTGTGTAAGATTATCAGAAGTGGCGGAAGTCAAGCATTTAAGTAAACCGCTTTATTATTATCGTCATCATGAGGAAAGTATTACTTCTGCTAAGCAATTAGAAGTAATTAATAACTCGCACAAAATCATGAGAAGAGCGCTAGAAAGGCGGGGAATGAGCGATCGCTTTTTCATAGATTTACAAATCCAGCAAATAAATGGACAAATTCAACCCCTATTTACTTTAATAAATAAACCGCAAAAACGCCAAGAAGAATTAACTTATCAACGCTCAAACATCATTCCTTTTAGCAAGAAAATAGAAAAAACTTTTGCCGCCTCATTTCTCCTGTCTTCCCTGACCTTTTTAGGTGTAAATCCCGTATTTGCTCAACCAATAGTTCCCGCTAATGACGGCACAAATACCATAGTTAATCCCCAAGGAAACCGCTTTGACATTACAGGCGGACAAAGGTCGAGCGATGGTGCCAATTTATTCCATACTTTTACTAGATTTGGGTTAAACAACCAACAAATAGCCAACTTTTTATCTCAACCAAATATTAGGAATATTTTAGCTAGAATCAACGGCGGAGAAATTTCTTATATAAACGGTTTAATTCAAGTAACAGGCGGAAATTCCAACCTGTTTTTAATGAATCCTTCAGGAATTGTATTTGGGCAAAATGCTAGATTAAATGTTCCCGCTGCTTTCACCGCAACTACCGCTAATGGAATAGGTTTCGGTACTAGTTGGTTTAACGCTACAGGTAATAATAATTATGCCTCATTAGTAGGCGATCCTAATGCCTTTGCTTTCACCATGCAACAACCGGGAGCAATTATTAATTCCGGGGATTTAGCCGTAGGATTAGGTCAAGATTTAAACTTATTAGCCGGAACAGTTATTAACACTGGAACTTTAACAGCACCTCAAGGAAATATTACCATTGCTGCCGTTCCTGGTAGTAGTTTAGTCAGACTTTCGCAACCCGGATTTTTGTTGAGTTTAGAAGTTCAACCAATCGGGAATAATTTAACTCAACCTAATGATTTTAAGTTACCGATCGCCAGCCTACCACAAATGTTAACTGGTGGCACAGGCAAAAACGCAACCGGAGTCACTGTTAACCAAGATGGTACAGTAGAATTAACAGGCTCAGGAATTCGCATTCCCACCACCGGAAATACAACAATAGCATCCGGTAAAATAAATGTCGCCGGACAAACAGGCGGTAACATCAATATTTTGGCAAACAAAGTTGGCGTAATTAATGCCAACATTAACGCATCGGGAACTAATGGCGGTGGCAATATCCGCATTGGTGGAGATTACCAAGGCAAAGGAACATTGCCCAATGCTTCCCTCACCTTCGTCAGTAAAGATGCAACTATTTCTGCTGATAGTTTGATTAGCGGAAATGGGGGAAAAGTAATAGTTTGGGCAGATAAAGCAACCAGATTTTATGGCAGCATTACCGCTAAAGGTGGCAGTAATTCCGGCAATGGTGGTTTTGTAGAAGTATCAGGAAAAGACTTTTTAGACTTTCAAGGAAAAGTTAATACCCTGGCAACTAATGGCAATCCAGGAATGCTGTTACTTGACCCAGATAATATAATAATTCAAGAGGCTAAGGGAACTGTTAGTGAATTAAATCAAGTAGACAATTTTAGCGACCCAGATCTAGAACCAACTACTATTAAGGCAGCATTAATTAATGATGCCGCTACTAATGTCACCCTGCAAGCCACCAATGACATTACTTTTGATGCCCCCATTAATATTACTGCCAAAGGTGTAGGAATTACAGCCGAAGCTAAAAACGATATTCGAGTTAATAAGGATATTACAACTAACGGAGGAGCAGTAACTCTTAGTGCTAATGTCGATGGTAACGTTGGCGGTGAGCTAGTTATCAAAGATGCCACAATTAAGACAGGCGGAGGCAATTTCACCGGAACTGGCACAGGCATTTTCAGTGATGCCGTTAGCCTGCAAAACAGCACTATTGATGCTCAAGGTGGGAATATTCAGCTGACAGGAACTGGTTACCTCATACAAGGTACTGGTTATGATGGCATTTCTTTGTTAAACAGTTCTCTGCAAACTCAAGATGCCGGAAATATTACTCTCAATGGCACTGGTGGAAATGGAAGAGATTCCAGTTCAGGCGTATTTATTAGCGGTTCAGGTTCTAAAATTAGTGCCAACAATGGTGCTATTACTATTACTGGTACTGGTACTGGTGGAAATGGAGAAGGAAATAAAAATTATGGTATTGTGCTTCAAGACGGCGCTGTAGTAGAAAGTACTGGCGCTGGACAAATTACCCTCAATGGTACTGGTGGAAATGGAATAAATGACAATGCTGGGGTATTTATTACTGGTGCAAGTTCTAAAGTTAGTGCCAACAATGGTGATATTACTATTACTGGCACTGGTGGTGGAAATGGAACCGGAAATCTAAATTATGGTATTGTGCTTGACTTGGGCGGTGTAGTAGAAAGTACTGGCACTGGAAAAATTAACCTCAATGGCACGGGTGGAAATGGAATAGATGGAAATATTGGGGTAATTATCAATGGTGCAGGTTCTAAAGTTAGTACCAATAATGGTGATCTTACTATTACTGGAAAAGCTGGAAATGGAACCGGAAATCTAAATTATGGTATTGTGCTTCAAAACGGCGGTGTGGTAGAAAGCATTGGCACTGGAAAAATTAACCTCAATGGCACGGGTGGAAATGGAATAGATGACAATAATGGGGTATTTATTACTGGTGCAGGTTCTAAAGTTAGTGCCAATAATGGTGATCTTACTATTACTGGCACTGGTGGAAATGGAACCGGAAATCAAAATTCTGGTATTAATGTTCAAAACGGCGGCGTGGTAGAAAGCATTGGCACTGGAAAAATTAACCTCAATGGCACGGGTGGAAATGGAATAGATGACAATACTGGGGTATTTATTACTGGTGCAGGTTCTAAAGTTAGTGCCAATAATGGTGATCTTACTATTACTGGCACTGGTGGAAATGGAACCGGAAATGAAAATCGTGGTATTAATGTTCAAAACGGCGGCGTGGTAGAAAGCATTGGCACTGGAAAAATTGACCTCAATGGCACTGGTGGAAATGGAAAAGATTTCAATTCGGGAGTAAATATAACTGGTGTAAATTCTCTGGTGAATGCCAATAATGGCAGTATTAGTATTAAAGGTACTGGTGGAAATGGAACAGGAAATGATAATAATGGTGTTCGAGTTGTTGAAAGTGGTGTTGTAAAAGCCATAGGAGCTGGAAATATTACCATCAATGGCAAAGGTGGAAATGCTGATGGTTTCAATGGTGGGATAATAATCAGTGATGTTGGTTCTAAAGTCAGTTCACAGGATGGAAATATTCAGCTGATAGGTGTTGCTGGCGATGGAAGAGGTAATTCTAACATTGGAGTTCGACATCTCAATGGTGCAGTATTAGAAGCAACTGGGACAGGCGGAATAACTATAGATGGTACTGGTGGAAGTGGCATAAATTTCAATGCCGGAATAGTAATTGGCCCAAATGGTGGTGTAAGTCCTAGTATTAGCACAAACAATGGTGATATTAAAGTTTCTGGAAAAGGTGGTAATGGAACTGGGAATTCAAATATAGGCGTTCAATTTGATGGCAATGGTACGTTATTAGAAACAAAGGGAATAGGAACGATAACCTTTAATGGCATTGGTGGTAATGGAACTGATGACAATTACGGAATAGGAATTTTTGATTCTAGTATTATCCGTTCAGCAAATGGTATTAGTTTCATTGGTAAAGGTGGAAGTGGAAGTGGAACTGGACAAAATGGAATTCGCACTGATAAGGGAGCTTTATTAGAAGTAACTAAAACTGGGGATATTAGCTTAACGGGTACAGGTACTAATAATGCAGCCGGAATTAGTATTAATGACAGTGTTGTTAAATCAAACGCTACAAATATTAGTAAAGTTACTTTTACCGCAGATGAAATTGATTTAATTGGTACTACTCAAATAATTGGCAAGAATATCCTACAATTACAACCGCTTACTACTAGTCTAGGTATTTCTGTTGGTGGCACCATTGAAGATGCCAGATTGAATCTTAATGATAATGAACTTGCCACTATACAAAATGGTTTTTCGCAAATCATTATTGGAGGGAATAATAGCGCAGGTGCTATTAATGTTGAAGGGAATGTAACTTTTAATGATCCAGTAACTTTGCAATCTCCAGTTGGTGCAGGAAATATCAAAACCACAGGATTTAGTATTGCTGGCAAAGATGATGCTAGTGTAACTTTACTAGGAAATCAAGATATTAATACTGGTAATATTACCGCACCGAAAGGAATTACTATTACTAGCACTAATGGAGCAATTAACACTAAATTAGGCACTTTAGATGCTACATCTGTTACTGGAAATGGAAGTCCAATTACACTCAACGCTAATGGTAATATCACCGTTTCTCAAGTTTGGTCATATACTTCTAACACAGGTGGTAATGGAGGGGACATTACTTTAATTAGTAAAACAGGAGCAATTGATTCTACTGCTGGCGATGTACGTTCTGGTTTTACTAGTGCTGGTGATGGCGGTGCAATTCGCTTTGAAGCACAAGGTAACATTACTACTAAAACTTTATCTGCTGATTCTGATGTTAGTGGCAAAGGCGGCGATATTACCCTCATAAGTTCATTAGGAAAAATTGACACTTCTTTGGGAATTTTGGATGCTGACTCTGCCAATGGTAAGGGTGGTAATGTGACTTTAAAAGCTTTAGGAGATATTACCACTGGGACGATTAATTCCCGTGCGCGAGAAAGTAGTAATGATAGTGGAATTATTAGTATTACTAGCAGTAATGGTGCTATTACTACAACCAAAGGTTCTCTAAATTCTAACTCTGCTTTAGGGAATGGTGGTGCAGTTACACTCAAGGCTAATGGTAACATTACTACTAAAAATATTATTTCTAAAACTGGTGGTGCTGGTAAAGGTGGCGATATTCTTGGCACCAGTAATGCTGGATTAATTGACACTTCGGCGGGAAATTTAGACACTAGTTCTGTAAGTGGTATTGCTGGCGATGTTAGCTTAAGCGCACCTAATGGTGTTACGGTTGGGAAAATTAATGCTAATGGTTTATCAAATACCGGAAATATTAGTTTAACTAGCGATAAAATTAGTTTTACGGGAGCAGCGAATTCTATTCAAGGTAAGGGTAAGTTACTGCTTCAACCTTTCACAGATAGCCAAAATTTAGATGTTTCTACAGTTAATTTTAATGTCTTTGCAGAAGGTTTTGCTGCGATTATTATTGGTGCTGAACAGGGTAGTGGTGTAGTTAGTATACCAAATGCGATCGCATTTAGCGACCCAGTAACTATTCAATCTCCTAATGGTCAAATTATCGTCAATGGTGCAATTAAGGGAACAGATGACGCTTCCATTACTTTAAGTGGAAAAACTAATTTAAACGCAGATATTACCACTACTGAGCAGGATATTAACCTTAAAGGCAGCGTTTTATTAGGCAAAAATGTCACTCTCAGCACAGATGTAAAAGCTGGTGGTAATATTTCTGTTGACAGCACAATTGATGGTAATCAAAAACTCACTTTAGAAACAGGTACGGGAGATATTAATTTAAATGGTGCAGTGGGAAGTTCAATTCCTTTGAATGATTTCATTATTAATAGTGCTAAAAACGTTACTGCCAAATCAATAACCGCAGCAAGCATCACCCAAAAAGCGGGAACTGGAGTAACAACTTTAGCAAATTTAAACACCAATAGCGAAACTGGAATCAACCTCACAGGTAATAGTTTTATATTCAATGGTAAAGTCACAACTAGTAACAATGGCGGATTTACGATTAGTAATGCTAGTCCTTTGACTTTGGATGCGGAAATTTTTAAATTAGATGGCGCATTTAAGCAAATAGGGGAAGGTGCAGTTTCTTTAGCAGGAAAACTGACGACTACCGACGATGAAATCAGTTTCAAAAGCGCGGTAACTCTGCTGGGAGATACTGCTTTAGATACAGGTGCAGGGATGGGAGATATTACTTTTAATAGTGCGGTAGATGGGGGAGCAAATTTAACTTTAAATGCCGGAACAGGGAAAGTTAATTTAGGCGGTGCGCTGGGAAGTAATACGCGAATTGGGAATTTAATTATTGCAAGTGCAACTGATGTTAATGCCAAATCAATAACCGCAGCAAGCATCACCCAAAAAGCAGGAACAGGGGTGACAACATTAGGAGATTTAAACACAAATAGCGAAGCGGGAATCAACCTCACAGGTAATAGTTTTATATTCAATGGTACAGTTACAACTAGTAACAATGGCGGATTTACGATTAGTAATGCCAGTCCTTTGACTTTGGATGCGGCAATTTTTAAATTAGACGGCGCATTTAAACAAATAGGAGAAGGTGCAGTTTCTTTAGCAGGAAAACTGACGACTACCAACGATGAAATCAGTTTCAAAAGTGCGGTAACTCTGCTGGGAGATGCTGCTTTAGATACAGGTGCAGGGATTGGCGATATTACTTTTAACAACACCGTAGATGGAGGAAAAAATTTAACTCTAAATGCCGGAATAGGCAAGATTAATTTAGGCGGTGCGCTGGGAAGTAATACGCGAATTGGGAATTTAATTATTGAAAGTGCAACTGATGTTAATGCCAAATCAATAACCGCAGTAAGCATCACCCAAAAAGCAGGAACAGGGGTGACAACATTAGGAGATTTAAACACAAATAGCGAAGCGGGAATAAACCTCACAGGGAATAGTTTTGTATTTAAGGGTATCACAACTACTAATAATGGGGGATTTACGATTAGTAATGCTAGTCCTTTGACTTTGGATGCGGCAATTTTTAAATTAGACGGCGCATTTAAACAAATAGGAGAAGGTGCAGTTTCTTTAGCAGGAAAACTGACGACTACCAACGATGAAATCAGTTTCAAAAGTGCGGTAACTCTGCTGGGAGATACTGCTTTAGATACAGGTGCAGGGATGGGAGATATTACTTTTAATAGTGCGGTAGATGGGGGAGCAAATTTAACTTTAAATGCCGGAACAGGGAAAGTTAATTTAGGCGGTGCGCTGGGAAGTAATACGCGAATTGGGAATTTAATTATTGAAAGTGCAACTGATGTTAATGGCACATCAATAACCGCAGCAAGTATCACCCAAAAAGCGGGAACAGGAGTGACTAATTTAGGCGTTTTAGATACTAATAGCCCCCAAGGTATTAACTTAAATGGTAATATTTTTAATTTAAATGGTGCAATTACTACCACTAATAATGGTGGTTTTACTATTAACAATAGTGGCGCTTTAAACCTGAAATTTGTTATTAATTTAGATGGTGCGTTTAATCAAATAGGAATTGGGGAAGTATTTACTTCGGGAAGTATTAATACTACTAATGATGAGATCAGGTTTAATAGTTTTGTAACTTTAATAGGTGAGACAAAATTTAATCCGGGTACAGGTGCGATCGCATTCAATTCCGGCTTATTTTCTGGTACTAACTCACTCACTTTAAGAGCAGGAGAAGTAATTTTTGGAGGGAAAGCTACTGGTAGTGGTAATTTAATTTTAGAACCAGCAGATGCTAATCAAACGGTTGCTATAGCAGATCCTATTCCTGGCGCGTTTAACCTCTCTGCTAGCACTTTAGCTAACTTAGAAAATGGTTTTAGTTCGATCGTTATTGGACGTATAGATGGAACAGGATTAGTATCAGTTAAAGAAGTGACATTTAACGATCCAATCACCATTCGCACCGGAAGCGGCACAATTAACGTTAATGGCGCAATCAGCGCTAAAGATAATGCGTCAATTACTTTAGATGGTGCGCTAATAAATCTAAATGCTAATATTTCCGCAGAAAACCAAAATATTACTTTAGGTAGAGCCATTCAGTTAGGAAATGATATCACCATTAATACAGGTTTGGGAGCAGGTGATATTACTTTTAACGGTTCCTTAGATGGTGCTAAACAGCTAAATTTAGTCGCAGGTAGCGGCAACATTCGCTTTAATGCAGTTGTTGGCAAAAACTCACCTTTAAGTAAATTAGATATTAGTAGTGCTAGCAATGTCTTTGTTTCTCAAGGGATCAATACTGTTAGTGAATTGTCTATTAATGCACCAGTAATTCTGACAGACAATGCTGTTTTTAGTACGGGAAATGGCAATATTACTTTTGGTAATACGGTAGATAGCGAAGTTGGGAAAGCTAACAATTTAACCTTGTCTGCTGAAACTGGTAATGGTAATGTTACCTTTAATGGTGCTGTTGGTAGTAATGGTCAAGAAATTGGCAATATTTTAATTACTAACGCCAAAGATTTAACAGCAAATTCGACAATTCAAGCACAACAATTACAGTTAAATGCGGGAACTGGTAATGTTAATTTAAAAGCAAATATTACCACCAGTGGAGCCGGAGTTGAATTAAGCACAACTGGTGATATTCGCACTAGCAATATAACTGCAAAAGGCGGAAATATTTCAGCTAATAGTCAAAATGGTATTGTTGAAACTGGCAATTTAGATGATTCTAATACAGGAATTGGGGGAACTATAACCCTGAGTACGCCAAAAGTTGTAACTACGGGGAATTTAACTGCAACAGGAGGAGAAAAAGGCGGTACGGTAACTGTTAAATCTGGCGATCGCATTACCACAGCTAACATCGATGTTAGTGCTACCATTGGTGACGGTGGAACAGTGTTTATCGACCCTCCAAATGATGTCCAAGTTGGGTATATTAACGCTCAAGGAGGAAGTCAAGGAATTGGTGGTAAAGTTGACATTACAACAGAAAGTTTATTCCGTTCAACCGCGACTTTTATTGATAACAAAGGTGTAAATAGTAGTATTTCTACTGCTGGCGGAACGGGAAATGGTTCGATTATTATTCGTCATGGAGGCGGTTCTTTAAAAATACCTTTTATCGTGGGAAATGCTAGCAAAAACGGAACAGCGGGAGCTTTAACAACGGGAGCAGATACTATTACTCCTACTCAAGCTTTTCCAGGTTCCTATACTTTAGGAAACATTCAAATTATTACTCAAAATTTTAAAGCCGATCCTGGCGATCGAATAGATACTGAAATTAAACAGGTAATTCAACAACAAGAAAATATTTCTGATTTACCTACAATTCCCGTCACTCAAGTTCCTCCTATTTCCATCGATCCTATATTAGGAGTAACAGAAGAAAAGTTTAGCGAAGAATTTACAAGTTATTTAGGTTTGACAGTTACTAATAACATTAAAACTGTGGAAGAAATTCGCGCTCAACTGCGACGGAACCAAGAGGAAACAGGTATCAGATCGGCAATTTTTTATGTAGTTTTTGGACGGGGAGAACAGGGAGCAGAAGCACTTGTTACCTGTCCTCCCGATCCTGGTACTAGAGTGCAAAATAGTGAATTACAAGCCGAAAATTGTCAAGAAAAAGATAGCGATCGCGTCGAGTTATTCCTGATCACACCAGAAGGAGAACCAGTGCGTTTTCCCATTGCTAATGTTACCAAAGAACAAATAATTTCCTTGGCTAGACAATTGCAAATGGAAGTAACCGATCGCTCAAAATTGGATACCACCAGTTACTTAGCTCCCGCACAAGAACTCTACAAATTATTGATTGCTCCTATTGAAGGGAAATTGCAAGAACGGGGAATTAAAAACTTAATATTTATTCCCGATGCAGGTTTGCGATCGTTACCATTAGCAGCTTTACATGATGGTAAAGGATTTATTGTCGAACGTTATAGCGTTTCCTTAATGCCTAGTTTTAGTTTAACTAACCCTCAATTTTATAACTTGAAAAACTCTACAGTATTAGCAATGGGAGCCTCAACATTTAAAGAACAAGCTCCCTTACCAGCAGTACCAGTCGAATTATCTACAATTGCTAATCAACTGTGGTCAGGAAAAATTTCTTTAAACGAAGCTTTTACCGTAAATAATCTCACCACTCAACGCAATACTGGTCATTT
This sequence comes from Floridaenema flaviceps BLCC-F50, assembly GCF_041929275.2. NCBI lineage: Bacteria > Bacillati > Cyanobacteriota > Cyanophyceae > Aerosakkonematales > Aerosakkonemataceae > Floridanema > Floridanema flaviceps. The sequence goes on along the minus strand of NZ_JBHFNR020000001.1, from coordinate 2,416,489 downwards.
TGAAATCGTTCACCTCGCCACCCACGCCGAATTTAGACCGGGAAATCCCAACAATTCTTACATTCAATTTTGGGATGAGAAATTAGGATTAGATCGAGTAAGAACCGTTAAATGGAACGATCCACCTGTCCAGTTATTAGTATTAAGTGCTTGTCGCACAGCTTTAGGCGACAAACAGGTAGAGTTGGGTTTTGCAGGATTAGCAATTCAAGCCGGAGTTCAATCAGCTTTAGCAAGTTTGTGGTATGTATCCGATCAAGGTACTTTAGGATTAATGACCGAATTTTATGAGCAATTAAAAACTGCTCCCATTCGCGCCGAAGCACTCAGACGCGCTCAAGTATCTATGATTAAAGGAGAAGTAGTAGTAGATAATAACGAACTAGAAGGTATAGGACCTACAGGAATTGCTTTACCCCCCGAACTGAGACAATCAGGGAAAATTGACTTCTCACACCCCTATTATTGGTCAGGTTTTACTTTGATTGGCAACCCTTGGTAAGTTGCTCCATTATGAGGAAAGGCAACTCCTGAACAGAGAACAAATATTTCTAGTAGTTACAACCTGTTGCTAAGTTACTTTGTAACCAGGCATACAAAAGTTAGCTTCACCTAAAAATAATATGATTATAAAGATTTCTCTAGTTTCCTAATTAGGTAGTTAGCTTAGTAAAAAAGATTCTTAAAAAGAATGAACCAATGATTTTGTTGTTTATATAGCCAGCGGTTTTTATCAATAACGTGATTTTCAACTAGCTGCATTTATTTGAGAATTTTTTGGAGAACTATACTATATGTTGCTGAAATTAACTAAAAAATTCATGAATTTTTTAGATACTCTAGGAACAGGATGATGGCATCAGTCTTAGGGAAGAATTACCAAAAAAATCTGCCTTTTGATTCTGCACATCGATCGAATCTTGCATTATCTTGTTAAAAGACCAAATAGCGAAATAGGTGATAGCTTGTCTACAATCAAGACGGATCTGTTTTACTGTTTGATCGACCTCAAATCAAATTTGGTTCCTAGCAAATCAAACAAACTAAGCAGTAGTGCAAGCAATTATAATTAGCCGTGAAAATCCCAAGTAACATTACTACACTCATTGCCGGAATTGTACTGACCCTTGTCAGTCTTTGGTATGGTCAAAATCATAACTTACTGCCAGAAGCGGTGTCAGAAGAAGCACCTTTGGTAGACGGTTTATTTAATATGATGATGACCATTGCTACAGGTTTATTTCTGATAGTTCAATGTGTTTTAATTTACAGCCTGTTCAGATTTCGGAAACGTCCCAACGACCCGACAGATGGGCCGCCAATTCATGGTAATGTACCCTTAGAAATTCTCTGGACAGCAATTCCAGCAGTAATTATTCTCATCGTTGGAGTCTACAGTTTTGAAGTTTATAACTCAATGGGTGGCTTAGATCCAATGGCGGCTCATGGTACTATGGCGCATCATAGCAAGATGTCAGGAGCAGCGATCGCAGCCACATTAAACGACGAAACAGACTCACCCACAACCAACAATCAATTAGCATTAGGTGTCGGTGCTTCTCCAGAAGAACAAGGTCAAAATCCAGACTTAAACATCAACGTTACAGGGTTGCAATTTGCTTGGTTATTTAATTACCCTGATAGTGGTGTTACCGCAGGCGAATTGCACGTTCCCGTAGGTCGTGAAGTCAAACTCAACATTTCTGCAAATGACGTAATTCACGCCTTTTGGGTACCGCAATTTCGCCTAAAACAAGATGCAATTCCTGGTAGAGAAACTCAACTACGATTTACTCCCAAAATCCCAGGTACTTACCCCGTAGTTTGTGCAGAACTTTGTGGTTCTTATCATGGTGCAATGAAAACCCAAGTAATCGTAGAAACACCAGAAGAGTTTGATACTTGGATACAATCTCAAATTGCTGCTAACCAAGAAAATTTAAATCAAGCAGTAGCAGTAAATCCCGAAAATATGTCCACTTCTGAATTCCTCACTCCCTACGCTCAAGAAATGGGAATTAATTCAGATACTCTGCAACAATTACACATTCATTAGGTAATCGGTAGTGGGTAGTTGGTAATTGGTGAGGGAATTTTGTGCTGACATCAAATCCCAAAAAAAACAACTACCAACTACCAACTACCAAACACCAACTAGCAATTCTTATGACACAACTTCAGGTAACAGAATCAGCCAATTTAGGTCATACCGCTGAAACTACAACTGGCGGTGATTGGCGGAAATACTTTGGCTTTTCCACAGATCACAAGGTAATTGGCATTCAATACCTAGTGACAACATTTGTTTTCTATCTCATCGGTGGAGCATTAGCTTCTGCTGTACGCACCGAATTAGCTACTCCAGATTCCGATTTTGTCAGCCGAGAACTTTACAATAGCTTTTTTACAATCCACGCCACAATTATGATTTTCTTGTGGATTGTTCCGGCGGGTACAGGGGGATTTGGTAACTATTTAATTCCCTTAATGATCGGAGCCAAAGACATGGCATTTCCGAAATTAAATGCTGTGGCTTTTTGGATGATTCCCCCTGGAGGAATTTTACTTTTAAGTAGTTTCTTTGTCGGCGCAGCTGGATCTGGTTGGACATCTTACCCACCATTGAGTTTAATTAATGGTCAAGCGGGTGAATTGATTTGGATTCTTAGCGTTCTGATATTAGGAACTTCTTCAATTTTAGGAGCGGTAAATTTCCTCGTCACCATTTTAAAGATGCGACTTCCGGGAATGGGATTGCATCAAATGCCGTTATTTTGCTGGTCAATGTTAGCAGTTTCGGCATTAGTTATTGTTTCCACTCCAGTATTAGCAGGTGCTTTAATTCTGCTCAGTTTTGATTTGGTAGCAGGAACGGCATTTTTTAACCCCACTGGTGGCGGCGATCCGATCGTTTATCAACATATGTTCTGGTTCTATTCCCACCCGGCAGTTTATATTATGATTCTGCCGATGTTTGGGATGATTTCTGATATTTTGCCAGTGCATTCCCGCAAGCCAATTTTTGGGTATCGAGCGATCGCATATTCCAGTTTAGCAATTAGCTTTTTGGGGCTAATTGTCTGGGCACACCATATGTTTACCAGTGGTACTCCCGCCTGGTTAAGAATGTTTTTCATGATCGCCACAATGGTAATTGCTATCCCCACAGGAATTAAAGTATTCAGTTGGTTAGCCACAATTTGGGGAGGCAAATTAAACCTAAATAGTGCCATGTTATTTGGCATGGGTTTTGTCTCCATGTTTGTCATTGGCGGCTTAAGTGGCATCATGTTAGCCTCCGTACCCGTTGACATTCACGTTCACGACACATATTTTGTAGTCGCTCACTTGCACTACGTTTTATTCGGTGGTAGCGTGTTCGGACTCTACGCCGGAATATACCATTGGTTCCCCAAAATGACAGGCAGAATGGTCAATGAAACTTGGGGAAGAATACACTTTGCACTCACACTTATTGGCTTTAATTTGTGCTTTTTACCAATGCACAAACTAGGCTTAGAAGGTATGCCCAGAAGGGTGGCAGAATATGACCCCAAATTTGCCACACTCAATTTAGTAGCTACTATTGGGGCTTACATTTTGGCAGTGTCCACAATTCCTTTTCTGGTAAATGCGATCTGGAGTTGGATGTATGGGCCAAAAGCTTCAGGTAATCCTTGGAAAGCTCTAACTTTGGAATGGATGACTAGTTCTCCTCCACCAGTAGAAAACTTCCATGAAGAACCTGTTTTATGGTCTGGCCCTTACGATTATGGCATCGATTTTGAAGACATTGAAGGAGAAAAATCAGTCGAAGAATTACTAGCTGAAGTTAAAGTAGACGTTGGCTAATCGGCTTTCTAGATCCCCGACTTCTTCAAGAAGTCGGGGATCTTAAGAAAAACAACACAAATGACCAATGACAAAATCAGGAAATTATGCAAAGTCCCACAATTGACGAGTCTAAAACTTCCCTAAATTATCATGGTGCAGCCCAAGCAGCAAGTCATCACGAAGCACATCCCGATCATCGAATTTTTGGCATTATTGTATTCCTAGTTGCGGAAGGGATGATCTTTTTAGGTTTGTTTGCTGCCTATTTAACCTTTCGCGCCGTTGCCCCAGTTTGGCCCCCAGAAGGTACTCCAGAAAGAGAGTTATTACTACCAGGAATTAACACCGCAATTCTGATTGCTAGTAGTTTTGTAATTCATAAAGGTGATACTGCGGTAAAAAACAATAATGTGGCAAGTTTGCGAACTTGGTTTTTGATCACTGCGATCATGGGAGTGATTTTCTTAGCAGGTCAAGTTTACGAATATGCTCATTTAGAATTTGGCTTGAAAACTAATCTTTATGCCAGCACTTTTTACGTTTTGACTGGTTTTCACGGAATGCACGTTTGTTTCGGTATTCTGTTAATTTTGGGCGTGTTGTGGCGATCGCTCAAACAAGGACATTACAGTTCAGAAAATCACTTTGGGGTAGAAGCAGCAGAAGTTTATTGGCACTTTGTAGATATTGTTTGGATTGTGCTGTTCTTACTGCTCTACATTCTTTAAAACAAATAAGCTGTTACGCATTTAAATCACTTATTAACGAGTAGGGTGCGTCAGACGGTAAAGCCTGATATAGAAAGAAAAATATCCCCTTCTGACGCACCCTACAATATGACTTTTAAATGCCTAACAGCTTAGCATTTCGGTAAAAATGCCCCCTGCTGGGGGTTTTTTATCACCTCGTTCCCAGGTTCAACCAGGGAACGAGTATCTGGGAGGTTCTACCTCCATTGCTGCAAGATCTGAGTCTAGGTGCAAGATCTCAGATTTACGTAATCAATATTATTACTTAATTATTTAACTATCGTCTTGCGCGGTTCAGCAAATACTTACGTATTAGCTGCTACTCCCGAAGGAATGCCGAAAGGAACAGCTATTTATCAAAAAACTCCGGGTGTGAATGAACTAATTGCGATCGTCGAAAATCTCACCGACTTAAATCTGCAAAATAGTTACTTCACTTACTTTTAGTGACATAATATAGATCCCCGACTTCTTCTGTGAAGTCGGGGATCTAGTATTGAACTCCTAAATTTTTTTCTAAAAATTCTGTAGCGGCTTTTTGATTTAATGGTTTAGAAAAGAAATAACCTTGTCCATACTCACATCCTAAACTTTTCAATAAAGTTAATTGCTCCAATGTTTCTACTCCTTCGGCGGTGACATCCATTCCTAAAGTATGAGCCAAAGTCACAATTAATCGCACAATTTCTAAATTTTCGCCATCGTAAGTCATGCGACTGACGAAAGAGCGATCGATCTTTAAAGTATCGATCGGAAACCGATGTAAATAACTCAAAGATGAATAACCCGTCCCAAAATCATCAATCGCCAAAAGCACTTTATTTTGTTTAATTTGATCTAACAAAGCTGGCACAGATTCAGTATTTTTCATAATAGCACTTTCGGTAATTTCCAGCTTTAAAGTGTTAGGTGCAATCCAAATTTCTCCCAAAACTCCTTCAATTTGTGAAGCCAGATTAGCTTGTTCTAATTGAATACCGGAAAGATTAACACTCATCATTAAACTGCGCTGAAATTGTCGTTGCCAAATTCGCAATTGTTGACAAGCTGTTCTTAGCGTCCATAGTCCGATCGGAATAATTAACCTACTCTCTTCTGCAACTGGAATAAACTCAGCTGGTGAAACTAATCCTCTAGTTGGATGATTCCACCGAATTAGAGCTTCAAAGCCCTTAATTTGATCGGTTTTTAAGCAGACAATTGGTTGATAATATAATTCAAATTCTTGGGTTTCATTATTGCATTTGGAAATCAGTGCGATCGCTCTTCTTAAATCAGTATCCAACTGCAAACGAGACAAAGCACGAGTATACATATTTGTCTCAAATACCACTGGAGTCCTACCACCTTTCGCTGAGTGCATCGCCGTATCTGCTGCTCGCAAAAAGTCCTCTGGACGCTGATAATCAGGTAAATCACACAACTCTTTACTAATCGCAATCCCAATACTAGCGCTAGAAAATATTTCATGCCCATCTAAATTAAAAGGCAAGCTTAATTGTTGATAAATTCGGTTAGCTATTTCCTTGGCAATCTTAGCATCCGAAATATCTTCTAATAAAATTGCAAACTCATCTCTACCTAAATAAGCAACTTTATCAGTTGGGCGCAAACAATTTTCTAACTGTCGCGCCGTAGCAATTAGCAGTTTATCTGCTATTAAATGTCCTAAGCTAGATTTAACTATTTCAAAGCGTTCTAAATTGAGAAAAAGCACAGAGAAATTCGGACTTGCCGAGCGGTTAATCTCCTGATAATCCTTCGTTGCTCGTTGTAAAACTTTGCCCAAATGTTCTAAAAACCAAGCCCTATTTGGTAGCCCAGTCAACGCATCATAAAAAGCATAACGCAGTCTTTCTTCCTGCGCTTTTCTTAACTCGGTGATATCTTGCACCATGAACAAATGACCATAAATTGTGCCATCAGTTTCTTGAAGTGGAGTATTCCGCCATTCACAAATAATAGTTTTTCCTGACTTCGTAATATTTTCATTAATGCTATGAGCAGTCATATCTCCTTGACTTAGCCGCAGCAAAACTATGCCAAAGTTAGTTTTCGCTGATTCAGGAACAATAGTAAATATATGTCTTCCTAGAATTTCTTCTTTAGTAAAACCAAAAATCGTTTCCGCAGCCGGATTCCAATCTAAGAAATGGAAGTCAGGATCGGTAAGAATAAATCCGATCGGCATTCGCTCAATTTGTAATTGTCGTAATTTCTGCAATCTTTGAGTCTGCTCGTAAAGTTCAGTATTAACGATCGCCATTGCACAACGCTCAGCTGTAATTTCTAAAAGGTGTAGTTCTCGTTCATTATACGGATGAATCTGGCACCAACCCAAGTGGATCACACCAATACAGTTGCCGTTGCGTTTGAGTGGTACACCCAACATCGTATGAATTCCCTGCTCTAGAATGAATGTCAACGAAGTAGCATTCAATACTTCTATAGTAGGTTCATTAATTGTATCTTTAACATATAATGGTTCCATAAATTTAGCAATAGTACCTGCAAATCCTTCGCCAACAGGCACTTCATAATATATACTAATTTCTGGACTGACTCCTACTCCATTTGTGTAGCGCAAATAACCACTCTTTTCTAATAAAATTACTGCGGTATCTGCTGATAAAACTTCGACTATCTGCTGTAATAATGTATCTAGTAGTTGTTTTAAATCTCTAGTATTGGGAACATTTGTTGTTGCTTCAGCCAGCGCTGCTAAATCTTCAATATCTTTTTTTACTTGTTCTAATAGTTGGCTTTTTTCTTCCTCTACCTGTTTATAATCAGTGATATCTTTAGCAATAGAAAGTAATCCTAAAGTTTTTCCTTCCGAATTATGGTAAACACTTTTACTAACGATAAAACTTCGGGATACAAGTAGATTGTTTTTATCTAAAATAGTAGTAATTTGCTCATAAGTTACTGTTTCTCCTGTGGCTAATACTAAGCGATCGCTCTCCCTAATTTGTTGCGCCACCTCTCGCGGAAACAATTCCCAATCATAAGCATTTAACACTTGATTAACCGATTTTCCCAAGAACCTAGCACCCGGTTCATTGGTCATTAAATATCTTCCCTGATGATTTTTTACAAATACCGCATCAGTCATTCCTTCAATCACAGCCGTCAATATAGTACTGCTGTCTTCTGATAATTCCTCTTCACCCTCTGTAGAATCGTTATGATTACTTATCTCTTGAACTGTGCCTTGATAGTACAATAACTTTCCCAAACTATCTCGGACAGCACAGGCATTTTCTACTACACAAATAATGCTTCCATCCCGGCGGTAAATTTCAAACACTTCTCCATGAACAGTACCATTCCTATACAATTTGTTAATAAAATTTTCCCGTTTTTGATAGTCAACATCTAAGTTTTGCCAATTACAATTAGCGATCACTTCTTGGGGATGAGTATAGCCATAAATATGTGCTAAAGCCAGATTAGCATTGATATAACTTCCTGAAGGCAATACTTGATAAATTCCTTCGATCGTATGATTAAATAAGTTGTAATATTCTTGTTTATTTTGTTGTAGTTGTCGCTGTAACCGACTAATTGAGTAGTAGAGTAACCAAGCACTAAGAAGTACAAAAGTCCAGTCTGCGAATATGTGTAAGTATCTCAAAGTTAGGCTGTTTTTAGTTAACCAAATAAACACTTGTGAAGTCAATAAAAACCACAAGCTTGATAAAAATGAATAAATGAAAATTAATTTGCCAGCTGGTCGGGAATTGCCTTTAAAATTAATTACTAGTAACATAAGTAACTATCAAAATTCCAGAATAATGTGGTTGCTTTGCTATAATTGAGTTTGTCTTTGTTGAAATGGTAGATGCTATGCCTACATTTGGATTACTTATACTCTTAATAATTAGTGGTGCTTTCGTAACTCAAGTTTTAGTATTCACTCCCTTAAGCCTCCTGGATTTATTCCATATTCCCACCTGGTTCCTGTTAACAATTTTTGTGATTGTTCTTTCATGGTTCCTAGCTGAATGATATCTGAATATACTGGTTATAGCAGTTAAATTTAACTTTATGTGTGAATTTGGCTAAGTCTAAGTAATGTATGGTATTAACTAGTTTTGCCAAAATTTATAAATTTTTCTAAAGTAAGCTAATCTGTATTGTATAAAACCACACTATAGCAATTCTCAGGCGCATGAACTACAGAGTTAAGACTTATGCTCCAAACCGCATTTACCCCAATTTCTTAAGGTAATTTCTTGATGTGGGCCTTTGGGTAAGAACGAGAGGCCAGGTTTTTGGGTTATGGGGCATAAGTCCCAAGAGTCTCTGGTTTTCGGGAAGTCTTAACAGAAAATCACACTTAGGTCTGCCTCACAAGGCAAGAAAAAGGCTACACAACCTTGCTGTGTAACAAGAGTACTTAAATTTTCCCAAGCTTTTTATCAAGCAATCGTAAAATTTACTCCTCATCAGGTGCAATAGGTAAAATTAATGCTAAATATTAGTTTAATACTATAAGAAAGGCAGAAGGCTCTAGAGCAGAAGAGTTTGATTAGCTTTTCTGTCCAGCTATTTACCTGTTTTCAACTGATTGGTTATTTCTGCTGCACTGCACTAGTAATTCCGGTGGGGTGTTCTACAATGGCTTTCTGGTAAAGATGTATCCAAATTCGCTCAATAAGAGTTGCTAACTATGCTACAGTTAAATGTTTATCAACCTCCTGAACCAAAAAATCAAGTAGTTCCTGATACACAAAGTTTAGTAAATATTGCTCAACACCTGGAAGAATTGCAAAAATCCGATCGCTCTTTACACAACTTGATCGGCATGGAAATTTGGTCTATTACCAAAACGATGGACGATTTATACCCCGGTTTTTGGCACAAATTTATGCTCAATCGTCGCCAATCAATGAAACAATTCATGCAGCAAAAGCAACACTCAGATATTGATTGAAGGCAGAAGGCAACTGAAGAAAAGCTAAATATCCTTGTGTTCAGTAAAACTGTGGAGATTTTGATAAATGTTAAACTTCTATCTTCCGTGATTATACTCCCCGTATCAACGAGCGAGATGTTATTTTTACAATAAATTTATACATTGGCGCAAATTTATAAATTTTTTACAAAAATTCTCCGTATTATTGTATATTAACGAATTTTAAAGAATAATAGTAGACAGGCTTACTGAGAACGAATATGCTGTTAATCTTTCTGCACCAGAAAACCAACTTAAGAGTCTAAAGAGTAGGTATTCTGGAGCTTTTTAGCGAAATATCCTTTATCAAACCAAAAATTAACGGGTTACTCATAAAAGCTCAAAAATCGCCTGCAATGCAGGCGATCGCGGATTGTCATGAGTATCTGTTGATTCCCTAGACTTGGTAACGGCGATCGCAGGCGTGCAACATAACCAAGAACGTTTTCAAGTCTGTACCTCAAATCTAATTCTATTGCCGGAGTCTAATTCAACTTTTTGAAATATTTTGGAGTTATTTCTATGACGACTACCCTGACAAACACTGGTTGGACTGGACTTGCAAATGGTTTGTGGAGTGACGGAGCTAACACCGTTGTCGATGCGAATGGGGGCTTTATTGTCCTCAGTGGAACTGTCGCAGATACTCGGAGTGGCGGCGACTCCCTCCAAGGAAGTGGTGGGTCTATCGGACTCAACATTTTTACGGGTGCCACCCTCCAGAAAATAGGTCTCGGTCGGTTGGGCGTGATTGGTGTTGGTGCAGATAGTGGGATCAATAACGATGGCACCTTCCAAACTAGCAATGGCAATGATTCCCTTTCGGGAAGTGGTGGGAAATTTGGTATTAAAACTGGATCGGGTTCCATCATCAACTTAGGAAATGGCGCGAATACCATCTCTGGAACTGCAACTAATACCTTCTCTGCCATCTTTGGTACACCCAACTTTTACGGAATATCCAACCTTGGTACCATCGAAACTGGTCTTGAGAGTGACACTATCACTGGCATTGCTGGGGACATTGGCATCAATAACGGTCGTGGTGCCATTATCAGAACAGGCAGTAATGCTGATGCCAGAGATACCATCACTGGCACGGGTGGGTTCATTGGTATCAATAACGAAGGCATCATCGAGACTGGTGATGGCAGAGACACCATCACTGGGAATGGCAATGGGATCAGAAATTCTGGTAATGCTGCTATTATCCGAACCGGAAATGGTAACGACACCATCACTGGCAGTGTATCGGGCGGTGGGTTCTACGGTATCATCAACGAGTGGGAAGCCAAAATCGAGGCTGGCAATGATAATAAGAAAATCACCGGAAGCGGATCTTTTGATGGCATCCTGAACCAATTTGGCAGCACCATCCAAGTCGGAACTGGTACTAACACAATTTCTGGAACGGGCGGTAACAGCGGTATCAACAACCTATTTTCCGTGATCGTCACTGGCGATGGCGCTGATACCATAACTGGCACTGCTACTGGCACTGCGGGTGTTGGCATCCGTAACGAGTTCGCTAGCACCATCCAAACCGGAGGTGGCACAGACGTTCTGACTGGCAGAGGAACCGTTGGCATCTATAACGATGGCGTTATCAATCTCGGTAATGGTAACAATACGGTCGCTGCCTTAACATCCGCTGGGACAGTAGGAACCTTTACTGGCACGGGTAGTATCATTTTCGGCACTGACCAAGACCGTCTCCGGGGTTTTGGCACTGGCAATTTCTATGGTGGAGGCGGTACAGACATCGTGGAATTACCAACAGGAACTTATACCGTTGGTTCTGCAACTGTTAATGCTAATACGTTTGTGACATTTACATCTGGCGGTATCACCATGAACGTCACCGAGTTTGAAACCTTAAGAATTGGTAGCAAATCATTTAACATCGCCAATCTAATCCCTAATACCGTTGTTACGGGTTAGTCAGGTGATTTCACGAATACCAAATCCGGGTGAGCTAACCCCTTGGTGTATCAAAAGGCGATCGAAATCCCCAGTACAAAAACTCTCGTCCCCATATAAGGACTAAAGAATAGCAGGAGTATTCGAGCCGGATTTGGTAGCACAAAGTAACATTTTAGATCTATTGAGTTAATAACACAAAAAAACCTGCTTTTGCAGGCTTTTTTTTACCCAAATTTCAGACTCAGGTACGTTGTTGCGCTTCAGCGCTAAAGCGCAACAACATACATTTCTGAGTTATTTCTTGCTTTCGAGTTCTACCTTTGCTGGTGCAGCAGGTTTGCTGCGCTTTAGGACGGGTTTGGGTTTACCATTAATTGCAGCTTCATCTTCAGCACTGTAATTGTCTGACTTCATCCAAGCGGGACGAGTTTGATCGTAAGCCATTTGTAGCGCTGCTGCTGCGATCGTATGCACCTCATACTCTTCACTCAGTTTAGCCACGATCGGCAAGAAAGAAGCCATCCGTTCGCCCGCTAATGCTTCCCGCACTCGGTCTTGCAATTTTTCCAAGTGACGTGATTCAATTTGAGAACGGGTAGGAACTGAAGCAATCTTCAGATTTTGTCTAACGTGCCGTTCAATTAACCGCAGTTTCCGGCGATCCAAAGATTGAATCAAAGAAATCGCTGTACCTTCCCGACCTGCACGACCTGTCCGACCAATGCGGTGAACGTAGCTTTCCACACTATCGGGTAAGTCATAGTTAATCACATGAGTCAGATGATCCACATCTAAACCTCTAGCAGCAATATCTGTCGCTACTACCCAACGAACTTGACGCTGACGGAAGCGGAGTAACAACCGTTCCCGCGCTTGTTGGTTGAGGTCGCCGTGATATTCATCTACACTATGACCAGCCGCTTGCAATTGGTTAGTCAGTTCAGCAGCAGCTTTGCGAGTACGGACAAAGATTAAGGCAGATTCAGGATCTTCCATTTCCAAAATTGGTAGAAGCGCCTTAGCTTTTGTCCATCCTGGGGGCACCATGTAAGCTACTTGGTTGATTTGCTTCGGTGCAGCTTTGGGTTGTTCTACTGTAACAGTGATTGGCGATCGCAAAAACTTAGTAATCAACTCGCGAATCACTGGAGGCATGGTAGCAGAGAAGAAAGCTGTTTGCCGTTCAGCTGGTACTTGCTTGAGGATTTTTTCCACATCATCAATAAAGCCCATGCTCAACATTTCGTCAGCTTCATCCAATACTAACCAGCTAACTTGGTCAAGTTTCAAATCTCCGCGTTCCAACAAATCAATTACCCGTCCGGGTGTTCCCACCACAATTTGCACGCCTTGTTGCAAGCGACGGATTTGGCGTTCAATTGCTTGACCACCATATACTGGCAATACCCACAAATTCCGCGCTTCCTTGGTGGGAAGTTCGCTAGTAGCACCACTAAAGTCACGAATCGCATTTCCGACTTGTAATGCTAGTTCGCGGGTAGGAGTCAGAATAAGTGCTTGTACTGCTTTTTGACTCAGGTCAATTCTTTCCAGAATAGGTAAAGAAAAAGCAGCTGTTTTACCAGTTCCAGTTTGAGATTGTCCTACCACATCGCGCCCAGCTAATAAATGTGGAATTGCTTGAGTTTGAATTGTAGTAGGAGTTGTCAGACCCAGTTTTTCTAATTGTTGAACGCGAGTTTCTGAAAGACCTAAGTTTTTGAAAGTTATAGTCATGAATTTGCTTTTACTTTGATAAGTTGTTTAAGTTGATAGGTGTTTTTTCGCTAAGAACTAATGGCTAGTTACCACTAGTCCTGATTGTTAGCCATTAGCTAATAGCTATTAGCTAGTCGTGTATCCATAGAGGTCGTATATATCTGCGTCTGTAATTTTCACCGGGACAATTGAACCCAGTGCGGCATTACCCGTGACGTAGACTAATCCATCGACTTCTGGCGAAAATCTGGTTGAGCGACCGATTAATTCCCCAGTATCGGGGTTTTCTTGCTCAATTAATACATCTACTATTTTCCCAATTGATTGTTGATTCTTTTTCTGGGAAATAGGCTGTTGAACTCGCATCAGGATGTCCCGACGCTCATCCATCACAGATTGGGGTAATTGATTCGGCAAACTATACGCTGGGGTTCCTTCTTCTGGAGAGAAGGTGAATACACCTACATGATCGAACTCGTGGCGCTGAACAAATTGTACTAGGTGCTGGAAATGTTCCGACCTTTCTCCAGGAAACCCAACGATAAATGTTGTTCGTAACACGGCCTGTGGCAGCGCCTCTTTAATTCTATCAATGATTGCGTCATTTACTCGCCCTTGCCAAGGACGATTCATGGCTTTTAGCACTTCGGGATGGGAATGTTGTAAGGGAAGGTCTAGATACGGTAAGACGTTTGGCGTTTCCTGAAATGCTTTAATTACCTCTTTCGTTAATCCGGTAGGATAGGCATAATGTACGCGAATCCAAGGTACTTCTACTTCTCCCAAGGCTCGCAATAGTTCTGCTAGCATTGGTTTTCCGTAAATGTCTAACCCGTAGTTAGTGGTAATTTGGGAAATCAGGATAATTTCTTTTACGCCTTCGGTAACTAGTCGCTTGGCTTCGGCGACGATCGACTCTATTGTACGCGATCGCTGATCCCCTCTTAAATGGGGGATAATACAAAACGCGCAGCGGTAATCACACCCTTCGGCTACCCGCAAATATGCTACCGCTTCCGGTGTGGTGCGATAGCGGGGAATATTTTCGTCAGCGATAAAAGTCGGCAATTGGGAAATTTCGGTAACTTTTTCTCCTTGCTGTACTTGCTGAATTACATTGACAATCTTGTGATAATCACCAGTACCGACGACGGCTACTGCTTCTCCTGTTTGGTTTTCCTGTTTTTGGAAACCTTCGAGTAGCTCGTTTTGGAAGTGTTGCGCCATGCACCCGGTGATTACTACCTTTTTGCCAGTCTCCACCAATTCAGCGATGGTACGCACGGATTCTTCCCGTGCTGCTTGGATAAAGCTGCACGTATTAACAATCACGTAGTCTGCTAATTCTTCGTTGCTGTCAACCTGGTATCCTGCTTGTACTAACAGTCCCAGTATATGTTCGGTATCGATGCGGTTTTTTTCACATCCTAGATGAGTAATTGCAATCGTTGGCTGTTGGCCCATTGTGTGAGGCATTTAGCGAATTGAGAAGGTTCGTTCGTTCGTTTGTCGCATAAGCATTCCGACTTTTGTTTTGGCAAACTGGGTCTTTATGCTTAGGATGCGATCGACAACGGAGCGATAGGTCGTTCCTTTTCACAGGCTACTACAATGAGTAAGCTGATTCAGCCCACAGGCGCTTTGGCATACTTTTGAGGTAGCCTGCGTCCTGCGCGATCGCATCTAGGTCAGTACTAGAATCGTAGCGCAAAATTAACATTCTCAACATATCTAAACAAAAATTTTTTCTCTCATTTTCGTCAACTTTGACCTAAATCGCAGTAAATCAGAACTATATTCAGCAAACTAGCTAAATAACTATCCCGATAAATCCCAACCCTTTAAATCGCCTATTTAATTTATTTTCGCTCTAAAATACTCTACTTTTGCCAAAAAAGTTTTGTAAATTTATTTTGACTTTTTCTGGAAATTTAAGAGAATTTGTAACTTCCTAGCCGCCAAACCCAAGTAAAAGAAGTTAAGGTAGAAAAATTTTGCCAAATTCTCCCCGCATCTTTGCCTCTCCCTGGGGGCTGGTATTGAGAAAAATTCAGTTACATACAATACATAACCTGAATCAAAAGTATCATTAATAACTAGTAACTTAGCGTTTATTGGTGGAAATTCTCAACGAAATTAGCCAAATAAAGCCAAGCAAAACTACTCAAGGTATCAAGATTTTCCCAACTCATAAACGGCAAAAACATCATCAATTACAACAGCCGGAAGAATCAGCCACATCAACTGTAATTTCACCAGGGAAAAAAGGACTCGCTAAAACCGCAATTAATGAAAATAATTTTCGAGAACCACTGCTGGGAATTCTTTCCCTCACGGCAACAGGCTCCAATCTAAAAGTAGAAAATATTGTTAAGAATATTGATTATTTAGCTGCTCAGATATAGCACTAGAGCGAAAAACTAGGTTTCGGGTAAATAGCTAAACCTGAAAGCCTGAATTTTTTCTAAAGAAAATAGGTTTTTTAGGTCTTGAAGTAGAGAATATCTTTAAGAATATCGATTATTTAGCTATTAATTTAAAGCTTCTGTAAAGATCTCTGAGCAACGCTTTTAATCACTCCTTATCCTATGCTAAATAATAATCGATAGATGAAATTATAGTTATCCACAGATTCAATGACTTAGGGTTAGCATCTTCACGCTTGAGGCTTCGATGGATGAGCCACAGAAGCTAGAAAGAAATGGAAAAGGATGCCGGAATCTGGGTGAAAAAGTGGCTCTAAATTTAGTGATTTAGATTTGAGGACAAACACATGACATTGAAAGTTGCAATTGCTGGAGCGGGTCATATTGCCGAAGTTCACGCCAGAGCCGTCCAAGCTCAGGGGGGTGAGCTAGTGGCTGTGATTGAAAAGTTTGCCCAGCAAGCTGGTAAATTCGCGCAAAAGTTTTCGATCGCCAATCAATACACCACTCTAGAAGAAGCACTTGCTGAGGCAAAGTTCGATGCGTTGATTATTGGTACGCCGAACTTCCTGCACGCGCCACAAGCGATCGCCGCACTCAGAGCCAAAGTACCTGTGTTGGTGGAAAAGCCGATGGCGCTCAATGCGATCGAAGCCGAGCAGGTGTGGGAAGCTAGCTTAAGAGCCAACGTAGTGCTAATGGTGGGACACTGTTGGCGCTTCGATGAAGAAACACAATGGCTGAAAAAGCGCACCAGTAAATTGGGCAGAATCATCCGTACAAAAGGATATGGCATACATACTCACTGGGGACCCGGAGGTTGGTTTACCCAGAAGGCTCTTTCTGGAGGCGGCGCGATCGCAGATATCGGCATTCATGCGATCGACACAGCACGCTTCTTGCTTGGCGATCCCCAACCTGTCAGTGTATTTGCTCGCATGGGTACGCATTATCAAGACTCCGACGTAGACGATACCGGAATCATCATCGTTAATTGGGATAATGGTACAACTTCATACATCGAATCAGGCTGGCGACAACCATATAGCGATGGCCCTCAAGCCAGCACCCAACTCTATGGCACAAGAGGATTTGGTCAACTTTTTCCCACTCGGTTGTTGCTGCCAAACCTGAATCCAGAAAACAATTTGGTTAAGTTATTACCAACACGCCTGAGATCCAAGCTGAGGAGAAAGGAAGTGGTGGAGATCAAATCTGGATTTAAGTTCCCCCGCCAAGACCACTATCCGCAATCCATGTACGATCGCCAAATGGCACACTTCTTTGAGTGCATTCAAACCAACCGCACACCGAATCCCGGAGGAGCAGAAGGTTTAGTCAACATGAAAATCGTAGATGCAGCATATCAAAGTGCAACAACTGGGCAAGTAGTACAGTTGAATTCGCTGCCGAGTCTGACGCTCCCAGCAATGACAACCTGTTAAGGGGAGATGGGGGGATGGGGGGATGGGGGGATGGGGAGATGGGGGGATGGGGGGATGGGGGGATGGGGGGATGGGGAGATGGGGGGATGGGGGGATGGGGGGATGGGGGGATGGGGGAATTTCCTTAATTTACATCAACAACTCTCCCTACCTCCCCTAACCGAACCCACCTCCCCACCTCTTCTTCCCTGTTCCCTTTTTTAATGAATTAATGTTGAGTCATAAGTTACAAAGTGCAGGAAGATGATGCGAATTGGAATAGTGGGAGCCACAGGATTTGTTGGCACTCGAGCAGTGGAAATGCTTAATGTCGAAGGAACTACAGAAGTTCGCCCGATCGTTCACTCTCAGAGTAGCTTGGAAAAACTAGCCCAGCAAAAATTAGATTGCCGGATTGCTAATTCCTTTGACCAATCATCCTTAGAATCCGCCTTTAAAGGATGTGATGTGGTTATTCAGTCAATTTTGGGGACTCCAGGACTGATCCGGGGTACAGTTGCGCCCACTTACAAAGCAGCCGAAAAAGTCGGAGTGCGCCGGATTATTTATCTTAGTTCGATGATTGTCCATACCTCGGCTCCCGCACCTGGGACAACTGAAGCTACTCCACCAATTACAAATCAACCCAACTTTCCCACACATATCGCCAAAATCGATGCGGAACGCCAACTATTGCAACTGCACCAAACAGGATCGGTTGAGGTGGTAATTTTTCGACCAGGGATTGTGTTTGGGCCTCGATCGCGTTGGGTGACAGAATTAGCCGATCAGCTAGTTCAAGGTAGGGCTTATTTGATTAATGGAGGTAAAGGCATCTGCAATAGCGTCTATATTGATAATCTAATTCATGCGATGCGGTTGGCGTTTACGGCAAAAGAGGCAGATGGAGAGGCATTTTTTGCAGGCGATCGCGAACGGGTGACTTGGCTCGATTTTTACCGTCCCTTTGCGGAAGCCTTTGGAGTCGATCCAACGCAGCTACCATCACCCGCAGTTCCAGAGTTTACCCATAGCCGGAAACAGCAATTAATCGGTTCTATCCGCGAATCAGTATTTGTGCAAAAAACTTTAGCCACGATCCCAGAGGATCTCAAACAAAAGTTGAAGCGGTCAAAACCCAAATCAGCGCAGCCAGCACCAAAACCAGAGCCAGCCCCCGTAGTCCCAGCCGCGATCCCGAAGGGAGAACCAGTGGTGACGGAGATGATGTCAATTTTGCAACAGTCTGAGTATAAGCTACCCTTTACTAAAGCAGAGAAGCTGTTAGGCTATGAGCCAATTGTTTCTTTTGACGAAGGTTGTCGCCGTTCGGTTGAGTGGCTTTCAAGAATCGATCGCTTTAAACCATACTTGAAAAAATAGAGATACCACAAGCCTGATAAAATAGGTTAGATAAATCAAGAGTCAGTAGTCAGATAAAATTTATTGACTAGTGACCAACTACCAGGACGCATTGACGAGTCCGAAAAAAGCAAAAATAACGTGGACTTGAAGCAAATTTTTAGGACACCAAATCCGATTATTGGAGTAGTTCATCTATTGCCACTACCCACTTCCCCCCGCTGGGGAGGCAATTTAAAAGCAGTGATCGATCGCGCCGAACAAGAAGCCACAGCCTTGGCATCTGGCGGTGTGGATGGGATTATGGTGGAAAATTTCTTCGATGCGCCTTTCACCAACAGCCAAGTAGATCCAGCGGTAGTCAGCGCCATGACCTTAGTTGTGGATCGAGTGATGAACTTGGTGACATTACCAGTGGGAATCAACGTATTGCGGAATGATGCTCATAGTGCTATAGCGATCGCCAGTTGCGTCAAAGCTCAGTTTATCCGCGTCAACGTCCTCACAGGCGTAATGGCTACCGATCAAGGATTAATCGAAGGACAAGCGCATCAATTACTAAGATATCGCCGAGAATTAGGCAGCGATATCAAAATTCTGGCAGATGTGTTAGTTAAACACGCCAGACCTTTAGGTTCGCCTAATCTCACTACAGCAGTACAAGATACGATCGAACGAGGTTTAGCTGACGCAGTAATTTTATCTGGTTGGGCCACAGGTAGTCCTCCCAGTTTAGAAGACCTAGAGTTAGCCAAAGCCGCAGCCAGCGACACCCCCGTATTTATCGGTAGTGGTGCTAGTTGGGAAAATATTTCTACCTTAATGCAAGCAGCAGATGGCGTAATTGTCTCTAGTTCCCTAAAACGTCACGGCAAACGCGAACAAGCAGTCGATCCAATTCGAGTCAGTCAATTTGTAGAAGCCATGCGACACAGCGTATCTGGGAAACTTCAACCACACCCAATGTCGTCAATAAAATTGCATTCTTAGTCTAATCATCAGTTAACAAGACTAAAAAATGTTGAATTGAGGTCTATAGTTCACAATGGGAATTAATTGGCAAACTATAGTCAGATTGTATGAGATAGCAAGGCTGTAAATTTTATGATTCGCCGACGTTCTACTCCTTGGTTTCATCGCTGGTCGCGGATTTTGATTGCCGCGATCGCCCTTTTGGGAATTCTCGACACAATTTACCTCACCTTAGTAGAGTGGGGAGTAATCAAAGAAGCTCTTTGTCCTACCACAGGGTTCATTGACTGTAACGCTGTATTAAATAGTGCTTACGCCAAAGTTTTTGGCATACCTTTATCAGTTTTTGGTTTCTTCGCCTACGCAGGGATGGCAGCTTTAGCATTAGGGCCATTATTAATTAACCCCCAAGAACAAAAAGCCCTGCGTTCCAAAATGGAACAATTAACTTGGTTGGCGTTGTTTGCAGGTGCAACCGCCATGTTGTTCTTCAGCGGTTATCTGTTGTATTTAATGGTCTTTGCGATCGGAAAATTGTGTATTTATTGTCTCTTCTCAACGGTATTTTCGATCGCCCTATTCGTAATTACCCTATTCGGTCATACCTGGGAAGATATCGGGCAACTATTCTTTACTGGTATTGTAGTCGGCATGATCGCCTTAATCGGCACACTTGGCGTTTATGCCAGCGCCAGAACACCCACCACCACTGCTGGTGATACTACCACACTTGGACAAGTTGGTAGCCCAATTCAAAACAATTCTGGCTCAGCAGAAATCGCTCTAGCACGCCACTTGACACAAGTAGGGGCAAAAGAATACGGTGCTTACTGGTGTCCCCACTGTCACGAGCAAAAAGAATTATTTGGTAAAGAAGCTGCTGCTGAAGTAGATTACGTTGAGTGTGACCCAAAAGGTGTAAATCCTAGACCACAACTCTGTGAAGCAGCCAAAATTAAAGGTTATCCTACTTGGGAGATTAAAGGTCAGAAGTACGAAGGTGTACAAAGCTTAGAAAAACTCGCTGATTTAACAGGTTACAAAGGCCCTCGTAACTTCAAAAATTCACTTCCAGGGCGGTAAATCTGAGAAAACCTCCCGATCTCCCACATCAACACTCTGGTTGCTAACCGCTGCCAGAGTGTTATCTTAGGGTCACTCCTACAAAATAAACTGCTACGCATTTAAATTTAATATTTAGGCTGATGGGGGGATGGGGAGAGGTATTGACGGTTTTTACCTAACACCAAAAATATACAATTTAGATGCGCTTTAGCTTAATACCATTAATATTTGTCTATGGTTTTATGAACTATAAGTCCTAGTTTTATTAATTAAAGATAGGTTTCAGCCCCAAGGATTTTTAATGATTAAACAGTTAGGCATTAGCGGCAAAAGGCTGGTGAGAAAAGTCAAGCAACGGCTTTTGAAAGATCGAAAGGTATGGATTAGCGTAAGCATTGTTGCGGCTGGTTTAATTTCCCTGCGACTGATGGGACTGTTGCAGTTTGGGGAATGGGAAGCTTTCGATCAGTTTTTTCGGTTACGTCCACCCCAATTAGTTGATGAACGAATATTAATTGTGGGTATTGAAGAGGGAGACATCCAGCGCCTTGGTAGTTGGCCGATTCCCGATCGCAATATGGCAGAGTTGATCAAAAAAATCAGTTCTCTGCAACCCCGTGCTATTGGTTTAGATATCTACAGAGATCTACCAGTTCAGCCCGGTCATACAGAGTGGTTAAAGGCGGCACAGACAACAACTAACTTAGTTGGCATTGAGCAACTAGGCAACAAAAATAGTCCGGGAGTAGCAGCACCGCCAGTTCTGAAACAGGAAGAGCGAGTAGGTTTCAACAATGTAGTTATCGATCCTGATGGCAAGGTACGTCGCAATTTATTGTATTGGCATATCAAAAATAAACCTCGGACTAGTTTTGCTCTTAAGTTGGCTTTTAGGTATCTTCAAGCAGAAGGTATTAAATCGCAGTCTGCTAAAGACGGTAGTGGTTATTTACAGCTAGGTAAAGCTAGATTCGATCGCTTTCAACCCAATGACGGTGGTTACGTGAGGGCTGATGCTGGTGGCTACCAAATTTTAGCTAATTTCCAAGGCCCAGCAGGTAGCTTTCACACAGTTTCTATGGCACAAATGTTATCTGGGGAAGTACCTGCCGAGTGGGTGCGCGATCGCATCGTCTTAATTGGCTCAACTGCTGAATCCCTCAAAGACTTTTTCTTCATCCCTTACAGCACTGGTCTTTTTATTAGCGGCGCAAAACCAATTTCCGGCGTAGAATTGCAAGCAAATTTTATTAGCCAAATTCTCAATGCCTCTCAAGGAAAAACAGTTTTATTTCAGGTTTGGCCGGAATCCTTAGAATCATTATGGATTTTACTTTGGACTTGGCTGGGGGGAATTGTTATTTGGCGATCGGACTCTGTAAAACTTTCCATAGTTCTCATATTTTTCGCCACATTCGCTCTATTTATTATTAGCTATTTGGCATTTTTAGCAGGTTGGTGGTTGCCCTTTTTCCCCCCACTGGTAGGAGTTTTAGGCTCGGCTACCATTATTACAGCCTTGATTGCTCACTTAAAAGAAGAATTAAAACGTTCCAAAGAATTCTTACAAAATCTCATTGATGCTATTCCCGATCCAATTTTTGTCAAAGACAAAGAACATCGCTGGATTGTCTTAAACCAAGCCTACTCTAAATTTATTGGTTATCCCTTAGAAATTCTCTTGGAAAAATCAGATTTTGATTTTTTTCCTAACCAGGAAGCCCATAACTTTTGGCAACAAGATGAATTAGTATTTCAAAGCGGTGACGCAACAGAAAATGAAGAACAATTTACCAACTCTCAAGGCATTACCCATCATATTGCTACTAAAAGATCGCTGCACAAAGATCCCGCAGGTAACATCTTTTTAGTAGGCATAATTCGTGACATTACTGAACGTAAGCAATTAGAAGAACACCTGAAACGTACCGCCGACGAGTTAGCTCGTTACAATACAGAGTTAAAACTTTCGGAAGACCGTTTGCGCTACTTAGCTTACCATGATACCCTGACTGGCTTACCTAATCGGAAACTTTTTTACGAACGCTTGAGTCAGTCAATAGAATGGGCAAGTCAAAATCATCACTTAGTAGCTTTGCTATTCTTAGATTTGGATGGCTTTAAACTAATTAACGATACCAAAGGACATGATATAGGAGATCTACTCTTGCAAACTGTAGCTGAACGACTCAAACGTTGCTTACGCAGCAGTGATACTGTTTCGCGTTTAGGCGGCGACGAGTTTACGGTTATTCTACCAGGGATTCCCTCTTTAAATGATATTGCTAGAGTAGCTGATAAAATTCTCACAACAATTAATCAACCTTTTGTTTTGCAAGGTCACAAAATTTACATCTCCACCAGCATCGGGATTAGCATCTATCCCCTAAATGGTGAGGATATAGAAACTTTGATTAAAAACGCTGATGCTGCTATGTACTCAGCTAAGGAATTAGGAAAAAATAACTACAACTTTTTTTAAGTTTCTTTAATATTTGTTGCAAATCTGTAATATTACTGAGAAATATCCAAAATCTATCTTAAGTATATTTACTAAGCGGAAAATTTCTGCTGAAATTGAAAGTACAGCAAAGCGATTCAGAAGCTTTCTGAACTTGGAAAAATCAGTTTTATTTAGCAATCATAATTTTCCGGGAAATTACCGATTTTTCTTGGTTAAGGATATATACTAGAAATTGAGCAGACAAGGTTTGACGCACTATGAGTACCTTTTTGAGGTTAGCAGGTTTAGGAACTCTGATTGCGGGATTACAATTAGTTACTCCTGAAACATCAAGTGCTACTGTTATCAACAATCACCTCGGAAATTTTTCCTCTGGGGCTAGGTCTAACCCAGTATGGCGAGTGTATAATAATTACACGCCACCTAACAATGGTGCGCCAAAAGGCGCAAATCAAGGTTCTGGAACTCGGTGAATTTTGGGATTGATTTGCGATCGCACCAACCAAAAGCTTGATTACTGTTTCAGCAACAAATAGTAAAGATATCCATTACTCACAGTCATTCCCGCCCTTTGTTGGGCTACTTTTCCAGTTCCCAGGAAATAGTCTACCCTGCCAGCGCTTTTAATTGCTCCCCCTGTATCTTGATTGAGTACGTAGCGCGACACAGTGTTAAATTGCATTTTTTGCTCAGCATCAGGGTAGGGAAGAGGTGCGAAGATCAAAGCTAAAGCGCCGGGGGGCATAATTGATTTGTCAGTGGCGATCGATCTATCTGCGGTTAATGGTACGCTAAGGCTACCCGTCGCCGGACGACCATGATTTTCTTGAAAAAAGACAAAACTGCGATCGCGTGGTAAATAATTATCTAATTCTTGCGGATTTTGGTGAAAATATTGCCAAATCACAGGCAGAGTCAGATTTTCTAACGGCAACTTCCCATCGTCTGCCAAAGCCTTGCCAATACTACTATAGTTATAAGCTGTATTTCCTGCGTAACCTACAGTGGTAATCGTACCATCGGTTAACCGCAATTTCGCCGAACCTTGAATGTGAATTAAGTAAGATTCTAAGCGATCGCGCAACCAAAATAATTCTAACCCCTTTAATTTACCCTTGCTTCCTTGCAAACCATCTTTTCCTTCCAACTGTTCTCTAGTAGGATGAGGTTTCGACCAAGATTTTAAATTAGGTGGCAAACGATAGATAGGATAGCGATATTCCGACGTAGGAGTTCGACTAGCATCATAAACAGGTTCATAATAAGCAGTAAACAATACATTTCCCAACCCATCTCTACCGATAGACTGGTAAAAGACAAACTCTTTTTGTACTGCCTCCCAAAGTTGTGCAGCGTCACCAGAAGTTCTGACTAATTGGCGAAATCTGGTTAAACTGCGAATTACGCGATCGCGAGTAATTCCCGGAATAGTATACTTTCGGTAATCCGTAATTGCTTGGGGAGAAGTCAGATAACGTAAACTATTGTCGATCGATTTTAACAGGGCAATTTGATCCCCAGCTTGCTGATTTTTCCCCCAAATTTGCTCATCCATTCCCATATAATTAGGTAAAGGAGTTTTCACAGGCAACAAAACTGGTAAACTCTTGGGAGGTCTAGGAGAATCTCTGAGCAAAATTTGCGGATCGGGAAGTTCTGGAATAAAAAAATCTGATGATACCGGATTAATATTCACCGATTGCTGCCAAAAAGCAAGCAACCATCCGTAAGCAATCATCAATAATCCCAGATTAAAAGTAATTAAAGTCAGAGTTTTTTTCATACAAAACTGATTTTAATAAACCTGGTTCGTTGTGAGGACTTTAGTCCTTTTATTTGGCAAGGTAACGACTCAAGTCGCTACTACAAACTTTTTGAAACGACTCAAGTCGCTACTACGAACTTTTTGACCGATCGGTTTCTACTGGAGAAGATTGCCACCATTGGTTATTCTGCACTAATGTGTGAGCTTGCCATTGGGGGGAAGTTTCGGGAAAATCAGAGCGATAGTGACCGCCACGACTTTCGGTGCGAAAAACGGCGCTTCTGAGGATTAAGTATGCCACATCTAAAAGATTTCGTGTCTCTCCCCAAAGTTTAATTTGTGCTTCCATGTCTGGGAAATTTAACGAAACATTCTGCGACGGTTGTAAGTTTTGCAAGTATTGACTAAACTCTAAAGCAGCAAAGTCCTTTTGCCATAATTCTACCTGAGCGATCGCACTTTCCAACTCATCCCCTCGCCGCGAAATCCCCGCACACCGCCACATCAAACGCGGTAACTCCTCACGAATCAACTCAACTAAAGAAGGCAGAAGGCAGAAGGTAGAAGGCAGAAGGGAAATAGTCTCCTTGTCCCCTTGTCCCCTTGTCCCCTTGTCCCCTTGTCCCCTTCTCTCAATCTGCAAATTACTCATTTGAGCGCCAAACACGATACACTCTAACAGAGAATTACTCGCCAAACGGTTAGCGCCGTGAACTCCGGTACTAGCAGTTTCCCCTACCGCGTATAATCCCGGAATTGAAGTTTGATTCATTAAATCAACTAAAATTCCTCCCATCCAATAATGAGCAGCAGGAGAAACAGGAATTGGTTGTGAGAATACATCAATTCCCCAATTGTGACAAACTTGAATAATATTGGGAAATCGATAGCTAATTTTTTCTTTGGGAATCGGGCGTAAATCTAGCCAACCATGCGCTTCGCCTGTATGTTGTAAATGGTGAAAAATCGCTCGACTGACAACATCTCTGGGAGCAAGTTCACCTTTTGGGTGATAATCAAAAGCAAAACGGTAGCCTTGAGAATCGATTAAATGAGCACCTTCACCGCGTACAGCTTCACTAATTAAAAAATGTGGCGCATCTGGTTTCATTAAAGCTGTAGGATGAAATTGGCAGAATTCCAAATCTCGGACGATCGCACCCGCACGATAAGCCAATGCTACCCCATCACCCGTACTAACTGCCGGATTAGTAGTTTGGCAAAATACCTGTCCCCCACCCCCAGTTGCTAACACCACAGCTTGAGCACTTACCCAAAGTAACTCACCTTGGTAAATTAAACTTACCCCTTGACAATGCCCTTCACAGAGCCAAAGATCCAAAACAAAAGCTGGCGAAAGCACTTGAATATTTGCGCGTTCTAAAACTTTAGCACTGAGAGTGCTCACCACCGCCCTTCCGGTAGTATCAGCTGCATGAAGCACACGAGGGCGAGAATGTGCAGCTTCTAAAGTCAAGGCTAAAGTATTGCCTTTGCGATCGAAACCCACCCCCATTTGTACCAAAGAATCAATACATTGGGGTGCTTGCTCCACTAAAAACTTTACCGCCTCCAACTCACAAAGACCAGCCCCAGCTTGCATCGTATCTTCAATATGCAAATCTGAGGAATCACTCGGATCGATAACAGCGGCGATACCCCCTTGAGCCCAATCACTAGCAGATAAAGGCAAGCTATCCTTAGTAATTAAGCCCACTTGTAACGATTCTGGCAAACAAAGTGCTGTATAGAGACCAGCAGCACCAGCCCCAACTACTAAAACATCGAATCTATTCGCTAAAGAACTGGAAATAGAAGAGTGCAAAAATAACTCCCAGAAAAGCTTTATTTACAGAGTACTGTGGAATTGAAAATTTTTGGTTCGAGATTTTCCTAATTATTCTGACCTATTCCTCAAGAGCGATCCCAGTGTTCGCTAAAATACCATTACTACTTCTGTATTAGAGACAACTAAGGATCGAGATTAAACAGAAGCCGAACTTTGCTTTATTTTACTTAATTTGACCTATGAAGCCTTATTTAGCCGCAGCCATTCAAATGACCAGTGTACCTGATTTAGAAAAAAATCTGATTCAGGCAGAAGAATTAATTGACCTCGCCGTGCGTCGGGGTGCAGAACTGGTTAGTTTACCAGAAAACTTCTCCTTTATGGGGGAAGAAAAAGATAAAATTGCTCAAGCAGAAGCGATCGCGCAAAAGAGCGAAAAATTTCTCAAAACAATGGCGCAACGCTTCCAAATCACCATATTAGGCGGCGGATTTCCCGTACCATTAGATAATGGCAGAGTTTACAACACAGCTTTGCTCATCGATCCCAATGGTGTAGAACTTGCCTGTTACCAGAAAGTACACCTATTCGACGTAGACTTACCCGACGGTAACACCTATCGCGAATCTAGCACCGTCATGGCAGGAACGCGCATTCCCCCGATTTACCCATCCAAAGAACTGGGAAATCTGGGACTTTCCGTATGTTACGACGTGCGCTTCCCGGAACTGTACCGTCACCTATCCCAAATGGGAGCCGAAGTGTTGTTTGTTCCTGCTGCTTTCACCGCATACACTGGTAAAGACCATTGGCAGGTGTTGTTACAAGCCAGAGCGATCGAAAACACCTGTTATGTAATCGCCCCCGCCCAAACAGGAAGACATTATGCCATGAGACAAACTCACGGACACGCCATGATCGTCGATCCTTGGGGAGTAATTTTAGCAGATGCAGGAGGCGATCGACCAGGAGTAGCCGTAGCAGAAATTGACCCCCAGCGCCTAGAACAAGTCCGCCGTCAAATGCCCTCACTGCAACACCGAGTTTTCATGTGAAGTACTTACACTGATACTTCGTATACAGTGTAGGCTTCCTGTCTCATCTGCTGTTGCCACGTTGGGGATATCACGGGTATATTCGGGGCTTAACCCGATAATGGTCTTACACAGCATCTCTGAACTTGCGTCCTTTATCCAGCCAAAACTGGAACCCAGGCAGCAACCCGCCTCCCGCAGGTTGTTTAATTGTTTTATGCACAACGTCACTTGGAATTACAGCAATGGCTTACCAGTTGGTTGAAGATTGGATCGATAGGTTGCCAAGTTCAAGAGTTGGCGATTCCTCCCCGACCCCACTCCCTAATCAACCTGACGGTTGATATTGGTCAGGAGTCAACTCGTCATCGCCCAAAAATTCATCTCGTCGCCTCCCTCCGGGTAGGCGAGAGGCTTCTTTTTGTTTCATCTAAATTAAGAAAATTGCTCCATCCTCGATTAATTAGCGAAAAGTTTGATGTACAAGCAATCCCAGTCGTAGCGGCGAATCATGAATCGCCCCTACGGTACGGGCGATTCATGATTCGCCTGTAACCCCATCTCAAAAGGTTAGTGTGATCTTACCCCTACCCTACTACACTAATGACTAACACCGCTGAAAAATAGAGCTAGTTTCATGGTTAGCCCTCGACCATCTCCACCAAAAAGTAAATTACTCAACTGGTGGGAATCCCTAACTCCATTGTCGCGCCTACTAGTAATTGCCCTAGCAGCACCACTTACCGTGTTAAATGCTTGGGCATTTTCGGAAATTTTCGGTTATTTTGAATCCCTGTTTGTGATTCTGGTAGTAGCTTCCCTGTTAGCTTTTCTCCTGAGCTATCCCGTAGACTGGCTAGAACAACGGGGAGTCAACAGAGCTCAAGCGGCAATCTTCGTCTTCTTATCTACAGTGTTGATTTTGGTAGCAGTGGGAGTAACACTGGTGCCATTAGCCTTTACCCAAGCCCAACAGTTAGTAGCAAGATTACCAGAATGGATCGACTCAGGACAACGCCAACTAGTAATGATCAACGAAAGAGTTGACATAGTAGGATTACCGATCAGTTTAGATGGATTAATCGTACAAATTAACGATCGCTTAAAAGCCAACCTGCAAAACATAGCCGGAAGAACCCTCAATCTCGCCTTAAATCTCACAGTATTAACTGTAGTCAGATTGCTAGATGTCTTGTTGACAATAGTAGTAACCTTTTACTTACTCCTGCATAGCAAAGATATTTGGGTTAGCTTAATTCAGTGGCTACCGACACGCATTCAAAAGCCATTCTCTCAGACATTGCGATCGAGCTTTCAAAACTACTTCACCGGACAAATAATCCTAGCCACCTGCATGGCTTCTGGATTAATCTCCGTTTTCCTACTACTAAAAGTACCCTTCGGCTTGCTATTTGGCCTCACCATAGGTTTAATGGCACTTGTACCCTTTGGCGGCTCCGTTGGCATCGGACTAGTAACCTTTCTCGTCGCCTTAAGAGACATTGGATTAGCCTTACAAGTCCTAGCCGCCGCCCTCATTGTCCAACAAATAGTCGAAAATATCATTGCACCCAGAGTATTAGGCAGTGTCACCGGATTAAATCCCTTCTGGGTATTCATCGCCATCCTAACCGGAGCCAGAATCGGCGGACTCTTAGGAGTAGTACTAGCAGTACCCACCGCAGTAGTCATCAAAGAAGCACTAACCTCCATCCGTTCTGTCAGAAAAGCCGACGACGCTCAACAAAATAATCACACCACCAAAGACAACTCTGCCATCATCAAAGCCAACAACGATAACTCCTCCCTCAATAACACTAAACTCAATCCCACATCAACCGAATCAGTTGTAGAAGTCAAAGAATAAACAGTCTGTTGTAACGACTTGAGTCGTTTCATGCCCGGAAAAAAAACGACTAAAGTCGTCACTACAAACCAAATTAACAGTCTGTTGTAACGACTTGAGTCGTTCATTGCCTCAAAAACGACTAAAGTCGTCACTACAAACCAACAAAAAAACGGGTAGCCTAAAAAACTACCCGCAAAATCTATGCAAATTAAGGACTAAATTAGCAAAATTGCCATTTAGACGGTCGCAGCAGTCTTAGTAACAACATTCAATTCGCCCTTAGCATACTTAGCTGCATAGTCATCCAAAGACATTTGCTTGATCTTGCTAGCATTACCAGCAGTGCCGAAAGCTTCATAACGCTCAGCACAAACTTTTTGCATATACTTGATCGAAGGCTTGAGGAAGTGACGGGGGTCAAATTCACTGGGTTTTTTAGCTAGTGCTTCCCGTACCGCAGCAGTGATTGCCAAACGGTTGTCGGTGTCAATGTTCACCTTACGAACACCACTCTTAATACCCTTTTGGATTTCTTCCAAAGGTACACCGTAAGTTTCAGGAATTGCGCCACCGAACTGGTTGATCAAGTCTAGTAAATCTTGAGGCACCGAGGAGGAACCGTGCATTACCAAGTGAGTGTTAGGTAAGCGGCGGTGAATTTCTTCAATCCGGCTGATAGCTAAGATTTCACCAGTTGGCTTGCGGGTAAACTTATAAGCACCGTGACTGGTACCAATAGCCACCGCCAAAGCATCAACTTGAGTTTGTTCTACAAAGTCAACAGCTTCGTCAGGGTCGGTCAACAGTTGGTCATGAGACAATGTGCCTTCAAAACCGTGACCGTCTTCTTTGTCACCCTTTCCAGTTTCCAGAGAACCTAAACAACCCAGTTCGCCTTCAACACTTACGCCGATCGAGTGAGCAACGTTTACTACTTCACGAGTAACATTCACATTGTACTCGTAGCTCGCAGGAGTCTTGGCATCAGCTTCTAAAGAGCCGTCCATCATCACGCTAGTAAACCCATTTTTCATGGCTGAGTAGCAAGTAGATGGCGCGTTGCCATGATCTTGGTGCATTACAATGGGAATCTCAGGATAGGTTTCCACTGCCGCTAAAATCAGATGGCGGAGAAAGTTTTCGCCAGCGTATGAGCGAGCGCCACGAGAAGCCTGTAAAATCACGGGACTATCTGTTTCTTTAGCAGCCAGCATAATCGCTTGGATCTGCTCCATATTGTTAACGTTGTATGCTGGAATGCCGTATCCATTCTCAGCAGCGTGATCCAACAGCAGCCTCATTGGTACAATCGCCATAAGTGGTCCTCCTATATTTGGTTGCTCAGCTAATTGGGTTTGTACAATCTTAAATGATTAGAATAATCTTAAGATATTTTGTTACTCAATGGAATGTGTTCTAGGAATTTTTGCTCAGATTGCTCACAAGGGAACAGGGAAAGTTTTGAGTTACAAACTTTTCTTGCTCCCCTGCCCCTCTGCTCCCCTGCTCCCCTGCTCCCCTGCTCCCCTGCTCCCCTGCTCCCCTGCTCCCCTGCTCTGGGCAAGTGTTAACATGACTATCAATTAAAAAATGGGTCGCCCGGGATTCGAACCCGGAACTAATCGGTTAAAAGCCGAGTACTCTACCGTTGAGTTAGCGACCCGTGTTATTTATGTTTTTCGCAACGTTTATCACTATAGCACAGCTATTCAAAAAAATGGAAGGGGTTGAGTAAAAAATTTTTTTGGTGGCGATCAACTGAGGGTTACGGTGAGAGCAACTACTGTTTCTAGGGAGGCTTCTGGCTCTAGAATAATCAGTTGTTCGCCTGTGTTCATAGCGTTGCGAGGGGCACTCCAAGGTTCTAAGCAATAGAAATCTTTACCTTTGAGAGTCCAAAACACGACTCTAGAGTAGGCATCATCGTAACTCAAATGTAAATTTAGGTTGCGGCTTTTATTGGTAACGCTGGCCCAAACATTGGTTAAATCGCGAAATGCCACATCTATTTCATCGCTTTCAAAGTCGAAACTGCCTGTAAAGGGGTGAATTGTTTTATTTCGCTGGTCTTGGTATTCAGTTGAGGGAATCTGGAACTGGAGGGCGGTTTTATCTAGGGTGGTAAAGTAAGGATGCAGTCCTGTGGAAAAGGGCATGGATTCAGCAGATTTGTTGGTGTAACTTTGCCGAATTTCTAGGGTGCTGCCTTTGAGTTGGTAGGTGAAGATAACTTGAAAGTCAAAGGGGTAAAGCTGCTTTGTTTGGTCGTTGCTTTCTAAAAGCAGGGTGATGCTGGCGCATTCTTGGGTTTGTTGGTCGATTACTTGCCAAGGTAAGTCACGAGCAAAACCATGTTGTTTTAGTTGGTATTCTTTACCGTGAATGGTGTAGGTGTTGTCAGGTAAGTTGCCGCAGATGGGGAATAAGATGGGTATTCCGCCTCTTACGGTTAAGTCGGGATTGGCAAATCTTTCGGCATCTAAATAGAGAATTTCTTCGTCCCGTAGCTGCCAGCGGGTGATGATTCCGCCTCGTTCTGGTACGACTTCGATGCGGGATTGGGCATGATGGTCAGTGAGAATGTAGGTTTTGTATTGCTGCTGTTGGATTGCGATCGCAAACTCCATAATACTCCCCTGTTCAATCTAAATTTGCTCACCTCACTACTTTACAAGGGATCGATCGCTTTTCCCTCTCCATAATCTTTACCAAGCTTTTGTAATTAACCCTGGCTATCTTTACAGTCTCTTAACAGTAGCCCAGATAAGCTATTACCAGAGATTGATTTCTCAGTTGCAGTCTTAAACTTCTACTCGGTAGCAAAAACTGGAAGACCAATATTTGAAATCAGCGATTTAAAAGCCTCAGTGACTCAAATCACAGTTTAACAGAGGACTTTATCACAACTTGCTACCGCTCTCAGTCATTTACCTGTTAACGCAGATGTTTAAGACTAGAATTGACGGTTAACGCATCAAGGATGCTCAGGAAGTAGTTATGATTCGTTCACTAGTTAAGTCAGCTTTTCAAACAGGGTGTTTAAGTGTTGCTTCTGAAGGTCTTATTGGTCAAGTTCTGGCCCATAAAGGCTATCAATCCGCTGACTTAGATGCCCTCTCTTCCTTGTACAATGCAGTAAATTCTGGTCAAATTGAGCGAGAGGCACGCGGGGCAGTCACGCAAACTCTCATAGAGTACGTGCAACCCTGTCTAGAAAATACGCATCAACTAACTTTTCTGGTTGGAGGAGTGTAGTGTATTCATAGATACATCAAACAACTCCTAGCTGAGATTTAATTATAGGCAAGGACTAACGGCAAAACTCCGAGCAGGCAAATTGCCGTTAGATAGATTAGGTAGTCTGTAAATAGGAAAAAATTGCGCTTTTATTTGAAATTTTAGAATTTACTCTTGAGATTGCTCTGCGAGCGGTTACATATAGTTGACAAGCAAAAAGTAATGCAGCAAAAAGTAAATAAATAATCTGCTTTGCTAAGGGCTGGTGCAGATTTGCTCAGTTTAGCAAGAAAGAAAAAATTATTTTCCCCAGGGCATCCAGATTGGCAATTCTGAGGGGGCAAGTGCTAACAGCTTAGATGGGAAAAGGGTTTGAGACAGCTACCCCAGGGAAAAATTTCCTCATTTGTACAGTTTGCTGCGGTGATTACTACAAAAATGGTAGTTCTCCCTAGAGTAATAAAACAGAAGTATTGATAGAATAAAAGGTATCTATAATATGGCGTTTCCTCACACGCGATCGAATCTCGTAGAACGCTTCTATCCTTAAATGATTACTACCACCCTTACCGACAAACTAAAAAATTCTTTTCCACCTGCTATCTGTTGCTCAATTCGAGATAAACTTTTTCTAACCTTAGCATCAGATAAACATCAGGATGTTGTCTGCTTCTGCAGCAACAATTTATGCTGAGGTGCCTAGATTTCAATGGTTACACCGCTGAGTATCGGGCTTGAGATGAAATGGCTGGCTAAGTGTTAAGAAATTTTCCCGAAGTCAGTCGCCAAAGATAGATTAACAAACTAAGCACTTGAAGAGTTCCCTGTTCAGGAGAAACAATATATGCTACACCGCAAGATATATCAACTCTGTTGCGATGGTCGAGAAGTCTGTGTGTTCTTGCGGGACCAGCAACGTTGGATTGAACGCGCCCGAATCATCGATATTGAGGGTGATTTAGTGACTTTGCGCTATGAGACAGACGAAGATGATGAAGTCTCTTCTTGGGAAGAGATGGTACGCTTAGAAAGTATCGGTGCCGTAAGTCAAAAACTAGCTTCCGTACCGAGAGGCAATGTCGAACCTCTAGTTTCGGATGATTGTCCAGAAGCAGAGCAAATTCGCAATCATTTCCCGGATTCTAATCTAGATTAATTAATAGGTAATGGGTAGTGGGTAGTGGGTAATGGGATTCCTACTCCCGACTACCGATTACCTACTACCAGCCTGAATCTTGTCAACTTGCTAGTTGAGTTAATTAGAATTGTCGCCGTTTTCCCGTTCTGGCTTCAAAGAGGGTTCAAATACAGGACAGTATCCGTCCGGTGTCACTTTAAAATCAAACAGAGGTGATGCTGGATTTCGGCAACGTTGTCCGCGCATATAACGACAGTTGCCGCAGCAAGCTAGGTCAGCGGGTAAGCGATCGCTTCTTTGGGTCAATAATTCTCGTTGAGTTAACCCACGCAATACCAGTTCCTCACCTTGCCAACGAGCTTCTACTAAACCAGTATCAGCAAAATTTTGCCAGCGGGGGTCGGCAGTAATTGTGTCTGGTAAATTAATGGTGACGATCGTACCTAATTCTGTGAGTTCGCCTTCGTAGTTAGTTTCCGGGGCGGCGGGTTGTAAAAATGTTTCTCCGATCGGCAATTCTACTAGTGTACCAGCGTTGGGGGAATGTAAGTGGTAGCGGTTTTGTAACTCCTCCAAGCTAGTTAAATCTGCTAAATAAGTGGGAGAACCGTGAACAAAGACGACGTGCTGCGGGCGCAAATTATGGATCAGCTGGGTTGTACCTGGGCCATCACAATGTTGAGCTAACAGGTAACTTTCCACACTGAGAGTCCCAGAGTTTTTGGTGTGAATCTGATAATCTTCTATTGTCGATCGTCCTGGTCTTTGCGGTAATAAAACTACCCAAGCTTCAGCATTAGGATAAAGATACTTACTCAAATCAACTGTTTCATCAGTCAGTACAATACAGCTAGTTTTTCCTAGCTGGGGGATTTGTTCCGGTTGTAGGCGGCGCACACGGGGGCGCACTCGTTCATCCCAAAATAAAGGTTGGTGACGGGAAAAGTTTTGGACAGAAGCGGGAAGATGAGGTAATAGTTCGAGATAGGCATCACATCCAGAGGCGACTGTGCCATCTACCCAAATATCTAAGTCTCGACCTGTAAATAGGTGATGACTCCGCAACAACATGAGGATTTCTTGACCTAATCCTAATGCTGGGACTGGCATGAGGAGCGATTTTCCGGCGCTAACGGCGCGACTGATCCGTTCTGCGAGTTGGTTTTCTTGCTGGCGGCGGTGGGGATGACGCGCTGTGCCGTAGGTGCCTTCAATAATCAGAATATCAGGTTCGATTCCCCGTAAAGCGTCGAGGGGTAAACCTTCGACTAAGCGCGAGTTGGAGAGGAAAAAGTCGCCTGTGTAGAGGAGTGTGTAGCTGCGACTGAGGGCAGTGTAAGTGAGGCGAATCGCAGATGCGCCTGGTAGGTGTCCGGCGGGGAATAGTTCGGCACAAAGTCCGTCGTGAAATTCGATCGGCGATCGCCAAGGTAAAGCTTGACAAAATGACGGGATTTTGGTTGGGTCTGTCTCAGGCCAGTTCAGCGGCAATAATTGAGTGGTAACTTCACTGGCATAAATTGGTAGCTGGGGAAAAGCTTTATGTAATGCTAATAAACCTCTAGCATGATCGGGATGGGCGTGGCTACATAATACTAAATCAGCTGGTGGTATTTTTTTGTTAGGAGCAAACAACGCTGAAATATCAGCCATGCCACAATCTAAAAGAATGCGATATGGCCCCATCCGTAGTAGTAGACTAATCCCTTCACCTGCATGATTGACACTGTAGGGCAAGCATTCTAGATCAATCACGATGCCTTCCGTTACTTTTTCGCTAACCTGAGATGGAAGAGTAAAAAGGCAAAGAGCGGTAGGTGCTAGGCACAGGCTACGCGATCGGGAAAATGCGGTCTATTGATTTTGCCTCTTTACTTTTGGCTGGTATTAATTCTCTAAAATGCTGCTACTAATTAGTCTTTGCGTCTGGGTGTCTTTGTTTAAGAGCATCAGCCACCTGTAGCAAACTTTAAAGAGAAACAATATTAGTGGGCTGTTCCATTACCGTGATAATTGTCTGAATCGTAGAATCCATTTTTGGTGCCGAAGAAGAGGCTCGACAGTATAAAAATCACGGTTAGGGCTAAAAGAACGATTTTTACGTCCATTGGAAAATCTCTGTATTAGATAGATTACGGTAGCTGAATTCTAGCATTGACACTCCGTTCTGTAAAACTTACTCAAATCTGATTTGATTGTGAATTAGCAGCTTAAGGGATAGCATATAAATACTGGTACTGTGCCTTATCTGTGCTATTTGTATCAGTGTCGAATTCAGTTGTTTAAATTCATGGACAAAAGTCCATCATCTGACAGTATTATCCTCCCCTAAGCTGGTGACTTTTGTCTCCCGGCGCGGGGGAGACTAGGAGGTTGTATGCTGACACAGGAAGGGCGTGTTGCGTTAGAGGATATTGCTGATTTAAATCAGCTAAAATCGGAACTTAATTCTTTGCCAGCGGTGGATGTTGGCGATTATATTACTGATTTGCCAGGGGAACGACGGGCGATCGCTTTTCGTTTATTAAACAAAGCTCAGGCAATAGATGTTTTTGAATATTTACCACCCGAAGTGCAGGAAGAATTGATTGGTTCGCTGCATGATACTCATGTATGTCAGATTATGGAGGCAATGCGACCTGACGATCGGGCAGAATTATTTGATGAGTTACCAGCGGGAGTGGTAAAACGATTGGTACAACAACTCAGTCCTTCGGAACGACAAGCAACGGCGACTATTTTGGGTTATCCAGAAGGTACGGCAGGTCGGGTGATGACGACTGAGTATGTGCGGTTGCGCGAAGGTTTGACGGTTGGCGAAGCTTTAAGCAAAATTCGGTTAAGCGACCATGATAAGGAAACGATTTATTATGCTTACGTGACTGACAATAACCGCAAGTTGGTGCAGGTGGTGTCGTTGCGGCAGTTGTTGTTTTCGATTCCTGGTGCTTTGATTCGCGATGTTGCTAGTAATCGGGTGATTAAAGCTTATACGGAAATGCCTCAAGAAGAGGTGGCGCGATTGATGCAGAGGTATGATTTGCTGGCGTTGCCTGTGGTCGATCGCGAAGACCGTTTGGTGGGTATTGTCACGATCGATGATGTAATTGACATTTTAGAAGAAGAAGCTACCGAGGATATCCAAAAGTTAGCTGGGGTAGGTGGTGGTGATGAGGAAGCTTTGTCTCCGCCTCTGGTGACGATTCAAAATCGTTTGCCTTGGTTGTTGGGGGTGATGGCGTTGTATATTGGGGCAGCAAGTGCGATCGCGCCTTTTCAAACTGTGATTTCCCAAGTTCCAGTTTTAGCGGTAATTATGCCAATTTTTTCTAATACTGGGGGAACTGTGGCGATTCAAGCTGTAACTGTCACTATTCGCGGTTTAAGTGTAGGAGAAGTTACGCCTTTAGATACGCTGAAAATTTTACGTAAGGAAATTTTAGCTGCGTTGGGAACTGCTTCTGCTTTAGGTTTAGCTTTGTTTATACTCTCTTTTATTTGGACTACTCCGGGTTCAAGATGGGTGGGTATAATCGCTGGGTTAGTAATGGCAATTAATGTGTTTGTTGCTGTGATTTTAGGCACTTTGTTACCAATGGGAATTAAGCGCTTAAAACTCGATCCGGCGATGATGAGTGGGCCATTATTAACTACTACTTTAGATGCAGTGGGATTTGTAATTTTCCTTTCTTTAATCTCGCTATCTTTAAATGTTTTTGGTTTAAAACCTCATTGAGGGGACTGGGGACTGGGGACTGGGGACTGGGGACTGGGGACTGGGAATTTTAGATTTTAGATTCCATTTTTCCCATCTCTCCATCTCTTTCTGCTAATCTGAAGCTAAAGAATAAAGTTAGACCGAAAAGAGTAATGCTTTCACCTAGTAATTCTGTCAATTCTTCAATTGTATCTTTGACTGAGTTGACGATCGCAGTTGTAGAATTAAGACTAATTGCTATTTGGGCAACATACTGTTTAAAAAATTGAGCGTGAATAACTTCCACTCCTATTCCTCCCATTAAAAACATCACTATTCCCAATACAGTAAAGAATGTGCTGCGGGGATAAGCACGCCAAAGTGCTATTAACTGTCGATAACCTAATACAATAGTTAAGAGGATAATTGGCAAATAAAAAAATACCCATTCTATACCCCCACCTTTAAATTCTGGCATCCAAGAGAAGCGACGGATAAGTAGGTGAAATTTCCAGATTTTATCTTGCGATACATAGAGAAATGCTGTGCCGACTGCTAATAGTAACCACCAGGATCTTTTCGGTAGTTCATGCCGTCGCCAACAGGATGCTAGGGTTAACAAAAAACCGATCGCAAACAGTTTACAGGCAGCAAATAAAACGGGTATTGTCCTGGGTATATCAAAATCGAAATCCCTAATGGCTTTACCAAATAAGATGGTGCTAATTAGATAGATTGATGCTAAGGTTAGATCGATCGCAATCAAATAAATCAAGAGTACCCGCTTGGTAGATTGTAGAATTTTGAGTTTATTCATTTGATATATTTTTGGCTTTCTTGTGCAATACTGTTTGAATAGTAACTAATAATTCTTCAGTAGTAAAAGGTTTAGAAAGAAAGCCTTTGACTTGCTGACTCGCGGTTTCGGCATTTCCAGCATTAATAGTTAGTCCACTCATGGCAATAATTTCCAAATTAGGATTGATTTTTTGCAATTCATTTATGGTGCAAGAACCATCCATATTAGGCATCATCATGTCTAGTAATACTAAACTAATTTTTTCTTTAATTTGCTTGTAAGTAGCGATCGCTTGTTGCCCATCACTAGCAGAAATTACTTTGTAACCATGTGTTTCTAATAAGGTTTTAGTAATATTACGAATGGCAAATTCATCATCAACTACGAGAATCAATTCTCCTGAACCTTTCGCTATTTGGCTTGGTTCTATTTGCTGGTTTTCTTGGGCTGCTAATGCTGGTAAATAAACCTTAAATTCTGTACCTTTTCCCAGTTCACTATAAACATTGATAAAGCCGCCATGACTTTTAATAATTCCCATTACTGTGGATAAGCCAAGTCCTGTACCTTTACCCAGTTCTTTGGTAGTAAAGAATGGTTCAAAAATGCGATCGATAATTTCCCCTGGAATCCCCATTCCTGTATCTGCTATGGTCAGGACAATATATGAGCCAACTTGAGCATCAATGTTTAATTTAGCATAGTGTTCATCAATCCAAATATTTTCTGCACAAATGGTCAAAGTGCCGCCGTTAGGCATAGCATCGCGAGCATTTACACAAAGATTCATTAATACTTGATGTAGTTGTGTGGCATCTCCTAAAACAGTGGAAAGCTCGGCGGATAAATCAATAGATAATTCAATTGATTTTGGGAAAGTTTCTTTGGCGATATGACGAATTTCTGCTATTAAATGTCTGATTTGA
The DNA here is from genome assembly GCF_041929275.2 of Floridaenema flaviceps BLCC-F50. Lineage (NCBI taxonomy): Bacteria > Bacillati > Cyanobacteriota > Cyanophyceae > Aerosakkonematales > Aerosakkonemataceae > Floridanema > Floridanema flaviceps. The sequence continues at coordinate 2,377,357 of NZ_JBHFNR020000001.1, read as the reverse complement.
ACGATAGTGCGATCGCCTTCAATTCCGCGCCCAAAAGATAATACTTGTTTAACTAATTCTGCACCTCGTTTGGCATTGTTTTTTAGGATCGGCAATAGTCGCATACTCCGTTCATCTTTTAGTTGTAATTCTAGGAGTTGCACTGCCATTAAAATGGGGGCTAAAATATTATTTAAATCGTGAGCAATGCCACTAGCTAAAGTTCCCAAACTTTCCATGCGTTGAGCACGGAGGAATTGAGCTTCTAATTGTTTCTTTTCGGTAATGTCTGTGTTGACAACTAAAATTGATTTAGGATTTCCTGCTTCATCATAGACTAATGTCCAGCGACTTTCTACAATGATTTCTTTGCCTGTTTTAGTAACTTGGCGGAGTTCTCCTTGCCATTCTCCTTTTGCTAAAAGAGTTTGCTGGATTTGTTGGCGATTGATTGGATTTTTATATAAAAAGTCATGGGTATTTTTACCGATCGCTTCCGCTGCTGTCCAACCATAAAGTCGTTGGGCACCTTGATTCCAAAACAGTATTTTACTATTAATATCCTTGACAAAAATTGCATCAGTAGCAATATCTAAAAGTGCTGCTTGTTCCCCGATCTTTTGTTCTGATTGCCTCCTTTCAGTAATATCTTTCATAAAACAATGATGCCCAATAAACTGCTTTTCTTTGTTGTAAGCAGCTACCATAACTACTTGTTTATAAAAATGCGATCGATCTTGGCGAACACCTCTTGCTTCAACTTCTACTTTCCCTTTTAAAAGCATTTCTTGATAAGCATTGTTTAGCTTTTCCAAATCTTCAGGATGTACAGTTTCTTGCCACAACATTCCTAACATTTCTTCTGGTTCATATCCACAAGTATTAGCATAAGCTTTATTAACAGTACGATAGTAACCATCGGTATCTAAGCGAGAAATTCCTTCTACTGCATTTGCTAGTGCTGTACTCATTTCTCGCAATTCTACTTCTGCTTGTTTGCGCTTAGTAATATCGGTAGCAGTACCCAAAATTTGATAAGGTAAACCTTCAGGAGTTCTGCTAAAGATTACATCTCGACTAATTAACCAACACCATTCACCATTGGCGCTTTGCATCCGATATTCAGTTTCAATTACTTCTCCGTCTCTCGCTTGGGCTAAACGTTTAAAACCTTCTTGGAGTTTAGGAAAATCTTCTGGATGAACTAGTTTTTTGACTAAACCTTCTATTTGTTGAAGTTCGGAAGGACTATAACCCAAAATTTCGGTAATTTGATGATTTACATAGATATTTTTGTCAGCCCTTAAGTCATAAAGGTAGAGTATTTCTGGTGTAGCATCGGCAATTTTTTGGAATAAACGCTGATTTTCCCAAAGGGCTTGTTTAACTATTTGTTGTTCTGTGATATCCTGATTAACAACTATTGAGCCGATAATTTCTTGCCGATCGTTCCTTAAGGGAATAGCCGAATTCAAAATAGTTTTACGAGTGCGATCGAAACGTTCAATATCAATGCACTGATTGAGAGTAATTTCTCCTTTGTTTATTGCTAAATAAGGTGCCCATTCTCTTGATTCGATCGGTTTACCTGTATCTGTCCACCAAGCTTTAAATTGCTGAGAGTCTGGCGGATTAGGAGAACTTAATCCAAAGCTGAAATTAGCTAAATCAAAATTTTCTTTCTTTACCCCCCAAATTTGACAGGCGGCGGGATTTGCTTGTAATATCTTACCCTGGTTATCGGTAATCCAAACTCCTACAGGAATGGCATTTAAAACTTTTCGCAGTAATTCTTCTTGTTGAGCTAGGGATATTTGACGCTCTTTTAATAATACCTCTGCTTGTTTCCTTTCGGTAATATCTGTATGGGAACCAACCATTCTAATTGGTTTTCCTTGGTCATTCCAAAGTGCTTGACCTCGGTCTAAAATCCATTTATAAGTGCCATCTTTACAGAGCAATCTATGTTCATTTATATAAAAAGGCGTTTTTTTATCTAAATGTTCATTAATCGCTTGCATGGCTTTAGAAAGATCGTCGGGATGAACGCGAACAATCCATTCATTGACGTGATTAGCAATTTCGCTATCTGCATAACCAAGCATTTCTTTCCATCTTGGAGAAAAGAATACTTGATTACTTTCTAAGTTCCAATCCCAAATCCCATCATTGTTACCTCGTAATGCTAATTGCCATCTTTCTTCGCTTTCTTTGAGTGCAACTTCGGCAAGTTTAATTTCTGTAATATCACGAGCAGTGGCATAAATTAAGCCTTCTGAAATTAAGGGAATACTTTTCCAAGAAAGCCATTTATAAGAACCGTCTTGACAAAGGTAACGATTTTCAAAATTAATTACGGGTAAACCAGCATTTAACTTTTCGATAACAGCAATAGTTTCTGTTTTGTCGTCAGGATGTACAAAATTTAGAAATGGTGTTGCTAATAGTTCGGCTTTGCTGTATCCCAGTGTGGTTTCAAATGCGGGATTTAAGCGTTTAAAATAACCATCAAATCCAGCAATACAGATTAAGTCTAATGAGATGCTAAAAAAGCGATCGCGTTCTAATGCCGCTTGTTTATAATCAGTGCTGAGTTTGATTAGCGAACTTTCATATTCACTGTTAGTATATTTCAGTTTGGTAATGGTATCCCGTAATTCCAAATTATTAACAACTTGACGAGCTAGAGCTTGCAATGCTTGAATTTGTTTAGGAGTAATTTCTCTGGGTTTTTGGTCAATTACGCAAAGAGTCCCGATCGCTTCTCCCCCTGATAAAATTAAAGGAATCCCAGCGTAAAATCTCACAAAAGGATAGGATGTGACGACTGAATTATTTTTAGCACGCTCATCATTTAAAGTATCAGCAATAATCACTAAGTCACGTTCTTGAAGACAAATTGGGCACAAACCTACATTTATGGGTACTTCTGTTAGTTCTATTCCTACTTTTGCTTTAAACCATTGTTTGTCATTATCAATCAGGTTAATAATTGCTATAGGTGTATGACAAATTTGTGCGGCTAGATTAACAATGTCATCAAATGCTACTTGAGCATCTGTACTGAGTGCTTCATACTGATGTTGCACTTCTAGCTTATTTGTTTGATTGCTAGGTAGTGCAGTTTTCATTTTCACTCTTCCCATAAAAGCGGTGTATTATATAAAACATGATTTTGGAAAAATTTTTACTTTACGCTGCGATCGAGTTGTGAGAGATTAAAGTTGATGAGTGAGATTTTTCGGAGCCGATAATTTACCTGTAACTTGTTTTACCTTATTTCTGGTTGCACTTACCTCAGTGATTATTCTAGGGTTAACCATTGTATTGAACTAATAAAAAATTTTATGATTGCTATAAGTATATCCACAGTATGATTTTTCATCTAGGTTATTACATTATATGGGTAGTATTTGGACACGCAAGCACATCATTTCCTTAGCAGATTTCTTACCAGCAGAGTACGATATCGTTTTGCAGACAGCTGCTAGTTTTCAAGAAGTTCTTTCCCGCCGGGTAAAGAAAGTACCGACGCTGCAAGGACAGGTGGTAGCTAATTTGTTTTTTGAATCATCAACGCGGACTCGTAACAGTTTTGAATTAGCAGCTAAGAGACTTTCAGCAGATACACTCAGTTTTGCGCCAGCAACCTCTTCATTAACTAAAGGGGAAACAATTTTAGATACGGCGAAAACTTACCTAGCGATGGGTACCAATATAATGGTAATACGGCATCGGGAAGCTGGAGTACCACAAGCGATCGCAGATGAAATGGATCGATTACAATCACAAGTAAGCGTACTCAACGCTGGCGATGGACAACACGAACACCCCTCACAAGCATTATTGGATCTGTTTACAATTTGTTCGGTGTTAGATGCCAAACAACCAAAAATGGAACTTTTGCAACATAAAAAAGTGGCAATTGTGGGCGATATTCTGCACTCACGGGTAGCCAGATCTAATATTTGGAGTTTAACAGCAGCCGGAGCAGAAGTCCACTTAGCTGGCCCGCCAACTTTGTTACCAAAGCTATTTGCCGATTGGATGCCAGAAAACCAGGAAAATTCGCCAATTCCTGAACGTAAATTATTTTTACATTGGGATGTAGAACCTGCATTAAAAGATGCAGATTTTGTCATGACTTTACGCTTACAACGGGAAAGAATGACACAGCATTTGTTACCTAGTTTGCGAGAATATCATCAAAGGTATGGGATTACTCGCAATAGATTAAAGTTATGTAAATCGGAAGTGAGAGTTTTACATCCAGGGCCAGTGAATCGGGGAGTAGAGATTAGTTCTGATTTAATGGACGATCCTGAATTTAGTTTGATTTCTCAGCAGGTGACTAGTGGTGTAGCAATTCGCATGGCTTTGTTATATTTAATTGGTGGGGGTAAGAGTTAAAATTCAGATCCCCGACTTCTTCTGTGAAGTCGGGGATCTGAATTTTAGATCCCCGACTTCTTCTGTGAAGTCGGGGATCTAAAAATTGCTTATAATTTGCAAGTGTTGGAATTGTTCTTTTCTATCTATTTCCTATGAATTCTATTGTTGCCAGTTCACAAAGTTCTCCCATTCAATCCCATCCAAATGATAGTTTGGCGATTACTTTTGCACCTTTATCTTTAGAGGAAGTTTACGCTTTAGCAGATGATGCAGGTAATGGTGCGATCGTCGTAATGAGTGGGATGGTTCGCAATCAAACTGATGGGAAAGCGGTGGTTGCATTAGAATATCAAGCATATCAACCGATGGCGTTACAAGTTTTTGCTCAAATTGCCACCCAGATTCGTAATACTTGGTTAGATGTAAATCGGGTGGTAATTCATCATCGAATTGGAAGGTTAAATATTGGGGAAATTAGTGTTTTGGTAGCTGTAGGTTGTCCCCATAGATCGGAGGTTTTGCTGCTTGTCAATATGCGATCGACACTCTAAAACACAACGCACCAATTTGGAAAAAGGAGTGGTATAGCGAGCTAGATGGTAAATTATCTAGCAGTTGGGTAAGTATTGGTGCTTGTGAACAAACAGGAGAAAATTGCTGAAGTCCCGGAGATCGTTGCTTATGCCAGGGTTTCCTCTGTTGAGCAAAGTCAAAATAGTCATGCACTTGAGCAGCAGATAGCCCGTCTAAAATCAGCAGGAGTAGAGTTAGTGCTGGTTGATGTGGAGTCAGGTCGTGAAGGCAAAGAATCCGATCGCCCCAATTTCCAGAAAATGATGGTTTGGGTTCGGCGCGGATTGGTAAAACAAATTTACATTACTCGACTGGATCGACTTTCCCGGTCGCTTCCCACACTCCGTAAAGTTCTCGATCAATTCCAAAAATCAAACTGCACTTTAATAGCTCTAGATGACAACATTGATTTATCGACTGCTGCGGGTAAATTTCATGTCAATATGCTGGGTGCTTTGGCTGAGATGGAAAGCGATCGTTTAGCTGAGCGCATTCGTCGTGGAAAAGAACATTTTCGCAAACAGAAACGAGCTTCTCATGCGCCCTTCGGATACAAAATTGAAAATGCCCGTCATGTTCTCGATCGCACACCTTTTTTATCAGTAACAAATATTCATGATATTCAGGTGTTTCCACAAATCCGCACTTACTACAGGTAAAAATGTGGATGCCAGGAATGGCGATCGGACTCCCGCATCGAAAACAAGTACCTTTCTTTGGGCTGTCCATTTTTGTCAATTAATTCCATTGTTATTAAATCTTCTCCACACCAAAATCCAAAGATGCAACGAATTTTTCCCGATCGCACTCCCGAATCTTCTTCACCCAAATTCGCCGCTGGTCATCCCAACTAAACTTGGCACGGTTGGCTAAATGTCGATTTTCATAGCTAACCATCGCCCGCAGTTCAATCAGTGGGGAATTACTTCGGACGATCGCCTGCTCGACCATAAATGGCAACATTGCCCGCCGACGATTCAAGCACTCCACCAGCAACCTGACATCATCACCCGCTCTTCGGACGGTGCTAATCCCTATCCCTAGCCACAACGCCAGGTCAGTCAGCTTGTAGCCCCCTGAAGCATTAGGGTTAGGATAATTCCAATCAAAGTCTTTCATCGCGCACAACCAACGCTGCTCCCCAAGCAATTGATTAATCAACGGTGCATCGAACTCGGCATTAAATGCTACTGCGTAATCTGAACTATGAGCCATCTTCTGAAGTTGTTCGATCGCTTCTTCAACAAAACCTGACGCACTTTGAGTCAATTCATCAGCAATTGAATTAATCATCTCTGCTGGATTGTCATTCACAGGTAGTAAGGTTGCCAGTGATGCAATCGCACCTGTTTGTCGTTCAGTTTCGCCAATCTGGTAAAGCGTACCTGCTATTTCGCAGACGGAAGCGTTTAAATCGGCACTGGTAGTTTCCGTATCCAGAATTAAGAGTTTCATTGATGAGAGTCCCTGTTCAAGAAAGTGTTCAGCCTCCAACACAGATTTTTGATGTATTGCTTTTCTGGTCGTGGTTTTATGAGTCAAGGAAGGATATCCTTCCTTGTCGATCTTTAGTAGTGAGTGGAGGACTGCTATGTAAAGTCAAATTTACCTAAAATAATCGTACTTCCGTGTAAAGTTAACTTTACACATAAGCATGACAGGTATGCCTTAGAGTGTCAAGCGTGGAACCATTACATGACATACAGGAACACCAGATTTTTGAAGTTGTTGGAACGTAGGGGGATGACTCAAGAGCAATTTGTGGAATTGGTAAAAAACGGATGGCAGGGAATCTCTGGTCGCGCTTTGTCACGTCAATCTGTTAGTGCTTGGATTAACGGTAAAAGCATCCCCAGACTTTCTCCAGCCGAAACATTAGTGATTATCGAAATCCTGGGTTGCACTCTTACAGAACTGGCGATCGCTTTTTCTGATGACTTAAAAGACGACGATTCTCCTACAGAGACACTACGCGACCGGGATAATTCTTAGTTGAATTGACAATGTAAAGTTTCCCTTACATAATAATGTCAAGTTAACTTTACATTAAAAATCATCATGGGAAAACTACCAACAACATTCACAACTTTGGATTTAACAGGTTTTGACATCGACCAAACCAAGCAATACACCAGCATTACTCGTGAGATGGTAGATATTGCTTGTTACATCAAGTTACGTCGGGTGACGCATTAGCATCTGATTTGTGCAATTCAGACACGGCAATAGTTGTAGACTCTGATAGAGTTGTCGTTACATCAGTTACATCAGCACTTGGATTCAGTTGATTTGGTTGATGCCACAAATTGATGAACTCGGACACAATATGGATGGGTAGCAGACAGCAACGGCGGGATACCATATCTGGTTCTTTGGGCAACATCGGATTACCATCAACATCGGTACGTGGTGTAATCAGCAGCCGTTGGTAAGTTAAACTCTCATCCTTAGAGCGATGGAATTTTTGCACAGATTTGATTCGTCCGCCAGCTTTGTCGATTAGTGCTTCGATGACTTTGCGGCTGTAGATAGGTGCAAACATCCGATCGAGCACGGGCCAGACGACACTCAGATGAATAGCTAAAGCTTTACCGATTTCCGATGTCTCCACTACCCGCACGCTCCACATCCCAATCAACGATTCGGCGTGCAAGGCGTTGAGTTTATCCAAAAAGTCAGTTAATGAGTTGGCAACCGAATCGGCATCGTTAGCAGTTTTGCACAGTTGGTCAACTACATACGACTTGATTTCATCACTCTTGAAGTTGGCTAATTTAGCAACTGCTTGAGCGTACCAAGTCACCAACCCAAGGGAGTCTGCAATCCGAGCATGGGCATAAGGTAAATGCGATCGCAATTCATTCGCTAAAGCCCGAATTTGTTTAACTGATCGTCCTCTTCCACTAACCAACCAATTTCACCATTCAGAGATACTGGTACATTCCATTGATTCGTAACTTTGTATTCTTTGATAGTAGAAACAGCATTTAGTGAACGGTATTGATTTCTGGAATTGTGAGGATTTTGCCAGCCATCAAGTTTAGCGAAAGTGAACAGAGTGCCGATACCGACACCCGATCGCCCATTGCCAAAAAGAATTAAAAAACTCGCAAAATATTACTATCAAAAAAGATACCGTTCATAAGAATATTAAGATGAATCTTCAACAAAATGGATTCATGTATGCTTTTTGTGAAGATAAAGAGCCTTGGCAAGGTAATTCTATCCCCTATCGAGAAGATCCAAAGCAAGATAAAAACGGTTTAGTTTACTACTTAACAGAACAATGGCTGGGACGAGGCTGGGTTCAAATGAACCAAAATTTGCGAAACGTCATTGTAGGAACAGTCTGGGAGATTTACGCCAACGCTTTTGAGTGCGCCAATTCAAAAATAACCCGACTTTAGCAGCAGACAAAGCTTTAGAATGGGCCTTTCAAGCCGGAACCAGCACTCGACGTGGTGGTGTGGTTGGGGGTGTAGGACTTGACTATTTGAAAACATTTGTAAAAATTAATCGCGGAAAGTTGGAGTTTTTCAGTCAAGATGGGTATGTAGCGATCGATGAAAATCAGGAGATTTACCAAACTCGGCAAACCTTTTTCCAGGGGACACTGGTCAACATTACACTCCAATGTGATGAAGCCTTTTACATTCTAGACTGTGATGCCGATGATGAAGAGCCACTTTTCTAAGGGGAACCCAAAACATGAGACACAACATTCACGACCTAATAGGCAAAACTTGCATGACCCCGGAAGAAGGTCAGAAGGTGTATGATCTAACTTACCCCGAACTCATGGCAAATCGTCCCGTAGACCTTGACTTTGCTGGCGTGGAGATTTTTGCATCCCCTTTCTTTAACTTTGCTATTGGACAACTACTCAGAGATATTTCCCCAGATACCTTAAATCGTCTGCTGAAATTTTCTAATCTCAACCCAGTAGGTAGACAGGTACTCAAGCGAGTTATTGAAAATTCAAAACAATATTACTCAAATGAAAAGACTCGCAAAGCAATAGATGATGTTGTTAGCGAACAGGCAAATAGTCTCTAATGGCAGTCAATTATACAGTTCAAGCTGAAGTTGTTGATATTCGGTTTGACCAACCAAAGAAGGATGATATTTTTTTAGTAGATACGAATGTTTGGTACTGGCTAACCTATACCAAAGCCAGTACATCAGCAAATAACTATCAAATTAGAGATTATCCCATTTATATAGCAAAAGCTCTTTCGGCTCAATCACTACTTTTATACTGCGGTCTTTCTTTATCGGAGTTAGCCCACAATATAGAACAAACAGAAAAACAAATCTTTTCTTCTACCTTAAGACCAAAAGAATATCGTCATAATTATCCAACAGAACGAGCTAATGTTGTTGGGGAAATTCAAGCTGCTTGGAGTCAGGTTACATCTATTGCTGTCTCAACTGATATAACAGTGAATGAAGTCATTACTAATGCTTGCTTAAATAGATTTTCAACTCAACAGCTTGATGGCTACGATTTGCTAATTTTGGAAGCAATGGACAAAGCAGGAATCGTTCAAGTAATTACTGATGATGGTGATTATGTAACTGTTCCTGGTATTAAAGTTTTTACTGCTAATCAAAATGTAATTACAGCAGCAGGAAACCAAAGCAAGCTTTTAATTCGCTAAATACAAGGTATTGTGGTTGTAGCGTTCGCGTAGCGTGCCGTCAGGCGTATCGCCGAAGTGAATACCAAAACCTAACAATAGGAAAACCCCGTTTCCTTCTAGTTGCCATAATCTCGATCGATTATCAGTTTTGCTGAGGAATGGGATTATGTTAGAAGTAGGTTCGCTGAATTTTAGTACAAACCGAGACTTATTTAGCCAATTTACTGAGGAATTTCTCAGTTTACCTAACTTTCAACGTGCTTGGGTGAAAGTTGCGGAAAACAAAGGTTCTCCCGGTATTGACGCACAAACGATCGATGATTTTAGCCTGAATCTAAATACTAATATCTTAGAATTGAGAAATACGGTGGCTAACAGCACCTATCAACCACTGCCTTATAAACAAGTCGTTGTACCAGCTAAAACATACTTTTCTAGCTTTTCCGTTTGTTGCCGATCGCCGAAAATATTAGTAGAATTAGGAGTTAAACTTCGAGTTTGAGAACTCAGTGAATTTTTGGTACTAAAATCTGCATTAACAACCATTAATACTCACCTCAAAAACTTAACTATAGATAGGTCAGCTTGGATAATTTAATTTAACTAAATGGATGGAAAGGGGGCATTACCTAAAAAACAAAAAGCAGCTTTTTGGTAGCTGCTTGTCGAAAAGTAGTGTAATTATTGAATAGTTAACCAGATCGCATTAATCTTGAGTCAGCTTTACCAAGAGTTTAGCCAAAGCTTGTACCATTGGACGACTGGAAATATCTTCACCGCGTTTCAGACGATGAACGCTACCTTTGAGTACAGGTTCTTCACTGGTAATGGTATCTGAATTACCATGCAAATCACTGTAAATAATGGCAACTACAGGTAAAGGTTTTGCTAGTTCTGTTTCACAAAACTCTTGCCAAGCCTTCACTTCTTCTTCAGTCTTAGCTACAATAATGGCGTGAGTAGCTTGAGACATGATAACTTTATTCTCATCGCTAGGAATTCTACCGCCTACATCAAATAGCAGTAGTGAGTTTTTAATTACTTTAATTTCTCTAGCTTTAGCTTGAGCAAATTCGGGGGTAAACTTAGCTTTGTATTCTGCCTTTAATTTATCAGCTAACTCTGGATATTTGGCGACGGTTTCCGCATACCAAGAACCATCACCATCGGGACAACCAGAAATGGCATAAAAATCAGCAGGTGCATTATTCAAGTTGAAAATTGCTGCTTTTAAACCATCTCGCAATACCGTTTTTCCGGTATTGGGGGAACCACAGAGGACAGCTTTAACCGTAGGTGAGGGATCGTAATTTACATCAAAGGTTTCTCCAACTTGATAATTTTTAGAATGGTTGAATACTACTACGTATCTATCTAGTCCTTTATCTCCATCTCCCAACTTGGGATCGAAAACTGCTACGCTGCTATATAGATGAGCGATTTTGTTAGCGATTATAAAACTAGCTAGAACAGTAGCACGTCCGTTAATTCTCAGCAGTTGTTTACCACCTGGTAACTGTCCCGAACTAATTAATTTTTCCAGTTGTGCTTCTGCATCTAATAAAAGTCGATCGCCATCAGCTTTCACACCATTGTTAATTTTGGCAATTAAAACATCATTTTCCCAATAGATTAAAAATGAAGGAGAACTATCATCTATCGTAGCTACTTGCTTAACTTCTCCGGTAACAAAATCAATGCGACTACCCACTGGGTACTCTGCTGCGGTACTGATGACGACAACGTAAGCTCTTAAACGAGTATCGGAAACTGCGATCGCTCGATATAAGTGTGCGACTTCATGGGCTAAAGTATAACTGGCTAGTAGGGAAATTCTGCCATTAATTTTCAGTAGATTTCCGCCTCCCAGTTCCCCAGCAGCGATCATCTGTTGTAAACCTACTGCTACATCGCGCACAATTTGGTCGCCATCGGCAAGAATTGGTTCACCGTCTGCATTTTTGGCAAAATCTACTTTTAAGGTATCTCCTTCTAATTTCATTTGATAGCTAGTCATTAGTTTTTCCTTCTTTGTGTTGACTGTTTTAGTTTGTCACTACTCAGGAAAGGGAGCTTTCCTGAGTAGTGTAGTTTAAAGAGGTAACTTAATTGACACCAGCAATTTTATGTCTGCTCAAACCTTTGATTTCCCGCCAACAGTAAAATTATTGCAGGTATTTGCACGCGGTTCTTTGAGACAGAATTTGCCGAAAGCAGTGCGGTTGTGGGTGATTTTGCGATCGCTTTATGGTGACGAAACCGATCCGATGAGGTTGCAACTTAAGAAAAAGTTTACTTATAGCGATTGGAATAAACAGTTTTTTACTCAAACTGATATAAATCATAAGGATTATACTATTCCTAGCGAACACGATCCCTTATGTCCTTGTGGGAAAACTCTTCGTGATTGGTTGTTCAATTCTGATACTGGTTTAAATCAGGAAGAATGGCTTTTGTTCTTTCCGAAATCTTTACCCCATGAATGGACAAGATTTAGATAATTTGCTATCTTTTGGTATCATTACCCAAGTTAAGAAGAATCCCCAAAAGCAAAAAAGTTTACCCAATGGTCGTTTGTTTGCTGTCACTAGTAAGAACATTCAAAACGATTTTAAAGCTTTGGCGGAAATGGGATGGTTAGAAGCACAAGCAATTAAACAAGGTACAGGGAAAAAGTTTAAAATTGTGTATTCGTTGGTTGAGGAGTTTCCCCAGGTTGTTATTCACCCGGAAAATACGATTCTTGATGGAGAGACAACGGTGGTGAGAAATGCGATCGCTAATGATTTAGCTGATTTCTTTGAAGATTTTGGCAAAGAGATTAATGGTCAAAAACGCTTTGTTTTGGATATCGAGTATATCGTTCATCGTCAGTTCAGTCAGCAAATTGATACTTTGCGTCAACAGCTAAAATCTATTTGGCATCAACCGCAAATCCCGCCTGTGAAAATTACTTATGTCAGTGCAAGAAACTTTCAAAATTATCAGGATGAAGGGGAAGAATATATAGTTTATCCGGTTTGCATTTACTATTCCCATCGTGCGCCTTATTTGTTTGCTTTTGGTCAAACACCAAAGGATGATACTAAAATTGATTGGTATGATTATCGACTCGATCGCATTCAAAATTTGCAGCAGTTAAACTGGGATGATGTAAATATTGAGGGATTTACCCAGTCAATTTGTCAGTCTAAAACACCGAAACAAATACAAGAGTACCGTGCCGAAGCTTGGGGATTTGATTTTTACAAACCACAAGAGTTACTATTGCTGCGGTTCGATCGCTATTTCCATTCTCGTTACATTGAGGGAACGGAACGCGACGAGCTATTTACGAAAATACCTTATAACTATGCTGAATCTCAGATTATCAATGCACGAATAGACTCCGAACAAAAGTCAGAACTTTTAAAGGTTTTCTATTCTCGTTCTCCTGAAGATATTTACTGCCGAATTAATTATCGCACTGATGATAATAATGTAGTTATGCGTTTGAGGGCTTGGGGAGCAAATGTTGAAGTGTTTTTGCCTTGGTCATTGCGATCGCGCATGACTCAAGATATCCAAGCTACCTGGAAACTTTACCAAAGGTAGCAGGGGGTAATCGGAAATAATTTTATTTACTACCAATAACAAATGACAAATGACTATGAATACGGAAACACCAAAACTTTCACATCGATTTGAACAAGCTTTAGTTTATGCTACTCAGCTTCACGCTCACCAAGTCAGAAAAGGTAGCGATATTCCTTACATTAGTCACCTGTTGAGTGTAGCAGCGTTGGTATTAGAAGATGGCGGAGACGAAGATGAAGCAATTGCAGCACTTTTACATGATAGTATCGAAGATTACGGTGGTGCAGAAACTCGCCAAGCTATTTTTATGTTATTTGGGCAAAGAGTTACAAATATTGTGGATGGTTGTACGGAATCTGATGTGATACCTAAACCTCCTTGGCGCGATCGCAAGTTATTATATCTAGAAAAAATGCGCGATGCTTCTCCTTCTGTTCTGCGAGTTTCTTTGGCAGATAAATTGCATAATGCTCGTTCAATTTTAACTGATTTATACCGACATGGTGATGCAGTTTGGCATAAGTTTAATGCGGGAAAAGAAGGTACTTTATGGTTTTACCGCAGTTTGATTGAAATTTACGATCGGGCTACAAAGAGTTTTTTGCTCGATGAGCTTAAAAGGACAGTTGATTTGTTAGTTTAACTTGGTTAGGAAGAATTAATAGCTTTAATAAAACTACCTAAGCTTTACCAACAGGTTGACTTAGGTAGTTTATTTTTGGCTTTCCAACTAATCCGAATTAACCCAATCGGTGGGGATTCGATTGCAAATTCTTTTAGCTGGTTGTTTTCCTGCTCAAGTTTCCAACTAATCCGAATTAACCCAATCGGTGGGGCAAAAGAATACGATAGATGGCAGTCGCACCGTAAGAGTTTCCAACTAATCCGAATTAACCCAATCGGTGGGGTTCTTTCAGCTTCAGTAAATTCATTTGGCAGAACATCGTTTCCAACTAATCCGAATTAACCCAATCGGTGGGGCTTGCCGCTTTTGCTGGCGCCTGTGAAGACGCAAAAAATAAGTTTCCAACTAATCCGAATTAACCCAATCGGTGGGGCAGATTGACTACTTTCAACTTCTTCAATGGAGAATAATGTTTCCAACTAATCCGAATTAACCCAATCGGTGGGGAGGAATTTTCCCATGAATGCATTTTTTAATTTCGTGAAAAAGGTTTCCAACTAATCCGAATTAACCCAATCGGTGGGGTTCTTAATGGGTTCTCCAAAAAACGAGAACAAAAGACTGTTTCCAACTAATCCGAATTAACCCAATCGGTGGGGAGAATCCACGGACATATGCGAGTTTTTCCACGGATTGTTTCCAACTAATCCGAATTAACCCAATCGGTGGGGGTAGTTGTTTCTGGAGTGAATGTCTTCACTCCCCAAGAGTTTCCAACTAATCCGAATTAACCCAATCGGTGGGGACGTTTTACGCCGGCGTCCAAAAGCCGCATAATATCGTTTCCAACTAATCCGAATTAACCCAATCGGTGGGGTCAACAATGTGTTGAAGGAAGCGAAGAAATCGGAGGTTTCCAACTAATCCGAATTAACCCAATCGGTGGGGTCAATTTCCCACTCGCCTTCCTTCTGGTTCTATTACAATGTTTCCAACTAATCCGAATTAACCCAATCGGTGGGGTGGCTTCCTGCCCGCCATGTTACATCACCGGCAGCAAGTCTCGTTTCCAACTAATCCGAATTAACCCAATCGGTGGGGCCCGGTTATCCATGGTATTTTGACTCTCTACAACCGCCAAGGGGTTTCCAACTAATCCGAATTAACCCAATCGGTGGGGAGTTCGCCGCAGAGCCTTTACCCAGAGAGGATTTCAAGCATCAAATCGACGCACCTGTTAAAAAGATTGTAGATCGGCAGTAAAAGTGGAGTCAATAATATGGCTCAAATGCAGTCCAGGTAAGGCATCGACGCAGTTTAACGATTTTTTGCGGGTTTGGGGAATAACCAGGGGTGTGTCGATCGCGATCGAACCCGTCCCCATTTGACAGCAAACCCAAATACAGCAATAGTTTGAGCGGCTTTAATCTTTCAGGAAGTCCGTGCTTTAGACCTACCTGCACACCTCCACCCAAACCGCGAGGATGGGGGGTAAATAGGTGCGTCGATGAGAGCAGCCAAAGTAGCAAATTCTACAAAAGCCAAATATAGCAAGGCTTTCAGCGATTTTAGAGCAATGGGGAAGAAGTATTGAGCTTTCGATGCACTCGACTCTGATTATCCAAATCAAAAGCGATCGCGCTTTACACATCTTAACAATTGCCCAAATCCCAAAACTCAGCTAGTTCGCATAAAGAACTTATTGCTTGATTCGCACTCTGAACAATTTTACTAGGATTAGGAGCGTGTCTTTCATATCCAGCATGGTCGAGAGTATTTCGCAGCGATCGCACTTTATTCCATACAGCAATCAGTTGTCTTTTTTCCGGCCATTTGTGAATTTTTCTCCCATAATCTGTTAGTTCTTTGGGAGGTCTATTCTGACTAATTTCCCAAAGTGCGTCATTAATATCTTCACGAGTATATCGATTGTCAATATCGACACTTCCATCTAACTTATAATTCACCGCCGCTAACAACCACTCTCTAGCCAGAGTCATTGCTTCGATGATGCGATTGTTATTATGATACCAGCGAATTAGTTGAAACTGAGCTTGCAAAGCCTCCTTAGCATTTTTATCTAAATCTCCCACAAAAGAACTGAATGTTTGAGTAACTTGTTGCCGCAACATTTCAAAAGGAACAACTCGATTTGGCTGCTGTTGTTCAGCTTCTAACAAATCTTTAGCTAAAGCATCTGCTAGTTTACCTAATTCTATAGGCCGACAAAGTAACGTAGCAAACGAAACATCAAAAAGAGTTGTTGCCGCTTCATAATTAGTACCAGAAACGTCGCTATTGGGATTGAGAAGTTTAGATAGCTGCCTTGCATCTCCCGTTTCCACAAATTGATTGCTAGCAACAATCCAGTCAATCATAGATACAAATTCTGATAGATCAATAACAGGAGCTATGCCGTTATTTTCTGATTTTAACTCAAAAGCGCCATAATAAATTGCCTCAATAATCACTTGTTTAGCTGTTTTGAGATAGGCAGCAAATAAGAACACGAGAAAAGGAAGCGATCGCAAACCGTGAGTGATATCAAAAATTACGCGATCGCCACTCTCGATATGTCCTGTAATAATGGTGAATATTTGCCACATTTCGGCAGTATTATTCCCAGTTGGGATACCAACCGCTTGAATTTTAGAATCATTAAGCGCTTCCAGCACCGACCAATTCACATCCTTAGCTTTTTTCGTTACACAGACTAACATCAAGTCATATTTATCTTCGCCACAAAATTGCCGCAGTGCTTCTGGAAACACTTTACCATCATATTTTTTCTCCTCATCATTTTCATCTTTAAAAGCGTAGGTAGTAGTGCTAATAGCGGGTGCAGCACCTAAAAAAGTGATGATTTTTCTGTTCATAAATTAGGGTATTTCTTCAAAAAAGTAGTAATGTTTAAAGCTGATTTGATTACATTAGTGAATGATTTGAATTGGTGTGTTAATTGCATTCTTGGGAATGCAATTAACACACTCGATTGTGTTTTACCCAATCAAATCAAAAGCACTATGCTGATAATCAATCAAAAAAGGCCCAAAAGATTGTTTAGAAGCAAAGACGAATGAAACGTATTCTAATTCGCGATCGCGCTTCAAACAAGCCATAATCATTCCCACCGACATCGGCTTTGTCCCACCAGTAAAATCAGCAATTAATTCATGCTCTGCATAGCCACTTTGTCGATAAACTCTATTCACATAGTCAAAAGTATCTTGAGCATCACCTGGACAAACCCCCTTTCGATGGACTATTACCTCTAATGGTCTGCCGTAATTAGTTTTTAACTCCTTGCAATAATCTTCGATCGGGTCAACTTTGCTGATACTGGGTTCACCAAATTTATCTTTTTCAGTATCATTAGAAGGAATTAGCCATACTTTTTCCAAAGTACCTTTTTCAATATAGTGATAATCAATCGCAAACTTAGCACTATCAGGATTACTAACAAGTAAAATTAACCCTTTTTTCCCTTCTGGCTTTCGCAGTTCTCCAGAAATTCCTCTGGAAATAATTTTTCGCCCGTAACTTTGCCACATTCCAATGCCGATAACAGCTATACAAGGAATGAGAAACATCAATACTTTGGGCAGGTAAGCCACAAAATCAGGAGTGTTTTGTTGAATCTTCAAAAAATACAATAAATACTGGATCAACGATTCAATTAAAGCACCCGCATTATCAAACCACCACCCCGCAAATCCAATTCCCAAAAGCGTCCAAACAGGCAATCCCAAACGGCGAAAAATGCGCCCCAATTGCAAAGATTCAATAAAATTTATAGTTTGGTTAGATATTGCCTTGGTGAAATGACTGACTAATTTTATAGCCAAATAAGGGATTGACCGGGCTATTTGCAATCCTCTCTTGCCAAGCGGTTGCAAGCGAGTGCGGATAGCGATCGCCTTTTGTTGCATCCTCAAACCTAGCCGTTTAGAACCCGGTTTATTGTTCATATTTCCTTTTAAGTCTCATAATTTAGACTCGTCTCCCCAAGTGGGAGTAGCGATAATATCCAATACCAAAGAAAGCCAAAGGAACTAGAGCGATCGCCCAATGCAGAAGTTATAATTTTATTCGGAACACTACTTTGACCAAAGTCGCGTAAATCCTTTTGGCTTCGACTGAAGAAATGTCAAAAATTTATTAAACTCATCCGAATCATCAGGAAAAATCGTCAATAATTCCAAATATTTAGGCTTCTCCTTTGTAAAATTATTGGCATCAGGCACCGAATTTATCACAGGATACATCCGATGCCAAAGGCGACCAATTTGCGTCGGATCGTCTGACTTATTTGTATCCTTTACCCTACCCGTAACAGACGTGCGGTATATAAGAGGTCGAGCATTTTGATTAGGTGGTGCATTTCCTCTTTGAAATGCCAAAGAGTTGCTTTGATTTAGGGGTTTTTTAGGCTGGTTCTGAGAAAAACTCCCTCTTTGAGACTGCTGATTTCTTGGCGTTTCGGAAGGATGCAGCCAAGGAATTACTAGGGACTCTTCAGCAATCCGACCCCAAACTTGCACATTATCCTCCCGCCACGCTTCCCGCCATGTTTTTGCATCATCATTTTCAGTTTGCTGTGCCACAGGTCGGAGTACTGGTCTGTTCAGTTTGGGCTTAGAATCGTCTTGAACTGTTACAGGTCGGGGTACTGGTTTTTTTAGATTTCCATATCTTTCGTGAGATGATAACGCTGCTTTTGTTCCTCCGTACAAGCTTGACAAAACGCGCCTTTCATACTGCTACCGGGATAAAATGGCAAGCCAAAAGCGCCCAGTGCTGGAAAAATTATCCCCTCAAATTGTCCTCCATTCGTAACAAAACGCCACTGTATCTGATAAGTTTTTGTTTGAGTTGAGGCATTTTCACCCAAATCTGGAGTGTCAGGATAAGCTTTCTCCGTCCACTGAGATACATGAAGGACAACTTACCCAAACAATGGGTTGACCCGGACAAAATACAGGCAACCACACGATAGAGGCATATTCAAACTTAATTAATGCTTCAGTGGTACCACCATCAGAACGACCATCAACTGCCTCGTGCCCGTACCAGTCATTGTCATCTTTTAGCCTTAATGCCGCTACGCGGAATGGGATTGATGTTTTTTTGGATTTTGGTCATGCAAGAAATTATCGATCGCTTAAATCCTCCTTACGTGGATACAAATTTTGTTGCTTCGGCAGAAATGCTGGGGGTTTTTTTTAAGCTGTTGCTCGATCGCCAAACTTGATTAGCGATAAGTTGTCGCAGCTATCGCTAATTGAAGTTGGTGTTTTTGAGAATTTATTTACTGGACTGCGGGCTAGTGGAAAGAACGATCGCTGGCGCAGTCTGGTTGTGTTTCACTGTGACTTTAAAGGCATCAAAGAAGGTGAAGGCGGCAATAAATCCTATTGCTGCAAAGTTGAGAAATATGACCAGCCTGCGCTCGAAAATCTGCGAACTTGGTTTTTGGGAAGCAAAGACAAAAAGGCTGCTGTTTGGGAATTGTTCGATATGAATGCGGCTGGATTTGCTTTGAGTGGAATCAATGAACCTACCAAATCGGCTCTACCACCAGGCGAAGACGATGATGCGTCACAATTACCACCAGCAAAAGTTAATTTGCTGAAACCATTAGCTTAGTGATTAAAAGACTCAGGAATTCTCCTGGGTCTTTTCATTGGAGGAGTAATGAGTAACTTTCCTTGCTGGTTAAGTCCAGGTGAATTAGAACAAGCCCAGGCATTGCTAGATTTAGGATTTGTCTACTGCGGTGATGTCGATAATTTCTGCGAATTAGAACCTTGCGGAAAAGTTGGCTCTTGGCAATTTGGTACAGCTCCAGGTGAGGTTTGTATGGACGCTGTATGCAATGGTGCGCTTTACAGTTGGTGTTTAGAAACTCATCCAAACTTTGATGATGATGGCTTTTTTGAAACCAGATTGAAAGAAGCCAAATCTACCATCCTTCAAGTAATCAGAAAACAGTCTGAACAAGTGCGATCGCAATATCAACAATTATCCTTATTTGAGGTGAACTGATGACTATAATTATCAGCTAAAAACAGCAACTATTCCTGAAAAAAATAATAACTCATCTACATATCCAAACCGCAAATCACCAATTCAACATGAACGGCGAGGGCATTGGAGAAGTCAACGAGTGGGGGCGGGTCGATCGCACATCAAAACCATCTGGATAGAACCGCATCCTGTTGGTCAAAAATATGTTGAAACATAGACAATTCCAGTATGAAACCAACAGCGATCGATTCTCCTTCTGTTGCTGTTCCTCGCGCAGATGGATCTACAACTTACTACTATCGTAATGGCACTCAAATCACTATTGATAGAAACAACACCACTAACCCAGCGGGAACTCCTCTTTATCCAGGTGTTAATGGTGGGATCACAGATAATAGGCTCACCAATCCTAACAATTCTCCACAGAATCAACAGTTTTTGACAAAGTAGATTCAGTTGTAGTTTTGAAGATCTGGAAGCTTGTTCGCTTTTGGGTGATTCCACACACCAGCAAGGAGCGGCGATCGCTATATCTTCCCCGAAGAGCTGGTAGCCCAAACAATGTCAAATTTTGGCTCTGATTTTCTAAATTCATACTTTACGAGATTTGGCGATTCTGACTACAAATTTTACACTTAGGTTAAACGATCGAGGGAAAAGCTAACGAGCTTTCCTTTATCCTTTAACCTTGACCCATTTTCCATCTAATATCTAACCGGAACTCGGAGGATTTTGGGGCTATAGCAAGCTGTACTTTGGCAGGTATTTGATGAGGTAAAGTAAACTAACATCATAAACACAAACATGATTACCACAAAAATATGCGCCATGAAGTCAACAGTTGTGAATCCTTTAGTTTTGTTTTCGTTTCTATGTAGTTCGGCTCGGAAAACATGAATATTCATAAACTTTTTTTTCTCCAAATAGTAGATGCTGAGCAAATCTATATTTATAAATTGCCCAAATTAACTGTAAAATCTATTACTTACAGTAAAGTGTTTTTCCGGGGTTAGATATGGGCTCTAACTAGTGGAGTACAGCAGAAAGATTGAGCAGTTGAAAACTTCTCAAATGCTGAACAGAAAAGCTTTCTTTCCTGCGAGCATTCTGCCTTTTAGCCTTGGAGCCTGATTGCACTAGCTAACGCTACCCATTAAATTGCAGAATAGATCGAATTAGCTCACATTTCGATTAACTTAAACTTTTATTCAAGAGTTGCCTGTCATGCAGACTTTACTGATCAATGGGAAAAACCTGCTTTCTGATTTGATTGCTCGTTATCGATCGCAAGTTGACTATTTGGCGATTCGGCTGGAAGAATCGGAAGGGACTGATATTTTACTGCGAGCAGATAAGATAGAAACCCTTTCCCAAGGCATCTCTCTTGGTGGACAGGTGCGGGCTTGTTACAAGGGGGGTTGGGGTTTTGCTAGCTTTAATAAACTTTCAACGCTCAAAGAACGGGTGGAGGAAGCGATCGCAGCTGCGAGAATGGTAGGGGAAGAAGAAACGATTCTGGCACCGATTCAAGCAGTGCAGGATGTTTGCAGTTTACCTTTAACTGGCACCGATCCGCGCCAAATTTCTTTAGCCCAAAAGAAAGAGTTGTGCGATCGCTACACAGAAATTCTCCGTAGTTTAGATAAACGGATTACTACTACTTCAGTCCGTTATGGTGACAATGCCCAACGAGTGATTCTCGCCACTTCCGAAGGCACCATGCTAGAACAATCTTGGGTGGATATGGAAATGCGCTTTGCTGCTACTGCGAGAAATGGAGACACCGTACAAACTGGTCGGGAAACTACAGGATCGCGCAAAGCTTATGAAGATTTAATTGGTTTAGATTCCCAAGTCAAAAGTGCTGCACAACGCGCCGTTGATGCCTTAGCTTTACCTCCAGTTAAAGGTAACACTTACACGGTGGTGATTGACCCGATTTTAAGTGGGTTGTTTGTTCATGAAGCTTTTGGTCATCTTTCGGAAGCAGATATGGCTTATGAAAATCCTGATTTGTTGGAAGTAATGACGATCGGGCGCAGATTTGGGCCAAAAGAATTGCAAATTTTTGATGGTGCAGCCCCAGAAGGACATCGAGGTAGCTATTTTTACGATGATGAAGGTACGCCAGCAACAACAACTCAATTAATTAAAGATGGCGTTTTAGTCGGTAGATTGCATTCTCGTGAAACAGCAGGCAAACTGGGCGAAACTGCTACAGGAAATGCCCGGTGTTTAAATTATCATTATCCCCCATTAGTGCGGATGACTAATACTTGGATTGAACCGGGAAAAACACCTGTTAAGGATTTATTTGCTGATATCAAAGAAGGGGTTTATGCGCGTAATTGGTTGGGGGGAATGACGAATGGAGAAATGTTTACTTTCAGTGCTGGGGAAGCTTGGATGATCCGCAATGGAGAAATTACTGAACCTGTGCGCGATGTGACTCTTTCAGGAAATGTGTTTACTACTTTGGCTGATATTGAAGCGATCGGCAATGATTTTTACTGGGATGAGTCCGGCGGTTGTGGTAAAGGTGGACAAAGTGGTTTACCTGTAGGTTGCGGTGGCCCTTCTTTGCGAATTAAAAATGTAATTGTCGGGGGAGAAGCAGCTTAATTAATATTAAGTTTGTTGTGACGACTTTAGTCGTTCAAGTTTGTTGTGACGACTAAAGTCGTTCCTTTGTCAGATAGAAGGACTAAAGTCCTCACAACGAACCGGGTTGATTACTATTTCTTTTAATTGGAGGTTGAATTATGACTGAAATAATGGCGAAAATTTTGCCTTTGGAAAATGGCGATCGTCTAACTCGTGCTGAATTTGAACGGCGCTACCAAACAATGCCTAATTTGAAAAAAGCGGAATTAATTGAAGGAGTAGTTTATATGGGATCGCCAGTTCGGGTAACTCACGGTCAACCTCATGCTGGAATTATGACTTGGTTAGGAACTTACTGGACGGCTACACCGGGAGTTGGATTATTTGATAATACTACAGTTCGTCTTGATGCTGATAATGAACCTCAACCTGATGCACTATTAAGAATTGAGAATGGTGGACAAACAATTATTAGTGAAGATGATTATTTAGAAGGTGCGCCAGAATTCATTGCTGAAATAGCTGCGAGTAGCGCTTCTTATGATTTACGAGATAAATTAAGAGTTTATCGTCGCAACCAAGTGCAAGAATATTTAGTATGGCAAGTGAACGAACAAAAAATTGACTGGTTTCGGTTAAGGGAAGGAGAATATATTGTTTTACCAAGCGATGCAACCGGAACAATTAAAAGTGAAGTTTTTCCCGGTTTATGGTTAGCAGTTCCGGCTTTAATAGCTGGGAATTTGGTTGAGGTTCAGTCGGTGTTACAAATGGGTTTAGCAACATCTGAACATCAAATTTTTGTCGAAAGGTTAAGAGGCTAGTGCAGCATCTATTTGTTGATAAAGGTATTCTAAGCTGCCAGAATTATCTAAAATAACATCAGCTTTTTGGCATTTTTCCACAAGTGACATTTGACTGCTAATTCTAGATTTTGCCTGTTCTAATGTTAAATTATTTCGCTGCATTAATCGTTTTATTTGTTGTTGTTCATCAACAAATACTACCCAAATTTCTGTGACTAACCCTGTTAATTTTGCTTCAAATAGTAGAGGAATGACTAAGACAACTGTGCTGTTTGATGGTAATTGATTCATTGCTTCTGCAAAGCGTTGTCTGACGTAAGGATGTATTTGTTGTTCTAACCAAATGCGTTCTTCATCGTCACGGAAAACTATTTCTCCTAATTTTTGCCGATTTAATGCACCATCAGGTAAAAGGATTTCTGTTCCGTAACGTTGAGAAATTTTGTTTAAAATTGGGGAACCAATTTGTACGGCTTCACGCGCATAAATATCTGCATCTAAAATTGGTAATTGATAAGTGTTGGCTAAATAATTTGAAACTGTTGTTTTGCCAGTACTAATACCGCCAGTTAAACCAATTTTACGCTGAGTCATGATAGTAATAAACCTGGTTCGTTGTGAGGACTTTAGTCCTATTATGCGCGGAATATACGACTAAAGTCGCTACTAAGTAGGTGCCAATAAATAAAGTAAAAATAGTTATCTATCAATGGGGTGGGCAGGATGCCTACCCCACAAGAAAGCTGAAAATTTTGTGGGGCAGGCAGGATGCCTACCCCACAAGAAAGCTGAAAATTTTGTGGGGCAGGCAGGATGCCTACCCCACAAGAAAGCTGAAAATTTTGTGGGGTGGGCAGGATGCCTACCCTACAAGAAAGCTGAAAATTTTGTGGGGTGGGCAGGATGCCTACCCCACAAGAAAGCTGAAAATTTTGTGGGGTGGGCAGGATGCCTACCCTACAAGAAAGCTGAAAATTTTGTGGGGTGGGCAGGATGTCTACCCTACAAGAAAGCTGAAAATTTTGTGGGGTGGGCAGGATGTCTACCCTACAAGAAAGCTGAAAATTTTGTGGGGTGGGCAGGATGTCTACCCTACAAGAAAGCTGAAAATTTTGTGGGGTGGGCAGGATGCCTACCCTACAAGAAAGCTGAAAATTTTGTGGGGTGGGCAGGATGCCTACCCCACAAGAAAGCTGAAAATTTTGTGGGGTGGGCAGGATGCCTACCCCACAAGAAAGCTGAAAATTTTGTGGGGCAGGCAGGATGCCTACCCTACAAGAAAGCTGAAAATTTTGTGGGGCAGGCAGGATGCCTACCCTACAAGAAAGCTGAAAATTTTGTGGGGCAGGCAGGATGCCTACCCTACAAGAAAGCTGAAAATTTTGTGGGGCAGGCAGGATGCCTACCCTACAAGAAAGCTGAAAATTTTGTGGGGCAGGCAGGATGCCTACCCTACAAGAAAGCTGAAAATTTTGTGGGGCAGGCAGGATGCCTACCCTACAAGAAAACTGAAAATTTTGTGGGGCAGGCAGGATGCCTACCCTACAAGAAAGCTGAAAATTTTGTGGGGCAGGCAGGATGCCTACCCTACAAGAAAGCTGAAAATTTTGTGGGGCAGGCAGGATGCCTACCCTACAAGAAAGCTGAAAATTTTGTGGGGTGGGCATCCTGCCCGCCTTTGTTTTACTTTATTTAGATCTACCTACTTACAAACTTAATTATAATTATGATATTTACCAAGATAAATATTTGCTCATTGTTGATTATTGAGATTTTCCCAGACAAAGTGACCGTTAGAAGAGATTATTCTTTCAGCTGTTTGGCGATCGACAGGACGAGAAAACAAGAAACCCTGACTATATTCACATTCTAAAGATTGCAATTGCAGGAGTTGTTCGGTGGTTTCTACTCCTTCGGCAATCACATCCATGTCTAAAATGTGAGCTAAAGAAATGATGGTGCGGACAATTTCTAAGCTTTCGCCATCAAAAGCCATTTGATTGATAAAGGATCGATCGATTTTCAAAGTATCAATTGGTAGTTGATGCAACCTTGCTAAAGAAGAGTAGCCTGTACCAAAGTCATCTATTGAAAGCTGAATTCCCAAAGTTTTTAATTGTTGCAACATGGCTGTTTCGGAAGTAGAGTTTCCCGTCAAGCTACTTTCTGTAATTTCTATTTTCAAACTTTCTCGGTTAATTCCAGTTTCTTGTAAAATTTGGTCGATGCGTTCTATTAATCCCAATTGTGCTAATTGAGCAGCGGAGAGATTGACACTAATTGTTAAGGGGAATTTTTGCGGAAATTGTTGTTTCCAAGTCACCATTTGGCGACAAGCTTCTTTTAATACATACCGATCGATTAAACTAATTAATCCGGTTTCTTCGGCTAGGGGAATAAATTCTACTGGTGAAATCCAACCTCTGCTGGGGTGATACCAACGGACTAAGGCTTCAAAACCAATTAATTTGCCATTTTTAATTGAGACTATTGGTTGATAGTAAACTTGGAATTCTTTACGTTCGATCGCTCGTCTTAAATCTGTTTCTAACTGCAAGCGTTCTACGGCTTGAGTTTGCCATCCCGGTTCAAAAACTGCATAACGAGTTTTACTTAATTGTTTAGTTTGGTGCATGGCTGTATCAGCAGCACGCAGGTAATCTTCTGGTTGTTCATAACCGACATAACTGAATGCAATGCCAATACTAGTAGTAATAAAAACTTCCTGTCCGTCAAGATCGAAAGGATAGCTGAGTGCTTGGTAAATTTGCTCGGCAAGTTGAGTCGCGTTGCTAGTTTCTCGCAAGTTTGTTAACAAGATAGCAAACTCATCTAATCCTACTTGTGCTACCATTGCTTTTCTGAATCTCTGGGGATTCTGGGAAGTATTATTTCTGCTGAAAGTTGGCTTCTGTGAGGTTTGGTTATCCTCGATTAAATTTGATTCTAAATCAACATCAAAAAATGAGAAGTTTCTATTTTGTAAGCAATTTTCAATTCGTTGAGCAGCAGCGATCAGCAAGCGATCGGCTAAATGATGCCCCAAACTAAATTTAACCATTTGAAAGCGGTCTAAGTTCAAAAATAATACAGCAAATAAACTGTTTTCCCGATCTTTTGCTAAGTGAATAGTTTCTTTAAGTCGTTTTAAAAATAAAGTGCGGTTTGGCAATCCAGTAATTAAATCGTAATAAGCATAACGTTGCAATTTTGCTTCTGCTTGTTTGCGTTCGCTGACATCTTGTACCATTGTCAGATAGTTAACAATTTGATTATTGGCATCTTTTAACGGTGTGTTATGCCACTCGCAAGTAATTGTCCGACCATCTTTAGTAATGTTTTCCATTAAACTATGATCTGTACTTTCTCCTGCTGCTAACTGCTGGTGAATTTGTTGCACAAAAGCTCTAGCGTCAGGGGAAGTAATTAAGTGTTCCAGGTATTTATTTAATACTTCTTGTTTGGTATAACCAAATATTTTTTCTGCGGCGGGATTCCAATCTATAATCCGAAAGTCTCGATCTCTGAGAATACAACCTATAGGCATTCGATCGATTTGCAGTTGCAACCGTTCTTGTAATTGTTTAGTTTGCTCATAAAGTTGAGCATTAATAATTGCCATTGCACAGCGTTCGGCGGTAATTTCTAATAGATGAAGTTCCCGATCGCTAAAGGGATGATTATTAAACCAATCTACGTGCAGCACTCCCACTAAATTCCCATTCCTTTTTAAAGGTACACCCATGATTGTCTGAATATTCAGTTGTTTTAAAATTGGGCTAATTATCAGCGGATTTGCTTGGACATTTTCTATATACAGTGGTTGATGAGAAGCTGCAATAGTACCAGCAAAACCTTCACCGATCGCTACACTAAATTGCGATCGCAGTTCTTGTTCAATACCAATGGTAGCCCTCACCCGGAGGCGATCGCCTTCTTTGAGCAAAATTACGCCTGTATCTGCTTTAATTACTTCCATAATTCGCAGAAGCAATACATTTAGTAATTCCCCTAAATTTAATGTACTAACTGCATTAGCTGTCACTCTACTCAGAGCAGTTAAATCTTCACTTTCTTGGCTTAATTTCTTGAGTAATTCTAAACGTTCTTTTTCTGCTTCTTTGCGGTCTGTAATGTCCCGTGATATTCCAATTAAACCAATTATTTCTCCTTGTGAATTTCGACAGACATTTTTTGTTGCTAGATAGACCTGCGTCTTGTTGTTAATAGAAATAATTTCCTCCACAGTTTCCGACTTACCGCTGCTAATAATTCGGCGGTCATTTTCCATGATTCTTCTAGCTGTTTCTAAAGCAAAAACTTCTGTATCATCCTTGCCAATTATTTCTCCGGCTGGCTTACCTAAAATTCTGGCAGTTTCCGAATTAACAAATAAATATTTTCCTTGAATATCTTTAATAAAAATAGCATCCGTAGTGCCTTCTATTAATGCCCTAAGAATATTGTTACTATCTGACAGGCTAATTTCCATTGCTTTGCGATCGCTTATAGCTTTTCCTAGTCCTCATTCATTAATAATAAGTATTTTGGCTTTTCTCAGCAATAACCCCTTTATTTATCACCCATTTAACAATTGCTTCACTTAATCCACTCAGGGTGTATTCTGTTGCTTCTATGTCAACTTTTCCTAATAGCTGTTGACAAGTTTTCGAGGTTTGGGGGCCGATCGAAGCCACAGTAATTTCTTGTAACTTCTCTAATGTTAATTTATCTTTGACTAACTGATAAAAATATTGCACAGTTTTGGAGCTAGCAAAAGTAATGATATCTATAGATTGCTGCTGTAATGCTTCTAAAATTTCCGGTGCAATTGAACTAGGACAACCGGACTGGTAAGCGGGAACTTCTGCTACTTTTGCACCTTTAGCGGTTAATTCTTGGACTAAAACTTCCCTCCCGCCTGTTTCCACTCTGGGAAAAAGAATCTTTTGGTTTGCTAACTCTTCAGGAAAATGTTCTACTAAAGAATCGGCCACAAAATCAGGCGGAATAAAGTCAGGAGATAAGCCATATTGTGCTAGAGATCCAGCGGTTTTTTTTCCGACAACCGCAATTTTTACTTTCTCTAAAATTTGCGGATTTTGTCCTTTATCTTGCAATCGGCGAAAGAAGTAATCTACACCGTTAGTCGAAGTGAGAATTAACCAGTCAAAAGAGTGTAAATTAGCGATCGCTTCATCCAAAGCAAACCAACTCGAAGGAGGAGTAATTTCTAAAGCGGGCATTTCGATCGCTACTGCCCCTTGTTGTTGCAACAATTGGCAAAACTCACTAGATTGTCCAGCCGCACGAGTTACTAGTATAGTCGTGCCTGTCAAAGGAAGTTCTGGGTTAATCTGATTCACGTTGTTATTAGTTCGAGATCAATCTTGATAATTAAGCAGTTTAACTGAATCTCCTATCAAAATATATGATCTGAATCAACACTTTGCAAATAGGGGTGTAACCCTACAACCTCACCGATTACTATTACTGCTGGTGAAAGAGAAAAATTAGCTGTTACCTGAACGACATTTTGCAGTTCTGCTGTCCAAACTTGTTGTTCGGGATGTCCCGCCCAACGAATTACGGCGATCGGGGTTTTTGGCGATCGACCAAACCTCAGCAACCGAGTCACAATTTCCGCCAGATTTCTCCCCCCCATTAAAATCACCAAAGTTTCCATCCGAGAGATTGCCTCCCAATCCAACTCATCTGGTTCATGGGCGCTAAACACGGCAAAACAGCGACTTAACACGGGATCGGTCAAAGGAATTCCGGCTAATAAAGGTGCTGCTAAAGCCGAAGAAATTCCGGGTATGACTTCAAAACTACAACCAGAACTTTTCAACGCTTGAATTTCCGAAGTACTGCGACCAAAAATAAACGGATCGCCACTTTTTAGCCGGACAACTTGTTTTCCTTCCTGACATTTTTCCACTAGCAAGCAATTAATTTCTGCTTGTTTTGTACTGGGTTTCCCACCACGTTTTCCCACATCAAACAGGCAACAATTTGCTGGTACTAACTGCAAAAGTTGAGCATCCACCAAAGCATCATACACTAAAACTTCCGCTTGCATTAACACTTTTTGTGCCCGCACCGTCAAGTAATCTAAATCACCTGGGCCAGCACCAACAATATAGACTTTGCCTGCTTGAATCGACATAAATTACTGCTTTGTGTTCAGTTGTTGGATCAATGTATCAATTTTTTGTGCTTCCTCATTTCTGCCCTGATTTGAAAATAAGTCTTTAGCCTTTTGGAAATTAGCGATCGCCTCACTTTTATTACTTTGGACTTTTGCCACTTCCCCTAATACCAAATAAGCCGGAGCAAAATCTGGCTTTAATTGCAACAATTCTCTAGCTTCTGCACTAGCTTCCGAGTATTTCTTTTGTTGTCCAAAAACCACAGCCAACTGCATTTGAGTCGCTGCCAATTGGTCATTTTGTTGTTGTTTTTTAAACAAATCCTTAGCCTTTTGCAAACTAGTTACAGCCTCCGCTGGTTTACCTTGTCGCAGAGCAATTTCCGACACCAAAAGATGTGCCGGAGCAAAATCTGGCTTTAACTGCAACACTTCTCCCACTTGGGTGCTAGCTTCCGAGTATTTTTTTTGCTGTGCCAAAACCGCTGCCAACTGCATTTGAGTAGCTGCTAATTGGTCCTTTTGTTGCTGTTTTTTCCACAAATCCCTAGCCTTTTGCAAATTAGTGACAGCTTCTGCGGGTTTACCTTGTTGCACGGCAACTTCCGACACCATCATATATGCGGGAGCAAAATCTGGCTTTAATCGCAACAGTTCTTTCGCTTGAGTACCAGCTTCTTTGTATTTTTTTTGTCGTCCCAAGAGCATTGCCAACTGCCATTGAGTAGCGGCTAATTGATCGTTTTGTTTTTGTTTTTTAAATAAATCCTTAGCCTTTTGCAAACTACTAATAGCTTCCTCTGGTTTATTTTCTCGCACAGCAATTTCTGCTAACAAAATATGAGCCGGAGCAAAATCAGGTTTGAGTGCAATAGCTTGTTGAATTTGGGTTCTAGCTTCCGCGAATTTACCTTGTTTTCCTAACAAATTAGCCAACTGAGCTTGCACGCCGACAGCTTGTTCTGTTCGCCCTTGTTTCTGCCATAAACCCTGAGCTTTTTTCAAACTTGCGATCGCTTCATCAGCCTTACCTTGCTCAGACAAAGCCATAGCTAATACAATGTGAGCAGGAGCAAAATCCGGCTGCAAACGAATAGCTGTTTGTGATTGAGCGATCGACTCATCAAACTTCTTCTGTTCACCCAAAGCCACAGCCAACTTGATCACCGTTTCCACATCATCAGGCTTCAGACGCAAAGCTTCCCGATATTGAGAAGCCGCCTCATCCAACTTACCCTGACGCTGCAACAGCACCCCTAAATTAGTATGAACTACCGAATTTTTCGGATCTAATTCAATAGACTTACGCCAAGACTCTTCCGCACTTTTAAGATCCCCTTGTTGAGCACTAGCAATTCCCTTTTGATAAAAATCAGCCGCACTACCAGACGCAGGTGCAGCAGCAGTTGTAGCTGATTGGTCAATATTAGTTGGTTGGCTAATATTAGGAATACTTTCTACACTTGAACTCCCAGCCGTTGTACCCGGACTAGATTGTGCAATACTCGGCGTATTAGGAGCAGTCGGAACAGTACCAGGAACAGGTGTCGTAGCAGCTGAACTACTAGGTTGCCCAGAAGTTGTAGGATTCGTCGAGTTCGACGGCGAAGAAGAACACCCAACCGCAGCAAAGCCAAAGCAAAGTACAGTAATCAGCAACAGGTGAATAGACTTGTGTTTTTCAGACATTCTTAAACAAAGGTTTTAACAATAACTCTTAGCCTAGTTTAAGCGCTCAAATCAAATAAAGGCAGAAGGGGAGAAGAGGTAGGGAGGTGGGGAGGTAGGGAGGTGGGGAGATGGGGAGGTGGGGAGATGGGGAGGTGGGGAGGTGGGGAGAGTTGAAGAGGTAATTCAATGATCTTCCCCTTGTCCCCTTGTCCCCTTGTCCCCTTATCCCCTTGTCCCCTTGTCCCCTTATCCCCTTGTCCCCTTATCCCCTTATCCCCTTATCCCCTTGTCCCCTTGTCCCCTTGTCCCCCCATTCCCCCATTCCCTCAGCGCCACTTCAGGAAATTAGATAACCAAAAAGGCTCTTTAGAAGGAGTGGCATCAGGGTAGCCGCCTCGCAATAATGTCCAAGTAATACTATTGACGATGCCGTTATCTTTTAATTTATGCTTTTGTTGAAAGTCCTTAATAGTTAACTTAGTCTTCTGGTCAAAGATGCCTGTTCGGTTGATTTCATAACCATTGACTTGCAAGAGTCCCTGTAATTCATAGACATCGCTGCCACTGTACCCCTGTCTGAGGACACGAGCTCCAGGTTTCACAGAAGATTTTAATGCAGCCCAGGTTTGCGGCCCGACTACGCCATTAATTCTTAAGCCGTGTTTTTTTTGAAATGACCTGACAGCGGCTTCTGTCAGGCTACCAAAGTCTCCGTCAATAATTCTAATAGTGTAACCGTGAGCGCGTAAGAGTCCTTGCAACTCTGCTACCGCAGGGCCAGAATCCCAAGGATGAATTTCTTTTCCTGTAAACGCCGCATCACAAGCGGTATCTGTAATTTTTTGATTCAAATTCATAGTAGTGACCTCCGCCGTAGGTTTTCGGTTTATGTTTTTTGGACAGCATAAGGCTGAGAGAATAATATATTCCGTCGTGTTATTAAAATTTTTCCTGGGAAAAGCCTCTATCTCTGGAGAGAAAACGGTTACTTTTCTATATTTACTCTAGTAGTTTTGAATAGCAAATACCAGCTTTAACAATCAAAATTTTGGGAAGTAAAAGAAAAGACAGTAGCATTATCTGCCACTGTCTCTCTCTCACTCTCTCTAATGACCGCTAGCGTCTCCAAACAAATCTTCCGCAGAACAATTACCAGGAATTCCTTCTATTGTTGCCTTCATCTTCGTAGTAGTCTTCGTCACCAAACTCACCACCGCGAGACATTACCTCTTCTTGGGGATTGGTATATGGGTCGCCAGCATAAGGCTCGGGCATATAACCGCCGCCAGACATTCCTACATCAGCAGGGTCGCCGTAGGGGTCTTCACTGGCAGGACGCACGTTACCAGACATTCCTACATCAGCGGGATCGCCGTAGGGGTCTTCACTGGCAGGACGCACGTTACCATACATTCCTACATCAGCGGGGTCGCCGTAAGGATCTTCACTGGCAGGACGCACGTTACCATACATTCCTACATCAGCGGGGTCGCCGTAAGGATCTTCACTGGCAGGACGCACGTTACCATACATTCCTACATCAGCAGGGTCGCCGTAGGGGTCTTCGCTTGCTGGACGCACGTTACCAGACATTCCCTCATCAGCGGGGTCGCCGTATGGGTCTTCGCTTGCTGGACGTACTCGCTCATCCTCTTGGTCATTATTGGAACCAAAAGCGATTTCGCCGATTTTTCTGAAAAATCCATCAACCATGATTTATTCTCCTTAAATTATGAATGTTTATTGGAGGTTGGGGCGATCGATCTAAAGCGGACTAAAGCGAAACAATTTGGTGACGGCGGGCAACTCCTGAACGAGTTTTGAGTTAACGAACTTCCCCTTGTCCCAAGAGTCTCCTTGTCTCCTTGTCTCAACAGTCCCCCGTTCCCTCAAACTTGCTATTGTGCTGGAACTAAGTCTGTGAGATCTCTGCCTGTGCTTCTTCCGTTGTAACCTTGGAAGTCTTGGTATTGTCGGGCTTGTTCTTCGGGAACTCTGATTCCTTCGGGTGGTGGTGTTACCCACTGAGCACGACCTTGAGCATCACGATAGTAGACACGCCCGTTTTTGGAAAGATAATATTTGCCTGTTGCCCCTTGCTCTTGTTTGTTCTTGTGTTGGTTGTACAGATAATAAAGTGCTGCTGCACCAGCCAAAATTGCTACTTTTTGTCCGGTTGATAGTCCTTGACGCGCTTGGGGTCTAGTAGGATTTCCAGAAACAGTTCTATTAGCTGTATTTTGGACTGCGGGACGAGAATCGTTAACCGGAGTTTGGTTGGCTGTATTTGAGCCTCCACAAGAAGCAAGAATTGGTGCGCTTAAGCTTGTTGTCAGCAACAATGCTACTGTTTGTGTAAATTTTTTTCCTTTCCCAAGTATTTTATCCATTAATCTTTCCTGGTCTTTCTGGCGAGTAGGTTATCGTCGATGCAAGGACTTGTAATTTTGCTTGATTACCAATAACTCTTTTGACTTTATAATTAGTCATTTCCTGACAAACTAAGGTTTGCAGATACTCGAATTTAGCCAAGATAGTTATTGGGTTTGATTTATTATTGCTGGCTATCCCAAATAGGTTCCTCCAACTTGGGATAGAATAATAGGTCATCCTGAAGAATGACCTGTTTTTGATTTGGCTATATGTAGTGCCCGAAACAATTAATGGTTTTACTTGGTCAGGCAAGCTAGGGGAAAGAGGAGATATTCTAAGAAGAATAGTTTCCAGATAAATTGATAGAATTTGCCGATCGCAGTTTTATCTTGTAAATCTACTTTTTGACTTTGCCACCAAAGTAAGCCTAGTGCGAACAGATGGGTGATGACTAGAAATATGCTATTAACTGAAGGTAGCCACCAAATTCCTGCAATTATCATCCCTAAGTAACAGGTGGTTAATAGCCAGAGTGAGAGGTTGAAGACGGTTTTTTGCCCTAGTTGAATGGTGAAGGTGGTAATGTTGTATTGTTTGTCGCCTTCGAGGTCGGGTATGTCTTTAAAGATGGCGATCGCAATTGTAAACACCAGAATAAATAAGGTTAATGCCCACACTTCTAGGGTAATTACTTGTTTGGCTTGCAACACCCAACGAAAATGTAAATATAGCCCTAAGTTGACGATCGCTCCCCGCACTGTAAAAATACAGATCGCTGCCCAAAAGGGAAACCGCTTTAAGCGAATCGGTGGTAAGGAATAAGCTGTGCCAATGGCTAAACTAATTCCTACCATTCCCAGGAGAAATGGCCCCATTAATCCTGCTATTAATAAGGCTAAGATTCCTGAAATGCTGATAATTAAAATTGCTTGTTTGCGGGTAAATTCTCCTGATGCTAAGGGCAAGTGCGGCTTATTAATTTTGTCGATTTCGACATCTTCGATTTGATTTAATCCGACTATGTAAATGTTGCCGCCAAGACAAGCAACCCAAGCGCCTAACAATTGCCAGATTAGTGATAGGTTAATATTGTGATTTACGGAGGCGATCGCTATTAAATACAGCCCGATCGCACTGCAAGTAGTACCAATGACTGTGTGAGGTCGGCAAAATTTCCAATAAGGATAAAACCAAGGTTTTGCAGGTCGGTTGCTTGCAGAGTCTACAATTGTAGCGGGAAATGAGTAAGTTTTTTGTCTAATTTCTTTCATTATCTTCTCGATCGGGTTTCTCGCTTGATTTTAATCTAAATATTAATCAAAAGATAACTTCCGATCGAGGTTTTTATTGTCAATCGATTCTGTTAAAATAGAAATTTTTATGCTGTGTATATTAATGTAGAGACGTTTCATGAAACGTCTCTACAGGTTGTAGTTTCATGAAACTTCTCTACAGGTTGTAGTTTCATGAAACGTCTTTACAGGTTGTAGTTTCATGAAACGTCTCTACAGGTTGTAAATTTGGGATTATTTGTTGCCACAGAGTAAGCCGAATCTAATTAATCCGCGTTCATATCCGCGCTGCATTAATCCGAGAGACATTGCGCCTTGAATAGTAGCCCAACCGGAAAATAGTAAACCGATTATTGCTTCTAAATTAAACACTGAATCAATGACCACATTCCAAAAAGGTGCGACTGCTTTTGACCAATCTGCGGTACGGATGTTTTGGAAGGATAGATTTTTGGCGATCGCTTCATATTCTGGCAAAGAAATCACATAAGGTAAACAATAAACCCGATAAATTTCTGCCAAATGATGTAGTTCATCAGGCGTTAATGGCTGATTTGGCGGCATAGTTGGACGATGACACCAAGTAGCCATTAAAAAAGTTCCACCAGGTTTTAATACCCGATAACATTCTCGTAAAAATTGCTCTTTATCTGCCATGTGTTCCCCACTTTCCATTGACCAAACAAAGTCAAAAGAAGCATCTGCAAAAGGCATTTGCAAAGCATCTGCGACTAAAAACTGGGTTTTTTCACTCATTCCGGCTGTCGCCGCCCGTTCTGTCGCCCTAGCAGCCTGAACAGGACTCAGGGTAATTCCCGTAGCTGTAGCATTATATTTTTGCGCCAAATATAAGGAACTTCCACCAATACCGCACCCAACATCTAGAATTTTCTCGGCTTGCTGTATTCCCGACCATTTCAGCAGTTCTTCAATCAAATCAATTTGCGCCTGACGACGTTCCTTTTTGATGTTTCCCTCCAAACCGTAGTAACCGTGGTGCATGTGTTCGCCCCACACTTTTTCCCAAAGTCCAGAGGAAGCATCGTAAAATTCCTGAATTCTTTGATTTAGGGTAGATGGCATAGCAGATATCTCTGTGTTAAGTTCTGTAACATTAAAAATTAGCCTAACAAAGAAGGTCATTTAATTTTCGATTTTAGATTTAAAGTACACAGAAGGCAGTAAGCTGCAAAAAGAATACTAAGTAAAGACTCCATGACCATATCTAGAACCATTTGTTTAGGTTTTCTGGCTGTAATCACGATCGGATCTCTCCTTTTAATGATGCCTTTCTCGACTAGTAGTGGGAATTGGAACGACCCTATTGTGGCATTGTTTACCTCTACCTCTGCGGTTTGTGTGACTGGGCTATCTGTGGTAGACCCGGGAAGTTACTTTTCTTTTTGGGGACAGTTGATTTTAGTTGCTCTTGTCCAAATTGGGGGACTGGGGTATATGACAACAACAACTTTTTTAATTTTGCTGGTGGGAAGGAGGTTTGATTTACGGCATAAAATGGCGATTCAACAAGCTTTGGATCGCCCAGGATTGCAAGAAGCTCCCCAATTAATTCGCTCAGTTATCGCTACTACGATGATTTTTGAAATAACAGGGATTTTTTTATTAATGCCTGTGTTTGCGCCCAAGTATGGGTTAAGTAAAGGTTTGTGGCTGTCAATTTTTCACAGTGTTAATTCTTGGAATAATGCTGGTTTTAGTTTGTTTAACGATAATTTCATTGGCTATCAATCCTCGGCTTTGTTAATTGCTGTAGTGACGGGATTAATTATTTTTGGCGGCATTGGCTATGGGGTGATTTTTGAGCTTTTTTTGTGGTTGCGCGATCGCATCCAAGGCAAAAAAGCTTGTATTAGATTCTCTTTAAATTTTAAAGTTGCCCTGAGTACAACGATCGCGCTTTTAGTCTTTGGCACAATTGCTTTCTTTTTTATCGAATGGAGGAACCCTGGAACATTTGGGCCGATGAATTTGGGAGATAAAGTACTCAATGCTTGGTTTCAATCTGTGACTCCCAGAACTGCGGGATTTAACACAATTGATATCGGAAAAATGACCACAGCAGGGTTATTTTTAACTATTGCTTTAATGTTTATTGGTGCTAGTCCCGGAGGTACAGGCGGAGGAATCAAAACTACAACTGTGCGCGTTCTCACTAGTGCAACAAAAGCTATTTTACAAGGGCAAGAAGAAGTTGTTCTCTATAAACGCGAAGTAGCTATTTCGTTGATTTTAAAAGCGATTGGTGTGCTGATTGGTTCAGTTGCTACTGTGCTACTTTCGACAATTTTGATTTCCCTTACCGATCGAGAATTCGACTTTCTGCAAATTCTGTTTGAAGTTGTCTCAGCTTTTGGTACGGTTGGTCTTTCGACGGGAATTACTGCTAAGCTCTCAGTAATGGGCAAGTTACTGATAATTGCCACTATGTACATCGGTCGGGTAGGAGTTTTATTATTGATGGCAGCGCTATTAGGAGATCCCCGTCCTACTTCAGTTCGTTATCCAGAAGAAACTCTTTTAGTGGGATAATGTTTGTATTACCCATACCTTGTTACCCTAAAAAGTAATAGCCATCAATTCAAATTCACTATAACTTATGAGTCTTTCATCGTTGAATTTTTTCCGTAATTTACGTAAAGGAAATAACCAGTTTGCTGTAATTGGTTTAGGACGTTTTGGTAGGGCTGTCTGCTCCAGCTTGTATAAAATGGGATACGAAGTAATGGGAACAGATGTAGATGAAAAAAGAGTGTCCCAAGCATTAACCGATCAGGTACTTTCTCATGCGGTGCAGCTAGATTCGACTGAACCTTCAGCACTCAAGGAATCAGGAATTTATGAGTTTGATACGGTGATAGTGGCGATCGGGAATTATCTGGAAGAAAGCATTATTACCACTCTCAATTTAAAGGAAGCTGGTGTTCCTCATGTGGTAGCAAAAGCTTCTTCGGAAGTTCATGTGAAACTCTTAAAAAGAGTTGGTGCAGATCATGTAATTTATCCAGAACATGAAGCTGGTTGTAACTTAGCACGAGCTTTAACTAAACCAAACATTATCGAAAGATTTGAGTTAGACCCAGAAAATAGTATCGTGGAAATAATTACTCCCGATGGTTTTCATGGCAAAACTATTGCCGAATTACAACTGCGGAATCGCTTTGGGGTAAATATGCTAGCTGTCAGTCAGGATGGCAAGTTTGAAATTAACCCTAACCCCAATAAAAGACTAGAAAAGGGTTCAGCAATGGTAGTGATTGGTTCTAATAAAGATATCAATCGCCTACCAATTTAACTGAATTTTGCTATTTCTTAGTCTCCAAGGTTTGTTTAATTTGATTGATTAATTCGGTAAGTTCTGTAGCCTTGGAGTTGTTACCTTGGTCTTCATAAATTTTCCTAGCTCTTCTTAAGGATGAGAGCGCATTTTGTAATTTACCTTCCTCGTACAACAGCATACCTAAATTGTAGTGAGCAATGGGATCTTTTGGCTGACGACGAATTGCTTGGTTGTAAGCTGCGATCGCTTCTTCTGGGCGTTCTTGTTGCACTAAAAGATTCGCTAAACTAATTTGTGCTTTCACTAATTTAGGATCGAGAACTGTGACTCTTTGGTAAGTTTCTATGGCTGCATCAAAGTTTCCCTGTTGCTCTAAAGCTATGGCTAAATTTAACAAAGCGTTGACATTTCTGGGATTGAGAGCGATCGCTTGACGATAAGCATCAATTGCACCATCCAACTGTTTTTGCTCGTACAATGCTACTCCCATATTGTAGTAAGCATTTGGATTGCGGGAATTAATAGCAATGGAGCGTTGGTAAGCTGCGATCGCGTCATCTAATCTACCTTGGCGATACAATGCTATGCCTAAATTGTAATGAGCTTCAGCTAAAGAAGGATCTAATTCAATGGCTTTAGAAAATTCTGCGATCGCATCTGCATTCCGACCATTTTGCAACAACACATTGCCCATATAATGATAAGCCATCGCCATACTAGGGTCGCGTTCCACTGCTTTTTGAAAAGCTCCATAAGCTGCGGCTAAATTTCCTTGACTGTAACTGCTAACTCCTTCCTGGAAGTAACCAGCTGCTTCCAAATCTTGAGTATAAACACCTTGAATTAGCTGTTTTGTTCCTGGCAAACTAATTGCAGGCTTACCCACAGCAATAGGCGTAAAAAGCGCAGTGGTAACAATGACAAGTAGATGACTATAAAAGATCTGTTTCAACATATTCGGCTGATCGGAGAATTGTAGTTAAGGGTGGACAAAATTGGTTAATATTAAGTTAACAAACCACTAAATTTTAATTAATCCTGGCTTCTGGCAAAATCAGCATAGCATCACCAAAAGAATAAAAGCGGTAATTTTGTGCGATCGCATCTTCATACAAAGACAACAACCTCTTCCTTCCCACCAAAGCACTAACCAGCATCATTAAACTAGAACGTGGTAAATGAAAATTCGTAATCAATCCCTCCACCACACGCCATTTATAACCGGGATAAATAAACAATTCAGTTTGACCACAAAAAGGTCGTAATTCCCCATTTTGCGCTGCTCCTTCTAAAGAACGCACTGCTGTCGTTCCCACCGCAATAATTCTACCCCCTCTAGCCTTAGCCTCCTGAATTTTTGCCACTGTCGTCTCTGGAATCTCTACCCATTCCCCGTGCATTTGGTGATTAGTAATTTTTTCAACCTCCACAGGTCGAAAAGTACCTACGCCAATATGCAAGGTGACAAAAGTTTGTTCAATTCCTTTCGCTGTTAATTTCTCCAATAACTCAGGAGTAAAGTGTAACCCAGCTGTTGGCGCTGCTACTGAGCCTGGAGTCTGTGCATAAACAGTTTGGTACTGTTCTGCTAGAGATTGCGACTCTTTAATATAAGGAGGTAAAGGTACATGACCAAACTGATCTAAAACTTCAATTAAAGATTTTCCTTCCGGTACTTTAAATTGCAAAATTCGCCCACCTGTCGCTTCATCCTTTTGCAGAATTTTCGCAGTTAAAATAAAATCTGCTTGCTCCGGTAAAGAATTATTCGCCTCAAAATAAATTTCTGCTCCCGGTAGTAAGCGTCTACCCGGTTTTACCAAAGCTAACCAACAGTTATTTTTTTGCTCTTGGAGCAGCAAAACCTCTACAGGTGCGCCAGTAGATTTACGTCCGTAAAGTCTAGCATGAATCACACTCGTGTTATTCATCACCAGTAAATCTCCTGGGAGGAGCAATTCTACTAAATCGCGAAAAACTCGATCGCTGTGTTCGGTGGGGGAATCGACTACCAACAAGCGAGCGCTATCTCTCGGTGTGACTGGATTTTGGGCGATGCGCTCTGAGGGAAGTTGATAGTCGTAAGCAGATAATAAGAGGTCTTCGTTGCTTTCCCCAACAGGACTGGAAGATAAAAAGGATGCAGGTTTTGGCTGGTTCATGCAAGATTTCAGTTCAGTTATAGTTCTTAATTTAACTCGTTAAAATCGCTTTCCTTTTGCATACTTGAAAAAATTTTGAAATTTCTCTCGTAATATGAGATATTAATGATATACAGAGCCTCATTTTAATTTTGCTCCTAATTCAACATCTTTCAAGCTGAGTGAGAGTAAGAATTGACATATATTTATAGTTTTGTAAAGTTTTTATTCAACCCGGCGATAGTTGATTTTATTATCTTAATAAAGTGGCAAAGATTAGCAACTAAATTGGGTAAAACTACCCAAGTTAGTTTGGGGGATTTAACCCTATATGAATTCCTCTTTTTTAGTGACAATATAAGGTGTAGCATTTGCTTTCCCCCCAAGCACCCCTTATGGATTACCTGTACTTCTTAGCTAACGCCAGTCTTACCCAAAGAGTAGTTGAGTTTTTACACAAAAATAACCAACTTCCCCTCTACTCCGTAACCGTTCTGCACCAAATTGACGGTTGGGTAATTAAAGTAAAAATGAGTAAGGAACTAGACTCTTATCTAGATGGTAACTTTAGAGCTTATCTGAGTGAATTAGGCATTCCTTACCAACCGGAAGTGCGCGTGAAGATGGCGCTTTGGAGTTTGGATGCAGGCGAACCACCGATCGAAGTAATGCGTCGTTATCAAGTAGCAATTGTGTCTCATGGTAGACCAGACAAAGAAGAAATTGAGACCTTCCGTAAGCAATTTGTCAATGGGTTAGGATATTGCCCAGAAACTTTGGCTTAACCCTTAATGTTTTTCCAATTTGTCATCTATCTAAAGTCAAAGATAGAAATATTTATAATATAAGACTTTAGATAGATGACAAATTAAAAATCATAGTTTAAAGCTGACTCAATGTAGTGTTGTAAAACGAGTTGATATTCCGCAATATATACAGTTGACTGTTGAATGAAGTCATCTGTATTTTTTAAGGGGCTAAAGCAGGAATAATTAGTAGTAACACTACAATTAGAGTTGGTTTCTTGAGATAATTTATTTTTTACCCTTTGACAGGTAACTAAAGCAACATCAAATCTACAGATTTTTTGAGCAAAATCTCCTGAAGCGAGAAATAATTGTGCTGTTTGCCAAAGTTTAGCTTGTTTTTGGGGAGTAATAGATAGTAAACCATCACAATCCCAATTTCCGCGACTTCGAGTTTTGACTTCGACAAACAGCAAGAAATTTGACTGATTTTCGGCGATGATGTCTAACTCTCCCCAACGACAGCGCCAGCGACGATGGATAATGCTCCAACCTTGTTCTTGCAACCATTGTGCAACTAGGTCTTCTCCTAATGCACCGAAATCGGGATAATTAGATACTGAACGATTCCCCATTGACTGTAAGCAGCATGAATTTTCGACTAGACGATCGGATTTCCAGGATATTACTCAGTTTATGGCTCTGGGCAGTAATTTGCTTAGTAGCTTTTGTGGGAACTGCGACTCCAGTTCTAGCTTTGGATTATAACAACGAGGCTCTGGTTGGTGCAGATTTCTCTAATCGGGAGTTAACTGATTCTAGCTTTACTAAAGCAAATCTCCGCAGTAGCGATTTTAGCCATGCAAATTTACGAGGAGTTAGTCTTTATGGGGCTAATTTCCTCTATGCTAATTTGGAGGGTGCGGATCTTTCGTACTCGACGATCGCAACTGCTCGTTTTCCCAAAGCTAATTTGAAGGATGCGATTTTAGAAGGCGCTTTCGCTTTCAATGCTAAGTTTGAAGGTGCAAATATTGAAGGCGCTGATTTCACTGATGTTTTGTTGCGAGACGATCAGCTAGAAGCGCTTTGTAAAGTTGCTACAGGTACTAATCCTGTAACAGGACGTGATACTCGCGAAACTTTAATGTGTCCTGATTAGGATATTTGAAAAGGTTTTGGCGGTTAAAACCGCGACTATACAAACTAAGTCCTCCTTCGCGGACTAGAACTTTTAAAGTTGTCATAAATCGGAGATGGAAACTTGGCATTGTTGCTCTAATTCCATACTCCGTTGTTTATAATGCAGGAATTCTTGGTAATATTTTTTCTGAAGTTCTGGGTCTGTAGAACTGTCGGGTTTTTCAAAAAGTGCTAAAAATTGACGGGATTGTTTTTCGCACATAATTTGTTCCATGCGTGCGATCGCTGCTTTGATTAATTCTCCTGCTCGATAAAGGTTGGCTTCTGCCATTTCATCTAAAATAAATAGCCGGGAAGCTTGCGCTATTTCTTTGGGAAATTCTATCGCTTTATCTTGCAGTTTAGAAATCAGATTTTCCGAACTTAAATTAATATCAATTTCGCGAATTTGTTGCCACAAAAACCGATGATGGGAAAAGCTAAATTCTAGTTCCTGGGTTTCTAAACCATCAATTATATTTTGGCGATATTCTGGACAATGAATATAAAGACGCAACAATAAAGCTTCAGCGATTTTTAAAAGGTCGTCTCGCTGAGTTGTAACTATTTTTTCTGCGTCTGTATTTGGCTTTTTAACAAGGCGAAGTTGGGGTTTAGTTTGGGGATAATTACGCTTAACTAACTTCTCTATCAATAATGGCATTTGGAGAGATTGATTATTGCGACTTAGTGCTTTCCAATGTTGAACAACTTTACTGAGGAGATTTTCGGAAATTAACGGAATTTGCCGGGAATCTCCTCTACTCAAGCGTTCGGCGCATTGATTAACATAATGGGTTAGCTGATTATCGTCGATGATGTTACCAAGAATTTTTACCATTTCTTCGGCAACTTGCTGATATTGATTAGCTTGTCTGAGGTCTTTTCCTTCTAACAATTGTTCAATTTCCCAAGCTAACCACAAAGGCGCTTCATTTAACAAATTTTGATATGGTTCAGCGGAATAGGTTTTTAAGTATTCATCGGCATCTTTGCCATTGGGAAGGTTGAGAATGCGGAGTTGAATTTCTCCTCGATAAGCTAAGTTGGCGATTTCTCCGATCGCTCTTTTGGCTGCGGTATTACCTGCTTTGTCTGCATCGAAATTTAAAACTAATTGTTTGGATTCGTTATAACGCAAAAGTAATTTTACTTGGTCTAAACTTAAGGCTGTTCCCAAGGAGGCGACGGCGTTATTAATTCCCTTGGCGTGAAGTGCGATCGCATCAAAATACCCTTCCACCACTACTGCTAAATCTTGCTTGG
Source organism: Floridaenema flaviceps BLCC-F50 (assembly GCF_041929275.2). Classification (NCBI taxonomy): domain Bacteria; kingdom Bacillati; phylum Cyanobacteriota; class Cyanophyceae; order Aerosakkonematales; family Aerosakkonemataceae; genus Floridanema; species Floridanema flaviceps. The sequence continues at coordinate 2,334,012 of NZ_JBHFNR020000001.1, read as the reverse complement.
AAATCGCATCTTTCGCCTTATCCAAAGCAAACAAAGTTTTACCTTTATTAAATAGTTGCGTGTCGGGAGAGTTGAGATATTTTGGTTGTTCGTCAGCAAGAGTTCTGCCACCAAAACCGATGATTCTACCTTGGAGATCGTGAATGGGAATGATTAGGCGATCGCGAAAATAATCATAGTAGCTAACTTGCGATTCTTTGCGAAGCCGAATCAATCCCGCCTGTTCTACCAATTGCACAGAAAATCTCTTTTGTTCCACCAAATATCTATAAAGAGTTTCCCACCCCGCAGGCGCATAACCTAACTGAAACTTTTGAATTGTTTCATCATTTAACTGTCGTTGCGATCGCAAATATTCTAAAGCTACTTTTCCTGAAGGTTGATACAAAGCGTGTTGATAAAATGCTGCTGTTACTGCCAGAATTTCAAATAATTGCTCTCTTAAAGTTAGTTGGCGTTGCAGTTCTTGACGTTGTTCCGGTTCCAATGTTTGCACTGGTATGGAATAGCGTCGTGCCAAATTTAACACTACATCAGCAAAAGATTGTTTTTCTAATTCCATGAGGAATGTAATAACATTTCCCCCAGCTTGACAACCGAAGCAATAATACATTTGCTTGTGGGGACTGACGCTAAAACTGGGAGATTTTTCATCATGGAAAGGGCATAAACCCTGGAAATCTTTACCTCGTTTGCGTAAAACAACTTTTTCCGAGATGACTTCTACGATATCAGCCCGTTGTTTAACTTGTTCGATCGTGTCTGGATGCAGGCGAGGTATTTGCATCGGTGGCTTATTTTTTGCAACTTAAATTGCCATTCCATTATAGGCTACCCAACCCAGATCCCCGACTTCTTCAAGAAGTCGGGGATCTACTAGGCTACCCAACCCAGATCCCCGACTTCTTCAAGAAGTCGGGGATCTACGAGTAACTTCCCATCTTTTCCCTTCCGTACCTCAGAGTACTTAAGTGATATTACGGAAATTGTTAATAATTGTCTCACAGGCGACTGAAAAATTGGTAGTTTTACTGTATCTTTAAGATAAATAGATAGTTTTGCATCGCGATCGTAAAAAGTTAGGAAAATTTTCCTGAATCCGATGCTAATGGGTGTATCTATATATTGGATAGAGCAGATAGAAAAAATAATCCAACTGATAGATAAGTAAGAATACGGGAAAGTGAAGTTCGACACTAAGTAATCTTACGATCCGATCGGTTTCCTATTACAGGCGGCGCTGTGAGAGGAATTCAAGATTTATCATCTTGAACTGTTAAGTCTTGTTTGTTTTCAAGCTAATTTCCCTGTCTTTAAAAAATTGACGAGGTTGAATTATGGAACTGCTAGCTTATATCTACATGACTTTGGCGCAAAAACCAGAATTACAAAAAGTCTCTAAATCCAGAAATTTGGAGAAGCAAGAAAGCCAAGAAATTTTCCAATATGTAGCTGTGGGATTATAGAGAACCGTTGTTTGATAATGATTCTGGGAATTTGAAGATATTTTCGGGAATCATTGTTGTATATCTTGTACTTATGGCGATCGCTAACCCTGATTAATTGTGGGACGCTCGCTCGATCGGGAATCCTAGTACTCAGTCCCCAAAACCAGAATTTTCCGCCATAAGTACAAGATCTCCCAAATTTCCTAGCGAAAATACTACCTTTAGAGAATCTTCATAAAAATATTGTAATTTCCTGACAAATTAACCTATTTTCAAAACTAACAGACTGATCCGGAATTTCCCTCTGTTATGTAGTATTGCTTTATATGCAATAAAGCAATCACTAAAGCTCAAAGAAAAGAATAGAAAGCATCATGAAAGTATAAAAGTACAGGTAGTTGTGCTTTTATAGCCTATTTTTCCTGACCTTTCTCTTTCCATAATGCTAGGTGCATTTCTACTAAATTCGCAGATTTGCTGTATCTACTAATAATTGATTGCTTCCTAGCTTTTTACTTAAAACCATTTCTTAGTGAACCATTCAACAGATGAATTTGCCTCTCTAAAGTACCATCTAATTTCTCCAAATGCGTTTGATCCTCTATCAGTAAAACGCTGTTGAACATTCTCCGTTAGGTGAGAGACTCACCTACAAATTTTTGTCAATTGCTCCAGTAAAAACCGTAGCCAAATTTTGTGATTGCTATCCCATGAATGAATTAGTTACCATGTTAAACCAAGTAGTCGATCATAGATTTCCAGAGTACAACCGAACCTTGCTCAACTTGCTGAAAATGGATATTCAAATGATTGTCAGCATGGCTAGTAGGAGAAATCCTCAAGATGAAAATGTCAGAGAGCTAATTATGCAGTTGAATGAGTTGCTCAATTCTATTGATAACCATGACCCGCAAAAACAAGAATTTATTGTGATTACAATGAGGCATCACTTAAAACAAATTTTAAAGAAGGCTGGAGGATGAAATAGAAGAACAGAAACAGAATGGGTTTAATTTAAGTTGAGAAGTTTATAGTGGAAGCAAAGGTAACAGAGGTGATTGTTTTCCTCAATCCTCTATTACCTTGCTTACTTAAGCTGTCTTGAAAAAGCGAATAATTTCCCGGACATGATCGAGGAATTGCCCATCGGTGGAAAGTTGCGCGATCGCTTGTTCTGCTTCTCGCGATAATCTGTTATGTTCAGCTTGATTATTAGCTTTTAATTCTTCTAAATTAGCTGCAATGCGGTTTAAATCATGGCGTGTTGCTTCCCACTGTCTTTGTTGTGTGGCTACCCAAGAGTTGGGATATTCTGGATTTAAATTTTCTTCGATTCTTTGCACAGTTGCTTCTAATTCGCGAAAACGATGACGCAATTCTAAAATATCTTCACGGGGATATTTTACTTGTTCGCGAATCATGGTTAATCTGGCGGCTAAATATTGATAGGCGCGAACTGCTGGACGTAAAATTGTTAGTAATAAAGCCGCAACAGAACCAAGATAACCGATCGCACTAATCCCCAGAACTGCTAAAGTATAAAAGCCGATCGCAGAAATTAGGTGCAGAGTGATGGCAACGAAGAGCGATCGCTTAGCGATAATTCGAGCATAATTAACTTGTTTCTGCTCAATTTTAATCCCTTTTTCAGTTGATTCTGTAGCCTCGGCAATTACTTCTTTGGCTTCAAAATGGATATTCCAAGGGATAGTCACAATTGCTAACAACCACTCAAAAATAGCTACAGCAATTACCCAGTCAAGGAAACTACCTGTGGGAATTTGTAACCATTTTAAAATGCCAAAAACTAATAATACGGAAAAGACTATGCCAATGTTAATACTGATGACGCTGTAATACATTTGAGTCACCGAAAAGATATTGTTTATTGTGTCGATCTTGGCTAATTGTCAGAATAATGATTGCTGAGATGTGACGGTTTTAGAGGTTTCACATGGGTTTTTGCCGGGGTTAGATTAACTGAGATCGATCGATTTCAGTTGCCCGTATTTGTCAAACTGAATTGTTACCATTCCGTAGGGGCAATCAGCTGTGATAGTTTGATTTTGCAATTCTTCATCAACTATTTTAGCCTCTAATTGAGGATCGTCAAATCTAATTTCTAGAAAGTATCCTGAGTTGGAATTTGGCTTAGCATCTTCTGCACCTTTTTGTGCTAAGATTTCTTGGATTTCGGAAATATGAATTTTCGCCATTATCAGTACCTCTAGGTCAGTGGAATAAAGTCACCGCTAGCAATGCGGTTTCTGACTAAGTTTGTCCGAATTGGCCCGACTGAAATTATCCTCTGACTGTCGCCAGAAAGAGTAATTCTTATAAGTCGGCCTTCTACTTCTTGGATTATATTAATATTGTTGCTTCTGGTGTCTAAGAAAAGTTGCGCTGATGGGTTGTTTGCTAAACGCAGTAAGTCATCTACATTAAGTTTACCAGTCAGGCTGCCTAACCGCTCATCGTTTAACTGCTGAAATACACGAGGATGAATATCCCATCAGTTTAATAACTCCTTTGCACCACATATTTATTGGTTATTATTTTAAGCGATCGCACTCTCTCTAATTCCATTTTATATGCTTATGTAATAGTATATCCTGGTTTGAACAATGACAAATTCCCTAAATAACTATGACAAAAAGAACGCTTGGCTTAGACAATCAACTCTATGATTACTTTTTATCTGTTTCTGTGAGACAGCCAGATGTTTTGCGGCGTTTGCGCGAAGAAACAGCTAATCATCCCTATGCTACGATGCAAATTTCTCCCGAACAAGGTCAATTTATGGCTTTGTTAGTCCAATTAATTGGCGCGAAAAAAACTTTAGAAATTGGCGTTTTTACGGGTTATAGTTCCCTTTCTGTAGCTTTAGCTTTGCCGCCAGATGGTAAGATTATTGCTTGTGATGTTAGTGAAGAATATACGAATATTGCTCGTCGTTATTGGCAAGAAGCTGGAGTCGCAGAAAAAATTGATTTGCGAATTGCACCAGCTTTAGATACATTAGCTGAATTGTTTAAATCTGGAGAACAAGAAACTTTTGATTTTGCTTTTATCGATGCCGATAAAGGGAATTATCAAGAGTATTATGAACGCTGTTTACAGTTAATCCGTCCTGGTGGGTTAATTGCTATTGATAATGTACTTTGGTCGGGGAGAGTTGCCGATCGCCAAGTGCAAGATCAAAGTACGCAGGCGATCCGTAAATTTAACGAGAAACTATTCCAAGATGAACGAGTCAGTATCAGTATGGTACCTATTGCTGATGGCTTGAGTTTAGCACTGAAACGTTAACATTTAAAAGGGTGGGAATTACCCACCCAAACACTGACCATCAGCCATTTTTTACTCATCAGGTTACTAGTTTTGGTAATAGCGATCTTCGATCCACATCCGCATTTCTGCTTCGGAATCTAAACTAATAGAATTGCCTGTGGTGGGGTCGTAAGCGTTCCACCATGTATGACCTTTGCGATCGCGACTTTGCCAAACTTTTAGCTCGCTAGCATGATTAATTAATGTGACAAATCCTTCACAAATTTTGTTAATAAATGTGGCTAGTTTGGCATTAATTCTTTGTAGATGGATACCATGAGTTAACGGTGAGTTTGATTGATTTTGATGTAAAGAATTGTGCAGCATTTGTTTAGACTTCTCCTGATAAAGGCTTTTTTAAATCTGTCTATAAATCTAATGTACCCTTGATTCAATTAAGCAACCATCTATTGCTTGAATAGCTTATATGAATAAAATCGATAGATAGGAAGAGGAATGAGGCTGCGGTTTTTGGGACAATCTAAACAGTGCGTGTGAAAGCTATATGGATGAAATCAACAAAACTCAGATCAAACTTTCTCAATTGTTGGCTTTGGTTGCTGTTGCGGAGTACAGAAATTTTAGTGAAGCAGCACTGCGTTTAGAAATGTCTCAATCAGCAGTTAGCCACGCTATTGCTAGCTTGGAAGAACAGTTAGGAGTGGTGTTGTTTTACCGAGGTCGTCATGGCGCACATTTAACGCCTGTGGGGGAACGAATTAAAGTTCATGCCAGTCAAGCATTAAGATTAGTAAATGCCATTGAAAAAGAAGCTGATTTAGAAAAAGGTTTACAAGGCGGAGTTGTGCGAGTTGCTTGTTTTCGTAGTGTGGCAACTCATATTTTACCGACTGCGATCGCCAAATTTCACACCATCTTTCCTGATATCAATGTCAAAATTACTGAAGATGACAATTTTTTCAGCATAGAAGATAGTTTGCGTGCAGGTTTTGCTGATATCGGCTTTACTTACTTACCTTCTAGCGATGATTTTGAAACCTGGGAAATTCTCCGAGATGATTACATCGTTCTTTTACCACCAAAAACTAAATTAGATACTCAACAAATTTCTTGGAAACAATTAGCTGAATTTCCTTTAATTATCAGTGCTTCTGGGCCTTGCCATGATTACATTCAACCTTATTTAGAGCGAGCAGAGTACCCGATTAAGATTGCTTACGAAATCCGGGAAGATTCAACAATTGTGAGTATGGTAGGACAAGGGTTAGGCGCAGCTATTCTGCCTCGGTTGGCTGCTGAACCTTTACCCATTGGTATCAAAGAATGTAATTTACCAGTACCTTTGCAACGAGTAATTGGAGTAGCAATTTTAGCAAATGCTCTGCATTCTCCAGCAATTTACGCTTTTTTAGATGCTTTAAAAAATACGGGTAAATTTGCTGTAAAAATGGCTGTTTAATTTGTGGGTATTTAGTTATTTGTCATCTGTCATTTGTGTGAGATTAAAGGTTAAGGAAAAACTACTGAAAAATGAATAATCAGTAACGAAAAATTGCACAAATACCTCTTAAGTAAGACCATAGTTAATCTATGGATAGAAGTTGATTTGAATTGGTAATAGCTATGATTTTCAGAGTAATAATAACCTTGATAAAACAGGACTGTTAATCGCTCATGAAAAATATACTTTCTAGTGGTCTGATAGGAACTGGAATGGTTCTGGCGTTAGCATTTGTAGCTGTAGCCGAACCATCTCAACGTCAACCTAGCACACTACAAAACCGCCAAAATACTACAGAACCAACTCAAAATAGATTAAGTTCTTCAGACAGGCTGTTTATGAATAAAGCAGCACAAGGTAACTTAGCAGAAATACGCTTGAGTCAGTTGGCATTGCAGAAAGGAAGCAGCGATCAAGTTAAGCAGTATGCACAACAAATGATCGATCAACACACGCAAGCAAGTAATCAATTGGCGCAGATTGCTGCTCAGAAAGGTGTTACTTTACCTACACAATTAGATGCTCAACATCAGCAAATAGAACGGCAATTACAACGGCTTTCTGGTGCAAGTTTCGCTCAAGCTTATATGAGAGCAATGGTAAACGATCATGCTCAAACTGTGGCTTTGTTTCAAAAACAAACTCAACAAGGTCGAGATCAAGATGTAGTATCTTTTGCTTCTGAATTGTTGCCAGCGATTCAGGAACATTATACTATGGCTAATAGTATGATTCGCAACTTGGCAAGGCGATAGTTAGATGCTTAACTATTGAGGAAAAGGGTATTAATTAAATTCACTTATTTGGATAATGAGAATGGGTATGACTTGCGGATCTTAGCTCAGTCAGAAATAGAAGCCATCAATGTCTGTAAAAAGATCGTTGGCATCCGCGACCACGCTTTCAATGAGGAAAACTTTAAAGAACATATTCCCCATAAAGCTTCTATCAACGTGCCGAGCACTGAAACAGTTTATGGCGAGATGCGGCGTAAGCGACGGTGGCGACCGACTGGGACGGTTAAGTTCCGCTGGGTTTCCATGTCGCTCTATGGAGTAGACAAGGGCCTATTGCTTTATGACCCATTTAGTCGGATCAATGACTACCCGCTCGTTAGGTAATTCAATTGATATCTCGAATTTATTTTGAGTTTATCTCCGAAGCACGGAGAACTATAGTTTTCCTCCTAGCTTTGTAGTCAAGGTGCAGATGCTACGGTGATTTGAGTTGAATTTTTGAAAATTTGTTATGGCAAACCCGAAAGAGTTATATTCGCTAAAAGTTGGAAGCAACCAAGTTGCTTTAGTGCGTCGTCAGAAAGATAATATTGACCAGATTAATGAAATCATGGGTTGGACTGAAGTAACAGGCGATCTTCCTGAAAACATAGCAATCGTGGCTGAAGGGATATCAGGAGCGATGGAAAGAGGTTGTTTTCCCGTTGCTATTACCTACCGCATCAGTCCCACAAAGAAACAGCGTACAATTATGCTGTGTTCCCCAGAGAAAGCTGATACCGCGTTAGATAATTTGATTGGAAAGACTTATGCTGGCAAAAGGATTGTTAAGGCAACACCAGTGCGCCGTGTCAGTTACGAGTACTAATAGATAATTTTTATTAGTCCATTTAATTAGGAGAAAAAAAGAAAATGGAAAAATTTGCAATTGTTGCAGTTAACGAAAAAGGTGAAGCGGTTGAGTTTTTCAGTGGAGCAACCTTTGTCCCAAATCAAAAAGATATTGCTGTCTATGATGATAAATCGAAGGCCAAATTTTATCTCGGTCGGGCATATCAGTCTTTTACAGATAAGGAAATTAAGCTAATTTCGGTAAACGTGGAACTGTCTCTCAATGTTCCAGTAGCAACTGCTCCTGTACTTGTAGTAGAAAATGCTTTTAATGTGTTAGAAACAAAAATCAGTCAAATTCCCACTACTGATTTATCAACAGTAAACACAAAACTTGATAATATTTTGAGTCAAATAAGTACTATTAAACAAAATAATGCCACAATTCAATATAGACAATTAACGCTAAACGCTTCTTTCCTACCGGGGGGAGTGTGGGCAGTAGCGCCCACAAATCTTACTGCTATTACTGATGGTGATGAATCAACCTCTACAAACACATTTCAAACGGCTGATGGAGCTTGGGCTGAAGGGTGGGTAGATGTAATTCCTTCGGTGACGTTGCCTGCGCTCACCCGACTAAAAACCAAAATTTTGATAGCTAATTCAGCCTCTATGAGAAGTTATTCTGAAGTCTCAGTTTTTAATTCTGCGAGTAATTCTTTCATTCCCATTTGGGCAAACGAAGATCCGGTTTCTGCTAGTGGAAAAATTGTAAATATCGATATTATTATGCCTGTCTCTTATTCAAAAATCAGATATAGAATCATGGATACGACGCAATATTACCCTCAAATGAGCATCTATGATTTAAAAATCTTCGAGTTATTTGTGGCTTAATTTAACTATTGAGCGGGCGGTTGCAAATATGACTATGACAGATGAGGGATCGGTTTTTGACTTTGAAACAGTAGCAGTGGGGTGTACCTGTTTTAGTGGTTGCAGTTTGTGTTGGTGGTCGGGAGTCAGATATATTACTCAGCGTATTAATCGATCGGATGGTGGAATATCTGGTATTGCCTATCAAACCATTCCTAGCGAAGGGTCCTATCCGGCACTGCTAAGGGAAAGTTAGTCTAGGCGAAGGGTCCCTAAATGCGCGATCGCACTTTTCCCAAACTTCACGTTGGGGATTCATTAAAGTAAGCGGGGTAGCGGACAGTTCCGCCCAAATTATGCAAAGCATCAGGTTTTAGTCCCAAAATCATAAATGCTTCATCTGGAACTGGGAAAGGCGCTTGCACACCAAATTTACTTGCTGTTTGAAAGCCAAACTGTGCATAATAATTGGGATGCCCCAAAACTACGACAATACTATGTCCTAATTCCTGGCATTTAGCTAAACCTATTTCTATTAATTGTCTACCGATACCTTGTCGCTGATGTGCTGGTGTAACGGCTAAAGGTGCTAATGCCAAAGCGGAAATATTTTCTGTTACTGTTTCAATCGAAATTGGGCTAAATAGGATATGACCTAGTATGCGATCGCTTTCTTTAGCTACTATTGAAAGTTCAGGAATAAAGTTTGCCGAATTACGAATCAAGTCAACAAGTTTAGCTTCGTTTGTACCTTCAAAAGCAGCTATCAACACTTCTCGAATAGCAGCAATATCATTTTCAGTTTCACTTGCAAAAGATAACATTGGTCTTACCTTGGTAAACTTGAATCTAGATCCCCGAAGTCTAGATCCCCGACTTCTTCAAGAAGTCGGGGATCTGGGTAATGATTAAAATCTAAACAATAATGCTATACCCACTAAAGCTAATAATACTCCAGCAATGGCGCGAAAACTAACCTTTTCTCCCAACCAAACTGCTATGGGTAAAACAAAAAGTGGACTAGTGGCGTTTAAGGTTTGGGCAATTCCAGCCGGGGCAAATTTTAGAGAAATTTGTTGTAACCAAATTCCTAAGTAAGTGCCAATGAAAGAAGTGAAAATAATGATGACCCATAATTTTATTGTGAGTACAGGTTTGTATTTCTGAATTGGATTTTCCCGATTTTTTTGGTATTTTATTAATATCCAAATTAGCAATAATATCAGTCCAGTGGTTAATCTAATTATGGTACTCCACAGGGGATTAATTGTGCTTTGAGTTAAGGCAAGGCGGGATAAAATTGCACCGATCGCATCTCCAAAAGTTGAGACCATCGCCCAAACAATACCTTGCCAAAAATACTCTTCTTTGCCATTCGTTCCCGGAACTCTTTCACTAACTACCCAAGCTACTCCTAATAGGGTGAGAAAAATTCCGCACCAAGCGGCAACGGTGAGAGTTTCTTGTAAAAAAACTAAAGCTATTAAAGCTACTAATGGCGAGGTGAGTATTTTTAATAACAGCGTGCGTCTTGCGCCTAAAGAGTTAAGCGCCGCAAATAAAGCTGTATCTGCGATCGCAATTCCGATCGCGCCACTGAGTAACAATAACCAAAAAGCTAAAGGATCGATCGCTGGTAAACTCTGTTCTGACAACAAAAGCGTGACTACTAAAAAAACAATTGCGATCGCACCTTTAAGGAAATTTAACTCCAATGGCCTAATGCGTTGTCCCACCTTTGACCAGACTACAGAACCGATCGCCCACAGAAAAGCCGCACTTAGCGCCGCCAGTTCCCCTTTAAAATTCGTCACCCCAAAATTGGGAAAATTTGCTATATAAGACATCAAATAAGCCTAAGTCTCTTAGATTAGGAGTAGAGGAATGAAGTACACTTTCGACATTCTCGGAGTCTCTCCAATTTTATACTTTTTTAATCAACAACAAGAGAGAAAAGAACAAAAATCTCAGACCGGAGTGGAATATGTCGCCGCATACAAATGTACCCTGGACGCATTAATTCAATCTGTAGAAAATGTTCCTAATTACCGAGGTTGGGATTTAGATGACTTAATCAACACGATAGTTAATTTCTGGGTAAATAACTCAGATAGTATCAAATATTGGAAAGAACGCTTAAAAGATGCCGGAAGCGAAAATCTTTTAGTCGGAAGAGTTGCCAATGTCAAATCACTAAAGGCAGAATTTGAAATCCTTCTGGACAAAAATCGTTAAACCCTGAATCATTTTCCCACTGCCAAGGTGTAAAAGTATATCGCATTTGGGCGACGAGCCAAAATCAACCCGGTTGCTAGGAGGTTGAAATTGCTATAATCTCCATCTACAAACCTCTTGACCGGGTTTATTTAGAATTTTTGTTTGGTAATTGGGAGCTTAATTGTTATACTGTTTTAGGTAAAATTAGATAGGTTGTTATTAATAAGGTATTTTCAAAAAATGACCAAAGAAAGTGCCCATAAATTCCTACAAGATGCTACTAGCGATTTGTCCTTAAGAGAAAAGATGAAAGAAGCTAGTAGCCCGGAAGATTTCATTAAAATAGCGGAAAAATTGAACTACACTTTTACAACTCAAGAACTCAGAGATGTGATTTCCGAACATAGTGAAAATGTCACTCTGAGAAGACACACAGGGATTTGGCCTTGGCTGCGTGATGTCAATTGGATTTGAGTTCATCGTCAATAGAATTCTGAGTTTTATTCAGGAGAAAGGGTAAAGCTGAAGGAAAATACTTTTCCCTTTTTCCCGAATCACAGCGAAAATTCTAATGACTATCTGGATCTTCGGAGAAACGAATAATATCATCTTCCCCAAGATATTCTCCATTTTGAACTTCAATCATAACTAGGGGAATAACTCCCGGATTTTCCACACGATGAGGTGTAGAAGCAGGAACATAAGTAGACTGTTTGTGCATTAGCAGAGTTTCTTTTCCATTACAAAGAACTCTAGCTGTACCAGAAACTACAATCCAGTGTTCGCTGCGGTGATAGTGCATCTGGGTGCTAATATGATGACCTGCTTTAAGTTCAATGCGATTAATCCTGTAGCGATCGGTTTCCTCCAAAAGTGTAACAGTTCCCCAAGGTCGAATCCGCGTAGTCACAGGTTCGGAACTTGGAGACAGAGTGGCAATTTGCTCATTTTGTTGATTATCATTTATGGTCGCCATAGCTAGTTCCTCATACAAGGATTTGTAATTTGTTTTATAGCCATATTCTAAGTTGGATACACCATAAGATGACAGGGGGTAGCGAAAATTTAGGTAAAATAACGCAATTTCGGCATTTACAATAATGTTTAGTGGCAACACAAAATGTATCGATTCTTAACAGTATTATCTCAAACTCTGGTTTCTGCCGTAGTGGTGACGGGGCTATGGATATCAGCTAGCAAAACCAGCCTTGCCCAAAATCCCACAGATAAAATTAATGTATCTCAAGTTACGAATGGCGTTACGCCGCAATATTTAATTAACCAACGTGCCATAACTGTAATTGGTCAAGGTCAAGAGAGTGTCCCCGCAGATACCGCCCGCTTGGAATTTCGCTTTGCTTCCCGCAATCCTTCGGATACCCCTGCAAGAAGCACTCCTTCAGTTACGGAGGGTACAGTTTCTCCAGCTGAAGAACCTTTAAAACCTGTGGTTGATGCTTTAGTTGCGATCGCAGTTCCAGCTAATAATATTGAAATTCAAACTAGTTCTTTAGAAAATCCGAAGTTATTCGTAAAAATTGCGAAACCGACTCGCGAAAGAATGCAGGAAGTCGTAAAAACAGCGAATTTAGCCACAGAAACTAGCAACCAATTATTTATTCAAGGCATTAGTGCTGAATATGCCGTAAACAACTGTCAACCATTAGAACGTAATGCACGCCGCAACGCTATCAGAGATGCAGAAACTCAGGTGCGAAGTGTGGCATTAGAAATGGGCGTGCAATTAGGAGAATTGCTGTTAGTCACAGTTTATCCGATCGTTAGTCCCCCTTCTGTTTCCGCTTGCGGCACAAAACAAGCTGTTCCCCTTTCACCTTTTTCTAACCTTAATCAAAGTATTCCCCCTTATGACCCATCTGCCCTGCCAGAGGTACAAGTAAGAAGTCAAGTTAGCGTTACTTACGCCATTAAATAGCTACTTTTTGGGTATTTTTACCTTAATTTAAAATCGCATCCCTCTTGGCAGTAGAGAGTTAATAAAGCTAAATTTGGATAGTCGAAACTGATAGTAATGGTATCCAAGTTCGTTGTGAGCACAAAGCGTGCTACTTTTTCCTCAAGAAAAGACTAAAGTCGTTACAACAAACGGGTTCGTTGTGAGCACAAAGCGTGCTACTTTGTCCTCAAGAAACGACTGAAGTCGTTACAACAAACTTGATATATCTTAACAATCAACTAAATTACTGCAAAATTATGACTTACAAAACTGAATCTGGAAGTTTTATTAGAGATTTAGATCAACTCGCCAAAGCCCGTGCTGATTTTGCTCAATCTTTAAGTAAGATGTCCGCTACTCTTAAAACATCTGAAACTCTAGGAGAAACTGCTTCGGGTGGATTAGGTTTAGCTAAAGATATAGAAGACATAGATTTAGCCAGAAAAAACATTCAAAAAGGTGTATTTCGGCTGTTAGTTTTGGGTGACATGAAACGGGGAAAAAGCACTTTTCTCAATGCTTTAATTGGGGAGAATTTGTTACCTAGTGATGTCAATCCTTGTACGGCAGTGTTGACAGTTTTGCGTTATGGCTCCCAAAAGAAGGTAACAGTTTATTTTAAAGATGACAAACCTGCCAAACAACTAAATTTTGCTACTTTTAAACAAGAATACACCATCGATCCTGATGAAGCTAAAAAATTAGAAGCCGATAAAAAATTAGCTTTTCCTAATGTAGAGTATGCGGTGGTGGAGTATCCTTTACCTTTGTTAGAAAAAGGAATTGAAATTGTTGATAGTCCGGGATTAAATGATACAGAAGCGCTCAACAAATTATCTCTAAGTTACATCAATAATTGCCACGCAATTCTATTTGTATTTAGAGCCGATCAACCTTGCACTTTGGCAGAACGGCGTTACTTAGAAAATTATATTAAAGGTCGAGGTTTAACAGTTTTCTTTTTAATTAATGCTTGGGATGAAATCACCAAGGGATTAATCGATCCTGATGATACTGAAGCAATAGAAGCGGCTGAAGAAAAGGTGCGGCAAGTATTTAAGAGCTATTTGGCTGAATATTGTCAGGTGGAAGGGTTTGATATTTATGATGAAAGAGTGTTTGAAATTTACTCTTTAAAAGCTTTGCGGCAACGGATAAAAAACCCGGAAAGTGCTTTAGAAGGAACGGGATTTCCAGAGTTTATTGCTGCTTTAAATACGTTTTTAACTAGGGAAAGAGCGATCGCAGAATTGCGCCAAACTAAAACCTTAGCCCGCCTAATTTACAATCATGTACATGAGGCAATTGAAAGGCGAATACCTTTGTTAGGGCAAGATGTTGAGGAGTTGAAAAGGCGGATTAATTCAGTTGAACCAGAGTTTAAGGAATTGATGGAAATTCGCGATCGCTTCCAGGGAGATATTATCACTATGAGAGATAGTAAGGCAAGAGCGATCGCCGATTCTTTCCGTTCTTACATTTTGAATTTAGGCAATACTTTTGAAACAGATTTCTTACAATATCAACCAACAATAGGATTTCTAGATTCTTTAATTCAAGATAGAAGAGAAGAATTTAACGCCGCTTGTAAACGAGCATTTGAACAATACATAAAAGACAAAATTTCCGCTTGGGAACTAACTGCTGAACGAGAAATACATGATGGCTTTGCTATCTTATCTAGAACGGCGGCTGAGTATGGTTCAGCATATACCAAAGTAGCCAACACAATCAGCGAAAAATTAACCGGAAACGTATTTGCCGGACAAAATTTAGGTTATGAAAACAACTCTCTCAGTTGGGCAAGTTGGGCAATGGGATTTTTCTCATTAATCACAGGTAACGTTGCTGGTATAGCCCTAGCTGGTGCTGGTTTTGACTGGAAAAACATTCTAGTAAACTGGCTAGCAGCCATTGGAATTAGTAGCTTTCTCCTAATTTTCACAGGCACATTTTTAGGCCCAATAGGAATTGCTTTGGTTGGCTTAGGAATAGGCGCTTTACAAGCAGATCAAGCCAGGAAAGAAGTTATTAAAGCCACCAAAAAAGAGTTTGTCAAATATCTTCCCCAACTAGCACAACAACAATGGGAACCCATTCACCAAGCCGTTAAAGACTGTTTTAATAGCTATGAACAAGAAGTCAACAAACGGATCAATGAAGACATCAAATCTCGGCAAGCAGAGTTAGATAACTTGCTCAAACAAAAGGAATCACAAGAAATTAATTACCATGCTGAATCCAATCGCCTGAGAACTCTAGACAAAGAGATTTTATCCGAATATCAGAATTTGGAATCAGTTTATGAAGGCTTAACTTCATATTATGCGTGATATCCTGGAAAAAGAGATCGCACTTGCTCCTGTCGAATTTATTGGTGCCACGAAATGAGTTACAAAATTGAAACTGACCGTTTTCTTAACGATTTGGAAAAAGTTGCCCAAGCACGCAGCGAAGTAGCTAAATCCTTCAACCGCATGACTGAAACTCTGGAAAAAGCCGAAATGGAAGGCAAAAAATCTTCTGGGGCACTTGGTTTAGAAAGAGAGATAGAAGATGTCAAAGTAGCTAGTCAAAACTACCAAAAAGGTGTATTTCGTCTTCTCGTTTTAGGCGATATGAAACGAGGAAAAAGCACTTTTTTAAATGCCTTAATAGGCGAGAATTTATTACCCAGTGATGTGAATCCCTGTACAGCAGTGTTAACGTTACTCCGCTATGGCCCAGAGAAGAAAGTAACGGTTTATTTTAAAGATGGAAAAAGTCCAAAGGAGTTGGATTTTAAGAGTTTTAAACAAGATTATACGATCGATCCTGCCGAAGCCAAAAGACTGGAACAAGAAAAGAAACAAGCCTTTCCCGATGTTGATTATGCCATAGTTGAATACCCATTACCTTTGTTAGAAAAAGGTGTAGAAATTGTTGATAGTCCAGGGTTAAACGATACAGAAGCAAGAAATGAATTATCGCTGGGTTATATCAATAATTGTCATGCAATTTTGTTTGTTTTAAGAGCATCCCAACCTTGCACGCTTGGGGAACGTCGCTACTTAGAAAACTATATCAAAGATCGGGGTTTAAGCGTGTTCTTTTTAATTAATGCTTGGGATCAAGTTCGAGAAAGTTTAATTGACCCCGACGATCTAGAAGAATTGCAAGAATCTGAAGATAGATTGCGGCGAGTTTTCCAAGCTAACTTAGGCGAATATTGTGTAATCGATGGTCAAGATCTTTATGAAGAAAGAGTATTTGAAATTTCCGCAATTAAGGCATTAAGGAAACGTATAAAACAGCCTTTAGCTTCTCTAGAAGGTACAGGTTTTCCCGAATTTATGGGCGCACTGAATACATTTTTAACCAAAGAAAGGGCTATTTCCGAATTGCGACAAGCCAGAACTTTGGCGCGTCAAACTAGTACCCGTGTGCAAGAAGCTGTGTCAATACGAATTCCCTTGTTAGAACAAGATGTTCAACAGTTGAAAGAAAGGATTAGTTCCGTTGAACCAGAGTTTAAAAAATTGACCAATATCCGCGATCAATTTAAGCAAGAAATTCAAAATTTGGGGGAGAGTAAAGCTAAGGATATCGCAGATTCTTTCCGGTCTTACGTGCTAAACTTAGGTAATACTTTTGAATCCGACTTTACCCGCTATCAACCCGATCTAAAATTCATGGATTTTTTGAGTAAAAGTCGCAGAGAAGCCTTTGAAAATGCACTCAAACAAGCATTCGAGCAATACATTAATGATAAGCTCTCTGCCTGGAGTTTGACTGCGGAAAAAGAAATGGATAGCGCTTTTTTATTATTAGCTAAAAGTGCAGAAAATTACGGTGCTTCTTATAGCAAAGTCACCAATACAATTACTGAGAAATTAACCGGAAAAAAAGTCCAAACCGCAGGCAATTCATTACCAGAAGATAACTCTCCCGCTTGGGCAAAATGGGCAATGGGACTTTTTTCCTTAGCTAGTGGTAATTTTGCAGGTGTGGCAATGGCGGGGGCAGGATTTGATTGGAAAAATATCCTGTTAAACTTAATTACAGTGTTTGGTATTAGCACCATTATTGGTAGTGTAACTGGCATTATTTTAAGCCCATTATACCTAGCTTTATTAGGAATGGGTGTAGGAGTTTTGCAAGCAGATCAAGCAAGAAAAGAATTAGTAAAAGCTGCGAAAAAAGAGTTAGTAAAACATCTCCCCCAAGTAGCGCAAGAACAATGGCAACCAATTCACGATGCAGTCAAAGAATGCTTTAATGTTTATGATAAGGAAGTTAGCGATCGCATCAACGACGACATTAACTCCCGCAAAGCCGAACTAGATAATTTACTCAAACAAAAAGAATCCTACGAAATTAATCGAGATAACGAACTTAAACGTCTCAAAACTATTGAATCAGACATCTTTTCTGACTTCAAAAAAATCGATTCAGTCTACGATGATTTGCTACAAGCTGTTGCTTAAATAGCTGTTTACTCCCCTTGCGGGGAGTAAAATATTATAATCATTTGCAAAAAATACGGGTGGTAATATGGAACAAGAACACAACTATAAAACATTAGTAAATAATCTCCAAACAGCATTAACATTGCTGGAAATAGATAAAAACTCTCAGCTTTATCAAGATACCATTTCCGTTTGCAATCATCTATCTAAACCAGGATTTCAAATAGCCGTTTTCGGCCCATTTAATTACGGAAAATCAACCTTAATTAATGCCATTCTCGGCAATCGTGCCTTACCAATTGATATTATACCCACAACAGGTGCAGCGATTTCCGTCAAATACGGCGATGAATTAAAAACTAAAATTACCTTTATAGATGGCAGACAAATTAATCAAAATGGCACAGAAATTCTTAAAGAATTTGCTATTTTAGATGGCGATCGAAGAATGCGAGAAGATGTCGCCTCAGTGCAAGTTTTTTGTCCTCATCCACTCCTGCAAAATAATGTTGAATTACTCGACTTACCAGGAACAAACGACAGAGAAGCGCAAGATAAATTAGTTCGTGACAAACTGCTAACAGCAGATTTAATTATTCAAGTATTAGATAGTCGTCAATTGATGACTTTAACCGAACGAGAAAAACTGCATGATTGGTTAATTGATAGAGGCATCAAAACCATAGTTTTTGTTGTTAACTTTCTCAATCTATTGGAAGCAGAAGACCAAAAAGAAGTTTACAAACGCTTGCGATTTGTAGCAGAAAGCTTTCGTGCAGATCTACCTTCAAACATCAGTAACCTTTACCGAGTTGATGCACTTCCCGCCTTAAGATCGAGATTAAAAGGCGATGTTGCAGCCGCACAAAGTAGCGGTTTAGTTATGTTTGAATCTGCTTTGCAAAGTATTTTGGCAGCAAAACAGGAAAAAATGGAAGATATTCGTTTACCCCGTGTCGTAACAATTGCCACTCAAATCAAACAATCCTTGCAAGCAAAAGCACAAAACATCGCCAGTGAATTAGAAACTATTGAAAACAAACACAACGCCAAAATTGAGATTCAACAAAAAGCAGAGAAACTAATTAAACAAGGTTTTATAACGAGTGTTTTAGAATTACGCAACTGGCTAGACGAGCAAACACTTTTATATCGCTATCAATCGGAAGCTACTGCGGCACTGCAACAAGGTCAATTTAGCAATTGGGAAAGAAATTTTTTGCAACCAAAATTAGTTCAATTACAAGAATCAATTGTCAAATGGGTAACGCAAGCTAGCGAATTTTTCAATCGTCCTCAACCCGAAACTCTCTCAATTACATTCCCGACTCACCCCCAAGTAAATTTGCCAAATAAACCAACCAATTCTGACAGTTTTGCTGACACTGCTTCGGTAGGTGTCGCCACTGGTTTAGGTTGGGTTTTGGGTGGCCCAGTGGGTGCTGCTGTTGTTGGTAGTGCCGCTTATATTTTGAATAAAAGCCTTAACAATGACAATCAACAAACCACAGAACAAAGTTATCACAATCAACTATTACAACTATATACCGATGCTGCAAAAGATTATTTAATTCGCTTTAGCAAAGAATCTCTTGAGAAGTTAGTAAAATATCAGGAAAATGCTGAGAAAATCATCAATTTTCAAATGCCGGAACCGCCTTTAGATGTTACTACTAAGCGATCGCAACTAACTTTGTTAAATGGTTGCAAAGAAAATATCGATCGCGAATTAGACTCACTAAAAACAGGTTTAACATAATCATCCTAAGACACTAACTTTTTTGGTGTGATTTAAATGGTGAGATTGGCGATCGCATTTGGGGAGTGAAATGTGCGATCGCGTAGCCTGTACTCTATTCACCTATCGTAAGTGTGGTACGATACACCTACGGTGGGCTATGCCAACGCATTTAAGGAAAATAGCGATAAAATTCCTTTCGGTGTAGTACCCGGTAAAATATGACTGTTTCACTATCAAATGTAAAACCAATGCGATAATCACCGACACGAATTCGATAAGCATTTTCGTATCCTTTTAGCTTTTTCAAATTGGTGAGATCCTCAAAACTAGGTAGGTTGGGTATCTCTTCAAAAACCAGTGCTTTAATAGACTCAAAAACAGGCGTACTTTCAGTGCTTTGAGATCTTTCACAAAACTAGGTAGATACTCTGTATTCACTCTTTCTCCAGTTCTGCTAATGCTTCATCTAAAGTAAGCCCAGTTTCGCCTTTTACTTCATTCATAGCGCGGATCAATCCTTCATCTTCGATCGCTTCTAGAAGATGCTGATAATCACTAAAATCGATCACAACTTTTTGGATTGTACCTTCAATGTCAACGATCAACTCTTTTACAAATGGGTAATCTTCAGCTTTCATCAGAGTTTTGGTTTTGATAGTTATGTTATTAATTTAGCGCGATCGCCTAGCCTGTGATCTATTCACCTTTTCCTCTTTAACTTCTTGCAGCAACATACAGCTACTCCAACATCTGCTGTTACAGGTTAAAATGATGAAATAATCAAACTGTTATTACCAATGAATACTGACCAAATGCGCCTTCAAGTTAAGGAATACGTCGATCGATTATCCCCCGAACGATTGCGTGTTGCCGCTGATTTCTTAGCTTATTTAGCAGAACGCGAGAGTAATGAAGCAACAGAAGAATTATTAGAAATTCCCGGTTTTATTGAAGCTTTTGAGCGGGGAAAACAGGATGTTGCTGCGGGAAGGGTGACTGATTGGCGAAAAGTACGAGACGATGTATAGAGTTCAGTTGTCCTCTGAAGCAGAAAATTTTTATGCAGCTGTTAATCTTCCCTTAGCTAAAAAGTTAGCTAGATGCTTTGAAAGACTTGAAGAAGATCCTCGAAATCATCCAAATATTAAGGCTTTAAAAGGCAATTTTGCTGGTTATTACCGTTACCGTGTGGGTGATTATAGAGTAGTTTATTACATTGAACAAAATGTTGCTTCTGATATTGAAGAAGAAGAAGGTCGAGTGATTGTAATTTTGATTGCTCATAGAAGTGAAGTATATGAGTAACTGTGGTGCGATCGATCGCATCAAATCAAAAAACTTTGTAGGGTGCGTCAGATAGTTAACTTAATTATCTCATCAATAACTTTTTTGGTTTGATGGAAAGTATGAGATGGGCGATCGCATATAACAAACACACATCATCCAAACCTCTGCCAAAAAACGCTATCCTTTTAAACATAAGCCTTACTAGCAAAACTTATGCAAATTACCCTCGAACTTCCCGATGATATCGCCAATAAACTACAACTGCAACGCACCAACATTTCCCGCAGAGTTTTAGAATTGATTGCAGCCGATTATTATCGCCAAGGTAGGATTGGAGCAGCCGAAGTTCACCGAATGCTGAACTTTTCTTCCCGATGGGAAACATATCAATTCTTGAAACAAGAACAAGCTTACTTACCCTACACTGAAGAAGATTTAGCAGAAGATATTCAAACGATTAATAACTTACAACGATCGCACGCTACCAACTCCAGCAACCAAGCCCACCTAGTTTAAAAAATGCTACAATTTGCCAATGGGTAAATTAAGTAAATTAATTGAATACCTTCTTTCCCGTCCTCCTGAAGCCAGATTTGAAGAGATTAGTTATGTTTTAGAAGCGTTCGGTTATCAGGAAGTTAGATCGCGGGGAAGTCATCATTCCTTTGAGAATGAACAAGGAGAAGTTATTATTATCCCTAAAAAAGGCGGGAAAAAAGTTAAACGAACTTATATTGAAGAAACCATTAGATTACTAGATTTAGAAAACTGGAAAGATGACAACTAATTCTCAGCTAGAACATCAACCTTTAGAATATTATCTCTCTTTAAAATATCCGATGTCTATTTACCCAGAAGATGATGGAGGATACACAGTAATTATTCCCGATCTTCCAGGTTGTATGAGTCAGGGAGAAAGCTTAGAAGAAGCGATAGAAAATATTAATGAAGCGAGAGAGTTATGGATAGAAACTGTTTATGATAGTGGTAAAAAGCCGATTCCTTTGCCTTCTAAACGAATTGCGCTTTAAAAAGAGCGATCGCACTAACTAACCTCTCTTCCAACCAGATTTAACAGCGCATTTGTTGGGTGAAAAGTGCGTTGGCGTATCGATCGCATATAACCAAAAAACTTTGTAGGGTGCGTCAGATAGTTAACTTGATTATCTCATCAATAACTTTTTTGCGCTGACGCAACTTACGAAATGGGCAATTGCATACAACAAACGCAGATAATTTAAAGAGGTGAATCCTAACTATATATTTTTTTGTTATAATTGCGCTATCAAATTTTAAAAATAGGAGAATTTATTGGCATCGCAGGAGTTAGAATCTATTGAAATTGTTGCAGCAGATATTATTGATTCAACAGTTGAGGTAGGGAGCGATCGTATTTGGCGTGGTAGTGGTAAAGAGCCACAATGGGATAACCCTAAATCAACTAAGGCTTACGATCATATTATCCGGCATCATGGTTCTAAACTCAAATCTAGTAATTTACAAGGGAGGGCAGCCAGTAAAAATCGGGATCAGGGACAATGGTTAAATGAGCAAGATTGGGTAATAGCTGAAAAGTTAATCCCTAAATATTATGGGCAGTATATTATTAAATTTAATCGTCCAATTGGCAGAGTTTATCATCCTGACGGCAGGATTACTGAAAATGTTTATTATGTTGAAATAGGCAGAAATGCTGATGGAACAATTAAATATGCTTATCCAATAGTTAAACCTAAAGAAAAATCTAAAGAAAGCGAGGTAAGTTAGCATGAAAAAAACCAATAATTTTCACTTTAAAATTGCCGATCGCAATTTAGAAAATTATGCCTTACCACCTGACGATCCTCTGGGTGAATTATCTGATTTTGAATTAGGGTTGCGCCGTTTTTGTTATGAGTGCGATCGTCAAGTAATTGTGAAAATTGGTGAAATCCAGTTTACTGTGTTTTTCGACCCTGATATTTGTATGTTATTGGAAGATCGCTTACCCGAACAAATTGGGGAATTAGAACAAGGTAAAACTATTCGTATAGATTTTGCCGAAAGTTATCATCTAACAGTGATTTTAACGCCGATAGATGAGCAAATTCATTGCCAATTAAGGGAATTTGGTAATCCGCATAATCAACAGGATTATGAGTTGGATAAACAGCAAGTTTTAGGAGAGTTAAGGAGGTTTTTGGTTGAGGTGATGCAATTAGCAGTTAATCTAAGTTATGTGAGTTTAGAAGATAGCTCAAGGTTTATTGCTCCAGCTTTTACTGAGCAAGTAAAATCGGTATTAGTAGTGTGATTAAGTTTCAGAAATTAAAGCGACGTTAACTAGTGCGATCGCACTAAATAACCTCTCTTCCAACCAGATTTAATATCGCATTTATTGGATAAAATGTACGTTGGCGTAGCCTGCCGTAGGCGTATCGATCGCATCAAACCAAAAAAACTTTGTAGGGTGCGTCAGATAGTTAACTTGATTATCTCATCAATAAATTTTTTGGCTCTGACGCACCTTACAAACTCTTTGGATAACGGACTGTTAAATAAGAAAATTTTACAGACATATATTGTATTTTTTTCTAATTAATTCAACTGATGATAATAAATCACCCTCAAACTGCCAAGATTCAAATAAATTGGCTTCTACTCTCAAGCCAATATCAAACATTTGAGCGATTTTAACAAAATTAAGATTTTGTTGATGAAATGAAGATTCTAATAATTGGCTAATAAAAGGAAGAAGGCATAATTCAGATTTTTTTTGTGCTAAAACAACAGATTCTTTTAGAATTAAGTAAATTTAATCAACCAACATCAAGAGAAGAATTAAGACAAAGTTTATCCTTGTCGTCAACAGATTTGATTAATGGGTTACAATCCTTGAATAAACGTTATTTACTTAAACCAATAGAATGCGAGAAAATAACGTTTAATTTATCTCCAGTTTTTCGAGAATATGTGAGAAGTAGGGACACGGCATGAAAGAGATAATGTAGGAGTGGCAAATATTAATGATGCCGTGTCCCTACCCCCCACAAACTATACCTCAGAAACCCAGTTTTCTCAACCTCCAAAACCTAATTAAACCTAGCCAACAATTCCGCACGGGATAAATTAGACAATTGCAATAACAAAGTAGTAGAATCTGCTGGCGGTAATGCCAACAAAGGCTCAATAATTGCCGTTAGTTCCTCATCCAATTCCCCAAATTTCGCCCTCAACAAATTTTCCACAAAAATTCGCTGTCCTTGGCGAACACCTTGCCCAATACCTTGCTCAATACCTTGCTCAATACCTTGCTCAATACCTTGCTCAATACCTTGCTGAGTAGCTTCAGCTAAACGTTGTTCGTAAAGTGGTGACAAGCGCATAATTAAATCTTGCTCCTCTGGTTCTAAATTTTGGTTTACCTCTAATATAGTCTTGAGGTTACTTAACAACTCCAACACCACACCCCGTAACGGATCATTTTCTGG
The DNA here is from genome assembly GCF_041929275.2 of Floridaenema flaviceps BLCC-F50. Taxonomy (NCBI): domain Bacteria; kingdom Bacillati; phylum Cyanobacteriota; class Cyanophyceae; order Aerosakkonematales; family Aerosakkonemataceae; genus Floridanema; species Floridanema flaviceps. The sequence goes on along the minus strand of NZ_JBHFNR020000001.1, from coordinate 2,310,205 downwards.
AAGTGCTGCCAATTCATCAATTGCTTGTTGCTGCACTTTCCCCTTCCCTAAAATTCGTAACCAAAGTGTTTCTGGCGTTCGTGGTAATTGGTGAATAACGACAATTGCGCCTTTCCAATGTGCAGGGAAAAAATAAATCCCGCTGCCCCAGTTATCTACATCAAGTGTAGCTCCAAAACCTGCCAATAGCGACTCTGATGCAGTAGGAGAAATAATCCAGAGATGAGGTAAATCTGTTTCCTCAACATGGGTATCATTTCGTCTTGCTTGACGTGCCAAAAAAGCAAAAACATCAAACAATTTGCCCATACAGCTACGAACGTCCTCCAGGTTAACCGCATTACGAAAAGGTTCAAAAATCGCCGATGTAGCTGCCAAACGTCCTAGTAATCCCAATTCGGTTGCAGATGTGACTGGTGCCGTAGGTGCAAACCAAACATCGATTTCCCGAACTTCACCAGCAATATTACGACTTGTTTCTACTTCTCCTAATGGTAATAACAATTCTTTCAGATAGTCTTTCGCAAATTGGTCATAAGGAAATACAGTCATTCGATTTTAGATTTGGGATTTTATAGGGGAAATTTGCTGAATTTAATTATAATATTTATCATCAAATTTAAATCTTGATTGCCATTTCCCAAGCACTCGCCACACTGATATATTTTATATTGTTTATATCTTCTATTAAATTTCTAGCAGTATCGCTAAGTTTGGCATTGCCAGAGAAAAACCAAATAAGTGCATGAGTATCTAATAAAACTTGCATCGTTAATCTTCAAATTCTTCTAACGGTGCATCAAAATCATCAGAAATAGAAATGATTCCTTTATCCGTGCCAAATAAAGGAGGACGTTGAGATTTTGGCCCAAGTGGAACTAATTTTAATAAAGGCTGTTGATTTTCTGTAATAATTACTTCTTCTCCATTTAAAGCTAAATCGAATAATTCTGATATTTGGGAAATAGCTTGTGTGATTTCTACGGAAGACATAGCGAACATATCGGGTATGCTATTTTTTGGTAATTAATTATAACATTTCTCACGCCCCCATATCAATAGGAACAACTCTCCGCTCATCCTCAAATTCACGAACATATAAACAACGATCGTCTTTTCCCTCTCTATAAAATCTACAGCCACCTTTTTCCAAAATCTTGATTAGCTAAATAGCGTTTGATTTATCTCCGGTTTTTCGAGAATACCTGAAAAATTTTTCCCAAAATTGATAAAATTTTATCTTGCCGAACATGATAAGAAATACACCATCAAACCTTATTCTTTGCGAATAGCCCGGATGAACTCATTTACAGCATCATACTGATCGGGATATGCAAGGTAGCGCAATAATAAAGATAAGTCTAAATCCGGCAAAAAAGCACTACGGGAAACTTCTTCGTATTCACCAAATTCTTCATTGAAGCGAAATATTCTGATTTGATTAGATTTCCAAAACCAGACTTCAGGAACTCTTTTAGATTTGTATAGCTCACACTTGTCTATTGTTCCACTGGTAACAATAATTTCAATCACAATATCAGGAATTTCTTTATTACTATCAATACAATAAGATTCGTCGGGAGTGCCGGAAGCTTTACCTTCTGTTTCTAAAGTAAATCCACCACGACCATAAAATCGAATACCCTTCTCTCTCATATAAGCTTCCAATAGATAGCCAAAAGTTGTTTTGACAAATTCGTGTCGATCGCCTATTGGAGCCATAATTTCCATTACCCCTGATAAATATGAAAGCTTCACACCAGAGTTGTTTTCCAGCTGTGTTTCTATAGCTTTGAACTGTTCCCAGGAAATGTTGTATAGAACCACCAGTTTTTCTTCTGTTGGCGCACCAAATGGTTTATCTAAAACTGAAACCATTGCTCAACTCCCGCTTATTAGTTGTTTGGTTTTGCCCCTATTCCCTATTATTGCACCATAATGCAGGTTCTAGGTTAGTTTAGAATAGCGATCGCATTTAACAAATCAATACCACCTGTTATGATGAAATTAATTAACTTGACTATTTGAGGAAATACTACAATGCAAGCCTTTGAAGTGATGGGAACAATTGATGAAGAAGGTCAAATAATTTTAGATCATAATTTAAATATTACTACACCAAGTCGGGTTAAAGTGATTGTTTTATTAACTAATGAGTCTGACTCTGAATCCGATCCTGATGATACCCCTGTTGCAGAAATTAAAGCAAGTATAAGACGCTCTTTACAACAAGTAAAAGCCGGACAAACGCGACCTATTTCTGAATTGTGGGAAAGAATAGATGACTAATAATTTCCATCAAATTTCAGTCAGATTTACTAATGAATTTGAAAATGAGTTATATCGGTTATCAAAGAAATATCGCCATATTCGTGCTGATGTTGAACCGATAATAGCGGAAATTCAGAAAGGTAATTTTGTTGGCGAGCGCATTTGGGGAGTGAAATGTGCGATCGCATAGCCTGTGTTATATTCAAATAGCGACATACAACTTCTACCTTAAAAGACTCTCAATTTCTTCATCACTAAATCCAAATTGCCTAAAAATCCGCAACACATAAGCAGGTGACATTTCTCCCGCACCCATATCAATAGGAGCAATTCTCCGTTGCTCCTCAAATTCACGAATATATAAACAATGATCGCCTTTTCCCTCTCTATAAAACGTACAGCCACCTCTTTCCAAAATCTTGATTAGCTGTTTAGGTTTAAGGGAAGGAATATTTTTAGGCATAAACTTTCCTTAATTCATAACTATCTGAACTAACATTTTCGCTTTCAATCAATAAAAATTCATGCAATTCTTCGATAGAAATTGGAGCGCTATAAACATTTGTTTCCGTTTGACAAACATCTTGAAAAGACTCTATAGCCTCTTTAAGTTTACTAATAGAGTCATCTGGATTACTTCCCTGTCCTACTAATCCATTCTCTAAACACAAAGCCACCCAATAACCTCCGCTTTGCCTGAGTACCACCGTGTAAAATTCCATTGCTTCACCTGTTAGTTAATCATATTTATACGATATTTACTCTAGCGCGATCGATTTGGACAATCACTACTGGTCTAATTCCAGATTGTTCTGTACCGATAACTGGATTAAGATCGCATAAAACCACATCTCCCCGCGTCACTGTCACCACTGAATTTCTAAGAGCGCCAAACGTTCTTCATAATCTTCTAAATTGGTCAAATAATTAGCAAAATCTGATTCGACCATTTCTTCCAATTCCCGATTGTGTTTCATTAGTAGGAATTCTACAAAATCATTCACTTCCTGTACTAGAGATTCTGGTAATTGGCGAATTTTTGCTATGGTTTCATCATGTACAGTCATTAGTTTTTCCCTGTCTCATACCTGAATCTAGGATAACTTTGGTGGGGTGAAAGTGCGATACGCCTACGGCAGGCTACGCCAACGCATTTGGGGAGTGAAAAGTGCGATCGCGTAGCCTGTGCTCTATTCACCGATCGAAAATCAGACAACTTACCAATTTCCCCTTTGAGTTCTTGCAGCAACATACAGCTACTCCAATATTTGCTCGTATGTTAATTTTAGTACATAAAAGCCTTTAAAATTTAGACTTCGGGTTAATTAAGAATCCGTGTATCTTCATTTTTAATGTGGTAAAAAACCATCAACAAATAATTGACAATTGATATATTAACACCTATACTTACACTTTATATATCATACCTTAATTGCAGAAATAAAATGAATAAAGCTCGGCGAGGAACGGTCATTATTGAGACCGAAAATGGGATTTTACTCACCAAAATGAAAGGTAATCTTTTTATACTCCCCGGAGGACAAGCAGAGAAAAATGAACCTCGTATTATCACAGCTATACGGGAGTTGAAAGAAGAAACAAACCTGGATGCACAATCAGTTATTTTTTTATTTACTCACGAAAGTACTTATTACTCACATAAGGTTTTTTATATTCAAGCAGAAGGAAAACTCAAGCCTAGAAATGAGATTGAGGAATTGAATTTTACCCATTTAATAGACCCGCAGAATATAACCAAAAGCTCTCATGACATTATTCAACGATTTCTAAGAGAGAAAAACGGTTATTTTGAGCATTTTAAAAAAATGTTTAAATTCCATAACAAAAGTACAACTTTCCATTGAATGTGACCCGCATAAATCCTGTTTAGACTACAGCAAAATCAGTAAACTTTCTCACCTCTGGAGGTTGAAAAGCTAACACAATATCCTCTTTGGGAACGCCTAATCTTAATAACTCATTTGCCATTCCTTCCTCTGTCCAATCTTCCTCAATGTAAATCTTGTCATTTTTAATCCGAATATAAACAGAAATCCCTTTGACTCTTTTCCCTTGTTTCCAGCCAATATTAAACCAAAGGTATTGTTTTCTTTCATCATCAAACATTAACACTTCATCCACATCAGGAACAGGAACTTGTGCTGAAATACGTTCGTATTCAGTTAAAATTTGCTTAATCAAATTTTGATAGTTAATTATTTTTTCCATTGGACGATCTCCTCTTTATCGAAATCAACAATTAATAATGCAATTTGATATGTTTCTAGAATAAATTTGATAGCTATTTTTTGGAAAAATTCTGAGGAAATCTTTTTACCGATCGCTAAATATAATTGATAATCAGGATGGTCGATCGATAACAATGCCCGATAAATGAGATATTGACCTAATGCAGTTTCCAAATCACGCATAGGAGAGAGACTCAGAAAACTTTTAATTTCAATAACGATTTGTTCTCCTTCTCTACTAGCAGAAATAGTTTTTTCACCAGCGAGATCTGCAAACAGTTTAACTTCTTCATATTTAATCGGATAGGGATCAGCAGTAATAGTCCAGCCATCCTTAATTAAAGCATTTTTAACAGCATCATGGTAAATGTCTTTAGCAGGCATAGCAAAACCAACTTTTACATCTCCACTGTAGCGCCCTGTCTATAAGATTCTATCAATTTAACAAACTAGTTTGCAACGTTTCTTCTAAAGTAAAAGGTGATTCTTTTGGAAAAAAGTTTAACTTAATTCCTGTTTCATCCGCTGCTTTCAGACGAGCTTTTTGATAACAATCATCAAACACTTCGGAAATTATAGGTTTTAAGCTGGGGCTATCTTCTAATAATCCTTCTATACAAATACGCTGTTCGCTGATAGTACTACGCCAACTTTCACTACGTTTTTCTGGTTGATATTGCCATTTTAACAAGTGCATTAAAAGCACAATTAAACGACTTTTCAATTCTCGCTTTTCACTTCTGCCCATACTTTCAATTTCTTCTATTAAATTAGTCAAATCTATTTCATCAAATTTGCCTTCTTTTAACTGTTGAGCAGTAGTTTCTATCCACAGATAAAAGTCTTTTTCGTAGAGACTATTTGGATTTGCGATCGCTTTCTGAATCATACCTAATCTCCTTACTCATAAAAATTTTTATCAAGCAGTTTCCTAATTATCGCAATAAATTAAACTCCTCCTCAGTAATCCCTATTTGTTTGAGAATTTCATAAAATAACCAACTACCAATTTCAGCATTACCATGAATAGGTATTGTAGTTACTCTTCCATCTGGATGCTTCCAACGGGCGTGACTACCTTTCTGGCGTACTTTTTCAAACCCCAGTTTCCGGGCAACTTTTTCCAACTCACTCGCTTTAGCTGGCATTGGCAACCACCAACTTAACGTCTTCAGGCATCATAAGTCCTTGTTCTTGGTATTCTTCTTGAATCATCTCGAACACATAGACAAGTTCAGAACGCGCTTCATCTGGTGTTTGTCCCCAAGCATGGCAACCAGGAATTGCTGGGATATATGCCACAAAAGTGCCATTGTCATCGGGACGAATAACAATAGTGTAGTTTTGCAGAGACTTCATATCAGTAACTTTTTAAATTTTTCACCATTTTGTACCTCATTTTAACTTGCTTTGCTCTGTTTGCCGCAAGTTAGTCATACAGAATAAGGTGGGCAAAAAAAACCCCACCCTAATTTAACTATTTACCCGCCTTCACAGGCATCCCCAAAATATCCTCAATCTTGGGCATATCTTCCAACGCAATCACCCGTCCTTCATCCGCAAAACCAGTAATTTGATCGAAATTCAAATAGCGATACAAATCACCAGCAAAAGGATTAATTTTCTTCGCCACCAAATCGAGATATTCCTGCACAGTTGGGATTCTTCCTAACAGCGCACAAACAGCAGCTAACTCAGCGGAACCAAGGTAAACTCGCGCATCTTTACCCATGCGATTATTGAAATTCCGGGTAGAAGTTGAAAACACAGTTGTTGCATCAGCAACACGCGCTTGATTACCCATACATAAACTGCAACCAGGCATTTCTGTACGCGCACCAGCAGCACCAAAAATTCCGTAATATCCCTCTTCTTTCAGCTGCTTTTCATCCATTCTAGTTGGCGGACAAATCCACAACCGAGTATTTACCGCACCTTCACCTTCCAAAACTTTCGCAGTAGCGCGATAATGACCGATATTTGTCATACAAGAACCGACGAATACTTCTTGCACTGGATCGTTAGCAACTTCCGACAATAACTTAATATTATCCGGGTCATTTGGAGCCGCTACAATTGGTTCTTTGATTTCATTTAAATCAATTTCAATTATTTCGGCATATTCGGCATCAGCATCAGCTTCCATTAACACCGGATTTGCTAACCATTCCTCCATTTTTGCCACACGACGCATGATAGTTCGGGCATCTTGATAACCCCTAGCTACCATGTTTTTCATCAGCGCCACATTAGAACGAATATATTCCGAAACTGTCTCAATGCTCAGTTTAATTGTGCAACCAGCACAAGAACGTTCGGCGGTAGCATCAGTTAATTCAAAAGCTTGCTCAACTTTTAAATCGGGCAAACCTTCGATTTCCATAATTCGCCCGGAAAAGACGTTTTTCTTGTTTTGTTTGGCGACAGTTAGCAAACCTTTTTGAATTGCTACATAAGGAATTGCATTCACAATATCTCTCAGCGTAATTCCTGGTTGCAATTCACCTTTGAAACGCACTAAAACTGATTCTGGCATATCTAAAGGCATGACACCCAAAGCAGCAGCAAAAGCTACTAAACCTGAACCTGCGGGGAAAGAAATTCCTAATGGAAAACGAGTGTGTGAATCGCCACCTGTTCCCACAGTATCGGGTAGCAACATCCGGTTTAACCAAGAGTGAATAATGCCATCTCCCGGACGTAAAGAAACACCGCCCCGTTGTGCCATAAAATCAGGTAATTCTTTGTGAGTTTTTACGTCAACTGGTTTAGGATATGCGGCAGTATGACAGAAACTTTGCATTACTAAATCTGCACTAAATCCTAAACAAGCGAGTTCTTTTAACTCATCTCTGGTCATCGGACCTGTGGTATCTTGGGAACCAACAGTTGTCATGATTGGTGTGCAAGAAGTTCCCGGACGAACCCCTGGCAAACCGCAAGCTTTACCGACCATTTTTTGTGCTAAAGTAAAGCCTTTGCCTGTGTCTTTTGGAGGTGTGGGACGGACAAATAATTCGCTGGGTTCTAATCCTAAAACTTCGCGAGTTTTGTCGGTTAAACTGCGTCCAATTAATAGGGGAATTCTCCCACCCGCACGCACTTCATCGAGGATAGTTTCGGGTTTTAAAGTAAAGGTGGAAATTACTTCTCCTGCTTCGTTGGTAATCTCTCCTTTGTAAGGATAAATGTTGATTACCATGCCTGTTTCTAGCTTGGTAACATCGCATTCAATGGGTAATGCACCTGCATCTTCAGCTGTGTTAAAAAAGATGGGAGCGATCGCACTTCCTAAAATATATCCCCCCGCCCGTTTGTTCGGCACAAAAGGAATATCATTACCGATATGCCACAACACCGAATTAATCGCAGATTTCCGCGAAGATCCAGTACCAACAACATCCCCAACATAAGCAACAGGATGTCCTTTTTCCTTCAATTGGGCAATCGTTTCTAAACCCCCAGGCATCCGACTTTCTAACATTGCTAAAGCGTGCAAAGGAATGTCTGGGCGCGTGGTAGCATGAGGCGCAGGAGATAAGTCATCAGTGTTAGTTTCCCCTGGCACTTTAAACACCGTTACCGTAATTTTTTCTGGCAATTTCGGGCGACTAGTAAACCATTCTGCATTCGCCCAAGAGTCAACCACTTGTTTAGCATAAGGGTTAACATCTGCCAGTTCAATTACATCATTAAAAGCATCAAAAACTAACAATGTTTTGCTTAAAGCTGAGGCTGCATGAGAAGCGATCGCCGGATTTTTCGCCTTTAACAATTCAATCAAAGATTGCACATTGTAACCACCTACCATCGTCCCTAACAAATATACCGCCCACTCAGGAGCAATCAGCGGACTGGTAATTTCGCCTTTGGCAATAGCGGTGAGAAATCCAGCTTTCACGTAAGCAGCAGGATCTACACCGGGAGGAACGCGATCGCGCAATAATTCTACTAAGTACTCCTCCTCCCCAGCAGGCGGATTTTTCAGTAACTCACAAAGTTCCGAAGTTTCTTGCGCCGAAAGCGGTAGCGGCGGAATACCCAATTTCGCCCGTTCTTCTACCTGCTGACGATAAGCTGACAACATCAAGTATTCTCCTAATCTATCTCTTCGTTATATTAGTTACTTTATCGCTATTTAGGAGACAGTATGTTATGGGATAACGATTTTGTGAGCATTTAAGTGAAGCAAGAAAGTTTTGCATTTTTTATAAAGTCGATAAAGTCCTCATTTGATTAAATGAATATAAATCTTTTCTTAATCATCAAGTGTTACACTTAATATTAGCAAATAGAAGATTGTTATCCGTATAAAAAATATGACTAATGAAGAACTGAAGCAACTTGTTGAAAGTAATGCTAGGACTGCTCAAGCTATGCTAGATGCAATGGTAGAAGCTCGTAATGAAAGACAAGAACTTCAAGAAGGAATGATACGGCTTCAAGAAGGAATGGTACGACTTGAAAATATAGTGGAACGTTTGACCAATTTACAAGAGGGGATGGCTAATTTACTAGCTTCTGTTGATGAAGATCGTCCCACAATTTTTCGGAAACTTACGGCTATTGAAAACAAAGTCGATCGGCTTTTAGCACAAAATCAAGATTGTCAATCTGACTAATGTTTATTAGTAAAAAATTCAATACATGACTCAATTTAGGATTGCCTATGGGAAAAAATTATCCTTTAGTTGTAACTTTCGTAATTGCTTTGTTAACATCGATCGCAATTCCGCTTTTACCTCCCCTAGTAAATCTAGTAATTGGCAGTTCCCTTACTCCTTTAGAACAAGTACGCATCGATGCAACAACAATAGTGGGAAAAGAGGGTTTTTTCCGCGTAGGAAAATCCACTCAAGGACGCTGGTGGTTTATCGATCCTGATGGCAAACCATTTTTTTACAAAGGTGTCACTTCCGTCAATCCTGAATATCCCTTAGTTTATTCTCTATTTGTAAATGAAAAATATGGTGAAGATCGTGCAGTGTTTCGAGAAACTGCCTTAAAGAAACTAAAAAATTGGAATTTTAACGCCCTTGGAGCCTGGACAGCCCCACTATTTTGGGATCGGGGAATGCCATACACGGTAATACTTGATTTTGCCAAAGTTACACCGCCAATTAGAAATGAATATATTTATATTCCCGATGTTTTCGATCCAGAATGGTTAAAACAAATTGATGCTAAAGCAAAAAATTTAGCCGCACCAATAGCCAAAAGTAGGCAATTAGTAGGATATTTTACTGACAATGAATTAAACTGGGCGCAAGCACAAACACCAGATATAAAGGTAGATCCCAGTTTGTTGCTAACCTCAGAAGCCAGATTATCATTGTTGCAAATATTTTTGAGTCTTGAAGAAACCCAACCAGGCTACAAAGCTGCGTGGGATTTTGTTTTAAAAAGACACGGAAATAGTTTAGAACAACTAGCTAGAGATTGGCAAGTAGAAATTACTTCTAAAGAAACAATCAAACAGTGGACTAATGAAAAAAAGGCGATCGTTTCGGAAAGCTATTTAATTAAAGCTAAAGCTCATAGATACCCTTCCCCAGAAGCTTTAAAACGAATAAATATTTAATTAAGTAATAATACTTGCAAAGTCTCGATATGTTAACCCAATAAAACCCACCCTGTTCGAGTGTTACACTAAAACTGGTAATACCTACCAGTCTGAAAAACCAAAAGCAGCGGGAAACTGGAAAGCAAATCATTTAGCTTAACTCAGATCCGCAGCCCCCCCAAATAAAACACCCGTTTTCAAGGGCGGAGTTTTGTAGGTGGAAAATCACATACAACCCCTTCCCCAGCTGTAATAGAATCTGGCTGGAACAAGCAAGAAACTACAGCAATAATCTTAGCCAAGGCAAAAGAACAGCCTGAGTGAACATGACCCCATTCCCACCCCAGGAGCCAAAAGTTGCGATCCGTCCCCTACAACGCCGGGACTTAGAAGCGCTAAGTGCGATCGCACAGGCAAACAACCTCGAAACTCTCAATGAGACAAAAGAACACCTAGAACGGCTTAACCAGTCCTACGGGCTATGGAAAATTTTGAGTCTGTTTCCTAACCCATTACGCTACGAATTATGTGCTTATGTTGCTCAGGAAGAACAACTTGTTAGGGGCATGATTCAAGTTAAACCATTTAATCGTACCCGGAGCACCTGGCGAGTAGAAAGGGTAATTGTCGATCGCACAACCCGCAGCCAAGCAGTTGGTTCCCTCCTGCTACGCCACTGCTTTGAAACCATCTGGGAAGCACGCACTTGGTTGCTAGAAGTCAACATTAATGACAAAAATACCCTAGCTCTTTATCGGCAAAATGGATTTCAACCATTAGCGCAGTTAACCGCTTGGGAAATCTCACCATCATTATTAGCGGAACTGCAAGAACGAGAGCCAGATTTACCCAACTTACTCCCAGTGAGTAACGCCGACGCGCAACTGCTCTATCAATTAGATACAGCAGCAATGCCACCATTAGTGCGGCAAGTATTCGATCGCCACGTCCAAGATTTTAAAACCGGATTCTTCAGCGCCCTCATCGATGGAATGCGCCAATGGTTTAGCCAAACCGAAGTAGTCAGCGGTTACGTATTTGAACCCCAGCGTAAGGCAGCGATCGGTTACTTCCAACTCCAACTCAGTCGCAGCGGAAAAGAACCCCACAAAGCTGAAATGACAGTTCACCCCGCCTATACTTGGCTATATCCAGAACTGCTCTCCCAAATGGCACGCATCGCCCAAGACTTCCCCGCTCAACCCTTACAATTAACCTCAGCAGACTACCAACCAGAACGCGAAGAGTTTTTAGAACAGATTGGCGCACAAAGAATCGCCCATACTCTATTAATGTCTCGTTCCGTTTGGCACAAAATTCGCGAATCTAAATTCGCCTTGGAAGGATTGCAACTCGCAGAAATGTTGCAAGGCTTACAACGATCGCGCCAACCAGTACCCGGACGAATGACTTGGTTAAAATCACCTCGTCAACTAGCTACCCCAGAATCAACTCCCTCCCATACCTCAGCCGGAGAAATGGCTACCAACTACGATAGCCCAGAAGGGGACTCCGGGAGCAGGGGAGCAGAGGGGCAGAGGAGCAGAGGGGCAGAGGAGCAAGGAAAATAGGAAGATGGGGAGATAGGCAGATGGGGAGATAGGCAGATGGGGAGATGGGGAGATGGGGAGATGGGGAGATGGGGAGATGGGGGGATCGCTTAAAACTCAAAACTTACCCAACTCTCCCTAACTCAAAACTCAAAACTTAAAACTCAAAACTTACCCAACTCTCCCTAACTCAAAACTCAAAACTTAAAACTCAAAACTTACCCAACTCTCCCTAACTCAAAACTCAAAACTTAAAACTCAAAACTTACCCAACTCTCCCTAACTCAAAACTCAAAACTTCCCTTCTGCCTTGATTTAAAACTATGACCGAAAACCAAAACCTCTCCCCTGCCCCCCTGCCCCCCTGCCCCCCTGCCCCCAAGTCCCAAATCTCTGCACTGGGGCTGGATATTGGTAGGAAGAGGATCGGGGTAGCGGGGTGCGATCGCACAGGTTTAATCGCCACCGGATTAACCACCATTGAGCGCAAATCCTTTGCCGACGACCTGGCAAAATTTCAACAACTAGTCGCAGAACGAGAAGTAGAAATCTTAGTCGTCGGATTACCTTACTCAATGGATGGCACCTTGGGCTACCAAGCCAAACAAGTGCAAAAACTCGCCCGTAGTTATGCTAAAGCCTTAAACTTACCCTTGGAATATGTAGACGAGCGATTAACCTCCTTTCAAGCCGAAGAACTGCTCAAAGCCGAAAACAGATCCCCCTCAAGAAATAAAAATTTAATCGATCGCAAAGCCGCAGCAATAATTCTGCAACAATGGTTGGACGAACGTCGTAAACGACAATAACACTCCCCTCCTTTGGAGCCTAACCATGTCTGACAACAGTGACAATTTATATTCTCAAGAAGAAGAAGATATCGTCAGCTTGATCGATCAAGAAGGACGCGAACTTCTCTGCTACGTAGAGGAATATATTGAGCTAGAAGACGATGAATATCTCGTTCTCCTGCCAGTTGATGCCTCAATAGATATTTTTATCGGCGATCCAGAAGCTGAGGAACTATCAGTAGTTCAAGATGAAGGAACTATCGAGAAAATTTACCCAGTCGCGCAAGCTGTCTTGGCAGAAAAAAACCTCAAACTCAAACGTACTCCCTTCGTCTTGACTGTAGAAGGCGAACTGCCCCCCGTTGACGAAGAAGAACTACTGGAGTTAGAAATCCAAGACGAAGACGGTAACTCCTTAGAACCAGAAGCACTGCAACCACTAGCCAGCTTTTTCCATGAAGAAAAGGAATACAGCATCTACACTCCTTTATCTCCCTTAATTTTCTTCGGTCGTTTTAACGAAGATGGAAAAGCAGAGTTACTCGGTGAGGAAGAATATCAGCGAGTCCAACCTCTACTCGAAGAGCAATTGTTTAACCAAATGGAATGAGACTATAGGTGATTAGTCAATAAGTCATTTATCATTTGGTTCGTATCCTCCACTGGGGCTTGCCCCAGTCATGGGTTAATAAATGGCTAAATACTAATCACCAATGTTGTTTTTCCCCATTAATGCTATTTGCAGATGAGCATTGTGCAACGCCTCTCTAAATCTTTCTTCTATCTGGCACTATTTCCCGCCGTAATAGTGCTAAGTGCTTGGCAAGGTTGGTCTTGGTGGAGTTGGGCAACAGCACCACCTGTAGCTAAGTCATCTCCTGACGAAGCATTAAATGTTGACAAAACAGTACAAATTCGTATTCCCCCTGGTTCCACTAGCAAGCAAATTGGTAGTTACTTAGAATCAGCCGGGTTGATTCGTTCTAGTAATGCTTGGGATCTTTGGGCACGCTGGTTAAATACACAAAATAAAGCTGTATTTAAAGCGGGGACTTACCACCTTTCACCCACTCAGTCTTTAGTAGAAATTGCTGAGCAAATTAGTAAAGGTAGTGTGGTACAACTTAGCTTTACGATCCCGGAAGGTCGAAATCTCAAGCAAATGGCTGCTTACTTTGAATCCCAAGGCTTTTTTACCGCTCAAGAATTTCTCGCTGCTACCAAGCAAATTCCTCGCGATCAATTTCCTTGGCTACCCACTGGTCTACCTCATCTAGAAGGCTTTTTGTACCCCGATACCTACAAAATAGCCAGCGGAGGTATCAGTGCCCAAAAAATAATCAATATCATGCTCAAACGATTTGAGGAAGTGGCTCTGCCAATTTACCAACAAAATCCCCAACAAACTAAGATGAACCTTCTCCAATGGGTGACTCTTGCCAGTATCGTAGAAAAAGAGGCGGTGATTCCGGCAGAACGCCCCCTCATTGCAGGTGTGTTTACCCAACGCTTGCAAAAAGGCATGAGGCTGGAAGCCGATCCGACGGTTGAATATGGATTAAATATCCAACAAACAGCGGATCAACCCCTGACTTTTAAGCAAGTCAAAACTCCCTCTCCTTATAACACTTATCTGAATCGCGGTTTACCGCCAACCCCGATCGCCAGCCCAGGAAAAGCTAGTTTACAAGCTACCCTGACACCAGAAAAAACCGATTATCTGTTTTTTGTGGCTCGTTACGATGGTACTCATGTCTTCAGTCGCACCCTAGCAGAACATGAAACAGCTGTGGCAGAGATCCGCAGACAACGAGTACAACAGAACCAAGGGACAAATGCTCCACCAAATTAGTTGTTAATTTGGCAGTCAGAGTATAACAGTGATGAGTTTTGTTAGCATCAGTTTTTATGAAGCAAAACTCATCACTAAAAACTCGAATATCACCCTTATAATGATTACCAATTACCAAATAAATTCTTATGTCTTGGGGCGCACTCTTACAGCCAGATTTAATTTTAGAAGGCACAATTCTCCGGTTAACACCAGAAATTCTAGAGTATTATCAGCTTAAAGGTTTGGTGTTAGATGTTGATGAAACTTTAGTACCTGTAAAAGTTTCTCAAGCTTCTGATGAACTACTACACTGGGTCGAAGAAATTCGTCAAGTAGCTCAATTGTGGCTGGTGAGTAATAACTTGAGTGAATCGAGAATTGGTAGAATTGCTCAAGCTTTAAATCTGCCCTACATTTTTGGTGCTAGCAAACCTTCCCGTCGCAAACTACGAAGGGCAGTTAATGAAATGAATTTGCCCATAGAACAAGTAGCAATGGTTGGCGATCGCTTATTTACCGATGTCCTAGCAGGTAATCGTCTGGGAATGTTCACCATTTTAGTCGAACCGATCATCCCTACCGGAGAAGCAATCCAATCTTACCCAATTCACACTCTCGAAGTCTGGCTATCTCAAATTCTCGGCGCAACTATCCCCGCTAAAAAACGCCATATCAGATAGGCTCAAGAGCTCTTGAGCTCCCCTGCTCTTGAGCTCAAGAGCAGGGGAGATGCACAAAGAAGATCAGAAGATGAAGTTATGTCTGTCAATGCAACTATTGGATAAGATCTAAAATCTAAAATCTAAAATCAATTGATTTTATGAATCAAACTATAGTTGTCAAAATTGGTACTTCTAGCTTAACCAATCCCTCTACTGGTAACTTAGCTCTCTCCACAATTGCTGGGTTAGTTGAAGTTCTTAGCCGTCTCCGTGCTGCGGGAAACAATGTAATTTTAGTAACATCTGGGGCTGTGGGTGTAGGTTGTGCCCGTCTCGGACTAAATGAACGTCCCCGGAATATAGCGGTAAAACAAGCAGTAGCCGCTGTGGGACAAGGTAGATTAATGCGAGTCTATGATGATTTGTTTACTTCCCTACAACAACCGATCGCACAAGTATTACTTACTCGTAGCGATTTAGTCCAACGCAGTCGCTATATCAATGCTCACAACACTTTTGCAGCTTTATTAAAGTTGGGAGTCATCCCGATTGTCAATGAAAATGATACCGTCGCCATTGAAGAGTTAAAATTCGGCGATAATGACACACTCTCCGCCAGAGTCGCCAGTTTATTAGAGGCAGATTGGCTATTTTTACTCACAGATGTAGATAGACTTTACTCGGCAGATCCTCGCAGTCACCCCGATGCTCAACCTATTACTTTAGTGACGCACATCGATCAATTAGCAGAATTAGAAGTGCAAACAGGCGATCGCGGTTCTCAGTGGGGGACTGGTGGTATGATGACTAAAATTGCTGCCGCCCGCATCGCTACTGCTTCTGGGGTTCGTACAGTGATTACAGAAGGCAAAAACCCTGGAAACATTGAGAAAATTCTCGCCGGAGAACCAATAGGTACGCATTTTGAACCTCAACCCCAACCTGGTAATGCTCGGAAACGCTGGATTGCTTACGGTTTAGTTCCTTGTGGTAAAATTTATCTGGATCAAGGGGCAGTAAATGCGATCGCCAAAGCCGGAAAATCTCTATTAGCTGCCGGAATTACCCAAGTAGAAGGTGAATTTCACAACTCTGATGCAGTGCAACTGTGCGATACCACAGGTCGAGAAATTGCCAGAGGAATTGTTAATTACAGTAGTAGTGAACTAAAAAAAATTCAAGGTCGTCAATCAGTAGAAATTACCGCAATCTTAGGCTACCCAGGCGCAGAAACCGTAGTTCACCGAGATAACTTGGTACTGAGCAATTAGGCAGAAGGCAGGGGGAGAGTTTTGAGTTAGGAAGAGAATTCTGAGTTAAGGAGGTTTCTTGCTCCAGGAGTTCCAACGGTTCCGGGACCCCCTGGAACTCCTAACTGCTCTAAGAAGCCCAAATAATTTTTAATTATAATGACGACCTTCTGATTGGCACTTTTTAGCCAAGCAGCGTTCTAATAATTCAATTCTGTATAAGTACCAAAACTTCTGAGGATTTAATACTAACTTAGTTTTAGAACTAAACAAAGGCTGGTTGAGATAACGCCAGACAGGAAATTTAATTTTAGCTTGTTTGTTAGACATAATGAGTTAGAACCAAAGAAATCAAGTGGTAATAGCTTTGCGGACACTCTAAATTTTTAGTGTGGCTTATGAGCTTGTTATTAATACTGTCGCAAACATCTTCATCACTTGTCTTGGTGAAGATTGCGGAATATCAGGATGAAGTTTTGGATAAGTTACGTATTTTCCCTGAAACACTACCCTGCTAGCGTTACCCCATTCTCTTTATTGCCAAATTTTCAACTTAAGCCGGAATTTTATCATATCGTGTAAATTATTGAAGATTTGCCCCAAAAAATTTAATGTTTTTGTCATGAAAATTTAAATACTACATGAACTACCCCGCCGTATAGACTGCTAGCTCGGTAAAATCTTTACCGTCGTACAAAGTTAGTTCTGTTTCCGTCCCCAAGTCGAAAGCAATTATTGACTATCCATCCCCACCCTATAGAGAGATGGGGATGGATAGCGACATTTCCCTTCCTTCTTTTTACTTACTTAAGTTCGGGATGTTCCGATTCTGGAGAAGTAGGATTCATGCGATTAATAGCCGCAATCATCTGATAAAGTCTTCCCAAGTCGCGTTGATTAAAATACATTGCTAGACGAGGTAAATCAAAGGTTTCGTCACCTGTCTCTTGTGGGAAAGCTGGGGTTTTTTCAATTCGTCCTTTCACCAGAATGTCTGAGAAATTCTCATTTAACCATTCAACATCTGAGTCTTTTAGTTCGGACTTGAGGCGAATGACAAATTGTTCTCCCACATAACGACTAGAGTGATAAACTCGATAAAAGCTGGTAATCGCTTCACAAGCTACATCTAAATCGTCTGTAATCGTGTAGACGCTGCGATCTTCAGGATTGACTAATCCCCGTTTGACTAAATGCTTTTCTACGTAGGCATCCCAGTCTGTCCAATAATCACCACCAGGACGATCGATCAAAATTAAAGGAACCGGGCCATATCTACCAGTTTGGCATAGGGTAAGACACTCGAAAACTTCGTCTTGAGTCCCAAAACCACCAGGAAAAACCCCGATCGCATCACTTTCTCGTAATAAAAACAGCTTGCGCGTGAAAAAATACTTAAAGTGAATTAACTTGGAATCTCCATCGATAAACTGATTAGCTGACTGTTCAAAAGGCAGCTGAATATTTAAACCAAAAGACTTGTCTTTGCCTGCACCTTCATTTCCCGCCTGCATAATGCCGCCGCCGCCACCAGTCATCAGCATGAATCCTAACTCGGTGACGCGACGACCAAAGTCTACAGCCATTTGGTATTCTGGAGTATCTGATGGCAAACGAGCCGAACCAAAAAAGGTGACTTTGCGAATATGTCGGTAGGGATAAAAGGTTTTAAAGCCTCGCTCCAGATCTGATAACGAAGCACTTAAGATCTTCCAGTCCAGGCGATCGATCTCACCACTACCCATCCGTAATAAGGTAGCCAGTGATTGCTCAATCCATTTCTTATACTTATGCGTAGGTAGCCGCTTGATTAACTCTGCCAACTCTCCTGGCAAAGACTCATTTGCATTGAACGAGGGTGTAATAGTCATAATTTATTCCGCTCTGGGTTAGGGGTCGAGTAGAATGTCGCCATCCTACCCTCCCATTCAAAACCGTGCAAGCGACTTTCACCGCACACGGCTCCTTGTTGTTCCGGTGTTTGTCACCACATACCGCATTACCCATTTCTAGGGCTTAGGCGATTAGAAAGGGTTTTGTTCTATATATCTTTCTAATTCTTTGTTGCCAACCACTTGTTTATCACAAGCTGTTTTGTGGTCGTGGCAATGTCGTTCCTTGCCAATCCTTTTACAGAAAGCTAGTACTTTCTTTTTGGATGGTTTGGTTAGCAGTTTACCGCTATAATGTCTTAGGTTAAAACCGAGAAAATCGAAACCATCTGACATTGACGTAATTACCGTCTTCTGGGAACTGAGTTCTAAGCCTCTTGATTTCATCCATTGCTGTATCTGGATTTGTACTTTTTCGAGACTTCCTTTGTCCCTAGCTGTAACTATAAAGTCATCAGCATATCTCACCACACCAAGTTTTGAATTGGTGGATTTTATGTATGTTTCTAACCCATGCAATCCTATGTTGGCTAGGAGAGGCGATATTACCCCTCCTTGTGGTGTGCCAAGTTCAGTCGGGTTCAGTTTTCCTTGGAACATGAATCCAGCTTTTAACCATTCTCTTATTAGCTCTCTTTGTGGAAAATTGCTAATACTGTTGAGAATGGATTCATGGGCAATGTTGTCAAAGAAGCCTTTGATATCAGCTTCTAGAACCCAGTTGTCTCTGCCTTTTTGGAGCCTGATGAAGGATTGTTCTATGGCATCTTGACAACTTCTGCCGGGTCTAAAGCCATAGGAATTGTCTTCAAACACGGCTTCCCATTCGGGTAAGAGTGCGTTTTTAACTACTGTTTGCATGACTCTATCCTTAATGGTAGGGATACCAAGAGGACGTTTTTTACCGTTTGGTTTGGGAATCATTACCCGTCTTGTGGGACTAGGTTTTACTTTCTTCCACTCACGTACAAATTTCACTCTTTGTGCTGGGGTGTTTATAACCTCCTTATCAATCCCTGCCGTCTTTTTACCGTCATTGGTTTGAGTGATTTGTCTTATTGCTAGCAGTAGATTTGCGTAGCTTCTGAGCATTAACTTTTGCAAGCTCCGTAACTTGCGAAATAACCCAAGTTGTTTGGCACGAAAGATTCTTTGACGTAGATTTCTCACAGCTTTTCTTATTTGTCGCCAGTTAATTTGGCACCAATCTTCTAGCTGTTTCCTTTGTCCGTTTACTGTCATAAACATGGCGGTATCTAACTTGTCATCAGATTCGATTTCATATTCACTTTGTCTTTCGTATAAGACCCAGATGAAGTCTGCTATTCCTTTCGGTCAGGGGCAAATTTTGAACCCCTATCTGATTCATTACAAATCAGCATTCGCTTTTTCATCCATCCTCTGCCCTTCAAGGGGTTCCGTCATTGTTGCCTTTGACCTACTAGGGTTATCGACCTCCCCTAGACCTTGCAGGGTTTACCCTGTTGTTTCATCTGTTGTCTCGTTCTCTGTTAGGTGCTATCTATTCTGCGGTGGGTTTTGTTATTCACAGGCTTTGACGATACTGGAACATCAAAGCTCCCCACAAATGCCTATCAGCCTTATTTGGTCACTCCATCAATAACGCAGTTTTAATGATAGTTCACTTTTGTTCACCGTTAGAGAACTCCCTCTTGCTCCTAACCAGCTTAGGCTGCTAGCTTCGGCTACGTTTGTGGTCTGCACTCCGGTTTTTTCGTTGCCTACTTGACCGTGACCGGACTCGTTGAGTCTTTTACATGAGGGTGAGGGCTGTGAATCCCTCAGTGGGAAGGTTCCACAAAACAGATGACCTTTTCAGGTCGCGCCCAGTATATGATGTCCCCGTCATACGGGCTTTTATCTCCGACTACCTTGATGTGCCGAACTATTGGAGTTTGGGCGTGTCTTAATAGTCTTAATGGGTTTTCTTCTCTTGTTGAGAAGACCCAATTTCTCCCGTTGACGGTGTGAAAGTACTTTTTCATTACTTTAGTAATGCCTTTCCTTCCTTTTCTTCTTACCGCCCAAGCTCTGAGTTGTTGGTAAATGATTTTGTCGGCTTTGGAGAAAGTTTCCTTGCTGACCACACACGAGTAATAGTTGCTCCACCCTTTGATTACAGGATTGATGTGCTTGATAAGCGATGCCTGTGATTGATTCTTGTGTTCGTGGATGATTTTACCCGTTTTTGTCGTGTGTTTTTTCAACGCCTCTTTGCTTGGTTTGATGTTGGTTTTGAAGTCTAGTATTTGACTTTTTCTTCCGCCTGTTTTTCCATAGTGAGTTTTTCCCACTTTGTATTGGCGAATGTTGAATCCTAGAAAGTCAATTCCAACCTGAAACTTAGTTCGGCTTTAGACATATTTATTGCTACTTACTGCCTTACCATCCGATTCAACGTGCCTATGTCAGCTTATCTCCTGCATTACCAGGAGCCTTTGCTTCTTAGGCAATCCCACTCAATGTGCCTTGCGCCTGAGTGACTGCTTATGGTATCGACCGACCTAAGAGAACGCATTGAGTTACTTCGTTCCTAGTTACCGTTTGTCGTTAGTTTTAGGTTCTTCTTCTCCACCGGGGCTATTTGGATGCAAACTTAACAGATACCCGAATCTGTTATGCTCTCTAGCATTAAGCTGTAGAACTTAATGCCCAATGCCCGTCCCTTCTGGGCAGGGTTTCCCTTTCCTTTTGGGCAAGCCGATAACCTGCTTAGGCTTGTCAATATTGACGATGGTTCTGTAAGAAGTTCGTTTACTAACCATGACTAACTGTGCGTGACGGAGTTTATTGGGTCAGGTTCCGATATACCGCCTTACTTTCCCAGCTTTCCTAGTTTGATGCTCAGTCTCCCCAGGATGGGATATGCTCTCACCACTTGCATCTAGTGGGAGTGGAATTTCACCACTACGGTTACTAAGTTGTTAATGATTTGTTTGAGTCGTTACGATTGACTGAGAACCATTACCCTGCTTACACTTTCGGTCATTGACCTTCCATTTTGGCAGGAACGAATCGCACCGGGTATTATATTGTAGCGAGTTTCCTGTCCCGAATGTAGCTTTTGGTTACAGGAAATCTCCACAACTTTACCCCAGATCGGGTTATTACAGTATTATTTCCAATCAAATGCTAAAAGCGTCTTAAATCCTAGCGATCGAAGACGCTAAATTAAACTTGCGGGAAACAAAGCGGCTTTCCCAGTCTCCTAAGTCAACTATTTAGCTTAATGGGAGCTTCTCAGACCTAATTAGTCCAACACAGCAGAAATATGTAAACCATTCAAAATTTTTGAACAGCTTATTCTCTGGACTCTCACAAATTTGAAGTAAGAGAATTTTAAATTCCGCGTAGCGTTACTAGAGGTTTAGAGATGCTTTTCCAAAGTCTGGGCTAAAGTAGTCTTCGGAACTGCACCCACCACCATATCAACTTTCGCACCGCCTTTGAAGATCATTAGCGTCGGAATGCTACGAATCCCATATTTGCTAGCAACATTGGGATTCTCATCAGTATTGACCTTTACTACTTTTACTTGACCTGCGAACTGCTCGGCGATTTCATCTACCACGGGTGCGACCATACGGCAAGGCCCACACCAAGGAGCCCAAAAGTCAACTAAAACAGGAACATCACTCTCAACTACTTCTTCGTCAAAAGTAGAGTCTGTAACTTGTGCGGCTGCTGCCATGCCCTCAATTCCTTACCTAATATTGTCTTTATTTCTTTCGGCATTCTACCACACCGAAAAGCTATTGTTATCTTATCCACAGGTAGATCAACTCTGAGTGGCTCTTAAAATCAAAACAGAGATAGGAAAAAATTACTACCCTAAATAAGGAACCGCCCGAACATTAGTCCGGGCGGAGTGTGGTGTGAGGAGTGAACGGAAACATGCGTCTCCGCTTTCTCTATTGTAGGCTACAGAATCAGTTTTAGGGTAGGTTAGCAGGGCATACAGAAAAATTTCCTCACTTTAATTTTTCCTTTGTCAAACTACTTACCCATACCCAGTTGTTGAGCTTTTTGATATACCTTACCCTCAGTTAACAGAGAGGGAGCAATTACCACCTCGACTTGCTGCATTTCTTTGATGTTTTTGGCTCCTAAAGTACCCATACTGGTCTGTAAGGCTCCTAATAGGTTGTGAGTACCATCATCAAGTACAGCGGGTCCGCGAAGAATTTGTTTTAATGTACCTGTAGAGCCGACGCGAATCCGAGTGCCACGAGGTAAAACTGGGCTAGGAGTTGCCATACCCCAGTGATAACCACGTCCCGGCGCTTCTTTGGCTCTAGCGAAAGGAGAACCAATCATTACGCCATCTGCGCCGCAAGCAATACACTTACAAATATCACCGCCTGTTATTAAACCACCATCAGCAATCACTGCCACATAATTGCCAGTTTCTCGATAATAATCATCTCTAGCGGCAGCACAGTCAGCTACAGCAGTGGCTTGGGGTATACCAACACCCAAAACACCCCTAGAAGTACAGGCAGCACCGGGGCCAATTCCTACTAATATTGCAGCTGCGCCAGCTTTCATTAAATTTTGGGCAACTTCGTAAGTGACGCAGTTACCCAAAATTACTGGAATGGGCATTTCTTTGCAGAACTGCTCTAAGTTTAGTGGCGTTACTGACTCTGGGGATAGGTGAGCAGTTGAAACTACAGTAGCTTGAACAAAAAATAAGTCGGCTCCCGCTTTAGCAACTGTTGAACCAAATTTGCTGGCTCCGGCGGGGGTGGCGCTAACTGCGGCAATACCACCTTGTTGTTTAATTTCTTGGATGCGTCGCTCAATTAGCTCTGGTTTAATAGGTGTTGCATAAAGTTCCTGCATCAGGGGGACAAACTCTTCTTTACCCACTGATGCAATTCGATCTAAAATTGGTTCTGGATTTTCATAGCGCGTTTGGACTCCTTCTAGGTTAAGAACTCCCAAGGCTCCCAATTGTGATAATTCTACTGCCATGCGTACATCGACTACACCATCCATCGCACTGGCTATGATGGGAATTTCTCGCTCAATACCGCCTATGTGCCAGCGAGTGTCTGCCAAACTGGGGTCTAAAGTTCTAGGCCCTGGCACTAGTGCGATTTCATCAATACCGTATGCTCGGCGAGCAGCTTTACCTCGCCCAATTTGAATGTCCACGCTCGTACTTGTTCCCAAGATGTTATTTAAGCTAGGGTATCAAATTTTGGGACTCAAGGGGCTCTCGGAGCAGGGGGGCAGAGGGAGCAGAGGGGCAGAGGGGCAGAGGGAGCAGAGGGGGGCAGAGGGGCAGGGGGGCAGGAGAGATAATAAATATTTCGTCCTTTCCTCTTTTCCCTTCTTTCCTTCTGCCTTTCCCTATTCCCTGTTCCCTGTTCTACCTTCTGACATTAGTCTGAATACTAAAAAATAAGTGAAGAAAGATATAACGAATTCAATTATGGGGGATTATTTTGCCAAATATTGAGGTGAAAAAATTATGAGTGATGATGGCGGCGAAAGACCCGGTAAATATGGCAGGAATGATTGCGGCAAATGCGCTCAGAGGTGATGCACCTTTGGTACATTGGCAACAGTTAAATGAGTTGGATGGGGTGTTGTTAGATGTGCGTGAGGTGGGAGAGTTTGAGGCGGGTCATGTGGAGGGGGCAAAAAATATTCCTTTGTCGGTGTTGCGCGATCGCATGAGTGAAATTCCGCCAAATCAAACTATTTGGGTATACTGTCAGGTGGGACAACGTGCTTATTATGCTACTCGTGCTTTGCGGTTAAATGGTTTTGATGCACGTAATCTTAGTGGGGGATTTAAAACTTATCAGGCGGTGAAAAAGGATTAGGGTATGGGAAAAGCGATCGTCTAAAAAAGAGCGGTCGCTAATTTTTCGTTATTTAGTATCAACTCCCCTAGATTTCCAAAATTCAATGCGTTCTCGGTTTGCTTGTTCTATTTTTGCTTGTCTGAGATTTTCATTCAAAACATTGGCAATTTGCTGACCCATAAAAGTATGATAATTGCTACCAACACTTTGCACAGGTTGCAAGCGACTAACAATTTCTGCGCCTAAACACTTCCACCAAGTATTTTGTTGAGAGGAAAGATTGATTCCATGAAGAACATAGTTAGCAAAATGCTCGCAATTATTGATGGCGATACTGTATTTGGCAACAGCAATAAAATTTTCTATGCGCTCAACTTCTTGTGCTGTTACTCTCACATTTCCGCGTAATTCTAAACCAGTTGGTCTCCAACCAACTGAATTTTCCAAATTAGTATCTTCAGCTAGATAGTAATGATCTGCCAGTCCAAAAACTTCGGAAATTCGCACTTTAAAGGCTTTTAAAACACTGAATTCTACAATCTCAAATGCCATAAGCTGTTTAGCTCCGATGATGATAATTGATGCTATAAGCTGGTCTATTAAAATTGTCGTCGGGAGAAGATTATGGTGGCGATCGCTAACAGCAATACAATATAAACTATTCCATAAATAAAGTTGAGGAATAAAGTTTGGTTATCAGGTAGTAAATTTAACCCATAAACTGCTTGATTTTTTAAATCTAACCGGGACAAATCAGGTAATATTAAATATATTCCTTGGGTCACTATTTCCAGGGTTGGGTTTTTCGCTAATCTGCCTAATTTAACGATATCTGGGCTGAGATGTCCCATTAAATAAACTGCAAAAGTCAATAAAGTAGCTATTAAAGAACTAGTAAATACTCCCAGAAGAATGGCTACAGCAGTAATTAAACTTAATTCTAACCACAGGAAAAAAACTGCACTCAGAATGCTTAAGAATGAAAAGCTGACTTGATTAAACAACAGCACTAGTAAATAAATAGCTGACATGGCAATCAACAACACAGCTAATATTGCTGATAAACCAATATGTTTTCCGACAATAAATTCTGCTGGACTAACGGGTTTAGCTATTAATACTAAAACTGTGCGCTTTTCAATTTCTTTATTTACTAAACCAGTGCCAATAAAAATGGCTACAATTAACCCAATAATTCCCATAGCTGCTAAACCAATATCTAAGAGAATTTTGTCTTGTGTGCCCGCAGCAACTTGGGGTAAAAATCCGGCGCTTCCGACTAATAAAATGGCAAATAAGCCAACTAAATAGAGTACGCGATCGCGAATTACTTCCCGGAATACATGAGAAGCTATTACCACAATTCTGCCCAGCATACTATCAAATTTGGTTGGTTGATTATCGTCGATGTTCATAATTTTGGGGATTTTTTTTGCTGATTTTTTTCAATAATTTCTTTACTCACAGATTGACATTGTACATGAGCAATTTTTACAGGTTTGGCGATAATTCTTACCTGTGGTATCGTTGCTACCTGAGCATTATTCTTTCTCCTGACTCGCCTCAAGTTATTGTTAACTGGGGTAGGTTGTCGAGTCACTGGGTTAACTTGACAAACCTTGGTTAGCAAATAACCATGAGGATTGGAACTTGGCCCAAGCCATTCTGCTATCATCGACAAATTATATCCTGTTTTTTGAGCAGCAACTTTGGTGCGAAATTTCCACAAGTCCTTTTCTTTGACTCCAGAAATTCTTTGCTTGGTTTGGGGGAGCAGTTTTTTTAGTTGATTTGTATCCTTTAACCAGTTTTCTGCTACCACCCAAAGTTTACCATCTAATTTGGTTTTTAGTTGTTGTTCCATTGCATTTAAAACTCTCTCCCCTCCAGTAGTAGGACGAGAAAAAGGTTGAAATTTTACAACAAAATCACTTTGGCTTAAATCATCAGCTAAAAGACTCGGATATTGTAATACCCAATCTTGAATGATTAAACTAAAATTTATCCAACAACTAATAACCAAGTGAATCAAAAGCCAAATTAATAGTTTAAAACCTTGCTCATTTTTTAATTTTATTAGTTTCCATTCTGCTGCAATAAATTCAGGCCAAGCTGCAAAAGTTGCTGATAATGCAGGCCAAATCATCCAAATTAGCCTCGCTAATTTTGGCTGCAAACTCGCCATAAATAAACAAATTACTTCTACTAAAATCCAAGTACTAAGAGAAAATCCTTGAACAATCAAAGGGTTTTCAACTGTGAACCAAGCATAGCCACAAAGTATTACTAGACATCCCAAAAATGAAAAGATATTATGTAATCTTAAGTTGCCAGTTAACCCGCCCAACAAAAATGCCACGATCCAGAAAAGAATACTAAGGCGAATTACTGTTTCCCAACTAAAAGTTCGAGGGATTTTTATTAGATTAACTAGAGCTAATAGGTTTGGGATTAATTTATTCATTTTATCATCAATTTCAAGGAGGTTATTAATATACTGCTGCTAAAGTTAGCCCAAAATATAGCTTTAAATTTAATTTTGTTTAACTTGATTTCTCGGTATTTTTGGTAACGATTCTTTTTGGTTTCGGTTAGTTTGGCTTCGGGGCTACTTATTAAGTGTTTAATTTCTTCAGTTGGTTCGGCAAAGAAGTTTAATAAAAAATCTAAGCCAATGAGTTCTACAGTTAAATCAAGTAATATAATAAAACTCCTAATAGCGAAGAAGTAAAGAAGATTTTGCAAGTCAGATAAGATATTAGGAGAAACAAAGCGATCGAAAAATATATAACGAATTAATTGTGTTTCTAAAAATCTGCGCGTAATTGCTTCAATGACGAAAAAGCATAACCAGCCGACAAATGTTGATAACAGATTCAAGGTTGCCGAATATTCTGTGGCGGTTTTGCGGCTAATATTTAGTAGTCTTTGTAAAACCACACTCTCTATAGCAATTGAGGTGAGCAGTAGTAAGGTTTGAAACACAACTGCTCGTAAAGGCAACACTAACCATAAATCTTCTACCATTATGATGATACTGAAAATAATAATTGTCGATCGGACAGCCGATGACTCACGACTATTAACGATATATTAAATATCTGCGACAACAGCGACGAGAATCAACCAAAATGACGAGAGTAGGAATAGGTATTCGTACAGCGCAGATGCGTGCGGAACGAATTACAGGTCAAATCCACGTTTACGACGGTGCGGGAAAAGGCAAGTCTAGAG
Source organism: Floridaenema flaviceps BLCC-F50 (assembly GCF_041929275.2). Taxonomy (NCBI): domain Bacteria; kingdom Bacillati; phylum Cyanobacteriota; class Cyanophyceae; order Aerosakkonematales; family Aerosakkonemataceae; genus Floridanema; species Floridanema flaviceps. The sequence continues at coordinate 2,283,069 of NZ_JBHFNR020000001.1, read as the reverse complement.
CAGCTTTAGGGGTAGTTCTGCGTTCAATTGGTTTAGGAATTAACTCAGGCGCACAAAATCGGGTGTTGCTGCTGCGGTTTCTCAAAGGGCCGGGACGACAGTATGATGAAGACGGAGCTATTGCGGCTTTACAGCAAGGTTTTCCCCATTTGATTGACCAAGTTCGGACAGGAAGAGCGGAATATTTTGTTAAAGAGGAGATTACGCGCTTTGACAGAATGGAGGCGCAAAGGGGATGGGATGTGGCTAAAGGCGCGATCGCATCTGGTTTATATTCTGTCATTGTTTTGGATGAACTGAATCCAGTGCTAGATTTAGGTTTACTCACAGTAGATGAAGTAATCCATACATTAAAGAATAAACCACAGGAAGTGGAAATCATCGCCACTGGGAGAGCGGCACCCCAAGCATTACTAGATATTGCTGATTTACATTCGGAAATGAAACCTCACGATCACCCAATGTCTCAGGAAAAAGGGATTGAGGGAATTGAAATTTATACAGGTGCGGGTAAAGGAAAATCTACCAGTGCATTAGGTAAAGCTTTACAAGCTATCGGTAGAGGAATTAGTCAAGATAAATCTCACCGTGTATTAATTATGCAGTGGCTTAAAGGTGGCAGCGGTTATACTGAAGATGCTGCGATCGCGGCTTTACAACAAAGTTATCCTTCGTTGGTAGATCATCATCGTTGTGGTGGAGATGCGATCGTCTGGCGCGGACAACAACGGGAAATAGATTATGTAGAAGCAGAAAGAGGGTGGGAAATTGCGCGAAGTGCGATCGCATCTGGACTCTACAAAACTGTCATTCTCGACGAACTTAATCCCACTGTTGACTTGGAATTATTACCCCAAGAACCCATAGTTCAAGCATTACTTAGAAAACCCCGTGATACAGAAATTATTATCACAGGTCGCTGCCTAAATCCCCCCGCCTATTTCGATCTTGCCAGCGTTCACTCCGAAATGATTTGTCACAAACATTATGCAGATAGAGGCGTAGAACTCAAGCGAGGAGTAGATTTTTAAGACAAGGCGACAAGGGGACAAGGCGACAAGGGGACAAGAAGATCGCTCAAAACTTAAAAAAACAAAACTTTCCCAACCCCTAACCCCTAACCCCCAGTCCCCATTCTTAACTTTCCAACTTTTTCCTTTGTCCTTTGAGCATCCACGCACTACCCAAGCCAAATGCTAACAAACTGGTAGCTGTACCAGGTTCGGGAATAGCAGTAGAAACGGGTTTGATTGACTCAACAAGAACTACCAAATCTTGAAAATCGCTATCAGACTTACCTGGAATACTTCGCAGTAAATCTTCAAAAGCAATGATGAATTCATTATCTGTGAACACTCCAGGTTGTCTACCTGGAATTTGCAGTTGAGTTTGATTGTTTCCTTGGTAAATTACTGCTTGTTGAGAAGCATTTGGATTGCGACTATTTTGAGTGTAAAAAGTTTCTTGTTCAGTTTCTATATAAAACCCAAAAACATTACCAAAACCCGTATATGTTGTAATGCTAGGAGATGGCGCATTTCCAGGCGGAAAACCAATAGTAGAAATAGTTACATCGCCATTGCCTAAAAAGGTTACATTTGCACCATCTGAAACATCATTGCTTCCACCAAATAATTGGGCTTTGACACCGCTTTGATTGTAAATACCAAACTTGTTGATAGAAGCATTGCCAGCTACTTCAAACATGAAAGTGGCAACAGAACCGCTACTGGCAGTGTTCGTAAACAGATCGAAACCTGTTTGAGCGTTTACAGTATCAATTTTGGGACCACCTACTGTAATAGCGTCCAAAAGTTCTTGTAAGGACTTTTCCTCAGAAGACGGGCCAAAAGAAACCGCTTGTGCTACTTCGCCAGAACCGAATACTGTCCCCAAGGCTAGTAGTCCTACTGTAGTAGATGTGAAAAACCTGTTCATAAATTCCTCTGCTTGTTTAAGCATAGTTATTCGTTAAAAACTGGGAACCTCTACTAAAATTTCGGCAGAGTAAGTTCCGCGCACACTATAAGAGATTCAAAACACAACCGTTTTGTTTCGGATTTTTTTTTCCCTGATTTTACTGAATTGTTACCTGTTGCACATAATCTAGAGTCAGCTTGCTTCAGTGTATATACGTAGTTTTAGCACAGTCTCCCAGGTTTGGCGTTAGGCCATCCGTGTAATTGACTGCTTTCTTCGGGGTGCAACTTTACTATTTATTCAAAAAACTCTACTATTCTAAAGCAGATTTATGAAGATTAGGTGAAGGGATAAAGATAAGTTTTGTCAATTAAGGTAATTTATAATACAGGAATATACCGAAGTAAAATTGTTAACGATGATGGAAGCAAAACCAATGCAGGAGTCTAGTTTTTTGTGGAGACGCTTGGTTGAACAGACTGAATATGCTCTCAAGTGCGGTGCATTGCAAAGTATTCCTACTCATTATGAGTTTGTGGAACAGGGGGGAGTTCGCTTTTTGGTGCGAATTTTAGCTAATTTGGTACGGAAAGATGCGGCTAAATCTTCTGCAAAAACTGATAAAGACTTTAATCCTTTCTTACCTTATGAGAAGGATTTATTTGTGGCGGATATTTCCGATACTCATGTATGTTTGCTGAATAAGTTTAATGTGGTAGAGCATCATTTACTAATAGTTACTCGCGCTTTTGCTGAACAGGAAAGCTGGTTAGATTTTACAGATTTTCAGGCTATGTGGTTAGCTTTGGCAGAAATTGACGGTTTGGCTTTTTATAATTCTGGGGCAATAGCGGGAGCTAGTCAACGACATAAGCATTTGCAGTTAGTTCCTTTGCCTTTGGTTGATGATGGAGAGGAGATTCCGATCGCACCTCTACTAAAAACTGCTAAATTCGAGGATGGCATCGGAAAAATCCCTAATTTACCCTTTGTTCATGCTATAGCTAAATTTGATCCCAGTTGGATAAATTCTCCCGATGCAGCGGCGGAAATAACTTTAAAATGCTATTTTAATTTACAGAAAGCGGTGGGTTTGTTAAATGATGTGGAAGAAATTGGCGATCGCCCGAACGGTGCTTACAATTTATTAGCAACTAGAGAATGGATGATGATCGTACCGCGAAGGCAAGAATTTTTTCAAGGCATTTCCGTTAATTCTTTAGGTTTTGCAGGCGCTTTATTAGTTAGAAATCAAGAACAAAAACAATTACTTATAGAAACTGGCCCTTTAAACATTTTGGCAGCAGTTGCTCAACCTTGGAGTTAGGGAGTAGGTTTTGAGTTTTGGATGTTGAATTTATCTCTCCCCTGGTTGGGTGTTAGGGGTTGGGGGATAGGGGTTAAGGAAATTGTCTTCTTCCCTAACACCTATCCCCTAACACCTAACCCCTTCTTCTTTCCCCTGCTCCCTTTGGTGATGTTAGTTACGGAATTTATTCGGATAGGTTGCAATATTTAATTTGTCAAACACTTATTCTCGGTTGCAACTTTAAAAGATAGGTGTGCCATGCTAAAAGGTAAAATGTACTGCTTTCGAGCCCAATGGAAAAGTTCCAAAAACTTCGATCAACAAAAGCTTCCCCATTGGTTGTGTTTAGATGCGGATTGGCAAGGGTTTAAAATTTCCACAATTCCAGAGGTAGCAGATGTTGCAGAAATTTTGGGAATTTTGCAAATCAATGATAGTGCCGATCGATGGATCTCTCACTTAGAAAGCTTGGGTTTAAAAGGTGTTACCCAAGTTTGCTGTGAGGAAATGTTCGAGGACAAAGGATACACTTAATTTTGTCTTGTGTGCTGTCTAAGCGATCGCACTCAAATGCTATTACTCAAGGTTTTTTATGTGGAAATTTCCCATTAATGCTGAGTAATTGTTTGGTAAGTTTTATACTTTACCACTCATTTGTTGTTCGCTCCATACTACGTAGGCGATCGCTAAAGTCATTGGTCCGAAAATCATTAAAAGGGTCAGCATGATTCACTCAACTTATATATAGTTTTCTTGTTGAAGTGGCTTAGGATAAGTCTACCTTTACCAAGCCTTTTCTATCTGTGTGCTAGCAAACATTTGCCTGAATTTTCCGGCGTATTTCCGGTCAGAGCGTAGATAAAAAAAAGGGTTCTGAGCAGAGTCGAACTGCTTTCGGCAAATTGTCGAAACCGTTACAGACCTAGTAACTATTATCTGTTTTTTGAATAATTTAGCTAGTGAGGAAGACCCAACTAAATTAGGTAGGGTTCTTACACCATTGGTTTCTCAACATAGTAACTTGGGAAAAATGTGGAGACTTCGACTATTATTTTACGGTTCTCACCATAAACAATTATTCTTAGCTGAGACATCATAAAAATGTAAATCAAAACGCTAAACAAACAAGCAACAGCTAAGGAAACAAGGAGACGCAGTTATGGCTATTATTAGATGGAGTCCTTTCAGTGAAGTAGAAACTCTCCGCCGTCAATTAGATAAAATGTTTGACGATTTGGCTGGATCTACTCCTACAGAAAACACCATTTGGAAGCCAGCAGTTGAATTACAAGATAACGGCGATAACTTAACATTAAAAGCTGAAATTCCCGGAGTAGAAGCTAAAGATTTGGACATCAGCGTTTTGCGCGATGCAGTTGTGATTCGTGGTGAACATCGCTACGAAAACAAAACCGAAAACAAAGGTTTCTTCCGTTCTGAATTCCGCTATGGCAAATTTGAAAGAGTAGTTGGTTTGCCTGTAGCTGTGCAAAATGACAAGGTTGAAGCTAATTTCAACAACGGTATTCTCACCCTGACTTTGCCAAAGGTAGAAGAAGCGAAAAACCGTGTATTCAAAGTGAATTTAGCTGGCAACGAAGATACAACCAACACAGAAACAAATACTACTGAAACCAAGTAATAGGTTGTTTCTGTTTGGTGAATCATTAGCTGAATAAGTAATAAATATCACCTCTGTAATCGAGCTTGTTTGGTTACAGAGGTGATATTTTGTTTGTCAAGGGAACTGATTAAGTTAAAGTAGAATAGATGATTTTTTAGGGTAGGGAAAATGGTTAAGAAAGTTGCGATCGTCGGTGCAGGACCAAGCGGACTGTTGATGGCACATTATCTACTAGTTCGAGGCGATAAATACCAAATAGACATCTATGAACGGCGTAGCGATCCCAGATTAATTTCCTTTTCTAAAACCAGAACTTTTCCCATTTCCCTCAGCACCAGAGGCATGGCAGCTTTACAAAGGATTCCGGGATTAGTGGAAGCTGTGAAAGCGATTAGTGTAGAAATGAAAGGAGCAATTTCTCATCAAAAAAACGGGAAAACGCGAGTTACAACTAGAGAGAAAACTTTGACTACGCTCGATCGCACCAACTTAGTCATTGCCATCTTAGAAAAGTTAACCGAAAAAGCTGATAATCACCAAGTTAACATTCACTTTAACTGCCAATGTACCCTGGTAGACTTTACCAATAAAACAGTCAGCTTTCACAAAACAGCAGAACAGACAAATCCAGAAGAATCAGAAGATTTCACAGTTAATTATGACCTATTAATTGCTGCTGATGGAGCGCGTTCAGTCATCAGAAATCATTTCCTGAACACAGAACTTTTTGAACTCCAACAGAAATACATTCCCAACGATTACAAATCTGTTTATATTTCCCGTAGTAACGAATTAGAAACTCAACTAAAACCAGGTTACATTCACACTTGGAGAAGGGAAGACGGAACAACCATGCTCATGCTGCATCAACTAGATGGAACAATGAGTGGAGTTGTCTATTTTCCGCGTCAAAAAAATCAATTCACTAGTCTTTCTACCCCTGAAGAAGTATTACAATTTTTCCGCCAAAACTTTTCCGAAATTGGTCAACTAATGACAGAAACAGAAGCAGAAGCTTTCCTAGCTAGACCAGTATCATCAGTATTAACAATTCGCTGTAATCGCTATCATCAAGGCGATAGTGTATTATTAATTGGAGATGCTGCACACGCCGTTTCACCTTCTATGGGACAAGGTTGTAATGCTGCACTTGAAGATGTAGCAATTTTTGACAAAATTTTAGATGAATGCTCTGATAATTTAGCACAAGCAGTACAACAATTTACAGTGCGTCGTCAAGCTGATGCTTACGCCTTAGTCGAACTTAGCGACAATGCTTTCCCCACATCGAAAGGGTTATTTATCCAGTTTTTATTACGAGAGAGTGTTGCCAAAAGTCTACATAAATTATTTCCTCAACGCTTTCCACCTTCGTTGTTTCAAATGATATCGGAAACTGCTATTCCCTATTCGGAAATTTTGCAATTAAATCAAGATTGGGTAACAAAAGTGAAACGAGCAAACGAGAAGTTTTTCGCTAACTTGTAAATGCTTTATTAAACTGAAATCTTACATTAGTTCCGACATCCGCCTGGAAATCAATTTCCAGGCTCATAGCTAAAGTCCTCTATCATAGGACTAAATAAAAAGGCTTTCAGTCCATTTTAATGGACTTGAGCTATTAGCCTGCGAATTGATAAGGCAGGCGGGCGCAAACCACAAGTGCAAGATCTCAATTAAAGCTATTCAATTTTAAAAGCTGGTGGTTGATTACCATCAATATCAGCGAAACCGTAATCCCATGCTAAATTTCCCACAGCTAAAACTTGACCTGATTTTGACATTATATCGGGGTCAGATGCTAAAGCAACGATCGCACGTCCAATATATTCAGGAGATTCGGAATTACTCAAATCAAAAGGTTGTAAATTATAAGCTGCCATCACTCTTTCAGTCCGCATAAAACCGGGTGCAAGTGCGACAGCAGCAATGTTGTATTTCTGCAATTCTCGCGCCATTCCAAACGCCATACGATTGACAGCATTTTTGGCTAAATCGTAATACAAATTACCCAAATATTTATCTCGATCCCAAGCAGTAGTACAAACAATTAAACCTTGATTTTGTGGTAACATTAATGGGATGGCAAAGCGAGTGGTTAGTAAATGCGATCGCACACCTGCATTAAACATCGTTTGCCAACGTTGCAAAGAATGTTCCCAAAAAGGCGCATCAAAAGCAACACCATCCTCGAAGTTAGTACCATAATAATTTTCATAGCCACCCCAAGCATTATTAACTAATAAATCGAGGTGTCCTTGTTCGGTTTTAACTTTAGTAAATAAAGCCTCTACTTCCGCATCTATTGTATGGTCACAGCGCACAGGAATACCCACACCACCGCGAAGAGTTACGGACTCTGCTGTTTCGTCAATTGTTCCAGGTAAATTATCAGTTGTGGCTTGGTTTTTGGTACTGCGTCCGGTAACATAAACTGTTGCGCCTGCTGCTCCGAGTGCTAAAGCAATACCACGACCCCCACCGCGACTAGCTCCCGTGACTACAGCTACTTTACCTTTTAATGTTGACATAGGTAATGGTTTACTTGCGATCGCTCTTTTTCCTCTCCCTATTTTATTTAAACAAATTTCTAAGTACGTTGTTGCGCTTCAGCGCTGAAGCGCAACAACGTACCTTTTTATTCCTGCTTGAAAATTTCCCCAAATCCGATTAATCAATTAGATTTTCTGGCAAACTTAGATCTGGTTAAGTTTTTTCCTGGTTGGTAAAGCCATAAATCTGTTGATTATTTGGGGGTAAAAAGAAAACTTTGGGTATAGAACTACGCAGTTACGTATATTTAGATCGATTGCAACCTCAGCACGCCGCTTACATTGGAACAGTAGCGCTGGGATTTTTACCATTACCAGGAGACGCATCACTCTGGATTGAAATTTCACCCGGAATTGAAATTAATCGTATTACTGATGTTGCCTTAAAATCCGCTTCAGTACGTCCGGGAGTACAAGTAGTAGAACGGCTTTATGGACTTTTAGAAATTCATTCTAGCAAACAAGGGGAAACCAAAGCAGCGGGAAGAGCAATTTTAGACACTTTAGGAGTACGACGCGAAGAATGTATTAAACCGCGAGTAGTTTCCAGTCAAATTATCCGCAACATAGACGCGCACCAAACCCAATTAATTAACCGCACTCGACGGGGACAATTACTATTAGCAGGACAAACCCTTTATGTATTAGAAGTTGAACCCGCAGCTTATGCAGCATTAGCAGCAAACGAAGCGGAAAAAGCCGCCGCAATTAACATTTTAGAAATTAACGCAGTTGGCAGTTTTGGACGCTTATATTTAGGTGGAGCAGAACAGGACATTTTAGCCGCTGCTGATGGAGCATTAACAGCAATTGATAACGTTTTGGGTCGAGAAAATCCCATTGCGCGGAAAGAATAAAGGAGAATTTAAGCATGGCAAATATAGAACATCTAAATTTAGTTAAAACTAACAAACTTAAATGGATCGAGTGGCGAAAAAACCACCCCAAAATCGAACCAGATCTTAGCGAAGCTTTCCTATCTGGATTGAATTTATTAGATGCTGATTTACAAGCAGTTAATTTAAATAAAGCAGACCTAAGTAATAGTTTACTGCCAGCAGTTAATCTTAGCAACGCTAATTTGAGCAGTGCTAATCTTCACTCAGCTTTACTAGTTAAAGCAAATTTGAGTAATGCCAATCTCAGTTTAGCCAATCTCAGTGCAGCCAACCTCAAAGAAGCAGAATTAATTGATGCTATTTTAATCGGTGCTAACCTGAGTAAAGCTAATCTCAAAAGCGCTGATTTAAGTAACGCTAATTTAATCGGATCAGATTTAAGCGAAGCAAATTTAAAAGCAGCAGATTTAAGTGGCGCAAAACTAACGAGAGCCAATCTCAGAGATGCAAATTTAAGAACTGCTAATTTAATTAGTGTTGACTTCAGTAAAGCCAATCTTTATGAAGCAGAATTAATGGATGCTTACCTCTACAATGCCGATTTTCAGGAAGCAAATTTAAGCCAAGCTCACTTAATTGGTGCTTACCTTTTTCGCGCCAATATGAGCTTTTGTGAACTGAACAATGTTGATTTAAGGTGGACTAATTTGAGCAAAGTTAACCTTACAGGAGCTAATTTGCGAGGTGCAAATTTACGAGGCGCGAACCTTGAAAAAGCAATCCTCAATGGTGCTAATCTTCAAGGTGCAATTATGCCAGATGGTTCAGTTCATCAATGATTTAAAATCACAAATGAAGTTGTTAATTTTTTTGAATTATTAGATGGGTTGGTTTGTAAGTGCGAATAAAATTAGTGACAATTTCTCGTTCTTTAATTGTTGGTGTTGCTAAACATCCAGCGGTTCCAGTTTGAGAATTGTTTTTGAATGTTGAAGGATCGTAATGAACTCCAAAACCACCTCTTTTGGTTGGAAAAGTAGGAGTAACTGGCGACCAAACTCCGCCGAATTCTCCGGGTGCAGCTTCTACAGCACCAGGGCGATCGAACCTATAAACACCAAAAGGTATGGGAGTTTGCGAACCAGGTTTTTCAGAAGGAGTTTGTTTTCCAACTCTCCCAGAAACAGTTCTTACTCTGTCAATAATTTTACCTGTAGCATCAATCAGTTCAGTGCGGTAAACTTTCAAACCTCCCACAATTATTTCATCAGTTTGAGTAGCAACAATTTTTGCCCCTTTAATCGAATTAGAGTCTGGGTTACTATCATCATCGTCTTTAAGGATTCGGGAAATAAATTCGGAAGCTACCCAGCGATTAGTACCAATTGCTACCCAATTTCTTCCCTCCGCTGCTACGGGTTCACCACTAACTTCTACCTCTGTTCCATTGATGAGGCTGCCAATAATTTGTCCGTTAGGAGTAGAACGAACATTTAAAGGATCTCCTTCCGTTCTCACAACCGCTTTGTAGCTCATGGTAAATTCTCCTCTACAATTCCAATAATTAATGAAATTTTCCGCAAATTTAGGTAAACTTTCAAGTGCAAGCCGTTATGAGCAGTTGCTATGAGCAACAAATCTGCCCGTTTCTACACCTTAATCTCGATCGCAGCCGCTTTAATTACCATTGCTTTAAAAGCTGGCGCATATTTCCTCACAGGTTCAGTAGGATTATTATCGGATGCTGCGGAATCATGTGTTAATTTGGTGGCTGCTTTAGTGGCATTTTGGGCAGTAAGTTATGCTGCTAAACCACCGGATGAAAAACACGCTTATGGGCATTTTAAAGCCGAATATTTTTCCAGCGGTGTCGAAGGTGCGTTAATTTTAGTTGCTGCTATTAGCATTGCTTTTGCCGCATGGAATCGTCTTTTTAATCCTCAAGAATTAGAACAAATAGGCTTAGGATTAGTGCTGTCATTAATAGCATCTGTTATTAATGGAATAGTTGCTGTTGTATTGTTACGTGCCGGAAAACGTCTGCGTTCAATTACTCTCAAAGCTGATGCTCATCACTTATTAACTGATGTTTGGACTTCTGTGGGTGTAGTAATAGCTTTAATTACTGTACCTTTAACAGGTTGGTTAATCCTCGATCCGTTAATTGCTTTGGCAGTAGCTATTAATATTGTTTGGGCAGGAGTGAGGCTTTTACGTGAAACAGGAGCCGGACTTTTAGATACTGGATTGCCTAAAGAAGAACAGCAAATTATTAAGAATATCCTAACTACTTACGATAGTCAAAACATTCAGTTTCATGCTTTGCGAACTAGAGTTGCTGGGGCGCGTCGGTTTGTTTCTTTCCATGTTTTAGTTCCGGGAGAATGGACTGTAAAGCGAGGTCATGCTTTGTGTGAGGAAATTGAGTTGACTATCATTAAGGCGCTTCCGGGAACTTATGTGTTTACCCATTTAGAACCTGTGGAAGATCCTACTTCTTGGAATGACCAAAATTTAGACCGGACTGTAAGTAATTAGGGGAATTAACTAGTGTGGTTTTCCGAACAAAAGTTAATAGTTTTAGGCGTGAATTTACTCATTGTTGGTTGGGTAAGTTATCAGCCTAAAATAGGACAGAGGAGAATTTTTTAAACCGCAGAGGCGCAGAGAACGCAGAGAGAAGAAATGGAGATTGATTAAGCGTTAAAAAATTATTTAATTTAAATTTTATATAATATTTGATAACTGAGTGGAAAAATAAGGTATTTATATTACAAAGATTCTTTAGTTATAGAACACTGAAATTTGGGTGTTAAAATGCAAACATTATTTACGCTTTTTAGTAAAGAACGTGGCGAACTGGAAACGGAGATTGATAAAGCAACCAGCATGAAGCAGGTAGTTCAGCTGGTACAAACTAAAATTGATAATTTGGAAAAAAGTTACATTGGCGAACTGAGTGTTTCTCAGGTACGCTTGGTGAAGTTTTTTCTGGATACGCTGCGTCAGTCTATTGGTACTCTCTCCACTGCTGATGAGGCGACTCTGATTCAGCAAAATATTGAGCAGATTGTTAACCGCACCAAGAAATCCTCACCCAATAAACTATTACTAAAAGTGCTGCAAATACCCATCGGTGTCGGTATTTTCACTTCTTTATTTTCGTTGATTGATGATACCCCAGGTGTATGGATGCCAATTCTGCTGGTAACGGTGCTTGCCGGATTGGAAGTAGCATTACAACTGGATAAAAGTGGTAAGCAAGATAATGTTGAGTTAAGTCAATCTTTGGCAGCTTTACAACCAAGTATTCAGGTAGATAGTAAGTTTTTCTTGGATAATTTGGCGGATATTTTGAGTACGATCGATCGCGCAGTCGCCCAAGTTTCCGTAACGAATCAACCCTCTGGTACTGGTGGTATCCAAGAAATGCCAGAAATGTTAGATTTCTTGCAGAAACTTTGGGGTGCATCATTTTTAGGTAATCCTTATATGGCGTTAGAAATTAGTAAAATGGTGCCACAAATTTTGATGGATCAGGGAATTTATGTGCAGAATTATCGACTTAACGATCCGCAAAGTCCGCGAGAGTATTTTGACTTTGAACCAAGTATCGATCGCAATTCCAAAGAATACGTCACCTTAACACCCGCTTTGTTGAAAGGCGATCGATTACTCCGCAGAGGTAGAGTCATTGAACCAATGAACAAAGCAGCAGAAAACTAAATTTTACGGTAGGTTTTAACTGAAATGAATACACAAGTGATAGAAACAATTGGATTTGATTTAGGACATGGCGAAACAGCCTTAGCTAAGGCTAAAGTAGACAGCATCGAAACTCCAGATATGCTGGAAGTTAACAACAAAAAAATTCAAATTACCGCCATCGGCTGGCATCCAGAATTAGGCGTATTAGTGGGAGATCAAGCCTTAATTCAAGCTGGTGTCGATCGCTTACAAATTGGCTTTAAAGAAAAACCCAACAACTCGCCTAACTATCGCAAAACCATGCGGAGTTTTGTCGAAGCATACTACAATTTGTTGAAAGAAAGCAAACAAATTGAAGGCGGAGAACATAGCCAATTTTACATCGGTTGTCCTTCAGGTTGGTCGCCAACTGAACGCCAAGAATACCAAAGTTTACTCAAAGAATCCGGGATTCCCTTAATATCCGTTGTTCCTGAATCTCGTGCAGCTTTCATGCAAGCGAAAGAAGGCGGAAAGTTAGGATTTAATGAACTAAAATCAACAGTTTTAATCGTTGATATTGGTTCTTCAACTACCGACTTTACCCTGGTTAAAAGCTTGTATGAAATGCCCTTAGATTTCGGACAAAATACTTTAGGCGCATCTTTAATTGACAGAGCAATTTTAGCTCGAACTTTGGCGGAACATGAGGAAGGACAATTTCTAAAAGAAGTATTTGAAGAATATCCTCATCACAAATATCGCTGTGAAATTCAATGTCGGAAAGTCAAAGAAGATTACTTTTCCAACGAACAGTTATATGCTAGTTCTGGCGCATTTGCCAGAGGTTTTGAATTCATCACTCCCCAAATTCACTTTATCCCCCAAGTGAATAAAGAGATTATGGAGGAAATAATCAACCAACCTTTGCCAGAATTGCATAATAAAAGTTGGGCGCAAGCTTTTCGAGAAGCAGTAATAGAAGCGAAACAAGAGTTAGCAAATCAGGGGATTGTTCCGAAAGTTGTGTTAATGACTGGTGGCGCATCGCGGATGAAATTTACTCGTGATATTTGCGCGGAAATATTCCCCGAACCTGACACAAATGTTCGCCCAGATCCTGAACCAGAAAGATGTATTGCGCTGGGTTTATCTCGTGTGGGAAGATGGGATTTACGCGCCTCTGGATTTAAAGAAGAACTCAACAAATTATGTGAGTCACCAACACTTAAAGAGTTGATTTCTAAACATATTCCTGATTTAATTACTTTGTTAAATCAACCTTTGGCTGATGCGTTAATTGAAAATGCAGTTAAACCCGGTTTAAAAGATTGGCAAAGTAACAAAATTCGCACTTTAGCAGATTTGCAAGTGGAAATTGAAAAACGGGCGGAACAATGGTTAAAAAGCGATCGCGCCCAGCAAATCATCAATGCTCAATGTGTCACTTGGTTTAATCGCAAAATTCAACCCGACTTAGCCACAGAAACTGATCCCATTTGTCAAAGATATCAAATCTCTAAAAGCAGCTTGCGCTTTGAAGAAGGAATCGATCCAGCGATAGTTAATCCAAACCTGAACTTGGGAGACGATATCTTAGCAGTTGTCGTCAGCTTTATCATCAACTTAATTATTGCTGGAGGTACGATCGGCAGTCTGCTAACCTTAATACTAACCGGACACTTTATTTTACCCATTTTGTTAGTTTACGGTGCAGCAGTTTTAGGCGAAGGAGTGCGGTTAAATCGGGAAAGATTGGAAGAAATTCTCAGAACAAAACTAGATATTCCTGGTTGGATTCGTTTCTTTGCCGTTGGTGAGAAAAAGATTGACCAAATGTGTAAGGAAATGAAACCCGATTTATCGGAAAACTTGCGAAAGAAAATGTTGGAAAATCAAGGTGCTTTTGATGATTTGATTAACAAAGTTGTGCAACAGTTGAAAAAAGCTTTGTATGCCAAAGCAGAGGAAGCAGTGATTTTGATTCAATAGTTTTTCAAAATGAAAGTAGAGACGTTGTATACAACGTCTCTACATTAGGGCTTGCTTCAAAAAGGTAAAAGGTAAGATATGCAAAGGTTTTACCCATTTTTTGCCGACAATAAATGCAAGGTTATCACAATCTTTTAGTGCAAAAACCTTGCCTTTTTGGGGGAAATTGTAGGGACACGGCATTCAAAAGATAACGCAGGAGTTGCAAATATTAATGATGCCGTGTCCCTACCCTCACCAACAGACTTTTTCCGCAAGCCCTACATTAATTTTTGGGGGATTTTTTGTTCCGCTTCGCCTTCTAGATTTACTTCTTATACTTACTATCTTTTTCGTGTCCTTACTATTTCTTTCGTTTCCTTTCGTGTTCTTAGTTTTCTCTGTACTTTACTCACCAATAATTAAGAGCCGCTTTATTAATCGCACTCCCAAAATTAGTGCAATTAATTTATTATTCAACAAATTTTAGTTCGTCAATGCTCTTAATCACTGTTTATGGAATCTTAAAAATCGCTTTTTGGTCAAATTGCAGGCTAAAGCCTTATACCGTATAAATTTTTTACAAAGGAAAGTTACCAGAGTTCAAAGTTATTTTTAAAAATTTCCCTAAATTTGCTCACTAAGCCTTTTCGTTCGGGAAGGAAAGAGCAATTATTGAAAATATAAGAAACAGAGAAAAATTGTACAAAAAGCCAAGGATAAGTAAATTATGCAACTAATTTATCGCGGTCATATCTACAACTACACTCCCGCTGCTCCCAAACCTTATGTTAAACCTCGCGCCTTAAATTGGCGCTATCAAGTAGCAGGAGAAACTTATCAAGCCAAAGCAGAAACTACTGAATATGTAAAACCTCGCGCTCTTAACTGGCGCTATCAAATGTCTCTATCAATGTAGTGCAGTACAGCAGTAATAACGTCACTTTCCTTTGCTCGATCGACTCAATAAATCATTCAAAAACAACCAATACTTTTTGGAGAAACCACTATGCAACTGGTTTATCGCGGTATTAGCTATACTCCTACTTCTTCATCAAGACAAAATCAAAATGATACTCAGCTTTGCTATCGTGGTGCTAAATATTTACCCATAATTTCATCACCCCGAAATAATCTACAACTTTCTTATCGCGGTGCTAAATATTTCCCCGGATGTTCTTCAGAGAGCGGACAAGTCACCAGCCAAAAACTCACCTATCGCGGTACTACCTACTATCGTGGAGATGTTTGAGCCTTTTAAAACTAAAAATTAATACATACTGGAGTTGAGACGATCGCACTTAAAATTCGATCGTCTCAACTCCTGTTTTCAATGAGGTTGTTTTTGGGGGGAGAGCGATCGAACTTTTTCTAGATTAAACTGAGAATAACAACATCAAAGGAGATCGTCCAATGCCCCCCGTAAATTATATAGAAATCCTCAAATTAGCAAGACAGCTTTCACCAGAAGAACAACTACAATTAGCAAACGACTTACTTTCAGTAGCACGTCATCGAGTAATGGCTAAACCAACACGCAACATTATGGAATTGGAAGGGTTAGGAAAAGAAGTTTGGAATGGCATTGATGCACAAGAATACGTTAATCAGGAACGCGATTCATGGTAATGGTTAATCTAATTACAAGGACTAGTCATGGAATTGGATACTGCACCATTAATTTACTTTATTTAACAAAATTCTTTATATTTGCAGCTTTTTGCCCAAAATACGCCTATAGTTTCACATTAGTATCGAGTCAGAGTTGCTGAAAAATTTATTTACAAGCAGCAACGATTTAGCAAAATGACAAGTAAAATCCGAACTATACGTGCTGAGTTTGAGGCAGCACGTTCTAATGGGTACGTTTACGGTCAAATAATTCGCCAAGATGTCTTTCCTGTCTATGTTGAGCTAGGAAGTGAAAGAGAATACATTCCGTCACCGAATGATGATCCAATGACGGAGTATCGGTTTTTCACGAATTGTACGATCTATGCGGCTGAAACAGAAGACCAGCTTGATAGAGGACAGTATATAGCGATCATGCCAGGTGTCAGCGTAGTTATTTACTGCTAGTAGGGACAGTAGCATCAGTTCGGCGCTTACCCATCTCTTTTTGCTGGATTTGAACTTGGTCGCGGTTTTTGTCTAGGTAGTCCTTTAAGTCTTCTAACGCTACCTGGACAGTTTCTCCGTTTTTGAGATAAACAGTAAACATTTTTTGTTCTCGTATTGGATTAGCTCAATTTTATTTTAGATATTTTCCAGGTTCAATAGCAAATGTCAAAGCCGCCTGAATTACCTCCCGATATTTATTGCATAAGTCAGAAAACTCAGAAATTTTTGTATAAAATTCACAAAAATAACTTTTATTATCTATGGCGTGCGCTCCTTTTGCCATATCAAGATTGATAGGATTACGTTGTTAAAATTTTGAGGCAAAAAAGATGTATATATTGCATCAACTTAACCTTCAGCATCTATTCAGCACAGACATAATTTATTGGTTTATTGTCTTGGCAATCTTCTTAAATTGGGTGACTGAATTAACTGCTAACATCTTAAAACAAATCAATCGTATCCGTAAAGAAGTTGATAAACTGACCAAAGTTAACGATAAAACTAGAGCAAGTATAGGAACGGAAGAAGATGAGAATAAACAAAACCATAACTAAATAATAGGGACGAGGGAACATATTATTTATCTGTTCCCTCGTTCTTGTATTGTGACGCGAGAAACGATGGTTAAAACAATAACTTTATTCTCTTTATAGACGAAATTTTTGTCATAGCAATCAGATATTTAAATTTTCTAACTTTCTTGAAAGGAGATCATTAAATAAGAGATTGCTTCAAACAACCAGTATCTAATCATATAAATCTGAAGAACTTCCATATTAACTGTATTGGTTTCTAAAAAGTCAGCATTAGCTAAGGATAAATGTCTTAATTCTTCGGGCAATCTTTCACTAAGTAATTTGAGTTTGTCTTGATGCTTTTTGGCCAGTACCCCTTTGTTATGAACAACTGCGTGTCTGATTTCTCTCATTTCTTCATATCGATCAAACAGCATATCTAATGTGTTTTTTGGATATCTTTCAGGAGATTTCAAACCTAACTCATCAGTAAAAAAACAACGAAGTTGACTTTTTCTATAATTTTGTTTTTCTGTCCAAGCTGACAGAACACGCTTAGTAACTTTCTCAACTGTTAATGATATATCATATACAGGTAAAAGTGTTCCATATATATCCTCAAGACAAGCATCAAAAAGTGCTATTGCTCTGACTAGATAGTTTAAGCTTAATACTTTTAATAACGGCTCACTGTATTCCTGTATTAATTCGGGCGGCTCAAAAATCAAATCAAATTCTATCCGATATTGATAATCTTGTGGAATATTACAAGTTGTACTCAAAAAAGGTAAATTATGAATATTCTCATATCTTTTTCTAGCAATATCACAAGCATTTAATAATAGAGCAGTATCGGTATATAGCTCTATAGCTTCTTTAAATGCGCGTGCTAATCTATCTACAGCCGTTTTCTTGATCTCTTCATCCATTAACTTAAGTCCAATAGCAGGTTAGTTTTATATGATTAGGTAGTGGAGGACACACAGTAGTGCATCCCCCAAGAATTATTATTCACTCACGCAGGAAGCGACAATTTGCGCTTGCTGCCACAATTTAAACAAAAAGAATTCAGTTCGATCGCTCATCGTGACGACAAAAACTCCTTCATCGCTCTCAGAAGTTGCCGAAACCCAGCTGCCGCGCAAACTAATTTCGACATAATCGACATCGCAAGCACTTACAGAGACAATTTCAGAATCTTCGCGTCTTGCCTCAATTTCCAGACGTTCAATCCCTGGCAAATCGGCAGGTAGCAAGAACGAAGCTGTGCTCGGTTCAACGCAAATATGCCAACCAGCGCGGAGGGACAGAATCACCCGTGCCGTGACCCAATCTTCTAGAGATTGTGCCAGACGCTCTAAATTAAAGCCATTTTCGGTGTAAGTGAGTTTCAGCATTATCGGGTTTCTCCCGCTTTTATTCCAGATTTTCTTGCTGTTCGCGCCAGAACTGTTCGGCAAAAGAGACTGCTGGGTGCATAGGCGCTTTCGGTTGACTTCGCAATAGCATTCCCGCTTGTAAAGGAGTACGATCGCCCTTTCGAGAATTACACCTTTCGCAGGCAGTAACTACGTTATCCCAGCTGTGTTTTCCGCCCTTCGATCGGGGAATCACATGATCCAGCGTCAGATTCTTCGTGCTACCGCAGTATTGGCAGCTATGATGATCTCGCCGTAAAACCTCACGCCGATTCACCGGAGGCACTTTCCACAATCGTTCATTACTGGTGACAGTCAGACGAATCTGCTGTGGAACATGAAACACTTGGGAAGGCGATCGAATCTGCACAGTCTTACCCTTAATCAGATCCAAAGGTTCCGCCTTACCAGTCACCAGCAAAACAACTGCGCGTTTAATATTGACTCGACTCATCGGCAAGTAGTTCTGGGAAAAAACTACCACCGACTTTCCTAACACATCCATTGGATTACGTATCTGCGATTGCGAAGCTATCGTCACGATTCAACTCCTTATTTAAAAACCCCCGCCTCTTTTTAGTTAGAAGCGGGGGTCAGAAGGTTTTTTGGTTCTTCTTGTTTATGCAGGTACAGTTATTCTGTGCCTGTACCTCCCGCTTCGTCTCGGTAAATTTGCTTTTAGACTAAATTGATGTCTGGCGAAATTAATAAAATCACCATCTTTTGAGCGATCTCGTTCTCCAAAAATATAGATTCCCCGCAACAGATAATCCACCCCTATACCAATTCCAACACACCACGAGGCTTGGTTGCCACCGTCGAAGCGTGGGAAAGAAGGCATTTGAGTGGATAGAGACTGTTGGTAAATCACTGGAGTAGTTTTTGAAAGCTGTATCTTAGAAATCTTACTTTTTAAATACTACACTTGTATTATAGATTTGTCCACCCTTTTTTGGAGAAAAGTTATATGCAAGCCTTAACTCGCACCTCTACCACCGAAATGGATGTTACCAGCATTCGCTTGGAGAGAGAATTAAAAGACAGACTGAAAGACCTGGCTGGCAATCAGGGATATCAGGCATTAATCCGGGAAATCCTCTGGAACTACGTCCAACAAAAATCAGGTTCATACAAACCGCAATTTTCCAAGTTGGATATCAGGGCCAGTATACCCGCCACAGCGCAAAAAGAAGAACGTTGCGTACTTACAGGACAGTTTATACAACCCCAAGAACCCATGTTATTAGGACTCACGCGCCAAGGCGAATTGGTGCCACTCAGCGTCGAAAGTTTGGCAGCAGGTTAAACACCCATCCCACCGGGGAATCAAATCCCCGGTTTACAAAAATAATTAAATTAATATAAATAGCTAGTTATGACCCTATACATTTTGATCCCCCATTATCCCCCTTACCAAGGGGGACTTTGAAAGGAGTTCTCCCCCTTGGTAAGGGAGACTTAGAATCCGGTTCCCCCTTTTGGTAAGGGAGACTTAGAATCCGGTTCCCCCCTTGGTAAGGGGGGTTAGGGGGGATCTAATCATCTGGCAACTTGCGTTACATTACATTGAATTAAATGTCTCTTTTCAGTCCTCTTCAGAGGACTTAAGCTATTAGCCAGGGGCTTGAGCCCCTGGCGGGATGGAAGATTTTCGACACAGGAAGAACCACGATGCAATTAATTAAGAGAACTACGCTTCATTACCAAGAAGGAACTTCCGACAAAGTTTATGAAGTCGATCTTTGTTTGGTTGGGAGCGATCGATACGTGGTAAACTTCCGCTACGGTCGCCGAGGCGCAAGCCTCAAAGAAGGAGTAAAAACCGAGCAACCAGTAACCTTAGCCCAAGCTGAAAAAGTTTTCGATAAACTAGTCAGCGAAAAGACCAAAAAAGGCTATCAAGATGTTAGCAGCACAATAGTTACTGAAACTACCGCACCAAAAACGCTTAATCCGCCAAATCCAGACTCACAAAAACAGGCAATTTTAACCCGACTCGCTGCACCATCTAACAAAAAGTGGCCCTTAGAAAGAGTAATTTGGCGTGCTGGAGAATTAAAAATTACCGAAGCAGTTCCCGAACTTTTAAAACTGATTGGAACAGGGGAACCTTTAAGAGATTATTGCATAGCTTGGGCATTGGGAAACTGTGGCGATCGCACAGCCTTACCCACCCTGAAAAACTTATACCAAAATCCCCAAAACCCCGAATTTGTGCGGCGAATTTCTTGGGAAGCAGCATTTAAACTTTCGGAGGAAACAGAAAAGGAGAATTTGCGATCGCAAAAAATAGCCGAACTACCTAAGCTATTACAAGAAACAGCTAAAAATGGTTCGGCAACAGAATTTGCCAACCTCTTAAAAGCATATCTACAGAGTTGCGATTACCAAGGTTTTGCCGTCCTCGATACAATCTACCAAATCAATAACGAAAATGTCCGTCCCGCACTTTTAGAAATTCTGCGAACCGCACCATTTAAACCGAACTATTTCAAACAAGTTCGCCATATTTTCAAAGTAGCCGAATATCGCTTAGATGCAGAAGTTTTCGGAATTATTGCTTACCGGGTTGAAAAAGAGAAAGCAAACTTCCGTAGCGATCGTCATTTAATAAATCTTTCCGAAGGCGAGCAATTGGTAAGATATGGCTACAAATACAACTCTAACACAAGACGATGGGATAAAGTCGATCGTGATGAAGTTCTAGAAGAATTAAAAAGCTCGAATTCAAGAATTGCTTATAGCAATTTCACCCGCCAATATTTGCAAAAAAGGCTCTGGCGAACTCTCCGGGAATTAGGAGAAATAGGCGATGATAATTATGTGAAAATGGCTGCAAGCATTCTCTTACAATATTCCGATCGAGATGCACAACCAGCGAAACAAATAAATTTTTCACGATGGCAAAGGTTCAACAATAATTGGCAAACCGTTACTATTAGTAAAAGCTGGGACATCTACGCTGGATATCTCACATTTAATCACATCCTTTATGAGAACAGCCACCGTTATGAATACAGAGAAAATAACAAAGCGTGGTTATGTAAAGAAAACTATAAACCAGGAGATCCAGAACCAAATGTACGGGAAGAAGCTTTTCCTAAACTTTGGGAACAACAACCCACAGAATTGTTAAACTTATTATTAGAAAGTAACTGCCAACCAGTACATCAATTCGCCATCAAAGCATTGCGCGAATGTTCTCAATTTTGCACAGAGTTAGACACAGCAACAATCATTAAATTACTGAATAAACCTTATGAAATCACAGCAAGATTTGCCTTTGAATTAGCCCAAAGGATTTACAACTCCGCTGCACCTAATTTAGAATTAGTTTTAGCCTTGGCAAGTTGTGTAATTCCTGAAGCAAGAACGGTTACATTTCGCTGGATTGAAGAAACAAGAGAACCCTTTCTCGCTGATGCTAATTTTATCACTGCTTTAGTTACTAATCCTTTTGCTGATACTCGCCAATTCGCCCGTCAACTCCTCAATTCTTCAATTCTGGATGAGAATGCAGCAAAATTTTTAATCGTTAAAATCATCACCGAAGTATTAGCATTACCCAACGATGCAGGAGAAAAAGCAAAAGACATCGCGGAAACTCTCCTAACTTGCTTTACTCCTCAGTTACGCACTTTGGGAATGTCAATTATTCAAGATTTACTGAGACATCCTGTATTAGAAGTGCAAGAATTAGGTGCAAGAATTCTCGTAAATCATGAAACATCAGCCGAAAATTTACCACCCGGATTAATCGATTCTTTAATAGTCTCACAATACGAATCAATTCGGGGACTTGGAATTAGAATTTTCGGGCAACTTCCCGACTCTACTTTATTAAATCAATATTCATTGCTGATGGCAATGGCAACTCACGAATTAGCAGATATTCGTAACGCCATTCGCCCAGTTATTCGCCGCCTCGCAGTAGATCATTCTGACTTCGCCGCTAGATTAGCAACGGAAATAATTGACGTTTTAATGACAGCAAAAACAAAAGAAGAAGTTTGTCAATATCTCGTCCGTTTCTTGAAGGAAGATTTACCAGAATGGATGACAAATATTAGCAAAGATACTGCTTTAAGATTGCTAAAAGCGAAATCTTCTGCAACTCAGGAATTAGCAGGTTATGTAATCATTGCCAATGCTGATAATTGGGCAGAAGAATTTGAGACAATGGAAATAGTTAAACTGGCGGATAATGAAATTTTAGCTGTGCGAGAAGCGGCGAGACAAATATTGCTAAAAAACTTGCCTCGCTTACGGGGAAATGAAGCAGAAATGCTATCTGGCGTGCGAATAGTCGAGAGTAAATGGGAAGATACTCAAGAATTTGGTTTTCGGTTGTTTAATACTTTCTTCACTGCGGAAGATTTGACTCCCAGCGTGTTAATTACTCTCTGCGATAGCATCAAAGAAGAAGTTCGCAGTTTTGGGCGAAACTTGGTAACTGGCTATTTTCAAGAAGCTGACGGACAAGAATATTTGCTGAAATTCAGCGAACACCCAGCAACAGATATGCAGTTATTTGTCACCAACTATTTGGAGAATTACGCTGTTAACGATCCCGAAAAATTGGAGGAATTAACACCTTATTTTATCACAGTTTTATCTTTGGTAAATCGGGGAAGCGTAGCGAAAAAACGCATTTTTGCTTTTTTGAATGGGGAGGCGCAAAAGAGTTTAGAAGCTGCTACCGTAGTAGCAGAAATCATGACCCGACAATCTGCAACAATGGTAATAGCTGATAAGGCAGCTGCGATCGAATGTATGGTAAACATCAAACGCACTTACCCCGATCTAGAATTACCAATTTTAGTCAAAGAATTTAAAACCGCAGAAGAACGGAGATAAAACTTATCTGTGTTTATCTGTGTTCATCTGTGGTCATCTGTGGTTAAAAATAGAGATTATGCGATCGCAAGTATGCCTAAAAAAATCAGAGAATTAAAAACTATGTTACGAAAAGCTGGGTTTACTTATAGTTCTGGCAAAGGTAGTCATACAAAATGGTATCACCCACTTTTACCTACGCCAATCACTTTATCAGGAAATGACGGAGATGATGCTAAACCATATCAAGAAAAAGATGTAAATAATGCCCTCCAACAAATAGAAGAAATACAAGAGTAATAGGAGAAACAAAAATGAATTATCGTTACACTATAGTTATTCAATGGTCTGATGAAGATCAATGTTATATTGTCAGTCTTCCAGAATGGGGAGAGTATTGTCATACTCATGGAGATAGCTATGAAGAAGCGCTCAAAAATGCTCAAGAAGTGTTAGAACTTTTAGTAGATACTTACACAGAAGATGGCAAACCTCTTCCCGAACCTATACAATTTGGTAAACCGCTTCAGTTAGTTTGAAATTATCTGATTTATAACAATACAAGGATAACAATTGCTATGGAAGTAAATTACGCTTACAAGGGAAGTACTGCTGTTGTGGATAGGGGCGATCGCACTCAGATGTCATTCTCCCCCGACACTAAGCGAGAACCTACCTTTTTCATCGGAGAATTGCGGCAAAACATCGCTTTTCGGGAAGCAATTAGCGCCTTACATGATGTGGTTGTTTCCGACTTACGTTTTAAACCAAAAGATAAAACTGCATATAAAGAATGGGCGGCAAAACAATTAGAAATTGACTGGCAACAAGTAGCAGTACAAAGGCAAGAAATAGTTAACCGAATGCAGGAATTGCAGACGGAATTGAAAGATTTGTACGGTAATCACTATCAACGCCTCAAACCATATTATGATGCAAGAGAAAAATTTCGCCAATACGTATTCCGCAAAAAATTAGACATTTACTTTCTCTTCGATCCAGTAATCACAGTTCACCCAGACGAAATATTTTTTGAATGTTTCAGCGTCGATGAATCTAGTTATGGGCGACTAGGCGCAAGTTACGAAGTCTTTAAAAATATCGATGAATTTGCTTGCGGAACAACTAATATTGATTACTCTCACGATTTGTACAACGAATTTCAGAAAATCCGCAATTACAAAACAACAAAATTAGAAGTCGATCCTTCCGGTTTTGAAGTTCAAACTACCAACGAAGAATCATTTAAAGAAGTCAAAATCGATTTACCAGATAGCTGGGTAAGGGGTTTTTTACAAGTAAGTTCCGCCATGTCTTTACCCGCAACAAAATTCGATTTACACCCAATGGATATTCACAATCTTTGTTTCGTTTTGCGGCGACATAAAGAAAAGAAAGGGCCAAGAGGAATGCGGTATCATTTAACACCCGGACAGCCTGTGCGGGTAGTTTTTGAACCTTGGAATATTGAGGTTGTGTGCTCCCGTTCTCCCTACTTGGGAAATGACGAACAGGTAATTCGCGTTTGGGGTCGTCGTCGCTTGCACATCTTGGAACGCCTGATCCCCATTGCGAAAAAGTTTACCGTTCACCTACTCGGTACGGGGATGCCTTCCTTTTACGTTGCAGATTTGGGCGATATGTCCTTTACCTTGGGTTTGTCGGGATGGACGAGTAACGATTGGGCGCAAGCGGGGAACTTTGACCTGATGGCACCTCGCGCCGAAGTGGATAACCTCACCAAACAGCAAATTTTCAATGCCCTTAAGCAAAATTGGGCAGAACCACCCGATGTGCTGGCTCGCCGTTTGAACTTAGACCGTTCTGTAGTTCTCGGTGCTTTAAGTAGTTATACGCAAGCTGGTAGTGCAATTTTTGACTTAAATAAGCAAGTATATCGAGTGCGGGAATTAAGTCGCGAACCGCTACCAATGGAGAAATTACGTTTTGCTAATGAAAGAGAGGAAAAAGCGACTCGTTTTTTAAGTCAAAATGCGGTCGAAGTTACTTCTTGCACAGGCGATGCTGCTAATGTTTTGGTTTTGCAAGGTGTGGTCAAAGATCAGGGACGAAAATATAATCCATCTTTGACGATCGACTCAGATCAGCGTATAATTCAAGCAGAATGTACCTGCAATTGGCACTTACAAAATAAGTTGTTCAAAGGCCCATGCGAACACATTTTGGCTTTAAGAACACATCATTCTCGTCAACGCAGGTAACATTCAAATGCGCTATACCAGTAGGCACCAACAGCCTTGCATTCTGGACAGTGGATCGCTGTCCTTGCGCTTAGTCCGCCCACGCATCACTAGCCCGCTCTTGACTGTGCCTAGTAGTAGGTACTATCGCTATTACGGTTTGGTTTCCGTGAAACTAATGAGCGATAGTACCTACACTAGGCTTGAGTTGAGCGATCTAGTCCTGAGATGTTTACGAAGGGGAAACCTACTGGTAATAGCGTTTTATTTTTTGCTTAATTCAATCAGTTTGGGTGGCAGAGGTTATGAGTAAACCAATTAAAATTCTGTTGCAAACTACTATTCCCACGACTGAAGATGATTGGAGTATTGCCCGTTTCTCGCTATTAAGTGATTATCTCGCCTCTGTCAAAGATGAAGCTGGAAATTATCTGTTTCAAGTAACAGCAAGAGATCGAGAATCTGATGCCCAAGGAAATGACCCAGTTTTAAGCAATTTGGGTAATTTGGATTTTGATGAACTGTGGTTATTTGCTGTTGATGTAGGCAATGGTTTAACCAAGCAAGATATTGCAGGCATTTCAGCATTTAATAAGCGTGGTGGGGGAATTTTAGCCACGCGAGATCATCAAGATTTAGGCTGTTCTATTTGCGAAATACCTACAGTTGGTGTTGCCCATTATTTCCAAACAAAAAACCCCGATCCAGATGAAACTCGGCGCTGTGTTGATGATATTTATACTACTTACATTTCTTGGCCTAACTATCATTCTGGACGCAACGGCGACTATCAAAAAATTACCCCTGTTGCACCCATTCACGAACTATTAAAAAATCCCGATTCGCCTTCAGGAATCATCGAATTTTTCCCCGCCCATCCCCATGAAGGTGCTGTGGGAGTTGCCCCAGATGCAACGAATGGAAAGGTAATTGCTATGGGTAAAAGTTTGGTTTCAGGGCGCACGTTTAACTTAGCTGTAGCTTTTGAAAGCGTCAAAGATTCTGAAGGAAATCAACTGGGGCGTGGAGTAGCAGAATCAACTTTTCACCATTTTTGTGATTACAATTGGGATGCGGATATGGGTTGTCCTAGCTTTGTGGATGAACCTCCGGGAAATACTATAAAAACCGAACCTCGTGCTTTGGAAGATGTGCATACTTATATGCGGAATTTGGCTTTGTGGCTGGCGCATAAAATGTAAATAAATCAGCTAAATTAATCTAAAATTATATGACTGATCAACAACCCAGAACTCGCCAAGAATTATACGATCGCATCCGCCAAACTTCCAGAGAAGAAGTGATTTTAGAAGAAATGATTCGCTTGGGATTTTGGCCCGCAGAAGGCGAATTACCAACTGATCCGGCTGATGAAATACGCAGACGTGGCGAAATAGAACGAGAACTTAATGAACTTTATCGCCTAAATCGCCAAATACATAATGAAACATATCTGAAAAAACAAGTTTACTTACAACGTTTAGAAGAATCAAAGCGAAAACGTCAGGAAAATAAAGAACGTCGGGAAAGGGAAAGACAAGAACGGGCGGAAGCTTGGCGACAAAGAAAAGCACAGGAAATTGTTTATTTAGGCGATCGCGTTTCTGCGGGATTAAACGATACTGAATACAATCAGGAAAGGCTGGAAAGTTACGGTTTAGCTGCTTATAATACCGCCCAAGAAATCGCCAATGCAATGGGAATTAGTGTGGGAGAATTGCGCTTTCTCGCCTTTTCTCGGAAAACTTCGCCAATTACTCATTATGTGCGCTTCAAAATACCGAAAAAAACGACTGGCGATCGTCTTATTTCCGCCCCTATGCCTCGCCTAAAAAAAGCCCAGCATTGGATACTAACTAATATACTGGAAAAAGTTCCCCTGCACAATGCTGCACATGGCTTTCGTCAAGGTTATTCTATTGTGACTAACGCCCAACCTCATATCGGTGCAGAAATTATTATTAATTTTGATTTAAAAGACTTCTTTCCCTCAATTTCCTACAAGCGAGTTAAAGGACTTTTCCAATCATTAGGTTACTCAGATATTGCAGCAACAATCTTTGGTTTAATTTGTACAGAACCGGAAGTTGCCGAAGTAGAATTAGATGGGAAAACTTATTATGTCGCACTTAGCGAAAGACATTTACCCCAAGGCGCACCCACGAGTCCAGCTATTACTAATATAATGTGTCGGAGACTCGATCGCCGTCTCGAACACATGGCAGAAAAATTGGGTTTTGTTTACACTCGCTACGCCGATGATTTAACCTTTTCCACTTCCGGCGAATTTAGCCGACATATATGTAATATTTTAAGACGTACTGAATCAATTGTCGATCACGAAGGGTTTGTAATTAATGAAGAGAAAACCCGCATCATGCGAAATACTAATCAGCAAGATGTAACCGGAGTGGTTGTTAACTCTAAACTCAACGTTGATAAAAAAACCTTAAAACGTTTTCGCGCCACTTTGTATCAAATTGAAAAAGATGGTTTAGATGGTAAACATTGGGGACATTCGGGAAATTTACTTGCTTCCATTCAAGGTTTTGCTAACTATGTTTCGATGATTAATCCTGAAAAGGGTGCAGAATTTCAGGCGCAAATTCAAAGGATTAAAGAGAAACATGGAAAACGCAAAAAATCTGTTTAATCCGCATTTCATCTAAGGTACGTTGTTGCGCTTCAGCGCCCTTCTGTAGCGCTGAAGCGCAACAACGTACCTAGAAATTAAATGGTGTGACATTTGTGTAAGTTCTGGGAGATTTTGAGTTATTTTTGTGCTTCAATTTCTTTAAGTAACATCTCATCAGAGTAGGATTTTTCCCAGTCGCCCTGAAGTTTGATCCGCACTGACTTTGCTCCACCACTGGGCGTACAAACTACCCAATAAGTATCATCTTCCCCTTTCACCTGCGCCGCATCTTGCTTTTCTTCATCGTTGGAAAGCCCAGAATAGGCTTGAACGCATTTCCAGGTGGTGTTGTTGCGATCGCTAATTTCTCGTTCCATAATTATTCCCTAAAATCTGTTTTTAAATACTAGTACTAGCCGCCCAAGCGTAAGTGATAATGCCTAACATCGTTACACCTGCAATGATTTCTAGACGCTCTGAACACCAAAGGTGCAGGCTATGCCACCAATAAGCTAAGGCTTCTCGACGCGCTTCACCGAGCTCTTTCATGAGTGTATGCACCTTAGTATCCACCTCTTCAATCGTAACTTCGCCCCTAGTGTAGGCAGCTTCCAACTCGTTTAACTTACGCCAGTATTCTTTGGTAGCTTCTTGAAGGTTGACCATGCTTGTTTAAAGAAATGTTTCCAATTATTAACTTCTGTAAACAAGTTAGCGATTTTGACCAAGTGATTTAGTCTATACACAGGTAGAAGCCTTGTCTGTAAATAGGTAGAACTTTGCTTTCCTATCTGTGTACCCTGCGGGAAAGCTACGCCTACATCTGTGGATATATGTGGTTAAAAACTCAGATTTCTAATTTTATATTAAGTCTTCAATTTTGACGTTAAAGAACTCTTTGAAATGTATTAGTCAAATTGATTATCTTAGCTTTTACTTAAGCTATACTAATTACTAAATCTACTGGAAACTTAGTAAATTATTTATGAGTGAAGATCGACTCGACAGAATTGAAACATTCTTAGAACGATTTATGTTAGTAAGTAATGAAAGAATGACTCGTGTAGAGGAGTTAATTACTGCGGAGTCAATAGCTGCAAGTAATGAAAGAATGACTCGTGTAGAGGAGTCAATAGTTGCAAGTAATGAAAGAATGACTCGTGTAGAGGAGTCAATAGCTGCAAGTAATGAAAGAATGACTCGTGTAGAGGAGTCAATAGCTGCAAGTAATGAAAGAATGACTCGTGTAGAGGAGTCAATAGCTGCAAGTAATGAAAGAATGACTCGTGTAGAGGAGTCAATAGCTGCGAGTAATGAAAGAATGACTCGTGTAGAGGAGTCAATAGCTGCGAGTACTGAACGCATAATTCTTCTGGAACGTGGTATTGGTGATTTACGTGCTTCTATCAGCGATTTGAGAGATATTATTGTTGGACATGAGAGACGAGTTATTAGGTTAGAAGGTAAAGAGGTAGATTGGTGGGGTGATTATATTACTTTAGCAGAGCGTATCCAAGTTTTAGAGGATTGGAAACGTCAGCAAGAGGGAAATAATAATCCATCTAACGGTAATTGAAGAGATGGGAAATAGCGATCGCTCCCTAACTTTTTTATCATAGAAGTTGCATTTCGTCAGTTATAAAACTCCACAAAGATAAATCAGTAAAATCGGGGATAACTTTAAACGCACCAAGATCGTAAAGCTTTTGTGGATCGTGAGTAGAAGCAATACCAATAGTGCGAATTCCTGCACCGACAGCAGAACGAATTCCCGAAGGAGAATCTTCAAAGGCTAAAGCTAAATCTGGAGTAATATTAAACCGTTCAAGTGCAAGTTTATATATAGCAGGATCGGGTTTTCCTTCTGTTACATCTTCTTCCGCTACAAATACAGTATCAAAGATTTCTGCTAATTCTAAAGTTGCTAACATAAAATCTACATTTTTGCGGGGTGCGTTGGTGACTAATCCTGTTTTTAACCCCTGTTCTTTTGTCCAAGCAAGGATTTTTTCTACTCCTGCTAAAGGTTTCAGTAA
This sequence comes from Floridaenema flaviceps BLCC-F50, assembly GCF_041929275.2. Classification (NCBI taxonomy): domain Bacteria; kingdom Bacillati; phylum Cyanobacteriota; class Cyanophyceae; order Aerosakkonematales; family Aerosakkonemataceae; genus Floridanema; species Floridanema flaviceps. The sequence goes on along the minus strand of NZ_JBHFNR020000001.1, from coordinate 2,253,402 downwards.
AGGTGCTAAGTCACGGAAACGTGCTTCTTTGTCTTCAGCAAATTTTTCACCTTCTTCTAAAGTTAAATGAGGCAAAATATCTTGAATAATAACCGGATTTAACCGCCCACTAATCCGACTTTGGTAAAAAGCTTCATCCATTTCTATGCCGTGATTTAATAACATTTCTTGCCAAGCTTGAAAATGCAAAGGGTCAGTATTTACCAAAGTTCCGTCTAAGTCAAATAAAATTGCAGCTAACATAATCCTTCAATTTTAGATTCGCAACTTATCATATCATGGTTCGTTGTGAACACTTTAGTGTTCCCTTGGATAAATTAAACGACTGAAGTCGTTACAACAAACGAATAAAAAATATCATCTTTTAGGGGGAAACGATCGCAAACCTTCCCCAGATACCCTGAATTTATAACTTTGTAATCTAACCAACATTAACCCATGAATAACCCACTAATCCGAATTGTACTGTTTGCTTTGTTACTCTTATTCCTGATTTATCCCTTTGGGGCTTTAAGCGGTATCATGCTTTTCCTGATTGGCGCAGTTTTTCTGTGGACAGTTTGGGGTATAGTAGAAGCGATCGCAGGTACAACTTCTGACGATCGATCTTAAACAAGGAGTTAACTATGGGCTTGGGTTTACTCGCTGACGGTCGATGGGTATCAGAACGAGAACAAGAAGACTCTCAAGGCAAATTTATTCGTCCTGCAACCACTTTCCGCAACCAAATTACAGCAGATGGTTCCAGCGGTTTTAAAGCAGAAGCTGGACGTTATCATTTATATATTTCTTGGGCTTGTCCGTGGGCACATCGCACCGCTATCATGCGGAAATTGAAAGGTTTAGAAGATGTAATTGGTCTTTCAGTTGTACACCCAATAATCGATCAAAATAGTTGGGAATTTTCTGATGAACCTGGATGTATTCCCGACACAGTGAATGGTGCCAATTATCTCTGGCAAATCTATCTAAAGTCAGATGCAAAATACGAGGGAAGGGTTACAGTTCCCGTACTTTGGGATAAGCAAACTGGGAAGATTGTAAATAATGAATCCCGTGAAATAATTAAGATATTTGATACGCAATTTCAAGATTTCGCTAAGTCAGATTGGAATTTTTATCCTGAGAATTTGCGGGGAGTAATTGACCAAACCATTGACAAGATTTACCAACCAATTAATAATGGCGTTTATCGCGCCGGATTCGCCACTAGTCAAGCCGCTTACGAAGAGGGAGTAACCGATTTATTTAACGCCCTTGACTATTGGAACGAAGTATTAGGAAAACAAAGGTATTTGTGTGGAGAACAAATCACCGAAGCTGACTGGTGTATGTTCACTACTTTATTGCGTTTTGACCCGGTTTACTACGGGCATTTTAAGTGCAACTTACGCCATATTTGGGATTATTCAAACCTGTGGAATTACCTGAAAGAACTTTACCAAATTCCCGGAGTCAAAGAAACTTGCAATCTTGACCACATTAAGCGGCATTATTACATCAGTCACAACAAAATTAACCCGACTCGCATCGTTCCCAAAGGGCCAATTATTGACCTTGACTCACCGCACGATCGGGGTTAAGGTGCAGAGGGGCAGAGGGGCAGAGGGGCAGAGGGGCAGAGGGGCAGAGGGGCAGAGGGGCAGAGGGGCAGGGGAAAAAAAGAAAATCGAAAATCGAAAATCAAAAATCGAAAATTTCCCAGTCCCCAGTACCTAGTCCCCAATCACCAATCCCGCACATTACGAGGTATACTCCAAAAAGAGAGCCTTTATTATTTGCTGGTAATTTCCTGGGGCTGGAATTATGACATCCTATGTAACCTCCTCTGCTAGATCCGAAATGAGTGAATTGCGGCGTTTGAAGAGTCTGTTGCCGCCAGAAATGCAGAGTTGGGTCACGGTTGAGGGAACGACTGAAATCAATCCACCCCTGATCCGCTGTGAAGAAATCGGTAAAGATCAGGTAGAGATTCAAATTGATTTGGTGCGCTGGGATCAACTGGCGTTAGATCAGCGCAATTTGGTGTTTTGGCACGAAGTTGCTCGCATTCAAAACGATACTATCCCGAAAGATGGTTGGGAAATGGCGGCGTTAGCGATCGGTTTAGGTGGCGCTGTCGGTGAACTTTGGGTACAAGATGGTTTGTTGTTATTGTTAGCGTTGGCGCTGTGCGGTGTTTCTGGTTGGAGATTGTATCAGAAGAACAACGGAGAACGCACAATTAAAGAAGCGATCGATGCTGATGAAAAAGCGATCGCCCTCGCCACCCGCTTTGGGTACACACTCCCCAACGCCTACAAGAGTTTAGGTAGTGCTTTAAAAACTCTGCTCGATCAAAGCAACAACAAGCGCCAACGCAGTCGCTACGAAGCCAGACTGCAAGCTTTAAAACGTAGCGCCAACAAAGCAAAAGCTAAAGCAAAAGCTGAACGTGGTGAAGAGTTTTAGGGACTAGGGACTAGCGACTGGGGACGGAGGACTGGGAAATTTTAGATTTTCTTTTCTCTCCTCTGCCCCTCTGCCCCTCTGCCCCTCTGCCCCCCTGCCCCCCTGCCCTCTGCCTTCCAAATACCTGAACTTTAACAGAACTTTAGCTGTACTTTCCTGTAACGACAAGGACTCCTGCATCAACGAAACTGAGATTAGTTGCAAGGAGTCTTCATTATGTCACTACTTATTGATAAGCAAGTTGCCAATTCATTAAACGGTAAAAATACTAAATCCAGCCTCAGCCAATATTTGCAAGGAGTGCAACATTTTGGCATTACCGTTGATGACATGGAAAAAGCTTTGGAATTTTATGTGGGTATTTTAGGGGGGAAAGTTGCGATCGGCGGTAATGGATTTTACGGCGAAGATTTGCAAAACTTGATGTTTCAAAAAGAACAATTAGAAGCAATTGAAAAAGGTATCAACCCCAAATGTATCGGTGTTCCCAACATCCTGAATGGTGCGGAAGAAGCTTTAGATGTGCGATTCATTTCCTTTGGTAATACCTGTGTTGAAGTCATCCATTTTCGCGATGCCAAACTAAACTACAAAGCCCCAAATATTTTCGCCAAAATTCCTTCTTCTGTCGGTTATGCCAACGTACCACACATCTCTTTTCACGTCAAAGATGATGTGGATTTGAATGAATTTGCTAAGTTGTTAGAAGAAGAATGTCAAAAGCGAGGTTTGACTGAAGTTGTAGTGAACAAAATCATCACAGTTAACTCGGAAGCAGAGAGAAGAAAAGCGGGATTGCACTACGCGAAAACCGTTTTTCCTCCCGGAGAATTCGACGGTTGGGCATTATTTTACTGCAAAGGGCCAAATGGTGAGCAATTAGAATTTAATCAAGTAACTCGTACAACTTTGGCTAATTTTAAAAGAGCACAACAAGAGTACAACCAAGAAGTAGGCAGAGACTTTGTTTGGGCTTCTGATGCTGTGCCAGGTAACGCATCTTTTAATAATAGCAATGGTAATTGGGAATGGCCTCATACAAAAAAATGGCCTAAATTCTCTGGTTCCAAAATCGACATTCTCAAGCAATTATTCCTAGCTGGAGAAGCGATGAATATTAACAACTTCGTGCAGTTTTTCACTGATGATGCTGTTTATCAATTCGGTAATTTTCCTGTTGTTTACGGACATCAAGGAATCAAAGATTCTTCAATGGCATTTTTGGAAAAATGCGAAGGATTGCATCATCATTTAACAAATATGTGGCAACTTTCGGAAGAATTAGTGATTGTAGAAATGGAAAATACTTATGTTCGTCATGATGGGAAAATTATTACTTTGCCTTGTGGTGATACTGTACGCTTCCGAGGCGACAAAATTTGTGAAATGAGAATTTACATGGATATTGCACCGCTATTTTCCGAATAAATTTCAGTTCGTTGTATCGACTTTAGTCGTAGCAGGACTGAAGTCCCTACAACGAACCTGTTTGTAGTATCGACTTTAGTCGTAGCAGGACTGAAGTCCCTACAACGAACCTGTTTGTAGTATCGACTTTAGTCGTAGTAGGACTGAAGTCCCTACAACGAACCTGTTTGTAGTATCGACTTTAGTCGTAGCAGGACTGAAGTCCCTACAACGAACCTGTTTGTAGTATCGACTTTAGTCGTAGTAGGACTGAAGTCCCTACAACGAACCTGCTTTCTACGAGTGATTTAACCATGAAAACTGAACAGCTATCTTACCAAGAATTAGAGTTGATTGAAATTTCTCCATCTAAATTTCAACAATTCAAAATCAAATACTTTTCTTGGTTGAGTAAATTCTGGAATTTTATAGTTGAATGTTGCATAAGAGAACCAGAATTAAAAATTGTTGAACAAAAAGACGGTGCAGGTAACATCTGTTATTATATTCACGATCCATTGACAGATCGATCGTTTTACTGTGCTTCAGAACAAGAGGTGTTAATTTGGTTGGAACAGCGTTATTACCAAGGAAACATCAATGGTTTTTAGTCACATCTAATTTACCTGATTGAGTCAGGAGGAAATCCAATGAATGCAACACAAAATCCCACAGAAGTAGCTTTTGAAGTTCGCGATCGATTAGAAATAGCCGATGCTGTATATCGCTTTGTTGCAGGTATTGACTTTAGCGATGAGGAATTGTTTGTCTCTGCATTTGCGCCAGATGCTATTGTTGATGTGACATCAAATAATAAAATGTGGGGAACTGATTATCCAATTTTTGAAGGGCGCGATCTGATTCTTCAAGTATTTAAAAATTCGGTCTTTTCGCTTGATACAACGCACGCTGTCAGCAATCCTCGCACAAAAATAAATGGCGATACGGCAACGCTTCATACTATTACGGAAGCGCAACATTTTCCTCCTGGCGATCGCACCAGACACTGCTTGATCAAAAGCCATTATCATGTAAATCTTGTGCGCGATCGCGATCGTTGGGTAATCGCTAAGTTAGTCATCAATAGTGTTTGGTTTACTGGCGATCCAAACATTTTAATTGGGAAATAATTAGCGAATCTGTCTTTTGGTAGTTGCGATCGCCAATCTAATCATTAATCAAATAAGTTTGCGCCTCAACTCAACTTTTAGCGATAATTACGGTACGACCATGTAAACTCAGATCTTGCACTCCTGGAGGTAGAACCTCCGAGATCCTCGTTCCCAGGTTCAACCTGGGAACGAAGAATGGAGGTTCTGCCTCTTGGTGCAAGGTCTGAGTAAACCGTAATTATGGAAATCCTCGACCCATGATGGAATTTGAGGAAGGCTTAAAAGTTGCAGATGAGGCGTTTTTTATTAGCGTCGGTAGGAGATTAACAGAGGTAGAAATTGCCATTTTACGAGGTTCTTGGCAAGGTCAAACTTATGAACAAATTTCCGATGTTAGTAGCTATTCTGTCAGTTATCTGAAGCGAGATATTGGGCCAAAATTGTGGAAATTGCTTTCGGAAGCGTTGGGTGAGGAAGTGAGTAAAAGCAATTTTCGACCAGCTTTAGAACGGAAATGGCGATCGCTTTTAACCACACCAATAGTAACAGATTCTCCTGTCAACAATCCCCGTCAAGATTGGGGCGAAGCAATTGATGTGTCTATTTTTTATGGTCGAAATCCTGAATTATCCACATTATCGCAATGGATTTTACAAGATAAATGCCGATTAATTTGTTTATTAGGAATGGGAGGCATCGGAAAAACTGCTTTATCAGTAAAGTTAGCCCAGCAAATTAAAGATGAATTTGATTATATAATTTGGCGCAGTCTTCGCAATGCACCACCTTTAGAAAATTTGCTGAATGAGTTAGTTTTGTTTCTCTCCAATCAGCAGGATAACAAAGCAGAATTATGTCGATTGATGCAATATTTGCGTTCTCATCGTTGTTTGGTCATTTTGGATAATTTAGAAACAATTTTAAATGCTAATCGGGCTGGATATTATCGATCGGGGTATGAAAATTATGGCGAATTGCTGCAAGTAATTGGGGAAACTCCACATTCAAGTTGTGTAATTCTTACTAGTCGGGAAAAACCTGCTGAAATTGCTACCTTTGAAGGAGTAGAATTAGCAGTACGTTCCTTTAGATTAAATGGATTGCAAGCAGAAGCGGAACAATTATTTACTGCTAAAGGTTTATTTGGTTCCGATGCTGATAAACAAAGATTGATTGAATGCTATGGGGGAAATCCTTTAGCTTTAAAAATTGTTTCTACTTCGATTCAAGACTTATTTGATGGCAATATCAGCGAATTTTTAGCCCAAGATACACCCCTTTTTAATGGTGTGCGTCGGCTTTTGGATCAGCAATTTAGCCGTCTTTCTGCTAACGAACAAACGGTCATGTATTGGTTGGCAATTAATCGAGAATGGACGACTGTTTCCGAGTTATACGAAGATATTTTACCGCCTATTTCTCGCGCTAAATTGTTGGAAACATTGGAAGCTTTAAGTTGGCGTAACTTAATTGAAAAACAATCAGGTAGCTATACTCAACAACCTGTAGTTATGGAGTATGTTAGCGATCGCCTAACCGAAAGCATAGCTGAAGAACTCCTCACCAAAAAACTCTCGCTATTCATTAATTATGCACTGCTAAAAACCAACGTCAAAGATTACATTGGAGAAAGCCAAATTCGCCTCATCTTAGAACCAGTTGTTAATAAACTTTCTACCTATTTAACTAGTAAAACAGCAGTAGAACAACTCTTAAAGCAAATTCTTGAATTATTAAAATCTCACGAAAAAGGCTCATTCGGTTATAGTTGTGGAAATCTAATTAACCTGTTTCGTCACTTAGAAACTGATTTAACAAGTTATGATTTTTCTAATTTAGAATTTTGCCAAGCTTATCTTTTAGATGTCAATTTGCACAACGTTAATTTCAGCAATTGTAACTTTCATAAATCAATTTTTAATCAAGCTTTCGGCAGTATTGTATCTGTTGATTTTAGTCCTAATGGTAAACTAGTGGCGAGTGGCGATGCTACAGGCGAACTTTATCTTTGGTCGCTCGATCGTGCTCTCAATTCTGCAAGTAATTTTTGTCAACCTTTATTAACATTGAAAGGACATAGTAGCTGGGTTTGGTCAATAGATTTTAGTCCTTCAGGTCAGATAATTGCTAGTTGTGGTGAAGACCAAACTATTAGAATTTGGGACGTTTCTACAGGCGAGTGTTTACGAATTTTACAGGGTCATACAAGTGTAATTTTGTCCGTTTCTTTTAGTCCTGATGGTCAACTTCTCGCTACTAGTAGTGGAGATGCTACTGTGAAAATTTGGGATATTAATACAGGAAATTGTTTGCATACTTTTTCGGGAAATACTAATCAAAACCGTACTGTTGCTATTAGTCCTAATGGTCAATTAGTCGCCAGTGGTAGTGCCGACCAAACTATGAGAATTTGGGATATTAAGACTGGTGGACTATTGAAAGTTTTAACAGGACATCAGGGACAAGTTTGGACGATCGACTTTCATCCAAATGGTAAATTAATTGCTAGTGGTAGTCACGACCAAACTGTTAGAATTTGGGATGTTAATACAGGTGAGTGTTTAAAAATTTTGCAAGGACATCAGGGACAAGTTTGGTCAGTTGCTTTTAGTCCTGATGGAAAAAGTCTTGCTAGTGGTAGTGGCGATCGCACAATCAAAATCTGGCAAGTTGAAACAGGTCAATGTTTGAAAACTTTCCGCGCCCATACTAACTTAATTTGGTCAGTTGCTTTTAGTCCTGATGGGAGAACGATCGCTAGTGGTAGTGAAGATCAAACAATGAAACTCTGGGATGTGCAAACAGGTCAACTATTAAGATGTTTCCAAGGTTATGCTATTCAAATTTGGTCAGTTTGTTTTAGTCCCAATGATGAAATGTTAGCTAGTTGTGGCACAGATTCAACTATTAGAATTTGGAATTATCATACAGGTGAATGTCTGAAAACTTTGCAAAAGAAATATACTAGTTGGATGGTGTGTCTTGCTTTCAGTCCTAACGGTAAAATTATGGTTAGTGGTAGTGCTGATTGTCAGATTAGAATTTGGGATGTTAATACAGGTGAATGCTTACACAATTTGTCGGGACATACTAGCTGGGTAACTTCTGTAGCTTTTAGCCCCGATGGTCAATATTTAGCTACTAGCAGTATGGATCAAACTATTAAAATTTGGCAGGTTGCTACTAATAAATGTGTCAAAGATTGGCAGGTACACACAAATTGGATTTGGTCAGTTTCTTGGAGTCCCGATGGTCAAAAATTGGCTAGTGGTAGTTTAGATAAAATAGTGAAAATTTTGGATGCCAATACAGGTGAATGTTTGAAAACTTTTTCCGGTCATACTAATTGGGTTTGGTCGGCAGTTTTCAGTCCAGATGGTAAATTATTAGCTAGTAGTAGCAGCGATCAAACTGTCAGAATATGGGATATAAATAGCGGAGAAGCTTTAAAAGTTTTTCACGGGCATACTAATCAAATATTTGGGGTAAGATTTAGTCCTGATGGTAAAGTAATTGCTAGTGCTAGTACCGATCAAACAGTGAGAATTTGGGATGTTGATACAGGTGAATGTATAAAAGTTTTGCCAGGACATACCAATCAAATACGTTCACTTGCTTTTTCTGTTGGGGGAAATGCGATCGCCAGTGGCAGCGCCGACGGAACTATTAAAATTTGGGATGTGCAAACAGGTGAATGTTTAAGAACTTTACAGGCAAAAAGACCTTATGAAGGGATGAATATTACCGGAATTACTGGGTTAAATGAAGCAGAAAAAGCTACACTAAAAGCTTTAGGTGCGAAAGTTTATTCTTCCTAAAGCTATCTTATTTAATTTGTAAATAAGATTTTTTTTGAACCACGAAGACACGAAGGACACGAAGGAAGAAGAAGGAAGAGGATTTTGTTTGATTTACTATAACAGTCCTAAATTATTTATCCAACAGTTTTTCTTTCTTTCTCTTTCTTTCGTGTCCTTCGTGTCTTCGTGGTTTAAAAAAATCTTTAAAACAGCTAAACTAACAAATAATTAATTACAGGTACTATCTATGCCTTGGAGTCGCAGAAATTTCCTTTTTTCCGCAGGGTTAGGCGCAACTGTCACTACTCTTGCTAACAGCATTCACAGTGATAAGACCTCAGCAGCAGAAAGTTTTGTCAGTTGGGGAAATGTTCGCAGTTACTTCAATCTTGACCCTAATTATATTCATGTTGCGGGACTTTTAATTGCTTCCCATCCTTTACCAGTTCACAATGCAATTGAAGCACATCGTAGCGCCCTTAATGAAAATCCTGCCGTTTATGTACAAGAAAATAGTCCTCGTTTAGCAGCAGCAGTACGCCAAGCTGCGGCAAATTATATGGCTGTACAACCGAATGATATTGCTATTACCGACAGTACCACAATGGGAACGGGATTAGTAATTAATGGGTTGGAGATTCGCCCAGATCAAGAAATGCTCATCAGCGAATCTGATTATTATTCAACTCGTGAATCTTTGCGTTACAAAGCGGCGAGAACTGGCGCAACAATTCAAACAATTCCGCTGTTTCGAGACCTTAACACTGTTTCGGAAGCAGAAATAGTTGATAGTTTAATTAAGGCAATTCGTCCTCAAACAAGGTTAGTAACAGCAACTTGGGTGCATTCTAGCACTGGATTAAAAGTACCAGTTAGGCAAATTGCGGATAGATTAGCTGAGATTAATTCTAATCGAGGAGAGAGCGATCGCATAATTTTTTTCGTTGATGGAGTGCATGGTTTCGGTGTAGAAAATGTCACCATGAATGACTTAAATTGTGATTTCTTTAGCGCCGGAACTCATAAATGGATGTTCGCGCCTCGTGGTACAGGAATAATTTGGGGAAATCCTCGCTCTCAAGCAGCAGTTACTCCGACAATTCCCAGCTTTTCTAGAGGTGCAGGTTGGGGTGGTTTAATGTCACCTGGAGGTTACAAACCCTTTGAACATTTATGGGCGATGGCGCAAGCTTTTGAATTCCATCAACAATTAGGAAAAGCCCAAATTACCGCACATATTCATAAACTTAGCCAACAATTAAAAGAGGGATTGGCGAAAATGTCTCACGTCATTCTTTACACTCCAATGAGTCAAAATCTTTCTGCGGGAATTGTCTGTTTTGATATTAATGGAATGACTCCAGCGCAAGTAGTAGAACAACTGCGACAACGTAATATTATTGCCACTAAAACGCCCTATTCTCCATCCCACGCCCGCCTAACTCCGGGAATTTATAACACTCCTGAACAAATGGAACAGGTATTAAAGGCAATTTCTGAATTAAAAACCACAGTTTAATCGGAAATTACCTTTAACTAAATTCATCCTACCAATTAAGATTCTTCTAAAAACTTTTTCACTCCCGGATGATAATTTAATCCGGCTTTAACCTGACTTTTGGCTTTGGCAATACTAAACTGATTCCAAAAAGTATCTTTACCTTTTAAAGTCGCGCCTTTAGGATAAACAGCTTTAGCTAAATTGTAAGCTTTTTGGGGTTCCAGAGATTTGTTGATATAAAGAAAAGAAGAAGTGGAAATAGTATCAACTTCTTGGTCTTGCCAAGGATAAGTTTTTGCTGGAATTTTGATCGGTGAATAGGAAACAGTATCTGCCCCTAACTCTTTTTGATTCTCTTGGAAAAATTGTCGATCGATCGCAAGTAATTTAAGTTTTTTGCCTTGTTGAGCATTAATTTGTTTGAGTAAAGGTGCGCCAACAACAGCAGTGTAAAAAGCTGCATCAAGTTCTCCCTTACTTACCTTTTCAATACCTTCTGAAACTTCCATTGGGATAATTTGTTCAGTAGTTACATCCAAATCACTAATTTGATAAATCAAAACTGCACTAATATAAGTTCCTGATTTTTCAGGTCCCACTGCTACTCGTTTACCAGCTAAATCTTTCACATTTTTGATCTTAGAAGCAGGATTGACAAGTATGTGAATAGCTTCATTATTTATCGGAGCAAAAACATTAATATTATTTGCCAATTGAGCTAAATTTTGATCGGTTAAATTGCGAAGTAGTAACATCGCATCTTGTTGAGCAAATGCTAAATCAGAAGCACCTTTTCCTAATTGTTCCAGATTTTCTGATGAACCAGAAGATTCCTTAATATTGAGAGAAAATCCGCTACCTTTGAGACTGTTTTGCAATTCAGTAGCAGCTTGATAATAGAAACTATTGTTACCAGCTGTGAGAATAGATATAACTTCCTGTGCAGTTACAGATTTTTCTAGCACAGAATTGCCCAATATTAGCATTAACGCAGTAAATAGTACTACAAATGAAAGTCGTAGCAATTTTTTCATTAGAACAACCCAGTTAGTGAAATAATCAAATACAATACATTATATAGTTAATAATTTCAATAATTTTTATATAAACCTAACTTTTACAACCTGGAGACTGCAAAACCTTCAACACTTCCCTAACACGCCTTCCTTGATCCAAGGCTATACAATTCCAGCGCCATTCTTCACTCAAAGGAACCAATCCTGCCAACTGTTTTTTATAATATTCCTCCCGTCTACAAATGCCAAACAAACCGCTAGCATCTAATTCACCTTGAGAATTGCGAAAACTTTCTACCCTAGCCCAAATATATGCTTTTTCACCAATTAAACCTTTTTCTAAAACAGCAATTTTAAACTTTTGGGCAAAATTTGGGCCCGCCGAGTTAGACTGATTCCATAAATCTGCACCCATGACGATCGCCTTTCGATTAACCCTCGGATTTAACCCCAAATCAAAAAGATTATTCTCAGTAAAAACAGATTGTATTAACAACGCATTTAAACAGAAAAAATCCGCTTCCTCAACCGAGATTTGAGTAGACTTATTCCAACTACAAAAACCCCGATTTACAGCAAAATTACCCGGATCGATATGCCCTTGATAAATCGTAGTCGCCCGACACTGAGGAGTCAAATTTCCCTCTGCCACACCCACCGCCACGTTACCCGGAGAAAACTTATTTTTAAACAAATAACGAACACTAATTGGAATCTCACCAGTTGGTTGCAAACTCTCAGCAGGCAATCCCAAAAATTCTCTGAAAAGAGGTTGTATAATCTCAGGAATAATCACAAAAAATAGGGTACTAACAAAGAAAAAACTCAAACCAAAAAACCAACCACTCACTTTCCTAATTTCCTTCATTCTCAAACCTCCTCCAATTCCTCTGTGTCCTCTGCGTCTGGAGCGTTTACAAAAATCCAAGATTGGGCAGTTTTACCACAATGTTAAAATTGATTTTTATCCTTACATTCCAGCAAACTTGTGTAAATTAGAACAACCAACAACTCCTCATTACCTCATGAAACCCATCATACACAGAATCCAAAAATGGCTGATTATTTGCACAGCAACTCTGTTCTTAGCCTGGAATTTACTAGGAATACCCAACGCTTTAGCCGCAACTAACCCAGTCAAAACTAACAACGTTCAAGTACAATTAATTAGCGAAAATAAAGCAATTCAACCGGGAAAACCTTTCTGGGTAGCACTACAAATGAAAATTCGCCCAGGTTGGCATACCTATTGGCAAAATCCCGGCGACTCAGGTTCAATTCCTAAAATTAATTGGCAGTTGCCAAGCGGATTTAAAGCTGGAAAAATAGTATGGCCTCACCCAGAAAGATTACCATTTGGCCCATTAGTAAATTTTGGCTACGAAAACGAAGTTTATCTATTAACTCAAATCACCCCCCCAGCTAATTTACCCACAAATAAACCCATTTTATTACGTGGTAAAGCTGATTGGTTAGTTTGCGAAAAAGACTGTATTCCAGAAAGTGCTAACATCAGTTTAACTTTACCCATTACCACTACAACTCCTGCTAAAGATGAAAGATGGGTAACAGCATTTGCCAAAACTCGCCAAGCAATTCCTAAACCTGCACCTTGGCAAACTACCGCCACAGCAAATGATACCAATTTAACGATCGCAGTTAACGCCCCAGAATTACAATCTGGGCAAATTCAAGCAGTAACTTTCTTTCCTTTCAAAGACGGAGTAATTAACAACCCCGCACCCCAAAAACTCAATTTTACCAAAGATGGGTTAACTCTGAATTTAGAAAGAGGTTATCAACCCAAACTCGCTAGTGTTGATGGGGTTTTGGTAATTCAAGAAAAGCTGGATAATCAATCGGTAACTCAAGCTTTTAATATTCAAGCAAAAATCGGCGCAACAGCATCAACACCACTAAAAGCAGCAGCTACAACCAACAGTATTTCTGTTTGGCAAGCCATGTTTTTCGCTTTAATAGGTGGGATAATTCTTAACTTAATGCCTTGTGTATTTCCTGTTTTATCTTTGAAGGCTTTAAGTATTGCCCAAACTGCTCAAAAAAGTGCTAAAGAAGCGCGGATTAGTGGCATTGCTTTTACTGCGGGAGTGTTAGTTAGTTTTGCGGTTTTAGCGATCGCACTTCTCACCCTAAGATCCCTTGGACAACAAATTGGTTGGGGTTTTCAACTGCAATCTCCAATCATCGTCATGCTGTTAGCTTACATATTATTTGCTGTTGGTTTAAATCTTTCGGGAGTTTTCGTTTTTGGCGCTTCTTTAATGGGAATTGGACAAAATTTAGCGGCAAAAAATGGCTACACAGGCGAATTTTTTACCGGAGTTTTTGCCACAGTAATGGCAACTCCTTGTAGTGCGCCATTTATGGCAACTGCGATCGGAGTTGCACTAACTCAATCTCCACCTATTGCTATAGCCATTTTATTAGTTTTAGGATTTGGTTTAGCACTACCTTATTTAATCATTTGTTTTGTGCCAGCTTTGCGCCGCAAATTACCAAAACCAGGCGCTTGGATGGAAACATTTTCCCAGTTTCTCGCCTTCCCCATGTATGGCGCTGCTGCTTGGTTAGTTTGGGTATTAACGCAACAAACTGGAAGTGATGGTTTAGCAGCGGTTTTAACTGGTTTTGTATTAATTGGTTTCGCCGCTTGGTTGTATCAAAAAACCCAAACATCGGGGAAAATTTGGCGAAAAGTTGGAATTTTTGGGGCGTTAGTTGCGATCGCACTCGCCCTCACTTTAGCACCACTCGCCGGAAATTCCACCCTCAAAACCGCCCAACAAACTAGCCAAAATTCAATTTGGCAACCTTACACCGTCGAAAAATTGACGGAAATTCGCCAATCTGGTAAACCTGTATTTGTCAACTTTTCTGCCTCTTGGTGCATCACCTGCTTAGTCAACGAACGAGTTGCCCTCAGTCAACCAGAAGTACAACAAGCTTTTCAACAAAAAGGTGTCACATTGATGAAAGCAGATTGGACAAATCGTAACCCTACAATTACAAAAGCATTAAGTAGTTTTGGGCGCAGTGGAGTTCCCCTTTATGTGTTGTATCCTTCTGGTACAAAATCTCAGGAACCAATTGTGTTACCACAAATCTTAACTCCTGATATCATCCGTAATACCCTAAATCAAATTTAACATTACTTTCCCAAGGAGAATCAACCACAATGAAAGCAACTAAAAGTTTATTAGGTATCACCACCGGAGTTTTTCTGCTTTTAACTGCTTCTAATGGCGCTATTTCCAATGCGGGAAACTTGACAAATACCGCCAACAAAAATGGTATTCAATCATCATCTGAAATCAGAGTAGCAGCTGCCCGTGTGGATAATCCTGCACCTAATTTCGTCGCCGCAGATACTAACGGCAAAACTCACCGTTTAACCGATTTTAAAGGCAAAGTTGTAGTTTTGGAATGGACAAATCACGACTGTCCTTTTGTCCGCAAACACTACGGTTCTGGTAATATGCAAAAACTGCAAAAAGAACTCACTGGCAAAGGTGCAGTTTGGATTTCTATTATTTCATCTGCGCGCGGAATGCAAGGATATGTTAGTGCTAGTCAAGCGAATGAATTAACTAAAAGCCGCAATGCTGCACCCACCGCAGTGATCCTCGATCCAGAAGGTAAAATTGGCAAACAATATGGTGCGCGTACTACACCCCACATCTTTGTAATTGGTAAAGATGGCAACATTGGATACATGGGTGCGATCGACAGCATTCCTTCCCCCGATCCCGCAGATATTCCCAAAGCAGATAATTACGTTCGTGATGCTGTAAATTCTTTAATTAGCGGTAAACCAGTAACTAATTCTGTCACTCAGCCTTATGGTTGCAGCGTGAAATATGGTAGTTAGCGATCGCATTTAACTATAACGAGATTGCCTAAGTAAGAATTAAAACATCTTCCTTAGACAATCTCATTTTTTTACTCTGAATAACAACAATATTTACTTATTTATTCGGGAATGCAAAGTATATTTTTTGACTTATTGCCCCCCTTTGTCAATCTCCCCTTGACGACCGATCAGATAAAGCTAAGATTGTGGGGAATAATATGGCAAATCCGCAGTCATACAAATCACAGTAATCACTACTCCAGATAGTTTGCAATTGTTGGAGCATGGTAGATATATTGGATATGGCTGAGATTGAAATGCTAACTTTATTGACTGAATATTCGTGAATTACCAGATATTTAGAAGGTGCATTAGTAATATGACGACAATTAAGCATCAAAACACTCAATTTAGGGGCAATTCTGTAAAAGATGAGTTGGTAACGTTAATTTCATCTCCAGAGTTAAATAGGCAAGCACGCCGCAGTCTTCAAGAAGATCAGCAAACTATCTATAATTTTCTTTTCAAATTAGTGAGGAGAAGTTCTCCAGAAGTGGTTTTACAAGAGTTTAGAAAAATGTTTATTGAGCCTGTGTATGATGTAAATTCAGAACCTTTACAAGCTCTTTATAGAATAGTTCTAGCTAATAATGAAACCGAGTTTATCAATACCTTGAAACGTTGCTGTTATATTTTAATCAATAACTGGGATTCCACTAGACAGCATCAAGCAATTCGTCATTTAGTAGACATATTTCCTAAAAGAATCAGTCATCATGCTGTACCTTTAAAACTTTACCGAATTAGTAACTGGATGAATAACTTTGTAAATAGCAAAGATTTTGAAGATTTAAAGGTTTTTGCATTTCGGTATGATTCAGATAAGGCGCAACATTGGAGCGATCGCTATACCTCCTATCTCCTAGTTCCCCAATATATAGAATCCAATAACCCAGTAGAACAACGACAAGCTGCCAAAACATTAGCTAAACAATTGCGAGAAAAATTTAAACTTGATTTAGCTATGTACACGGCTCGTTCTATTTCCCCTGTAGCTAAAGAAAATCCTTCTACAAATCCCACTAGTTTAGGAGAAAAACTAGTAGATGTAATTAAAAATTTAGTCGCTAGACAAGGTGAATTAAAATACAATGAATTAGCTAGAATGTTCCTCAGACAAACTCATAATCTCAACTACAAACAATTTAAATTAAGCTTACATAAATATTTAACCTTTTGCTTTGCCGAAACCCCAGTTAATACCATTATTAGCAATAAGTTAACTGAAAAGCTAAAATCCCTTCACCCGGAATATGAAGCAGAAAAAATTAATCGCCTATTCTTAATCAAAACTTGTCAATCTTTAATTGACGATTTAACAATTACATATCAAGAATATCCCTCAGAATTATTTGTTTTATTATTATCTCAAAAGAAAACAATTACCTTAATAATTCTCTTGTTAAAAATCGTCTTAATTTGTCCCCATTCTCGAACTCATTTAGACACTTGCATTGCTGATTTGATTCGACATTATAAAAAATTGCCAGAACAGGAATGCCAGTGGGTAATTAACTTCGTGGAAATTTTCAACATTGCCTTTACAATTTACACAGAAGATGTAGAATACAATTTAGTCAAGTTAGATGAACAGGGAAATAGTGAATCAATAATTACAGGGGAAAATTATCGACTTTTTTCTCAAGTGCGATTAAATACTAAAGTTGAGCAAATAAATTTTAGTCAAGACAGTTGATAATCTAGTTTGATAAAAAAATCTCCTGATTACTTTAAGAATTTTACAAATATAAATAATTACATCTAGCTGACTTAATTAATATGGGGTGATATGCTGACAGAAGTAAATTTATATTAGCGATCGCCAAATTTACCATGTCACTCAGAAAAATACTTTCCTACGCTTTGTTAATTTTCATCCCCATCTCCCTAGCAGCTAAATATTTAGAATGGAATTCTTTAGTAATTTTCATCACTTCCGCTTTAGGCATCGTACCCTTGGCAATTTGGTTAAGCACGGCAACAGAAGAAGTAGCTGTAATTTCTGGCCCTTCTATTGGTGCTTTATTAAATGCCGTATTTGGCAATGCCACAGAATTAATTATTGCCATAGTTGCCTTAAAATCCGGTTTAGTTGATATTGTTAAAGCCAGCATTACCGGAACAATTGTCAGCAACTTACTCCTAGTAATGGGACTTTCCATGTTATTAGGAGGATTTCGTTACAAAGAACAAGAATTTCAACCAGTAATCGCCAGAGTAAATGGTTCGACAATGACTTTAGCGGTAATTGCAATTCTTCTACCTACAATGGTAATTTACACATCCAACGGCGTGAAAGAATCTGCAATTCTCAATCTTTCCATTACAGCCGCCGCAGTATTAATATTAGTTTATGCTTTAACTTTAGTGTTTTCCCTCAAAACTCACAGCTACCTTTATGATGTCGGGTTAGTAGAATTAGACTCCGAAACTAGTAAAACTTCGGAAGCTGAAGAAACTACCCACAAACCAAACTTGTGGTTATGGTTAGGGGTGTTAGCAATAGCAACAATTGGGGTAGCTTTTGAATCGGAAATTTTTGTCGGCGCAGTGGAAGAGGCAACCGCAGGTTTAGGTTTAACTCCTTTGTTTACAGGTGTAATTCTCCTGCCTTTAGTTGGTGGTGCTGCCGAATATGTTACCGCAGTTGGTGTGGCGATCAAAAATAATATGGATCTCTCAGTTTCAGTGGCAATGGGTTCTAGTTTATTAGTCGCATTGTTAGTAGCGCCAATTTTAGTTTTAGTAGGTTTGGTAATTCATCAACCAATGGATCTCAACTTTAATCCTTTTGAAGTTGTAGCGGTTGCAGTGGCAGTGACAGTTGCCAATTTAATCAGTTTAGATGGACGTTCTAATTGGTTGGAAGGTGCGTTACTTTTGGCAACTTACACAGTTTTGGGCGCAGCTTTTTATTTCCATCCAGCTTAGTTAAGAGGTGGGGAGAGGAGGTGAGCCCAGTTGAATAAGTAAGTAGGTAGATCTAAATAAAGTAAAACTCTCGTCGGGCTCTCCTGCCCACCCCACAAGAAAGCTGAAAATCTTGTGGGGTAGGCATCCTGCCTGCCCCATTGATAGATAACTATTTTCACTTTATTTATTTGCACCTACTTAGTTAGTTAAATTATGTTCCCCCCATCCCCCCATCTCCCCCACTAATGTGTAGCAGAGTCGGTGGAAAATGGTGTTAGAAGTAAAATTTCTAACACAAATGCAGCAACTTACAGGAAATATCAAGGTAAAGCGAATTCATTTTATTAGCTTGCGGTTCAAGCTATTACTGGGTTTTACTATTGTGTACAGTATTATTTCTGTTGCCACCTACGGTTGGTTTTATCGCTACTCAACTGATAAAGCAATGCAGCGAATTGAGCAAGACTTAGTTGATACGCTCAAGGGAGCAGTTAAAGGTATTGATGCAGAAGAATTTGAAACTCTGGCACAGGTGAAAGTCCCTGAAAGACAAATTCTGCCACTCGCTAATCTTCTTTATCAGAAACATCAACAGTGGCTTAATCTAGTTCATCAGATTGAACCGCGTGCCAACCCCTATACTTTCATTGTTGGAAGTAAGCCTTACGAAATACTGTTTATTGGGGATTATTTACGAATTTCTCATCCTGAATCACCAACGAGTTTCCGGGAATCTTACATTGCCGATCCTGCTAAAACTCGTCTCTATCAAGGTTTATCCCACTTAGCGATTACCCTTACTCCTTACCAGGACAAATGGGGATATTGGGTTTCTGCTTATGGGCCTGTTAAAACTGAACAAGGCAAAGTGATTGGGGGTATTGGAATTGATTTTCGGGCAGATCATGTCATAGAGGTACAACAGGGAATTCAACAAAGTTTGGCGATCGCCTTTTCAATTACATACATTTCTCTATTTATCTTGGTCTATCTCATCTCAGGTATTGTTACCAATCCGATTACAAAACTGGCAATGGCAACTGAACAAATCGGTGCCGGAAAATATCATCAAACACTTTCTCACTTGCAAGGGCGAAAAATTCGGGATGAAATTAGTACTCTAGCAGCAATGTTTGAACAGATGGTAGACAAAGTTCGTCATCCAAATCCCCATTCAACAAGACTTATCTAAATATAGATAAACTATGTCAGGGAAATCTAACTTTGGGCTGAAAAACCAAAAAATAGTAACTTATGATACAGAAATTTACAAAAAAACTTCTTTTTTGTGGTGAAGATCACAACAAAAACGCTGAAGAAAGCGTTATGGTATATAAGCAAGCGATCCCGAAGGATCGCGATTTTATAAAACCCCGATTGACATAACTATTTAAATGGAGGCCCAATTTATGGAATTCAGTTATCGCGGTGTTAAATATGAAAAAGACTTACCAAGCCTCGAAATGACTGAAGGTGAAATTGGTGGTATGTACCGGGGTCAAGCTTGGAATTATCGCTATCCCAGACATATTCCGGTGCCGCAAGCCACACCGCACTTAAAATATAGAGGCGTTAGCTACTGTGCAAATCCTCGCGCTACAGCAGAAGCTTGCTATGCAGCACCAGCAGCAGATAGAGTTCTGCCTAAAGTTAGATCGAATTCTACTCAACCGCCAGCAGATCAACTCGAAGAGACTCACAACCGCAATATTTGCCGTCGTTTGGAACATAGATTACAAGTAGCAAGAAGAAGTGGCGATCGCCACCTAGTCAAAATGCTAGAAGCAGAACAAGAATTAATCGGGCCTTATTGCTAGTTTTTGATAGCAAGGGTGGCGGAAAACCACCCTATTTTTTTGGGTATTAACTTTAAGTTGCTGGTGTTTTGTTTTCCACCAAATCCTTGTAGAGGCGACTTATCAGGACTCCCCTTGTCTCCCAATTATAGACATCCTTAATTCGGTGCTGCCCTGCCAACCCCATCCGAACTTGTAAATCGGGATCTTTTGCCAAAGTAATCATCGCCGCTGCCAATCCTTGAACCGCTTCCTCTGGATCGGGGGCTGCAACTTTGAACCCTGTCTCTGAGGTAACTTGCAGGGAAGGCCCACCCAAATCTAGACAAATCACAGGTCGTCCCGCCGCCATTGCTTCTAAACACACCCACCCACCAGAATCGTGTAAACTGGGATGCACTAACGCTGTAGAACTTCCTAGCTTCTCCAAAGCTTGATCTCTTGGTAGCCGATTCCAAAATTTCACCTGTTGCTCGATGCCCAACTCCTTAACCAGGTTTTCCAATCGTTGACGTTCTGGGCCATCTCCCAATACCCAATACTCAGCATCAGGAAGTTTAGCGGCGGCAAATGCCCTTAACCCTAAGTGAAAACCCTTCCAGTGCAAGAGTCTTCCCATACTAATGAAGCGGGTTGCTGAGGGGTTCGTCGTGCCACATTTAATCAGTCGATCGATTTCCTCCTGAGTCAAACTAGCTTCGGGAAAAACTTCTACGTTAGTTGCGCCCATTGCGCGAACTCGAACAGCTGTGTCTTCTGTCGTGACTCGGACAACCCGACTCCGTTGGGCTGTTAGTCTAGCAAAAGGATCTCGCTCACCCACCCAACGAGCAAAGCTTCGCAACACCTCATAAACCTTGTTTTTGAAGCTGAAGTCACGCCAGAAGGGAGCGGGGGCTGATTCTCCTCCGCCCACAGGTCCCCAAATGAAAGGGATCGGTAAGAATACCAAAAAACTAGGGGTGGAGTGCCGGACAAAGGTGACATGGTGGGCAACATCAAAGCCAATTTTTTGATGTAGATCGCGAGCCACAAAGTATGCTTGAACTTGCCAGAGATAATAGTGGATTAAGAAAGCGATCGATCCGAATCGCCACATTCCACCTAGAATTGGCAGGGTAAAATATACGAAGTGCAAATTAGGATTTGGAGTACGTGCTAGGGTTGCTTCGATCGCTTCTCGACCATCATCAGGACGAGTCAACACCCAAACTTCATGGGATTTGGCGATTTCCCAGGCAGTGTTCCAACCAACTCCCAGTTCTGTCCCTCGCCCAGGTTCGCAAGCGTAAGCTGATAACAAAACTTTCATCGTTAACCTATCTCCTGATTTTTGGAAGAGGATGCTAAAACAGATTGGCAAAAGTCGAGATATTGCTGACTGGCGTTTAGGTAATGGAAATCTTGCGATCGCGCTTTTGCCATTTCCCGGTAATGTTGCTTTAACTCTGGTTGAGTCAGCAGTTGTAAAATTCCCTGAGCCAAAGCCTCTGGATCGCCCGCTTTCACTAACACACCAGATTTGCCATACTCTACAATATCCTTCATGCCGCCTGGGGCATCTGTCACCACTACTGCCGCCCCACAAGCCATTGCTTCCTGAAGAGCGACGGGGCAACCCTCCCAAGCTGATGCTAAAACAAACACATCACAAGCAGCCATGTAGCGGTAAGGATTGGTATCGTAACCAGGGAGCCAAACTGAATCTGTAATTCCCAGTTCTTGACATAAAGATTCTAATTCCCCGCGCAAAGGCCCTTCCCCCAAAACTAGCAGTCTCGCTGGCATCACTTTTACTACCTGAGCAAATGCCCGCAGTAAACCATCTATTTGTTTTTGCTTGGCAAGACGGGCGGCTGTGACAATTACAGGGATATCATTATTTTGGAACCAAGGATGCTCGATCGCAGCTTGAGAACGCTGCTGTACGCGATCGAAATTAATCGGGTTGAGAACCACCCGCATCGGAATATTCGCCCCTATTTTCAGTGTTTCCACTAAGTCGGTAATTGTATCCTTGGAAACACCGATTAACCCATCTCCGTGCGGGTAAGCATAGCGCATCACCACTGGCAAAAACCGCAAATGTGGCTTATCTCGATGTTCAATCCCAGCTTCCAAACTAATAATGTTATGTTCTCCCAATATCACTTTTGTCTTCGCGCCAGATAAGAATCTCGCCAAAACCGCCACCACATTAAAATACCAGGGCATCGGTAGCAAGACATCTGGTTGATGCTCCCGCAGGTAACGCACCGTTGCTGGCAGAGAGGACGCTGTTCGCTTGACATTTAGCGGGACAATGGGAATCTCAGGATAACGAGCTAACTCCGCATCACTGGCATACAAAATCACCAATTCGGAGTCTACCCCAAGTTCTAAAAAGCCTCGTACCAAATCTGTGCAGAGGTTTGTAAACGTCCCACCGCTGATATCATGGGTCAGTATGGAAACTTTGGGTGTGTTCATTAAGACAAAGTTTGAAAATTTAGGTTTACAATACAAAACTCTTGTGTTAGGCACCAATAACAACTTCTGTCACCAGAGCTAGAAACATAGCAGTTGCAACAGGGTTCTACTCTATAATGTTATGTTTACAATAAAAAAAACAAAAAGTCAGTAACCTTACACCCTGTACATTGATACATTTTAAAGAAATTGATAATCACATCTGGTTTTGTGAAGATCAGGTAAATTATCTATTAATAACTACAGAATCTCTGTAATTTCCTGTTATGATATTGTGGGGTATGACATTTACCACAATACTAAATATTTTCCAAGTAAATAACTAGTGGAGTTTAGTGATGGAACTTAAAAAGTTTTCGGCAGGTGAAAAAGCTGCGATTAAGGAATATTTCAATGAATACGGTTATGTAGTAGTTGAAAATTTGCTAACTCAATCAAAAATTGAAAAATTTATTGAGGTATACGAGAAGATTAAACATTCCAAATTGTTTGTATTTTTTAGTCAAGATACACATCTTCCCATCCAACCAAAACTAACGCCAGAAGGCTTTATCGAAAATTCGATGTTAAATCCTGCCAATTTAAAACTTTGGCATAATTTTTCCCGAAGTACAGAGGAATGTCTGGTAGATGAAAATGTGACAAATGTACTGAGTATACTATCAGGCAGGTCTAGCCATGTAATGATGCAAAATATGTTTTTCGACAAATCAACCGGAACAATTGAGCATCAAGACCACTACTATTTAGACTCCGATCCAGCAGGCAATATGGTTGCCACATGGTATGCCTTAGAAGATATCCATAAAGATGCGGGGTGCTTTTTTGTCCTTCCTGGTAGTCACAAAGCCAAAGTGATTGAACGGAATAGTGGCTCAAATTTTTCTGACCACGACAGCTTTGTGAAACAGATAAGAGACTTGATTAATGAGGGTGGATACGAATATAAAAGTTTTCCGCTTAACAAAGGTGATGTGCTTTTCTGGCACCCATACACCATTCATGGAGCTTACAATAATCGCGACCCACGTTTCAGCCGGAAATCATTAACCGCACACTATTATCCAAGTGATATGAAACCGCTATATTCAAAAACCGAAGTCCAAACAGTCCGAAAAACAGTTAACCCAAATGTTGTCATGTTTGGCAGCGAATTACAAGCTTACCAATCTAATGTGATGCACTACGTCAGAGCTATTGCAAATTATATAAGAGGCAAAGGCCCTGATTATGATATGAGAAGGGATAGCTACAGTGCAAGTACAGGAAGTGATGCTTAAAGCCTGGGAAAACTTTGCTCTTTTGCCAGGTTAAAGATTCGCCTTACTAGGATTATTTGTGAAAAATCTTCAGGTGTCTTTATCCTGGAACTCTCTTCGTAGCTCTACTATGGCTGCATTAATTTATCACTATGAACAAGTCTCGCATTGCTTGGCTACTAAACTCAGCTTTCTTTTATTGGCATCCTACTCTCAGTGAGTTTACACGCATATTTCCAGAAACAACTGTATTTGCGGGTTGGTGGAAAGGTTATGCTCCAGGGCTGGAAGATTCTTTCAAAGTTGAAGTAATGGGCGATCATAAGGTAATACCAATTCTTCGTTCATCAACGAGTTACGGATCTAACTTCACTTATTTACCTTTGAACATTGTTAACCGACTGTTCAAGTTTAAGCCTAATGTAATCTTTTCCAATTCATTTGGTGTTTGGACGGTCTTGGCGCTATTGTTTAAGCCAGTGGGAAGATGGAAGGTGGTAATTGCTTATGAAGGGAGTTCTCCTGGTGTAGATTATCGTAATTCAGCGCCTCGGTTAGCTGTGAGACGAGCGATGGTGAAAGCAGCAGATGCTTGTATTACGAATAGCCAAGCTGGGAAAGCATACTTGATAGAAGTACTAAAAGCTAAAGTCGATCGCGTTTTTGCCAAACCTTATGAAGTACCAGATCCAAAAGCTTTATTAGAGTACTCTGGAAGCAGCGATCCCAGAGTCTCTCAGTTGCAGAAACCAATTTTCCTTTTTGTTGGCAGTATTGAATCCAGGAAAGGGCTTAATTTTTTATTAGAAGCCTGTGCCATCTTGGAAAAGCAAAATATTCAAAACTACACCTTGCTGGTAGTAGGTGACGGAGAGCAACGGAAAGAATTGGAAGACTTCTGTGGCAATGCTAACTTGACAGAGCGAGTCAAGTGGTTAGGAAGAGTTGACTATGGGCAACTGGGTACTTTTTTTAGTGCTGCCGATGTCTTTGTTCTTCCCACCCTAGAAGATACTTGGGGTGTGGTGATATCCGAAGCTATGGTTATCGGAAAAGCAATTCTATGTTCCAAGTGCGCGGGAGCATTTGAGATAGTTGCTGATGGAGAAAATGGCTACATTTTTGACCCTTACGATCCAGAAAAACTAGCCCAATTAATGAGTCGTTTGATTAGCGATCCAGAGTTGGTTAGTTCAATGGGTAAGAAATCACAACAACTAATGACTCAATATACGCCAAAAGCCGCAGCAGAATTCCTTGCCAAAGTTACAACAACAGTCTTAGAGAATTAGCAAAGTTATAGATGGCAATTTTAGCCATTGTCTTTAGTCGCATAGAGTATTGTTGAAGGTTAGCCAATGAACAGCCTCAAGATCCTAATTTCCGCTTATGCTTGTAGACCAGGTATGGGTTCTGAGCCGGGAGTTGGCTGGAACACGGTGCGATCGCTAGTCAAACATCATAAAATCTGGGTACTGACTAGAGAAGACAATCGTCCCTTCATCGAAGCCGAACTAGCAAACAATCCCATTCCAGGACTCCAATTTGTTTATTGTGACCTACCTTTATCTGGATTGTGGAAGCAAGGATTACAAGGTGTACATCTACATTACTATCTATGGCAAATTTCCGCCTACTTCAGGGCCCGCCAACTGCATAGTGAAGTAGGCTTTGACGTTGTACATCACATAACCTACGTTAGGTACTCTTCGCCCAGCTTTCTCTCATTTTTATCAATCCCGTTTATTTGGGGGCCTGTTGGTGGGGGAGAATCTGCTCCAAAACCGTTTTGGCAAGATTTTAGTTTTCGTGGTAGAGTTTACGAAATAGTACGAAGTCTGGCGCATAGGATTGGGGAGAGCGATCCATTTGCACGCCTGACAGCAGAGAAAAGTGTGTTAGTCCGGGCAACTACTGAAGACACAGCCGAACGGCTGCGCCAAATGGGTGCGAAAAACATCCAAGTATTTTCTGAATCAGGTTTATCCCAAGAAGAAATTTCCCGCTTATCCCAATGCCCCATGCCTGATATTTCTACTGTCAGGTTTATCAGTATGGCAAGACTTCTGCATTGGAAAGGACTTCACCTGGGATTACGTGCTTTTGCTAAAGCCAATCTGCCAAATGCCCAATATTGGATTTTAGGGGAGGGTCCTGAGCGAAAATCCCTAGAAAGCCTTGCTGAGCAACTGGGCGTTACTAATCAAGTTAAATTTTGGGGTAGACTCTCACGAGATGAAACCTTACAAAAGCTTGGTGAGTGTCATGTTCTGCTACATCCCAGTTTGCACGACTCTGGGGGATGGGTTTGTTTAGAAGCAATGGCGGCGGGTCGTCCAGTGGTTTGTTTAGATTTAGGAGGGCCATCTGTTCAGGTAACAATAGAAACTGGGTTTAAAGTTCCGGCAAATAATCCAGATCAAGTAGTACATGACTTGGCTGAAGTAATGACTTGTCTGGCTAAAGATTCCGAACTTAGAGTAGGAATGGGACAGGCGGGACAGAGGTTGGTCAGGGAAGGATTTTCCTGGGAAGCTAAAGGAGAATGCCTTGCGAAACTCTACGAAGAAATTGCCAATTGTTAATTTTTTTAAGTTGATAGGGTAGCTAATTTGAAGAAATCATGATTAGCTAGTCACGGTGATAGAAGGTGCTTTTGTGAAAGCCAAAATTCTAAATTTTTACTATAAAAATCCTGTCTCAAAAGAGGAAGTAAACTATGAAAATTCAAAAAATGCTTGTTTCAGGCGATCAGGTTTTTATTCGTCGTTACCAGGCTTTATTTGAAGCAATGCGTTCGCGGGTCGATCGGTTGAGTTACTTATACGGAGACAAACCATTTGAATCCGATTTCTTAAATAAGTTGACAAAAATACCAAACAAGTTAATCTATCTACTTTCTCCCGACCAAGCCAATAGGTCAGTGAGTACGGCTAAGAGATTTATTACCAGATCGAGACAGACTGAACGCAGGATTAAGCAACTCAAAGATCAACCAGATTTTGTGCTTCATGTCTTCGGAATGTATTCTCCATTTTGGGAGCAACCAAATATCCCTTATGGCATATATCTAGACTATACCGCAGCATTAGCTCAACGAAATTTGCCTACCTCCCAAGAATTTTCCGAGTGGAGAGATTGTGAGCGATTATCTTACGAACGAGCCTATCACCTTTTCCCAATGAGTGAACTGGTTAAATCCTCTTTAGTGAATGACTACGGCATTTCACCCAATAAAATTACCGCTGTTGGTTCCTTTGCGAATCGTCACGCTTTATATGAAGGAGAAAAGAAATTTGGTAGCAAGCAGATTTTATTTAATGGTTCGGACTTTGAACGAAAGGGTGGTGACTTGGTACTAGAAGCATTTAAGCATATTAAAAAAGCTATACCAGAAGCTAAGTTGGTAGTCATTGGTAAACAATTAACTACCCTTGAACCCGGAGTAAGTAATCCAGGAAAAATAGAATCTTTAGAACAGATGCGTCAACTTTTTCTGGAAACAGACTTGGTACTTGCTCCGGCAAGATGCGATCCATTTCCATCTTTTGTAATTGAAGCGATGAATTATGGTGTCCCCAGCATCGTTTCCGCGAATGATGGTATGCCTGAAATAGTCGATCATGGTATTAATGGTATTGTTGTTAATCAACTTAACTCTGAGCTAATCGCTGAAAAAGTAATTAATCTACTTGGCGATCTTCCAACATTATCTTCAATGTCTCAGCGAGCTAGAGAGAAGGTCAGAACTCAATTGAACCGTAATATTGTGGCTGATAAAATTATGCAAGTTCTGTTGAGAGTTAATGCTGTTGCGAGTTAAAACCACAACCATCTGTTAAAACTAGGCAGAGGATAGGTGTTAACATTGGTATTAACACTCTGGCTACTTTTTCGGATGGCAGTGTTTTTCCTAACGTCCAAGCTTACCGAAAAACTAAGAGGAATTAGCCCATTTACAACGCTCACTTAGTCGTAAGCAGAAAGGCTATCTTAACAGAGTTAAGGACTATAGGAAATGCCATTATTCAGCTTAGCTAAACTTAATGTTCCGAGAATCAACAATGTTTAATCCAAAAGTAGTTTTCTTTTGTGGTAAGCTTCTTCCCCCTTCAGAAACTTTTATTAAAGCTCAAGGGGAAGGATTGCAGCAATTTACTCCTTACTATGTTGGTTCTCGCTTCGTCAAAGGATTACCTCTGCCTTCAGAGCGTACCTTGACCATTAACCAGGGTGGAGTTGTAGGTAATTTGGAAGAAGTTGTGTTTAAGGTGTCGGGATTTGCGCCCAAGCTGTATCAGCAAGTACAGCAGTTGCATCCCGCTCTGATTCACGCTCATTTTGGAGTGTGTGGGGCTTTGGCTTTGCCTTTAATGCGAAGCTTGAAACTGCCGATGATAGTCACTTTTTATGGTCTAGATGCCACAATGAAAGATGACTATGCGCGAAAGGAGTCTATTACCACTAGAGTTTATCTACGCCGTCGAGAAGCGCTCAAGCGTGAAGCGAATCTATTTATTGCTGTATCCGAGTTTATTAAAGAAAAGCTGATAGAACAAGGTTTTCCGGCTGACAAAATTATCGCCCATTACTATGGTGTGGATACGGAAAAGTTTACACCCGATCCATCTATACCGCGTGAGCGAGTTGTACTTTTTGTAGGGCGATTAGCGGAAAAGAAAGGGTGTGAGTATCTGATTCAGGCTATGGCTCAGGTACAGGAACAGATGAACGATGTAGAGCTTGTAATTATAGGTGATGGGCCACTCAGAGAGAACCTGGAAGCATTGGCAGCAAAGTCACTGCGCCGCTACAAGTTTCTAGGACTACAACCTTCTGATGTGGTGAAGAGTTGGATGAATCGATCGCTCTTGCTTGCCGTACCAAGTGTCACAGCTTCCACAGGAGATTCAGAAGGATTACCCACTGTTGTAGTTGAAGCTCAGTCTATGGGATTACCAGTTGTCGGCTCGATTCATGCTGGTATTCCTCAAGCTGTAGCTCATGGAGAAACTGGTTTTCTAGCACCGGAACGCGACTGGAAAACACTTGCCGAATACATTCTGCTCTTTCTAAACGATCGGACTCTTTGGCAGAGTTGCAGTGTTAACGGACAACAGCGAGTTCGAGATCATTTTAACTTAAGTAAACAGACTCGGATTTTGGAGGATATATACCGTAGTTTTCTGTAAGTAAGTACTAGCGGGTAAGTATAATATTCTTCCTTTACAGAAAGCTCGCTCGTAAACTTAGAGAATTATTGGAGGATAAAGTGAGAATACTGAGCATACACAACAACTATCAGATTCGTGGTGGTGAAGACGAGTCTCGTGAGTTAGAAGAACGTTTATTGCTCCAGATGGGTCACGAAGTTGAGGTGTATCAGGAGAATAACGATCGCGTTCCAGCTATCAATGGAGTAAACTTGGCACTGAGAACCGTTTGGTCTAGGGAAGCTTACAACACTGTCAAACAAAAACTCAGCGACAAAGCCTTCGATGTAGTCCATGTGCAGAACTTTTTTCCCCTAATTTCACCCTCGGTATACTATGCGGCGCAGGCAGAGGGAGTGCCTGTAGTGCAAACCTTGAGAAATTACCGTTTGTTGTGTCCCAATGGGTTATTTTACCGTGAGGGAAAAGTATGTGAAGACTGTATGGGCAAACCCATTCCCTATCCTGGAGTGCAGCATAGTTGTTATCGAGGAAGTGTGGCAGCCAGTAGCGTCACCGCGACGATGCTAACGGTACACCGTGCCATGCAAACTTGGCAAGAGAAGGTGGATCTCTACATCACTCTTTCCCAGTTTGCGCGAGAAAAATTTATTGAGGGTGGTTTCCCAGCCGAAAAGATTGTCGTCAAGCCAAACTTTGTCGATCCTGACCCTGGTGTGGGAACAGGGCTGGGCGGCTATGCTCTGTTCGTGGGCAGACTTTCGCAGGAAAAGGGACTAGATACTTTACTTGCGGCTTGGGAGCAATTAAAAAATCCCATGCCGCTGAAAATTGTTGGAGAAGGCCCTTTAGCAGGTGAGGTGGCAAAAGCCGCTCAGAAATCTCCGAAAATTGAGTGGTTAGGACGCAAACCAATGGCAGAAGTTCATGCGCTGATGGGAGAAGCAATGGTGTTGATTTTCCCCTCGAAATGGTATGAAACTTTCGGGCGTGTGGCAGTGGAGGCATTTGCTAAGGGAACACCAGTGATTGCGGCCAATATTGGTGCGATCGCAGAATTGGTTGAGCATGGTCGCACTGGACTTCGCTTTCAACCGGGTAATGCGACAGATTTAGCCGCCCAAGTCGAATGGGTCTTACAACACCAACAACAATGGGAATTAATGCGTCAAGAGGCAAGGGCCCAGTATCTGGCTAAGTACACCGCTCAACAAAATTACCAGAGATTAATGGAAATTTATGCTTTGGTGCGTCCGATTTTACATCAAACTCTCTGAGCTAACTTTGTTGAGGGCGATCGCAACAACTCTACCCATCTTAATTCCACTTATAGTTGGTAAAACCATAGACCAATATCTCATGGGTTTACGAAAGCAGGCGTTTCACACAAGTAAACAGACTCAAATTTTAGAAAATCTCTACCCTAAGATATAAAAATATTTAATTTTATTAAATTAAGCTATTAGTCTCATGTAATTAATATTTGTTACTTAAAGAATATTAACCTGAACGAATGAATAATGGCTTCAATAGTGGATGTCAAACCTCTACTTATAGGAGAAGGGTGAAGTGAGAATACTGAGCATACACAACAACTATCAGATTCGTGGTGGCGAAGACGAGTCCCGTGAGTTAGAAGAACGTTTATTGCTCCACATGGGTCACGAAGTTGAGGTGTATCAGGAGAATAACGATCGCGTTCCAGCTATCAATGGAGTAAACTTGGCACTGAGAACCGTTTGGTCTAGGGAAGCTTACAACACTGTCAAACAAAAACTCAGCGACAAAGCCTTCGATGTAGTCCATGTGCAGAACTTTTTTCCCCTAATTTCACCCTCGGTATACTATGCGGCGCAGGCAGAGGGTGTGCCTGTAGTGCAAACCTTGAGAAATTACCGTTTGTTGTGTCCCAATGGGTTATTTTACCGTGAGGGAAAAGTATGTGAAGACTGTCTTGGGAAAGCCATCCCCTATCCTGGAGTGCAGCATAGTTGCTATCGCGATAATTTGGCAGCCAGTAGTGTCACCGCGACGATGCTAACGGTACACCGTGCCATGCAAACTTGGCAAGAGAAGGTGGATCTCTACATCACTCTTTCCCAGTTTGCGCGAGAAAAATTTATTGAGGGTGGTTTCCCAGCCGAAAAGATTGTCGTCAAGCCAAACTTTGTCGATCCTGACCCTGGTGTGGGAACAGGGCTGGGCGGCTATGCTCTGTTCGTAGGCAGACTTTCGCAGGAAAAGGGACTAGATACTTTACTTGCGGCTTGGGAGCAACTGAAAAATCCCATGCCGCTGAAAATTGTTGGAGAAGGCCCTTTAGCAGGTGAGGTGGCAAAAGCCGCCCAGAAATCTCCGAAAATTGAATGGTTAGGACGCAAACCAATGGCAGAAGTTCATGCGCTGATGGGAGAAGCAATGGTGTTGATTTTCCCCTCGAAATGGTATGAAACTTTCGGGCGTGTGGCAGTGGAGGCGTTTGCTAAGGGAACACCAGTGATTGCGGCCAATATTGGTGCGATCGCAGAACTGATTGAGCATGGTCGCACTGGACTTCGCTTTCAACCGGGTAATGCGACAGATTTAGCTACTCAAGTGGAATGGGTCTTACAACATCAACAAGAATTGCTTCAAATGCGTCAGGAGGCGCGGGCTGAGTTCGAGGCTAAGTACACAGCTGAAAAAAACTACCGGAGGCTGATGGAAATTTATTCTTTGGTGCAACGTACGAAAAAAAACTCTCTTAATTTTTACCTAATAATTTTGATTGCTGTGCTACCGTATTTATTCAACTTTTTACCAAGTAAATCTCTTCTGTCAGGTTGGCGAGATAACTTTGTAGAATTATCTATTTGTGAAGCTGAAACTTCCTTTGACCAAAGTGACAGAAGAAAGGTTTAATGTCCCCGAAAGCAGGTTTTCCACCACAAGCAGGAGAGAAGCAGTTGTCAGCCCTGTATCTCAGCTAACTTTGCCAAATGCGATCGCAACAATCCCACTAATCATTAATCCCACTCCTATCCATCCCACTGAAGAAACTTTCTCTCCTAAAATCATTGCCCCTGACATTGTAGTTGCCAAAACAGTTAATCCAATCACAACTGGATAAGCCACAGACAAATTAAACTTGCCTAAAACCAAAATATAAAATATTGTGCTGATTCCGTAAGCCGCTAGACCGCCAAATAAATATATATTCAGAGGATTTTGTCCTGCTCCTAGTTTTAATAGAGTTTGCGCCCCGCTGTTTAGAGCAACTGAGAGCAGGATTAAAATAAAAAATACAAAATTACTTGGCATAATTAATGTCCTTGCTGATTAGTTTTAGAAACCATGCTGAAATCTAGCTTGTAAAGATTTTTTGCCATTTCAAGTTGGATAAGAATTTGCATCAAAATCTTCCAGTTCGTGCTCCAAAGGATAAGGTGTTTGTACTCTTTTTCCGAAGAGCTTTTCCCACCAGCGAAAAGGATGGGGAAGTGTAGCTACTTGAATGCTGGGACAACCGACTAGCCATGCTCCTAAAACATCTGTATGACGACTATCACCAATCACAACTACTTGTTTTGGTTTAAGTTTCATGGCTTTCATCGCTTTCCAAAATGCAAAGGGAAATGGTTTCTTAGCTGGATTAATAGCTGGTATATCCAATCGATAAGTCCAGTATTTTACTCGGTAGAGACGCTTACCATTAGAGAGGATATAAAACTTGAATCCTGCTTGTTTTGCTTGCCCAATCCAAGCTTCCGCACCAGGAGATAAATACCGATCGTCCTCAGAAACAATGGTATTATCCAAATCTAAGATTACACCTCTGATTCCAGAGGCTTCTAATAATTCAAGTTTGATTGTTGCCAACCGATATTCGGTTTTTGGAAAATAGTACTTTCCCACCTCGATCCTCAACTTTTTGGTGAATAGAACAACAACTTATCTGATGATGATGCCATGACTTTTAAACCAGAGAATGGCAAAACTTATGAGCACCCAACCGAGAACAGTTAATAGAATTGGTCGATCTTTTAATAAAACTTCTTCGGGTCTTTCGCTTTGACCACCGACATCGCCTTCTTCTACTCCTTCAGTTCTGCGGGCAATTTCTTCAGGATCGCTCAGGAGTTGATAGCGGAAAATGCCATACATTACAAAGGGCAATGTTAACATCATCCAAGGAGTTGAAGCGCCATTAACTTGGGGGCCGGAACTCCAAATTGCATAAGTTAGGATAGCTCCGTTAGTGACGACACTCTCCATGCGATCGAGTAGTCCAAAAGAGTAGCGTCTCAGAACTGCTCTAGTTTTACCACCACGAATTTTGATCAACCTTAACTCTGCTTTACGTTTTTCTACACCCAAAAACAGCGCTAACATAGCGGTACAAAGCAGGAACCAGGGAGACAGAGGAATTCCCGTAGCTGCGCCACCTGCATAAGCGCGGAAGACGAATCCCATTGCGATCGCAACTACATCTAAAATTACAGTCCGCTTCAGCTTTAAGTTATAGGCGACTTGCAGTAGAGCATAGCTAATAATAGTTGCTCCTAGCCAGCGCGATCGCGTCCAACCAATAATTACTGCTCCACCCAATAAAATTATTGCCATGACGATCGCGACAGGAATACTGACTTCTCCCGAAGCGATCGGACGTTTGCACTTAACTGGATGCTTTCGGTCAGCTTCTACATCTACAATGTCATTTAGTAAGTAAAAACTACTAGAAGCAGCACAGAAGAGTGCAAATGCTAGCAAACTCCCCAAAATTGTTTCTAAATTGATACTAAAAGCAAATAAAGGCGCAGCGAAAACCACGAGATTTTTTGTCCACTGGCGGGGTCTAAGCGCTGCTAAATAAGGAGATTTCATACGCTGATTTTCTGTTTGTAAACAACAAGAAATTTACTTAGGAGTTGTTAAACTTTGGATAACTTTTGGATTTTTACCCCAAGTAATCTTCTGGACAAAAGTCACTCTTTATGTTTAGGTTTATCAGACATCAGGATTTTCCCTTGGACGCTTCAATTAAAGCCTGGTAGATACCTAAAAATAGGTCTCCTGATATCTTTGGTAATAAATGCAGCTTGTACTAAGCAGTTGGGCCTTTTAGCAAATTAAAAATTTAATTTTAATTTGCTGTTACATTTACTATATCAGGAGTGCCTATTTAATTACTTAAAGTTATGATGTTTTTTGCGCTGGGTTTAGATTAACTGGTGTGTTGGCAGGGAAAGCCGAACCCAGCTGAACATTCATTTTCTTCCCTTTCATCTCAACGTTTATTTGTTTACCATCCCAAGTCCAATTAACCAAACTTCCGCCAATTTGTAATCCCTTAACGTTGATTGGTTGCTTAAGCCATGCTTTAGGAATTCCGGCACCAATGACTAAGGTTGGTTGACTCTTGGAAAGATCGACATAAGTCAACATATCCAATTGCAAAAGCAGCATTTGAGCAGCACTACCGTAATGGGGTGTAGCGTTAGGAGGGTTAATCCAACCGCGATAACGATGCCATTGGGAAAAACTCTTGGGTAGCTCACCGATCGAATTATTATCTCCCCACCAAGTATATAAACCAGGGGAAGCTTGATTTTGCCAAAACCATTGCAGATTATCCCAGACTCGATCGCTCTTACCCAAAACTAGCCATTGGTGAGTTTCTGCCAAATTGAGAAATGGTGTCACAGGTTGACGTAAAGATCCGTTAGCATCGTGGGATTCATTCCAGCGTCGTTCCAGTTCTTGAGTCAACACTTCCCGATTAGAAGATCCAATCCCACTAGGCCACAAACTGGTAGTGTAGGTTTCAGGAGTAGTAGCGAAGACGAATTTAAATGATTCTTCCCAAGCTGCTTGTAACTTCAGAGCTTCGGAACGCCAGGTTTTCCCGATCGGACTTTGCCCAACTCGATCGGCGATCGTCGCCGCATCCAACAGAGCACGATAGCTGATCATACTTGCTGAGGGATCGAGGGTAATCAGATCCGGTAGATTGTCCATTTTGCCTGCAATCAAATCGGTTTCCAGAAAGTCTGGTTGTTCGGCAAAAGGAGCCTTTGATTTTTCCACCACTGGGTAGCCCGGTCGGTTTGTGGTGAGCATATTCATAATCAACTGGGCTTTACGCTGAATGTGGGGCCACAGGTAGCGATCGTACTCTGGCTGATTCACTTGCTCGGCAACCTCTGCCAATGCCCAGATTCCCAAAGCCGGAACATTCGCTTTCCATTGAATCCCATCCACAAAGTCGGTTTCTGCAAAGTAACCGGATAGCTGCTTTGCTACATCTAATTTTCCCGCACGCGCCAGAGCAACCATTTGATAAGCGCCATCTTGGAAACGTGGCAGCGGGTAAGTTATGGGGTCGCTAGGAGTGGTACGATTTCCCACCAACCCCATCATCAGATGAGCAACTTGGGCGTTAACGGTTTCTGCAAATCGGCGATCGGGTAAATCCAAAACCAGATCCGACGAGGCTTTAGCCGCGTTTAGGGTAGTCGGCGCAGGAGTAAAGTTTGCTAGCTCAATGCTATTGTCGCCTGGAGCAAGTTCGATCCGCGCATAACCCCAACCCCATTTATCTTCCCATTGCTTGACAACTGAAGATTGTGAAATCCAATTCGGTGAAGTTTCGCTACCCAGATGTACTTTAGCTGGAGTGCGATTCAGTTTCACAGACCAACGATTATTGATCAGCAACCTCTGACCATCCCAGTTTAATGATTTGATGGAGCCGCCTGCTGGCCCCACACTGCGAATCACCAATACAGGTCGAGTTTGTGCATTAGCCGGGGTTTTCAAGTTTAGATCCCAAGTTCCTGGTTTTGGGGCAGACCAGTAGGTTTGATAGAATTCTGTTGTGGTAAAAATTCCCGGAATCTGCTTGTCGGGCAGATTAGCAAATTGTTGCTTGATTTTATCGAGGGGGATATTGTCGCTGGTGGCTTTCAGGTTGCCATTTTTATCTAGCACCCAGATCGAAACCCCGAAACTGCCAGCTACGGGGCTAAAGCTGCCCCCCGGTTCATAGTAGGCTTTGTCTTCAGGACGGCTACCGGGAGTTCCTAGTACAATATGACCCACATTGCGAAGCCAGGGATCTCCGGGACGGAGACGCATTTGTTGCTGTACTTGTTGTTGGGGAGTGCCGTAGTATTGTAATGTTGCGGTGGCTTGGTTGTATTGCGATCGATTATTGATTCCCGCACTAACTACCAGCACACCTGCCAGCACCAAAGCCACCAAACGCAGTCGAGTTAAGGAACTAAACGCCGCCAAAATCAGCAATAATGGGGCGAAGTGTAGCGAATAAATAAAGGTTTCTCTGGCTCCGTAAACGCTATGGATCAGCAATTGTCCGACAATAATCAGTCCTAGAACAATCCTTAATTTGGGTTGTTGTTTTGTGGTGAAGAAACCCCAGATCCCAATTAATAGAAGTCCCGTCCAACAGATTGCTGCTACTGTTCCCCAGATTCCGCCCGATCCCGGAGTTAAGGTATTAGTAGCTAGTTTCACCCAATCTGGTCTGATTGGCGAGTCTTTAAATTCGATCGCAGGCATGACGATCGTTTGATAGAAAAATGAGCTAATAGCCGATAACACACTATCGGACTCTGGTGCCGTTATAAACTTCTTTTCACCTATAAATGTCTTAGGTGCAAAGGAATAACCAGTATTAGTAAAGACTATCCGTTGCAGAATCCAAAGCACATTTACAATGACAAAAGTTACCAGGGTAATTTGTATTGCTTTTTTCGGGCGAAAGCTCACAAATGTTGCCAGAAGTCCCGACATCCAGTTGGTAATTGTAATGCTTACGGAAAACCCGCTAAGTAGTACATACCAAACCGGAGATACTTTCTGAATTTCAGCTAAAGGCAGCAGAAGTAAAGGCAACAATAGCGAAAGTGAACCCGAAGGAAAGGATTCCGGCACCACAAACCAAAAAACCGCAGCCGAACTAACTCCACCTAACAAGCTGAAGATGCTAGCATCTAATCGCGGACAGCGCATTAACCGGAATAAAGCATAAAGCGCTGCAATCCAAGCACCAGCAAACAAAGCAGTTACCAGTCTGGCAGCAGCAACAGGTTCCATGTGAAGTATTTTTCCCAATCCGAAGACAAGTGGAAATACTAACAGTGGAAATAAGGGATGTTTATTGTTGCGTCCGAAGTCACTTTGAAGACTGGTAATATTCCCAAAAACCGTAGGAATGTCGCTACCAAACCAAACATCTTGAGCATAGAAATCCGTGAGAATTGCATCGGGAATCCGTTGAGCGCTCAAGTAGCTGGAAATAGCAAACCCAATGGCAAGAATCACAGCAATTGAACTATCTATTTGGTGCTGTTTCAGCCACTTGGGTATGGTGTATCTGATTGACTGAAAGTTAAATTTTATGCTTGCATCCATCGATCGACTGCCTAATGATACTACTTATAATTCCCGATCGAGAGAACCAAATTCT
Organism: Floridaenema flaviceps BLCC-F50; assembly: GCF_041929275.2. NCBI lineage: Bacteria > Bacillati > Cyanobacteriota > Cyanophyceae > Aerosakkonematales > Aerosakkonemataceae > Floridanema > Floridanema flaviceps. Next base: position 2,216,103 of record NZ_JBHFNR020000001.1, on the reverse strand, counting down.
AGTAATTCAGAAATTGGTTTTTTTACTCTCGTATAGCGATCGTCTTTGCCGGAACTCCGGCAACAATGGAGTAGGGTTCAATACTTTTAGTTACAACTGCTCCTGCGCCAATCACACACCCATTGCCGATAACACAACCATCGACAATTGTCACTCCTGCACCAATCCACACATCATCTCCGATCGTAATTCCCTTCTTCGTTGGCGTTTGCTCTCTAAAAGGGAGATTTCGGTCTTTAAAACCATAGTTTACCGGAATAACTGTTACCTGTGGCCCTATTAAAGTATTGTTGCCAATTATCAAATTTCCGTGACCATAAAGAGCCGAAAAAGAATTGACAAAACAACCATTTCCAATTATTATTGAGCCTCCGTAGGTTCGGAGAATCACAAAAGAACTGATTAGCGTGCGATCGCCGATCGCTATCTTAGACTCGCTATTGTCGGTCGGATCTACTTCCAGCGACGAATACTTGCATATCGTAGTACTTTCGCCAATAAAAATACTCTTTTTATTACCTCTGATGTCCGCCTGTAAACTAATATCTGAATCCTTGCCTAGTTTACCCAATCGGCTCTTTTGATATTGCCAGAGGAGTGTTTTCAGAATTGTTTTTGGCTTCATACAAAATATAAATTACTTGCCCGAACTTCATAGAATCCTTAAATTTTGCAAATTAAGGTTAGAACGATCGAAATAATTATAGCGCTTCTCAAACTTCCGAGATCCAGCAAATTTTATTTTTTGTTTTCTATTCCACATTCCCCATTCCCCATTCCCTAAAAGGCACAATTTGCTCAGAGAAAGGAACAGGTATTTTTTGGCATTTTCCCTGCTTGGATTGTTACGCTGCAAAGAGTATGGAGTTTAAACTTCTCGGTTAAAATACCTGTTAGATTACCTAATCATTTAGACAAAATCTCTCAAACCTTTAATTCTCTTAAAAAGCAAGGTTAGAGCAATGGAACAAGCTAAAACAACTACAAACCCGATCGCTATTTCTAAACCTGAAACTGTCTGGAAAATATTCTTGATAAACTTGTTGTTCTCTATAGTAGACAAGACAATATCAGTAAAGAAAACGTGAAATCCATAAATTCCTAAAGAGCATGAAGAAAGAAACTTGATTGCCGGAGGAGCCTTAAGTGGAGATAGCAAGGCAAGATATAGTAAGAGCCAAGAACCAAATACAAGAGAAAGTCTGGAATAGTGAAGCAGTTTTTCAAATAGATGCAGTTCTAAAATCAGGAAGAAGATGAAGGAAGCTAGTAACACACATAGCTTTAGCTTAAGAGAGGAAGACCAATTCTTCAGTTTTCCTTCATTAAACTCTTGGGTGACTATCAGCGCTGTAAACAGATAAGGTAAAAAGCAAAGAGGATTATAATCCCAGAAAGCAAAATTTGATATTGACCGCACAATTCCTGCTTCCGCATTACCACCAAGATTACCAACAACAATCTGAGTCACTGAAAGAGAGAAAATTAGCAAGCACGAAACAAATAGTAAACCATAGCTAATAAAGAGCTTTACCGAATTGCTTCTTATCTTTCTAAACGAAGCAATTATAATTCCAGCTAGACTACTCAAGAAAATTAGACCAAACAAAAAGAAGAAAGGTGATTGACCTCCAGTTACGATAAACTCAACCAGTCTTCTTGGTGATGAGGTTACATCATTAATTAGTGAAAAATTACCCTTGATAAAAACGTCATACAAAACTTTTGCGCCTACCCAAAAACCATAAAGTAAGATTAGTTTGGGTAGGCGCTTTTTCAGCAAATATAAATTACTTGTTTTCTCACTCTTGAAATACAGCAAGAATAAGGATATCTGAAAAAAGATTGGAACTGCTAGATAAGCTACTTTAGCCATCAGAGCATAGGCAAAAGCACCCGAAAATAATATTTCTACGACTACAAATAAATTACTCTTCAGCGCCACTATTGCAATCGAAAAGATAGCACGCAAGAAATCGAAACCTTCTATATTTTTGTTTGATTTCTTTGCTTCCTTATCAGTGAGAGATTCACTAGCCTTTTGCAACTTTTGCAAATTGGCAGGAGGAGTAGCCATATTTATTACCTCTTATCCAGATTGAGTAGTAGCCATGAACCAAAAACGAGAGAATAAATGTAATGAAGTAAGTTTTATATCAAACTTCACTCTATATTTTTGGCTCTCCTGTTAATGGGCTGATAATGCGAAGGTTATGATATACCTGCATGAAGATTGTCAGCCTTCATTATCTAGAGATTTGTATTAGACGTTACTTTTTACTACAAATATCCGGTAGAGTACGCAAGAAACTACTATCCGGTAGAGCACGCAAGAATTATCACTGATATTGGTATTTGGTTGTATTACTACATATCCGTTTCCTTTTTTCCCATCTTGTGGAAGTCAGAGCCAAATATGATTGCACCCTGAGTGCTTCTCAATATTCAGGACAGGCTCTAAACTTCTTAAACTGTTGCATCGTTATATTCTTCTAGGAGTTGCTGGCGTTGCGCGGTCAACAACTGCTTGCAAGCTAACCACATGAAGATTGGGATGGTGCTGCTGTAACGTCCCCAAAGCCGACGTGGTTCTTGTAATAAACGATAGAGCCATTCAAAGCCAGCCGATCGCACAAAACCAGGAGCCCGTTTGTGGAGTCCAGCATAAACTGGGAAAGCACCACCTAATCCAATCATTACCGCATTTACACGGTCTTTATGGTTAGCCATCCAAATTTCTTGCTTCGGACAACCCAAGCACACAAATACGATTCCCGCTCCACTTTGGTTAAGCATTTCTACGAGAGCTTCGTCTTCCGCTGGAGTCATGGGACGAAATGGCAAGGGTTCCATTCCCGCAATCTGGAGGTCAGGAAACTCTTGATTTAAGCGTTCGCGCATTTTCTCAAGAACCACTGACTGGGAGCCCAGGAAAAATACCTTTACTCCCGCCTTTGTTGAGCGATCGCATAGCGCCTGTAATACATCTAAACCCGCAACCCGGTCTTGTTTGCGGGCTCCCAACAACCTAAGCATCCAAACTAGAGGCATTCCGTCTGGAGTTACCATATCCGCTTTTTGCAGTACAGTGGCAAAATTGGAGTTTTTATAAGCTTCTACTAGCATATGCACGTTAGCAATGCAAACTGCTTTGCTTAAACCCTGCTTAGCCCATTCCATGATCACAGCCATTTGAGAGTCGAAGGGTAGGGCGGTAACTGGAAAGCCGATAACTGGCTGAGATGGAGGATTTACTTGAGTCATTACTGGTGTCATTACTTGTGTCATATATTTTATTCGTATTTTCCCTATAGAGAAGTTAAAATCCTAACCGTTTTACTTACGTGATTCTGTAAAACTCCTAAGAGCCGTTAAATAGAATGTTATGGGATTTCTCTGTAAAAATACTAGAGTCAGTTTAACATCTTTATGCAAAATTCATAAATTTCGCTTTTATATTAAATTATTTTGAAGAGTAATGGTAATTACAGTAATAATTTCTCTCAGTAAACTTACAACGTAGAAACCCGGAAGCTTTCCAGAAATATTAATGATATGGTTTTAATGTAGGCAGTAAAAGGATTGGTGGTAAAAGGATTGGTGGTGTTCTCCAGTGCAACTGGGCAACCATAGACAGGAAATGTTCCCTCAAGAGGGAGACTTATGGTTCTCCCCTACTTATGGCGATCGGTAAGCATGAATTAGACAAAGAAGTGTTTGCTCGATCACAAATCCCAGTCCCTAGTCCCGTTGGGCTGACGGCTCGACTGAGCCTTCGCCGAAGTCCCAGACGGAAGCCTAGCCCCCAGCCCCTTGCATTAGGGTTTCCCATTGCAATTACAACAGAGCCGTTTCTTATCCAACCCAGCAAGTCTCTATCTGCGGTTCACCAAAGACAACGGCTCGCTCCAAAACCTCCGTCAATGGGTAGATAATTTCCTAATCAAGTTTGGCTAAGTTTGTTACATAGTTAACTTCCAGTAAAGCTTTGAAAAAATGTATTTTATCCCAAACTGTTAAGGCTTACTAAGTTTACTAAGTTATTTTTCAGATATCAAATAATATTTACCTTAAGGATTCCAACAATGATTATGCTAAGCAAAACCGAACATAAAGTCACCGACTTAAATTTTTTCGACAGACTTTTTGCTCAAGTCCTGCCATCTTCGCCTAAGCCCAGAACTCATAACTTCACTAAACAGAAGATGAGTGTGAATTATGAGTTTGAAGAGATAGATGGTAGAAGAGCACAGATGACTGGCTATGGTAAAGGAATCAATGTTAAAGACTATATCATAACAAAACAGGGGATTCGCTATCGCGTAGAAGCGATCGAGTACTACTCCGAGCCAGCCGATCTTTGGACAGCGCTGCTGTATAAGTGTTGCGCGTAGTCCAGACTAAATCTATTGTATGAAGCACTGGCGAAGCAGTGAACCTTTGCTTTGAAACTTTAGTCAACTAACCCTAACCCATCAATCTTTCTCTTGTTTTCCAGCAGAAAGTATTGCCCAACAAAGTTGGGAGAAGTTGCATAGATAAGAATCAACAGTCCAACCATTCTACAATGGCCTAAAGGAAAAACATCAAAAGTTGGTAAGCAAAAAATCAAGAATGTACCAACTCCAACTAACCTGCGTCGCTCCCAGCGACCTGTTGTAAGAGCCCATAGAGCAAGGGGAATCGCTATGACGTAGTGATGTTCCCAGACTGAAGGTGAAATGAGCAACCCCAGGGCGATCGCATCGATCGAATGCCCATAAAGTATAAACAAATCATTCGGTAGTTGTCCGTTTCCAGAAAGACTATCTTTCTTAAGCTGCCTATAGCCTCTCTCACGCTCGATCAGCCTAACAATAAACCAAACAAGAATCAAAAGGTTTATGACCGCTACGATCGTAGGAACAAAATTAAAATAAGACTTATCTATAAATGTTGCAGGTATCTTAAATAAATTGTAAACAAAGCTCCGTATACTACTATTTCGGTAGTTATTGGGTTTTTCGGGGTTCTGGAAATAGATGAGAAATTGCTGCCACAAAGTCCAGTCTTGCCCCCAATTAGTCTGAATCAGTGAAATAGCAAAAAATCCTACAACTACCGCCAAAATAGCACGCCGCCTCTTGATAAAACTCCAAGGGAGTAATAGAGCGAGAGTATACAGCTTGATATGTGCGCCCAAGGCGACTGCTAAACCGCTAACAAAGGGACGAGACCGGAGGAACAGGAGCGCCAGGAGGAAAGTGTTTAAGACCCAGACATTAATCTGATCAAATTTTATCGTTCTAAAGAGCGGCTCGTTAAACAGAAATAATCCCGATACAATCAATGAGGCTAAAATATTTTTCAAGCCCATTCTTCGAGCCAGGTGGTAGGTTAAATAATATGCCAGGATAATCTGAAAAAACTGACCACATTGATATAAGTAGAAAACAGTATTCCAAACTTTTAATGTATCTCCTTTTGGCAGCAAATTAGTTGAGTTAACTAATTTGTATAAAAAGGCAAGTACTTGTGCTGGCAAAGGTGGATACAGATAACACCTTGGCTCTGCTAGATAAGGATTTAGTTCATTTAAAATTGAGCGAGCCGCATTCTCGTAACACAAGTAATCGCTAGCTTTGTGATATGATATATCGATTAATATCCAAAGAAGATTTAAGCTGACAAGAAGTGGCAAAACGGCTAGAATAAAACTATTTAAGTTTAATCTCTTCGATATTCCCAGTCTAGACCAGGTAAAAGCAATTAATACAATTGAAATAAATAGACCAAATAGTTCAAAAGGCTCGGTATCTACCATACCCGAAACGCTGCCATCATAGGTTCGGGATATAAATGATAGGTTTAACGGCCAAAGTATAATTGGTAGAACTATGGCAAGGAGAACAGCGATCGCATAAACCAATACTGTAAACGCAGGCTTATCTTTAGCCGTGAAAAATTTTTCAATAGGATTTAATTTCATATAAAAAACTTTGACATTCCGATTTTTTAATTATAATTCGTTCTCTTTACTTGCGTCGATCCTAATGTAATAAAATTAAATAAAAATCACACTACACCCAATACTCCTTGGGTCTTGGGTAGGGGCTAGGCATTCGGGCTACAATTTATGACTCAAACCCTAGATTTTCTGCTCCGGTTGCTGATGCCTACGGCACGCACTCGCGTCCGCCCAAAGGGAAAAAATCCAAAACCCGAGCAGTATTGACACTACACCAAAGTAAATAAATTTCGTTGGCGATTAAAAGCACAATCTAATAGAATCACACAATCAAAGATCTGTGTGGTTCATAACCTCGATTAGCTCAGGCCAAAAGGCCAACTTTAAATTTTATCTGATTATCTCGAAAATTTTTTATTTAACCAATTTAAGTCTCTTCTCAATTCTTTAAAAAAAGCTTCCAACCATTGTCCATTCCTCAAAGGAATTAAATGTTGATAAGGATGAAAAATCCTAGCGCCCCTCTTAGAATTTAACTGCCTAAATATAGATATTAGGGAAACATTAGTTCGTGATGCAGACAGTGAAGGGGAATTGAATTTCGACCGAAGCGTATTAAGGAATCTTTTTATTGGCTGCTTGTTGTGATTGTATAATGAATCACAATCCAACCACCAAGCATTAAAAGGATGGTTTTCGCAAAAAGGAATTCCAAATATTTGAGCGTACATAGGAATTCGATATTCAATAAATCCTAACTCCGGTTGTTGTACTATTGAATATTTATCAAGAAAAATTTTTGGTAAACATATAACAATAAATATACAACCTAATGGGTCTAACTTATAATTATAGGTCTTCTGGACATATTCTAAAAATGTAAGATATTGTTGTCTATGCTCTGGGATTTTTGGAGTTACCCACATCCAATCTTTTTCTACTTCTTTAATAGGTCTAAGCCCAGAGAGCAAAATTTCATCTTTTTTGAGCATTGAGAACAGTTTCTCAATTTCTCCAAATACCAACATATCCCATTGCACTACTACTACCGTATCCCAAGTTAAATTCTTACCCCGCTTCAGATACCAGTCAGTTAATAGTAGATCTCCCTGTAGCCACTTCCATTGTGAGTCTTGGTTTCCAGTGAAAACATAAAAATCATCAAGATATTCGCCCAATGATACTTTGTACTGCTCTACAGTTGATAAATCTCCTCCATACAATCCATAAATAGGAATTGTAGGATTGTATTTCCGAATTAGTTCTAGACGGTTTTGGCAAATTTCCGGCTCTTTATAGAACCAAAACAATATAGCTAAGTTCATTAGTAATCTCCTTTTAAGACGGAAGTGGACTCCAACTATTTTGCTTGAAAATCATTTCTCGTAATCATATAGCTTGCACTCTAATTTAGTAAGTGAAATTAGTTATTGGCCACACCTAAAATACTCATATATTTTTGAGTTGCTGTTTCTAGGGTATACTGAGCCAGCCAACTTGAATCAACCGACTTTGAATTACCAGATAAAACTTGTAAAATGGCATCTGCAAGAGCTTTACTATCACTAACAGGAACTAAGTGACCATACTTACCACCTGCCAAAATTTCTGAGGGGCCACTCTCGCAGTCAGTAGAAACAACTGGTGTTCCCAATGCCATAGCTTCTATGAGGACTGTTGGTAAACCTTCCCACGCCGATGACAAGACAAATACTGAAGCTTTAGCCATATAAGCATAAGGGTTTTGTACATAACCGGGCAAATCTACGTCATCTTCTAAATTTAATTCTTTAACTAGAGCTTCTAATTCTGGACGGTCTGGTCCCCAACCTAGAATAATCAGCCGCGCTTCCTGCACAGCCCGAATCTTGGCAAAGGCACGAATTAAGTTGGGAAAATCTTTTTGTGCTTCTAATTTGCCTACGCCTAAGATAACAGGACATTTTTTTGCAGTAAACCAAGGATGATCTACAGGCTCGGCTGCATTTGCTAACATCTCTTTTGTAATGACTGGGTTATAAATGGTTTGAATTTTATCTAGAGGCAAATGAGAAATTTGAGCCAGGTCTTTAGCAACACCATCTGAAACAGCCACAATACCATCAGCCCAGGGGTAGAGAAGACGTGAAGCAAGAGGACTCAAGCGATCTTTGAGCTTAGTTGCATTGCGAACTGTTTTAGAAAGTTGGTTATGCTCTGCTACTATTAATCTTGTCTGGGAACCAGAGATAATTTTGGCTAGGACAGATATTTCATTCATGTAATGAGATGCTGAAAGTAAAGCAGAAGGGGGTTCCCGCCTTAAGTAAGAAACAATTCCAGGAAGAGTTTGATAAACAGTTGAAGCCTTTAGAGGTATGATTCTTGTTTCAGAAGGTAAACGCCATAAATGAGGGCTTTCTCTGTCATAATGCAACAAATCAATTTTTATACCTGACTTAACAAAACCATGAGCGAGATTAGCTGTAATACGCTCAATTCCTCCTCCTCCGAAGAACCCAAGGAAAAGAGCAACACGAGAAGTTTTGTCAGACATTCTTAATTCTCCTTAAAATATATCAGTAATGGTACAGCTAACCAAGATACAATCCGATCTTTATCTCCCAGTAACGGTAATAAGTCCAAGGCAAAAAGCCATACCTTAAAAGTTTTTGTTCCCCGATCGGGAATTAGGTGTTCTGCGCCAAAACAACTTCTTGATAACTGCCACACTTAACAACCTGGCCTTTCTCCATCTGGTAAATGCGATCGCAATGTTCAACCGTAGTCAATCGGTGAGCGATAATAATCATTGTCTTAGTGCCACTCAAATCTTGAATAGCTTTGCTAATCAAGTTTTCTGTCTCGTTGTCTAGAGCAGAAGTCGCTTCATCTAAAACCAGAATTTCGCGTTCATGATACAAAGCACGAGCAATGCCAATTCTCTGGCGCTGTCCTCCCGAAAGACGAACGCCATGTTCGCCAACCATTGTTTGTGTACCTTCAGGTAATTGGGCAATTAAATCTGCTAGTTGTGCCGATCGAATTGCGTTATTCAACCGTTGCTGATCGATTTGAGCGTCTGGAACACCAAAGGCAATGTTTCGTTCGATCGTGTCATCTGTAAGAAAGATCGTTTGGGGAATGTAACCGATCAAATTTTGCCAGGAACGCAAAGAATTATATACTGATAAGCCATCTACTTGAATATCGCCTGACTGCGGAATTAACAAGCCTAAGAAAACATCCACCAGGGTTGTTTTTCCTGCGCCTGACTTACCAATTAAGGCGATCGATTCGCCTTTTTTCAGAGTCAAAGAAACATCTGTGAGTGACTTTGAGGCAGCTTCGGGATAAGAGTAATTAATTTGATCGATAACGATTTTTTCCGTAAAGGACATTGGCATGGGTTTGATAGACTTTTGGCTCTCAAACTTCACCCCTTTAGTGGGAACAAAACCCTGCGATATCTTCAAATAGTTAATTGCTTCTGGCTTTTCAATTTCTTTCAAGTCCATGTAAAGTCGATCCAAGGTCGGCTTGAAGTTTCGCAGTACGCCCATATTAGACATTAATTGACTTGCGGAAGGCAAGATGCGAATGGAAGCGATCGCAAAAATCCCTAAAACCGAAACCAAGTCTTGTGAACGTTGCTCAAACAACAGGGAAACTGAAACCAAACCAACCACAAAGGTGATTAACAGAGCTTCGATGGTGATTCTGGGCAACATTTGAAATACGTGAAACAGAGTAGCGACTTTGGCAAACCGATTTACCTGATTGTTTAACTGATTCTCAAAATACTCCTCGCAGCCAATCACTCGCGTTTCCTTCAGTCCTCCGATCGCGTGATTCACGATGCGTAGCATTTCTGTGTTTGCTTCCACGCCTTCCTTGCCCCAGCGAACAATTTTGTGCCGGAATAAGTGGAATGGTAGGTAAGTACCTAATAGAATTCCGATTACTGTTACGGTAGCTGCAAAGTCTGTTTTCATCAGTAACAAAACCAGAACCACCAAAACAAAAAGATTCGAGATCGAACCTAGCAGCGGAATTGCTACTGAATAGCTAAAATTTTGGGATTCATTTATAATATTTTGAATCAAATTAGCGGAGTTGGTTTTTAGATGAAACGTATAGGGCAGGAATAGATAAGTGTGCAGAAGTCGGAGACGCAGCTTCACCTGTTGTGTAAAGCAAAATCGAAATACATAGCGCTGAATTTGGTAATAAAAGAAAGATTTTAAGTAAAAAATGACGACGATTGTTAGTCCCATTAACCCGATAAACTGGCTGGTACTTTTTAATCCTAAAGCTCTGTAGGTGTTGGCTAGAAAGACATTTTTATAAATGAGCGTCGGATTTGTTGCCAACCCCATAAATGGGCCAACTAATCCAATCCCCAGAGCATCCATAAGTGAAACTGTGAGGAAAGCAATTAGTAGCAGTATAAGTTCAAATTTTTTAGCTGAGATAACATATAGAAACTGTGACAAATACCTCATTGATTCTTTCCTGCTTGTGACGTGAACCAGTTTAATTAAACTCGTATGCCCCTAATTGTTCTATATTTTCTCACATTACGAACTTTTAACAAAGCCTTTTGACGCTGATGCTCCCTTAATTTCTTCGTATAGAGAGAGATAACGGCGGGCTTGGACTTCCTTAGCGAATTCTCGCAAACTTTTTTGTCTGGCCTCAAAGCGTAACTTTTGTTGACGTTCCCCATCTTCGAGTACCCAAGCAATGCCTTTGGCTAAATCTTCCACTTCAAAAGGAGTTGCTAAATAGCCATTTTGTTGATGGTCAACAATATCCTTCAATCCAGTACCATCAAAAGCAACTACTGGAGTCCCACAGGAAAACGCCTCAGAAGCAGTTTGACCGAAGGCTTCTTGTACTGATGGCACAACCATTACATCTGCGGCTGAATAGATCAACGCCAGGGAAATATCATCATGAACACGCCCCAGGTAATGAGTGTTAAACCCTAAGTCGATCGGTTTTTCCGGTTTCGAGGCACCAAAAACCACAAGTTCTATCTGATCTTTCCAACCAGAGACGCTAAGTCTTTGCAAAGCCGGAAGTAGAAACTGAAATCCTTTTCTAGCATCTGATGTAGAATTAATAGCTCCAAAGAGAACTAGTTGTTTATCTTGGGGAAGATTCAGTAATTCACGCGCAACTTGCCGATTAATTGGTTTGTATTTCTCAGTATCCAATCCTAAAGGAATCACTTCGATCCTTCTGTTTTGGAATAATGAGCTAGAACGGGCACAATCAGCCATCCATGAAGTTGTTGCTACAATGGTCAAATTAGCATTTTGCCAGACTTTAGCTTTACGATTCCACACCCAACGGGAGAGATCCGACGATCGAGAACTCTCTAACTGCGGACATTCACCGCAAGACTTTTTGTATTTTTCACAGTCCCGGTTATAGTCACATCCTCCAGTGAACGGCCACATATCATGCAGAGTCCAAACCAGAGGTTGACTAAATTTAGCCACTGTTTCGATTCGGAGATAGCCGTTACAAACCCAGTGCAAATGAACAATGTCTGGATTGAACTGACTAACTCTCTTGGCGAGAACATCGGGAAACCACTGTGTGGAGAACATTGAAGAGTTGCACTTTGGGTAAAACCGCAACGGAAGTCCCGATATAGGAGGACTTAGCTTGGTAAGTGGCGATCCTTCAGGTATGACTGTGGGATCGGAACTGAATCTGGCGCGTACCAACATTTTAGAGTTGCAACCGATCGATCGCAATCCATCGTGCAGCCGATAGGCAGCCCTTGCCCCTCCGTTATCAATATCAGATGTACTTAGATGTAAAATGTCCATATTTGTTGGTCGTTGGTCATTGGTCATTGGTCATTGGTCATTGGTCATTGGCAAATGACCCATAACTAATGACCAACGGCTGATAGGTTATTTCTTGGCTAACAACAAACCCTTTTGCTCCATTTCGCGCAGGGATGCTTCTAGAGTAGCTTGTTCCAATGGTTCCTGATTCAAGTACCACTTTAAGTATTGAGAAATTCCCTCTTTCAGGGATGTGGGTGTCCAGTGTCCCAAGGTGGTTTTGTACTGTTCCATGTCTGCGATCGCATGGCGTACATCTCCGACTCTGAACCGACCAGAGATAGTATACTCTGCTTTTTTGCCAATTACTTCGGCGATCGTTTCTACAACCTCTATCAAAGTTACCGCTACACCGCTACCAACATTTAGGGTCGCGTTCAGGGGTTTCTCGTAGGTAGCACATTCGAGCACTGCATCAGCGATATCGCCAACAAACACGAAATCTCGCGTTACCTTACCATCTTCAAAAAGTTCTAGACGGTTTCCCTGGACGATCGCATTGGTAAAAATACCAATAATTCCCGTGTAAGGATTGCCCAATTCTTGCTTCGGCCCATACACATTTTGAAATCTCAAAGTTACTAAATCAATCCCCTGACTCTCACAGTAAACTTGCAATAATTGCTCCTGCCACAATTTTGTCAAACCATATACAGAAGTCGGTTTAGTCAGGTGACTTTCGTGCATTGGCAGGGATTTTAACGGCTGACCATCAGCTCCGCAAACTTCCCAAATCCCGTTTTGCAAATCTTCTACTCGTCGCCCTTGAGAATAAAGAATCGATTCACCATCAGTGTAAGCGCCATCCCCGTAAACTGCTCGACTGGAGGACACTACAATCCGGCGCGGTTTGTGTTCTAGGCTGGAAATCAGTTCTAACAGCTTTGCAGTCCCATTGGCATTCTGTTGTACATACCGACTGATTTCATACATTGATTGACCTGTGCCAGTTTGCGCCGCCAAGTGAATCACTACATCTGTTCCTTCGATCGCCTCTTTGTGTTCCGCAATATCCTGAACATCTGCTTTGATACATTTAGCACGAGCTAACAACTCAGGTGCAAAATCCTTAGATCTCCGATGAACTTGTTCATCCAGAGAGTCAACGATCACCACTTCCACATCCGATGGCATCTTTTCAATCAGCCACTTGCCAATAAAACCTGCCCCACCAGTAATCAGAATTTTCATAATTTTCCCATTTGTCATTAGTTGTTTGTCCTTTCTCATTGGGGAAAATCTTCCCCAATACTAGGGGCGATTCATGAATCGCCCCTACCCCAGTCCCATTAATAACTTTTCACTGCGAAGCGACTCATTGCTAACTCAGTGAGTTGCTTATGTTTGATTCGGAGAAACACTTTTCTCAGGAAGTAATAAGGAAAGAAAATCGAAATTTTTGCTTGTTCGAGCAAAAACGGGATGGTTTTTTCTCCATCTTTCGGCTGCTCAGCTTTGATGGAAAAATTCTCCAATATCTTTCCCGTTGGCACTCGAAAACCTTTCCGATAAAGATTCATGTAATTGGTACCATGAACCACTTCGATCCAGGCTGGTTTACAGAATACTTTCTTCGCAGATTTACACACTTCATATAATTCTTTGTGTGGTCTACTATGAACTGTATTGAATGAATCAGGATTGTATTTTTCAATCAAGCTAATGAAGTGACTTGCCAGTTCAAAATCAAAGTAAAGCTTACCTTCCGCCAGTTGGTAGCCAAAGAAGAAGTTAACAGTCTCACATTCTTGCTGATTGAAGTTGTCCTGAATCATCTGGACATAATCTTTGTGGATAGCATCATCATTATCTAGCCAGGTTGTGATTAGGTATTCGCACTCAGCAGGAATGTAGTTGCGAACAACTGCTCTTACTTCATCAGTAAATTGACCATAAGGGAATGGGCAATCTAGGTATACCGGAACGAAGTTCTTCCACTTGTTAGCGTATTCAGAAATCTTTTGTTTGAATGGCTCAGGAGTATCTACATCAAAAAAAACCAACCATTGAAAGTTTTGGTTGGATTGATTGGAGACAGATGGGAAACAATATTGGTCGAATAATTTAAATCTCCTTTCTAACCAAGCTGGATCGCAGCCCGGTCTAAGATCTGGGAAATTTCTAACATTGAACTTTGTAAGAATGTAATGGCTAAACTGTCCCATTTTTACCATCCAGTAGTTTGCTTTTTAACTAACTTGTTTCGGAGCTTTTTCGTTTGAATTAACTACAAATATTGCACTAGGTGTTAATATTTATTACTCTCTATTAAACAATATCACATTGGCATAAGTAATGTCGATTCTACGGATTATCTTTGTACAATCTTGACATTATCTTTACAGTTGCGTAAACTAACAGGCAATTACTCGGAGAAGTCAGAAGGTAAAAGCTAAGAGAAGCAATGGTTTGGGCTATTAAGTATGTGCTGAGCTTTACCCCGCTTGCTATTTGGGCTGATGAGTAAGAAGGAGAAACCGGGCTTGTGAGAAATGGAAAAATTTTTTGAGGGTTACTTTTATTTACTTAAGTATGGATCGATCGCCCGTACTTTCATCAAGTCGCGGTGAAAGAGTTCGATCGATCGCCCCCAAATCTTTTTCCGGGATGCCTTTAAACTCAGTTCATCAATGTCTTAACACGATCTGCCACTCTGATGGACAGTGCTAGGATAGTTAGAGTTGGGTTGGAATAGCCCGCTGTCGGGAAGACTGAGCAACTGGCAACGAACAGATTCGGGACACCATGAACCTGACAGTTCGCATCTACCACACCTTGCTTAGGATTAACGTGCATCCGGGTTGTACCCATGTGATGGTGCATTGCTTCTTTTTCAAATTTCAGCGGTTCCCCTTCTTTGGAAAACACTAACTCTCCGTATCCAGCTTTGGCAAATTCTTGAGCCCAAATTTCTTGGACTCGTCTAGCATTGTCAATATCAATGCGATTTAAGCGCCAATGAACTTCGGTTTTTGGTTGACCTAAGCGATCGCGTTCTGAACTAAGCATAACCCGGTTGTTAGGGTCGGGGGCTTGCTCCATTTGGTAAAATATCTCAAATTCCGAGAACCGCCGTTTTTCGTAAGGCAAATAAGACCAATCACCACGTTGCAAGGATGGCAACTTTCTCACCGCAGCCCAAAATCCTGCCGCAGCAATGTAATCGGCTCCTTTTAGGGCTACACTCAGATGTTTGGATACATCCTGGAGTGATTTGCCATCGCGAATGGATGAGATTAGCGATCGCAGAGCCTGGGTAGCTTCTTTTTGATGTGCTAGTGGTCTGGGAAATAGTTGTGCGCCGTTGTTCAGTAAGCGTTCCCGGCGGATCGCTTCCTCAGTCAGTTTCACCCACCCCATAATCGGCACACCTCTAACGGTGTAGATGTCGTACAGGGCAGTAAGATCGAACAGCTGGCGATTAGAGGGGATGATTTTAGCACTGAGAATGGGTCGATCCATAAAATAGCGACCCACCAGATCGTTTTGGTTGCCTAGTCCTGCTGGTTGTTGCCGATTCGATGCTAACAATAATCGGGCGTTTTCCAATCCCCCGGTGGCTAAAATTACTACTTTTGCCTTCAACCAAACTTGCTTATTAGATAAACAAGCAATGCGGAGGCGAGTTACTGTTTGCGTACTTTCGTCAGTTTCTAGTTCCACCACATTGGCATAAAGCAGGGTGGTGATATTTTTTGATTGCTTAATTGTTTCGCGATACTCTTGGGTGAAGGGAGTCTTAGAACCAAACTGGCTGATTCGGGTGGTCATGCGATCGCTCTTAAAAGGCAACCGCACTGCTCGTTTATCTTCCCAATCTTCTGGCTCGTAGGTGTAAGGGCCAATCTTACAAAGTCGGTGCGCCCGCTCATAATAGGGGTCTAAATCAGTTTTATTTATTGCCCAACCACTGTAGGGTAGCCAATCTCGTTGTTCAAAATCGATCGAATCGAGGGGGATACAACGAAAGCCCGCATCCTTGTGACTATTGGGTGCTCCCCACCAATGAGAGGCTCCGCCAAACTGACGACGGCGACCTTCATGCAAGCGGGGATAGGGATCGCCAACGACCACTCCATCCAATAGAGATTGAGTTTCTTGATCGTAGTCAAATCCACCACTTTCCACCAAACAAACCTGGAAATTTTGGTTAGCAAACTCCAAGGCTATAGCTATTCCTGCTGGGCCAGCACCAACAATACAAACCTGCGTTTCCAGAACTTCATCGGGTGGTAGCGATCGAGCATCAATTATCATAGGTCTTCTGTATTTATAAACTGTATCAACGTTCTAACTATTTACTAGATTTTCCAGCAATGATTCTGCATCAATTTTACGTTTATTCATCTACTTCATCAAAAATCTGGCTGGCTAAAGCGCCTATCTTTATTAAATCTTCAAACCAAAGAGATTTTTTGTAAAGTAATGCTTAAGCAAATTGCCTTAAGTACTTACTTATTCAATATTTGCGCCACTCTCTTTGCCTATCTCGAATCTAATACTCAGAGAAAAGGAAAAAACTAGGCTATCTGTCTCTAGCAGGACAAATTGATGAGGGAAGGAAGAGGAAACAGGGAACAAATATTTCTCTTTCGTCCTTAGCCCGGATTCAAGTTCGATTCTCCATTGGCAATTTACAATTCCACTCAACTAACTTCTGAGTTACATCAGGTGGAGGAGTTCGCAGTTCTTCCACAGTTCGTTGCCGAAAGCGATCGGTCAGGGAATACTTAAGTAGACCTAAGTATTCTCGCAGTAGCACCTGTGATTTGCGAAGGGCAGACCACTGATTGGGGAGCGGTATTGGATAAGGAATGACATCAAATCCAGATGCCCGAAACACTAACATCGATCGCATTATATGAGGACTATCGGTAATCAGGATAATTTTCTGCACTTGCTGAGGGTACAGCACTGCTGATGTAAACAGAGCATTTTCTTCGGTGGATTGAGAGCAGCGTTCTCCACTCAAGGCTGTTTTGGGAATCCCGTTCTTCTCAAACTGTTCCAGCATGAACTCAGCATCTAGCATCCCGCTGGCAAAGACTCTAGATGAGCGTTGCTGTTGCCAGAGCTTTTCCACCTTTTCGATCCGTCGTTGGCGCAACTCATCCCCGCGCCCCAATACTACGATCGCTTGGACAGGCTCTCCGGTGTCCTTTGGCAAGTTTGCCACCAATCCCTGAGTTGCCAAATCTACTCCCCAAGGCGAGGTAACTGCCAGACAAAGCACTAGCGTCATAGAGAAGGGAAGCAGAAATCTTTTCCGCCAACGCCCAGGACTGATCATCCAAATAATGCCGATCAATACGATAACAATTAATTCTTCCATCGTAGATACACTTGGCAGGAACAAAAACAATTATTTTTGCCCAAAGGCAAAACTTTATAGGGGACTTCTAGCAGAATTCAACCAAATTTCCCAAAAAATAGGACTTCTCCTAATTTATAAACCATAGTACTAAATAGTCAATATATAACTTTTAGTTGTTTTTTAATATAGAACTCGTCTTTTATCAAGGAATTATCAAGGTGAACGGAAAAATTTGTAAATTTATTGTAAACAAATAAACTTACCATCGTATCTTTACAGAGAATAGAGTAAAGTATTCATAGTAAAGCATCTACGTATAGCCTTTTAATAAAACGTCTTTATCTGTTCATATTGGCAATGTAGTTAGAGAAAGGCTTCAATATTCCAGTTATTTTTGTTACACTTTCCACCTCAAAAACCCGATTTTAGAGCAAGCCGTTGATTAACAGTTTGCCCGTAATTTTCGTTTGCATCACTAGTAACGATCGACTATCAAGGATATTTAGGATCACTAAACATGAATCGTTCTTGTTTCAACTCATTTCTCCCCGCTGTTTTGGGTGCTGCTAGCATTGCCCTTGTTTCTTCTGCCTTCACTGCTCCCGCTAATGCTTATGGTGTGATTAATGGCAATATTACTATCGACTCTACTAATGATGTTGGAAGAACTCTAGATCCAGTTAAATGGTTAGTTCCAGCTGGGACTCAAGGTAGCAACGGTACACTTCCCGTAGCTCTAAGTACTCTAGCAACCATCCAAGTCAAAAGTTTCACCTCTAGTGCACTAACGTTAGGCATCTCCTTTAACAACACAACACAGTTATCCAACTCATTATCAAACGCTAGTATAGTCAGTTTTGGTTTTGGTGTTAGTCCAAATGCTACGGGTGTCTCCGTGAATGGATCGTCAGTTTTTACCGAGGCTGTCGTCCAGACTGGTCAGCAGATGTTTCCAGGTGGCTTCAAACAAATAGATGTCTGTGTTTATGCAGCCAACAATTGCTCTGGAGGAAATGTCAACCAAGGTCTACAAGCAGGACAGTCAACCACCTTTGATATCACAATTTTTAGCGACAGCTTCTATAATTCAACGCAGCGTACAAATGTTGTAACTCTGAGTGACTTCCCGGTTAAGTTTCAAACTTCTGTTGGTAGCTTTGAGTCAGCTGGCGTTCCTGAACCTATAACTGTTTTTGGTTCAGGATTAGCTCTGGGGTTTGGAGCTTTGTTTAAAAGACAAATGGGGCAACGGCATAAAAGAGCAGTTGCTAAGTCTTAGGATTTATCTGATTTTGCGATTACACAAAACTTATCTGGAGCTTAAAGATTAATGCTCCAGATTTTTATCATCAATGTACGTATTGCTTATAATGTAATAAAGAAGACAGCATTTAGCAAGTTGAAATTTTTATATGCTTTTAGTATTTTGCGGGGTACTGTGAAAGTTAAAAATTTTTTCCCTATCCAATATTTGAAAACCTTTAAATTCTACCTTTTAGGTATTACATCGGGCTTAATAGCTATTCATCTTACTTTAACCTGGAGAGCGGAAGATTCTAGCTTCTGGGGAATGAGTATGCTTTTTTGGTTTGCGGTAGGCTCAATGTTATGGTCAAAGCGTGATACTTTTAATCTAGACAGTAGCGCTTTTTCTAGTACTTTGGGTACAATCCTCATTGCTTTAGTACTACTTAAAAGTATATCCATATCTGGTTATGACCCATTTCTTCGCATCTTCCCTGTAATTTCAGGATTAGGAATTGCTTTACTTGCTTCTGGGTTTCAAGGATTCAAGCAATACTGGCGAGAATTGCTTATTCTCTGTTTTATTGTACCCTCTCCGGGACTGCTGTCTCTGTTTATAGATATATCTGTTCTGACGGCTCAATTTGCAACTGCTGTCCTCTGGTACGCTGGATTTGATGTATCTCGACAGGGAGTTTATGTAGCTTTACCAACTGGAGTAGTGGAAGTTTATTCAGGCTGTTCTGGAATAGAAGCTATACTTCAGTTGTTGGGACTATCCTTAGTTTTTTTACTAATGTTCCCAACTACCAAAATTGCTAAAATTATAGTACCTGTGGTTGCTGTATGTATAGCATTTGTGGTCAATGGAATTCGAGTGGCGTTATTGGCTGTTCTTTCAGCACCTATCAGTAGAGAAGCTTTTGAATACTGGCATAAAGGGGATGGATCTTTGGTGTTTTCTACTATTGCTGTACTAATTTTTGGTTTATTCTGTCTTTTCCTACTGCGGCAGAATCAACCTGATGATGACCCTAATCAAGTTGAAGAATTATGATCTTCTGGAAACACCTCCGGCTTATATTTTTGTTCACAATATTTAGTACTGTACTCGGTGTGTTGGTAAAGTCGGTTTTATTTCCAGCCCCAAGTAAAATTACGACTCCCCTTGGCTTTCCTGTAACCCTGCCCTTACAAGGGTGGCAACTCCTGCAAAGTTCTCCCTTAGTTGATTCAATTGGCGATCGCATTCCTCCTACTATTTCAGCAAGGCATTATCAATATGTCAATAATGATCTATCATTGGATATTAAAATGCGTTATTTCGTTAATACTAACGGAGAGGTTAAAGACTTTATAAAAAGCTATGAGTCTATTTCTGTATCATCTCTGATCCGGCAAAAAGAAGGAATTGGTTTTTATGCGCTCTTTACCTATAAAGATAGAGCCTACTTGAGCGCTTGTATTAATCCCTATGGCTCTAGTACAGTTACAGCGAGACAGTTTCAGCAAAACCATAACTTCGACGCTCTGCAATTTAACCGTTTACTTCCTTGGCTACTGAGTCAGGAAAACCTTAAAGATGAGCGTTGTCTCTGGGCTTATTTATCTGTTCCTTTAAAGCAATCTTCCCCAGAAGTGGCTTACCAAAGCTTGGAAAATGTCTGGTTTTCCTGGTATAAATGGTGGAATTCTCGCTTTCCTAAAGCCTAAAGTATCATCAATATAAGTTATTTCACAAAAGGATTATGAATTATGACTCCTCGATCGGAAGGCCAGGAATGGCAGTCGATTTTTCTGTTAAGAATGTTAGGTTATTGCCTATTGCTATTTATACTGTCTGATTTGATATACCTTCTGTTTCCACCACGCTTGATGGACCCCATTTGGGAATTTCAGACAATAGGAGGAATAGTCGATCGCATGGCACTTCCTTTAATAGGATTAGTGCTAGTATTCTTGGGAGAGGAAAATCTCCGCTCTACAAAGGAAGTATTCATCCTCAAGTACTTATCCTGGCTTTCCTTAATTATTGCTGTTTTGCTGCTGTTGCTAATTCCATTATGCCTCAGCGATACATTACGTATTAATAACCTGAATAATACTCAAATTACTACTCAAGCAAGTCAGCAATTGTCTCAAATTCAACAGTTCGATGAGCAATTGAGTAAAGCAACAACTAGCGATTTAGAAACTCTTCTTTCCCGTGTTAATACTCAAAAGAGTGGAGCAGATGTTATTTCAAATACTGAAGATTTGAAAACTCGCCTTTTAGCTGAAAGTAATAGAACTAAAGAAAATTTGGGGACGCAAATTGAAATTGTAAAGCAAAATAAACGTCTTGAACTAATAAAAACTGCATTAAAATCAATCATTGGAGCTATCATTTCAGCATTTTTATTGATTCGGATTTGGCAGAGTACTCGTTGGGCGAGAAAGCTCAGCAAAAGAAAAGATAAATGGTAGAAATATTTGCTAAATCATGCTGGTTTCAGGTTAAAGGAAAAAATGTTTATTAATGTTACTTTCCTTGGATAATGATGCGCGATGGTACAGGAATTTAATTAGGGGGTAAATGCCCTATTGAACTCCTGTGTCTAACACACTCTACAGTTAGATAAGATTTAGTGACTACCATAAATATGGGAGAGCCAACTTTTATCTGACAACCAAATTACTAAAATCATCTCTTCAAATTAAAGAGTTTTTCTTTTAACTGGTCTAATGGAACAGACGATTGATAATATTTATTGTAATAGCTCATTTGCTTCTTGATATCCTTTGAGCCATTAGCAATAATCCCCAAAACCCTAAGACCAGATAGCTTTATTTCTTCAATAGTCTTTGTAAATAGAGAAGCTTTTGTTTTATTCAGTCCAGCTACCATGATAATCCCATCTACTTTAGGGGCAAGTAATTTGACATCTGCTAGCTCAAATGGCGGCATATCGTAAATAATTAAGTCGTAGTTTTCTTCAAACCGGGACATTAAATTTTGCATCTTTTTGGAAGACAGGAGTTTAGTGGAATCGGGAGGTATCTGTCCAGAAGTTATAACAGAGAGGTTACTATCAAGGAAAGAGCTTTGCACAACCAAATCAAAATCCAAATTATCTGAAATAATTAATGTACTCAGACCAAAAGAGTTGTCTAACTCTAGTCTTTCATGAAGCTTAGGTAAGCGTAAATCCGCATCAACTAACAACACCCGTTGTCCTAATACAGCTGCTGCCTGTGCCAAATAAACTGATACGGTAGATTTACCTTCCCCAGGCATAGAAGAACTAATAATAACCGACCGAATATTATCATCCGGGCTTAGGAGTTGGATATTAGTATAAAACGAGCGAAATGCTTCCACAAAAGCAGATTTAGTATAATCTATCTCTTTCTTAGCTTCCGTCAGGTCATTGTTGTAAGGTATAACTCCCAAAACTGGCAGCTTGCTCAACGACTTGATTTGCTCGACGGAGCGGATCACATCAGTCAGTTTTTCGAGCAGCAACGCAATTCCCACACCAAGCAGTAGCCCCAGAACAGCGCCTAATATACCACTACGCTTGACATCAGCAGCAGAAGGAATTGGGTTTGTTGGAGGGGTAAGGATTTGCCAGGGAGTTTTCCGTTGTCCAGCATCAATGCGAAGGGCTTCCCGTTTGGTTAAAAACTGATCCAGGTTGTCTGTAGAGATTTTTAACTCTCTTTGAATATCAGTATACTCACGGGAAACTGCTGATAGTTGCTTGACTTTCTGAATCAAATCTTTTTCTGTCTGAGCTAAAAATTGATCCTGCGCTTCTAATTCGCGAATTTTCCCAGCTAGCTCTGTTTCTACTCGTTGCGCTTCTCTTTTTAACAACGGCAGTAGATTTTTTTCTTGATCTCGCAGCACTTGAATCTTCGGGTTGATCTCTTGAAACACAGAAGTATCTTTCGCTGCTTGCGCTTCTATATCTGATATCTGACTTAATAATTTCTGGTAATTTGCACTTCCACTTAATGCTGAGGAGGCTGCCGTACTATCTTTTTGCTGTGCTAACTCCTGGCTTAAGTTTTGGTGAGTTGTTCGCATTTCATTGAGTTTAACTTGGATATCAAATCGCTGTTGCCCAACCTTTGCTATCTGATCCGTCAGTTGTTTTCCCTGAGAGTCTGGATCGATCAGGTTGTACTGTTGTCGAAATTTCTGTAGCTGATCTTGAATCGTTGCAACTCGCTTTTGCAGTTGCGGCAGTTGAGCATCGACAAAGTGAATTCCCTGTTGTACGTCGGCTAGACGTTCTTCCAGGCTGTATTTTAAATAGGCTTCTGCAACTAGGTCTAATATTGCTTTAACTTTTTTCGGATCTTTGTCTTGGTAACTCACCGCCAAAATTTCACTTGCTGGATCGGGAGTCACAACCAGGTTACTGGCAATTTCATCGTAACCGATGTCGGGGTACTGAGATTCCAGTTTTTTGGCGATCGGGGACAAAACCGATGGACTCTTCAACACTTTCAGTTTGGTGGGATCGACTCCCTTGGCAGGCCCTTGCTGTCCTTCTTTATTGCTAAGAGTTTGTGGTACAGACGAAATCACCTGCGTTTCCACAGTCACTGGCTTAGTCAGAATCTCAAAACTTGCTTGATAGGTCGGTTTGGTATCACGCGCCTTAACCGAAGCGGCGACGGCAACAACTACAGCCATCCCAGCAATGATTAAAATCCTCCGACGCAGAGCATCCACAACCTGCCCGATATTTAATCCCCCTTCGTCATCCCCGTCCTTACCACCGGACTGGGAATAATAACTGGCTTGGGGCAACTTCTGAAAGCGACGATCGGGCACTGGAATTGCTATCTTGTGAAGCTGCTGTTCGTTCTCCATTTTGATTTACTCTCTGTGCGGTTGCTCTTTTGTAGTTACAGAAAAATTCTTGTCTTTTTATGGAGACGAGAATCTGGGTAAGCTCTTTAGTAAAGGTTGTACGGACGAACAAAATTTTAACCTTAATGCAAATTGATTTGCTCTTCAACCAGTTTACCAACTAAAGATTCTGAAGCTAGTTTAGCATTGGCAAAGATTCCGTGTTTAACCTTAGAATAACTACTTACTGCTCGGAAGCCCTGTCGCCACATAGTTTTTAGTTGTTTTCTCTAGATGGAACTCACGATTTATCAAGAAATTATCAAGGAAACACCTTATTTTATAAACTTACGGTTAAGAAATGAAATCATTATAGTATATTTACAGAGAAAATAGTAGCATGATACAAAATCAAAAGATTTCGCTTTGCAGTAACATCATTCGTTTTGTCAGACTTCATAAAATTATGATGAATTCTAAATTATTAAAAATCGCTCTTTGTACTACTTTGTTACTGAACACATTCTATACGTCTCCCGCTCTAGCAGGGGAAGGTGGCGGTGAAGGTGGCGGAAATGCACAAACACCTGTTCAAGTAATTGTACAAATTGTTGTAACGGCTGTTGTTCTAAAGGTGCTGGCCTACTTTGATTTACCGTGAGTTAGCCTCTCAACGCCTAGAGATTTAAACAGTCAAACAACGATCGCTTATACAAGGATGTTTTTATTAAGCTGGAGGATAAGTGGAAAGTTGTTTAATTTCTTTGCTCAAATTTTTGCTGGGTCTCGAATTTATGTTCTTGCCATCCTAACCCAATCATACTGGCAACGAAAAGAGTATAGCCCGGTTCTTCCAATTGGGAAAACACTAAGCCAAACACAAATACGGTTAGCATCAGGTACTTAGAAAGATCGATAACGCAGACATGGTGCCATACCAGAAATGCCATGTAGAAGTAAGTTCCCAGTCCTAAAATTCCCAAATCTCCCCAGATGCCAGCCCAACCAAACAAAGGGGAAAATAGGCTGGATTGGTCGCCTAACCAACTAGCGGATACAGCTCTCCAAACAGCTTTGCTAGCAGGGTGCATAGTTGCGCCCAAAGGTTGTAGTAAATTCCAGTAACTCTCCAACATCCAGCCGCCTAAACGTCCTACAGTATGCCCAGGGCCAAGACCCAGTAACCAATTGAGTGGAGATTCAAAGTAGGTAGGAACGATGCGAAATGTGGCAAATTTCAACCTTGTTGCTTCGCCATCAGGCCCGTAGAGTTCAGGTCTGATCCAAGTTGTAAAAGCCTTAAGAGCTTCAATATTGTAAATAGCCCAGTAGAAGACAGCTAGAAAGATAGCACCAAGAATTAGATAGGTCAAAGTCTTGCCAAGGTCTTTTACATTGATCAAGTAAAGAAGAACATATCCAATAATGAAGGAAAGTAAGACTTGTTTTGTATCTGAGATCACGATGTGGTTGAAACAAGCAAGAACGATCGCGATCCGAAACCAAAGTGGCTTAGTCTTCGCACTCACAAAATAATACACGGCAAAGGTCATGGCAACGGAACCACCGATGACATGACCTGCTCCCTGACCTATAAAAATTCCTTTGATATTGTCTTCCAAACCAATCAGCTTTTCCATGTGAAAAACATATTTCTGGACGTAGGCAAAGAGCATATTAATCATTGCAAATGCGAGAATATAATTTCGGAAGCGTTGAAATCCCTCCGCCGACATGGGCATACAAACAATGGTCAATATCAGAATGAAAGGTTCGGCTAACAGCAAAAAATCTAGGACAGCGTTGATTACTCCCGCATTATTTAGCAAAGCACTGGCGATCGTAACGGTCAAAAACAGAAATATCCCAATCAAAAGTTGCTGGGAAATCTCTATTTGTTTCCGATCTTTGCTACGGGATGTCGTTACCACTGACCAGCAGGCAAATGGTATTGCCGCAAAGTGCAAGAAGTTAATCGCAGAGGGAATTTTTAGTGCTGTTAGAACCCTGGGAAATAGGGCGGTAGCAATGCCAAAGAGTGTTAGATTTGAGTTAGTGACATACCCTTTTTGTTTTTTTTTTACTCTAGTGGATTCTAATGTTCTTGTCATCTAAAAACCTCTGTGAGTGTCGAAACCGAACTGATTTATCACGGAAGATAAACACGACAGGGAAAATAAATTGCTCGTCAATACTATCAATACTAGTCGATAGACTACTCTAGTTACCAAGGTAGCCAACGTAAAGGGGAATTTGTTTTCCACCAATATAGTTTGGCAGGCTGTTACGAAGTAGATTCCGAGTCACTCCGTTCCTTGTTTCCCGAACGTAGGTGGTGTATTCAAAATCCTCATCGTCTACAAATTGAATTTCTGCCATACTGATGGAAATCGAAGACTCATTATTAATGAACATCGGGTCTTCTTGTAAGCCATTGGGAGCAGTAGTTGTGGTGTAGGCGAACCCACCGAGTAACTCAGTTTTTCCACCTGCTCTCGTATCAATTAGTGTACCGCCCCGCTCGGTTTTTAGCCCGAAAATCCAAAGATTTCCGCCATTATTTATGATGTGAGTTCCTTGATTCTCTACGTTGAACTGGCGTGCCCAGATATTTTGCCTGTTGAATGTCCAGTTGGAAACAGGATTGGAGACAACATCTTCGAGAAATACATCCCCGGTACCTGTCATGTTACCCGACACATTTGAAGAGTGACGAATGACGATCGTCCGAGAAGAAGCATTCTCAAAGGTTGGATTTGCGAAGTAACCGCCCCAAAACCGCTCAAATACAACTACTGGGCTATTGCCTTCTACTAATCTGAAGCCGGGATAGGTTTGGTTGGATTGACTGCCAACAATTATACCTGCCTCAGTACCAATGACTCGGCGTACATTGTTGCGGACGAGAACTGTTCCCCGCAGGTCATAAGTTCCATTGGGGAAGTAAACTGTTGTTCTTCCCGAATCGATCGCTCTTTGAATCGCCGCTGTATCATCCTGTCCATCGTTAGGTATGGCTCCGAAAGAAACCACATTTGCCCAAGGAGTTGCGATCGGATCGTCCCAAGGCACATCAGGAGTTTCCTTGATTGGCAGATTCAGAGTTCGCTGTGGTGAAGTAAACAGACTTGTAACGCCACCGCCGACAAATTCCGTGATATTGGCTCCAGCCTGTGTCACATTGGCGTTGCGGAGAGCAGCTTGATAACCGGAAGTGGTTATGTTGCGAGCTAGTAAATCATTTTGGAAAACGCTTTCAATAGCTGGTCTGTTAGCTGCGCCAGTAGTACCAGTTAAGGAGGAATCAATCAAAGTCATTCTTCCTCCGGCATTATAAACCCCAGTCACGGAATTTGTACTGTTTAATCCCCGGATATTCACCACTTGACCCCCGTTGAGAAAGCCGTACACACTTTGGTTCCGCAGGGTGATATTTTCAAAGGTCATGCTGTTGACGTTGAAGCCAGTGCGAACGCCGTATTGGAATCCATCAACAGTTACGTTCTTAACCAACAACGGACCGATTTCATCGGTAAAATTCATATCCAAGCCATTAATCCCCTGTCGATCTCCCGATCGAATCGTGACTTCGCGCAGGGTTCCTTGATTGCTGGCGTTGAACTGAATGCCGATCGCACCAGCATTTCCCACTCCCGTATCCAGTGTCAAATTGCGAATCGAGTTACGAAATCTTTGAGCAGGGCTAGGTCCGGTGAAAATTACTGATTTTGGTGCGCCAGCGTTTGTATATCCAGGGGCATTATCCCTTAATTTGACGATCGTCCCCTGCTGGCTTTGCCCTTGGAGAATAATATTCTTGTAATCATCTCCCCTACCCGGAGTGCCTGCCGCCCAACTTAAGGTATTGGAAACCAGATAAGTTCCGTTTGGCAAATAAATAATTCTCCCACCATTGGGATAGGCATTCAGCGCCGCTTGAATCGCTGCTGTATCATCTGTAACTCCATCTCCCTTGGCACCAAACTGAGTTTTGACATTTATTACTCCAGCATCGGCAGGAAAGACTATATTTTCACTATTCCCGGTGCTTGGTGGTGGATTTGTGGTTGGTGGTGCTGGCACATTCACCAGGAGACTGCCCAACGTGGATGCAGGCACAAAATTGTTACTGGTATCACTGACTTGGTTGGGTTGTAAGGCAAAAGTGTAAGTGCCGTTGTCGTCGATCGTCCAAGTACCCCCAGGAGCATTGATTCTATAGGTCGCCGTGCGCGGTGTGCCATTGGTATTGTTGTTCACGCTCACCAAAGCAGCCGGCTGATTAAAGCCATTGGGACCCGTTACTAAAATATCTCCTCCGTCGAATGTGGCTACATTCATTGCTGTATTGTCCGAATATGTGACACTAAATTGGTATGTTGTACCACCCTCAGTCAAGATATCTGGGGCTGTCAGACTGGCGGTTGGTGAGGTGGTATCTGCTACGGGAGTAGAACCACCCAAGGGAGTGGAATATAACTGACTCTGGGGAATCACTTGCTTAAGTATAGAAGGCCCCGACCACAGCAGTCGGGCAACTGCCGAACCATATTCCTCAAAGTATTCCAGTCGGATGTTGTACTTCTGACCACCAGTAAGGTTAACTGTGCCACTTCTCTCCCTGACTGCTGCCCAGTCTTCCCAGTCGTTGATTAGTTGTTGTCCATTTACCCACAGCCTGACTCCATCATCTGCTGAAACGAAAAATGTATAGCTACCAGTAGTTGTAGCTTCTACCTGTCCCGTCCAGCGGACTGAAAAGGTATCGGAACCGATCGCTGGATTGGGTGAACCTGTACCCCAATTAAAATCCACAATACTATCTGTGCGAGTAAGTTTGAGATTAGTCAGATTCTCATTATCAAAGTACTCGCCAAGCAAGCCATTACCCAGAGTCATTGTAGTAAAAAAAATAGTAAAGATCCCAATAGATATCAAAGAAAACAAGTAAATGGTTTTCTTTAACAATCTATCCCATCCATTATTAAAACACATCTTTACAAGAAATATTGGCGATAGAGTTAATTTATTCTATTAATAAATAGAATGCAAATAATATATTAATTTCTATAAAGCTTTTTACATATAAGCATTTTAAAAATTGCAAATATTAAATTATCCAGGCAATTGCCTGAAAATAATAATTATTTAATATATAGGATTGACAACAATGAAACAGTCAAATGATGCCAAAAAAAAGGCAGATTTATTTTAAGTTATTATCAAGATATAGACAAGGTAACAGGATTAGTTTTGAGTTAAATTACTTTTCCAATTCAAAACTTAAAAATCAAAACTTTTCACTGTTCCTTGTTCCTTTTGCTCACTAGAATGTGCGGCGATCTTGTCGCTCCCCTAGAAATGCTCTTGGCTCAAAAACTATCGATTAGTAATTTTTATCAAACAGCAACCAGAGATTTTTTGCCGATCGCAGATTCATAAATTTCCATTAGTCGCTTGTAATTGTCGGCTGCTGTATATTTGGCTTCAAATTCAGCACGAACTTCTTGGCGCATTTGGCTATTGGTTTTCGGGTTAGCCAATAGCCAATTGATTTGTGCTGCTAAGTCGGTAGGATCGCTAGGATTGAAAAGTAATCCAGTGCGTTGGTGATCGATGAGTTCCGTAATTGCCCCGATTTTTGAGGCGACGACGGGTGTACCTTTGGCAAAGGATTCGATCGCCACCCGTCCAAATGTTTCATACCACTCGGAAGGAAACACAAAAAACGCTGCGTTCCCCATGACTTCATAAACTTCTTCCAGGGGAATCCGTCCCAACCACTCAATCTCTGGCATTTCTTTCATTGCTTCCGTGACTAATCCTCTCATTGGGCCATCACCCACGATTTTGAGTGGAACTTTACCTCCTAGTTGTCTCCAGGCATCAAGCATTACCCCTAGCCCTTTTTCCACTGATAACCTTCCGACAAACACTCCGTAGCCGCCTTTCCCTTCCCCTGGTTGAGGTGCTGGATGGAGAAAATTAGTCTTGAATGCCAGTTTTTCTGCGGGTATTCCTCCCTCGACGAACTTATTCATGGCAAACTTACTGTAAGCAATAAATACATCCACGACCTGAGTCCACGTACCCAAAAGGGAGTGAATGGTCATTGTGGTTGCCACCATTGCGCTATTATAATTACTACCCCGATAACATCCGTTAATCACTCCGGGTAGGGGGAACGGTTTCCCTAAGCAATCTTCACATACCTTTCCTTCACGGAAAAATAGGGCATTAGGACAAAGTAATCGGTAGTTGTGTAAAGTTTTCACTACTGGGATGCCTTCATCCTTGACAGCATGGTAGGCAGCGGGAGAAATTAGCGGGAAGGTGTTGTGAAAGTGAGCAATTTGGGGTTTTTGGTCACGGATGAGCGATCGCAGATCTTGGTAAGCCTTGCTGTTCCACACTGTATTTTTTGCTAACAGCAATGGATTCATCCCTTCGATGTCATCATTATCTAATGTATAGCGCAGCACTTCATGGCCGTAAGATTCCAATAATGCACTCTCCGTAGACCAGATTTGCTCCTCGCCCCCTGGTTGTTGATAGTAATTATGAACTGTTAGGATTCGCATTCGTTTGGCTACCTCGATCAGCTAGTGAAAATGAATACAGTAAGGATAATTGAATGGTCAATTAGCAATCTAACTGAATTATCTTAAGGATTTTCTTATAGGTATAGAAAAATGGATGACCTGACTTTGAGATAATCAAGCTAAAGTACAGTCCACTTTTCGCCCCGATAATCATGCCAGCACCGCTTTTCGTGTTCCGTGACCTCGAAAAACTTAGAGCAACTCCCGTTAGAACATCACCCCGAAAGATGCTGATAAACTGCTGCTTTGATTTTAATGGTAATTGGCAAGCCGTTACTACAATTTTGCAAATACTTTAAAGAATTACTGGCTAAGTTTGCAAATACTTTAAAAAGTTCTGCTCAGGGGTTACGTAGAAATTCTCAGATTCAGATTTTTCCAAGTCATCCCTAACCAATTATCAACTATATGGATTGAGACTTCAGGTAATGAAATGTTTCCTGTTCTGAAGCCACCCCAGCCCTAAAGGGTCGGGGGTTCAAAATGCAATGATGCCTCTACTTGGCTCTCCCAAATTGGTACAACATCCAAGTTCTTAGCATCGACATTCCGAACTTTTGCTGCGACTGGTTCTGACTCTGGAAATCTCCCAAAGGAAGAAGGAACTCGTCCTTCTAATCGCAAGTTATTTTCTGTGGTCGCCTGTCTCCAAGCCGCATACAGGATCGGTTCCGAACCCAACCAAGCATTTTGTGCTTGATTCGCTTGAAGCATTTCTTTTTCATCAACAAATTTGGCAAGAAAAGCCGAATATAAATCTCGTTGACAATAGATTCCGCAATCACATTGATGGATTCTGTCAGAGAGATTTTTCTTTTTTACGCTTCCGCATTGATGACAAGTTTGCGACAATTTAGTGGTTTTAGTGGAGAATTCTATCACATTAACGTCAGCACTTCCAGCCTTACGCTTTAAATGCGAAACAAATTCCCCTGGCGCACGCTTTCCTACAGATTTTCCATAATTCTTTTGGAATGATTTGTAGGAAAGCTTTTCTAACTTAATATTATTACCAAGACTCAAGATCTCGTTAACCAACTTCCCGTGTAGAGACTTTCTGTGGGCAGCTAATTTCCGTTCCAGATTAGCTTTAGCTATCCTAATTTTCTGATAACTACGGGAATTATTCCAAGTCTTACAACTTTTTTTAATTGTCCCTTTCTTCTTCTGCCCCCTTTTGTTAACAAAGTCAGGGTTGTAGTTATTTGGATTATTCGCTCTTCTAGACCGCTCCATTTTTCTTTGTAGTTGACGAATCTTATTTGAACCCAACTTTAACTCTGATGCAAATAATGTTAGTTTTGCAGATTTCTCGCCAACAATAGCAATGGTGGACGGCCCAATATCCAACCCAACAGTCCCTTGACCAATTTGGTTTTTGGGTTTTTGAAAAGATTTACCTTCACAAACCAATTGAGCGTAATAGAAGGTTTTACCATTAATCCGCCGACGTACTAACCTGACATATTTAACTCGACTCCTTAACCCATGAGTTATCACTGGGTCATAAGTTGTTAGATATGGCTTTAGCTGAAGATTACCCCAAACTAAAGTCTCGTTAACCCATCTAATCCCAGTTTTATTTGTCTTACCTTCCAAGGAATCCAGTTGGTTTTTACCCTTGAATCGAACTTTCTTGGCTTGGACAAAAGCTACCTTCTCCGAAGCATTAAAAGCGCGAGTCGCTAATTTTTGAGCGGTGTTCGAGTCAATATGTTTTTCAATCCAAGAATTACGAATAGTTGTGCAATAAGAATGCAGGTCGTATTCGCTATAACCGTAAGCTTGATTTACTTCTTTAAAAGCTGCTGTTCTTGCCTTACCTTTTTTGAGCGCTCTTGCTTCTTGGTATTTCTTGGATTGCTTAACCAACTTTTGTCGGCGCATTGCCTCACCTAAGCAGGCATTGTAAAGTTGCCTACCTGCTTCAAATCTAGACAACAAAACCCCAGCATCTTTGTTGGATACCACCAGGGGCATCTCAACAATAAATGATGGAGTTTTGGTGCGATTTTGGCGAGGCATTGACTTACTAATTAACTGATGTCACTATTATATGGAAAGCAAGTGTATATTAGCAATGCCAAATCAGTTTAAATCAAATAACAATATCTTATATGCTTGTCAATATCACATTGTCTGGTGTCCCAAGTATCGGCGCAAAGTACTAGTCAATGGTGTTGATACTAGACTCAAAGAAATCATTCAACAAGTAGCTCAAGAGAAGAAGTGCGAGATTATTGAACTTGAGATTATGCCAGATCATGTTCATTTATTGATTGGTATTGACCCGCAATTTGGTGTTCAACAAGTTATTAAAATCATGAAAGGTAGGTCATCTCGCTATTTGAGGCAAGAGTTTCCCTGGCTCAAAAGTAGATTACCTACCTTGTGGACTAATTCTTATTTTGTGGCTACTGTTGGCGGTGCGCCATTGGATGTGGTTAAGAAATATATTGAGAACCAAAAATGGAAGCCAGGAACTTGACTGCGGTTAAAACCGCGGGCGTGCGCTTCCTCCCCATGTCTCAAGCCAGGGGCTTCCGCGCACGTTTTCTGGTGATTTGGAGGGCAAATGCGATCGCCAAAAGCGCGATCGCTCCTGCTGATATCGAATACCCAAATGTTTGCTACAGATAACTGATGGGGAGGCGGGGAGGTGGGGAGGCGGGGGGATAGGGGGATGGGGAGAGAGATCTGTAGCATTATTTTTTGTATTCGATATGACAAGTGGCAAATATTTATATACTTTTAATAATATCCTTTTTCAGTAGCGATAAATCAGTCTTAGGGAGAGTGGAGTGAAATATCTTTTTCTATCTTGGGAATAAGTTCAAAAAATAACAATAGTGATATATCTAAGCTATAGAGTTTAAACTTGTGGAAGGCTGGATTTTATGCGATCGCGCTCTATCTGGAAGCTTGTTCTGTTGATCTCTACAACAACTGCTTGTAGCGTCCAGCCTTCTACTGAAAGCCTGACAAAAGAATTAAAAACTGTGACATCTTGGACAGAAACCGCCCACTTAGTTGGCGACTTCTGGCTACAGGGTAATGTACCTAATGCTTACGCTAAACAAACGCTTCAAACTACTGAGGAAAAACTGCAAAAAGAGATCGAAAAATTAGCGAAAGTTACGCCGGAACCAAACCGGAACGAGGTTTTAAATAGCGTACAACAGATGCAACGAACTGTGGGAGAAATGGGAACAGCTGTCGTGCAAAAAGATCGCGATACTTTGAGTAAAAAAATGCAACAATTGTCCGCTCAAGAACAAGCGATTAATACTTTGATTAAAAGACTGGGTGGGGAATCATGAAAATCCAAAAAGTTCTGCAAGTGGCGTTAGGAATCCTCACAAGTATTGGAGGTTTTTTAGATGTTGGTGCGATCGCAACTGCGGCGGAGGCTGGCTCATCCTTTCGGTTTCAATTAATTTGGGCAATTGTGTTAGGTACAATTTGCGTCATTGCTTTAGTAGAAATGTCTGGACGTTTAGCAGCTGTGAGCAAACATACCCTGGTAGATGCAGTACGCGAACGTCTGGGTTTTCGTTTTTTACTCATCCCTTTAGTTGCAGAAATTATTGTTGATTTTCTAGTATTAGCCGCAGAAATTGGCGGCGTTTGTATTGCTCTGCAATTAGTCACAGGTATTAGTTTTCAATGGTGGGCTTTACCCGTTACTTTGGCAATTTGGTTGCTGCTTTGGAAAGGCAATTTTGAGATAATTGAAAATGGAGTTTCTTCACTAGGGTTAATTACACTCGTCTTTGTTTTTGCAACGATTAAATTGCACCCGAATCTGACGGAATTGGGTTCGGGTTTATTACCAACTTTACCTAAACAAGACATTGCTCATTACTTATTCATTGCCGTCAGTATTTTAGGTGCAATTATTAGTCCCTATCTGTTTTATTTTTATTCATCTGGTGCGGTTGAAAGTGAATGGAATGAGGAAGATATTGGAATTAATCGTGTGATTTCAGCTGTAGGAATGGCTTTTGGTAGTATTGTATCTCTTGGGGTGTTAGTTGTAGCAGCTTTAGTGTTGAATCCTAAAGGAATTCAAGTAGATAGTTACGAACAAGCGGCTTTAGTTTTAACTCAACCTTTTGGTTATTGGGGTTTTATATTATTTGCTGCTTCATTAGGAATTGCTTGCTTTGGGGCGGCGTTGGAAATTAGCCTTGATACGGCTTATATTGTGGCGCAAACTTTTGGTTGGAATTGGGGAGAAAATCTCAATCCTAAACAAGCTTCTCGCTTCAGTATGGTTTACTCTGTTTTTGTGTTTCTCGCGTCACTTTTAATGGTTGTTGGGATCGATCCTTTACAATTAACTCTGTTTTCTATGGCACTTACGGCAGTAATTTTACCATTGGTTGTTTTGCCGTTTTTGATTTTGTTAAATGATGAATCTTATGTTGGTTCCCATCGCAACGGATGGTTTAATAATAGTATTGTGGTTTTCATTATTGGATTGACTTTTGTATTGGCGATCTCTGCGATTCCTTTAGAGATTTGGGGAGGATGAGATGGAAGTTTTTCGCGATGTGCTTGATAATCAATTGGTCGATCGCCATCAGCAAAAAATGGGCAGAGTCGATGGCATTATTGCTGAATTACGTGATGGACAACCCCCACGTTTAGCCTATATTGAAGTAGGTTTACCGACACTAGGAAGACGAATTCATCCTCAATTAGAACGGTTAATTGTAACGATTCAGAGTAAATGGGGCGCGAGACTGAAAAAACCTTTTCGGATTCCTTTTTCGCAAGTACTGGATGTGGGAATTGATGTAGATGTTGATGTAGATGTGGAACAAACGCCTGCGATCGCCTACGAAAAATGGTTAAAAGATAAAGTTATTGTCAAAATTCCCGGAGAAAAGTAATGACAACTCGCGAACTTAATTTGGAATTACTATTAGGTAAATCAGTATTGGATTCAGGAGGTAAACCGATTGGGCGAATAGAGGAAATTCGAGCAGAAAAGCAGGGCGATGAATGGATAATTGAGGAATATTTAGTTGGTTCTACAGCAATTTTAGAACGTTTATCTGCTTGGAAATTAGGTTTGGCAATTTTAAAGTTAATGGGAGCGAGAAAAATTCATGGTGGATATAGAATTCCTTGGGATAAACTAGATTTAACAAATCCCGATCGACCCCGTTTGCATTGTTCCTTGTCTGAGTTAAAAGAAATTAATCAACAATTAGAATCGATAGCAAAACCCAAAGAGTCCAATCAAAAAAGTTAGTTTATAGCAATGCTTTCAAAACGGGAAGAAAAGTTCCAGGCTGAAATTACCGGAAGATTGCCAGGATATCTAGCAATATTCAACTTTGCTGATGCGAAACGCCGGAACAGTCACTTAGGGCATCAAAAAGTAGACGAAGAGATAGCAGAATTTACTAAATTACTCGATCGAGCAGTAGGAAATACTGGCTCATACTAAATCCGGGTTAAAAACCCCCTTTATAATAAACCGCTCCAGACACAGAGAACGCAGAGGAAAGAGGGAGAAGATATCGGGGGTAACTAACCAGGATTTGGTATCAAGTAAAAAAGAGCTATTTATTTATCTATGTCACTGGAAAAAGTTGATATGTTTAAAAACTGCTGTTTGGCGGGTTTAGTCCAAAGTTTAAGATGGAGATTTTCCCACTCCGTTTCTAGCCAATTATCAACAAGATTGATTGAGACTTCAGAAGATAAAATTTTTTCAGTTGTTACTTTGAGGGCAAATGCGATCGCACCTTGGCTCAGATGAGAAAGATCCAATACTTGTTTCTTCCCAGCCCAAAGCAACAGATCCAGATAAAAACATTGTGAATCCTGATGAATTTCCCATTTACCTGTTGATTCGCCAAATTGTGCGTATGGAATTCGGATCTGAATACTTAAATCATCAAAACAGAGACACAAAGATGAGTCCAGGGTAGCTAATGATGAAAGCTGAGTTCTGAGACTATTCATATCAATAGAACCTCCAAACTCAAAACGCAACCGTAAATCTTTGAGCAGCAGTGTAGAGTTAGATTTCGTGTTTTGGCTGAGGTAAGGATTGATCGGGTTAATATCAGTAGCAAAAGAAACACCACAGAGAACATTGCCCTGATTTTGAACACTAAAAAATTGTGCGGCTGCGTAATCCACGTTGTTGTATAAACAGCGTAATCTTAAGTAACTTGGCTTTTTATGTGTCCCCCAATAGACAAGTAAAGGTCGTCGCTGGTGCCAAAAGTCACTGTAATTGACACTTCCCAAGGCAAAAGACGGAGCAAGATAAGTGGTGAGAACTTGTTTGGGTGATTTCTCAGAAAGGGTTTGAGTTACAGTGCGAGGGTGATTTAATTGCAGAAATAGTGTTTCTAAATCATCTGGGCAAGGTAAGGAGAGGCGATGCTCATCTAGGGTAGGGTACTTTTCCACAATGCCAAAATTTATCTGTTCTGAAGTAGAGCGTTCTATTAATGCTAATACTTCCTTTTTGAGTAATGTACTGTAGCTTCTGCTATGGGGACCTGCCCATTGCCGAGTAGGTGGATGAAAATGAGTTGCAATTTCCCTCCAACTCAAACGATAGAGCACTTCAAGCAGTTCTCCTATTTTGGCATTGTTGACATTTTTGGCATATAGCCTCAGACGACCTAAAATTTCTAAGGCAATGATGGTATAATCTGGGCTATTGTATTCAGGAAAACCACCCTGTTCTAGGATATATTGACAGAATTGCTCAAGACGATTTATCCCATAATTGTACAAATAATTTATTTTGTAGATTTGTCCTGTAAGCAACGTTACATAAATGCCCATAATGGCAATGTTTGTGTATTCAAGAGGAATATTGCGCTGTTTAATGTTATACGCAGCACACAGGATAGCCTCGTCAATTTTGGCTATGAGGTTGGGAGATAAGCGATCGCGATGATTAAGCGCAACTTGTAGCAGTTGTGTAGCTAAAAATTCGCGCCAGTTTGGATCGGGCTGAACTATCTTAAAAGGTTTTTCTTCTAAATATTTGGGCCAAAGTCCGTAGGTCTGGCTGCGCGAATCTTTGTCTTGGAGAGTTAAGATTGTCTGTATTATTTCTACACCTCGCTGACACATCTTGGGATCGTTTGTGTCCAGCAAGGCTACTGCATAGTAGAGTGATTCACGGGTTGGATGAACAGGAATGCCTTGAAGAAATTTAAAGAATCCGATCGACCGAAATGGAACTCTTAGCATTTTTGCTATTCGATCGTACTTTTGATGTAAAGGTGCCAATGCTTGCTCAAGCCGATCCATCTTTTGAGAGGGTAGAATGTGCATAGATTAGACTCTTAAATGAAATAAAAACATCTCTATTTACGTAAGCGAAAATCAACAAACTGCTTAATGGTCAATCGCAACCATGCAGCAACCTGTTTTAACGCAACAGGTTCCCCAAAAAATATGCACAGCAACTTTTATCCCAGAAAAAAAGTCTTGTGGAACAGAGGTTGATAATTATGTATGCAATACCAAGATGCCATCAAGAATGACAGCATGGTAAGCAGCCAGGTAAATTAACGAGAAGCTGTTTTGTAAGTTTTTTATTGAAGAATTAGCAATCTCCAATCTCGCTCAATATTGCTGTTCTACACCCTGTTTTTTGCTAACAGCAGCAGATTTATTCGTGCGATTTCATCATTAACTAATATTATAACACAGCATTTAAGTAACATCAGGAAATGACCCTTAATTTACTACTCAGGAGATAGAAAATAACCCTTTTGTATGCCTTTAGATCTATGAAAAATCTGTTTAATGTTATGTACAACACATAGGATAGCTGTTGTATGGCAAATACTTGCTCAAGGCGATCGATCTTTTGAGATGGTAGAAGGTACATAGACAAGACTCTATTTAAGTAATCGGTGAAACTAATGGTCAATCGTAACTATATAGGAACCTGTTTTATGACAACTGTTTTGCCAAAAAATACGCACACAAAAATCAATATTTCCCAAAAAAACAGTGCTTTGGGATAGAGGGCAATTATGTCTGCAATACCAAGTATGCTCTCAAATTTGGGTCAACGTTACTATTTCACACCCTATTCATTGTTAACCGAAGCAGATTTACCCTTGGGTTTGTTTCGTTACTTAAGACTATATCATATTACTTAAGTACATACGTATTTAAATTGGGGGTTTAGAAGCCTAAGTAATCGGACATAAATAATGTTAACTCTCTTAAGTTTTATAAAGATGCTTAATCAGCCTACTGTCGGGGCTTGCGTAAATTTTACAAAACTTAACACAGTCTTGTTTACTTTTGTCCCCCTGGTTTTAGGGACTGGGCACTAGGGACTAGGGACTGGGAACCCTTGATAAATAAGCACTTCCTTAATTAATCAGGTTTACTTATCACCATAAGTATGGGAGAGCCGTCCGAGTTAAAGGAAATTAATCAACAATTAGAATCGACGGAAAAACCCAAAGAGCTTAATCAAAAAAGTTAGGTTTATAGCAATGCTTTCAAAACGGGAAGAAAAGTTCCAGGCTGAAATTACCGGAAGATTGCCAGGATATCTAGCAATATTCAACTTTGCTGATGCGAAACGCCGCAACAGTCACTTAGGGCATCAAAAAGTAGACGAAGAGATAGCAGAATTTACTAAATTACTCGATCGAGCAGTAGGAAATACTGGTTACAGTATGAGGGTTGGGGGAGAAAAGTGGTTAGGTTTTTTTGCCACTAATCCCCTTGAATCTATGCAAAAATTACTTAATGATTTTTACCAAGAACAAGAGATTTTGGTAGGTTGGAAAAATATTGGTCGTAAAGATGGAATTCAAAAATCTCAAGTAGTAACAATTGACGGGAAAATTTATCGGGCGATGCGCTGCATCTATAAATATATTGAAAGAATAGAAGATTTTGAATTTATTGTTGAAGAATTGCTCGATAATGACTATG
Organism: Floridaenema flaviceps BLCC-F50; assembly: GCF_041929275.2. Lineage (NCBI taxonomy): Bacteria > Bacillati > Cyanobacteriota > Cyanophyceae > Aerosakkonematales > Aerosakkonemataceae > Floridanema > Floridanema flaviceps. Next base: position 2,177,351 of record NZ_JBHFNR020000001.1, on the reverse strand, counting down.
GTCTTCCTGTTAATATTCCTCACAAATTAGAAGATATTATCGGCAGTCCGAGAAGTCGTTGGGAATGCGTCAGTCAATATCCATCACAATCACCAAACTGTCCATTTTGTCAAGGTAATTCATTTGACTGGCAAGATGGGGATGGCAGCGTTTACGGTGGTGACGGTTTTTGTAACACTTGTGGTGCGGAAGTTTCTTTTTACCATGCTGATTAGCGACTGGGGACTAGGGATTAGGGACTGGGATTCTTTACAAATCAATCATTTTCTGAATTTACCAAGGTTACTTTTATAAAGAAAAAGGTAAAAGATGGAGTAGATTTCTCTTTTCTTTTACCTTTTCTTGGATTATTTTTTCCCAGTACCCAGTACCTAGTCCCTAGTCACAAATTACTCGTTATAAGCTGACATTGGTAGACAGGAACAGACAAAATTACGATCGCCAAAAGCATTATCAATTCTGCTGACAGGAGGCCAATATTTGTATTCTTTTAACCAAGGTGCTGGGTAAGCAGCTTGGGTGCGAGAATAGGGGCGATTCCAATCATCATTAATTAAAGTTTCTGCGGTGTGAGGTGCATTTTTCAACACATTATTTTCCGCATCAACTTTGCCTGTTTCAATCTCGGCAATTTCTTGACGAATGGCAATCATGGCATCACAAAAACGGTCTAATTCTGCTTTCGATTCGCTTTCGGTTGGTTCTACCATTACTGTACCTGCAACAGGCCAAGAAACGGTAGGGGCGTGAAAACCATAATCCATTAATCGTTTAGCGATGTCATCAACTTCTATGGCAGCAGATTTTTTGAGCGATCGCAAATCCAAAATACACTCATGCGCCACAAAACCGTTATTTCCCTTGTACAAAACCGGGTAATAATCTTGCAAACGACGAGCCATATAATTAGCATTAAGAATCGCCACTTTGGTAGCTTCTGTTAATCCTTCCCCGCCCATCATTGCGATGTACATCCAAGAAATTGGCAGGATACTAGAACTACCCCAAGGTGCAGCAGAAACCGCCCCAATACCTGTTTGTTCGCCAATTTTTACTACAGAATGACTGGGTAAAAAAGGTACTAAATGGGATGATACTGCGATCGGACCCATTCCCGGCCCACCGCCACCATGAGGAATACAGAAAGTTTTGTGTAAGTTCAAATGGCAAACATCAGCACCAAAATCTCCCGGACGACATAAACCAACTTGGGCATTCATGTTAGCCCCATCCATATAAACTTGCCCACCGTGAGAGTGAACTATTTCACAAATCTCCTTAATTTCTGACTCAAAAACCCCGTGAGTAGAAGGATAAGTCACCATTAAAGCGGCTAATTCTTTGCTGTGTTTTTCCGCCTTATTTTTCAGGTCAGATACATCAATATTTCCCTGTTCATCGCAAGCAATAGGCACAACTTTTAAACCACACATTACCGCACTAGCTGGATTTGTTCCATGTGCAGATTGCGGAATTAAACAAACATTGCGATGATTTTCTCCCCGATTTTCGTGATATTTCCGAATTACTAAAAGTCCGGCATATTCACCTTGAGAACCCGCATTTGGTTGCAAAGAAACTGCGGCAAAACCTGTAATTTCCGCCAACCATTCTTCTAACTGTTGGAACATTACTTGATAACCCCTAGTTTGAGAAAGGGGTGCAAAGGGGTGAATTTTGCCAAATTCTGCCCAAGTTACGGGAATCATTTCCGCTGTTGCGTTTAACTTCATTGTACAAGAACCCAAGGGAATCATTGAAGTTGTCAATGATAAATCTTTGGCTTGCAAACGATGGAGATAACGCAATAATTCGGTTTCCGAATGATATTGGTTAAAGACGGGATGAGTTAGATAATTACTACTACGAATTAAAGAGTTTTGAATTTGTTGAGGCAATTCATCAATTGCCCCGGCGAATTCAAGAGGTAATTCTTCTCCTAGTGCGAAGATTGCCCAAAGGTCTTGTAAATCTTTGATAGTGGTAGTTTCATCTAGGGAAATACCCACAGATTTGTGATCAAAAACTCGCAGGTTGATCTGCTGAACTTCTGCGGCTTGGAGAATTTCTGTTAAACTGCGACTTCCTAAGTCTACCCTAATAGTATCAAAGAAATATTCCCCAGTGATTTTGTAACCTAACTGCTTTAATCCTTCAGCCAAAAGGTGTGTTAACTGATGAATATTTTCGGCAATTCGCTTCAGTCCTGCCGCCCCATGATAAACCGCATACATACTAGCAATTACGGCTAGTAAAACTTGGGCAGTACAAATATTACTTGTAGCTTTTTCCCGGCGAATATGTTGTTCGCGAGTTTGCAATGCTAAACGTAAAGCTGGTTTTCCATTAGCATCTTTGGAAATACCAACTATTCTGCCTGGAACTTGACGTTTAAACTCTTCTTTGGTGGCAAAATATGCGGCATGAGGGCCACCATAACCTAGAGGTACGCCAAAACGCTGGGTATTTCCTACTGCAATATCAGCCCCGAATTCGCCTGGGGGAGTGAGTAAAGTTAAGCTTAAAATATCTGCGGCTACTGTGACTAATGCACCAACTTTATGGGCTTGTTCGATGAATTTTCGGTAATCATAAATTGTGCCATCGGTTGCGGGATATTGTAGTAACGCGCCGAAAATTGGTTGGTCAAAGGCGAAATTTTCATGGTTGCCAACGATGACTTCAATTCCTAAAGGATTGGCGCGAGTTTGGACGACTTCGATCGTTTGGGGATGGCAATCTTGAGAGACAAAGAAAGCTTTAGCTTTGTTTTTAGCTACACCATAACTCAAGGTCATGGCTTCAGCAGCGGCGGTAGCTTCATCTAATAAAGAAGCGTTGGCAATTTCCAAACCTGTTAATTCAATAATCATGGTTTGGAAATTTAATAATGCTTCTAATCTTCCTTGGGCAATTTCTGCTTGGTAGGGAGTGTAAGCTGTGTACCAACCGGGATTTTCTAAAATGTTTCTCAGAATAACAGGTGGGGTAATGCAATTAGAATAACCCATACCAATGAAAGAGCGAAATATCTGATTTTTGGAGGCAATTTCTTTTAAATTGGCAAGGGCTGCATATTCGCTTTGGGCGGGTGGCAATTGTAAAGGACGAGAAATGCGAATTGCTTGGGGAACAGTTTTTTCTATCAGTTCATCTAAGCTGGAAAGTCCAAGCAATTCCAGCATTTGTTTAATTTCTTCTGGGCTAGGGCCAATATGCCTGGTAGCAAAACTGTCTGTTTGTCCCACTTGAGGGCTAGACTTGGTAGAAGGGCTAGAAGTTGCCACTTAATGATTCTCCACAATTGACTTAATTAAGTTTTAACAAGTATTTGCGATCGAGGGGATGGGGAGATGGGGAGGTGGGGGGATGGGGAGATGGGGGGATGGGGGGATGGGGAGATGGGGAGGTGGGGGGATGGGGAGATGGGGGGATGGGGGGATGGGGGGATGGGGAGACAGAAGAAAGGAAAGTTTTGAGTTTTGAATTAATTAATTTCCCCTTGTCCCCTTGTCCCCTTGTCCCCTTGTCCCCTTGTCCCCACCTCCCCAGTCAAGAGTCCCCAGTCAAGAGTCCCCAGTCCCTACTCTCCTTCAACTTGGGCGCGATACTCGTCTGCGGACATGGCATCCTTTATTTCGTCGAGGTCGTCGATGCGTACTTTGAGTAACCATCCTTCGCCGTAGGGGTCTTCGCTTATTTCTTCTGGTGATTGAATTATTGCTTCGTTGCGTTCGACTACTGTTCCAGTAATGGGGGCTTTGAGGTCTTCTACTGCTTTTACTGACTCAACTGTTCCGAAGGATTCTCCTTTGCTAAGTGCGTCGCCAATTTCTGGCAATTCTAGAAATACGATGTCACCTAGTTGGTCTACGGCGAAGGCGCTAATGCCGATCGTAGCAATTTCGCCATCAACACGGATATATTCGTGGGTGTCAAGGTATTTCAGGTCATCGGGATATTCAAAGGTCATTTAATTTCCTCACAAAGATAGAGAATTTAATGATTTTGCAGTTGCATTTTAGGCAGAACTGACAGATCGTGGATATAGGTACAGATTATCGGGTTATTTCCCCTGAAGGCTAATTTTATCAGCCTGATTGTTAGCGACTGATTATGAATAAGAAAAATTTGAAAAAACTGCTAATAGGTGAGTTTTCTTTTTTGCGAGTTATGCGATCGATCATTTTTATCTATGCTTGTGTTGGCTTATATGCGTATTTTTTTAGCGATCGGATGATTTTTTTACCCCAACCATCTACTTACCAAGATAACAATCAAATTCTCAAGTTAACGACTAAAGATGGGGTAAAAATCTCAGCAATTTACTTACCTAATCCTCAAGCTAAGTTTACCATTCTCTACAGTCATGGGAATGCTGAAGATTTAGGCGACAATTTCCAGATATTAGAAGGGTTGCGAAACTTGGGATTTGCGGTTTTTGCTTATGATTATCGAGGATATGGTACTAGTCAAGGAAATCCCACCGAAAAAAATGCTTATAAAGATATTGATGCTGCTTATGATTATCTGACACAAAACTTAGGTGTAACTCCCAAAAAAATTATACTCTACGGTCGTTCTGTTGGTGGAGGGCCATCAGTAGATTTAGCGAGTCGCCAACCTATAGGAGGGTTAATTTTAGAAAACACTTTTGTGAGTACTTTTCGAGTAGTAACCCAAATTCCGCTGTTTCCGTTTGACAAGTTTAATAATATCGCCAAAATTAAAAAGGTGCGATCGCCAGTTTTAGTACTGTATGGCAAAGCCGATCGAGTTATTCCATATTGGCACGGAAGAGAACTGTTTGCTGCTGCCAATGAACCGAAGCGAGTTTTAGTTGTGGAAACTGCGGGACATAATGATTTTAAAGATGCAGCAGGTAAAGAATACGATCGAGCTTTGCAAGAGTTTACTAAATTAATTTCTCAGCAACAGTCAAAGTAAAAATGTACGTTGTTGCGCTGTCTTCGCTACTATGAGAGCGCTAAAGCGCAACAACGTACCTATAAAAATTACGCCTTATTCGGAGAACGATAAAAAGGCTTTTTCACTACTTTAGCGGGATAGAATTTGCCGCGAATTTCCACTTGTAATTCTTGACCGATTGTAGCTAAATTTGTGGGGAGGTAAGCTAGTGCGATCGGGCATTCCAAAGTAGGCGACCAACTTCCACTCGTCACTTCTCCCACCGTTTCCCCTTCATAGCTTATCGGATAACCTTGACGGGCAATATTACGCCCTTGCATTTGCAAAGCTACCAGTTTTCTTTCTACTCCCGATGCTTTTTGTTCTGCCAATATTTCCCGACCAATAAATTCGCCTTTTCTATCTAAATGTACCAACCAACCTAACCCTGCTTCTAAAGGCGTTGTACCTTCATTAATATCCTGCCCGTAAAGTGCCATTGCTGCTTCTAAACGCAAAGTATCTCTCGCACCTAGTCCACAGGGAACCACACCTTCTGCTAATAAATTACGCCACAATTCTACACCCACATTTGGGTCTAACATCACTTCAAAACCATCTTCCCCAGTGTAGCCAGTCCGGGCAATAAAAGCAGGTTTTCCTAATACAACACCTAATAAATGAGCGAAAGATTTAATCGAATTTAAATCTTCTTTAACAAATTTTTGCAGTTGGGAAATTGCTTGTGGCCCTTGTACTGCAATCAAAACTTTGTCTTGAGAAATATCTTGAAAATCTATTTCTGATGTTTCTAAATTATTCAACAACCAAGCTTTATCTTTTGGCGTAGTTGCAGCATTAACAATCATTACTCCCTGCTGCATTCCGGCTGCTTCACCCTGATAGTAAAAAATAATATCGTCAATGATTCCAGCTTCAGGATTTAATAAAACAGTATACTGAGCTTGACCAGGTTGTAAACTGCTTAAATCAGAAGGAACTAAGTTTTGTAATTGAGAAATTAAATTTTTTGCCTGCATGGTAAATTTGCCCATGTGGGAAATATCAAACATTCCCGATGCAGTTCTAACTGCTTGATGTTCTTGTGCTATTCCACTGTATTGAACAGGCATTTCCCAGCCGGAAAATTCCGTAAATCTAGCTTTAGATTCTAAAGCTAAATCAAATAAAGGAGTGCGAGAAACAGTAGCGGTTGTTGATTGATTACCCATTTTGGAGATTAAATTATTAGTGTTTAGCGAGAAATTATGAGTTATGATTTAAGTAAAGATCATAACTCATAAGTTACCTTAAAACAGGAGAATTAACAATTTTACTTCTGTTAAATTTGACAATTATTTGGTGACAAACTCTTCAGCAACTTTATCAGTTTTTGCTGCCATAATAAAATCGTTTATGTGCAGTCCACCGATCGAATGAGTCCACCAACTAACAGTTACTTTGCCCCATTCAGTGAGTAAAGCTGGGTGATGTCCGGCTTTTTCTGCTTTGTCACCCACTTTATTAGTGAAGGTTAAAGCTGTCATAAAATCGCGAAATTTGTAAACTCGCTTCAGACGTGCTTCACCCTCTTCTTCGACAATCTCCCAATCAGGAATTTGCGGCTTAAGTTCAGCAATTTCTGTATCACTTATGCGGGGTGAATTTCCTTCACAAGCAACACAATTTTTTTCTGCTAACTGTTCCATAGTTGTTTATCCCTAGTTTCACTTTTGGCACGGCTTAAGCAGTTACTTATTTCCCAGCAAAAAACATTTAGTAATAGAACAAGGTTGGTGTTAAAACAAGACAAGAGTGTAAGCTATCTTCGGGCGGGAAGCGAGTAATTCCGCTGTTCGCCATAATTTAGCTAAAACGTATCTCTTGTTACTTTAGCACAATTAGTTACGTCGCTGAATGATTAAACGCTGTATTGGTTCATAAGTAATAGTTTGGTCTTTTTGCTTTGTTTTTACCACACTCACTTCCACACCCGAAGCATCAGAATCAATTTCAAAACCACTACGAAAATAAACAGTTTGTCTTGGTTGAATAGGAGTAGCAAAAGTTAAACTATTAAATCCGCCACTAAATGTGTTTTTCCCTGGTGGATATTGCAAAACATAAGTTACTGGAATGTGTTGTATAGTTTGCCGAGAATTATTGGTGATACAACCTACGATGTATTCCTTGTTTTGGGGATCAGATTTATCTCGATAAAATAGCACTTTAGCAAAACCTAGTGGTTGTTCACGTCCCTGATTTACCCCGATTTTACACCAAGAAGCAGCATCAACATTGTTGCTACTTGGTACTTTCATTGTTAACTGAGGAACAGAAGGTTGTTCCGCAGAAATAACTGGTAGTTTATGCCATCCCAACAGACTCAGCAAAAAACTCGCTCCCAAAAACAGAAGATAGCTTTTCTTGACCATAGCAATCTATACCTAAATTCTATCTATTACTGCACAATAATATCTTTCTCTACCAATAGATATTAGACTTTTTGCCCAAGTCGGGCTAGTGTCAAAACAAGTTGTATTAACCATAATCAAATCATGGCGGAACCTTTACTTATTGTCGATGTCCAGTGCGGTTTTATTAACCAATTTACTCATCATATCCCCAAAAGAGTCGCTCGTTTGATTGAAAAAGATGAGTATGCACCGATGTTGTTTACTAGATTTCTCAACTCTCCAGATAGCCCTTATCAAAAATTACTCGATTGGCATAATTGTTCCGATCAACCAGAAACAGATATTGTCCCAGAATTGCAACCTTTTGCTAAACCAGAGTTAATTTTTTCCAAAGCTGGACTTTGTGGAATGCCAGATGAGTTATGTAATTATCTTCATGCTGAGGCTATTAAGCGAATTTTTATTGTGGGTATCGATACTGATATGTGTGTTTTGAAAATAGCAATGGATCTTTTTGATATTGGCATTGAACCAATAATTTTAACAGATTGCTGTGCTAGTACCGCTGGTTTACAAGCACATTTGGCAGGGTTAGCAGTACTCAGCAGAAATATTGGTGCGCCTCGACTAAGAGATGCTGGTTTAAGTGATGGGTTTTTGGCTGCACCTTAAAGTGTTTGGATCTGTAAATTGAAGTGCGATCGCACTATCACAACGTATCAGGATCTATTCCCTTTTCCCTCAATTTAGCAAGTAAATTTTCCCTGAGTTGTCGTTCTTGTTCTAAAAGTTCTTGGGAATGGGAAAACCGATTTCCCTCGCTATCATACCAATACAACCATTCTCTCCTCCATCCTTCATAAGTTCCCATTTCTCGTCCAATTCCTAAACCAATTTCTGCCATCCAAACTGGTTCACCTGATAATCTTTGATAAACGCCATTTACCAACTTATGCACTTCAAAAGCATCACCATGTCTACTATGATAACGACCAGAGTCGTAAATTACATAATACAAAACTCCTAATTCAGCGTAATCTATTTTCTTCTGGTTGTACTCGCCTCTGTAAGTATTAGAAACTACTTCTAATACTAAGATTGGTGCTACTTGGTTTTCTCGTTTTAGGATATAACTTAAACGTCCATTTTTTCCTGAAAAACGCTCTACTCCTAAACTGAGAAAACCATCAGGGACAATTGCAGGTCGATCGCTTGCGTAGTAAATTCCCATATCTACACCAAAAAACCAATCTTGTCGATTAGACCAAATTAAACACAAGATTGATAACAATAAATTGGGTACTAAATTTTGTAGTTCGTTGTCCACTGGAGTTTCGTCAGATTCAAGAAAATATTCGGTTTCTAATGATTCTGATGGCAATGGATTATACTGTACCATGACCTTTCTTTTTAGTGAGTTCTTCAATGTAGATTTTAGCTAAAAATTTTTGGTTTGTTGTAGGTGCTGTCTTCGCTCAAGCGCTTACAACAAACCCACTGGTTTTTGTAGGTGCTGTCTTCGCTCAAGCGCTTACAACAAACCCACTGGTTTTTGTAGGTGCTGTCTTCGCCCAAGTGCTTACAACAAACCCACTGGTTGTTTGAGAGGAATTTTAATTACAAATTCTGTGCCTTTTCCAGGTTCAGAAAAACAATCTAAAGTTCCATGATGTTTTTCGGTGATAATTTGATAACTAATAGACAGTCCCATTCCTGTTCCTTTGCCAATTGGTTTAGTAGTAAAAAAGGGATCGAATAGGTGAGATTTTACTTTTTGAGTAATTCCTGGCCCGTTATCTGATAAGATAATCATCACTTGATTGTTTTCTATAATTTTGGTGTGAATGCTAATTGCCGGATTAACTAATATTTTGGCATTGTAGGCATCTTCTAAAGCATCGATCGCATTAGCAACAATGTTCATAAATACCTGATTTAATTGTCCGGCGTAACATTCTACCAAAGGTAAATCGCCGTATTCTTTAATAACTTTGATTTCTGGTCGATCGGGTTTTGCTTTTAAGCGATTTTGCAAAATCATCAAGGTACTATCAATTCCTTCATGAATATTTACCTCTTTCATTTCCGCTTCATCCATGCGAGAAAAAGTTCTTAAGGAAGCAACAATTTTCTGAATTCGATCTGCGCCTACTTTCATGGAATTTAAAAGTTTGGGCAAATCTTCTGTGAGAAAATCTAGCTCGATCGCTTCTAACTCTGCTTGAATGTCAGGATGAGGATTGGGATAATATTCCTGATAAAGTTCTACCAATCCCAACAAATCTTGAGTATATTCCTTAGCGTGACTCAGATTGCCAAAAATAAAGTTAACTGGGTTGTTAATTTCATGAGCAACTCCAGCAACTAATTGCCCCAAACTAGACATTTTTTCACTCTGCACTAATTGAGTTTGAGTGCGGCGTAATTCTTGTAAAGTTTGCTCTAAATCTTCTGTCTGTTTTCGCAGTTGTGCTTCCGACTCTTTTAGGGCTTGTTCCGCTCGTTTTCGCTCTGTAATATCTTCAGTAATTGCTAATAAATATTTGGCTTGCCCTAACTCATCTAAAATCGCTGTTTTCTTGGTTCGTAAAATGTGATTTTCCCCTTGGATTAGGGCATCTTCTTCAGAAATATCTATAGTTTTACCGCTGGCTAATACTTGCCGATCGATATTGATGAAAAATTCGGCTTGTTCTTTGGTGAATAAATCATAATCATTCTTGCCTAAAACTTGGTCTGCACTCAGTCCAAATAACTGTGACGCAGCTTGATTAAAAAACGCAAATCGCAACTCTTTTGCTTCTTTAGCAACTACAGCTACAGGCAAGTTACTAAGTACAGATTCGAGAAAATTTTTGGTTTGGTAAAATTCTGTTTCTGCACGTTTGCGATCGGTAATATCTTGAGCAAATCCCAGAACTGCGTAAACTTCTCCATTGTCATCATAAAGAGGAATTTTCCGCACATCCACAATCCGAATACCTTCAACTGTTGAGCTTATTTCCAAAGGATTACAAATAGTTTTTCCTGCTAAAACCTCTAAGTCATCGTGGCGAAATCCTCGAATTCCTGCTTCTGAATTGCCAAAAACTACCTCCTCTGGATAACCTAATTCCAGTTCATTTTTGCCTAAAATCGACTCTGAGGTAGTACCAATGGCAGTAGCAAAACTTTGATTTGCTAGAAGGCAGCGAAAATTGCGGTCTTTGACAAAAATCCAGTCTGAGGAAGCATCAATTATAGACTGCAAAAGTTGGCGCGATCGCTTTTCTCTCTGTTGTGCTTGGGCAAGTTGCTGTTCTAATTGAGCAATTTGCTCTTGGAGATGTTTTAGTTCTGGCGATCGTCCTTTAGAAGATGTTGTTACTGAACTCATAAAAAACCTGCTCTACTATAATTCAACTTAAGTGGATAAAATCTTTTAGATTTTGCATCGCTATCGCAAGAGAATATGTCTTACCAGGAAAAGCATTTACCGTTCAAGCTCTTGCCAATGGTTGTACTTATTATTCCCAGAAATAATGATATTAATGTACAGTATCTAAAACATTGGGTTCTATTCCGGGCGATCGCGCTATTCATTCCTCCATCATTTCTTTAACATACTCTAACCTTAGATAGATGTTAAGTTTAAAAAAGATGTATTTTCCAAATTACAATGAAAAAAGATAACATACAAGCCGGAAATTGCTATTTATGTTTAGCAAAGTTAACACTTACTTAAGGGAATTCTCGTAGGAGTAGATATTATTACTTAAAAATCAGCAACAATTGATAAGAGTTTTAATTACAGTTACTTAGAAACTAATTAATTCACTTTTATTTTAGGCGATCGCAATTCTAGCTTGGTTGGTGAGTGCGATCGCGAAGGATCGCACTCACGCAGAATCGCAATTACCCCACATTGAGCAATTCATTGAGTTTGTTCTTCAAATCTGACGATACCATTAGTGGCTGATAAACTTCTCCTTGGTATGGTTTCCAGACATATCCTGAACTGAACGATCGAAAATCTGATGGCGCTCCAAGTAACTGCCAAATTGTTTCAGCTAAAACTAACCCCGGAAAAGATGGGGAAGAAGTGTCTTCAAGCAACTCACTATAAGTTCTAAATTCGTCTACTTCTAAACCAACCAAAGCATAGCGAAAAGTGGGAGCAAAACGTAAATGTTGATATAGCAGAATACCGACTTCTGTCATAATATAAGCGGTTTCTGGTGTGTTTATTCCCACTTCACTGATACCAGTTGGAGTAACTCGACACCACCAATTATCCTCGATATCTTGAAAAATTCCAGTTTGACATTGGGATTGGTTATTATTGGAAAGAATCCAAGAAACTCGATCGAAATAATCAGAAAACTGCTCGGCGGCAGTCTGTTCTTTACCACACTCAGCTGACAAACTAAAGATCCATGACATTGCTGTTCTCCTGTTGATTGCCTCGACTCATTTAACTTTTTCCCAATCGTTTTGAGTGTTTGCCAGTGCTGCTTCGTACTTCTCTAACAACATTGTAGTTCTGGGCAGGATACTTACATGAGTTGCGCTATCCTGAACTGCTTCCAAATCTCCGGTGATTTTGCTATCTTCAATTTGCCAGAGGGGATCTTTATTGGAAGGATGAAGCGATCCCTAAATTCGACTTTTTGCATTTAAGATAGATACTAGACTAAAAAGATAAAAGACTATGTTTAAGAACTCACCAGTTATTAGTACGTCCCCTGAAATTATGGGTGGGACTCCGGTTTTTGCTAACACAAGAGTTCCGGTGCAGACACTCTTTGATTATTTGAAAGCAGGAGAGTCAATAGATGATTTCCTTGATGGATTTCCGACAGTAACTAGAGAGCAAGTTATCGAATTACTAGAAGAGGTTGGAAAACAACTTGTTAGTATGGTGGCATAGCATGAAACTTCTTCTAGATGAGTGCATCGATCGCAAACTTGCGAGAGAATTTATAGGCTACGAGGTAAAAACAGTTCCGCAGATGGGATGGGCGGGAACAAAAAATGGACAACTTCTTACTCTCGCATCGGCAGAATTTGATGTTTTTATTACAGTTGACCGTAATCTTTCATTTCAGCAAAATTTGCCAGAATTTGACATAGCGGTGATTGTTTTGCAAGCATCATCTAACCGCTTGGCGGATCTGAAGCCTCTGATACCAAAGATTTTAGCAAATTTGCCTACAGCAATTAAGGGACAAGCTGTAGTCATCAGCACATAGCGGTAAAAGTTGGCAATGCCCACCCTGCTGCTAGCTGTTTTATTTTATGCGATCGCAATTCTAGCTCTGTTGGTGAGTGCGATTTGCGATCGCGATCCGATCACTTGGAATCGCAGTTACAGCTTGTAATCAGGAAATGTATAAATGCCGTTTACTTGAATCCAATAACCCTCCCTTCCATTAGATTTATAAATTCTACTTAACCCAATTCTTAGATAGGTTTCCTGCCGAGATTTGATGTATTTATTGAGGCTATCAAGATTATTATCTTCGTGATGCTTCATTGCATAATTATAAAAATTTAAGTCAGTTATAGACATATAGTTAAACCAACGATTTGACCAATCACAGAAACTAACCGTCATTTTGCCTGGTTTATAGCTACTTTCTGCAATATTTATAGTTTTAGGATGAACTTTCACCGTAATAATTGAATGATTCAGAGCGTGACCTATTGGGATATGCTTCTGATTTTTATCCAGTTTAATATTAAATCCCTCTTCTAAGCTATTTACTAAACCATACTCAAGCACTTTCTTAAATTCATCTGAAGAGCAAGAGCTATGAAAAGAGAGATTTTGATAGCTGCTGTCTTCTTGATGGGGGCCTTCTACTTGTTGACGCTTAGTAAAGTTGCCACTAAGTATTGTTCCAGGGAGAATATGAAGTTTCTCACATTCAGCACTACTTAAATAGGGAAGAGGTCTTATGCACTCACCAGTTTCTATATCAATCCCAGCTATGCAGACTTGATCAGGTTTTGAAAACCGAGTTAAATCAGTAACAATTATTTTTCCCATTTTTTGTTTCCTTGTTGTTGAAGGCGAACTTCTGGCACTTGTTGTTAATGCTGTTGCTCCTTGCGGGAAGACAGCAACCACAGTGTTTAATGTAACACTTCTTTCCCCTACCCAAAATACCGCATCAGCCTTAGTCTTTCGTGGTGCAACCTCAGATCCGATCGCACTCCCCCTTTGTAAACTTTTTTTAACTAGATCTATTTTTAGGGCAAATCGTAAAATAGGATACAGAATATAAACAGAAAAGTTTTTCTCGCCTGTCTCAATCAAGGAATTAGAGAAACTAGCTTCAAATCGCACCTGATTTTGGAGATGACTTAGGTATTGATTGGTTCTTTAATTCTTTAACCTTCTCACACTAGTTTGAAGGCAGGCTTTTCATGGGTAAAAAATCGGAGGTAACAATGAATCCAATAGCAGAAATATTAATCGAACAGGTATCTTATGCTCGAAAATTAGGGCAGCGAATTCTGGAAGTCAGCGGCTTAAATGATGATGGGGTAATTTATGCCTTTGCTACTCCAGATACACTGGTAATTAATTGCAGTGACTATCAAACAACTTGGCGGTTTGAGGAAGAACAGTTAAAATTACGTTTGGCGATCGCTAAACTAAAATACTCTATTCAAACTATTGCGATCGAAAGAGCCGGAAAAACTTTATATTTTTGGTAGATTCCCCCTTTAAAAAGTACCTATAAAAAAGTAGAGACGTTTCATGAAACGTCTCTACAGCTTCTACAGTTTAATTAGCCAATGTTAACTAAGAAGGTAGATATAAATAAAGTGAAAACTTTTGCGGGCTCTCCTGCCCACCCCACAAGAGTTATAGCTTTTTTGTGGGGTGGGCAGGAGAGCCCGCCCCATCCTAATATAACTATTATCACTTTATTTATTTACACCTACTTAAAACTCGTTGCTCCGCTAATTCTTGCTCAAATCTCTGTTTCTCGAAACTGTACCCTTCACCTAAGAAAGCAACGATTTTTTCTGTATCATCTTCCGCATTTTGTAAACAGGTAGAAGCGCCCGGTGAGGGAGTAATATTAAACAAAATATTCTCCCCAATAATTTTGGCTTCTCCCATTTCTAAACGATGAGTTTTCAGGTTAACAATTTGCGGTCTAATTCCGCCATAGCCTTGAGCGAGTGTTACTTCATCCACTTTGATTGTCGGCACAATTTTCTGAACTTCTTTGAGGAATAAACGCTTGCCAATAAAAGGTATATCGTAAATAAAATTCATCACGACATACTTTAAAATTGCTGGTTCAGTAAGGATATTAAAGAAGCTCAAAAATGCAGCAATGCTGAGTCCAGCAGTTCTTAAATAATCAAAAAATGTCCCATATTTCCCCTGTTCTAATAGTGGCGTTACCTTTGCTGTTGGGCCAAATCTTGTTTGACTGGCATCGTGAACTTCTGGATCTCCATGAATGGCGGCGAAAGGTATCTTTTTGAGTTGTACTGTATAGACTTTGCCGTTTAAAACTCCAGGCGCAATGTAAAAACTGCCAGCTACATTTAATAAGGCATAATCTTTGCCGTAACCAAGAGATTTGGCGAATAGTAAACTATAGGCTCCGGCAGCAAATACTACTACTTTAGCAGCGATCGCTTCTTTGTCCGTTTCTACCTGATAAAATTCGCCTTCTTTCTTGATACTCTTCACCTTGGTTCCTAACATCAAATCAATCGTTTTTTGTTCATTTACAACTGATTTTTGCAGGAAAGATTGGGCTAATTTTTGGAAATCTATCGTGTAACCTTCGTCAGTGTAGAGAGCTAAAATTTCCTCATCAGCGGCTCTACCTTTAACTACGTTAGGTTCTAGTAATGCAATTTCATCTCTGTCAATCAATCTTAATTTCGGAAACAGAGACTTAAATTCTTGGTATCTGGCGCGGAGTTCGGCGGTTTCTTCCTTGCCGATCGCCAAAACCATTTTATGATATTTACTGTGAATTTCTTGGCTAGAATCGTTTCGCAACAGATAATTTTTGACTAAAGTCGCAGCGCGATTAACCTTGCGAGCTTTTTCCAAAGTATAATTAGTTTCAATATCGCCAAAGTGTAAGGTTTGACTATTGCTGGTTTTATGAGAATTGACTAAAGCAACTCCGGGATTTTTCTCAATTAACGCAATGCGATCGATGTTAGTGTAATTGGATAAACTGTACAGTAAGGCGGTGCCAGAGATGCCACCTCCAATAATCGCTACATCATATACATTGTGTGAGAATTGCATAGTTTTTCCCAAACTCTAACAAACAGTGTAATGCAGACTGTTGAATAGCACAGTCTGTAGTAAACAATTTAGAGAAAATCTCCAAAAAAATTTTTGGATAAGTGTAATCTCTCAACCGCTGGATCTTTAGTTCACCCTCAGAGTAAAGCAGATAGGCTCAAACAAACTTCACCCCATTGGTTGATCCTACAGTATGAGATTATTTGCTAATCTAGTCTTTCCAAAGGCAGATTAATTCGATGAATAACGTTTTCCGGTTGGTTTTGCCAAAGATACCGCTTTTGCTACAGCTTCATCCAACTGTTCTGACAAAGTAATGCCTACTGCGGCTAAACGCTCTTTCGCTGCTTCTAAGTTACTCCCAACTAACCGCACGACAAAATGAGGATAGCCACCAGCATCATTTTGAGTATAACTAACAATAACATCAGCGATTTCTTCACAGGAAGCTAAACCATCCATGATGTTAATTAGTAATACCTTCATCCCATTTTGATTGCAGGTAATTTCTAAACTTTTTTGCAACAAACAGCTAAAAGGGCAGGATTGATTTTCAGCTAAACGATTTTCACCCAAATTAATACAACCAAAAGGTTTTCCGCCTGTTTGGTAGAGCAAATCTAATGTTGCCATTGCCAAACCGCTACCATTGCAAATTACGCCTATATTTCCATCTAATCCCCAAAAACCATTGCTTTTAGCTTTGTTAATGTTGTGTAAATTGATTTTTTCAGCTAATACTAACAAGTCAGGATGACGAGCTAAAGCTGCATCATTAACAGTAATTTTGCCATCTAAAGCCATTAATTCTCCTGAAGGACTAACGCCTAAAGGATTAATTTCTACTAGGTCTAAATCCTTTTCCAAAAATAGGTTAAACATCTTTTCAATGATGGCGCTAACTGATTGAATGAGATTCCCCTGTAATCCCATTTTCATGGCTAATTTTCGGGCATAAAAGCTAGAAAATTCATCTTCTACTATCACCTGTTGCAGATGTTTCATTACCAAATCTAAATCCATGCCTCCTTTAGGAGAACCGAGTAAAACGGGACGGCGCAAGGAGTAATCTAAAGCTACTGCTAAATACAATTCTTGTTGGACATTGTATCTAGCTTCGGCGAGTAAAACTTCGGGATATTCGCCCATAATTGGTAGGCGAAAGATTGTTTGGGCAGCGGCGATCGCATCGATCGTATTTTCCACAAACTTAATTCCCCCAGCCCTTCCCCTACCACCAGTCGGCACTTGAGATTTAAGGACTACTGGATAGGGAATTTCCAAACTTTTAATGTCTCTGGGATGATCGATTTTTTGGGAAGGTAAAACTGGGATGGAAATTTGACGAAATAACTCTTTGGCTTGATATTCTAATAAATCCATTTTTAATTAATTGGTAATTGGTAGTTGGTAGTTGGTAGTTGGTAGTTGGTAGTTGGTCATTGGTCATTGGTCAAGATGTTAAAATCCACAAATGACAAATGACAAATGACAAATGACTCATTACTTACTTTTCAAAGATTGTTGTTTTTTCCAATCTTGGGCCACTAAATCGATGCCATAAAACTTTTGCCAAAAGCGATCTACAAATTTTGTAGGTAATACTTTGGTCATCATAAACAACAAAAAATCACCAGCAGTTGCAGCAGTATACCTTGGTCGAGGATTATTATCTGTGAGCGATCTCACAATTACCTGGGCTACTCTTTCGGCAGTCCAAGCGCGACTACTAGTTCTTTCTTGGAGTTTTTCCAACTGGCGGAAAGCGGCGCGGTAGGGAGTATTTTCGGGATCTGCGACTGTTTCGAGCACCCCTTTACCAGCGACATCAAAAAATTCCGTAGTCACAGGCCCCGGCTCAATCACGCTAACCTTGATGTTAAATGGCTCCAACTCCATACGTAGAGCATCGCTGAGACCTTCGAGAGCGAATTTAGAGGAACTGTACAAACCGCCAAAGGGAAATGCCAATCTTCCTCCGAGAGAACTTATATTAACAATTCTGCCACCACCGCGATCGCGCATCACAGGAATTAACTCCCGAATTAAAGCCAATGGGCCCAATAAATTCACTTCAAACTGTCGCCTTGTCGCCGCCGCCGGAATTAACTCTACAGGGCCCATTTGACCGTAGCCAGCATTATTCACCAAAACATCCACTCCGCCGAAACGTAGCACAGCTGCTCGCGCCAAAGCTTCCACTTCCTCAACTTGGGAGATATCTGTAGGGACTATCATCACTTCGGCCCCAGCTTTGCTACAGTAATTGGCAACATGAGCCAACTTTTCCTGGTTACGAGCCGCTAACACCAATCGTATTCCCAAGAAATTTTGGGCTAAAACCTGAGCCAAAGCAGCCCCTATTCCCGCAGAAGCTCCGGTAATTAATACAACTTGTTGAGACAATGGAATGTGATTTTTAGACATGGCATTAAACTAAAAGATTGATTAAACCAAAAGGTTTGGCTAATTGCGTACTCTGAATTAAATAGTTCAGATCGTCAGCCAACAGAACTCGTTACTATTAGGAATTGCATAAATTTAGACGCAGTTCGCCCATCTCAAGATCAAGATATCAAATTCTTCACTCTAAATAGATTAAGGTGGTGTTATATGCAAACAGCCGTCCGACCCAGTGAACTCCAAGAACTAGCCAAATTTTTACAAGAACGCTTACAAGCAGAATTGGCGAACTTCCCCCGCCTTCAGGTAAGATGTATGTTGCAAAACGACATTTTACTGGTGCTAGCGCAACATTCCCAGTCCGTAGAGCCGGAAGCTCAACCTATATTTCGGGTGCTACAGCAAAGTATTCAGCAAGCCCAACCAGAATTTACAGAAAAAGTTCGGCTTTATTTGCGAGCCGTAGGGCAAAAAGAACCCCGTGCAGTGCAAGATTTTATTATTGAAAAATCAGCAGCTTGGTTAAACAATGCAGAATTAAATGATAATGATGATGATGATTTTGATGATTTATTTCGCTGGTTAGGTCAAGCATCCGAAGAAACTGAAGAATCTCCTGAAGAAAATGATAGTAATGATAGTAACGCGCTGTTTTATCCCGAAAAAATTGATGAACAGAAGCTGGATGAATTAACTCCGTTAAATAATTTAGTTGCTCAATCTGAAACTGAATCAGACTCAATGGCGGATTTATCTTTGGAAGAACCGCCAAGTCAAGCGATACCAGAAACAGAACCAGATTATGAGCCATTAATCACCCCGGAAGGGCGACGAACTACAAAAACAGAAAGAAAAGAAATTTCCTTGTCACCCAAGTTTGTGATTGCAGCTGCTACGGTGACAATAGTCGCTTTTTTAAGCAGTCTTTATGCGTTTAGTCGTCCTTGTGTAATTGGCTCATGCCCCCAAATTAAAACGGCAAAACAACTTGGTCAAGAAGCAAACCAAACTCTTAAAAAAGCCAAAACCATACAAGATTTAGAAAGAACTCAACAGAAATTAACCACAGCTAATCAATTATTAGAAAGTATTCCCCCTTGGTCTAGTTATTATGGGGAATCACAGAAATTATTGCCCAATTATCAAAACCAAGCTAATGCGATCGATCCGGTTTTAATGGCGATGAAAAAGGCAGATGAAGCAGCAGAAAACAGCCAAAATTCTCCTCATTCAGTGGCAGAATGGCAGGAGATAAACTCACTTTGGAAGCAGTCATCTGCTTTATTAAAACAAGTTCCCAAAACTAGCCCAGTCTATGCTTTTGCTCAGAAAAAACTGCTGAGTTATCGGGATAATTCAGGAGAAATAAATCAACGAATTAATTTAGAGGAAACTACGGAAAATAAGATTGTTGCTGCTAAGCAAGCGGCACAAACAGCAGAGTTGCGGCAAGTGTCAGCTAAATCATTAGAAAATTGGCAAGAAGTAGAATCGATTTGGGAAAAAGCGATCGCTACTCTATCATCAATTCCCAGAAGTGTCACAGCGCATGAAGAAGCCCAGGAATTATTGGATAATTACCAAACGAAATTAGCAACGGTGCGCGATCGCAGAAATCAAGAACAAATTTCTGCTAACATTTATAATCAATCCCTCACCCTAGCCAGTCTCGCCCAAAACCAAGAACAAACAAATCAATTGTCAGATGCAGTATCCAGTTGGCGACGAGCTTTAACTTACGCGCAACAAGTCCCCAAAGGCACTTTTTACTATACCCAAGCTCAACCACTAATTGATAGTTACAGCAGCAGTTTAAATCAAGCAGAAGACAGATTAAAAGTTGCCTTAGTTTTGCAAAAAGCTAACACTGACTTAAACCGAGTTTGCAACGTTTCACCGAAAATTTGCGATCACATAGTCACTCGTCAAGGCATTAAAGTTTACCTCACACCTGCTTATGTAAATAGCGTCAGAAGAACCGCCATGAGTGCTGGCATAAATGGCGATGCTAACACCTTAGCCGGAGTAGACGATCACTTAAAAACTCTACAATCAGCACTAGAAGCTATTAGCGAAAATTCCGTTTTACCCCTAGAAATTTACGATCACACTCGCGCTTTAATTGGCAAGTATACTCCTAAACCTAGTTGAGGTAGATGGGGAGATGGGGGGATGGGGAGATGGGGAGATGGGGAGATGGGGAGAAAATAAAATAAATTATTTAACTAACTACCTCTTTTTCCCTGTTCCCTCGCCCACTAAATCTTTAACTGTTCTGCTGAATTAAAAACTTGTCGGGAAATGCCTTGAGTTACTAAAAAAGTGGTAATTAAAGTGGCAAATAACTGAATGAACAAAATCAGCATTTGGTAAAGAGCCGCGTCTAAAGGGTATACTCCACTTAAAAGTTGTCCGGTGAAGGTTCCGGGTAAAGTTACCACGCCTACAACCAACATAGTATTTAAATTAGGAATCATTGCGGCTTTAATTGCTTCTTTGCGGTACAAAGCAACAGCTTGTTGGGGAGTCGCACCTAAACTGAGATGAGTTTCAATTTCTAAACGACTAGAGTTGAGGGAACTAGTCAAACGTTCTAGGGCAATAGCCGCACCATTCATGGCATTTCCTAGTAAAATTCCGGCTAAAGGGATGAAATACTGAGGTTCATACCAAGGCTCTTGTTGCAGCACTAAAAGGTTAATGTAAACCAGAGTTAAGGTAGTGCTAATTAACAGAGAAAGCCAGACAACGGGCAATATTTGCGGTATTCTTTGATTAACTCGGTTGCGGGCGACTGTGGCAGCAATTGTCAGCATGATAGCCACAACCAGCAAAACAGCCCAAGGATTCCTAAACTCGAAAGCTGCTGCCAGAAAGTAGCCTACCACTAATAGTTGTACGATCGTTTGTATCGTGCTTCTTGCGATCGACCATGACAACCCTAATTTTTGCGTAGCCGACAACCCAATGGCAACAACGATTAGCCCCAAGGATATAACTAATTTTATGGGATCAAGTTGAATTAAATCCACTCTTCAATGTCCTGTAATTTTCAAAAGGCAGATGGTAGGGGAACTCAAAGGAGCAGGGGTGGGGAAGAATATAGAATAATTATCTTATCTTTGTTCGATCGCAATTATCGACCACTAACTAGCAAGAATTATTCTTGACTTTGAGCAACTGACTAGCCTTATATTAATTTGAGTACTATATAAGCTTTCTTGGCTTGGAGCCTTCTTGTACTAGCAATTCCTAGTAGTGGTATTCTTGATTGCTAAAACTGTTGAAAATTCTGGTAATCGAGTGAACAACATCCCCCCTATTGACTTAGCCCAGCAATACAAAACCATTGAGGAAGAAATAAATGCAGCCGTATTGAGCGTGCTGGCTTCAGGTCGTTATATTGGTGGCAACACAGTAGAAAACTTTGAGCGACACTTTGCGGCTTACATTGGAGTTTCTGAAGCTGTCTCCTGTAATTCTGGTAGCGATGCCCTATACTTAGCATTGCGAGCGCTCTCGATAGGCGCTGGCGATGAAGTGATTACCACGCCTTTTACTTTTATAGCCACCGCAGAGGCAATTAGTACGGTGGGCGCAACACCAGTGTTTGTGGATATTGATGCCCAAACTTTTAATTTAGATATTAACCAAGTTTCGGCTGCCATCACTAGTAAAACTAAGGCAATTATACCAGTGCATTTGTTTGGGCAACCTGTGGATATGACTTGGTTGATGGCAGTGGCGCAAAAGCATAATCTAGCTGTTATCGAAGACTGTGCTCAAGCTACGGGGGCGACTTGGAGCGATACGCCTGACGGCACGCTGCGCGATCGCAAAATTGGTAGCATAGGTCATATCGGTTGCTTTAGCTTCTTTCCCACCAAAAACTTAGGAGCATTTGGCGACGGAGGCGCAATCACAACCAACGATCGCAAAATAGCCGCTACCGTGAGAATGTTAAAAGAGCATGGTTCTCCAAGTCGCTATTACCATGAAGAAATCGGAGTAAATAGCCGTTTAGATGCTCTACAAGCTGCCATTCTCCAAGTCAAATTAGGATATTTGGAAGCCTGGAATGCCCAACGTTCTCAAGTAGCAGCCCGTTACCAAAACTTACTCGCACCTCTCCCCGGAATTGTTTTACCTCAGAGTTTACCAGGTGGGAAAAGTGTCTGGAATCAATACACAATTCGCATCTTAGCCGCAAACAACCAAAGTAAAACCTCCGAGCCAAACTCCCGGCGAGATCAAGTACGCACTAAAATGCAGCAGCAAGGCATTACTTCAATGGTTTACTATCCCATTCCCCTGCACTTGCAGCCAGTTTACCAAAATCTAGGCTATCAACCAGGCAGTTTTCCTGTAGCCGAACAAGTTTCCCACCAAGTTTTATCTTTGCCCATGTTCCCGGAATTAACACAAGAGCAACAAGAGCAAGTAGTGTATGCCTTGAAAGATGCGCTGGCTTAATGCAGGAGAGCAGGGGAGCCAAGGGAGCACAGGAGAGGAGAATTCAAAACTTAAAACTTCCCAAACTCTCCCTAACTCAAAACTCTCTGACTCAAAACTTAAAACTTCCCAAACTCTCCCTAACTCAAAACTCTCTGACTCAAAACTTAAAACTTTTGTGCCTTTTGCTTTCTGCTTTCTGTCGCTAGCGCTTCGACGATGCTGCGAACAGCTGCTACCATTGCGACTTCGCTGTTTAATTGATTGATGGCAGAGCCAACACCAACGCCTCTGGCTCCAGCGGCAATGGCTAGGGGTGCGGTAACGCTGGAAATGCCGGAAGCACACAACACTGGTACTGAGACGGCACGGGAAATTTCGTAGGCTGCGGCTAGAGTGGGGGCAGCTTTTTCCATCATGCCTAATGTGCCTGGGTGGGTGGGGGCAGCGCTGGTACCGCCTTCAGTTTGGATGATGTCTGCGCCTGCTTTGACTAGTGCTTCGGCTAATTGCACTTGTTCGGACAAGCTTAAAATGTGGGGAACGGTAACTGAGAGGGTAATATTTGGTAGGAGCGATCGCGTTTCCTTAGTAATCTCCAATACCTCTGGAGCCTCAAAGCGCCGTCCTTGAGCGTAGAAACTATCGAAATTACCAATCTCGATCAAATCTGCTCCTGCTTCTACTGCTGTAACAAACAATTCTGGCTCTACAGCCGAAACACAAATTGGTAAGCTAGTAAGTTCGCGGCAATGTCTCACTAATTCTGCATCAGCGGCGATATCAACAAAGGTAGCTCCCCCCATGTCGGCAGCTTTTACTATTGCTGCTACTCGTTGGCGATCGAAGTTATTTAAACCACTGATAACCTTTAAAGCGTAACCTTGGTCAAACGCACGTTCTAATACTGCTGAGATCGTCATGGTGCAACTCTTCATTAAAAATTTATGGATTATTGTTGCACTACCTGCGATTATAAGCCAGATCCCCTTGGTAAATTTTCGGGAACAGGGGCTCCAGGGGAGCAGGGGGAGCTCTCGGAGCAGAAGATAAAAATTACCCTTGTCCCCTTGTCCCCTTGTCCCCTTGTCCCCTTGTCCCCCAGTCAAGAGTCCCCAGTCCCCCCTAAAATCATTATGATTTTGTTTTACAGGATGCAATTTTTACTTAGTTCGTGCTGTACCCTCTATATCTAACCCTTGTCGCCTTTATCAAAGGATGGGACTGGTGTTAAATAGTGCCAGTAATACATACAAGACGCTGTACAAATTCACTCATAAAAGTTACAATTGTTAATAATAGTTAAAGTAAAGCGCCATGAAGACCAGTCAGACATCAACAGATCTTGTGCGCACCTACCTACGTGAAATTGGTCGGGTTCCCTTGCTGACACACGAACAGGAGATCATGTACGGTAAGCAAGTGCAGCGCTTAACAGCTTTGCAGGCTGAGAAAGAATCTTTGGCTGCTCAGCTAGGTTATGAACCCACGATTACTGAGTGGGTGCAGCAATCTGGTCTGTCTGAGGCAGAAATAGAGCAGATTGTCAGAGAGGGCGAATACGCTAAGCGTAAGATGGTGGAAGCTAACTTGCGATTGGTGGTATCAGTCGCCAAAAAATACATAAAACGTAATGTAGATTTGTTGGATCTGATTCAGGAAGGCAGTATCGGGATGCAGCGAGGGGTAGAAAAATTCGACCCGACTAAAGGCTACCGATTTTCCACTTATGCTTACTGGTGGATTCGCCAAGCTATTACTCGTGCGATCGCCGAAAAAGGCCGCACGATTCGCTTACCAATTCATATTACTGAAAAACTCAATAAAATTAAAAAAGCTCAACGTCAACTTTCCCAACAGTTAGGCAGAGCAGCCACAGCAGCAGAACTGGCAAAAGAACTAGATTTAACTCCCAAACAAGTCCGGGAATATTTAGAAAGAGCGCGTCAACCATTATCACTGGATTTGCGCGTCGGAGATAACCAAGATACAGAATTGGGAGAACTTTTAGAAGATACTGGTCTTTCACCAGAAGATTTTGCTGTCCAGTCGGCTCTGCATACAGATTTGGAAAAGCTGATGGCAGAGTTAACCCCGCAGCAGCAGCAAGTGTTGGCAATGCGCTTTGGTTTGGAAGATGGGCAAGCGTTGACTTTGGCAAAAATTGGCGATCGCTTAAATATTAGCCGCGAAAGAGTCCGCCAAATTGAACGGGAAGCACTCACCAAACTCCGCAAACGTAAAGCCGACATCGACGAATTTATCGCCAGTTGAAAGGGGAAATTCACTGAAATAATACTGTCGATCAGTGGATTTCTTCATTTTCAATTTTCAATTTTCAATTTTAAAAGATGCCATTTTCATAAATAGACTGCTAGAGTAGTGAAAAAGAACTTAGGTAGTCATTTTAGTACCAGGAACCATAGACTGCTGCCAGAACGTCTCAACTAAAAACTTAAGAGGCTGCAAGTAAAAGGGAGTAAATAAAGTGAAACATCCATCCAATCGATTCCCCGAATTCTCTGGAGATGAGTCAGAATCAAATAATTGGCTATGGCAATACGTACAATCCCTGAGTCCAGAAACGATCGCCCAACTCTCTAAACCCACATCTGGGGATGTATTTCAGGTAATGGAACGGAATATCGTGGGACTTTTGGGAAATTTACCTTCCGAACAATTTGGGATTACCATTACCACTAATCGCGAACATTTAGGACGGCTATTAGCGTCAGCGATGATTAGCGGTTACTTTCTGCGGAATGCGGAACAAAGAATGGCTTTCGAGAAGTCTTTACAAGCAACAGAAGCCAACTCTTCAGAAGCCCAATAGTGCGATCGCACAGGATTAGCTAACTTAATTGCTTGCATGAATAGTAATTCAAATTACCCAGAAAAAATCCTTTTAATTACTAAACATTTTGCCGAAAAAACTTTCCCTATTCTCCCCACTTTCTCAAAATCAAGAAAGTAGGGATATCAACCATTAATGGAAACATTACCCTAATCCTCTTCTGAAGCTCCCCTGCTCCCCTGCTCCCCTGCTCCCCCGCTCCCCTGCTCCCCTGCCCATGTCAGAAATGATTTCCCCCCTACCCCACAAAATTATCGGTGTTGCTGTTATTTGGAATGAACAAGGTAAAATTTTGATCGATCGCCGTCGCCCAGAAGGATTAATGGGAGGATTGTGGGAGTTTCCGGGGGGAAAATTAGAACCGGGTGAAACTGTACAAGATTGTATTAAAAGAGAAATTCAAGAAGAGTTAGCTATTGGAGTGGAAATTGGCGATCATTTAATTACTATTAACCACACTTATAGTCAATTTCATGTAACATTAAATGTCTATCATTGCCGCCATGAAAGTGGAGAACCTCAGCCAATAGAATGTGATGAAATTCGCTGGGTGACAGTGGATGAATTACCAAGTTATGAGTTTCCTATAGCTAATTTACAAATTATTCAAGCTTTAAAAGAGATTTGATACTGTCTTTAAAAAACTTCAGGCAAAATCAGGTTAATTGCAGAGCTTCTTTAGGATTCGACTAAGCGAAATTCTACAAACGGAGTAGCTATTTTCCCAATCCAGAGACTTTGTAATATACTCGGATCAATCCATCTCTGATAGGTGTGTTCTACCGTGCTAGAATGAACCTGATAAGTAAATCGCATCTGATAAATCCCTGGATTTAAGAAATCGAACATAAAATAACCATCTCGGAAAGGGATAAAAATTACTAGTGTTTCACAACGGTCTTTTATGGATAACTTTGTCCAATAAAGCTCGGCATTTAGGGAAAACGTCACAGTCTCGAATAGTTTAGCTAACAAAAAATCAGAAACCAGCGGTTTAAGAAGTCGATCGGTGCTATAACCTGAGCCTCTAATTTGACCATCTGGAGTTTTAATTTCTGGAGTAAAAGAGAACAAAAAGCTGAAATACCGAGGAATTGAAGTGTTGTTGGTAATCTTAATTCCCAATTGTAAAGGAGTGCGATCGCCATTTTGTTTTGGTATTTTCAAGACTCGTTCTGGCATGAATGTTGCAAAGCAAATGCCATCTACTTCAACGGTGTTGCTATCAAAAGGTTCGATCGATCTCATGTGAACTACCCAACTCCTAAATCATTTGTCAATCTCTTTACCAATGACTAATGACAAATGACCAATGACTAACGATAAACAGGAAGAGTAAAACTAAAACAACTACCACCTTTTGCCACTGAATCTACCCAGATTCGACCATAGTGAGCGCGAATAATACGTTGGCAAAGGGATAAACCAATTCCGTATCCTTCTTTATCTCGATCGCGCTTGAGGCGATAGTGTTCTTCAAAAATAGCTTCGCGGTCTTCTTCGGGCACACCTAGCCCATTGTCACCTACACTGACCTGAACTTTTTGGGTAGTTCGATGTAAAATAGAAATTTCGATCGTGCCACCTTCGGGAGTATATTTGTTGGCATTATCTAAAAGATTTACTAACACCTGACGCACTCTTTCTGGGTCAGCGTAAACTAAAGGAAGGTCGTTGGGAATATCAGTTTTTAATTCTTGAGATTTGCTTTCAAATCGATGTTTTAAACAATCGATTACATCCTTACAAAGTACAGCTAAGTCTAGCTTTTTCGGTAAAATACGCAGTTCGGCACAACTTCCCTGTGCTGCTTGTAAAATATCAGTAATCAGCCGTTCAATATTGAGAGATTGCATCCGCGCTTGTTTGATTAAACGCATGGTTAAAGCGGGTGATAATTTGGGGCTGAATCCGGTTTCAATGTTGTAATTGTTTTCTAGTGTTTCTATGGCGATTAAGGAAGCGGTTAGCGGGTTGCGAAGATCGTGAGCTAACATGGCAATAATGCGGTCTTTAAACTGCAATTGCTGTTGCAATTCCTCTTTCTCTTTCTTTAAGCGAAATATTTCTTCTGAGAGGCGAATCAGTTCGGCAAAATCAGCGAAGCAAGGGGTATTTTGAGTATTACTGTTAGGCCATTCGTGCAGTTTTACGTAATCTTCGGCACTATTTTTCCAACGAGGCCACCAATCTTGTAATTGACAGAGTAGATTACTTCCAGCTAGGGTTTGGCGCGGTGGTGGGTGAATTTTGACTAAGGCTGGGGTTGCTACTAGTTTAAAGTGTTCGGCGAGGTATGGTTGTTGTCCAACATCGACTATCTCCAGTTCAAAGGGGTAATCACTCCTGAGATGTTCTAGATAAGCAAGAAGCCGCTGTAGTTGCTCATGGGAACTCGGACGCTGGTCTACAAATAATAGTAGCTGTAGAGGCGTTTGGGGATGAGTTAACTTTTCAGCATCTGCTGGTATGCAATCTCTATTCACCACGGCGGACAAATTGTTAAACCTTTTTTAGAAGTTGACGATCGCGAAACCTGTTCCAGGTAGAATAGCTTACCCATAGCTCCTATATCTATAAGCTATCGCGTTTTGGGTACTTAGGGAGCCTGGTACTATTGAAAACTTATTGATTTTGCCCTGAAAGCGGCTATGCCACGTCAAACCGGGGGTGGTAACAGCATTGTGGCTAGTATCTTGAGTAATTGAAAGCAATGTGAGAGGCTTATCATCGGCGTTGAATGTTAAGTGAATGATGGTACTAAACGGGAGGAAACATCCCTATTTAACAGGGGTGATTGCTGTAGCGATCGCGTTTTTCGTGCTGATGTTGGGTTTGACTCTGCATCGTTATTTCACGTTTTACGCTTCCTACGACCAAGGAATATTTAATCAGGTGTTTTGGAATGGTATTCACGGTCGATTTTTTCAAAGTTCTCTGTCCTCCCAGTTATCGACGAACGTAGTCCACAACGGCGAAGTACCGTCTGTGTTTTATCACAGGTTAGGGCAGCATTTCACACCAGCTTTGTTGCTCTGGATACCCTTGTATTCATTGTTTCCCGCTCCTACAACGTTGACTGTATTGCAGGTTACTTTGGTTACTGCTGCTGGTTTAGTTTTGTACTCCTTAGCTAGACAATATCTGCAACCACGTCTAGCAGCAATAATTACTTTTAGTTTTTATGGTGCTAATGCAATTATCGGGCCTACTCTCTCTAACTTCCATGATATCTGCCAAATACCTTTATTTACTTTTGGGTTGTTTTTGGCTATGGAAAAACGGCGGTGGTGGCTGTTTGGTTTGCTGGCAGTTTTGATTTTGGCAGTGAGGGAAGATGGGGGAGTTAGTTTGTTTGGTGTTGGTTTTTACATGATAGCTAGCCGGAGGTTTCCTCGGATTGGTTTAGGGGTTTGTGTTCTGGCTTTTGGTTATATGTTGGTGTTGACTAACCTAATCATGCCAATATTTTCGGCGGATATTTCCCAACGATTTATGATGGAAAGGTTTGGTCAGTATGCCGAGGGAACTGAGGCTTCTACTGTAGAAATTATTTGGGGAATGGTGAGAAATCCTTGGCGGTTGTTTGTAGAATTAATTACACCGATAGACAGAACTATCACTTATTTTATAGGACATTGGTTGCCTTTTGCTTTTGTACCAGCTGTTTCGCCGTCGGCTTGGGCGATCGCAGGTTTTCCGCTGCTAAAATTACTTTTGGGTCAAGGACAGTCTGTACTAGCAATTAATATTCGCTATGCGATGACTGTGGTTCCGGGACTTTGCTACGGTACAATTCTTTGGTGGGCAGCAGGAAGAGAAAAATTAATTGATGCGCCTGTCAGAGATTTAATTGCTGGTGGTTTAATTTCTTTACGTCATTTCTTTGCTTACCCAATTTTTCGGAGTGTGGAAGCACTAATTGGTAAGTTGGTTAATTGGTGGGAAAAACACCCGAAATTGCTGAAAATATCGATGCAGAGGTTTTGGATAATTTGTATCTGCCTTTCGCTGGTGTTTACTTTCACTTCTAACCCAAATCGTACTTTATCTTTTCTTGTACCAGACTCATTTCGCCCTTTGGTATATGTACCAATAAATGTTCAGTGGAAGCACGCAGGTAGTATCCGTAACCTATTAGATAGAATTCCAGCAGATAGGAGTGTGGCAGCAACTACTTATATAGTGCCTCATCTGTCAGGAAGAAGGGAGATTATTAGGTTTCCAGCTTTACAGTTTACTAACGATCGGCAAGAGGTGGTAAGTGTAGATTATGCGATCGCAGATTTATGGCAATTAAACAAATACCAAGTCGCCTTTAAACAAGATTGCCAAATTTTACAAGATAGCGTGCGAACTATTGATAAGATATTTGGTAATGGCTTATACGGAATAATTGGCTTTGAAGATGGAGTTATTCTGATGCAGAAAGCAGTACAATCTAATTCTGATGCTGTTTCTGCATGGCAGGTATTCCGTAAGGAAATCACGCCAATCTTAAATAAACCAAAGTGTTAGAGCCAACTAGGGAAAGATTTTTCTTAACATAACTAAACTCGGTAAGCTACAATGACCATACTGATAGTATTGGTTTGTAATGTAGCTTACTTAAACTCTCTTAGCTTATTGGAATTGGTACTGATGAAAATTCTGGTGTTATCTTGGGAATTTCCGCCGCGAATTGTGGGAGGAATTTCTCGTCATGTAGCAGAACTATACCCGGAATTAGTCAAACTGGGGCATGAAGTCCATTTGATTACATCAGAGTTCGGGGAAGCGCCGATGTATGAATTGGTGGAAGGGATAAATATCCACCGGGTACCAGTAAGCTGGGGGCATGATTTTTTGCACTGGATCGGCAATTTGAATAATAGCATGGGTACTCATGGCGGTAAACTGATTATGGAAGAGGGGCCATTTGATGTAATTCATGCTCATGATTGGTTAGTAGGAGATGCTGCGATCGCTCTCAAACATTATTTTAAAATTCCTTTAGTAACGACGATTCATGCTACAGAATATGGTCGTTATAATGGAATTTATAATTATCAACAACGTTACATTTGTGAAAAAGAAAAACGCCTGACTTATGAATCTTGGCGAGTAATTGTTTGCACTGAATATATGCGCCACGAAGTCAGCAGAGTTTTAGTTACTCCTATAGACAAAATAGATGTCATTTATAATGGCATTCGTCCCGAAAAGAAAAACGGTAACGGGTTCGATCGCCAAGAATTTCGTCGCCGCTTTGCCAAAGATGATGAAAAAATTGTCTATTATGTGGGGAGAATTTCTCACGAAAAAGGCGTTTGGTTGCTGTTAAATGCTGCACCTAGAGTAATTTGGGAAATGGCAGGAAAAGTTAAAATTGTGATCGTTGGTGGTGGTAACACCGATCATCTTAAAAAACAAGCTTGGGAACTAGGAATATGGGACAATTGTTGTTTTACAGGCTTCATGTCTGATGGAGACTTAAATAAATTCCAAACCATTGCTAATTGTGCTGTTTTTCCGAGTCTTTATGAACCTTTTGGGATTGTGGCGTTAGAAAGTTTTGCGGCGAAAGTACCTGTGGTAGTTTCAGATACAGGCGGTTTGCCGGAAGTAGTGCAACATGGTAAAACCGGGATTGTAACTTGGACAAATAATGCTGATTCCTTAGCTTGGGGAATTTTAGAAGTTTTGCGTCATCCAGAGTTAGCGCAGCATTTAGTAGAGAATGCTTACCACGATTTGAAACAGCGGTTTTGTTGGGCTGATTTGGTTTTACAGACTCAAAATGTTTATCTGCGAGTGGTTAAAGAAAGAAATCACGTTATGTGGTAATTTAGCAAAAATTCCTGGTGTTGATAGTTGACTACTGAATAAGGAACTTGAACCACATTTCAGACATAAAGGTAACATAACATCAAATGAAACTTTTACCATTAGATAAGTTAGGCGCTAGAGAAATCTCCGATGGTGTGATTAATTTTGGGTTGTTTTTGCCTTGGGTTTCTGCTAATAATGGCAATCAATTAAAGGTAAAAATTATCCATGAACAGGATCAATTTATGCAATTTATTCAACCTGTAGAATTTTCTTTAGATTATGCGATCGATCCCGAATACGGCGATTATTGGTCAGCTACAGTAGATATCAAAAATCACCCAAAACCGCATCCCAAATCTGCTTGGGGAACTCCTGGTAAGTATGTTTATCGTTATTGTTTGTTTAACCCAAATCGAGGAGAAGTTGATTGGATTATCGATCCATTTGCCAGAGAATTTGGCATCGGTAAATTATCTGCCATCACCTTGGGATATCAAGACCATCAATGGAGTGAAAATGAATTAGTTTGGAAAACTCCTGCACTCCCAAATTTGGTGATGTATGAGTTAATGATTAACGAATTTGGTGGTGATATTGCTGGGACAATTGAACGCTTGGATTATCTGGCAGATTTGGGAATTAATTGCCTTGAAATCATGCCAGTTTCTAATGTGGGAATGACTGTAGATTGGGGATTTTTACCAATAGGTTATTTTGGTGTTGATGAAAGATTTGGTAACAGAAAGAACCTGCAAGAATTAATTGATGCAGCACACCAAAGAAACATGGCGGTAATTTTAGATGTGGTTTATGGTCATACCAGCGAACATTTTCCTTACAGCTATATTTACAGGCAATTAGGTTATCGCGAAAATCCATTTATGGGTGCATTCGCCAAAGATTACTTTGGGGAAAGTACTGATTTTAATCGTCAGTTTACTCAAGACTTTTTCTTTACAGTTAATTATTACTGGCTCGATCGTTATCATGTTGATGGATTTCGCTATGATTGCGTCCCTAATTACTGGGATGGTGCTACGGGAAAAGGTTATGCTAATTTAACTTATCAGACATATCAAACAGTTAAACAAAAGCAAAGTGCAGGAGGACATTGGCAAAAGTTTTTCTACAATGGCGAGATTAACTTGATTCAATGTGCAGAACAATTGGAAGCGCCAAAAGAAATTTTGGCAGCAACTTATAGCAATTGCACTTGGCAAAATTTGACCCTGGATGCGGCTAAGGGAGTGGCTTCTGGTAATCGTTTTTCTTTAACAGAATTGGGTTATCAGTTTGGTTTAGTGGATTATCCTACTGAGGAAGTAAGGAATGGCGATCGCATCAGTAAAACCGCACTACAATACATAGAAAATCACGACCATTCCCGCTTTGTCTGCAACTTTGGCACCATATTCCGAGATAATGAATTACTCCAAGAAGGTAATCGAGATTTATGGTACAAAGTACAACCTTATTTGATAGGAATGTTTACTGCTAAAGGTATTCCTTTACTTTGGCAAGGTCAAGAATTAGGGGAAAATTATTACCTTCCTTATGCGGGATCGGGACGAGTAATGTTATTCCGTCCAGTCCGTTGGGATTATTTTTATGACCCAATTGGTAAAAGTGTAATTTCTTTAGTTAGAAACTTGATTAATTTGCGTAACCAACATTCCGAATTTCGCAATGGTGAACATTTCTTTTATAATAATTATGACCGTTATCAATCAAAAAATGTGTTGCTTTTCTCACGCTATGACAGTAAAAGTTTTAGTTTGGTAGCACTCAATTTTGGTAATTCCGATCGCACAGTTCCTTTCTGGTTTCCTATTAGTGGAGATTACCAAGAACAACTGCATGGCGCAAATAATTTGAGTAATGTTTCCAGCGATCAAGAATATTGGTTAACTATTCCTAGTAATTATGGACGCATTTGGACAGTGAAAAAACCTGAGTAAAATCACATAAAAACCAAGGCAGGCAGGATGCCCGCCCCACAACAGTTACAGCTTTCTTGTGGAGTGGGCATCCTGCCTGCCCCATACTTTTTAATTTGAAAATCACTCTTAAGGCTTATGCTGGAGACTGCAAAGATTTAGTATTATCCGGTAGGTAAAGGGAAATTATCTCTTTGGTTTAAGCTCAAATTTCTGAGCTTCTATTTCTTATTTATTGGAAACTATGACTTTGCAGCGTTTTAGTGGTATTTTACTACATCCTACTTGTTTACCTAGCGAATTTGGTATAGGTGATTTAGGACAAGCAGCTTATAATTTTGTAGATTTTTTAGTTGAAAGCGGTCAAAAATTTTGGCAGGTGTTACCGTTAGGGCCAACGGGATATGAACACTCGCCTTATACTATGAATTATAGTGCTTTTGCTGGCAATCCTTTAATGATTTCTTTGGAAAAATTAGTAAGTGAAGGATTGCTAAAATCGGAGGAATTAAAATCCTATTGCGGGGAGTGAAAAAGGTGCTTACGATCGCG
This sequence comes from Floridaenema flaviceps BLCC-F50, assembly GCF_041929275.2. Taxonomy (NCBI): domain Bacteria; kingdom Bacillati; phylum Cyanobacteriota; class Cyanophyceae; order Aerosakkonematales; family Aerosakkonemataceae; genus Floridanema; species Floridanema flaviceps. The sequence continues at coordinate 2,143,739 of NZ_JBHFNR020000001.1, read as the reverse complement.
TTAACTTCGACGAAGTTATTCCCCACAAGTATGAGTATTTGAAATTGGCGTTCGATCGCTTTCGCTTAACTCTAAAAGAGCGACAAAATCCTGAATTGGAAAACTTTTGTCGAGAACAAGCTTGGTGGTTAGATGATTATGTGCTATTTATGTCACTTTTAGAAGTGCATAATGGACAAGCTTGGAATTATTGGGACAAAGCAATTGCGAGAAGAGAACCACAAGCGATTAAAGAACAAAAGTCAGCTTTAAAAGAGTTAATTTTGTATCATCAATTCTTACAATTTAAGTTCTTTGAACAATGGAAAGCGTTACGTAAATATGCCAATGAGAAAAACATTCAAATTATTGGCGATGTTTCCATTTATGTTTGTCATAATAGCGCAGATGTTTGGGCGAATCAAGAAAATTTTGCCCTCGATCCTCAAACTTTAGAACCTGCTTGGATGGCTGGTGTTCCCCCGGATTATTTTAGCGAAACTGGGCAATTGTGGGGAAATCCTGTTTATAATTGGGAACATTTACAAAGCACTAATTATGCTTGGTGGATTGACAGATTTAAAGCGACTTTGCAATATGTAGATATTGTCAGAATCGATCATTTTCGGGGTTTTGAAGCTTTCTGGCGCATCCCTGCTGGAGAAACTACGGGATTAAAAGGGGAATGGATTAAAGCGCCGGGGGAAGAGTTTTTTGAAAAGTTGGGCAAAGCTTTAGGAGATCTCCCAGTTTTAGCGGAAGATTTGGGGATTATTACCCCGGAAGTGGAGGAGTTGCGCGATCGCTTTAACTTCCCCGGAATGCGAATTTTAATGTTTGCTTTTGCCGATGATTCCACAAATTCTTATTTACCCCATAATTACATCCCTAATTGTGTGGTTTATCCCGGCACTCACGACAATGACACGATAATTGGTTGGTGGGAAAAAGCAAGTGACAAGGAAAGGCTATATATTGCAGAATATTTAGGTTATTCCCATTACCAAGAAATTAAAGAAATCAATTGGGTTTTTATTCGGATGGCGCTGGCTTCCGTCGCTAATTTAGCAATAATTGCTTTACAAGATGTTTTAGGATTGGATAATCGCGCCCGGATGAATGACCCTAGTGTGAATGCGGGAAATTGGCGATGGCGGTTCACTAGTTCCGATTTGTTGAGTGATGAATTGAGCGATCGCTTACGAAAAACCACTCAACTTTACAATCGCTAAATTGAACTAAAAACAGTCTGCAAGGGTTTAATAGTCTTGCACAAATGTTCAGCAGCTAGGTCAATTTCTAACTCATTATTAAACCGACCAATTCCAAAGCGAATTGTGGAAAAAGCCAACTCTGGCGAGTGTCCCAAGGCTGTTAGAACATGAGAAGGGGCACTTTTTGCCGAAGTGCAAGCCGATCCCGAAGATACCGCAATTATTGATTGTAATCCCAAGGAAAGTGCAGCACCATCGACATTTTCCACACTGATATTTAAGTTTCCTGGTAATCTTTGAGTTGGATGACCATTTAACACAATGCCGTTAAGTTGGGAAACTTTTGCCCACAAACGCTGACGTAAATTTGTAATTCGTTTGGCTTCAGATTCCATTTCGGAAAGTGCCAACTCGACTGCTTTGGCAAAACCAACAATTTGCGGGGTGTATAATGTGCCCGATCGCATTCCCCGTTCATGTCCACCACCGTGCATTTGTGGCGCTAATCTGACTCTGGGATTGCGTCTTCTCACATATAAAGCACCTGTTCCTTTTGGCCCATAAATTTTATGCGCCGTCAAAGACATTAAATCAATTTTCATCTCCTCTACATCCAGAGGAATTTTACCAATTGCTTGGGCTGCATCGGTGTGGAAAAGCACTTCATGTTCCCGACAAATTGCCCCGATTTCTGCCAAAGGCTGCAAAACGCCAATTTCGTTATTCGCCGCCATTACAGAAACTAAAATTGTATCCTGACGGATGGTTTTTTCCAACAAGTTTAGATCGATCAATCCATCCTTTTGTACGGGAAGGAAAGTAACCTCAAAACCCAAGGATTGTAAATATTCGCAAGGATCGAGAACAGCATTATGTTCAGTTTGGACAGTAATTATATGTCGTCCTTTTTGAAAATAAGCTTCAACAACACCTTTGATGGCTAAGTTGTTAGCTTCGGTTGCCCCACTAGTAAATATAATTTCTTCAGGTGTGGCGTGAATAGCTGCGGCTAAAATTTGGCGAGATTGTTTCACGGCGGCTTCCGCTTCCCAACCGTAGATATGATTTACACTCGCAGGATTGCCAAAATTTTCTCGGAAGTAAGGAAGCATAGCGTCTAATACCCGTTCATCGAGGGGCGTAGTCGCATGGTTATCTAGATAAATGGGACGATGAGACATACTTATTGGTTGAAAACACAGCAAAATATTAACTTAAGTTGCTAGTTATACGATCGAGGCTGGTACTGGGTAGTGGGTAATGGGTAGTCTCCATCCTACTACCCACTACCTTCTACCAAATCCAAACTATCACCACGCTAGTAACCAGGAACTTTAAGTTATTAGTCAATAAATGTAGCTTACGAGAGAGGGCGTATACAGCTACAGATAGTTACACAAATCTTACAAATTAAAATAATCTTATCAATTATGTCTAAGTCCTTTAGTACGATCGCTTAATCCTGATAGTCTTGTTTCGTAACCATTCGTTTCAATTGTCGTTCTCGAAAAATCAAAATGGAACCTCAAGCTGAAAATCCAACTACACCAACTCCTCCAGAAATAGAACCGATTAAGAAAAAAGAGGAGAAAGTCGCACCTCCACCACCTGAAGATGTACAGGTTAAAACCGAAGTGACATCTCCCCCACCGTCCACAACTACGGAAAATTTAACTCTAAAAGCAGAGATGACACCTCCTACACCACCCACACCACCTACACCCCCACCAACAATGCAAACTCCCAAAGTCGAAACCACCCCCCCAGTAGAAGTGCAACTACCCAACGTAGAAATTAAGGTATCAGGTTTACCTGATGAACCGGATTTTACCACCACCACCCAAACTCAGTGGCAACAATTCGGTGAACAAATCTCAGAAATACTCGATCGCTTACCTGATTCTGTGGGTAATTTCTTCAGAGATTATCAACGACCTTTAACAGTTGTTGGTGCAATTATTGCCAGTATAATTGCCCTGAAAGTGATCTCAGGCTTGCTGGATACTTTTAATGAAATTCCCTTCTTTGAACCTTTCTTTCAGCTAATTGGTATTATCTACTCAGGTTGGTTTGTTTACCGTTACTTACTCAATGCTGGTTCTCGCCAAGAACTGTGGCAAATAATAGATGATTATAAAGCCCAAGTTTTTGGTAGTAAAAAACTGTAGATTTTTAGCAGTAGAGACGTTTCATGAAACGTCTCTACAATCTGCTTTACTACTGTAAGCGCCAAATTCTAATACTTGTATCTTTAGCGCCACTACCACCAGTAACGAGGGTTTTGCCATCAGGACTGAAAGCTACTGATTCTACTTTGTCGCTGTGTCCTGCTAGACTTTGTAAGACATTTCCATTGCTAATATCCCAAATTTTTACTTGACTAGCTTGGTCGCCACTAGCAAGAGTGTTTCCATCAGGACTAAAAGTTACAGAAAAAACTGGACTTTCATCTTTAAAAGTGTTTAGTAATTCGCCATTTTCCGTATTCCAAATTTTAATTGCGCCGTCATGGGAACTACTAGCTAATCTTGTACCATCGGGACTAAAAGCAACTGACCAAACTGCATAATTACTGTGTCCGGTGAGATTTCGCAGCAATTTTCCGTTGCTAATATCCCAAAGTTTTACGGTTAAATCTTGATTACCACTGGCGATCGTTTTTCCATCAGGACTAATCGCTACTGATAAAATCATCCCAGCATTAGGACGCAAAGTTCGTTGTAAATTCCCAGTTGTCGCATTCCAAACTTTAATTGTTCCGTCGCCACTTCCGCTGACTAAAGTTCTGCCATCTGGACTAATCGCTACTGAATAAATTCCGCCAGTATGACCAGAAATTGTTCTTCGCAATCTTCCGCTTTTTAAATCCCAAATTCTGATAGTGCGATCGCTACTTCCACTCACTAAACTTGTACCATCTTTACTAATCGCTACCGCTAAAACTGGCGCTGTATGTCCAGAAAGAGTTCTTTGTAATTCACCTGTTTGCAAATTCCAAACTTTAATAGTTTTATCACTACTACCAGTAACTAAAGTTTCACCATCAGGACTAATGGCAATACCCTTAACTCCGCCGGAATGCCGAGAAATAGTTTTTGCCAGGGTAAAATTTGCTGGGGAAGTTTCTTGAGCGACTACACTATTAATAAATCCCTGTGCTTCTGTATGGGGATAGATTTTTACAGGAACTACCGTCAAAATTAACAAAAACACAGTGAATAAAGACCAATTTTTCTGCTGGCTGAAATTTATGACTAAAGGAATTTGGGGAAGGAAACGCATATTCTCACTCCTAAAAGATCAACAAAAGTAGTTTAGTAAATTTGGTGGTTTCCTCAGATATCAGTTACCCTAAAAACAGTGGAAAAAAGCGCCAAAGAGATCCCAAATGACCAAAGATATGCAACGCGAATTTAGTAACCGCGATCAATTAGTTACTTACCTCACAGAGCAATTTCCCGATGCAGCAACAGAAGATGAACATATTAGCGAAACATTGGGTGGAAGGAAAGCAGCCCAAAAAATGCTGCAAAAAATTGACCCAGTAAGTTACGCTAAATCGCGCAATTTCCTAACTGGTGCTCTCACCAAGCTTTCGCCTTATATTCGCTATGGCGTACTCAGTTTAGCAGAAGTGCGTGATACTGTTTTAGGAAAAGTGCAAAATCAAGATGATGCTACCAAATTAATTAACGAGTTGGGTTGGCGAGACTATTGGCAAAGATTATACGCCCAATTGGGAGATAAAATTTGGCAGGATCGAGAAGCATACAAAACTGGTTACAGTGTGAAAGATTATGCAGATAATCTTCCAGAAGATATTATTTCGGGAAGTACAGGTTTAGTTTGTATCGATAATTTTAGTCAGGATTTGCGATCGCATGGCTACTTACACAACCATGCCAGAATGTGGATGGCAGCTTATATTGTCCATTGGCGACGAATTCGTTGGCAAGTTGGCGCAAAATGGTTTTTATCACATTTATTAGATGGAGATCCCGCTAGTAATAATCTTTCTTGGCAATGGATTGCTAGTACTTTTAGTCATAAACCATACTTTTTTAATCGTGAAAATTTAGAACGTTATACAGAAGGGGTTTATTGTCGTCAATGTCCTTTGTATGGTAAATGTGATTTTGAGGGAAGTTATGAGGATTTGGAAAAGCATTTGTTTCCTAAAGCTGCACCTTTGGAAAATCGCAGTGGGAGTCAAAGTTGGCAAAAGGGTAAACGGCGAGGTTGAAAGTGTTTTTTAAACCACAGATGTCCACAGATAAACACAGATGAACACAGATGGTATATCTAGGTTATCTGTTTTTGCAGAAGTTATTTTTACTGTGGATGCTCACCAATGACAAATGACAAATAACAAATGACAAACAACAAATGACAAATGACTAAAATTATTTGGATACATGGTGATTGTTTGAGCCCGAAAAATCCCGCTTTGCTGCAATATCCTGATGCGCCTGCTATTTGGGTTTGGGATGAAGCGTTACTTCAAGAATGGCAAATTAGTCTGAAACGAATTACTTTTATTTATGAATGTTTGTTAGAGTTACCTGTGGTGATTCGTCGCGGTGATGTGGCAAATGAGGTGTTAGCTTTTGCCAAAGAACATGAGGCTGATACTGTGGTGACTGCGGAAAGTCCTAGCCCTAGATTTAAAGAGATTTGTGGGGAAATTGAGAAAGATGTTAGGTTGTTGGTGGTGGCGATCGATCCTTTTTTAGATTATGACGGTTACATTGATTTAAAACGTTTTTCCCGTTATTGGAAAGTCGCCCAAAAATATGTTTTTAAATGAAAATTGGATGCAGTAATTTTTCTTAAACTTTAAACCTTGCCGTTAGTATCTATTCCTTCTGTTGTTGGAAGATTTTCTAAAGGTGAGGATGCTACTATTCGCAAGTTAATATCAACGATTACTTTATGTTTATCAATTGTGATATTCGCTCTTTTTATTAAAAATTCTAATGGCAAACAATCACTTGTTTCATATTCAGCAGATGACTGAGATTTATATCCTGCTTCCTCAAGCCATTCAGCTATATTTCTCCAATTTTCTATCTTTTCATCGCCTTTACCGACAAGGTTCTTAACGTAATGATACAAAGTGTTACAAAGGTCAACACCAATACCCTTGGCGCTTTTATTCAGCTTTTCAGCTAATTCAGCAGGACTATAACCACAAAGCAATCCCCGTAGGTGTAACTTTTCTACTGGTGTCAGGCGCTTCCCCTTCGCAGAAGCGAGGTCTGTATAAAGAGTTTCCAAGTCCCACTCATTTGCAGCTTCGGTGAATAACTCAGTAGATGGCATTGTTGGAGATTCTTTATCAAAAATTTTCCTAACCTAATTCTAACACATTAGCTAATCTTTATTAGTTCATGGTTATACAGTACTAGCTTATGCTATTGCTATCCAAACACATATTAAGAGGAAAAAGAAGTATGAAGTTTATTGTAGAAGACAAAGACACATTAGTAATGCTCTCAGCAGGCATGGAGTCAACGATCATGCTTCATGCTCTTAAGAAAAGACTAACCTCACGGCTGGGAGCAATATTTATTAATGTAGGCCAGTACAGTGCCGAACGGCAGTTATCTTATGCTAAAAAAGTTTGTAATGAATTGGGAGTCCCTCTTGAATATATCGATATACCTAATCTGAGAAACTTGCTGATTGCCTACAGTGAGCCACCTTATGAAACTGTTACAGAAGGTGGTTTAGATGAACGTATTCCTCGTGGCTCTTGCATGATTCAAACTATGTGCGGTATACACGCTGCTTATCATAAATATGAATATGTGTATTATGGTGGTACTAAGTCGGACATCTCCCGTGTACCAAATCTTCCCCTTCTTGTATCAACAGTAGAAACAGTTATAAGACTGAATACAGGGATTCAAATCTCTGTTAAAGCACCTTTCATTGAAATGGAAGATGATGATGTTTTGCAACTAGGACTTGATGAAGGCATCAATTTATCTGAAAGTTGGAGTTGCACTTGGGGAAATCTGTATCATTGCGGTGAGTGCGAACGGTGTCAAAAGCGTAAAAGTGTGTTTGCTCGGCTAGGATTGGCTGATCCTACGAGATACATGAAGGAACGTGAAATTTCAAAATTAGAAGCACTTTTGTAACACAGCCAGTAGGGTATTTTCAATCAAACGGCGTAAAAAGTATCTTTGGCAGATTCTAAAATTTTAATAATGCCTGACTCACACAGATAATTAAGCTATCTGATCCTATTCACCACAACAAAAACCCGGTTTATTAAAGAAACCCGGTTTTTGAAGCGTTTTTTCACCTATCCTAAAGTCAAAACTCCTGCCGGAAAATCAGCCACAAGTCTCTTTGTTTGTAGCCAATACACACCCAACAAAATATCTGGCAACTCATCTCCACCCAAAACTAAAATTGCGAATTCTTCTCGATCAAAAAGTACATTTCCTTGATACAAATTAAACCGTGCTTCGCCGCGTGCAGTCTCCATATTTCGTTGTTGACTCCCAAGAATCCATCCCAAACTTTCGGCATCTTGGTTATCAATTGCTAGCCAGCCTGTGAAACCTGTATCTAAGAGTGCTTTAACTTCAATAATTTCACCATCAGCAGCAATCAAACCTATTTCAAAAATTAACTCTCCCTTACTGTTAAATTCGCCTGTAATCATATTCTGCCACAGGTTCCTGTTTCATTTAGACGCATAATGAGACTCTTTGTATGAGGATATTTTTCACGAGTCTTTTGTATTGCCACCATTTCATCTGCGTCTATAAAATAGTCGCCACTATCCGGCTCAATCACAATAAACCAATCGTAATGCTCCTTAATTAGTTCCGGTTTAACTCGTTCAAAAATCACCCGACAACGGTTGGCAAATTCTTCACCTTCAGCCTGACGAAGTGCTTTTTCTTCGGGAGATAATTGGCGTTCTGGAAATACTCTGCCTCGACGCGGAGTTTGATTTTCAGATAGCTGAGTCATTTTTTGTTGCTCTCAATAAACAACCAATCTTTATTTGTTATTATAAATCAGATTAAGCTCATGTACGTTGTTGCGCTTTAGCGCTCTTTTTACCAAGATCAGAAGAGCGCTGAAGCGCAACAACGTACATAAATGTCAGAAAATGCCAAAGATGTGGCTAGGCTTAAGGGAAAAGATCTGTTAGCTTTTTAAAATGCTGATTTCTTGAGAAAATTCTCAGGACGATCGCATTTCACAACAATTTAGGAAAAAGCATGGAAACACTCAAAGGCAGAGATTTATTAAGTCTAGCAGACCTAACTCCAGAAGAAGTATTACAACTTTTGGATCTCGCTACACAAATGAAATCCAAAAAAGTAAATATTCGCTGTAACAAAGTTCTGGGGTTAATCTTCTCCAAAGCTTCGACTAGAACTAGGGTAAGTTTTACTGTGGCGATGTACCAACTGGGAGGACAAGTAATTGACCTTAATCCTAATGTTACCCAAGTCAGTCGTGGCGAACCAGTACAAGACACCGCCAGAGTTTTGGATCGGTATTTAGATATCTTAGCAATCAGAACCTTTAAACAAGAGGAGTTACAAACTTTTGCTGATTATGCCAAAATTCCGGTAATTAATGCTTTAACTGACTTAGAACATCCTTGTCAAGTTTTGGCAGATTTATTAACCGCAAAAGAATGTTTTGGTAAGTTGGAAGGTTTAACTTTGACTTACGTTGGAGATGGGAATAATATGGCTAATTCCCTAATGCTCGGTTGTGCGATGGTGGGAATGAATGTGAGAATTGCTTCACCAAGCGATTACCAACCAGACCCAAATATAGCAGAAAAAGCTAAGGCGATCGCAGGCGATCGCACAGAAGTTACAATTACAACCGATCCTATTGCTGCTGCTAAAGGCGCAAATGTTATCTACACAGATGTTTGGGCTAGTATGGGTCAAGAAGCTGAAGCTGATAATAGAATTCCCGTTTTTCAACCTTATCAAGTCAACGAACAATTGATGAGTGTGGCTGACAAAGATGCCATTGTTTTACATTGTTTACCTGCTCATCGTGGCGAAGAAATTACAGATGAAGTCATGGAAGGTTCACAGTCTAGACTTTGGGATCAAGCAGAAAATCGAATGCACGCCCAAAAAGCTTTATTAGCAAGTTTACTCGGCGCAGATTAATTCCATCCGTAGGGTGCGTTAGGGAAACGTAACGCACCATCCCCCCATATTTAGTGTTGTCGTCTAACTCTTGAATTATTCAAAGCAAAAAAACTAAGATATATTCCAGCATAAATGCTGAGATTTTCCTCGCCAATTTTTAATTCAACCTATATCCTTTTTTATAAAATACTGGACAAAAAGGGGTTTTTAATAGTACGAATGTTCTAGAAGATAAATTTTTGAGTGATGAATCGATCGCTCATAACTAATCACAAACTGTCTAGAACACTTACCCGGAATTCTACTATGGAAACCCTCACAGAAGCTCAACAAGAACTTTACGACTGGCTAGTTGAATACATCAACCAGCATCATTATGCCCCGTCAATTAGACAAATGATGCGAGCGATGAATTTAAAATCGCCAGCACCCGTCCAAAGTCGCTTAGATCATTTGCGAGAAAAAGGATATATTACTTGGTCAGATGGCAAAGCTCGCACTTATAGAATTTTGCGATCGCAAATAGAAACCGAACCTAGTAGTAGCGTACCGATTTTAGGAGCGATCGCCGCAGGTTGCATGGTAGAACCTTACACCGATTCCGTAGAAAAACTCGACCTTGCCAACGCATTACCACCAAAAACTTATGCTTTAAGGGTAATGGGCGACAGCATGATCGAAGATCATATTGCTGATGGTGATTTAGTAATTCTGAGCCCCGTCGCCCAACCCGACACAGTGAAGAATGGCACAATTGTAGCCGCGAGAGTTGAAGGACATGGTACAACTTTAAAACGCTTTTACCGCAAAAGCGATCGCGTCATCCTCAAACCCGCCAACGCCAAATATCAACCCATCGAAGCACCAGCACAAGAAGTCCAACTCCAAGGAACATTAGTCGGTGTTTGGCGCAACTATTAAGGGAGATGGGGAGCAGGGGAGCAGGGGAGCAGGGGAGCAGGGGAGCAGGGGAGCAAGAAAAGTACCTAACTTAAAACTCATCCAACTTTCCAACTTAAAACTCAAAACTCAAAACTCAAAACTCAAAATTTTCCCACTCCCCAATCCCTAGTCCCCAGTCCCCAGTCCCCAGTCCCCAGTCCCTTTTTGTGCGAAGATAACTCAAAGTTTAGAGGAGTTATTTAATTAGTTGTGAAATCTTTTCCGTCTTTTCTCAAAGTTTTCCAGAGTCGCAAAATGGCGGCTCTTTTGTTATTAGGATTTTCTTCTGGGTTGCCTTTTTTGTTACCGAGAAGCAACCTGCAAGCTTGGATGACTGTGGAAAAAGTTGATTTAGGTGCCATTGGGTTGTTTGCTTTGGTAAATTTGCCCTATTCCCTGAAGTTTTTGTGGTCGCCTATACTCGATCGCTATGTACCCCCATTTTTAGGGCGCAGGCGTGGTTGGTTGGCGATTACTCAAGTAGCTTTAATTTTAGCGATCGCCGCCCTCTACTTCCAAAAACCGGGACAAGCTTTACAACTTCTCGCCATTAATGCCGTATTAATTGCCTTTTTCGGCGCTACCCAAGATATTGCTGCTGACGCTTACCGCACCGACGTTTTAGAAAAACTAGAAATGGGCGCTGGTGCAGCCGTTTTCGTTTTAGGCTATCGTCTCGCCCTTTTAGCCACAGGTTCCGTAGCTTTTATTCTCGCTGATAGCATCCTTTGGCCTTCTGTTTTTCTGTTAATGTCCCTCCTCATGCTCGTCGGTGTAGTCGCCTCATTCTTTGCGCCAGAGCCACCAGAAGACGAAAATCGTCCCGAATCTTTAAAACAAGCAGTTGTTTTACCTTTTGGCGATTTTTTCTACCGACATGGCTTACTTTTAGGTTTTGTAATTCTGCTATTCATCGTCCTTTACAGTCTTGGTGACGCATTCTTGAGCAGTCTTTCCACTCCCTTTTTAATTAAAACTGGTTTCGCTCAAAAAGAAATCGGTGCAATTCGTGGTGGAATGGGTTTAATTGCTACGATTGTGGGAACATTAACCGGAGGTGCAATTCTCAGTAAAATCGGCATTAATCGCTCTTTGTGGATATTTGGTTTACTGCAAGCTTTAAGTAATATTGGTTATTTTGTCCTCGCGCAAGCTGGAAAAAATTATCCGCTTTTAGTGTTGAGTATCAATGTGGAAAACTTTTGCGGAGGACTTGCAGCAGCGGGTTTTGTGGCTTTTTTAATGAGTCTTTGTAACCAGCGTTTTTCGGCTACTCAATACGCTTTGCTCACTAGTTTTATGGCTGTTAGTCGAGACCTTTTGGTTGCTCCTTCCGGCTTTTTAGCAGCAAAAACAGGTTGGCCTTTATTTTTCCTAATCAGTATTTTCGCAGCTTTACCAGGATTAGCGCTTTTACCTATTGTCGCTCCTTGGAATCCTCGACCTCAACCGATGCCCAGACCTGGATTAGATGAAAGAGAAGATTTTGAAATCTAGTTGTAAACTGTAATATAGAGACTGGAAAAGGTTTCGGAAAACAATTTTTTCGCTCAAACCGGACAATTCTAAACTATGGCTATTTTTCGTCAGTACGTTGCTCCTTTTTTGATTTTACTAGTCTTTTTAGTCGCTTTACTAGCAGTGAGTTCGCGCATCTTTTTACCTGCGGATATGGCAGCACCCGCACCAGTTGAAGAAGTAACTTCTGCTTCCTAGATGGTCTACAAACTACCCGCAAACTATCAATTTGTTACTGGTTCGAGTTTAGATCGGGCTACTTTGGTGAAGTTTATGCAGAAAACTTACCAAGAACTGTTTCCTGAGCAGGATTTTTCCCATTTAGCTGTTACGGTTGAGAAGTATTTTTCGCAGGAAACTCCGGTTTGGTGGGTGGAAGAAAAGGTGGTAAATGCTGCGGCGATTAAAGTAGGTTGTTTATGGGTGGGTAATGGAATCGATCAGGTAAAAGGCGATCGCCATGCCCACATTTTTCTCCTCTATGTTGCTCCCGAACATCGTCGCCAAGGCATTGGGAAAAGTTTAATGCTATTGGGCGAAGATTGGGCAAAAAGTCGGGGCGATCGCCAAATCAGTCTCCAAGTTTTTCAATCCAATCAACCAGCAATTAACTTATATTCCCAATTAGGTTATCAACCTCAATCTCTGTGGATGGTGAAGAGGATTTCTTAGGTACGTTGTTGCGCTTCAGCGCTCTTGTATAGCGAAGACAGCGCAACAACGTACTTTGGGTTTTCTTGACTAGTTAATCATTTTCCCCATTTGGTTCTAAATCAACACGCCAACGTTTACCGCAGTTTTTGCAAGTGTATTTTTGTTGACCGTTAGTGTATCCTTTTTCTTTAACTTTGTTAGAACCACATTTAGGACAGACAACTTCTGCGATCAGCCATTTTTTAGTTGATGATTTTTTAGTTGTTGTTGGTTCAGGGGTTGGTACTTTTTCGGATACTTCTGTGAGCAAATCGGCAACATTTTTTAGCTGTTCTGTTACTGTTTCTTGAACATTTAAATTTTCCGTTATTTCAGTAACAACAGTTTCTTGAATAGGTGCTTCGGTAACTGTTTCCGGCTCAACAACAATCTCTGAAGATGGTTCAGTTTCTGATGTTTCTACTGGCGCAATTTTTGTTGCTAATGTACCAACTTCTACTAGTTCTGATGGAGTTTCTATAGCAGAATTTTCGTTGTTCAAAGGTGTTACTACTAACTCCTCTGAAGGTGGTGTTTCTAATACTGGAAGAATTGAATTTTCCTGTAATTTTATTTCTGCTGAAGCTATTTGTTCAACTGACAACTTGCCATTAGTTGAAGTTTCTGGTGGATGATTTGCTGCTACTTCGACCTCAGCATTTTGTTGATGAATAACTGGAGTGGGCCCAGTCCAGTTGGGATCGGGAGCGGGAATTTTTGGCAGAATGATTAATGGTTTATGCTGTTGAGTTTCTGTGTTTTGGTTTAATCGACTGATGCGATCGCCTACATTTTCCTGAACACTATAAGTAACTGGCAAAACAGTATGCCCAGAAACCGCTTTCTGTACCAAAGCGGCTATATGTTCCGATGGATCGGGAGGTGGGCCAAAATTTTCCTCTGGTTTTGTGGGTGATGGTGTGTTTGTCGCGGGAAAATGCGATACTGATGAAGCCCAGCTAGAATGATTTTCCTTTGTTTCTGCTAGATGAGATTCTGGCAAAGGGGGAACGAATCTAATTGCACGGGCTAACCGTCGATATTGTTCTAGGTGATCTGTCACATTCTGCTCCTGATGTTTAAGAGTTGCTATTCAATTTAGTCTTTCTGTAGTCCAATATACTAAAATAAAGAACAAAACTTGAAAAATAACGTTATGATTTTAAGTTTGAGCCTGGTCGTAAAATTAATTGCAGTTGCTTAGTGTTTATTTACAAAAGTAGGGAAAAATGAAAGATTCCTTTCTTGTGCCTCTCTACCATCAACAACAAATAGATTTATCGATCGCTAACCTGAGTAACAGACTGATGGTATCAGGTCTGATAAGGTAATTGAGAATTATGTATGATGACGACGACCTGACCCTACTTGACCCGGAAGCTGATCTGCAAAGTCCCTTAGATCAGCTAGAACCACTGGAAGAAGAAGAGGTTGCTAAACCCGATCCAGAGGCAATGTTGGCGCTGTTGAATGCAGCCGAAACGTCGCAAAGAATGCTAGCAGCCAGAGCTTTTTGTGAGTTACAAGATCGACGCGCCATTCCCCATTTAATTCGTTTGTTGACAGATGCTTGTCCGTTGGTGCGGGTAAGTGCGGCTTATGGTTTGGGGCGTAACCCGGGTGCTGATGCGGTAGAACCGTTAATTAACCAATTAAACCGAGATTGGAATGGTTATGTCCGTAAAGGCATTGTTTGGGCGCTGGGGAACTGTCGCGATCGCCGTTCTGTCGCCCCCCTGACTGATGCTTTACGAACTGATATTTCGGCTGTACGTTTATGGGCAGCTAGTTCTTTGGCGCAAATGGCTGAGTTAGGCTACGAAGCAGTAGTCGCTTCCATTCCCCCGTTAATTGAAGCTTTAATTCAAGATCCAGTCGCAGCGGTGCGGAGTAACTGCGCTTGGTCTTTGGGGCAACTCTGTCGCGAACTACCATCAAATGTAGTATATGCTGGTGCGATCGATGCTTTAATTCAAGTGATGGAAGAAGACCGCGATATGGGAGTCAGGGAAGACGCGAAAGCTTCTCTGTTACGAGTTGGCGACCCTCGCGGACTGCAAGTGATTGAAAAAATGGCTCAAGAAGGAATAATTTCACCAGAAAGTTTGTTGTGAAGGGCAAGATCCCCGACTTCTTCAGATCCCCGACTTCTTAGAGAAGTCGGGGATCTGAAGAAGTCGGGGATCTGTGTCAAGCTAAGTAGATTCAATATACTGAGTGTCGAGTAAAAAGTTGCCTCTGGCAAAGCGCACTCCCCAATAACCTCCGGGACGGCGATCGATCACTACTCCTTCTTCTCCTAACTTAATTACATCTGGTGGACGTAGCATTGGCATCGGTTCGGCAGTTTTCACGTAAGGTGGTAATGCTACGACTCGGACTTTTTCCCCTATGCGAAATTCTTTGCTCATTTTGAATGTTAGGAGTTTAGATTTTACTGAATATGATATCTAGATCCCCGACTTCACAGAAGAAGTCGGGGATCTGGTTAGTAGTTAAGGTGCTTGCCAGATTTTTTGATGATATTTTTCTAAATCTGCGTAAGGATCTACAGCTGGGTGTGAGTGGTCGTGACTGTGCCCATGATCGTGATTATGCTCATGATGATGATGGTGATGATGATCGTGGGAATGTCCGTGACTGTGGCTATGTCCATTGCCGTTTTTACTGACAGCAGCAAGGCGGAATTTGCACATTTCACAGTTCATTTGGACTTCGCCTAATTGGGTTTCTATTTCCCGTTCTCGCATTACTTGAAATAGTTGGGGATGAATGCCCATTTCTGGCAAACAAACCATTTCTATTTCGGGAAATTGGGTTTGTTGTTGGGCGGTAACGTCGAAAATCTTTTTTACCAAAAGTCCGGTAAATAAAAAGTAAGGTAAAACGATTATTCGCTTGGGTTGGTAAAGTCTGGCGCGACGAAATCCTTCTTCTAATCGTGGGTGAGTAATGCCGATAAAGCAGGTTTCTACTGTGGAATAGCCGCTTCCTTCCCAAAGAATTCGTGCTAGTTTGTAAACGTCGCCGTTAGCGTCTGGGTCGCTGGAACCACGTCCGACAAATAATAAAACTGTTTCGGAACGGGGATATTTTTCGTTGTCAAGTTGAGTTAGACGCGATCGCCACAATTCCAATATATTCGGGGTAATTCCAAAGTGCCGACCGTAGTGAAATTTCAGTTGGGGATATTTAATTTTGGCGCGGTCTAATTCATTGGTAATATCAAATTTGTTGTGGCGGGCGGCAAATAATAAAATTGGTAAAACTGAGAATTCTGTGTATCCTTGTTCGATGCAGCGATCGATCCCTTCTTGAATTGTCGGGCCAGTTAGTTCTAAAAAACATGGGACTACGGGGCGCGATCGATCCAATTCTTGATAAGCAGCAGCAAAATCTAAAAAACTTTGTCTTCCCTCTTCATCTTTAGTTCCATGACCAATCATTAATAATGGTCTTTGTAGGGGCAATGTAGGCAATTCTAAATCCGTTACAGTGGTCAAAGTCGATAAACTTACAGTAGGCATTAATTAATTATCCTTTTTCCTGTGCGACGCAGGAAAATAAAGTGGACGTTAATAAGTAGGCGTTCTGGCTAGCGATGTAGACAGTGGAAAAACTACCTAATCTATTTTCGCTTACAGCTGCGGCACAGCCCCGGACTTGCACCGGAGTTTCCCTACTTTGCTAAGTTTGGTGTGCTTTGATATCTTAGCGGATTCAATGGTTTAGTGAAATGGGGGGGGAGAGGATTTTTCCGGCTGGAGGGTACAGGGAAATATTACCGCTATTAAATATTAAAATAAATTCTGAGTAACTAGTTACTTTATTGCAGCTAAATCTTATACAGAAAACTAGTCAATTGTCAAGGGAAAAACCATGTTTAAAAAACTGCACTGACTAATTAACTCAAGTTGGTAGTTAGTCAGATTGAGGGTGGTAGTAGCTAGTAGGAATACCACTACCCACTACCTACTACCTACTACCAATCATCTGTGAAGAAATCAACCAATGTCAAATTCCCAAGGTCTACTCATGATTTCTTCATAACAAATTTGTGGGGGAAAGCTAGGAGCAAATATACAAGCACAAGCAATACAGTAATTTAAATTTGTGTGAGAGACAACCAATACTCCTTCAGTTTGAGGATTATATTGTTCGAGCAAATCTTCTGCTCCAAAAAACTTAATTCCTGGATCGTTGTGCAGCATTAACCCCATTGGTAATTCAATTGCACCGGAAACATCTTTGACATTGGGTAGGTTAACTATCACCAAACAGCGACCATGCTCTAACCAACCTTGATAGGCTAGCGCACCTAACATAATATCCTTAGATTGAACTAAAAGTTCTCCACATATTTGTAATCCAAGTAGAATTTCCTCTTCTAAGGAATCCAACTGTAAATTTTGCTTCCGGGGATGACTGTATTCATAGTTCATAATCAACAAGGTAACTTGGTTAGCTTAACTCTAAGCTAAGGCAAGTAAAATGATGCTGAATCTGTCAGGGGTGTTAAAATTAAATATTCCTTAAGAGGTGTAGTGCGATCGCTATCATCAGTTAGCAAAGTTGTGGCAACAATTATTGAGTACCAAGGTAAGGCTGGGTTCGTTCCTTTAATCTGTTTAATTAAGGAAGCTCGTCTATTGTAATAAGAGAATAAAGATCCTCAGATGACATCCCGTTTTACATTAAACTTGTTACAACTATAGAAAAATAGGTAAAAGTAAAAAAATTGATTTTTAGTCAAAGTTTAGGAAAAAGTTTCATTTCCGAAAAAAAGTATTTTATTTCAAAAAATAAATAACTAATTGTTAAGTAATTTTATCAGCTAGCCCGGTAAAGGGTATTCCAATAATAGAGGACTTTAATCGTTTAGTTTATTGCGATCGCACCAAAAATCCCTGTACTTATTATGAAAGCTGTTCTTCCCGATCATGAAAAGAAACGTTTAGCAGCGCTGGAGCAGTATCAAATATTGGATACTCCAGCAGAAGCAGTATTTGATGACTTAACAAATTTAGCCGCCCAGATTTGTGAGACACCGATCGCTTTAATTAGTTTAGTAGATGCAGAGCGGCAATGGTTCAAATCTAAACTAGGGCTGAGAGTTACCGAAACACCCCGGAATGTAGCTTTTTGTAATTATGCTATTTTGCAAAAAGAACCGTTCATTGTTGAGGATGCTCGGAAAGATGGGAGATTTGCGAATAATGCTTTAGTAACTGGAGAACCCTACATTAGATTTTATGCAGGTGCGCCTTTAATTACATCTGATGGGCTTGCTTTGGGGACATTATGTGCGATCGATCGGATTCCTCGAGAGTTGACAAAAAAACAAATTTCCGCACTTCAAGTATTAAGCCATCAGGCGATCGCTCAGCTAGAATTACGGAAAAATTTAGCAGAATTTCAGCAAACCCAGAGTTTGCTAATAGCCCAAAAACAAATGTTACAAGTGGTTTGTAATAGCACATCTGTAAATCAAGCGTTAAATGCAGTTACTCAGCAACAAAAGGAAATTTTGCACGCTATTTTTGCTCATATTCCTGTGATGATGGGCTTTTTTGCGCGAGAAGGAAAGCTGCAAATGATTAACCAAGAGTTGGTAAATGCTTTAGGTTGGACTTTAGAGGAATTAGAAGACTCGCCGGATATTTTGACGAAATTTTATCCCGATCCACAGTATCGACAACAAGTTTGGGAGTTTATTCAAAAGGCAGAATATCAGCAATGGCAAGATTTGAAAACTCATGTTAAAGATGGTCGGGTGCCCAATACTAGTTGGGCAAATGTGAAGCTTTCTGATGGGAAGACGATCGGCATAGGTCAAGATATTACCGATTGCAAGCAAACCGAAGAATTATTACTAAAAACTCAAGAAAGATTACAACATTTATTAAAGACTAGTCCGGTTGTGATTTATAGCTGCAAACCAACGGCGAGTTACCCAGCAACTTTCGTTAGTGAAAATGTTACTGCTTTATTTGGTTATTCAGCAGAGGATTTTCTGAACGATCCCAATTTTTGGTTCGCTCATGTTCATTCAGAAGATGTGACTCTAATTGCCGAAGCAATACCAATTTTATTCGCACAGGGACACCATAGTTATGAGTATCGCTTTTTGCACCAAGATGGTACTTATCATTGGACTTATGACGAATTAAAACTACTACGTGATGGGGCGGGTAATCCGAGCGAAATAGTGGGTAGTTGGCAAGATATTACTGAGCGTAAACAAGCAGAAAGCGATCGTCAAAAAGCTGAAAAATCTTTGCATGAAAGTGAAGAACGTTTCCGTCTGTTGCTTAATGGAGTGAAAGATTACGCCATTTTTGTATTAGATGCTAACGGCTATGTTGCTAGTTGGAATAAAGGCGCATCAGCAATCAAAGGTTATCAAGCAGAGGAAATTATTGGACAACATTTTTCTCGTTTTTATCCACCTGAAGATGTAGCCCAGGGAAAACCCGATAGACTATTAGAAATAGCAGCAACAGTTGGTAGAGTGGAAAATGAAGGTTGGCGCGTGGGGAAAGATGGCTCTTACTTTTGGGCAAATGTAGTAATTACAGCATTGCAGGATGGCACCGGAAAAATTTGCGGTTTTTCTAAAATAACCCAAGATATTACTGAGCGCAAACGGGCAGAAGAAACTTTACAAAAGTCCCATAAAGAATTAGCAGATTTCAAATTTGCTTTGGATGAATCTGCGATCGTTGCTATTACCAACAATAAAGGTGTAATTCAATATGTTAACGATAAATTTTGCCAAATTTCTGGTTACAGTCGGGAAGAATTACTAGGAAAAGATCACCGTATTATTAATTCTGGCTATCATCCAAAAGCCTTCTTTCAGAATATTTGGAGCACAATTTCTCAAGGCAAAGTTTGGAAAGGGGAAATTAGGAACCGGGCTAAAAATGGTAGTATTTACTGGGTAGATACGACAATTGTTCCCTTTTTGGATGCTCAAGGAAATCCTTATCAATATATTGCTGTTCGCAACGATATTACAGATCGCAAACAAGCAGAAGAAGCTTTACGCCAACAAGCCCAAAGAGAAAAATTAGTTGCAGAAATTGCTCAAAGAATTCGCCAATCTTTAGATTTAGATGAAATTCTTAATACTACTGTGACGGAAGTTCGGCGGTTACTGGAGAGCGATCGCGTTTTGATTTTCCGCTTCGATCCAGACTGGAGTGGAGTTGTTGCCGTAGAATCAGTTGCTCCGAATTGGCAGCCAATTTTAGGAGAAAAAATCTCAGATTCTTTCTTCAAAGATACGGCTCGAAGAGAGAGTTATGAACGAGGTGGAATTCAAGCAGTAGAAGACATTTTGACCGCAGGTTTATCGCCTTGCCACATTAATTTACTGGCTCAATTTCAAGTTCGTGCCAATTTAGTTGTCCCCATTTTACAGGAAAATAAATTATGGGGTTTATTGGTGGCTCATCATTGTTCAAATCCGCGAAAATGGCAAAATTGGGAAATAGAATTGCTGAAACAATTGGCGACTCAATTAGAAATTGCCATTCAACAATCACAACTTTATCAACAAGTACAACAGGAACTAATTGAACGCAAATTAGCAGAACAAAAAATCCGCCAACAAGCTGCTTTACTTGATGTGACAACAGATGCAATTTTAGTTCGTGACCTAAATCATCGGGTTTTATTTTGGAATAAAGGAGCAGAGAGACTTTACGGTTGGAAAAAAGAAGAAGTGTTAGGCAAGTGTGCTAATAATTTGCTCTATTGGGAAACACCTCCACAGGTGGAAAATATCTATCAAACTGTTAGCAGCAAAGGGGAATGGCAGGGAGAATTACAACAGGTAACAAAAGATGGCAAGGAAATTGTTGTTGAGAGTCGTTGGAGTTTAGTGCGTGATTCAGTAGGAGAACCAAAAGCAATTTTAATGGTGAATACTGATATTACACAAAAACAATTGATGGAGCGACAATTTTTGCGATCGCAACGCATGGAAAGCATTGGCACTCTAGCAGGAGGAATTGCCCATGACTTGAACAATATTTTAGCTCCCATTCTCATGGCAGTACAACTTTTAAAATTACAAATTACTAGCGCCCAAGGGCAACAATGGTTAGAAATTCTCGAAGATAGCACCAGAAGAGGTAGTGAATTAATCAAACAAGTTTTATCTTTTGCACGGGGATTAGATGGTGAACATGGAGTTTTACAAATTCGCCATTTGATTAAGGAAATTAAGAAAATTGTTGAAGAGATTTTTCCCAGAGCGATCGAAATTTACACTGATGTATCCAGGGACTTG
The DNA here is from genome assembly GCF_041929275.2 of Floridaenema flaviceps BLCC-F50. Classification (NCBI taxonomy): domain Bacteria; kingdom Bacillati; phylum Cyanobacteriota; class Cyanophyceae; order Aerosakkonematales; family Aerosakkonemataceae; genus Floridanema; species Floridanema flaviceps. Next base: position 2,122,944 of record NZ_JBHFNR020000001.1, on the reverse strand, counting down.
TGGGCAGTTTGTGGTGATGCTACTCACCTGCATCAAGTGTTAATGAATTTGTGTGTTAATGCCCGTGATGCTATGCCTACAGGTGGCAGTTTAACTATTAGCGCCGAGAATTTAGTAATTACCGAAAATGATGCCCAATTACAAATGGATGTCCAACCTGGATCTTATGTAGTAATTACGGTTAATGATACAGGAGTTGGCATTGCTCCAGAAATTCTCGATCGCATTTTTGAACCTTTCTTTACTACTAAAGAAGTTGGTAAAGGCACCGGATTAGGACTTTCCACTGTGATTGGAATTATCAAAAGTCACAAGGGATTTATTACTGTTTCCAGCAAATTAGGCAAAGGTAGTGAATTTAAAGTATATCTTCCCGCTGTAGAAGCAGCAGCAGATTTATATGAGGAAGATTGGGAATTACCAATGGGAAACGGTGAATTAATTTTAGTGGTAGATGATGAAGCTGCGATTCGAGAAATTACTAAGAGTACCTTAACCGCTTATAACTACCAAGTTTTGACTGCGAAAGATGGCGTAGAAGCGATCGCTCTTTATGTAGAACATAAAAACGATATTAAACTAGTATTAGTAGACATAATGATGCCAGTATTAGATGGTACTCAGACTATTCGCACCCTACAAAAAATCAATCCCGAAGTCAAAACAATTGCCTCTAGTGGGTTAGTATCCGGTACACATTTACAAGATGTAGGAAATACCACTGCTAACAAATTTTTACCTAAACCTTACTCAACTCAAGAATTACTAGAAGTAATGCACGATTTATTACATTGACACTCTCCGCTTAAAACGAACTAGGACTAAAGTCCTTACAACGAACCTATTTAGCAGCTGCTTTTTGTGGGGCTTTAACTTCATTTTTAGAAGTAATGCCTTGCTCAAAATCACTCACATTGCTTAGGGTTGTTTCACAAATATTTCGCACTGCTTCTTCAGTGAAAAATGCTTGGTGTCCGGTTACAATTACATTGGGGAAAGTTAACAAACGCTGAAAAACGTCATCCTGAATAATTTCCGTAGAAAGGTCTTCAAAGAATAAGTTTTCTTCTTGTTCGTAAACATCTAAACCCAAGTAACCGATTTTGCCAGATTTTAACCCAGCGATCACTGCTTCGGTATTAACTAATGCGCCGCGACTGGTGTTAATGAGCATTACTCCATGTTTCATTTGCTCGATCGCCCAATCGTTAATTATGTGGTAAGTTTCAGGAGTCAAAGGGCAATGTAGAGAAATAATATCCGAGTTGGCAAACAATTCTGGTAAATCCACATATTTAGCACCAGAAGCCGCATATTCAGCATTAGGATATAAATCGTAAGCCAAAATTTGACAACCAAAACCCTGCATCAAGTTGCCGAAAATTTGCCCAATTTTCCCCGTACCAATTACGCCGACTGTGCGATCGTGAATATCAAAACCCATCAATCCTTCTAAAGCAAAATTCCCTTCCCTCACTCGGTTATAAGCCCGGTGAATTTTCCGATTTAAAGTTAAAATTAAACCGACGGCGTGTTCAGCAACCGCATAAGGCGAATAAGCCGGAACGCGCAAAACCGTAAGTCCTAAATCTGCGGCTTTTTGTAAATCTACATGATTAAAACCAGCAGAACGGAGAGCCAATAATTTTGTGCCTCGCGAAGCAATAATTTCCAATGCTTTAGCATCAGCATTGTCATTTACAAATATACAAACAGCCGGAAAATCTGCCGCCAAAGGAGCAGTATTAGCATTGAATTCAGCAGCAAAAAACTCTAATTCATGCCCATGTTTTTCATTAGCTGCTTCGAGAAAACGGCGATCGTAAGGTTTAGTGCTAAAAACTGCTACTCTCATGGTGATTGGGGATTAGGGACTGGGGATTGGGGAGGTGGGGAGGTGGGGAGGTGGGGAGGTGGGGAGGTGGGGAGGTGGGGAGAGTTGTTGATGTAAATTAAGGAACTCCCCCCATCCCCCCATCCCCCCATCCCCCCATCTCCTCTAAGCTGGCTGAAGCGCCTTTTCCTTGGCTGCCATTGCCAGGATTAGGTCAACCATTCTGCTGGAATAACCCCATTCGTTGTCGTACCAAGAAACTATTTTGAAGAAATTCGAGTTTAATTCGATTCCAGCACCTGCGTCGAAAATGCTGGAATGTGGATCTGTGGTAAAGTCGCTGGAGACTACATCATCTTCGGTGTAACCCAAAATTCCTTTGAGTTCGTTTTCCGATGCTGCCTTCATGACTTCGCAGATTTCTTTGTAGCTGGTGGCTTTTTCCGTTTTAAAGGTTAAGTCAACGGCTGAAACGTCGGGAGTGGGTACGCGGAAAGCCATGCCTGTGAGTTTGCCTTTCAGTTCTGGAATCGCTAGGGTAACGGCTTTTGCTGCACCTGTGGAAGCGGGGATGATGTTTTGGGCTGCACCACGTCCACCGCGAAAGTCTTTTTTGCTGGGCCCGTCAACTGTTGGCTGGGTGGCTGTCATGGCGTGAACTGTGGTCATTAAGCCTTCGACGAGTCCGAAGTTATCATTGATTACTTTGGCGACGGGGGCTAAACAGTTGGTGGTGCAACTGGCGTTAGAAACGATGTGATCTTTGCTGGGGTCGTATTTGTCGTGATTGACTCCCATCACTAAGGTTGGTACTTTATCGGGGTCTTTGGTGGGGGCGGAAATTAAAACTTTTTTCGCGCCTGCTGTGAGGTGTTTGGATGCGCCGTCAAAGCTGGTAAATAGTCCGGTGGACTCAACTACGTAATCGATGCCCATTTTTCCCCAAGGTAGTTCTTCGGGATTTCTCACCGATACGCAAGGGATGAACTTGCCGTTAACAACGATGCCGTCTTCTTTGGCTTCGACTGTGCCCGCGAAACGACCGTGTGTGGAATCATATTTTAATAAGTAGGCGATCGCTTCTGGTGGTACAAGATCGTTAATGCAAGCCATTTCAATTTCTGGATTACTCAGTCCGATGCGGAATACTAATCTACCGATGCGACCAAATCCGTTAATGCCTACTTTAATAGCTGTCATGAAAATCTCCTTTTAGTTCAGTGTCAATAAGTCTGACAACTTGGTTATGAAGACTTGTTTATCAATCAGGCTGAAGTTACTCATCTACCTTCCGCCTCATGTCAAGTGTTCAAACGCTTATCACGATAATGCTTTCTACTCTGAGAGGCGCTTTTTTTTGGCAAAGTCTTAAGCTTTCAAGTCAGGTACGTTGTTGCGCTTTAGCGCTAAACAGAGGCGCTAAAGCGCAACAACGTACCTTTTTGAATGTGTTAGTTGCGGGTGTAGCGATGCTTAACGCCGATCGGGAAATACTCTGGATCTCCTGTAGGAGTAAGTGTGACTTGGGGCATTTGATATGTTTCGGGAACATAGTTGGCAAATTCGCTGTTGAGTCGGCGCAGTTGGGAAAGAATGGACTTTGCGATCGCCAATTTCTTATCTTTGCTAGCTTCGATTCCTGGTGCTAACTCTACCACAATTGAGAGGGACTTGTTGCGATCGGCATCTTCTTTCACCTGCAAAACAAACTTCCCCGTTACCCATTCTTTAATCACAGGTTGTTCCAATCCAACGGTGACATTTTCCGGGTAAATATTAGCACCGAAATAGGAAACTGTAAAATTCGATCGGCCAAAAACATAAACAAAAGGTAATTCCCTAACTCCTCTTTCTTGCGTCAAAGCAGTTAACGGATCGAACCCGTATTCTCCCAAAAGCCTCAACATTTCATCATAAGGAATTATCCCACCAGTATCTAAAATATTGTATCTAATTAAAGGAATTCCATTATCCCCAGAAAACAACAATTGCCCATTTTCCACTTCAAAAAACCGACTCAAAGGATCGTACTGTACCAAAGTCGGTAAACGCGATTCTCCAAACAAACTTTTTGCCGCTTCGGGATGATTCGCCAACCAACGACGAATACAAATACTCAAAGGTGTTTCATTTCCCAAAACTCCCGCGTCAGCAGTTCCATAAAGTGCAGCAGAGTCATAACAAAAATTAGTCGATCCCACTCTTTCCCCAACTAAACTCCGCCATTCCTCGCTAAAAACTTCCCCCGCAAACACCATTTTAATATTATATTTCTGCCATTCAACGCCTCGCGCAATTCCCGTATCAACCACATCTTTAATAAATGGCGGATATCCCAACAAAACCACCTGTTCAAAAGCACTCCCCAACTCTTGCACAACTCGGAAAATTTCTTCTTTGTTATTTCCCGGTGCAATTACTGTAATCGGATAACCTTTACTAGCAAGATAGCGGCAACAATTAGTTGTGAATAAACCGCCTACCCAAGTTCCCAAAGTAAAACAAACCACAGCTAAAGTCCGGCGAGTATCAGCAAAAAAGCTATCATGAAATATTTGCTCAAACCTAGTAGTAATTGCTAACTCATCGCTGAAAAATCTAGGCCAAAACGTGGGTTTACCAGTAGAACCAGAGGAAGCAGCAATTAAATCGCAACTTTCTATTTTTCCGTTTTTGCATAATTGAGCTAATGAGTATACTTTTAGATAATTCTCTTTAGTAACTTGCGGTAATTGGGAGAAATCAGCTAAACTTTGAATAGTTTCCGGGTTAATATTTTGTGCTTTTAAAAACGCTTGGTAAGCGGGAACGGTAGCAGCGACGGAATGAAACAAAGTTAAAGTTGCAGATTCCGCATTTTTAGCATTATCTTTTTGCAGTAAATCTGTTAAGGGAGTGGCGAGAAATTGTTCTAACGCTTGCAACGATCTTTGACGTTGTGATTCTTGCATTTTTCCCTCTACTTTAGTTCCACATATTGTTGATCCCCCCTAACCCCCCTTACCAAGGTGGAAACTGAATTCCAAGTCCCCCTTACCAAGGTGGGAACTGAATTCCAAGTCCCCCTTACCAAGGGGGGAACTGAATTCCAAGTCCCCCTTACCAAGGTGGGAACTGAATTCCAAGTCTCCCTTACCAAGGTGGGAACTGAATTCCAAGTCCCCCTTACCAAGGTGGGAACTGAATTCCAAGTCCCCCTTACCAAGGTGGGAACTGAATTCCAAGTCTCCCTTACCAAGGTGGGAACTGAATTCCAAGTCTCCCTTACCAAGGTGGGAACTGAATTCCAAGTCCCCCTTACCAAGGTGGAAACTGAATTCCAAGTCCCCCTTACCAAGGTGGAAACTGAATTCCAAGTCTCCCTTATCAAGGGGGGAACTGAATTCCAAGTCTCCCTTACCAAGGTGGGAACTGAATTCCAAGTCTCCCTTACCAAGGTGGAAACTGAATTCCAAGTCTCCCTTACCAAGGTGGGAACTGAATTCCAAGTCTCCCTTACCAAGGTGGAAACTGAATTCAAAGTCCCCCTTGGTAAGGGGGATTTAGGGGGATCGAAAACGCTTAAGCTCATAACTAGTAATTTAATTTATTACTCAACCAATCTACCGCAAAATCTACTGCTGACTTAACTGGAAAAAATCTCGCTTCTGCTGAACCAACTGCCGAAATTTTGACAGATTGAGTCTGTTCAAAAGCAGCACCTAGTTGCTCAAAACTGTCTTGATTATATTCAATATCTTGGTAATTTTTCCAAACTCGGCGATCGCCTTCCAAAACCACTGTACCACGCAGAGCTTCTTTTTTATGTGGTACTCTATATTCAGCTAAATGCAGACAAGTACAACTATCGTAAGTTACTCCTAATAATAATATCCAACCATCTAAATCATAAAGGCGAGCTAAAGGAGAAGATTCACCAAGGGAGTAATCTAAAGAGTGATTTTTGGTAATAGTTTCGGCGTGTTTTCCCCAAGCTGCAAAGGAAACTGCTGGATGATAACTTCGCAAAACTTTGGGATAACTCCGAAAGGTTTCGACAATTTTTCCCATACCCCTTGTGGGTGTTATTTGAGGATCAAAAGCTGGCATATTTTCCCGAATAATTGAACACCAATCACTCGGAACAGGTGGATTTTGCCAAGTAGCTGGATCGGAATGTTCGCCAGAATGGGTAGGCATTACTAATGTACCATTTGGCGTAATGACATCCATTAAAGCTTGAATAACTGTTACTGAACCTCCACAAACCCAACCTAAAGAACTAAGGGAACTGTGTACTATTACTGTCATTCCTGGTTGTAATCCAAGTTGACGGAAGTCGTTTTTTAAGGTTTCTAGGGTTCGCGGGGATGGGGTTTTTGCGATCGCTTCTGATTCACTCATAATTTCTTTTTATTTAACCGCGAAGACGCGAAGAACGCGAAGGAAAGAAAGAGAGCATTTAAGAATGCCATTTTGGTTCGGGGGGAAGTGGTGTATTGGGGGTTTTTCCTTGCATTCTGTGACTGACAAAATCTTTGACTGTGGGTAAGAGTAAGTAGGGATTTGTTTGCAGTTGCATATCTAAGGTTGTTGTTGGTTTGTCACCGTAATTATGACCTGGGTACATGGTGGTTTCTGGCGGTAATTTTCTCACTAAATCTTGCAATGTGTAAAACATTCTTTCGGGATCGCCGCCAACAAAGTCACAGCGTCCACAACCATTTACAAACAGCGTATCTCCGGTGACTAAAGCATCAGGAATACGGTAACTTGTGCATCCGGGAGTATGTCCGGGTGTGTGCATCATGGTAATTTCTAAATGTTGACCGATCGCTAAACTATCGCTGGGAGAATGACGCACTAAGTTTTCACATTTAAACCCTGAAAAATCGATTTCTTCTCCCATCATGTGAACTGGCGCGTCAGTTGCTTCTAAAATTTCGTTGACTCGATTAACATGATCGAAGTGACTATGAGTGCAGAGAATGTGAGTAATTTTCACATCCAATTTTTCCGCTTCTGTTAATATTGTGGGTGCGTCCCAAGCTGGATCGACTACCGCACAGGTACGAGTTGCGCGATCGCCAATCAAGTAGATAAAATTATCCCAAGGCCCAAGTTCAAATTGATGTACAAAAATTCCTGATTCAGTCATTTGTTTATTTGTCATTTGTCATTGGTAAGAATCTTCCATCTTGTAGGACAGGCATCCTGCCTGTCATTGCCTGTCATTGGATCTAAAAAGTAACCACACTCCGAATTGATTTACCTGCGTGCATTAAGTCAAAAGCTCTGTTAATATCTTCAATGGGCATGAATTCGGTAATTAAATCATCAATATTTATTTTACCTTCCATATACCAATCAACAATTTTTGGCAGATGTGTGCGTCCTTTTGTCCCACCAAAAGCTGTACCTTTCCAAGTTCGTCCAGTAACTAATTGAAACGGACGAGTAGAAATTTCTTCGCCAGCGCCAGCAACGCCAACAATTACACAAGTTCCCCAACCTTTGTGACAACATTCTAATGCTTGACGCATGATTTTGACATTGCCAATACATTCAAAACTAAAGTCAGCACCGCCATTAGTTAAGTTTACCAAATAAGGAACTAAATCGCCTTCTACTTCTTTAGGATTTACAAAATGAGTCATCCCTAATTTTTCCCCTAATGCCTTTTTATTTGGGTTAATATCTACCCCAATAATCATGTTAGCACCAGCTAATTTAGCACCTTGAATTACACTTAAACCAACTCCTCCTAAACCGAAAACTACAACATTATCTCCAACTTGCACTTTTGCTGTATTAATTACTGCACCAATTCCAGTTGTAATGCCACATCCTAACAAACAAACTTTTTCTAAAGGTGCATCTTCCCGAATTTTTGCTAAGGCAATTTCGGGAACTACTGTATAATTAGCAAAAGTTGAAGTTCCCATATAATGATGTAGCATTTTGCCATTTAAAGAAAAGCGACTGCTACCATCTGGCATTACGCCTTTTCCTTGGGTTTCTCTAATAGCTTGACAGAGATTTGTTTTGCCGGAAAGACAAAATTTGCAATTGCGACATTCGGGTACGTAAAGAGGAATTACGCGATCGCCCTTTTGTAAACTTTTCACCCCCGATCCCACTTCCACCACAATTCCTGCCCCTTCATGCCCTAAAATAGCAGGAAAAAGTCCTTCTGGATCGGCACCGGAAAGAGTATAAGCATCAGTATGACATACTCCACTTGCTTTAATTTCTACCAAAACTTCCCCTTCTTTTGGCCCTTCTAAATCAACGATTTCAATGCTTAAAGGTTGTTTGGCACTATGGGCAACTGCTGCTTTTACTTTCATCTTTTCTTCCGCTTATCTGGTTTTTAAATAATATCAAACAGTCTAGCAATCTCAATTAATTATGGCGAATTTTCAGGAAATTTTAAACTTTTGGTTCGGTACGCCCGATCGATCCAATTATGGCAAACCTCGCAATATTTGGTTTAGCAGAAACTCAGAATTTGACCAACTAGTGAAAACCCGCTTTTTATCTGATTATGAATTAGCGGCATCTGGTAATCTTAATCATTGGCAAGATTTACCAGAAAGTTGTTTAGCATTTATTATTTTGTGCGATCAATTTCCTCGGAATATGTTTCGCGATCGTCCAAAAGCTTTTGTTACCGATCCGCAAGCACTCGCTTTGGCGCAATATGCTGTTGAACGAGGGTTCGATCGCCAATTTTTGCCCGTACAACGCTGGTTTTTTTACTTACCGTTTCAGCATAGCGAAAATTTAGAACATCAGCGTCAATCTTTGGCATTATTTGAACAATTAGGCGACGATCCTGATAGTCTTAATTGTATTGATTATGCCATCCAACATTTAAAAATAATTGAGCGTTTCGGTAGGTTTCCTCATCGCAATCAAATTTTAGGCAGGGAGACAACGCCGGAAGAAGCTGAGTTTTTAAAACAACCGGGATCTTCTTTTTAAACAATTATTGTAAAATAAAAATAGTTATGTCTGCTAAAGATGCTTTTCACACAGTTGTTAAAACTGCACTACAAAAAGATGGATGGTCAATTACTCACGATCCTTATCCTTTACAAGCTGGTAGTTTTGCTTTAGCAATTGATTTAGGTGCAGAAAAAGTGATTGCGGCGGAAAAAGGTGAACGGAAAATTGCTGTTGAGATTAAAAGTTTTCTTAGTCCATCTAAAATTTCCGAATTTTATGGAGCTTTGGGACAATTTATCGCCTATCGTGCAGCGTTATTAACTCAAGAAAAAGAGCGAATTCTTTATTTAGCAGTACCCAATAATATTTACGAGCAATTCTTCCTTGCACCGTTTATTCAAGAAGTTGTGCAACAAAATCAACTCTATATATTAAGCTACAATCCTGAACTGGAGGTAATTGAGCGATGGCAACCTTAGAAACCTATCGAAATTATATTCAACAGTTGCTTGTTGAACATTCTAAATTAGTTTGGGACGATCGCATTAAAGCAGAAACAATTTTTGATACCGAACGCGATCGTTATCAACTTGTTTATGTAGGTTGGCAAGGATCAAAACGAGTTTATGGAGTTGTTCTGCATCTGGATATTATTAATGGTAAAATTTGGGTGCAGCAGGACGGAACTGAGGTTGGTATTGCTAATAAATTAGTTGATCTTGGTGTACCAAAGCAAGATATTGTTTTGGGTTTAGATCCACCTGTTATGCGTCAATATACAGATTTTGCGGTTGGTTAGTTTTACACCTAACTGTAGAGACGTTATATATAACGTCTCTACAGTTTTCAATTTTCGTCTTCAGGAAGCAAGTAAAAATCATCCATTTCTTCGTCCTCTTCTGCGAAAATTTCCTCTTCATCTTCCGGTTCTAAGTAGGTTTCAACTACTACACCCCGTCTGATAAATTCTAAACATTTACTAGTAGGATCTACGGAAAAACTAAACAATGGACTTTCTTCTGATTGGCATTTTCCGGCGCGGAAAAAGTTACACACTGCACAACAATCTTCCCCAGATGCGATCGCCTCCTCCACCACAATATCTTTCTGCGTTAGTGGACTAAGTTTTAAATGAAAACCTTCCCATCTCGCTTTTAAAATCCCGTTTCCAGCTAACAGTTGCCAACGCGGATCTGATTCCACAATTTCTTCCGGTATCCTAATCCAAGCACCTTCGACTTCTGCTTCTACATTCACTTCAAACTCTGTCGGTAAATCAAATTGTACCAACTTTCTCGCACTTAAATGTCCCGGCGCTTGTCCATAAACAATTTCATCTCCAACTGAGGGAATATGAACATAATATTTCTCTTTTAAATCTCCAGCACGCGACAATTCATGTAATGCTTCGTGGGAACCGTGAATTAATATTAAATGCTGGGGATTTACCCGATGAATTACTTGAGTTAACCCCACTTTGTCCGCATGAGCACTTAGGTTAAATTTGCGAATTTGCGCTTTTACATTTATCTCTCTGCCTTCTAATGTTACCGTATCTCCTGTGTTGAGACTTTGCAACAAACGACCAGGACTTTCTTCGTCAGTGTAACCAGAAATGAAAATAGCGGCGTTTTCTCTTTCTAACAAAGTAGTAGCATAATAAATTGAAGGACCACCCGTTAACATCCCGGAACTAGCAATAATTACACAGGGTTTTGTCATTACTAAAGGTCGTTGTCTAGGCGAAGTAATGGGGATGACGGGAGAAGTAGTAGAATTAGGATCGAAGAAAGGTTCTTGTTTTTGTTGCGCGAAGTTTTTGACTGATTGGGGAAGTAAGCTTAAATTGTCTCGAAAAACATCGGTAACTGCTCTGACTAACCCATCAACATAAATGGGAATTTTTAGATTATGAAATACCGACGATGTGCGAATTGCTAAAATGATTTCTTGTGCTCTTCCTAATGCAAAAGCTGGAACTAAAACATTACCGCCTTTTTTCACGACTTCTGCGATCGCTTCCAACAAAGCACTCTCTTGCGCTTTCCGGTTAGGATGGTTATCTGCGCCATAAGTTGACTCAGTAATTAACATATCTGCTTTCGGCAAATCTGCTAATTTTAAACCTTCCGTTGTCCGACTCGAAGTAGTATTGTAATCCCCAGTGTAGAGTATAGATCGATCGCGATACTGCATATAAATACAAGCAGCACCGACAATATGACCAGCATTAATAAATCTTACCTTTAATCCCGGTAAAGGTTCAAAATCTACTCCAATTGGTTGAGTTTCTAACCGAAACAAAGTTCTTTCTAAATCTGTCTCATCAAAAAGTTCCGGCGAATCTTCAGTCATTTGCTGAATTTTCAAACAATCTTGTAACATCACATGAGCAATTTCTCGCGTTCCCGGAGTGCAAATCATTCTGACACCCGGAAACTGAGCATGAAACACCGGAACTGCACCAATATGATCTTGATGAGCATGAGTAATTAACAGTAAATTTGGGTTTTGTAAATAATCTAATGCTGGCAAAGGATCGTAACCTTTCGGACGAGTGCCACAATCCATTACAATTTCATAAGGGCCAATAAATACTTGAAAACAAGAAGCACCAATTCCCTTTGCTGCACCCAAAGGACGGACAATTAATCTAGTATTTACTTTATCTTGAGCATCAAATTTTATTTCGCGATCGCTTGCCTTATCAACTATTTCTTTAATCTCTGGTGCATATTCATAAACTTTAATTTTTTCCCCTTTAATCAATACTCTGGCACGTTTTCCCGTCGTTGGCAAAACTGCTTCCCACTCCCAACCATCACGCCGTTTGATTGCTGGCGCAAGTTGCCAACCTGACTCTTTTGTTTCTTCAAAAAGTGCAGTTAAAGCAGCATCATTTGGCGGTGGAGATTCTGGCGATGGTAACTTTTTAGAAGGTTCTACAGTTGGCAAAATTGAGACAGGTGTAATTTGATATTCTCCACTGCTTTCCTGATTTTCGTCAACAGATACTGCACTCAAAATTTGCAAAAATTTTCCCACTCGTTGCGCTTGCACTTTGAGCAATTGACTTAGTTTCAGATTAAGATTTTGGGAATTCAGTAAAGTCAGCTTGATAGTTTTTTGTTCCGATCGCTTGATCTTAAACTGAACTAAAGAGTTGCGTTTACCAAGTTGTACCACCCTTCCCACTAACTGACAGATATCCGCTGCTTCTGTTTCACTGGTTAATTCTTCCGAACTAACCAGCGTCACCTGAGACACTTCGCCTGTAGAATCAGTGCTGGGGATAATTTGCCAACTGCGCTTTCCTTCCTTCCATTCGGGGAGTTTTTGTGCGACGCGAAAGCGTGTGCTGTCCGAACATTGAAGGTACATTACGCCTTCGATCGAACAAATTTCTCCGCTCCAAGTGCAGTTAAAAGTCTCAGTATCAGAGGTTTGGGCAGAAATAGTAGCATCAATCATATTCGGCATTGGCATCGCTGTGCGATCGCTAATCGTACTTTTAGTTTAAGATACTGCTAGTTTGTCACTGCAACGACTCTAACACCCAAAACAGGTTTCTGGTTGCAGATTAATTTAGCTAATTTAGTATTAAAATAGCTTGTCATCTCTCCCAAGATTGAATTGTTTTAATCAAAGTTGGTGCCCAAGGGCATTTTAGCTAAAAAGTTAGGTGTAAGGATAGGTTGGGGTGTACTTTTTTTATGAGTAATTCAAGTAGACTACTGAGAATAGCTTTAGCCTCTGGTGTTTTTTTCCTAGCTTTCTATTTTAGAACCCCTGCTTGGTCAGATTGGGGAACCTTTTTATTTTGGCTAATTATCATTCTTAGTAGCTTCCTAATTCTTACAGAAATTTGGGCTTTTCACAAAATCTTTCACCGCAAAGGAAGACGACTTAGCGTAATAATTGTAGCCTTAGCTTGGTTGAGTCTTTCTATTGCTACAGCTTCCCAAGTAAATTTCTTGTTAACCAAACAAACTGTCTTAGAAAATTTAACCTCTGCAACCCCAGAAACCCCCAAAACCTCCAAAACTCCCAAAACCCCCAAAACCCCCAAAACTCCCAAAACTCCCGAAACTCCAAAAATTGTCAATTTAGGTCAGCATTTCGTCATTGGTTACAGAGATTTTGAAGAACTAAAATTATTAGTGGAAAAACAAGGAGTAGCGGGAGTTTTTATCACCAACAGAAATGTGATCGGCAAAACGAAAGAGCAAGTAAAACAAGAAATTAAAACCTTACAAGAAATTCGCAAAAGTCAAGGTTTACCTCCTCTTTTAGTTGCTGCCGATCAAGAAGGAGGCATAGTATCAAGATTATCACCACCCTTAACTAAATTACCTTCTTTAGCCAGAATAATTGATGATGAAAAAAACCTCGACCAACAAAAACAGAAAGTCATTGAATATGCAGCTAAACAAGGGCAAGAATTAGCAGAAATTGGGGTGAATTTGAATTTTGCGCCAGTAGTTGATTTAAACAAAGGAATCAGAGTTGTTAATGATAAATATTCTAAGATTAACTACCGTGCGATTTCGGAAAATAAAGAAGTCGTCGCTAAAGTTGCTTTGTGGTATTGCCAAACATTAGAAAAATACAACGTTAAATGTACAATTAAACATTTCCCCGGTTTAGGAAGAGTCAAAACTGACACCCATATTGCGGAAGCCGAATTAAATGCTTCTTTAGCAGATTTAACTAATGATGATTGGGTTCCCTTTCGGGAAGTGATGAAAAATACCCAAGCATTTACGATGATTGGACACGCTAAATTAATGGCAGTAGATCCAGTAAATGCCGCTTCTTTTTCTCATAAAGTAGTGACAGATATTATTCGCCAAAACTGGCAACATAATGGTATTTTAATTACCGATGATTTTGGAATGCAAGCGGTTTATGGGAGCAAAGATGGCATAGAAAATGCTACTGTGAAATCGATTAATGCTGGGGTAGATTTGATTTTGCTCTCTTATGATAAAGATTTATATTACGATGCGATGTATGCCTTAATGAAAGCAGCAAAAACCGGGAAATTAGATACACAAGTATTAGGAAAGAGTCAGGAAAGACTCGATCGCTTTTATTCAGTGATAAAGTAAGAAAGCCTGAAAGCTAAAGGTAATAAAATTTTGTTTCTTTCGTTCCCCGGAAGTTAGGAAAGCTTGATATCTTGTTGCTGCCAACGGTTCCCGGATTATCTTGAGGATCGTATCTACCGCTTTCTTGGCGATCGTCTTCATGAATATCTGATGTCATAACTTTGCACTCACACAAAACAGGTTATCCCACAAGCTTAGTATTCCGTTTCTCCTATTTGTTCTATCGTCAGACATGACATGATTTGCGATCGCACTTGGTATCTAATAGCACGAGCTTTCTTTAACATTCTCTGTGTTAGCGATCGCCTGCTTATCATCATCCCGATCCTAACCCCCATGCGTTACGAGGCTTTGCAGAAAACCTTTCCCCAGAATTATTTCCCTATAGTTGAGATAGTCTGATTATTTCCTTTCAAGGGAAAAGTAAAGTTATTTATCATTTCCAAGCAAATCTTTAGGAAGATGGTAAATTAATAATAGAAGCTTCAAGAGCTTCTCAGATAAAGATTACAGCCTAAGCCCACTATTGAATTAAGGAGGAAAAAAGCTGTTTCTTTTACTATCTCTTGTGTTAACTAACAACAGCACTCAACAACTAGAAAACTGATATTTCCTCAACTGCAAAAAGGGGAGTAAGACAACAGAAGCTAAGTTTTTCATTGTCTCTCCAAGTTGAATTAACTAACAGAGGAAATCACTCGGTAAGTCCAGTTTGGGTGCTGTTGTTGTTGGAAACAACAAGTTTTTCTAGAATGTATTGTGTGAGACATCTGGAACATACTCAGCAAGTTTTACCTAAAAATGTCGGATGAATTGCCTCGCTGAATTTGGAAAATGCCCCTCAAGAAAAAGTAAGGTCGGCTCGACCTGAAAAGAGATAACGCCTGCGGACAAGTTGGTGCCGACACCCTTGGTGGAAGCAGGAAGAAAACACCACGTCAGATTAACAAGTTTAGTTAGATTTGGGTAAGTTTTTCAGAGCAGTGAAGCTCACAATGGGAGATGTTACAGTTGTCCTGTGACTACTTTCCCCGATCGTGGTCGCTGACCAGTTTAGTCTGAGTTAATGGATTAGGAAAGCTCCCATGTCTGAAACTCAACCAGAACAAACAACTAATCAATCTCCGACCGTTGTAACTTCAACCCCTGTTGCCACTCCTACAGTTACAACTCCCTCGGCAACACAACCAGTTCAAGCTAAAGTAAGTGGATTTTTCAATAATTGGAAAGTGAAAGCAGGAATCATCGGTACAATTTTAGCTATCTTTGCTATTGGCATATTTACCCTTAATTTCTTTTGGGCACACATAATTGCCAGTATGGGGATGAGAGATTGGTCTAAACACGCCAATGCTCAACCCATTGAATGTATGATCAAGGACACCAATAGCGACGGTTACGTAAGCTGTAGCGCCATGCTCAGAGGTGAAGTAGTACCTTTAGAATGTGGCTCTAGTGTATTCAATCTTGGTTGCCGAGTAAATTATGGTGCAGCAGCTGCACCTCCTGTACGTCTGAATACAAAATCATAGGCAACTGATTTTTGAGTGTGAAGCGAATGGTGCGTTACGTTACAACTAACGCACCCTACGGCTCGCTAAGTTTTAGGAATAAAATTTTCTCAATTCCCATCCCAAATTCCTCTTTTTATTGAAAATTTAATAATAGCTGTTTCATCAACCGTTGCAGATTAATTGTTCAAACTTTTTAGAACTTTAAATTTTCCATTTTGCATTAGTTAGTCTATACTTCTGGGTGCAAAATACCAATCTAAACTCTACCATCAAAAATCGATTTACCCAGGAGATAATTTATGAGTGTGAAAAAGAAAAAATTTACCAAATCAACATCTTCCCATAGTCGGAAGTGTATTTGTCCAATTTGCTGCATTGTTCCTCCCTATATGCTGAGGGAAATCGCTATAAATGGAACAGATGAACAACGTAATTGGGCTTTTCAAACATTAATAGTTTCCGAGCAGTTTCGCGGACGAAGGGAAGCAATTGGTGGGATTTCATTAATGACCCCAGCAGGGGAAAAACGCCGCACTATTTATGATGCGAAAAATGGGATTGAGTTACCAGGAACTTTGGTGCGTGTGGAAAACGATCCGCCAACAGGTGATTTAGCGGTAAATGAAGCTTATGATGGTTCGGGCGCGACTTACGATTTTTTCCGTGATATTTACGATCGCAATTCCATCGACGATCGCGGTATGCGTTTAGATTCTACCGTTCATTATGGCGTAAATTATGACAACGCTTTTTGGAATGGTAATCAAATGGTTTACGGTGATGGAGATGGGCAAATTTTTAATCGGTTTACTAAAGCTGTTGATGTGATTGCTCATGAGTTAACTCATGGAGTAACAGAGAACGAAGCGGCTTTAATTTATTATGGGGAATCAGGGGCTTTAAATGAATCTTTTTCTGATGTTTTTGGGGCTTTAGTAAAACAAAGACTGCTCAATCAAACCGCAGAGCAAGCTGATTGGATTATTGGCGAAGGTTTGTTTACCGAAAAAATCAATGGTGTGGGTATTCGTTCCATGAAAGAACCAGGAACAGCATACAACGATCCTTTACTTGGTAAAGACCCCCAACCTGCAAATGTTAAAGACCAATATCGAGGTCGAGATGATAATGGTGGGGTGCATATAAATTCAGGAATTCCTAACCGTGCTTTTTATTTAGCTGCGATCGAAATAGGCGGTTATGCTTGGGAAAAAGCCGGAAGAATTTGGTATATTGCTTTGCGCGATCGCTTACGTTCTAGAGCTAATTTTAGACGTGCTGCTAATACAATTATTGCGATCGCAGGCGAATTATATGGCCCTGAAAGTTTAGAACAAAAAGCAGTCCGTAACGCTTGGCAACAAGTAGGAGTACTCTAGAGGCAGAGGCTCCAGGGGCTCCAGGCACAGAGGCGCAGAGGGGCTCCAGGCGCAGAGGCGCAGAGGGGCTCCAGGAGAGGAAAATTCAAAACTGCCCACCTCCCTAACCCCTAACCCCTAACCCCTAACCCCGCCCTAGTCCCCAGTCCCCAGTCCCTAATCACTTTGCTCTTATCAGCCATTCTAAAAAGGGTCTTAAAGTATCTGGAACTGCTTGTTCGCTAACTCTAACTCTGTGTTGTCGCTGACTTTTTTCTACAGTGATTTGGTACTGGAAGCGATCGGGTTGAGAATTAGCAGAAGTTATAATTTCAGGTAATTCAAAGAAATCAGCTGCCTCAATTAACAGCTGTAGGTGATTTCTTTCGCTTTCTGGAAGCGTATCAATATCAATTGTTTTTGTCATCCGTATTCCGGCAAAACCACCAGTACGTTCAAAAATTACCCGCATAATTAAAGAGATTGGTAATTACTGGATTTTAGATTTTAGGTTCTCAATCTAAAATCTAAAATTAGTTAGGCCATCACCATACCACCATCGACATTAAACACTTGTCCAGTAATATAAGCGGCAGCAGGATCGGCAGCTAAAAAACGCACCATACCAGCAATTTCTTCTGGTTTTCCGTAACGTCCTAAAGGAATATATTTGAGGATTTCCTCAGATTTTAAATTGCTGGTCATATCTGTTTCAATAAATCCTGGTGCAACAGCATTTACTGTAATTCCCCGACTAGCAAATTCTTTGGCAATAGTTTTAGTAAAACCAATTACGCCAGCTTTAGCAGCACTATAATTTGCTTGACCAGGATTTCCCATTTGTCCAGCCACAGAAGTAATATTAACAATTCGACCAGAACGTTGTTTCAACATTACTTTACTAACGGCGCGAGTACAGAGGAAAACGCCTGTTAAATTCAGGTCAATTACCGCTTGCCAATCTTCTGGTTTCATGCGTAATAAAAGTGTATCGCGGGTAATTCCGGCATTATTAACTAACACATCGAAGCGACCCCACTTTTCCATAACAGTATTGAGGAGACTGTCTACTTGTTCAGCTTGCGAAACATCTGCTTGTAAGGCGATCGCTTCACACCCCATGCTGTTAATTTTGGCTACCACTTCTTCAGCTGCGGTACTGGAACTAGCGTAGTTAACTACCACTTTTGCGCCTTCTGCGGCTAACGCTAAAGCAATGGCGCGACCAATTCCCCGTGATGCACCAGTAACAATAGCAACTTGTCCACGTAAACGCTGAAGATCCTCTGGCAATGGTTCCATGAAAAATTCCTCTTTTCTGTCTGAATGCCACAGTAAGTAAAAACACTGCGCTAACTATCTTAGGTTGATTTGTACCCTAGTCGGACAGAATTTTTTAAATAAGGAATTAGGATGTATTTATGGTTGTTCAAAAAGGGGTTTTATTATATGGCGACAAAACAAGAGTTCACAAGTTTTGACGATTTGTTAAGTCAGTCCGATTTGCCTGTGTTGGTGGATTTTTACGCTGAGTGGTGTGGCCCTTGTAAAATGATGGCAAAGATTTTAGAAGATGTGAATGCTCAGTTGAGCGATCGATTAAGAATTGTAAAAATTGATTCCGAAAAGTATCCTCAGTTAGCATCGCAACATAATATTTACGCTTTGCCAACTTTAATCCTGTTTAAAAATGCCGAACCTGTAGACAGAATTGAAGGAGTGCTTCAGCCAGCACAACTAATTCAACGTTTACAAGCTTTGATTTAATTGATGGATAATTTACTTAAGCCACCCGATTTTCTCTTTCGGGTGGTTTTATAATTAAGTAGGTGCAAATAAATAAAGTGAAAATAATTATCTATCAATGGGGCGGGCTCTCCTGCCCACCCCACAAGAAAGCTGAAAATCTTGTGGGGTGGGCAGGAGAGCCCGACGAGAGTTTTACATTATTTAGATCTACCTACTTAAACTAAAATTTTTTCATAGGAAAGACAATGGCTGAAACTAAATCTAATCGGGTGGTACGGCGAGGCAGAATTTTTCCAGAAATCCAATGGTCTGAGGAAAGGAAAGCACAATGGCAAGCTGAAAGTAAAGCCTTCCGTCAGCGATGCGAAGTAATTTTTAAACGAGTGCAACCAGAGTTAATTAAAACTCATTACAACTGGTATATTGCTGTTGAGCCTGAGAGTGGAGATTATTTTATCGATAAAAATGAAATTTTAATTGGTCGGCAATGGTTGAAAAGTCGGCGGTTGGTGGTGGATATGTTATCAGGTATTTTGACTTTGGGGAATGGTTGAAAAGAGCGATCGCTAACTCTAAAAAATCAGCTTTATGTAAATTATTGGTGCGTTACACTGCGTTAACGCACCCTACAATTAGTAAAAAAAATTATTGGTGCGTTACACTGCGTTAACGCACCCTACAATTAGTTTAAGTACGTTTGCAAAGTAACCAGCGTAATTCCATTGGTGGTCTACCATTAGCTATGGGGAAAAGATCTCTACCAGTTGACCAATTAATAAACCAACCTGTGGGAGGCCAAGCTTCTTCTGGTAAATTTTCTTTTTCATATTCAAATACTGGTTCATCGGAAATTATTTCCAATGGTAAACCTTCCATTGCTGATTTTAAATCTGCTCTTGTAAATACAGATGACCAAGCAATTTCTGCCATTTCTCTGACAGTGCGATCGGGTTCATAACCATCAACAGCTAAGAAAGTATTAAATAGTAATAAGCCACCTGAACGCAAGACATCACTCATTTTGGCTAGCAAAAGTCGCAGTTGGTCTGCATCGCGAAAATGGGAAATTACTTCGGAAACAATTGCTAATTTATAGTGTGCAGGTCGCATTCTTACCATTGGGTCGAGAATGTTACCTTCAGTAACTACTATTGGCAAACTTTCTGCTTCTACAGCTGCTTGAATTTGTTGGACAAAAGCGGGTGTTAGTTCTACAGCGTGAACTAAATAACCCTGTCTTCCTAATGGCAATGTGTTGCGACCTGTTCCGGCTCCTACGTCTAAAATTGGTGTAGTACTAGGGTCTTGGTTCATTTCTGATACCACAGACATGACTTTGGCATCTGGATGAGAACCAAATAAGGGGGGTTTTCTGTTTTCTACCCAGCTTTTATATTGGTCTGCAACTGTAGAAACGGCTGTGGAAATGTTGCAAGTTAAACCCACTTCTGGCGCTTTGGCTGGCTCGTATTTTATGATTACGTTAGAGTGGGGAGAAACTTCAAATCCTTGCTGTAGTCTTTTACTAAGAATCTGACGCAACTGATCTAATTCTGCTTGTGAAAAAGGTCTACCAAAGGTTTCAAAGAGTGTTTCCAGTCGCTTCATGTAATTATCTAGCATGGATGGTACGCAAGGCAGTACCAATTCTCCACGCGGATAAATGCGAGTATTTAGCTTGCTGATAATGATTTTTTCCAGTACAGCCGGGTCGGTGATAAAGGGCTGTTGCTCTGTCTTTGCTGGTGTGTCTTTAGAAGCGACCAAGTTGCTAGTCTCCGTTGCTTGAGATCTGTCAGAGTTAGGGGTCGAGTAGAGAGTCACCCCTCTACCCTCCCATTCAAAACCGTACTTGCGACTTTCACCGCATACGGCTCCTTGTTGTTCCGGTGTTTGTCACCACATACCGCGTTACCCATTTGTAGGGTTTAGGCGATTAGAAAGGGTTTTGTTCAATGTACCTTTCTAATTCTTTGTTGCCAGTAACTTGTTTATCACAAGCTGTTTTATGGTCGTGGCAATGTCGATGGAGAAGTTGTTTATTGTTGACCTTTTCAGTTCCACCAAGGGAGGTTCTGATGATGTGGTCTAATTCCATTAAATCCCCATCTTTAAAGAGTAATCCACAGTGGGCGCATCTTCCGTTTTGTGCCTTCAGGAGATACGAAATCCTTTTTGGCATATCCGGGTTTTGCCCCATTCTTGTACTCCAGTATATGATGTCCCCATCATACGGGCTTTTATCTCCGACTACCTTGATGTGCCGAACTATTGGAGTCTCAGCGTGTCTTAATAGTCTTAATGGGTTTTCTTCTCTTGTTGAGAAGACCCAATTTCTCCCGTTGACGGTGTGAAAGTACTTCTTCATTACTTTTGTAATGTTTTTCCTTCCTCTTCTTCTAACCGCCCAAGCTCTGAGTTGTTGATAGATAATATTGTCGGCTTTGGAAAATATCTCTTTGCTGACCACACACGAGTAATAGTTACTCCACCCTTTGATTACAGGATTGATGCGCTTGATTAGCAATGCCTGTGGTTGGTGTTTATTTTTGTGAATGATTTTACCCGTTTTTGTTGTGTGTTTTTTCAACGCCTCTTTGCTTGGTTTGATGTTGGTTTTGAAGTCTAGTATTCGACTTTTGAATCTTCCGCCTGTTTTTCCATAGTG
Organism: Floridaenema flaviceps BLCC-F50; assembly: GCF_041929275.2. Lineage (NCBI taxonomy): Bacteria > Bacillati > Cyanobacteriota > Cyanophyceae > Aerosakkonematales > Aerosakkonemataceae > Floridanema > Floridanema flaviceps. The sequence goes on along the minus strand of NZ_JBHFNR020000001.1, from coordinate 2,101,780 downwards.
AGTTTTTCCCACTTTATATTGGCGGATATTGAATCCCAGAAAGTCAAATCCGATATCTCCTTCATACTTGTGGAGGGTATGAGAGATTCTTGTTTTACTATCTTTCAACCTTAAACCCATGTCTTTCAGGAATTCTTCTATCTTCTGCCTACATCTTTGGACTATGGTTATGTCTTTGTGTAATATCACAAAATCATCGGCATATCGAACTAGATAAGCGGTTTTGGACACCTCTTTAACTAGTGATTCCATCCCATGAAGGGCTATATTGGCGAGTAATGGTGATATTACTCCACCTTGAGGGGTTCCCTCAGATGTAGCCGTGAATGTTCCCTCGTCTATCGCTCCCGCTTTTAACCATGCTTTGATTTGTTTTCTCATGGTAGGGAACGTATTTAATTTGGATAGAAGAGCCTGATGGTTGATTCTATCGAAGCATTTTTCTATATCAGCATCTAGTACGTATTTTGGCTTTTTATTGATACTGACATATATTTGTCCGATAGCGTCATGACATGAGCGCCCTGGTCTGAAACCGTAACTGTTTGGCTCGAAGTGAGCCTCCCATTCTGGTTCCAATGCTAGTTTTACTAGTGCCTGCAATGCACGGTCATGTATAGTCGGTATGCCCAAGGGTCTTTTTTCGTCTCTTCCCGGTTTGGGTATCCAAATCCGTCGTGCTGGCTTGGAATTGTGTGTTAATCTCAGGTTGTTTGCCAGTTTTATACGTGCTTCTGGGGATAGGCTTTTCTTCCCGTCCACTCCTGCCGTTTTCTTGCCTTGATTGTCCTGAGTGACCCTTCGTACCGCCAGACATTTTGCTGACCAGGACTTCATCAGTGTTTTCTGGAGTCTGCGTTGTACTCTGACATCACCACGTTGAGCGGCTCGGTAAATCCGTTTTTGCAACTTGTATACACGCTTTTCTATTCCTCTCCAAGGTAGTTTTTTCCATTCTTTATGGACTACCCCTTTGAAAATAGGGATATCGTGAATCCATTCCATCCTGAAACTTAGTTCGGCTTTAGACATATTTATTGCTACTTACTGCCTTACCATCCGAATCAACGTGCCTACGTCTGCTTATCTCCCGCATTACCAGGAGCATTTGCTTCTTAGGCAATCCCATTCAATGTGTCTTGCGCCTGAGTGACTGCTTATGGTATCGACCTACCATAAGAGAACACATTGAGTTACTTCGTTCCTAGTTACCGTTTGACGTTAGTTTTTAGGTTCTTCTTTTCCACCGGGGCTATTTTGGATGCAGACTTAACAGAAATCAAAATCTGTTATGCTTTAACATTAAAATAGTAAATTTAATGTCCAATGCCCGTCCCTTCTGGGCAGGGTTTTCCCTTTTCCTTTTGGGCAAGCCGATAACCTGCTTAGGCTTGTAAATCGTGACGATGGTTCTGTAAGAAGTTCGCTTACTAACCATGACTAACTGTGCGTGACGGGGTTTATCGGGTCAGGTTCCGATATACCGCCTTACTTTCCCAGCTTTCCTAGCTTGATACTCAGTCTCCCCAGGGTGGGATATGCTGTCATCGCCTGCATCTAGCGAGAGCGGAATTTCACCGCTACGGTTACTAAGTTGTTAAAGGTTTGTTTCAGTTTTTACGAATAACTGAGAGCCTTTACCCTGCTTGCACTTCGGTTCATTAACCTTCCATTTTGGCAGGAACGAATCGCACTTGATTTTCGATTTTATCTTAACCTTTGACTTTCAGAGTTAAGCGATCGCTTTTCCCCCATCCCACTTTACCCGCTGCGAACCCACCCCGCTTGCCAACTCTAGTTGCAGCCAATATACTTTAATCAGCTAATTTTCTCCTGAAATCCAGCCAAAGTATCGCCAATGTCTGACACTCCTTTAATTGTTTCTCCCCAATGGCTATCTGAACATCTGGAAGACCCCCAAGTTATCATTGTTGATTGTCGTTTTTCGTTAGCCGATCCAGAATTAGGACGCAAACAATATCAAACTAGTCATATTGCTGGTGCATTCTATCTTGATTTGAATCAAGACCTTTCTTCGCCAGTGGGAGAACATGGGGGAAGACATCCGTTACCTAACATAGAAAAATTAGCCCAAAAGTTAGCAGCAATTGGCATCAATTGTCAGGAAACTTTAGTTGTTGCTTATGATGATTCTCGGTTTGGTTTTGCGGCGCGTTTATGGTGGTTATTGCGCTATATGGGACATGACAAAGTAGCTTTGTTAGATGGTGGGTGGAAGTCTTGGGTGAATGGTAATTATCCGGTGTCAGATGCGATCCCAACTGGTAAACCGGGGAAATTTGTGGTGAATTTGCGATCGCCAATAGTGGTCGATATTGAAACAGTTAAAAGCCGCAAAGATTTACCCGAAGTTGTTTTAGTTGACTCGCGAGAAGGCGAACGTTACCGAGGGGAAAAAGAACCAATAGATCCGATCGCCGGACATATTCCTGGTGCCGTAAACTACCCTTGGCAAGAAGTCACAGACGAACAAGGAAACGCCAAACCACCAGAAGCACAAAAAAGCCGATGGTCAGATGTAGAAAACGCCGAAGAAATTATTGTTTATTGCGGTTCTGGCGTGACAGCTTGCGTCAACTTACTCTCATTAGAAATAGCCGGAATTAAAACAGCCAAACTTTACGCAGGTAGTTGGAGTGATTGGTGTTCCTATCTTAATAAATCGGAAATGTGATGCTGTAAGTGAGATTAAATAACCAATCATTGTAATTCAAGAAATTCTCCGAAGAATCTCCCGTACTAAAGCCAAACTTAAAAATTAATTGGTTCTGGCGATTTATACTGTAAGTCACCCGACCCAGAAAGCGACTAAAATAATCTAGACGCTGTACTTTCGTGTAGTCAGAGAGGAAAAATTGGTATTCAACACCGACTTGGAAAGTTGGGCGAACATAGTAACCTAAAGAGAGAGTTAAAAAGTGAGTTAACCGACTGCGATCGTCCGGGTCAGCCAAATCCAGAGCCACATTATAATAAGAAAATAGCTCTAATTTTGGAGAGAGAAAATCGCGTCGTGATAACCACAAATAGAAGAAATTTTCCTGCAAAAAGCGATCGCCATTAGTCCGAAACAGCTGTTGATTATACCAACCAACTTCCCCAGTCATCCGAGAATTTAACTGTTGACGAACACCCGTTTTAAACCGCACCAAATTATAATCAAACTGAGACTCCTTAAAATAACGAGTCAAGTTCCCATCCAAAGAAAAACTTAACCAAGTCCTCTCACCAATCTTTGGCGTTGACCAAAACAGCAATCCAGGGGAAAACTGTGAATCCGTAACCGGATCGATACTAAAAAAAGGATTATTACTGCGGGAAAAATTTAGCGTAGGCACAAAATATAAAACAGGTTGGCGTTCCGTAGGCGGAACCCTTTGTAACCGCAACCGCAACCTACCTAAATCGGGATCGATCTCTACATTCTCTGGTGTTGATTGTGTTTCCGTTTGAGCCACAGAAGAATCAGAATCAGGCAGATTATTTGGTGGAATATCATCCACTGCTAAACTTTCGACAGTCACCACACCATCAAGGTTTACCGCTAAACCTGGAATTTGCAAATCTGCTGCGGACTTACTTACCGAATCCAAAACAGTTTTTTCTTCAGAAATCAGTGGTAAATTAGGAGCCAGATGACGTAAACTTTCCCCGGAAAAATCAGGAGCAAAAGACTCTCTTTCCAAAGTGCCTGGACTAGCGACAGCAGCATTCAAATCCCAAGTCAAACAAGCTACACCACTAGACAGTAAAAACAACCAGAAAAAAAGACTTTCTTTAGGTTGCCGCAGTGGTTCTAAATAGTGCTGTAAAGAAACTTTTAGCTTGCTAATAATGGTACTCCCGGAAAGAGATTGACAGCGGAATACTGATTTAGAATTAATTCTCAACCTAAAACCACCCACAAAGTTGGATTAAATTAGTATCAACACCTGAATCTAACTAAAGGAATGACGCTTAAATGGTTGATTCCATTTACCCAAAAGTGAAATCAAGCCAGACACTAAAGACCTTATCTTTGTAGTATGGGCTTAAAGCGGCTATTCCAATTACGATGGTACGGGTTTTCTTGCTGAGGTAGATCCATGTCTCAAAAGTTAATTCTGCTTGTGGGCGTAATTTTATGGGGCATTATAGCCTTCTCACTACCCAAGGCGGTACGTGCTCAAACGCCCTTAACCAGAGCCATTGTTGAAAGTATACGTAATTTAGTGCGGCTGATTCCGCAAAATCAAGGAGGGCGACCTGCCAGAATATACGATCGAGTCAGTCCGGGAGATTCCCTGGCAACAGGGCCAGAATCTTTAGCAGAATTACGCTTCGATGATGGTTCTTTAGCCCGCATTGGTCAACAAGCAGTATTTTTGTTTTTACCCAATACCCGTACTTTTCGGCTGAACAACGGTACGATGTTGCTGCTGATTCCGCCTGGGCGGGGCGAAACTCGCGTGCGAACGCCTAACGCTAGAGCAGGAATTCGAGGCTCTGCCTTATTTGTGCGCTACATTCCTGATACCAATACTACGATCGTAGGCGCTCTCACAGATAGCAACATAGAAGTATTTAACCAAAGTGGCTCACAACGAGAAGGACTGCGAGCCGGACAGTTAGCAGTCATCGAAAAAGACAGAATTACAGGCATATATGATTTTGATCTAAAAACTTTTTATGAAACCAGTGAATTAACCAGAGGTCTCAATCTAACTGAATTAACAAACCAAGTTGCAACCGATCCCGCTAGAACACAAGTTCAAGCTGAAACTTCCACAGCTTTAGCTGCTCAGCCTCCTATAACTGGTAAAGGTATTCTAGAAACTCCAGCTTTTGTCCGCCTTCGCACAAATATATCAAACCCATACCAAGTTGTGCTGCGATGCGCTGCTTCTGGCGTTGCGGGAAAGCAGGAAAGCCGAGCAGTAGATGAGTCTTTCCAATTACAAATTTCTTTTTCTCCTGCTGCTAGTTCCGGGAATACCTCAAATTGCGATCTGTCACTAGCCTTTGATGAATCTAAAATTATCCTCCCTCAACCGAATCCGCCTTTACCAAACAATTCGCCTATAGATAGAAATCCTTTAGAATCATTCCCTCCCGTTGAAGCTGGGGAGGTTTTGTTTAATCAATCACCGCCTGCGCCACCCCCGCCTGCACCACCGCCGCCTGCGCCACCCGTAGAACCACCACCGCCGCCTGCGCCACCGCCGCCTGCGCCACCGCCGCCTGCGCCACCGCCGCCTGCGCCACCGCCGCCTGCGCCACCACCGCCTCTGCCACCACCGCCTGCGCCACCACCGCCTCTGCCACCACCGCCTGCGCCACCGCCGCCTCTGCCACCACCGCCTCTGCCACCACCGCCTGCGCCACCACCGCCTCTGCCACCACCGCCTGCGCCACCACCGCCTGCGCCACCACCGCCTGCGCCACCACCGCCTGCGCCACCGCCGCCTGCGCCACCACCGCCTGCGCCACCGCCGCCTGCGCCACCACCGCCTGCGCCACCACCGCCTCTGCCACCGCCGCCTGCGCCACCGCCGCCTCTGCCACCACCGCCTGCGCCACCACCGCCTGCGCCACCGCCGCCTGCGCCACCGCCGCCTGCGCCACCGCCGCCTGCGCCACCGCCGCCTGCGCCACCGCCGCCTCTGCCACCACCGCCTGCGCCACCACCGCCTGCGCCACCGCCGCCTGCGCCACCGCCGCCTGCGCCACCGCCGCCTGCGCCACCGCCGCCTGCGCCACCGCCGCCTCTGCCACCACCGCCTGCGCCACCGCCGCCTCTGCCACCACCGCCTGCGCCACCACCGCCTGCGCCACCGCCGCCTGCGCCACCGCCGCCTGCGCCACCGCCGCCTGCGCCACCCATAGAACCACCGCCGCCTGCGCCACCGCCGCCTGCGCCACCCATAGAACCACCGCCGCCTGCGCCACCACCGCCTGCGCCACCCATAGAACCACCGCCGCCTGCGCCACCACCGCCTGCGCCACCCATAGAACCACCGCCGCCTGCGCCACCGCCGCCTGCGCCACCCATAGAACCACCGCCGCCTGCGCCACCACCGCCTGCGCCACCGCCGCCTGCGCCACCGCCGCCTGCGCCACCGCCGCCTGCGCCACCGCCGCCTGCGCCACCCATAGAACCACCGCCGCCTCTGCCACCGCCGCCTGCGCCACCGCCGCCTGCGCCACCGCCGCCTGCGCCACCGCCGCCTGCACCACCACCGCCTGCGCCACCACCGCCTGCGCCACCGCCGCCTGCGCCACCGCCGCCTGCACCACCACCGCCTGCGCCACCACCGCCTGCGCCACCACCGCCTGCGCCACCACCGCCTGCGCCACCACCGCCTGCACCACCGCCGCCTGCGCCACCACCGCCTGCGCCACCACCGCCTGCGCCACCGCCACGGCCAGAGGCTTAAGTTAACGGGTTAAAACCCGTTGGCGATTTCCCAAAAACTTCTCTGTGCCCCCGTGTCAGTCTTAACCAAATACTTTCAGTAGATCACAAAGTTATTGATGAAAGTGGGGTGTAGGGGTTAGGGGGTAGGGGCAGGGCTAATTCATGGTCAACAGAGAAATTGATTTGTGTAGGAGAGATGTTGCAAACAAAGGAAAAATCAACTTGCCTCTCATCCCAAGAGTCCCAAGAGTCCCAAGAGTCCCCTTGTCTGTTTAATTTTATTTGATGACAATGAATCAGCCCTGGGGGTAGGGGGTAGGGAAAAGAGTCGGACTCAAAAGGGGAAACAAATCGATCGCATTGTCCAATATTTGTTCCCTACACCCATTCCCCCTAACCCCTACCCCCTACACCTGCCTTTACAGATCGCTTTTCGGTCTACTGACTTTTGATTACACCCTTAAGCTGGTGTGTGTGGTTGGTCTAGTTACGATGTGCTGCACTAAAACGCCGATTTAGTAATCATAGAAACCCTGTTTTCCAGGTTATCTTGAATACTGAATCGGCGCTTTAGTGGACTTTAATTTATTTTGTTATCAGAAAAGCTATTGGCGTTTACCAGTTTTTCAGAAATAGTTTTTCTGATTAGTGATAATTTAATTGTTAGGCGGTAGGGAAAACGTTTGAGATTCGACAGACCAGTTTTTTGTGGGAGTATTAATTTCTGAAAAATCTGTCATATCTAACGAATCATTTGTCCAGTTTTTGGTATCTATTTCCTGTTCTGAAGCATCTGTGATTTCCAGTGAAGCTTCTGACCAGTTTCTCGTAGGAAGGTTTAATTCTAGGTAATCTGTTTTTTCTGGTGTATTTTTTGTTGCAGGCAAAGCATGATTAGGAGAGTTGGTTAACTCTAAAAGATCTTCTATTACTTCTGTTGCGGTCTGATACCTTTGATTAAAATCGTAACACACCATTTTGCTGACTATAGCTGCTAGTTCTGGGCTAATTTGCACTTTATGTGTCCACAAGATTTCTCCTGTTTTTGGGTCTTGAATTAATTGTGTAGGAGATACTCCTGTGAGGGCTTTAATTGCGGTCATTCCTAATGCGTAGATGTCGCTGTTTGGTCTTGGTCTACCGCTACATTGTTCTGATGGTGCATATCCTTGTGTACCAATGGCGACTGTGAAGCGAGTTGAGCCTTCACTGTTTAGTACTTGAGTGCTAATTTGTTTGACTGCACCGAAATCAATGAGGACTAATTTCTGATCTGAGTGTCGTCTAATTATGTTGTTGGGTTTAATGTCTCGGTGAATAACTCCGTTATTATGGACGAATTCTAATACCGTTAAGAGCTCTTTTAACATATTGATGACTTCGCCTTCGGGAACTTGCTTACCTTGTGGTAATTCGTCTTCTAAGGAATGTCCATCAATAAATTCTTGGACTAGGTAAAATTCTTCATTTTCTTCAAAGTAAGCTAAAAGTTGGGGAATTTGGTCATGTTTACCTAGCCTTTCTAAGGTTTCTGCTTCTCGCGGAAATAAACGTTTAGCTAGGTCTAAATGTTTGGGGTTATGAATGTCTGGTTTAAGTTGTTTGACTACACATAAGGGATTGCCTGGTCGCTGGGTGTCTTGGGCTATGTAGGTTTCGCCAAATCCTCCTGAACCCAATATTTTAATGATTTCGTAGCGACCACCAATTTTTTTGCTGGATGATTCTAGGTCTTTTATGGGAAGTAGGTCGGCTAGATCGTCTTGTTGGCTGATAATTTGTTTGACGATCGGTGAAATTGCATATCGCTTTAAGGTTTGATGGAGTAAGAGTTTTTTAACTTTTTCTTGGGCTGCTGTGGTTGTTGAATAGCTAATCCCGGTGAGGACGATCGCCATCATTGGCACAGCTGTAGGTAATATTTTGTACCCGTGAATAAAGGCAATATAACTAATACTTCCCCAGGCAATGGCGATGCCTATTGTGTAGCTTAGTCTACTGGTATTATTTTTTTGTTTTTTGAGTATTATCGCTGCTCCACCAATTCCTATTAGTACAACTATTGCTTCGATAAATCTATTGGAAATTGCTTTGGCGAGGGCTGTTCCTTGCTGCAAGGTGGCGATCGCATTGGCATGAATTTCTACTCCAGGCATTTCTGAACAAAATGCTGTGGGATAAAAATCTTTTAAGCTGGGATCAGTGGCTCCAATTAATACAATTTTGTCTTTAAATTCCTGAAGGATTTTTTTCCCTTCTCTTGGGTCTAATACTTGCCAAAAGGATATTTGTTTAAATGTGCCTTTGGAACCGAAGAAATTTATGCGATCGCCTTTGGCTGGCGGATAATTTATTTTCGCAGCTTGTAATGTTGCTTCGGCAAAATCAAACCCAGCTTTCTTTAATTTCAGGTTGTCAGTTGCTTGTAGCTGGTGTTGATAATTTGCTGCTAATTTCTGACGATAGGCGTTAGTAAAACGATGAATTTTCCCATTTGGCTCTAATAAATAATTAATTGAACCCAGAGAAATTGGATTTGTTTGTAATAGTGGTAATGGTTCTATTAGTTGTACTTGTACTCCGGTAGGAGTGTTGTATTCATCGTAAGCTACTGGTAAAGTAATCCGACCTGCAAAGCGCTGTAATGTTTGTTGCAAGCGGCGATCGTCTGCTGCTCCATAACTGCTAGGATCAACAAATTCTATATCTACAGCTACAGATTTTGCCCCAGCAGCCATTAGTTTATCTATTACTTGTGCATAAGCTGTTCTTTTGAAGGGAAAGCCTTGTAATGGTTCTAAACTAGCATTATCTTTGGGATTAATTTGATATAGTTGTTTGGGAATTGATAATGTGTCATTGTCGATCGCTAAAATCACAATGTTATCAGGTGGAGCAATTGGCCCTCGCAGTTGAAAAAATAGGTTTTGCATTTCGTTTTCAACTTTCTGCACTACTTGCGGGTTCATTCCTGTGGCGATCGCTGCTGCTATAACCCACACTCCGGCAACTATATTACCCCAACGATGAAAACGATTAGTCTGCAAAGGTTTACCTCTGGATTTGGAGCTAGTTAATTTGCTTTTTACTGAGGGAAGTTCTGTAGTAGACTTATCTAACTTACTGGAGGCTACGGTTGGTTTTAATGGCATATCTTACCTCTCATCTTGAGTTGAGTATTTATTATCTGTAAGTTTCCAATTTTATTTGTTTATTCCTTATTTAGAATAGCTACTTGGCTCTTTAGTTCTTTATTACCACAGGTATATTTTGCTTCACTTAACTAATCCAACTTTTTGGCTGTGATGAGCAAAAGGTAATTTCTGGATTTTGTTCCCAGATCTTTAGAAAAATTAACTCTCTGCCTAGTATAACTGCGATCGGAAGTTTATCTTCAATATCCTTTGCTAAAATTTTTGTATGTTTTTATACAAAAGACCGGGATAACTTGTGGCGATCGGGAATTTATCGAACCGGAATCCTGGCAATTTGTTTTCTCCTGATTGATTGTAGTATCAGTTTGATTATCGGACATAAAACTTAAATTTATTGCAACATTAAGAGAATGTGGTAAATATAACCAACTAGCAATTAAAAATTTTAATGATAACTCAAAATTAGAACAGCAGTGTAACTAATTTTCTAGTATCGACGTTTACTTAAATTAGTGAAGCCCCACTGAAATAGTCCAAAAAGTAACTTAAATAGTTACATAATTTCAGACTCAGATAGGATAGTCATAAAAGCCAATAGCAGTGGAAACTTAACTTATATCCCTCCTGTCATACTTAGAAATGAATAGTTTGGCTTCTTGACCTTGGTACACCTTCTGTCCTAACCTGACTACATACACAAACCTGTAGTTGTGGTGAAACATCGCTAGGCTAGTATTACTTAGAAATGTTAAGAGGAAGTAACTGATGGAAAACGACTAACTTACCCTTCAGGTTAAACAAGTAGGTAAAATATATTTTTTGTCAAGTAGCCTAGTTAGTAGAATTAGCTTCTCAGAGTTAAAATGCTAAAACAGGTGATCCCAGGTGATTCGGCTCTCATAGAGCTAGGCTAGAGATAAAACAAAATTCAGTAAATTTACTGGGGGAGGAAAATATGGACTAAGATGGAGGCTAAAAAGCAATCAACTCAATAAATTTAGTAAAGTAGAGTGAAAATAGGATGAACAGTCCCTAGCGCACTCTATGGAAGTCAATCCGCTCGTTTGAAGCTCGATTATATAGACAATTTCTAAGCTTGAAGAAGTATAAATAAAGGTTTGACTAGCTAGTAAAAGACTTCTTATTAACTTTGGTTAGGCAGAGTTGCTATAATTGAGTATTCCACTTAAATAGTTTTCTACAAATTTTAGCAGTAAGTTTCTATGGCTAATTCCAAGAACCGTCTTTCTATTTTTGTAGACGGGAACAATATGTTCTACGCCCAACAAAAAAATGGTTGGTTTTTCGATCCCCGTCGTGTTTTGCAGTATTTCACTAACGATCCAGATATAAATCTAATCAATGCTTTTTGGTATACAGGATTAAAAGATCCGCAAGATCAAAGAGGATTCAGGGATGCGTTAATTAGTTTAGGTTACACAGTTCGGACTAAGATTCTTAAAGAGTATTACGACGATAGTTCTGGTAGATATTCACAAAAGGCTAATTTAGATATAGAAATCGTTGTTGATATGTTCAATACCGTCGATCAATACGATCAAGTGGTTTTATTTAGTGGAGATGGAGATTTTGAAAGAGCGATCGAACTTCTCCGCTCAAAAAATACTCATATCACAGTAGTTTCTACTGAAGGAATGATTGCTAGAGAATTACGTAATGCCACAGATAGATACATCGACCTAAATGATATTCGCGCACACATTGAGAAAATAGATTATTAATGTTGGGACGCTAATTGGTAATAGATGTTACCTCTAGGTCAAGAAAAAATGGTTAAAAAGCTATTAGGTAATTGGTGAATGGTAGATTGCCAAAAGTCAGTTACCTATTACTTATTCGCAAATGATAAGTGATGAAAAAGTTTTAACTTTTACTAATTTTCAGTTACAGGAGGCTGAAGAAAATGAACACGAAACCCGATCGAATTATTATCTTCGATACCACTTTGCGCGATGGCGAACAGTGCCCCGGCGCGACTTTAAACGTGGATGAAAAATTGTTGATTGCCAAGCAATTAGCACGTTTGGGAGTGGATATTATTGAAGCAGGATTTGCGGTAGCGAGTCCGGGAGATTTTGAGGCGGTAAATCGCATTGCCCAAACGGTAGGTACAGAAGATGGGCCGACTATTTGTAGTTTAGCTAGGGCGGTGAAAAAGGATATTCAAACTGCTGCGGAAGCTTTAAAACCTGCGGCAAAACCTCGCATTCACACTTTTATTGCTACTTCTGATATTCACTTGCAATACAAGTTGAAAAAGACGCGATCGGAAGTTTTAGCAATTGCCGAAGAAATGGTTGCTTATGCGAAATCCTTTGTGGATGATGTGGAATTCTCCCCGGAAGATGCAGGACGAAGCGATCCAGAATTTTTGTATCAGGTGTTGGAGGTGGCGATCGCAGCTGGCGCAACAACAGTTAATATTCCTGATACGGTTGGTTACACTACACCCGCTGAATTTGGGGCGATAATTAAGGGGATTAAAGATAACGTTCCCAACATCGACAAAGCGATTATTTCCGTTCACGGACACAACGATTTAGGTTTGGCAGTTGCTAACTTTTTGGAAGCAGTAAAAAATGGTGCCAGACAATTAGAATGCACCATTAATGGTATTGGCGAACGGGCGGGAAATGCTGCTTTGGAAGAGTTAGTCATGGCGCTTCATGTCAGGAGACAATATTACAATCCTTACTTGGGTCGTCCAGTAGATTCGGAAGCACCATTAACTAATATTGACACTCAGCAAATTTACAAAACATCGCGGTTAGTTTCTAATTTAACTGGGATGTTGGTACAACCGAATAAAGCGATCGTTGGGGCGAATGCTTTTGCCCATGAATCTGGCATTCACCAAGATGGAGTTTTGAAAAATAAACTCACATACGAAATTATGGATGCCCAATTGATTGGTTTGAATAACAATCAAATTGTCTTGGGTAAACATTCCGGTCGTCATGCTTTTGGGGCGCGGTTGAAAGAGTTGGGATTTGAAATTTCCGAAGGCGATTTAAACAAAGCTTTCATCAGATTTAAGGAAGTTGCTGACAAAAAGAAAGAGATTTCTGATTGGGATTTGGAAGCAATTGTTAATGATGAAATTCAGCAAGCACCTGACCTTTTCCGAGTAGAATTGGTGCAGGTTTCTTGTGGTAGTAATGCTTGTCCAACGGCAACGGTAACTTTGAGAACTCCTGAAGGTAAAGAGTTGACTGATGCGGCGATCGGTACTGGCCCTGTTGATGCGGTTTATAAGGCAATTAACCGGGTGGTAAATGTGCCAAATCAGTTAATTGAGTTTTCTGTTCAGTCGGTGACTGCGGGTATTGATGCGATCGGGGAAGTGACGATTCGGTTGAAGTATGGCGAAAGAATTTTCTCTGGTCATTCGGCAAATACTGATATTATTGTCGCTTCTGCTCAAGCATATATTAATGCTTTGAATCGTCTTTATGCGGCGTTGAAAAAGCAGGAGGAAGTGGGGAAAGCTGAGGGAAATACTTCTGCTGCTGCTTCTGTTTAGGTTTTGAAAGGTTAATTTTTGAGCACGAAGGGAGGTTTCCTTTCGTGCTTTTTTTTGACCACAGATGGTAGATGTAAGTTATCTGTTTTTGCCTGAGTTCTTTTTTACTGGAGTTTAGACTAATTCTCCCGGACGCTACCAGTAGAGGATATTTGGTAGATAAAAACTCTATTGGTAGAGTCCGGGAGAACTAAAACCCGCTAAAAAGGCTATTTAGTCTAAACTCCAATTTTTAGTACGCAGATGAATGCAGATGAACGCGGATGTAGATGTAGCTTTTTTGTTGGGTGAATGGAGGGTTTTGAATTATGTTTTAGTGGTGCGATCGATCTAAAAAAACATCAGAATATATTACAAATCAGTGAATAACCTTGCTTTCCGTAAAATAAACTTCAACACAGTTTCATTTTTAGCAATAATATCAGCCTGGATTTCCATTCCCGATTGTAAAGCATTTTTGGGATTGTCTTTTAAATATAATTGCTCCGGTTGAATCGTTACTTCATAGTAAGGAGGAATAGGATTAGCTCCTGTATTTTGTGGGATAATAGCATCAGGAGAAATCGTTATTACTGTTCCTTGTAAAATTCCATAATCAGGGTAAGGATAAGCACTCACCCGCATTTGTGATTTTTGTCCAATTTTCACTTTACCGATATCCTCAGTAGAAACTTTAGCTTTAATCACTAAAGGAGTATCACTAGGAGCAATTTGGGCAATTTCTTCTCCCATGCGGACAGTTTGATTCGGATTCCGCAAATTTAATTTAAGAATCACTCCTGATATTGGTGCAGAAACAACACTTTTATTGATTTCTCGTTGCACTTGTAATAATTCTTGACGTTCACTTCCTAATTGATTTTCGAGTTCACTTTTGCGTTGTAATAAACTATTTTTTTCCTGATTTAACTGCGCTAAACTCGCTTCTCCTGCGGCTTTTTCTTGAGCGATTTTTTCTTTTGCCATTGTCACCAAACCATCGCTAGGATTAAGAGTGGCTAAGACAGATTGTAACTTAGCTTTGGCAGATTCTACAGCTTTTAATTGACGCATTACAGTTAGTTTTTGACTTTGTAATAATGCGGTATGTTCTGCTACCGATTCCTGTTGCTGTTCAACAGCTGATTGAACTTCTTCAATTTGATTTTTGCCTAACGCAGATTCTCCTATTTTTTGATAGCGATCGCGTTTTTGTTGAGCACTTTTTAAAGCAGATTGACTAGCGCGTAAAGAAGCTTCAGAAGCTTTAATATCGCTTTGAGCTTTTTGCCATTCTTCCTCAGCAACTTGCAAATTCGCTCTGGCTTCATTCACTTGAGCTTGCACAGTTAAACGCCGTTCGTTATACTCTTTTTCCATCCGCAGAAAATCCGCCTCAGCAGAAGCTATAGCTCTTTTCATTCTTTCTTCTTCTGCATTCAGTTGTAGGTTTAAATTCCTTAATTGCTCTGAAACCTGTTGTAATTGTTGCAAATTTTGTTCTACGCTCCCCTGAAGTTGGACTTGGCGAGTGCTAAAACGAGAAGCATCCAAAGTAACTAAAGGTTTTCCTTGAGTTACAGTTTCATTTTCTTTCACATCAATCCCAATCACAGTCCCATCGCTGGGTGCTTGTACCAGTTTCACCCCCCCGTTAGGGCGCACCAGTCCTGTGGCTTTCACGGTGACGGGTAAGGGTGTAAAAGCAGATACACTAAAGGCTATGGCGACTGTCCCCACTAAAAATAGACCGCCAAAAATTGTCCAGCCACTCACAGGAGGTAGAAATTCATCCTCTTGAGAGACGGGCAGAAAATCAGGATTAGGGTTTTTCAGCATAATTGCGGAATTTCCAGCAATTCAATATTGGTAAGGCTTTCAGGAGAAAGATTCACGAAAATTTTATCAAATAAAGTGGTTTATGAGGTTTTGTCAAGACATGATTAGGAAAAAATTCAGTGGAAGCCACAATTGATATTTATTTTTTTATAAATTATGTTTTTAAACATAAGGAAACACAAAGTATATCTCATCCCAGGACACAAACATGAAAGCAATTAACAACACCGCTACCACCAACAACACCGACAAAACCAGCAAAGACATTCGTAATAATTCTTTATTCACTAATATCACGGCTGAACAAGAAGTGTTTGTAAGCGGCGGTCGCAGCCTCAGATAAGCAGCCTAGTTAAATTTCTGTCATACCAAGGGTTATCTATTAACTTTACCCTGCGGTTCTGCTTCACCCAATCTCAAATTACATCCCAAAAAATCAACCTATAAAGAGGATAACACCATGAAAGCAATTAACAACACCGCTACCACCAACAACACCGACAAAACCAGCAAAGACATTCGTAATAATTCTTTATTCACTAATATCACTGCTGAACAAGAAGTGTTTGTAAGCGGCGGTCGCAGCCTCAGATAAGCAGCCTAGTTAAATTTCTGTCATACCAAGGGTTATCTATTAACTTTACCCTGCGGTTCTGCTTCACCCAATCTCAAATTACATCCCAAAAAATCAACCTATAAAGAGGATAACACCATGAAAGCAATTAACAACACCGCTACCACCAACAACACCGACAAAACCAGCAAAGACATTCGTAATAATTCTTTATTCACTAATATCACTGCTGAAGAAGAAGTGTTTGTACGTGGCGGTCGCAGCTTCAGATAAGCAGCCTAGTTAAATTTCTGTCATACCAAGGGTTATCTATTAACTTTACCCTGCGGTTCTGCTTCACCCAATCTCAAATTACATCCCAAAAAATCAACCTATAAAGAGGATAACACCATGAAAGCAATTAACAACACCGCTACCACCAACAACACTGACAAAACCAGCAAAGACATTCGTAATAATTCTTTATTCACTAATATCACTGCTGAAGAAGAAGTGTTTGTACGTGGCGGTAGAATATCAGCACGCTAGTTAAATTTCTGTCACAAACAATTGCAAAAAGCCCTACGAGTTTGAATTTTTGCTAGTCAATTAATATTTAGTCGCTTTAGCAGACTTCTGCTAAAGCGACTAAAAAAATGAAATAGCGAGGTTAATTTGCTAAATTTTAAATTTTATTACAAGTATAAATTATTGGTTATCTCGCTATGTTAAAATAACATATTTATATGTTATTCAATATGAAACAATATCCCATTGTCTTACAACACAGCGAAGAAGATTGCGGAGCAGCTTGTTTAGCCACAATTGTTAAATATTATCAAAAAAATTTTAGTATTAATCGGATTAGAGAAGCAGTTGGTACGGGTCAATTAGGAACAACATTAACAGGTTTAAGAAGGGGTGCAGAAAATTTGGGATTTGATGCTCGTTCCACCAGAGCGCAACCGCAAATATTAGATCAAATGAAAAATGCACCTTTACCCGCAATTATTTACTGGAAAGGTTATCATTATGTCGTTTTATATGGACAAAAAGGCAAAAAATATATTATTGCAGATCCCGGTGTGGGTATGCGTTATGTAACTCGTGAAGAATTAGCGGAAAGTTGGTCAGGATTTATCACACTTTTATTACAACCAGATCCAGTACGTTTTGCTGAACAACCAGACGATAAAATAGAGGGAATTGGTAGATTATTTAAGCGATTTGCGCCTTATAAATCGATTCTGTTTGAAGTATTATTAATTAATATTGTTATGGGTGTTTTAGCCTTAACATCACCCTTTCTAATTCAAATATTAACCGATGATGTATTAATTAGAGGAGAAGAAAAAATTTTGAGAGGAATAACCATAGCCATTATTATTATGAACTTAGTTAGTGGAGGATTAGGCATAATTCAAGCTAATTTAACCATTCAATTTTCCAATCGGTTACAATTAAACTTAGTGAAACAATTTGGATTAAAAATCTTAAGATTACCTCTGTATTATTATGAAACTCATCGCAGCGGCGAAGTAGTAAGTCGTTTAAAAGATATTCAAGAAATTAACTTTTTTGTTTCGCAAATCCTTGTGAAAATTTTAACTCAATCTTTTACTGCCATTATTTCTTTTGTTTTAATGGTATTTTATAGTGTTAAGTTAACTTTGGTAATCTTATTTATTACTTTATTGACAGGGATTTCACCTTTAATATTTAGGATTTCTTTAATCAGAAAAATCAAGGATATTCTGGTATTAGAAGGAGAACTTCATGGGGTATTAATCGAAAGTTTTAAAGGTGCGATTACGCTGAAAACAACTACCGCTGAACCTCAACTGTGGGAAGATTTACAAAGTCGATTTGGTCGATTAGCAAATTTGGAATTTAAAATTGGACAAATAGGAATTACTAATCTAAATTCTTCTCAAATTATTTCTAGTATTGGCGGAATCGCCTTACTTTGGTTTGGGAGTACCTTAGTTATTAGTAAAGAATTAACGATTGGACAACTATTAGCATTTAATAGCATGAATGTTAATTTTACTGTTTTTATGACGGCAATAGTTGGTTTAATTACTGAACTTATTAGAGTAAGAACTATAATTGAACGAATTTTTTCCGTCATTGATTATCCTTCAGAAACCGATAATGATCATCATAAAGAATGGGTGACATTTAAAAACGATGACCAGATTTACTGTGAAAATATATTATATCATCATGCGGGAAGATTAGATTTATTTAAAGATTTTAATGTGAATATTAAAGGGGGAAAAATCACCGCACTGATCGGGGAATCTGGTTGTGGAAAAAGTACCTTAGTAAAACTGCTTGCGGGATTATATGAATTGCAGGGAGGAACGATTAGAGTAGGTGCTTATAATTTACAAAATTTAAGTTTAGAATGTATCAGAAAACAAGTGATTTTAGTCCCACAAGAAGCGCAGTTTTGGAGTCGGAGTATCATTGAAAATTTCCGAATCGGATCACCTCATGTGACTTTTGAAGAGATCGTCAAAGCTTGTCAATTTGCCCAAGCAGATAAATTCATTGATAAACTACCTGACAAATATTTTACCGTATTAGGCGAATTTGGGGCAAATTTATCAGGAGGTCAAAGACAAAGATTAGCCATAGCTAGGGCGCTTGTTAATAATCCTCCGATTTTAATTTTAGATGAATCAACATCAGGATTAGATCCCATTAGCGAGGAAAATTTATTAGATGAATTATTAGAGTATCGTCAAGGGAAAACAACTATTATGATTAGTCATCGTCCTAGTGTTAATTGTAGAGCAGATGAGATTATTTATTTAGAAGAAAGTCAGTTAAAATTACAAGGAAGCTTGGATGATTTACTCAAAATTAAGGGTGAACATTTAAAATTTTTAAACTCGTGATTGTCTTAATTTGATGAATAGCTATAGGCTAAATTGTATAAACATCCCCTCGAAAAATCTCCATAAACGCAAAAGAATCAGAACTTTTCACCTCTTGAAACCCAAATTGTCGATAAAGTTCCTGTGCATCTTTTGTCGCTAACAACCATCGCCGCAAACCTTGTAATTCGGGATGCTGCAACATGGTTTCAACTAACCATTTACCCAAACCTAAACCGCGATATTCTTCTAAAATAAACACATCGGAAAAATAAGCAAAAGTCGCATAATCTGTAATTAATCTAGCAAACCCAACTTGTTTATCACCTTCATAAACCCCAAAACAGAAAGAGTTGTTAATACATTTTTCGACAACTGATAAAGGAATGTTTTGCGCCCAATAGGAGTTTTTTAGGAAGTTGTGAATTGTTTCTAGGTTCAATTTACCTTTGTCTGTGCTGATGGAAAATCGGTTTTTTAACTCTTCATTCATTTTTGCTTAAGAAAAAGTGGAATAAGATTTTTCTTGTCTGATTTTGGTAGCGGGCGATTGCGCTTATAGTTGTGCAGTTTATTATTGCCATTTCTTAATTCGCTTTTTAGCTTCTACATGGGAAATAATATCACCCGTCTCGACTTGCTTTAAACCTTGTTCAACTTTGTACAAAAAGTAAAGGCGTTCCATCACTTCTTCAAAAGTAACGTCTGGTGACATTTCCTCCACCGCCTTCAGAACTTTATTTTTTACAGTAGTATCTGACATAATTTAAACTTTCCTTGAGCAAACGTCTATAAAATATATGCTAGTTCATCTTGATTAAATTCGATCGGAAGTGCGATCGCTAACACTATATATTAAAATATAACCAGCGACAGGTAATATTATGAATATTCGTCAAGAACTGCTAAGTGCGATCGAGCAACTTTCAGATGAGGAATTATCAGCGTTGTTAGATTTAGCTGTTTCCTTAAAAAAACAAAAAAATGCTGCTCAACCAATACCTGTATCTCAGGCTTATCAAGATTGGTTAAGCGCTGAAAATGATATTTATGACGAACTTTTTGCTAATGAACTTACAGCGCGGTGATGTGGTTTTGTGTCAAGTACCAATGCCATCAACTCAGCTTCAAGAGTTTAAGCTTCGCCCTGCTGTAATTATTTCAGCACTTCGGCTTAACCAAATTCTTGATGATGTAATGATTGTCGCTTGTACTTCTAATACTAATCGTTCTCTGACAGCAACGCAATATTTGATAACTGGAGATGAAATTTCTACTGCTGGTATCAGAGTTGATTCTGTAGTTCGCTGCGAGTCAATTTTTACATTAAATAAGCAGATGATTGTGAGAAAACTAGGATGTCTTTCGCCTGAAGCTATGAATGAGGTGAATAATTGTTTAAGAGTAGCTTTGGAATTATAGACTGCGATCGACTTTTCCCTTCTGGTAAAATTCAACTATGTAATCCAACCATCTAGCAAACTTTTATAAGTTCCTGATTTTTTTAATTTAGCAAATTTTCGACTAAATAGCAATACTAGGAACTTCGCGATCGCTTACAATAAAATTATCCCAATTCCACCGATAAATATGGCAGAAA
The DNA here is from genome assembly GCF_041929275.2 of Floridaenema flaviceps BLCC-F50. Taxonomy (NCBI): domain Bacteria; kingdom Bacillati; phylum Cyanobacteriota; class Cyanophyceae; order Aerosakkonematales; family Aerosakkonemataceae; genus Floridanema; species Floridanema flaviceps. Next base: position 2,081,807 of record NZ_JBHFNR020000001.1, on the reverse strand, counting down.
AAACATCCACCTTACAAAAAGCAATTGAAGTAGTAGAAGCACTATCTCCCGACGAACAAGCTATCCTGATCGATGTCATCGAAAAGCGCTTGAAACAACAGCGTCGGGATGAAATATTGCAAGCGGTTGCAGAATCACGTCAAGAGTATGCTGAAGGAAAAGTGCGTAGCGGTTCGATCGCAGATCTTTTAGAGGAGTTAGATAGTTGATGCGCTTGCTATGGAGTTCACGATTTATTCGAGATTTTAAGCGCATATCGCGTCGAAATCCACAGCTACGAATTCTGGTTGAAAGAACATTACAACAACTAGCTGAAGATCCGTTTCACTCTAGTTTAGGAACTCATAAACTCAAAGGAGATTTGTCTGGTACGTGGTCATGTTCTATTGATTATAGCAACCGGATAATATTTGAATTTGTACCGCATACAGAATCGCAAGAAGAAGCGATATTATTACATACCCTTGGTTCTCACGATGATGTTTACTGAAGCAAACGATTGAGAGAATAGTTGTCAAATCTTCTCGGAATCATTATCATTCAAATAGATGAGGCTAGGATAAACTTAAATCAATCAAGTGAAACTTTAGGGTAAAATACCGATTATTCATAGTGATACCGACAAGAGAGAAAGTCAATCTGAGTATTTCCCACTCGATAAACAAGCCGATGTTCTAAATCAATCCGCCTTGACCAAATATCAGCATCCATATATTTTAATGGTTCTGGTTTACCAATACCATCAAAAGGATCTTGCATCACAGTCGTAACTAAATCTAAAATTTTCGAGGCTTTCTGAAAATCTTGCTTGAACCACCAGGCTAAATCTTCCTTAAATTGAGAACTAAAACCCGGAGTGCGATTAATTACAATTGGCTTAACTTCATCGGGATCAGCTTTCTTTTTTTCTTCTTTGTCAATCCCCAACTCCTGTTGAAGTTCTACGATAGTTTGAGGTTCAATTTTTCCTGTTTTAGACTCTTCGATCGCATCGATTAACCGACGCGCATTTGCAGGCGATCGCAAAAGGTAAACCGTCTCAACCAAACTTAGCAAATCTGACTCAGCGATCAATGCTACATTTTCACCTTCACGACGGTTAATGATATAGACCTGACGATTTTCTCCTACCTGGTCTAACAAATTAAAAAAATCATTTTTTGCATCACTTGGAGATGTTATTTTGTAAGATAGCATTAGTTAATGTACAGATTAGTTGAATTCTATTATACAACTATATTCAAACTTTTACAAGCTCCTGATTTTGTTTTGTTTAGCAATTTTTGACTAAATAAGAATACTAGGAACTTCGCGATCGCTTACAATAAAATTATCCCAATTGCACCGATAAATATGGCAGAAAAAACATCCACCTTACAAAAAGTAATTGAAGTAGTTGTGATTGTTATAAACTTGTCAAAGCCAATATAAACTAGGTAACTCGATGACAAGGGAGCAAAGATGGTCGCATCTAAGCCAATTAGAGAGAAAATTCTATAAAAATGCGATCGAAAGATCCGAAAATATTTTACAAGTCACTGAAGATGTTCCCACAATTGCGATTCGCTATAATTTGAGTATTGAAGAAGTTGAACGAGCAAAGAATTACGTCATTGGCAGCGGCTACAAATATAATTTAGTTCCTGATGTTGATATAGCAGAAGCTTGGGAGAGGTTATCATTAGGAGAGGGAAATGATATTGATGAAATTCTCTTGAGGCATGAAGTTTTAGAATCCGAACTTGTAGTAAATCAAGGTATGGAACAACCAGCAGCGCATTAGATAGCAAATCAACAATACCCTTGGGGACAAAGATTAAGTGAAAGTAGGAGAAAATATGATTGATTCAGAACATAAATTTTTGCAAGCATTGGATAAGTGTATAGCCTTAGCAGATATGAAAGCTAAAGCTTCTAGTTTGCCTTATGAAGCGATCGAGCTTTTTTGTGAAATTTCCCAAGAACCATCAGTAATTATCAACTTAATTTCTCATTATTCACCCAAGGTTAAAATAGCATTGAACACCGTTCGAGACTATGCTGCAAATGCCGATAACTGGAAAATAAATGGTTATCCCTTTGGCGTTAAAGATCACTGTAGTATTTTAGGCTTTTTTCTGCAACTTAATCGTCAACCAAATGAGTTTGAGTTCTTTAGTGGTAATTTCCAGACTCCTGAAGATGTTTCCCACCTTTTAATAGATTGGAAGGGAATAAATCTTTTTGCTTCTCAATCAGCTTGAGCTTTTCCCTCTGATTGCTTACTCCTCTAAAAATCGCTCCATAATTGCATAAATATCCTTTTTATCACCCTCTTTGCGCCTGCCAACTCCTACTACTAAAACTACAACTCGCTCTTCCACAATTCGATAAATAATGCGGTATCGCTGACCGACAGCCCGCACGCTAAAATAACTTTGAAGCTTATCTATTAAAGGTTTACCTTGTTTTTCTGGATCGGTTTTCAGTTTATTGATGCGATCGCTCAAAGCTTGCTGTTCCCGCCGATCTTTGACTTCTGCTAGCATTTCTAAAGCTAAGGGAGTCAGTTCAATTGTATATTCTAAATTGTTTTGGTTTGGACTTGTCATAGTCCTAATTTCCTTTTAGCTTCCTCCCAAGAAATTGTTTCTCCTCTTTCTGCTTGAGCTATACTTTCTTTCAGTCGATTGGCAAACTCAGAATCAGAAAGAATATCAAGAGTTTCTAAAAGAGATGTTAGCTGCTCATAGCTAATAACTGCCATTACAGGTTGACCGTTATTGGTGACGATCGCCAAATCATCAGTCAACTCATCTGGTAATTCTGGCAGTTTTTCTTGTGCTTCACTAATAGTTAAATATTTAGCCATTTTTTAATTTTAGCAATTTTCTGATTCAATAGCAATGTAATAGAAATATATCATCATAGTAAGTGCGATCGCTCTAGTCGTAAGTTTAAGATTGTGGTGAGTGCGATCGCGAACAGTTGCAGCTATTATAATAATACCTAACTAGCCTACAGGAAATTCCATGACTCCTTACAAAGAGCGATATTTAGTAGATGAAAGTGGGAAGCGCATCGGCGTTTTTCTGGATATGGCAGATTACCAAAAACTTTTGGAAGAATTGGAAGAGTTAGAATCTATTCGGGCTTTTGATAATGCAAAAGCTGCTGATGATGAAGTGATTGGTTTTGAGGATGCGATCGCAGAAATTGAGCGAGAACTCCAATGAGTTACAATTTATTTATCCTCCGAGTAGCTCAGAAAGAAGATGAACGCAGATAATTTTTCTGATTCTATGTCTTGGGAAAGGGTTAGGGAAACTTTCAAAAATATTTGGGGTTATGATGATTTTCGTCCGCCACAAGGCGAGGTAATTCGTTGCTTATTGTCCCAAAAAGATGCAATGATTATTATGCCGACTGGTGGGGGAAAGTCGATTTGTTTTCAGCTTCCGGCTTTGCTACAAACTGGGTTAACTTTAGTGGTTTCGCCTTTGGTAGCTTTGATGGAAAATCAGGTGCAAGAGTTGCGTCAGCGGAAGTTACCCGCAGCACTTTTACATAGTGAGTTATCGACTGGTGAACGCAAGCGGATTTTAGCAGCTTTGGAGCAACAAAGGTTAAGATTACTGTATGTTTCTCCTGAAACTTTGCTGAGTAAACCTGTTTGGGAACGGTTAGCGCAACCACAGTTAAAAATTAATGGGTTGATATTAGATGAAGCACATTGTTTGGTGCAATGGGGTGATACTTTTCGCCCAGCTTATCGACGGTTGGGAACGGTAAGAGATGCTTTACTTAAGGATAAACCAGCGGGGAGTAAAATGGCGATCGCAGCTTTCACCGCAACGGCAGATCCTTCCGCCCAAAAAACTATTCAACAAGTATTACAATTACAACAACCAGAAATTTTCCGCCTCAACCCTTATCGAGATAATCTCAACTTAAAAGTCCAAATTGCTTGGACACCTTGCGGACGCAAACATAGACTGCTAAAATTTATTCAAGCTAGACCAAAACAAGCGGGTTTAGTATATGTGCGAACTCGCAAAGATAGCGAAGAACTTGCCGAATGGTTGCGAAAAAAAGGTTGCACAACCGCAGCTTATCACGCAGGTTTACATCCCCAAGAACGGCGAGAAATTGAAAGAGATTGGATTTCGGGAAAAGTGCCTTTTGTAATTTGTACTTCCGCGTTTGGAATGGGTATCAACAAACCGGATGTCAGGTGGGTAATTCATTTTCAACCACCGTTATTACTCTCGGAATATGTGCAGGAAATTGGCAGGGCGGGGAGAGATGGGAAAGTTTCCCAAGCGTTATTATTAATGAGTGAACCGACGGGATTTTTAGATTCGGGAGATAAGCAAAGACGGGAGTTTTTTGAGGGGAAAATGCGATCGCAACAACGCCAAGCCCAACAACTATTAAACAAACTACCCAAACAAGGCAATATTAATGACATTTCCCGGAAATTTCCCGAAGCTGCTATAGCTTTATCCTTGTTACATAGTATGAATAAATTATCCTGGATTGACCCTTTTAATTATATAATAAAATCGGGAGAAAAAAGCCAAAGTTCCAATCAATTCGACGCAGCGAAACAGATGGAAAAATATTTGCAAACTCGCCAATGTCGCTGGCAATTTCTGTTAAAGGCTTTTGGCTTTTCCCAAGAAGCGGAGAAGATGAAATGCGGACATTGTGATAATTGTCGGAAGAGGGGACTGGAGACTAGGGACTAGGGACTGGGGCGTTTTTTCAAAGTTATCCATCAAATTTAGATCCCCCTAAATCCCCCTTAACAAGGGGGACTTTGAACTTTTACTTCATCTTTTAAAGGGGGAATTTGAACTTTTTACTTCCTCTTTTAAAGGTAAATTTTGAAATTCTTACTCCCCCCTTGGGGGTTGGGGGGGATCTCAAGATTGAAAACAGACCCAAGAGACTGAAAAATAGAATAAATTAAACTTACTTATTTCTCCTCTTTTCCCAATCCCCAATCCCCAGTCCCCAGTCCCTCATCAAAACTGCCGCAAAAAGCGCAAATCGCTACTATATAAACGGCGAATATCATCAAGTTGGTGCAACAGTAAAGCGACTCTTTCAACGCCAAAACCTGCCGCAAAACCTGTGTAAGTTTCAGGATCGTAACCAACAGATTTGAGCACATTCGGATCGATCATTCCACAACCCATAATTTCCAACCATTTACCTTTCCATCGCATATCAACTTCGGCGGAAGGTTCAGTAAAAGGGAAATAACTGGCGCGGAAACGAATTTCCATTTCTTCACCGAACATTTGATGCAAAAACTCTTTGATTGTACCTTTCAAATCGGTGAAAGTTAGGTTTTCATCAACAGCGAAAAACTCAATTTGATGGAAAACTGCCGTGTGGGTAGCGTCAACAGTATCCCGCCGATAACAACGCCCAGGTGCGATTACTCTGATTGGTGGATCGTTCTCTTCCATATAATGAATTTGAATGTTGGAAGTGTGAGTTCGCAACAAATTTCCATCAGGTAAATAGAGAGTATCCTGCATATCACGGGCGGGGTGATCTGGGAGGAAATTTAATGCTTCAAAATTATAGTAATCGGTTTCCATTTCTGGGCCTGTTTCCACAGTGTAGCCCATTCCGACGAAAATATCGATCGCCCTATCAATAGTACTATTAATAGGATGCACTCGACCTTGGGGACGGAAAACCGCTGGCATTGTAACATCAATAGTTTCTGCTTCCAACCGCGCTTGAATTTCAGCAGCTTGTAAAGTTGATTTCTGACTTTCTAAAGCAGTTTGCAAAGCTTCTTTAACTTCGTTCGCTAATGCGCCAATTTTCGGACGTTCTTCTGGGGAAAGTTTACCCAAACCGCCTAAAATTTGGGAAAGTTGACCTTTTTTACCTAAATAGGCAACTCGCAATTCTTCGAGTTGGGGTAGAGTATTAACAGCGGCGATCGCTTGTTGCGCGTCAACTTTTAACGCTGTTAGTTTTGCCTCTAATTCATTCGGCTGATTCGTCATGCTAATCTATTGTCAAACAGAAGGGGAAAGGTGTGGGTAAACACAGCCTATCGCTACCAGTTTAAGAGATTTTGGATTTTTTCTTAGAACTTACGCACTCAGATCCCCCAACCCCCTTAGCAAGGGGGCTTTACATATTCCCCAACCCCCTTAGCAAGGGGGCTTTACAGATCCCCCAACCCCCTTAGCAAGGGGGCTTTACAGATCCCCCAACCCCCTTAGCAAGGGGGCTTTACAGATCCCCCAACCCCCTTAGCAAGGGGGCTTTACAGATCCCCCAACCCCCTTAGCAAGGGGGCTTTACAGATCCCCCAACCCCCTTAGCAAGGGGGCTTTACATATTCCCCCCTTGGTAAGGGGGGTTAGGGGGGATCTAGGTTTTAGGGTTCAGTGCGTAAGTCCTATTTTCTTAGAACTGCGGTTGATCCGAAGCTCATAATCTCTGAAAATCAGAATATGAAACTCTTAATCAGTAACGATGACGGTATTTTCGCACTTGGCATCCGCACCTTAGCCAATACTTTGGCAGAGGCAGGCCATGATGTTAGTGTAATATGTCCTGACCGCGAGCGATCGGCAACCGGACATGGTTTAACCTTGCACGATCCCATTCGCGCCGAAGTGGTAGAATCAGTTTTCCATCCCTCGGTAAAAGCTTGGGCAAGTTCTGGAACTCCTTCCGATTGTGTAAAATTAGGCATCTGGGCATTATTAGATAGTCCTCCCGACTATGTACTTTCCGGCATCAATCACGGTTCCAATTTAGGCACAGATATTTTATATTCAGGAACAGTTTCCGCTGCAATGGAAGGAGTAATTGAAGGAATACCCGGAATAGCTTTTAGTCTCACCAGTTTTACCAACAGAGACTTTCAACCTGCGGCGAATTTTGCCAAACTTTTATTAGATCGTTTAACCAAAAAACCATTACCCCAATTAATGTTGTTAAATGTCAATGTACCGCCTGTAGAATGGGAAGAAATTGCCGGAGTAGCAATCACTCGCCAAGGAATACGTCGCTACATTGATGTATTTGAAAAACGCCTCGATCCGCGTGGCAAAACCTACTATTGGTTAACCGGAGAAGCACAGGAAGAAATAGAACCCCAAACCCATCCTTTCTTACCCCCAGAAATTCTCACAGACGTTGAAGCAATCCGCAAAAATTATATTACCATCACCCCTTTACAATACGACTTAACTTACGGTTCAGGATTGCAAGATTTACAGAACTGGGGAAAAGTAACAAACGATTGGGAACTAGGAAACAACCCTTCTTAATTCCAAATAAAAAAAACCTCAGCATCGTTCATCTGCGTTCAAAAAATCCAACCCAATCAACGCATGAAAATCAAAATAAAAACCTTCACCGTAAACAAACGCTTCCCCTTAACCATAAGTAGAGGAACAACATCCCAAACCACAAACATTTGGGTAGAAATTGAAGAGGAAGGAATCACCGGATGGGGAGAAGCGTCGCCTTTTTCCATTGACAACCCCCCGCAAACTACCCCCTTTCTCCAAGAAACTCTCCAACAAATAGCCCCAAAATTAGAACAATTTCACCCTTCCCAAAGACAACAAATAGAACAAGTTTTCATTGAAACCAAATTACCTTCCGCCGCCTGTGCAGCAATAGACGTAGCATTACATGATTGGATGGGAAAAAAGGCAGGTTTACCACTCTGGAAAATGTGGGGTTTAGATTGTAATAATATCGTCCCCACCTCCGTCACAGTTGGCATAAACACCCCCGAAGCTGCGGTACAAAGAGTGCGCGATTGGGTAAACTTTCTCGATGCCAAAGTATTTAAAATCAAACTGGGTAATCCCCAAGGAATCGCAGCAGATAAAGCCATGTTCACCGCCGTTTACCAACAAGTACCCACAGCAAAATTCAGCGTCGATGCTAATGGCGGTTGGAGTTTGGAAGATGCGGTAAAAATGTGTGAATGGTTAGCTCAATATGGCGTAACTTATGTAGAACAACCTTTAGAAAAAGGAGAGGAAAAAACCTTACCAGAATTAAAGCAAAAATCCCCGCTTCCTATCTTTGTAGATGAAAGTTGCTTTACAAGTAAAGACATTCCCAGTTTAGCAGATAAAGTTGATGGAATCAATATTAAATTGATGAAATCTGGCGGTTTAACTGAAGCAATGAGAATGATTAATACAGCCAAAGCTTGCGGATTAAAAGTAATGTTTGGCTGTTATTCTGATAGTTCGCTGACAAACACCGCCCTTTCCCACCTTGCGCCATTAGCAGATCATTTAGACTTAGACAGTCACCTAAATTTATTAGACGATCCTTTTAATGGTGCCACAATAAAAGAAGGTCGTTTGTTACCCAATGATTTACCTGGATTAGGAGTAACATTAACCAAATAATCCTATCTAGATCATAAACTCTTTCTTCTCTCTGCGTTCTCTGCGTCTGGAGCGGTTCAAAAAAATCTCTCTTACAAATCAAATAAGATTCCTATAACATCTGAAGTAAACATTTAAACCGATATCATTATGCTCAAACCTAACCAAAAATTAGCCATTCTACTCCATGAAGGAATCAAAGGCACTCACGGCAAAACTGGATTAGCGCTTTTACGCTATAGTCGATCGCCAATTGTAGCAGTAATCGACCAAAAATCAGCCGGAGAATCTCTACCCAAACTAACAGGAATACCTTACGATGTACCAATTGTAGCATCAGTAGAAGAGGCGCTTTCTTACCATCCCGATGTATTAGCAATTGGCATTGCACCTTCCGGGGGAATTTTACCAGATCCTTGGTTTCAAGAAGTTAAAGGAGGGGTAGCTGCTGGTTTATCTGTAATGAACGGTTTACACACCCAATTAGGAAAAAATCCAGAGATTCAAACATTACTAAAAGAAGGACAATGGATTTGGGATATTCGTCAAGAACCTGCGGGTTTAGGTGTGGGGAGTGGGAAGGCGCGATCGCTAATCTGTCGTCGTATTTTAGCCGTTGGAACTGATATGGCAGTTGGCAAAATGTCAGCTTGTTTAGAATTAAATAAAGCCGCACAAAGTCGAGGTTTAAAATCAAAATTCCTGGGAACTGGACAAGCAGGAATTATGATTTCTGGTGATGGAATTCCTTTGGATGCAATACGAGTAGACTTTGCTGCGGGTGCAGTTGAACAGTTAGTAATGCGTCATGGAGAAGAGAATGAAATTCTGTTTGTAGAAGGACAGGGCTCACTTTTGCATCCAGGTTCAACAGCAACTTTACCACTTTTGCGCGGTTCTCAACCCACACATTTAATATTAGTACATCGCGCCGGACAAGCCCACATTCGCAACCTTCCCCATGTACCAATTCCACCTTTAAAAGAGGTGGTGAAATTGTATGAAACTGTGGCTTTTTGTGGGGGCGCTTTTGCTGAGGTTAAGGTGAGTGCGATCGCGCTTAATACCGCACATTTGGATGAGGAAAGGGCTGGAAGTGCGATCGAGCAAGTTAAGATAGAGACAGGTTTGCCTTGTACAGATGTAGTGCGGCTTGGGGCTGATTTGTTGTTAGATGCAGTTTTGAATTGAACCGCAAAGGACGCAAAGGACGCGAAGGGAAGAGGGAGGAGAGAATTGAGATTTTGCATTTGCGATTTCAGCCCGCCTGGGGTTCAAACCCCAGGCTAATAGCAAAACTCCTCTAAAGAGGACTAAAAATGAAAATTTCAGTCCATTTTAATGGACTTAAGCTATTAGCCCGGAAATTGATTTCCGGGCGAGTTTGGTTTAGTGAGTTGATTTATTGTTTGTCTTTATTCTTTTGCTTTTTCACCCATAACCTATATAGGAAATATGCTATCACCACAGCCAATGCAACTGCTAAAGCGCGATCGTCATGCCAAATTGTGAGGACATCGGCGATGATACTCAGTACACTTAAGAAGCCTTGCAAAAGTTTGCCGTTCATAGATTTTTAGGACTCCTGACTTATCAGTTGAGTCCATTCTCCAAACTGTAAACAATCTCAACCAGAGAAGATGCGGGAGATAGGCCGGAACTTTGGCATTTTTGGCTAAAATTGCTGGTAAGCAGTAGCCAAGGGCTTTCCAGATTCCAGAGAAGATACATTTTGCGATCGCATCCCTACCCTAAAATCCCAAAAAAGCTATTATCTTCCTTAAGATTCGGTGTAACTTCGGCAACCAGGGTTTTAGGCAGATAGGCGATGAATCAACAGAAAACAGAACGGGATCGGGGGAGTCGTGTCCTCAGCGAGAATGGCTGGAATAAATTCCAAAATGCGCTAGAGAAAAATTTTGGCGGTAAATGTTCTAATGAACGTTTAGCCGAACTATCCAAGTTACATCCCGACACTGTTTCAAAGATACGGCGACGGAAAGAAAAGGTTGATCGACCCTCGATCGAGGCTTTGTTCACAGCATTGGGGCTAAAACTAGAGGAAGACGACCTTTCTGTTACTGTTAGGGTATCGCCACCGAAGCTAGATCCGAATTTTGTGGGGCGGGAGGGTGCGATCGCAGATCTCAACCACCTAATTCAACAAGGTGCAAAAGCGATCGTCATTCACGGTAAAGGCGGTATCGGCAAAACAACGCTGGCGTGGCAATTTCTCCACACGCAGGGATTCGATCAAATACTCGATCTGCGGATGGCAAAGGAAACACAAAATATTACCTCAGCTGAAAGTGTAATTGAGGAATGGTTGCGGCGATATTTTGAAGAAGAACCAGGGCGAGAGTTTGGCGTTACCCTGGATAGATTGAGGCAGCATTTGCGAAATCCCAACCAAAGAATAGGTATATTAATTGATAATTTGGAACCAGCACTAGATCAAAATGGCAGGTGTATTGAAGCACATCGAAAATATGTGGAATTATTCACTGCTTTAGCTGATCCAGCAGTGCAATCTGTTACCCTAATTACCAGCCGCGAATGCCTGCGCGAAGCAGCAGTAACAGTTGAGAATTATCGCTTGGAAGGTTTGGATGTCGCTGCATGGGAAGAGTTTTTTAACAGCCGCAAAATTCAGACAGATACAGAAGTGCTAAATGCCATGCACCAAGCTTATGGGGGAAATGCCAAAGCTATGCAAATTTTCCCTGGTGCGATTAAGGAGTTTAACAATAGTTTAGCGGCTTATTGGCAAGCAAATAAAGATGATTTGTTGATTGAGAGAGAATTAGAAGGTTTAGTTGTTAGTCAGTTCGATCGTTTGCAAAAACTAGATTTATCTGCCTATAAACTTCTCTGCCGTTTGGGATGTTATCGATATCAAGATGTTCCAAAGGTTCCTGAAAATGGTTTGTGTTGTTTGCTTTGGGATGTGCCAAATAATCAACATCGGCGGGTAATTAAATCTTTGAGAGAGCGGTCTTTAGTAGAATTTTACAATGGAGAATACTGGCTGCATCCAGTGATTCGGGCAGAAGCGGTAAAAAGATTCAGGGAAAGTGAAGATTGGGAGACAGCGAATCGGAAAGCGGCAGATTTTTGGACGGAAAGTGTTAAGACTGTTGAAACTATCGAGGATGCGCTGAAAGCTTCTGAGGCTTACTACCATTATGTAGAGATTAATGACTATGAGCTAGCTGTAACTGTGATTGTTAAACGGCGTAAAAATCAATGGGATGGATGGGAAGAAGGTGAGCCACTTGGTATATCATTTTCTAGAATTGGTTATTTACAACTAATTATTTCTGTAATAGCCAGAATAACAGAAAAGGTTCAACCTAGTTACTCTGTAAGTAGAATTTACAATATTCTTGGAACTTTGTATGAGCATACAGGTCATATACATAAATCTATCCAATGTAATGAACAGGCTAAAGCAATAGCAATTGATGTATCTGCCAAAGATATTGAAATAGTTTCATTATTAAATATGGGTTTATGCAAAATATATATTTGGGAATTAGAAGAAGCAGTAATTTTATTTAAACAAGTTATTCAAATATCCGAAAATTCGGAATATCATCGATATACAGTTTATGCTTGGTTTTGTTTGGCATTCGTAAATTCGTACTTTGGGGATAAGTATGAATCAGAGGCACGCCAATTCGCCTTAAAGATTGAAACATTTATGTCAAAAACAAAGTTACAATCAGCATGGGCAAAAGGCTATAGCTTAATCTTTTTGGGTGAAGCATACAGAAATTTAAGAGAATATCAAAAGTCTTTTGAAAAGTACCGCTTAGCTATTAGTTATGCAGAAGAAAGTCATTATACTCAGGTTAAGGCTAAAGCTATCTGTGGTCTAGCAGAACTTTACCGAGAACAGGGAGATTTTACAACAGCACTTTCCCATCATACAGAATCGAACGAACTCCTAGAAAAAATAGGCGCTAAATGCGACTTAGCAGAAGCTTACTATCAACTTGCCTTAACTTATCAAAAAATGGGAGACACCGAAAAAAGTCAGCCAAATTTTCAACAAGCAATTCAACTCTTCACGGAAATGGAAGCACCCAACCAAGTTGAGAAAGTGCAACGGGCGATGGAAAATGGGGAAAATCATTAACCAGATGCAATATGAACTATATTTTATCTAACCACGCTCAAACAGAAATAGAACGACGAAGAATTCCTATTTCTTTAGTAGAATCTGTTTTAGCCAACCCTCAACAAATTGTTTCTGAAAAAGAAGGGCGCAAAGCTTATCAATCACAAGTTGACTTTGGCGGTAGTAGAAGATTTTTACTCCGCGTTATAGTAGCAGATGATGTACAACCAATGGTTGTAATAACAGTTTATCGAACCAGCCGAATACAGAAATATTGGAGACAATCATGAAAATTACTTACGATCCTGAAGTAGATGTTATGAGAATCATCTTTAACAATTCCCCAATTGAAGAAAGCGATGAAGAAAAACCAGGATTTATTGTTGATTATGATCAAGATGGAAATGTTGTCGGATTAGAAATATTAGATGCTTCTAAACGAATGGATAACCCTCGTTCTGTTGAGTATTCTATTCCAAAATGAACCCTAGAAAGGTTAACGGGAAACAGATTTAATGGCTACGCTTACAGCCCACCTGCGATTCAAATCGCAGGCTAATAGCGAAAGTCCGTTCAAACGGACTGATATCATGTCCTTTTGATTACCTATAATGTAGAGACGTTATATATAACGTCTCTACAGGGTGTTGGAAAAAGGATATTATGACCGATCAAACATAATATGAAATATTTTTATTCAGTCCATTTTAATGGACTTTAGCTATTAGCCCGGAAATTGATTTCCGGGCGGGCTGAAAAATCAAACCATTATGATTAATTCCCCAAACTTACCGGAACCACAAGCATAGTAATTCCCTGTCTACCAACAACCTTAACAAAATCATCAGGAAAAACAATAACATCACAATTAGAATGATAAAATCGAGCAGGCCAATAACTACCCAAACACTTAACTCTTCCCGGCAGATTTTGAGTAATAGTCTTTTCCACCGTTCCCATTAACGCTTCCGAAAACATCTCAACATTTTCCGGCACAAATAAATTTACCACTGATTACCTCCCTCAGAACATTTGGGGTAACAGAATCTAATTTGCACCATCAAACCAACCTTAACCAGAGGAGTTCCCGAAGTTAAGCAAGAAGATAAGCTGTAGTAAAGTCAACTTGGCAAATTCAGCACCAACAAGCATTCCAGACACCAGCAAATCTATAACAACAAAATTAACCATTAGCTTAACTTCCTTAACTTCGGGATAACATCCTTATCTTCCTACCCTTAAACTAAAATCAAACAAATCCCCAAATTTCCCAATTCGTGAAAACCGACTCCCTCTTCTACCGCCTATTCCAAACTTTCCCCAGCATCTTCTTTGAACTAATCAACCGTCCCCCAGAAGAAGCAAACAACTATCAATTCTCATCAGTTGAAATCAAACAAACCGCCTTTCGCATTGACGGCGTATTTCTCCCCGCAGCAGGCGAAGAAAACCCAATATACTTTCTCGAAGTTCAGTTTCAACCCGACTCAGAATTCTACTCTCGCTTTTTCGCCGAAATCTTTTTATACTTGCGTCAAAACAAGCCCGAAAATGACTGGCGTGCAGTAGTTTTATATCCCAACCAAAACACAGACACCGGAGATATCAAACATTACCGCGAATTTTTCACCAGTCAACGAGTCAGACGTATTTATCTAAATCAACTGGGAGAAATAGCAGAACAATCTATTGGTGTTGGAACTATCAAATTAGTCATTTCCCCAGAAGAAAACGCCGTAGAACAAGCAAGAAATCTGATAAATAAAGTCAGGTCAGAAATACCTGATGAACTAACCCAGACCCAAGTATTACAATTAATAGAGACTATATTGGTCTACAAGTTACCAAACAAGAGTCAAAAGGAGATAGAAGCAATGTTTGGATTAAGTGAATTAAAGCAAACAAGAGTCTATCAAGATGCTTTCCAAGAAGGTCGTCAAGAAGGTGAAATAGCAACCAAATTAGCAACAGTACCCCGGTTGTTAGCATTGGGGTTAACTGTCGAACAAATAGCACAGGCGTTAGAGTTGGATATAGAAGAAGTCAGGAAGGCGGCGCAACTGGAATCTTCTAATTAAAACTGGGAGTGAAGCGATACGCCTACGGCAGGCTACGCCAACGCACTTTCCTAAAACAATCGGCATTAAATTTTGTTAAGATTGTTTCGACCTGTTTTATTGCTGCACCGATCGAGCGGCGAAAAACCCCTTGTTTTAACTTCCTGGAGACTTCTGAATGCTGCGACTCGAACATATTAGTAAAATTTACCCCACAGGCGAGGTTTTGAAAGATGTCAACTGGGAAGTCAAGCCAGGGGATAGAATCGGTTTAGTTGGTGTCAATGGTGCGGGTAAATCTACCCAACTCAAGATTATCACCGGAGAAATTGAACCGACATCTGGCGAAATCATTCGTCCCGCAAGTTTACATATAGGATATCTCACCCAAGAATTTGAAGTAGACCCTAGCCGCACAGTTAAAGAAGAATTTTGGCGTGCTTTTGGGGAAGCAAATGATGTGCATGAAGCTTTGTCAGAAGTGCATCGGAAAATGGAAACTGCGACCCCAGAAGAGTTAGATAAACTTATTCACGAAATGGATAGGTTTCAAAGGAAATTTGAAGCTTTAAATGGTTATGTTTTAGACGCGCAAATTGATAAGATTTTGCCAGAATTAGGTTTTGAACAGGGGGATGGCGATCGCTTAGTTAGCGCTTTTAGTGGCGGTTGGCAAATGCGAATGAGTTTGGGGAAAATCCTACTACAAAAACCCGATGTGTTACTGTTAGACGAACCGACAAACCACTTAGATTTAGAAACAATTGAATGGTTGGAAAATTATCTGAAAAGTTTAACAACTCCAATGGTAATTGTATCACATGACCGGGAGTTTTTAGACCGTCTTTGTACGCAAATTGTGGAAACTGAACGGGGAGTTTCTACTACTTATTTAGGTAACTATTCCAACTATTTGCTGCAAAAAGCCGAAAATCAAGAAGCGCAACTATCAGCTTACGAACGTCAGCAAAAGGAATTAGAGAAGCAGCAAGCATTTGTCGATCGCTTCCGCGCCAGCGCCACTCGCAGCACCCAAGCAAAAAGCCGAGAAAAACAATTAGAAAAGATTGAAAAAATCGAAGCACCCACAGGTTCTTTGAGAACATTGCATTTTCGTTTTCCCCCAGCACCTCGTAGCGGTCGGGAAGTAGTAATTATCAAAGATATGGTGCATACTTATGATGATAAGATTCTGTTTTTAGGAGCAGAATTGTTAATTGAAAGAGGCGATCGCATAGCATTTTTAGGCCCCAATGGTGCTGGTAAATCTACACTATTGCGTTTAATTACAGGGTTAGAACAACCCACCGAAGGAACAGTAAAACTAGGCGCACATAACGTAATTCCCGGTTACTTTGAACAGAATCAAGCCGAAGCATTAGACTTAACAAAAACCGTCATGGATACAATTCATGATGAAGTACCAGAATGGAAAAACGAAGAAGTTCGCACTTTGTTAGGTCGTTTCTTGTTCAGCGGTGACACAGTATATAAACAAGTTGGTGCATTAAGTGGAGGAGAAAAAGCGCGACTAGCTTTAGCAAAAATGTTGTTACGTCCAGCTAACTTACTAATATTAGATGAACCGACAAACCATTTAGATATTCCTGCTAAAGAAATGTTGGAAGAAGCATTGCAAAACTATGATGGAACCGCTATTATAGTTTCGCACGATCGCTATTTCATCTCCCAAGTTGCTAACAAAATTGTCGAAATTCGCGATGGAGAATTCCGCGTTTATCTAGGAGATTATCACTATTACTTAGATAAAATTGCCGAAGAAAAAGAACAAGCGAGATTAGCAGCAATTGAAGCGGAAAAAGCAGCTAAAAAAGCCGAAAAAGCAGCTAAAGAAGCAGCTAAAAAAGCAGCAGCTAAACGCAAATAAACTTTCAGGAAACTGGTGAAATTGAAGTTAAAGCACGAAGTAAAATCTCTTCTAGGACTTACGCAAGTGTCACAAGACCTAAAGAATTTTTGAGGTACGTTGTTGCGCTTCAGCGCCAAAGAAAGGCGCTGAAGCGCAACAACGTACCTTTTCTGCTGTTTCGTAAATTTATAGCGATCGCGCTAAAATAGCCGCAAAACCCGACCTACCATCATGAGGATTATGCTTAGTGCAACTGTCACCGAAACTGGACAAATTACCCTGCCTCAAGAAATCCGCGATCGCCTAAAACTCGTTAGCGGCAGTAAAATTAACTTTATCATTGATGAAGACGATTATAGTTATCTAAGGATGGGGCGGGCAGGATGCCCACCCCACAATAAAGCTGTAATTCTTGTGGGGCGGGCAGGATGCCCACCCCACAATAAAGCTGTAATTCTTGTGGGGTGGGCATCCTGCCCGCCTTGGTTTTCACGCTAAAAACTTACTGAAGTTGCTGCATTTTTTCGCGCAAAATTTCCGCTTGTTTCTCCGCTTCCGCCAAAGCATCCTTATCAGCTTGGACAACTTCAGGAGAAGCATTCGCCACAAAAGCTTGATTATTCAACCTTGCTGAAAGTGATTGAATATTCTTCTCAATTTTGCTCAATTTCTTCTCTAACTTGCTGCGTAAAGCTGCAATATCTACCACACCAGTTAAAGGAACAATTACCTGAACAGTACCAACAACGCCAGTAGTTGATTGTCCAACATCCTCATTTAAACTAGGAGTAATAGTTAGTTTTTCCACCTTCGCCAAATCTTGAATGTAAGTCTCGCCTGATGTGAGAATTTGGCGTTCTTTTTCACTTTCGCTTTGCAAAATTGCCGTCACTTTAGTTGATGGTTTAATATCAGCATCAGCGCGTAAATTGCGAATTGTGCGAATCGTGTTAATTAACAAATCAAAATCTGCTTCCAACTCAGAATTAATCAGATTTGGATCTACTTTCGGAAACTCTTGTAACGCTAAAGATGCTGAATCATCAGCTTGAGTGAGACTGTGCCAAATTTCCTCAGTTATGTGAGGCATGAAGGGATGAATTAATTTTAAAGTCCCTTCCAAAACAAAAGCAAGAGTTTGTTGAGCAACCTTTTTAGAAGTCGCATCAGCATCTTTTTGCAGACGAGATTTGACTAACTCAATATACCAATCGCAGAACTCACCCCAGAAGAAATCGTAGAGTGTTTTTGCTGCTTCACCTAAACCGTAATTATCGATATATTGAGTAGTTTGCTGCACCACCTGATAGTATCGGGAGAGAATCCAACGGTCAGATAATTCTAGGGACTGGGGACTGGGGACTGGGGACTGGGGACTGGGTTCTAATCCCTCTAAATTCATCATTACGAAGCGGGAAGCATTCCACAATTTGTTGGTGAAATTTCGGGAAGCTTCTACTGCTGAAGACTCACCTTTTTTGCGATCGTAATCTAAGCGAATATCTTGACCTGCGCCAGCTACTTGCCGTACCAAAGTATAGCGTACTGCATCAGTTCCATACTTATCAATCAAATCCAAAGGATCGATACCATTTCCCTTAGTCTTAGACATTTTTTCGCCATTTTCATCTAAGACTAAACCGTGAATATAAACATCACGGAAAGGCATTTTTCCTGTGAAATAAGCTGCCATTAAAGTCATTCTGGCAACCCAGAAAAAGATGATGTCAAAACCAGTAACTAGCGTACCTGTCGGATAATAAAATTCTAAATCCTCTGTTTTTTCGGGCCAACCTAAAGTAGAAAAAGGCCATAAACCGGAAGAAAACCAAGTATCTAAAACATCTGGGTCTTGTTCTATTTTGACATTTTCGCCAAACTTAGCTTTAGCTTTTTCCCAAGCTTCTGCTTCCGTGTAGGCGACAACAAAAGGCGTATTATCTGTGATTTCGCCATTCGTTTCGCTGATAGCATACCAAGCGGGAATTTGATGTCCCCACCATAATTGACGAGAGATACACCAATCCTTTAATTTTACTAACCAATCGCGATAGACTTTAGTCCAACGATGGGGAACAAAATTGGGGGAATTTTGTTCATCTAAGAATTTTAACGTTGTTTCACCGAGAGATTGAATTTTGACAAACCATTGAGTTGAGAGGAGAGGTTCGATCGGGGCTTTTCCGCGATCGCTAAATGGTACACTATGCTTGTACTCCTCAATCTTCACCAAAAACCCATCTTCCTCCAACCGTTTCACCACATTTTCCCGTGCCTTAAAACGGTCTTGACCTTGGAACGGCCCCGCATTTTCGTTAAGCGAACCGTCCTTATTCATAATATTAATAAACGGCAGATTGTGACGCTGACCCATTTCAAAATCATTCGGGTCATGTGCCGGAGTTACCTTAACACAACCAGTCCCGAAACTAGCATCAACCAACTCATCAGCAATAATCGGAATTTCCCGATTCATAATAGGTAGAGTTAGAGTTTTGCCAATCAAATGTTGATAGCGTTCATCCGACGGATTAACTGCAACAGCAGTATCACCCAGCATAGTTTCCGGTCGAGTAGTTGCGACTTCCAAATAACCCGAATTATCAGTTAGTGGATAACGGAAATGCCATAAATGACCGTTTACTTCCTTATTTTCCACTTCCAAATCTGAAACCGCAGATTGAGAAACTGGGCACCAGTTAACTAAATAATTGCCACGATAAATCAAACCATCATCATAAAGGCGAACGAAAGCTTCAATAACCGCCTTCGTTAAACCCTCATCCATTGTGAAACGTTCCCGCGACCAATCAACCGAGATACCCAAACGGCGCATCTGGTTAACTATTGCACCCCCGGAATTATTTTTCCATTCCCAAGCGCGTTCTAAAAATGCTTGACGACCGAAATCAAAGCGGGTTTTTTTCTCTTTTTTAAATTCCTTATCCAGCATGGTGTGAACTGCGATGCTGGCGTGGTCAGTTCCGGGAACCCAAAGAGTATTGTAACCTTGCATTCGATGGTAACGGACGAGAACATCCATGAGAGTTTGTCCGAAAGCGTGACCCATGTGGAGACTACCCGTAACGTTGGGTGGGGGAATGACCATGCTGTAGGATTTTCCGTCGTTTTTGGGGTCAGCTTTAAAGGTTTGGTTTTCTGACCAGAATGTTTGCCACTTAGATTCGGTGGAAAAGGGGTCGTATTGGGGGGGGAGGTTTAGTGTCATTGGTTAAGGGATTCGCTGTTTCTTGTAAAATTTTGCCATAGGGAGAGGGGGGAAGAGTTTTTTTGAACCGCAAAGGACGCAAAGGACGCAAAGAAAGAGAAGGAGAGAGAAAAGGATGAGGCAACCAAGTCAAGAAGTGGAGCAGCTGGCTTATGCTGTAATTGGGGCAGCGATCGAAGTACATCGACTATTAGGGCCAGGGTTTTTAGAGGCAGTTTATGAGGAGGCTTTAGCTGTAGAATTTGACTTGCGAGGAATACCTTTCAAGCGTCAAGTGGTTTTTGCAGTCCACTACAAGGGTCAAGAAGTTGGCGAAGGCAGATTAGATTTTTTAGTGGGAAATAACTTAATTGTTGAATTAAAAGCCTTGGAAAACGTACCTCCGATACAACAAGCAAGAGTAATTTCCTATCTTAAAGCAACCAAACACCCTCTTGCCCTTCTAATCAACTTCAACGTCCAAATACTCAAAGACGGCATTAAACGCATAGTCCTCTCCTCCTAATCCTTTTCTTCCTTCTTCTTCTTTGCGCTCTTTGCGTTCTTTGCGGTTCAAAAAAAACTCTTTAAACCTTCGCCAAAGGACTTATCGGCTTAACATCCGCATTCAGACCTACAAAGTATAACTCAATATTCAAATCCGGGTAACGCTCCCGAATCTCCCAATAAACCCTACTCAAATACTCCCGATGCACCTGCAACTCCAACTCTGCATCCTTACTCAACTCAGGACTAACTTTATCAGCAAAAGCCGCACAATCTTGATGATCCAAAATAATCACCTTTTGAATATGATGCAACCGATAAGATAACTCTAACTGATCCCAAAAAGCTTGAGCATCTGCCGGATGAGGCAGACCACTTAAAGCTAAAGAACTACCTGCCAAAGCAGTTAAATCATACTGATTCCCCAAGTTATTTAAAGATAAAAAATAACGTTCTGCTTCCAAAATCCGAAAATCAATGCAACTGAGCACTAAAGCTTTCGCGGTTTTTTGGGCTAAAGCTGGTCGAGTAACACCTAAAATACCTAACGAAAGCGCCCCTGGTAAGATCGATCGCACAAACCAACGACGACTCATCGAACAATCGCAACTACACTTCATGATAAAATTCAGCCATAAGGCTTTTGTCTATCTGGGTAAACTCTGTTTACGATTATCAAGCAAATGTGAGAACTTTATTTATATAATCTCAAAAAGCTAAAACTATGGGACTTTTTGACCAAATACTCAACGCAGTTAATGACCCTAACTTGCAAGCTAATGCAGGTCAACTGGCTAACATTTTTAATAGCGTCCAACAAGTACAAAACAACCAAGGTACTGATAATTCTACAATGCAATCTGCTTTGTCGGGTGTTGGTAGTTTGGTGCGTTCTGCTTTACAGGAAAAGCGTGCTGAAGGTGGTAATCAATTAGTTGAAAGTATCATTAATCAATTTGCTGGAACTTCTCCCAATCCTTCCGCTGTTAATGCTTTGTTTGGTTCTCAGTGGGAATCTGTCGCAGATGTAGTTTCGCAAAGAACGGGGATCGATCGCAATACCATCCTCCAACTTCTCCCCATGTTAGTTCCTCTAGTACTCAATTTCCTCCAAGCTGGTAACAATACCCAAAATCCCCAAGGTGGAAATCCTGTAGTTAATAATTTCCTCGATGCTGATGGCGATGGCGATGTTGATATCGCTGATGCGATGCAAATGGCTGGTCGCTATTTCGGATAAGATTAGGTACGTTGTTGCGCTTTAGCGAAGACAGCGCAACAACGTACCTTTTAACCTTCTGTACCTCGATCGATCTTTGCGATTTCCGCCTCAGTTAATGTTACTTCCAACGACCGCACTGAGTCCTCAATACTAGCAACTTTACTCGCCCCAGGTATCGGCAAAACACAAGGCGATTTGGCTCTTAACCATGCTAAAACAATACAATATACTGATACTCCTTTTTCAGTTGCTAGGTCTGCGATCGCTTCTACATCTTCTAAACTACCAACTCTCCGACTCCCACCCAAGGGGCTCCAAGGTAAAAACGTTAAACTCTCTCTCTCACAATATTTCAACACTCCATCAATTTCTGGTAAGCGATACCAAGGATTAAATTGATTCTGCACCGAAACAATTTCTACTATCTCACGCGCCTGTTTAATTTGCTCAACTGAAAAGTTAGAAACACCAACAAATTTAATTAATCCTTCGTCTACAGCTTCTTTTGCTACTTTCAGCGATTCTTTAATACTATACTCTGGATCTGGTGCGTGATATTGCCATAGATCGATCGCTTTCCCCCCACCCAAAGCTGCAAAACTTTCCCTAATTGTCTTCCTTAAATGCTCAGGATTCCCATTTCTTGTCCATGCACCATTCGGGCGCATCAATCCGCCCTTAGTAGCAACAATTACATTACTAATATCACCAGGATATTCGCTTAATGCTTTAGCAATTAGTTTCTCATTGTGATGTTTATCTGTTTCATCTTTACAATAAGAATCCGCTGTATCAATGAATGTAATTCCCAAGTCAAGGGCACGATGTATGACTTGAATTGATTGCGATTCAGGCGGTCTGCTGCTTAAAGACATTGGCATTCCACCTAGACCGATCGCACTTACACTAACATTACTCTTTCCCAGGCGTTTTGTTTCCATCACTTGACCTTGGCTGCACCTTTAAATTATAGGTTACTCCAATCTCAGCTTTATTAAAGTATTTCTGGTATCATATCTTCTTCTGAGTTTAACTCAATATTCTCTATTTCTTGTAAAGTTTGCCAACCAGCTTGCCACATTGTCCGATCTTTCAGCGCTTTAGCATTAATCCAAAACCGCACGTTTGGATCGCAGGAAGCTACCATCTCAGCAAATACCCATTCCCCTTGGTTTTTGCGATTTACTACTTGAAAATGTCTCCAACCCCAAGTTTTTTGTAAAGCTGTCCATTTGGAACCAACTAAATGAGGAAACTTCTGCTTTTTCGCCATTTTTTAACTTTATCTGTCTTCAGATAGTGTGTATTTCCTAATACTAATTCTAGGCTGAAAACGTATGTTATTGGTTGAAAATAATTATGGCTGAGACACCTAAACAGCCGGGATACAAAGAAAATGTTGATGCTCCTCCTAAAATGGATATGGATCGTGTAGTAGACCCCAGAGATTTAGTTCGCACTGGTAACATTCCCGACAACCCCAAAGAACTTCTCTCTAATCCCGGTTTTGCCCCGCAAATGATTAATGAAGGTGAAAATTTGCGGGGAGATTTGCGAGAAGATGAATAACAAATTTTGCATAATTATTAATTGCTAAAACAATAGCTTTTCTTCTCTTCTGCCCTCTGTCCTCTGCCTTCTGCCTTCTGCCTTCTGCCTTCTGCCTTCTAAAATAGCTTGATGCCTGCTGAAGTTTTCTGAGAACAAAAAAAATCAGCAGGCATCAATTAAAACTTGCTTCAGTTTAGAACAAACCGAGAGTTAAAGATTTGTCGATCGGGAAAATTGCCCCAATACCTAGCCACAGAGTTACCAAAGTACCAAATAAAAATACTGCGGTTGCTACTGGACGACGGAAGGGGTTTTGGAATTTGTTGACGTTTTCAATGAAAGGCACCAAAATCAAACCTGCTGGTACCGCACTCATCAGCAATACACCTAGCAGTTTGTTAGGTACTGTACGCAAAATTTGGAATACGGGCCACAAATACCACTCTGGCAGAATTTCCAAAGGTGTGGCAAAAGGATCGGCAGGTTCGCCCACCATTGCGGGGTCGAGAACTGCTAAACCGATACACAATGCGATCGTACCCATAATTACGATCGGGAAAGTGTACAACAAATCATTAGGCCAAGCTGGTTCACCGTAATAGTTGTGACCCATGCCTTGAGCTAGTTTTGCACGTAATACGGGATCGCTAAGATCCGGTTTCTTTTGTATGGACATCTTTAAAAAGTGCGCTCCTCTGTTGAGAAATCAAAAAACAGCAGTTAACTTCTGATATTACAAGGGGCCAGAAATACCTTGCTTGCGAATCATCAGGAAGTGTAGCAGCATAAATACCGCAATCACCCAAGGCAGCACAAAAGTATGAGCACTGTAATAACGAGTTAGGGTAGCTTGACCAACACTAGAACCACCACGTAACAAGTCAGCAATCAATACACCAACTACGGGAATCGCTTCGGGTACACCACTAACGATTTTTACCGCCCAATAACCAATTTGATCCCAAGGCAAGGAGTAACCAGTTACACCAAAGGAAACTGTGGTGACAGCCAAAACCACGCCTGTTACCCAAGTTAATTCCCGGGGCTTTTTGAAACCACCAGTTAAATAAACTCGGAAAACGTGCAGAATCATCATCAGCACCATCATACTCGCAGACCAACGGTGGACGGAACGAATTAACCATCCAAAGTTGACTTCATTCATGATGTACTGCACCGAGGAAAATGCTTCGGTAACAGTTGGCTTGTAATAGAAGGTCATAGCAAATCCAGTGGCGAACTGGATCAAAAAGCAAACTAAGGTAATCCCACCCAAGCAATAAAAAATATTTACGTGGGGAGGTACATACTTGCTGCTTATATCTTCGTCAAGTGCTTGAATTTCCAGGCGTTCCTGGAACCAGTTATATAATGTCGAGTCCTTTGCCTGCTTACTAAACATGAACCAAGAGTTCCTAATCTCACGTATTGCTGATGTCGCGTTTCCCAATCTCCTGCTTTGAGGATGGGTTTAATTAAAAGCCAACCTTTGTCTGCTTTAGGGATAAAAATATTTGCCTCTTAGAACTGTAAGGCAAATACAGCCCGTGTTTAATTTTATGCAGGTTGTTAGCTCAGTTGAGCATTGTCTTCTCGATCCTTTAGAAAAGGATGAGCTTTGCTACGCTCTCACTTCTATTAAAAAAAGTAACATAGTCGGTCATTGGTTTTCATAATTTCCCCAGCGGATTTGGGCAGGGCAGGGGGGCAGAGGGGCAGGGGAGCAGGGGGGCAGAGGGGCAGAGGGGCAGAGGGGCAGAGGGGCAGAGGGGCAGAGGGGCAGAGGGGCAGGGGAGTTTTTCCCTAACCCCCAACCCCAACCCCCTAACCCCTTCCCAGTCCCCAGTTCCTAGTCCCTAGTACCTACCGTCTTCTACCAAAGCCACCGCTGCGGCTACCGAAGCCAGAGGTGCTGCGAGAGCGCCCACCGCTGCCGAAGCTGGAGGTGCCACTAGAACTAGGTGCAGATTTACCTGATTGTCTCAGGGTACTGGAACCGAAACCAGAACCAGTGGCTCTTTGTCCGGGTGTGGTGCTTCTTGGGCGATCGAATGTACCACTCCCAGAAGGATAATTTCTCAGTGAACCTGTGGTACGGATATAAGCTGGGCGATTTCTTACTGCCGCAGGTGGTTGGTTATACCGTTGTTGGTAGCTAGTGGTAGCTTGGCTGTAGGTATTGCCATATCCACCGTAACCAGTCATTACGGACATTCCTGGTTGATAAACTGGTGGTACGTAGTATCTCGGTGCAAACAACATATTGCCGACTAAGTTACCTGCTACTGCACCTGCAAATGGTGCCCAGAAACCACCGCTTTCTTGACGGACTATTACGGTTTGAGGTTGTCCAGTTTGCGGATCGGGACGGGTTTCCGTGACTGCGCGGATATACTCAATTTTGAAGTCTTCGGGAATATGTAAGGATGTTTGACCGTTGTTGTCTACCTTCAGGTAACTCTTTTTGCCAGCGGAAATTTCCTCTGGTGTGAGTTGCGCCATTTGTAAGTCTGTGGTGCGGAAGTTGGCGGGTGTTCCAGGCGGCGTGTTGAGCAACATCAGGCTATATTCGCCGTTGGCATCGTTGTATCTTGCCTGTTGTACGGGGTATTCTCCGGCACTGATTTTGCTGGAAACTGTTCTTGCAGGATAGTTCTGATTTCCTACTGGTGTGTTGGAAACTGTGTTTCCACCGCCGCAAGCGACGGTTGTCCAACACAAGGTTAATGAGAGAAAGAGTACAGTGATTTTACGCAGTGTCGATCGATTGATATTCATGCTGTTTTCAGGAACTTCGATTTGTGGTTAATCACTCTCTAGAGCTTAGTAAGAGCTTAATAAAATTTGCTTCCAACTTTCAAATATATATCTATAGAGGGATGAGTTCTGGATAATTTTCCAATATTTGATCGTCGGTTAGTTCATCACTTAATCTGGCTGGAGACCAATGAACTTGGATGGCTCTTAGAGTCCTTTGATGATGTAAATTAATCAGAGCTTTTAAACCAGCTTTGAGAGCGTTAATCTCAGCAAGATCTGTTTCTAATTGAGGTACTTCACCTTCAAATGCTACTGTAATCATAACAATTAAGTTACGAGTGACTGGTATGGATAATGGTTCGGTTTGTCCTACCTGTTCATTCGTGTATGAGTCACTTTTGTAACGTTGAGCCGAGTCGGTAAATAAATAATTTACTTCATCGCCTGCTTCCCCTTCGTCCCAAAATACGTTTCCTTCATTGGCTGCCGATCGCCAATATACGTCATTTCGTAATAGACTTAGGCAAATTTCTTCTAATCCTTCACCTAAGACATCAATCTCACCTTCGGCATCGATTGCGTCTCTACCAACTTGATTGAGTACGCCGATTAATGGGGCGACTTCATCACCTGCTAAATGAATGAAAATCCGACTGACAACAAAGCGGGTGCGCCCCATCATTTTGTTCATGCGATCGCGCATATTGCTCATCACTTCACTTCACTTCACAACTACAGTGCCTTTAAGCTTATTTTAAATTATTTCCTCTGCCATTACTTCTTTATTAGCTATGAGGAAAGTTTTTCACAAAATTTGATAGAATACTACTTTCTGGTAAAGTGTATTTCACCGATTTAATGGAAGTAAATTCATCAGCATCGACAAAGTTAGAGGATTTTGCCCAATGTTTGCCAAAGTTAGGATGATTATATACTGGCAATGTTTGATCGCTTGAATTGCATAAAACTGTTTGAGTTGGAGCCTGAAAAAATTTCAATCTTTTGGGAATCCTTAAACCAGGTTTCATTAATTTTATCTGAAATTTCTGGCCTAGATCTGCTGTCAAAACCTCAGCAGTTTTTTTAATCCTTGTTTTATCTTTATTTTGGAAAATATTAAGATTATCAGATTGTAACATTTGCAAAAACCGCACAATATTTTTTTGAGTTTCTTCACTATCTACAAAAGGCAATATAGCGGCGAATGCAGCACAAAATAATTGCTCGTCGTTTGCCATTGCAAAAGTTAACATGGTGCGACGATGACCAACTTTGATGGTTGGTGGTTGGGATAAAGGTGGGTATTTTTGCGCTATTTTATGGTAGGCATTGGCTAAAACGATGTGAGATTCATGGTCTAGGGGAGCGTCGATGATGATTTGAATTGTGGGTAATGTTTGATGAAAAAACTTTCTTACGTCTTCGGGACTGAGGCGACGAATTTGTGTGCGATCGCCATCAGGACTCAAATCTAACCACTCACAAATTATCCCCTCGGTTTTTAACCCAAATCGAGATACAGAATGCAGTTTTGCGCCCGTTAAATTTGCTCCAGATAAATTAGCTTCAGTCCAATCAGCATACATTAATTTTGCTTCTCTTAAATCAGCATGAACCAAACTAGCATTGTATAAGTTAGCATTAGTTAAATCTGCTCCTGTTAAGTTAGCACCACTTAATTTAGCATCGCTTAAATCAGCCCAACGCAAATTGGTTCCGCGCAAATCTACCCAGCGCAAATTTGTTCCACTTAAATTTGCGCCACTCAAGTTACAAAAACTCAAATTTGCTTGTTTAAATTCAGCGTTTGTCGCATTAGCACTACTTAAATCGGCTCTACTTAAATCTGTACCTTGCAGATTTGCTCCTTCTAAATTAGCGGCGATTAAAGAAGCACCCCTCAAGTCAGCAGAACTCAAATTAGCACGACTCAGGTTAGATTGTCTCAGTCTTGCTTCTCTAAGATTGGCATTATTGAGGTTAGCACCTGTGAGATTCGCTCTACTAAATTCAGCCCGAATTAATTCGGCTCTAATTAAGGTGGCTTCTACTAATTCTGCATCGCCTAAATTAGCCAAAATTAGATTGCTGACGTTGAGAATAGCATAATTCAAGTTAGCTTGAGATAAATCTGCTCCACTGAGCCTAGCCACATTCAACTTAGCGTAGCTTAGATCTGTTCTACTCAAATTTGCCCGACTGAGATTGGCGATACTTAAGTTGGCTTTACTTAAGTTTGCATCACTCAAGTTAACTCCGCTTAATTGCGCTTCACTTAGATTAATTGCTGCAAAGTTACGTTCTCCATTTGCGTATCTGCTGAGTAATTCTTCTATTTCCATCTGGCTACCTTGCCATCAAACTGGGGACAATTGAATTAACTGAATCATTGGAGTTATGTACTCCTAACTCTTATTTTAATTAGGGATTACAAAAAATCCCTAATTTGATTATGAATTTAGAGATAAGAATTTCTCAGGAAATCAAAAATTAAATTTAGCGGTGGTAGCACTAATTTTGTATCCGGTATTTTATCTGGTAAGGTTTCCCACACATTATTCATAACAAAGCGTTTTCCGAAGTTAAAATCTTGATAAATATTTAAAGCTTGTTCGCTAGAGTTAGTCAGGGTAATTTGTGTAGGAGCTTTAAAGAATTCAATTTGACTGATGTTTTTACTTAAGTATTTTCTGGGATCGATATCTTTGATACTTTCACTGGTTTGATTGATGTGATTAGTAATTTTTTCTAATTCAATCCTCTCGGATTCTAGTAACAAATACTCCTCGGCTTGTTTCTGGATCGATCGCAATATTGAAATAATATTTTGTTGAATTTTTTTACTATTGGCAAAGGGAGAAACAGCTAAATAAGCACTAATAAATAGCTGTTCGTCGCTATCAATTCTTAAGATAATGGTAGTTTTTCTTTCGCCAACCTCAATACTAGCGGGACGGGCAAAGCTAGAGTATTCTTGGGAAATTTGATAATAACTTGCGGCTAAATTAAAGTTAGCTTCCTGATTTAAAGAAGCATCAACAATAATCCGAATTGTTGGGGATGTTTGATGAAAAAATCTGCTAGCTTCTTCGGCATTTAAACGATAAATTTGCGATCGATC
The DNA here is from genome assembly GCF_041929275.2 of Floridaenema flaviceps BLCC-F50. Taxonomy (NCBI): domain Bacteria; kingdom Bacillati; phylum Cyanobacteriota; class Cyanophyceae; order Aerosakkonematales; family Aerosakkonemataceae; genus Floridanema; species Floridanema flaviceps. The sequence continues at coordinate 2,053,007 of NZ_JBHFNR020000001.1, read as the reverse complement.
TCCTTCAGGACTCAAATCCACCCACTCACAATTTATCCCTTCGCTTTTAATCCCAAACCGTGACACCGCATAGAGTTTAGCCCCTGTCAAATTTGCCCCAGTTAAATCTGCACCAATCCAATCTACCTGAATTAAATTAGCTTGAGATAAATCCGTATGCACCAAACTAGTATTCATTAAATTGGCATTACTTAAATCTGCACCGCTTAAATTTGCGCCGCTGAGTTTCGCTTCACTAAGATTCGCCCACCGTAGATTTACACCGCTTAAATCCGCCCATCTTAAATTCGCTCCCCGCAAATCCGCCCCCGTCAAATTCGCCATGCCTAAATTCGCTTGTCTGAGTTCTGCACCACGTAAATCTGTACCGCTTAAATCTGCTCGGCTCAATTCCGCACCATGTAAATTAACTTGTTGTAAATTAGCTCCTGTTAAACTCGTTCCCCGCAAATTGGCTTCACTTAAATTTGCTCCTCTCAAGTTAGCTAATCTGAGCCTAGCTTCTCCTAAATCTGCTCCGGTAAGATTAGCTTCAGTCAAATTAGCGCCACTCAGTTCCGCCCTAATTAATTCTGTGCGAATCATTGCAGCTTGAAATAAATCCGCTTCCCGCAAGTCAGCCCTAGCCAAATTAGCTACATTCAGAATTGCTCCAGATAAATTTGCTTGTGTCAGATTCGCGCCACTGAGCCTCGCTACATTAAGTTTTGCTTGGTTAAAATTAACTCTGCTGAGGTTGGCTCCACTGAGATTTGATATACTCAGATTCGCTTCGCTCAAATTTGCTCCGCTTAAGTTGATTCCACTTAAGTTCGCTTCCGTTAAGTTAATTCCCGTGAAATCACGGACTCCTTGGGCATATTTATTTAAAAATTCTTCTACTTCCATAAGACTTCCTTAGAAACACCCAAATTTAACCGATAAAAATTTGTTTTGGGTTTTGCCCATAGCAAAATTAGTTAACTGCTGATGAATATTGGCATTTTAGACCCAGGATTAGAGGCTAAACTGATATGTCACTACATTTTGCACCTATTTCCTGTTGTGGGGAATGGATGAAGATAATTTCTCCTTAAATATAGAAGTTCTTTATACTTCTAGTTTCCCTATTAGGGGAGAGGCTAGTACAGCATCTTTTATGTTCATCTGTCAATTGTTACCCTGGAGTCTATCGTCAGCTAAGATTTCCTGTAAGCTGGAACTATTCATTATATATATCGACTGTATATGTCCTTCTACGCTCAACTAAAAGAATTCATATTGGGTGAATCTTTACCAACTAGCGCTCACGCGGAAGAACGATTAAGTAAAGCCGCTGCGTTAGCAGTACTTTCTTCAGATGCTCTCTCGTCAGTTGCTTATGCTACTGAAGAGATTTTACTGGTTTTAGTGGCTGCGGGTAGTGGGGCGCTGAGTTGGTCTTTGCCGATCGCCTCTGGAATCGTTATCCTACTGGTGATTGTGGTCATGTCCTATCGTCAGACTATCCGCGCTTACCCTAAAGGCGGTGGCTCTTATATCGTGGCTCGTGAGAACCTGGGTTTATATCCGGGATTAGTCGCAGCTGCTTCCTTAATGATTGATTATATCCTCACGGTAGCGGTGAGCGTTTCTGCGGGAACGGCAGCTTTAACTTCTGCAATTCCTGCTTTGCAAAATTTCACAGTAGAACTGTGTTTGATTTTTGTATTTTTGATCATGGTAGCGAATTTGCGGGGAGTGCGCGAATCAGGTCGGATATTTATGATTCCTACCTATACATTTGTCGTCTGTATTTTTATCCTGTTGATTATCGGGTTTTATCAAAAATTAACTGGTCATATTCCCCAAAGTTATCCGGTTATTCCCGCACAAGAATCACTTAGTTTGTTTTTTGTTTTGCGAGCTTTTGCGGCGGGTTGTACGGCTTTAACTGGAGTTGAAGCGATTTCTGATGGAGTTTTAGCTTTTAAACCACCGGAATGGAAAAATGCTCGGAAGACATTATTATATATGGGCGAAATTCTGGGAATTATGTTCTTGGGAATTACGCTTTTAACTAATGCTTATCACATTGCTCCAGAGTCAGGACAAACGATAATCTCTTTATTAGGAAGGGAAATTTTAGGATATAATAATCCGTTTTATTACTTTATCCAAATTGCTACTTTATTAATTTTACTTTTAGCGGCAAATACGAGTTTTGCTGATTTTCCTAGACTGTGTTACTTTTTGGCACGGGATGGATTTTTACCCCGACAGTTGGCTTTGTTGGGCGATCGCTTAGTCTACTCCAATGGGATAATTTTTCTCAGTATCTTTGCCGCAATTGTAATTGTTGTTTTCCGGGGACAAGTCAACGCTGTGATTCCTTTATATGCGGTGGGTGTGTTTACTTCTTTTACTCTTTCCCAAGCGGGAATGGTACTCCATTGGTTTAAAGAAAAGACATCGGGATGGAAAGCAAGTTCTTTAATGAATAGCTTGGGCGCATTAGCTACTACATTAGTTTTAGCAGTAATAGTATCAACTAAGTTTTTTCTGGGCGCTTGGTTAGTTGTCGTGGCAATTCCTTTAGTGGTAATTCTCTTCATCAATATTCACACTCACTATGAATTTGTCGCCGAAAGATTAAGTATTCAAGGATTTGCACCTAGCAATTATTTTCTTCGTCGTCCCAAAGGAGAAACGATCGCTCATCCCACAGTAGTAGTAGTTGGTCAATTGCATCGAGGTACACTTGAGGCGTTAGATTATGCCCGGAGTATAGGAGATGAAATTGTCGCCATTCATGTGGATATTGGTAACACCGATCAAGAAAAATTGCAGGAAAGATGGCAAACTTTAGAAGCAGATATTCCCTTGGTAATTCTAGATTCGCCTTATCGTTCTGTGATCTCTCCCATTGTTCAGTTTGTCGATGAGTTTGAAAACAAACATGAGGGTCTTTTATCAACGGTAATTATTCCCGCTTTTGTGACGCGCAATTGGTGGGAAAATTTATTACATAACCAAACAACTTTATTTCTGAAGTTGGCTTTAAGGGCGAAAAAAGGTAGAGTAGTGACTACAGTACGATATTTCTTGTAATTAGATTAGAAATGAATATTGGAATTGTTGGGTTAGGTTTAATTGGTGGTTCTTTAGCGTTAGATTTGCGATCGCTTGGTTATCAAGTTTTGGGTGTCAGTCGGCGCGAGTCAACTTGTCAAAGGGCGATCGATCGAGGCATTGTTGATGATGCTAGCGTGAATCTGTCACTTTTAGCCGCAGCTGATGTAGTATTTATTTGTACACCTTTAGATTTAATTATTCCCACAATTGAACAATTAATTCCCCATCTTTCGCAACAAGCAATTGTAACTGATGTCGGTTCGGTTAAATCGCCAATTGTAGCAGAAGCAGCTAAAATTTGGCCCAATTTTATCGGCGGACATCCAATGGCGGGAACTGCGGAAAGTGGAATAGAGGCGGCGCAATCTAATTTATTTGTTGGCAAACCTTACGTATTAACTCCGGTAGAAAATAGCACGCCAGAATCAGTAAAAATAGTTGGGGAAATTGTGCGATCGCTCCAAGCTAAATTTTACCTTTGTCGTCCCGAAGAACATGACAAAGCAGTGGCTTGGATTTCCCATTTACCAGTGATGATAAGTGCAAGTTTAATTAGTGCTTGCTTGAGTGAAACTGATGCTAATGTATTGGAATTATCCCACAATTTAGCTAGTTCAGGATTTCGGGATACCAGTCGGGTAGGGGGTGGAAATCCCGAATTGGGAGTGTTGATGGCAACCTATAATCAAGAGCAATTGTTGCGATCGCTCTTTTCCTATCGCCAAACTCTCGACCAAATAATTACCCATATCCAACAAGGAGACTGGAGTTCTTTAACAGATACACTACTAAAAACCCAGCAAGCTAGACCTGAATTCTTAGCATCCAAGGATCTTTGACCAAAGAAAGGCTCCAAGGCAGAAGCGCAAAAAACGTTGCCCGTCCCTAAATTTGTTTACGGGAAAAAATTGCCATTAAATTGACACACACTTGTAATCAAAGTGTCACACTCAATATCTAGAATCAAAAACGTAAAGCAAAACAGTCTACTACTACTAAAGATAAGTCTTATGGAGTGTCTCCGGATCAGAAGTTACTACTTACGAGATTAAGAACTATTGCCAACCCACAACAGAAAACACCACAGTTGAAGTTTCAGGAGAATTAGAAAAAATGGAAATTAAAGATACCAAACCTAACAATCAAGGAACTAAGAAATTTGCTATGCCCAGGGTATTCACTTATTTGTCGTTAGTGCTATTAGGATCGGGAATTAGCTTGGCAGGTAGCAATTTATTATCACAAAGTAATCTGCCCTCTCAAGCAACGGATAAATCAGTTACCTCAAACCTCGTAGCCCAATTACCATTTAATTCTGATAGCAATTTTGTCACTAGTGTAGTGCAGAACGTCGGACCTGCAGTAGTGAGAATTGATTCTTCCAGAAGCGTGAGTACGAGAATGTCGAGAGGTATGGAGGAAGATCCGTTTTTTGGGCAATTTTTCGGTGGTCGCGGAATGCCACAAATGCCACGATCGCGCCAAGTCAGCGAAACTGGTTCCGGTTTTATTATCAACTCTGACGGTCACATTTTGACTAACGCCCACGTTGTTTCCGGTAGTGACACCGTGAGAGTTACCCTGAAAGATGGTCGCGCTTTAACAGGTAAAGTGTTGGGTGCAGACTCGGTGACTGACGTAGCAGTGATCAAAGTTGATGCTAAAGACTTGCCGACAGTGAAGCTGGGTAACTCTGATAGTTTAAGACCGGGAGAATGGGCGATCGCGATCGGCAACCCCCTTGGTTTAGATAATACCGTCACCACAGGAATTGTCAGCGCCACAGGTCGCAGCAGTCGTCAAGTCGGCGTTCCCGATCAAAGAGTTAGCTTTGTGCAAACAGACGCAGCCATTAACCCAGGTAATTCTGGTGGGCCACTGTTAAACGCTTCTGGGGAAGTAATTGGGATCAACACAGCCATTATTCAAGGTGCCCAAGGCATTGGTTTTGCCATCCCAGTCAACACCGCGAAAAGCATTGCTAACAAGCTAATTTCTGACGGCAAGGTGCAACATCCTTACTTAGGCGTTCAGATGGTAGACTTGACTCCTGAGATTAAGCAAAATATTAACAGCGATCCCGAACTCAATTTGAACGTCAATGAAGATGATGGCGTGTTAATTGTCCGAGTCATGCCAAGTTCCCCAGCCGAAAGAGCCGGGTTACGTTCTGGTGATATTATCAGCAAAATCAACAATCAATCGGTGAAAGATTCTAACTCTGTACAACAGGCAGTAGATGCCAGCAGTGTTGGTGCTCGTTTGCCAATGGAAGTGCGTCGCAATGGGCAGAATGTTGATTTAGTTGTGCAACCTGGTGCTTTGCCTAATAGACAGCAACAGCAACAAGAATAAGGAAAGCTAAAGAACACAAATGAGTAAATTAACGTAAATTTGTTTCTTGGGATAGGTGTTTGGCCTATCCCTTTTGTATGATTAAGGAGGAAGCCATTCTAACTATTAACGCTTTCAGGGAATTTGTGGTGTACCTATTTAGATATCTGGAAAACCGATCGAGATCTTTTTTAATCGGGTTAAGTATTTTACTCGTAATTGCGATCGGGGTTATTGATTACCTAGTCTCACCTGATATTGCTTCAATATTTTTTTTGATTCCTGTGGCTTTAGTTAGTTGGTTTGTCAGTGAAAAATTTGGTATATTAATATCTTTTGCTTGCGCTACAGTTTGGTTTTCAATTCATCAATTAAAAGGCGAAATTACCTTAGCGAATTATCTCCCTTATTGGAATGCTTTCATCCGGTTAGCCTTCTATTTGACAGTAAACTATCTGCTTGCGGAATTACATAACACCCGGGAAAGAGAAAGTAAATTAGCCAGAACTGATGAAATAACTGGTGTGGCTAATCGAAAATTATTTACTGAATTGGCTAGCATGGAGTTGAAGAAGTCGCGGCGTTATGGTCATCCTTTCACAGTAACTTATATCGATTTAGATAATTTTAAAAATATTAATGATTACGGTGGTTATAAAGTTGGCGATCGGGTTTTACAACTAGTAGCCCACACCATCAAAAATACCGTGCGAGAAACTGATATTGTGGCTCGAGTTGGTGGGGATGAATTTATTATTTTACTGCCTGGATTAGCTTATGAACCTGCTCAAATAGTTATTAATAGAGTCCGCAATGTACTTTTAGAGGTTATGGAAAAAAATCTTTGGCCTGTAACTTTTAGTGTCGGCGCTATTACTTATATTAATTGTCCAGAAACCGTTGATGAAATTATCGAAAAGGCTGATTATTTAATGTATGTTATTAAGAATAAAGGTAAAAATACTACTGAGCATATTACGGAAATTTGACTTAAGATTATGACTTTTACAACATTTTCTAATTAGGACTTATACCAAATCTGGGTTAAGTATCCCCTATATAATAGGGCGGTTTCAACCGCGTCTACACAAAACTTAGTCCGCGAAGGCGGACTAAAGAATCATACCAAATCCGGTTTAGTTATCCCCCATATATTCTCCCTCTTTCCTCTGTGTCCTGGAGCGTCCTGGAGCGGTTCATTATTAATTAAGAGTTGGGAAATAAGTAGGCAATGGCTAACATTCCACAAAAGCTGAGAAAAGCTATGGAAAATATGGCTAAAAATGTTGATAGCATAATAAATAGTAAATGAAAATTGTAATACCAAGAATTAGTGAAAAATAAAATCTCACATTCTTAAATTAGCAAATAAATGTGACAGCGTGATGATTTTTCTGTGTCAAAGTTATGACTTAAGCTAAAGGTAGAAAGAAGCGAAATGTACTACCTTGACCAAGTTTGCTTTCTACTTCAATTCGACCGCCTTGTAATTCTATTAAGCGGCGAGAGATGGCTAAACCTATTCCAGTTCCTCCAGAATATCTTGCTCTGGAACGATCGGCCCGCCAAAAACGCTCAAATACATGAGGTAAATCTTCTGGGGAAATTCCAAGTCCTGTGTCAATTACAGCAATCCAAAGTTTACCAGGTTCACTCCAAACCCGCAAGGTAATTGTACCTTGGCTTGTGTAGCGAACGGCGTTTCCTAAGAGGTTGACTAAAATTTGTTCTACACGATCGATATCTGCTAATACTAAAGGTAATTGTGCCGGACATTGCAGACGTAAAACAGGGCCATCTTCTAATAATTGGTCTGCAAATTTTTGCACTAATGACTCAATTAAAGGTCGCAAATTCACAGGTTGTAAACTAATTGGTAAGTATCCAGCTTCGGCTTTGGAAAGTTCCTGTAAATCATTAACTAATCTTTCTAAGCGCTTGGTTTCTCTAGCTAATTGCTGGTAAATTTCTGGTGATGGTTCTATTGTACCATCTGCAAGTTCTTCTAAATAACCGCGAACTACTGTTAATGGTGTGCGTAATTCATGTGATAAGTCACTAACTAATTCTCGACGGCGTACTTCCACACCTTCAAGACTGGAAACCATTTGATTAAAACTACTTCCGAGTTGATTTAGTTCAGGAATTTCTAAGGAAGGTACTCGTTCATCTAAGTGCCCAGTGGCAAATTTTTGGGTAATTTCTTCCATTTGATTTAATGGTTGGACGATGCGCCGAGATACCCAATAACTTAATGCGCCCGCAGCAGTAGCGCCAGCTAAAACTGACCAAAATGTACTCCGACTCCAAGCAATTTCAAATCCTTGAATTAGCCTAGTTCGGGCGTAACGTATTTGGTAGCCGTCTCCTTCTAGTTGTTGTAAATGAAGAATAAATATTCTGGGTGAGGATATTTTTCCAATAATTACTAAGCTGATTACTCCTACCATCATTACTAGGAGGTGAGAGAGAAATAAACGCGATCGCAACCCAACTTTGGTCATTCGATTTTAAATTTCAGATTGATTCTACAGATAAATTTAGCAAGTTTTAACCGGGATCTTCAAATTTGTAACCTACACCAATTACTGTTTTAATAAACGTAGGATTTGCTGGATCTGGTTCAATTTTTTTCCGCAATCTGGCGACGTGAGTATCCACTACTCGTTCATCACCGAAAAAGTCATCTCCCCAAAGTTTATCTATTAATTGAGTACGGTTCCAAGCCCGATTCGGTTGACTAATAAAAGTGCTTAACAAGTTAAATTCTAACGTAGTTAAGTCTAAGGTTTCTGATTCATTAGGATGTAATTGTCGTTGGGCGGTACGTTGATCGATATCAACAGTAAAATGAGGGGTTCGGTAGACTAAACTGTTGCCTCCTTGTCGCAAACTGCGCCGCAATAATGCCCGAACTCTAGCAACTAATTCTCTGGGACTAAAAGGTTTAACTAAGTAATCATCTGCGCCTGTGGATAGGCCGATTACGCGATCGATCTCTTCACCTTTAGCAGTTAACATTAAAATATAAGGGTCTTTTGGCCCCGGTTTTTGGCGAATCCGGGCGCAAACTTCCAACCCATCTAAACCAGGTAACATTAAATCTAAAATAATTAAATCTGGTTGCTGCTGTTGAAAAGTTTGCAAGGCACTCAATCCGTCCCGGCTTTGTTGACAAGAAAACCCTTCATTTTCCAAAGTTAATTGAATTAATTTGGCGATTTCCGGTTCATCTTCGACTATCAGAATTTCCATTGACCAATTTACCTAAATAAATTTGGTGTTTACCTGTCACATAAACTTTATCTTAGTGTCATCACAAAGACAAATATCTGTGAAACTATTTAATTAATAACTCAAGTTGCTAGTTGCATAGATTGTTGGTTAGATCCCCCCTAACCCCCCTTACAAAGGGGGGAAGCGGATTCAAATTCCCCTTTTGACAAAGGGGGGAAGCGGATTCAAATTCCCCTTTTGACAAAGGGGGGAAGCGGATTCAAAGTCCCCTTTTGACAAAGGGGGGAAGCGGATTCAAATTCCCCTTTTGACAAAGGGGGGAAGCGGATTCAAATTCCCCTTTTGACAAAGGGGGGAACCGAACCGGATTCAAATTCCCCTTTTGACAAAGGGGGGAACCGAACCGGATTCAAAGTCCCCTTTTGACAAAGGGGGGAAGCGGATTCAAAGTCCCCTTTTGACAAAGGGAGGAACCGGATTCAAATTCCCCTTTTGACAAAGGGAGGAACCGGATTCAAATTCCCCTTTTGACAAAGGGGGGAACCGAACCGGATTCAAAGTCCCCTTTTGACAAAGGGGGGAAGCGGATTCAAAGTCCCCTTTTGACAAAGGGAGGAAGCGGATTCAAATTCCCCTTTTGACAAAGGGGGGAAGCGGATTCAAATTCCCCTTTTGACAAAGGGGGGAACCGAACCGGATTCAAATTCCCCTTTTGACAAAGGGGGGAAGCGGATTCAAATTCCCCTTTTGACAAAGGGGGGAAGCGGATTCAAATTCCCCTTTTGACAAAGGGGGGAACCGAACCGGATTCAAATTCCCCTTTTGACAAAGGGGGGAAGCGGATTCAAAGTCCCCTTTTGACAAAGGGGGGAAGCGGATTCAAATTCCCCTTTTGACAAAGGGGGGAACCGAACCGGATTCAAAGTCCCCTTTTGACAAAGGGGGGAAGCGGATTCAAAGTCCCCTTTTGACAAAGGGGGGAAGCGGATTCAAAGTCCCCTTTTGACAAAGGGGGGAAGCGGATTCAAAGTCCCCTTTTGACAAAGGGGGGAAGCGGATTCAAATTCCCCTTTTGACAAAGGTAGGAACCGGATTCAAAGTCCCCCTTGGTAAGGGGGATTTAGGGGGATCTAAAACTTCTGGGTTGTTACGTTAATACTATGTTTGGGAATTTAACCTTATGAAACCAGGGAAAATTTTAACCATTATTACACTCACTTTAGCTATCTTAGCAGCAAGCGGATACTGGTATGTATTCGTTGCTGGTGCGCCGCAGTTAGATCCTCCCCAAGCGGAAGCAAATACAGGATTAAAGTTTGAGCTAAAAACCTATAAAAGTGCTGCAATGGGTGAGGTGCGAACCTACGGTTTAATACTACCACCAGGCTATGCTCAAAATCCTGAAAAACGCTATCCAGTGATTTTTTTGTTACATGGAGGACATGGAGATGCTAGTGCTTGGGAACAAAAGGCAGCTGTTACGACAGTGCTACACGATCTCTACCAAAAGCATCAGTTACCACCGTCAATTGTAATAACTCCTGATGGTAACGATCGCCGAGGAACTAGCCCACTATGGGACTCACAATATTATGATGGCCCTAACGGTAAAGTAGGCACAATGATTGGATCGGAATTAGTACAATTAGTGAAGTCGCGTTACCGGACTTTGCCAAATCCTGAATATTGGGCAATGGGAGGACAATCTTCTGGTGGTTGGGGGGCTTTTAATATTGGTTTACGTCATTTGAATAACTTTAGTATTCTGTTTAGTTCTAGTGGTTACTTTACTGATGTTAGTGGGCCACAAAATAGCCCGCAAAAGTTTATCCAACAGATACCACCAAAAGCGAGGCAAAACTTGCGAGTTTATTTGGATGCTGGAGAAAACGATCGCGATTTTTTGGTTGCTACACGCCAGTTTCATCAAACTTTAAATAGTTTAGGTATTGCTAATCAGTTTAATATGTTTCCAGGCGGACATGGTATTGTCGGGCCGGATGCAGGCTGGAACTATTGGCACAAACATTTATATGATGCTTTGATCTATGTAGGGCAGCAGTTCCAAAAAAACAGCAAACTTTAGGAAAAAATCGCAGTATTATATCTACAACATTAATTGCAATTACAGCCCTAATTTCTTAAACTAAGTTTGGTTAGAGTAGAATTTGGGGTTCAGACTTTGTTAGCAAAGCAAACTAGAGTTGGTTTATGGATAGCAACGCTACTCACAGCATTAATGGGAGTAGTTAATTTGATATCCGCTGTGATACCAAGTTTATCAGAAAGAACTCGGTGGTTGAGGGAAATTGTTCCCTTTGAAATTCGTGCTAGTGGACATATTTTTGCGGCACTGACAGGCTTTATTTTATTAACATTAGCAGCTAATTTATTTCGTCGCAAACGAGTAGCTTTGTTACTGACTATAACGGTATTAATTATTTCGATTTTCAGTCATTTAATTAAAGGTTGGGATTATGAAGAGTGCATACTAGCTGGAGTATTGTTAATTCAATTGCTATTCATGAGGAGAGTTTTTACTGCTCAATCCGATCGCCCTTCTATTGCCCAAGGAATTTTTGTATTAATAGGAGCTTTATTATTTACTACTGCTTATGGAACAGCTGGCTTTTTTATTCTTGATGGTAAATTTGAGGTCGATCGGCAGCCAATTAATTTTAATTTGATCCAAGCGTTCTTACAAACATTGGCTGTTTTTTTTACTGAAGATAACGCTGGTTTAGAAGCTAAAACTCGCTATGGAGAATTTTTTATTAATTCCATTTATGTGGTAGGAACGGCTACACTTGGTTATGCTTTATTTATGTTATTGCGCCCAGTTTTGTTGCGGAGATCGGCGACAGAACAAGAACAGGAGAAGGCGGAAACGATAGTGCGAGAATATGGTATTTCGCCGCTTGCTAGATTAACTTTATTAGATGATAAATTTTATTATTTTAGTCCTTCAGGTAACAGTGTGATTGCTTATGTGCCAAAGGGTAGGGGTGCGATCGCTCTGGGCGATCCCATTGGCCCAAAAGCAGAATTAGCCGAAACAATTTTAGGATTTAATAATTTCTGTTTTCGGAATGATTGGTATCCAGCATTTTACCAAACTGGCTCAAATAATTTAGAGATTTATCGGCTTTTAGGTTGGCGAATTTTGCAAATTGGTCAAGCAGCTATTGTTGATTTAACAACTTTTAGTACTAAAGGTAAAGCCAATCAAAATTTAAGGACTGCTGTGAATCGCTTTACTAAATTAGGCTATGAAGTTAAATTTTACGAACCCCCAATTAGTAAAGAATTGCTAGATAAATTAAAACCTATAAGTGATGAATGGTTGCAGATGATGAAAGGTGCAGAAAAGAGATTTTCTGTAGGCTGGTTTAACGATAAGTATTTACGGAATAATGCGATCGCTGTTGTCCAAAATTCATCAACTGAGATTGCTGCTTTTGCTAACTTGATCTGGGCCAATCAAGCAAAGGAAATTGCTGTTGATTTAATGCGGCGACGTGCTGAAGTGGAAAATGGAGTGATGGAATTTTTGTTTGTGTCCCTGCTACAGCATTATCAACAACTTGGTTATGAAAAATTCGACCTTGGGTTATCAGCGCTTTCCGGGATTGGAGAAAAGCAAGAATCTCCCCGTTTAGAAAAAGCTTTGCGTTACCTTTATCAACATTTAAATCATTTTTATAATTTTCAAGGATTACACAGTTTTAAAGAAAAGTTTCATCCTCAATGGGAACCTCGTTATTTAATATATCCCAGTTTAGCTGCTTTACCAGATGTGATTGTGGGATTGGTGCGGGCGGATTCTGGCGATCGTTTTTTAGATTATCTGCAACCATAAATAGTAAGGTGGAAATTACCCACCCTACTGTTACTAAGAGAATGATTTAAGAAGATGCCTCTTGCAATTCATTAAGACGTGCTAAAACTTCTTTACTATGAATTGATGGGTTAACTCCTGTAAAAATTTCCCGAATTACTCCATTTGGGTCAATAATAAAAGTGTGACGCATGGAAAGTGCTCCTAACCAAGAACCATAACCTTTACTAACTTTGCCATTGGTATCAGCAAGTAAGGGAAATTTCAATCCTTCTGAATCACAAAATTCGGCATGAGTATTTACAGAATCAGCGCTAACACCAATTATTTGGGTATTTATTTGTTGGTATTTGGGCAAATCTTGTTGAAATCTTCGAGCTTCTAAAGTGCAACCAGAAGTAAAGTCTTTAGGATAAAAATAAAGTACTACCCATTTACCACGATAATCAGTGAGTGATACTTCACCATCACCTGTATTTGTAGGTAATGTGAATGTCGGTGCGGGTTGATTTAAAGGAGGAAGTTTTCCGCCAAGGGCATCTGCACCTGGAATAAAGTTAAACCAAGGAAGTAAGGCTAAACAAAGAACGAGTAAGACGCTAAAAATGTGACGATGGAGTTTCATTGGAAGAACAAAAGACGCTACTTCACATAATTTTACAATGTTCTAATTTAAATTTGCTTAAACATTGTAGGGTGCGTTAACGCAGTGTAACGCACCATTTATTACTGGAACGGATCAAGAAAAATCCAGTTAAACAGAAAAGCTACAGATGCTTTGTAGGAGCGGGTTTTGACTTCAATCTGATTGCTGGGCATTCAAAGGTTTTGGCTAAACCGTTCGGCAGAGCTCACGGCGAAGCCCGCCCCTACAGATTTGTATCTATTATTTACGTAAACGATAAGTAGGTGTAAATAAATAAAGTGAGAATAGTTATCTAAGGATGGGGCGGGCTAGGAGAGCCCACCCCACAAGAAAGCTGTAACTCTTGTGGGGTGGGCAGGATGCCCGACGAGAGTTTTCACGATTTTAGGTAAGGAAAAATAATTTTTAGGTTCTGACGCACCCTACGAAATATAATTGCGCTTCTGTGATTTCAAAAATGTAGCTTTGTCAAATCAAGTCAGATAAAAAAAGATAAATTTGATTTGTAATTGCCAGTCTTTATCTTTTCGCGATAATTGAATTTCTCGAATAAACTCACGGAAATAAAATCTGCGTTCTGATTCAGATAAGTCTTGCCAAAATTGAGGAATAGAGACTGCTTGTGCGGTTTCGCGCAAATTTACTGGTGGTAATTCTGCTAGTTTTGATTGAAGTTGAGCAATTTCTGTGCGGAGTTTGTAAGCGCGAATTTGGGAAGTTTCTTGGTCTAAAATTCCTTGTTGAATTAAGTTAGGTAGTTGGGTGAGAATTTGCTGCTTTTGCGCGATCGCACCTGCCAAATTTTTCTTCATTTCTCCCATGTCTGGTAATTGCATTTGAGCAACTGCTAGGGGCAAATCTCGGCAGATAAGTTGAATAGTTTGACCTAATATTTCTTGATAGGAAATTGCTCGACATTTAGGGGATTTAGGACAGTTAATTGGGCGTAAATAAAGATATTCCTTTTCTTTTCTGGGTGTGGTGACTCTGGCGATATTCATGGGCGATCGACATTCGCCACAAACAACTAATCCGGTTAAGGAACGAGGCGCACTGGCGGTACGAGGAGACATTCGTTGATTGCGGCGTAAAAGGCGATCGATCTGTGCTGCTTCTTCTCTGGAAATTATGGCAGCATGAGTATCAGAAATAATTTGATTGTTTTGGTAAGCTAAATCGCCTCGATAAACGGGATTAATTAACCAACGTTTTCCAGTAGATACTGATATTTTTTTCCCATATTTCTTGGCTAAATAACGAACAGCCCCCCGCAAAGAACCAAATAGTAAGAATTGTTCAAAAAAGTAGCGGACTACGGGAGCAGCACTTTTATCTATAATGTATTTATCTTTACCTCGGCGATAACCATAAGGGGCTTTGCCAGGGGGAGGTAAGGCTTTTAAACGATTGCGGGCGTGTCCTTGTTTTAAGCGGCGACTGCGTTGGGTATTTTGAATTTCTTGTAATAGTTTGAGTAAGTCAATTTTGCTGTTTTGCGAAATGGAAGAGTTTTTTTCTTCTACAATCAATTTAATCCCAAGTGATTCGATTTTTTGCAGGCGATCGCATACTTCCTGTACAGAATCTCCTAACTCTGCTAAACTGCGAATTATGAGATTCTCTGGTGGTTCAGTTTGGCTGTCTGTTAAAAGTTTTTCGAGTTGCTGTCGTCCTCCTAAATCTTGGTAAATTCGCTCTACTTCTGGGGGAAAAATAGATGTTTCGGTTGTTGTTTCCCACAGAGGATCGCTGTAAATATAAGCAATGTTTTTTACCATTAGCTTATCAGATGTACTGAGTAAGATGAAGGATTTATCTGGCTAAAATCAGGGAAAAGTAGTGTTGGGAAAGGTGAATTTCATCAAACCTGACTCAACTCAATAATGTTACCATCAGGATCTTGAATGAACAGGGCCAGACGACCGGAAGCACTGACTTGAAAAGGGCAATTATGAGCGATTAATTGTTCTTTGGCAGCATCTAAGTCAGTAACAGAAAAAGCGAGATGGCGATTGCGTCCCCACTTTTCAGAATCTACCAGATCTGGGACTATTTTTTCGGTAACAATTAGGTGAATTTGGAAGTTACCAATTTCATACCAGGCACCGGGAAATTTTAGCGATCGCTCTACTTTGGATAGTCCTAAGATTTTGCCATAGAAATGTTCAGATTGTTCTAGGTTAGTAACGAGAATAGTTGCGTGAAGGCTTTGGGTAATCTGCATGGCTGATCGAGTTATACTAAGTAGCGGTAAATAAATTTATTCCTTGATACCAAATGTGGAATAAATACTAATTTATCATCATTTGAGCAAGTTGCGGTATCTACACAAAGAGGTGTTTAATAACACATAATATCAAAGAGCAGCAGGTGTTTCTATGGTTGAGCCACAGTTGCAGCCGATCGGTGGATGAGTAAATTATTAAGAAAGATTAGATGAAGATAAAAATGTGAGTAGAGGTGAAGGTGATTAGATACAATGTTAAACTGAACATGAATTTATTCTGGAATCAGTGCTAGATTACTAAATAACGCCTGAACCGATACAATTCTAATGGGTGTGAATGATTAACTTTATCTAGAAAGGTGTAATTATGTCAGAAATTAGCAAGGAGGAAATGCGGGAAAGACTGGGAAACATTGACCAGATCCGCGATATTATTTTTGGCCCTCAGTTGCGAGAATATGATAATCGCTTTGAGAAGTTAGAATCTGACATTTCTCTGCTACAACAAGAAATGCGCGATCGCATCGATCAGGTAAAGACAGTTGTATCGACAGAACTACGTTCAGCATTTGATTCTTTAGAGAAAAAACTCAGATCTATTAGCTTAAGTTATCAAGAGGAAATTAGCGATTTACGACAACAAGTTGATCGAGTCAATAAAAAGTTTACTAATGCTCTAGAAGCACTGGATCAAAATCTTGACAGCCAAAGTAGTTCAATTCGCAAAGAACTAACAGAAGGTAGAACTAAATTACAAGAAGATGTTCGGACTTTGAGAATTCAAGTTTTTGAAGAATTAGAGCGACGTTTGACATCTATGAGAGATGCGAAAGTCTCTAAAGATGATGTGGCAGAAATCTTGTTTGAATTAGGAATGCGACTGAAAGGAAATGAATTTGTTCCGCAATTAAAACAAGCTGTAACACTAGATGATGATGATGTTTACACGGATATCCCAATTATAGAACAAAGTAAAAAATGGGAATAATCTAAAACTAACGAGTTGAAAGCTTACGAGATAAGTTTTCAACTCCCTACTTCGGGTACGTAGCTAACAATTAAAAGCAGGGGTTGTAACTTATGAGCTTATCTCCAGAAAATCCAGCTGAAATCAATCAGCTGGAATCTTCTGTTTATCAGTCTAATCACCATAATAAAGAAACAGAAATTGAGGTAGAAAAGCTAATCAACTTATTAGTTGACCTAAAAATTGTACGAACAGACAAATATATTAATAATTTAATTGCTGATAGTACTACTGATAGTAGCGAACAGTTAAATACAGTATCAGAAATTGCTCAACAAGATATAGAAATCGATAATTATGGGGGAGAAAAGCAGGAAGATTCACCAACTGCTATCCCAGCAGCTACAGAAAAACCAACCGAGCAATTGAACTCATTTCCCGAAATTAAGCAGGAATTAGAAATCGATAATTTGGGGGGGGAAAAGCGGGAAGATTTACCAATTGCTATCCCAGCAGCTAGAGAAAAACCAACCGAAGAATTAAACTCATTTCCCGAAATTAAGCAGGAATTAGAAATCGATAATTTGGGGGGGGAAAAGTGGGAAGATTTACCAACTGCTATCCTAGCAGCTATAGAAAAACCAACCGAAGAATTAAACTCATTCACCGAAATTAAGGATAAAGAAGTATCTAAACCTTCCGGCTCATTGTTGGAACATTATGATGATAACGTAGAAGAATTATACGATGCTTATAAACGGTTGCAAGTTCTTTTATTAGAACCAGAATTAGCGGAATTGCAAGCTATAATTGGCAAATTTGAACAAAAACTGGCTAATATTGAGGATCAAATTTATCAGCCGCAGGAATTAGTTAATTTAATTTTGCCAGTACTTTCCGAGTTAATGAATCGAAAGATTAATGATTCCCAGGAATCAAAGGAGTCATTAGTCAATTCTATAACTCCGATCGTTCATGAATTAATTGGAGCTAAAACTCAGCAAGATAAAAACAGTATTGCTGCTGCTATTGCTGCTGCTATTCCACCAGCAATTTCTTTAGAAGTTCGTCAAGAACCGCAGGAAATAGCTCTAGCAATTGCACCGGAAATAGCAATCGCAATTAAGCAGCAAATTAAGTTAGATCCAGAAGCAATGATTGAGGCTCTTACCCCAATTATCGATCGAGTAATTGAGAATAAAAGAGAAGAAGATAAAGAAGCCTTAATTACGGCGATCGCACCTTTACTTCCACCAGCAATTTCCCAACAAATTCGCCAACATCCCCAAGAAATTGCTCAAGCGATCGCGCCGGAATTAGCAGAAGCAATTAAAGAGCAAAAGAAAATAGATGAAAACGCTATCTCCAAAGCACTAGCATCAGAAATGGGGAAAGCGATTAAAGAACAAATAGTGCTGGAACGAGATGCAATGGTAGATGCTCTCTACCCGGTGATTGGTAGCACTATTAGCAAATACATGGCTGATGCGATTCGATCGATTAATGAAAAAATAGAGAATACTTTCAGTTTAGAAGGAATAACTCGCAAAATTCGCGCCAAAATGCAAGGGGTTTCGGAAGCAGAACTAATTCTTAAAGAAGCTATTCCTTTTAAGGTTCGTGCAGTATTTTTAATTCACAAAAGCTCAGGTTTATTAATCGCAGAAGCTCAACCAGAGGACAAAGAAAGACTAGAATCAGATATGGTAGCTGGGATGCTCACAGCGATTCGGAGTTTTGTGAATGATTGTATTGCTCGATCGGGAGATGTTTCGGAAATTGACGCGATCGATTATGGCAATTCTAAAATTGTTTTAGAAGTAGCAGGATACTGTTATTTATCAGTAGTAACTCAAGGGAAAACTCCCCAATGGTATATTCGCAGAATCCAGCAAACTCTCTACAATATTGTGCAAGTTGCTGGTAACGAAATAGAAACTTTTGCCGGAGATCCTGATACTATTCCTGAAAAAGTTCACGAACTTTTATCCCAATTAATTAAAATTGGTGAACCAGCTGCAAAACGTCAAGGATTTCGACCTTCTGGACTGTTAATTGTTGCTTCCTTACTGTTAGGTGCAATCATCTTACCTTGGGGATACTGGCAATATCGTGAAAGCACAGATCGCCGTTTAGAAAAAGATGTAGTTCAAGCTTTAGCATCGACTCCAGAATTAGCAGTTTATCGTTTAGAAGTGCGGGTTGATGATGGGAAATTGCAGCTATTAGGAAATTTACCAAATCAGTATCTCCGCACCAAAGCTGAAGAAATAGCCAGAAAAATTGCCCCCTATCAGTTGTTAGAAAACCAAATTATCGCAGTCGAAGTACCGCCTAATCCTGTAGAAATAGCTTCGGAAATTAAACGGGTAACTTCTACTTTAAATAAAATTAATGGAGTAACCGTTTATTCTCTATACTCAAATGGTAAAGTACTGGTTAAGGGAACGGTATCTCAAATTGAAGATGGGGAAAAAATTACTCAAGCATTCAAGCAAATTCCTGGTGTAAAAACTGTTACTAATACGGTGCAAGTTCAACCGCAAGCGATCGCAACCCGCATCTATTTCGATTCAGGATCGGCAGAGTTAAAAGCAGAGAATAAAAACAAAATTTTGCAAATCAAAGCTTATTTGAATCAATATCCAAACTTGTCTTTGAGAATCATGGGTTATAGCGATCCTATTGGTTCTCCCGATACTAACCTTAAGTTAGCACAAACCCGTGCGGAAACAGTTAAAAATGCTTTAATTATTCAAGGAATAGAGCCTAAAAGATTGCAAGCTCTAGCAGCACCAACACCTCCTTTGGGTGTAGACTCTCAAAAACCATTATGGTTAGCTAGATGTGTGGAATTTCAACCAGCGGTGTCGCAGCAAATCAGTGAATAACTATGTCTACCATCTCGAAGAAAATTTGTTTAGTGGGTGATTTTGGGGTAGGAAAAACCAGCTTGATTCGGCGGTTTGTCGAACGGGAATTTAGCGATCAATATCTTTCAACTGTGGGGGTGAAAATTTCTCGGAAAACTATTGAATTAGCCAAAACTCCTGAACAGAAAGTGGAAAATTTACAATTGATGATTTGGGATTTAGAAGGTCATACTAAATTTAAAGCGATCGCACCTTCCTATTTACAAGGAGCTAGCGGCGCAATTTTAGTTGCAGATGTTACCCGCCAAGAAACAGTCGATCGGTTAACGGAACATTTAAATCTATTTTTGTCAATAAACCCGAAAGGATTTATTATCATTGCTTTTAATAAATCAGACCTATTTGATGAGGAGAAAATGGAGAAATTACTTACTACTTATGACTTTAGCGAGCAGGTGCGAGTCTTATCTACTTATGCCACTTCCGCAAAAACAGGTAAAGATGTCGATCTCATTTTTGAAAAACTAGCTCACAAAATAGTTTTTCCCGAATAAACTATCGGCTGGTTAAACAAAAAAATTTTTTCCAGAGTTTTATGGTCATGTAAATATTCAGGAATTCCCAGATGAAACCATCAAAAATTGAGCAGATTTTTCAAAAAAAATTGTCCTCTATAGACTATTTGCTAACCGATGAAAATTTTAAAGTAGTAGAAATATCAGCGGGAGTGCAAAAATTTACCGAATTTGAATCAGAAGCAATTTTGCATAAAGATGTTAGTGAAGTTTTCCCCGAATTAGTCGGAGTAGAAGACATACTTAGGGAAATTTTACAAGGCGATCGCCAGTATTTCGATTACAAAGGTATTGCGCGTTTAACTAGCTCTAATTCAACTTTATACATTGACCTTTATATTATCAAAAATGATGAAAATATGAGTAATCAATTACTCATAATCTTAGAAAATGTTACGGAAAAAATGCTCCTAGAGCAAACTTTAATTCAAAGAAACAATGAATTAGAACTGTTGTTCAGTAAGCTATCCGCTTCTAACCAATACATCGATAAAATTATCGGCTCAATGGCAGATGCTTTAGTAGTTACTAACCAAGCTGGAAAAATTAAAACTATAAATAAAGCAGCCGAAAAATTATTTGAATATAGTGAAAACGATTTAATTAACCAAGATATATCTATTATTATTAGTAATAATGAAAGTCAACTAAAAATAATTAACGAAGCAGTAATATCTACAGGTGAATGCTTGCCAGATATAGAATTAATTTGTCATACTAAAACGGGAAAACAACTTAATGTAGCCTTTTCTTGCTCTACTATTCCCACAGAAATACCAGGGGTTCAAGATTTCTTATATATTGGTAGAGATATTACCGAAAAACAAATAATTGAACAGGAAAGAAGGCGGATAGAAAAACGTTTATTTGCACAGTATTTTATCAGTCGTTACCTTTCAAATTCAAACAATCTTAAGCAAGCATTACCAAAAATTCTCCTCTCAGTATGTGAAACTTTAAGTTGGGATATAGGCGAATTTTGGCTACCACAAATAAACTATGAAAAGACTCAATTAGAATGTTTAGAAATTTGGTTTAAACCATACCTAAAAGTTGCCGAATTTATTGAAGTAACTAAGCAAACAGTTTTTCAATTAGGTGAGGGTTTACCGGGAAAAGTTTGGCAAACAGGTGTTCCTCAATGGAGCAGTGATTTAGTTAATGATGCTAACTTTGTGCGATCGCAACTTGCAGCAAATGCTGGAATATCCAGCGCTTTTGCATTTCCGATTCTTCATGAAAACGAAGTTTTAGGAGTGATGTGTTTTTTTAGTTGCCAGCGCCAAGAATGCGACGATCACTTATTACAAACAATGGTAACTATTGGCAATCAAATTGGACAATTTATGCAACGGGAAAGAGCAGAATTGGCACTGCGCCATGAACAAGAGCAAACCGAACACTTGTTGCTGAATATTTTACCGTATAAAATTGCCCAAAGATTAAAACGTCACCCCAGCACTATTGCTGATTATTTTAGTGAAGTTAGCGTAATGTTTGCTGATATTGTTGGGTTTACACAGCTTTCTTCGAGAGTATCGGCAACGGAACTGGTAGAAATATTAAATGAAATTTTTTCGGAATTCGATCAATTAGCAGAAAAACATAAATTGGAAAAAATTAAAACAATTGGCGACGCTTATATGGTAGTAGCAGGGTTGCCAAAAGCGCGGGAAGATCACGCGATCGCGATCGCAGAAATGGCGCTCGATATGCAAGCAACAATTGCTCAATATAATGAAGAAACCAACAACTCTTTAAGTATGCGAATTGGCATTAATAGCGGAGATGTAGTTGCTGGCGTAATTGGGACGAAAAAATTTACTTATGATTTGTGGGGTGATACCGTTAATATTGCTAGCCGCATGGAATCTCATGGATTGCCAGGAAAAATTCAAATAACAGAAGCAACCTATCATTATTTGCGCGATCGCTACTTATTTGAACAACGCGGATATATCGAAATCAAAGGTAAAGGAGAAATGCTCACCTATTTCTTAACTGGGAGAATTTAAAATGCCAGAAAATAATCCCCAATTAACCCCAGATGAACTCCAAGAATGGCAGATGAAAATTACTATTGCCAACCTGCATAATATTCTCTGCCACTGTCGTCACTGTCACAAAGAATGGGTAGCATCCACTTATGAAACCTGTAGTTGTGGAAGTACAGAAGTCGAACATATTCTTTGCTGGCAATTTCCTGACGACTAACACCCCTGAGATCCCCGACTTCTTGAAGAAGTCGGGGATCTAAATTTCTGAATCACCCGATCGGGCGATCCTATTGTAGGACGACGACAACCAAGAAAATTTAGGAAGCTTAAGTAATAATAAGCAAGCGAGTTTGAGCAGAGTATGAAAATAATTAAACTGCAAACACTAAGAGGGCCAAACTACTGGAGTATTAACCGACACAAACTAATTGAAATGTGGCTGGATCTCGAAGAAATGAACGAAATTTATTCAAACGAGATTCCCGAATTTTATGAAGGATTAATCCAAATTTTACCTAGTTTAGAAGAACACTTTTGCTCACCGGGACATCGCGGAGGTTTCCTCAAACGAGTTAAACAAGGCACATTAATGGGGCACGTTATCGAGCACGTTGCCTTAGAATTACAAACCTTAGCCGGAATACGGGTTAAATTTGGTCGCGCCCGTTCCACATCTAAACCAGGAGTTTATCGCGTCATATTTGAATATCGCCAAGAAGCCGCAGGTCGTTATGCCGCAAAAGCCGCATTAAGATTAGTCGAAAACATTATCGATCGCGGTTACTATCCCGAAAAAGAACTAAAATTAGACTTAGAAGATTTAAGAAAATTAAAAGCAGAAACATCCCTTGGTTTAACCACTGAAGCTATTCTGAAAGAAGCCGAAGCCCGAAAAATTCCTTGGACAGAATTACCAGCCAGAGGTATTGTTCAACTAGGCTACGGCATTCATCAACGACGCATTGTTGCCGCCCAAACTAGTAACACCAGCTTGTTAGGAACTGAACTCGCTTGCGACAAAGAAGGCACAATTACAATGTTGCGGGAAGCAAATTTGCCAGTTCCCAAAGGCACAGTAATTTACCGTTTGCGCCAATTAGAAAATGCCATTGAAGAAATTGGTTTTCCCATTGTAATTAAACCTTTAGATGGCAATCATGGCAGAGGAATCACTTTAAATATTAACTCTTGGCGTGATGCCGAATCCGCTTATGATTTGGCAAAAAGTGAATCCAAATCCGGCGGAGTTTTGGTAGAAAGATATTACAAAGGACGGGATTTCCGCGTATTAGTAATTAACGGCAAAGTTGTCGCCGTTGCGGAAAGAGTTCCCGCCCATGTTGTCGGAGATGGTAGATCGACAATTGCGGAATTAATCGCCCAAGTCAACAAAGATCCTCGTCGGGGTGATGGGCATGAAAATATCCTGACTCGGATTACAATTGATGAACATAGCGAACAACTTTTAGCCGAACAAAGATTAAGTTTAAATAGCATTTTGGAAAAGGGAGAAATCTGCTATTTAAAAGCAACTGCTAACTTGAGTACTGGGGGAACTGCGATCGATCGCACCGAAGAAATTCACCCCCAAAATGTTTGGATCGCTCAAAGAGCGGCAAGAATTATCGGTTTAGATATTGCCGGAATTGATATTACTTCCCCGGAAATTTCTCGCCCATTAACCGAAGTAGATGGCGTAATTGTTGAAGTCAATGCAGCGCCGGGATTAAGAATGCACTTGCAACCAAGCGAAGGCACACCGCGCAACGTTGCTGCACCAATTTTGGATATGTTATATCCGCTCGATCGCCCCCATCAAATCCCCATTGTCGCAGTCACAGGAACTAACGGCAAAACCACCACAACTCGCTTAATTGCTCATATTTTGCGCCAAACCAAAAAAACCGTAGGTTACACCACCACCGACGGCACTTATATCGGTGATTTCTTAGCAGAACCAGGAGATAATACAGGCCCACAAAGCGCCCAATTAATATTGCAAGATCCCTCGGTAGAAGTGGCAGTTTTAGAAACAGCTAGAGGTGGGATTTTGCGTTCTGGTTTAGCATTTTCTCAATGCGATGTTGGGGTTGTTTTGAATGTTTCCGACGACCATTTGGGATTACATAATATTAACACTTTAGAAGACATGGCTCATGTTAAAAGTGTGATTGCAGAAGCAACTAGTCCCAATGGTTTTGTAGTATTAAATGCTGACGATCCATTAGTAGCAGCAATGGCAAAAAGCGATCGCCAAAAAGCGAAAGTAACTTACTTTTCAATGGATCGTTGGAATCCGATAATTTGGGAACATATCAAAAATGGTGGAGTCGCCGCAGTTTATGACAATGGTTACTTATGTTTCCTTTCCGGCGAAAATGTAATTCAAGTCGAACTTGCGGTAAATATTCCCTTAACTTTGGGCGGAAAAGCACCTTTCATGATTGCCAATGCTTTAGCTGCTTCCCTTGCTGCTTATGTGCAAGGCGTGAAAGTGGAAGATATTAGCACCGCTTTACGAACTTTCCGCGCTTCAGTGGAACAAACTCCCGGAAGAATGAATTTAATTAGTTGGGCAAATTTTCAGGTTTTATTAGATTATGCTCATAACCCAGCTGGTTATCAAGCTTTAGGTCAATTTGTGGGGAATTGGTCAACAGGAGAACGCATCGGTGTAATTGGCGCACCAGGCGATCGCCGTGAGCAAGATTTGCGGAAATTAGGAATGTTAGCTGCCCAAATTTTCGACCGAGTTATTATTAAGGAAGATGAGGATAATCGCGGTCGTAATCGAGGGGAAGTTGCCGCTTTAATTCGGGAAGGAATTACTCAAGAAAAGCCCGATTTTCCCTACGAAATTATTTTGGATGAACAAACAGCGATCGAAACAGCTTTACTCAAAGCTACCGAAAATAGTTTAGTCGTAATTTTGCCCGATAAAGTCGATCGCGCCTTAGATTTACTCAAACAACCCGTCATGATCTAGCAGTACGTTGTTGCGCTTGGGCGCTCTTATTAGCGCTAAAGCGCAACAACGTACCTACCTTATTTTAATTCCCGATCCCTACTTACCACAAACCAAGCTAATCTACATTTTTAACACTTTTCGTCGCTGCATTGCTTCCCCAACAGTAATGTTTAACTCGTTGCCAATTAGCAACACCAAACAACTGAGATAAATCCACAACTGTAGCACTATAAAACCGCCCACAGCACCATAAACTCGATTAAAATTTCCATAACTAGAGACATAAATTTTAAACCCTTGAGACAGAATTGCCCATGCTAATGTAGCGAGAATTGCCCCTGGTAAAATGGGAGTTCCCGCAATCCAACGACTAGAGCCAAAACGGTAAATAAAAGCGATCGTTAACGCCGCAATTCCTAAAGCCAGAGGTAAACTTAAGCGTTGCCAAAATCTTAAAATATCAAATCTCATCAAGGTATTTTGACTAGCAGCAAAATTTACCAAATAATCAGTAATAAATACTAACGCTACAGCACTAATCAATAAAAACATAGTTGCTATTGTTAGCGTTATAGAAACTAATCTAGCTTTCCAGAAAGGTCGCATCTCTTCTTGAGGAATTCGCTGTATTTTATCCAGCGCATACATTCCCGCACTCATTCCCGCAGAAGCCGACCAAATCCAAAAGAAAAAACTCAGAGAAAATAATGATTGACTTTCAGTTCTCAGCACTTCTTGAATAAAGCCACCCAGGAGAAATGCTACTGCATCTGGTACAACTTTCGTCACTCTAATTAACAGAGTTTGAAAAGTAATTTTTAAGGGATTAAATAAACCAATTGCTGCTAGAAATGCCATAATCGCTGGAAACAAAGACAGCATCAGGTGATAAGTCATTTCAGCAGCTAAACCTGGTAATCTCTGACTGAAAGTGCGCTTTAGGACTTCCTGCACAACAGCAAAGTTAAGGTACTTAAAAAACCGGAAAAATCGAGTTAACAGCATTGTTTTATCAAAGATTTCCACCTTAGTTTAGACTGAACTTGAGGCACAATTAAAGCTTTATTTTAGTGTACTGACCGCATTGGCTCAGTTCCTCAGTTCGGGAAGTTAAGTAAACTATCGTATCTAAACATACATTAAATCCTTTAAGGAAACTGTTCAATAAAAACACTTGCACAATAGACTTTCTCTGCATTAAATGCCTGTTTGTATTGCCTTTTCTCAGCATATTAATGCTAAAAAATTTACTAACTAATCAACAATGCTCCAGAAAATTAGAGACTGTAGGGTGTCATACCACACCCCTAAAACTCTGAGAAATTGTAAATTCTTCCTAGCTAGATTATTTACAAAACTAGAGTTTGGCTGTATTATTCAGTGAATTTTTGTAACAAAATCGAGCAATTATTCTGTATACTCAAATGAGTGCAGAAACAAGATATATGGACTTAGCGTGAAAACGTCGTTTATAGTTCTAGTGGGACAAAATTTATGCTGAGAGTTGAACCCCAAAACCGCCCCCTACTAAAACAAGGAATGAAAGGAGATTGGGTGGTATTTCTGCAAGATCAGTTAAATGGATGTGGCTATGGGCCAATGAATTTAGATGGAGATTTTGGCTCCCAAACATTAGCAGAAGTTAACAGATTTCAAAAAAATATCGGTCTTAAGGTAGATGGCATTGTTGGTAGTATTACTTGGACTAATCTTGATAAACACAAAAAAATAATTGGCTGGATACCAGAGTGGCCTAGTTCCTTAACTCTAAGAGGAATGGCTGGTGCTGATAGTTTGCAAAGAGTGCAAGCTTTTATGATTCCAGAAGCTCAAAAACTTATGGGCACTCTTCCACGTTTTTGGGGCAGATATTTCCAAGGTAATCTTAGTTCTGGAGAATACTTCCGGGCTACGGAAAATCAAATTCTCCGAAATGCAGGAATTAGAATTTTACCCATCTCTCGCCAAACTAATAGAGTAGATGAAACTCAACAAGTAGGAGAACAATTAGGTAGTCTTCATGCGAGAGATCTTTTAAACACTTTTGGAGAAAGTTATTTAGCTTCCATACAAGTAGACGGCTTGTATTTTTTCCTAGACGTGGAACCAATAGATCCTTTATCTGTCGGTTTTTATATAGGCTGGTCAACAGCGGTAATTAAAAGCAGTACTAGGGTCAGATTTTTGCCTGCTGTTTACCTGAATGCAGCAGATAGTACTACTACTAAAAACCTGAGTACAGCCATGAAATCTGGCGCACAATGTCATGGTTTATGGGTGGCTCATTACGGGAATAATCAGGCTCTAATTTCCCCTTGGGACAAAAACCAAGCTAGAGTAGCTACCCCAGTTCCCTGTAAAGTTCTCATGCGTCAATATGCGGGAGATATTAAAAACGGATTATACGATTTAAACCAAATGAATCCATTTTTAGATAATCAAGAATTAGTCCTCAAGAGATTGATTTTACCTCCGGCATAACTATTAAGCTATCCTCCCAAGTCTTCTCGTTAGGAATTGGCAAATAAATCCTCTCTTTATGATAATTTGGGAGGAAATCCAAGATCTAGTAAGGTTGATTTATGGCTTTTAATATTAATGTTCTAAAATTAGAAACAATTAGAAAAGGCTCGACAGGGCTTTATGTCAGCGCTTGGCAGCAATTTTTACAGTTCAAAAATTTTTCAATTGGGGCAGCTGATGGATCTTTTGGTGTTGTAACAGATACAGCCACTCGGAACTATCAGCAAAGAAATAATTTACCTGTAAATGGAGTGGTAGATACTACAACCTATCGCAAAGCTTTAGAACAGGGATATCTATTTTTTGTGCCTAATCGTACTGCTAATATGATTTTAAGTTATCTCAATTTTGGGATAACAGAAATTAGAGATTTGCAGCGAAGTTTAAATGTGATAGGCTCTTTGGTTCCCCCATTAGCAATTGATGGTGATTTTGGCACGACGAGTGTAGAAGGATTAGGCGAAACTTACAAAAAGATAGATATCAATTTTCGTCCTAGATTAGAACAAACTCTTTCCCCAACAACTAAACAGAAATTAGGCGCAGATTTGCCAGCAGCTTTAGATAATATTACCGAATATGCAAGAAGATTAAGACAACAATTAAGTGGTGCTAATTGGGTAAACTTTTTTCCTGGTAGAAATACAATTGCTGATTTAGTTTCACCATTTCGCCAAAGAGTCGAAGCATTTGAGCAAGCACTACGGGCAGCAGGTGCCAAAATAGTAATTGCTAGTGTTTATCGACCGCCACAAAGGGCTTATTTAATGCACTATTCGGTGAAGATTTCTCGTGGAGAAATTGCACCACAAAATGTGCCTTCTTATCCCGGCGTAGCTATTGATTGGGTACATTATACAAATGCTGCTTCTGTGCAAGCGGCGCGAGATATGGCAAATGCTTATGGGATTGGTAGTAATCCTGTGGCGTTAGTTTCTCGCCATACTCAAGGTTATGCAATTGATTGGGAAATTACTTGGGAAGGAACATTAAATGTGAAAAATGCTCAAGGGACTATAGTTAGTATTGGTGAACCTCGGACTAGTTATCAAAATACTGTTCTTTGGCAAGTAGGCGCTACTTATGGTGTAATTCACTTGCGATACGATCCGCCTCATTGGTCGATCGATGGAGGTTGATTAAACAGGTTCGTTGTGAGGACTTTAGTCCTTCTATCTGACAAGGCAACGACTAAAGTCGTTACAACAAACTTGACGAACTTAAAAATTAGCTGCTGTGGATGGTGTCCAATCTTCACCAATACGCAGGGTTAAATCGGATTTAATATCTCCAATAGAAGCAGGTTCAATATTACCTATTCCTAAAGCTGATTGTAATTTTTCTGCTGCTTTAATATCACCTTTTTGGACAATGATTTGGGTTTTTGTTTGGTTTTCGGGCCAATCAGGAATTACATAAATATTGCGGAAACCTAATTTTCTTAAATATTGAGCGGCGCTATTAGTTATGTTTGGTTGACCAGAGGCATTTTGAATGGCAATGCGAACTGAAGTTTTGGGATTATTATCATTCTCTGTGGCAATTTCCTTAGCTTCTACACTGAAATAGTCTTGCATGAGGCGATCGCGCTTCTCCCGATCAATCACCCAATAACTCCTGCCATCAAACTCTCCCGTTTCACTAAATCGACCCGGTAACATTACCATTTTAATATCAGTTTGTTGCAAGTTCAGCCCAAAATTTGCCAAGGCTAACATTTCTTCCCAATTTATATTAGTATCCACATAGTTTTTCATGACTGACATCATTTGTGGTAAGCGAGTCAAAATACTGGGATTTGTTAAACGTTGTTTGACAGCTTTTAATAATAACTGTTGTCTTTGGACTCTACCAATGTCGCCATTTTCATCTTGACGGAATCTCGCAAATTGTTCTGCTTGTGCTCCATTGAGAGTTTGTAACCCTGGTTCTAAATTAATTTCTAAATGTTGAGTGACATCTTTATAGTGCATTTTTTTCGGCACAAAAACTTCTACCCCACCAACTAAATCAACTAATTGACGAAATGCTTCGGTTGTGACTCTGAGATAGCGATCGATCTGTACACCATCCAAAGTTCTACTAACAACTTCAGCGGCTAAAGCTGCACCACCATCAGCATTTGCTTGGTTAATTTTATCAATACTTAAAAACGGATTGTCTACATGAGTATCGCGGGGAATAGAAAGCATTTTCACCGAGTTATCGCTGGGGTCTAAACGCAATAATAATAATGTATCACTGCGACCATTTAAACCAGCAGGTGAGTCTTTCGGTGCATCAGGAACTCGGTCAATTCCCATGACTAAAATATTAATTGGTCGCGTCATTTTATGAACGGCAAACTTTTGGATAATATCAGTTAGCGATCGCATTTGGTGTTCTGGTGCGACAAAAGGTAAAGGTGCAAAAATCCCCAAAGTAAGTCCCAA
Organism: Floridaenema flaviceps BLCC-F50; assembly: GCF_041929275.2. Classification (NCBI taxonomy): domain Bacteria; kingdom Bacillati; phylum Cyanobacteriota; class Cyanophyceae; order Aerosakkonematales; family Aerosakkonemataceae; genus Floridanema; species Floridanema flaviceps. Next base: position 2,023,297 of record NZ_JBHFNR020000001.1, on the reverse strand, counting down.
ACTAGCAGCAACAGCGGTTGTTACACCAAATGCTAAACCCCACAAAAGACTTTGATTTTTTGCAGCTGATTGAATTCGCTTTACTGCGCTAGTTTTTAAAGTTTGCCATCGCTGAACTGGAGAAGTTTTCTCCGTTTCTGATGGAAAATTAGCCGACTGAGACTCGGAACCATTATTGATTGGTTCTGCGCTATCCATTTTTAACACTCCTATCACACCAAAAGCAATTTGACTTGCTTGTATTGCGTCAGTTGAATTTACTAACTTGAACAGATGAAAAGGCTAATTTCCTTTTTTGTCAAGTCACAGCATTATACAGGGATTATGTCATATTGCGTAACAGTATAATATGAAACCGCTCCAGGCGCTCCAGAACGCAGAAGAAGAGAAGAGAAGAAGAAACCGGGTTTTTGCCTAATTGCGGGCAAAATCCGGTTTTTGGGAGTGGTTTAGATTGGCGATCGCAAATCTGGCTGTATACTATTAAACAAATTTTGCCAATTTTCTCCAGTGGAAGCGGTTTCTGTTTCTTTCACTTCAAAGGTGAGGTAACAAGCTTTTGGTTCTTCTAACGCCTGTACGCAAAGTTCGGCGATATCTTCCCGACTTACTTTTCCACGAATGTTGTCGCCTTGTTCAAAAACTAAAGTTTTGCCTCCTGCTTCTTCAGTTAACGCACAAGGTCTGATAATTGTATAAGCAATTCCACTTTCTCTGACGCTATCTTCTCCCCGCAATTTCCAAGTTAAAATTCCCCCTAACGCATCATTCATTCTCACAGCTGGGGGTTCTTCTTCTAAGTTAATTCCCGGACGACCTGGACGAGTTACACCAGCAGAGCTTACTAAGATAAACTGAGGTAAACTCGCACCATTGTAAGCTTTAATTGTTTCGATTTGCAAGGCAAAACCGCCTGGAGTAAAGTTAGGATTGAGTGCGCCATCATATTCAAATTTGCTCAACATTAATTGGCAAGAACGAATTTGACTAGCATCAATCTTTTCGCCATCGGGTACAGTTTTGGCGCGAAAAACGGGAACTAGATCGGCAAAAGGAATGCGAATATCGATCCAAGTATTTGCGATCGTGTCAAAGGAATAGCTATAACCAATTCCATCCCATTTGGTGTCGGTACGCAGAAAGAATTTATAACGTTTGCCATCACCTTTAACGCGCAAATCAACACCTTCGTAAGCAGATAAATCTAAAGGTGTATCAAAATTGCGAGTGCGAATGGAAGCGAACCCTCCCGAATTAGCAGTGGAAACATTACCAGCAAATAAAGCAGTATTATCTACTAATTGGATATTGCTGGCGCTAACTCCACCCATCACTACATCATCGATCGCACCCCAAACATTTTTGATATCATCGTTAGCATTACGAAAATCAAAAATTATTTTTTCGTCAGGTTTCCCTAAATATTTCGCAGCTGCTTGCACCAAGTTTTTCACACCTTGGTATTCTACAATTTCGGGAGAATCTACCACTTCAGGCATATAAAATTTCACCCCTTGATAGTACTTTTCCCGGTTAGGAGTGTCGCCTTCCACAGGTTGCACACGCGCACCTGTACAACAAATTACCGCAGTAATATTTTGGAAAACTTCTTCCGTTAAAGTTTCCGGTTTGGTAATATCACCTGCGATTAATTCGAGGTTATTACCCAACATTTCTCTTGCTTTTTCCACATTTCGCACCAAGGCGCGTACTGAATATCCGCGTTCTAGAAGTCGTTTTACTACGCGCTTTCCTACACCGCCAGTTGCACCAGCTACTAATACTACTCCCACTCTTTTTCCTCCCTTAAATTGAGTAGATTTTTCCTTGAAATTTCCTGAAAATATCCTCTGAATGCAGTTGACAAAGGGAATTACCTCAAAGTAAGTGAGAGTTTGGAAAAATCTGCCAAATTCCCAAGGTGCTCGATTATTTGCTGCCATAGTCTATCCTGTTTCTCAGTGCGATCGCCCACCTTTATTTTAATGAATCTAGATCCCCGACTTCTTCAAGAAGTCGGGGATCTGAGAGAATAGCATTAGTCCCTAAGATCCCCGACTTCTTCAAGAAGTCGGGGATCTGAGAGAATAGCATTAGTCGCTAACTTCCGATCGTGATGATATCTCAACCGCAACTATTAACCGATCCATTTCTGCAACTTCCTACAGAAAACTCGATTCGAGTAGTTTGGTTTACAGAATTTCCCGGTTCTCGCCACACCGTTACCTTTGGTTATGACTTGGACAAAATTGTTAGCGCCAACACAATTAAACTAAGTCGCACCCGCGAAGATCAAAAGTCAAAATTTGGGGAACAAACCGAAGAAAACCAAGTTTATCAAAAACCAGTTGTGCGCGATATTTGGCGACATGAAGCAGAAATAACTAATTTAATTCCAGGGAAACGAGTTCCTTATCGAGTAAAGAGTGAAAGGGAAGATGGGAAAATTGTGAGTAGTGAAATTTTTACTCTTGCAGCTAAACCTTTACCGGGAACAGCTTTAAAAATTTTGCTGACTTCCGATCATCAATTAAAACCAATGACTGCTGCTAATTTGCAAAAACTAACTGAAACAATTGGCGTAGTTGATGCAGTTTTCTTTGCAGGTGATTTGGTGAATGTACCCGATCGCGCTTCCGAATGGTTTGATGACAACCGAGGTAATGCTTTCTTCCCCTGTTTGCAAGGAAAAGCTAAATCTGAACTAGAAAAAAATGGTACTTTTACTATTTACAAAGGCGGAGAAATCATTCAACACGCGCCGATATTTCCCGCCATCGGAAATCACGAAGTTATGGGTAAATTTTCCCTAGAAAGCAGCTTAAGCGAACAATTTTATGATGCTTTTCCCCAAGAACTTGCCAAACAAATGTATCAGGATAAAGCTGAGATTCCCGAAGAACTCTGGTTAAAAGATTACTCTTTTAATACCGATACTTACCAAGAAATTTTTACTTTACCTAATGATAGTTTTGGCGGTGAAAAATATTATGCAATTACTATTGGTGATGTGCGTTTAGTAGTTTTGTTTGCTGCTTGTGCTTGGCGCAGTCCTAGTCTTGCAAGTAGTATTAAGGGGAAGTATCGGGAGTGCGATCGCGATTTAAACAACCCTATAAATTGGGGATACGGACAACATATTTTCGAGCCAATTCATCAAGGTAGCCCTCAATATCAATGGTTGGAAAAAGAATTAAACAGTCCCGAATTTAAACAAGCAAAATATAAAGTAGTAATGTTACATCATCCTCCCCATTCTTTAGGTGATAATGTTGTTCCTCCATTCACCTATCCGGTGCAAATAATCGATCGAGATGGCGATGGCACAATTAAATCCATTCACTATCAATATCCCAAAGAAAAAGATTACTTAATTCGGGATATTGAACCATTACTCAACGCCGCAAAAGTACAATTAGTATTATTTGGACATTCCCATTTATGGAATCGTTTCATTAATTCCAGTGGCGTTAACTTTCTAGAAACTTCCAACGTTGGTAACTCTTACGGTGCAGCTTTAGGCAATAACAAACGACCTGTACCTATTAACAATTCCGAAAATTATGCGGCAACTGGCGACCCCAACGGATTAGATCCAATATTACCAACAATTGCACCTTTAGTTGATGAAAGCGATCGACCAATGCCATATATTGCCAGTAATGATATCACTGTTTTTAGTATTTTAGATACTGCCAATGGTACAGTTAGCAGTTATTGCTTTGATACGCGAGAACCAAATTCTCAAGTAATTAAATTTGATGAATTCTATATTTTAATTTAGACTATCGATATCTAGCTCTCGTAACTCCTTAGCCGCCGACTTTTTAAAACGGACAATATAACCCTAATTTGTCATTAGCTTGAGCCTCGATTTCTTGCTTAAGATCTTGCCAAGAAACCTCTTCCTCATCCTGACGAGTATGTGCTACCAACAAATCATAAAAATCTTCCCACAACTTACCCCACTGGGCTAAATCAATCAATACCGCCTGCTTTTCTCCTGCTTCATTCACAACAAATTGAATCCCTTTCATAGTTTTGTTCCTTAGTGATTTAACTGTTTATTTTGAAACCTAAGTTTCTCAGAGCCTCTTTTTTACTCAAGGAAAATACCGATAAAATTCCTTACGGTGCAGAACTCGCATAAGTTCTATCCCGTCTTCATTGACCTCAAAACCAATCCGATAATCACCAACTCGGATACGATATCGGTTCGATGTTCCAGCTAAGGCTTTAACATTTGGTAACTCTTGAATAGATGTCGCTTCTGGCAAAGTTGTAAAGACTAATTCATAAATAGACGAATAAATCTCTTGTTTTCTCAGCTTCTTCAAATCCCTCAAAAATAGGGTTCTATACTCAATATTCAATCCTCCGCCTCCGCTAAAAATTCAAGAGCTTGTTCCCGACTGAGCAGAGGAGTTTCTTTCGCCTCATTCATGGCTTTATTAAGGCAATAATCTTCAATACTTTCAGTTATTGTTTCGATGGATTGACTATCTTCCGGTAGAATTTTCCTCCATAAATCAATGGGAATCACTACCGCCGTTTGATTGCCATAAGAATCTGTGATATATCTAACTTCTAAGTCATTCATTATTTTCTTTTTCTCCTTTCCTTTAGGGTAAGAATACCTTAATTATGGCATAAACCCAGTTTCTTAGTTAGTCGCCAGTTTCACCTGCCAACGCCAATATCTCTATACATAATGTTTGTAAGTATAATAGTTTCCATTATAGCAAAGTCCGGTTTATCAGTTAAATACTGCGTTCTAATCGTTTGACTAAAAACAAACTCAAACCGTAGAGAGTTATACTTTCGCCAAACATTTCTAAAAATTCCTCAATGGTGATTTTTAAAGTAGATAAAATCAATGCTAATGAGTTGCCATTTTCTGCCATCTGAGCGAATTTAACTTGCAAAAACAAGTAATAGATAAAATCTAGAAATACTCCGCCAGCAAAAGAAAGGACGACTCCTAATACTGTAATAAATGTTCCTTTTGGATAAGCTTTCCAAAGTGCTATTATGTCCCGATAACCAAGCAAGATGATGATAGTTCCTGCGGGTACATAGACAAATATCCAAGCACCACCTCCACCGGGAAATCGAGGCATCCAATCTAAAGAATTGAGGAATTTTGGTAATTCCGAAGAGTGGAATTTAAACAGTTTTTCGATGAATAAATCGAGAAATCCTACACCTACCGCTAAGAGGAACCAACGGGAAGGAAGCGGTGCAGAACGCTTTTTTCGGAAAGCCGCAATTACTAAGCAAATTCCAATTGCCAGAAGTTGAATTGCAGAATATACTACAGGGATTGACCATTGGCGATCGAAATCAAAAACCCCTAAAGGTTTGCCTGTAGTTACAGCACTTATCAAATAGATTAGCGCGAAGATGGTGTCGATCGCAATTAAGCTAAACAAGCCTAATTTACTGTAGCGCTTAATAATAGCTGGATGGGATAAAATCATTTGCGGTAAATCCTTTAAGTAAATTACAGTAATAATTGATACGTTTATCTACTTTAATTAATTTTATTTCCTGACAAAGGTCAACAAATTGTAAAGTTCTATTGCAAATATTTAAAAAAATCTTGAAAAATCAACCAAACCCTAATTCAAACTTTAACGTAGAAATTTATAGCAATATTACGAGGATCGCATCATGGCTAATGAGATACAAAAGTATCGGATGGTCTGCACTCTTACCTTTGGCGATATCTACGGTCAAATAGTAGTTTGGTTAATTGTAATTTTCCTCTCTTTAGCTTCTGCTTTGGCATTATGGAGTACTAGTCGGCAAATTTACGCCTTAGCTGCTGTGGGATTAATTGTAGTTCTTTCCCTGCCTTTCTTACTTTTTGCCTTCGTCACCACTTTATTAAACCACATTGAATTCAAACCCATTGATGCCAAGGAAACTACTCGCACTAGTCCGGTGAATGTACCTAAACCGAAAACTGCTGAAGCTACTTGAGAAGAGGCAGAGGGGCAGAGGGGCAGAGGGGCAGGGGAGAAATATAACCTTTATCCTTTCTTTCCTTCTGCCTTCTGCCTTTCATATAAAGAATTTCCCTGCTTTTTGCGGGGAATTTTTTTGTGAGTAACCATAGATAAAGAGGAAATCTGGATTTAAAACTGAGAATGTTAGAACACGATGTCATCATTATTGGTGGGGGATTAGCTGGGTGTCGCGCCGCTGTGGAAATCGCCCGGACCGATCCAAAATTAAATGTAGCTGTAATCGCCAAAACTCACCCAATTCGTTCTCACTCCGTCGCCGCCCAAGGGGGTATCGCCGCGACTCTCAACAATGTAGACTTAGAAGATACTTGGAAAGCTCATGCTTTTGATACCGTCAAAGGTTCCGATTATTTAGCAGACCAAGATGCGGTAGAACTTCTCACCCGTGAAGCGCCAGATGTTTTGATTGATTTGGAACACATGGGCGTTTTATTCTCGCGTTTGCCTGATGGTCGCATCGCCCAACGTGCTTTCGGCGGACATTCCCATCGTCGCACCTGTTACGCTGCTGATAAAACAGGTCATGCAATTTTACATGAATTAGTTAATAACCTCCGTCGCTACGGCGTTCACATCTATGACGAATGGTATGTGATGCGGTTGATTTTGGAGGAAGGACAAGCGAAGGGTATTGTCATGTACCGCATTCGCGATGGGGAAATGCAAGTTGTCCGCGCTAAAGCTATTATGTTTGCTACTGGTGGTTATGGTCGGGCTTTTAATACTACTTCTAATGACTATGCCTCGACGGGTGATGGTTTGGCAATGTCTGCTTTGGCGGGTGTTCCTCTGGAAGATATGGAGTTTGTGCAGTTTCACCCGACTGGTTTGTATCCGGTAGGTGTGTTAATCTCGGAAGCAGTGCGAGGCGAGGGTGCTTATCTCATTAATTGTAATGGCGATCGCTTCATGGCAACCTACGCCCCTAGCCGAATGGAACTCGCTCCTCGTGATATTACCTCAAGAGCGATCGCTTTGGAAATCCGCGCTCTTAGAGGTGCCCATCCTGATGGTAGCTGCGGCGGGCCTTTTGTTTACCTAGATTTGCGGCACATGGGAAGGGAAAAAATCATGAGTCGCATTCCCTTCGCTTGGGAAGAAGCACATCGATTATTAGGAATTGATGCGGTAGAAAAACCCATGCCTGTGCGTCCAACTGTACACTATTCAATGGGCGGAATTCCAGTTAACACCGATGGTCAAGTTCGCAGTAGTGCTGATAGTTTAATTGAAGGTTTCTTTGCTGCGGGTGAAGCTGCTTGTGTTTCCGTTCATGGTGCAAATCGTTTAGGAAGTAACTCGTTATTAGAATGTGTCGTTTATGGCAGAAGAACTGGTGCTGCGATCGCACAATACGTTCAAAATCGAAAACTTCCCGAAATTGATGAAACGCTATATTTAGCCCAAGCACAAACCCAAATTCAATCACTTTTTGAGCAAAAGGGAGAAATCAGAATTGGCAAATTACGTCAAACTTTCCAAGATTGCATGACTCAATATTGTGGAGTATTTCGCACTGCGGAATTAATGCAAGAAGGATTAAACCAATTGCAACAGTTAAAAGCACAATACGACAATATTTATCTAGACGACAAAGGGACAGTTTGGAATACGGAGATTATGGAAGCGATCGAACTTCGTAGTTTGATGATTGTGGGAGAATTAATCTTATCATCTGCCTTAAACCGTCAAGAAAGTCGCGGTGCCCATTGTCGGGAAGATTTCCCCAACAGAGATGATAGTAACTTCCTCAAACATACCCTAGCTTACTATTCTCTCGCAGGTGTTGAGATTCAGTATAAACCTGTAAGTATCACCATGTTTGAACCACAAGAAAGGAAGTATTAACTTTCTAAGTACGTTGTTGCGCTTCAGCGCCGCTAGTGCTAAAGCACAACAACGTACCTTTTTCAAAGGAACAAGAGAAAAATCAAAACCCACCCTCCCAATATCGAATTTGAAAATAACTATTATTGAGACAAAAACACAGACGTTGCTGAGGCTGTAAACCGAGATGAGTTGACAGGTATTGAACATTTAATTAAATATGGCATAGATGAGGGACGCACATCTTCATTAGGTTTTGATGTCCGCTATTATCTAGAACATAACGCTGATTTAAAAGCAGCAGGCTTGAATTATCAACAAGCCTTCCAACATTTTATTATGTACGGTTTACAAGAGGGAAGGGTGAGAGTGCGTTCGTGTGTGGTGATCGATGTGGGTGCGATCGGACTTGTTCAAATGGAGAGTGCGTTCGTGTGTGGTGATCGATGTGGGTGCGATCGGACTTGTTCAAATGGAGCGTGCTTCGTTACCCTCAACCAATGGCAAAAACCAGGGTTATCATATCAATTAGAAACCCAGATCCTTCAAGCTACAAATCCTCCCTACAACGTTAAAATTCCTAGAGAACAATAATGCAGACCCTCAAGATCGAACATTTGCCACCAGAAGCTATTCATTCGCTAATGCCATATTTGCCTGACTACGTAAAAGTCGCCCTACTTGAAAAAGCAAATCAGCTAGAATGTTCCCTGGAAGCTACGATTGAAATGGCAATTGCCAGTTTTCTAGACTCTGAAGCTTTCAGCTTTGAAGATTGCCTATTATCGCAACGTCTCAAGGAATCAGAATCAAGGAATTCTCCTTAAAAAGCCTAATCATCCAAGCTATTAACCCACCCTATAACGTGAAAATTCCAGCGAGGGACTAACTCTATGCAAACCCAACCTGCTATCAATGAACATCTCTCTCCTGAATTAGCACAAATCTTTCTGGAAGGACTACCTGAAAAGATTCGTAACGGACTGGAAATGCGAGCTAAAACAATGAATTATCCGGTTTGGGCAGTAATTGAAATGGCTATAGCAGGTTATCTTGATGAAGAAGCTTTATCTTTTACTGATTGTAAGCCTAAGCTCGATTAGCGATCGCATTTGGGAATCGATGTAGATGCGATCGTTTAAATAAACCGCATTTCAAATCAATATTAAAACCTGGAAAATATTTAAAGCACTATCCTAGCCAACTCAACGAAAAAATGAAACAACAATGAGAAGAAAACTACTTGTTTACTTCAGAAGATAGATGTACAATTACATCTGTAAGCGAAGGGGAGTAGCTGCTAGCGAATCTGAGCAATAGCGAATAAAGATTTGCCTAGCCCATCTGAATCAACATACTGGCGATGAGCCTGGTTCGGGTGACAAGTTTTTCAAGCTCAAGTAAATTTTGAGCCTATTAATCTTGCAAGCGAGACCTTCACTAAGTTCACAACTGATGTGAGCTTGGTGAAGTCTATTTGCACTCATCAAGCTCACTCAGGGAAAGCAAAAACAAGAGGAGAGTTTGAGAGAATGCTGACAGCTTTTACTGCTGGATTATTGTTAATTACAGTCTCAGAATTAGGCGACAAAACATTTTTTATTGCGGCAATTTTAGCCATGCGTCATTCGCGGAAGCTGATATTTATTGGTGTTACCGCAGCCTTAGCCGCCATGACAATATTATCGGTTTTAATGGGACAAGTGGTATCACTTTTACCGAAATTATATGTTTATTATGCAGAAATTGTGTTGTTCGTTGCCTTTGGGCTAAAGTTACTTTATGAAGCCAGTACAATGCCAGCTAAACCTTGCTGTGATGAAGCAGAAGAAGCTTTAGAAGTGGTGAACAAAGCCGAAGCAAAAATTCGGCGTAAGGAGAGTAAATTAGCAGTGGTGATTAAAGCATTTGTGATGACATTTGTGGCAGAGTGGGGCGATCGCACGCAGTTTGCCACAATTAGTTTAGCAGCAGGATACAATGCTTTTGGAGTTACCACTGGAGCCATTTTAGGGCATGGAATTTGTGCGGCGATCGCAGTTACCTGCGGTAGACTAATTGCCAAACGAATTTCCGAACGCAGATTAACAGCTATGGGAGGATTATTGTTTCTCCTATTTGCCTTAGTATCTTATTTAGAAGGTGTTTAAAAAGTTAATTGGTAACTGGTTATTGTGCAAGGCTCGTTAATTAAATAAGCGGCACAGACCTGAATTTAAGGATATTGCAATGCCCAATTACCAATTACCAATTAATTCTTACTTTCCGGTTGTTCCTGAGTGGTAGGTGCAGTTGGTGCAGGAGAAGCAGCAGCGGGAGATGACGATGCTAATTTAACAATTTGGTCTTTATATTGAGCCGGAGCCAAATTAGCTGCGGAATTGAAAAGAGATTTAGCATCCTCATTTTTGCCTTGTTTTTGTAACACCAAAGCCTTAGCTAAAACCGGACGAAAATCTTCCTTATTAGCTTTAATCGCATTATCGTAAACATTGATGGCATCAGCATAGCGTTCCTGTTCAGCGTAGACCTGTCCCAACATCAGTTGCACAGAAATTACATTGACAGTGTTAGGCTTAATTTGGTTCAGGTTGGGAGCGCTTTCCAAAGTATCTTGCAGTAAACCAATAGCAGCTTCGGGACGACCTTCAGCCAATAGCAAACTGACTAAACCTTGTAAAGCCTTGACATCCCCTGGCTGAGATTCCAGAATTGAGCGATAGGCTTTAGCGGCTCCTTCGCGATCGCCAGTTTGTTGCCGAGCCTGAGCCAGTAAAACCGAGTATTCCGTATTTTCCGGCTTTAGTTTCGCCAACTTTTCCAAGGGTTCGATCGTGGTTTTCACATCTGCGGCTCCCTGACGGACTAACTCTAGCTGAGTAAACAGCAATCCCTTGAGAGCCGTTTCATTATCAGGCTCTCGTTGTAGGACTAACTGATAACCCCTCGCCTGAGCAAGTAATTCCTCTTGCTTCCCTGCTGGCGTTTGAATAGATGCAGGTGTTCGAGCCGAAGAGGATTCTTGATTGGGCGAACCACCCAAAAAAGGCATAATAGTGGGAATCACGAAAGAGATAGTCCCCAAGAGCAGAAACCCAAAAATTAACCAGCGGCGGAGCTTTTCAGACACAAAACTTTTTTGAACTCTGATTAATATTATCAACTATGGGTCGCTGATGTAACCAAAACCAAACAGGCAGACAAGCAGCCCAATGCCCACAATTAAGACGATCGTTAACTATGCAAATAATTACTGAAACTTTACGGATGAAACAAGATATATATTGCATTGAGTAAAATAGACAGGCTAAAAAACTTGTCGCTCGCAATCAACTGCTTTAGTAGAGTGGATTGTGAGCATCCTGTGAATTACGAAATGTTCAGCAAAAGAATAGAGTAGTAAATACAGGTTTTGGCTGTTGACTGGTACAGGGGGATCAACTAATCCTCCTGAATCAAAACCAGACCTTTTCCATCCCAAGCCAGAAAAAAGTGTGTCTCCGCTCCAAGGAGTTTTTATGAGTCCCTCTCCCAATCCTAATCAGTTTCCTCAGTCCTCTAGTAATCCCGAACCTGCTCAAGCAACTGAGCCGCCAGTGGCGCGTCGGCCCAACCCGCCTAAAAGCGCTCCGACAGCCAAAAGCGAACCAACAGCAACAAGTGAGTCTAAAACCACTCGTGAAGCTATCCCGCCCAAAAGTCCCTCAACTCTCAAGAGCGAACCTAAAGCAACAGGTGCGCCTAAAACTACTGCTGAACCTATCCCGCCCAGAAGTCCCTTCGACTCCTAAGAGCGAAGCTGCTCCTAAAATTGTTGCAGTTCACAAAAGTGAACCTAAAAAAGGTGAACAAACTGCAACTGTAGATCCTGCTCCTGCTACGCCAACAGCCAACTCAGACACAAATTCCGATCAAGCCAATACTACAACTGAGCAAGATAATCTATCACGGCTACAACCAATTCCACCTCCGAGCGAACCCTTGCAATATCGAGCTATTGGTTTAGTACGGGGAAAATATGTTGCCAGTGAAGAACAATTTACTCGTGGTAACGTTATTACCGCAGATGGGAAACAGATTGATGCTGTTTTGCTAGGTCGGGTAATGAGTTTAGTCAAAAATCACTTAGATTTGGCAAACGAACACCTGTGGGTAGTTTATCCCAGAACCAGACAAGAACAAGGCGACCTTCATGTGCAAATTGTTGGCGTTTGGGAACCAGAAAAATTAGATAAAGAGCGTCTAGCTGCTGAGTCAGAAGCAGAAGCACCAGCAGAAGCACCAGCAGCGCCATCTTCGGCTCAACCAGCCGAAGATGGTTATTTTTCCATTCGTGGTGAAGTTGTTTTCCAATCTCTTGACCAACAAAAAATCATCGTCAAGATTAAGCAAGCACCCAAGAAGGAAAGTGATAAACCCAAATTCTTCAAATTGACCCTCAATGGTCTTTTGGAAAAGAAAGCTGTAGGTTACTTCTGGGACTTTCAGGTGGTCAGAGAGGCTGATTCTCTGGTAATTCGACAAGCACAAGATATTGCCTCTGTACGCCAGAGAAGACCAGGAAAACCGCGCCCCGGAGGAAAACGCATGGGCGCTGGTAGTGGTCCGGGTGGGAAAAAACCTTGGAAGAAAGATCGTCCCCAGCGCCCAGGTGCTCCAGAGGGTGCTTCAGCACCTCCAGGCGGAAGCAACAAACCACTTCCCAAACCTATTCCTCGCCCTAAGCGCCAGCCTAGCAGCGAAGGGAGCAGCTAGTGAGGTAGAAGGGAACTCCTGAACAGGGGGTAGGTGTAGGGAATAGGGTGTAGGAAGTAAGATAAGTTTTCCATCATTTTCTCCCCTGCACCCGGAGCACCCGGAGTACCCCTGCACCCCCCTGTTTCGGCTAGGGAGTCAGGCTAGCCATCTTCAGGCGGTTTGGCGCTTAAAGTTAGTCATGGTAAGTGCTTTAACGATCGTCGTTATCTAAGGATGGGGCTCTCCTAGAGAGCCCACCTTGCTTTTTACTTTATTTACATCTACCTACTTAGTGAGGTGCAAAGCGCGATCGCTTCTTTGGGAACAGGGAACAGGGAACAGAGAACGGGGACTCTTGGGAAGTTAATTAACTCAAAACTCAAAACTCTGTACGGGCAATTCATGAATTGCCCCTACAACTCAAAACTTCCCCTAAGCTAGGTGCATTTTTAAGACTGAGGCAGGTGCTTTGCGGATTCGGCAGAGCACGGTTTCTTTGCCTAGTTTTTGGCAGGCTTCGTAGCGGTGACAGCCGGAGAAGCCATAGTATTTTCCTTCTACTTCCAAGATATCGATCGGTTCAAGTTGACCAATCTCTTGGATTGATTTCATTAAATTTATGACTTTGGTTGGGTCTGTTTGTCTAATCAATGGACGACGAATGTCCTTGAGGGGGATTTCCTGTACTCTTACCATCGGATTGGTTGCTGGTTGTTTTCTCTCTTAATTAAATCATAGTCGTTATGAGTTTGAAATGCAACTGTTTTTTTGACCAAGTATCGGGTAATCTATTCGGAAGTGAGCGATCGCAAAACAGCCATGAAAACTCGCACCTGTAATGTCAAAGAGATGGAGAAGCGCACTAAGCAAAGTGCTTGGGCGTGGTTAATCAATAGTTGCCGTGTCGTAGTTACAGTAACTTGTGTAATGGGGATGGCGGCACCTGGACTAACCCAACAAAGGGGAGTCAATGATGATGTGGAACTGCAAGTGGGGATTGTGCAGCGATTTGGGGAAGATCCCCTGGATCAGATTACCTTGGAGGCGACTGGGGGCGATCGCTTAACCCTGCGCTTCCTGGCGGGAAACATGAGACCCACCACCCTAGCGGTAGAAAAAATCCAACTCCAAATTGCCATGCAGCCTTTACCTGAGCCAATTTTGCAGGAACGGGTTGTCTTAAGCAATCACCCAAACTTTGAAACAGCGGAATACGCAGCGAATACATGGCGCAGTCGAGGCATTTTGGTAGAAATTGCTCAACCGACGAACCGTTGGCAAGTTTGGGCCAGAAGAGATGTTTACAGCACTGCTATAGTGCGGCGGTTGTTGTTGCAAACGATTCAAGCTCAAGGTGTGCGAACGGCTTATATAGATACAAAAGTGGTCGATCGAGTTCCAAAAGTATTTTGGGCGGTAAATGGGTTGGGTTACAATCGCCAAAATGTGGAAATTTCGACGCTAAGGAACTTAATTCGCGTCAATAGAGGTAAAACCGAGCGTACTGCCAGGTTATACTATGGTTCGCTGAAAATGCAGCCTAATTCCTACGGCAATTTCACTATAGTAAATCAGGTTCCTTTAGAAATTTATTTGCGCGGTGTTGTACCTTATGAAATAGGTGCAGGTGCTCAGAATGCAGCAGTGGAAGCACAAGCGATTATTGCCAGAACTTATGCACTGCGGAATTTGCGACGGTTTGCGATCGATGGTTATGAACTTTGTGCGGATGTTCATTGCCAAGTTTATTACGGTTTGCAGGGCGCAATTCCGAATACCGATCGCGCGATCGCTGCCACTAGAGGTTTAGTCCTCACCTACAATAATGAGTTAGTCGATGCCCTTTATTCTTCTACTACTGGCGGCATTACAGCAGGATTTAGTGATGTGTGGAATGGGCCCGATCGACCTTATTTACAATCCGTACTCGATACCACCAAAAATGTTTGGGATTTATCGCGTTACAGTTTAACCAAAGAAGAAAATGTCCGCCGATTTATTAGCCTGCAACAAGGCTTCAACGAAGAACAGGAACCACTATTTCGCTGGCGCTACGAAAGTAAACTACCCGATATTACCGCACAATTGCAAAACTACTTGGAATCGAAAAAACATCCCCTCGCCAACTTGCAAAGCATTCAAAAAATGGAGGTGACAGAACGAGCCCAAAGTGGGCGAATTTTGCAAATGAATATCTACACTGATAAAGGAGTCGTCGAATTACATAAAGAAGAAGTCCGTAGCGCTTTTAAACCTCCGCGCAGCAGCTTTTTCTACTTAGACCCGCTCAAAAATCAAAACCAAGAATTGATCGGTTATGCTTTTGTTGGTGCTGGTTTTGGTCACGGAGTTGGCTTAAGTCAAACTGGTGCTTCTCAGTTGGCTAGACTTGGTTGGTCAAGTCAACAGATTCTCAATTTTTATTATCCGGGTGCCCAAGTGGAACGACTCAATCCTTCAATTATCTTTTGGCAGGAACCTTGAGTCAATTTTAGATTTGGGATTTGGGATTGGCACAGATAATGGGGTGATTGGTGTGATTTACCAATTACCCACTACCTTTGAAATCTGAAATTTAGTAGTAGTTAGTTATCAGCTGGTGATAACTAACTACTCGATTCCTCTAACTTAGTACAGTTCTTCTTCTTGGTGGGTCATGATCGTACAGTCAGATGTGGGATAAGCTACACAGGTGAGAACATAGCCTCCTTGAATCTGATCGTCATCTAAGAAAGACTGGTCGGATTGGTCAACAGAGCCTGCGGTGATTTTGCCAGCACAAGTTGAGCAAGCGCCTGCGCGACAAGAATAGGGTAAGTCAAGTCCAGCTTCTTCCGCTGCATCGAGGATATAAGTGTCATCTTCACAGTCAATGGTTGTATTTAAACCCTCGGCTTCGTTAATTAACGTAACTTTGTAAGTTGCCATGTATCAATCCTCTCACGTATTCCAGACAGCTGTATAAGTTTTCCTTAAGCAGTCCTAGCGAGGTAAATTTGCTAGGTTCTGCGATCGGATTTCTTTCACCTTCTTGATACTACGTGAAAAGTCAAAGAATTTGATAGCGAATTAGCACTTTGAATGAATGGGATTCGTAATTAAATCTGCTAATAATATCCTGATTACTTATACTTATTGCAGAAAGTGGCAACTTCGGTTTTAGAGAATCGTTTTTCGTTATCTGTTTTTGGCGGAATTTCGCTGTATGCTAGACCGGACTGCTATGCTGCAATAATTACTAATTTCCTATCTCTTAAGTCCCAAGTTTTTCAAGATGAGTGCTTCTGCCCGCTTTTCTGTTACAGTGCCTCTGAAGGTTGGTTTGATCGGTACGGGTTATGCGGCTAAACTGAGAGCCGAAACTCTGCAATCCGATCCTCGCACCCAGTTGGTGGCGGTGGCTGGTAATACGCCGGAAAGAACTGAGTCGTTTGCTCAAACTTACCAAGCGACGGCAGTATTAGGTTGGCAACAGCTGGTACAGCGTGCTGATGTGGATTTAGTGATAGTTTGTACTATTAATAGTGAGCATGGTGCGATCGCTCATGCCGCCCTTTCCTCTGGTAAGCACGTAGTCGTAGAATACCCCCTCTCTCTCCATCCTTGGCAAGCTGAAGAACTAATCTCTTTAGCCGCTAATGTCAACAAACTTTTGCACGTTGAACATATCGAACTACTCGGAGGACTGCACCAAGCACTAAGGCAAAATATCGCCGCAATTGGTACGCCATTCTACGCCCGTTATAGTACTATTAATCCGCAAAAACCTGCTCCACGTAAGTGGACTTATCACTATACTCAATTTGGTTTTCCTTTCGTTGGCGCATTGTCACGACTGCACAGATTAATCGATTTATTCGGTAAAGTAGCAACTGTCAGTTGTGAAAGTCGCTTTTGGGAAAGTGATTCAGAATACTACACCGCCTGTCTTTGCACAGCTAAATTACGCTTTACCAGTGGATTAATTGCGGAAGCAACTTATGGTAAAGGCGAAGTTTTTTCCCAAGCTGCTCGTCCTTTTGAAGTTTACGGCGAAAACGGTTGTTTAATGTTTAATGGTGACGAAGGTTATCTAATTCAAGGAGAAGAAAAAACTGCGATCAATGTAGGTAGTCGTCGTGGCTTATTTGCCAAAGAAACCAAAATGGTTTTAGATCACTTAACTGAAGGTACACCTTTATATGTGACACCTGATGTTAGTTTGTACACTTTAAAAGTAGCTGATGGGGTGCGTCGAGCGTCAGAAACCGGAAAAATAATCGAAATCTTATGAAATTGACTAAACAAAATTCTCAGTTGTCTTGGGCTTGGTTTAGTTTCGGAATGTTAGCAATAATGGCTTTGTCTTTTGCCCTACATTTTTGGGGACTAGACAGATTCAATATGCTAGTATTTGATGAAATTTATTATGTCAAATATGGCAAAGATTATTTAACTAATCAGCCCCATTTTGATGCTCATCCTCCTTTAGGGAAATATATGATTGCCCTGGGAATGTGGCTAGGTAGTCACTTTTTAGGCAAAGATTTAAATAGTTTATCAGGTACAGCAATTTATCCTTGGGTTTATCGTTGGATGAATGCTTTTACTGGGTCTTTCTTTCCCTTGGTTGTCGGGGGAATAGCTTATCTATTAAGTAAACGGCGCAGCTATACTTTAATTGCTAGTTTGTTTATGGCTGTGGATGGTTTATTTTTAGTAGAATCTCGCTATGCACTGATTAATATTTATTTGGTAATGTTTGGCCTTTTAGGTCAGTTATTCTTGTTGATAGCTTTAGCGAATCAAGGTAAAAATCGGCAAATTTGGTTGTTTTTTAGCGGCATTTCTTTAGGTGCATCGGTGGCGGTGAAGTGGAATGGATTAGGCTTTTTATTAGGCATTTATATTTTATGGGTTTTGGCTCATTTTGTGCAGATTTTTGGCAAAAATCGCCCAGTTACTTCGCCGGGGATTCCCAGTCAGCGCTCGCAGGTAAAGCCAGTTAAAGAAAGTATTTTACAAAATCTTTCCGAGATTAATTTGTTCCAAGTCGTAATTTTTTTAGCTGTGATTCCAGCGATAATTTACGCTTTGCTATGGATGCCTCATTTAGAGATTAATAAAGATACTAATTTTGGGAAAGTGCATCAACAAATGTTGGGGTTTCACCAAAATATGAAAAGTGGGCCAAAGGTGCATCCTTATTGCTCTAGTTGGTATACTTGGCCTTTAGTAATTCGTCCGGTAGTTTATCTTTTTGAAAAGTCAGCGACTAGTTCTAAAGCTGCTGCTTTACCGCCTTTACCTCCGGGAATTAAACAGGCAGCTTACACTGTTTATGGGATGGGAAATCCGGTTTTATGGTGGTTTTCCAGTTTGGCTATTTTGCTGTTAATTTGGTTATTATTGAAACGAGTTTGGCTTTGGCTAAAAACTGTTATTAATCAGAGAAATCCGCCAATTAATTATTCTGATTACTTCCCTCAAAGTAAGGAATTGTGGTTGGTTGCTTTTGTGGTAATTAATTGGTCGGCGCATTTTTTACCTTGGATAAAGGTGACACGCTGTACTTTTATTTATCTTTATATGAGTGCGGCAGTTTTTGCTTTTATGGGGTTGGCGTGGTTGGTCGATCGCTGGTTGCATTACCAAACTCGCCTGAAAATTATGGGTGTGACGGTGATTTTTCTAGTATTGGCAGCTTTTGTATTTTGCCTACCGATATTTCTAGGATTACCTTTGTCTTTACCGCAATATCAACTGCGGATTTGGTTAAATAGTTGGATATAATTTAAAATTGGATAGCTGTTGACTTAATTAAGGGTGTCCCAATGTCAGAACAATTTTCAAATCAGTCTCTTGGACAAATTAGTGTAAAAGAATTAGCTAATTATTTGGCAAATTCTCCAGAGGGATTACAACTGGTGGATGTGCGAGAACCACAGGAAGTAGCGATCGCCAATTTAGCAGGTTTTCAAAACTTCCCCTTAAGCGAATTTAACACCTGGTCAGAAGATATTAAAAACCACCTAAATCCTGATGCAGAAACTCTGGTTCTTTGTCATCATGGAGTGCGATCGGCTCAAATGTGCCAATGGTTAATTAGTCAAGGTTTTACTAATGTCAAAAATATTGTGGGTGGGATTGATGCTTATTCCATAGCGGTCGATCGCAATGTACCTCGATATTAAAAACCTCTAAGAAGGCAGAAGACTGCAAGGAAAGAAGCTTTACACAAAACTTTTTTCCTGGTTTTTAATTGTATAGTTATTCCGATCGCGCTGCACTACCTGAGAAATATTAGCAGCTAAAAAACTGCACTTAACCTAAATCCGAGTTATATTAAATACAATTACTTTAAACAGCATCTGCCAAAATAAAAAAAACTGCCATTACAGCTTGACCGAACCTCACGAGGAATATCAGCCCCTACTTCAGGCGCGGCAAGCAAAAATCCCTGTCCTTAGTTTAAGCCTCCCAATATACCTGCGGAGTCAAACTAAAATCTAAAATCTAAAATCCCAAATCCCAAATCGAATAACTCTGTACTAAAGTAGAAGCGATTTGATATCATCTTTTACTAAATAACGCAAGTTGCTAGTTATTTACATAAAGGTACGTTGTTGGGCTTTAGCCCTATAATGCCACGTTTCCTAAGAGGGCTAAAGCCCAACAACGTACAAAGAATCAGACTAATCTTATAACTAGCAACTTACGTTAAATAAAAAGTACAATATGGCTGAAATCACGACTTTCTTTTGTAAATCAATTTAAATTGCTCTTTTGCTCAAATAAACTATGCAAATCCATTTAACTAACCGACAACAGCATATCCTTTGGGCAACAGTTCGTCATTATATAGCAACGGCGGAGCCAGTAGGATCGAAAGCTTTAGTAGAAGAGTATAATCTTAGCGTTAGCCCAGCCACAATCCGTAATGCGATGGGTGTTTTAGAAAAAGTGGGATTACTCTATCAACCTCATACTTCTGCCGGAAGAGTTCCTTCTGATTCTGGTTATAGAATTTATGTGGATCAACTGATTACGCCGGATGAAGCTGTGGCGCGTCAGGTAGAACAAGTACTGCAAGATAAATTGAATCGCGATGATTGGAGTTTTGAAGCCCTGTTACAAGGTGCAGCGCAAATTCTGGCGACTCTCAGTGGTTATATTACACTGATTACTTTACCCCAATCCCGCACAAATCAAGTAAGACATTTGCAATTAGTCCAGGTAGAGCCCGGAAAAGTAATGTTAATTGTGGTGACGGATAGTTATGAAACTCAGTCAGTGTTAATGGAGTTACCACAAACGGAAAATTATCCAACAGATGCAGAAGCGATCGATCGCGAATTGCAAATCCTATCTAACTTTTTGAATTCGCAAATTAGAGGGCGATCGCTTTCCGAATTAGCAACATTAGACTGGATGCAATTAGATCGGCAATTTCAACAATATGCTGACTTTTTGCGCGATTTATTCATCGAAGTAAAACGACGCACCAAACCACCAGCTGTTACCCAAATTTTAATTCGTGGCGTATCCGAAGTATTGCGTCAACCAGAATTTTCGGAATTACAGCAAGTAAAAATGTTAATGCACTTGTTGGAAGAAGAACAAGACCAACTTTGGCCGTTAATTTTTGCCACCAAGGAATCAGAAAATACAGGAAAGCGCGTTACAGTGAGAATTGGATCGGAAAATCCTTTAGAACCAATTCGTACTTGTACCCTAATTTCTGCTAATTACTGTCATGGTTCTGTTCCGGTGGGAAGTGTGGGTGTTTTAGGGCCAACGAGAATGCTTTATGAAAATGCGATCGCAGTCGTAGAAGCAGCAGCAGATTATTTGTCGGAAGCATTGAGTTAGTATTTTTTTGTACCGCTCTAGGACGCTCCAGAACGCAGACAGAAAAGAAGAGGAATTGTGATTAGAAAAGTTGGTTTTTGGTTACTTTGGTTAGCGGTTGCTGGTTATGCTTTTCTCTTAGCACCACCGCAACAACCAGGCACTTTTGAGTTAATTAAAAATCTTTCCACTGGTCAAATTGCCGGAATTAATCCCTTATGGCAAGGCGAAAAATGAAAAACCCCGCTATTTTTTGGGCAGTTTCCCTCCTGCCGTTATTTGGTCCTCTTGCCTATCTTTGCTTGCGTCCTCCCTTACAAGAAAGTCAAGCAACAGAAGCCAAACAAATTGTGACTAGCAATACACCTTAAAAATTAATATCCTCATCTATATAATTAAGTTCGTTGTAACGACTTTAGTCGTTTCTTTTTGACACTCTCACCGCACTGCGCTACGCTGTGGCGGGAGATTCTTGTTTCATCGAGCGTTGCTTTCTGAACTAGTATTTCTACTTTTACCAGCGAGTCTTACACCCTCTCCACAAGCTTGAAATTCGGTATGTCCTACCGTATTTGTTGACAGTGTTCGCACCCCTTCTTCCCTAATGATTAAAGTCAACGACTCTCTCACGAGAGCCGTTGCTCTCCAAAACCGTACTTGATACTTTCGCATCATACGGCTCCTCAGCGAAATAGTGTTTGTCAAACAAACGTCATTACCAACATATCGTTAACCCATTTAATTTCTGAGTTAACTGGCGGCTTTGGCTTGACACTTTTACAGTCAGATTTATTGCCTGAAATACCATCAAAGATAGTTTTCGTATCATGACAATGCCGATGAAGAAGTTGCCAGTTTTTATATTCATCCTTTCCACCTTTCGATTTGGGGATGATATGGTCTATTTCCATTACATCTTCATCTTTGAAGAACAATCCGCAGTGGGTACACTTCCCTTTTTGTCGCTTCAGTAGGGTTGAGATTCTACTTGGCATTTCAGGGTGTTCTCCCATTCTGGAACTCCAATAAACCAGGTTTCCGTCATAAGGTGACGCTTCGCCTTTGACTTTTACATAGCGTTTAATTGTTGTGGAACTATGTTTTAGTAACCGCAGAGGATTGGTTCCTTCTTGCCTGGTTGCGAATACCCAGTTATCACCGCCAATGGTTTGAAAGTATCGTTGGACATTCCACTTTCTGCCCTTATTTCTATGGCGATGTTTTGCCCATTTAAGTAATTTCCAGATTATCAGGTGGTCGAGTTTTTCAAACACCTTTTGACTAACTACTGTTGAGTAGTAATTGCTCCATCCTCTGATGATTGGGTTTAAGCTTTTTATGAGAGCAGCTTGGTTTACCCCTCTATGTTTGTCAATTACTTCTGCAACCTCTTTGTAGTGTCTTTTCTGGCTTTCCTTACTTGGGGTGATGATTGTTTTAAAGCCTAGTAGTTTCCCTTTGACTCGTCCACTGGTATATTTTCCAGTGGGGTGTTGTCTGATGTTGTACCCTAAAAAGTTAAAACCCGGTTTTTCGGATTCATATTCTTTCAGGGTGTGAGCTAATCGGGTTTTACTTGGCTTTAATTCCAAACCCATGCCTTTTAACCACTCAGAGATTATCTCTTTACATCGTTGGACAATGGTTATGTCTTCGTGGAGGATAACGAAGTCATCGGCATAACGAATCAGGCTAACAGACTTTCTTTTATCCCTCTTGCTTAATTGTGTGCCGTCAGGACGTTTCATATCGAAATTATCTGCCGCTTCCATGATTGCGTTTTCCATCCCGTGAAGGGCGATGTTAGCCAGCAGGGGGGATATAACTCCGCCTTGTGGTGTACCCTCAGATGTTGGGAACAACTGTTTTCCTTCCATCACTCCAGCTTTTAGCCATGCTCGGATTTGTTTCCGTAGGGTTGGGAAGGTATTGGTTTTTCGTAGTAGTTGTTCGTGGTCGATTCTATCGAAACATTTGGCTATATCCGCATCTAGCACGAATTTAGTTTTTTGCTTTATCGCTAGAAATATTGCATCGATAGCATCTTGGCATGAGCGCCCTGGTCGGAACCCGTATGAGTTAGGTTCAAAACGTGCTTCCCATTCTGGTTCTAGTACCATTTTGACAAGCGCCTGCAATGCTCGGTCTTTCATGGTAGGTATTCCCAAAGGTCTTTTTTCCTCCGTTCCCGGTTTTGGTATCCATACTCTCCGAGTTGGTTTGACCTTTGAACCCAGTCTTAATTGTTTTGCCAGTTCAAAACGTTGCTTTGGGGTCAGGCTTTTAATCCCGTCCACTCCCGCCGTTTTCTTTCCCTGGTTATCCTGGGTTACTCTACGCACCGCTAGCAGTTTTGCAGCCTGGGACTTCATCAACAGCTTTTGGAGTCCGCGAGTTGTTCTGACATCACCACGACGAGACGCTTGGTAGATGCGCTTTTGTAACTTAAACACCTGACGTTCTAATTTCTTCCATTGGATATCCCTCCAGGTAACTGTTGGGTTTTCGCAGGCTTGATTAGGTATATCCGATGTCCATACTATCCTCAACCAATCTTTATCTGATTGTCGGGCTTTAGCCTTTTTCATTGCTACTTGTACCCCTACCTTCTATTTCACCGTGAGTCTGTCAGCATATCCCTACTGTTAGATAGGGCATTCGCTTCTGACTCAATCTCTCCCATTTGTTACCTAGTTTCCTAGAGGTTTCGTCTTAGCTGACTACTCATTCAATCGACCTTGGATGAGAGTAATCAAATGGGTTACTTCGTTCCTCATAACCTTTGGTTTGTCCTTTTATGATGATGCTCTCCACCGAGTTTTCGGGTGACACTTAGTAGACCGACAAAAATCCTCCTATTACCCTATTCTTTGCCCTTTTGGGACTCCCAGTGTATCAGCCTGATTTCACTGGTTCGCCGTAACGGTGGTTCTGACACATCTTCACTTTCGTTATCCATAAGGACTTGCTCACGGGGAACTGACTTTTAGGCTGTCAGCACCTTTCCGCTTTCACCCCCGCTTCCAGGATTGATGGCTAGTCGCTACCTGGGGGGACGCGATACAAATATCGCGCTTTGTGTGCTTTCACCGATGTGTCTTCGGGATGAGACTTTGGCTTTCTAGGATACTTGCCTTCACTCACAAGGTTATGAAGTTGTCAGTACCAAGGATTTAAGTGCTTCTCAACCTATTGGTTACTTGATACTGCTAGTCGTCCCCCGATTTCTCGGTTTTGACTAAACGAATCGCACTTTTTCGCTGCGTTTTCATCTCTATCGTGATGAGTTCCACACTTCGGACAAGTCCATTCTCTGTCCTTTAAAGTGAGTGAATCATTCTTATATTTGCAGCAATGACAAAGCTTTGTGCTGGGGAAGAATCTGCCAACTTCTACAAGCTTCCCTCCCTCTCTTTTCAATTTGTAGTCTAGGAAGTTTGCCAACATCCCAAAACCAGCATCTAAGACTGATTTTGCCATCTTGGTACGCGCCATCCCTTTAACACAAAGGTTTTCTACTACAATGACTTGGTTTTCGTCAACTAATTTACGAGAGAGTTTATGAAGGAAATCTTGTCTAGTATTCGCTATCTTCTCATGAACTCTGGCTACCCTTTTAATCTGTTTTCTGCGATTGCTAGAACCTTTCTTTTTGCGAGACAGAGATTGCTGTCTGCGCCTTAGACGTTTAGCGTATTTCTTGGTGGTTTTAACTGGGTCAACCTTATAAGTTGTCTTCCCGTCAAACACCGTCACCAAACTATTTAACCCTAAGTCGATTCCAGATATCTTCCCTTCCTTCTCTTTGGGGTCATCGGCAATCTCAAATAAGATTGATGCGTAATATTTATCCGTGCTTGTCTTACTGATGGTCACAGACTTAATCTTGCCATCAATCTTTCTGGTGATTACCGCTTTAACAACGCCTATTTTAGGAAGTTTGATGCCCTTCTTAAGAATCGAACAACTTTCAGGATATCTCAGGGATTGTTGATCATGCTTACTTTTGAAATTAGGGAATTTCGCCCTTCCCTCAAAGAAGTTGGTAAACGCAGTTCCCAAATCCATCAGCGATTGCTGTAGCGTTGTAGCTGTTGCTTCTTTTAGCCAAGAAAGCTCGGATTGCTTTTTGAGTTGGGTTAAGTCTTTTGCCATATCGCAATAACTCATTCCCTTCCCAGTTTCTTGATATTGAGCATTGGATTTGTTGAGGTAGTAATTACGAACAAAGCGGCAACAACCGAAGTTTTTCACTAAGGCTATTTGCTGTTCTTTGTTCGGATATATTCTTACCTTCAACGCAGTTAGCATTCATTTACCTATGTCTTATTGCTAAGATTTTAATGGTTAACGCTATTGAATGTCAATCATGTATAATCACAAAGAACCTATCGGAAAACTTTACTTAAGACAGACGTAGTTAATTGGTATTGTAAATTAAACTTAACTATCCGACTAATAGTAGAGTTTGTCACCGAAATTATGAATAGAAAAATTGCATTATGGACTTTGTGGGCAGGATTCATATTGTACATCCTTTTATTCGCTCCTCCAGTACAAGCCAGCACACTTACACTACTAAAAAATCTCTTCACTGGACATTGGTTAGAAATTAACCCAATAATCTTTTCCCTATTCTCTTTAGTTGGGATTTGGTTACTAATTTACAGCTGTTTAATGCTAATTGATGGCAGAATGCAAAAAATAGCTGCATGGCCTTTTCTTCTAGCAGGAATAGCCACAGGAGTAATTGGTTTAATACCATATTTAGCACTGCGAGAAGCTAATCAAGAATTTTCCGGTAAAAAAGACATTGTTCTCAAAGTTTTTGACTCTCGCTGGACAGGTTTTATTTTAACTATTAGCACCGTTATCCTGCTGATTTACGGTTTAAAAATGGGAGATTGGCAAGACTTTATTGTTCAGTTTCAAACCAGTCGCTTTGTTAACGGCATGAGTTTAGCATTTTGTTTGTTTTGCCTCTTATTTCCTACACTTTTGGGAGATGATATTGCCAGAAGAGGCGTAAAAAATCAACCGATTTTGCGGTTAGCTTCCCTCACTCCTTTGTTAGGCGCACTTTTCTATTTATGCTGGCGACCTCCACTGTGGGAAAGTATTCCCCAAATCTCCTCCACTGCTATCAATAAAACCTCCGTCACCACTAGCAAAACTTAACTTAGTAGGGTGCGTTAGCGACAGCGTAACTTAACTTAGTAGGGTGCGTTAGCGACAGCGTAACTTAACTTAGTAGGGTGCGTTAGCGACAGCGTAACTTAACTTAGTAGGGTGCGTTAGCGACAGCGTAACGCACCTAATTAGTATCTCGTAGCCACAACATAAAACACCTTACGAAATACTGAGATCTTGCACCAAGGTTAAAAACCGGGTTTCTTGCAAATGGTTAAATTTGAAAGCACTGGTTTTTCGTTCATAACCCCTTGAAGAAACCCGGTTTTTAAATACTTTGACGAAATATAAATAAAATTTAAGCAAGAGCCTAACTTAGAAAAATAAAAAATTATCAGAACCTTTATTTCTCTCAAACTAAAATAGCGTATTTGAAATTTCAGTGAGCAAATTTGTAAAGTTCCATATATTTACTTACGTCAATACCTACTTCATTCTTGAAATGTTAGTTCAGCATTATCCCAACACATTATTGGAATTTACGGGCATGAGTTAAGTGAATCAAATAATGATTAGGCACTAATACGTAACCCAATACTTATTAATCTCAGCTTATTTCCGGCTTTACAACTTCTTAATACCAGACCGAACATTTTCCTTTCTGTATAATAAATTAATAAATTTTACCATATTAGGTATTTTCTCTGAGGTAAAATTTACCGCAGTCACCCCACAATAGTATTTAGTGCATCTCTACATTATTCAGGAACTCTAAGAAGAGATCCGGAAAGATTAAAAACAAAGTCACCTTTTTGACCTGAACACAATAACTACAACATAGCCCTTTGCTTTCCGGGGCTAGCAGGATTTGTGCATCTAAAACTATCTCCAGAAGAATGTTCCGGGGCTAGCAGGATTTGTGCATCTAAAACTATCTCCAGAAGAATGTTCCATTCTCACGAGTGGACTTTATCTCTCAATTGGCAAATTTCCCCATGCAGAAGGTTTTCTCATGATTAATATGATTAATCCCAACCAACCAAAATCTCTAGTTTTCATCGACACTGCTGTTTCCGACTACCAGAGTTTGGTAGCTGGGGTAGATAACGCTTATGAATTAATTGTTCTTGACCCGAAACAAAACGGCATCTATCTAGTGACAGATGTTTTGGCGAGTCGCACTGATATTTCAACAGTACATATTGTTTCTCACGGTTCTCCCGGCTGTTTGTATTTGGGAAATGCCCAACTAAGTTTGGATAGTCTCAAGGGCTATGCTGCTCAATTGCAACAGTGGGATGTTTGCGATCTTGTACTTTACGGCTGTAACGTAGCGGATCAAGTTCAAGGTCGCCAGTTTGTCGATCGGTTGGCACAGTTAACAGGCGCAGAGGTTTACGCATCGAATTCCCTCGTGGGTTCGTCCGAGCGTGGCGGAACTTGGGAGCTTCGCAAAGTAGGAGATGAGGAAGAGCTACATCCTATAGATGTATTTACTCCAGCGACAATTGCTTCTTATGCCGGAGTTTTTGCAACTGCAACCATCAACCCTTCAGGCGGTACTAACAGTACGGACGGTCTAAAGATTGATATATACTCTGATGGAAACTTCTACATTACCGAAAGCAACGTCAAGCAAGTATATAGCGCAGCTAATACCAGGACGGCTCTGGCAATTGGGGGGACAACTTATAGTTCCGCAAATCCACTCTCAACTAATCCCCCAACCGCAACTAATTTCACACCTTGGCTCAGTCAAGGGCAGACTGCTGTTACGGGAACAGGAAATACCTTTGACCCCTATAAAGTCGTTACCAGCCTTGTTGCTGATGTGAATTCCAATGGTACTTATGATCCTACGATAGATTTCAAGTTGGACTGGACTGTTTCCTATGCTGCACCTAATAATTATTACGCTCAGACATTCACGATCTCGGCTCCTGCGGCAAACACTCAAACCGTCAAATTGACACAGGTTTTGACAGCTACCTCACCGGACTAGATCAAGGCCCTGCCTATGGACTGGACGCAAACGGATCGCAAATAAGCGACACTAGTGGCAACCCACAATTCATTGGCGTGAGGCAGAATCCTCAAGCAACCGATGAAATCGTGATGGGTTACATTGAGGGTAATACTCCGTTCAGTCAGTGGTACTCTGGATTTTACGGCACCCCCTTTACTCAGATAGTTAATGGTGGAAACCTGACAAACACCTACAACACTGATTCTTCTACGGACAATGGTGTTGCCGTTCAGTACAACCTTGGTGCTTTGACGGGAACGAAGACTGTTACAAACTATTTCGCCTTTTCTACTGCTGCCATCAATAATCTCATTGCAGCTCCCACTTTAGTTAACAACACCCTCAGCATCACCGAAGGACAAAGCGTAGTTCTGAGTAGCACTAATCTCAACAGCACTGACCCCAACACTCTAGCTACCGCACTGACTTATAGCATTACTGGTGTGACTAATGGGCGGTTTGAATTAGTTAGTAACGCCGGAGTTGCCATCACCAGTTTTACTCAAGCGCAAATTAACAACGGACAAGTTCGATTTGTTCATGATGGTAGCGAAAATGCTCCGGGTTACAATGTCTCAGTCAGCGATGGTACGACTGCTACTCCTCCTGCACCTGTCACCATTAGTTTCACCAACGTCAACGACGCACCTGTTTTAACGACCAATACCCTGAGCATCACCGAAGGACAAAGCGTAGTTCTGGGTAGCACTAATTTCAACACCACTGACCCCGACACTCTAGCTACCGCACTGACTTATAGCATTACTGGTGTCACCAATGGGCGGTTTGAATTAGTTAGTAACGCCGGAGTTGCCATCACCAGTTTTACTCAAGCGCAAATTAACAACGGACAAGTTCGATTTGTTCATGATGGTAGCGAAAATGCTCCGGGTTACAATGTCTCAGTCAGCGATGGTATTGCTCCGGGAACTACTCCTGCACCTGTGAACATCAGTTTCACCAACGTCAACGACGCACCTGTTTTAACGACCAATACCCTGAGCATCACCAAAGGACAAAGCGTAGTTCTGGGTAGCACTAATCTCAACACCACTGACCCCGACACTCAATCGAACAGACTGACTTATAGCATTACTGGTGTGACCAATGGGCGGTTTGAATTAGTTAGTAACCCTGGCACTGCGATTACCAGTTTTACTCAAGCTCAAATTAACAACGGACTAGTTCGATTCGTTCATGATGGTAGCAATTTCGCCCCCAGCTACAATGTGACTGTTAGTGACGAGAATACTACTAGCGCCACGTCTGCTGTAACGATCGGTACTTTCACCAACATCAACAACCCGCCTGTTTTAACGACCAATACCCTGAGCATCACCGAAGGACAAAGCGTAGTTCTGGGTAGCACTAATCTCAACACCACTGACTCCGACACTCCAGCTACCGCACTGACTTATAGCATTACTGGTGTAACCAACGGGCGGTTTGAATTAGTTAGTAACGCCGGAGTTGCCATCACCAGTTTTACTCAAGAGCAAATTAACAACGGACAAGTTCGATTTGTTCATGATGGTAGCGAAAACGCCCCGGGTTACAATGTCTCAGTCAGTGATGGTACGACTCCTACTCCTCCTTCTGCGGTGACGATCGGTTTCACCAACGTCAACAACCCGCCTGTTTTAACGACCAATACCCTGAGCATCACCGAAGGACAAAGCGTAGTTCTGGGTAGCACTAATCTCAACACCACTGACTCCGACACTCCAGCTACCGCACTGACTTATAGCATTACTGGTGTCACCAATGGGCGGTTTGAATTAGTTAGTAACGTCGGAGTTGCCATCACCAGTTTTACTCAAGCGCAAATTAACAACGGACAAGTTCGATTTGTTCATGATGGTAGCGAAAATGCTCCGGGTTACAATGTCTCAGTCAGCGATGGTACGACTCCTACTCCTCCTTCTCGGGTGACGATTAGTTTCACCAACGTCAACGATGCCCCCACTCTGACAGGCACAAAAGCCACCCTCGCTGCTGGCAAACAAGATACCGTCTACACAATCAACCAAATCGACTTGCTCACAGGGTTCACCGATGCAGAAAATGATCCCCTTTCAGTATCCAACCTGACTGCCACTAACGGCACCCTGGTGAACAATAACAATGGCACTTGGAGCTTTACTCCGGCTGCCAATTACAACGGCACTATCAACCTCATATACAATGTCACTGATGGTAAAGGTGGGATCGCACCAGCTACTCAATCCTTCAACCTGGATGCAGCCCCCCCTAGCACTATTTCTATCAGCAACCCGAATCCCCAAAATGAAGGTAATAGTGGTACTGTCGCCCACAATTTTGAGGTGTCCTTAAGCAATCCCAGTTCTCAAGTCATCGTCGTTAATTACGACACAACTGATGGGAGTGCAAATTTTGCAGATGCAGATTACAACCGCTCTTATGGGAATCTGGTTTTTAAACCAGGGGAAACCAAGAAAACTATTACTGTTACTTCCAATGGTGATAACAGATACGAAGCCAACGAAACCTTCAATGTCAATCTCTCCGATCCCATCAACGCGACGATCGCTAAGGCAACTGCTATAGGAACCATCAACAATGATGATTCTTTCCCTGGAATTGCCATTGCCGATGTGTCACAAAATGAAGGTAACAGTGGCACTACTAACTTCAATTTTGCCGTTACTTTATCTAACCCCAGCTATCAAACTGTTTCTGTCAACTACGCTACTGCTGATGGCATTTCCGTTGCTTCTAAAGATTACAACAGCACTAGTGGTGTTCTCACTTTTAACCCCGGAGAAATAACTAAGAATATCTCCGTTGCTGTGATTGGCAATACAGTTGCAGAAACCAACAAAAACTTCTTAGTCAACCTTTCTAATCCGAGTAATGGCACGATAGTTAATAACCGAGGGGTGGGCACAATTGTTAATGATGACAGTTCATTAGTTGGCACTAACACCAACAAAACTGGGACTCAAAATGGGCCGACTACTTTCTCTGCTACTGACTTTACCGCTGCCGGTGGCACTACTCCGAGTAAAATCAAAATTACAACTCTTCCCAACAACGGTACATTACAATTAGGTAACAGCAATGTCGTCCAAAATCAAGAGATTGCCCTGACCGATATTAGCAATCTCCGCTTTACTCCTGCTACTGGCTGGAACGGGACTACTAACTTTACTTGGAAAGGTTTTGATGGTGTAGCTTATTCCAATACTGATGCTACTGTTAACCTGACAATTAACCGAGTTAACAATCCGCCTTTCCTTAATCTCCCGATTAGCACTCAAACTGCCACGACCAACAGTTTGTTTAATTTCACTTTTGCTGCTGATACTTTCAAAGACCTGGATGTGGGTGACATTCTCACTTACACCGCCACTTTACCTAATGGGAATCCTTTACCAAGTTGGCTATTCTTTAACCCAATTGCTCGCACTTTTGTGGGCACTCCAACTACTAGCGATGCCGGAAATGTCACTATTTTATTGAAAGCGACAGATTCGGCAAATGCTAGTGTTAATTACCCATTCAATTTGAACATTGCTAATACCCTCTCACCTGCACCAGCCAACTCAGATATAGATTGCTTCTGCGAGCAAATTATTCATCCCAATGTCAACAATTTGCCTGGTGTTTCATCGGCATTAAATTCCACCGAGCAGTCGCAATTGGATAATGACGAAGATAATTCTCTGTTTGGTACTAGCAGCAATGATCTGCTTCACGGATTCGGTGGTAACGACTTGTTGTTAGGAAGAGAGGGTGACGATAACGTACTTGGTGGAAAGGGAAATGATTTAACTTTTGGTGGTGAAGGACGCGATTGGATTGGCGCAGGCTTTGGCGACGACTTCGCTAACGGTAACGAAGGTGACGACTTTGTTAACGGTAATGAAGGTAATGATACGGTGCGCGGTGGTCTAGGTCAAGATTTCGTGCGTGGTGGTCAAGACAATGACATACTTTATGGGGATAGAGGCAATGATACCTTGGGTGGCGATCACGGCAACGATACCCTGTTTGGCGGTAGTGGCGATGCTCCCGGTAACGACGAGAGAGATTTAATCTTCGGTGGTAGCGGTGATGATTTGCTTTATGGCAACACTGGCAATGACTCGCTCTTTGGCGAACAAGGGAATGATACTATCCGCGCCGGGAAAGATCATGACATAGCTTCCGGGGATGCCGGAGACGATGTGCTATTTGGCGATCATGGCAATGACAGTCTGTGCGGTTGTGATGGCAACGACACTATTTTCGGCGGTGTCGGTGCTAATGGTGGTGACGCTTCCCCCAGCGATGACGATTACATTTGCGGTGGTGCGGGCAATGATTTGTTGTTCGGTAATCAAGGCGCTGATTGGATCAATGGCGAAGTGGGAGATGATACCATTTATGGTGGTCAAGGAAATGATACTCTGATTGGTCGCGATGGCAATGACATACTCAGTGGCGATCGCGGTAATGACTCACTCATGGGTGGCAACGGCAGTGACAAATTTGTGTTAGCTGTTGGTCAAGGTAGTGATGTGATTGTTGACTTCCAAGATGGGGTTGATTCCTTAGTCTTGTCTGGTAACTTGACTTTCCCACAACTGAGCATTGTCCAAAGCGGAAATAACACTTTGATTAGTCTGACTAACAATAATGAATTGTTAGCGACTTTGAATGGCATTTCTGCTAATTTGATTACTGCACAAGATTTTCTTGTTGCTCTAAGTTAAGTTTAACTCAAGAGAAAAACCCGGTTTCACAGAAGAAACCGGGTTTTTAATTTCGGAGAGTTGTAAGATAAAAATTTAATTCCAGTTACGAACAGTTTCTCTGAGGATAGTTTGACCGTTTTGAGTAACTCTGAGTTCATTGGGAGTCAGGGTATAACGGGTACCTCCGTTAACAGCGACAAAGCGATCGCGTCCATAACTTTGCAACGGTAATCTAATTCTTCCATTACCATTTTTGGACTCACCAACATAACTACCGGGAAGATCGCCACCACAAATTGAGATTACATAACTTGCTGTTTCAGCTGTTACGAAAGTGCTTTCTCTGTTCCGACAACCTCTGGCGGAAACAGTGTCATCGCCACTAGCAGCTAAAATTCTTTCATTGAGAATTGTTCTGCCATTTTCACTTACTCTCAACTCATAAGGTGTGACGGCATAAATTGTATTTCCGTTAGCTGCAATGTATCTGTCGCCGCTTCTGCGTGTCAAGGGAACAGTAATCCCACCGCTACCATCTTTCGCTGCACCAACATAATAACCTAATGAGTTGCGCGAGTCTCCTGAGCAAATTGTCACGTAATAATTGGGAGTTTCAAATGTGCGATCGACTGTAGAACGTCGAGTAGGACAATTAGCTTGTGCAACTAAGAAAGAATCTCTATTTTCTGACCCATCTTGCTGAGAATTACTCAGTGCATTTGCTCCTAAAGAAGGAGCTAAAAACAACAATGCGCCAGCACTTGCCAAAGCTAATTTTAATACTTTTGTGTTAGTTAATTTATGTTGCATAGTGTTAATTTTACCTTGACTTAACGATGAGTTCGTAATGATTTTGGTAAGTTTATTGATGAGCCATTAATTACTTGATTGCTCACTAATATATTCTTCCAATTCCCCAAAACTCTTTCCGCAAATTTACTGAAAAATTACTTAAGTGTTTAATCTAACTCAGCAATAACTAATATCATGTTCGGTTGATTACAGATAATGTAGAGACGTTATATATAACGTCTCTACAAGGTTTTGGATTAAGGATAGTATTTATCTCTCTCCTAAATTTTCCCCAACCCTCAATTCCTAGCGGGGATACACTGTGGTATCATCTAATTCCAGAGAGAAGCGAATAAATTTTTAGCCTTCATATTCCGTATCAATTTCTACATCCAAACTTTCTTCATCTACGCGCACATATAAAACGTTGGGGTGACAACAAACTTGACAATCTTCAGTATAAGTCTGTTGTCCACCCGCACTCAAATCAACAAATGTTAAGTTCGGTTCGCCACAATAAGCACAGAAATATTCTGCTGTTGTTTGCATTTTATTAGTAATTTTGTCTGCAATAACTTACTTTTCACATTCCCGTTTTGTTACTTCATGGCGATAGCGAAACATATCAGTTAGTCGCGCATTTACCCACCATTCTAAAACTAATCCAGCTATTAATCCACCTGGTATTTCGTAATCTATTTGATCGGTGAGTTTGGTTTTGCCATTCTCTTCTGTAAATAAATGCCGATGTACCCAACTTTCCATTGGCCCACTAATTTGCCGATCGACAAACAAGCGATTTTTTTCGCATTCAATATGCCTTGCTACCCATCTTACGGGAAATGGCCCTAATAAAATGCGAAATTCGGTAATTGCACCCACATCTAAACCCCCCTCTCGACGGACTATTTCCACAGGTTGCCAAGGGGGAGTCAGAATTTGCAAAATGTCTGGTCTTTCGTGAAAGTTCCAGACAACTTCTACTGGTGCATCAATTAGTGAGGAGTATTTAAAATGCAGCATAACAGTATTCGATCGATAAGTTGCTCATTAATCTTATACTGCACTATTATCGTTTCCATTGAGCCCTTTCTTTAACCAGAACTCGCCCGTTTTTAGTAACAATTAATTCAGTCCGAGTCAGAGTATAACTGGTATCACCATTCACTGCTACAAATCTGTCTCTAGTAGAAGTTTGCAGAGGTAAAGAAATGCTATTTCCTCCATTTTTCGCCATGCCAATATAGGTATTGGGATTATCTCCGCCACAAATATATACTAAATAGTTTTTGGTTTCTGCACTGACAAATTGACTACCACCGCTACTTTCGCAAACTGAAGCTGCTTGGGCAATTTCTATGCTGTTAGCTTTAACTGGATTAATATTAGTGTTTTGTGCCGCTAATAAGCACAAAGATGCCGCCAAACCTACACCAATTTGCCCGACTATTTTTTGGTAATTATACTCATTTTTTCGCCATGGCATCGATTATTTCCTCCTTTAAATTTAAGAGTAAAATTCAGCAGTTTTAGATAATTACTAGCCTACTCTTCTAATTCTGCTGTTGCCTATTATTCTTAATATTTCTTTGAAAATTTATGTATTAAAATTAATCTTTGGCTTGGGGGAAATTGGCGATCGCCATGCTACGATGTTTTTGTAACGTTGCTACTGGCAATGGCCCAATTAAATGACTCCAAGGTAAAACTTGGTCTAAATCCCAATTAGTATGAACATAATAATCTAATTCGGGTAAATTTCCCCGCAATTCTTTAAAAGCGCGACGATAGCTACCCAAAGAATCGCCATAATTACGAGTCAATTCTAACAGATGAGATAATCTGCGATCGCCCCTAGAAATTAAAGCTTGAATTACCGACCAATTATAACTTTCTGGACGAAATTCTATTCCCTGCGATTTTAATTGTTTTTCCAAATACTTCAATCTTTTTTCAGCTTGCTTATTCACTCCAAACCATTGAAAAGGTGTATGCGCTTTCGGAACAAAAGTGCTACATCCTAAAGTTAATCTTAATCCTGGTGCAGCTTTTTTAATTTCCCGCATCATCGCTACAGTTGCATCTAAATCAGATGATTCCTCTCCCGGAACACCTACCATCCCATAAAGTTTGATTCCTTTTAACCCACCTGCTTTAGCATTAACAGCAGCTTGGATAATCTCTTGATTTTCTAACTTTTTATTAATAATTTGCCGCAATCTTTCCGAACCGCTTTCTACAGCGATGGTTAGCGATCGAGTATCGCGTTTTGCTAAAATTTCCGCTAACTTCTGCGTCACCGTATTTGTTCGCACCGAAGCAATACTTAACCGCACATTATCGTACTTTGGTTGGGCTAAATAATCTAACAAATTTTCAAACTCTGGATGCTGAGTTACCGACGCACCAAGTAATCCCAATCTATCAGTTACTTCCAAACCTTTTTCAATTGCCGGAATTAACGAACCCTCTAAACTCGCAGTGCGAAAAGGCAAAGTTAAATAACTCGCTAAACAAAAGCGGCACATTTCCGGGCAACTGCGTACCACTTCCACCATATAGATATTTTCCCAAGCAGCTTTTTCTGTCACCACAGTGGAAGCAGATAAAGTATTTCCCCGATAAGTTTGTTTTTCAACTTGGGCAGGAATTTGGTTATTAATTGGTTGAATTGATTTAATTACACCTGTAGCTTCTTGATAGGTTACTTCATATAAACTAGGAACATAAACCCCAGGAACTAGGGCTAATCTTTGCAGTTTAGTTTGCCTATCAGCGTCACGAACTTCCTGGTAAGCATCAATAAAATTATCTAAGAGATTTTCGCCATCTCCTAAGAGAATAATATCGAAGAAATCAGCAAAAGGTTCGGGATTAGCAGTTAAAACTGGGCCGCCACCAAATATTAAGGGATCTGAATCAGCACGTCTTGAGGAACGCAGGGGGATTTCTAAAAATTCCAGTAAATTCAGGATATTAATATAATCCAGTTCCCAAGACACAGAAAATCCAACTAACTGAGGATTTATGGGTAATTCTTCGTGAATATCAGTAAATAATCGTTTGACTTCTAAATCAGAACGCATTGCCAAAGTTGCCCAGACAATTTGATAGCCAAGGCTAGTTATTCCCACTGTATACTCATTGGGGAAAGCGAAAATAGTGGGAATAGCATCGGTGTTGGGCGTTGCTTTTGTAAATAGCAACCGTTCAGCAGCAAATATAGCAGAGTTCACGATCGATCAATTTCAGTAGAATTATACTTTCTCAAATCTGATCTTAAGCGATAAAATTAGCAAGTTAAAAATTAAAGTCAGGAAATTAGCCGTAATTACGGGCCAAGATTGGATGAAAATACCGTACAATAACCATAAAAATACTCCTGTACAAAAGGTAAATAACATTCCCAAAGAAACATCCCCTGCTGACTTTGTTTGCCAAGTTTTTACCAATTGCGGTACAAAAGCGATCGTAGTTAAAGCGGCAGCAATAAATCCCAAAATGTCAATGTTTGTCATCTGTTAAGCTGATTTTGGCAAAAGAAAGAAACCTGTTTACGTTCAAATATAACAATATCCCACCATCCAAGCAGCTTTTTAGCTTAAGAAAGTTGGGATACTCTAAAGGTTAATTTAATTGTCCTAGTTGGAAATTTTACTGAAATGTTGCGTTGAAAGCCACATCCCAAGAGTGGGTGTGGATGAAAACGCAACCAACAAATAAAGCGAAGCAACCATTATTTAATTTCAAACTTTTCACTCTCCCGCTTAGATTCATCTCCTACTATGACAAAGGAGACTTCGTATTTTCCAGGTTGCCAACTCTTCCCCGGAGCTAAAGCAGTAGTGATTTGATTTTGATCTAATTTGGTGGTAAATTCTTTCTCATAGATGCGAACATTTTTGGCTGTTGCGCTTTGATTTAAGCGCCAAAGTACTTTTACCTTTGTTCCTTCCACAGCATTATCTATTTTAGCTGTAGCGAATATCCGGGGGGTGGTTGTTTTAAAAGTATTTTGCTCTTTTTCACAACCTTCTAATGGATTAGCCTTTTCGCAGACTGATACATCACTAACACTTGGCCCCCACAAATTAAATTCACAACCAGCTAGCACGGAAGCAGCACTGATAATAGCAACGAATGTTTTAGCGTTCATCCTCACCAAACTCCTTAATATGAGTATTCCTTAATCAACAATCAACCAAGATTTTGATCTTAAATATTTTACAGGGGAATTGACAAGATAGGGAGAAACATTATATTTAACGACTACCAAAAGTGGATTCGCTACGCTGAAATTATTAGTTGGTGGCAATTCATCACAAAAAATGGGTCTGAAACCCCGTCATGCCAGCGAAGCGGAGGACGGCTTTACTTGAATCTAGTTAGATACGATAAATCCGTTGGAACGACGAATTAACGTTACTTTGCTAGATGCTATCTGTCCTAACCGTTTCCAGTTAGCATCGCTGACAGATATTTGTCTGTCTGTGTCGCCGCTAACGTAGCCAATCCCTTTAGGAGAATTGACTAAATCACCCTTGCGAACATCATGACGAGTTGTAGAACCGCCATACTTGCGTCTAATTCCGCCTTTAGCTGGAACCATTAAATGTAGTTGACGGCGACTATAGGGAGGGCGGCGAATCACAAAGAATGGCACAGAGGTAATCGCAACTGAACCAAACCAATTTCCGCCACTTTCCTTAATTTTGTGATATTGACGATATTCGACAAAGTGAGAGGCGGCAATTGCTACCCCGTCAACTGCGTGAGTAGTAAACTCTGCCTTGGATTTATCAGCTTTGTTCTTAACTAATCCCAGGTGTTCACGGGTATTTGCAGTTTGATATCCGTAAATTGTGGTTACGGGAGCTAATTGCTCTAATTGACCAACCATCCATTTGTTTGGGTCGGCGGGAGATATTGCTACCTCCCGTCTCCCTTTCAAAACCGTGCGTGACAGTTTCCCGTCACACGGTTCCTCAGTAACTTGACCCTTGTCATGGGCACCTCTTCCCTCGGTTAGGGTTAGGCGGTTAGAATGGGTTATCATCCAAATACCTCGCTAACTCTTCTTGTGCCAACTGCCTCTTTTGCCTCAGAGCATCCTTAGCAGTTTTTTGGTCGTGGCAGTGTCTGTGCAGTAGCTGACGGTTGCTCAATACGTCCTTCCCACCCTGCGAGGTGGGGAGTTTATGGTCGATTTCGAGCAAGTCGTCTTCTCTGAAGTGCAATCCGCATCTATTACATTTCCCTTTTTGAACCTTGAGGAGTTTGGCTACTTTCTCAGGACATTCTGGGTGTTTACCCCTTCTAGTTGACCAGTACACTAGGTTGCCGTCATAAGGACTAGCTTCGCCTTTAACTTTCTCATGCCTGACTATAGGAGTCTTGACATGAGTGCGTACCGAACGAGATTTCCTTGCTCGTCCCTGGTTGCGAATACCCAGTTATTGTTTCCCACCGTCATCCAGCATTTACGGATGATTTCTTTATGTGGTGTACCACTGTGGGTGTATTTAGCCCAAGCCAAAAGCTGTTGATAGACTATGTGGTCTATCGTTGAAAACGTTTCTTTGCTGACTTGTGTAGAGTTGTAGTTTGCCCACCCTTGTATTACCGGATTGAGTTTCCCGATAAGAGCCTCTTGGGGCTTTGACTTATGGGCTTTGATGATGTCGCCTATTTCCTCTACATGACGTTTTATCGCTTTCTGGCTTGGCTTGATGAGTGTCTTAAAGCCTAGAGGTTCGCCTTTTGAGCTTTTCCCAGACCGTTTTATACTTATTGGGTACTGGCGAATGTTAAACCCCAGGAAATCGAAACCCGTGTTTCCTTCGTACTCCGTGAGGGTATGGGATATGCGGGTTTTTGATGGCTTTAATTCTAATCCCATGCCATTTAGCCACTCGGCAATTATCTGCTGGCATCTTTGGACAACGGCTAGATTTTCGTGAACTACCACGAAATCATCGGCGTATCGAATGACATTGGGGGTACGGAATGTTTCCCCCTTTTTGTGAAACCAAGTCACCCTAGACTGTTTGACCATCGTAGGAAAAACTTGGTTGATTCGATTTTCCATGCCGTGAAGGGCTATGTTTGCCAATAGGGGGGATATCACCCCTCCTTGTGGCGTACCCTCAGATGTCGGGAACAGCTTTGAACGAGCCATCACTCCCGCTTTTAACCATGCACGTATTTGGCGGCGGATGGTGGGGAATGTATTTAATTTGTTGAGCAGTGCTTCATGGTTGATTTTGTCGAAGCATTTGGCAATATCCGCATCTAGCACGTATTTGGCTTTCTGGTTAATTGCTGTGAATATTGCCTCAATCGCATCATGGCACGAGCGTCCAGGTCTGAAACCATAGGAATTTGGCTCGAAGCGAGCTTC
The DNA here is from genome assembly GCF_041929275.2 of Floridaenema flaviceps BLCC-F50. Classification (NCBI taxonomy): domain Bacteria; kingdom Bacillati; phylum Cyanobacteriota; class Cyanophyceae; order Aerosakkonematales; family Aerosakkonemataceae; genus Floridanema; species Floridanema flaviceps. The sequence continues at coordinate 1,983,823 of NZ_JBHFNR020000001.1, read as the reverse complement.
CCATTCTGGCTCTAATGCTTGTTTTACCAATGCTTGTGAGGCACGGTCTGTCATCGTTGGAATCCCTAGTCCCCTCTTCTCAGAAGTTCCTAACTTGGGTATGTTCACCCTTCTTACTGGGCTAGCTTTTCGGGATAGTTTCAGGTTATTAACTAACTCAAGTCGCTGGGTTGGTGCGAGACTTTTGATACCATCCACCCCGGCTGTCTTTTTGCCAGTGTTATCCTGCGTTACTCGACGGACAGCCAAACATTTGGCAGACCAAGACCTCATCAGGGTCTTTTGGAGTTTGCGAACTGCACGAGCATCGCCACGCTGAGAGGCTTGATAGATACGTTTTTGCAACTTGAACACCCGTTTCTCCAGCTTTCGCCAGTCTATGGCGTTCCATACCACCGTCAGTTTTTCCTGCGTTTTAGTCTTATTCATTGCTACTGTGTTCTCTATCTTTCAAATCACCGTGAGTCTGTCGGCATATACCTGGTGTTACCCAGGTCATTCGCTTCTGACTCAATCCCTCCCATCCCGTAGCATTCGGTTAGCACCTGCTCTCTGGTATCGACCTCCAAAGAGAGCATACGGGAGGGTTACTTCGTTCCTAACAGCCATTTGTTTGAAACCTTTAGGGCGCTACTGTCCACCGGGTTCAATCGGGGTGCTAACTGGTCAAGGACAAAATTGCCAGCCCATAACCTTTCCTTTCGGACGCATGGTTACGATGGTTCAAACGTAGCTTCGTATTCCTACCCATAGGCTCTTGCTTGCCCGTAGGCTTTCACCCCTGCGTTACAAATTTGATGGCTAGTCTCCTTTGTAAGGGACACCCTTCAAGAGGGCGCTTTGTGTGCTTTCAACCCAGCACCTGGGCGGTTGGACTTGGGGGTTCTAGGATACTAGCCCTCACCAACATGGCTGTTAAGTTGTCAAGATTCTAGGAGGATGTAGAGTCCTCTTTTGTACCAAGCGGCTTATCCTGCCTGCCATTTCAGGCGGCTTTCAAACCAACGAATCGCACTAACCCTACCATCACAGGGCTAAAACCTTTCCCAGTGCGAGCCTTTTTCCGCCCAGATGTTAAATCTACATCAACTCGAACATATTCAAATCTAATAGCTGTGACTGGGTAGATTTTGCACAGTTCAGACACAATCCTAAGTTCAAGTTGACGGTTGGCTCGAATTGAAGGAGGAAGTCTACCTTGGCGACGATTATCAAACCGTTTTTGGCGATGAGTGCGTTTTGAGAATTCAACTTTTCGGTTAATTCTTCTTCCTCTACGCCCACGTCGCATTAACCTCCTTGCTTCCATCCGGTCTTTCACTGTTTGGAAGGGTAGGATTAAATGCGCTGTATAAAGGGTGAATTTAGATGATTGAACACCAATCCCGGAATATTTCTTTCCAGGATCGATGCCAATAACAATACCCTGAGTAGCACGACCTGATGGTTCTACTGTTAGCTGAACATAGAATTGTCCACTATCTGACCAACGTTTTATTGCCTTACCAGATTGAATCCATTTCCTAGCTCTGGCAGGGGTGGTTGGCATTAGGGGTTGATTGTCAATTGAAGTAACTGGAACTCGCATAATTTGGTATAACCCAAAATTGTTTAAGTCCCTTCGCCCAACTTGATTAAGATGTCTTGGCTTGCCCAACTCCTGCACCAATCAGGATTAGAAGTATCCGAACTAGGGATTAAACTCAGTGAGACTGTCACCAGCCCCACTGGTCTTCAAAACCGAACGTGAGACTTTCGCCTCATTCGGCTCCTCAACAATGCAGTGCTTTGTCACGCATACTTCTTTACCAACATATCCTCAATCCATTGATAATCTGAATTGAGAAGTGGCTTAGGTTTGGCACTGTTACAGCCAGATTTGTTACCAGAACTACCATCGCTGGCCGTCTTTTTATCATGGCAATGTCGATGTAGGAGTTGTAGATTATTTTTACCCTTCCCTCCATTTTTCGATTTAGGAATGATATGGTCTATCTCCCACACATCTTCGTTTTTAAAATGTAATCCGCAGTGGGTACATTTCCCTTTTTGCTTTTCCAAAAGTTCTGCAACCCTGGTTGACAATTCAGGACTTTTACCCATTCTTGTACTCCAATAAACTAGGTCGCCGTCGTATGGTGACGCTTTGCCTTTAACTTTCACATGGCGCACTATCGGAGTGTCAGCATGGTCAAGTAATTGTAGGGGATTACTCCCTTTGGTTGCGAATACCCAGTTATCACCGCCTATTGATTGCCAATACTTATTTGACACCCATTCCCATGATTTTTGGGGGTGGCGGCGTTTTGCCCAAGCATATAACTTTTGATACACAAGGTTGTCTAAGTCTGTGTAAGCTTCCTTACTTACTACAGTCGCATAATAGTTAGCCCATCCCCTGATAATAGGGTTTATATGCTTGATTAGTGCCGCTTGTGACACAGCTTTATGGGCTGTAATAACTTTTGCGATTTGGTCATAATGTATCTTAAGTTTTTCTTTGCTTGGGGTGATGATTGTCTTAAAACCCTGTTTTGATTGATGTTTTCCTTGCGGAAATTGTTTAATATAAAAACCAAGAAAATTGAATCCTGGTTTTTCCTGCTCACACTGTACGAGGGTATGGGCAAGTCTCGTCTTACTGGGTTTTAATTCCAAACCCATACCTTTTAACCACTCAGAGACTATCTCTCTGCACTTTTGGACAACGGCTAGGTTTTCGTGGAGAATCACGAAATCGTCTGCGTATCTTATGACACACAAACTTTGCCTTTTATCCCTTTTGGGCATGACTTTGCCACTGGGATATTTAAGAGGAAATGTTTCTATGTATTGCTTCAACATTTCTTCTAAGCCGTGAAGGGCGATGTTAGCCAATAGCGGAGAAATGACCCCGCCTTGTGGCGTACCCTCAAGTGTAGGAAACAACTGCTTACCGTCCATCACTCCCGCTTTTAACCAAGACTTTAATTGTCTTCTCATGGTGGGGAATGTATTTAATTTTCTTAGCAGTGTTTCATGGTCGATGCGGTCGAAGCATTTGGCTATATCAGCATCTAGCACATATTTAGGCTTTTTATTGATACTGATAAATATTGCCTCAATCGCATCATGGCATGAGCGTCCAGGTCTGAACCCGTATGAGTTAGGTTCAAATCGCGTTTCCCATTCTGGTTCTAGTGCCAGTTTGACTAACGCTTGCAATGCGCGGTCTTTCATTGTAGGTATACCCAAAGGTCGCTTCTCTTCCGTTCCGGGCTTAGGAATCCATACTCGCCTGGTCGGGCTGGTTTTTGTCCCAAGTTTCAATTTACCGACTAGGTTCAAACGTTGCTTTGGGGTTAGCGACTTAACGCCATCCACACCAGCCGTTTTCTTCCCTTGGTTATCCTGGGTAACTCTACGAACCGCTAAACATCTTGCATACCAAGACTTCATCAACGTCTTTTGGAGTCTGCGAACTGCTTTAATATCACCACGACTAGAAGCTTTGTAGATGCGCTTTTGCAGCTTGAAGACTACCTTTTCAATTTTCTTCCAAGGTAAATTCTTCCATTCCACCGTAGCTTTTACACTCGTTTTAGACATATTTACTGCTACTTGTACCTCTACTATCTGCATTATCGTGAGTCCGTCAGCATATCCCTGACATTACCCAAGGCGTTCGCTTCTGACTCAATCTCCCCCTTCGCAGCATCCGGTTAGCACCTACTTAGGGAATCGACCGCCCTAAGAGCATACGAAGGGTTACTTCGTTCCGAGGGAACCATACTGTGTGTCTTTAGAGTGTCTACTCTCCACCGAGTTTATTGGGAGTGCTTATTGGTCAAATACCCACTTGCCAATCCCTTTATCTATTGCCTTTTGGCTCCAGCGTATCAGCCTAATTTCGCAACCCTTATGGGTTTTTTGGTTCTTCCTAACGATGGTTATAACGTAGACTTCAGTTTTACTTACTCATGGACACTTCGCTCGACGGATATTTCATAGGCTTAAAACAGAGCCGCCTTTCACCCCCGCTTCAGGCTTTGATGGCTAGTCGCCAACCTGGGGGATATAGCTAGAAGCTATATTCTGTGTGCTGTCAACGCTGCACCTGCGCGGTAGGATTTGGGCTTTCTAGGATACTTATCCTCACCTACATGGTTCTCTCAGTTGTCAAGGTTCATTTACCTTGCGGGTAATCCTCCACCCATTTCAGGGTTAGTTTCTACCCAACGAATCGCACAAGTATTCGGAAGTCTGTACCAAATCAAGTCTCAATGGGCTATTCAACGCTTACGTTGCCCGAATTGGTTCGGTCAATCCCCGTCCTAAAAAGGACGGGGTTGTTGAACTTTGGTTAAAGTTTGTTGTCCCAGGAGTCAAGGGAACTCCACTAAGATAGAATATTCGGCTCGATGGATTTGTGTCAACGCGATCGCCTAGCCTGTACTCTATTGATTGATCGATCGCATTCCCGAAATTCAGTTGGCGATCGGTAATCAAGCGGGACAATTTAGTGAGGGAAGGGAACTCCCTCACTCCCTCACTCCCGAACAAATTTTTTGTTAGTTTGTCCGAGCGAATGGTTGGTAGCCATTCAGTTTATTATCGACTTGCAGGCTAATTGACCAGAATCAAAGAGTGGATTAACCTAAATGAGTGTTTAAAGTGAAGAGATGAGCTAAAATTTTAACTCATAGTGACTCGCTCTGCTACCGATGGTCTATTACGGAGAGGTATAGGGGCGCAAATTCGATAAATAAAACCGAAAATAAAACGAATTTAAACTTGGCCCGTATCGTGTGTGAGGCAGTATCGTGACAAAATTTATTCCCAAACTGCAAGAAATTTCGACCAAGTTCAGTGGCTCTGAATCACAACCGGAACAGACCTCTGGCAGAGAAACAGAAATTGAGCAACCTACAGCCCGCCAAGAGGTGACAAAGGATGGTTCTCCAATTACCCCCGGAACTTCCCAAGATCCACTTGAGCCTACTCAAATAAATAGTTTAGAAGAACTGGGGAGTTTTTCCGCTGCTACGGAAGCAGAAATAGCTGAAAGTGAAGAAGATGCGGAACAAAATCAGGAAACAGGCAGCACCGGAAGGTTAAGTAACCTGAAACAGAAGACCAGAGAAATTGCCACTAAACTACATATTCCCGAATCTGTCCTAGATTCACCTTGGTTAGACCCCAATAATCCGGTATACCGGACAAAGAAATTCTGGCTCTTGGCCGGGGCAGCCGTCACATTAGGTGGTGGCGCACTGGTGACAGGGATTACTTGGTGGACATTGGAGCGCAACTTACCTTCACCCAATGATGTTCTCACCTTTGTCCGAGATGGAACTCTGACGATCAAAGCAGAAGACGGGACGATTCTGCAACAGGTTGGCCCAGCGACTAGAGAAAAGCTGCAATTAGAGCAAATGCCACCTCAACTGGTGCAAGCCTTTATTGCCTCAGAAGACCGTCGCTTTTACCAACATCAGGGAGTAGACTGGCAAGGTGTGGGACGGGCTTTTGTTTCCAATATCAGTGCCGGAAACGTGGTGGAAGGTGGAAGTACCATTACTCAACAGCTAGCCAGAATTGTTTTTCTCAATCAAGAACGCTCCATTACTCGGAAAGTTCAGGAAGTGATGCTGGCGCAGAAGATTGAGAAAGAGATGAAAAAAGACAAGATTCTGGAAAGGTATCTGAACTTAGTTTATTTGGGTGAAGGTGCTTACGGGGTGGCTGATGCGGCTTGGGTTTATTTCAGTAAGCCAACTAGTGATTTGACTTTGCCAGAAATAGCGACGATTGTGGGAGTAACACCTGCACCTTCAACTTTTTCTCCGCTCGCCAATCCGAAAATAGCTTTAGAAAGACGGAATATAGTGTTAAACCGCATGGTAGATGCAGGTTTTATCACCAAAGATCAAGCGCAAGCGGCTTCGGCTGAACCTTTAGCGCTCAAGCCAGCCGCACCAAAACGACTTTCCACACAAGCGGCTTACTTTACTTCCTATATTCAACAGGAATTACCGAAATATGTGCCGCAAGATGCGATCGAAGCAGGTGGTTTAACTGTAGAAACTAGCCTAAATCCTAAGTGGCAAAAAGTTGCTGAAGAAGTAGTCGATCAAGTAGTTAGCGAAAACGGCAAAGAACAAGGATTTCAACAAGCAGCCTTAGTCGCCATCGATCCCCGCAATGGTGAAGTCAAAGCAATGGTAGGGGGGACAGATTTTGAAAATACCCAATTTAATCGTGTCACCCAAGCCCAACGTCAACCAGGTTCCACATTTAAAGGATTTTTGTACACTACGGCTATTGCTGGTGGGATCTCACCCTATCGCGGTTACTTGGATGCGCCTTTCCAGGTAGATGATTATACGCCGAAAAACTACAGTGATGACTATAGCGGCTGGATCTCGATGCGAGATGCCTTGACTTTATCAGTTAACACAGTTGCCGTAAAAGTGTTAATCAATACGGGATTCCAACCAGTAATTGATATTGCCCACAAAATGGGCATCAAGTCAGAACTTAAGCCCACTTACTCCCTGGCTTTGGGTGCTTCGGAAGTCAATCTTTTAGAATTGACGAACGCTTATGGCACCTTTGCGGCTAAAGGTATGCACGCTCCAGGATACGGAATTCGCCGGGTAATTGACCAACAGGGTAAAGTAATTTTTGAAGCCAAACCGCAGCCGCAACAAGCTTTGGATGGAGAAACAGCGGCAATCATGAGTTGGATGCTGCAAGATGTGGTCAATGATGGTACAGGTCGTCCGGCGCAATTGTTCGATCGCCAAGTTGCAGGCAAAACAGGTACTTCCGATCAAGCCCGCGATTTGTGGTTTGTGGGTTATATTCCCCAACTAGTCACAGGCGTTTGGTTAGGAAACGATGATAACTCGCCGACTTGGGGAACTAGTGCTACCGCCGCCCGGACTTGGAATAAATTTATGGTGAAAGCGGTGGAAGATATCCCGATCGAGAAATTCCCCGAACGTCCTAAACTGGAAGGTCGCAAAGGTGTAGTAGCTCTTCTACCGATCAAACCAGAAAAAATGTCTAATATTCAGGCTACAGCTAGCAGAACAGAGGATAGCAACACAGAACCAGAACGTAGGCCAAGATCCCGAAGAGAAGTTAGCCCAGCTGCTACCAGCAGTACACCCACAGTTTCTCGTCCCCGTCGTCGGTATTCTCAAAACACCGCAGTTACTTCTAACACGACTTCTACCCAAACCACATCCCGTCCCCGTCGTCGGCGCATTGAGCAAAGCAGTGTCGGCACTTCTAACACGACTTCTACCCAAACCACATCCCGTCCCCGTCGTCGGCGCATTGAGCAAAGCAGTGTCAGCACTTCTAACACGACTTCTACCCAAACTACATTCCGTCCCCGTCGTCGGCGCATTGAGCAAAGCAGTGTCAGCACTTCTAACACGACTTCTACCCAAACCACATTCCGTCCCCGTCGTCGGTATTCTCAAAACACTGCTGTTACTTCTAATTCGAGTAGCAGCCAAAGCAACGATCGTCCCCGCCGTCGCTCTTACCAATCCAACACTAGCAGTTCTGCAACACAGCAGCCTGTAGTACGTCAAAGACGCAGGAGCGTTGAGCAGTCTAGCAGTCCGCCAACCTACCAACCCAAACGCTCTCGCAGAACATACAACAGTTCTAGTGGTGCGAGTTCCACCAGAACTCGCACCAGAAGGCAAGCTACTCCGCAGGCTGCACCCGCACCCGCACCCGCACCCGCACCTAGCTTTGAACTCAATACTCACCAAATCAGGTAGGAGACTCTTGACTCTTGACTCTTGACTGGGGCTGGATTAGGGATTAGGGGCTAGGGGTTAGGGGCTTCCGTCTTGGTCAGCGTTCGACTGAGCGCTCACGCGGAAGTCCGAACGGTTAGGGAAAAACTCCCCTGTGCTCCGAGAGCCCCCTGCCCTAAAGTTCCTCTGCCTTTTAGCCTCGAACTTCTGGAGGATGATAATTTTTTTCAATTCTTTATACTTTAGATAAGGTGAAAATTTAAGGAGTTGTTAGAACATGAGTCTACTTATGGAAGCTGCGACTAGTGCAGCTAATAGCGCAGCTAATGCCCCTCACTTTCCTGTGTCTGCTACTTTAGTTTATGTGGTCGGATTTATTGCCGCAGTGACGATCGGATCAATTGCTTGGTATAATTCAAAGCGTCCTGTGGGCTGGGAAGACAAAGAACGCCCCTCTGTTGTTCCAGAAGTGAAAAAAGAAGAAACTCCTGGTATTGGTACTCCCAAAGCCTAATTAATAAACAACTAATAATACTTTCAGATTGGAGATTTCAGATTGCTGATTGTTGAAAGAACTTCTCGGCTAAATCTGAAATCCTAATTTGGAAATTTAGTAGTGCGATCGCTAATTTTGTTTGATCACCCAACGTTTGTAAAGTTTTTGAATTGCCCCCAAAACAGCACTTTGCATTGTCTGTGGTGGGTGATTTGCGGGATCTAATTGTTGAATAGTGTTAATTAGTTGCGCTTCTTCAGAGGTAACTTCGCTATCACTGTAAATTAAGGCACTGATCGCTTCAATTAAATTTTGGCATTTTTCAGAAGAAGGACGATCGCCTAAATACTCTTGTACCCATTCATAACATTGGCTGGGTGGAACTGTGAGGAATTCATAAAGCCAGGGATAAATTTCTGGATCGTTCTCCACACCCTTTTCTTTCGCCAGTCGGTATAAATATTCTCGTTCTTCTGGTTGAACTTTACCATCAATCCAAGCTACACCTACGAGAATCTTGAAGAGAATTGTAATATCTGAATCTGAAACCATTGTTTTTTTCCTTGATTTTATCTATTAGATTAATAAAGAATTTGCTGCTAGACAACTGGTAGTCGATCGCAAACGTACCATAAAAAACCCGTCCATCTGTTCTCGGTGTGGTAAAACTTTAATCCACCCTGACGGCGTGACAAACGAGTATATTGGTGAATTAGCAGCAGGTAATTCAATTTGCCAATTTGCATGAGTGGTGAGAAAATCTTCGATCGCCTGTTCGTTTTCTAAGGGATGCAAAGTGCAGGTAGAATAAACCAAACTCCCTCCAGGTTTAACATACTTAGATGCACTATCTAACAATTCTCTCTGCAAAATTGATAATTCTTTAACATTTTCGGGAGTTTGTCGCCAACGCGCATCGGCGTGACGGTGTAAAGTTCCTAAACCAGAACAAGGTACATCGAGTAAAACTCGATCGGCTACATTGGTAAATTGGGGAAAGTTGCGACTATCGCCAGTGCAAATTTCAATTGATTTTAAATCCAATCTTTGGGCGTTTTCTTGCAGTTTTTTTAAGCGGGAAGGAGTGCGATCGCAAGCCCAAACTTTCCCGTCATCTTGCATCAATTCTACAATATGTGTCGTCTTTCCTCCAGGTGCGGCACAAGCATCAATTATGGTTTCTCCCGGTTGCGGATCTAACAGATGTGTTACCATTTGGGCGCTACTATCTTGTACAGTCCACCAACCTTCTTTAAAACCTGGTAAATTTTGAATTGCGCCAGTACTCCCAATTAACCTTAAAGCTTGGGGAAGATGAGGAATTTTTCTAACTAAAATATCTGCTGATTTAAAAATGTTTTCTACTTCTTCAAGGGTGGTTTTTAAAGGATTAATTCTGAGATCGATCGCCGGAGTTTGATTCATCCATTCGCACAATTGTTCCGTTTCCGCTTCTCCCCATTGTTCTAACCACAATTGAATTATCCAATTAGGAAAGCTGTATAAAGTTCCTAATCTTTCAACGAGGTTTTCTGGTAAAATTAATGGGTCTTGGTTGGTGGTGGAGATGCGATCGTACTGGCGCAACAAAGCATTTACAACTCCGCTAAGTCCAGCAAATTTATTCTCTTTTGCTAGTTCAACAGTAGTATTAATAGCAGCAGAAACAGGAATGTTAGTAAGATATCTTAATTGATATAAACCTAAATGTAAAATGGTGCGGAGATCTGTTGGTTGTTGATGAGCTTTCTTTTTACCTAATTGGTCAATAATTGCATCAAGTGTGCGCTGTCTTCTGACACTACCATAAACTAATTCGGTGGCAAATTTTCGATTTATGTCGTTGAGGTTTGATGCACGTAGAAAACGATCTAAGGCGACATCTGCATAAGCGCCTTTGTGAATGTCTCGTAAGGTGAGAAATGCCAGTTGTCTGGGGTTTTGGGAGTTCATGCTGGCAAGTTAATGGGGTTCTTTTTTAAGGATATCTTGTTGGGATGCCAGAGGGTTATTTTTTTGAACCGCAAAGGACGCAAAGGACGCGAAGGAAGAGAAGATGAAAGAAGAGGAGGAGAGGGGCGATCGCTACTCTATACTTGAGCAATGATTAGAGGAGGTATTGTAAAATATGTTATGCGGGATGTGGAAATAAAGAAAATGGCGGAAATTGTTACACTTGAACTATCTGAATCCTTAGCAAAAAAAGCCAAAGAAATCGCTGCTCTTACACATCGGAAAGTTGAAGATCTGTTGGTAGAGTGGATCGATCGTGCTATTAGCGAATTACCTGTAGATTCCCTACCAGATGAACAGGTTTTGGCTCTCTGCGAACTGCAAATGGAACCCGATCGGCAAGAAACTTTAAGTGAGCTTTTAGCAGGTAACAGAGAAGCACAACTTAATGATGCAGAATTTAAACAACTAGATGAATTAATGCAAGTCTATCGACATGGTTTATTGCGGAAAGCCCAGGCTTTTAAGGTAGCTGTTGAACGTGGATTGAAACCTGCTATTAATTAATAGTAATGTCTCGCATTTACATCCCTGTAGAAATAGAACGTCGCGTTCGTACTGCTGCTATAAATCGCTGTGGTTACTGTTTAAGTCCCCAGCATTTAGTGATGGCACGTTTGGAGATAGAACATATTATCCCCGTCTCTAAAGGTGGCAGCAATGATGTAATCTAATTTATGGTTAGCTTGTCCAATTTGTAATCGCTACAAAAGTGACAAAACGATTGCTGTTGATCCAGAAAGTAGCGAACAAGTAAGTCTTTTTAATCCACGTACCCAAGTTTGGTCTGAGCATTTCCAGTGGGCTGAAGATAGTATTCGTATTATAGGAAAAACACCGACTGGGCGGGCGACAGTTGCAGCACTAAAATTAAGTGAAGATGCCGATGTTTTGGAAGTTCGTAGCTATTGGGTAATTGCTGGTTGGCATCCACCAAAAGACTGAAAATTAGATGACGATCGCACTCATTTGCTTCTAAAATTTTGGTATGCTGTGGCGATCGCTTGCATATTAGCTTTAGCAGTGACAGAGTTGTTAATATCAGGATGATATTTTCTGGCTAGGCGATGATAAGCTATTTTAACATCTTCTGGTTGAGCATTTTTCGGTACTCCTAAAACCTCCCACCATTCGCCAGAAAGTAAGGTTTCTGATGAATTTTCACTTTGAGTAAATGACTTTTGCCAAATTTGAATTTCTTTGTATTTACTACCACTAACTAAAGTTGTTCCATCAGGAGTGAAAGCTACGGGATAGCGTCCAGAAAGGTTTTGTAAAAGTTTTCCGGTTTTTAAATTCCATAGTTTTATTTCGTTGGTGCTTGCACTGGCGAAAGTTTCTTGATCTGGATTAATAGATAGAGAAAAAATTGCTGTTGAGTGTCCGTCTAAAGTAGAAATTAATTCTCCTGTGTGCAGATTCCACAGTTTAATAGTTGTGTCGGTGCTACCGCTAATTATAGTATGGTTGTCGGGGGTAATGGCGATCGCACTTACCCACCCAGAATGACCTTGTAAAACCCGAATAACTCGTCTAGTACTTAAATCCCAAATCCTAATAGTTTTATCAATACTTCCACTAACCAAAAACTTGCCATCTGGACTAAAAACCAAACAAAAAACCGCCTCATAATGACCATTTAAAGTATATTTTAAATCTCCAGTAAACCGACCCCAAATTTTAATAGTTTTATCAGCACTTGCACTGGCAAAAATATTTCCATTAGGACTGAAAGCGACTGAGTAAACGAAACCCAAATGACTATAGGGAGAAATTGAATAAAAACAAGTACCTATAAGCTGTTTTTTCGGAAGATTCCAGCGAGTTATCTTATTTTCAAAATCACCACTAACTAGCATTTCCCCATCAGGACTTATTGCCACCGAGAAAACTTCTTTCGCAAAACCACAAAAGCTGAAAATTTGTTTTCCTTTCTGTAAATTCCAAAGACTAACTGTTTTGTTATCGCTTGCAGTGGCAATAACTTCACCATTAGGACTAACAGCTATAGAATTAATTGCGCCAACCTCTCCCCTGAGAGTTTTCACACATTGCCAAGTAGGAGAAGGTTGAACTTGCAACGATATTATTTTCCTCTTACTTATAAAGGGAATAAAAGGTTGTTTATGTAAGTTCACTGTGGAAAAATTGCAGTAAGCACGATTTTTAGAATGTAGTTTAGCTTTGAGTGCTTGGAATTCTTCCTCAACTTCCAAATTGGCAACCTTTTGTTTCCAAATAAAATCAGCTAAACCGCTCTCCAATGACATTAATTCTAATTCATAAAGCGCCTCAGTATACGCTTCCATATACAAAACTTTTTCTTCCATTCTGGCGAAAGCTTGTGCAGCACTTTCCCCACTTCCAGATTTATCAATTAACTTAGCAATCCCATAAAAAGCAAGTCCAATTACACCCCCCGCAGCTGCCATTGCTCCCATTCCAATTCCAAATGCTGTTCCGCCAACACTTAATCCCATTCCCCCAACAGCAGAATAAAAACCAACCCCACCAACCGCACCAATTCCTATTGCACCAATAGCAATTGCATCACCTTCTCCTATTGCTTGAAAAGCGCCATAAGCAGCAGCACCAACAACTCCTCCCGCCGCCGCAACAGGTGCCATACCAATACCAATTCCGCCAAATCCTCCGACTAATCCCATGTTGCCAAAAGTTGTAGAAAAAGCTGCACCTGTAAAAGTTCCAGTAGAAATAAATATTGTGCTTTCTTTGTAATTGTTTATCATCGGTTTTCGCCTGTATTGATATTTTTAAATTGCTACAGGTTGATTAGTAATTGAAGCTTTTCACAATCTACCCGTAGCTAAACAGGTCAATCCAACCAATCTAACCAGGAAGAATCGGTTGTTTTGGGTCGCTCAATAGGTTTTAATCAATTTTCCTAAACCATAAGCTGCTAACCCTACAACTGCGCCACTAGCAGCGACAGGAGCCATACCAATACCAACAGCTGTTCCACCTATCGCTAAACCCATATTACCCACTACTGCTGAAACACCAGTACCAACAGCTGCTCCACCTACAATCGCACCCAAAGCTGTCGCGTCTCCTTCTTCTATAGCCTTTTTAGCCCCATAAGCAGCAGCACCAACAACTCCTCCCACCACCGCAACTGGTGCCATACCAATACCAATTCCGCCACCACTTCCAACCAATCCTATGCCACCAGCTGTCCCAGAAAAAGCTGCGCCTGCTGCGGTTCCAATGGCTATAGATGCTGCACCTTCTGTTAAATTGTCTGACATTTGTTTTTGCTTTCAAACTTACTTGGTCAATCCCAGATTAAACGAAGTTAATTTATTATTGCTTCAGAATAATTACGTAAATATTTTTTTTAGGAACCGCAGAGACGCAGAGGACGCAGAGGAAGAGGGAGTTATTTGAACCACGAAGACACGAAGGACACGAAGGAAGAGGAGGAAAGCTGCGATCGCTTTTGGTTTACTGCTTGTATCCTAGATGAGAAAAGCCTCGAACTGAATCAATTTCTGACTTTAAAATTTCCTCATCTCTTTCGGATAAACCTGTTTCTTCAGACTCGCCTAAACCAGCAATACTCATTAAAAAATTACTTTCTTCTGGTTCATCTTTTTTTAAAGCAGGAGTTGAACTAACCTTAAACTGTAAATACTCAATAAAATTTGCTAATTCAGGCATTACTTCTTTGTGTTCCAGTTTATCCGCCAACACTCGCAACGCTAACGCCTGAACTTTAGCAACTGCTTCTTCCCGCATTTCTCCATAAGCCAGCACACCTGGCATCCCAATCACTTCAGCCAGCCAGCGTCCGTCTTCCTCTTGTTCAATCTCGATCGTAAAATTCATATCTTTAAAAGCATAGTAAATAAAAGCTATGTTAACTTACCAATGAGAGATGCTGCCAAGAGATAGCATTAACGATCGCACTGAGCAAAGTTTTGTAGAAATGAGAAATGCGATCGCTATGCTTTAATTCAAATTAGGTTAAGATAGCCAAAAATCAGCCTTAACTAATTTAGCTAGGAGCAATTTTCCATGAATGCTTACAAAACATACATCACAATAAAAGACCCAAAGCAAGTAGTTTTATCTAATCTGCCATTTCAGTCAGGGCAGCGAGTAGAAGTGATTATTTTAGCTGAAAATAATCAAAGCAGTTCTTTAACCCAAAAAATGCAAGACTTGTTAAAAGAAACTCAAGCTTTACACTCAGATCGTCCTCTAACAGAAGCAGAAATTGAGGCAGAAATTGAAGCGTATCGGCGGGGAGAATGAGAGTTGTTATTGATACGAATGTTTTAGTTTCCGCCGCAGTTGTTGGTAGAGATCCAGAAGCCATAATTCTTTATGTTGTCAGCAATCCTGAAATAGAATGGATAGTATCAACAGAAATTTTGGCAGAATATCAAGAAGTCTTAAATCGTCCTCGCTTAAAATTATCAGAGCAACTGAAGCAAAGCTGGTTTGATGTTCTAAATGCCGCGACAACTACAGTTGATGTTGCAGTTGAAGTAGATTTTCCCAGAGATAGAAAGGATGCAAAATTTCTCGCTTGTGCTGTAGCTGCAAATGCTACTTTTTTGATTAGTGGCGATCGAGATTTGACGGAGGTACAATCTTGGGGAAATACAACTATTATCTCTGTGTCTTTGTTTAAGCGATTAATCGACAATCTCATTTAATGAGAATAAAGTATCCTAATAAAAGCGATCTTTTACATAACAGAATAAATTTACATGACTGCAATAGATTCCCCCAAACACAAAAAAGCCAAAGCCCTCAAATCAACCAGTCGCCGCCCCGCCAAAGATCTTTGTAGCGAATGCGGACTTTGCGATACATATTACATACATTATGTCAAGGAAGCTTGCGCTTTTATTAATCAGCAAATAGCCGAGTTAGAAGCAGAAACTCATGGGCGCAGTCGCAACCTAGAAAACCAGGATGATTGGTATTTTGGCGTTCACCAAGATATGATGGCTGCACGCAAAAAACAGCCAATCCCTGGCGCACAATGGACGGGAATAGTTAGTACGATCGCAATTGAAATGCTCAATCGTGGCATGGTCGAAGGCGTTGTCTGCGTCCAAAATACCAAAGAAGACCGCTTTCAACCAATGCCCATTATCGCCCGAACTCCAGAAGAAATTCTCGCCGCCAAAGTCAACAAACCCACACTTTCACCCAACCTTTCTGTGCTAGAACAAATAGAACAATCTGGCATGAAACGGTTATTAGTTATTGGCGTTGGTTGCCAAATTCAAGCATTACGCGCCGTCGAGAAACAACTAGGTTTAGAAAAGCTCTACGTTTTAGGTACTCCCTGTGTCGATAACGTCACTCGCGCCGGATTACAAAAATTTCTGGACACTACCAGCAAATCACCTGAAACAGTCGTGTATTACGAATTTATGCAGGACTTTCGCGTACATTTTAAACATGAAGATGGATCGATCGAAACAGTCCCCTTCTTCGGTTTAAATACTAAAGAACTAAAAGACGTATTTGCCCCTTCCTGCATGACCTGTTTCGATTACGTTAATAGCTTGGCAGATTTAGTCGTCGGATACATGGGCGCACCCTTTGGTTGGCAGTGGATTGTTGTTAGAAATGATACAGGTCAAGAAATGTTGGATTTGGTTAAAGACCTAATAGAAACTCAACCTGTAAACTCTTCTGGCGATAGACGCAACGCCGTCCAGCAAAGCATTCCTGCTTACGACAAAGGTGTAACTCTCCCGATGTGGGCAGCAAAGTTAATGGGCGTAGTAATTGAAAAAATTGGCCCCAAAGGTTTGGAATATGCCCGATTTTCCATTGACTCTCACTTCACTCGTAACTATTTGTATGTGAAGCGGAATTACCCAGAAAAATTAGCCGCTCATGTGCCAGAATATGCCCAAAGGATTGTTAACCAATACAAACTTCCTCAATCATAAATAAACTGCATAAATATTTTTAATTACCCGGTTCATACCTAAATGACCGGGTTTTTTGTTACTAAATTTCCCCGGTATTTCTCTCCTCTGCCGAAAAAAAGTGTGCAGAAATTAAACTGTCATGCCCTCAGCAAGCAGCCATTGCTCTCTGAAATAGCTTAGAGATGAAAGATTGTTATTCCTAATGAATCAAAAAGGGGGTGTACTATGTTAAAGCAACCAATTAAGCAGTTTAAAAACGCTAGATTTCTCGCATGGGTAACACTTCTTTGCACTTCATCTGTACTGGCGCAAACAGCTAATTATGGTGCTATTAATGTAGCACCGGGATTTGAACCTTCAACAGCGATCGCTACAGGTTCCACCGCAGGTTCTTTCTCCCTATTTTCTATTGCTAACCGCGATCGCGACAACAACTTCTGCGTCGGATACAGCACCAGCGCCACACCCGACCACGTATTAACATTGCAAAAAGACTTCCCTCACCTTAAATTAGAACTCAGAAGCGGTCGTACCCCTACGACATTAGTCGTTAAAGGGCCAAATGGTGTGATTCGTTGTGGTATCGGCAGTATCGAAGACAAAAACTGGAAATCTGGCGAATATGAAATTTGGGTAGGCTCCAAAGACGAAGGCGTAAGAGGTAACTATACTTTACTTGTTAGGGAATAATTGGGACTGGGGACTGGGGACTGGGGACTGGGGACTGGGGACAAGGGGACAAGGGGACAAGGGGACTTAAATTGTACTTTCCCCTCTGCCCCTCTGCCCCTCTGCCCCTCTGCCCCTCTGCCCCTCTGCCCCTCTGCCCCTCTGCCCCTCTGCCCCTCTGCCCCTCTGCCCCTCTGCCCCTCTGCCCCTCTGCTCCTCTGCCCCTCTGCCCCTCTGCCCCTCTGCTCCTCTGCCCCTCTGCCCCTCTGCCCCTCTGCTCCTCTGCCCCTCTGCCCCTCTGCCCCTCTGCCCCTCTGCCCCTCTGCCCCTCTGCCCCTCTGCCCCTCTGCCCCTCTGCCCCTCTGCCCCTCTGCCCCTCTGCTCCTCTGCCCCTCTGCCCCTCTGCCCCTCTGCTCCTCTGCCCCTCTGCCCCTCTGCCCCTCTGCCCCTCTGCCCCTCTGCCCCTCTGCCCCTCTGCCCCTCTGCCTCTGCCATATAATCCAACCAAACAGAGTGTTGTTCTCCACACTCAAAAGTGTGACATGGGACGCTAAGATCGATAGTGCCTATTTATTGCCAAATGTTGGTATCTACTCGTGCTAAATGCCTTAGTAGCTGACTTCCGCATTATCTTCGATCGCGATCCTGCCGCTCGTAACTGGCTGGAAGTCTTATTCTGCTATCCTGGTTTGCAAGCCCTGTTCTTGCACCGCTTCGCTCATTGGCTTTATGTGCTGGGTCTTCCTTTAATCCCTCGCTTAATTTCTCACATTGCTCGTTTTCTCACAGGGATTGAAATTCACCCAGGCGCACAAATTGGTCATGGTGTTTTTATCGATCACGGAATGGGTGTGGTCATTGGAGAAACTGCAATTGTCGGAGATTATGCGCTAATTTACCAAGGCGTTACTCTTGGGGGTACAGGTAAAGAAAGCGGTAAGCGTCACCCAACTTTAGGAGAAAATGTTGTTGTCGGAGCAGGTGCCAAAGTTTTGGGCAATATCCACATAGGCAACAATGTTCGCATTGGCGCAGGATCGGTAGTGTTGCGCGATGTGCCTTCTGATTGTACAGTTGTCGGAATTCCCGGTAGAATCATTTATCGTTCCGGCGTGCGCGTTAATCCTTTGGAACATGGAAGTTTACCCGACTCAGAAGCAGAAGTGATTCGTGCTTTAGTCGATCGCATCGATTTTTTAGAACAAAAATTTGAAGAACTACAAAATAAACAACAATCTCAACAGCCAGTTGCAATTCCTGTTGGTGCAACAATCGGTGTAGATGATTGCGATCTCAAATACTTCTGTCGCATCAACGATAAAAAAATTCAAGAATTCTTAGACGGCGCAGGAATTTAAAATTAAAGACAGAAGGCAGAAGGCAGAAGTCAGAAGGTAAGAAATACTTTTTGTCTCTGCCTTAAATTTATGCCTACATCTGTGTTCATCTGTGGATATCTGTGGTTAAAAAAAGACTAAAAACTGAGATCTTGCATCTGTGGTTTTAGCCCGCCCGGAAATCAATTTCCGGGCTAATAGCTCAAGTCCATTAAAATGGACTGAAAGCCTTTGAATATTAAGAATATTCAGTCTTGAGTCCTCTTTAGAGGAGTTTAGCTATAAGAAAAGCGAATTGATTCGCAGGCGGATTTTGGGACTCGTGCAGGATTTAAGTAAAAACTTGTCCAGATGTTGATTTATCAAGGATTCACTTCTTCAATAAACCAATTTCCTTCACTATCTATTTTGTAGAGCGATCGATTTTGTGGTTCTCCTCGTAACTCCAAATGATCCACAAAATCGGGATCTAATAATAACAAATAGAAATTATCTAAAGGTTCATTTGGGTTTGGTTGTGGTGCTTGAAAAGCTGCGGCTT
Source organism: Floridaenema flaviceps BLCC-F50 (assembly GCF_041929275.2). NCBI lineage: Bacteria > Bacillati > Cyanobacteriota > Cyanophyceae > Aerosakkonematales > Aerosakkonemataceae > Floridanema > Floridanema flaviceps. The sequence goes on along the minus strand of NZ_JBHFNR020000001.1, from coordinate 1,965,080 downwards.
CTGCTCTGAATTTACCAGTTTGGGGCCAAGTAAATTGCGATCGCCCTGCATCAGAAAGTTCTTGCCAAGCAATTTTTCGCGCCTGTTGTAACTCTGAATCAACCTCATTATTTTTAACTAAAATCAACTTCCCCGAAATCCGAAATTGTTCGCGAGTATTAGCAAAATACCAACAAATTTCGCCCCAAGGTTGGTAATTTATTTGCTCAACTTTCGGACTTCTTGAATCTGTAATAAACTTCAATTGATTAGTATTCTCTAAAAACCCGCGAAAAACCACAGTTCGATTAGCCGGACGATTATTTTCCCGCACAGTCGCTAATTGCACATAACGGGAGTAAATCAGACTGCGGTTACGTTGTAAGGCGTGGGTGAGATGCGATCGCCAAGGAGCAAGAGACACAGGGATTAGGGATTAGGTACTGGGGACTGGGAATTGAAGCTGTAGAAAGCTGCTGATTTTAAAATACTATAGATTTAGTGATTTGAAAAACTAAGCAATGAGTGTTTGAACCAGAATTCGCATCAAAGGATCTAGATCGTCTGGAACTCGATAAATATCTAAGCCTTGTTGAATGTGTTTTGTTACTCGATTTAACCGTCCAAACTGCCAGATTTTTCCAGTTGTAACGGCACCAATTAGAATAGATTGTGCTGAGGTTTTCTCCCACCGATCGAGCGCAATCATTTCAGCTGTAAGTTGTGTAAAACCGTAGTCTAAATCTTCTCGCTTTGCCTCAATTACTAAAATCTCTGTTTGGGTTCTCAAAAGATAATCTAAGTAACCTTGAAGTTGTTCTGTAACTTTGAGAGGATATTCAATTCGTAATTGAGCTTTGGTATAGTGAACCAGATCCAAAACCACTGGCGAAATCAAAATTTCTCGCCGCGAGGCTTCACTACCAAGGCTTACATAAGGCAAAATCTCTTCAATACGCGATCGGAGTTCTTCTAAACGATCCAATTCCCCAGAATACAGAGGTAAATTGAGCCTAGTTCGTTCAAATGTGTAGCCAAACTCAATAACAAAATCTTCAGCATCAATTTGGAGTTCAAAAATTTTGCTGAACGTATATGGTTGATTGGGATTTACTAGTTTCGACATAGCGAATACTCCTAATTAATAATTTTTGAAGAGTTTTCCTTAAGTACAGGAATGGGAAGTACAGATAAGTCATTACTTATCCTCCTAACTTAAATTCTTTTTTGCCTTTGTCTGGAGAGTCTCAACAAGTTCCACAGAGCTTGGACAAGGTAACTCAAGTGGTAGAAGGCAACAGATTGTTATTTCTACTAACAGCCCACATCTAGCGCAAAAACTCACACTTGTAAACCTTTCTGCCCCATATATAAGTCGTGTACACTAGTGAGTCTGTTGATCTATGACAAAAATCTTATGGTTCGAGAGCTTGAAAAAGTACAGCAGACTAGTCAGTTTCCTGAAACTGCGCCAGCTGCCAATCCTGTATTTTTCAGAACGTACAGTCGCCGCACGGAGAAAGGGCGGGAAACTTGGGATGAGGTGTGCGATCGTACCCTCCAAGGACTAACCAAACTGGGCAAACTTACCCCCGCAGAAGCCACCATCCTAGACCGGATGCAACGCCAAATCAAAGCCCTTTCCTCTGGGCGATGGTTGTGGGTAGGTGGGGTCGAATGGATCGAACAACCAGAAAACTTTTCCGGTGGATACAATTGCAGCAGCACCAACATCTGTGATTGGCGAGCCTTTGGACTGCTGATGGACTTGGCGATGATGGGCTGTGGCACAGGAGCCGTCCTTGAACCTCAGTATATCAATCAATTACCAGCAATTCGCAACTATTTAAAAGTTAATTTGCAAGGTGAAATTGGCACAATTCCAGTCAATCAACGGCAGGAAGAAACCGAAGTTACAATTGTTGGCAATGAAGTCACAATTTATGTAGGAGACAGCCGCAGAGGTTGGGTAAAATCCTATCAAACTTTACTGGAATTATCAACAGATGAACGCTTTACTGGAGAAGTTAAAGTAATAGTAGATTTGAGTAATGTTCGTCCTGCTGGAGAAAGATTAAAAGGTTTTGGCGGAGTTGCAAATCCCATTAAATTACCCGATCTTTATCTGCGTTGTGCGGCTATTTTAAACAAAGCATTAGGGCGACAATTAAATTCAGTTGAATGCTGTTTATTAATTGATGAAGCTGCGGTAGTCGTGGTTGCTGGCAATGTGCGCCGCTGTTTGCCTGCGGGAGCTTTGGTGCATACAATATCAGGGCTAGTGCCGATCGAGAAAATTAGAATTGGCGATCGCGTATTAACCAGCAAAGGTTTTTACCCTGTTACTAACTTTTTTGATCAAGGCGTGCAGTCATTATGCCGCATTAAAACAGAAGATGGGTTTTTTGAGTGTACCTCTGACCATAAAGTTGCTGTATTAACTGATGTTTACGGCAACTATAAAATGGTGAAAGCGAAAGATTTGAAAGAAGGCGATCGCTTAATTTTTGTACCCCAATCAATTCCCGGAACCCCAACCGAATTACCAGAATTTAAGCCAAAGATTTCATCGCAAGCTAAACCAATTTCCGTTCCCGCTTTAACTTCAGAAGTTGCTTATTTCTTAGGCTATTTACATGGCGATGGTTCTGTTGCTACAGACGGTTGGCGAGTCAGATTTCGGATAGCAGAAAATCACCCAGAAATTATTGAGCGATTGATTGCAGTAGCGCAAGAATTTGGGCTAGAAACATACACCTTAAGAACACCCGAACAGTGTCAAACAAAAGCCTTTGAACTACAGTTAAACAGCAGCGCACTCAATCAGTATCTTTCTCAATTCAAAAAGCCATTTACCTCAATTTCCATTCCTGATTGTATCTTGCTTGGAACTCAGGAAATTCGGGCTGCCTATTTATCTGGATTAGCTGATGCTGACGGATGTCATTCTCAAGGAGTCTTAGTTGCTTCTAGCTATCAGGATTTTCTGCGCCAAGTTCAAACTCTCTATGCTTCATTAGGAATTACTACCAGATTATGTTCTTCAATTCGTAAGAGGACAGGTAAATGGGAAGGGGAATTAGTAACAGTTGGCGAGTCGGCTTTTGAGGCAGTCCAAAAGCTAATGTTTACCTATTCAACACAGTTCACTCTGCGACAAAGGCAACGTCCTAAATCATTTAAAGATCATGGGTTTCCTGTTGAAATGGTTAGACCTTTAGTTAGTACTTACCGATACCATTACGGAGCAAATCAGCAGCAAGTAATTACACCAACTTTAAAAAGGCTATTACCTGATACAACTGAGTTAATTCCTATTAAGGTTAAGTCGGTAGAATTCGATGTAAAAACAACCCATACTTATGATATTGAGGTTGCCACAATTCATGAATTTGTATGTCAGGGAATCCTAGTTTCAAATTCAGCGGGAATGCGCCAAGGAATTAGTAATGATGAATTGTTTGCTAATGCTAAATCTAATCTTTGGCAACAAGATGAAAATGGAAACTGGAGAATCGATCCAGAAAGAGATGCTTTGCGAATGGCAAATCACTCTCGCGTTTTTCATCAAAAACCAACATTAGAAGAAACAATTGCAGCTGTGAGAACACAGTATTATTCTGGTGAAGGTGCAATTCAGTGGGCTGGAGAAGCTGTTGCAAGAGCTAACTGCGATCTACTAACAACAGGTGAATTAAAAGTTGATTTTCTTAAGGCTTACGATCGAGGTAAAGCTAAAGAATGGATAGAAGAAAACTATCCTAATATTCCTTCTGATGAGTTAGAACATCGTTTAGCTCGCTTGGGATTAAATCCTTGTGTTACCGCTGATACTTGGGTTCATACAGAATATGGCGCAAGACAAGTTAAAGATTTAATTGGAGTGCAGCAAGCTGTCTATGTCAATGGAGAGCTTTTTAGCACTACCCCGGAAGGCTTCTTTTTCACTGGAATTAAACCAGTGTTTAAGGTGCAAACTAAAGAGGGTTATAGCTTACGGTTGACAAAAAACCATCAAGTTTTGAAAGTGACAGCCCAGACGCAGAAAAAGCAGTATTCAGAATGGTGCGAGGTTAGTAGTCTTAAAATTGGCGATCGCATTCTAATTCATAATCACCGCAATCTCCAACCTTGGGAAGGTGTTGGTAGTTTTGATCAGGGATGGCTGTTGGGTAATTTCTTAGGAGATGGTTGTTTTTCTGTCAATCAAACCAATCACACCTATCAAGCTAAATTGAGGTACTGGGGTAATACTCAAGTGGAAATGAAAGAGTATGCCTTAAGTCTGGTGAATAACCTACCTAAGCCTCCTCAATACTCCCAAAATTTACAAGGAATTTATCACCCCAAAAACAAATACTACGAGATTAGCTCATCAAGTTTAGCTGATCTTGCTCAGACATTTGGCTTGCAGCATCATTTTAAAGTAATTACCTCAGAAATTGAGCAAGCAAGTTATGAATTTTATCGCGGCTTTCTCAGAGGTTTATTTGATGCTGATGGGAGTGTTCAAGGAACTCAAGAAAAAGGAATTAGCATTCGGCTTTCCCAAAGCAATTTGTCTAATTTAGAAGCTGTTCAAAGAATGCTCTTACGTTTAGGTATTGGCTCTACCATATATCAAAATCGCAGAGCAGAAGGCTTGAGAATGTTGCCTGATAGTCAGAAAAACTTAGCGGCGTACTTCTGTAAGGCATCTCATGAGTTAGTCATTGCTAATGACAATATTTATGTCTTTCAGCAAGTAATTGGATTCCAAGAACCAGAGAAATCACAGTTACTAGCAAGACTATTATCTGGGGACAAACGTAAATTTAACCATGAGAGATTTGCTGTCCAGATTAGTGCAATTATTCCTGATGGGGAAGAAGCAGTTTATGATTGCACTGTACCAGGAGTTTCTCGCTTTGATGCTAATGGCTTTGTTGCTCATAATTGCGGTGAAATTATCGGCGCTAATTTCCATTGCGTGTCAGGCAAAACCATGCTAATTACTCGCGATGGAATGCACCAAATTCAAGATGTTGTTGGACAAAGTGTAGAAGTTTGGAATGGTCAACGTTGGAGTCAAGTAGTACCGATGCTGACGGGAAAAAATCGTCAATTGTATCGTGTATCTTTTGGTGATGGTACATTCTTAGATGTCACAGAAAAACACCGCTTCTTTGTGAAAGACCGCTTTGCTAAAAAGTATGAAGAATTAACCACAATAGAACTCGCAGAACGGCTAAAAACTAGCAAGTACAGTCTACACACGGAAACTTTCCAAATTGCTTATCAGGATGGCAAATTTGTCGAACCAACTTGGGCTTATACATTAGGTCAATTGGTGGGTGATGGTTCCCTTTGTCAATCTAATGGTAAGCCACAATTACAACTGCGCTTGTACGGTGTAAAACGCCATCAAGAGTTAGTTATTGCCGGAAAAACTAGCGGAGAAAAACGCTATTACACGGAATCTAAAGAGGTTCCTTGTCTACTTTACACGGGATTCCAAAACCAGTTTGATCCCGAACAAGTTCGCGCTCTCAAATATACTGCTACAGCTTTTGATGAAATTGCATCTTGGGATAGAGAATCTATTTTGCATTTCATTGCTGGGTTAGCAGATGCCGATGGTTCAGTTGTTTCTAGTGGCGGTATTCGGATTTATTTGTCTGATTATGACCGTGCTTATCGGGTTTATTTACTGTTGATTAAGTGTGGGATTCGTTGTTCGATTAATCTGGCAGCAAAGGCGGGAACTAGTACCAATTTAGGAATTCGCCATCATGATTTGTGGTATTTACAAATTACTAATTGTGCGGCGATTCCTTGTCAACGGTTGGATACTTCAAGAGGTCATCAACCTAATGCTAAAGGTAAATATCAGGTAGTGCGATCGATCGAACCTCTACCAGGAAATCACGACACCTTCTGTTTCAATGAACCAGAATTCCATAAAGGAGTATTTGGTGGCACCCTAACCGGACAATGTAATTTGGCAGAAATTCACTTGAATCAAATCGATCCAAAAAACTACCAAGAACAGGAGGATGCTTTCACCGCAGGTGCTTTATCTGTTGCAACACTTTTGAATCACGAATTTGTTGAACCTCGTTATCGATACAGTCGGGAATTAGACCCAATTGTAGGGGTTTCTTTTACAGGTTTATTTGACTTTTTTGTGAAGGTTTTTGGTGTTGATTGGTTACATTGGTGGACCCAAGGACGACCAGAAAGTGAGCAAGGATTGAAGTTTAAAGAACAGGAAGCAGAGTACTTAAATCGTTGGCGAGAAACTGTGCATCGGGTGGTTTGGGATTATTGCGACAAGCACAATATCAAACGCCCAAATCGCTGTACTACCGTTCAACCTTCAGGAACCAAATCATTACTAACTGGCGCATCTCCGGGATGGCATCCCCCAAAAGCACAGCGCTTTATTCGGCGGATTACCTTTAGGAAAAATGACCCTGTAGCTCTTGCTTGTATTGACTACGGTTACAATGTTATTCCGGCTCAATCTGACAAAGATGAAAATGGGAATTTGTTAAACGATCCCTTCGATCCTCGGTGTTCAGAATGGTTGGTTGAAATTCCCGTTTCTGTACTTTGGGCTGATTTACCTGGCGCTGATGAAATTGAGATTAGTAAGTTCTCAGCTTTGGCACAAATGGACTTTTATATGCAAGTCCAAAAACATTATGTGCGGCACAATACAAGCGCGACTATTGAGTTGCGAGAAAATGAAATTGAGGCTTTGGCTAATCGAATTTACGAAGCTATTCGTGATGATGAAGGTTACATTTCAGCAGCACTTTTAGCCCGATTTGATGATTTGCAAACTTTCCCTCGGTTGCCCTTTGAACCGATTTCTAAAGAAAAGTATGAACAATTAATGAAGGAGGTGAAATTGCGGCGGAAAACTGATAACTTCTATACTGCTTTGCGTCAATATGATTTGGGTGAAATGACAGAAGCAGGGCCAGCAGGTTGTGATTCTGATGCTTGCTTAATGCCGGAACAAACTCCTGAGTCTTAAAAGAAGGCAGAAGGTAGATCTCACAGTGGGGGAGGTAGAACCTCCCAGAACTCGTTCCCAGGTTGAACCTGGGAACGAAAAATAGAGGCTCTGCCTCTTTTCGCTGTGGGAACGAAAAACAAAATATCAGCATAAAGAAGGTGCGTTACGTTAACACTAACGCACCCTACGGATAGAGGTGTTAAATACCTAACCATTGATACCAAGTTTCTAAACCTGTTCCGGTGGTGGCAGATACTTGAAATATTTTGAGGTGAGGGTTGACTTGATGGGCGTATTCTATGCAGCGATCGACATTAAACTGCACATAAGGTAATAAATCAATTTTGTTGATGATCATTACCTGACTAGCACGAAACATATAGGGATATTTAATTGGTTTATCTTCTCCTTCTGTCACTGATAAAATTGCTACTTTGGCACTTTCTCCTAAGTCAAATAATGCCGGACAAACTAAATTTCCGACATTTTCAATCATCACAATTGAGTTAAGTGGAGGGTTGAGTTCTTGCAATCCTCGTTCTACCATTTGGGCATCTAGGTGACAACCTGCACCCGTGTTAATTTGGATGACATTGCAACCTGTGGCTTTAATGCGATCGGCATCATTTGTAGTTGCTTGATCGCCTTCAATTACATTTATCACTACTTTGTCTTTTAAGTCTTGAATCGTTCTCGCTAACAAGGTTGTTTTTCCCGATCCTGGAGAACTAACTAAGTTAAGTGCTAAGATATTTCGACCTTTAAACCAACCGCGATTTTGGGCAGCTAATAAATCGTTTTTGGCTAAAATATTTTGTTCTAAAGTAACTGTTGTCCCGTGCATTTTCGCGTGCAATTGAGCAGTTTCGCTGGCAACAGAATGGTTATGATGATGTTCGTGAGAATGTTCGTGGTTATGGGAATGGGAAATAACTGTACCGTCAGCTAAAACATGAGTGTGTTCTCCTGTTTGGGGATTGGTAACAGTTACATTGGCATCATCAGAACAACCGCAAGTTACACACATAATTCTTCTACCTCTAATTCCTTAATTTTAAGTTCTTCGCCTTGAAAAATTTCTAAATCGCTACTACCGCAAGCGTGACAAATACCGAATGGCATTTCTAAAGAAACCTCGGTTTGGCATTGACGACAACGGGCTAAACCAGGGATTTCAATTATTTCTAATTTTGCCCCTTCTAGCAATGTTTCTTGAGAACAAACATCGAAACAAAAGCGGATCGAATCAGGTAATATTGCTGATAGTTTGCCGATTTCTAGAGATACTCGTTTTACCCTAGAACCGTTGGCGTGTTCAGTGGCGATCGCTACAATATTCCTAGTAATTCCTAACTCGTGCATTTAACAAATCCTTGGCAGTTGTTCGCCTACTAACATATCAACAATTCTTTCTGTTCCAAACTCAGTTTTTAACAATACAACTCCCGCAGGAGTGGCAATAACTTCGCCAACGATTTGCGAATCTTTGCCTGTGGAGTGCGATCGCATTGTCGCCAAAACTTCATCTGCTGAATCAGGCGGAACTACCACTACTAACTTACCTTCATTTGCCAAATATAGCGGATCGAAACCCAACAATTCGCACATTCCAGCTACCTCTTTTTTAACAGGAATAGCTGATTCATGTAAACGAATTCCTACATTTGCACTTTGGGCAAATTCATTTAATACTGTTGCTAATCCGCCACGAGTAGCATCGCGCATTGCCCGAACATTTGGGCAAACGGAAACGATCGCATCAACTAACCCATTTAAAGGTTGACAATCGCTTTTAATATCAGTATCTAAAGATAACTCACCTCTCGCTACCAAAATAGCAGCACCGTGATCGCCCAGAGAACCATTAACTAATACAATATCCCCTGGTTGAATCTCTCTAGCAGAGGGAGAAACGCCCGTTTTAATTACACCAATACCAGTAGTATTGATAAATAATTTATCAGCAGAACCGCGAGGAACAACTTTAGTATCTCCTGTGACAATTTGTACACCCGTTGCTAAAGAAGCTGCTTTCATACTGTCAACAACTCGGCGCAGAATGTCAATTTCTAAACCTTCTTCGAGAATCACGCTACAACTGAGAAAAAGTGGTTTTGCACCGCTAACAGATAAGTCGTTAACAGTACCATTAACTGCTAAAGTTCCGATATCACCGCCAGGGAAAAACAAAGGAGTAACGACGTAAGAATCTGTGGTGAATGCTAGGCGATCGCCCAACAACATTAAACTATTTAAATCGATTCGCGCCTGATCTTCCAATAAAGAAAGAGTGGGATTATCAAAACTACCTACAAAAACATCATCAATCAAATCGCGCATCGCACTACCACCGCTACCATGAGCTAAGGTAATAGTGCGTTCCTGAAATTTTTTCTTACGTTGAGGCATTTTTAGATGAGAAATATTCATATACATCTGTGGTTAAAAAACCAAATCTAATTAGGGCTTGCTGAAAAAGTCTGTTGGTGAGGGTAGGGACACGGCATTCAAAAGATAACGCAGGAGTTGTAAATATTATTGATGCCGTGTCCCTACAATTTGCCTGAAAAAGGCAAGGTTTTTGCGCTAAAAGATTGTGATAACCTTGCACTTATTGTGGGCAAAAAAAACGGTAAAACCCTTGCATATCTTAACTTTCTACCTTTTTTCAGCAAGCCCTAATTAACTTTCACCTCTTCCCGCTTACCTATTGACAAACGTCCATATTTATAGTAAGCAGCACAAGCCCCTTCCGAAGAAACCATGCAAGCACCAAGGGGATGTTCAGGAACACAAGCAGTGCCAAAAACCTTACACTGCCAAGGTTTCAGCACACCTTTAAGAATCTCGCCACACTGACAAGCTTTGTGATCTGCGACTTGTCTACCGGGGAAAGTAAATTTCGCCTCCGCATCAAAACGCGCATATTCTGGACGCATTTTCAACCCAGACAGCGGAATATCACCCAATCCGCGCCACTCAAACGCCTCTCTCACCGCAAACACTCGTTGCATCGCATCCAAAGCAACGGCGTTACCGTGAGATTGCACTAAGCGACTATATTGATTTTCTACTTCACAACGTTTTTCTGCCAATTGTTTAACAACCATCCAAATTGATTGCAAAATATCTATTGGTTCAAACCCAGAAACTACGACAGGTTTGTGATATCTTTCGGCAATAACTTGATAAGGTTCTGTACCAATTACTGTGCTAACATGACCGGGACCTACAAATCCATTTAATTGCAAATCGGGATTAGCTAACAATGCTTCTAATGCTGGTACAACTAATACGTGATTGCAAAATAAACTAAAATTTTCTATGCGATCGCACTCCGCCTGAAGTACAGTTAAAGCAGTGCTAGGCGCGGTTGTTTCAAATCCGATCGCAAAAAACACCACTTCTTTTTCGGGACTTTGTTTGGCGATTTGTAGCGCATCTAAAGGCGAATAAACCATGCGAATATCTGCACCATTCGCTTTAGCTTGCAGCAAGCTATATTTAGATCCGGGAACTCGCATTGCATCGCCAAAAGTTGTGAAAATAATGTTAGATTGTTGTGCTAAGGCGATCGCATCATCGAGTCTACCTTTTGGCATTATACACACTGGACAACCGGGGCCGTGAACTAGTTCGATCGTTTCTGGTAACAAATCTTCTAGTCCATATTTAAAGATTGCATGGGTATGTCCGCCGCAAACTTCCATGATTTTAATCGGTTTTTCGCTGGAAATTTGGCTGCTTATTTGTCGAATTTGTTCGATTAATTTTTGGGCTTTTTGTGGATCGCGAAATTCGTTTATGTATTTCATAGTAGTTTGTCATTAGTCATTGGTCATTTGTCATTTGGGAAAAGTTAATTACTAACCGTTAGTGATTCTTGAATTTCTGCTAGTTCCTCCAGTAATTTTAGGGTTTCTGCTGCTTCATTGGGGTCTATTCGTTGCATGGCAAAACCGACGTGGACTAATACCCAATCTCCTAAACAAGATTCAACGGGATGGGTATCATCAACGATACAAGCGATGTTAACTTGGCGTTTTACGCCACTAATATCGACGGTTGCAAGTTTATTTTTTACGTCTGTTATTTCGACTATTTGACCGGGGATTCCTAAACACATTTTATGTTACCTTTTGTAAGTTGAAATTTAATTGCTATTATTCCATTTGAAAGGCAGGATTCTCGTCTTCTAAAAGCATCTCAATTACTTCACGGAGATTCTCTTGTAGTTCATCTAAAGTTTCACCTTGGGAATGTGCTCCGGGAAATCCAGGGACGTAACCTACATAGAGTTTTGTATCTGGATCTCGTTCAATAATTGCAGTAAAAGTTTTCATATTTTCCAGTTTCTCAAGCAATTTACAATCAATTATGATATCGATCGCGCTGCTGCGATCGCAACTTGTCCCAAAGACAATCCGCCATCATTTGCAGGTACTAAACTATGAGTTAAAACTGTTAAACCCATCACTTTTAGATGTTTACTAACCTGTTCTAATAACACCTGATTTTGAAAGACACCTCCTGTTAAAGCAACTTGAGTAAAAGCGTGAGTTTCCCGCAAATGATTTACCATAGATGCGATCGCTTTTGCCAATCCCAAATGAAATCGAGTTGCGATCGCACTTTGGGAAACTCCTTGTTGTAAATCTGTTAATAATGCTTGCCACATTGTCCGAGGTTCTAAATAGGAAATCGGCGCAGAGATGATTTCAAAAGGATATCCTATTTCCCCATCAATATCAGTAACTAAAGCTTCTAATTCGATTGCGCCTTGTCCTTCATAACTCGCACGATCGCAACAAATTCCCAAAGCAGCAGCTACCGCATCAAACAAGCGTCCTGCGGAAGAAGCTAAAGGAGAATTGATTCCTTTTGCTAACATTTGATTTAAGAGCGATCGCGGTTGTTTGTCTAAAAATTCCACAATTTCTAACTCTCTATATTTTACGTCCAATTCCTCCCAATCAAATCCTGCCATCAGGTGAGCGTAAGTATTCCGCCAAGGTTGGTAAATTGCTTGTTCTCCTCCTAACATAGCAATTGGTTTGAAGCTTGCCAATCTTTCATAGCTGCGATAGTCTGCTAAGAGAAACTCACCCCCCCAAAGCGTGCCATCTTCACCATAACCTAAACCATCTAAGGCAATTCCCAAAATCGGTTTAGTCTCTAAAGTTACCCCATTTTCTGCCATGCAAGCTGCAACATGAGCGTGATGATGTTGAATAGAATAGACGGGATTAATTCCTAATTCTTTACCTATTTTGGTCGAGAGATATTCGGGATGGAGGTCTAGTGCGATCGCTTCTGGTTTATGTTCAAACAAATGCAAATACAATTCCAATGTTTCCCGATAAGCTGTCAGCGCCGCCACATTTTCTAAGTCTCCCAAATGCTGCGATAAAATCGCCTCTCCCTCTCGCAACAAACAAAAAGTATTCTTCAATTCGCTCCCCATTGCTAAAATAGGAGGAGCTTGTTCAAATCCTGATGGCAAGCGGATTGGTGCGGGTGCGTACCCACGCGCACGACGTAAGATTTGGGGGCGATTTCCTACTACTTTGACTACCGAATCATCAACCCGATTGACAATATCTCGATCGTGCAGCAAAAAATAATCAGCGATTTTACTCAACTTCTCCTTTGCTACTTCATTACTAATACATTGTGGTTCATCGGAAAGGTTGCCGCTGGTGAGTACGATCGGACGTTCCATTCGCCGCAATATCAGATGATGCAACGGTGTGTAAGGCAACATGAAACCGAGAGATTTAATATTAGGCGCAACCGAAGCAGCAATAGGTTTTAAAATTTCTGTGTTGTGTTCTTTTAATTGTAATAGTACAATGGGAGCAGCAGCACTTTCTAACAGTTCCCTTTCCAACTCATTAATAACGCAATACTTCTCGATAATTTCTAAATTCTTTGCCATCAAAGCAAAGGGTTTGTGATAGCGATGCTTGCGTTCTCTAAGTTTTTGCACTGCGGTTTCATTGGTGGCATCACAAGCGAGATGAATTCCACCAATACCTTTAATCGCAACAATTTCTCCTCGTTGTAATAGAGTACAAACTGCGTCCACATCGTCCAACATGGAGAACATATCTGATACAATGGGTTTACCATCTGCTCGTTCTAACCAAGCTTTTGGGCCACAAAAATGACAGGCGACAGGTTGGGCGTGAAAGCGGCGATTTGTGACATCTGCATATTCTTTCGCGCATTCCGAACACATGGTAAAATTTGCCATGCTGGTGTTGCGGCGATCGTAAGGAATAGCGCGAACAATGCTTAAACGAGGGCCGCAATGAGTACAATTAGTGAAGGGATAGCGATACCAACGGCTAAAAGGATCGAAGATTTCTGCTTTACATTGAGGACAAGTTGCAGCATCGGGAGTAATGCTGGTTTTGACTTTATTACTAATACTTTGAGTAATGGTAAAATCTGTATAGTTTGGTGGGTAGGATAGGGGTAAACGTGCGATCGCTTCAATTTTTGCTAAAGGCGGACATTCTTCTTGAAGTCGATCGACAAAAGTTTCTACAGCTTCCGCAGTTCCAACAACTTTAATCAGTACGCCTTCCCCATCATTACAAACTTCACCTCGCAAATCACAAAGTTTAGCAAGGCGATAAACTGTCGGGCGAAATCCTACTCCTTGGACTGTACCACGTACTCGAATTTCTTCAGCTATTTTTAAGTTAATATTGGTTATCATTTTGTTAAAATTAGAATCTTAATCTTTTCTTTCTTCTTCTTCCTTCGTGTCCTAATTCGCTATCGCGAATCGCTGCGCTACCGCGTCTTCGCGGTTCAAAAAAATCTCTAAAACTAGAGGTTACTAAATTTTGGATTTTAACCACAGATGAACGCGGATGAACGCAGATGTACATTCAGCTTTACTGTTTACTGCAATCGTTTTTTTTACCATACTTATATTTAAGCGATCGCAAGTCAGATTGACCAAAATTTCAACCTTTCTTAGTAAACACCAATTAAGGATTATTTAACTTCCACAGCATAACTCGATTGTTACCTGAATCAGCGATCGCAACTGTATCCCCACAAACCTCTACTGCATAACACCAACAAAAGCTATCTCGCAACGGTAAACCATAAACTCGATTTTCCCCTTTGCTTTGAAAATCAGATTGTCCAATCAAAGCATTTGCAGGTTTACCTTGAAGCGATTTTAAATCTCCCGAAAACTGCCAACCTAATAAGCGAGAATTAGCAGTATCAGCAACTAATAACCAATCTTTCGCTACCGTCACCCCATAAGGCATATTTAAACTTGCCGCACTTGGAAGGTAAACTCCTTGGTTGAGTTCTACTTGCTCAAAATTAGACTGTCCCAACACTGCCACACAGGGAGTATTATTTTCCTTGGGAATGCCATCCCACAACATTATCCGATTATTCCCAGCATCCGCTACTACTAAATTACCTTGCCAAATCGCAATACTGTGACACCAACGCATACTCGCCGCTGTCGGTGTTCCGCCGCCATTCTCATTGCGAGAGGTAAAATCAGGTTGTCCCAAAACTAAATCCGCAGGTTGTCCGTTTGACTCTGGTAACTGATTCCAAATCAAAACTCGACGATTTCCGGTATCAGCAACAAATAACTTATCTTGATGATAGAAAACCCCATAACACCAATGCAAGCGATCGCACGCCGTATCCATAAATCCCCGATTTGGTTCCCCTTGCGAAAAATCAGCTTGTCCTAACACAATATCCGCAGGAACATTACTATCTTTTGGGATTTTTTTCCAAATCAAAACGCGATGATTCCAAGCATCAGCAACAGCTAAACCTTCTCCACAAATACAAATTCCCGTCGGAACACTTAAGGTAGAAGCAGTAGGATTACCGTTAGCATTTTTGCCTTCGCTAAAAAAGTCACGTTGTCCGATTATCCAATCTGCTGGTTGATTATCTGATTGCGGATGCGATCGCCATCCTAACAAACGATGATGTCCCGTATCCGCCACCCAAAAAGAACCATTATCAACTAAACAAATACCTCTGGGGCCGAATAAAGTATTCGGAGTAGGTGCGATCGGAGTCGGGATGATAGAATCTCCCAAACCACCAATAATCACTTTTGCACCTTGAGGTGAGAGAAGGGGAGAGGGAACTGCTTCTGGAGTTATCATAAAAAAACGGAAGACTAAAAGTGCATCAGCTTATAATTATGACCTGAGAATAACACTTACTATCAAGCTACTATCTGCGATCGCAATTTTAGGATAAATTTCTCGGAAAAAACATGGGAAATAAATAATATGAATTCCTTTGAAAGCATAAGTATTGAAGGTTTCCGTCGCTTATTTTCAGTTGAAATTGAGATGCGACCTTTGACAGTAATAATTGGTGCTAATGGTGTAGGTAAAACTTCTTTTTTAGAGATATTTTCACTATTGGCAGCTTCTGCAAATGGTCAATTACAGTCAAAAATTTCCGAATTTAGCGGTCTTAATCAAATGTTGACAAGAGATAAGGCAGATAGTATGACAATATCTCTGTCAATGCCTGTAGAAAACCAAAACCCCTTGAATTACTGTCTCGAACTTGCTAGTAAAGGTCAGTTTTATGAAATCGCTGTAGAAACTTTAACTCAACAGCGAAATCCATCTACAACTGCACCTTTTAAATATATCGATTCTCGTGGTTTAGATATTAGATATTACGATCCAGAATATGAAAGAATATTGCGCCCTAATTGGGAACATAATCCTTTAGAAACTTCCCTTTCTCAGGTTCCCAAAATGTACAAAGAACCGGAAGTTTTGCGAAAGAAATTAGCTTCATGTAGTTTTTATAGAGCCTGGGAATTGAATGTTGCTCCCAGAAGTCCTGTGCGTTTACCTCAAGCAATGCGTCCAGCAAAATTACCCGGAGTTAATGGAGAAGATTTAGTTTCCTGCCTTTATTATTTGCGCGAAACAGACCCGGATAGATTTGAAATAGTAGAAGATACACTTGCTGCGGCTTTTCCTGATTTTGAAAGGTTGAGCTTTCCACCAGTAGCAGCAGGAACTTTGGCAATGACTTGGAAGGATAAAAATTTTTCTCAACCTCTTTATATGGATCAACTTTCTGAAGGAACTTTGCGATTTCTTTGGTTAGTTACTCTGCTACAAAGTCGAGATTTAACTTCTGTTACTCTGATTGATGAGCCGGAAGTAAGTTTGCATCCAGAGTTATTGAAATTACTTGCCGACTTAATGCGAGAAGCTGCCAAAAGAACTCAACTAATTGTAGCAACCCATTCAGATAGACTAATCAGATTTTTGCACCCTAAAGAAGTGCTGGTTTGTGATGCTGAAGATGGGTTAACAACGATGACTTGGGCTGACTCTTTAGATTTAGAAAAATGGCTGGAGGAATATAGTTTAGATGAGATTTGGGCGATGAATTTGATTGGGGGGCGACCATGATAGCACGCTCGCACTTGTCTAAGTAAGAAAATTGCGATCGCAGTTTTTGCAATCTTTCGCAAGAAAATTATACTTAATATCTACGCAAGCCCCCGTTTACAAATATTCAGCACCTTGACAAACCGGAAAACTTACGGATATAACCACTGGATAAAGTGATCGATAGGGTAATAAAACAATTGAATTTCATAGGAGTTATGCTTAAATGCCCCCAAGCCGCAGATTAGCTGATTTAGAAAAAGCCATAGAATTGCGATACGAGACTCTTGGCAAGGTGGAGAAGCGTCTTGCCATGACGGACGAAATTTTTGCCAAAAACGCTATAGAGCAAAGAATTCGGGAAGAAGTTTTACCAGAACTTCGCCAGCATGAGGCTGAGTATTGGGACGTGCTGGCGCTAGAAGCACGCACTTGTGCAGTCGAAGAAGTCGAGGCGCAGAAGGCCATTGACGTTGTGGTGCAGGAGGTAGAACTGATTGAGAATAATCCCAATGCCAACTATCCGGCTGAGTTGCTGGAGTTGTTGCGCCAGATTCGAGACAAGCTCAACGAACCAAAAACCCCTGTAGAAGGGAAAGCAAAATTGGCATTGAATCTTCTGCCTGGGGTTATCACCTACGAAGTGCAGTTAGATACAGTAAAAGCTTTGCAGAGAGTTAAAGAGCCTATCAGACGGCTGTTTCAAGGTGCTATTGAAAAAAAGTAATTAGCGCCGACGATTGTCCCTATCGCGGTTTGTCGGCATTTCGGGAGCAGGATGAAAAGTTTTTCTTTGGGCGGCAGAAGTTTGTCGATAGTTTAGTTGAAGTTGTATATCGACAGCCGTTAGTCGCTGTTATTGGTGCTTCTGGTAGCGGCAAATCTTCGGTTGTATTTGCGGGACTGATTCCCAAGTTGAGACAAAAGGGAAATTTGCTGATTGAGTCTTTTCGCCCTCAGAATCAACCTTTTTTTGGACTTGCTTCGGCGCTGGTGCGATTGCTGAAACCAGAATTAGACGAAATTCAGCAACCTGGTAGAGCAGCGGAACTGGTAACTGACTTGAAACGGGAGTTGACGTTACCGCAGGTGGTGACAAGCATTTTGGTACGCTATCCCGGCAAACGGTTGCTGTTAGTAATTGACCAGTTTGAAGAACTTTATAACCCGCGCAATGATACCGAGCAACTGCCGTTTGTGGATGCGTTGCTGGCAGCTATTCAGTCTGCGCCGAACGATTTGACGGTAGTGTTGACGCTAAGGGCTGATTTTTTGAGTTACCTACTGAACTACCCGACTTTTGGAGCAGCGTTACAGCAGCATAAGCCGCAATTGCTGGGCGCAATGAACCGGGAGGAGATGCGGGAAGCAATTGAGTGTCCAGCAGAGGAAATAGGCGTAAAACTGGAGGAGGGGCTGACTGAGCGAATTCTGGATGCGGTGAAGCGGGAACCGGGAAATCTGCCTTTGCTGGAGTTTGCTTTAGAGCAGTTGTGGGGAAAACAGAAAAACAATCGGCTCACCCACGATGCTTACGACGATATCAAAGGTGTGGAGAAGGCGCTGGCTGTTTATGCACAATCAGTATATGAGGAACTGACTCAGAAGATTGACGGGAAACAGATACAGCAAATCTTTATCCAGTTGGTGCGTGTGGGGGAAGGTACAGACGACACCCGACAGCAGGCTACCCGTGCTGAGGTAGGAGATGATAACTGGGATTTGGTGAAGCAGTTAGCTGATAAGCGTTTGGTGGTGACGGGACGCAATGAGGCGACTGGGGAAGAAACGGTTGAGGTTGTACATGAAGCTTTGATTCGGGAATGGGGTTTGTTGCGTCAGTTGATTATTGACAATCAGAAAAAGTTGATTCAAAAACGGGAAATTGAAGATGCGGCTAAGAGGTGGCGAGATAAGGAGAGGGTGAAAGATTATTTGCTTGGGGGGAAAGTTTTGACTGAGGCGAAGGTGTTTGAGAAGCAGGAAGGTGGAAATCTTAGGTTATCGGATTTGGCGAAAGAGTTTATTGATAAAAGTTTGAGACAAAGACGAAATAATCGCATTAAGTTTTTTGGAGTTGGTTTTGGACTTGGTTGGATTTTTGTCCCCGCTTTACTGCTCTTCCTGGGATTCTTTACCATGAGAGAGATTGAGAAATATGGACTTTTAGCAACTCTCAGGGAGCATCAAGAACAGAAAGATAGTCCGGGAAGAATTCAAGCACTTGAACGGTCTGGTAAAACTCGGTGTCAACCTAGATAAGACCAAGCTCAAGGGTGCCTACCTCCGTGGTGCCGACCTCAGCAGTGCCTACCTCCGTGATGCCGACCTCAGCAGTGCCTACCTCCGTGGTGCCGACCTCAGCAGTGCCTACCTCCGTGATGCCGACCTCCGTAGTGCCTACCTCTACTCCGCCAACCTCCGTGGTGCCAACCTCAGCGGTGCCGACCTCGGCGGTGCCGAACTCAGCAGTACCAACCTTGGTGGTGCCGACCTCAGCATTGCTAACCTTAGTGATACCAACCTCAGCAGTGCCGACCTCGGCAGTGCCAACCTCTACTCCGCCAACCTCCGTGGTGCCAACCTCCGTGATGCCAACCTCCGTGATGCCAAGCTCAATGATGCCGACCTCACAAATTCTATTTACGATAAGGAAACTAAATTTCCTAAAGATTTCGCTCCGTCTGGTAAAAATATGTACTTGATTGGTCCTGATGCAGACCTCAGCAATGCAGACCTAAAGCGTGCAGACCTCAGCAGTGCAGACCTAAAGCGTGCAGACCTCAGCAATGCAGACCTAAAGCGTGCAGACCTCAGCAGTGCAGACCTCAGCAGTGCAGACCTCAGCAGTGCAGACCTCAGCGGTGCAGACCTCAAATGTTTAGATTCTGACATTCGGTACGGATGTACTAATTTCAGAGGTGCAAAAAATCTAACTGCCGAACAAGTTAAATCTGCTAAGAATTGGCAACAAGCGGAATACGATGAAGAGTTTCGGAAAAAACTAGGCTTGAAATAGAAAACGGGAAGATGGGGGAATCGTTTTTTCTAGTCGAAAAGTAACAGCAGCATAGGAGGTTTTTCAATGATGTCTGCGGAGATACAAACTTTTGTTGAGAAACGTTTGGGAGTTTCGCAAAGGTCAACAACAAATGGAAGAAGTTTTTCGACGTAAGATCAAGGGAGAAAATTAAAAACATGGACTGAAGAATTATTGATAAACTTTTGGTGTTGCAGTCGGTTTTAACCGATTTTCGCTATTACCCATGAAATTGATTTCCGGGTGGGTGTGGATGGAAAGACGATATGCTTTTTTTAGATGTGGTGAAAATGCGATCGCTTAACCATCAGCTGTTCTATTTTCCCTCTTAATTTTTTCAACTCTTTCCAGGATTTCACCAAACAGATTCGGATCTTGTAAATCCTCAAGCGTTCCACTGGCTAAAACTGGCGCATTAGCTAGCCTATCCATGTAAGCATGAAAGGCTTTCTTCGTCATCTCGATGTTCAAGTATATAGGTACGAAGTTCTTTCCGACTCATTTGTTCAAAGTTTGGTTGTGTCATAGGTACTCCCAATTCCCATTACTATCGATCTCGATTTCTGTTTCATCGCCAGCCAAAATGTATATTTTATTTATGCGCCTATCTAGACGTACCATGAAGATAGGTCGATAAAAATTGGTTAGCCTCTGGCAGAGAATAAAGCAAGTTAAAGTCTGTGCTGCGGTAGGCAGGGTAGTTGCTCCTGTGTAACGATCTTTATCCTCTAACTTACACTATAAAAAATATTTGCGATTAGTAAATTTTATCATGTTTCAAATTTTTGGAGTTTCTTCTGGATATTAGCGCGAATTTGTGCCATTACACTTGCACCATAACCCTATTCCCTTAAATAGCGATCGTATTGGGTTTCATCTGCTGTCAAAATAGCTTCTATTTCTGCTTTGTTAGCGTGATAATAAGCCAAAGCTGCATAAACCTGCGCTAGATTTAAATAAGGCCAATTATCTACCATTTCTTCTGGTGTTACTCCTTGTTTCCACAAAGTAGCAATTCGGCCTACCGTTATTCTAGTTCCAGCAATGCGAGGACGGTTGCCACAGGTGTCAGGCGATCGAGTTATTAGTGTAGCGATATCAATTACAGTTGATGTTGACATAGTTTATTCAACTTTGTATTTTTGATTCATCGTGAACTGTCTAACTTATCAAACAGTTCATTAAAAAACTCTTCGGCTTTTTTACCTTTTCCTTCTTGCATTTGTTCTAAGCCTAATTTAATTCCCTTTAAAGTCTCTACTAATTCAGCAGCTTCTAAAAGTTGCTGATAAGATTCTGCATCTTGAACAACTAACTCAGCTTTTCCATTTACAGTGAGAACCAAAGGATGTTTTGTTTGCTTAATCCGCTGCAAAAATTCAGTCGTATTTCGTTTAAAGTCGGTGAGAGAATGTATATCTTTTGAAAGGTTTATCATTTTTTAGCATCGAATTAGCACTTAATTCGATGCTAAGTTATATCTGCGAGTTTGTCAATCACATTTTGATAGAGAGCAAATACTTAACACAAAATAGCGATCGCTATGCAAAATTAAATAAATAAGTTAGGCGAAACTTTGAAATATTCGCCAAGAGCTTTAGCTTGTGCCTTGCTAATCGAACGTTTGCCATTAACAACTTCAGATACTACCCCACTCGAACCAATTATTCCAACTAAATCTGCTTGCCGAGTGCCGCTCGTTTCCATGACATATTGCAGCATTTCAGATGGAGTAGATTTCTCGAATGGATAGTTTTTAGTTTCGTATACTTCAATCAGCGTTACTAATAAATCGAGTAAAGCTAGCTCCTCCGGTGTACGATTTTTGGCAAAAATTAACTGTTCTACAACTTTCAACAAACGTTCGTATTCTGCTTCTGTCTCAATTGCCTGTGGAGCAACTTCAGCTAGCAAGGCTTGATAAGCACTTCGATCAAAAGTAAGGGTCATTTTTCCATCCATCTTTGTCGTATTCGCTATGGGTTAAAAAATATTTGTAATAAACCTTCTGCGTTTGATAATCAATCCCAACAATCAGACGGTAATCGTTGCCTTTAATGTTAAATACAGTAAAGTTTCCTACTGCTTCAGCATCTCGATAAACCTTACGCACATCTTCTAAATTTTGCCATTCTGCATTTTTTACAATCTCGTACCATTTGTCAATCTGCGTCCTGACATCAGGATACTTAGCTGCATCATTACGGAGATTGCGAATTGAAATTAGGTGCATTTTGATTGAGATAGGTAAGAAAACTTTTTCGCACAATCATAAGTTCATCAAGATTATTTAAATTCTTAGCTATATTGTCACTCTCTCATTTTGAGAGCAAAATGTCAAGGGGGTTAAACATTCAAGGCCCCAGGGTTGTTTCATTTTTCTTGTGGGGTGGGCATCCTGCCCGCCCCATCCTTAGATAACTATTCTCACTTTATTTATTTGCACCTACTTAACAAAAAATAGCGATCGCTATCGCCTTATTTCAACAAACACTCGTCCATCTTGTACCTGTACCAGATAAGATTGCAAAGACACTTCTGGAGAAGTCAAACATTCCCCAGTTTCCAAAAGATAGCGAAACTTATGACTAGGACAAGTTAAAATTCCATAGCTAACATTCCCAGAATCTAACGGTTCACCAAAATGACTGCAAGCATTTTCATAACAAACAACTTGAGAACCAACTTTAGATAATATTAGCGATTTACCGAACAATTTCATCGCCAAAACTCCTTGGGTAGGAACTTCAGCGAGTGACGTTACCTCTATCCAATCAGAATCTACACTTTGAGATAAATTTTGATTAGGCGAAAAATTAGTTGTTTCTACAGCTATTACTTGGGTAATCTCTGGACAGTAACGCTTAATCGCTTGTTCTACACTATCGGATAAAGTAAGAGTGGAAGCCGGACAATTACTACAAGTTCCTGTTAATCTAACTTTAACGGTAGGTAGATCGATCGCCACCAGTTCCACATCTCCATTATGGCTTTGCAATCCTGGTCGAACTTCCGCCAAAGCCAGTTTAACTCTTTCTTCCAAAGGCGGTTGAGGCGATTTTACCAAGTCATAATAACGCAATAACCCGTATACTACCTCATCTTCAGCCGCACGCCGCAAAGCAGATAAAGAATCTTGTTTAACATTGCGAATCAGGCGGATCAAAGCTTCGCGATGTAAAGCTTCGATCGCCCTTTTCAATCCCATCACTATTACCCGTTGCGACTCATCCCATTGACTAGCGATCGACTCATAGCGATCGATTTCTCGTACCAGTTCTTCCAGCGTCGAACTTGTTTCTACTTGATTTGGCGCTTGAACCATAATTATGGAAATTGGTAGTGATTTGCGATCGGTTAATTTCGATGAAAATGCCAAATTTTACTAAATTCGGGTTAGTAACCCCTGTATTTTCTCCCTCTTCTCTCTGCGTCCTCTGTGTCTGGAGCGGTTCATTATAAAAGGGATAGTTAACCCGGATTTAGTATTATTACTGCATTTTTACATCTTTCAGTAAAAACGGCATAAATACCCCAGTCAAAAAACCCGATACTGGAATTGATAACCATAATTCACTACCCAGTTTATCAAGTCCTACTAGTAACAAAAAGCCAATCATCACTCCAAGTGCCGTTTGTCTAGCAAAATAACCAGGATTTCGTAATAACTTCCCTTTAAAAAGTAACTTCGTAGAAAACCAACCCACTTCTAACATAACTTTTTCTCCTTTCTTTGCGTCCTTTGCGTTCTTTGCGGTTTAAAATTAATTAATTGCCAGTACAATTAACCCAAGTACAGTAGCAGGAATAATTGCTGCTGGCCCAAATAATCCCCCAATCATCGCTGAAAGTCGATAACCGAGATCTTTTCCTGCTAATAATACGCCACCGATCGCACCTCCAAGAATTGAAAAAGCGATCGCAATCCCCAACCAAACTAACCCTGTCTCCAAGTTAACCTCTCCCGCAAAAAAGCTAGAGATAAAATCCTGTACCAATGGATCGTTTATTAACTCATTCATTGCCTTCTCCTAAAAATAGTAACTCAACCCTTAAAACCTATAAATCACTAATCGCCTGTTCCACCATTTCCGCCTGTTCAAACCTTCCATATTGGCGAAAAATAGCCGCAGCTTCCTGATAATATCCCCTTGCTTGCAACAAGTTATTATCATTACCAGCTTCAGGATGTTCTGAATCATCAGGAAGATTGCTTAAAGCGTTAGCTTTATTCGCTAAAGTATTCGCATATTCGATCGGCGTATCCCGTTGATTACGAACTTTCAAAGCTTCATCATAAGCTCTAATTGCCCGCCAATTATTATCTACTGCATGAGCACTTGGTAAATACTGTAAAGCATTGCCCAAATTATTTTGTAGCATTGCATACTCGTTCGGATGGTCGATTAAAGAAATCCATTCCAAAGCTTGTTGAAAAGATTGTACAGCTAAAGCTTGTCGCATATCTTCCCCTTCCGAAGACATTGGCATAGAAAGGTAAGCGATCGCAATATTATTATGCAAAATCGCAAATTCTTGGGGATAACTATCGCCCTTAAATACCCTTAAAGCCCGCTGATATAACTGAATGCTATCCACCAATCTAGCTTGATGAAAAGGAACCAAAGCTTGTAAAACTAAACCCAGATTCATTTCCGTTTCTGCTACTTCTTCTGGGGAAGCATATTCTTGCAACAAAGGGAGTGCAGATTGATAACATTCCCTAGCTTGTTGTAACAAATCCGCGTCTTCGTTGGGGATCGATCGCAAAGCCGTTCCCATCCCTGTGAGCACCCTTGCTTTCAGAAATGGAAACTGTTCCTTGCATAATTCCAAAGCATGAGAATAGAGTGACACAGCATTCCAAAGATCCTGAATTTCTTTAGGCTTTTTTTGCAATTCCATCCCTAATTCGATCAGCATTTCGATTTTTTCTTCTAAAGTTGCTGATTCAGATTCAATAGCGGTTATCGCAGCCTTAACTGCCACCTCAGTCATGCTTGGTGTCACAAAACTTTCCCCTCAATCTCTTGATCGACTAAAATTGATCTTGATTAACGACAGAAATTCTTAATTAAGTTCTGTGCGCTAACTCGATCGACGTAATCTTAAACGTACTAAAATTTTTCAGTTTTGGCAAATACTTTATAAATAGTGCGATCGCTTGACTCAATTTAATCTTTCTTAACTTTTGTTAATTAACAATTTTTTTATTGTCAAAATATCAATACATTCTCACTTTTAGAAATATGAAATATTCCTTAAATTAAGCAGACAACCTAAGAAATTCGTTTGATGATAAGAAGAATTACACAATTACAATTGGGGTGGCAGATAGTGAAGAAAGCCACCTAAATTCCTGTGAAAAATTACAACAACTGAGAATCTAAGGTGGCGTATGGTCAATGTCCTTTGGCTTCAAGGTGGTGCCTGTTCTGGCAACACAATGTCATTTTTAAATGCAGAAGAACCCAGTGCTTGCGACTTAGTAACCGACTTTGGGATTAACATTTTGTGGCATCCTTCGTTAGGAGTCGAACTAGGAGACAACCTGCAAAAATTGCTATGGGATTGCGTAGAAGGAAAGATTTCTTTGGATATCCTAGTATTTGAGGGATCGGTAATCAATGCTCCCAATGGTACAGGAACCTGGAATCGATTTGCTCACCGTCCGATGAAAGATTGGCTTGCCGACTTATCAAAAGCAGCGAGTTTTGTAGTTGCGGTGGGAGACTGTGCGACTTGGGGAGGTATCCCAGCGATGGCACCTAACCCCAGCGACTCTACAGGGTTACAATTTCTCAAACGCAAAGAAGGCGGTTTTTTAGGCAAAGATTATGTTTCTAAAGCCGGACTGCCAGTGATAAATATTCCAGGTTGTCCTGCACATCCAGACTGGATTACTCAAATTCTAGTAGCGATCGCCACCGGAAGGATCGCAGACATCACCTTAGACGAACTAAACCGTCCGCAAACCTTCTTCAAAAGCTTCACCCAAACAGGCTGTACCCGCAACGTCCACTTTGCCTACAAAGCCTCAACCAGTGAGTTTGGACAACGCAAAGGTTGCCTGTTCTACGACTTAGGTTGCCGGGGACCGATGACACACTCCTCCTGCAACCGGATATTATGGAACCGAGTCTCCTCCAAAACTCGTGCTGGAATGCCTTGTTTAGGTTGCACAGAACCAGAGTTTCCCTTCCACGATCTTAAACCAGGCACAGTCTTCAAAACCCAAACGGTGATGGGCGTACCCAAAGAACTGCCAACAGGAGTCAACAAAAAAGATTATGCCCTACTCACAGTAGTAGCAAAAGATGCAACACCCGACTGGGCAGAAGAAGACATTTTCACAGTTTAGTCATTGGTTATTTGTCATTTGTCATTTGTCATTGGTCATTGGTCATTTGTCATTTGTCATTTGTCATTTGTCATTTGTGTCCAACAAAAAACCATCATGAACATCTGCGTTCATCTGCATTCATCTGCGTACAAAAAAATGACCAATGACAAAAAAGTAAAACTTTCAGAGAGGAGACAATAAAGAATGCCAGTTCAAACCTTAGACATTTCGCCAGTCGGAAGAGTAGAAGGCGACTTAGATGTACGAGTGGAAATACAAGATGGATACGTCACCAACGCTTGGACTCATGCCGAACTATTTCGAGGCTTTGAAATCATTTTACGAGGCAAAGACCCCCAAGCTGGATTAATTGTAACCCCGCGTGCTTGCGGAATCTGTGGAGGTTCTCACCTCACCTGTGCTTCTTGGGCATTGGATACCGCTTGGGGTACAGAAGTTCCGCGCAATGCTATTTTAGCCAGAAACTTAGGACAATTAGCAGAAACAATCCAAAGTATTCCCCGCTATTTTTATGGGTTGTTTGCGATCGATCTAACCAACAAAAAATACCAACATAGTTCATTCTACGAAGAAGCTTGTTACAGATTCGCCCCCTACACAGGTAAATCCTACGAACTAGGAGTAACAATCTCTGCCAAACCAGTAGAAATTTATGCTTTATTAGGCGGACAATGGCCTCACTCTAGTTATATGGTGCCGGGTGGTGTAATGTGCGCCCCTACCTTAACTGATATCACTCGCGCTTGGTCAATCTTGGAATATTTTCGCACCAATTGGTTAGAACCTGCCTGGTTGGGTTGTTCGTTGGAACGCTACGAACAAATTCAAACTTATGATGATTTTATGGCATGGTTGGAGGAAGACCCGAAACACGCTAACTCGGATTTAGGTTTTTACTGGCGCATGGGTTTAGATATTGGGTTGGATAAATACGGCGTTGGTGTAGGAAAATACGTCACTTGGGGATATTTACCACACGAAGATAAGTATCAAAAACCGACGATTGAGGGCAGAAATGCAGCGGTGATTATGAAGAGTGGAGTGTATGACAGCTTTAGCGATACTCACTCTTTGATGGATCACACCTTTGCCCGTGAGAATACCACTCATGCTTGGTATGATGAAGGGACTGGAGATGTGCATCCGTTCGATCGCACCACGAAACCAACAGAAAAAAACACCCACGACTTTGATAACGCCTATACTTGGTCTAGTGCAGTCCTTCACGCTGATTTCGGACGTTTGGAAGCAGGCGCATTAGCAAGACAACTGGTAGCGGGTGGCAAACATGGTGAAGATTGGCAACACTACGACGGGTTGATTCTTGATTGTTTCAAGAAAATGGGTGGTGCTAGTATCCATCTCCGGCAACTAGCGAGAGTACATGAAATCGTCAAACTGTATCGCCAAGCAGAACGCTGTTTGCGAGAGTTCCGCTTAAACGAACCTTTCTATATTAAACCAACCCAGAGAGATGGTCGGGGCTGGGGTGCAACGGAAGCTGCCAGAGGTTCTCTGTGTCACTGGGTAGAAGTAGAGGGAGGTAAGATTAAAAATTACCAGATTATTGCGCCTACCACTTGGAATGTTGGCCCTCGCGACGGTGAAGGTAAAAAAGGGCCGATTGAAGCAGCTTTAGTTGGTACACCTATTGCCGATCCTACCGATCCGATCGAAGTTGGTCATGTTGCGCGATCGTTCGACTCTTGCTTAGTTTGTACTGTTCATGCTCATGATGCCAAAACAGGGGAGGAATTAGCAAGATTTAGAACTGCTTAATTCTAAAAAGAATCTAGGTACGTTGTTGCGCTTTAGCGCTAAACTATAGCGCTAAAGCGCAACAACGTACTTTCTTAATATGGTTTGCGATCGCATTTTGGAAAGAGAGAATCGCGATCGATCTGTCGATGGCTAACTTGAAAATAATTTTATGCTAACAATTATTGGTTGTGGTAATTTAAATCGATGCGATGATGGTGTAGGTGTAATAGTTGCTCAACGCTTGCAACGTCACTTAGCAGAAAATCCCAGAGATAATGTGCGAGTTTTTGACTGCGGTACGGGTGGAATAGATGTGATGTTTCAAGCAAGAGGTAGCACATCTTTAATTATTATTGATGCTAGTAACAGTGGTTCGGAACCGGGAGCGGTTTATAAAGTGCCAGGAGAAGTTTTAGAAGAGTTGCCAGAAGCTAGTTATACTTTACATGACTTTCGCTGGCATCATGCGATCGCAGCCGGACGCAAAATCTTTAAACAAGACTTTCCCAACGAAGTAACTGTCTATTTAATAGAAGCAGAAAATTTAGACTTTGGTTTAGAGTTAAGTCTCCCAGTTAAGCGTGCTGTAGATATAGTAACCGCAGAAATTATACAAGAAATCTATCCTTGATTTATCAACAATCCCAATCCCCAGTCCCCAGTTTACGCGCTACAATCCCAAAGGAATCACAACTGCGCCAGTATATAGCTTATGTTTCTTGACGAACTAACCCCCGTTTTTAAAGAACTAATCCAAAACCCAGTTTCCTTCGTGGGTGGATTTGTCTCAGGTATTCTTCGCCTCAGCTTAAATGATGACCCCGTGAAAAGCTGGTTAGATCAACAAACAGGTGTTACCACCCCTAGTTCTAGCACCACTGACGGTAACAACGGTAGAAGTAGTGGGCCGCAATCTATTTCGATCGAATAAGTAAGACACATAGATCCCCGACTTCTTGAAGAAGTCGGGGATCTGGGTTAGGTTTACCTAACTTTGGGTAGACCTTTTTGTTTAGAAAATAATACCTAAGACCTATTGCCTAATAAGTGTTTATGCTTTATCTGGAAATAGCATTTCTGTAGTTCATCTAAAGTTAGAGGCTCTCTGAAAAAAGCGTCTTTAAGATTATTAATAGGAGACGCTTGGGCATGAATCGCAGGAGCAATATCTGAACAACTGCCCCACTCAAAAAGCGGCTTTTATAGAGAGGAGGAAGATTAATGTCGGAAGCTACTCAGCCTCTAGCTCAGGAACCTGCCCTAGACCGGGATTGTACCACGCTGTCCCGTCATGTGTTGCAGCAATTACAAAGTTTCTCAGCAGACGCACAAGACTTAAGTGCTTTGATGAATCGGATTGCTTTGGCGGGAAAATTAATTGCTCGCCGGATGAGTAGAGCAGGTTTAATGGAAAATGTCCTGGGATTTACAGGGGAAGTAAATGTACAGGGAGAGTCTGTCAAAAAGATGGACATTTACGCCAATGATGTTTTTATCTCGGTGTTTAAGCAAAGCGGATTAGTTTGTCGCTTGGCTTCCGAGGAAATGGAAAAACCCTATTACATCCCAGAAAATTGCCCAATTGGACGTTATACTTTGCTCTACGATCCGATCGATGGTTCTTCCAACATAGACATCAATATTAATGTCGGTTCTATCTTTTCAATTCGCCAACAAGAAGGCAATGATGAAGATGGTTCTGCCTTAGATTTGTTACAAAATGGACACAAACAAATTGCCGCAGGTTATATACTTTATGGGCCTAGCACAATGCTGGTTTATTCGATCGGCAGAGGTGTTCATTCTTTTACACTAGACCCTAGTTTAGGTGAGTTTATTCTCTCTAACGAAAACATTCAAATTCCTCAACATGGGCCGATTTATAGTGTGAATGAAGGTAACTTTTGGCAGTGGGAAGAATCGATTCGGAATTACATCCGTTATGTGCATCGTCATGAAGGTTATACTGCCCGTTATGGTGGCGCATTAGTAGGAGATTTCCACCGCATTTTGTTCCAGGGAGGAGTATTTTTATATCCCGGCACGCAGAAGAAACCAGATGGTAAATTGCGGTTACTTTATGAAGCTGCACCTTTAGCTTATTTAGCTCAACAAGCTGGTGGTCGTGCTAGTACTGGAATGCAGGAAATTATGGATGTAGTACCCAAAAAATTGCATGAGCGTGTGCCGCTAATTATTGGCAGTAAAGAAGATGTCGCTTTGGTGGAATCTTTTATTACTGAAGGTGTTAGAGAAAGCAAAGAAAAAGCCGTCGCCAGTTCATAAAAAATTTAATCTACACCAACCAGTTCGCAAGTAGATAGTAGTAAAATAAGGAAGAACATGGCAACCAATCATATCTTAGAAATTCAAGAATACGGGCAAAGTATCTGGATGGATAATTTGACTCGCGATTTGATAGAGTCCGGTGAACTCAAACGAATGATTGAAGAGCGAGGGATTAAAGGGATTACTTCTAATCCGGCGATTTTTGAAAAAGCGATCGCAGGCAACAAAATTTACGATGCCGATATCGAAAAAGGCATCCGCGAAGGTTTACCAACTTACAAGATTTACGAATCTCTAATTTTTGATGACATTCGTCACGCTTGCGATATCTTTCGTCCAGTTTACGAACAATCAAATGGATTAGATGGTTACATCAGCATTGAAGTACCACCAACCATTGCTCACGATACCCAAGCTACCATTAACGAAGCCCGTCGTTACTATCAAGAAATCGGTCGGGAAAACGTGATGATCAAAATTCCGGGAACTAGCGCCGGATTACCCGCAGTTGAGCAAGTAATTGCCGATGGGATTAATGTGAATGTGACGCTATTATTCTCAGTAGATAGTTACGTAAATACTGCTTGGGCTTACATTTCTGGATTGGAAAAACGCGCCGCTGAAGGTAAAGATATTAGCAAGATTGCTTCGGTTGCTAGCTTCTTTCTCAGTCGGATTGATTCTAACATTGACAGTCGGATTGATAACAAGTTAAAGGCGGGTGTGGAAAGCATTAACGTCGAAGCAAAATTACGGACTGTGAAAGGGAAAGTGGCGATCGCCAATGCCAAGATTGCTTACCAAAAGTATAAAGAGATTATCGAGAGCGATCGCTGGAAAGCACTAGCCGCAAAAGGTGCTAAAGTACAACGTTTATTGTGGGCTTCTACTAGCACCAAAGACCCCAATTACAGCGATGTCATGTACGTTGATGAACTGATCGGTCCCGATACAGTTAACACCTTACCACCGAACACAATTGAAGCTTGTGCCGATCACTGTGATGTTGCCAATCGCGTAGAATCTAAAGTTGAAGAAGCCTACACCCTGATCGAAAATCTAAAAGATCCAGACATTGACATTGATATCAATCAAGTCATGGATGAACTTCTCACCGAAGGGATTGAGAAATTTGTCCAACCCTTCCAATCATTAATGGATTCTTTAGAAACCAAGGTAAAACAACTGGAGCCAGTGTAAATTAAGGCTATCGTTGCTGCACATCCTCCTTAAAGTAGTAGAGACGTTGTATACAACGTCTCTACTGTCTACACAGGGGGAGCAGCTTTACCTCAATTACCACTGTTGTGTTGCCAAATTGGAGACTACTGCCATGTTAAGTACCAACACGATTTCAGACAACAGCAAGCTAAACTCCCAACTTGATGCTTCTGAAAAAGCGAGGCTTGGCGAACTAGAAACTGTCATCGAACGGGGACTTCACACCTTTTACGAAGTCGGCAAAGCTTTGGAAGAAATTCGGGAAAAGAAACTGCACCGGGAAACTCACAAAACTTTCGAGGCTTATTGCCGAGATAGGTGGGGAATGGCACGACCCACAGCCTATCGTTTCATTAGTGCTGCTCAGGTGATGGAAAATTTGTCTCCAATTGGAGACATTTTGCCGAGAAAGGAAAATCAAGTTCGTCCCTTGACCCAACTTCCACCAGAGTTACAGATAGAAATTTGGCAACAGGCAGTGGAGTTAGCGCCAAATGGTATTCCTACAGGTGCAGTAGTACAGAGGTTAGTTGACGAAAAACTTTCATCAGCGAAGACAAAGCGAAGTACTTCGGGTAATCTTTCGGAAGTAGAGCAGTTGCGCTTTGAGAATCAGCGACTCAGAGAACAAATTCGGCGACAGAATATCGAGAGGGAAAAGCGTTCAGCTGAAGTAGCGGCTGAATTAGAAAGGTTGCGGGAAGAAAACAGACAACTCAAAGCCGAACTCAGACAGCGAGATATTGATTGGGAACGTCGTTTAGCTTATGAAAGGGAGAAAATGAGAGCCGAAGTGAGAGCCGAACTGAAAGCTGAATATGAAGGAATCATTAATTCTTTAACTGCTCAAGTCAAGGAATTAACGCAACAGTTAGAAGAAATACGGTTACAAATTAAGTCGTAATCGAAAATTGACACTATATATAAGGTAGAAAGAACAAAATGGTTACACTTTTACCCAATCCCCTGCGTGTAGGCTTACAGCAAGAAAAGATGCCCGAACCACAAATTCTGGTAATCTTCGGTGCATCTGGCGACTTGACTCAACGTAAATTGATTCCGGCAATTTATCATTTAAGACGAGAGAGGAGACTACCACCAGAAACGACGATCGTAGGTGTGGCGCGACGCGACTGGAGTCATGATTATTTCCGCGAACAAATGCGGAAAGGATTAGACGAATTTTCCGAAGGCGTGGGTAGCGAAGAACTGTGGCAAGAATTTGCTCAAGGTTTGTTCTACTGTTCCGGTGATATTGACAACCCAGAAAGCTATCAAAAACTCAAGGCATTTTTAACCGAGTTAGATAGTAAAAGAGGTACCAGAGGAAATAGGGTATTTTACCTATCAGTTGCACCCAAATTGTATGGGGAAGCAATTAAACAGTTGGGTAATGCGGGAATGACTGCTGATGCGACAAAAACCCGCGTGGTGATTGAAAAACCTTTTGGTCGAGATTTAGGAAGTGCTAGGGCGCTGAACCGAGTTGTCACTCAATATTGCAAAGAACAACAAGTTTACCGGATTGACCACTATTTAGGCAAAGAAACGGTGCAAAACTTGTTGGTATTCCGGTTTGCCAATGCGATTTTTGAACCTTTGTGGAATCGTCAATTTGTCGATCACGTCCAAATTACTGTAGCAGAAACCGTAGGCGTAGAAGACCGCGCAGGTTATTACGAAACTTCGGGCGCATTGCGTGACATGGTGCAGAACCATTTAATGCAAGTATTTTGCTTAACTGCAATGGAACCGCCTAACTCTTTGGAATCTGATTCTGTGCGGACAGAAAAGGTAAAAGTTTTGCAAGCTACTCGCTTGGCAGATGTCCATGATTTAACCCAATCAGCAGTTCGGGCGCAATATTCTGCGGGTTGGATGAAAGGGCAAAAAGTGCCGGGATATCGTGAGGAACATGGAGTCGATCCTAATTCCACCACGCCAACTTATGTAGCGATGAAATTGATGATTGATAATTGGCGTTGGCAAGGCGTACCTTTCTATTTAAGAACTGGCAAACGGATGCCGAAAAAAGTATCAGAAATAGCCATTCATTTTCGGGAAGTGCCCTATTTGTTATTTCAGTCGGCAGCCCATCAAACTAATAACAATGTTCTGATCATGCGAATTCAACCAAACGAAGGAATTGCGCTGCGTTTTGAAGTGAAAATGCCTGGTTTAGAAGTGCGAACTCGGACAGTAGAAATGGACTTTGGTTATGGCACAGCTTTTGGTAAAACCAGCGGTGACGCTTACGATCGCTTATTGCTAGACTGCATGATGGGCGACCAAACTTTGTTTACTCGCGCCGATGAAGTAGAAGAAGCTTGGCGAGTAGTTACTCCCGCACTTACAGCATGGGAAACACCTACCGATCCGGCATTAATTCCCCAGTATGAAGCAGGAACATGGGAACCAGCAGAAGCAGAATTGCTAATTAACCGCGATGGTAAACGTTGGCGAAGACCCTAATAAGTCATTGGTCATGTGTGATTCGTCATTTGTGATGAATAAGTACAAGCAATTGACCAATAACCAATGACCAATGACTAATAACTAATGACCAATTACCAACTACCAACTACCAATTACCTAATCAACTATGACTACCTCATCTGCACCATTAGTTTCATTACAAGCACCGAAAGATGTGTCTGTCGCCGATATTGAAACTGAACTAAGTCAAATTTGGCAAAGTTATAATGCTGGCGACGAAGGTTCTTTTGCCTCTGCAACTAGGGCAGCAACTTTTAGTTTAGTAATTTATGAACCGGAGGAAACCCAACAACTGTTAGCGGTTTTAGGATATTATATGGGGCCGATTGATGGGATTGAAGGGCCTCGGACTCAAGCAGCTTTAGAAGTTGCCCAAAAAGCTTTGGGATTGGAAGTAACCGGAAAGTCTAACCCAGAAACTTTGGCGAAATTAAAAGAAGAAATTGCCAAAAAAGTTGATGGGATAACAGCTGATGGTAACGGTGTAAAAACTACGAAGTATGCGTTAGATACTTCTGGGGCAGGTTTTGCTGATGCGATCGCTTCTGTGAACCCTTGTCGGATCATTGCGCTATGTCCAACTGTGGGCGAAGATGAAGGCGTAAACGCGCAAGTTTCGGCATATTGTCCGGTACAAAAACGCACTAGTTCGACGTTAATTTGCTGCGAATATATTACGCTGAGAGGGACACAAACGGCGTTAGATCGGATTGGTGGGATGATTCCCGAATTGGCGATCGCAGATTTGCCCAAATTCGTGTGGTGGAAAGCAACACCAGATCCCAATCACGATTTATTTAAACGCATTGCTGAGTCTAGCAATTGCATTATTCTTGACTCTTCTCACTTCAATGCTACCGAAGAAGATTTGTTAGTTGTGCAAGATTTGATTGAGTCGGGATTGAATGTTGCTGACTTAAATTGGCGGCGTTTATTTAATTGGCAAGAGTTAACCGCAGAAGCATTCGATCCCCCAGAACGTCGTCCTTATGTCAAGGAAATCGATCTGGTGACAATTGATTATGAAAAAGGCAATCCAGCACAAGCTTTAATGTTTTTAGGTTGGTTTGCTTCTCGGTTACAATGGCATCCAGTTGCTTATGAAAATCAAGGTGGCGAATATGACATTACAAAGATTAAATTTGTCGGTGCAGATCAACGCCAAATCGAAGTAGAATTAGCCGCAATTCCGATCGCCGCTGGAGAAATTCCTGGTGATTTAATTGGTTTACGTTTAATGTCAACTAATCCCCAAGCTGACTGCTGTACAATTTTATGTTCGCAAATCGCAGGTTGTATGCGGATGGAATCAGGCGGTGGCGCACAAAATTGTCGCATTGAACAAGTAACACCAATGTTCGATCAACAAGCTGAAAGCTTATTAGGTCAGCAGTTACAACGCTGGAGTCGTGATATGTTATACGAAGAAAGTATGGCAGTCACGGCGCAAATTCTCAAGCTAGTGAATCGGTAGTGGGTAGTGGGTAGTGGGTAGTTGGTTGAGGAAGAAACTAACAAATTTGTAAGATATTAAATGGCAAATTCCCACTACCAACTACCAACTACCAATTACCAAAAATGAGTCTAATAATTGCCGGAGAACGCAGCGGGGTAGGTAAAACAACTGTAACACTTGCCCTGCTTGCTACTTTAAAACATCGCCATTTAGCAGTACAATCTTTTAAGGTTGGGCCTGATTATATTGACCCAATGTTTCATCATTATGTTACCGGAAAACCCTGCCGCAATTTAGATCCGGTACTCACTTCGGAAACTTACGTAAAAGAATGTTTTTCCCGTCATATTCAAGGAGTAGAATTTGCTTTAGTTGAAGGGGTGATGGGGTTGTTTGATGGGGTGAAGAAGGGGACTGGGGACTGGGGACTGGGGACTGGGGAAGAAGAGAACTTTTTTGCCAGTACTGCACATATTGCTCGGTTGTTGGATTTAGCTGTATTATTAGTAATTGATTGTAGTCGGTTGTCGGGTTCTGTTGCTGCGATCGCACAAGGTTACAGCACTTTCGATCCTAGAATTAAGATAGCTGGTTTAATATTAAATCGGGTGGGAAGCGATCGACATTTAGAACTTTTAAAAGATGCTTTGTTACCTTTGAATTTGCCAATTTTAGGAGTTTTGCGCCGAGAAGATGATATTGCAATTCCCGATCGACATTTAGGTTTAATACCCACCGCCGAACTTCCCCAAATGGATGCTGTAATTGCTAAATTAGCCCATTTAGGAGAAACTTGTTTTGACTGGGAAAAACTCTTACCAATGCTGAAAAGTCCAGAAGTAAAATTAAAAACCCAGTCCCCTGTAGGACAGGCATCTTGCCTGTCATCGCCATCGCTAGTTAGAATTGCGATCGCACAAGATAAAGCATTCAATTTCTATTATCAAGACAACCTAGATTTACTGGAAAAATTAGGTGCGGAATTAGTATTTTGGAGTCCTATTAATGATACTACTTTGCCCAAAAATGTGCAAGGATTTTATTTTGGTGGCGGTTTTCCCGAAGTTTTTGCCCAAGAATTAACTCAGAATTTCCCTATTAGAGAAGCAGTTAAAAAAGCCATTTTAACAGGAACTCCCACTTATGCAGAATGCGGGGGTTTAATGTACTTATGCGAGGAAATAATAGATTTTTCAGGAAACAGTTACCCAATGTTAGGAATTTTACCAACAAAAGCAGAAATGGGTAGCCGTTTAACATTAGGATATCGCCAAGCAACAGCATTGCAGGATAGCCCAATATTACCTACAGGCGCAACAGTTTGGGGACATGAATTTCATCGTTCCAGCTTATCCAAAACTCCAACAAAACCCTTGTTTAAAATCAAAGGCTTTTCTGCTAAATTAGTAAATGAAGAAGGATGGAACTTGTATAGCATTCATGCTTCATACATTCACTTGCACTTTGGCGATCGTCCAGAAATTCCCACAAGATTTTTGCAGCAATGCCGATTAAACTGTATTTAAAAAAGGTACGTTGTTGCGCTTGGGCGCCATAGTTTAGCGCCCAAGCGCAACAACGTACATAGAAATTCTTTAATTGTTATAATAAGAGAATGTTTATGAACCAAACAAAAAGAAAAGTTGATATATTAATTATCGGTGCAGGACATAACGGATTAGTATCAGCATTAATCCTAGCACGCCAAGGATTTAACATTCTAGTATTAGAAGAAAAACCAGTAATAGGCGGCGCTTGTCGAACCGAAAAACCCTTCAAAACCGCCCCAAACTTAGGAACATCAACAGGCGCATACTTACTCGGTTTAATGCCACCAGAACTACTACAAAAACTCAACATAAACTTACCAACAATTCGCCGCGATCCCCATTACTTTTTACCCACAACCGATAATAGATATTTGCTGTTTGGTTCAAATCAAGAAGCTATGAAACAACAGTTTATTGACTTCTTTTCCGAAGCAGACTGGAAAGCGAACGAAGCATTACAAAAAGAGATTTCCCAAATCAGAGAAGACATCGCCCCAACTTGGCTAAAACCGCCACTTTCAATTGAAGAAACAGCCGAAAAATATGTCCGTCCACAACTGCGGCAAATATTTATTGATTTGTGTCGAAAATCAGTGGGGGAATATCTCGATCGCTTCAACTTCAAAAGTGATTTAGTCAAAGCAATGTACGCCGTCACCGATGGCTTTTCGGGACTTTGTGGAACTTGGAATACACCCGGAACAGGGATGAATTTTTTAATTCATAATATGTGTAGATTACCGGGAAGTGACGGAACTTGGATGGTAGTAAAAGGGGGAATGGGAACAGTCACCCAAACTTTTGCTAATGAAGCAATTAAAGCAGGGGCAAAAATCGAAACTGGAAAGGGCGTCAGCCAAATTTTAGTAGAAAATAATCAAGTAAAAGGCGTAGTTTTAGCTGATGGTAGAGAAGTTTATGCTAATACAATTATTGTCAATGCCGATCCTTTCCGAATGCAACAATTAGTAGGTGTAGAGAAACTCCCGAATGAGTACAATCAACGTTTAGATAGCTACCGGAAAAACGGCACAACTTTTAAAGTAAATATGTGTTTAAAAGACTTGCCGAAATTCACTTGTTTACCCGAAAACAAAGGGCAGTTTAACACCACAATTCACTTATTACCAGATGAATCGGAAGTAATGCGATCGCTAACCACCACATTTGCTGAAGTGCAAGCCGGAATCTTACCCCATTTTCCCACAATTGAATGGTATATTCACACAACTATTGACCCATCTTTACAAGATGAAGAAGGACGACATAATTCAGCATTGTTTGTGCAATGGGTGCCATATCAACTAACAGGAACGACTTGGGAAAAAGAAGAAACTCGCTATGTAAATCATTTGTTGTCAATTTGCGATCGCTTCGCCCCCGGAACAACAGAATTAGTGCAAGAAGTCTTTCCCTTACATCCCCAAAAAATTGAGCAGCATTTTGGCATTAACAGGGGACATATTCACCACGTCGATAACTCTTTTGGATTTAGCGATCGCCTCCCTTATACTACACCAATATCCGGGCTTTATTCTGCCAGTGCAGGTTGTCATCCTGCTGGTTCTGTTATTGGTGCAGCGGGTTATAATGCTGCTCAAACCGTATTACAATCACTTAAAAGCTAACATTCCATTAGGCGAAACGTGGTGTAACCAAGCCTTGCCACAAGAACCAAAAAGCTGTAACTTATCTGCTACCACTGATTGCATAGCTGCGATCGACTTTTCCATCACATCTAATAAATCAGGAGAAGATAAAGAATTAGTGGATTTTAATACCTCTAAATAAGCCTCCCGCACTTCCGTATTCACATTAAACTTGCAAACTCCCAATTGAATAGACTTGCTAATCATAGATTCAGGTAAACCCGAAGCGCCATGCAAAACCAAAGGTATATCAACTAACCTCCGAATCGCCGCCAATCGATTAAAATCTAACTTAGGTTCACTTCTATATTTACCGTGAACATTGCCAATAGTTACAGCTAAAGTATCAACTTTTGTGGCTTTAACAAACTCCGCTGCCTGTTGCGGATCGGTCATTTTTGCCTCGTATTCCGCCACAGTTAAACCATCTTCCGTACCGCTAATTCTGCCAATTTCTGCTTCCACAACCGCCCCATTTTCATGAGATAATTTAGTCATTTCACGAGTAAAAGCTAAATTTTTCTCATAATCAAGAGGAGAACCATCAGCCATAATAGATTTGATTCCCGCTGCCAAAGCAGCTTGAATATCTTTTTCCGAAGTGCTGTGATCTAAGTGAACGGAAATTGGTACGGAAGAAGACTTAGCTGCTTCCAAACAAAGCGCCACCAAAGGCGATTTACCATAACTTAAAGCGCTGGGATGAAGTTGCAACATCGCTGGACTTTGCAAAGCTTCAGCCGCATTAATTACCGCTTTTACCCCTTCCAGGTTATAAATATTGAAAGCACCGATCGCATAAGCATTTCTGTGCGCCGTTTCTAAAAGTTCAATGGTTGAGGTAAGCATTATTGTTGCATTGCTGAGGAACTATTATGTTTCTACCATTAAACTGAAAAACCTCAAAACAATTAAAGACTTTAGTCGCTCAATCTAGTACGATCGAGGACTAAAGTCTTTAAGGAAATTGCTTTTAAACCAGATTATTGTTAAATTCCAGAACCTGGAGTAGTAGTAGAACTGCCTGGTGTATTTCTGGTTCCAGGGCTAATAGTAGAACCGCCTGGTGTGTTTCTCATTCCAGGAGTGGTAGTAGAATCACTATCACTAGAAGAATTGTCATTTTCTTGCTCTAGACATCTCTGGTTTTGGGCTGTTAAGCTTTGATCGTCTCCTGAAGGATAAGATGTACTTCCCGAAGAATTTCTAGCATTAGTGCTATTAGAGGAACTTCTTGAAGAATTTCTAGCATTATCGCTATTAGAGGAAGTTCTCCGATTAGCATTAGTAGAAGAATTTCTGGAGTTAGCACTACTAGAAAGACTTCCCCCATCGCCTCTTGTACCTTGTCTAACACAAGGATCGTCAACAGCATTTACACCAGTTGAACCACTAGAACCTCGATTGTTAGTGGGATTAGAAGTAGATTGTCCGGGAGAATTTTGTGCCAGTAACAAAGAGTTCTTAGCAGATTGGTTGAGATTTACTTCTGCAAGTCCGGGAAGAGTAAGTAAAGAACTAATTCCCACAACTCCTAAAAAACCAGCCAACTTCTTAATTGAATTCATTGTCGTTCATCTCCTAAGAAAAAATGTACAAATGTTCGTTTTCCCGATCGTCAATTTGCCAAATCAAAAACTGGGCAAAACTAATATCTGTCCTTAGTGGTACTTACTGGGTTGGGTTCGCGGTAACGCACAGTCTCTTTAGGTTTGCGGAATAAACCAGCTAAACCAGCTAAACCAAGCAAACCTAATGCGCCCCAGTTGGAATGGAATTTGCGATCGCTTTGGGCAGCGTTAACTTGCTGGGAACCAACCGCACCTGAAGTCGTCCCAGTCGTCCCATTCGTACTAGTACCGTAAGTCGTATCAGTTCCAGTTCCCGAACCAGTCGTCCCAGTACCGCTAGTCGCATCAACTCCAGTTCCGGTACCACTCGTGCCAGTTCCCAATCCCGAACCAGTCGTATCAGTACCACCGCTAGTCGCATCAACTCCAGTTCCGGTACCACTCGTGCCAGTTCCCAATCCCGAACCAGTTCCGGTACCACTCGTCCCAGTTCCCAATCCCGAACCAGTTCCGGTACCACTCGTCCCAGTTCCCAATCCCGAACCAGTTCCGGTACCACTCGTCCCAGTTCCCAATCCCGAACCAGTTCCGGTACCATTCGTCCCAGTTCCTAATCCCGAACCAGTTCCGGTACCATTCGTCCCAGTTCCTAATCCCGAACCAGTTCCGGTACCATTCGTCCCAGTTCCCAATCCCGAACCAGTTCCGGTACCATTCGTCCCAGTTCCTAATCCCGAACCAGTTCCGGTACCACTCGTCCCAGTTCCGGTACCACTCGTCCCAGTACCCAATCCCGAACCAGTTCCGGTACCACTCGTCCCAGTACCCAATCCCGAACCAGTTCCGGTACCACTCGTCCCAGTTCCCAATCCCGAACCAGTTCCGGTACCACTCGTCCCAGTTCCCAATCCCGAACCAGTTCCGGTACCACTCGTCCCAGTTCCCAATCCCGAACCAGTTCCGGTACCACTCGTCCCAGTTCCCAATCCCGAACCAGTTCCGGTACCACTCGTCCCAGTTCCCAATCCCGAACCAGTTCCGGTACCACTCGTCCCAGTACCCAATCCCGAACCAGTTCCGGTACCATTCGTCCCAGTACCCAATCCCGAACCAGTACCCAGTCCGGTACCAGTTCCAGTTCCCGTACCAGTCGTACCACTCGTACCACTCGTACCAGTTCCGCCAGTTTGGGCAGAACTAGGTAAACTTAGGGGAAGAGTAACTAAATTCAAGGCAAAAACACTAGCCCAAACAACTTTAGTCAAATCCAAAGCTTTCATAGAAAAGGTTCCTGTGATTTCCTAAATCTGTGCGAATTCTTGGTCTATAAAAATGCTGTCTTTTAAATCAGTTCAATTTGATCCAGAATCGATTAGACCTAATCAAGCTACTTGTCTATGCTTCAGAATGGTTCAGAGGAATTATGTCCTTACTTAATATTCCTCCGTTTTTCTTTCATAACCTTAGTTACTTATCACTTTGGGTAGATGATTAGGTGGAAATTCTAATTTATTACTCTGCCATTATTAACCTACTAGAATATTGCCTTGCGTTTCCCTATTAAGCAGAATAACTAATACTTTGCTTCTAAACTTCTATCGAAAGAACAGGTATAATTCTTAACTTTATCTATGTCTAATGATAGAAAAACTTTTATAATAATTTAGTATGTTTTGCTTTTTATATAGTTTATAACCATATATACCTTGCAGAACTATTTTCCTTTTCCTTCCAAATCGAGCTTCCTTGATGACCGTTTTACTCAAGTTAGCATCTTTCAGGTTAGCGCCACTAGAGCGATCGCTAATTCTCGCTAATTCTATTTAAAAATGGCTGGGCTATAGCGATCGCTAATTCTAAAATAGAACTTAGGTTATTATGTCAATGTTGATTTTGCTCTAGAAGCCAGGTTTCTTATTTGATAAGATTGGTGTGAGCGTTAATATATTTGGAAAAACCCAAGCAAATTTAACAAATAGGGAGTAGAAATGGAAATTGAGGAACTTAAAGCTTTAATTAAAGAGAGTGTCCGGGAAGTTTTGCGAGAAGAAAGGCTTTTACTCTGTCAAGCTTTAATACCATATATAAGTGATGAAGAACAAGAAGAACTTAATGAAATGTTTGGTTCACCATCAGACTATGAAGATGAAGAGTTAGTTGATATGACGGATTGGATCAAACATGGTCATAAAATTTCGTAAGAACGCGATTAAGTTCTTAGAAAAAGCAGATAGTGAAGATGCTGCTAGAATTAGGGAAAAACTCGATCGACTCCAGATTTTTGTTGAGGAACAGGGAATGATTCCCTTTACTGAACTTGACATAAAAAAAATGAAGGGAGATTGGGAAGGATTTTATAGATTGCGTATTGGTAATATCAGAATTGTTTTTCTAGTTGATCTTGAATCTGCGGAAATTGAAATTTACACAATTGGGGCTGTGGAGATGTTTATAAATAATGATAGTGGCTCTAAATTCCGCCGTCACCCCTACCCCTAAACACAACAATGCCTAGTCAATGGGACTAGGCACGTTCGGAAAAAATGAGCAAAATTTTCAAGTGTTAATCGTCAAAAAGTAGGACGATGATAAAGGATAAACAACTAAGGTGGACAATTGATAATTGCAGTTGGACTACCACGGCCTTCGCATAGATTGGTCTTTCCTGATCCGGGTTTGGCACTGCTCTACAACAGAGCGTTTTGCCACTTCTTTAAGCTATGCCTTGATTAACTGCAATCTGGTTCCTGTCAGGAGACACCGCGACCGAACCACTCGTTTTTTGTTGGTTTATTGTTCCTTTCGGTGTCCATCTTTAAATTAGCATAGATAACTTTAA
Organism: Floridaenema flaviceps BLCC-F50; assembly: GCF_041929275.2. Taxonomy (NCBI): domain Bacteria; kingdom Bacillati; phylum Cyanobacteriota; class Cyanophyceae; order Aerosakkonematales; family Aerosakkonemataceae; genus Floridanema; species Floridanema flaviceps. The sequence continues at coordinate 1,922,425 of NZ_JBHFNR020000001.1, read as the reverse complement.
CGGTGAGAACTTGTTTACTTAATTTTATTTGTCTTTACACTACTTAGTTTTTAGTAAATAGCGTTAACAATTAAGGATGACAGGCAAGATGCCTGTCCTACGGGATGACAGGCAAGATGCCTGTCCTACGGGACTAAAATAATGGTGCGTTACACGCTTCGTTAACGCACCCTACGTTTTCCCCTTGTTTCTCCTGTCCTTGGGATGAGTGCCGGAAATAAAACCCAAAATATAGTTAAAATGGGGGTTTGGAGATTGAGAACTGGGTAGCATGGGGAAACAACTCAAAACTCGATCGAGATTTACAAGATTTCAGGATTGAGAGGATTTACAGATTGACTAATCCCGTTCATCCTGTAAATCAAATAATCTTGGTCAAACTTTCCCAGTTCCCAGTCCCCAGTCCCGTAGGACAGGCATCTTGCCTGTCATCCTTAGTCCCCCTATCACCAAGTACATTAGACAGACTCATGCCTGCATCTCTCCCATATCTTAGCGGTAGCGAAATTCGGCAAAAATTCCTCGACTTCTTTGCCCAAAAAGGACATCAAATTTTGCCTAGCGCTTCCTTAGTACCCGAAGATCCCACAGTTTTGTTAACTATTGCTGGGATGTTACCGTTTAAACCGATTTTTTTGGGACAGAGAACTCCCGAATTTCCTCGCGCCACTACATCGCAAAAGTGTATTCGGACTAACGATATTGAAAATGTCGGACGTACCGCAAGGCATCATACTTTTTTTGAGATGCTGGGTAATTTTAGCTTTGGGGATTATTTTAAAGAAATTGCGATCGCTTATGCCTGGGAACTCTCTACAAAAATTTTTGGTTTACCCAAAGAACGCATTGCTGTTAGCGTCTTCGAGGAAGATGACGAAGCTTTGGCAATTTGGCGAGATCAAATAGGCGTACCAGAAAAGCGAATTAAACGCATGGGTGCAGATGATAACTTTTGGAATTCTGGCCCAACTGGACCTTGTGGCCCTTGTTCAGAATTATATTACGATTTTCATCCCGAACGGGGCGATGACGAGATCGATCTAAACGATGATTCTCGGTTTATTGAATTTTATAACCTGGTTTTCATGCAATATAACCAGGATGCTGAGGGTAATTTAACTCCTCTACAAAACAAGAATATTGACACCGGAATGGGATTGGAACGGATGGCGCAAATCCTCCAAGGAGTTCCCAATAATTACGAAACAGATTTGATTTTTCCGATTATCAAAACTGCGGCGGAAATAGCAGGAATTGATTACGCCAAAGCTGATGAAAAAACCAAGGTTTCTTTAAAAGTAATTGGCGATCACGTCCGTTCAGTTGTTCACATGATTGCTGATGAAATTCGGGCATCAAATATCGGGCGCGGTTATGTGTTGCGGCGGTTAATTCGTCGGGTAGTGCGTCATGGTAGATTGATTGGGATTTCGTCAGAATTTACGCCGAAAGTTGCGGAAACTGCGATCGCACTTTCCGAATCAGCTTACCCCAATGTCCGCCAAAGAGAAACTACAATTAAAGCTGAATTACAAAGAGAAGAAACTCGCTTTTTGAAGACTTTGGCAAGGGGCGAAAAACTGCTGGAAGAAACGATCGAACGAGTTAAGCAAGCCGGAAAAACAGAAATTCCTGGAAATGATGCTTTCACCCTTTATGATACTTACGGTTTTCCCTTAGAACTAACCCAAGAAATTGCCGAAGAACAGGGATTAACGGTAGATTTGGCGGGCTATGAAGCGGCGATGAAGGAACAAACAACGCGATCGCAATCTGCCCACGAAACTATTGATTTAACTGTACAAGGTTCGCTGGATAAATTAGCCCAAAATATCCACGCTACACAGTTTTTAGGTTACACCGAAGCGGTAGCCAATGCCAAAATAGAAGCAATTTTAATTAATGGCGAAGCTGTAGAAGAAGCAGAAGCGGGAACTGAAATCCAAATAGTTTTGGATCGCACTCCATTTTATGCCGAATCTGGCGGACAAATTGGCGATCGCGGTACAATTAGCGGCTATGGATCGATCGTTACCATTCACGATGTTAAAAAAGAATCGGATTTCTTCGTGCATTTTGGACGCATCGAAAGAGGTAATTTACGAGTAGGAGATAGCGTCAACGCGCAAATCGATCGATCTTGTCGTCGTCGCGTGCAAGCTAATCACAGCGCTACCCATTTATTACAAGCAGCATTGAAGAAAATTGTCGATGATTCGGTTTCGCAAGCTGGTTCTTTGGTAGCATTCGATCGCTTACGTTTCGACTTTAATTGTCCCCGTGCTTTGACTCTAGAAGAAATCCAACAAGTTGAAGAACAAGTTAACACATGGATTGCCGAAGCACACGCCGGAGTTGTGGAAGTTCTGCCCTTAGCAGAAGCAAAAGCTAAAGGTGCGATCGCCATGTTTGGCGAAAAATATGGTGAAGAAGTCAGAGTGTTGGATTTTGGCGTTTCGATGGAACTTTGCGGCGGAACTCATGTGAATAATACCGCCGAAATTGGCGTGTTTAAAATTATCTCAGAAACAGGTGTCGCTGCCGGAATTAGACGCATTGAAGCAGTCGCAGGCCCAGCTATTTTAGAATACTTGAATCTGCGGGATAAGGTAGTCAAGGAATTGAGCGATCGCTTTAAAGCAAAACCCGAAGAAATTCCCGATCGCATCACCAACTTACAAAACGAACTAAAAGCAACTCAAAAAGAATTAGAAACCTTAAAAGCTGAGTTAGCAATTACCAAATCCGATCAATTACTATCGGAAGCCGAAACAGTTGGCGAATACCAAATCCTAGTAGCTGAACTTCCAAACGTTGATGCTGAATCATTAAAAACCGCTGCCGAAAGACTACAGCAAAAATTAGGCGAAGCCGCAGTAATTTTAGCTTCCAGTCCAGAACCACAAAAAGTGAATTTTGTAGCAGCTTTTAGCCCAAAAATCAACAAAAAAGGCTTACAAGCAGGCAAATTTATCGGACAAATCGCCAAAATTTGCGGTGGCGGTGGCGGTGGCAGACCAAATCTAGCTCAAGCTGGTGGACGAGATGCTACGAAATTAAAAGAAGCCTTAGAAACTGCTCGTCAACAGTTACGAGAAGGATTATAAATCCGCATCTGGGGGGATGGGGGACCCGAAAACTTCTTAGCTTCGGTTGAGAGAGTTTTAAGTTAAGGAGAAAGATTTGAGTTAATCAACTTCCCAAGAGTCCCCTTGTCCACCCATCTCCCTTGAATTTACCTAAGTCGTAAATCAATCAAATATTTACGGATTTTGATATCTTATCTAGAATAGATAAATTAGAAAATATTTAAGAGGCTATCAACCTAAACTGGGACAAATTTGTTTCCTGTTCCCTGTTCCCTTCCCAAAAGTCCCGCTCGATTACCGATAGCCTATTAAGACCATAGGGTGATGTTTACTATCTGCCTAATTAGGTAGATCGCTAGAAGTCGTGTTTAATAAACTGGCTCTCTTTTTCTTATGGTGATAAGAAAATCTGATTAATTTGTCATGCTTGATTTATCAGGGATTCCAGTTCTCAGTTTCTGGTCGTGAAAACTAGGATTTCCACCGTCTGGCCCAAGCTCACAGCCCAAGCCACAAGTAGTAGAGAGCTAATAAAACTCAGCTAATTTCTCATTTAGCTGAGTTACCTTTGTAGTTTTTGTCAACTTTTATAGCAGGCTCAGCAACTATGAACTTTTCCAAGATGAGATCGTCAAACAAAATTTGGATTTTTGCTTGTAGCTTATATCTAGGATTTTTAATTTTTATTTCAACTTCTGCCTATTTAAAAAGTCTGCAACCTCTAATGTTGAGGATACCTTTTGCCGATACATTCATAGAGTTTCTATTACTGGGGCTAGCTGCCTTTTTTAGTCATCTAGCTTTAAATAAACGATATGTAATGGTATTTGGGATACTTTTTCCCCAAGGGCCGTTAATCATAGCGCTCTGTTGTATGTTAGATGAAATACTGCAAACACTTTCACCCAAACAGGCTTCTAGCTTTTTAGACCTAATCGCTGACTTAGCAGGAATTGCATTGTTTTACTTTTTAGCAGAAAGGATAAAATTAAAAAGTTAGTTGGGAGAGTAAATATATGAAATGTCCTGCTTGTGGCAACGAGTTAAGTCAGAAATTAGCTGGAAATATCCTTGTTGATGCTTGTGAAGGTGGTTGTGGGGGTATTTGGTTCGATCGCTTTGAATTGCCAAAAGTTGACAACATTCAAGAGGTACAGGGAGAAAGTCTACTAAATATTAAAAAAAGTCCAGAAGTGGAAGTTAATCCTAATCTCAGAAGGTATTGTCCTAAGTGTTCACATATCCCGATGATGCGGCATTATTACAGCATTAAAAAACAGGTTTTAGTGGATGAATGTCCTAATTGTGCAGGTTTTTGGTTGGATGCAGGAGAATTGGCGGCAATTCGCTCTCAGTTTAGTTCGGAAATGGAGAAGGAAATAGTGACAGATCAATATATTGCCGATATTTTTAGTAAATATATGGGAACTTGACACTCCCGCCGTCAAGACTTCGGCGTGAGATCAGTCGAACGCTACGCTGTGACGGGGGATTCTTGTTTCACAGAAACCTGCTCTATAGAATTGGGGAATTTTTGTAAAAATAATTGCAGCAGTTACTCAGTTGGCTCTAAAATTTGCTGATGGAAATAGGGCGAAAAATTTGCGGAAAACCGATTATCATGGGAGGACGCAGAGGTTAAAATAGAAGCCTATTCTCAAGAAAGCTGCAATTTATTCAATTATGACTACAGCTGCTCCAGCTAAAACTAAGTACGAAGCCATCATTGGTTTAGAAACCCATTGTCAACTGAGTACTGCTACCAAAATTTTCTGTAATTGCTCTACCAAGTTTGGTGCAGCACCAAACGAAAATGTTTGTCCTATTTGTATGGGGATGCCAGGAGTATTACCAGTACTCAATCAAAAGGTGCTGGAATATGCCGTAAAAGCAGGTTTAGCCCTGAATGCGGAAATTGCGCCTTATAGCAAGTTCGATCGCAAGCAATACTTCTATCCTGACTTACCAAAGAATTATCAAATATCTCAATATGACTTGCCAATTTGTGAACATGGTTGGCTAGAAATTGAGTTAGTAGATGAAGAAGGTAACGCAACAAGGAAGAAGATTGGTATTACTCGTCTGCACATGGAAGAAGATGCAGGTAAGTTAGTCCACGCAGGTAGCGATCGCCTTTCCGGTTCTACCTATTCCTTAGTTGACTTCAACCGCACAGGCGTTCCTTTGTTAGAAATTGTCTCCGAACCAGATATGCGATCGGGACCTGAAGCAGCGGAATATGCTCAAGAACTGCGGCGAATCATGCGTTACCTGGGAGTCAGCGATGGGAATATGCAAGAAGGTTCCCTGCGTTGTGATGTTAACGTTTCCGTGCGTCCAGTGGGACAAAAAGAATTTGGCACTAAAGTAGAAATTAAAAATATGAACTCCTTTAGTGCGATTCAAAGGGCGATCGATTACGAAATAGAACGGCAAACAGCTGCACTCGAAGCCGGAGAAAAAATCGTTCAAGAAACACGCCTTTGGGAAGAAGGAAGTCAAAGAACCGTTAGTATGCGAAAAAAAGAAGGTTCCAGCGACTATCGCTACTTCCCCGAACCCGATCTTGCACCTTTGGAAGTTTCAGCCGAACAAAAACAACACTGGAAAGAAGAATTACCCGAATTACCAGCCGCCAAGCGCCACCGTTACGAAAGCGAACTGGGACTTTCCCCTTACGACGCGAGGGTACTCACGGACGATCGCGCCGTAGCCGAATATTTTGAAGCCGTTGTCGCTAATGGTGCTAGCCCCAAACAAGCAGCAAACTGGGTAATGGGTGATATTACGGCTTACCTGAACAACGAAAAACTCAGTATTTCCGAAATTGCCCTGAAACCAGAGACTCTGGCTGAACTCATCTCCTTAATCGAAGATAAAACCATCAGCGGCAAGATTGCCAAAGAAATCCTGCCAGAACTGCTCACCAAAGGCGGCTCAGTCAAGGAAATGGTCAAAAATAAAGGATTAATCTCCGATCCTGCCGTTTTAGAATCCCTAATCGACAAAATCATAGCCGCCAATCCCAAAGAGTTGGAACAATACCGCAAAGGCAAAACCAAACTACTCGGCTTCTTCGTCGGACAAATGATGAAAGAAACGAACGGTCGCGCCGACCCCCAACTCACCAACCAACTCCTAACCAAGAAGTTGCAATCTTGATAACTTCTTTACGAAAAACCCGCCAAATTTCATAAAAAACTTAAAAAGGGGGTGTCACCCCCCATACCCAGAATGGTATATTGATGTAAGTAGATGCACCCTGATGATCGGGAGAGTCGTTATCCAAGCGGCTCCCCTTTTTTTTTGGTCATTGGTCATTGGTCATTGGTCATTGGTCATTGGTTATTGGTCATTGGTTATTGGTTATTGGTATAGGACTTACGCACCATAAGCCAAGAAACCCGGTTTTTCGTTACTAATTTGACGCTGAAAATTTCGGAATTACTTTAAAAAACCGGGTTGGGAGCGTAAGTCCTATGGTAGTGAGTTTTCTGTCTTTCTTTTTCCGCAGTGGCAACCCCAGCAATAAGTAGGTGCAAATAAATAAAGTGATAATAGTTAGATTCGGATGGGGCTGGCTAGGAGAGCCTACCCCACAGTAGGGGCAATTCATGAATTGCCCCTACTGTGGGGTAGGCAGGATGCCTGACGAGAGTTTTCACTTTATTTACATCTACTTACTTACAAGCATCTCTCAACATTCAGCGAGACTACCGTTGGCTTAGACCTTCCTCACCACAAATGACAAATGACAAATAACCAATGACAAATGACAAATGACAAATAACCAATGACAAATGACAAATAACCAATGACATAAGACCAATCCTGATATAATCGCCTTTCAAACAAGCAAAAGCTGTTTGGAGAAGAAAAAATGTCAGATTGGCAGGTGATTGATGGTAGCATTACAGCACCGAGAGGGTATCGGGCGGCGGGAATTACGGCGGGATTGAAGGCTTCGGGATTGCCGGATTTAGCTTTAATTGTGTCGGATGAGGAGGCGATCGCAGCTGGAGTCTTCACCACCTCTGTTGTCCGCGCTGCACCAGTGGACTATTGTCGGCAAATATTGCAAACTAAACCCAGTGCTAGAGCGATTCTCTGCAACTCTGGACAAGCTAACGCCGCTACAGGCGATCAAGGCATGGCTGATGCCCAAGAATGCGCTAAAGTCTTGGGAGAAGCTTTAAATATTCCGGCAGATTCGATCTTACTTGCCTCTACAGGGGTAATCGGTCAAAGAATTAAAATGGACATCTTAAAAGCTGCTATTCCCCAATTAACTGCTTCCCTTTCCGAGACTGGGGGAGACACGGCAGCTAGGGCAATTATGACTACCGATACTGTGCCGAAAAGTATTGCTTTGGAAACTACGATCGATGGTCGTCCCGTGCGAATTGGGGGAATTGCCAAAGGTGCAGGGATGATTCATCCTAACATGGCGACAATGTTATCTTTTGTCACTTGCGATGCCGCTGTTTCTCCTTCTCTGTGGCAAGAAATGCTCTCTCGCGCCGCTGACAAAACTTTTAACCAAATTACAGTGGATGGCGATACTAGCACCAATGACAGTTTAATTGCTTTGGCAAACGGTCAATCCCGCACTCCGGCAATTACGGAAATGAGCCCGGAAGCAGAGAAGTTGGAAGCAATGTTAACCGCAGTTTGTCAACATTTGGCTAAGGCAATGGCGCGGGATGGCGAAGGTGCTACCTGCTTAGTTGAAGTGGTAGTTTCTGGCGCAGCGGACGATCGCGCGGCGCGTCAAATTGCCAGAACGATCGCTGGCTCCTCTTTGGTAAAATCTGCTATCTTCGGTCGTGACCCAAATTGGGGTAGAATTGCTGCTGCGGCTGGTCGTGCAGGCGTGCATTTCGATCAAAAAGATTTGCAAATTAGTCTGGGTGATTTCCTGTTGATGGAAAATGGTCAGCCTTTACCCTTCGATCGTTCTGCGGCTAATGAGTATCTCAAAAAAGCAGCTTCGGGTACTTTTTTACAAGATGACACAGTGTTAATTTCTGTCAGCATTGGTAACGGGAATGGCTCTGGCAAAGCTTGGGGCTGTGACCTGAGTTACGATTATGTGAAGATTAACGCTGAATATACAACGTGATCGATCGCTTTTTGTTTTTTTGTTAAGTACACCACTTCTCAATATCAGGGGGAAAGTCTGGCAACATTCTTTCCCTTTGATTACATATAATTAAAAAGACTTGAGCGATCGCAGTAAAACTCTTGAGTAAACTTTCTCAGTAAATGCCCTAGTATTCACTTATTTTTAGATTTTCCACCTAAATTATTAAGTAAAAGTACTGAAAAACTCAAAATTTAGTTTAATATGGCAATTAAACTATAATATAGTATGAGTAATAACATCGGTTTTTATTGAAGTTATATTAAAATTATGATAACTTTAAAAATTATATTAAATTTCAATAGGTTTACCTATACAAATTGAATAAGTTGTTTTATATTATTAGTTATGTATTGCTCAGTCCGGGCAATAATTAATGATTATCAAGCTAAATTGAACAACTGTAAATGATTGAATACTTGCTGATAATTTGGTTTTAAATCAAAAAGAATCAGGGTCAAAAATTTGCGGTAATGGCCTACTTATACCTGGTTAAGTTGGAAGTGAGAAATGCCTAAAATTCCCAGATGTAAATATATCAAGTTGCAAGATTGCCAAATTTATTGTTTATTGCTTGCTGAAATTAAGAATTGACAATAATCAACTAAAGGAAACTAACTACAATGGCTGATATCGGAAAATTTTTCAGCAAAGAGTTTAGCATAAGGGGGTTAGAATTAGTTCTAACTAACTCAATTTTCTTGAGCTATTATGTAATATTTATTTTGCTAATTTATTTATTATATCAATCTAAATTTTTCGCTTTACCAGTCGCTATCCAATCCTGGAAGCTCCGTTTTTTGCCCGGAAAAATAAAACGAAGAGAACAACAATCGGCTTTAGTAGTAGAAGAAATGGCAGCTATTTTACAAGCTATTCCTGATGGAATATTTCACATAGATAAAAGTTATAGTATTACAAGTTATCAGAATAGGGCGGCAAACGTAAGTCTAGATTTACCAAATCAAAGCTTTTTAGGCTCACATTTATTTGAAATCTTACCACCAGATGTTTTTGCTCAATATAAAAATGCGATCGCCCAAGCCAGACAAACACAAACTCCTGTCACAATTGAGTATAAATTAACTTTTGCCAACAGCGAAAGAGGTTGGGAAGAAGCTCGCCTAGTTCCTGGGAAAAATGACCAAATTTTGGCGATCGTTCGTAACATTAGCACTCACAAACTTACAGAAGAAGCTTTACGCGCCAGTGAAGAACAATATCGTCGGATTGTGGAAACTGCTACTGAAGGAATTTGGCAATTCGATCGTCAGAATAAAACTACTTTTGTCAATAGTAAAATAGCCACAATGTTGGGCTATACCATAGAAGAAATGCTCGGAAAATCTATTTTTAAATTCATGGAGAAAGAAAGCCAACTTATAGCAAAAGAAAGAATAAAACTTTGCCGCCAAGGTATTAGAGAACAGCAGGATTTTAAATTTCGGCGTAAAGATGGCTCGGATTTATGGGCGATCGTTTCTTGCTCCCCAATTCAGAATCAAACAGGAGAATATATTGGTGCATTGAGTATGGTTACAGACATTACTAAGCGAAAAATTACAGAAGCAGTATTATCGCAAAGTGAAGCGACAAATCTGGCAATTATTGATGCAATTCCCGATTTATTGTTGCGGGTAAAAAGAGATGGAACTTGCCTAAACTTCATTCCTCCCAAAGATCCTTCAATTAAAAATTATGTACCGATTGCCAGCCACCTTGACGAATTACTGACACCAGATATACTGCAAAAACAGTTAGAACAAATAGAACAAGCACTGACTACCAAAGAAGTCCAAATTTACGAACATCAACTCCTAAAATATAACAAAATTTGTTATGAAGAAGTGCGAATTTCCCCCTGTGGTAAAGATGAAGTATTAATAATTGTGCGTGACATTACTCGGCGTAAAGAAGCAGAACAAAAAGTTCACCTAGCGCTGGAAGAAAAAGAAATTTTACTCAAAGAAATTCACCATCGCGTCAAAAATAACCTTCATGTAATTGCTAGCCTCTTACATTTACAAGCTCATACTATTAACGATCCAAAGCTCATAGAGATTTTTGATGATAGCCAAAATCGTATCTACACAATGGCATTAATTCATGAGCAACTATATCAATCTGAAGATTTAGGAAAGGTGAATTTAGAGAAATATATTCGGCGGTTAATTGGTAATCTTTGTACATCGTTTAATAGTAATAGTAAACCTATTAATTTAATTGTGGAAACCCAACCATTATCATTAAATTTAGAGACAGCTATTCCTTGCGGTTTAATTATCAATGAATTAATTACAAATACTTATAAACACGCATTCCCAAATGGTAAATCTGGAGAAGTAAAAGTGCAACTCTTTCAATCTGAGAATCAGCAATTAAATTTAATTGTCGCAGATAATGGCATTGGTATTCCCGCTACTGTGGACTGGCAAAATCCGGCTTCTTTAGGTTTAAAACTAGTCCAAATTCTCGCCAAGCAATTGAAAGCTAATTTAGAATTTGATTTTCAATCGGGGACTTTTTTCAAATTAACATTTCAGCAGCTTCCCTATAAACCCAGGATTTAAAATGCCTATTTACTTAAGCAAAAATCATGTTAAACTTTGAAAAGGAAAATAGAAGAATTATGAAAACAAACATTAAAATCCTTATAGTTGAAGACGAGCTAATTGCAGCCGAAAATATTTCCAGAAATCTCAAACAGCAAGGTTATGAGGTAGTAGGTGTAGTTAGTACAGGTGAAGAAGCTATTCAAGAAGCGATCGCCAATCATCCAGACTTAGTACTCATGGATATCATGTTACCAGGAGATATTGACGGCATAACAGCAGCACATACAATTCATACTCAACTGCAAATTCCTATAGTTTACATGACCGCTTATGCTGATAATGATACTTTAGAAAAAGCCAAACATACAGAACCTTATGGTTATTTAGTTAAACCTTTTAAGCCACAAGATGTCCGCACTACTATTGAAATTGCTTTACAAAGATATGAAACTGAAAAAGCAACGGCAATTCGTTACACTGCACAAATTCAGGTTGCTCAAGAACAATTACAACAATTAAGTCAAGTATCCAGTTTAAAATTATTAGAAAAAAAGTTTGAGCAAATTATTAATGCTCTGAATGAAACAACCAGTAATGAAAGTATTGTTCCGGTGTGTTGTTTGCGTTTAGATCGGTTACAAAAACTCAGCAACATATTGGGTTATCAAGAAAATGAATCTCTGGTGAACTTACTAGAAAAAAGATTAATCAGTCATTTAGGCGATCGCGAACTTTTGGCGAAGTTAAATAATGATGAATTTGCGATCGTCCTCAACCCACTGAAAACTAAAAGAGAAGTTACCGACGCTGCTCAACAAATTCTCCAATTATTCAACGAATCTTTCTTGATTAATCATCGGGAAATTTTTGTCACCGCCAGCATCGGCATAGCAATTTTAAATTATGATGGTCATAAATTAGAGGAATTAATCAATAATAGCAAAAAAGCTATGAATTATGCCCAAAATTTAGGAGGAAATCGCCATGAATTTTATCGGGAATTATTGAGTATAGATTGTGGCAACGAAATAGAACTAGAAGTTGATTTGCGTTATGCTATAGAGCGTCGAGAACTACAACTTTACTATCAGCCTAAAGTAGATTTACGCACAGGTAAAATTGTCGGTGCTGAAGCTCTTTTGCGTTGGTATCAGCCAGCTAAAGGATTTATTTCCCCAGCTAAATTTATTCCGATAGCTGAAGAAACAGGTTTGATTAAACCAATTAGTGATTGGGTGTTAAAAACAGCTTGTAAACATACAAAAGCTCTGCATCAAGAAGGGTTAGGATTTATCCGGGTAGCAGTGAATTTATCAGGTTATCAGTTCAATCAACAAGAGTTACCCCAACAATTACTTGAAATCACATTAAACGCTGGTATTGATCCAAAATTTATAGAATTTGAATTAACGGAAAGTTTGTTAATTGCTGATGTTACCTTAGCAGTTAATAAATTAAAATTATTGAAATCCTTGGGGATCAAAATTGCGATCGATGATTTTGGCACCAGATACTCTTCACTAAACTATTTACAACAACTACCATTTGATATTTTAAAAATCGATCAGTGCTTTGTGCGTGCTGTTGAGCAAAATAGCAAAAAGCAAGCCATTACTAAAGCTATCATTGACATGGCTCATCAACTAGGTTTAAAAGTAATTGCTGAAGGAGTGGAAACTGAAGGAGAACTGCAATTCCTCCGCCAAAACGGATGTGATGAAATGCAAGGTTACTTATTTAGTCGCCCCCTGCCATTTGGCGATTTTAAACAATTAGTTAAAAGTCAGGCAGTTTTATCTATTAAATAACCCCAAAACTGGCGATCAACCCTTACTGAGGAAGTTCTAAGTCTGATAAATATTTGGCACTTTCTTCCGGTAAAGCCGGGTTAATATACATCCCACTTCCTAATTCAAAACCAGCAGTAATTCCCAACCGAGGCACAACAGCAATATACCAGTGAAAGTAATCTTTCGCAAATGAATCAGTAGGAAGAGAACGAATAGAATAATTATAATCAGGATTATTTAAACCATAGTATAATTTGGCTAAAACAGTTTTTAAAGTCAAGGCAAGATCCCAAAGCTCTGGATCGGTAATTTCATCAAAAGACGAACTATGACGCAGGGGAAAAATCCAAATATGAAAAGGAGAAAGCGCTGCATAAGGAATAAAAGCAACAAAATATTCACTTTGGAAAACGATTCTTTTGTTTGCTGCTAATTCCTCTCTCAAAGTTCGGCAAAACAAACATTCTCCGGTATCATCAAAAAATCGAATCGCCTCTTCAATGCGAATCCGAATTTGTGAGGGGACAACGGGAGTAGCAGCAATTTGGGAATGGGGATGTTCTAAAGAAGTACCTGCTCTTTCACCATGATTTTTGAAAATAATAATTGACCTGACTCTCTTATCTTTCCTAATTTCTTGATAACGTTGGCGATACAGGAAAATAATATTAGCTACATCTGACACAGGTAGTAAAGCAGTAGTTAAATCATGACGAGGATGTTCAATTACTACTTCGTGAACCCCTACAGCTTCCATAGAATGATAAATTCCTTGGAGGTGCATTGTAGGTTCACCTTCAGTTGCTAAGGCAGGAAACTTATTAGGAACAGAGCGCACTTTCCAACCATTAGCATCACTAATTCGACCACATTCAATCGGTGTTCGCTCCTCATTTCCCGCACAAAATGGACAACTGGGGCTATAGGATGGCACTGCTGTTTTGAGGGGTTTTGAAGTAACTAATTCATGGGGTCTTTTCGCTCTCTCAGTAGCAATGATTACCCAATCTCTAGTAATTAGGTTAAGTCTGATTTCTGGCATATTTTTAAGATTTGTTTGTCAAAAAAAGCAATTTGTATAGTGTCGGGGCAAAACACTCCAAATCTACGTTATCTCTCTATTTTTATTTAGGCAATAGAGAAGCCCACGACTACTCATCGTGGGACATTCAATTTCAGATTTCAGATTTCAGATTTAAGGTTTTAGATTGCTCCCTTAGTTAGCGCTGCATTGCCTTTTGAAAAGCAGGGCGTTCTGTCACCCGTTTCATATAATCTAAAACATCTGGGTAGGGACTAAGATCGACTTCCTTTAACATCATAGGAATGTAGGCTAACATCGATCCCACTGCCACATCTGCCACACTAAACTCTTCGCCTAACAAATAAGGTTGTTTTTCCAAAATTGAATTTAATGCAGTCATTAAGCGAGGCATTTCCCGATCGCGATTTGCCTCCACAAACACCCCCGGCCCCAGTGTAGCATTAGCGAACAACACCCACTGAGTCAGCGTCGCTTTATACTCTGGGGAAGCAGGTAAATTGCCATACTTTTGGGCCAGATACAACAGAATAGCACCCGACTCCCAAAGTTGAAAATCTCCATCCACAATTGCCGGAACTTTTCCTATTGGGTTAATCGCTAAAAACTCAGGTTTTTTGTGTTCCCCATTTTGCATATCCAACAAAACGAACTCATAAGGAACACTCAACTCTTCCAAATACCATTTAACAATTGTCGCCCGACTAAAAGCGCCACCGTATAGTTTCAACATCTTGGTTAAAGTTAGTTAATTTGTTACAGGGTTTTGTGTGTGTATTCGTGCTGCTTGACATTATCTTCTGTACGAACAATTCGCTGAGAATTTAATACTCGCTTGCGTTCTACAGAATAATTAAAATCATTGCGGGTTGTCCCTGGGGGAATATGGGATTGAGCAACCGGACGACTCTTGTAGGTACGTGCAGCTGCGATCGCCCTTTGAGCAAAATCATCACAAAACTGAGCATCAGCAGGAAAATCAGCTGGTAACTGCGGTACCTCACTGGGTAAAACCGCCCCCAACGTAGTCGCATAAGCAAATTGATAAGAAGTAGGAATGCCTTTGAGCAACGCTTCTAGCGCCGCAGAAGGAATAGGTTCCACCACAGAAACCTGATGTACTTCGCCATCTGCTTTTACAAAGCAAGTTGCTAATCCCAGAACCACATAATCATCAGCTGACACATCAGGGGCTTTAGCATTTAGGAAAGCAGTTGTCGTAACATCAGATAGCGGAATTTTGGAGTAATTCCCAGTAAAAGGTAGTTTTTCAGAATCCATAGCCATATCCATCGCTCCGGTGAATGAAATCAATATTTTGCATGGATGAGAAGCTGACACGGTTGCCATTAATCAGCACTTCACATCCTTTCTTTGTCGGGGTTTTTACCCTTGCGGTATAGGTTCCCCCTTTCACGGTTTTTCTATCCTTGTCGAGACAAACCTTGACAATATCGCCAGCAGTTACATGATGAAACACCTCCTTAGCATTTTTAACAGCGGGAAACCCCGATGCGTTAGCTCGCCTTGCTTGGCGATTCCCATGTCCCCTACAAGTCACAATCAACGGCTGGTGAGTCAGGAGTTGAATTTTTGCGCCAGATTCACCAACACAGGCAGCATCAATACTGTGGGATTTAAAGAAACCTTGTTGGACTCGATTAAACTTAGTTCTGCCACCAGTCCAGCATTTCACGGTGTCGCATACAGTTTTCACCATTGTGACAATAGCAAAACGGGTTGAATTAACCGCCGCAGCATGATTTAGCGGTTGCTTCATCTGACTTTGAATCCGAGTCAAGATATTAGGTTTGTGGGCGAGAAAGTCACTGATATCTCGATCGCTTTTGGCTTGGTTGCAAGGATGACAAGCTAATGTCAGGTTTGAAACTCTCTGAGAACCACCTTTTGACTTTGGGTGAATATGTTCAATTTCCAGGGGCGTATTTTGTACCCCACAGTAAGCACATTTCCTGCCCCATTTCTGGAGTAAATACTGTCTAACTTCGTAACCTGCCAAGGTGCCTTGTTGATATTCAACTCCTGAGATTTCAGGGTTTTGCATCTTTTGCAGGTCGAATCGCACTTGTTCGAGTTCGATACAGCTAATGGGGCAGTATCGCATAAATCGCTTAATCCAAGTTTCCACAGTTTGAACTCGATGTCTAAGTGAGGGCGCTAACCATCCTTCAGGCTTGCGGCGATCAAATCTGGCAAAGCGATAGCGTAACTGAGTGCGGCGATGGCGACGAAATCGGGCCCTGTTGATCAATCCATCCTTGATTTGCAATCCTCGATGCTTGAGTTCCATGCTCCATACTATATCTTCGCCGCACTGAATAGCAAAACCTGTCCACTCAGAACCTGGATCGATTTTGAGGCTGTATTGCTTGGTAGTGGGTTTTTCGATCTGACTTTGCAGGATCAGGACATAAGGGTATTGGCGTATTGGTTTCGCCTTTCCTTTAGACTGCAATTCTCTTGCTCTGCCGGGATGCACCATGTCTAATGGCATCCTATCGGCATTAAGAACAAACACATAATTTTGCATTTCTGCGCTCCTTACGGGTTAAGTTTGCATCGACATTGCTTGCTGGCTTGTAATGGGTTATGGTGTTGCATCATACGAACTTGACCATGTTCCTTCCCCGACGCTTAGAACTTGGTTGAGTCGAGGGAGGGAATTACCCCTCGCCCCTCTCAGTTAGATCCGGGCGTGCAGGTTTCCCAGCACCCGGCTCCCGACAATCTTGTTTGCTCATGTGGATGTAGTCGTGGCAACTTTCGTGTACAACCATCAGGTTATTGTCTTTCCAGTTGTTATGGTTGCCATCTTTGTGGTGTAAATGTACCTTTTCTTCTCCAATAAAGAAAAGTCCACAGTATCCACATTTATGGTTTTGCTTTTTCAGCATCTTAGAGGTTGTACCGTCATATAGATTGCTGTTACGTTTTGACCAGTACGTGATATCTCCATCGAAAGGCGACTTATTCCCTTTGACATTTACGAATTTATTTTCGTGGTAAGGGACAGTCGGGAAGGCTTTATTGACCAGGTTTGTAACTTGGTGTCGGTTAAGCTTCCTTTCTTTGTTGAATACCTTCCAAGTTCTTTTTTCGATGCGCCATAAACTAAACCTTGAGCCATCTAACTTACAGAACTGGTGGTAGTTTCTCCAACCTCTGACAATGGGTGCCAGCTTCTCAGCTTTGGCTTTTGTCCCATAATTCGAGTTGTTGACGATTTCCTTGACTTTACCTCGAAAAGTTTTGAAGTTTTCCTCACTAGGCCCACTCCGAAACTTCCCGTTCTTTTGCACTTTGAAGTGCCATCCTAAAAAGTCAAATCCATCTGTCGCTGCGGTTATCTTCGTCTTTTTCTCACTAACCTTCATTCCTCTTTGTGCAAGGAACTGACTGATTTTGTCAAGTATTTTTTGTGCGTCATCGCTGGGTTTAAGTATGAACACCATGTCATCCGCGTATCGGACTGATGGATGTATTGCTTCTATGCCGTTAAGTGCGATATTGGCCAATAGTGGGCTAACTACTCCGCCTTGAGGGGTTCCTTGTTCTGGGAACTCACTGTTTACTCCTGATTTCAAGCAACGGTAGATGCCGTTTTGTACAGGGGTGCTACGAGTCTGTCCATAATGGTGGTATGGCTTATTCGGTCGAAGCATTTTTCGATGTCTAATTCGATGACTCGTTTATTCATTCCATTACTAGAGGAGCGCAGGTTTTGGAATAAGAATTTCTGAGCGTCGTGTGCCGCCCTACCCGTTCTAAATCCGTAGCTTCGTTCGTGGAATGTTGCTTCATGTGCAGGTTCTAGGGCGTATTTAACGAGGCATTGCCACGCTCTGTCTGCCATAGTGGGCACTTTGAGAATCCGGGTTGACCCATCCTTCTTGGGTATGGGAATTTCTCTCAACCGGGCGTGCTTCCAGTTATTAACGTATGATTTAAGTCTTAGGCTTAAGTCAAGGCGCTCCTGATGAGTCAGGGACGCTTTGCCGTCAATACCGGGGGTTTTCTTTCCTGCATTAAGCTGTGTTACTTGACGGATTGCCAGTAATCTTGCGGCGCGGGACTTCAGAATTAGCTTTTGTAGTGACTTAGCTTTGTCGGGTAAGGTTTGGGTATTACTACCCGCACCTCCCCTAAGAACCGTGCTTGTCAGTTTCCCAACACACGGCTCAAGCCTTACTTCAAGCCTTTCAACTTGGGTTTTGAATGTACCTGTTTGTGGCACGCTGCGTGTAAGTGCTGTAGGTTGTCTGTGTCGTCTAGACCGCCTTTAGCACCAGGTACTATGTGGTGGGTTTCGACCTCTTCCCCATTGATTAATGGTTCACCGCAGATGGGACATTTCCAATTTTGGAGAAGGGCTACTTCATAATATTTCGAGCCTTTCTCCCAGTATGATTTCCCTTTCTTTTGGTGTCGTTTATCCCAATATTCTTTTAGGGAGGGGTCATCTGGTGACGCGCTACCTTTAACCTTTATGTGTCTTTCAATGGGTGTCTTTGCGATAGGATACAGGGTGAGTAATACCCTTTTCCTACGGCGTTCGCTTTCGCAAGCGAACGTCCATCGATTATTTTGGATGGTTTTAAAGTAACGATTCTTGACCCACTTTTTGCCTTTCTTGGGGTGTCTACGCCTCGCCCAACGCCAAAGGTATTGCCATATTCGGTATGAGATATAGCTGAAGGTTTCTTTGCTAACTCCCCCTTTGTAATAGTTAGCAAAACCCCTGAGAATAGGATTCAGTTTTCTAATGACTACCTCTTGCTCTTGACCATTCAGACGTTTGATTTCCTCTCCTATCCGTTTACAGAAAGCTAATACTTTCTTTTTGGATGGTTTGGTTAGCAGTTTACCGCTATAGTGTCTTAGATTAAAGCCAAGGAAGTCGAAACCATCTGACATTGACGTAATTACCGTCTTCTGGGAACTGAGTTCTAAGCCTCTTGAATTCATCCATTGCTGAATCTGGATTTGTGCTTTTTCGAGACTTCCTTTATCCCTAGCTGTGACTATGAAATCATCAGCATATCTCACCACGCCAAGTTTCGGGTTGGTGGATTTTATGTATGTTTCTAATCCATGCAATCCTATGTTGGCTAGGAGCGGAGATATTACTCCTCCTTGTGGCGTGCCTTGTTCTGTTGGGTTGATTTTCCCTTGGAACATGAATCCAGCTTTTAACCATCCTCTTATCAGTTCTTTCTGTGGAAAGTGACTAATCTGGTTGAGGATGGCTTCATGGGCAATGTTGTCGAAGAAGCCTTTGATATCAGCTTCTAAAACCCAGTTGTCCCTGCCTTTTTGCAACCTTAAGAAGGATTGCTCTATTGCGTCTTGACAACTTCTACCAGGTCTGAAGCCATAGGAATTGTCTTCAAACACGGCCTCCCATTCGGGTAAGAGTGCGTTTTTCACTACTGCCTGCATGACTCTATCCTTAATGGTTGGGATACCAAGAGGACGCTTTTTGCCGTTTGGTTTTGGAATCATCACCCGTCTTGTGGGACTGGGCTTTGTTTCCTTCCAGTTGCGTACAAATTTCACTCTCTGTGCTGGGGTGTTTATTACCTCCTTATCAATCCCTGCGGTCTTTTTACCATCATTGGTTTGAGTGATTTGTCTGACTGCTAACAGTAGGTTTGCGTAATTTCTAAGCATCAACTTTTGTAGGCTTCGTAGCTTACGAAAGTCACCAAGTTGTCTGGCACGAAAGATTCTTTGACGTAGATTTCTCACAGCTTTTCGGACTTGTCTCCAATTGGTTTGGCTCCAATCCTCTAGCTGTTTCCTTTGTCCGTTTACTGTCATAAACATGGCGGTATCTAACTTGTCATCGGATTCGATTTCTTAGTCAGTTTGTCTTTCGTATAAGACCCAGATGAAGTCTGCTTTCCTTTCGGTCAGAGGCAAATTTTGTAGCCGAAGGCTTCCCGAAGGGTACCTCTATCTGATTCATTACAAACCAGCATTCGCTTTTTCATCCATCCTTTGCCCTTCAAGGGTTTCATCATTGTTACCTTTGACCTACTAGGGATTTCTCCCTAGACCTTGTAGGGTTTACCCTGTTGTATCGTCTAGTTTTCTTTTCTTGTTAGGTGCTGTCTATACTGCGATGAGGTTTGGTTGTTCACACGGTTAAAGAACTGCGAAATCTTTAGCCCCCTCATAGGAACCTATCAGCCTTATTTGGTTCCTCCAACGGTCACGTAGCTTGGGACAGTTCACTTTCGTTCACCATTCAAGAATTTCCCTCTTGCTCCTAACCAGCTTAGGCTGCTAGTTTTGGCTACTTTCGTGGTCTGCATTCCGGTTGTTTCATTACTTACTGAACCGTGACCGGACTCTTACGAGTCTTTTACGTGAGGGTAGGAGGTGTGAATCTCCTAGAGGACTGGGTTCCTCATACTAGATGACCAGTTCAGGTCGCGCACGCAGGTCATTGGCTCGAATAGCTTTGAACACTCGCACTTGTAGGCGGAATAGGTTACGTCGGAATTGCTTCGAGGGTAACTTTCTCCAGAATTCACTAGCGCTAAGACTGTGCCTAATCATGCTCTACTCCTTTAAGTGTTTTCTGATTGCCTTGCGAAAGTTACTTCGCATCCTACCCGAATCTAGGGGTTTCCGCGTCTCGTCACGCCTACCTGGGGTTCGACCTTTCCCAAGACCTTAGATTCGTTTTTCTTCGTTCCCTCAAGTGATTGTCTCGTTCCTTTAGATGTAGCCAATTCAACTACTAGATACCCTTGGTAAGGCTAGTCTTTCGGGCAAAAGCTAGCGGGTATTGTCTCTAGTGAAGTCCGGGGGGTTATTCTTTTCCGTCCGGCTTTACCTTAAGTTGCTTTTCTAGGCTATGTTTCATCTTGGGAACTCCCCTAGCGCCAGTGTGCTTTCGGAACAAGCTCTGATTGCGCCCTACTGCCAGCTTCAGTCTCTAGAGTTCCGAGTCTAGTCGCTGTGGCTAGATTGGGAGTCACACCCTTACCCGGTGGAGGGGGCTTGCACCCCTATCATCTTGAGAGTTTCACATCCTTTAATGGACATGAGTCACGGTATTTCGTGGTTTTATCCACTGATTGTCGGGTAAGGTTTGGGTATTACTACCCGCACCTCCCCTAAGAACCGTGCTTGTCAGTTTCCCAACACACGGCTCAAGCCTTACTTCAAGCCTTTCAACTTGGGTTTTGAATGTACCTGTTTGTGGCACGCTGCGTGTAAGTGCTGTAGGTTGTCTGTGTCGTCTAGACCGCCTTTAGCTACAGGTACTATGTGGTGGGTTTCGACCTCTTCCCCATTGATTAATGGTTCACCGCAGATGGGACATTTCCAATTTTGGAGAAGGGCTACTTCGTAATATTTTGAGCCTTTCTCCCAGTATGATTTTCCGTTCTTTTGGTGACGTTTATCCCAGTACTCTTTTAGGGACGGGTCATCTGGTGATGCGCTACCTTTAACCTTTATGTGCCTTTCAATGGGTGTTTTTGCGATAGGATACAGGGTGATTTCTGCCTTTTTCCTACGGCGTTCACTTTCACAGGTGAACGTCCATTGATTATTTTGGATGGTCTTAAAGTAACGGTTTTTCACCCACTTTTTGCTTTTGTTGGGGTGTCTACGCTTTGCCCAACGCCAAAGGTATTGCCATACTCGGTGTGAGATATAGCTGAAAGTTTCTTTGCTAACTCCACCTTTGTAATAGTTAGCAAAACCTCTGAGAATAGGATTCAGTTTTCTAATAACTGTCTCTTGTTCTTGACCATTCAGACGTTTGATTTCCTTTCCTATCCGCTTACAGAAAGCTAATACTTTCTTTTTGGATGGTTTGGTTAGTAGTTTACCGCTATAGTGTCTTAGGTTGAAGCCAAGGAAGTCGAAACCATCTTCCATTGACGTTATTAGCGTCTTCTCAGTGCTGAGTTCTAAGCCTCTTTCTCTCATCCATTGCTGAATCTGGATTTGTGCTTTTTCGAGACTTCCTTTGTCCCTAGCTGTAACTATGAAATCATCAGCGTATCTCACCACGCCAAGTTTCGGATTGGTGGATTTTATGTATGTTTCTAACCCATGCAGTCCTATGTTGGCTAGAAGCGGAGATATCACCCCTCCTTGTGGTGTGCCTTGTTCTGTCGGGTTAATTTTCCCTTGGAACATGAATCCAGCTTTTAACCATCCTCTTATTAGTTCCCTTTGTGGGAAATTACTAATACTGTCGAGAATGGCTTCATGAGCAATGTTGTCGAAGAAGCCTTTGATATCAGCTTCTAGAACCCAGTTATGCCATCTTGATAGTTGATTAAACCCTTGTTCTATGGCATCTTGACAACTTCTGCCCGGTCTGAATCCGTATGAATTGGCTTCAAACTGTGCTTCCCATTCGGGTTCTAGTGCGTTTTTCACTACTGATTGCATGACTCTATCCTTAATGGTTGGGATACCAAGAGGACGCTTTTTGCCGTTTGGCTTGGGAATCATGACTCGTCTTGTGGGACTGGGTTTTGTTCCTTTCCAATTACGTACAAATTCCACTCTTTGTGCAGGGGTGTTTATAACCTCTTTGTCAATCCCTGCCGTCTTTTTACCGTCGTTGGTTTGAGTGATTTGTCTGACTGCTAACAGTAGGTTTGCTCCGCTTTTAAGCATTAACTTTTGTAGGCTTCGTAGCTTACGATAGTCACCAAGTTGTCTGGCACGAAAGATTCTTTGACGTAGATTTCTCACAGCTTTTCGAGTTTGCCGCCAATTAATTTGGCTCCAATCTTCTAGCTGTTTCCTTTGTCCGTTTACTGTCATAAACATGGCGGTATCTAACTTGTCATTGGATTCGATTTCTTAATCATTTCGTCTTTCGTATAAGACCCAGATGAAGTCTGCTTTCCTTTCGGTCAGAGGCAAAATTTGAACCTCTATCTGATTCATTACAAATCAGCATTTGCTTTTTCATCCATCCTCTACCCTCCAAGGGTTTACGTCATCGTTACCTTTGACCTACTAGGGTTTTCGACCTTTCCCTAGACCTTGTTGGGTTTACCCTGTTGATACATCTGTTGTTCTGTTCTCTTTTAGGTGTTATCTATTCTGCGGTGAGTTTGGTTATTCACAGGTTTTGATGATCACCGAGCATCAAAACTACCCACTTATGCCTATCAGCCTGATTTGGACATCCTTCGTATAGCGCAGTTTATCGATAATTCACGTCCGTTCACCATCAGAGAACTCCCTCTTGCTCCTAACCAGCTTAGGCTACCAGTTTTGGCTACTTTTGTGACCTGCATTCCACCTTTTCCATTACTGTACTGAGGTGTGGTCGGACTCTGTTGAGTCTTTTACATGAGGGTAAGGGCTGTGAATCCCTTAGCAGAGTTGGCTCTGCGAAACAGATGACCCTTTTACAGGTCGCGCCGGTGACAACGAATCGCACGCCCGATCCTATTAAGTCATCACCTACAAGCATTCATCTGGCGTAGCTGGGTACTCCGAATCTCTGCGTTTCCCTCCCTTATTACTCCGGTTCGTTAGCTACTCATGGTAATCTCTCATTCAGCAACAAAGATATACTAACCGTTTGCATCTTACCGCGACCGGGCAACATCACTACTTTCCTGATTACATACAGTAACAGTAGTAAAGATGCCTAATTGAGTGGCAAATTGTAGCATCTACTGCTATTTCAGGAATCCCGCTCGTCCAATCTGTAGCTTGTACTCAGTAGACAACTGGCAAATTGACCACAGTTTTGATTGCTCTGTGAACTAATCACTGCCAATGACAGTCTTTATGACTAAAGACACATCTACAAGTGACACAAGAGATAGAGAGATTTTGAGTCACAAGTTTCTAAATTGTAAGGTGTGGAACCAAACTTAGCCTAAGCGATTGTAGGGGTCAGATGAACACAAGGTATTTTGTAGACAACCAAGATTGTTTTAAACGACAAGCCTGCTCGAATGTTCCATCGGCAAATACGGCTTTTTCCCCTAACCGAATTGATTGTCCGAGTCGAGGGGGCAACTCTTCAGTCACACCGAGTTTGGCATCGTCTCAGGTAGCACCAGAAAGTAGTCTGCGGAAATTAGCTCAAAACAAAATGCTTCAAGGCGACTACTGCGAAGCGATCGCGATTATAACTTGCTTGCTCGCTCGCCACCCCGATAACGCCAACGATTACAACAATCGCGGATTTATTTATTATCAGAGCGGTGAACTAGATGCCGCCTTAGCCGACTATAACAAAGCTATTGAAATTAATCCCGACTTAGCAGCTGCTTACAATAACCGCGCTAATTACTATGCTGCCAAAAAAGAATTAACTAAAGCGATCGCAGATTATGACCGAGCGATCGATCTCAACCCCCTTCACGTTCGCGCTTTAATTAATCGGGGGATCACCTTGAGAGAATTAAAATTGTACGATCGCGCCATAGAAAACTTCGACTTCGCCTTAAGACTAGGACAACTCCAAGGGCACGCTTGGGCAGAACGGGGACGTACCCACCACCTGCGCGGCGACTGGAACTATGCGATCGCCGACTATCGTCGCGCCCTTCCCTTCTTCCCCGAAGGTCGCCAAAAACAGCAAATTCAAGCTTGGATCGACGAAATACTCAGTCCCTTTCAATTTTAGGCTTAAACAGGAAGGGTCGCCGGATTGCTCCCCTTTTCCTGTTGGCAGATTCTCGCCTAATCTATTTCCTGAATAGCTTTATCATCTTTATGAAGCAAAACAATCTGACGACGTGCAGGATCAACTAAGTGACTCTGTTGGCGCATAATATTTTTTGCTTGTTGCGGATCGGTGGTACGATTGTACTCAGTTTGCAGGCGATCGACCCGCTGTTCAGTTTCTTTAACTTCAAACTTAATTTCTTTTAACTTGGTCTGTATGGATTGGTGATAAGGCAATAAATGTACCAAGCTAGAAACCGCTACTCCAGAAATAAATACATTAACTGCTAATTTAACAGTTGTTTCTAAACTAAGTGCGTCAGTTTGCCGAGTTCGCAACTGTCGCACTTTTTGTCGCACAACTTTTGGAGATTGTACAGGTTCCAAGTGTGGTTTTGACGGTTGAATTGCGTTCATGATCCTGAAGGGCTTTTCTCTTAAACTACAACCAGCTAAGTCGCTAAGGCAATGGGAAGCTGACTGTTCATACCTGACTGAGATTATGACATTCCACAGCAAAAGTGCGGCTTTTATATCTTACAGTGTGGTAGGAAGCTAGCAGCACGCTATATCCTAGCAGTTGATTGCAGCTAGTACCAGACTGTTTACACTATTTGTGCCGATCTGAGAACTCCACATTCAATTACTTAGATACCTTACTGCCACTTCCTTCTTAGAGATAGGAAATAAACATTCCACCCTTGGCAGGGTTTTTGAGACACAACAGACAAGAAAGGCAATTTGCTGGTTCTCCCATCTGGAGCTTCCCAAAAACCCCCATTCCCTAAACGGGAGTTGTTTACTTATAGAGTTCTGTTGCCAGACGGAAAGCGAGAATTCCAGGAATCAACGCTACAACAAGGGCTACGAACACTTGGGTATCGGATATAGACATATTGCTCATCTCCTGACTTAGGGTTGTTCGTTCACCAATTTCCGTCAAACTGCCCCCTTTTTGGAATACTTTGTAACAAGTTGCAATAAATCGGGACATCGGGGCCAAGGGAGCAGGGGGGCAGGGGGGCCAAGGGAGCAGGGGGGCAGTCTTAAAACTTTCTTCCCGACTCAAAATTCAAAATTCAAAGCTCAAAACTCAAAACTCAAAACTTTATTATGCCTTGGGTTAAGATTAGTTAATATGGAGATAGTCTCCTTACCAGGAGGTTGTGGACTATTAGCTGTTGATTATAAACTGTCAGATTTGAGAAATAATTAATGCTGGATCAGATTTTTAACTCTCCTTTTAATGCTGGGATTGAGACGCTGTTCATTTTGGTGATTTTGGTATTTTTAGAGGCGGTGTTATCGGCGGATAATGCGATCGCTTTAGCAGCAATTTCCCAAGGACTCGAAGATAGCAAACTCCAACGTCAGGCGCTCAATATAGGTTTGCTGATAGCTTATGTACTTAGAATGGCTTTAATTTTAACAGCTACCTGGGTGACAAAATACTGGCAGTTTGAAGTATTGGGCGGTGCTTATTTACTGTGGCTAGTGTTCCAATATTTTACCTCGAATGAGGATGAAGAAAACCAACATCGTGGCCCAAAGTTTGCTTCGGTTTGGCACGCTGTTCCGATGATTGCTTTTACTGATTTAGCTTTTTCTTTGGATAGTGTGACAACTGCGATCGCAGTTTCCAAAGAAACTTGGTTAGTATTAACAGGCGCTACGATCGGCATCATCACATTGCGATTCATGGCAGGTTTATTCATCCGCTGGTTAGATGAATTCGTCCATTTAGGAGATGCAGGTTATTTCACCGTTGGCATAGTAGGGGTACGGTTATTGGTAAGAGCATATAACCCTGATTTAATTCCCCCAGAATGGGTAATGATTAGTGTAATTGCGCTGTTATTTATTTGGGGATTTTCTAAGCGTACAGCAATTGATTCGGAAACAGAAACCGAAATTGCCACCCCTGAAGCAGAAAAGCAAGAAACATTGCGTTAATTCAGACAATTTTCGATTTGGCGAGTAGTTTAGCCAGGATTTTAGAAACCCGGTTTCTCTGAGAAACCGGGTTTCTGATTCTTAGCCATTTTTGTGAGAAATGATGGAAGTTTATGTAGGGGCGAAGCATTTGGTTACGAATATCTTTGGTAAGTTGCAAAATTTGTCGCCCAAATGCTTCGCCCCTACTTATTCTTGTTCTTGTTTCCTTTGTCGGTGTTTTTCCAATAACTCAGGGAAATGTTTCAAGTCATCAATTGATTTTGGTGCTGGAAACTCCACCCAAGTTCCTTCAGTTTGGATTTTATCCATGTAGGCATAGAAAGCTTCATCCTCATCTCGATTTTCGAGTATATAAGCTCGTAATTCTTTACGACTCATTGCCTGAAAGTCTGGTTTCATAAGTTATATCTCCATCTTCCATTAGGAGGGATAATAATCTCGGTTTCTTCACCTGCTAAGAAAAACACATTATTAGTGCGTTCATCGATGCGGATGATGTAAATTGGTAGATACATTTTTGTTGCCCAATAGCTGAGAATAAAGCAACTGAGCATTTGTTCGTTAGTGGGAATATTTTTGACTCCTTAAGTCTTGGTATTTTTCATTTTATACTGCATGGCTAGACTAAGTTTATATTAGGGTGTCTGGATCTATTCCTAGCGATCGCAATCTCTCCTCCAATATCTCCGCCCTTCTTTCTGCCGCAAAAGCTCTTTCTTCCGCTGTTAAAAACCTCTCACTTTGTTGATTATACCAATACAACCATTCCCGATTTAGTCCTTGATAAACTCCCGTTTCTCTACCAATTCCTAAACCGATTTCTGGCATCCAAACGGGATTACCGGGCAACAAATCATAAACTCCATCAATTAATTTAAACACTTCTAAACGGGGTTTTCTGCGCCGACGTGGGTTATACACTGCATAGTACAAAACTCCTAATTCAGCGTACTTATCTTTCTTAGTTGTTAACTCGCCTCGGTAAGTTTGGGAGATAACTTCTAAGACGAAAATTGGTACTTGCTTTTCTTCCCAAAGGGTGTAACTTAAGCGTAAATCTTCATCAATACAACGCTCAACACCTAAACTAAGAAAACCATCAGGAACGATCGCACTTTGTTCAGGATGATAGTAAATTCCCATATCAACACCGAAAAACCAATCCTGACGATCTGCCCAAATTAAAGCTAATATCGCTTTCAGTAAACCTGGAATTAAATCTTGTAATTCATTATCCACAGGAGTATCATCAGAATCGGGTAAATCTTCCGCCGAAGGCCAATGTAATTTCGGGTCGTATTGAAACATAAAATATACTTCCCAATTAATAAGTCTGTTGTAACGACTTCAGTCGTACCCGTTTGTTGTAGCGACTTCAGTCGTACCCGTTTGTTGTAACGACTTCAGTCGTAGCAATCTCAAAGAGTAGGACTAAAGTCCCTACAACGAACCTGTTTTTTTATTCTCCTAATTTTAACAACAAAAAAGCCACCGGATTAGCGGTGGCAGTACAATGAAACTCAACTGAAATTATTCGTGCAACCAAGGAGTAATTGTGGGTTGCCAACTTACCAATTCTTCATCCTTGAACCAAAGACCAATTTCGTAAGTTGCGGTTTCTGGCGCATCTGAACCGTGAATTAAATTACGACCAACATTAATCCCAAAATCACCGCGAATTGTGCCGGGTTCAGCATTTAGAGGATTGGTAGCGCCAATGATTTTACGTGCAGAGGCAATTACTCCGTCGCCTTCCCAAACCATTGCTACTACAGGGCCAGAGGTAATAAAATCAACCAAGCTGGGGAAAAATGGTCTTTCCTTGTGTACGCCGTAGTGTTGTTCTGCGAGTTCACGGCTGACATTGACTAGTTTTAAACCTACTAACGTAAAACCTTTGGTTTCTAGGCGACGGATGATTTCACCTACTAGTGCTCGCTGTACGCCATCGGGTTTGATTGCTAAAAATGTGCGTTCCACTAAAACATTTGCTCCCAAACATTGTCTACCGCTTAGTATCGTAAAACTTTATGAGGTTAAATTATTATTAATTTCGGATTGGTGAGATAACTAGACAGACTTGGTGAGGAAATTAGCCAACGACTTGCTAGCCAATAAGTTAAACTGACTATTCGGTAGTTGTTGTAGGGGCTAGAACTATGGGGGCTTATTCACGGGCTGAAGATACCACTGTGGAAGAAAAAGGTAAATCTTCAGCGTTAGCACAATTTGAAACTAAGGGTATGCCACTGGTGACTAGAGAAGTGACTAGACAGTGGACTATTGAAGATAGTGAAGCCCTATATCGAATAGAAGGTTGGGGTCAGCCTTATTTTTCGATTAATGCGGCTGGTCATATTACAGTTTCGCCTAAAGGTGAACGTGGTGGTTCGCTGGATTTATTTGAATTGGTAAATGCTTTAAAGCAGCGTAACTTGGCTTTGCCGCTAATGATTCGCTTTTCGGATATTTTAGAAGATAGGATTGAACGGTTAAACGCTTGCTTTGCCAAAGCGATCGCACGTTACAACTACCCAGGCATCTACAAGGGTGTCTATCCGGTCAAATGCAACCAACAACGCCACTTAATTGAAGATTTGGTCGCTTTTGGCAAACCACATCAATTTGGTTTGGAAGCGGGTTCTAAGCCGGAATTAATGATTGCTTTGGCAATGTTGGATACGCCTGGGGCTTTGATTATCTGCAACGGTTACAAAGACCGAGAATACATCGAAACGGCAATGTTAGCCCAGCGTTTAGGACAAACTCCGATTATTGTTTTAGAACAAACAGAAGAAGTAGATTTAGTAATAAACGCTGCCAAAAATTTGGGAATTCAGCCAATTGTGGGTGTGCGTGCTAAATTGAGTACTCAAGGCGTAGGTCGTTGGGGAACTTCTACGGGCGATCGCGCTAAATTTGGTTTAACTATTCCCGAAATTATTCAAGTTGTAGACAAATTCCGCGAAGCTAATCTGTTAGATTCTTTGCAACTTTTACATTTTCATATTGGTTCCCAAATTTCGGCTATTCAAGTAATTAAAGATGCCATCCAAGAAGCCAGCAAAATTTATGTGGAGTTGGCGCGGTTGGGTGCAGATATGAAATATCTTGATGTCGGTGGTGGTTTGGCGGTAGATTATGATGGTTCTCAAACTAATTTCTATGCGTCTAAAAACTACAATATGCAAAACTATGCCTATGATATTGTGGCAGAGTTAAAGGACGCTTGTACTGAGCATAATGTCTCTGTTCCTACTTTAGTGAGTGAAAGTGGCAGAGCGATCGCTTCCCATCAATCAGTCTTGATTTTTGATGTTCTTGGTAGTAGTGATGTTCCCACAGAAGAACCACAACCACCACAAGAGGGAGAACCTCCAATAGTTTGGAATCTTTGGGAAACCTATCAATCTATTAATTACGAGAATTACCAGGAAGCTTATCACGACGCTACTCAATTCAAAGAAGAGGCGATTAGTCGCTTTAATTTGGGAATTTTACGACTGGCAGAAAGAGCTAGAGTTGAGAGGATGTACTGGGCTTGTTGTCGGAAAATTGTTAAGCTGACCAGAGAGGAAGATTACGTTCCTGATGAATTGGAAGACTTGGAAAAAATCATGGCTTCCATATATTACATTAATATGTCGGTTTTTCAATCGGCACCTGATTGTTGGGCGATCGATCAACTATTCCCAATTTTGCCAATTCATCGCTTAGTTGAAGAACCAACAGAAAGAGCAATTTTGGCAGATTTGACTTGTGATAGTGATGGGAAGATCGATCGTTTTATCGATCTCCGAGATGTAAAATCAGTCTTAGAACTTCATGCTTTAAAACCAGGTGAACCTTACTATTTAGGAATGTTCCTCAATGGTGCATACCAAGAAATTATGGGTTCTCTGCATAATTTGTTCGGTGATGCTAACGCCGTTCACATCAAACTTACCCCTAAAGGCTACCAAATTGAGCACGTCGTTAAGGGTGATACCATGACGGAAGTACTCGGTTATGTACAGTACGATGTAGAAGATTTAGTCGAAAAAATTCGCCGTCGTTCTGAACAAGCCTTACAGGAAAAACGCATCACTTTACAAGAATCTCAACTGTTACTGCAAAATTACGAACGCAGTCTCAGTCGGTACACTTATTTGGCGGATTAGTCATTGGTCATTAGTCATTTGTTATTGGTCATTGGTCATTGGTCATTGGTCATTGGTCATTGGTTAAAAGATTAAGACCCAAAGGACTTTTAATCAATAATTCTGGTAGTTAATAACTAACAAATGACCAATGACAAATGACCAATAACAAATGACTAATGACCAATGACCAATGACCCATGACCATTATCGAGTTTCCATGCCCAGGACTTCTGCGATCGCTTGTCGTTCGATCGCACTCATGGAAGGAGGTTCTTGACGGGTATCAGTAATTAACCAGTCTAAAGCTGCGGCTTGAACATCGATCGCGGCACCCGTTTTATCAATACAATAACGACCGAACACCAGCTTATCTACTAGTTGCACGCCTTCTCCCAAACGAGAGTATTCAAAAATAATACTGTTATCTACAGTTGCACCTTTACAAACCCAACAATTCGGGCCAATCATTGTCGGCCCAACAATTCTTGCTCCGTCTTCAATGCGAGTCATACTACCAACATAAACTGGCCCTTTAATATCAATTTTGTCCCAATTTGCTGCCACATTTAAGCCAGTAAAAACGCCTGGGCGCACTTCATGTCCGGGAATAGAAACATTTTTCACTCTGCCCATTAAAACATCCCGAATTGCCCGCCAATAGTCGGGAACTTTTCCAATATCTACCCATTGGAAATCCATTGTTACTCCGTAAAAAGGAGCATTCATTTCCACCAATTTGGGGAACAACTGACCACCCAGATCGTACTCAACGCCAGAAGGAATATAGTCTAAAACTTCCGGTTCAAAAATATAAATACCCGTGTTGATATCGGTGCTGAGGGCTTCTTCTACAGAGGGCTTTTCTTGGAAAGCTTTAATTCTGCCATCTTTATCAGTAACGACTACGCCATAACTAGAAACTTCTTCTTTGGGAACAGATTTCATGACTACAGTGGCGATCGAACCCTTCGACCTATGCCATTTCACCGCTGCCGTCAAGTCCAAATCGATCAAAGCATCGCCGCACAATACCACAAAAGTATCATCAAAGAAAGGAGAAAAATCTTGAATGCGTTTGAGTCCGCCCGCGGAACCGATCGCCTCTCCCACTAACTTACCTTCATCAATTCTGCCTTCAAAAGAATAGCCAATTTGTACCCCAAACCTTTGACCATCACGAAAATAGTTTTCAATCTCATCTGCTAAATGGCTCACATTGACCATAATCTGGTCAAAACCATGCAAGCGGAGCAATTCAACTAAAAACTCCATCACTGGCTTTTGCAAGATGGGGATTAAAGGTTTGGGGATAGTGTATGTAATGGGGCGAACGCGAGTACCCTTACCTGCTGCCAGAATCATGGCTTTCATAAATATCCTTACCTCAAACTAGAGTCAATATAAACCGCTGACAAGTCAGTGCTCATTAATTTATTGTCTTGCGTCATTCATCAATTGTCACTTGTCCCTAGACTCTTGACCGAGCGATGAAACTGCTCCATTCTCTGCAACTTCTACTAAAGAGCGGATTTTCAAGTCTTGGTAGAATTCCTCTTGAACCAACTCTACCTTGGACTGAGCCGAGAGCATCAACAAAGCCCAGAAAACATTTACCCGTTCATTGACCAACTCTTGGGGTGAAGGATGAACTACAGAAAAAGTTTCTCCTGTTTCCCCATTTAACCCCTCAGATTGCTCCGGGTCATCTGTTACAGCCGCAAGTTGTGCGGCGATCGCACTGGATACCTCTACATCTCCCTGTTTTCTTTGCCACCATAAGTTGACTAGCCGATCCAAATCCAACCAATTGTCATCTTCAGCATCTTCAGACCAGTATGTAGCCAGTAAATCTTCCAATTGGGCTGCCACTTCCACAGAATTTTCTTCATTGATCAAATCCATAGCCACCCGCATAGCTTGAGCGCGTGACTGGGAACGCAAAGGGCTGGAACGGACTTTTGGTGGTTTTTTCTCAATTGCTGCTGCTACTAACCGCAATTGGTCGATTAACTCTTGTAAAGTTACCCGCCGCCGAGCAGGTGGGGCTGGGGTCGGTCGTCGGCGTAATTGACGCTCTAAGTTCCTTGGTAATAAAGGATTACCCCAATCATCCAATGCCACAATTTCTGGCTCTTCTTCTGCATCAGCTTCGGCGGCGGATAATTCCAGTGCTTCTAAAGTTTTCGCTTTAAGTAACACCAACAAAGAGGCATCTAAAAACGCCTGTCCAGATTGGGATAAGTCAGCCTCACAAGAGCCAGAACGGGTATCGTTCAAAGCCGCTAGTTGGCTCAAAACTAAATCAATCACTTGAATTACCTGGACATCCCAAGGGTCAATTTCCCCGCGTTCTGCCAGGTCAATCAACAGGGAAATGGCGCTAATCTCACGCACGGGCTTTGTTTCTGAGGTTGGAGAAACTGCCATGCCTTTACCCAAATACTTCTTGATCTACTTTACAGATGATGTTTGGATTGTTTCCACTGTTCCGCCAGCGGTTTCTACTTGGGATGATGTGGCTGGTGGTAGTTTAAGTGGTTCTTTGGGAGTTTCAGTTTTATACTGTTGCAGGTCTTTTTCTAATGCTTGAATCCGTAGATCTTTTTCCCGCATCATCTGGGCGGTTTTGCGGTTTTCTAGCAGCACCAGTAAGCGAAACCAAATCCCAGAAAGTAATGCTAACAAAGCTCCTACGCCCATAGCTGTGAATAATGCCACACATAAGGGTGCTTGCAGTTCGACTTGTGGGGCTAGATGAAGCATTACAGGCTGAGTATTTTCTAAGCTAAATAAGACTAAGGCTAGGGAAAAGGCAAAAATAATTAAAAGGCTAATAACTCGCATTGTGATACTCCTTTATGACGAAACAATAGGATAGGGCAGGTTCGCTAGAGGGAGCAGGGGAGCAGGGGGGAATTAAATTTCACCTTTACCCTTTCTTTTCTTGGAGCCGTCTGCTTTCTACCCTTCTGCTTTCTGCCTTTCTCGGTTCCTAATTTCAACTTTACTCTTTGTTTCGCCTCAATTAGCAGAAAACCAGGAGACATCACGGCACAATGAAAAAGGGAAAATAAAATATTATGCTAATTTCTCTATCTATCTGTGGATGATTTTCTCTGGCTTGACCAGATTCATTTTGACGATCGCCTCGCTGTAGGCGAAAAGGCGTTTTACTTGAGCCATCTAATTCACAGGGGTTATCCTGTAATTCCTGGTTTTGTGGTTAAAGCTCCGGTCTTACGTCAGTTTCTAGCTTCTATTGAGTGGTTAGACCCATTTTTTGCTGATTTGGCGAATTCTGCTCTCCATTTGGATGTAGACAACCCGCGACAATTGCAATTAGTGGCTCAACATATTCGGCGGGAAATTGTGGCTACGGCATTGCCAGAAGAGTGGTTGGATAAGTTAGTGGCGATTTGTAGCAATTTACCAGGAAATGCGTTGATTTTTCGCCCTTCTTTGGCTTTACCATCGCAAGTAAATGATTTTTCCTCTGCGAGTTTTTCTGGGTTGTGGGAAAGTCATGTTTGTGGTTTGTCGCCAGAGGCGATCGCTAAAGCTGTAAAACAAACTTGGGCAGAGTTATTCCGCGCCCGAAGTTTACTATATTGGCAGCGTGTTGGTATTCAGCTACAAAAAATTCATTTGGCAATCTTAGTTCAGCCACTACAAAACTGTTTGGCTAGTGGTTGGTTACAATGCGGGAATCTGATTTCCCCACCAGCCGCAAGTAGCCAACCTTCTACTTATGAAATTCAGGCAACTTGGGGGCTGGAGATGGCTTTGGTGAAGGGTGAGGTGTTACCTGATTTTTATGAGGTACCACCAGGAAATCATGGTATCCTGAACCAAAAACTTGGGGTAAAGACTCTAGCTTATCGATTGCTGGAAGGTTCGCGATCGTCTGTTGAGGAAGGATGGAATCAAGTAGCTGTTAATCCGCCTCTCCAAGTTTATTTACCCAGTGAGGAAGCACAAAAACAGTATGTTTTATCAGCCAGTCATTTACAAGATTTGGTGCAGTTAGGACATCAATTAACTGGTGAGTTGGGTGTGGCTTTTTCTATGGCTTGGATACTTATGCTAAACGAGTCGGAAGTTGCCGAACCTAAGTTTTATATTACGCAAATTCAAAGTTGCGAGCAGCGCCATGAGACGATAATTAAACAGGAAAGTAGTTTTCCTGTTCCTCAAGAGAGTCAACTAGAGGAAGAAAAAACTAAAATTCCGCTGTTAGTTACTAATATTCAACCAAAATCTCAAGTTTTTAAAGGTTTAGGGGCGGCTGGAGGTAAGGCGATCGCCAAAGCCCAAGTAGTAATTGATTTCCCTACCCAAGATTGGGATACTTTTCCGGCTGGGGAAATTTTAATCTTGAAACATCTACATCCAGATTGGCTACCTTTGCTGCGAAAGGCGGCGGGAGTTGTGGCGGAACAGGGGGGAATGACTTGCCATGCGGCGATTATTGCTAGAGAATTGGGAATCCCCGCTGTTGTTGGTGTGTCTGGTGCGACGAAGTTGATCCAAACTGGTACGTTTTTGCTGGTGGATGGCGATCGCGGAGAGATACATTTAGACAGTGAAGAGGGATTACATTTAAAGAAACAGCAAAATCGGAGTAGAGCATCTATTGTGGATTTAGGGGATCGGGAAAGATTCCAAATGATGAATTTACCATCGTTAATGGCAACTCAATTGATGGTGAATCTTAGTCAACCAAGCACTATTGAACGTGCTGCTAGTTTGCCTGTTGATGGTGTCGGTTTATTACGCTCAGAATTGATGTTATTGGATATTTTGGAAGGACAACATCCAAATCGGTGGCTGAATTCTGGACACAAGGAAGAGTTATTGGAAAGGTTGACCCAAACTGTTTGTCAGTTTGCTAGTGCGTTTACGCCTCGTCCGGTATTTTATCGTTCTTTGGATTGGCGATCGCATGAGTTTCAAAATGTCTTTCCTCAATCGACTAAAGAAGTTAATCCCATGTTAGGGATACGAGGCACTTTTGCTTATCAGCAAGACCCAACTTTTTTTGATTTGGAATTAGAAGTACTCCAAAGAGTTTTGCACTCAGGTTACAAAAATGTTAATCTAATTCTGCCTTTTGTTCGCACTGTGGAAGAATTTGCTTTCTGTCGTCGTCGCATTGCAGAATTTGGTCTTTTCTCTTCTGCTAATTTTCAACTTTGGATCATGGCGGAAGTTCCTTCTGTCATCTTTTTACTCCCAGATTATGTGAAGGCTGGTTGTATGGGAATTTCTATTGGTACTAATGATTTGACGCAACTTTTACTGGGTGTCGATCGCGATAAAGCAGAAATGTCAACTGCTTTTGATGAACGTCATCCAGCTGTTATGCAAGCAATTCGGCAATTAATTTATCAAGCTAAAAAAGCTGGTATTCCTTGTTCTATTTGTGGTCAAGCACCTGCACAATATCCAGAGTTAATTGAGCGTTTAGTCCAATGGGGAATTACTTCGATTTCTGTCAGTTTGGATGCAGTGGAATTTACGCATAATGCGATCGTCCGTGCGGAACAACGCTTAATTTTAGAAGCTGCTAGACAACAGTTAGCAGAAAAAAGTTTTGAGTTGTAGGGGCAATTCATGAATTGCCCGTACAGAGTTTTGAGTTTTCCCCATCAATTCGTAGGGTGCGTTAGTGCAACGTAACGCACCATATTTAATTATAGTTACACACTTGAAATAGGGTTTCGATCGCTAATTTGCTTAATTCGCAGAATCACTCCTAAAGTTACTTGTTTCATTATCCAATACAAAATCGTCAAAACTATAAACATAACAGTCATAATGATTATTGGACGTTTACCAATCAAATCATATATGAGACTATTAATTAAATCCGGTAATTCTGTTATTATGTGCCAACTATTAAATCGGAGAAATCTTCCTAAATAAATACCGATCGCAGAAAGCGCATGAATTACCAATTCAGCTATAACAATCTGCTTTTGTTGCCAACCTTTACTTTTTAAGAATTTGGCTAAGTTAATTATAGACAAGACATAAGCGCTAAACCCAATCAGTGTAAATAGGAAATATTGGGGAAACAACACTAAAAGAATCATTAATAGAGAATCATTTTCTTTGATGTTTTCTACTAAATGAATTAAATCGGTTAAAACGTAAGGAGCATTAGGTAAAAAAGCCATGAAAACTAGAAATCCTATGCCCCATAAAAGGGAGCTTAAATTAAATTTAAAAGCTGAAAAGCGAGGTGGAATAAACAGAATTATACTTAAACCTAACGGGATTAAGGCTAAAAATAAATTCCACGCCATCCAATTGAAGTTATCTAAGAAAAGTTGCCAAGCAGAATGAATTTGATTAGTAAGTATGGACAGCATAATTTAACTTGTTTCCAAAAATTACTCATCTTATTTTAGATCCCCGACTTCTTCAAGAAGTCGGGGATCTGAACGGTTCTTATAAGTAAATTTTATACTCTAAGTATATTGACAACCATATAACCATGCAGCTATAAATACATACAGCACGGTAAACGCTGTGAGTATTCATCAACACATAAAGCATTCATCTTTCAGGAGATATCAATTTCATGTCAACTTCTGTAGTCAGACCTACGGGCGATCGCCTGTGGACTCGATTCTGCAATTGGATTACCAGCACCGAAAATCGGCTATATATTGGATGGTTTGGGGTGTTGTTGATTCCGACGATGCTAACGGCTGCGATCGCATTTATCATCGCCTTCATTGCCGCACCTCCAGTAGATTTGGATGGCATCCGGGAACCTGTTTCTGGTTCTTTGCTTTACGGCAATAACATCATCACGGCGACGATCGTCCCAACTTCGGCTGCTATTGGCTTGCACCTTTACCCGATGTGGGAAGCGGCTTCTCTGGATGAATGGCTGTACAATGGTGGCCCATATCAGTTAATTGTGCTGCACTTTTTAATTGCAATTTTTGCTTATATGGGTCGGGAATGGGAGTTAAGCTATCGTTTAGGAATGCGTCCTTGGATTCCTGTGGCTTTCTCTGCACCTGTGGCGGCTGCAACTGCTGTTTTGTTGGTTTATCCGATCGGACAAGGCAGTTTTTCTGATGGTTTGATGTTGGGAGTTTCTGGTACTTTCAACTTCATGATTGTTTTCCAAGCTGAGCACAATATTTTGATGCACCCTTTCCATCAATTAGGTGTGATTGGTGTGTTCGGTGGGGCGCTATTTTCTGCGATGCACGGTTCTTTAGTAACTTCTAGTTTGATTCGGGAAACAAGTGAGAACGAATCTGCTAATTATGGTTACAAATTTGGGCAGGAGGAAGAAACTTACAATATCGTAGCTGCTCATGGCTACTTTGGTCGTTTGATCTTCCAATATGCTAGTTTTAACAATGCGCGATCGCTCCATTTTGTCCTTGCAGCTTGGCCCGTTATTGGGATTTGGTTCGCTGCTTTGGGT
Source organism: Floridaenema flaviceps BLCC-F50 (assembly GCF_041929275.2). Lineage (NCBI taxonomy): Bacteria > Bacillati > Cyanobacteriota > Cyanophyceae > Aerosakkonematales > Aerosakkonemataceae > Floridanema > Floridanema flaviceps. Next base: position 1,884,560 of record NZ_JBHFNR020000001.1, on the reverse strand, counting down.
ATTTCTTCAATGGCTTTTAATCTGAATGGTTTTAATTTTAACCAATCAGTTCTTGATGCTGAAGGTCGGGGTATTAATACCTGGGCTGATATTATTAATCGGGCTAATTTGGGTATTGAAGTAATGCACGAACGCAATGCTCACAATTTCCCTCTGGATTTGGCTGCTGTTGATGTGCAACCTGTGGCTTTAACTGCACCTGTTATTAATGGTTAATTCCCTCTTTTTTTAAGCAGTTTCCCTTTTTAATTTGTTGCCCTGACTCTTGGCGGTTGCAGCTAACAGCTAAAGTCAGGGTTTTTTCTTTGCGTCCTACCCTTCGGGAAGGCTTCGCCTAGTGCGTCCTTTGCGGTTTAATTTAAATTAGGATTTTTTAACCGCAGATGAACGCAGATGTAATTTAAAGATTGTCTACTTTTGCACTGAGGTTTATTAATTGTAATTTCCTTCTGCCTTGGAGCTTTCACTCTTTACAGTTTGAGCAACAAGATATTAAGTGGGTTAGGCTGTCGATTAGGCGATCGCTCTCCATTGGCATAATCTCATTTCCGTGCAGCACTTCTTGGGACAGCGTAAAGTGAATTAATGAGCCTAGAAATATTCGCGCTGTGGCTTCGGGATCGGGAATTTTTAACTCTGGATGGTCGGTTAAATATTGAGCTAATGTTTCTAATCCTGGCTTGGCAATGTTGCGAGCAAAAGTTTTAGCTAAACTGGGAAATCTCGCTGATTCTCCTATCACTAACCGCACAAAAGTCATATACTCTGGATCGTTAGACATTTGATAGATTAATGCTTTGGCTAATTTTCGTAACAGTATTTTTGGCTCTTCAGATAACGTCAAGCTTCCCATGATTAGCTGAAACTTTTTCTTCGCTAATCTCTCTACTAAGGTGACAAATAACTCTTCTTTGTCCTGAAAGTGGCTGTAAACTGTGGCTTTGGAAACTCCCGCTGTCTTTGCTACTCGATCCATACTCGTAGCGGTGAATCCTTGCGCTAAAAACTCTTGCATCGCTCCTTGAAGTATCTGCTCTCTTTTATCGTTGACTTCTTTACTCATCCTTTCCCCACTGGTTTTGCTTTCTAGCATTCTCAATTTTCCCACCTTGACTATTATCCTTCTGGGGTACTTGACTCCATTATACTGAACCGTTTAGTATAGCAGTAACAAAACTAAACGGTTTAGTTCTTAAGCTAATCATGTAAGAGGTGCCAAATGCTTGTAGATTCGGGTAAATCCAAATCTGGGTTAGGTTGGCTAGAAAAATTACTCCCTAAAAATGCTTTGGTGATGGCGACAGCAGCCACTTTGTTAGTTAGTGGAACTAGTGCTTACACAATTTGGCGGTTTCAGTCTTCTGAGTCGGAAACTTCCCAAGCGCCAGTGGTGGTAGTTCCCCAAATCAAGGTAGTGACGGCTTTGGGACGTTTGGAACCGCAGGGGGAAGTTTTGACAATTTCTGCGCCTGCGTCTGCGGAAGGTAGTCGGGTTGAGCAACTGTTGGTGAAACAGGGGGATAGGGTGAAGGCGGGACAGGAGATTGCGATTTTGGATAGTCGCGATCGCCTAGCTGCATCTTTAATGGAAGCGCAAGAGCAAGTAAAAGTAGCACAGGCTAATTTAGAGAAAGTGCTAGCAGGAGCGAAAAAAGGCGAAGTTGAGGCGCAAAAAGCGACAATTGCCCGAATTAACGTCGAAAGAGAGAATGAAATAACTGCACAAAAGGCGACAATTGCCAGAATTAATGCTGAAAGAGAAAGCGAAATTGCCGCCCAAAAAGCCACAATTGCCCGAATTAATGCCGAAAGAGAAAGCGAAATTGCAGCGCAAAAGGCGACAATTGCGCGGTTAGAAGCCGAACTTAGCAATGCTCAAACCGAGTATAAACGCTATGAATTGTTATATAAAGATGGCGCAATTTCTGCTTCAGCTAAAGATAGTAAAAGTTTAACATTAGCTGCTGCTCAAGAAAGAGTCAGAGAAGCGCAAGCTAATTTAAAAAAGATAGAAGCGTCGAAGTTTGAGCAACTAAAAGAAGCAGAAGCTAATTTAACCAAAATTACTTCAGCGAAAGCACAACAATTAAAGGAAGCAGAAGCTAATTTAACTAAAATTACTGCGGGGAAACAAGAACAAGAGAATGAGGCGAAAGCCACTTTAGAAAAAATTGCTGAAGTTCGCCCAGTCGATGTGCAAATTGCCAAAGCCGAAGTGAGTCAAGCGGAAGCAGCAGTGAAAAGGGCGAAGGCAAATTTAGAGACTGCTTATGTGCGATCGCCCCGTGATGCCCAAATATTGAAAGTTCATACAAAAGCTGGAGAATTAGTTAGTAACGAAGGCATTGTAGAACTGGGAGAAACCCAGAAAATGTACGCGGTTGCCGAAGTTTACGAAAGCGACATTAACAAAGTCAAACTTGGGCAAAAAGCACGAATAAAAAGCGACTCTTTAACTGAAGAATTGCCTGGAACTGTTGAGCAAATTGGCTTACAAGTCAAAAAGCAAAATGTAATTAACACCGACCCTTCAGCAAATATTGATAATCGAGTTGTAGAAGTAAGAATTCGCCTAGATGACGCAGCAAGTCAAAAAGTTGCTGGATTAACTAATTTACAAGTAAACGTCGAGATTGAATTATAGCAATCCTATTAAACTCCTTCTTCTCTCTGTGTCCTCTGCGTCTGTAGCGGTTCAAAAAATCTCTCTCCATCACACACAAATAGGATTCAATTATGATCGGTTTTATCCAACAAATTCGCCGCCGCACACCTCTAGGTTGGTTGCAATTAACCAAACAAAAAAGCCGTTTATTAGTTGCAATTTCAGGAGTAGCTTTTGCCGATGTTTTAATGATGATGCAGTTAGGTTTTCAATCAGCTTTATATGAGAGTAATACTAGATTGCATCAAAACATAAATGCGGATTTAGTATTAGTCAATCCCCAAGGTCGGAACATGATTAATATTTCCACTTTTCCCCGCAGACGATTGTATCAAGCAATGAGTGTAGAGGGAGTCAAATCAGCCGATCCATTATATGTAAATATCGCAAATTGGAAAAACCCAGAAACGCAAAAGGAAACTAACATTTTAGTCTTAGGCTTTAACCCCAATAAACCTGCTTTCGATTTGCCAGAATTGCAGCAAAATTTAAATAAGATTAAAATGCCAGATACGATGTTATTCGATGAAGCATCGAGAGGAACATATCAAGAAACAATTGCCAAAGTTTCCCAAGGTCAAACAGTTAATACTGAATTAGAAAGACGCACTATTCACATCAATGGATTATACAAAGTAGGCGCTTCTTTTGCTGCTGATGGCAGTTTAATGACCAGCGATCAAAACTTTTTGATGTTGTTTCCTAGAAAGTCAGCTTCTAGCGTTAGTATTGGCTTAATTCACTTAGAACCAGGCTATAATCCTCAGCAAGTTGCTACATCTTTAAAAGCTTATTTGCCGAATGATGTCAAAGTACTAACGAAGCAAGAGTTTATCGAATTTGAAAAGAATTATTGGTCTACAAATACTGCCATTGGTTTTGTATTTAGTTTAGGTGTAACAATGGGATTTTTGGTAGGTGTAATTATTGTCTATCAAGTTCTATCTACAGATGTGAACGATCATATCGGAGAATACGCCACTTTCAAAGCAATGGGATATAGTCATACTTATTTTTTAAGTGTGGTATTTGAAGAAGCAGTAATATTAGCAGTTCTGGGATTTGTTCCGGGAGTAACTGTTTCTATAGGATTGTATCACTTAACGCGAATTGCTACAAATTTACCCATGTATATGACCATTGCTAGAGCTTTACAAGTGCTAATTTTAACGATGGTAATGTGCGGTATTTCTGGCGTAATTGCTACTCAAAAACTACAAGCTGCCGATCCTGCTGATATGTTCTAATTAGGGGGTTAAAAAATGTTAGACTCACCAGTTATTGATATTAAAAATCTCGCTCATTTCTTCGGTCAAGGTCAACTGAGGAAACAGGTACTTTTCGACATTAACTTAGAGATTCAAGCGGGAGAAGTTATCATTTTAACGGGCCCTTCTGGGTCGGGAAAAACTACCCTTTTGACTCTAATTGGTGGGCTACGTTCTGTCAGTCATGGTAGTTTAAAAGTGTTAGATAAAGAGTTGTGTAATGCTTCGGCAAAAGAGTTAGTGGAAGCGCGTCGTCGCATTGGTTATATTTTCCAAGCACACAATTTACACAAGAGTTTAACGGCGCAACAAAATGTACAAATGGGATTGGAATTGCATCCTCAATATTCTGTGGGGGAAATGCGATCGAAATCCGCCGAAATGTTAGAAGTTGTAGGTTTGGGAAATCGGATTAATTACTACCCGGAGGATTTGTCTGGGGGACAAAAACAACGGGTAGCAATTGCGCGGGCTTTAGTCAGTCATCCGAAAATTGTTTTAGCTGATGAACCGACTGCTGCTTTAGATAAAAAGTCGGGTCGAGATGTGGTGAATTTGATGCAAAAGTTGGCTAAGGAACAGGGTTGTACTATCCTAATGGTGACTCATGATAATCGGATTTTGGATATTGCCGATCGCATTGTTCACATGGAAGATGGACAGTTATCTAATTCTAATTTGCAGTTAGTTACTGCTGGGTAAGTAGGTAGATCTAAATAAAGTAAAACAAGGGCGGGCAGGATGCCCACCCCACAAGATTTTCAGCTTTCTTGTGGGGTGGGCATCTTGCCCGCCCCATTGATAGATAACTATTTTCACTTTATTTATTTGCACCTACTTAATAGAGATTTTTTTTGAACCGCAAAGGACGCAAAGAACGCGAAGGAAGAAAAAGGAAGAAGGAAGAAAAGCTATTTCTTCATCTGTGTTTATCTGTGTTCATCTGTGTTCATCTGTGGTTCAAAAATTTAAACCTCAGACTTAGTTGCTAAATCCATTTTACTTTCATTTTGTTGGCGAATCTTGGCATAAATTTTATAAATCGCCACAATCACCAAAGTTAACGCCACAAGACTAGCAATAGCTGAATTTACTGGCAAACTTTGTTTGAAAACCGCTAATAAAACGATCGCCAATAACAACACAGTCGGAACTTCATTTAATATCCGAAACTGTTCGCTTTTCCAAGTAGATGTTCCTGCGGCTAATTGTTTCATAATTCGACCGCAGTAAAAATGATAACCGATTAAAACGGCGACTAAAAGCAATTTAAAATGTAGCCAAGGACTTTTTAAAACTTCGGGTTCTGTGAAGATAATTGCGATCGCCATTGCTGCTGTTACTACCATTCCCGGCGTGGTAATAATTTTGTAAAGGCGTTTCTCCATGATTTCATATTGTTGCTTGAGAATTGTTTTTGCAGGTTCCGGTTTTTCCTCTGCTTCTGCATGGTAAACAAACAACCGCACTATATAAAACAACCCAGCAAACCAAACCACAATTCCTATTATGTGAAATGTTTTAAACCAAAGATAAGCCATGACTCATTTCCTGCAAAAGTCTCGACCCAATATTTTACCATTGTGGGTGGTGTTGCGATCGCACGGAGATCCCCCTAAATCCCCCTTAATAAGGGGGACTTAAAACTCACTCTTGTCCCCCCGTAAATTACTTGAGCACAAATATCTGAGATCCCCCTAAATCCCCCTTAATAAGGGGGACTTAAAACTCACTCTTGTCCCCCCGTAAATTACTTGAGCACAAATATCTGAGATCCCCCTAAATCCCCCTTAATAAGGGGGACTTAAAACCGATGTCTTGTCCCCCCCTTGGTAAGGGGGGTTAGGGGGGATCAAGCATCTGTAGCAAATTTTGATTAAATCGCCCTAGAAAGTAGGTTTTCGGTTCTTGGTTTAGTGTGAGTATCAAAGACGATCGCAATATTTCGCACCAACAACCTTCCCATCGATGTAACTTCAATCCGATTAGCAGACAATTCCAATAAACCATCTTTTTGCAAAGGTTTTAATGCTTCTAATTCCGGCGCAAAATAGGTATCAAAGTCAATATTATATTTGGCTTCGATTGTTGATTTATCCAACTGGAAGTTAGACATGATTTGCATAATCACATCACGGCGCAAAATATCTGCACGACTAAGTTTAAAACCTTGACTTACTGGTAAACAACCAGCATCAATTGCTTGGTAATATTCTTTCAAAGTTTTCTGATTTTGCGCCAAGGTATCTTCCAACATACTAATAGAAGTTGCACCAAACCCAAAAAGATCGATTTCTGGTTTAGTTGTATAACCTTGGAAGTTGCGCTTTAAGGATTTTTGTTGTTGTGCGATCGCTAATTCATCATTCGGTTTAGCAAAGTGATCCATTCCAATAAAAACATAACCATTATTGGTAATTTCTTGAATCGTCATTTGCCAAATTTCTAGCTTTTCCTGCGGTTTTGGTAACGCAGCTTCCGGGATGTTTTTCTGTACAGGTTTCATCCAGGGAACATAAGCAAAATTAAATACTGCTATGCGATCGGGATCTAATTGTACTGTCTTTTTAATTGTTTCCTTAAAGCTAGACAAACTTTGGAAAGGTAAACCATAAATCAAGTCAACATTCACGCTTTCAAAACCCGCATCTTTAATCCATCCCATCGCTTCAAAAAGCATTTCTTCTGGTTGTACCCGATTCACTGCTTCTTGCACTTCGGGATTAAAATCTTGAATCCCAAAACTAATTCGGTTAAATCCTAACGACTTTAAGAAGAAAATATAATTTCTGTCTACATATCTGGGATTAATTTCGATCGAAACCTCTGCATTAGAGTCAAACTCAAAATGGCGATTGATTTTTTCCCACAGTAAATCCACTTGTTCTAAAGATAAATAATTCGGCGTACCGCCACCCCAATGCAATTGTAAAACCTTCCGGTTAGAGTCAATTAAATTCGAGGTAAATTCGATTTCTTTAAACAAGTATTCCAGATATTTATCGGCAATTCTCTTGTTATTAGAAACCACTACATTGCAACCGCAGAAATAACAAGCACTTTGGCAAAAAGGTAAATGAAAATATAGCGATAAAGGCGTAAAACGAGAGTTAGAAGCTTCTATTGCTTGGCGATAATCTAACTCGGTAAAATTTTTGCTTAACTCAGTTGCAGGTGGATAGCTAGTGTATCGAGGTGTAGGATTGTCGTATTTTTTAATTAGATCGAAGTCAAAACTTACATCTTGCAAAGAGAATCTCATCTAAAAACCTCCGGGAGCTTGGAAACCTTGTGTCTTTAGACCAAGGAGGAAAAGCGACAAGGTGAATTTATATTTAACTTTAAATCGCCATTTAGTTATACAACGTTTAATAATTTGTAATATTTTTTGTTGATAGCCTAAGTCGGTGAGTATGGAAATTAGTCATTAGTCAAGGGGAAAATGTTAAATAAAATGACAAATAACTAATGACTATTGACTAATGACTAATTACATGAAAAGCATCAATCATGAACAGAACCATCTGGCATAATTGCGCCTGTTAAATTAGCATCAGTTAAGATAGTTCTGGTTAAATCTGCGCCTAATAAATTAGCTTTTTGTAAATTTGCTCCTGTCAAATCAGCATAACTTAAATCTGCACCTTGCAAACTAGCTTCACTGAGATCTGTTTGGTAAACTTGCTCCTTTTTCCAAACTGCTAAATTAGCGCGACAAAGTTTAGCATTATCCAATTTAGCTTGACTTAATTGTACTCCATTTAAGTGAGCATAACTAAAGTCTGCTTGACTCAAATTTGCACCTTTTAAATCAGTTTGTTGATGTGAAGTAGGGCGAAGATCGGCTTCAAACAAAATTGCTTTCGCTAAATTTGCACTACTTAAATTACAACCACACAAATAAGCTTTGGCAAAATTTGTTTGTTCTAAGTTCGCTTTAATTAATATTGCACCACTTAAATCTGCTTCTCGCAATTGTGCTAAAGAAAGATTGGCTTCACTTAAATTAGCACCCCAGAGAATTATTTCACTTAAATTTGCTTGACTGAGGTTAGCTTGAACTAGATTTGAGTGCCCTAATCTAGCTTCGCGCAAGTCACTATGACTAAGGTTAGCACTGTGAAGATTAGCATCCACCAAGTTAGCTTCCCGCAAATCAACTCCGGCTAAATCAACTTCAGCAAAATCTCTTTCGGCTGCTGCATATCGTCTCAGCAGTTCATCAACATCCATAATTTTTCAGCTGTTATCTTTATGTGCGTTTTGTATCATGACACAATTTTATTAAAAAACTTCTAATAGTTTGATTAAACTTTTCTGGTTCGACTAAAAACGCCCAATGATTTCCCGGAACTTGGCTAACTTGCAAATTTTTCAGATACTTTTTGTAAGGTTGTAATTGCCAATCCAAGCGATTTACACCTTTTTCAGGCTGGATAAACAAAGTGGGAATGTCGATCGCACTAACAAACCCAGGTTCCAACATTACTTCATCAAAAATACCATCCCTTGCCGCCACTGTAAATTTACTAACCCAACTTCCATCAGCTTTTTGAATCAGACTTTCTTGAAAAATTTGCTGTTGTAAAGGAGTCCAACCTTGATATTGATTCAATAACTTTGCCTGTGCAACAGCTTGTTCATAAGTTGCAAATGGGCCCATACCTTTTAAAAAAGGTAAAACTTGATATAAAAATGGAAAAGTTAACTTAACTACGCTGGGAAATTTCCAAATAAAAATCGGATCGACTAAAATCATACTGCGAAATCTGGCGGGATTTTTTCTTGCCCAAATAGCGGCTAATTTACCAGTCCAAGAATGTCCTAAAATATGGGCATTTTGCCATCCTAAATGATCCATTAATGCTTCTAAATCTGCGATCGCACTCCCAAAACTATAATCCTTTTCCGGTTTACTACTCTCCCCATGTCCCCGCATATCCGGCGCAACTACATGATATTCATCAGCTAAATCATCTCCCAAAATTGACCAAACCAAAGCATGATCCGCCAACCCATGCAACAATAATACAGGTTCTTTCCCTGAGTTCCATTCCAAATAAGAAAGTTGAATTTCAGGAGTTGATAAACTTTGACGTACAGCCATTTTCCCCACTTTCCTAACTTTTTCTTGGTTCGTTGTAACGACTTCAGTCGGTTTATTTAAAAGTATACGACTGAAGTCGCTACAACGAACTACTTCTTAGCTTTTTCTACCATATTACGTGGGGGGATATTCTCACCTTGGTAAAATCGTTTTTCCAACTTACCAAGATACAACCAAACTGCACCTAAACTTAGGCTTAATCCAGTTAACAAAGCTGTGGGTAAAACAGCATTTTGATTCAGTAAAACTGCGGTAATTGGTGCGATCGTCCAAGCAAATGCCACACCAACACCCAACCACAACCTAACTTTTTGAATGTTCGCCAAAGCAGTGCGACAACTATTACATTTAGTTGTGTGAGAGTGATACCTATCTAACAACTCTTCACGAGACAAAGCCGGAGGCAAACTAGTATTAGGAAATGGATCGACACTATATTGATTCACCCATTGCCGCAACTCAAACACAAAACTATCTGCTTTTGTTGGCAGATAAAACGCCTTAGTAAAATTCTCACTCCCCGCTTGTTCCAAATAACGTTCTTGATGATGCAAGAAAATCTGGTCATCTTCCAGAACTCGATTTTGTCCCAAATGAGAATACCAACGCGGAGTTAACTTAATAAATAAACCAGGCAACTTCGAGGCAAACTTGAAAGGGAAAATCGCAAATAAACGACATTTACCTTTGCGAATTGGAGTAGCATAAACCACCGTTAAAGTTCTGCCAAACTGCTTAGAAGTTAAGTCATGCCACATCAAATTCGGCGCAATAAAAGTAGTATCTTGCCTTCCCAAAGTTCCCTTTCTTGGCCCTTCTTGCCAAACACCTTTAAAGCCATGTTTACCAGACTCAGTAACTTCTAATTCCACTGGGCTAGCATAACTGCGATTTCCCACCGTGCGATGATGAGTGTAGGGAACATGACTCGCATCCAACACATTTTCTAACAGTGTCAAAGCATCATAAGGCAAATCCCGAAAAGTATTAATACAAATCCATTCATCAGGATTTTCTTCTATTGCGTCTACAATTGGCACTTTGGTTAATGCTGCGTTTTCCGGTTTTCCTGGATAAACAAACAACATTCCCTGCTTTTCAATTGTTGGTAAAGAAGCTACACAAGCCCTTTTAGAATTTTGGGCTTTACCATCAGCAACTTGCTGCGGAATGCGATCGCAATTGCCATTCCCCGCAAACGCCCAACCGTGATAAGGACATTCTAATAAACCATCTTCAGAAACTCTACCTTCCGAAAGACGTGCCAAACGATGGGGACATTTATCATCAAAAACTCTCCAGCTTGAAGCGTTTTTATCCCACCAAATGACAATATCTCTTCCTAGCAAGGTAAAAGGTGTAGGTTGCGACTTGGACAAGTCTGCCACATAATATACAGGATACCAAGCTTCTTGCCAGTCAAAGCGATCGGGTTCATTCCCACCCGCAAGCATTTCTGCTGTTGTATTCTCAAGTGTTGGGGAAGTTGTCACCATACTTTACGTCTCTACTCATTTCCACCTTCTTAATTGTGACTTTTATCCAAAATTTTTGCCGCTTAAGTGGGTAGTTATATTCCGTAGGGTGCGTCAGAATCAGATAATTATTGTGATTTACTAAAATTATAGTGTCTGACGCACCCTACAAACTACAAACAAAAAATTTACCCAAAATTAGTAACTAACAACTTGAGCTAGTAACGCAAGTTGCTAGTTATTAATTCTTTCGGAGTTCCCCCCTTTAGTAAGGGGGGTTAGGGGGGATCTTCGGCTGTGATTACTAGGTTTAGATCCCCCCAACCCCCCGTGATGTTAATAGCGAAGCTTCCGCTGGTTCCCCCCTTAATAAGGGGGGCGGAGGGGGGATCAAAGGGGGGCTAAGAAAGAGCCAGACTTGTAACTAACAACTTGAGCTAGTATAAAGACGTAAGCTAAAAAATATTTAGGAATACCAAATGAATCCATGTCCTCAATGTGGTGGAATTATTAAAGTAAAATTGTTAAAACGGCGCGTTGATGCTCCACCACTCTATTCTTATACCTGTGCTGATTGTGGTTATTCTTTACAAGAAAAAGATTTAGAAAATAATGATAGTGACAGGCAAGCACATTACCGAATGAGTATGCCTGAAGACGTAAAAATGTACGTTCCCGATTAATTGAACCTAAAATCTAAAATCCAACGTCAAAAGACCCCGTTTTAAATGAAGGTAACGGGGTCTTTTGCAAAAGAAATATTTTGGTAGGCATAACCTACCCTCTTTAATTTAACTACATTTGGCGCATTTCTGCTTCCAACATCTGTACTAGATTGTCGTCTCCCTTAGCTCTGGCAACTTCCAGACGGTGTTCGAGTCTTCTTTGGATGTTGGCGCGGTGGACATCAGCGACTCTTTGTAGATCTTCACGTTTTCTGTTCATTTTGGACTCTTTCTTTTACTTAACTGCTGTATGTTCTATACCCTTATTATAACTAAAACTTGGCAAACTGTATCTTAATTTACAGAAATTTATTTACTGATTCCTGCGAAACTAATTTCTTACAAAGCAGCTTTTCACCCAATTGTAGGATGTTAATTAAAACAGACTGTGCAATATGAGTTTCAGGTGAACTATTTGCACCAACAAATAAGCTAAGTTAATGAATGAACAAAGGATTGTGACTCTTTTAACTGATTTTGGGTTAAGTGATGTTTATGTTGGAGTGATGAAAGGTGTAATTGCCCAAATTAACCCAACATTAAAAGTAATCGATTTAACTCATGAAATTCCTCCCCAAAATGTTGCTGCTGCGAGATTTTGTTTGATGAATGCTGTTCCTTATTTTCCCAAAGAAACTGTACATATTGCTGTGGTAGATCCAGGGGTGGGAAGTAACAGACGCGGAGTAGCAATAGAGTTTGCTGGCGGTTTTTTAGTAGGGCCGGATAACGGTTTATTTAATGGTATTCTTAGTCAAAATCCAGCTATTTCAGCAGTTGAATTAACTAATTATCGGTACTGGCGCACTGCATCGCCTAGCACAACTTTTCATGGTCGAGATATTTTTGCCGCAGTGGGCGCACATTTGGCTAGCGGTGTTTGTTTAGAGGAATTGGGAACAGTAATTAATCCTGAAAGTTTGGTAAAATTGCCAATAGCTGAATGCCGAGAAAAAGATGGAATTTTAGAGGGTTGTATTCAGTATATCGATCGCTTCGGCAACCTAATCACCAACATTCCCGGTAATCTAGTAATCGACAAAACTTGGACTGTAAAAATTGCCGAAGTAAACATCCCAGGTAAACGAACTTACAGCGACGTTCCAATTGGAAGTTTAATCGCTTTAGTTGGTAGTCATGGATGGGTAGAAATTGCCGTTAATAATGGTAATGCTCAGTCAAAGTTACAATTAAATTATGGAGATCAGGTAAAGGTATTACACAGTTAATAAATCATAGCAGAAATTTTGAATGTTAAGAAATAAGTGGTAGAAAGAGTCATTTATCTGAGGTATAGTTACTTTTGATTGAAAAAACTTGACTTTATGACAGCAACATCTGCTATTGAAGGCTTTATCTCATTGTGCGATCGCCAAGTTTGGTATCGGATAATCAAACCAGAACAGGAAGAATTTGGCAAATTACCGCTGCTATGTCTTCATGGAGGGCCGGGAGTACCACACGACTACTTAGAACCACTAGAAGAGATCGCTGCAACTGGACGGCGTGTTATATTTTACGATCAATTAGGTTGTGGGAATAGCGATCGCCCCAACGATCCCAATCTTTATTCTATTGATCTATTTAAAGAAGAACTTGTCGCCGTTCGCCAAGCCCTAAATTTAGAAAACATTCATCTTTTTGGGCAATCATGGGGTGGTTGTTTGGCACTGGAACACGCTCTTTCTCAAGCCGCTGGGTTAGTTAGTCTAATCTTGGCAAGTACACCTGCTAACGTTCAACAATTCGTCACTGAAGCATATCGCTTGATGAATGATTTACCAGAGGAAGTACAACAGATTATCCGCAAGCACGAAGCTGAAGATACAACCCAATCTCCTGAATACAAACAGGCAATGGAATTGTTCAATCATACCTTTCTTTGTCGATTAGATCCTTGGCCTAGCTGCTTAACTAGAGCCTATAGCAAAGTTGGCACAGAGTTTCGCGGTGTTGGCAAGATTATCGACTGGAATATTGAAAACCGCCTGACGGAAATTGTTGCACCTACGCTATTGCTTTCAGGTCGCTATGATGAAGTTACCCCCGCTTGTGTCGAAACAGTTAACAAAGGTATTTCAGGATCAGAGTGGGTACTTTTTGAAAACAGTTCACATATGCCTCATCTGGAGGAAAAAGAGCGATTTTTACAAGTTTTGAACGATTTTTTGCATCGTGTTGAAGACAACAAAAAGTTAGTATAAGGCAGTAAAAAAATGACTCAAGTACTAGATTCATCTGAACCAAAAGTTTATCAGGGACAATTTGGGGAGTTTACAATTACTCAGAGCGATCGCACAGGCGTAATCATCTATCGCGCCAGCTTAATCATAGCAGCTTTAAGTTTTGCCACTGCCACTTGGTTAGTTATCACCCAAATTGATAATCCAATTACCCTCAATGCAGTTACTCTTTTGTATGCAACATTCTGTTTAGCATTGGGAGTAAGTTTATATACAATTCATATTTATATGGCAGAATTGCATCGCGCATTGCAAATTTTTTGGGGAATCGGAGTTTTCAGTTCAATTGTATTAGCTATTCAAAGCAAACAACCCCTAGCCTTGTATATCTACGAGCATCCATTCACAATTCTAGGAGTAGGATTTCTCTTTGCCGCATTAACAGGAATTTATTTCAAAGAAGCCTTTTGTTTCAACCGTTTAGAAACCAAAGTCCTAACACCAATAGTACCATTGTTATTAGTAGGACATCTCTTTAGTTTGATTCCTACAGACATTGAACAAGTTTTAGTAGCGATTTGGGCAGTTTTGTTTGTCGTATTCGCAGGGCGAAAAATATTACAAGAAATTCCCCAAGATATTGGTGATAAAAGTGTTTTTGAATACTTGAAAAACCAGCGGAAAGCCAAAGCTTGAGGAAACTGGAAATTTTTCTTTAATGTTTATTAATAGTCTAGTACGTTGTTGCGCTCGACTCGCCTTTCTTTAGCGCTGAAGCGCAACAACGTACCTTTTTGAATCTGCCAGTTGCGTAAGTCCTGAATCCGTGAAAATAATGCGATAATCAAATCAGAAGCGAGTAATTGATTTTAAGTAGTGGAAGAACGGGTATTTTGGTTAGCTTGGGCGCAAATTTCAGGAGTTGGGCCAATTTTGCTCAAACGGCTGCAAAACCATTTTATTTCCTTGTCAGCAGCTTGGGAAGCAAGTCCAAATCAACTTAGAGAAGTGGAGGGATTTGGAAATAAAACAGTACAAGCAGTGGTGGAAAAAAGGGCAAAAATTGACCCCGAAAAACTCCTCAAACAGCACTTAGAAAAAAACCCGAATTTTTGGACACCAGCTGACCCCGAATATCCCCGTTTATTGTTAGAAATACCTAACCCACCACCAGTACTTTATTATCGAGGAAAACCCCAACTTTCCGAAAATCAAGGTATCACTCCTACTATTGGTATTGTCGGTACTCGTTCCCTTTCCGAATATGGCAAACGTTGGACTAGAAAAATTAGTGCTGCATTAGCTAAACAAGGATTTACTATAGTTTCCGGCATGGCAGAAGGTATTGATACCGAAGCACATGATGCTTGTTTAGAAGTAGGTGGAAGGACTTTAGCAGTGTTAGGAACTGGTGTAGATGTAGTTTATCCGCCTAGTAATCGTAGGTTGTACGATCGCATATTAGAAAACGGTTTAGTCTTAAGTGAATATATCGCCGGAACTCAACCAAATCGCACCAATTTTCCGCCCCGAAATCGCATCATTGCAGGTTTAAGTCGAGCAGTATTAGTGATGGAAGCACCTAACAAATCAGGAGCTTTAATTACTGCGGATTATACTAAGGATTTACAACGAGATATTTATGTATTAACGGCTCGATTAGAGGATTATAATTCTCATGGTTGCTTAAAATTATTAAACAAAGGAGCTAACGCAATTCCAGTTGAATTCGATCAACTTTTAACCATGTTAGGAGCAAAACCTGTAGCAGACAAAGCAGATTTTTCATCCTTACCCTTATTTAATCAACCTCAAATTGAGCGATCGCCAACACCAATTCAACCACCAACTCCTGAATTAGAACCAGATTTAAAACAGGTTTTCCAAACTCTTACCACAGAACCTTTATCCTTTGATTTAATCGTGCAACAAAGCGGTTTAGCAGCGAGTGTTGTTTCTAGTGCCTTGTTGCAATTAGAATTAATGGGATTAGTAACTCAGTTGCCAGGAATGAGATATCAGAAATGTTAACCAGAAGTTTTATTAATTAGTCTCTTTAACTTGTATTTTCACAGAAAATCCCAGATTATTTAATAGACATACTAAAGTATAAATTTCTTGACCTCCATTTTCAGAAAGCATTTTCTCAAGCTTTTCGTAATATTGTGTAGCTGCTGGCGAAAGATTATTTATTCTTAACTTGGCATTAATTACATCTTGTATAACTGCCCTAATTAATTGACGATCGCTGTCTTCCGAGACTAAAGCTGCACTTAGGTAAGCAGCAGTTTCTTCAGAATTTTTTAGTGATTCGATTAGTGCATCTTGCCAACTATCACTGAGTAAAATCTTCGCTTCGTTCATGGTAGTTTCTCCAGTATTCTTGTGCCTTTTATGGAACTTGCCAAATTTTCATAGTTTTATCCCCACTACCGCTTATTAATAATTTACCATTAGGGCTAAAAGCAACAGCATAAACAGGCGCAGTATGTCCCTGAAAATTAGCTACTTGCTCTCCAGTCATCACATTCCATAATTTAATAGTTTTATCATCACTTCCACTAGCTAAAATTTTACCATTAGGGCTAAAAGCAATAGCATTAATATCAGCTGTATGTCCTCCTGAAAAAGTGCGTAATTCACGTCCGGTATTGACATTCCATAATTTAATAGTTTTATCATCACTACCGCTAGCCACTAGTTGACCATCACGACTCAAAGCAATAGAATTAATATCACCTGAATGCCCGGTTAAACTGCGTAATTCCTTACCTGTTTGCCAATCCCAAACTTTCACAGTTTTATCTACACTACCGCTAACAAGAGTGCGATTATTAGGGCTAAAGGCAACAGAAAGTACAGGAGCAGAATGACCTGTTAAAGTACGAAGTAACTGTCCTGTTTTCCGGTTCCAAATTTTGATAGTGTTGTCATAACTACCAGAAGCAATATTTTGATTATCAGCACTAACAGCTACAGAATTAATCGAACTCTTATGACCTGTTAAATTTAGTAATTGTTTTCCAGTTTTTAAATTCCAAACCTTAACAGTATTATCCTTACTACCACTAACTATAGTTTCCTCATCAGGACTAATAGCGACTGAATAAACCCAATCAGAATGACCATTGAGGGTACGAATTTCTTTACCTTCATTTAGTTGCCACAACTTAACAGTTTTATCATCGCTACCGCTAGCAATTGTTTTACCGTCTCGACTGACAACTACAGTATTTACTTCCCCGGAATGCCCTCCTAAAGTGCGGGGATTAGTAGACTTCTGCCAATACCAATAACCACCACCTGCGAACAGTAACAAAGCAGTTCCTAACCCAGCAATTAAAGTCTTAGTTTGGCGATTAATTCTCGGTTTAGCAGCAGGATTCTCTATGATTGATGATGATGGCTGAGTAATTTGAGTGAGATTTTGATAGATGGTTGTTGGTAAACTTGTAGAATGCAAATCTTGCCAAACTTCATCTGCTGATTGATAACGCTGTTGCATATCTTTTTGCAACAGCTTATTTAGCACATAACTTAAATTCTCATGGATTGGTTGGGGTAAATATTGCTGCCAATTTTTTACCCATTCATAACCGCTATTGACAAATAAATTATGGGGACTAGTTTTAGTTAATAACCTGAAACAAGTCACACCTAAACTATACAAATCACTGACTGGATATGCTGTGCCATCTTGCATTTGTTCGACGGGGGCATAGCCGAGAGTGCCGATGTGAGTACCTGGTTGATTCATGGCAGTTGCCGTTAAATGTTTGGCTATGCCAAAATCAATTAACACTAATTTGCGATCGCTGCGACGACGAATGATATTATCGGGTTTGATATCGCGGTGAACAACCTTTTGTTGATGCACGAATTGCAGTACTGGTAATATATCAATTAACAATTCCCGGATTTTTTGCTCGCTAAAAGCGCCTTGTTTACCTAACTCCTGCAACAAGTTATCTCCATCGACAAACTGTTGCACTAAATATAAAAGTTTATCTTCTTCAAAATAGGCGAAAAGCGTAGGAATTTGGGTATGTTCTCCTAATAATTGCAGTCGCCTTGCTTCTTGCTGAAATAGTTCGGTAGCTTTTTTAATTGCCCAACTACCCTGCGCTTGGGGTAAAAACTGCTTGACAACACATCGCTCATTGAGTTTATCTAGATCTTCAGCGAGGAAAGTTCTGCCAAAACCTCCGGCACCGAGTAGCTGAATTACACGGTAACGGTTACGCAGGGGCGCAAGTTTTGCTCCACAACTTTGGCAAAACTCAGTCCCATCAGGGTTTTCTGGCTTATAGCAATCTGGATTAAGACAACAAATCATACTTTGGACAGACGCACCCTCCTCTGATAATGGTAAATCTTCTTTCAGGACAGTCGGAGTGTTTTTGGAGTGATTACTGAGTATCTGCTATGAATACCAAGTTAATCAAGAAGGGCAAAAATCTACTACTCACAAGCATCTTAGCTGGTATTTGGTTGGGAAATAGTTCAGCGATAGCCCAACAAACTAGACCAACAAGACAAGTTTCTGATGCCCAGGTAAACGCGATGGTGGAAGCTTTGCGAAAGGCAGCGCCTCCAAACCGCGCCAATGATGGGATGTACAGTGATTGGCAAGTTTTGCCAGCTATTATTCCTGACTGGACTAAACGCTGTTTGGGAAGGCAACTGACTCCTGCTGAATTTGAGGCTGATGCTAAAGCTGCTAGGGATACTGTAGCCTGTATTGCTCGACGGGAGTTTAACAGGGTGTATAGTGCGACTGGTAATGAAACTGCTGCTGTACGTGGTGCTGCTTGTTGGTGGATGACTGGTAAAGACAACGGTTGTACCAGTGGGGTGAATGCGGCTTACGTGCAAAGGGTGGTGGGTTTCTATCAGCAACCAGCGCGGACTAATACTTCTTCGCCAACCCAGAAACCTGCTGCTTCCCAGAGTAAACCTGCGGCGACTCCAGCGGCTGAATCGGCGACTCCGACTGCGGAACCTGCTAGCCAACAAACTGAGGAACCTGCGGCTAGTCCAAAACCAACTTCGATAAATTGATTAGAGGGGACTGGGAATGACAGGCAGGATGCCTGTCCTACGGAACTGGGGAAAATTTTGAGTAGGGGCAATTCATGAATTGTCCCTACTGAGTTTTGAGTTAGGGAGAGAGTTTTTAGCTTTTTTCCAGGTTAACTCAGATCTTGCAACAGGGCGAAATCGCGATCGTACAATGATGATTGAGTAATTTTAGGTATCATCAGATTTTCCTGATCTTTTTCCAGCTAAAGAGGCACAGCCGAGTAGTTCATAATACATTTATGGTCTTTTTTGTAAGACAACACAAGTCACAGAAATATCTCGGAAAAGCCATAAACTATATTGCAGCGAATCTACCCACCTGAGCGGTTGATAGATAGGTAAGATTAGTCGAATTATCATCGCAAGTAAATATAGTATTGGTGTGATGGAAGTTGATTTAACCAAAGTTCCTCCCTCGACAATTTTACCCTGAATAAATTTTAGATCGGGAAAAAGATTACTCAATTCTTCAATATTGGGTCGAAACATTGTATCTATTGGATCTCGATGGTAGGGATACTGATAGGGAACTGTCACAAATAGATAACCTCCATCTGGGATAATAGAGCTAATAATTTTACAGATTTCCTCTTTGTTGGTTATATGTTCAAGTAGATTAGAACACAACACAGACTTAATATTCATTTGCGAAATTTCTTCTAAAAATAGAGGATTGTATAAATCTCCTACTAGATCAATTCCTACATCATTTTTTATGTCAGTATGAATTACAGAATATCCCTTTTTTCTGGCTGGCTTGAACAATAAATCATCTATCCAAGGTTGTTCTTTCTCTCGGAAATCTTGGTTTTCACTCCCAATATTCAACAGCGGAAATACATGATCAGGCGCTATAGAATAAATAATGTTTGCCAGCCAGCTTGCTTCTTCTCGTAACATAATGATTTGATACTAGTCTCGGTATGTTAGCTCGAAAACCCTGGTTTTGGGAACTGGGATGATGGAGGGGGAAGGGGAAAAGGGTAAGGGGTAAAGGAAAGATGCTTACCCTTCTCCTTCTTTAACTTCTCCCTTCTGCCTTTTTAGCTTTTCAACCCACTGTGTCTAAGCAATGCTTCGGTATTTGGTTCTCTACCTCGGAAGGCTTTAAAAACTTCCATTGGGTGTTGGTTTCCGCCTAATGCTAGGACTGTTTCGCGGAAAAGTTTGCCTGTTTCAGCGATGGCAGGTTCATTTTCTAAACCTGCTTCTTCAAAGGCGGAGAAGGCATCGGCGCTGAGGACTTCTGCCCATTTGTAGCTGTAGTATCCAGCGGCGTAACCACCACCAAAGATGTGATTAAAGGCGCACAAAAATGCGTCTTCGGGTAAGGGTGGGATGACTGTGGTGGTTTTGGCGAGGCGGTTTCGGACATCGGTAACTTTTTCGGTGCCTCCGGGTTGATAGCGATCGTGCAATTCGATATCCAGAAGGCTAAAGTGTATCTGGCGCAATGTGGCGCTACCACTCATGTAGTTGCGTGCGGCTAAGAGTTTTTGGTAATAATGTTCGGGCAAAGGTTCGCCTGTTTCGTAATGCTTTGCCATGTTGAATAGGGTGTTGCGATCGTAACACCAATTCTCCATAAATTGACTCGGCAATTCTACCGCATCCCATTCAATATTATTAATACCAGCTGCTCCCGGATAATCTACTTTGGTGAGCAAATGTTGTAAACCGTGACCAAATTCATGGAATAAAGTTTCCACTTCCATAAAAGTCATTAAACTAGGTTTACCATCTACAGGCGGAGTTTGATTGCAAACTAAATAAGCCACAGGTAAACGAGTAGTTTCTGTGCCAGCTTCCATGATTTTTGCCCGCACAATACATTCATCCATCCAGGCACCACCGCGTTTTTCTGCGGGGCGACTGTAGGGGTCTAAATAAAAGTAAGCTATGGGTTTTCCTGTCTCATCAGCTACTTGGAAATAACGCACATCTTCCTGCCAAACCGGGGCAGTACCATCGGCGGCAGTAATAGTAACACCGAATAGCCGTTTTGCTAAAGTAAACAACCCATCTAATACTTGTGGTAATGGGAAATAAGGACGCAATTCTTCAGCATTGAACGCATATTTTTCTTCCCGTTGCCGTTCTGACCAAAAACTAATATCCCAGTGTTTAAAGTCGTTAGCTTCAGGGGCATTTTTCGAGGCAGCAAAAGCTTTTAATTCTGCCAAATCTTTAACAGCAGCATCGTAACTAGCTAAACGTAATTCTTCCAATAATGCTTCTACTGCATCGACATTGGGAGCCATTTTTTTGGCTAAACTTAACTCAGCGTAACTGTTAAAGCCAAGGATGCCAGCTTGTTCTTTTCGTAGTTCTAAAATGCGTTCAATTAATGGGTAATTGTTTAGTTCGCCACTGGAAGCACGACTAATAAAAGCCCGATAAAGTTGTTCTCGTAAGTCGCGTCTGGTGCTATGTTGCATGAAGGGAACATAGCTGGGAAAATCTAAAGTAATGCGCCAAGGGCCATTTTCTGGGGTGGCGTTTTCCTCTCCCGCAGCACGGGCAGCTTGAGCAGCTAAACTGAGTAAACTGGGAGGTAAACCATCAATTTCTTCTTTAGTTGTGAGGGTTAAACTAAAAGCTTTGGTGGCATCTAAAACATGGTTAGAAAATTTAGTTCCCAGTTCAGCTAATTCTAATTCAATGGCGTTAAAACGCTCTTTTTCTTCTCCTTCTAAACCTACACCAGAAAGTTCGGCATCTTTAATTGCTGATTCTACAATTCGCTTTTGTGCTGGTTGTAATTTATCCCAATCTTCGCTTTGGCGCAAAGCTTTAAATGCTTCGTAGATGGGTTTACTTTGGCTGAGTTTGTTCCAAAATTGTACGACTTTTGGTTGGACGTTTTCGTAAGCTTGGCGCAGTTCGGGGCTGTTTTTTACTCCCATCAAATGACCAACTACTCCCCAACTCCATCTTAGGGGATCGTTTAAACGGTCTAAAGGTTCGACTAAGCCACTCCAAGTGGGCTGAACATTAGCTTCTAATTGAGCGAGTTCTGCTTCTAGTTTAGGTAGTAATTCGGCAAATGCAGGTTCTACTTGTTCTGGCTTAATGGCATCAAAGGGAGGTAGTCCTTTGCCAATTAAAAGTGGATTATCGGTAATGGTATTGGCAATCATAGTTTAGCTGTTACTACAGTCTCTTTACTTTAGGTTAACGTAAATTACCATCAAGAGTGCATTACCTGAAAACCTTGTAGAGACGTTAGATATAACGTCTCTACAAGGTTTTTTGGAGATTCGACTAAAGGCTAACAACTAACAATTAAAAACTAAGTTTGTCAAGCCCGAAGATAAACTTCAACTTCCCGACTGTTATGAATTGGTAGAACAGTCTCGACATTAGCATCAGGGCGAGGAATTACGTGATAAGAAAGTAATAACTCTTCTTCTGTATTGACTGAGGCTACTGCTCTTACCCCTGCTTCCACAGAGGTTGTAACCTCGGCTACATCTCCTCGGACAATGAGTGTATAGCGGGCACTGCTGACTTTCTCCATACCGACAAGTGTCACACGGGCGGCTTTCACCATCGCATCTGCCACTGCTAAAGCTGGAGGAAGACCCTTGACTTCAACCATACCGACCGCTGCTGGCATCGTAAGACTCCCACAATAATTAAGGCATATTCGACTTTAATTGTACTTTGAATGACCTACCAAATTAGCAAGTAAATTTCTTAACCTGTTCGGCGTTTAAGTAGGGTATGAGGGGAACAGGGAATACATGATTTAAATTAACAACAGTTTATGGGAGTAAGAAGTTTTTCTTAACTGTTACTATGGTTTAGAGAAATAGCAGTTAATTTAGTCTATATAATTATGATGATATTATTGCACTATTTAATGAATTGGTAAGAAAATTATGTCTAATCTTTACGAAATAGATTTTTATGCTTGGACACAAGAACAAGCTGAGTTACTGCGCCAGCAAGAGTGGCAAAAGTTAGATTTAGCAAATTTAATTGAGGAAGTAGAATCTTTGGGAAAACAACAACGTCAAGAACTACGAAATAGTTTGAGTATTTTGATTGGTCATTTATTAAAGTGGGAATATCAAAGGGAACGGCGTAGTCGGAGTTGGTTGGCAACAATTCGAGTTCAAAGGCGTGATATTTTAAGGTTAATGCGAGATAATTCTAGTTTGAAACCTTACTTGCTAGAAATTTTACCGGAAGTTTATGAAAATGGCAAAGATTTAGCGGTGATGGAAACTAATTTGCCTTACAAAACTTTTCCTTCTGTTTGCGGTTATGTGTGGGAAGATATTTTGAGCGATCGCTTTTTCCCCGGCGAACCAAGTATTGAGTTAGAGGAAGAGTTTTAAATAGCTTCTGGTAAAAATTCTGAGTCAAGTATTTCACCAATAGAATAGGGACAATCAGCAGGAAAGGTGTTTATTGGTAGTTTAGTTTCGTTACTCGCTGCTTTTTTCCCTCGATGATAAGACTCAGGTAAAACTTCGGTTAAATATGGCTGAAGACTGGGACTATCTGTTAATAAGTCTAAGATACGGTTTCGTTGTTCATAAATTGTATTTTGCCAAGAGCTACTTTGTAAATTAGATTGATATTGCCATTTGAGTAAGTGCTGTAATAATACCTCTAAACGGCTTTTTAGTTCGCGGCGATCGGACTTTCCCAAACTTTCAATTTCCTCCACTACTGCTTGCCAATCTACCTGAGAAAATTCTCTGGCATTAATTAATTTTGCTGTCTCTTCAGTCCAAGCTACAAAATCGGTTTTATATAAACTGGTTGTGGTTTTTGGGATTGAATTCATTTGCTAATTTTCCGGGAGGAATTCAGGATTTAAAATTTCATCAATTGAAAATGGACAATCATTGGGGAATGTTTCTCCTGGTAATTCTGTTTCTGTTGCGGCTAAATCTTTGGCATCTGTATAACACTCATTTAAAACAGTACTTAAATGATTTTTTAGACTGGGACTGTCGAATAAAATTTTTAGGCAACGACGACGATGTTCTTTAATTGTACCTCGCCAACTTCCCGATCGCTTTTCTGGTTGATATTTCCATTTCAAAAGATGTGCTAGTAAAATACGTAAGTTGCTTTCTAGCGAACGACGGTCACTTTTTCCCATTCCTTCTAATTCGGAAATCAAATGGTCAATATCCAGCTTTTCTAAAGCTTTAAACTTTAAGTGTTGGATTTGTTCTGCTACCCAGGCATCATAATCGGAATTATACAGGTTATCGAGCATCTGAAATTCTCCAAAAAGTTCAGTAGGATGGTGCGTTACGTTGTCACTAACGCACCCTACGAATGGGAGTTTAAACTTTGTAGTAAGAGCGATACCATTTTACAAAGTTATCAATTCCTACTTCGATCGGTGTGCTGGGTTTAAAGCCTACATCTTTAGCTAAGTCGTCTACGTCTGCGTAGGTTGCTAACACATCTCCTGGTTGTAAAGGTAACATATTTTTTTCGGCTTTCATTCCCAAACAATCTTCTAAAACTTCGATGAACTTAATTAATTCTACAGGTTGATTGTTGCCTATATTATAAAGTTTGTAAGGCGCTTTACTTGTGCTGGGATCTGGGTGTTCTCCTGACCATTCGGGGTTGGGTTGGGGGATTTTATCTAAGGTGCGAACTACCCCTTCGGCAATATCATCAACGTATGTAAAATCTCGCCGCATTTTCCCATAGTTAAATACATCAATTGGCTTGCCTGATAAAATCGCTTTGGTGAAGGCAAATAATGCCATATCTGGACGACCCCAAGGGCCATAAACGGTGAAGAATCTTAGTCCAGTTGTGGGTAAATTATACAAATGGCTGTAAGTATGAGCCATTAATTCATTAGCTTTTTTTGTAGCAGCATAAAGGCTCAATGGATGGTCTACGTTATCGTGGACGGAGAATGGCATTTTGGTATTTGCACCATAGACAGAACTGCTGGAAGCAAATACTAAATGTTGGAGATTTTGATAGCGACAACCTTCTAAAATGTTGATAAATCCGACTAAGTTACTATTTACATAAGCATGGGGATTTTTTAAGGAATAGCGAACGCCTGCTTGAGCAGCTAAATGTGCTACCCGATCGAATTGATGTTCGGCAAATAGGTTTTCCATGCCTTCGCGATCGGCTAAATCTAACTTATAAAAAGTAAAGTTTGGTCTGCCTTCTAATTGTGCTAATCTGTCATATTTAAGATTTACATCATAGTAATCATTGAGGTTGTCTAACCCGATTACTTCATCTCCTCTATCCAGCAATTTTTGGGCAACAAAAAAACCAACAAATCCTGCTGCTCCCGTAACTAAAATTTTCGCCATATATTCTCCTTATTTTCTGCCAGCACTGGCTTGATTAACGGCTTTCATTGATAAGCTAATTCGCTTCAATTTTTCATTTACTTCCATAACTTGTACTTTCACAACTTGTCCGACTTTGACTATTTCTTTAGGATCTTTGACAAAGCGATCGGCAAGTTGAGAAATATGTACTAAACCGTCTTGATGCACGCCAATATCTACAAATGCGCCAAAGTTAGCAACATTGGTGATAATTCCTTCTAATTCCATCCCAACTTTTAAGTCGGAAATTTCTTTGATTCCTTCTTTAAAGGTAGCATATTTAAATTCCGCACGAGGATCTCTTCCGGGTTTTTCTAATTCGGAGAAAATGTCTCGTAATGTCGGTAATCCTACTGTATCGGTGGCATATTTTTTTAGGTCAGTTGTTTTAAGTTTTTCGGCAATTTGGGTAATATTATTGAGAGGAACTTTGAGGTCTTTGGCGATCGCTTCTACGACTCCGTAACTCTCTGGATGCACCGCAGTATTATCTAAGGGATTATCACCACCCCGAATTCTTAAGAAACCTGCTGCTTGTTCAAAGGCTTTTGGCCCTAATTTGGGTACTTTTAAGAGTTGGCGACGATTTTTGAATGCGCCATTTTCGTTCCGGTAACTAACAACATTCTTGGCGACTGTTGGTGTCATTCCAGATACAAAAGTTAGTAATTCTTTCGATGCTGTATTCAAATCTACGCCAACGTAGTTAACGCAACTTTCGACGGTTTCATCTAACTTTTTCTTGAGCAATTTTTGGTCTACATCGTGTTGATATTGTCCGACACCGATCGATTTGGGGTCGATTTTTACTAGTTCCGCTAAAGGATCTTGTAAACGCCGACCGATGCTAATTGCTCCTCTTACGGTAACATCAAGATCGGGAAATTCTGAAATGGCGACATCGGAAGCGGAATAAATTGATGCGCCTGATTCGTTTACTATAACTTTGATTGGTTTGCGATCGCTATCTTTTAAAACTTCGGTAACAAATTCATCTGTTTCGCGGGAAGCTGTACCGTTTCCGATCGCAATTAATTCAATGTTATATTTTTGAATTAAACTTTTCAAAGTGTTAGCTGCTTGGGTGCGTTGTGCTGCGCTTTGATGAGGAAAAATTGCTTGATATTCTAAAAATTTCCCGGTTTCCGAGAGAACAGCAACTTTACAACCTGTGCGAAATCCGGGATCGATCGCCAAAGTTGGTTTCATTCCCGCAGGAGAAGATAACAACAACTCCCGCAAATTACTTTCAAAGGTTTTAATTGATTCTAAATCAGCATAACCTTTCTTTTCGGTACGAACTTCGGTAATTAAAGAAGTTTTCATTAACCGATTGAAGGCATCTTTGAGCATTTCTTGGTAAAATTGTTTTACCTGGGGAATCTTAGTTTTAATGTTTTGAGATTCCAGGTAAGACAGAACAACAGAGTCGTCAAAAGCTAAGTCTAAATCTAAAATTCCCTCGCTTTCACCCCGCAACAATGCCAACATATTGTGAGGCGCAATATTTCTTACGGGAATTTGGTAATTGCGATACATTTCAAATTTGGTGCTTCCTTCGGGATGTTCTTCTTTAATCCGCGAAACAAAGACACCTTCTTCTAAAAAGTATTCGCGCAAGTAAGCACGCAATTCTGCTTTTTCAGCCACTTCTTCTGCTAAAATATCTGAAGCACCTTTGAGCGCATCTTCAGCAGTTTTTACTCCCTTTTCTTCGGAAATATATTTTGCTGCTTCTGCTTCTAAAGGTGTGGGTTTGGCGTTGCGATCGTTCAGAGATTTAATAAATTCTGCTAAAGGTTCTAAACCTTTTTCTCTAGCAATTGTGGCGCGAGTTCGCCGCTTCGGTTTATAAGGAAGATAAAGGTCTTCTAATTCATTTTTTTGTAAAGTAGATTCGATTTTTGCTTTTAATTCATCAGTTAGTTTACCTTGGGAAGCGATCGCATCTAAAATACTCGCCTTCCGTTCTTCTAATTCTGTCAGATAAGTAGAGCGATCGGAAATGTTGCGAAGTTGTATTTCATCAAGTGCGCCAGTGCGTTCTTTGCGGTAGCGTGCAATGAAGGGAATTGTTGCACCTTCGGCGAGGAGATCCAGTGCATTTTGCACTTGCGAAGGTGCGACGGAAAGTTCTTGTGCGAGAAGTTGCGGAATGTTCAACATCGAATCTATTCAACCGTTACCAGTGAGATAACTTTTTGGTCATCTTCTAGGGTAACAAATGTTTGGCAACTTCTAAATTAATTAAGATTGTTTGCGATTAATCTGAGGAGTTGGCAAAAGTCCACTCTAGAGTTTTTATTGGTGCAACTTGCAACGCTTGAGTTAAAGCGTCGTTGTTCTCAAATACTACTTGATTTAAGTAAGTTGCTTCCACATTAACTGTAAACTTTTCCTCTTCAAAAGGCCAAGGTTTTACATACACAGTTTGATCTTGTTTTTGAATTATATCATAACGTTGACCTTCGGCATCTTTGCCAATTTCTAAATAACGTTCACCTGCTGGTAATTGACGATTACAAAGGATGAGGGAAAGGCGATCGCATAATTGGAAAAAAGCATAAGTTTGTGCTGCTTCTTCTTTGCTAATTCCTAATTCTTCTCGCCATTGTTTTTGATTTTGCAATTGTTCATCAAGAAAGCTATCTAATTCTGCTAATTTTCCCCGGTTTCCTTCACCTAAAAAGCTAACGTGCATCGAAATTAACATTGCTACCCAACGTCCTCGATATCGGGAATTTTTAGTTAATTCTCGCACTTTTTCTATGTCCGATCCTTTAGGCACTCCTTTAATCAGCGTAAAGTCTAAAGGCGTGCCAACTTCTGTTAGGTGATTGCCTTCCCATTCTTTTTCTAAATCATCATGATGAGAAATCGCTGCTACTGTTTCTACAATGCGTCTAGGACGATCGCTTTTTCGCCAATTTCCTGCAATTTGCGCCGCCAATAAAGCATGAGCGCGATGATAAATTATTTCCCAACCTTTCTCATGTTGGTTAGCAATCATAGTTTTTCTTAGCTCCTTAGTTTATTTAGCAAAGTTGCTACTGTAGAATTGTAATTGCTGGATTTTTAACACAACCTCTGTAGAAAGAATGATTTTTAATTCACCAAACAACAAGGAACAGAAATCACAAATGTAGGGATAATTCATGAACTATCCTTACATTTATAATTGCTTTTAACTGATATCACATTTTTAGTCAACCTATCCCAGGAAATAGCTATGAATCTGAAGCTGCGAATTATTGCAACCTTGAACTGTCTATTACCAATTGTTACTTTTACCGTAATTACAGGTACAAAGACTGTGGAAGCACAAACAACAGCTGCAAATTGTTTACGAGAAGCACAAAACTATTTTTATTCTGCACTTTTTGGGAGTTCAGCTACAAAGGAGAGAGCAGCTAATTTAGCGGCAGAATTATGTCGAGAATACCGAAGTCCAGAAACTGTAACTTGTGCTAAGGAAGCGCAAAAACTTTTCGAGGATGCTTTATTTGGTAATTTCAGTAATGATGAGAGAAAAGAGCGATCGCTAACTTTAGCAGTAGACTTATGTAAGCTAGCAGGAACTAAGCAAAGTGTAACCTGTGCCAAAGAAGCACAAAACTTTTTGGATAACACTTTTTTTGGGATTTTGAGTAATGAGGAAAAGTCTGAGCGATCGACAACTTTAGCTGTAGACTTATGTAGAGTTGGCGGTACAACTGAAGCTGTAACTTGTGTTAAAACAGCATATCCTGGATTTGATGAAGCTCTACTTGACCCAGATTTAAGCATGAATGAAAGACGGATGCAAGCTGTAGAAAGAGCAGTTGAATTTTGTCGTCAAGCAGATTGATAGTTAACTATTCTTTTTCATACAACTGTTTATGTTTTTGTAAAAGTTGTAAATATTTTGCATTGGTTTTTGCCAAAGTCCATTTTTCTTTAAATATTGCCGCAGATTCAGCTTTTATGGGATCGACTTCATTGGGGAGAATATTTTTTCTCGCTGATAACTGAGCTTCTTTAGTGCTTTCTTTTTGCGGATTTTTCTCATACTTCCTGCCACTTTTATGATTAGCATATCGGCGCGATCGCGTGTAACCCATTTGAAGAAACTTTCGCGCCATATCTGCTCCAACAAAATCATCTTGCTCCAAATAATCAAGAAACATTTGGTAGATTTTTTCACTGGATTCTTTGGCAATTTCTGGAGTTTTAAAGCGCCAATAGGGAAGAATTTCTGATTTATAAGGTTCGACTAAAAGTACTCCTTGTTCGCCTTTACCAACTCGGTAAAGTTCGGGGGAGGAGCGAAAATTGAGGTTTTTAAAATCTAAATTATAATCAAAAGCCATTATTTTCACCTATTCCAAAAGTTGAATTTTGATTGGTTTGAGGAGTGCGATCGCTATCATTCCCGTAGATCGCAAATCAATGATAACTAAATTTGTTAAAAATAGCCAAAAGTGCGATAATTAAATATGTTTTAAAATTACCGATCGTCAGGTACTAAGCAAACATGACTATTCAACCGATAATCTCCGAGCATATTGAAATAACTCCTGGTGTTTGTGGCGGTAAACCACGTATTGCCGGACATCGAATTAAAGTGCAGGATATTGTTATTTGGCACGAACGAATGGGAATGTCTCCCGATGAAATAGTGTCGCAGTATCCTACAATTACTTTGGCTGATGTCTATGCTGCTTTGGCGTATTATCACGACCATTTACAGGAAATTAGACAACAAATAGAAGAAGGTGAAGCCTTTGCTAGAGAGATGGAGGCTAAAACTCCGTCTTTACTTCGACAAAAATTAAGGGATCGAAATGACACAAACGATTCGATTTCACTTGGATGAGAATGTTAATGGTGCGATCGCAGATGGTTTACGAAGGCGTGGTATTGATGTAACAACTTCGCCAGAAGTAGGACTGATTGGTGCTTCTGATGAGGTACAACTAGCATTTGCCTTGTCCCAAAGTCGGGTAATTTTTACTCAGGACGATGATTTTCTGAGGCTCCATCAAGCTGGAATTGAACATTCTGGCATTACATACTGTAAGCAGAATAGTCGATCGATTGGGGATATTTTGCGCTTTTTAATTTTAATTTGGGAGTGTCTTGAACCGGAGGAAATGCGCGATCGAGTGGAATTTATTTGAGGAATGCGATCGCGCATTTTGATTAATTCCAAGTAGGCGAGGCGCATATATTTTTTTAGACAAGTGAAGAAACTTGGTTTGGATTTGTGAATAGTTGACGACATTTTTCACTGAAGTAGAAAACTTCGTAATTAGGCGCGAGTTCTTGAGAAAGCTGCTGCCAAAGAATGATTCCCTGGCGTTCAAATTTTTCCGCATCCTGTTCACTTAAAAAACCTGAGTCAGGCGGGTAATCATGGTTTAAAGTAGCATCATATACACTTGACCAAACTTCTAATTGTTTAATGGTTTCCTGACTCAAAGGCAAGTCTGATGGAGCGATCGCTCCCACTTTTTCTGAATCAACCCACCATAATGGGTAGCATCCATAGTCTGCCATTAGCTTAATTGTTTTTTTCATAGTTGGACTCTGTTAAATTAAGTAAAAGAGGTAGGATTAGCTCCTACGATAAAACCATTTTCGCTCACTGTCACGGCAATGTACTGAGATGTACCTTGAAAGTAAACTTGATAAATAGGTCTTGGCTTGTTTCCTGTTCCTAAATAACCGACGATAGTACCTTGGGTTACGGCTGTGATTATGGCATCTGGAATTTGTTCTGAGGAGATGCCTTTATTGAAAAAATCAGCGGCATGATTTTCCAGTATATGTTGCAAACCAGCCTTAGAATTTCCACTTTCTAAGAAAACGATTTTGCCATCAGCCAACTTAGCAATTCTAACTATATTTTCTGGTGTACACCTGATTCCATTATGTATTAACGCAAGTTGCTAGTTATTACTTTCGGAGTTCCCCCCTTGAGTAAGGGGGGTTAGGGGGGATCTTCGGCTGTGATTACTACGTTTAGATCCCCCCAACCCCCCTTAACAAGGGGGGCTAAGAAAGAGGCAGACTTGTAACTAGCAACTTGAGTTATTAGCTCGGCTATCAATTCGGAACGCGATACCATTTCTTATTTTGGATGATTCGGTAAGATGGTATCACTGTTAGACCCGAAAGGCTCAAAATTAATAACTACCCAGCTAAGGGAAAAGCAGCAGCAAGCGTCCAACCAAAAAACAAAGTACTTCCTAAAGCATAAGTCCAAGCATCATTTACTTGAGACGCAGCGAAAGCAAGAATTCCGAAAACTAGGGGAAATATTGGCAACAAAAGATAGATAAAGCTGAGTGATGGCACTAGGGAAACCGCTACAATTAAACCTGTAATTAAGAGAATACTTTGGCAAAACCACCAAGCTAATCGTTTGCCTATTCCTACATTTTGTTGCACGATTTCTGATGCTAAAAACCAAGGTAAACAAGCTAAAGAAAGTATAGGCCAAACTAACAAACGTGAGGGAATTAACCACCATTGTAACCAGACTACTTGTGCCATTGCACCAAAAGCCAGCCAAAGTAGTACAAATAGTCCTAAACCTAAGAGTAAATTTTGTATTTTGGGACGGGGAAATTTCCAGATAGTAATTAGCCAAGTTGTACCTGCCAAAAAGAACCAAACACCCAAAGCGCCGCCTACTAATAAACCGCCTAAACTTTCTAGTTCGATCGCACCCTCCAACCCAGAAAGCAACCCACTTGCCACAAAAGGCGCTACCAACAAACCCGCAAAACTTCTCAACCAAGAAACTCTCTGATTATTAGGATTAAAATTCAATTTGGGAGCAATTGCAGCTAGTAAAATCAACCATCCTAATAAGTGTAAACCGTAAAAAAGCATCCTGCGATCGAGATATTTACTATCACTTTGCAACCCAAAAGTTGCATCTAACCATTTACGCGCCGCTTGGTGACTTTCATCTCGAAACAAAATTGTAATATGTTCGGCATTGGGAACAATAATTAATTCTCGTCCTTTTCCCGCTGCCAAATTTTGATTTTCTCCCCCCGCAGCTTGCAACAATTTCTCTGCATTCTTAACAAAACCCGGTTCCCAACTACCTGCTTGTAGCTGAAGGTTACGCGGTGTCGCAGGTGTCACGCCTCTACCCGTAGGAGAAACCGCAACTGTCGCCGCAAAACTTTGAGAATCTTTCATTGCAGCAGAAATTACTGCGCCGCTACCCATAGAATGACCCAAGGAAGCTAAACGCGCCGCATCTACTTGCGGTTGATCCAACAAAGCAGCAGTCGCAACGTCAATATATTTTTGCAATGAATCAAATTTTAGCGGTGTCGCATTAGCACCATGACCACCAAAATCCCACAATAATACACCATATCCAGTGTGCGCTAATGTGTGCGCGTAACCCAACATTAACTGTTTTGAACCTGCGAAACCATGCGCCACCAAAACACCGGGAATTTTGTCTTGGTTTTTTGGCGCAACGTATACCATAGGTACGTTATCGCGGGAAAAAGAACGTACTACCAGTCCATTTTGTGCAGTTGCTACACCCCACCAAGAAAAGGCGATCGATAATAGAGCAATTGTTAGTAAAAATATACGTTTGCGAGTCATCCAAATTTCCCAACTAGAGTTATTCTTATTCAAAAAGATAGCTGATTGAGGCAAAGCAATGACTAGTTTTAGTGTCAGCGATGAACTACTTTTTCGCTTGGAAGAACCGGGTGCGATCGAATCTTGTTGTCTGCAAAGTGCGATCGGTAAAAAATTACCCAATGCTCTTTACGTACACATTTCCGCTATTGAAAAACTCGACCCTTTATTGCGTCTTCATTATGACCGTTTCCTCTCAATTGTAGACAGGCAAATTGACCAAGCAAACATAGTTAAATTTCACACCAACGAATCAAAAATATCTTTCCTATTTTATCCCGAATTCGACACAGATCCCCATCCCGCTTTACACGCTAGTATCCAAGTTGACTTAAACGATCGTAGTATTAACTATCGAAATTATTCTACTGCTGATAATCCGCCAATTCTCCATCGCAAAGAAACATTTGTTACAGAAGAATATCCTAATTACGCAGAATTTGCCGAACTGACTCACCAAGAAGAAATATTAGGACTTCTTGACAAAACCAACTTTATTGGCACGCTCAAAGCTTGGCAACAATGCTTAGACGAAAAAGGTATAGAAATCCGCAATCATCGCATTTTTATCATTACAGAAAATGGCGAAGAATTAGACTTTAAAGAAAACAATTACCAACTACCAACTACCAACTACCAATTACTATTACCCCAAATTCAACGCCACCGAGCCGCAATGGTGCGCCGAGATATTTCTCGTCCGGTGCGGTTAGCTTTAGAGGCAAATATCTTTAATCAAGATACCACTTTTTTTGATTATGGTTGCGGTTATGGCGGTGATGTAAAACGTATTGCTGAACAAGGTTTTGTCAGCTATGGATGGGACCCCTACTACTTCCCATACAATCATATTATTGCTGCCGATATTGTCAATATTGGTTATGTAATTAATGTGATTGAATGCCAAAAAGAACGGCGCGAAGCTTTATTAAAAGCTTGGGAATTAACTAAACAAGTTTTAATTGTTTCGGCACAGGTTTTAATTGATGATGAAAGGCGCGGTCAAGTAGCATTTAACGATGGATTTGTTACTCGGAGAAATACCTTTCAAAAATATTACCAACAAGAAGAATTAAAAGTTTATATTGACCAAGTTTTAGAAGTAGATTCGATTCCCATTGCTTTAGGAATTTACTTTGTTTTTCGCGATCCAATTCAAGCGGAAAATTTTCGTGCTTCTCGGTGTCGATCGCGCCTCTCCACACCCAGAGTTAAATACCTAGATAAACGCTTTGAAGACTATCAAGAATTACTCCAACCTTTAATGACATTTTTCACCGAAAGAGGTCGTCTTCCCCTACCAGGAGAATTCCCCCAAGAAGCCGAATTAAAAGCCGAATTTGGCAGAATTAGCCGTGCTTTTCAAGTAATTTTACAAGCAACTGACCAACAAGAGTGGGATATGATTACGGAAAAACGTTACTCGGATTTACTCCTTTATCTTGCCTTGCAAAACTTTAACGAATCCCACAAGTTCAAAGATGTTCCTCCAGTGATTCAAAAGGATATAAAAGGATTTTTTGGTAGTTATAGAAACGCCAAAGAAGCTGCCGAAGGAATGTTGTTTAGTTTGGGAAACTTAAGCATTATAAATAAATGTTGTGAAGCTAGTCAAATTGGTAGCAAACGTGCTAATGCTCTTTACGTTCATGTTTCCGCTTTGCCAGAACTTGACTATCGTTTGCGAATTTATGAAGGTTGCGCTAGCAGAACTATTGGTCGCATGGATGGCGCAACTTTAATCAAATTCCATACCAAACAACCGAAAATTTCCTATCTATTTTATCCCCATTTTGATACAGAACCCCATCCAGCTTTACACACCAGTATGCACATCGATTTACGAGATTTGCACGTTAGTTATCGAGATTATTCTGAGGCAAACGATCCTCCACTTTGGCATCGGAAAGAAACAGTTTTAACTCCTGACTATCCAGGTTATGAAAAATTTGCCAAACTCAGTCAGCAAGAAGAAAATTGGGGATTATTCGATGATTTTAATACTATTAGAACCCTTAAAGGTTGGCAACGATGTTTAGAAGAACATTGTGCAGAAATCCGTAATTATCGATTGTTTTGGCAGAAAGATGCTGACCCTTATCGAGTTAAGTTGGCGCAGTCTGCTAAAAAAGCACGGCAAAAAGTAAATTAGTCATTGGTAATTGGTCAAATTCTCGATCGAGTTCTGCAATTTTTTAAGGCTAATTTGATTGTTTACGAGTTTTTTTAGCTAACTCTAACCAATGTTCAATACCTTTTTTGCTCGGTTGTCCTGATGCGGTAAAAGTCCAAATTTCTCTTTTGTTTTGCGGCCCATAACTAATATGAATTGGTCGATCGACACCGTAAAAATAAAGTGAATCAAAGGGCAGTTTTTGTGCTAAAATCCAGTCGATAACGCGATCGCTCCCTGACCCCAAAATCAAAAAATCACAAACCGACCCCAACCTTTGACAGTAATACTTTCCATTTTTATTAATTTCATGAGCTAAATGTTGATCGATTTCCGGCGCAACTCTACCATTTTTTAAGCCTGTTTCGGGGTCTTTTTTGGCTAAATATTTTTTCAAATCTTTTGAGCAAAAACCGTAAGTTAGCCGAAAATTTTCTACTCCAAAATAGTTAATTATTGGCTCTAAAATAAACTGTGTTAAAGCTTCTATTGCAGGTAATGTTTCTGCTAAGTTTTCGGGAAAAGGATTGATTTGATCGGCGTACTTCTGATAAGTTTGAGTACAAGTACAAAACTCTTCGAGAGTGAGGTATTTTCCCAGTTTAATCTCTTTCATATCTTTAGAAATTAACATGATCAACTATAAAAGACGACGGTTATTTTTTTTAGGGGCGGTTTGTGCGATCGCACTCATCCTGAACAATTGTAAAAGTGCGCCGAATAGCGATCGAACTACCCCAACCACTTCCACAGCAAATCAACAAGTATTTGTTTACGGTTCCGGGGGTTCTCCAGTAAACCTAGAACCGGGAAATGTTACTGATGGTAACTCGTTAATTGTGCAACAACAAATTTACGATCGCCTATTAAAATTTAAACCAGGTACTACTGATTTGCAACCGAGTTTAGCTACGTCTTGGTCAGTTTCCGCTGATGGGAAAACCTGGACTTTTAAACTGCGTCCGGGTGTAAAATTTCACGATGGCACAAATTTTGATGCAGAAGCTGTGAAATTTAATGTGGAACGTTGGTGGGATGCGAAAAATCCCAACGGTTATCGCAATGCTGGCAAAAGTTATGAAATTTGGCAGCAAATCTTTGGCGGATTTAAAGGCGATCCGAACTCACTATTACAAGATTTCAAAGTAGTAGATAAATCTACAATTCAATTTGTTTTAAAACAACCTTTTGCTGCTTTTCCCTCTGCCATTGGATCGGGATTTTTTGGCATAGCTAGTCCGACAGCAATTAAAAAAGCTGGTGCTAATTATGGTACTCCTAATTCGTTAGCTGTAGGAACAGGCCCATTTATATTTAAAGAATGGCGGACAGGCGATCGCGTCACCTTGGCAAAAAACCCTAACTACTGGCAAAAAGGTTTTCCCAAAACTAATCAATTAGTAATTCGTTTTATCACCGATCCCGCAGCCAGATTAGCCCAACTTCGCGCTGGACAAATTGATTTTACCGTCGATCTTGCGCCAGATCAAATTAAAGAAATCCAAAGCGATCGCAATTTAGATGCTGTTCCCCGTCCCTCATTTAATGTGGGCTATCTTGCACTGAATACCAGTTACAAACCCCTGTCAGATGTGAGGGTTAGACAGGCGATCGACCTTGCCATTGACAAACAACAAATTGTTCAAGCATTTTGGGGAGACTTAGGTGAGAATTCCCCTCATTTTATCCCCTCCATATTAAGTTGGGCGCAATCAAAAAACCTGACCAAAACCCAACCTAATCCCCAAAAAGCCAAACAACTACTTACACAAGCTGGCTATCCAAACGGATTTGATTTAGAACTTTGGTATATGCCCGTTTCTCGTCCTTATTTTCCCACACCTAAACCAATTGCTGAAGCTTTTGCTGCTGATTTGAGTGCGATCGGGATTCGAGTTAAACTTAACACCAAAGATTGGGCAGCTTATATTGCCGATCGCAAAAAATCGCCAGGATTTCAAGCATTTATGTTAGGTTGGACTGCTGATTATGGCGATCCCGATAGTTTTTATTACCCGCATTTTGGCCCCGGTGGAACTGTAGATATTGGAGGTTGGAAAAACGCCAAACTTATCCAACTTTTAAACCAAGGTCGGGCAACTGGAGATAAAGCAGCAAGGGCGAAAATTTATGCCCAAATTGATGAAATTTTATCTCAAGAAGCTGTGCGTTTACCAATAGTACATTCTCAACCACTTTTAGCTAAAAGAAAAAACGTTCAAGGTTGGATTCCCAGTCCTTTAGGTAGTGAAGATTTTGCTGGAATTCAAAAACAATAATTAATCAGGTACGTTGTTGCGCTTTAGCGCTAAAATGTAGCGCTGAAGCGCAACAACGTACCAAATCATGTTTAAATACATTTTAAAACGCTTACTAAGTCTCCTCCCAGTCCTCATCGGAATCACCCTTTTAGTATTCACCTTGCTGCATTTAATTCCCGGAGATCCAGCAGTGGTATTATTAGGAGAAAGAGCAACACCTGAACAGATAGAA
The DNA here is from genome assembly GCF_041929275.2 of Floridaenema flaviceps BLCC-F50. Taxonomy (NCBI): domain Bacteria; kingdom Bacillati; phylum Cyanobacteriota; class Cyanophyceae; order Aerosakkonematales; family Aerosakkonemataceae; genus Floridanema; species Floridanema flaviceps. Next base: position 1,847,386 of record NZ_JBHFNR020000001.1, on the reverse strand, counting down.
TCCCTGAGACAGCAATTAGGATTAAATCAACCATTACCGATCCAATATTTTAACTTTTTGTTCAATGTAATTCGCTTCGACTTTGGCAAGAGTATTATCAGCGGGATTCCCATTATTGATGAAATTTCAACTCGTTGGCCTGCGACATTTGAATTATCAGTAGCAGCAATGTTAATTGCTTTAATTTTGGGAATTCCTGCGGGGATTTTTGCCGCAGTTCGGAAAAATAGCTGGTTGGATAACCTGTTAATGAGTAGTTCTTTAATAGGTGTTTCTTTGCCAGTTTATTGGTTAGGATTATTGTTAATTTATTTATTTGCCGTCAACTTGCAATTGTTACCTCCTAGTGGCAGAATTAGCGTTGACGCAGGTTTTAATTTTAAACCAATCACAGGTTTTTTTGTGCTTGATTCTCTTCTCAGATTAGATATCAAAACTTTACAAGATGTCCTATCTCATTTAATTTTACCAGCTATAACATTAGGAACGATTCCTTTAGCAATTCTCGCTAGAATTACTAGAAGCGCTATGTTAGAAGTGTTATCCCAAGATTATATTCGTACTGCGAGGGCAAAGGGAGTTCCTGAATATTTTGTTATTTTAAAACACGCTTTAAAAAATGCTTTTTTGCCAATTAGTACCACTATTGGGTTACAATTTGGTACGCTACTTGGTGGGGCAATTCTTACAGAAACAATTTTCTCATGGCCCGGAATTGGTTCTTGGATTTATGAGGGAATTTTAGCGCGAGATTATCCAGTTGTTCAAGGAGGAGTAATTTTCGTATGTGTAACTTTTGTGTTAATTAACTTGTTAGTGGATTTATCATATACTTTGTTAGATCCCCGAATTCAGTATAAGTAAATAAGGTTCGTTGTAGGCGCTTCAGCGCTTTTCCCACTGAAGTGGGAACAACGAACGATTTGTATCATATCTTTTTATTATGCAAAAATCTTGGGAACGCTTTCTGCAATCTACTTCGGGCAAAATTGGGTTGATTTTAACCATTTCGATCGTATTATTTTCCCTTTTAGCGCCAATACTTCATCCTTACGATCCAGCTACCGATCGCAATTTTACCGCACGTTTAAAACCTCCTAGTGCTGAACACTGGTTTGGCACAGATGGGTTAGGAAGAGATATTTTAGTATTAGTTTGGTATGGAATGCGAACTTCTCTTACTGTTGGGTTAATTTCCGTAGGGATAGGATTAATAATTGGGTTAATTTTAGGATTAATTGCAGGTTATTTTCGGGGGAAAGTTGATACTTTCATTAGTTGGTTGACGGATATACTTTTGGCTTTTCCTTCTATTTTGTTAGCGATCGCGATCGTCACCGTCACAGGCCCAAGTTTACCCAGCGTCATGTTAGCAGTAGGAATCGTCCAAATTCCCATTTATATTCGCTTAACTCGCAGCATGGTACTCTCATTAAGAGAACAAGAATTTATTCAAGCAGTAAAAGCTTTAGGTGCTTCACCAAATCGCATTATTTTCCATCACATTTTACCCAGTACACTTTCACCTTTAATAGTCCAAGCAACACTATCAATTGGTACAGCAACCTTAGAAGCAGCGGGATTAGGATTTTTAGGATTAGGAGCACAACCACCAACACCAGAATTAGGCACAATGTTAGCCGATGCCTTCAAAGGCGGCTATTCTTTAACCTATCCTTGGACAACAATTTTTCCCGGATTATTTATTACTTTAACCGTCTTAGCTTTCAATCTTTTAGGAGACGGTTTACGAGATAGCCTCGATCCTCGTTCTTAGGGACTGGGGACTGGGGACTGGGGACTGGGGACTGGGGACTGGGGATTGGGGACTGGGGATTGGGGACTGGGGACTGGGGATTAAGTAGTGAAAACTGGTTTTTAGGGATAATTTTATACAATAAATTGGGAATAATTATTAAAGCTAAATTTTTAGCTTCCGATCATAGTCCCCAGTCCCCAGTCCCCAGTCCCCAGTCCCCAGTCCCCAATCCCCAATCCCCAAATATCATGGAAGAAAGAGGCTTTGAATCCCTAGAGTTTTACCAAGATAGTTTAAAGTTAGTCAAAGCTGCTTATAGATTGGCAAATAGTTTACCTGTTTATGAACGCTATAATCTCAGCGATCAATTGCGACGATGTGCTTGTAGTATTGTGTTAAATATTGCCGAGGGATATGCACGTTATCATTATTTAGATCGCTTGCGTTTTCTCTACATAGCTCGCGGTTCATTGGGAGAAACTGTTAGTGCTTTTATTGTTGCTGAAAGTGTGGGATATTGCACCAAAGAACAATTGAATTGGGTGATTCAACTTAAAGAGCAAATCGAAAAAAAGCTTAACGGTTACTGTCGCTTTATCCGTTCTCAAAAACAAGGAAGGGACGAATATGGAAACAAGTATATAGATGATTAACTATCTGTCATCATGGATTAGCAAAGAATCGTTGAAAAACATCTTCCCAGTCCCCAGTCCCCAGTCCCCAGTCCCCAGTCAATCTAAGTCGAATTGTCCTACAGTAACCGCACAAAAGGCAAAAGCTAACACAATCGGAATAGGGCATTTCATCACAGCACTAGCAATTGTCGCACTAATTGTTACTAGCACAGCAGCGATCGCCCAAACTCTTTCTTGCGGACTCAAACCTTTATTTTCTTTAATTTCTCTTAATTCTCTGCTAGGAATTGGTTCCGGCATGACTGCGCCGGGAGGAAAAGCCCAATAGGTATTTTTACCATCAACTACTAAATCTGTCCAACCGTTATCTTCACACCATTGGTTAACCCATTCATCAGCAAAATGTTTCATTTCAATTCCTCCCAATCCAGCAATTAAGTTAGGTTATCTAGCGATCGCTAACAGCACTCGACCATTAGCGAACTAAAGTCAGAAAGTGTTAATTCCCTTAAATAGTTAGAAGACTCTTACCAAGCTGTCTAGCACTGCTGTGTTCTGAACAGGTTAGCAAAAGCTAGACTTATACGAAAGTAAAAGATAATAAATTTAATGAACGGATTACCAAACCTTAAGAAAGAATAAGAACTGCGACTACTCAGGCAAAAAAAAGTTACCGATGAACATACTAAGCTTGATACAAAATGAAATACTAATTACTTCTCCCTAATTGAGGTAATCCCATGACTGCCACTACTTCCAATGTAATGATAGAAACAACCAAACCACCAAAGTTAGAAGTAATTGGCATGACTAAACGGTTTGGTAACATGACCGCGTTAGATAATGTTTCCATTACTCTTAAACCGGGAACATTTCATGCTTTACTGGGAGAAAATGGCGCAGGTAAGAGCACTTTGGTGAAGTGCATTATGGGTTTTTACACTGCTGATAGTGGGCAGGTGTTAATTAATCAACAACCGCACAAAATCAGCAGTCCTCGTGATGCCCATAAATACGGCATTGGCATGGTATATCAGCATTTCACCTCCATTCCGGCAATGACGGTAGCAGAAAATTTGGTACTCTCTTCTTTTGAAGGCTCCCATATTATTAATTGGGAAGCTGAGTACGATCGCCTGATCTTATTCATGAACTCCGCACCTTTTCATCTTGACCTACATACACCAATTAGCCAATTAGCCGCCGGACAGAAACAGAAATTAGAAATACTTAAACAGCTATATCTCAAAAGTCGGATTTTAATTTTAGACGAACCTACCTCAGTATTAACTCCCCAAGAAGCAGATGAAATTTTAGGCTTATTACGACAAGAAGTAATAGCCGAAAAATTAAGCGTATTGATGATCAGTCATAAATTCCGCGAAGTAACTGCCTTTGCTGACGAAGTGACAGTATTGCGTAAAGGAAAATTGGCAGGTTCCGGGACAGTAAAAGATCTCTCTGTTTCCGATATGGCACAGATGATGATGGGAGAAAAACGCGAATCTCAACCAGTTGAAAAACAAGCAACTGTCGCCAAAGTCCCGGTATTAGAAGTGAGGAATTTGCATACTAATAAAGATAATGGATTAGAAGCTATTGGCGGAGTAAATCTCCTAGTTCATGCTGGCGAAATTGTCGGAATTGCAGGCGTTTCCGGTAACGGTCAAAAAGAATTAGTCGAAGTATTAGCAGGTCAACGTCCGGCAACTGCGGGAGAGATTTTGGTGAATGGGGAACATTACAAAGCTACTCGCGCCGAAATGTACAAATATCAGATTTACTCCTTGCCAGAAGAACCGTTAAAAAATGCCTGCGTACCTAATATGAGTGTGGCGGAAAATTTGGCGTTACGCACGTTCGATCGCCCACCCCAAGCTGTAGGCGGATGGTTACTAATTAAGAAAATAATTAGTCAAGTAGCCCAAGGTTTAATTAAGCAATTTTCCATTAAAACACCCTCACCAGACACCCCCATTGCTAACCTATCTGGCGGCAATGTCCAACGTGCAGTTTTAGCCAGAGAACTATCATCAGACAAAGTTAAATTATTGATTGCCGCTAATCCTTGTTTTGGCTTAGATTTTGCCGCTGTAAGTTTCATTCACAACCAAATTGTAGAAGCCAGAAATCGCGGCGTAGCTGTTTTATTAGTCAGCGAAGATTTAGACGAAATCTTAAAAATTGCCGATCGCGTCATCGTCATCAGCGAAGGTAAATTTGGCTACGAAAGTGCGATCGCCGATGCCGATGTCGTAGAAATTGGTAAACGCATGGCAGGACATTAGGGAGATGGGGGGATGGGGGGATGGGGAGATGGGGAGAATAATTTTACTAATTCTTCTACTCCCCCTACCTCCCTACCTCCCCACTCCCTCTTCCCAGTCCCCAGTCCCTAGTCCCTAGTCCCTAGTCCCTACATTAAGAAATATAAACACTGAGAACTGAAAATTACCTAAAGCTTTTGGGCAAAACTCGATCCCGTAAGTAAAGTGTTAACTAGTGCCTTAGCTGGCTATCAGCTGAGCGATCACTCAGCAGTAACTTAACACTTGGAGTTGGAAGGTACAGATTATGACAGAATCTGTGTTGCAGCAGGATCGAAGTAATTCCGCGATCGTCCCAGTAGAGATTATCCGTCGCTTGGTGTGGAAAATTGCGATCGCCACCTTCCTGTTAATGGCAGTAGGAAGTGCGACAAGGGTAATGAACGCCGGATTAGCTTGCCCTGATTGGCCTTTGTGCTATGGTCAATTAGTGCCCAGTCAACAAATGAACCTGCAAGTTTTCTTAGAGTGGTTTCATCGGTTGGATGCGGCTTTAGTGGGGATTAGTACGATCGCCTTAGTTGGATTATCCGGGTGGTATCGCCAACAAATACCCAAATGGTTGCCTTGGGCATCATTATTCGCCCTCTTCTTAATACTTTTCCAAGGCATTCTCGGCGGTTTAACTGTTACTCAACTATTACGATTCGATATCGTCACCGCACACTTGGGAACAGCATTGTTATTTTTTGTTACCCTGTTAGTAATCGGCACCTCACTATTGCCCTACAAAGGCACAAATACTGCAAAAAAATTAGCCTGGATCAGCTTAGTTGCTGCCTTTTTGATTTATTCCCAAAGTCTTTTAGGCGCATTAGTAGGTTCACAATGGGCGCTACATCAATGCTTATCTGACTCTAGTTTATGTACAGTGATGAATAATCACATTGCTGGAGTTGTTCCCGCAACTTTGGGAGTTTTAGCAGTCGTAATTGTAGCGTGGCGAACAGCAGGACTGCACCCAAATTTGCGATTTTTAGCTAACATTTCTGGCGCATTGCTGGTATGCCAAATTGCTTTAGGAGTAGCGACTTTCCGATTGCGTTTACAAGTGGAACCATTAACAGTAAGTCACCAAGCAATAGGCGCAGCTTTACTCGCAACACTGGTAATTTTCAGTGTTTTAGCATGGCGCGACAGTAAGTTAGTAACAAATGGATAATGGGCGATTTGTAGTTGGGAAAAAGTTACTATTTATACTTTACCAATTACCGATTACCTGTTAGTAATTAGTAATTATCAAAGGACACTAGAATTCATGCAAGAACTTATTGCAACTGGGGTTTCTCGTCAGCATCAAAACTTTAAAGAAGTAATCCAAAGTTATTACCAATTGACGAAACCTCGGATTATTCCACTACTACTAATTACCACAGCAGCTAGTATGTGGATGGCATCAAATGGCAGAGTCGATCCCTTTTTGTTAGTAGTAACTTTATTGGGTGGAACTCTGGCAGCTGCATCAGCCCAAACCTTAAATTGCATTTACGATCGCGATATTGATTATACAATGGAACGCACCCGCAAGCGTCCGATTCCTTCGGGAAAAGTTCAAACTCGCCACGCACTTATTTTTGCGATCGTCCTTGGGGTTTTATCCTTCACCTTGCTAACAGTTTTCGCCAACTTATTAGCCGCTTTGTTAGCAATGTCCGGCATAGTTTTCTACATGGCAGTTTACACCCATTTACTCAAACGTCATACTACCCAAAATATCGTTATTGGTGGTGCTGCTGGTGCAATTCCCGCTTTAGTAGGATGGGCAGCAGTCACAGGTGATTTAAGTTGGTCAGCGTGGATGTTATTTGCCATAGTTTTCCTGTGGACACCGCCACATTTTTGGGCATTAGCATTAATGATTCGCGAAGATTACGCCAAAGTTGGCATTCCCATGTTACCCGTAATCGTAGGAGAAGAAGAGACAACCAGGCAAATTTGGGTTTACACCTTAATCATGGTGGCATCAACTTTTCTGCTAATTTATCCTTTGGGAAATGTGGGGATAGTTTATGGTGCGGTCGCAACTATTTTAGGATGGAAATTCATTCAAAAATCTTGGCAATTATTACACAATCCCAGTGATATTCCCTTAGCGCGATCGACCTTCAAATACTCCATCATCTACATGATGTTGTTGTGCTTAGGAATTGTCGTAGATACCTTACCGGAAACTCATTCCTTAACCGCAATTTTGGTAGAGAATCTGCAAACCATAATTAGCGCCATTCCAATTTTGCAATAATTGTAAAATTAGGAATTAAATTAACTCAGATCTTGCATAACTAGGAGGTTCCACCTCCTTTGTCCTCGTTCCCAGGTTCAACAAATGGAACGAAAAATAGAGGCTCTGCCTCTTGGTGCCAGATCTGAGTTAATTTAAATTAAGATAACCCCCCTTTGTTTGCGGTTTATCACTTTTTTTGTAGCCATCTTTACTGCTTTCGATAAAACCAAAATCCCTCCAAAGATAGACCGAGATTATGAACCATTTTGGCGTTCCAGGCTTTTAATGAAGAAGTAGTTTTTGGAATTAGAAATCCTCAACCATGCCCCATTTATTTGAGCCATTTAATCAACGTGGCGTTACTTCTCGGAATCGCATTGCAGTTTCCCCGATGTGTCAATATTCCAGCCAAGATGGATTTGCCAATGACTGGCATTTAGTTCACCTCGTCAGCCGAGCCGTAGGAGGGGCAGGGATTTTGATCGCTGAAGCCGCAGCAGTAGAGCCGGAAGGAAGAATCACACCGCAAGATTTGGGAATCTGGCAAGATGCACAGATCGAAATGTTGGCACGAATTGTCGAGTTAATTCATGGTAACGGTGCCATTGTGGGAACTCAACTAGCTCACGCGGGTCGCAAAACCAGCACCACTCCACCTTGGGAAGGCGGAAATGTGATTCCCGAATCTCAAGGAGGATGGGCGGTAGTTGCGCCGAGTGCCATTCCTTTTAAGCCCGATCGCCCCGATCCGATCGCACTGAGCACGGAAGCCATCCAAAAGCTAACCCAATCCTTCGTAGATGCGGCTAAACGCTCCCTAACAGCCGGATTCGACTTGATCGAGATTCATGCTGCTCATGGCTACCTGCTCCATGAATTTCTCTCACCCTTGAGCAATCATCGAAACGATGAGTACGGTGGGAGTTTTGAGAATCGCATCCGGTTTTTGTGTGAAGTTGTGCAAGCGGTGCGAAACGTTCTGCCCGATCGAACTCCGCTTTGGGTTCGTATTTCTGCTACCGATTGGGTGCCTAATGGTTGGGATATAGAACAAAGTGTGGAACTGTGCAGTAAATTAAGCTCTTTAGGCGTGGATCTAATCGATTGTTCATCGGGTGCCATTGTGCCGGGTGAACAAATTCCAACAGGTGCAGGCTATCAAACCCCCTTTGCCGATCGCATCCGTCGAGAAGCAAACATCGCCACAGGAGCAGTTGGCATGATTACCTCACCCGCACAAGCAGACCATATCATCCGCACAGGTCAAGCAGATATAGTGTTACTGGCTAGAGAAATGTTGCGCGATCCTTACTGGGCAATGCGGGCGGCAAAACAATTACATCAATCAGTCCCATCTCCAGTTCAATATCGTCGCGCCTGGAGCTAATTTCCAAATTCGTTCATCAGCTTGGGTGAAAATTGATTTGCCTCAAGCTTTAGCACTGGATCTGCCCTCTGGATTATCTTCAAGTAAAAATACAATTTCAGCGGTAGTAGGATTAACCGATCGATCGCTTTTTAATGGTATTTAATCGTAACTGACTGGCAAAAAACACCCCCTGAATAATTACAAAACGTCGATTAAATCTATCTACCGAAAGAGGTAATTTAAATAATAACTTACGACAAAAGAATCTCCATCTAAAGAGCGGTTTACCCATGAGTCAAATCAAGTACAAGTAAGATATTAAAACTCACGGAGATGTATTCTATGAAACTGAATTATTTTACAAAAGTAGCACGGAGAATCGCTACAGTTCTGTTTTGTGTGTGTGCGATCGCCTTCACTTGGCAAGGTGCATTCCTCTCGAACAGCGCCGCTATAGCCGCACCTGCGACAAACTTGTTTGCAGTAGCAGATAATCCCAGTGAATTTGCTGAAGCACATAAGGATTTTGTCAGAGATGCAGCTGACAAAGTTAAGAAAACCGCAAACGAAAATGCTAGAAAAGTTGATGAATCAACAGACGGCGGTAATTTCATAGAGCGGAAAGCAAAGAGAGATCGCGATCGGATCGAAAGAACAGCCGACGATCACGCAGCTAAAACTGAAAAAGCGATCGACAAATCAACCAACGCTTTTGAGCGCACAGTTGAAGGCATCAAAGATGCTTTTGGCGGCTAGAAACTGAAAGCTTTTAAACTATTCGTAGGGTGCGTTAGTGACAACGTAACGCACCATTTCATTAGTTTGGTTCCTTAAGATAATTGGTAGCTTTTAGTTGATGGCTAACTTCATAACCTAAATGAGCAAGAAGTTTAACTAACTCTTCACCAGACAAGTCTCGCGGAAGTTTCACGAAGCAAATACCTCATCACGGACTATATGTAAACGAATGATTTTCGGACGGTTTTTTTCATCAGGAAAATGACAGCGAACAGCATCACGAACCATTTCCCGCAAAGTTTCTAAATTATCAGCTTGAGTGAAAATTGATTCGCCTAAAGCTTGAGCATTGTACCCAACCTCTGGATCGTCTTCTACTAAAAATACAATTTCAGTCATGGTGGGATTATTCGATCGATCGCAATTTAATAATAACGGAAAATGGCATTAACCTCTGCAATTATCGCCGCTGCTGGTAAGTCGATCGCATCAGGTTGTAAATACAGTTCAATAGCCTCACGAATATTTTCTAAAGCTTCTTGTTGACTTTCTCCTGCGGAAGTGCAACCAGGTAATTCTGGACACCAAACCGCATAATCTCCTGTTTCTAGATCTGGTTCAATGATGACGCGCCATTTCATTAGTTTACTTCCTTAATGCGTAATCGCTCTCTTCTCCAAGATTAACCTTTAAAGCCCACAACTTTCAACATGAGCAAATAAATAACGAAACACCCAAAAATCCCCATTTTCACCCCATCGCCTCCCAATAATTACGCTTTTTGCTGGCAAATGTCCTACAGGAGCATTAAGATTAAAACTCAAACCATAGTAAGATTTACAAACATATTTATAACCACCCCAATTACTTACCCGACTGCACCATCCCACTGCTACGCCAAAACTTTCAGTATTTTTTTGCACATCTTGCCAAATTCGTTTTTGAGTACTAAAACCAAAGCGTCCGTTACTATAGTTCTTCCAAAGTCGATCGACATTACAAAGGAATTCACAAGGCAATTGTTGAATGTTTTCTACAGTTAGCAAACCCTCTGTTTCTCGCTGTGACACTAGGAGAAAAAGGTTGGCGGTTTCTTCATCAGCTTCTCGCCATTTTCCATCAGCTAAAAAGTTCCTCAGATTAGCGTAATTTATCCCCGTTTGGGTAAAATTAATAATTGTAGAAGAAGGAGAATTAACAGGCGGATTCAGTTCTTGCAAAACTTCCTCAGCAGATTGATATCTATCTTTCACAAAATCTTGAGTTAACTTATCTAAAACTTCCCCTAATTCAACATTGAGCGTTTGATTAAATGGTATGCGATCGCGCCACTTCCAACACCCATTCAACCCATCGTAAATATCATCGCTTCCATCTTCTTTCGGCAAACAATTAGTTAACAACCTAATACAAGTTACACCCAAACTATATAAATCACTAGCCGGAAAAACTTGACCCCGCATTTGTTCCATTGGCGCATATCCAGAAGTACCAACCATCGTCCCAAGTTTACTTAAAACTGTTCCCGTCACCTGTTTAGAAACCCCAAAATCAATTAACATTAATTTGCCGTCTTGACGACGCATAATATTTTCTGGTTTAATATCTCGGTGAATTACGCCTCGTTCATGAACAAACTGCAAAACAGGTAACAATTCATGCAATAATTGTGTAATCTTTTTCTCGCTAAAAGCTCCTTGTTGATGCAATTCCTGTAGTAAATTTTGCCCTTGAATAAACTCTTGTACTAAATACAAACGTTTATTATCTTCAAAATAAGCAATCAATCTGGGAATTTGGGGATGTTCGCCTAAATCAAATAATCGTTTTGCTTCTTGTTTAAACAGTTCTGTTGCTTTTTCTAGTGCTGCTGTTCCTTCAACTTGAGGTACAAATTGCTTGATTACACAAGCATCATTCATTTTATGAGTGTCTATAGCCTGATAAGTCCTACCAAATCCTCCTTCGCCCAAAAGTTGCAACACCCGAAAGCGATTTTTAAATAAAGAATTGAGAGATTGAGAACCGCAACTTTGGCAAAATTTATTACTATCAGGATTGAATGGATTCGAGCAACTGGGATTAGAACAGTAAAGCATATTTAAGAATTAGCTGAGTACGCCTAAACTTATTTTTCCCAGAAACTCCTGAAAATTTGACTTAGGTACGTTGTTGCGCTTGGGCGCTAGTTTTTAGCGCCCAAGCGCAACAACGTACCCATCTCGACACCACCGACTGATTTCCCGACCCCGCTACAATAAAATTAAAGATTGTTGCGAATTATTAAATTGGGACAACTATGGCTCCCGCAGTGATTATCCAAAATCTCCAAAAAAGCTACGGCAACACCAAAGCCGTGAAGGATGTATCCTTTCAAGTAGAACCGGGAGAAATCTTTGGTCTTTTGGGGCCAAACGGTGCAGGCAAAACTACTACAATTAGATGTCTCTGTACCTTGACGATGCCAGATGCAGGCAAAATCGAGGTTTCCGGCATTTCGGTAATTAACAACCCCAAGCAGGTGCGTCAACGTATCGGTTACGTCGCCCAAGAAGTCGCCCCCGACAAAATTCTCACGGGAAGAGAACTGCTGCAACTGCAAGCTGCACTCTACCATTTACCGGGTAAGTTTGCCAAAGAACGGATCGACGCAATGATCGATACTTTGGGTTTGCAGGAATACGCAGATAAAAAATCTGGAACTTATTCCGGTGGTATCCGCAAGCGGTTAGACTTGGCAGCAGGGTTATTGCACAAACCAGATCTTTTGGTTTTGGACGAACCAACGGTAGGATTAGATATCGAAAGTCGAGTGGTAATGTGGGATATTCTGCGTCAGTTGCGCGATGCGGGAACTACGGTTTTACTCACAAGCCACTATTTGGAAGAGGTTGATGCTTTAGCCGATCGCGTCGCTATCATCGATAAAGGTGTGGTAATTGCTTCCGGTACTCCTTCCCAGTTGAAGGATCGCGTGGGTGGCGATCGCGTTACTCTCCGCATCCGCGAGTTTTCCCCAATGGAAGAAGCCGAGAAAGCTAAAGATATGTTGAAATCTTTGCCGTTTGTGCAAGAGGTGATTATTAATAACGCTCAGGGTAATTCCTTGAATTTGGTGGTAACTCCGCAAAATGATGCTTTAATTGTGATTCAACAAGCTTTACAAGCGGCTGGTTTGCCTACTTTTGGAATTGCTCAATCTCGCCCTAGTTTGGATGATGTTTATCTGGCGGCTACTGGTAAAACTTTGATGGATGCTGAGTTGGCGGCTGTTAGTAGTCGAGATTTGAAGGCTGAGAAAAAGCAAAGTATGAAATAAGATTTTTTTGAACCGCAAAGGACGCAAAGAACGCGAAGGAAAGAGAAGAAAATGAGTAGTACTTTAAGTCCAAAGTCTGTTAATTTTGAATCAGAGAAGGTTTCTGAAGCAAGTTCTTCTGGGTTTGTGGGAGAGTTTGTTCAGGAAACTTTGGCTTTGACTCGTCGGTTGTTTATTCAGCTGCAACGTCGCCCTTCTACTTTGATTGCTGGAGTGATTCAACCTCTGATTTGGTTGATTTTGTTTGGGGCTTTGTTTCAAAATGCACCCAAGGGTTTGTTTGGTAATGATACTAATTACGGTCAGTTTTTGGCAGCAGGTGTGATTGTTTTTACTGCGTTTAGTGGGGCGCTAAATGCAGGGTTGCCTGTGATGTTCGATCGCGAATTTGGCTTTTTGAACCGTTTGTTAGTTGCGCCTTTGGCTAGTCGGTATTCGATCGTCTTTGCTTCCGCAATCTTTATCATTACTCTTAGTGCTGTTCAGACGATCGCGATCGTCGCTACTAGCGCTTTTTTAGGTGCAGGTTTACCTGATATCTTGGGTTTAAGTGTGATTGCTGTCATCATTCTTTTGTTAGTATTGGGTGTCACTGCTTTAAGTTTGGGTTTGGCTTTTGCTTTACCTGGACATATCGAATTACTTGCAGTGATTTTTGTTACTAACTTGCCTTTGTTGTTTGCCAGTACCGCTTTGGCTCCCCTTTCTTTTATGCCAAAATGGTTGCAGTTTATTTCCTCTCTCAATCCCCTGAGTTTTGCTATTGAACCCATTCGTTACCTTTATTTGCACAGCGATTGGAGTCTTGCTAGTGTAGTGATGCAAGCTCCTTGGGGTAATGTATCATTAGGCGGAACACTCCTAGTACTTTTAGTGCTTGATGTAGTTGCATTTTTAAGCATTCAGCCTTTATTACGCCGGAGATTTGCTTAATCTGTATTAAATAGTGAGGAGGAAAATTAAAATGCAATTTAAGTTTCTCACCAAAATAGCTTTAGGCTTATTAGCAGGAACAACTTTCTCAATTTTGCTATCGCCAGAAACAACTTTGGCTCAAAATTTGACAACCGATCCTAGTCAAGACTATCAAAAACAAGGGGATGCAATTAACGGTGGAACAGGTCAAACTTTTGACCCTCTTAATTTAATCCATAACTCTAATTTGCGTCCCAGTCAATCGCTCGAAGAATTTAATCAGGAACAAAAGCAAAATTTAGATGAAGCTGCTACTCAGTTCCGCGCTATACAACGCCAACGGCTGCAACTTCCCGATCGCTTGATCGATCGCCTAAACCCCAACACTCCCACTGAAAACACTACTACACAATGATGTACACAGATCCCCGACTTCACAGAAGAAGTCGGGGATCTCACGCTTTAAAAAATTACAAACCTAGTGCTGCTAAAATATCTTGAGCATGAGTGGCCGTATTCACTGAAGCATCAACATGAACGATCTTGCCATCGGGACTAATTACATAACTAACTCGCTTGGCATAACCACCACCATCAACATCATAAGCTTTAATTAGCTCTTTATTAGAGTCAGCTAAAAGGGGAAAATTGAGATTGTATTTCGCTGTAAATGCTTGGTGCGAAGCTTCATCATCTGCGCTGACTCCTAATACCACCAAATCTTTGTTTTGGTAATCTGATTGAGCATCACGAAAACTACAAGCTTGTTTGGTACAGCCAGGAGTGTCGTCTTTGGGATAAAAATATAACACCACTGTTTTACCTACAAAGTCAGATAGCGAAACAGTATTACCATTGGTGTCTTTGACTGTAAATGCGGGTGCATCCGTACCGACTGCTAAAGCCATGATCTAAGCTTCCTCGTTAGAAATCAATTGATTCTCAATCTGGATTTTACAATATTTTACATTTATCATAAACAGGAAGTTTTGTAATCCCGGTCACTGCTCCAGACCAAAAAGACTTATGATAATAAATAAACGTTGAGTGTTCGATCCCCAAAACCTTTCTTATCAATGAATTCGGTAAAACAAAAGGCAGCTAATTCTCTTTCCTATTCCCAAAAAACCATCGAACGTGCAGAGCGATCGCTGCGTGTATCCCCCTTCCGATTGCTATTATTCACCACCATGCGATCGCGAAGTGTAGACTTTCAAGAAATTGTTGGCGTTAATGGCAACAAAAACCAATTCACCAAACGCCAACTCTCAGAACTGATCGCAGATAACTCTTTACTTTGGCTGATTCAAGTCGGAGTTTTGCGCCGCGAAGTAGATGGACAAGGCATTACTAATAGCTTTCGTCTCACACCAATGGGACATGAAATCATTGCCAAATTATCTACTCAAGGTGACGAAATACCTCCAGCTTCTTGGCGCGATCGCATCTATAACTTTTTCACTAGATGGCTGAAATTGCCTCTTTAAACTTTCTCTTTTCTTCGCTGGTTGATTCCAAATTCAACCATCTAAAATCGGCAACTAAAATAGTCTTTAACTCCTTACATAACTAACATTATGAAAGCAATTATGGTTGTGGGCACTACCTCCCACGCAGGAAAATCACTCTTAACAGCAGCACTCTGTCGCATCCTCTCTAGACGAGGTTGGCGTTTAGCACCCTTCAAAGGTCAAAATATGGCTCTCAACGCCTACGTTACCGCTAATGGTGGAGAAATCGGGCACGCACAAGCAGTCCAAGCTTGGGCAGCTGGCATTACTCCCGCTGTGGAAATGAATCCCATTTTACTCAAGCCTCAAGGGGATATGACCTCTCAGGTAATTATTAAAGGCAGGGCTGTAGGTAGAGCCACAGCTTTAGAATATTATGAACAATATTTTCAACCAGGTTGGCAAGCAATTACCGACTCCTTACAAGCTTTAAGTGCAGAGTACGATTTGGTAATTTGTGAAGGTGCGGGAAGTCCGGCGGAAATTAACTTGAAACACCGCGATTTAACTAATATGCGGGTAGCTCGTCACTTGAATGCTAATACAATTTTGGTCGTGGATATCGATCGCGGTGGAGCCTTCGCCCATATTGTTGGTACATTGCAATTATTAGACCCAGAAGAACGAGCTTTAATTAAAGGCATAGTTATCAACAAGTTTCGCGGACAACGCAGCTTGTTACAACCTGGTGTGGAATGGGTGGAAAAATATACGGGTATTCCCGTTATTGGCGTAATACCTTGGATTGAACACGATTTTCCCGCAGAAGATTCCTTAGATTTATTTGAACGTCCTACCAAAAAAACTAAAGGCGATATTACAATTGCCGTAATTCGTCTCCCCAGAATTTCTAACTTTACTGATTTCGATCCCTTAGATGCAGAACCTTCAGTTAATCTTAAATATGTTGGCCCCAAACAAGATTTAGGTCATCCTGATGCTGTAATTATTCCCGGCACAAAAGCCACAATTGCAGACTATACCATTCTGCAACAAACAGGGATGGCAGAAGCCATTAAAGAATATGTCGCCTCCGGTGGTATGGTGTTGGGAATCTGCGGTGGTTATCAAATGTTAGGTAAAATTATTGCCGACCCCGAAGGAATTGAAGGTAACGATTCCCAACGTTGTGAAGCTTTGGGATTATTACCTTTAAGCACATTAATTACACCCCAAAAAGTAGTCCGTCAGCGTCAAGTAACCTCTAATTATCCTCAAGTCGGTTTACCTATTTCTGGTTACGAAATTCATCAAGGTCGCTCTCGTCAACTAGAAACTGAAGGTACAAAAGCTTTATTTGATGACCCTTATTTAGGGATGGTTGATTCTACAGAATCGGTTTTGGGAACTTACTTACATGGGATTTTTGATAATGGCCCTTGGCGACGCGCTTGGTTAAATTTATTGCGCCAACAACGGGGTTTGCATTCCTTACCAACCGGAATTTCTAATTACCGAGAACAAAGGGAAGCTGTACTAGATGCGATCGCAGATATAGTCGAAGCTAATCTCGATTTAAAACCTATTTTACCCACTTAATTACCAATGACAAATGACCAAAATTCATTTTCTCCCCGATAATATCACCGTCGAAGCTCAAGTAGGAGAACCACTATTAAAAGTAGCAGAACGCGCCGGAGTAACCATTCCCACAGGTTGTTTAATGGGTTCCTGTCACGCTTGCGAAGTCGAATTAGAAGATGGTAATTGCATCCGTGCTTGCATCACCGCAGTTCCCCCAGGAAAAGCAGAATTGACAATTAACTTATTTGTCGATCCCGCTTGGTAAAATCAATTTATATCCAGTTAATCAGACATACTATCCTTAAACTAAAACCTTGCTGTAGAGTAGTAGTAGAGACTTTATATATGTAGAGACGTTATATATAACATCTCTACATATATAAAGTCTCTACATTAATTTTAATCTCTCAATAATAACCAAGACAGCGAAACAACATACCCTTTTTAAATAACTTACAAGCAACTTGAGTTAATATCAAAAACTCATCTACCTTAAGAGAGATTATTATTAAAGAAAAAGTAAGATTGAATGTAAGAAACTTTGCATATATATATAGGGACTACCTCTGTCTAATTTAAATATGCTCATATAGCTGACCAACTTTGTCCTGTTCTCAAAAATTTTTTGACTCTAAAACTGCTGTTTTATGTTATGCACGACTTGATAATCAATATATTTGGCTCTGGCTCATTCATTCCTCATGGTCACTGTTATCTTTGGAAACCGAGTTTAGTTTGGTTGCATTTAAGTTCTGATGCCTTGATTGGGCTTGCTTATTATTCCATTCCCCTGACCTTGTTTCACTTCGTTCGCAAGCGAAAAGACCTACCTTTCCACTGGATATTTTTGTTATTTGCAGCTTTTATTATTTCCTGCGGTACAACCCACTTTGCCTCAATTTGGACGCTTTGGTATCCTACTTACTGGTTATCCGGGGGGATTAAAGCTGTAACTGCCGTAGTCTCAATGTATACAGCTTTAGAGCTTGTTCCCCTGGTTCCAAAAGCTCTAGCATTGCCCAGCCCTGCTCAACTAGAGCAAGCAAATCAGGCATTAAAAGCGCAAATAGAGGAACGTCTGCGAGTAGAAGCTCAATTAAGGCACTTTCAAAATGAACTGGAAGCAAGAGTCCAGTCACGAACAGTTGAACTGGTACAAGTCAATGGGCAACTACAACAGGAGATTGAGGAACGTCAGTGTGCAGAAGCAGCCTTGCGCGAACAAGGGTTTTTGTTGGAAACGATTCTGAAGTATACGGCTGATGCCATTATTGTGTGCGACGCAAAAGGAAAATTAACTTTTGCCAATCCACAAGCAAGACGACTGGCACAGCAAGATCCAAATGGCACAAATCTTGACTTCGATCTGTTTAACTGGGGAACTGCAAAAGATGCAGATGGCAACCTGATTCCTTTAGAAAATTATGCCGTTTCCAAGGCTCTGCGGGGAGAAGTTAGTTATGCGATCGAATCACGCATGGTCAGAAACGATGGCAGCTACTATGATATTTTGGTGAGCGCTGCACCTTTGCTTAAAGATGGGCAAATTGTGGGGGCGGTAGGAAGTTTCATTGACATTACCGATCGCAAACACGCCGAAACCGAACGGGAACAACTGCTGGCAAGGGAACAAGCAGCCAGGGAACAAGCAGAAGCAGCAAACCGCATCAAAGATGAGTTTCTCGCAGTACTATCTCATGAATTGCGATCGCCTCTCAACCCAATTCTCGGTTGGGCAAAGCTGCTGCAAACTCGCCACTTCGATGAACAAAAGACCAAAGAAGCTTTAGCAACCATTGAACGTAATGCCAGGTTGCAAACGCAACTAATTGATGATTTGCTCGATGTTTCGCGCATCTTGCAAGGTAAATTGGTGTTGCACCCCAATCCAGTCAACCTGGTTAACACTATTGAAGCTGCGATCGAAACCGTTAGACTTGCTGCACAAGCAAAAGGTATTCAGATTCACACAAATTTTGCTCCTAATGTCGGACAAGTGATGGGTGACTCTGCCCGTCTGCAACAAGTGGTTTGGAACTTGCTCTCCAATGCCGTAAAATTTACAGCTTCTGGCGGAAAGGTAGAGATTAAGTTAGAAAAAATCGATATTTATGCTCAAATTCAAGTTAAAGATACAGGGAAAGGCATCGATCCCGACTTTTTACCTTATGTATTTGAGTATTTCCGGCAAGAAGATGGCACAACGACTCGCAGATTTGGTGGTTTAGGATTGGGGTTGGCGATCGTGCGTCATTTAGTTGAATTACATGGGGGAACCGTTCAAGCCGAAAGCCCCGGTCAAGGGCTAGGAGCTACTTTTACTGTTAAGCTACCATTAATGCCCATTTCCGCTCCCAGGTTGCAGGAAAATCCACAAAATACTCAAGTTGCTAGTCTCTCAGAAATACAAATTCTGGTTGTGGATGATGAGCCGGATATCCAAGACATCGTATCGTTTATCCTAGAGCAAGCAGGAGCAACAGTGAGAACTGCCGTTTCTGCCGCTCAAGCACTCCAGCAAATCGAGCAATCATTACCAGATGTTTTAGTCTGCGATATTGGGATGCCAGACATAGATGGTTATATGCTAATGCGCCAGATCAGACAATTGCCACCAGAGCGAGGGGGACAAATTTCAGCAATTGCTCTGACTGCTTATGCCAGAGAAATTGACCAGCAACAAGCTAAAAGCGCAGGATTTCAACAGCATATTGCTAAACCCGTTGAACCTGAAGTTTTGGTGAGTGCGATCGCCTCACTCATCGCGAAAAAAAGTACTTAAATGTTCCTGCAATTGTTAAAGCATACTACGATTAAAAGGTTGTAGGATTTCGCTTTCAAAAAACAACGGAGTTAGATCGATTTTTGTTAGTTCTTCTTTTGTTAATGAATTTTGATGCTTATTGATAGCTCTAAATGTCTCTATCATTGCGTGAATCTGCTCGATTTGTTGAGAAGTAAGTCCAGTAACATCAAGACTTTTAGCCATTTTGGGTAATGAATTGAAGGTTGCCGATATTCTAGCTTAATTATCTTTATCTGACTGATAGATTTTCTCTCTCTTAAGATATTCAAGTTGATGTTGTGCGATAACTTGCGGATATTCAAGATTAATTATCTAACAAACGACAAAGCCGCTAAAGATGGTTGCTTAAACCGCATTCAAATAATATAATGATGCTGTTAGCCTATAGAAAAACTTTGAATAAGCTCTCTTTTTCTTATGTTATATCAAATGGGTGCAACCCAATTTTATGGAATTTATATGATATTAGCATTTATCATAAACCTGAGCATAACTTCATATTCTTTGATTTGCTTAATTAATGTTATACTTCGTTCTCCAGAAATTAGTGAAATTAGTGAAAGAAATAAAATAGCTAGAATCATATTTGCTTTAACAAATCCACCATCTCAATGGCTAAAACAAAAATTTCCTGGTATTGTGTTTACACGCAAGAATGGTCAGAATGTAGAGTTTTACCCACTCATCTTATTGGTAATTTCAGCCTCTTTAGGGATGTTTTTACAATACTTAACGGCTCTTCCGCTACCGTACTTAAGGAAATAAGTAAGTCTGATTGCTCAAAACAACCAAACTCCTCCCATCCCATCCCTCACTTAAGATTTCCCATAAGCTGCTAGTGCATATTCCTTAAATCTTTCCATATCGGCTTGAATTGTTGACTCGACAACTCTACCTAAAAACAAATTATCCATTAATTTACCTAACCACCCAGGAATGCCGTAAGCTACTGTTAATTTAACTATGCTGCTACCGTGTCGATCGTAAAATCTCACCGCACCTCTATTCGGTAAACCATCAACAGATTCCCATTGAATAATTTGATTAGGGACTATTTTTAAAATCCGTGATAACCAAGTAAAATTTATGTTCCCTGTTGCCAGTTTCCACCGAGATAAGTCTGGATTTTCTTCTAAAACATGAACCGATTCAATCCATTTCATCCAGCGAGGCATTTGTTCCAAATCTGACCACAAATTCCAGGCGAATTCGATCGGAACTGCTACTTCTACTTGTACACTATGTTCTAACCAGTCTGTCATTTTAATAATTGGTAGTTGGTAGTTGGTAGTTGGTAGTTGGTAATTTTAATTGCCAATTCTCACTGACAATTAAAATTACCATCATCTATTAACGCAAGTTGCTGGTTACAAATATTATCGGTTTGATCCCCCCTAACCCCCCTTACCAAGGGGGGAACCGGATTCAAAGTCCCCTTTGGTAAGGGGGGAACCGAATTCAAAGTCCTCTTTGGTAAGGGGGGAACCGAATTCAAAGTCCCTTTTGTTAAGGGGAGAACGGAATTCAAATTCCCCCCTTATTAAGGGGGGTTAGGGGGGATCAAAAACCCTTAAACTCATAACTAGCAACTTGCATTATTATCTATTTTTTCTGGTCTAAAATTACTTTTGCCGCTTGTCTTCCCGAAATCGTTGCACCTTCCATACTATCAATGTAATCTTGTTGGGTGTAACTACCTGCCAAGAAAAAGTTAGGAATCGGGGTTTTTTGATTTGGACGATAGAGATCCATTCCTGGTGCTTCTCGATAGAGAGATTGAGCGAGTTTGACTACACTATACCAGGTCATGTTCAATTTGCGGGAAGAGGGGAAAAGGTCATGTACTTGTTTGAGGACGTGATTTGCGATCGCTTCATTACTCTCTTTAATAAAAGGATCGCCCGGAGTCAACACTAACTGCATTAAAGAACCTTGTCCTTCTCGATAATAATCCTCTGGACTAGTTAATGCTAAATCAGCAAAACAGGAAAAATCTGCATCTGCGGTATAAAGTAAATTATCAATCCCAGAAGCGCGATACTGCTGACGCAACGCTACGCGATCGAACTTTTTACTCGCTGGGTTATCCTGTAATTCTGTCACCCACCCATCAAAGCGCATTTGCACTGTCGCTACAGGTACAGCTTCTAACTTATAAATATTGTCGAACTCTTGCCATTTGCGCCACTCTTGCGGTAAAAGTCTTTGAATTCCGGGAACGTCGCAAGCACAAACATAAGCATCAGCGGTAATAGTTTCTTCCGTTTCTCCGTTCGCAACTACTAACCCTGTAACTTTGGTTTTTCCCGCTTCTTGGGCAAACAAAATTTCTCTAGTGCGACGACGAGTATAAATTTTTCCGCCTCGTTCTTCTATATAGTTAACAATTGGTTTGTGTAGGTATTCATTAGGTGAACCTGACAACATTCTTAATACGGAAGCTTCCGTTTTGGCGGCGAAAAACTGGAAAATTGTCAGCATACAACGGGCGGAAATATTTTCGGTGTCAATGAATCCTAACGCATAAGCGATCGGATTCCACATTCTTTTTAAAGAACCTTCCGATCCCCCGTGACTCCGAAACCAATCTGCAAAGCTAATTCTATCAAGGTCGCGGATCGTTTTCATCGCTCCCTCGAAGTCGATTAAACCACGAACTAGAGGACTTGTGCCTAGCGCGATCGCATTTTGTACTTTGTCCTTTACCGAAAGTTGCGAAGTCGTAAAAAATGCCTTCAACCCATTAAAAGGCGCACCAGTAATAAACCGGAAATCTAACGCACCTGTCACGCCACCACGATTAATAAAAGTATGCGTGTGTTCCTTCAGCAGTAAGTTTTCCCCTGCTCCCACTTTCCGCATTAACTCGAATAAATTATAGTAGCAACCGAAGAAGACGTGCAAACCCATCTCAATATGGTTGCCTTCTGCGTCTACCCAGTTACCAACCTTACCCCCCACAAAGGGACGAGATTCAAATATTTCTACTTCGCATCCAGCATCGACTAGATCGATCGCTGTCGCCATTCCCGCTAATCCTGCACCAACAATTGCAACTCGCATTCACTCTTCCCTGCTCAGTTTCTTCACATATTTTAATATTAGACTGTTCTTTTTCCTATACTGGCAGGCAAGATGAGATAAAGGCTTAAATCACTAACCCATTACCTAATTTTCTCTGATTCTTTAATTCATCTGTGAAGCTTTCCGGGAATACTTCCGGCGAAAACATCTCTCGCAAAGCTTGAAAATAAGGTACAAATAACTGCTGTTCTTTTCTCCCTAAACGATTACCTATCTCCTTACCTAACAAATTAATCATTTGTCTGACTAACTCCCAACGAACTTTTAATGTGGGATAAATCATTACACATAAAGGAAACAACTCTTGCTGAATTGCGGCAATACTATTTTCGAGAACGCATACCCACAAGTATACTTGAAACATCTCTATATCGCGGATGCTAGCAGTTTTTACCACAGGATTTTTCAGACTACCTGAATAGGTTGAGTAGTTTGGGTATAACTCAATAACTCGATCGCAAATATTTCTAGCAATTTCTGTACTTGCTGGTAACAGTTGTTGAACAACTCTCAGAGTTTGTGAGTTGTAATCTTGATTAGCTGCCGCATCATAAGCTCGTTGTAACGGCATATACAAATGATCGTCAATCACTTTTAAATAATTTAATAATTCATTTTTATTTCGCAATGAAAGCTCTTCTATAAGCATTATCCCCGTATAATGAAACTGCATACTTACAAAACCTATTACTCTGGGATCGGTAGCAGTATATTTCTTCCGAATTCCTCCCAAATATGAACTGATAATTCGCGATAAATGCTGCGGTGACAGCATTTGAGCATATATTTCTAAAGTTTTTTCATAAACTGTAAAAACATCTTCGGAAATTTGCCAAGGGTCTATTAAATTAGGGTTTATCCGATGTCTTTGAATTTCTTGCCCAATCAAATATTCCGTTTTATGCCACGCTTGTAAGCTAGTATTCCGCAGGGCGTAGCGTAGTTTCTCTGCTATTAATATCCGCTTATTCTGAGCAGATAATTCTTTTTCTTCATCTAGCCTATCTGTATGCTCTTCCAAGTTCTGCACGTACTTTTTAGCCCATTGTTTAGCTAGAGATTGGATTTGTCTACCATTGGGTATATTGGCATCCTGATGTTCTAGTTGTGGCATCATATCTTTAAAACTTCTTCTGGTCTTTAACTTGGAGAACTAAAGAGTTAACTAAACCTTGACTATTTTACTTTTACAAGGTAAATTTAACATTAGTTATCTACTTAATAAATATTAACATTAAATTGATCGATTGGGACAAACAGGTTTTAGTAGCCTAAAATACATTTGTTTAGGCGATCGCACAAAACGAATACTGGAACATTAACATGAGACTATTTGCACAATATTTAAAGATTTCAATAAGATTAGTTAGTTGCATCAGATCCCCGACTTCTTGAAGAAGTCGGGGATCTGATGCAAAGATCCCCGACTTCTTCAAGAAGTCGGGGATCTTTGTACCTTTCTGGGAGAATCATTCCCAATCTAATTGAATTATTCGTTGCAGAGTTCCTAAACCTGCTTCTTGGTGGGATATAAATTTAGCGGAAAACAAAGCCATCATATCTGGTAATTTTGGATTGCCTTTAGAAGCACCCTTTAAGCCTCTAGCAACTAACAAACCACAATTACCTTTAGTTTTCTTGACGCGAGAATCCCACTTTTTCCGCGCTTCTTTATGTGTAGGATCATCTTGGCTAAACTCGCCAAACAGGTACATTTCCCCATTTTTTGTTTGCAAAATGCCTAAATCATAAACATCGTTTTCCAAGGGATCTTCACCAGGATTAAAGAATATAGTCTCTAAACCGCCTGCTGCTTCTATTTGTTCAATCAATGTTATTGCTTTCGGGCGAGAACTTTGGATTAAAATTACTGGGAAACCATCCCCGGTTTTGAGGACATTTTCTGCTAATTGAATACTATCTAAGTGAGAACGCAAATAATCCATCATTTCCCAAGGAATCATCCCAATACTGACGAAAGAATCTGGTGGAATTAAATCATCGCGCAATGCAGGCGAGAGTTCATCTTCATCTTCATCTTCATCTTCATCTTCATCTTCATCTTCGAGATCGTCTAAACTTTGCGAACTAGCCATTTCCCATAGTTCTTCTGTTACTTCTGGCAAAGTTGCCACTTTCACAGATACTAGATGATTAGTTTCAGATTCTTGGGGCAGAGTAATGCGGTAGTTACTATTAATTTTGGGAATGTCATCAATGGAGAGTCGGCGACGATGCTGACGCAAAAACCGATTTAAAGCTGTGAGGGCGACAAAAACTGTTAAGGCTTCTTCTTCAAATAAAGAAGCTCTTAAACCTTCTAGAGGATGAATATTACCAAAATTGGGTTCGACTTCCGACAATGATAAATCTGCTAGATCGAGATCTTCCTCGTCGTAGTCTTCAAACAAATCTTCTGTTCTTTCAAAGGTGATAAATAGACAATCTTGTTTGAGGAAAGATTCTTCTAGTTGTTCGATCGAACTTTCTTGCTGTTGTAACACCGAAGCGCGAAATTGTTTCAAAGAATCCAAAGAACGGTATAACAGAATGCCGTATTCTTTGCCTAACATTCCTAAAATCGAGACATATAAAGTTTGAATGTCCCATTTATTAATCTCGATCGCAATTATCTCATGTTCCTCTAAAACTTCCCAAGGCGCACTCTGCCAAATTTCCTCCGCTACTATCATCAAGTGTCCCGCATATTGGGGAGGCAAATTTGGTGGTTGAGAGTTTTGATCTTCTTCAAATTCCCGAAATAGTTCATCAATTAGCGGTAGATTAGGCACATATTCAATAGCAATACCTAAATCTTGCAATATACCTCTTAAGTAAAATTGAATTTCTCGATCGCGCACCACAATTTTTTGTGGTTTACCGGGTTTTACAGGCCCTTGGGGATACTCCATCGCCCGTAACAAAGTCCGCACAATTGCTTCCGGGCCTACCTCCGAGCCTACCACATCCATCGCCCGGACAACTCCTTGGCTACCATCGACCCAGACAATACATTCCTTTTGTCCATCGTAGTCAGGCTCAACATTAGCAGATAAATGTCGGCGATCGCCCTCCCAAACGCTGGGAATTTGATTTAAATTATTTAACCGACGATAGGTAGAGCGATTAAGAGTTGTCATAGAACAAGGCAAAAGAAGAAACTATAATTGTCTGAGAATTTATGCTCAGGGACTTAAAGTGAGGAGCAGTTAAGGTTTTAGATGAATCTAGCTGCTCAAGTTACAGAGAAAGACTCCCTTTCTCTACACACTACACCCAAAACCCCTGATTGTGTTTGGACTTTACCCAAGCACTTAATATTTTAAGTGCAGTCCATGTGTAAATTAAGGCTGTGATGTTTATAAAATTTATCCTAAAACTTAAGATTCACTCACCGATTATTACAAGCCGGATAAAATGTAATGATAGGCAAATATAGTCGATGCGATCTGGCATTTTTAAGGAGTAGCACAAACCCATGTCTACAGCAACTCAGTCTCAACAAAAAGGTCTGCAAGTAACCGATGCTGCCCTCGCGCAACTAAAACTTCTAAGGGACAAACAAGGTAAAGACCTCTGTCTACGGGTAGGCGTGCGCCAAGGCGGTTGTTCGGGAATGTCCTACACAATGGACTTTATTGAGCCTAGCACTATTCGGGAAGAGGATGATGTTTTTGATTATGACGGCTTCCAGTTAGTCTGCGATCGCAAAAGTTTACTTTACATCTACGGTCTGATGCTTGACTTTAGTGATTCTATGATCGGCGGCGGTTTCCAATTTACTAACCCCAATGCCAGTCAAACCTGTGGTTGTGGAAAATCTTTTGCTGTTTAATAATAAGCAACGGAGCATTTTAGATTTTAGCTCTCTATTTTGGTCTATAATCTAAAATTCTCCCTCAGACCTCAGATTTATTCTCTAGGTCAATCTAAAATCTAAAATCTAAAATCTAAAATCGAATGACTCAATCTGTTGACTCTCTGTTTGAATCGGCTATAGAACGTTACAAAGCTGGAGAAGAAGCAAAAGCGTTAATTCCAGTGTTTAAGGATATTTGCGATCGCACTCCCAAAAGTAGCGCTTCTTGGACTTGTTTAGCTTGGTTATACTTACTGGAAAATCAACCAAACAACGCTTTAAAAGCTGCTAAAACCGCAGTAAAATTAAATCCCCAAGACCCCCAAGCCAGAGTAAATTTAGCCTCAGCAATGTTAGAATCTGGGCAAACTGGAGTCCGTCAACATATCGAAATTGTGCAACAAATAATGGCATTAGATGCAGAAATTCGCCAAGAAATTATAGATAACATCCAAGATGGTTTAACTAGAAAACCAGATTGGCAAAGTTTAATTCGGATTCAAAAATGGTTGTTGGGTAATTAATTTGAGTAGTCATGAAAGAGAAATTTCTAAATTGGCTGAATTTGGCTTTGATGTGCGATTTCTTCCTAGTTTTGATTAGTTTTTTCTGGTTAGCGATCGCAGTTATCGGCGAAACAACAGGCGTTAATCTAGGTTGGAATCTCTGGCAAAAACTCTGGGAACCCGTCTTTACCCCAGCCATTGGTATTTTAATGGCTGGAGCAATGATTAGCGGCATTACTAGCTGGATCTCCAAAAAATTAGACTCCAAAGCTAGTTAAAGGCAGAAGGCTCCAAGGCAGAAGATAAAAATTCCCAAGAGTCCCAAGAGTCCCAAGAGTCCCAAGAGTCCCAAGAGTCCCCAGTACCAAGTCCCCGTTCCCTTAACTCAAAAAAGATTTCAAAGCTGGCTTTAAATCGGGGTATTTATAAGCAAAACCCGACTCTAAAGTGCGGTTTGGTAAAACTTTTTGACCTTCCAAAACTACCATTGCCGCATCACCCAAGAGCAATTCTAAAGCAAAAGCGGGGACAGGCAACCAAGAAGGTCGATGCAATACATCTCCTAAAGCGTGACAAAAGTCAGCCATTCTGACAGGATTAGGAGCAGTAGCATTATAAACTCCTTCCATTTCTGGTTGTTTTAAAGTAGCGACAATTAAGCTAACTAAATCATCAACTTCTATCCAAGAAAACCACTGTTTCCCAGTGCCAATTGTACCCCCGGCGAATAATTTAAATATAGGCAGCATTTTCGCGATCGCACCACCCATACCCAAAACTACCCCCAAGCGCAAAATCGCCAATCTCACCCCCAAATCTTTCACCTTCTGCGCTTCTGCTTCCCAAGCAATACAAACTTCGGAAAGGAAATCATTACCCGGAGGACTATTTTCTGCAAAAGTAGCAGTTTCGCTAGTGCCATAATAACCAACTGCCGAAGCATTAACTAAAACTGAAGGTTTTTGTTCGGCTTTCGCAATAGCCTCAACTAACTTTTGCGTACCAATTTTGCGGCTATCAATAATTTCCTGTTTTCGTTCTGCTGTCCAACGACCTTCACCGATCGCAGCACCAGCCAAATTTACCACACCATCGCAACCAGAAATTACCTTTTGCCAATCTCCAGATTGTAGAGGATTGTAATTAACAATTTCCAGATTTGGGAAAGCAGATTTGGGAAAAACTCGACTAGCACGATCGGCATTGCGAGTGAGGATGACAATGCGATCGCCCGACTCAAGCAACCTTTTAACCAAATAACTTCCCACAAATCCTGTAGCACCAGTAATTACAACTTTCATTCTCACCTCCCATCTTTAACTATCCAATCATCTGTGTATCCAGCCTTAAAACTAAGCGTACATCTGTGTTTATCTGTGTGCATCTGTGTACATCTGTGGTAAAAAAAACCAAGATTTTGGCTTTGGCAATAAGTCTATTTATTTTCGCCGTAAGCCATACCATTAGCCTCAGCGTAGCGATTCATAAACCGCATAAATCTTTCCCAATGGTCTTCGCGATCGATCTCAAACCTACATTCTACCCTTGCTAAATCATCACCTTCCGGCCCACCAAAAATAAACTTTACCCCGCTTGGTTCAACCGTAATTTCCCCTTCCGAATCGGTCAACCGCAGCGCATTAGAAAACCTGCTTTTAAAACTATTAAAATTTTCCACAGCCTTCAACTGCTTAAAAACCATCAGCACAGATTTAGTACCTGTAGAACGATTGCGGCGTAAACTCACATCAGCCAACTCTTCAGAAATACCTTCAAAAAACTGGATAGTCGGAATTTGAGCACTCATGTAATAAAGATAAAGAAACTTAACAATTAGTATAACGGTAGTGGGTAGTGGGTAGTGGGTATTAGGTAGTGGGTAATCGGATTGCCATCACCAACTACCAACTACCCACTACCCAGTCCCCAAATCCTCTAAAGTGAAGAATGTAAATAAAATCTAATAGTCGAGAGAGTAGGCCAGTATGCACTTGAGTGAAATCACTCATCCAAATCAGTTGCACGGTCTGTCAATACACCAGCTGAAGCAAATTGCCCGACAAATTCGGGAAAAGCATCTGCAAACTGTGGCAACCAGCGGAGGACACTTGGGGCCAGGTTTGGGTGTAGTAGAACTGACTCTGGGACTTTATCAAACCCTAGACTTAGATCGAGATAAAGTCATTTGGGATGTGGGACACCAAGCTTACCCGCACAAGATGATTACCGGAAGATATAACAACTTCCACACCTTGCGGCAAAAAGACGGTGTTGCTGGATACCTGAAACGCTGCGAAAGTAAGTTCGACCATTTTGGCGCAGGTCACGCTTCCACTAGTATTTCAGCTGCCTTGGGAATGGCCTTGGCGCGAGATATGAAAGGTGACAACTTTAAAGTGGTAGCAATCATTGGTGATGGTTCCTTAACAGGAGGCATGGCATTAGAAGCAATTAACCATGCTGGACATTTGCCAAAAACCAATCTGTTAATCGTACTCAATGATAACGAGATGTCGATTTCTCCCAACGTGGGGGCAATTTCTCGTTATTTGAACAAAATGCGCCTCAGCGACCCGGTACAGTTTTTCACAGATAACTTAGAAGAACAATTTAAGCATTTGCCTTTTGTGGGTGAATCTCTCTCTCCAGAGATTGACAGAATCAAAGAAGGGATGAAACGTTTAGCTGTACCCAAAGTCGGTGCAGTTTGCGAAGAATTGGGCTTAACCTACATGGGGCCTGTGGATGGTCACGACCTGGAAGAGTTGATTTCCACATTTAAGCAAGCACACAAACATACTGGGCCTGTGCTGGTTCATGTGGCAACTGTGAAAGGTAAGGGTTACGAGATGGCTGAAAAAGACCAAGTTGGCTATCATGCTCAAAATCCCTTTAACTTGGCGACTGGCAAACCTATTCCTTCCAGCAAACCCAAACCGCCTGCTTACTCGAAAGTTTTTGCCCACACTTTAGTCAAATTAGCCGAAAATAACCCGAAAATTGTGGGGATTACGGCAGCAATGGCTACGGGAACTGGGTTAGATAAATTGCAAGCTAAATTGCCCAATCAATATATTGATGTGGGTATTGCGGAACAACACGCTGTTACTATGGCAGCTGGTTTAGCTTGTGAGGGAATGCGCCCAGTAGCGGCGATTTATTCTACTTTCTTGCAACGGGGCTACGATCAAGTAGTTCATGATGTTTGCATTCAAAAATTACCCGTGTTCTTCTGTATGGATAGGGCGGGAATTGTGGGTGCAGATGGCCCGACTCACCAAGGGATGTATGATATCGCTTATCTGCGTTGTTTGCCGAATATGGTGCTGATGGCTCCCAAAGATGAGGCAGAATTACAGCAGATGATCGTGACGGGAATTGATTATACTGATGGTCCGATCGCCATGCGTTATCCTCGTGGTAACGGCTACGGCGTACCTTTGATGGAAGAAGGTTGGGAACCTCTGCCCATTGGTAAAGGTGAAGTGTTGCGCCAAGGCGATGATGTATTGCTCTTAGGCTACGGTTCAATGGTTTACCCAGCAATGCAAGCAGCCGAAATCCTCAGCGAACATGGCATTGAAGCAACTGTGGTGAATGCCCGCTTTGTCAAACCTTTGGATACAGAATTAATTTTGCCCTTGGCTAAACAAATTGGTCGAGTGGTGACTTTGGAAGAAGGTTGCATCATGGGCGGTTTTGGTTCAGCTGTAGCAGAAGCAATGCTAGATCATAACGTTTTGGTGCCGATAATTCGGGTTGGCGTGCCTGATATTTTGGTAGATCATGCTACACCAGAACAATCAATGGCTGATTTGGGTTTAACTCCACCCCAAATTGCCGAAAGAGTGCGTTTGGCTTTTTTCAGTCAGCAAGTCTCGGCTACTGTTAGTTAGCTAAAAAACTTTTTTGTTTGATAATCCCCGGCGATAAATCGACGGGGATTCTTGCATATATTAAGCATTCGCAACTCTTCTAACTATGCGGCGAGATTCCATCTTTTACCAATTATTCCAACAATCGCCAGAACTGTTGTTTGAGCTACTGGATCATCCTCCTGCCAATGCTGGAAGCTATCGGTTTGATTCGGTTGCTGTTAAAGAACCCAAGTTTGAAATCGACGGGGTATTTCTCCCACCAGAATCGGAAACACCTGGAGTTGTTTATTTTTGTGAGGTACAGTTCCAAAAGGATGAACTACTTTATGAACGATTGTTTGGGGAATCGTTTCTTTATTTTTATCGCAATCGTTCTCGCTTTAGTGATTGGCAAGCTGTAGTGATTTATCCATCCCGAACGATCGAGCAAAGTCAAACCCTTCCATATCAAGATTTATTGAATGGCGATCGCGTTCATCGAGTATATCTCAATGAATTGGGCGAAATGGCTCAATTACCCTTGGGCGTTGCGTTAATGGTATTAACAACGCTTCAGGAAAATCAAGCTGCGATAGAAGCGCGAAATTTGCTCTTCCGTTCACGACAGGAATTACCCCCACAAACGAGTCGTGCCATCATGGAAATGCTAGCAACAATTATGGTGTATAAGTTCACAAATTTAAGTCGGCAAGAGGTTGAGGCAATGTTGGGAATCACGCTTGGGCAAACACGGGTGTACCAGGAGGCAAAGGAGGAGGGACGAGAAGAAGAAGCGAAATCGCTCATCCTACGCCAACTAACTCGAAGAGTGGGACAACTCCCTGAGTCAGTCATATTACAAATTAATACCTTATCTATCACCCAACTAGAATTGCTGGGGGAAGCGTTGCTGGATTTCTCTAATCTGTCTGATTTAGAGGTATGGTTGGCTCAACAGGAACAGTAGGTTAGCTATATTGTGGGAAGTTTGATGCTTCAAGTTGGCAACGACACGGAGCGATCGCTTTCTTCCACTCATCGAGCAAAAAGTGCGATCGCATCAGCAATCCGCCTTCATAATTTATCAGTTGCCTGAGATTGGTATATTCTATCAATGCGTCAGTTGCTAACTAAATCTAATTGCTGTTTCATAATTATTTTTTACCTAAAATGTCGGATGAATGCCCCCGTGGAGAGCGCAGCTTAACGGGGGATGAAATCCGACCAACTAACGAGAGAAGCGTAGCAACGATTTAATTCTACCATTCATGGGTAAAGCCTGTTAAACTAAGGCTAATCCAAGGTCGAGGATAAACAAATGCTAGTTGTAGAAGCCAAGCTAAAGGGCGGCACTCCAGAACAATACCAAAGACTAGAAGAAGCCATTAAAACAGCGCAGTTTGTGAGAAACAAATGCGTCAGATATTGGATAGATAACAAAGGAACTACACGCAATGACTTGCAGAAACTTTGTGCCATTTTAGCTAAAGATTCTACGACACCTTGGGTAAACAAACTTAATTCACAAGCACGACAATCAAGTGCAGACCGAGCATGGAATTCCATCGCTCGGTTTTATGCTAACTGCCGGGATTCATCAATTAAAAAGAAAGGTTTCCCAAAATTCAAAAAGCACAGTAGGTCAG
Organism: Floridaenema flaviceps BLCC-F50; assembly: GCF_041929275.2. NCBI lineage: Bacteria > Bacillati > Cyanobacteriota > Cyanophyceae > Aerosakkonematales > Aerosakkonemataceae > Floridanema > Floridanema flaviceps. The sequence continues at coordinate 1,815,307 of NZ_JBHFNR020000001.1, read as the reverse complement.
TGGAATATAAAGCTAGTGGCTACAAGCTTTCTGATAATAGAAAACAAATCACTTTCACTGATGGATTTAAAGCAGGAACATTTGATTTGTGGTGTTCTCAAAGGACTATTGTCTATTACTCAGAACAGCAAATTAAGCGGTTGAGAGTAGTAAGGCGTGCTGATGGCTATTATTGTCAGTTTGTGATTGACCATGAACGAGAAGAGAAGCACGAATTCACTGGTTCTGTTGTGGGAATCGATTTAGGATTGAAAGAATTCTACACCGATTCCAACGGAAATACCATAGAAAATCCTCGCTTCCTCCGTCAAACAGAAAAGCGCTTAAGAAAAGCCCAACGTCGGCTATCCAAGCGCCATAAAAAAGGTCAAAAACAATCAAATAACTATCATAAACAACGGCGAAAAGTAGCCAAGTTACACTTAAAAGTTTCTCGACAACGTAAAGACAGAAGCATAAAAGATGCTCTGGCGTTAATCCAATCTAATGATTTGGTAGTCTATGAGGCTTTAAAGGTATCGAATTTGGTGAAGAATCACAAGTTAGCGAAAAGTATTAGTGATGCTTCTTGGTATCAATTCACCCATTGGGTGAATTATTTCGCCAAGATCCACAAGGTAACTTGTATCGCTGTACCACCGCAATTCACGACTATTGATTGTTCGGTTTGTGGGGCTAAAGTCTATAAGACTTTAAGTACTAGAACTCACCAATGCCCCCACTGTAAAACAGTTTTGGATCGTGATTTAAACGCCGCAATTAATATTCTTAAAAAAGGGTTGAAATATTTGGGAGAATATCTCAACGGTACTGTAGGGCATACAGAAACCGACCCAAACGACTGGGGAGAATCCGGCCTCTGGGTCTTCAACAGAGATGCGGTAAAGTCCTTTACAAAAACTAGCAGGAAGTTTTTGCTTGGTTAAATTAGCCGTTTGTGATGATTTCTTTTTAATCATCATCCTTCGTTGGTTTCTTCGGTCTATGTCTCTAGTAGGGTTAATAAATTTCCTTGCTTTTACAGTACCGTTTTTGCCAACGATTGATACTGTGGCAGCATTATTAATGCCCATGTCAACGCTGCACACAAATCCTGAATCCTCTCTGTCAACTTTCTTAATTTGAATAGGCATAGAAAGCTGACACTTATTTTTATTAACAACTAAAGCAGGTGATTGTATCTCGTTCCCATCGATTAGGTGACGAGATAAACCATGCCTCTTGATTTTAATATTCTCAAGCCATACCCAATCAGTCCCACTCCATATTTTAATATCTACAGTTTGGTAATTTAATCCATACCTTACCTGCTGACCTTTATATAAGGCAGGATAGGTTTTACACAAAACAGTTAACCTTGGGGGTTTAGCTGTTTTGTGCTTTCTTATGCCTGATTGCCATTCATAATATCGACTATGAAAACTTGAAACTATGCCAATGGCATCGGCTATTGCTGCACGTCTTAAGTAGCTAGGGAACTTTCTGAAAAACGGGTATTTATCAATTACTTTTTGAAAGTATTTATGTTTTGGACTGGGGTTATCTGCGGTTTGATGAATCATCTTCTCAACCGCGTTGACCCTCTCTTTTGATGTCAATTCACCAAGAACACACCATTGAGCATTAACAACAATAACTAAAGGAATTAAGAATTTACGATATGCCTCTACCGTTAAAACCATTTGGTGTTTTTGCTCTTTGCTTGCCGACAACTCCCAAATGTCTGTTCTAACTTCTTGCGTGGGTTTTCTTTTAGTTCTCGCTTTACTCATAGCGTGTCCTCGACCTTGACAGGGATATAATACCAAGTTACTGTTTTAGTTGTCAATACGGTTGCTTAATTAGCTATGGAAAGTGGCATCAGGTTAAAAACCCGTTCTAACAGCGCTTTTAGACTCATCTATCATTTAGTTCTAGTAACTAAATTCCGTCGCCAATCCCTAACAGGAGAAATCCTTACTAGAATGAAATCAATCATCAACGAATTATTGTTTAAATGGGAATGTGAATTAATTGAGTTTGGTGGAGAATCAGATCATGTGCATCTGTTGATTGAGGCTCATCCTAGTGTTGACTTATCTAAATTAGTAAATAATATAAAGACCGTAACTTCTAGGAAATTACGGTCTGAATTTTCTCAACATCTAAAAAAGTTTTACTGGGCAGAAAAGCCTCAGTTTTGGTCTGGTTCTTATGCGTTAATTAGTGTTGGCGCACAAGCACCACTGAATAAACTTATAGAATATGTGCAAAACCAAGAGAAACCAGAATAAACGTTGCTACGCATTTTTATGTTGGTTTCGCTAACCCTACCTAAACTTCGTTATAGGTAGGGACTGCGCTCAACATTTTTGTTCAAACTGAAATGCTTTTTGGATTTGGGGAAATACTCTTCTTTGCATGACGTAATCTAGCCGCTGTAGCAATTTTTCATCGCTAACAAAGTGATCTCGCCTAATTTTATGGGTTCTCTCGTACTTATGGTGATAAGTAATTCTAATTAATTCGTAAGATGCGTACTTGATCAGGAATCCCAGCCCCCTGTCGTAGGGGCAAGTCCTGAATCGCTCGTCTCCCAGTCGCCCAAACCAAGGTTTTACAGCCCAAGTACAAGGTCAGCAAACAGTTGGGTAAAGGCATCGTAAATTCTATTTTATTATATTTCTCTATCTAGGGCTTGCTGAATAAGTCTGTTGGTGAGGGTAGAGACACGGCATCAAAAACATTTGCAACTCCTGCGTTATCTCCTGAATGCCGTGTCCCTACAATTTCCCTGAAAAAGGCTTGGGGAATTCGCCAAAAGATGCGATCGCAAAGACTCGTTTTGAGCAAAAAAGGCGCTTTCACCCTTACCTATCTTACTTTCTTCCTTTCTTCAGCAAGCCCTATCTAAATAATTGAGCTAGGGAAAAAAAGGTGGGATCGCCAAACAAAGGAATTGACGATCGCACTTAATATCAAAACATTAATAAGCGCTCACAATTGACCACTTAACGGTTTGAGTCCCCGAATTATCAAAGTAATAACCTGTTTCGTCATTGTTGATAAATGAGACAACTTCACCGGGTTTCATTTGAATAGTTTGCTCTTTCCCACTACCTATAGCTTGGTCATATTTTACTGTAACTAATGCCGCAGGTTTAATCTTGGAAAAGCGCATTTTTGCTTCTTGTCCACTAGTTTCCGCATTCCCATTAGCATCTACTTCTTTAGCAAATATCCATGAATTGCCATAGTTCCACTTTCCTTCGGCTTCAATTTTCAATGTGATAGTTTTGTCCGATTCGTTCATCAATGTGGGCAAGTCTTGTTCCTCAGTTGCTTCCACTGTCAGTTCGCCGCTAGGTAATTCAATATCACTATTGATCTCTCCACCTTGTTGACTTGAAGTATGACAAGTGCTGGGATTAATCGCCGAAATTGACCACTTAATTGTCAAACTGCCACTATTATCACCATAGACACCGGGTTGATCGTTGCTAATAAAAAATACGCTTTCCCCTGGGTCAAGTGAAATCATCTGATCTTTCCCACTCGCCACAGCTTTGTCGTTTTTTACCGCTACCAATGCCGCTGGTGTAATATCTGGAAAACGCATATATGGATGTCGTCCCGTTTGCGCCACGTTACCATTGCCATCTACTTGGTTAGCAAATGCTTCTTCTCCGCCATAAGACCACATTCCCTCGGCTTGAATTTTCAAGGTTAGCCTTTTATCTGAAGTGTTAGTCAAACTGGGTAGGTTATTTTCTTCCTTTGCTTCAACGGTTAATTCGCCACTGGGTAGAATGATGCTGGATTTGCTCATAGATTTTGATTTTTTTCAAGTACTTAAGTATTTTATACTAATAGTTGCTCTTTAATTATTTTTGGCATTACTTAAAAAGTCTGTTGTTCTTGCTCATAAGTAAGAAAAGTAGAAAAATTCAGTTTTAAAATGATGTCAACTGGTATAATTAATTTTTAGTATTTGTCGAAACAGGGAGAAGGATATACCTACGGTACGCTACGCGATATACCTACGGTACGCTACGCGATCGCACATCTCAGTCATCAAGTCAATCATGAGAAAGTGCGATCGCAATAGCAAAAATCAGCCGTTATAGTCAAGGAGAAATTACCTCACAATTTGTAACTTGACTTCTAGCGCTCAAGGCTTCCCTTTTAATTGTCTGAGCAATTCTGTCAGCTACTTGTTTACTTTGCCAATAACTACCGTGAGCATCGCCGCCATGTACTAAAGCTAAAATTTCCTGACTTACCATTTGGAAGAAGAAATCAGAAAAGTCTTCTTTTCTAATAATTATATCTTCCAAATAGAGATGTTTTGTTTCGAGCAATTTTTTTAAAGGCCAAGCTACAGGATCTCCTGGGTGGATAAAATTCAACCAAGGTAATTTTCTTTGGCGGGCATCGTGCAAATTTTGCAGGAATTTTTCAAACAAATCTTGGAAATCATGGGTACTACCATCAACATGAAGTAAGGTAAAAAGTGCGATCGGTGAACCCATTGTGTGAATGCTAGAAAGTTTAACACCTGTATTGGGATATGGCGGTAAACCAAATAATTTTTCCCGAATCTCCATGACATCTTTATGCGCTGGAGAATCTTCATAAGTCCAACGTTTAGCAAACAAGATATCAAACAAAATTACTGTTCCCCAACTATGAGTAATTAGGTGCAGACGGTCTTGTTGAGCATTGCAACTTTCTAATACCTGTTCTATCTCTTTAATCCTTTGTACAACTTTTGAACCAATAGTACGGCTAAGATAAAGTGCTGCGTCACCTGCAAATTGCAATAATTGTTTAGAGCGAAAGTCTTTAAACCAAACTTTGTTCCAAGCTTCTGATTCTTTAAAACTTGTGCGAAGTCTTTCTTGTTCAGCGTCGCCAATATCACCCCAATAAAGAGATATTTTTTCTAGTTTCTGGGATGAACCTGCACTTTCCTGAATTAACTGGAAAAGTTTATCAGCGTAACGCTTGTCACGAGTGTTTACGCCATGAATAAACAAGAGGTAATCTTTTGCCATTGGTAATTCCTTTATTTATGGACTATGTAAGTATTACCAGTTGAGGTAGCTGGCATCCGGGAGCTTTGGCTGTATTTTTACGGGTATTTACCCCCTGTTACGTTGGAATATCTTCAAAAAACTTAATATAATAGATGAAAATACATATACAACTCATCGAGGCTAAGATTCGCCATGAGAAACATTTCGTACTCTTTTATACTGCGGCGATTGGCTACGATTTTGTCTGTGGCAATTATTTCACTGAGTTTAATAGCAGGGATTACGGGAATTTTGCTGTCTTTTTATTACGAACCTACTGCGGGTGGGGCGTATAATTCATTGCAAAGTATCAAATCAGAAATTCCCAATGGTTGGTTAATTCAGCGCCTTCATGAAATTGCAGGTAATGGATTAATTGGTGTGTCTTTGATTCAAATTGTGGTGATGTTTTTGGGTGAGAAATTTCGCCCTAGTTGGTTAACTGCTTGGATTAGTGGGATTTTATTAACTTTAACTGCGATCGCGCTCAGTTGGAGTGCCATGTTACTGGACTGGACACAGTTAGGATATTGGCGGTTTAACATTGAGTTAGGAACAATAGAAGCAATTCCGGTAATTGGTTCTCTGTTGCGCGAATTTCTCACAGGCGGAGGCGCAGTTAACACCATGACAGTGATGCGTCTTTACACTTTGCACAGTTATGTTTTGTCAATGGGTGCGATCGTTCTCGCAATCATTCATTTAATCGGATTATTGCGACAAGAGCAAGAAGAAAAACAAGCATCGAACGAAGCAATAAATACAGCTTCTTAGTAAATTAGGAGTTGAGAGTAAACTAGTTATTTGGTAACTCTCAACTCCTTCACTTTTCCTAAAAAATCAGTTTAATGAAAGCTACAAAGGCTTACCTAACAAAGAAAATTTTATTGTTAAAAGCCTGAATTTTCTAACTTTATGTGAATTTTTAAATTAGTCGGAAAGAATCGAGAAATATTTGTTGATTCTCAGGTTTAGCTGCCATAGCTAAAACTATATAAAGCCGTTGATTGACTAAATAAACTCGACCTTTACCATTAATACCTTCCTTCAATTTAAGCTCAAATTCTTTACCAGGATGTCCATCTAAAGAGACAGTTTGTGCGTTGATTAACTTAGCCTTAGCATCTTTAGCAAAATCATTCGGTGCCTTGTCTAATAATGTAGTAATTTCTTCCTTACTCAAGTTTTCAATATCAGGAATATCAGAATAGTGAATTAGAAAAGCAGAGTCATCAGAAATTAGGGAGAAAGAGTGTTCTGTGGAACCATCTTGATTAGTTTCCGTTTCTTCTTTAGGAGTTCCTGGCATGGAAACAGCGAATCTCCCTTTCTCAGAAGAAAACTCATTCCAAGATGCTTGTTGTGTTAGTAGAATTGGTTGTTGGAATTGGACTACACTTTCCGCCCGCAAAGGGATTAACAACCAGAGAGGAGTAGCAAGAGTAATGATAGCCAGGGTTTTGAGTTTCATGTTCAAGTTAGCTCCAAGTTTGGTGAATTACCTTTTTTAGAGGATACACTGGAAGGAGTTTTTGATCCGTATTTTGCTAACTTTCCTCAATATCCGGTATAAATGTTGGCACATTTCAGTTTTTAATGGGTAAGGGAACGTAATTAAGTGCTGCCATGTTTAACTCTTTGCCATTAGCGATCGCTTCTAATGATGTAATTGACTGGTTGAATACTAACCCCAAAGTTCTTCGCCTACTCGATTTGCTTTTATGGGGAACTAATCATCCAATTTGGGGATTAATTATAATATTGATTATATTAGCGTTACTCTGGAATCTATTCAAAGCTTTTAGTTATCTGGTGGCAATACTTGCTAGAGAATTAGTGCAAGCACCAATGAAATTGTTGAGATTTTCTTGGAGAGTCAGTACTAAATCTATACAGCAAGTTGGCAATTTAGCCATTAAACAATTGACTGGCAAAAAAAATACGGAACTTCCGGCTTTACCTCCAGCAAGTTCTCAACTGGTGCAAATAGATAAACAGCAAAGATTGACGGAAATTTCGACTAGATTAGAAGAAATTCAAAAAGAACAGAATGAGCTTTTACAAGAAGTAGCATCCTTAATGGGTGGAGAAAAAATTACTGTAGAAGTTACCCAAGATTTAAGGCAGGTTTAGCAGAGCAATTTTTGTAGAGAAATAGCAGGGTATGAAATATGAAAATAGCACTTCTGGAAAGATTTTCTCAAGACTTGCAAAATAGCAAAGATTATTTCGCTCAAAAAATGGGAAATACAATTGATACCGTAACAGCAGTTACTAACCAAACCAAAGATTCTCTTTCCCAAACTACTGAGCAAACGAAAGAACTTTTTATCCAAGGAACAAGCAAACTTTTAAATAATTTCAGTCAAGAGACGAGTCAAGCTGTTAGTACAGTCACACAAGCAACGGAAAAAGCCAAAAATTCATTAACTCAAGCTACAAGTCACGCGGTTACTAGCATAAATGAAACTAGTAAAAGTGCTGTGGGATCGATCGCCCAAACCGCCCAAAAAGCCAAAGAAACAATTTCCCAATCTTCCGTGCAAGCAGTTGATAGTATTCAGCAAGTAACAGCACAAGCAAAAGCATCTTTAGAAGAAACAATCCAAAAAACTGAAGGTTTAAGTCATACCTTAACTGAAGGTATAGAAAAAGGGATAAATAGTTATGTTACTGATTGGATGAATCACCATGTAATTTTAGGTTGGTTTTTCACTCATCCGCTGTTTGCGATCGCCATTTTTCTCATATCTATTGTGTTAATTTGGGGATTATTTCAAGCTTTAGGTGGTTTAATTGTCAAAGGCTGGATGTCGGTTTTGGGATCTCCGGTATTGTTATTGCGCTCGCTTCTACCCAAAGCTTATCAATCAACAGCAAACACTATAAACAATAAACTTTCATTACCAAAACCAGACAGCGAAGATCCCAAAGAAAGGTTCAATACAATTTTACACAGACTGAATGAAATCAAACAAGAACAGGAGACTCTTTTGCAAGAATTAGCCAAAATATTAGAGACAACTGATTTAAATTTAAAAGTGAAGTAATTTAGTCCTTGTCAAGCGGACTTTGTGTGTGTAGCCGCGTTCGCGTAGCGTGTGCGTAGCACGTATTTCAATCGTCCGGTTTCTTTCAATAAACATCTAACCTCAAACTAAATCCCGGTAATACATCTTCGCCTAATAATTCAGTTGGCAAATTTCGCACTTCTACCTCTTTTCCTAAACGATAGATTTCCACCTGTTGCTGTTGGGGATTAATCAACCAACCTAATCTCACACCTGCATCCAAATATTCCCGCATCTTCTCTTGTAAAATTGACAAATTATCTGTTTCTGACCTTAATTCAATTACAAAATCTGGTGCAATAGGGGGAAACTTACGCCTTTGTTCTGGTGTTAAAGCTGACCAACGTTCGCGACTAATCCAAGCCGCATCAGGAGATCGATCGCCTCCATTTGGTAACTTAAAAATAGTAGAAGAACTGAAAGTGTAACCGAGTCGAGTTTGCCGATTCCAGATTGCCAAATCAGCATTTAATTCTGATTCACGATTACCACTTTCTCCGCCAACTGGAGGCATAATAATTAGTTCTCCTTTTGCATTACGTTCAAAGTTCAACTCGCGGTTATCTTGGCAAAGTTGATAGAATTGTTCATCAGTTAAATCAACTGAATTGAGGTTTAATTTTAGGGGAGTGAGTACCATAAAGTTGACTAAAACTACTTCCAAAGTTTGATGTTTGTCGTCAGGGAGCCAAACACCGCAAACGATCGGGAAAACACCAACCTTCAGAGGAAGAGGATGAGGGTAGCGGGTTAGCGATCGCTTTTGGTGCTCTCTTAGATGGTATCCCAGAGTCGATCGTCATCGGAGTATTTGCTGTCCCCGATAGCCCTCTAGCTCAACCCAGGAATGTGATTGGGGGAAACTTTATTGCTGCGATCGTCTGCGTTACACTGGTACAGTTTTTTGGCTCCGAACCTTGGGTAATGGCGTTAGCAGTGGCGACAGCAATTAAGCTGATGCAGTTAACTAGAACGCTTCATCCGCCAGCAGGTGCGATCGCCCTATTGGGGGTAATGAGCAATGCTGACTGGGATTTTGTCTGGACTCCGATTCTGCTAGGGTCGATCGTAATGGTTTTGTGTACAGTCATTTTCCATAACTTAGTTGCTCGTAGAGCCTACCCTAAACACTGGCTTTAACAACGATCGAGGTTAATGCTAAAGTTACCTTATTAAGCAATTAGTCAAACTAAACAAAGGATTGCTAAAAGTGGAAACACTGCTTAATCTGCATATAGAGAAACTACCAGAAGGAGTTTATTTAGCAACATCCGAAGATCTTCCAGGGTTAGTAGCACAAGGAAAAACAATTGCTGAAACATTAGAAATTGCGCGTGATGTAGCTCAAAAGTTATTAGAGGCAAGAGAGCAACATAATGGAACCTGCCATGACTAATCAACCGCGAATTCCAGATCCAGAAACACGCGCACGTCTCCTTAATTCTTTGCGTCAAACTCGCTTGGAATTGGAAGAGTTTGGTTTACAACTAGAGGAAGTTATTGCAGGATTAGAAAAACATATTCGTGAGCAAAAGTTACGGCGAATAGAGAAAGCAAAGCAAAAATTGAAGTAAGTAAATTGCTGAAATTCAACCTTCGATCGCATCATCATCTTCTCGAGTTTACTGAATTCTGCGGCGGCGGTGCGATTTTTTCGATAGCGATCGCGAATCAAGTTTTGATAGGATTTTTCAAAGTTCTCTGATAACTCGATCTGAAATTCCTCTGATTCGTTCACAAGCTTCCTCCGCAGTCATAGATTTTCTATTTTCTGAATTGCTAAAACCCTCTTCGATAGCTTCAGATAATGCTTTTTGATAAGCAAAATCTTCCTGCTCAACTTTACCCAAAATTGCATTAATCAGACGCTTGGAGTTACTAAAATAGGCAATAAAAGCGTCGATAGTAGCAAACATTTAACTTACCTCCTGATATTCACTTTAGCACTGCTCTTCAATATTTCTGAAATTAGGTGTAAATTACCAATTACCGATCGACTCGAAGTAGGAGTTCAATATCTTTTAATTTCCACCATTCACACCAGTTTGCTCTTTTGAGGCTTGTTTCTCTTGATATTGATTTTCCCATTTTTCGGCTATTTCCGTTGCCGTTTCATACATAACTTTTGCTTTCTCGTAAGCATCTTTAGCAAGTGCAAGCAATTCATCCATTTTGCGATCGTCTGGTAATCCTTTCATAATCAATTTTGTAAACGCTCCACAATTCTTCTGATTCCTATTTTAGCTTCTACTACCTGTCCCAGTAGAGTTCCCAACTCTTCGCCTACTTCCTGTATTTCCAAATCAGTTACATCTGAATTTGAAATTTTCTCAACAATCGTTGGCAACCTTCTTGTTCTACACATCTCCACAAAAAATAGAATACTACTGAAATAAGCAAAAAATTGGCTTATGGCGATATTTTCGGGAAACTGTGACAATATAGGTCGAACAAGGTTTATTCCCTCAGTTGCTTCTTGCTCTGCTTCATTTAGTTCTAGGGTTACTCGGTCAATTATATCTCTGATTTCTGGTGGAATAGACATTTATTGAAACATGATATTTTTGAATATAGCATACCATCAAAAATCAGGCATTTCGGTTGCAATTTTTTGCAACCTGTAGCTGATGAATTTGATTATCCCTTAGTGGGTAGTCAGATTATGGGTAGATTAGCTACAGAAGCTAAACTAAGATCTATTAAAACAGGAGACTTAAAAATTATGAAAGGTTACATCAAAGGGCAAAGTATTATTCTGACACAACCCTTACCAGAAAATATCCAAGATGGAGATGAGGTAGAAGTATCTCTTTCTGTCGTTCCTCAAAAAAAATATCCTTTTCCTACCTTTGACCTAGAAATCAAAGATGAATATCTTGACAGAGAAAAAATGTATGAGTCAGATTAAGATATTCTTCGATACAAATGTATTGGTGTATGCTCACGATAAATTTGCCAGCTATCACACTAACTCGGCAGAACTGCTTAAAATGGCTGTTGAAAGTAAAATTCAAGGTGTAATTGCGGAACAAAACATGATTGAATTGTACAGGATTCTCACCAATCCTACAGCGATGAAAGGTAATGCTTTAATCGCATCCCAAGCGAGAGATTTAATCAATGGAACTTACTTAGGAGGTACGTTTGAGGTTATCTATCCAATCCGTTCTACTCTAGACAGAGCATTGCAACTAGCAGTTAAGGGAAATTTTGTTTCAGCTAGAATTTTTGATATTCGGTTAGCTGCTTTGATTTTAGATGTAAATATTGACTATTTTGCTACTTACAATGTCAGCGATTTTCAGGGAATCACAGGCTTAAATCCTTTAACTCCAGAACAAATAATGGCTTTTTTACCAACATAGATTACCCGAATTTCTCGATCGCTCTCGTTAAAAAATGCGATCGCAATTTCTTGGCAGAGTACAATTAGCCTTAATTTTAATCATAGCGATCGCATTTAATTCTCAGATTGCTTCTCCAGTGTTTCCCAATTTTCTCTTAAGTATCTGTTCCATTTCTCGGAAATCTTCATCAGTTTGGGGAAAGGGATATTTTGGACTATTGGGATTTCTGCGGTTAATTAGGGCTGCGATCGCATCATCATCTTCTCGATGACTTAAAATATAAGCTCTCAATTCTTGACGAGTCATATTATTAAAATCAGGCTTCTTCATCATTAAAACACCACTGACCATCAGAAAAGATTAGTCTTTTTAATAGTTAAAAAAATTTTTTGAACCACGAAGACACGAAGGAAACGAAGAAAGAGGAAGATTATGATTTTTGGTAGTTTGTAGGGTGCGTCAAATAGGATAAATTTAGACGAAAAACACTAAAAATTTTAAAGTTATGACACCGTGTCTTCGTGGTTCAAATAAAAAAACAGCCACCTCCCCAAAGGAAGCAGCTGTTTTTACCAAAGGGCGGGCAAGATGCCCACCCCACAAGATATGATTAGTAATCGAAGTCGCCACCCATGCCAGCGCCAGCACCAGCAGGAGCATTATCCTTGGGTTCTGGTTTGTCAACCACGATACATTCGGTGGTTAACACCATTCCGGCAATAGAAGCAGCGTTTTGCAGAGCAGAACGAGTTACTTTAGCGGGGTCAACGATACCAGCTTCAAACATATCAACGAAATCGTTCTTAGCGGCATCGAAACCTACGTTGAAGTCTTTTTCCTTCACTCTTTCAGCGATTACTGCGCCGTTTTGACCAGCATTTTCAGCGATTCTCTTCAGAGGAGCGGTCAAAGCACGAGCTACAATTAAAGCGCCAGTCAACTCTTCACCCGTCAGGTTGCTGTTAGCCCAAGAATCAACTTGAGGAGCTAAGTGAGCTAAAGTTGTACCACCACCGGGAACGATACCTTCTTCTACAGCAGCTTTAGTTGCGTTAATCGCATCTTCTAAGCGCAGCTTGCGATCCTTCATTTCAGTTTCGGTAGCTGCACCGACTTTGACAACTGCAACGCCACCAGCTAGTTTAGCCAAACGTTCTTGCAGTTTTTCCTTGTCATAAGAAGATTCAGTTTCTTCCATTTGACGACGGATTTGATCGCAGCGAGTTTTAACTGCTTTTTCGTTACCTTCAGCGACGATCGTACTATTATCTTTAGTAATAGTCATGCGACGCGCTCTACCCAGCATATCTATCTTGGTGCTTTCCAGCTTCAGACCTGCATCTTCGGTGATTACTTGACCACCAGTTAAGACTGCGATATCTTCCAGCATAGCTTTGCGGCGATCGCCAAATCCAGGAGCCTTCACAGCAGCTACGTTCAATACACCACGCAGGCGGTTAACTACCAAGGTCGCCAAAGCTTCTTTTTCAATATCTTCAGCGATAATAACTAATGGCTTGCCAGAACGTGCAACTTGTTCGAGTACAGGTACTAAGTCTTGTACCAAAGCAATCTTCTTGTCAGTTAACAGGATGAAAGGCTCATCTAAAACCGCTTCCATCCGTTCTGCATCAGTTACAAAGTAAGGAGAGATGTAACCTTTATCAAAACGCATCCCTTCGGTGATTTCCAACTCGGTAGTCATGGACTTACCTTCTTCTAGGGAAATCACGCCTTCTTTACCAACTTTATCCATTGCTTCGGCGATCATGTTGCCGACTTCTTCATCGTTACCAGCAGAGATGGTACCAACTTGAGCAATGGCTTTGGTTTCTTCTACTTGACGAGCGTGTGCTTTAATTTGATCAACTAAGAAGTTGGTGGCTTTGTCGATACCGCGTTTTAGGGCGATCGCATTTGCACCAGCAGCAACGTTACGCAGCCCTTCTTTTACCATTGCATGAGCTAAAACTGTAGCAGTGGTGGTGCCGTCGCCAGCAGCATCGTTAGTCTTGGAAGCTGCTTGACGAATCAATGCAACGCCAGTGTTTTCAATATGATCTTCCAATTCAATTTCTTTAGCAATGGTCACACCGTCGTTAACGATTTGAGGTGCGCCGAATTTCTTTTCTAACACTACGTTGCGACCTTTGGGGCCTAATGTTACCGCAACTGCTTCTGCTAGAATGTCAATTCCTTTTTCTAAGGCACGACGAGCGTTTTCGTTGTAGATGATGCGCTTAGCCATAATTTTTCTGTTTCAGTGATTTCAGTGATTGTGTAATTTAGATTTGGGATTTTTGTCATTTGTCATTGTTCTTTTTGCTAATAAACTAATGACTAATGACTAATGACGTTATTAGCTAACGATCGCCAGAATGTCTTTTTCAGAGAGTAGAACGTACTCATCGGTACCGAGTTTGATGTCGGTGCCAGCATACTTGGAATAGAGAACTTTGTCGCCAACTTTAACTTCTAATTCTTGGCGAGTACCGTCTTCATTGCGCTTGCCGGGGCCTACTTGTACAACTTCTCCAACTTGGGGTTTTTCTTTGGCGTTGTCGGGAAGTAGGATACCACCAGCTGTCTTTTCTTCAGCAGCACTTACTTTGACAAATACTCGTTCACCCAAGGGTTTAACGGTGGAAACGCTCAATGATACAGCAGCCATAGTTAATTCCAATCTCCAGAGCTTTTCTGTTTTCTTACAGCAGAGATGAGTTGGCAAGTGCGTCTCGATTAGGTATAACTTCTTTATCAGTCATTACCTTCGCGATCGCTCTTAGCACTCTCACCTCCTGAGTGCTAATTTAAAACGAGGTGAGCCCCAATGACAATAAATTTTTGTGTACGGGTTCCCGAACTCAGTCTGGTGAGGCATGATTTATTAGTGCCAATAAGTTAAAGCCAACAAATAACAAATATGGAAAACTCAGCAATTAAGCCAGATGATGAAACTTGTAATGTTTGTGCTTCTTCAGAAAGTGATGCTTTGACTGTTTGCGTGCAAAAGTTAGGCATCAACCAAATTCAGCGACATATTTTTATCTGTGCCGACCAAACAGTACCGGAGTGTTGTTCTAAAGAAGTAGGTTTACAAGCGTGGAATTACTTAAAAAAGCGTTTAAAAGAATTACAATTAGATAAACCAGCCATTAATCAACCTAATTGCATTTTTCGGACTAAGGCAAATTGCTTAAGAGTTTGCTGTTCAGGACCGATCCTAGTAGTTTACCCTGATGGGGTTTGGTACCACAGTGCTACCCCGGAAGTGATTGAAAGAATTATTCAGGAACATCTAATTGGCAATCAAGTTGTGCAGGAGTACGCTTTTGTAACTCATCCCCTACCGGATGCTACTTTGGCTGTAACTGCCATTGACAATTAAACTTTAAAACCTGGAAATTATACCGCGATCGTATTTGGTAGGCAAGGGGATGCTTTTGCCGAGCACAGATATTATCATTGCAATTAAACAGGATGACTCAGTATTACTACTAGGTTTTTCTTGGTTTTCTACAAACCACTGATTTCCGGTAACGTATACTGATTGTTAATTAGTTAACAAGTCTTACTCAACAGCTTGTTCAGTACAATGTAGATAATACTGGGGAAACCAATTGCAAACGTAATTGCCGCCAGTATAGGCAAGTGGTAAAGCATGGTTAAGGAAACTCGTGTGAGAGATACAAAAAAACTACTGCTAATTGATGATGACCCTAACCTAATCTTACTAGTCAAAGATTACTTAGAATTTAGGGGCTATGAAGTAATCACGGCAGAAAACGGTCGTGAAGCGTTGGAAGTACTGCAAAATGACAGTGCAGATTTAATTATCTGTGATGTGATGATGCCGGAAATGGATGGATATACCTTCGTCAAGCACGTTAGGGAAGATCCTCTAACCAATTGGATTCCGGTGTTGTTCCTTTCTGCTAAAGGTCAAAGCCAAGATAAGGTCAAAGGCTTAAATACCGGAGCAGATGTATATATGGTAAAACCATTTGAGCCAGAAGAACTAGTGGCTCAGGTGGAGTCTTCGCTGAAGCATACCGAACGGTTACGCAACCGCGCAGTTAATGGAGATAGCAATCAAAGAATTACTGTTCCCTTTGATGTGCAGTTAACTCCTACGGAACTGAAGGTAGTACAGCACGTAGCGCGAGGTTTAGCTAATCGAGAAATAGCAGAGGAACTAAATGTCAGTCAACGTACAGTAGAAAGTCATGTGTCGAATATGCTGGGCAAAACTGGACTGCATAATCGCACAGAACTGGCACGTTGGTCAATTGAAAACAATATGGCTTGAGCAAATAGTTTATAAAACCATAGACAAATATCTCAGGTCTTATTTTGTAGGTGTGAGTGACCCTTAATTTAGATTGGAGTAAAGCCTGGACTTTATGTTCCTAAGTTCCTGAATAATCCTTTCTGTATTATTCATCAATTTCTTTAATCCGAGTTTTGCGCTCTAGGATTTCTTTTAGTAGTAGGGTCACTACTGCTAAAAATGCTAGTAACACGGCTGCGGAAAAAGCGGCTTGTGTCTGGTATTGTTTATAGGCTTCTTCGACAAATAAGGGTAATGTTTGAGTTTTGCCGACAATATTACCGGAAACAACTGAAACTGCACCAAATTCTCCCATAGCTCTGGCATTAGTTAAAATCAAGCCATATAGTAAACCCCAACGAATACTAGGTAAGGTAACGCGCCAAAAGATTTGCCAGTCTTTTGCGCCTAGTGTTCTGGCGGCTTCTTCTTGGTCTAAACCTACTTCTTCGAGGACGGGAATTACTTCTCTGGCGACAAATGGTAGGGTAACAAAAGCTGTGGCAAGGATCATTCCGGGAAGGGCGAAAATGATTTTAATATCAGCAGATTCTAACCAAGGGCCAAACCAACCATTGCGACCATAAAGTAAGACAATCATTAAACCAGCTACTACTGGTGAGATGGCAAAAGGTAGGTCGATGATACTTAATAGTAGGGTACGACCAGGGAAGTTTTTATTGCGGGCGATCGCCCAAGCAGTACACAATCCAAAAATTGCATTCACTGGTACTACAATTGCAGCAATAATCAGTGTCATCCAAACTGCATTTAAAAAGTCGTGTTGGGTGAGGTTGTTAAAAAATGGGCCTACGCCATCTTTAAAAGCTTGGTAAAAGACATTAGCTGCGGGAATTAATATTAGTAAGCCTAAGTAACCAAGGGCGATCGCAATTAAAACTGGTTTCACCCATTTAGCTTCTCTTTTATTCATAACGCCGTCCCCATGCTTGTAAAATGTTAATTGCTAACAACATAATCAAAGAAATGAGCAACAAAACTGTGCCAATCACAGTTGCACCTGCATAATCAAACTGTTCCAATCTTTGGAAAACTAGCACAGCAGCAATTAAATCTTTAAACGGAATACTCGAAGAAATAATTACAATTGAACCATATTCTCCAACTGCACGGGAAAAACCCAAGGCAACTCCAGTTAAAATTGCGGGAATTAAAGGCGGTAAAATAACTTTCCAAAATGTCTGAGCATGAGAAGCGCCTAAACTCCAAGCAGCTTCTTCTACTTCTTTTTCCATTTCTTGTAAAACAGGTTGCAATGTTCGCACCACAAAAGGTAGGGAAATAAATAACATTGCTACTCCCACACCAAGGCGAGTAAATGCTACTTTTATTCCCAAAGGTGCGAGTAAAGAACCAATCCAACCATTATCACTATAAACTGTGGCTAATGTTAAACCTGCCACTGAGGTAGGTAAGGCAAAAGGTAGGTCAATTACTGCATCTACAAGACGCTTCAAAGGAAAGTCGTACCTCACTAAAACCCAGGCAATTAATACCCCAAATATGCCGTTAATTGCTGATGCAATTAATGCTGTGGTGAAGGTAACATCATAAGCAGAAAGGGCAACTGGACTAGTGGCAATTTTCCAGAATTCAGCAGGGCCTACTGTACTTGCTTTTAAAAATAAAGCTGCCATTGGTAAGAATAACATTAGGGTAAGATACCCAAACATAATTGACCAAGGCCAAGAGAAATTAAATCGCTGAATCAGGGGTTTTTTTGCCCCACGATTCAGCTGCTCAGGAGTAGAAGATACAGCCATAGAATGAGATTTTCCTGCGAGTTTGTCTTGGTTGCTTTCTTAGCAATTTTCTAAGCAAATTATCCCATTTTTGACTGGGAATTTTGCTATTTTTATCACCAAATTTCTTCTTCGGGATCGGTGGATTTACTCCAGATTTCGATATCCATTTCTGCTAAGTAAATCAAAGCACTTTGAATCTGACGAGTTGAACCTTGTAAATCTAAATCAAACCAACCATCATTGCTAGCATTTGCCCCTAGTAAAGCTTGATTTAAATTTACTGTTAGTTTATGGTCGGAAATCAACCGAGAAATTACTGGTTCTTGATGATATTTTTGGGGAATTTTAATGCGAATCCTGGTTTGGGTTGGTCGATCGTCTGAGACATTATTAGAATTTTCTAATGTGGGATGAATTGGTTCAAATCTAGGTTCAATTTGATGTGGAGTTGCCATTTTTTCCTCCTTTAAATTAAGTTACCAAGCATCGCCGTCGGGGTTAGGTTTACCCCAAATCTTTATTTGGAGTTTCAGTAAGTAATCGAGTGCATTTTGAAGTTGTTCAGGTGTTCCTAGTAGTTCTAAGTCAAACCAACCTTCTTGATGTTTTCCTCCTAAAATCGCTTTAGTAATGTTGAAAGTTAAGCCATAGTCCGCAGTTAAACGAGAAAGCACAGGTTCTTTTTGGTAGGTTTGAGGGATTTTAATTTTAATCCTCACCTTAGTTACACTATCTAATTCAGAGAACCTGTGTTTTAGCTTATTCATTCATTATTTGCCGCTTTTAGCCAGAATTTGGTCGAAAATAGCGCCATCAGCAAAGAAGTTTTTCTGAATATCACTCCACCCACCAAAATCTTTGGCAGTAAACAGTTTTTTAATCGGAACGTATTCCTTAGCAAATTCTTTCTCTACAGTTGGATCGACCGATCGAAAACCGACTTTAGCAAATTCTCGTTGTGCTTCAGGCGTGAACAAGAATTTAACAAAAGCTTCGGAAACTTCTCTGGTTCCATGTTTGTCAACGTTTTTATCTACCACCGTTACAGGAGCATCAATAGAGATGTTCACTTGTGGTATAACATAAGGAAGTTTTTGACCATTTAATGCTGCCAAAATTACTTCATTTTCATAGTTGATCAATACATTTCCTTGACCTTGTTTGAAAAAGACATCGCTAGCTTCTCTAGCATCTCTAGGTAATACGGGAACATTTTTAAATACCTTGGTGGTGTAATCCAAAGCTTTGGCTTGATCGCCTCCTGTTTGCGTTACCGATCCCCACAAACCTAAGAAATTCCACCTAGCGCCACCTGAAGTTTTCGGGTTAGCGGTGATTACTTGTACGCCTGGTTTTGCCAGTTCTTCCCAACCTTTAATTCCTTGAGGATTTCCTTCACGAGTAACTAAAGCTGCTACAGATCTAGTAACAATAGAATTGTTAGGGGCTTCGCTTTGCCAACCTGGTTGAATTAGTCCGGCTTGCTCAATCTTTTGGATATCCAATTCTAAGGCTAATGCCACAATATCGGCTTCCAAACCATCAATTACTGCACGGCTTTGCGAACCAGAACCGCCATAACTTTGGGTGAAAGTTACGTTTTGATTATGTTCTTGTTTCCATTTGGCAGTGAACTGAGGGATAATTTTTTCATAAGCAGCACGGGTAACTGCGTAGGAAACTAATGTTACTTTAACGTCGCCTTGAGTTCCCGAATTTGCGCCCGGAGTAGAACCACTCGGCGCGTTGGAACCTCCACCACAGGAGGCGATCGCCACACTTAAACTTATCCCTACTAAAAATAAGCTGACAAAACTCTTGAATCCGCTTCGCTTACTCTTGAAGTTCAGCTGCTTTTGGCACCACTGTCCTACCATAGAAGTTGCACGAGCAATTACTCTATTTAAGAATTGCCCTTGTTTTGTGGTGCTATGCCACTGACCCATTCTCTCTCCCTCTTTCAAAAAATACGGTTAGTCGCTCGGAATAGTGTATTTATTTAACACAAGACTCTATCATATAGAGGGAAAGGAAAAAATGCAATCAGTATTGTCAAGTTTTAACAATGGGAGAAATCTCGGAGCTCTTGAGCAGAGGGGCTCTTGAGTAGAGGGGCACAGGGGCACAGGGGCACAGGGGAGAAAAATTCAAAACTTAAAACTTTCTCCCTAACTCAAAACTCTCTCCAAGGCGGGTGAAAGTTGTTAACTCTTCTGCTGTGACTACAGACTTATCTGCTCTCACCCGCCCCTACAACTCAAAACTTTCTTAGTCCCTAGTCCCCAATCCCCGATCGCTTGGGAAAATAACGGAGAATTTCTGCTACTGACCAAGCTTGAGCAAATGCACCTTGGGGTGTGTGCGGGGGGTCGCCATCAAATATTTCTGAAATTGAGCATATACAGGCTTGATTTTGGAAATGTTCTAACATTGGTTGCCAGTCAAAAGGTAATGGTTCAGTATCATAAAAGCGTTGCCAAGCATTAATAAAACAGCCAATTAACCAACTCCAAACAGTACCTTGATGATAGGCACTATCTCGGTGAATTGAATCTCCAGTATAGGAACCAATGTAATCTGGATCGTCTGGTGCGAGACTGCGTAAACCGTAGGGTGTTAAGAGTTTATCTTTGGCTATTTGTAATACCTGACGGGCTTGTTCAGGGGGAAATCCGCAATGATGTAAAGATAAAGCTAAGACTGCATTGGGGCGAATTTTGGGGTCGGGTTGGTCATCTGGGGAAATTGTATCATAGAAGTATTGTTGATGAGGGTTCCAGTATTTTTGCAGGGATTCTTTGACTTGTTCTGCTTGTTGGAAATAGCGATCGCGCCGACTGTGCAATTTTTCAACATTATCAGGTTGAATAGTTGCCAGTTTTTCCGCCCATTTGATTGCCCAACATAAAGCTGAGTACCACAAAGCATTAATTTCTACTGGTTTACCATAACGAGGAGTAATCGGTTTTCCACTAATTACTACGTCCATCCAAGTAATAGCTACATTAGGTGCATCCCAAGTTAGTAAACCATCTGTGGCATCAATATGAATATTGAACAAAGTCCCAGCATAAAAAGCTTTATAAATCTGGCGAAAAACCGGATATTGGGTGACTAAAAAATCCCAATCTTCAGTAGCTTCTAAGTAAAGCCCTAATGTTTCAATCCACCACAAAGAAGCATCTATGCTGTTATAAAATGGTTCGTTTCCTTGGTCAGGAAATGTGTTAGGAATTAAACCATATTTACAATAAGAACCGAATGTTTTTAATAAGCCTTTTGCGATTTCAAATCTACCTGTTGTAAGTGCTAAACCGGGTAAAGCAATTAATGTGTCTCGACCCCAATCATTAAACCAAGGATAACCAGCAATTACAGTTGGCCCAGAAATTGAATGGCGATAAACAATAAATTGATCGGCGGCGCGAAGAAGTTGGTTGGGGATTGGGGACCCGGAAGAAGAGGTGGGGGGGTGGGGAGGTAGGGGGGTGGGGGGAGTAGAAGAGGTAGTTGGATAATTTCCCCCCATCTCCCCATCTCCCCATCTCCCCATATCCTGTTTCCAGCCTAGTTTAGCTTCTAGGGTAATACGATCGCCTGGTTGCAAGGTAACAGTTAATTCACCAGGACTCCAGAGGTCTTCGCGATCGCCTAATCCGCGCAATTTCTCTTCGGGATAGTAATAATTCCAATACCAATAACCAGCTATTTGATAATCTCCCTTACTCCAAGTTAATTGCCAAGGTGTGCCTTGCCAATCTTGATTAATTGCTTGGAAAAGCACACGGTTTCCGTTAAGTTTTTGCGAGAATTTTAATTCTGCTGTTGCTGTTTGTTGATGGTGAAAGTTGCGATCGGCAATTAACGGTTTTAACCGCAAAGTTGCTGTTTCTTTCCCTTGATAAACATATTCAATCAAAGTTCTTTGCTCAAATTGATTGGGTAATAATTCCTCTTCTACTTTGGGAAACCCATTAGGCATTACTATTTGTCGAGTTAGTTGCCAATTTTCTTCTCGCCAAACCCAAGTGGGAATCGGTTCAATTGAGAACGATCGCAACAGTCGATAACCCAAAGGGGCAACTTTACTATCTGACCAGAAATTTGTGCTTAATTCCCAAGTTTTCCCCCGAATTTCCAAGGTTGCTTCTAAGTGAGATAGCAACAACGTGCGTTCGCTAGGGGGGTTTAATGCGGCAATTAACCAACCGTGATAGGTGCGGGTGCGGGCATCACACACGGTACCACAAGCAAAGCTACCTAGCCCATTGGTCAATAACCATTCTCGCCGATCTAGACTTTCCATTGTTTACTCAAAATCGTTATGAGTATGATATAGTTGTTACAGTTCGTAAATAAACAGTAGTTGTCCCCTGTGGGCAAGACGAGGCAGGTTTAACGAGGATTGTTCGTTAGCCCAAAAAACTTAAGGTAAACCCCGTCTTTACTACATTACCTACAAGAAGAGCACAAGTCGAAGCATAATTTTTAAGGAGAAAAAGTTCATGCCCCTAAGTTACGCATCAGAAGGATGTTTGCGCGTTGGTCAATCTGCTCCTGACTTTTCTGCGACAGCTGTAGTAGATCAAGAATTCAAGAGCATCAAGCTGTCAGACTATCGTGGTAAGTATGTAGTGTTGTTCTTCTATCCGTTGGACTTTACCTTTGTTTGCCCAACTGAGATTACAGCATTTAGCGATCGCTACGAAGAATTCAAATCCATCAACACAGAAGTTCTGGGCGTTTCAGTAGACAGCGAATTCTCCCACTTAGCTTGGATTCAGACCGATCGCAAATCTGGTGGTTTAGGCGATCTAGCTTATCCTTTAGTTTCCGACATCAAAAAAGACATCAGCGCCGCTTACAACGTCCTCGATCCAGAAGCAGGCGTAGCTTTGCGCGGTCTGTTCATCATCGACAAAGACGGTGTAATTCAACACGCCACCATCAACAACCTGTCTTTTGGTCGCAGCGTTGACGAAACATTGCGGACTCTCAAAGCCATTCAATACGTCCAAACTCACCCAGATGAAGTTTGTCCCGCTGGTTGGCAACCTGGTGAAAAAACCATGACTCCCGATCCTGTCAAGTCCAAAGTTTACTTTTCCGCTGTTTAATTTTGGGCAAATAGTTAAATGACCCAGATCCCCGACTTCTCAGAAGAAGTCGGGGATCTAGAGACCCAGATCCCCGACTTCTCAGAAGAAGTCGGGGATCTAGAGACCCAGATCCCCGACTTCTTGAAGAAGTCGGGGATCTAGAGACCCAGATCCCCGACTTCTCAGAAGAAGTCGGGGATCTAGAAATTATTGAGTTTACGATTTAATTATGCTGACTTCCACTGATTTTAGCGGTTTAATAAATGAGCGTTTCTTCCGTAACTTTTTGCCAATTCCGGCACATAATGAACTACGATTAGGGGCGGTTACTAAAGATTTTGAACTGCTAGATATTACCAATAGTCAGCCAGTCAAGTTATCAAATTTTAGAGGTAAACAGCCTGTTATTTTAGATTTCACCCGAATTTTTACCGAAAAACAATACTGTCCGCTGTGCTATCCCCATATTTTAGCGATGAATGAAAACTACGAACTGTTTTCTAGCAAAGGGGTAGAAGTTTTAATGATTACCAGTACAGACAAACAACAAAGTGAAAAAGTTGTTAGGGATTTGGGTTTAAAAATGCCGTTGTTGAGCGATCCTAGCTGTTGGGTGTTTCGAGAATATCAGGTTGGTCAAGCGTTGGGTGCGCCTTTGCCAGCACAATTTGTGTTAGAAAAAGAAGGTAGATTGGTTTACAAGCATTTGTTTTCTTTTTTATCGCCTAATGCTTCAGTTGAGCAGTTGTTGGCAGCGATTTAAACAATTGGTACGATCATGCAAACCAGTATGACTTTGAGCAGCATTGTGGCACTATTCGGTGGGATGGTTGTTCTGGCTGCTATTCCCAGTGTGAGTGTTCTGGCTGTCTCGACAAGATCGGCTACATCTGGGTTGATTCATGGTGTTTTCACCACTCTGGGAATAGTACTGGGTGACATAATTTTCATAATCATAGCTATTTTGGGTTTGTCGTTTCTTGCGGAAACGATGGGTAGCTTCTTTGTACTCATAAAATACCTGGGTGGCTTGTATCTGATATTATTGGGAATCGCGCTATTTAAGTCAAAAGCAAAGAATATGAAGACAGAGAAGGTGGTAAAATCCTCTTTGCTGTCGAGTTTTTTGACTGGTCTTTTTATTACATTGGGCGATCAAAAGGCGACGTTATTTTATTTAGGTTTTTTTCCGGCTTTTGTCGATCTTTCTAAGGTTTCTTGGTTTGATACTGGTGTGATTATTGCGATCGCCACTCTAGCCGTAGGCGGTGTAAAACTTAGCTATGCGTTCATGGCAAATAAAGCTAGATTGCTGATTAGTTCCAAAATAACCAAAGTATTAAACATTATTGCTGGCTGTGTCATGATTGCTGTTGGAGTATTTTTAATCATTAAAACTTAATCCAAGTTCGTTGTAAGGACTTCAGTCCTGCTAGGTGAGGAGTAGACGACTGAAGTCGCTACTACGAACTTGACTTAATTATAATTTGATTTGCTTTAAGTTACTGCGGGGATTGAAAGTGCGATCGGTCCGAATCTTCTCATACAATTCCCGTTCAGTTTGGCTAAGTTCTTTGGGGGGAACAATAGAAATTTTCACCATTAAATCGCTGCGTCCACCTTTAGGATTAGGCCAACCTTTTCCCTTCAGTCGCAGAGATTGACCGGAACGCACACCAGCGGGAACATTAACAGTAACCGAACCATCTGGAGTCGGAACTTCTATTTGGGCTCCTAAAACAGCTTCATCGGGAGTAATTGGCACTTCACAAACTAAATTATCGCCATCAAATTGAAAGAAATTGTGCGGTTGCAATTCTACATTGAGGTACAAATCACCACGTTGTTGATTTAAAGAATTGAAAGAACCTTTACCTTTCAGGCGAATTCGAGTGCCTTTTTTAGCACCTGCGGGAATTTTCGCATCTACTACTTCTGTGCCTAAATCTAAACGCTTTTGTACGCCGTGAAATGCTTCGGAAAAAGTGAGACTGAGGTTAGCTTCTCTGTCAGCACTGCTAACATTTGATGATGTTTGATTATCAAAGCCATCAAAGCCGCTAAAACCACCACCACCAAAGCCAGTTTGTCCACCAGGGCTGGTACGATAGCTGTAACTGCGGTTAGTGGAACGTCTGCCAGCAGCACCAGTTCCAGGAGTTCCTGTGCTGTAGCGACCTAATAATTCGTTGATGAATTCGTCAAAACTACCGTACTGACTAAAGTCAAAGCCGTTAAAATCGACTCCTGGTGCGCCTGCGCCACCAGCACCAGACCATGCTTGGTCAGCTTGTTTCCAGTATTGACCGAATTGGTCGTATTTTTTGCGTTTATCGGGGTCGGAAAGTACTTCGTAGGTTTCCGTAACTTCTTTAAAACGGGCTTCGGCTTGTTTGTCGTTAGGATTCATGTCTGGGTGATACTTACGTGCTAGGCGACGGTAAACTTTTTTGATTTCGTCGGCGCTAGCGGTTTTAGTCACTCCCAGGACGGCATAATAGTCTTTAAAGTCAGTGGTAGCCATTTAGTTTGTCTCCTATAAAGTAAATATTAGTGGTAATTTTGTCTTGATTTATTATGTGCTGAAGATGATTTTTTGCGGGAGAGTTTTTTTATTTTAGACTTTCCGGTTAGGTATTGTTCGAGCATTCAGTGATAATAAAAAATGGTCAGGAATAGGTGTATACATCGACTCATTTTCATTGTGCATTTAAATAGATTATGACTGCAAGTTCGGTTTGGTACGGTTATTCCACAATTATGAACTGGTCGAGATGGTAGCGAATTAGGCGATCGAATCCATCGACCAAAGCTGGGGGCGCATCGCGTAGTTGACGAGACATTCGGAAAATGACTTCTTCGGGGACTCGACGCTGGCGACGACGGTTACGGGAAAGGCAAAGCCAAATGGGGGTATCAAACCATAGTCCGGTGATGTGGGTGAAGCCTGTTTCGCGGCAAAGGGCGATCGCATCTTTGCGTTGGCGACGGGCGGCATTGGTAGCATCGTAAATGGCAAGGGTGGCTTGTCCTTGGGCAATTGCTAGGGCAGCTTGTTGCAGCTGTCGTTCTAACTCTCGCCAAACGAGAAACCAAGGGCCCTGGATAGCTTCATCTCCAAACAGTTGACCCCGAATTCTGTCTGTTGAAATTAACAAACTTCCGGGAGTTTCTGCGATTAGCTTTTCGGCTAGGGTAGATTTACCGCTACCAGGAAGCCCGATCGAAAGAATTAGTTTTGTCATGTCCAGATCCCCGACTTCTTGAAGAAGTCGGGGATCTAGAATGCCCAGATCCCCGACTTCTTGAAGAAGTCGGGGATCTAGAATGCCCAGATCCCCGACTTCTTGAAGAAGTCGGGGATCTAGAGAAAGACTAGATGATTGTGCCATCGGGAATAACGGCATTTTTCAAGACAACGACGATGCCGCTACGAATATAGAATCCCAGGTTTTCGCGTTCGGCTTCTTGTACATTGTCTTTGTTAATAATTTGAACATCACAACCGATACGGGCATTTTTGTCAATGATGGCACGACGAATCGTGGTATTTGCACCAATGCCTAACGGGACTTCACGGTGATCGCAACTAGTTGCCCGTTCGCTAAAGGGTTGATAGAAGTCTGCGCCCATCAGTAGGGAGTCTTCCACTAAACAACCTGCTTCTACACGGCTTCGCACTCCCAATACTGAATGATTGATGCGGCAATTTTTAATAATGCACCCTTCTCCAATCATTGATTCTGTCACTTGGCAATCTAATAATTTTGTTGGTGGCAAGTAACGGGCACGAGTGTAAATGGGGGCGGTTTCATCGTAGAAGCTAAATGGCGGACGGGGTTGCCTTGTCAAAGCTAAATTAGCATCGTAGAAGGCTTCAATTGTTCCAATATCTTCCCAATAACCGTCAAATAGGTAGGCTTGAATGTTGTGGTTTTTCGACGATGCGGGGATGATTTCTTTACCGAAGTCTGTACTATCCGGGTATGAGTTGAGCAGATCCAACAGGACATCTTTTTTGAAGACATAAATGCCCATAGAAGCAATGTAAGGCATTTTCTGGGCTTCTTCTCCTGTGAGTCCCAAAATGGTGGTGTCAACCTGCATTTGTTTGAGGGCTTCACCTTTGGGTTTTTCGCTAAAGTCAATTACCCTACCGTCATCGTTAATTTTCATTAACCCGAAGTCCGAGGCGCGTTTCTCGTCCATTGGGACAACGGAGATGGTGATATCGGCGTTGGTTTCTCGGTGACGTTGCACGAATAAACGATAGTCCATTCGGTAGAGGTGATCTCCCGAAAGTATTAGAAATTCATCAACGTCCCACTCTTCAAATAGCCACATATATTGACGAACTGCGTCAGCGGTACCTTGAAACCAGTTGGGGTTTTCGGGTGTTTG
This sequence comes from Floridaenema flaviceps BLCC-F50, assembly GCF_041929275.2. Taxonomy (NCBI): domain Bacteria; kingdom Bacillati; phylum Cyanobacteriota; class Cyanophyceae; order Aerosakkonematales; family Aerosakkonemataceae; genus Floridanema; species Floridanema flaviceps. The sequence goes on along the minus strand of NZ_JBHFNR020000001.1, from coordinate 1,788,236 downwards.
CTGGGCAGCTAGTACTTCTACAAACCCATCAGTGAAGCCAGCAAAGTTGTATGCGCGGGCAATATGACGGTTGAGTGAGGCAGAGTTAAATTGAGTCAGGACGTAGATTTTGTAAATTTCTGAGTTGATGCAGTTACTCACGGGGATATCAATCAGACGATATTTCCCGGCTAAAGGTACTGCTGGCTTGGCGCGTAGTTTGGTTAAGGGGTAAAGGCGAGTCCCTGCGCCACCGCCAAGAATGATAGATAGAACTTTTTTCACAAAAAAACCTCTCACTGCCGAACGTTCCCAAGTCCAGTGTCGGACTGTGGGGAACAGTTGGCAAGAGGGAAAAGGAGGAAGTGTGGATTTTTTGGTTCTACCCACAGGTGGAAAGGGGGCTCCAGGGGCTCCAGGGGCTCCAGGGGCTCCAGGGGCAGAAATATGTTTTATTTTAGTGATTGATATGTCGATCGCAGTATTTAACGCAAGTTGCTAGTTATAACTGTAGATTTTTCTTAGCCCCCCTTATCAAGGGGGGTTGGGGGGATCTAAACTTGGAAACACAGCGTTAGATCCCCCCTAGCCCCCCTTGCAGAAGGGGGGAACAAGAAAAAATTAATAACTAGCAACTTGCGTTATTTATCGCTTTTTTGCGAAATATTAATTTGAGGTAGTTATGTTGAATTACAATCCGTTAGGTTGTTTGCCATCTTCGGAAGAGTTACCCAGTTCGGATGATACTCCTGTGGATAATGAGTTACAAGTTTTAATTCCCAGTTTGTTGTCTGCGGTTTTGGCTTTGATTTGGCAAGACCGGGAGGATTGGTTTTTTGGGATTAATATGGGAATTTACTATGATTTGGCTAAACCTGCGATCGTCCCTGATGGTTTTTTAAGTTTGGGGGTAGAACGTTTTGTTGGGGAACAGGGAAGGTTGTGTTATGTGCTTTGGGATGAAGATGGTGTAGTTCCTTCTTTGGTATTGGAAATTGTTTCTAAAACTTACAATGCTGAATACGAACAGAAAAAATTTGATTATGCCCAAATGGGTGTTTTGTATTACATTGTTTATGCGCCAACTCGCCAACGTCGCCGCCGACAACGTTTAGAAGTTCACCGCTTAGTTAATGGTGAATATGTTTTACAGTCTGGCGATATAATTTGGATGCCGGAAATTGGTTTGGGAATTGGTAGGGAAAGGGGAACTTATCAAGCTTTTACGAGGGAGTGGTTGTATTGGTATGACGAGAATGGAAATAGATATAAAACGCCGGAAGAAATAGCGAAAGAAAGTCAACAACAATTAGAGCAAAGTCAACAACAACTTCAAGATCTTTTAGCTAAGTTAGAGGAGAGGGGAATCGATCCGAATACGTTGTAAAGAGGTAGTTGTGGAGATGGCGATCGCACAATGAGTAAAAGTATGGGATTATTGGTGCGATCGCGTAGCGATGCGTAGCATTATCGCACTCCCTAAATCCTCAACTTTCCGCCTCTTTTTTCCTTGTCTTTTCGTCAACTATCCGCTTGAATAATTCAAACTGTTCTTGTTCTTCTTCTTTAGTTTTTGGTGGTTGGAATATAATTCTTTGTGAGTCGGGATTCCGGCGATTAACTAAAGCATCCAAAGCTTCTAAATCATCTCGATGTGTCCGCACATAATCTCTCAATTCTTGTCTGGACATTTTTTCAAAGTTTGGTTTCATTGATAAACTCCCAATTTCCGTCACGATATACCATAATTTCTAGATTGTCCGATGTCAAAATGTAGACATATCCCTGTTCTTCGTTAAAACGGAATAGTTCTATATTCCGGTAGTAGTTGGATAACATCTGACAGACTCGCAGACAGGTTTGAGCTTGTTCGTTAGTTGGGTTAATTGTTGTTTCCTCAATTGTGACATAGAGTTTAAAATACTACGAATTAGGGGCGGATCGTACAACTTAAAACCTACCAAAAATTAGGTGCGATCGCGTAGCGATGCGTAGCATTATCGCTTTTTGGTTTCAATTCGATCGCTTGTTCTGTTCCGTCTTCCAAAACGCGAATCAAAGATCCCTTAAATCCCCGATGTCTACCAGGTTTGGCATTGCTGAAATTATATTTCTCCAACATATCTTCTGTTCTGCTTCAGTTTCATCCTGTTCCAGTTTGTGATTCAGTGTAAAACGTATTACGTATGGTCAAAAGCCGTTGGTGATATCAAAAATTTATCCGCGTCTGCGTACCCCTACTCCCTGCGTCGCCGCGTCAGTCTCCACCAACTACTGATGACCACACCCAAATGTATTTTTGTCCTATTGGCTACAGGCATCATCTTATGAATGAGGAACGTATTCAAGCTTACGGGAATCTGATTCAACAACTGCTGAGTTGTCCTAACGGTGAGAGACCGCAGATTTTAGATGATAACTCGGAATTGCTGGATTTGGGGTTTGTGCAAGTTTGCGAGGCAAAAGCGGCAGGGTTGGCAGAGGAAGGAAAACAGAATGACGCTGCTTTTTATCGAACGTGCGATCGCATATTACACCCAAGCCCTCACCGTTCGCACCTGCGATGCTTTTCCCGAAGATTGGGCAAGGACGCAAAATAATCTGGCAGCTGCCTACTCTAAGAGAATCAGGGGAGAGAGGGCAGAGAATATCGAGAGGGCGATCGAATTTTACAACCTAGCCCTCACCGTTTACACCCGCGAAGCTTTTCCCGAATATTGGGCACAAACGCAACATAATCTGGGAGAAACCCTACCGTAACAGAATCAGGGGAGAGAGGGCAGAGAATATCGAGAGGGCGATCGAATTTTGCACCGCCGCCCTCACCGTTCGCACCCGCGAAGCTTTTCCCCAAGATTGGGCAATGACGCAACATAATCTGGCAAATGCCTACTCTGACAGAATCAGGGGAGAGAGGGCAGACAATATCGACAAGGCGATCGAATTTTACACGGAAGTCCTCACCGTTTACACCCGCGATGCTTTTCCCCAAGATTGGGCAATGACGCAAAATAATCTGGCAACTGCCTACTCTGACAGAATCAGGGGAGAGAGGGCAGACAATATCGAACAAGCGATCGAATTTTATGAAAATGCTTTAACTATCAGAACTCGTGAGGCTTTCCCGCAAGATTATACAGAAACTTTATTTAATTTAGGTAATCTTTACCGAAACAAGAAGGAATGGGAACTTGCTTATAAAACATTTTCCCCAGCGATTGAGACAGTGGAATTTTTACGGGGTGAAATTCAATCTGGGGATGAAACTAAACAGAAGTTAGCCGAAGAATGGAATAAACTCTATCTGGGTATGGTAGAAGTTTGCATCCAACTGCAACGCTACACGGAAGCGGTGGAATATGCCGAACGTTCCAAAGCGCAAAACTTAATCGAGTTGTTATCGGTGAAAGATTTGTATCCTAAAGGAGAAATCCCCCCGCAAGTGCGGCAAGAGTTGCAACAGTTAAGACTGAGAATTGCCCAAGAAAATCAACGGTTAAAACAAGCTGAAGAAAAAAATTACGACTTCATCAACCAACTACGCCAAGATTTAGCCGCCAAATATCCCTATACACCCCTAAATTTTGGTGAAATTAAGCAGTTAACCGATGAAAAAACAGCAATTGTCGAATGGTACATTTTGGGCGATAGGTTTTGTGTTTTTATCATCACGAAAGATCCCCCCCAACCCCCCTTAATAAGGGGGGAGCAAGAGGACTCAGAATTACTCTTAAAAATGGGAGATAATGAATTAGAACTTGCACAGTCATCTCTCAATGAAGAACAGCAAACCTCAGAACCCCCCTTCTTAAGGGGGGCAGGGGGGATCGCACTTTGGCAATCATCACCACAAGATTTACAAAGACTGATCAAATGGACTAATGCCTATTTAACCAAATATTACGAAGACAGCAACAAATGGCGCGAACAGTTAGCTCAAGGTTTACGCATTTTAGCGAAAATTCTCCACATTGATCAAATACTCAAATCCATCCCCGAAACCTGCGATCAACTAATCCTGATTCCCCACCGCTACCTGCACCTTTTCCCTCTCCACGCCTTACCTGTCAGCAGGGAAAATTGGCAACGCTTTCACTCCAATAACCCAAATTGTCCCCCAAATCCCTATCTGATTGACTGCTTCGATAAGGGAGTTTCCTACACCCCCAGTTGCCAAATTCTCCATCAAGTCCAAAAATATCAACGGGGTAAATTCGCTAAATTTTTCGCCATTCAAAACCCCACAAATGACTTGATGGCTGCCGACATGGAAGTAGAAAGCGTTAAAAATATCTTCCCAAAATCAGAAATTTTAGCTAAACAAAATGCCAAAAAAGGCAAACAATTAGAAGAGAAATTAGAAATAGCCGAACAAGTCGCCGACAGCCATCATTTGTTCTTTTCCTGTCATGGTTCCTTCAATCCCAACGAACCCCTAAAATCTGGCTTAAAACTAGCCGATGGCACTCTCACCCTAGAAGAAATAATCCGCTATTTCAACCTCAGTGAATGCAGCCTAGTCACTCTTTCCGCCTGCGAAACGGGACAAGTTCGACTCGACGACACCGACGAATATATTAGCCTCACCAGCGGTTTCCTGTTAGCTGGTACTCCCAGTTTATACGTCACTTTATGGTCAGTAAATGCCTTTTCCACAGCGATTTTACTGATTAAAACCTACGAAAACCTCTCCCAGCAACCGGGTAAACTCGCCTTGGCATTAAACCAAGCACAAATCTGGGTACGAGACACCGACATCCAAGGCTTCATCGACTGGACAAAAAAATGTCAACTCCTAGACCAAACATGGCGAGAAACCTTACAAGACTGCTTGGAAGAGGACAAAGCAACCCAAGGAGCTAATGCTAAGATATATCAAAATCCCTATTATTGGGCTGGCTTCTGTGCAGCTGGCAAAGGAGAACAAAAGGAGAACAAAATATGAGTAATAGCATCACTAAACTAGAAATTTTCCAGCAATTAATTCAAGAGACAGATTTATTTGCTAATCTAAGAGATGACCTAGTTTCTCTCAAAGCTAAGTTGACAGAAAATGATGAAGAGAACATCCAAATAATTGAGAACTGGCTAAAAGAAAAACCAGAAATCAAGCGAAAATACAATGCTAAGTTGATGAAATCGGGAGATAAATTAGGCAGAGATGGAGTATCGCCTACTAAGCCGGGAGAAAAAAGTAAAAGCTTAATAGAAACCATAGAAAATTTGACTGTCGCTGCCGAAAAAACTCCCGAAAAAGAGGGTAAATCCTCCCCATGAAAAAGTTTAGTATCAGTGTTTATTTTTTCCATCTAAATCAGACGATCGCTGAATCTCTCGATCGAGTTTCACCCCAAGCCGATTTAATTTGGGAAAATTTGATTAAACTAAGCGAAAAACTACCTTTCCCTGAACTAACAAATTTGAAATCGCAATTACTGTGTTATGAGTTAGATAAAGAATCAAATGTTTTCAAACATAAAAAAGACTTAAATTCAATTAATTTCTCGCTAATTAAAGATAAAGACTCGATAAAACTAATTGCTATTAACCAAAATGGCTTAACAATTAGCGGGAATCTACAAGCATTTCTATTACACGATACCTACGCTTTCGATTTAAGCTTATATCCTGAAAATAAGCAATATAATATCACAGCCGAAGAACTGCATCTATTTCAACCCAGTAGCTTATTCTTAGACTGTTCGGAAAACACTCTCGGTGAAACTATCTGGCTGATTGGAGAAACAGAAATAGTTGATAAAGGATGTAAAGACTTAGCTGATGAATTTGTGAAAGAGTTTCTGAAAGATACTAAATTTACAGGTAGATTAGTCGCTGAGGGAAAATTACTCAAAGTTCCCTTATTGGAATATGAAATAAGCAACCAAAATCAGCCGAATAAACGCTATAAAATTTTATTTTGGATTGACAATAAAGCCATCAATCCAAAAGAAATTGAGCGATTTTATGACGATTTAATGCTGTCTCTCTGGACTCGCCACAAAATTGAATATGTCTACGAACAAGCACGAGATAGTTATCGTGAAGCCAGAAAAGTTTATAGCGAATTAGAAGCGAAGATTAAGGAATTTAAGCAAGATAAACCATTAGAAGAACTGCAAAAACTGCTGGAATCAATGCCAGAACTATCGATGCAGTATCAACGGCAACTAAGAAATCTGCAAGCACATTGTACCACAATCAAAGTAAATCAAATTAACTATCAAAATTATTTACAAAAATTCTGGCAACCGGGGGATATTTCCACTTGGCAAGAGTTTGGCGAAACTACCTGTAAACGCTACCTCAATCAGATAGAAACCTACCTCAGTTATATCCAACCAGGTAAAGATTTAATTGGCGAATTTATTAATACATTACGGGGTTTGGTAGAGATTGAACAGGTAAAAAGCGATCGCAACCTGCAAATTGTGTTAGCCGTTGTCGGTGTAGGAATAGGTTTTGCCGGAATTGCTGCTACTGCATTACCTTATCTGATTGAAGCCAAACCAAACGAAAAATTAACCATAATTCCGGTTCACTTCCAACCATCTTTCGGTATAAATCCGCCACATAATTTCACACTTTCTGTTTTATTCAGCTTAGGCGCTGGTGTAGTGGGAGTTGCGATCGCAGCCAGAGCGATCGGATATATTCAGAAACATCCAAAAAGTCCGCTGGTTCGGATTGTTAATTTCATTTTAGGCAATTCCCAGAGCCAATAATTTTTTATTCTGTTTTCGACAAAATCAAATTCAACACATTTAATTCATTGGAAGTTAACAAATATTTATCGGTAAAAATCTTTTCTCTCATTTCTTCTAAACTGTAACTGCTAAAAACTACAAAAGGAAACTCTTTGTATTTGTAACCAATTGGTAAAGTTTTATCGGTTGGGTAAAGATGATGAATGTAGGTTGCTAAAATCTCCCGAAATCTTTCGTCTTCTGCTTCTTCAGGTTCTTCGGCAAAATATTCGCTCATTGCTTCGGCGCTAATAAAGCTAAATAATGGTAAGGCATAGTATCGATCGAGGCGTTGACTATTTTGCTGGAAAAACTGGGTTCTGTCGCTGGAGTCGCGCACTTTATCTACTAATTCTATGGCGTTTTTGATTGCCGATCGCAGTCTGATCGGATAATCTGAACTATGATGAATTGCTAACATTTTATTTACTAGTTCTTCTGTGGCGTGGGTTGCTATTTCCATTAGTCGTATTTCGTAAGTTTCGTCTAATCTTTGTTCGGCAATAGGAACGACTAATAAGCTACCATTAATTAGTCCGGGTTGGATGTTGCCAAATTTGAGTAAATTATCAAATCCATTGCTAATTAAATCTAAGAATTTGCTGTTGAAAAATTCTCTTAATTCTAAATAGGAATAACTATCAGCAACTCTAGAAACCCGGTTTCTCGAAGAAACCGGGTTTCTGGGAGTGGGAGGGTTTTTTGAACTTAAGATAAACTCAGCACGACTTAGCAGTTGTTCTAAACTTGTATAAACTTCTTGTAAGAGTTTGTGACTGGGATGCCGACGATGTTCATTTTTTAAATCTTTGATTAGGTTCGCCAGTTGTCCGCTAAATGTTTGTCCTGCGCTAGATACAGACTTTCCACCTATGGGAATCATCAGGAATTTTTCTCTACCTATTTGTCCGTAACCTTGAATTCTAGTTAATACACAAGTTTTGATAATTAGCAAGATATTTAATAAGTTGATGGTACTTTCTTGCAGGGAAAGTTGTTTGTCGTCGGTGTAGTAAATGGCGCGATCGCTCAAATAAAATACCAGTTCTTTTTCGCGATCGTCCAAGGTTTTCTTCTTTCCCTCTTCGTAATAATCACCCCGTCCTCTGTAAATAACTTGGATGATTTCCATCAGGTTACTTTCAACTCGGAAATGGGGAATTTCCACTAAAATATGCTTCGCTTTGGGAAAGGATAAACCGCGACTGGCGGAGGAAGTCATAAAAATGATTTTGACTTGATTTTTGTGTTCGTGAATTGCTGTTTTATCATTATCAGAAAGGTTAGCGTGGATCTCTAAATAATCCTGATTTTTAACAAACTCTCCCCGGTGTTGTTTAATTGTTTCGATTAATTCTTGTAATTTTCGCTTATCTTGAATGTATACTATAATTTGTCCAGCATCGGGATGTTCCCAGAGCGTGTTAATATCTTGAACAATTTGATTTTGTACTCTTTTTTTTAGGTTATCTCTTGTTGCTGCAAAAGTGTCTTCGTTAAAGGGAAGTGATTCGACGAATAGTTTATAAGTAATGGTTAAACTGCTGGCGGGATAGGAGTTAGCGTTGATGGCGACTGCTGGCGATCTGAAAAATTCAAATTCCTGAAATGAAAGTGGTTTAATAGCTTGGGAAGATGCACGCCTAAAGAATATTTTATCTGGTTCCGGTGAGGTTTCGGATAAATGTTGTTTAATCACATTTTGCTCAACAATTGAAGCATCTGCTACAATCACTTTAGTGTTAAATCCATGTTGGGAATCAGTCAATTTATAACGTTTCAAAATCTTGCTGATTCCATTTAAAAATTCAACGCCGCTATCATCTCCGGTGATTTCATCTATCATAATGAATAAATGCTTTATCCGCGTCGATATTCTTCTCATTTCATCAGGAATAACTTTGTTTTCTCGCTTGTTGTAAGCGCTTTTGAAGATGTTTTCAAAATGTTCTAAGGTGTTTTTACCGTTTTCTGTTATCCTTAAAGATTGAATACAAGCTGTAGCAACAATATTCTTAGATATTTCGCCTTTAATTGTGGTATGTATTGCTTCGCAAAGACAGGATAAAACTCCTTTGCTGCGGCGATTTGTTGCTACAATTTCGTCTTCAGTTCTTCTCTTAAGTGCTTTCTGGGGTGAGGTTTTACGTTCAATTTCTGAACTAGAGTCGAAAAAATCAACGCCATTTTCCCTAAAATCACCTTGGCGTTTTGGGGAATAATAATTTACGACACAACGCCGTGAGTTATCCTCAATAAGTTGGGAGTTAGTGTTGATGCAAAATATATCGTCATCTAACTCGCCTGTTGCTGAGTCTTTGAATTTTTCGATAATATCTAAATTGACTTGTTTGCGGGGACTAACGTAAAAGAAGAGAAAACCTTCGTTGACATGATCTTTGAGAAATTCTACAATTGCTGTAGTTTTGCCAATGCCGGGATTACCAGTTAAAAATAGGTAGGTTTTGTCCGAGTCTAGGGAATTTTTAATTAATTTGGCGTGTTCGTCTCTTAATTCTAATGTGGAACTAAAGTTATTAATTGTTTCGGTATGAGATATAGTAGTTGTCGTATCGCTGGGTATTTCTAGTATTTGCTTGATAAACTTTTTGCCGTTGTCGAAACTTCGACTCGCATTGAGTTGAATCAGATTTAAAATTTCTTTTCGCGATCGCGCAATTTCCTGTTCTTTTGGTTCATTTTGGTAAATCTGGGAACAGGTATTTAATACTTCTAAATTTTCGGGATTCAGAGACATGGTGCTGATGCCGCGATCGCTATATCCCACCACATTAAACACTACTGATGTTTCATCATTGAGAATCTCTAGTTCCCGGAGAAATCGATAAAAGCTACCAGCATAAGAAGCTGCTTGAATTAACTTAGCACTTTCTTTATCTTGGCGCTTAAAAGCAGTAAAATATCTGGTTAAATTCTGGGAAAAATTCAAACCTAAATCATTGTTACTTCCTGTATCTATCCGCAGTTTAGCAAAAACACTTTTTGAGCGTAAATAAGCAATTTCGCGCCGCAATAAACGCCGCTGATTCTGCATATCTTTATCTTCAAAATCTAAGAGGTCTTTTGCTGATTTAACGGAAAATATGGATAAGTCTACGGAAAGAATTCTCAACTTTTGGCGTTGCCGCAACAACATCAAGGTATCTGCTTTTAAAAACTCACCTTTTTGTTTGTATCGACGTAAGAAACCCGGTTTTTCCAAAAGTTCGGGTTTTTGAAACTGTGATAATAAATCTAGATGTTCTTGTTCCTCACTTTTGGGATATGTTTTGATGCTATTAGCATCGCCAAAACTGCACTGATAGTACAAAATTTCAATTGGCGATCGCTTACTATCATTCCATCCAGTAGATTTAATGTATTCCCCAAAAAAATTCAATCCAGACAGAAAACCCTTCTGCAATAAATATAAACACCATTTTTCAATTCTTTGGATATCTTTTTCACTGATTGTGCTGTCTTCACTGACTATTCGTTTCAGCATTTTAGGAAATTTAAGATGCTGCAAATCCCGATGATACAAGTCGCCAAAATTATGTTTAAGTTGGTGCTGTTCGATATAAGCAAGAATCCCAATATTAAATCCAACTTCAAATAATCGACCCAAATTTTCGGCAATCATTTTTTACTCCTGTTTTAACCAGTCTAAATGATTTGTAAAAAAGATTTTTTTTGAACTAGATTAGGACTTACGCACTGACACCATATATAGAGGAACGGTGCGTTACGTTAGCACTAACGCACCCTACTTTAGGATTATACGTTTAAAACTCTCCTGACTTCGGTCAAAAATGCCAATGAATTAAAATCAACTTCTCCTCTAATATGATTAAACACAGACAATTTATTAAATGATTCTTCCCCCATGATGTTTTCATAAGGATCGAGTTTTAAACTAATATCACTAGTTTTCTCGAATCGGGAAAAGTGAAATAGTGTCAGATATTGCAGTAAGTCATTTTTCCGGGTGCTATCATCGTCAATTAAACCTTGTCGGATGTATTTGTCATCTAAAATTCCGGGATAAATGTTTAATAAGGTAGAGTAAGAAATCACGCCGTTGTAAAAGCGATCGTCCCCAGTTCCGACACTAATCCCATTAAACAAATTGAAAAAAACGATCGCTTGCTGCGCTGAATCTTGTGCAACATTCAACAGTTGATTTGTATCTTGAATATATAAAGATGTTGCTTTCAAGTCTTTCGCTTTGCGAACATAGTATTTATCGAAAAATACCGGATAAATTTTGATGTCGTCGCGGTTCCCTTTCAAATTATTTATTAGTTTGGGTGACATGAAATATAGGCGATCGTCATCTTCAGTTTGAGTTATATTCAAATTACTGGTAAAAGGTGTTTGCGCCACATACAAAAAGTCTCGGAATCCCTGCTGATAAAGGTTGTTTACTGTGTCTATAAGAATCGGCGGATCTTCATACAAACGCTGATTCCTATAGTTATCAGAAAAAGTTTTGATAATATGCAAGCGAATAGAGTTATCATTTTTTTGGTGGGTGATGGCGATCGCTTCTCCTACCAAATTAGATATTCTATTTTGGCGGTTTCTGTTCCCTGTCCTCGCGTCACTTTCCCAACTGGAAACAACAATAATCACGAGTTTATCCAGGGTTGGAGTATCTGAAATATCGGTGAAACGAAACTTTCTTGGTAATACCGAATATAAAGAACTAAGTCCGTTTTTTACTTTAAAAGCTCTGGCATCTCGCACCCGGAAACCTTGAGAACTACAGCGATGTGTCTCGTTTAATAAGTGACACAATGCTTTAGAAAGATGCGCCATAAACTTTTCCGAAGGTGCGGGATTATTGTGATCGCCTTCGTGCAATCTTACCATCGGAATAAACAATCTTTTCTTGGCAGCATCTAGCAATATTTTCAGGACAATATACGCTAACAAAGAGATGGTAAACCGATAAATAAAACCTTGATTTGAATCAAAATTTTTCGGATCTAACCGTCGGTTGTTGTAGCGAAATAATAACAACTTTTTATCTCGCATGAAATAGTTTTGATAAGCATTCATGCAACTTTCAGGAACCCACATCACAGGCAAAGTATTCACACCTGTAATGTCATATTCCATTTGAAATTGTTGGCGTTCTTCTGTGGAAAAATAGCGGATATCTTCAATAGTAATACTTGCAGGTAGCTGACAGACGGCATTTTCCCCAACCTGCGCTTCGCCAATGGAAATGTATCTCAAACATTCTTTGGGATTTCTTCTCACAACTTCTTTAAAGAAAATGCCGTTGAAAATTTGGTTTTCGTCGGTTTCTAGGATACCTCTTCTCACACTAATTTGTATCGGATAAGTTCGCGTTGGCAAAATTGTTTGATGCTTAATAAAGGTTTTCAGAAAATCCTTTAGAACATTGATTTTTAATTTGGCATTGAATTGGTTAAATCCTTTGATGATACGTTGCAAAATATCCCTTTTTGCTGACTCGTCGGAACCGCGCAATACAGACAGAACTTTGGTATCAAAGTTACTGATAGGATCGTACTCTAACTCAGAATTAGGGTTGTAATCTGGTGCTTCGGGATTGCTGCGGGAAGCAAATATAAAAAAGTACAGAAGTGCTAGTTTTAATACTTTTACTCCGAAGTTGGGATTCTCTTCAAGTTCCTGTTTATGTTGCTCACTTTCAGGATTAATAAGGTTAAGATTGTAGTCAAACACTTCTTTACCGTCGATCGCTTGAACTGGATTGCCAAACTTCATTTTGAAACCGAAAATAAATTGGCGTTCTCCGGCGTTTGTGTTTGTACTTTCTCCCAAGTTTCCTGTGATGATGGGAATGATGGGAAGGGAGTCTAATACTTCCGATCGCGAAAACAAATCTTTATAATTAATCGCCGCTCCTCCATAGTTTACCTCATAATAATCATCAGGTCTTTCTTGGTTAATAAAATCTTCAATTAGTCGGAGACGACGAATCAAATCTCTCAGATAAATAAACCCCAGGTGGTCTTGATTATCGATGCGATCGCGAAGATATTCTAAATACCTAATTTTCGCTTCTTTTTTCAGTTTTCCCAGAGTTTCTGTATCGACAACTCGCTGCAAACGGTTAAAGTCAGAAGATGGTTCTTCGATCTGATCTTGAATAGTATCTTGCAGTTCTTCTCTATCAGTTTCGCTCTCAAAAGTAACTAGATCGTCAATGTGATTTGCCAATCCGTCTTGCAAATATTCGGCAAAGCGATCGATCTCCCTTACCTTAATCGTCAGTTTGTGAAATTTTAGCAGGGAAGCGCTACCCGGACGGTTGCTAGAAAGACAAAGTTTTTGCTTTTGTAAGTTAGGAGAAGGTTGGTTAAAAGTATAGTTGAAACCTAACTGATTTGCATTTCCCTGGAAAGATTGCAAAGGTGTTACCAAACTGTTAACAAACTCTTCAATAGATTGATTTTGTCCTAAATTAGATGTTAATTTCTGTTGGACAATATCTCTGATTTCGCCAATCTTTTGCGGAAAAATTCCTTGAAATCCCGGAGTAAAATTAATCGTTGCAGAACGAACTCCGTTAGGAGATGCTAGGGGATTGGCGACTTGCAGAGTTGCGACTTGACTCGCTACTTGGTCAATGTCGAGCAGTAGGCGATCGCCATTTTCCGACAATCTAAATATATTTTGACTTCCTAATACTTGAGAAATTTTTTGTAATAAATCGCTATAATCTAGCGGCACTAACTCATCGTCACCCTGATTTAAAACGTTAACCATTGATTGTATTATTCTACACTTACTCTTATTGAACCACTAGCGAAAAACCCAGTCAATCACTTGGACATCGATGAATTATAAAAGTTTTCTATCAAAAGTAGGAATCAGACAACAGCAAATAGCTGTAACTTAAGATAGAGAACTAGCAGATTAATTATGCTGATTAACACTCCAGATTGGGTCAAACACGCAGTTTTTTATCAAATTTTTCCGGATCGGTTCGCTCGTAGCAAACAAGCTCGCAAGCGCCTGTTAAAAAACGCCTCTTGGGAAGCATGGGACGATATGCCAACACTCCAAGGATACAAAGGCGGTGATTTGTGGGGTGTAATCGAACAGTTGGATTACTTGCAGGATTTGGGCTTTAATGCTGTATATTTTACCCCCATTTTTCAATCTGCCAGTAATCACCGATACCATACTCATGATTACTACCAAGTAGATCCAATGTTGGGGGGAAATCCGGCTTTTCAAGAATTACTAGATGCCGCCCACAAACGGGATATTAAAGTTGTTTTGGATGGGGTATTTAATCACTCTAGTCGGGGCTTTTTCTTCTTTCATGATGTGTTAGAAAATGGCCCTTATTCGCCTTGGGTTGACTGGTTTAAAATTGAACGTTGGCCTGTTTCTCCTTACAATGGAGAATATCCGGCAAATTATGTTGGTTGGGCAGGAAATCGCGCTTTACCAGTGTTTAATCATGACAATCCAGAAGTGCGGGAATACATCATGGAAATTGCCGAATATTGGATTAAATTTGGCATTGATGGCTGGCGATTGGATGTTCCTTTTGAAATAAAAACTCCGGGTTTTTGGCAAGAATTCCGCGATCGCGTTAAAGCCATTAACCCCGAAGCTTACATTGTTGGCGAAGTTTGGAGAGACTCCCGCGAATGGTTAGATGGTACTCAATTTGACGGAGTAATGAATTACTTATTTGCTGCGCCAACTATTGCTTTTGCGGCTGGCGATCGTGTAGACATTTCTCAAGTACAAGACCGTTCTTACGATCCTTACCCACCTTTATTCGCCAAAGAATACGGCGAAAAAATTGAATATTTGCTGCAACTTTATCCTTGGGAAATTCAACTAACCCAACTTAATTTATTAGCCAGTCACGACACAGCCAGATTAATTTCCATTGCCCAAGGTGACAAAGCCAGCGTAGAACTAGCCACCGTTTTACTATTAACATTTCCCGGTGCTCCCAGCATTTATTACGGCGATGAAGTTGGCTTACCTGGAAAATTAGACCCCGACTCACGGCGCGGTTTTCCAATGGAAGCTCACTGGGACGTTTACGTTCTCAAATATCACCAAAAACTCATTGCTTTACGGAATAAATACCCTGCCCTTCGCACAGGTTCATATCACATTTTGTATGCCGAAGGAACGGTTTACGTATTTGCAAGAATTTTGGGAAATGAGGAATTAATTGTTGCCGTAAATGTAGGTACTTCTGACGCAAATATCAGCTTTGAAGTAACAGCTTTGCAATCTCAACCGAGTCAATTATTATATGGTGATGCCGAATTTTCTTGGAATGAAGAAACAGGGAAATCTAAGCAATTAAGCTTGAATTTACCTGCGCGATCGGCTTCTATTTTAGGCGCAATTGACTAACCGTAAATTAATCGTAGGGTGCGTTAGGCGCGACCGTAACGCACCATCTCCGGTATTTTTTTACCTCACAACAAACTTAATTAAGCAGGACTAACGCACCCTACGAATAAGTAGGTGTAAATAAATAAAGTGATAATAGTTATTTAAGGATGGGGCGGGCTCTCCTGCCCACCCCACAAGAAAGCTGGAACTCTTGTGGGGTGGGCAGGAGAGCCCGCCCCAGTTTTCACTTTATTTATATCTACCTACTTAGTGGAATGGTGCGTTACGTTAGGACTAACTACGAATAGTGGAATGGTGCGTTACGTTAGGACTAACTACGAATAGTGGAATGGTGCGTTACGTTAGGACTAACGCACCCTACGAATAGTGGAATGGTGCGTTACGTTAGGACTAACGCACCCTACGAATAATGGAATGGTGCGTTACGTTAGGACTAACGCACCCTACAAATAGAACTGGGATAAGAGCGAAGACAGCGCAACAACGTACCGTTAATATTGCGGGATTAAAACGGTATCAATTACATGAATGACACCGTTATCAGCTTCCACATCCGACTGAACGATCGCAGCATCACCCACCATCAAACTACCATTGCTATGAATTTTCAAATCTGAACCTTCAAATGTGGTAGTTTTATCTAGTTTTACCACATCTTCTGACATCACTTTGCCTGCGACTATATGATATGTGAGAATCTTCGTTAACTGCGGAATATCGCTCAACAATTTATCGATCGTTCCTGTTGGCAATTTTTCAAAAGCTTCATCAGTTGGTGCAAAAATAGTAAATGGGCCATCACCTTGCAAAGTATCAGTTAAACCAGTTACTTTCACAGCTTCTATTAAAGTATTGAAAGAGCCAGATTTAGCAGCTGTGTCTAAAATGTTTGCCATTTGTTTTACCTTTTTTTGATTTGATAATGCAGCTTATTCAACAGCTACTAATCCTGGGATCAATACTGTATCAATTACGTGAATAACGCCATTGTCTGCCAGAATATCTTGTTGTAAAACCTTGGCATCATTCACTTTTACGCCATCGGAAGAATCAATAGCTAATACTGACCCTTCAAAAGTAGGCGCTTCATTTATTTGGATGAGATCATCAGATCTAACATCTCCAGCAACAACGTGATACAAGAGAATTCGCTTCAGTTTCTCAGTGTTCTCCGTCAAAGAGGTTACAGTAGTAGCGGGAATTTTAGCAAATGCCTCATCAGTGGGGGCAAAAACTGTCTTGATTTCAGGATTTTTGAGTACATCTACTAATCCTGCTGCTTCGACTAAAGTTAGTAAAGTTTTGAAAGATTCAGCTTGAGTAGCGGTTTCTACAAGATCAGCCATAATTTTTCCTTAATTGTCAACTTTTCCTGTTTCAATTAATACAAACTGACAAGCTAAACTGCATCTTTCAAGAGTAGCAGATATTCAAGAATCAGGTACGTTGTTGCGCTTTAGCGCTAAAATGTAGCGCTAAAGCGCAACAACGTACTTGATGTAACTATTTAACTGCTGGCAGTTATACCTCTTGTTTGCAATTGTTCCATAAAAAACTCTTCTAAAGTAGGACGGGCTAAGTTTAAGCTGATAATTTGAGCTTGCATGAGACGCAAACTAGAGAGAAAATCATTTAAATCGCCTTTTAGATGACCTTGCCAAGCTTCATCTGTGCTACCTATTCCTTCCGATACAAATTCTAAATCTGGTATCCATTTTTTTAAGATTTCTTGCTTGCCGCCTTTGCCTTTAATGTAGTAGGTGTCGGCGGTTCCCAAAAGTTCATCCAAAGAGCCGATGCAAATCATTTCACCTTGCGCTAGTATGGCGATGCGATCGCAAATTTTCTCCACATCCGACAAGACATGACTATTAAAAAATATGGTTTTTCCTGCCTGTTTTAAAGATAAAATAATCTCTCGAATTTGGTAGCGTCCCATCGGATCTAAACCCGACATCGGTTCATCTAAAAATACCAATTCCGGGTCATTAATTAAAGCTTGCGCCATGCCAATTCGTTGCAACATTCCTTTAGAATATTGTCGCAGTTGCTTTTTTTTCGCTGCTGACTGGGCAAGTCCTACCATTTCTAAAAGTTGGGGAATGCGTACTCGCTGAATTTCTTTGGGAATTTGGAAAAGTCCCGCAATCATTTGTAAAAATTCCCAACCTGTTAAAAAGTCGTAATAATAAGCATTTTCGGGCAGATAACCAATGCGTTGCTTGACAGAGCGATCGCCCAAAGGTTTTCCTAATATTAACCCCCTGCCAGAAGTAGGACGGGCAATGCCAAGTAAAGTTTTTAACAGTGTAGTTTTTCCCGCCCCATTCTGCCCTAATAAACCAAAAGTTTCCCCTTCATAAACCGTCAGAGTACAATTTTTCAAGGATTCGATTTTCTGATTCAGCCAAAAGCCTGTGCGGTAAACTTTTCCTAATTCGTAGGTTTGCACAACTGGCTGACGAGCAATTGTAATTGCTCCTTCTAGAGAATCTGTAGCAGAATTCATATTAGTTGAGTTATGGACGACAACTAAGACTAATTATTACCTATATTAAATAAATAACATCAATTAGCAGCAGGGAAACTCATGGAGCGAGGCAAAATTGTGGCAATTATTACCGGGGTAATTTCTCTAATTCTAGCGATCGGCTATTTAATCTTAGTACAACTGCTAGATTTTCGTGGCGAAATGATACCTGCACCCGTGTCAATGTTCAATTTGGGAATTTGGTAGTAAATTATGGGTAATGGATGGTTGATGATTTATGCGATCGATTCATTACCCAAAACTTTTCCCATTTTAAAAATGATGCACATGAGTAGCTTTGAGGACATGAAAAGAAATTAATAACTGCGTCAAAGCCAGGGGATAACTTTGCAAAATTTCATCAGTTGTTCCCGTAATTTTGCCCAATTCTAAATTTCCCCCCAAACTACAATGTGGGAATAAATCAGGCATTTCCTGACACAAAACCTTTTCTAATTTACTCACTTGTTCCGCAGTTGCATGACTATCAATTTCCAGCACATCAACTGGTTTACCCATATCTCGATCTAACTCTAAACGCACAGCTGGTTCTGTGTCACCATCACTCTGTTGAATAATTCTAGTAAAATCTGGATGAGGAATTGTCGGTCTTAGTACTAAACGCACATTCAAATGGGAATTATCCTCTTCAATTTCCTCATTTGGCGGGTAAAAAGTTACCACTAAATCTGCCCATTTGCGTTGAGGACGGATAAAATTTTCCGAGTCAGGTTCGCGTTTTTCCAATTCTGCTAAAACTTGTTCTGGCGAGTAACCCCGCTTCATTGTATCCCGCTTAATCTTCCACTTAGCACGCAAAGATTCTGGTGGTGCTAGGTAAACTTTCACATCAAAAGAATCTCGACAACCACGAGTAGAATAACCTAGCAATCCTTCCACAATCACAAATTTATTTGGTTTAATATATTGTGGTGGTTCAAAAGTTCCTGTTTTGTGGCTGTAAACTGGTTTGAGGATTGGTTGACCTGTTCGCAACAGCGATAAATGCTGCTGCATAATATCTAGGTAATTGCAATCTGGATGTAGGGCGGTAATGCCTAATTCTGCGCGTTGGGTGCGATCGTAGCGGTGATAATCATCAGTACAGATAACTGTAACATTTTCCTCTCCCAAAACTTGGGCAATTCCTCTAGTTAATGTTGTTTTTCCCGCTGCGCTATCACCAACAATGCCAAGGATAATCGGACGATTGCTCATAGTTTTTGATATATTAACACTTCTGAATGAGTTTAATTTTAAGAGGTAATCGAGAGGGAAGCAATGGCTAATCAATTTATTTACAATTCTTTTCAACTTAGTTATGCCATCTTGGGAACAGGTGCCCTTGGTGGATATTACGGTGCTTGTTTGCAAAAAGCTGGTTTAGACGTTCACTTTTTGCTACACAGCGATTACGAATATGTCAGTAAGCATGGTTTAGTAGTTGAATCAAAATATGGTGATTTCACTTTACCCCAAGTTCAAGCTTACCAAGAAGCCAGCAAAATGCCTGCTTGCGATGTAGTAATTGTGGCATTAAAAACTACCCAAAATCATTTGGTACCGCAAATGTTACCCCATGTAGTGAAAGATAATGGTGTGGTTTTAGTGTTACAAAACGGACTCGGTGTAGAAGATGAAGTTGCTAAAATTGTCGGTGCAGAAAGGGTAATGGGTGGGTTGTGTTTTCTCTGTTCTAATAAAGTAGCACCTGGACATATTCGCCACTTAGATTACGGTCAAATTAAAATCGGAGAATATACGGCTAATTATCAAGCTGCTGGAATTACTAATAGAATGCAGCAAATCGCTGCTGATTTTGAACGTGCAGGAATTAAGATGGAATTAGCAGAAGATTTGCTATTAGCACGTTGGCAAAAATTAGTTTGGAATATTCCTTATAATGGACTGTCTGTAGTTCTGGATGCAAGAACTGATGAATTAATGAGTAATCCTCATACTCGCAAATTAGTTGAAGAATTAATGTGGGAAGTTGTTGCTGGGGCGAAAAGTTGCGATCGCACAATTCCCAAAACATTCGTAGAAACCATGCTACACTACACCGACAAAATGAAACCTTACCGTACCAGCATGAAAATTGACTACGATGAAAAACGCCCTTTAGAAGTAGAAACAATGTTTGGTAATCCCTTACGTTTCGCCCAAAAAAAAGGCGCAAATTTACCAAAAATTACCATGCTTTACCAACAATTAAAGTTTTTAGATAGCCGAAATTGTAATTAGCATTTAAGATAGATACATCACTTTTTTACGAGCTTTGGTTATGAGCCAAATTACAGACAAGCGAGTACGCTGGACTACCGCTGACTTAGAACTATTTCCAGATAACGGCAATCGCTATGAAATAATTGATGGGGAGTTGTTTGTGACAAGAGCACCAAATTGGAAACATCAAGAAGTTTGCGGAAACTTCTATTCTGAGTTAAGAAATTGGATACTTGAGACTGGTTTGGGGCGAGTGGCGATCGCACCCGGTATAATATTTTCCGATGCTGATAATGTCATCCCCGACGTAGTTTGGGCTAGTAACGAAAGATTAGCTGCTTTATTAGATGAAGCCGGACATTTAACCGATGCGCCAGAATTAATCATAGAAGTACTTTCCCCAGGCACAGAAAACAAACGACGCGATAAAGAATTAAAATTAAAACTTTATTCAATTAGAGGAGTTCAAGAATATTGGATTGCTGATTGGCAAAAGCAAGAAATCCAAATTTATCGCCGGGAACAAACTACATTAGAATTAGTTGCAACTTTGTTTGTTAATGATGAATTGAATTCCCCACTTTTACCAGGTTTTACTTGTTCCGTAGCCAGAATCTTTGCTTAAACTGACAAAATGGCTTTTCACGGTAAACTCAACTTGGAATCTAACCAAAATTTAATTAAAAGTAAGACTGCTAAATGTAGAGGATATAAAGGATAAAACCATTTATAAAACGGTTTATTACCTCCCCCTTTTTCACCGTTGTATAAAGCTATTATTCCTACAGAAGCTATGCCAAACAATTCGACATAACTCCATTGATTAAGATAGATAAACAATAACCGATAACCGATAAAAAAGAACCACCATTTGGCACTTTGTAAGTCAATAATTGACATCAAATAAATTATAATTAATCCCGAAATCCTCCCCTCAACCTGCAACAATTCTGCAACTATCATAAAAGCAAGAACAATTAAAAACTTGAAAAGCTTTGATTCAACTAATTTCGTGCAGCGAATAGTTATAACTCCCAAAGCCAGGGTAAATAATATATTGAGATCGCTGGAAACCGAAAAAACTAAATAGTAGAATTTCGCATAAATAGGTTGAGCAATAGCGCCCCATACTAATAATCTAAAAATATATTTTTTAATATCAGATGTATATTTCTCTCCTTGTGCTGCTAACCAGGCAAATAAGGGAAAACTCAGCCTTCCTATAATGACAAAAATAGGCATTTGCGGGAAAAACAATCTACCCACATGATCGATAATCATTAGGGCAAAGGCTATCAGCTTAATATCAAAAGCTGTGAGTTTTTGAATGTTTAAGTTACTACTAGTTTCAGACATATAGAGATATGATAATTGACAATTCAGATTATGTACGTTGTTGCGCTTAAGCGCTTTTATTACCACTGGGATAAGAGCGCTTAAGCGCAACAACATACCCATTTTTAAGTGATTAGCAACTTGCCTTAATTACCAATCTTCTCGTTTTTGAGATGAGTTAGTCCAATCATCTACATATTCGTAAGGTGGGATTTTGGTTTCTTCTACTTCTTCCTCTTCCGCTGCTGCTTCTTGATATTCTATTTCCGTTTCTGGTGGGGGATTTTGTGTTAATGGTTGGACAACTTTGGCAATAGCGTCTTGCACAAAAGCTTTCACAAATTCATCTTTTTTATTCAACTCAAATTGCCGTTGCACAACTTCCGAGATTCCCCCATCGCCCCAATCTTGATTCTGACGAAAATACTCAATAAAACTCTTTCCGGCAATGCGAGTTAAATAAGCAGCACTTACCCCTTGAATTGCCTTACCAACTAAATAAGTAGCAATATTTAATTGTAATGCTCTAGAAACCAGTTCAATTGCACCTTTAACTATTCCCAAACTGGCGAGAGTTTTGCCTAAAGAAAGCGCCAACTCTCTCCCCCGTTCCATATTCAAATCACAGCCATAAATCTTGCCAATTTCTACTACCATTTGGGCATTTACTGCCGCAGCAGCTAACAAATCTACCACTGGCAAAGGTGTTACCGCAACTACTCCCGCACCTATCCATTGAAAACGTTCTACAACTTTATCCGCTTGACGGTGACGTTGAGCATCAATTATTTTTCTGGCTTCTTCTCCTAAACGTTGGGATTGTAATAAAATATTATCTGCCATTAAATCATCGCCTTCTGCCCGCAAAATGTTTGCTAAACGGCGAATTAATGGCATAACATCAGGTTCAGGTTGCATAATTTCCCCAGTTTCTAACTTGACTGTGCGGGGATTTGCTGACACAGTAATCACATCAGAAGTAGAAATAAAAGTTCTGACTCTTTCCCGGAGTCGCGCCAAAATCTTTTCTTTATCTTCGTCGGTGTAAAGGTCGATTTTGTTCAAGACTAAAATATTGCGTTTACCAATTTCTGCCAAGGCTTTTAAGGGTACAAATTCTGATTGCAGCAGATCGTTATCGACTACAAATAATAGTAAATCTGCCTCGGTTGCTAATTGACGTGCTAACTGTTCTCGTTCTGTTCCTGCAACTCCCGCTTCTAAAATTCCAGGGGTATCAGTAATTAAAATTTCTCGTTCTAAACCTTTTAATTTTAATTCGTAAGTTTCGCCAACTTCTGTAGTTCCCATTGGCGCACTAACTTTACCTACCATTCTGCCCATTAAGGCATTTATTAAGGAAGTTTTGCCCGATGAACCTGTACCAAAAATAACAACTTGTAGATTCCCTCTGGATAAATTAGTTTCAATTTCACGCGAACGAGATAGTAAAGCTTGTCGGGAAACTTCGTCTTGAATTTGTTTGACTTGTTTTTTGACGGCGCGGAGATTTTCTGCTGCTGCTTCTGTCTTTGCTTCGGGAATTTTTATTTGTGGTTTGCGGCGCTTTGGCTGATTTTGCGATCGCCAAAACATCACCCCATAATAAATAAAAACCGTAATCAGCAACGCCAGCAGCAATATCAGCAGCAACACCACCACATTAGCCAACAAAGGCGGCGCAGACCAAGCGATATTAATATAAAGCTGATAAATTGAGTTAACTAACCAAATCATCAGCCCCAAGACTACAGTGAGGGCAGCTACTAAAGCGAGAAGTTTAGGCAGTGGCATGACAGAAACGGGTATTTGCTTCTAAACACTAGCCTACACCGACAAAGTTTATCTGTGGTTGGTAAATTTTTCTCAGACTACTTGGGGTTTAATTTATACTTTAACTACTGATGAACTGCGATCGCATTTCGATTTATTTCTATTAATGAGTGTTGCTGAAATAATTGGGCTAACTGTGGTAAATTTTTGACAAATAATTCTACAAGTTCATTGTTGGTGATGTTACCTGTAGTAACTAGCAATAACTTATAAGGTTCTTGCTGAATTATAAACGAATCAAAAAAGTCTCTGTCTTTAGTGATAACAATGCGACTTTCTTGGACAGAAAGAGTATTAATTTCTGTATCTTTAGTAGCGTTTTGCAGAGGCAAATCTTTAGTATGAATTGTATCATAGCCCATTGATTGCAAAACACGAGCTAAACGTACTGGTAATTGTGCATCTACTAAAAATTTCATTACACTACTTTATAAATGCTTTTTACCTGGGTTAGCCGAGTGGCAAATAGTAAAGCAGCGAGAACATCATCTCGTTCTAAATCATCATAATCGTCTAAAATTTCTTCAATGCTCATTCCAGAACTTAGTAGTTCCAAAATAAATTCTACCGGGTAGCGAAGTCCTCGAATACAGGGTTTGCCGTGACAGATATTTGCATCTAGTGTAATTCTCTTTAAAAGAATGTTTTCCATAATAAAATCAATCAGTAAGTTAAAGGCAAAAATATAGATATGTCGATCGCTACTGTAACAGAAACTTTCACTCTAGAAGATTTTCTCGCTAATCCGCCCGATCATCAAGAATGGGTAAACGGAAAACTTGTGGAGACAACCGGAATGACAGTCAAACATAGTCGGATTCAATGTAGATTAGGTCGTTACTGGGGAAATTATGCGATCGAATCAGGACAAGGAGGAGAAACTCTCGTCGAAGTTCCTTGTCGAACTGTCAGGCAAGGTCGTCGTCCCGATGTTTCCTATCTTACACCGGAATTACTAGAACAATTTGGCGAAGTTTCCGCCTTGCCCCAAAGTCCGCCGCTAATAGCTGAAATTGCCTCTCCTACAGATTCAGCTGAAGATTTATTTGCCAAAGCTAACGAGTATTTAGAGTCAGGTTGTCAAGAAGTTTGGTTACTATTTCCTGAAAGTATTCGGGTTTTAATTATTACTCAAAATCAGACATTAGCTTTTAAATCTGGTGATTTAGTTAGTACTCAAATTGTCCTGTTAGGATTTAGCGTTGCCATAGATGAATTGTTGAGGTAAAAGCAATGTTCTGGTTTCATGGTTTTATGCTCGATCGGGCGATCGCACTACAAAATCAGCGATCGCTTTGAAGAAGTTCTTGCAGTTTTCTTTCCTGTTCAGTTACTCGCCCACATCTTGTAAAATCCGAAAATAAAGTTGATCGGCAACTCTAAATTCTGCGGTGATAATTAAATCATCAAGTACAGGTTTAACTGCTGAAATCAATCCTTGGCGTTTGGCTATAATTAGAATTCCCAAAACACCAGTAAATTTAACTCCTAAACGAGATGCTACTGCTCTTCCTCGTCGTTCATCTATCAGCAACCTATTTGCATTCAATTCAATAGCTAAAGCTATTGCTTCAGCTTCACCCTCATCTAATTCTTGCTGAAGTTGTGTCACTAAATTGCGGTCTGCTACTTGTCTTGTTTCTATCCAATCCAATGTTTGCACTTCAACTGTACCAGGTACAGGAACACTGATTCCCGTCAATTCAAAGTTTACAGCTTCAGGAATAATAATGTTGTTATAGAGTTGTTGAAGCAAGTTTAGCTGATTCACAGCCGCTAAGTTTGTAATTGGTGAAGTATTACTGACTACAATCACAAATCCCCCAGTTCTCTTAAGTTTTTGAGGTCTTGTTCGTAATCTTCAACATCATAATAATAGAGGGGAATTTGGCGCTCTTTTAGTAACTGCAGGAATAGCGTTTTATCCATTCCTGCTAAATTGCTGGCGTGTCCAAGAGTGAGTTTTCCTGTTTGAAAAAGTATTATGGCTATTTCTTGCTTAAACTCGGATTCGGACATCTGAGTTGCTTGTAAAATTTCATCTGAAATGATGACGCTCATAATTATCTGATCTTGGCTTTGGTCACTTAATCAGATCATATATGCTATTTTAAAATTGTGTAAATAACCATTTAGTCTCGCAATGACCAAAGTTACTATTGAAATTCCTGAGCAGTTAATGTCTCAGTTAGAGGGTACAGGATACCCATTGCAAGATATTGTTCTTAAGGCTCTAGAACGTTACGTTGAGTCTGAGGATACTACTTTTAATATTACCAAAACTCGGACTTGGGAATTGTGTGGTACTTTTCAAGTTGTTGAACCGAAAACAGAGTATATTATTGGTAAGGATGAACAAGGGAAAATCATTACCAACTATGGTGAAAGAAGGAGTGAAAATTGCCAACAGAAGCTCAATCATTAAAAGCTGTAATTTTATGTCAATGGCTTTCCAACGGATTTCAACCAATAAATGTATTTCGATACGATAATAAATATAAAACAATCTATCTTCAAGCTGGCACATCAGAAGAGATCGCAATTGTAATTTATGCTAATGGGGAATGGGAGTTTCTATGATGTCTAATTTTCAAGAGATGACTGCTGTTCAATTAAAAGAATTTCTTTCAGCCCATAGAAATGATGATGAAATGTTTAGTGCAGCTTTGGGAGAACTTTTGAGTCGTAATCCCGATCGCCAACGTTATCCAGCCGATATGTCTACCGAAGAAATTGGGCAAGTTATTAGCGAAAAGATTGAGCAAATTAGAAAGAAATAACCTCATATTCTGGTTTCATGGTTTTATTCTCGATTGGGCGATCGCACTACAAAATTACAGTGGCTCCTGACTTAGTAATTTTTCTTTCAACTCTTGACATTCTTTTGCTAGTGCTATGCCTAATTTTGTGGCGATCGATAAAGCGCGATCGCAATACTCAAGAGCTAGAGTGCGATCGCCTAATTTACAATATAATTTTGCTTGATTCAGATTTACTATTGCTAAATGCTGCTGATTACATTTTAAGTGAACTAAGGTTTCACCACATACTTACCATTAACATTCTGCGCTTTACCTTGCTTCACTCTTGCTTGATAAACCAAAGCTGCTATTTCTGCACGAGTGGCATTTCGATTTGGATTTAATACATTTGTATTGGGATGATTTACCACAATTCCGGCTTGGGTAGCTGCTGCAACTTTTCTCCTGGCATAGTTCGGAATTTGGGCTGCATCTTTATATTTTTGTTTTAAAATTTGATCGGCATTGGCGGGTTCTGGTAAATTTAAACCGCTAGCTAAAGCAACGATCGCTTGCACTCTCGGAATTTGTACTTTTGGACGGAAAGTTTTGTCTGGATAACCTGCGATAAACTCGCTTCCTGTTGCTTTTTTAATCGCTGGAGCCGCCCAGAAACTATTAGTCACATCTTTAAATACTACAGTTTCCTGAGTAATTTTCGTCCCCAAACCTTTCTCTAAAATTGCGGCGAACTCTGCACGAGTCACTGGTTGATCGGGGCGAAAATATCCAGCAGGAAAACCACTAATTACTCCTTGTCTTTGTAACCCTAAAATATAAGGAGCCGCCCAATAGTTACCGGGAATATCTACAAATTTAATCGGTTGTGGTGCTTTCGCTATTGGTTTTGCTGGTACGGGAACTACAGGTACAGCTTTTGGTTGCAGTGGAATAACTGGAGTTCTTGGTGCAGCTGGTGTTTCCACTGCTTGAGGTGCAGGTACAGGCACGATCGCAACTCCCCCAGGAACATCAGGTTGAGCTTCAGGAACTACACCTAACCGAGTTCCATTTCTTCTTGGATCGACGGGTACAACTCTGTTTTCAGTTGTCGCATTAGCGCCTTCTCTCACCGCTCTCCTTTCGCGATCGACTGCACGATTCGCCAACCAAGGTAAAATTAATCTTGGTGTCAACAAAGAACTTCTTGGACTAGGAGAAACTTGAGCAGGCGTTGTACTTGTTAAACTCCAATTAATTGGCTTTCTACTTATACTCCAAAAGAAAATACTGCCGATCGATAACAAGGCAACCAAGACTGCAACAAATTCATCAAACCCTAACGGCTCTCTTTTCGATGGTTGAGGTTCTGGGCGGCGTGATTCTGTCATCTTGATTACCCTCTAAACGGCAACTTTGATTTAGATTAAACCACACTTGCTAAAACTGGAACCGCATCTTTAGATTGATTTTCGGTAGCAAAATGTTGATCTAAAATTTCCGGCACGTCACTGGCATCAATTCGACGATAAGCCGTTTTATCTGGCATGACAATATTTGGCCCAGCTTTACAATGTTTCATACAGCCTGTGCCTTTCACAATCACTTCTTGTTCCAAATTGCGATCGCGCAACCCCTCTGCCAACGCCTGAGTAACTTCCATCGCCCCCCGCTTGCAGCAATCAGACTTCTGACAAACTAAAATACAAGCTGGCTTTTTCTTTGGCTGCGAAGCTTTTGCCTCTAACGGCACTATTTGCGTTTCTACCTCCGCCTTCAGCCTAATTTTATCAGCTTTCAGCTTCACTGCGCCCGTCTCTTTATCCTGTTTCCGTTCTCCACAGACTTCAATCCAATTTCCGGGTAGTAAAACTTGCCCTAACCCAGCCCTTGCCTCTTTAGAAAGTTTAATCCAAGATTCCCCCTCTGCTGTTTCCAGTCGCAACAACTTAATCTTGTAATCATCCTCCAGCACAAAGCCTACAAACCGTCCTTGGAGGCAAAACTGAGTTACTTGACAATTTTTCTTACCCATTTTTTCGCTTAACCTCTAATGTCAACTACAACACAATTGCAAAAAAATATCAGTTCTTGATTATTATTTTAGCTGCCAGCAACGGTTCAACTGAGCTACTAACTCGCTGCGAGGTGCTGTCAATTGCTTAATCACGCACCACAATTGAATCGCCGCTAAGGGGCTATTTATTTCGACTTCTAAGCTGCCATTGCCTTTACAACAGCAGGGAATCTCTAAACTTTGTAGTCGGCGGTACACTTGCCATCGATCGCAACGGCACACCGCCACTACCTGTGAATCTGTGGGATTTATACTCGATTGCTCCATCCGAGCTTCCAACCTAAATGAAATTAATTCTCAATATTTAAACCTGATTCTACTTATATCCTGTTTCGGCATTTTTGTCACCTAATTGACAGAAGTTTTCAAATAATCTTTAAGGAATGGGAAGGAGGGACTGGGGACGATGGAGAGGTTGGGGACTGGGGAACCTTCACACAGCCTTTATAAAACTCGGAGCAAGCTGGCAATACTATCTACAGCCTCAAGAGAGCGAATTTCTGCCAAAGCCTGACGGAAATTACCTTCTCGGACATCGTGAGTTACTACCACAATTTCCGCCAAATCTCCTTGAAAACCTGTTTGCACAACCGATTCCAAGCTAACACCCTGATTTCCGAAAGCAGTTCCCAGATGCCCTATAACACCAGGAGAGTCATTTGTCAAGAAACGAGCGTAAAACCGAGTCACTAACTCATCCATTGGCGCGATTTGGCAATAATGCTGATGGGTGCAAGCTAACAGAGGATGGAGGATGGGGGTTGGGGGTTGGGAAACTGTTTTGAGAATAGAAGCTATGTTTAGAATATCGGAAACTACGGCGCTGGCGGTTGGGCCTGCACCCGCACCTCTGCCGTAGAACATGACTTGACCGATCGGATCGCCTTCCACAAAAATAGCATTGTAAACGCCGCTGACACTGGCTAAAGGATGCTGTTTCGGGACTAAAGTCGGATGAACTCTCACTTGTAGCTGTTCTGGTTGATTGGGTGCAACAGTCATTTGTTTAGCAACAGCGAGTAACTTGATCACAAAACCCAACTTTTCGGCGTAAGCAATATCTGCCGCACCGACTTTAGAAATTCCCTCGTGATAAACTTCTTCTAACTTGATCCGTCCGCCAAAAGCTAATGAAGCGAGAATAGCAATCTTATCAGCGGCATCAAATCCTTCCACATCTGCTGTCGGATCGGCTTCAGCATAACCTAACTTTTGAGCATCGGCTAAAACATCAGCAAAATCAGCACCTTCATTTTGCATCCGGGTGAGGATGTAGTTAGTCGTACCATTGACAATGCCTGTAATTGCTTGAATGCGGTTAACGCCTAAAGTTTGTTTTAAAGGTTGAATGATGGGGATACCGCCGCCGACTGCTGCTTCTAACATGACATAAACGCCTTTTTCGTTAGCAGCATCGTAGATTTCTTCAGCAAAACGGGAAATTACAGCTTTGTTAGCGGTAACGACGTGCTTCCCGTGAGCAATAGCTTTGAGGATTAGCGATCGCGCAGGTTCCAGCCCACCCAACAGTTCTACCACAATATCAACTTCTGGGTCTTTTGCGATCGCTTCCAAATCAGTAGTCAGAATCTCCTTAGATATTTGCACATCGCGGGGTTTAGAGATATCGCGCACTCCCACCCGATAGATTTCCAATTCTTGCACCAACGGGTGACGACCTTCTGGAGAGAGCAAAATTTCTGCCGTTCCCGTTCCCACCGTACCTAGTCCCAGTAAACCAATTTTAAAACTCACGCTTTCTAACCTGTTCTGACTAAACCTTTCCAAAACTATTGTGACATTTGTCGTGTTAACCGAGACACTTAGAGAAAAAATTGTCTATAGCAATTCTCAATCAATCATCAAGTAGCTTCTGTCTGTTTCTCCCCTTTGTGTCCTTCGTGTCTTCGTGGTTCAAAAAAATATTTTTCACCTATCAAGCTGTGTAAAGCTCGGTAATAAAAAACTGAAACAGTAGACTAGTGTCAACCACATAAATTGCCATTAGCTGTCTCTATCTTCACGGATCATTTCCAAAGTCGATTTAGCTCCTGGTGGTGGTGTCCAACGATGCCGATCGATCGATTCAAAAGTCTTCTTCAAAGCTTCTTTATCTACAACTGTTTGCGGTTGTCTCCACTGCCGTAGTCTCTCATCAATTATCTCAGTCATTAAAGCTTTAAATTCCTCGATCGTCAAATCAGAAACTCGCTTTTCTCCCATTTTTCCAACTCCTTTTAACTAGAGATAATTTACCAATTGAATTTCCTCATTCTAGCAATACAATTAGCTTGCCAACAACTACGCCAATCAAAATAGCAATCATCCCTAATACTACCAAAATTCCCCAGATTCCGCGCTTGAGCAACTTACTTTGGCGTTGTTGCTCTTTTTCCATATTTTCTAACTTTAACTTTAGGAGTTCTTGTTGGCGAATAGTCTCTCCCAGAGAGGCTAATTGCTCTAAAACTTGCGCTTCTTGAACTTGCACTCTCTGGAGGACTGTTTCTACTTCCGACATTGCCTGTTCAACTAATTTTGATTGTATTTTAGCGATTAATTCCTGAGATTCTGCAAGTTGCTGTTTGGTGATTTTCTGTGTTTCTTCAATGCGGGATGCTTCATTTTGCAAAATTTGGCACTTTTCTTGAGCATCCTGATTAAAACGATCGGTGATTTGACGTAAGCGATCGCTAACATTATAATAATCTTGCCGCAACCTTTCTAAACCCTCCCTTCCGCCTACTTCTTTAATCACAGAAACCACATCTTCCCGCAATTCTCCTATTTCTAATTTAACCTGCCTAACTTCTTGCAATATAGCTTCATTTTTCGTACTTATTCCAGAGACATTTTCCCTAGCGGCTTCCACTTCCCGCCTAATTTCTTGCAGCTGAGTTTTAGATTCAACTAAATCCCTACGAGCATTTTGAATATCTTGATTTAAAGTTGCCAATATTTCAGGATCGCCTACTTCATCTACCGCAGACTTAACTTCCTTTTCCATCCGCTCTAAATCTTTGATTCTGATTTCTAAATTAGCACCTAATTTCTGAATTCGCCTTACCTGCTTCTGAGCATCCCGAAGCAACTGTTCTACTTCTAACTTATTATCTAAAGCACTAGAAATTTCCCCTTGTACTTCTCTAACTTGGTTGAGAATTTCATCAGCTTTAGTCACACCTTCACTAGCTTTAGTGATTCCCTCAGTGATTTTTTGCCAGAGTTTTTCCAAGTTATTAATAGTATCCAAATCAGTTTCAGCCACAATAGCACCTCTGTATTTATTTAACTAAAGGTTGGGAAAAGGTCGATCGATAAAAGCCTGACACAATAGAGATAACAAAGAGCCTGACTTTTCTGCTATTTCGGGAAAAGGATAATCATTAGGCCAAGATTTCCCTAATTTTATCCGCACTCTTGCTGCTTCATAAGGCAGATTTTTATTTTCTAAATCTTGAGCAATACTAGTAAGTAAACGTTGATATTCTTCCGGGTTATTTTCTTGTAATTTAAACGCCAAATCAACCGCTTCCCAAGAACGGTGCATCGCTCTTAGCAACAAACAACGCAGCGAAATATTATTACTGGGAATTTGCTCTAATTCCCTGGGCAAATTAGCCGAATGATTGCTCAATTCAGCAATAGCTTCTTGTTCCCATCGGGAAAGTTCTTCACCCGCAACTCCAGCTAAGTTTAGAACTAAGTAAGTGTCAAAAAAAGGCTTGCCTTTTGCACAGATTGCCAGTAATTCCTGTTTTTTATTTTCCGCATTATTGCGAATTTCATTAATATCAATATCACTGGCGATTTCGGCTATCCAAGTAGCAGCAGATTGAGCATCAATCATTCGGCAACATTCAAAATATTGATTACCAATTCGTTCTAATTCTTGGCTAGTTGCAACTATTAATAAACGCGATCGAGGGCGAGTAAGTAGGGTGTACCATTGTAAACTTTCTTGCAATGAAGGTTTACCAGTACCAGCGAAGATCCCAAAAGCTACACAAGCTTCAAATTCTCGCCCTTTTGCTTGTGCAGCGGGGAAAATTTCCAGGTTATTAAACTTGGGAAAAATGCGATCGCAACAAAGCACCTTCACCCGATTAGCTGACAACCGCAAAAAATACCTTTCTCTCCCCTCCTCTTGCGCCGAAGAATTCAATAAATGTAAAAACTCTAAAGCTTGTTCTTGGGAAGGAAAGCTCACTAAACTAACTGATTCCCCCACCTCAAAAGCATTCTTAGGATCGGAAGTTTCGGGAATTTCTTGATGTCGATTGCGAAATGGCTCGGCAAACTTCAAAAATTGATTAGCAAACTCTAAAATGGGTCGAGAATTTCGGTAGTTGTACAAAAGTTTAACCGACTCACCCAGTTTTAAATGACCCCAAATATATAAATCTGTCGGTTTAATCTTTTGATTTAAATCTCCCAAAAACCAGAGATAAGTCGGATATCCCTGTTTTTCCCAAGCTTCCCGTACAGCTATTAAAGCTTGCAATTCAGTTAACAGAAAATCTTGCGCTTCATCTACAATCAAAATTGTCGCTTTATCAGTAAAAGGTGCTAAAGGTGGTTGTTGTTTAAGCTGACTAGCAGCATCCAAGCGACAAAGGCTATTACCTAATTTTTCTTTCCACTTGTTTGGTTTTATCCTCTGCTCAAGCTCTTTAATACGTTCTTGGTTGGCTTTATAGATTGGACTGCGATTTTTCTGTATATTTTCCTGATTTAAAATGAAAGCTTGATACAATAAAACATCATCTGAATACGCTCTGATTTCTTCGGGACTAATAGGCTTTGAATTGGAAATATGAGGCTTGTCTAATCTCCATAAAACCTCCAATTCTTGCTCTGGTGTAGCGAGACGAGAATAGAGTTCAGGATCTACCTTTGCCAAAAAATCGCGAAAAGTTCCCAGCCAAAAACCTTCTGGATTTAGCTCTAATGTATGCTTAACTTCTGAGAATTCTGCTATATCTTGACGCAGAGCTTCTGGCACAATTAACATGGTGTTCCATCCATATTCATTGTGCATTTCACAAGCTTTTAAAGCAGCGCAAACTGTTTTACCTGTTCCCGGCGCACTTTGAACAATCCATGCTTTATTATTTGTCGAATGAGGCGTTAATCCAGAGAGTACTTCTTGCTGGTGAGGTGTTAGTAAAGGCGAGTAGCGATAGCCGCCGCCATAGACAAATTTGTACCAAGTATCTTCGGCTTCTTGTTTCCAATCAGAATCAGAAATATTGGTTAGTGGAACTTGATAAGTAGGATTATTTTTTAGGGGAGTTCCATCAGGATTCAGAAGTTGTTCAACTGTTAAAGCATCGTCGCAATTGGGATTGTCAAATAAATTATCATAAATATCTTTCCGCAACCCCGCCTTAATCACTAAAATATTATCTGCATCGACTCGTTCCCAGATAACGCGCACATCTCCCAAACGAGTTCGCCGCCAATGGGAAAATCCCTGCAAGCTGATAGTATTTTCGTAGTTGTCTTTTTTTGGATGGAAGCGGCTAATGATTTTACAGACTTTTCGGAAATCCTCAGATGAGAGTTTTTGAATTTCCCGAAACGCCGCCCGAATAATTTTGACTGGCATATACAGAAGAGTTGCATTTCTATATCAGTTCCCTAGCAGAAAAATTAAGTACGTATTTAGCAACAAAAATTCACAAAATTCCCCAAAAAAAGAGAGTTGTAGGGTGCGTCAGATCGTAGATTTGATACTAAATCCGGGTGAAAAACCCCTTTTTCTGGGGAAGGGGGAAGGGGGCAGGGGCAAGGGTTTTTGCTCCGGATGTGGTATTACCTTTAAAGCCAATATCCTGCTTCCCCTTCTTCCCCTTCCCCTTTCCCCCTTCCCCCTTCCCCTCAAAAATAACGGGGGTAACTAACCCGGATTTGGTATGACTGGGAGAATCGGGATTGTAGCCTAGCCACGCACCCTACAAAGTCCTGTAGCTAAAAAAATAGGGTAGGCAACGCCCACCCCAAAAAATGCTGAGAGTAAAAAACTAAAAATTAGTAGGTTTCTACGTGCCAGCGGTGTTCTTTCTTCAATTGCTTCTGGTAATCGGTCCAATTTACATCGAACTTACCAGCTGCACCAGACATACCTTCGTCGATACCGCCTTCCATACCTTTCAATCCACAAATGTAGGTATGGGTGTTGGGTTTTTGCACCAAATTCCAAAGTTCATCAGCGTTTTCCGCAATCCGGTCTTGGATGTACATTTTGCCACCTTTGGCGTTCTTTTGTTCGCGGCTGATGGCGTAGGTGAGACGGAAGTTATCTGGGAACTCCTGTTGTAATTTTTCCAACTCTTCCTTGTACAGGATGTTGGGAGTATAAGCACAACCAAAGAACAGCCAAGCTAGACCCTCGAATTTGTAATCTTCGTGCTGTTCCTTAAACATCCGCCACAGGAAAGCACGGAAAGGAGCAATACCTGTACCAGTAGCCATCATGATTACATTGGCTTTTGGGTCTTCAGGTAAGAGCATTTCTTTACCTACTGGCCCTGTAATTTTCACCTCATCACCCACATTTAGTTGAGTGAGGTAGGTAGAGCAAACACCGAAAACTTGTTCTCCGGTTTCTGGGTGCTTGTAAACTAGTTGGCGCACGCAGAGGGAGACAGTCTTATCATCTAAGTCATCGCCGTGACGAGTAGATGCGATCGAATATAGTCTAAGTTTGTGAGGTTTGCCGTCTTTATCAGTTCCCGCTGGGATAATACCGATACTTTGGCCTTCGAGATAGCGCAAATCGCCTCCTGAGAGGTCGAACTTCAGGTGACGGACTGTTCCTTCTCCACCCTCACGGACTAACTCTTCATTGGACAGACATTTGCCCATAAAAGGAGCATTGGGACGGTAAATATTAACCGGAATGTCCTTTTTCTCTTTTTCCTTCGCTTGAGTCATTGGCTTGGTTTCTTTCTTCTCTTGCTGGAGTCCATTGGTTGTCTCCGGCGCGGAAGTTCCATTCCCTTGGTCAAGAGCGCTTAAAGGTCGGATGCTAACAATTTGACCCCCCAGGCGTGTGATCCGCCGCATTTCTTCATTCATGCGGTTATAGGGCACAGTGATAAACACGCTGCCACTGCGACGAATCGGGTAGTTGTTTTGGTCAGTTGTTTCGTTCTGCCGTAAACCTACCACTTCGTAAACAAAGACGCGGTTACCAGATTGTGTGTTGGCAGCACCACCAGCTGCGCTTGGATTGTACATTGCTTCGATCTCTCCGAACTGAAAATAAATTTGCTGCTGCTGCAATGTGCCCCTTCGCACCACATGACAGTTCTAGCCCCCCATTTTTTCGTTGTTGAACTAGATCTGAGAAATTGCAGTAATTTATAGTTTAAGGCTATGACCACAGTTCTAAAACCAAAGGCATGGAAAAATCCGGCTCCAGATTCTCCTTCACCCTACAAGGTAAGTTTGTTAAAGAATGTTACTAGCGAAGCAGTTTCACAATTTTTTTAGAAAAAATGCACAACAACCCTTAGCATAAATACTGAGCTAGATGATTCCACTTTGTTTATGCCTTGTAGAGGTAATCCCACTCTGGTAAGATATTCCAGTAATAGTAGTATTAAATACTTACTTGAAGGCTTGAGTCTTCCCTTGGGGGCAGATGCCAGACTGCTTCTGTTGGATTGGTAATAGCTGCTTTTTTTTTAGGTAGCGCTTCCAGTCAACCGGGATGACTCATAGGCTGTCATTTTAGCTCGAAGTTTTGACCCAGTTAGTAAAGAATCTTAATCGAAAGAGGGAAGCTATGACCAAAAAGCCGGATCGCGTGGTGCTAATTGGTGTCGCCGGGGACTCCGGGTGTGGAAAGTCTACATTTTTGCGCCGTATCACTGATTTGTTTGGCACAGAGTTTGTCACGGTAATCTGTCTGGATGATTATCATTGTCTGGATAGAAAGCAGCGCAAGGAAACGGGGATTACTGCACTCGATCCGAGAGCCAATAATTTCGATCTGATGTATGAGCAGATCAAGGCGCTCAAGAATGGCGAAACAATCAATAAGCCGATTTAC
This sequence comes from Floridaenema flaviceps BLCC-F50, assembly GCF_041929275.2. Taxonomy (NCBI): domain Bacteria; kingdom Bacillati; phylum Cyanobacteriota; class Cyanophyceae; order Aerosakkonematales; family Aerosakkonemataceae; genus Floridanema; species Floridanema flaviceps. The sequence continues at coordinate 1,752,310 of NZ_JBHFNR020000001.1, read as the reverse complement.
AATCACGAAACCGGCATGATTGATCCGCCTGAGTTAGTTGAGCCAAATCATGTTGTGGTGATTGAGGGGCTGCATCCTTTGTATGATGAACGGGTGCGATCGCTCATCGACTTCAGTGTATACCTCGACATTAGCGAAGAAGTCAAGATTGCTTGGAAGATTCAGCGCGATATGTCGGAACGGGGTCACACTTATGAGGATGTACTAGCTGCAATCAATTCTCGTCGCCCTGATTTTAGCGCTTACATCGAACCTCAAAGAGAGTTCGCTGATGTTGTGATTCAGGTATTACCCACCACATTGATTAAGGACGACAAGGAAGGTAAAATCCTGCGGGTGCGTCTGATTCAGAAAGTTGGTGTAGAAGGTTTTGAGCCTGCTTACCTATTTGATGAAGGTTCGACTATTGATTGGATTCCCTGTGGCAATAAGCTGACTTGTTCCTATCCTGGAATTAAAATGCACTATGGGCCTGATGCTTATTATGGTCATGAGGCAGAAATTCTGGAAGTTGATGGACAATTCGAGAATTTGGAACAGGTAATCTATATCGAAAACCATTTGAGTAAGACTTCCGCCAAGTATCACGGTGAGTTAACCCACCTGTTGTTACAACACAAGGAATATCCTGGTTCTAATAATGGAACTGGTTTGTTCCAAGTCTTGACAGGTTTGAAGATGCGTGCTACTTACGAACGGTTAACTGCTCAAGAAGCAAAAATTGCTGCGACTGCTAATCGGTAAGATGTAGAACTAGTTACAGGTTTTGGGGGGGCAGAAGTGTCCCCATTTTTTTTTGATAGCAATTAAAGGTGCATTACCTGAAAACCTTGTAGAGACGTTATATATAACGTCTCTACAAGGTTTTTTGGAGATGTCTAATCGTAATCCCAAATCACTTGAAGCCAGAGTATGAGAGCGCCACTGCCTTATGCTCGTGTCCCCCTGTTGCATACTTTCCCAGGTCATTCTGTATGTTATGTAACAAATTATTTAATTAGCAGCAATTATGCAATTAATCTTGCTACTGTATAAGAGTACACAGAAACGCGGGAGGGAGTTGTGAGTCAAAGAGTCACCATAGCAGTTCCAGAGTCACTGTTTACCCGACTTCAACCCGTTAAGCAACGCTTCAATATTTCCGCTGTATGCCAGGAGGCATTAGAGATGGCTATTACAATCGAAGAACTGAAAGTCCAAGCCGCCGAAGACGAAAATTTAGTCCAACGCCTTCAAACAGAAAAGAAAGTTCTCCTCAACAAAGTTCGTCAAGAAGGATTTGAATTAGGGATTCGTTCCAGTGCTAAGTTGTCCTACAAAGATTTCCGCCATTTTGAACGAGTTCAGTCTCTCGCGACTGCCCTCGATGAAGATGTGCTCGACTATCTATTTTCTTACCTGGATTTGAAAGACTGTCCCGAACAAGCACGCCATTTGGATGCGGATTTTGCTTACTTACTAGAAGTAGATCCCCCTTGCCGGATTACCTTTGCACAAGGATGGATTGATGGAGTGTTATCTGTTTGGCAAACGATTAAAACTCAAGTAGAAAACCCACAATAGTGACATTTCCTGAATTTAGGCTTTGTCTATTAGCGATGCGCTTAATTGCACACTACGCGATCGCTTTTTTGACTATTCACGCCAATGAAGAGGAATGGACAAAGCCAAAAGCTCATTCAGGTTTAGTTTTGATTAATTCTGCAATTATCTAATGGCTGTAGCCATGTAGAAAACGCCATTGACTCGAAAGCACAATTCAATGTCAGAAAGTTGGAGGATGGAGCGCAGTTCCCACAACTTAGTTGCATCTTCAAGAGTTTGACACTGCACCATTAAACATCCCGGATGAAAGCCGATGGAGAGCGAGTGAGCAGCTACTCCAGACTGTTGAATCCAGGATAAGAGGGAGTAGTCGGCAGCAGTTAAGTCAAACATAAGTGAGTTCTGGGTCAGGGGAAAAGATGGTCTACAGTTATTAACTCATTAAATTTGTTACAAAACTGTATGTTTTGTTACTTTATGCAAATATAAGCATAAAAAGATGAAAGAATCTAAACTGAACCCGATCGATCGAACGAGTCAGGGGTGTTGGCAAAGCACCCTGGAGAATCTATTGGATTAGTGGTTGGTTATGCCTATATTTGTGCTGGTGTTTGTTCTCTGTGTTTGAAGTACCAATAGAGGTTTGCGATCGCTAAATTTGAGGCTTGTTGTAAGTTGGGTTGGGTGAGGGTTTTGTGTTGCGCGATCGCACTTTGCTCACTCACATATAATTCATATTGTCCCCGTAATTCTGGCTGCATCATCAATCTCATTTGGTCTAATAATGATTCAGGATGAGATTTTTGTTTTAGGCTTTCATAGAGTTGGATTTCTGGTGGAATTTCTAAAGCGGTTGTGGTTGAGTTGGTGGCGGAAATTTGGGCGATTTCTGAAGGGTTAAATTCGGCACTTTCCAGCAGTTTTAGTTCTGATTCTGGTAAGGTGCGTAGCCAATCAATATGATTTTGCCAAGATTCTAATACCGCTAAGTCGTGATCGTGAATGCGGGTGATTTCTGGAAAGAGAAAATCTAATTCTTCTTCGGTTTCGCAGCTATCAATAACTTTTCGGGTATCTTGACGGATTTTAGTTTGGAGTTGGGAAAGGCGATCGCTAACTGCTGCTGGTTCATTTTGTAATTGGTAAGATAAGACTATGGTTTGATCGATCGCCCAAGCACATTCATATCTACGCAATTGCCCAGCCGCACAAGTTTCTGATATTAATTGCTGATTGTCGTAAATTGATAATGCTTCAGTTAACATCAGCCTTGCATTGGCTATGTCATTATTTCTACTACTTAAGTTTTGCATTGACATAGCATCTGTCATTAGCTTAGTTGCTGCTAAAAATCGCCCATAAGCTTTAATAAATTCTAGGCGGCGTTGTTGAAATATGATATTTTCAGCAACTTCGTCAATTCTTTGGATTATTTCGTTACCTTGGTCTTTCAATGCTTTTTTCAAGTCGATGAAGCCGTCTTTGACTTCAAGCCTTAACTGTTTTACATCTTCTCTCAGCTTCATTGTTTGCCACAAATTTACTGCTGATAATACAACTCCAGCCGCTACACCAACACCGATCACAGCTGTAGTTGCTTGTAAAACTCCTACACTAGCTTGAAGAGATTGTATACCAGCTTTCACAATATCAATTTCTGCATAAGTCTTTTGAAATCCCCTATGAACTTGAAACATTTGCAATCCACTTAATAAGGGTGACACAGGATTGCCATTTATAACATTACCAATAATATCTTTACCCGCTCCGTTAATGATATTAATAAATGGAGAACGGTCATCAATTACAATAGCCTGAATTGCATTACCTGCAAACCTACCTGTTAATTTATCTCTGACTGTACCAATTAATTGACCTGTAGCATTATTACGTACAACCTCATAAACACCAGCGTCTATCAGAGCTTGAATCTCAGGAGTAAAAACAAACTGTAGCATATTACCTCATTCGGATTTTACAAAATAAAACTATTGAGAATTAGTTGATTAACTTAAAACTCTTGAAGTAGTCTTTCCAGTGCAGAAATTACTTGTATTACCAAATCGTCGGGTGTTTTGCAAATAAATTCAGCCCTGCGAGTTTGCCAATCAAAAGACTTAACTTGATCCGCTAATATTACTCCTGAAACAGCCAATCCTTCTGGAATTGCCACTTCATACCTATATCCTTTGACTTTGGTAGTAATCGGACAGAATAAAGCCAATCTAACCTTACGATTGTATATGTTTGATGAGATGACGATAGCTGGACGGCGACCCGCTTGTTCGCGCCCAGATTGAGGGTCAAAATCTATCCAAACAATGTCTCCCTTTTGGGGAATATAGGAATCAGAGCTATTAGATGAATTCACGATCGACTGCCTCTTCAAGACCTATTTCACCATGCAGTTGATCGGGAGTTATCGAGTCAAGCATTTCTTTAAGTTCTTGAGCTTGTCTAGCGACAGAAGGTAGCCGCCCAGCGATGATTCTAATGGCGATCGTTTCCTTAGACTCTTCGCTCATCTCTGCGACACGCTCCAACTGTTCATAAAGCGATTCCGATATTTCCAATATCAGCTTACGGGTGTTCATCTTTCACCTGCCTTAATTATTCCCCTGATTTTGAGGGTAACTCACATTGTCAAGAAAAATAACCGTATTTACCCTATGTTTATTTTCGGCTGAGACTGGGAATAATAGTTACGGGAAATCTATTTGATTGTAAAGTTTATGGATACTAAACTGGTTGATTCTCAGGCTGTTGACTTGTTATCTAACATTACTGGACAGAAGCTCTGTCAAGAAGATGTGACTCCTTCCGTAATTTTTCTCGCTGCTTTAGTAACATTACTGCTAGGTGTAATATATGCTGATAGCCAGGTGACAGAAGAGGAAAAGCAAAGGTTACAAAAAACTCTCAATAAATTTATTCCTGCTCAAGGTGGCGTGCGTGAACTAACCAAATTGATGGTTAAGGGAGTGAAGGAAAATTTAGATTATACTAAGTCTACTCACTTATTAAAGTTAACAAATTCTTTTTCTAAATCCCAAAAGCTTTTGTTACTCAGTTTTGGCTATGAAATGTCAGCCGCAGATGGGGCAATTGATGCGCGAGAAAAGCGTTATTTAGAAGTAATTGCTGATTGGTTAGGCGTTAAAACTGCTCATTTGGCAGTATTAGAAGCTGGTTTTAGTCGTCAAGAAAATGTGAATGCAGCAACGTTGTCAGAAGTTAAATCTTTACTTGATCCGGCTCAGTTTCATGAGTTAGACACTATTTTTGTTAACGCTGCTAATGATATTCTAGAATCGCTATCTCCCGGATCTGAAAATCAAAAGCCTCAACAGCAGCAAGTTTTTTTTGAAACTAATACTAATGAACAAGCGGCTGTTTCTGAGCCATCTCAAACTCCAGAAACTCAACAAAATCGAGCTAATTATTCTCATAAATTAGCAGAGTTTAATCAGTATAAGCGGCAATTAGATAATCTTTGCGCTCAATTATACAATGTAATTCGGGATTGTTGCGATCGCAATCTATTACCCCCAACTCTAACCACAGAAATAGTAAAAATCTCTAAAAAACTTCAAGCTCAACGTTTTCGATTAGCAGTTGTCGGAGAATTTAGCCAAGGTAAGTCAACCTTATTAAATGCTTTATTGCAAGAAGAAATTCAACCTGTCAGAGCAATTCCTTGTAGCGGTACAATTACTGTTTTAAAATATGGAACGCAAAAGCGCGTTGTTTGTCGTTATAAAGATGGACGAGAAGAAGAGATTGCGTTGGAAGAATACAAAGCTAAAGCATCTATTCCTAAAGAAGAAGCAAGAGATCATCGTAGTGAACAGTTAGGACAAAGTGATATTGCAGAGATAATTTTTGAACATCCAGATTTAGAATTATGTAGAAATGGGGTAGAAATTCTCGACTCCCCCGGATTAAATGAACATCCTTACCGCACTGCTATTACTCAACAACTTCTTAAAGATACAGATGCCGCTATTTTCCTCACAAGTGCTATGCACCTGCTTCCACAAAAGGAACAAGAATTAATTCAAGATGTCAAAACTCAATTGAATGGCGGTAAGGAAAATGAACCTGCTGAAAATCTTTTTATTATTGTGAATTTCATGGATTTACTAGATGAGGAACAAGATCGGCAAGATGTAATTCAAAAGTTGAAAAGTTTCGTTAAACAGAAGAATTTGCTAACCTCGGATGAAAATAGAATTCACTACATTTCTGCTAAGGCTGCTCTGAAGGCGATTTTGTACCAAACAAACAATGAATATTTAGAAACATTCCAAAATTTTACACAGTCTGTTGAAACATTTCTTACAACTGAGCGAGGCTGGATAGAGATTAGTCAGGCTATTAAAAAAGCCTCCGAATTGATTGAATCAAGTTTAAATGGATTACACCAGGCTGAACAAATTATCAATGGTAGTATCAATCTTTCTGAAGTAGAAAAGCAGAAAGTTTGGGAACAGATTGGCGAAGCCAGTGGACGAGATGTGAAAATTCAGAATTTAGCAACCAAGCTGAAGAAAGAAGCACTTGAAAAAGCTACTGCTTCTTGGGATACCTGGATGAAAAGCTTACCTGAACGGATGGCAGAAAAAAGTAAAAAATGGAATGATGGTGGGCATAGTCATATCTGGAGCCAGGACAAACTAATTCAAAATTACGTCGATCAGTTCATTCGAGAAATACAAAAAGGAATCAATGAATGGGGTAATAATGAACTGCAAGATTCTATCCTCAGACCTATACTATCAAAACTTAGGAGAACAATTATCAACGAACTAGAGTCACTTCAAGATAATTTAAAATTACTAACCACTCAAATGAATGATGAATTGAGCCTGAATGTAGGCATGATAAAGATTAAAGGAATAGATGGCAATTTTTCTGGAGCTGGTGGTTTTCTAGGTGGTTTTGGTTTGGGCAGTTTAGGCACTATGGGGTTAATGTTTCTAAGCCCATTGACTATTATTCCCGCAATCTTAGTAGGAGTTGGAGCAGGATTAATCGGTGCTTTTGGTTTCGGACTTTTGGATGTAGACGGTATTCACAACCAAATTAAACAAAAAGTTTGTGAGATAGGATTACAGAAATTTAAAGACTCACAGACTGAAATTACTGAACAGCTAGAGAAAGTTATCTTGTCTGCGTTTAGTAGCGAAATGCAATTTGCTGATACCGCTATTAAACATCTCATATCGTCTTACGAAAATCTTCTAGAACAGCAAGAAAAAGCCCACAAAGAAACTGTAGAACAACGCGAAGTTGAAAAAGCTTTCATCGCCCAAAAACGCCAAGAACTTGAGCAAGTGCAAAAAGAAATTGCAGCACTGTTAACTCAAACTACTGCTTAAATAATGAGGGAAAAGAGCGATCGTCAAATCTTGCACCACTGCCAAAATCCGCCTGGGACTCAAGTCCCGGGCTAATAGCGAAACTCCTCTGAAGAGGACTACAATATTTGAAATTAAAAGCTTTCAGTCCACTTTAGTGGACTTGAGCTATTAGCCTGCGAATTGATTCGCAGGCTAATAGCTCAAGCGACAGGTGCAAGATCTGAGGATCGCAGTTCTACAATTAGCAAAGGAAAAATTATTTAAGAGAAAAGTCAAATCTTGTAATTTCAATTGACTTACTTCAGTTTTTGCTTTGCTTTCTCTATCCGCTGTAACTTTTGCTCACGAATCTGTTTTTCTAATCCCGCAATAACTTCCTCTAGTTGTAAACCAAACTCTTCCAATTCCAAGCGAGTTTGGCGCAAAGAACTAAGGAGACGTGCCCGTGTTTCTGGATCGGGAATTCGCGGTTGATTAGTCATGGCAGGTTCCATTCAAGTTTCACCTCTTGGATACTACGCTCCCAAGCAGGAATCCTCTGTTGGGTTTGGGCAATTCCCTGCGCTAGTAACTCTAATATATCAGCAGAGGCATTGGGTTGAGCTTCTCCAATCCGAAGTTGTAGCGCCGAGAGTTGAGAAAACCGGGATGTTGCTTGTTCTGCTACACTTTTCATCTCATCTAAGAATGGGAGAGTTTCATCTGTCTCTCCAAAACTTTCAAAGATAACAAACTCTGTTGCTGTAGCTTCATCAAGAATATCTATTAATTGTCGTTTCAGGTTTAATACTGTTTCCGTTGTTTCTCTAGGTAACTTTGCCATAATTGAATTGTTAAACTTTATTAGCCATTTTCCTTTGCGCTACATCACAACTAATTGTCTAATATGGTAACTTTACCATATCAACGAGTGTTGCAAGCTATGAAATTTAGTGATGTATTCGAGGCAATATGATACTCACCCGCCTAAAATTAAACCTAAATACAGTTGATTTAACAGATGAACAATTCTATCAACTTTGCCAAAATAACCGCGAGTTGAATTTTGAACGTAATGCAAAAGGAGAATTAATTATTATGCCTCCCGTTGGCGGAGAAAGTGGTAATCGAGAAGCTGATTTAATTATTGATTTAGGAAATTGGAATCGGCAAACTCGACTCGGTTACACTTTCAGTTCTTCTACTGTTTTTAAGTTACCAAATGGTAGCGATCGATCTCCTGATGCTGCTTGGATTAGGCGCGAACGTTGGGAAGCTTTGACACCAGAACAAAGGCGGAAGTTTCCCCCCATTGCACCAGATTTTGTAATTGAATTAAGGTCAGAAACAGATGATTTGTCAATGTTGCAAGAGAAAATGCGAGAATATTTGGATGCAGGAGTAAGATTGGGTTGGTTGATTAATCCCCAACAGCAACAAGTGGAAATTTATCGTTTAGGACAAGCGGTAGAATTGCGAAATTTACCAACTGAATTGTTAGGAGAAGATGTATTACCGGGATTTAGTTTGAGTTTAGATGTGTATTAAAAGTTGCTTTACTTCCTTTTTGTAACGCTTTTTGTTATGGCGAACTATCTTAATCTTTGCTGCTGTAATGTCTCATTCACCCAAGCCATATCCGGTTCCGACAAAGCGGGAATTGGGGGGCGGCTGTAATCAATTCTTAAGTCATAGCTCCCCTGATCGTAAATCTCATCTAGCAATGATTTTAAAGCGATCGCTGGTTCCGGTTCACCAGCCCTTAATGGCACTGTAAATTCAGGAATTTTAGCTGGCAAATTAAACCCATAAAGTTGAGCTTTCGGACGGATTTCTCCAGAACTGACCACAATTCGATAGTGACTTTGCCCAAAATTTCCGACCATTGGCATCGAATTTCCCTGACGCAATAAATCGATTTCCACGAAATTAGTTGCGCTACCCAAAATCTTTAACCGCTTTGTTTCGTATTGCAACCGCCCGATTTCTATGTGTTTATTTTTTGGGGAAAGCACCTCAATGATGGTAACAACTTCCTCGGTTTCCACAGCCCGAATTTCTAAGTATGCTTCTGTCACAATCTCTGGTAAAGGTAGCAAAACCTCGACTGACTCTGTTGTGGAGGCAACAGCGAGATTGGATTCAGTTGATTGTGTTAAAGACAGCGAACTTTGTACGGAGACATCGGGTACACCCACCAGCAGAGCCATATCTCCACTCACTTCGTATACCCGCTCCTCGATCGCTACAATGTACTTTGGGCGAAGCTTGGGGGCGAGGTCATTGGCGATCGCTGTAATTAACCGATGATGAATTCCTGCCCAGAGGGAAGGATGTTCCAAATAAGGATTCATACCGGGAAATGGAGAAGGCATCAGCAAAACTCCTAGCGCACAAGACTTAAGACTCAACCCACCTTTCACGCTTCATCCAACTGCAACTGACCATAATAACCAGTTACAATTCGACTTCCATCTTTCAAAATGTGAATTTCAATTTGGTCACTCGCCCAAGAAATTTTGTCTTTTAAAGCTGGATTAAAAACGTGAACTCTTTGATTACTAGAAGCTACCGGACAATCAGGAGAATGCACAGCCAAATGTTGCATATAAGGGCCATCAATTAGTATATCTAATTGTTCCAGCAATTCATGAGCACCAGCGGGGGCATATTCCGATCGCAATTGTTCTAAAGTAAAACCAGTAAACGACATTACATTTAACCCTTCCGCCCGTACCTTTTGCGCTACACTTGCTAAAGCCGAAGCTTGCCAAAAAGGTTCCCCACCAGAAAAAGTTACGCCAGTATTTTTGGGATTACTCAAAATTCGGTGAACTAAACTATCAATAGAAACTAAATCATTAATTTCAAAAGACCAAGAAGCCGGATTAAAACAACCCGGACATTCTCGCAAACATCCCTGTACCCAAATTACCGCACGACAGCCAGGGCCATTAACTTCTGATTCATCCACATAGCCCATAATATTTACATATCCTGGGGGAATTTCCAGAAGTTCCATGTATCGGTTAGCTTTTTGTTCCTTCATCACTGCTGCTCCTTATACTCGGAAGCTTGAGAAACTTCCTCTGTGTTAGATAGTGCCATTGAATTCTAAAATTTGGGGGAGTTTGTGATGAACTGAAACAATTTCGCCCAAAATTTAAAGAAGAATTAAGTTTGAAAATAAGTAGGTCTAAATAAATAAAGTGATAATAGTTAGATGAGGATGGGGCGGGCAGGATGCCCACCCCACAAGAGTTACAGCTTTCTTGTGGGGTGGGCATCCTGCCCGCCCCTGTTTTCACGGTTAAAACCGCAACTACACAAAACTTAGTCCACCTACGCGGACTATTTAGAAATAACGAATTTTGAAACCTGCGGAGGCAGGTTTTGTTTGTATAGGCGCGGTTTTAACCGCTAGGGCGAGTTTATGAGAAATCGATCGATCGCGTTTGCTGATAACTTTTTACTAATTTATTGACACATAGTTGAGGATTAGAACCAGAAGAATTCGCTTGCAATAATGCACGCCTAATTTGATTCAACAAATCCTCCATTGAAATTGAACTAGGCAAAATACTAGTTGCCACATCACCCAAAGTAGAAGCCCAAAAATCTAACTGGTAAGTTGCTGTTTCCCCAGACGAAATAGTTAAATTATGGTTATTATCTATCTTCTCATTCGTAGATTTTCCACCTTGTCTAACTAACACTAATGTTGGTGGTCTTTGGGCTACTTGGCGTAAATCAGAAAGGGCTTTTACCAAAGCTGAATTTGGTGTACTTTTACCCAAATCAATTAATAGTAAATCAACGCTACAATGTTGCGCCTGTTGTAAAACTTCTGCCCAAGATTGACCAGTAACAACTCTCAAACCAGCCGTTTGTAAATATTGAATTAAAGCTTGTAACCATTCTGTCCGTTTTTTACAATTTACCTCTGGCGATTCATTTGTAAAACTTCTACCTAAATCTGGCATCGTAGAAATATCAACCACCAAAATGGTTAATTTGCAGCCAATACCCGCAGCAACTTGAATTGCTTGTAGCAAAATATTCGCTTCTGGCAACGCACCATTAACGCCCAAACAAGGATATACTTGTAAACTCGTATTTTCCTGCTTATGACTTACTTGTAAAGCTGCTTGAGTAGTCGTTTCATCCATAGTTATTAAAGGTAGACTAGCTAAAGCTTGGTATTCAATTAATTGTTCCAAATAACTTTGCGGTTCGACAATTTTACCTTCTAATAAAACTACATGAGGTTGCCAAATTCTCGCTAACAACTCTGCTTGCACTAAATCATCAGCTTCTAACACTCGATAATTATGTTGATGTAACAAGTTACTCAAATCAGGATCGGAGTTTGGTGCAGAATTAGGACTGCGAATTCGTGAATCCAAATTTTTCTCACCCGCATTTAAGCGCAGAATAGTCAAACTAGTATTTGTTGACTGTTGCTGGGAAATTTTGGCTGGGTGAATGATTTTTTCTAAACTTTGTTTTAGGCTATCTTGTTGGATTGGTAAAGACAAAAAGCCATCTGCACGTTTGCCATAAGCATAGTCTTTTTCGCCTCTGCTAGCAGTCACAACTACGGGGATATGTTGCGTTTGGGGAGATGCTTTTAATAAAGTTAAAACATCCCAACCAGAAAGCAAAGGTAACAAGGGATTTAAGAAAATAGCATAAGGTTGTAGTCTACGGGCTTTTTCTAAAGCTTCAGTTCCCGATCGCGCAATTACCACCCGATACCCTAAACTAGAAAGTTGTTTGCTTAAATCTTCAATTAATCTCGGAATTGATTCGACAACTAAAACTAAGCGAGATGAAATATTCGTAACTGCTAAATTAGTTGTAGTATTAATACCAGTTGCATTAAAAGAGAACTTTTCGCCTTTTCCTTCCGGTTCTACTTCCCATTGACTATTGGGAGGACTAGGAGGTAAAAGTAAAGTAAATTCACTACCGCTTCCTGGTTTAGAAGTAAAGCTAACATCTCCACCATGTAACCGCGCTAAACGTTGGGTTAAAACTAATCCTAATCCTGTTCCTTCAAACTGGCGAGTTAAGGGATTTTCTAATTGTTGAAATTTCTGAAAAATTAAGTGTTGTTTATCTTCAGGAATGCCAATACCTGTATCCCAAACCGTAAAAGCAATCCAACCTTCCCAGTAACTTACTCTTAAGCCAATTTCCCCTGTAACTTCGGTAAACTTTAAGGCGTTAGATAACAAGTGAACTAGCATTTGTCGCAGACGCATTTCATCTGCAACCAAGCTATCTAATTTCGATTCAATTGTTAATATAAACCTGGTTTCTGGTTCGGTAGAATTTATATCATCGGGATCGGCACTTTTTCTGCTTAAATGAATTTGGCGAGATTGCTGATAAGCCCGATCGCAAACCGCATGAATATCCACTGGTGCTAACATTAACTCTAGCTGTCCCGTTTCCATCCGCGTTAAGTCTAAAATATCATTAACTATAATCATTAAATGACGACCGCTTTGATGAATTAATCTGGTATAACGGGCTTGGCGATCGTTCAATTCTCCTAACACTTGATCCTTCAACAAACTCGATAAACCTAAAATTGCCGTCAACGGTGTTTTTAGTTCATGACTAATACAAGCTAAAAACTCATCTTTCAAACGGTTTAATTGCATTAAATCCGCATTTTTAGCCGCCAACTCCTTAGCTACTTGGTGCGACTCAGTAACATCCTGCGCCAACACCAACCATAAATCATCTCCTGATAAATTCTTCGATGATGCTGAGGCTGTATTATCTCCAATTTCCTCCAAGATATTTCGCGAAATTAAATTAGCTAACCGAAACTCATTGGCTTGGGAAAAATCCATTGATAAATTTGTTTCTTTCACCGACAAATCGGAATTATATAAAACATTTCCTAAAGGTATTTTCACAAACTGCCAAACTCTTTCTGTCCCATTTTGCATCGGACAAACACAAGTACAGCTATCAGGATTATTCCCTAACTGACACAACTTAGGTAAAGAAACAGGTGTGGCAAATCTTTCTTCTTCATTCTCTTTACAATTACTGGGTTTCTCAGTGTAATAATGAACTGCGTGTTGAAATTTACCCTGTTCTTCTGATGGGAGAAACTCTAATAATTCGGCAATTTCTTTTCGCAGCCAATCAGCATCTTGTAGGCAATCAAAATATTGTCGCCAAGCAAAATTTTGTTTCACTGATTGACCATTACCAGTTTGCAACATCAAAGGCAAAGGTAGCCTTTCTAAAAGTTGAATTAGAGAATTCAGCGTTGCTTCTTCATCAGGTAAATTTTTCTGATTTGTTAATGCTACTCTAGTTAAATTAAGTGATTCCTCATTTAATTGCAGCCCTGATGAATCAGTAGCCATATATTCTAACAAACGTTGAATATCCAGCATTCCCAAAAATTTACCAGCCAAATTAACTAAACCCAAATCTTGAGTTTTGCCTAACCGGGGAATTTCATTTCGGAGATAGGGCCAAAATTCCCGCAAACTAAATTCAGCAGGTAAAGTAGCCAATGGGGTGATGACAGTTGAATCCAATTGTGATAATGGCTGGAGTAAACTTGATTTACTTCCTGCCCCCTGAGAACGAGTGGAAACAGCTTTTTCCTGATTTTCCAGTTTTTCAGTAGTTGTTGAGGAACTAGGTGAGGATTTTTTTCCCTTTTTTTCGCGCAGATAAGGCAGTAAACTATACAAATGCAATACTCCTAAAGGAGTATCTTGTTCAGTTACTACCACAATGCGATCGCACTTGTTCTGCTGGAAAATATCCAGTATCTTTCCCAAAGCAGTCCTCTGGGTGCAAGTGGGAACAAACGCGATAAATTCTTTGACATCTGGGCTTGGCATAGCGTAAGCTTTCTCGCTGACCGGGTAAAACAGCTGGAATTGCCTCCCTCACTCAATTTCTGTGGTTAGTTTCTCTCTTATGGCTACAGTGAGGGTAGGCGGTGCCTCTAGTTTAGAGTGGAAGCAAAACTGTAGCAGGGTTAAAGTGAATCCGTATAGTTAAGCACGTTTTAATCGAGCCTATATCAATTATGACCCCAGCGTTAAAATTACTTATGTCTGGGCAATTACAATTAATGACAATTCAACAAATGTTAGCTTATTGTTAAAGATTGTGTTGAATTATTCACACAAGTGCCAACCTGAAACCAGGTCGGCATTATACAACAATTCCACCTTTATAGCGCAAAACAAGAGTGCGATTGTCACTTACTATCTGTACATTACTCGATTCTGAGACTCTAGCCCGATCGCTTCAGCATTATTTAAGCGACGAACGTTACGTGCTGACACAATATCGATCGTTAGAGGAGTTTTTACAATTTGTTGAACAGGAAAAGCAAATCTTAGACTGCCTGATTCTAGAGGATAGCCCCGATTTAATCTCATTGGTTAATCAGCTATACACACAAGGAACACTGCTCCCATTAGTCATCTTAAAGCCAGATTCCCTAGCCATAGAGATTAATTCGCTTGCCCAGCCAGCACCAGAATTACCCGATAATCAGAGAAGCGATGAAAACCGAGAAACTGCAATAGCCGACGCACCAAAAAGCCCAGCCAAAGAGCTAACATCAGGAGAAGGGAGCTTATTTTATTACGCTGCTGCTATATATGTCTACCATAACCAAATTAGCCATATAAACCATTATATTGACGAGGCGATCGCCAACTTCCTCAAGCTCTCCTCAGTAGCCCCCTGGTGTAACACCAACTCCGACACTGATACCATTCCAGAGGAAGAAAACGTTCTGCTTCAGCAGCAGCGCCGACTAGCTGAGAAACTGAAGGAACGACTAGGATACTTAGGTGTGTATTACAAGCGAAACCCCCAAAACTTTTTCCGCAACCTTCCTTCAGCAGAAAGACAAGAGTTCATCGAAAACCTGAAAGCTGCATATCGGCAAATCGTTTTAGAATACTTTGTCGGCAATAGCAATCTCAATCAAAAAATTGATGAATTCGTAAATGTAGCTTTCTTTGCAGATATTTCAGTTACTTATATCGTAGAGATTCACATGGAGTTAATGGATGAAATTTCTAAACAACTAAAACTGGAAGGGCGCGGCGATGAGATTCTCTTAGATTACCGCCTCACCTTAATTGATGTCATCGCTCATCTTTGTGAAATGTATCGACGCTCGTTACCAAAAGACTCTTGAAAACAAAGTTGTTTAAGTTTAGTCTATACCTCGTATCATTTTAAACAAAACTTGATTTATGAATCCGCTCAAAAAAACCTACGTTCTCAAACTTTATGTTGCCGGAAATACCCCTAACTCTGTCAGGGCTTTAAAAACACTAAAGAACATTCTTGAAGAAGAATTCCAAGGTGTCTACGCCCTGAAAGTTATTGATGTCTTAAAAAATCCTCAATTAGCAGAAGAAGATAAAATTTTAGCTACTCCTACCCTTGCTAAAATCCTGCCTCCACCAGTACGGAAAATTATTGGCGACCTTTCCGATCGAGAAAAAGTATTAATAGGCTTAGACTTGCTTTACGAAGAACTGCGAGAAGAAGAACAATTAGAACTATAGAGTATATTCTTTCATGTCTATAGCAACTCCATAGACCGTTTTATGGTAAGCTATAATCCCGCCCTTGGTTTATAGTAAATAAATTTTATCTCTTACGAGCCAAACAATGAGTAAAAGTAGTCAAAATAAACAACCGAATCGAGTGAAAATAGGAGTCGAAAAAATTCGTACCCTCATCGAGGGATTTGATGACATCAGTCATGGAGGTTTACCAGTCGGTAGAACTACTTTAGTCAGCGGTACATCTGGAACTGGGAAAACCTTACTCGCTATACAATTTCTCTATCATGGCATCATTAATTTCGATGAAGCTGGCGTATTTGTCACCTTTGAAGAATCCCCAACAGATATTATTAAAAACGCCTCCAGTTTTGGTTGGGATTTACAACACTTGATCGACGAAGGAAAATTATTTATTTTAGATGCTTCTCCCGATCCAGAAGGGCAAGATGTAGTCGGTAGTTTTGACCTTTCCGCCTTAATTGAAAGACTACAATATGCCATTCGTAAATATAAAGCCAGAAGAGTTTCTATTGATTCCGTAACCGCCGTATTTCAACAATATGATGCCGCCTCAGTAGTGCGCCGAGAAATCTTTCGCCTAGTCGCCAGATTAAAACAAGTTGGTGTTACTACAATTATGACCACAGAACGCGAACAAGAATATGGCCCTGTAGCGCGTTTTGGAGTAGAAGAATTCGTTTCCGATAACGTAGTAATTGTTCGCAACGTCCTAGAAGGAGAACGCCGTCGCCGCACAATTGAAATCCTAAAATTGCGCGGTACCACTCACATGAAAGGCGAATATCCCTTCACAATTACCGGAGAAGGAATTAACATATTCCCATTAGGAGCAATGCGCCTTACCCAACGTTCATCTAATGCCAGAGTGTCTTCCGGCGTGAAAACATTAGACGAAATGTGTGGAGGAGGCTTCTTCAAAGATTCAATTATTCTAGCAACAGGAGCCACAGGTACAGGTAAAACCCTCCTAGTTAGTAAATTTTTACAAGACGCTTGTATGCGTGGCGAAAGAGCAATTCTTTTCGCTTATGAAGAATCTCGCGCCCAACTTTCCCGCAACGCCTATTCTTGGGGAATTGATTTTGAAGACTTAGAACAAAAAGGTTTATTAAAAATCATTTGTGCTTACCCAGAATCAGCCGGATTAGAAGACCATTTACAAATTATCAAATTAGAAATAGCTCAATTTAAACCTTCGAGAATTGCCATTGATTCCTTATCAGCTTTAGCCAGAGGTGTTAGTAACAACGCCTTTCGTCAATTCGTAATTGGTGTAACTGGATTTGCCAAACAAGAAGAAATCACAGGCTTTTTCACCAACACCACCGATCAATTTATGGGATCACATTCCATTACAGATTCCCATATTTCCACCATTACAGACACCATTTTAATGCTGCAATATGTAGAAATTCGCGGCGAAATGTCCCGTGCGATCAACGTCTTTAAAATGCGCGGTTCCTGGCATGACAAAGGAATTCGTGAATATACAATTAGTGAAAAAGGCCCTGAAATTAAAGATACTTTCCGCAACTTTGAAAGAATTATTAGTGGTTCACCTTCTCGGATTAGTGTTGATGAAAAAAGCGAACTTTCTCGTATTCTCAAAGGAGTACAAGGGAAAACACCCGATACAACTGAATAATATCACTGTCGGGAAGGAGTTTTCCCTGGATTTGGGAAAACTCAACTGTAGTTGATATTTTGATTCCCAATCCTCAATCTCCATTCTCTATCACCATAAATATTATGATCAAAGAAATTGGGATAGAAAATTACAAATCAATTCAAGAGTTAAAACTTGAATTGGGAAGAGTCACCGTTTTAATAGGTGAAAATGGCTGTGGGAAAACTAATATTTTAGAAGCTATAGCTTTAAGTGCAGCCGCCGCAGCTGATAAGCTGGATAATGAGTTTTTAGCTTCTAGGGGGATTAGAGTTACAGATTCGCAATTTATGCGATCGGCTTTTAACACCGATAATTTAAACAAAGAAATTAAAATAAATTTGCTATTTCACCCAGATAAAATCATTACCTATAATTTACAGCATGATGGTAAACCATACTCTAAGTGGGTTTTAGTTAATTCAGACCAATTAGACAATGACTTATCGAGAAAAATTCAAGCAATAGTTGATTTAATTTATAAAGATCCACTAAATTTTTCCCATCAATCTAGAGAAGAAATTTATCAAGGTGTAAAAGCCACATTTTTGCCACAAAAAAATGTTAAAACCTCTTTCTTGGAACAAAACGACGAATATAGTAACTTACTAAAAAGATTTTTAATTTTTTCTCCCGAAAACTCAAGCTTACGCATTTTTAACGAAGAAGGTCAAATTCAACCTTTAGGTATCAAGGGAGAAGGATTATTCAAACTATTAACGGTTTTGAGTTTAGAAGAAAATAAAGATAAGCTGCAAGAAATAAAAGAAAAAATGCAGCTAATAGATTGGTTTGAAGATTTGGCAATTACCCATAAATTATTTCCAGGTGAAAGAGTAATTCAAATCAAAGATAAATATTTAGCACCTGAACTAGATTATTTTACTCAGAATAGTTCTAATGAAGGCTTTCTCTTTCTCCTGTTTTACTTCTGTCTTTTTATCAGCGATGATACACCTAAGTTCTTTGCTGTAGATAACATTGATGTTTCGCTGAACCCTAGATTAGCTCGTAGATTGGTTAAAGAATTAGTAGAATTAGCTAAAAGGTACGATCGACAAGTCATCTTCACAACCCATAACCCAGCAATTTTAGATGGATTAAATTTAGATGATGATGAACAAAGACTTTTTGTGATTTACCGCAATAAATTAGGTCATACTAAAGCCAGAAGAATTTTATCGCCAAAACCTTTAGAAGGACAAGAACCTGTAAGATTATCAGAAGCATTTTTGCGGGGTTATATCGGGGGATTGCCTAAGAATTTTTAGTTATGATTAGTTTTGGATTAATTACAGAGGGACTTACGGATCAGATAGTTATTGAGGATATTTTAAGCGGATATTTTAATACTGATGATATCATTGTTAACCCGTTGCAACCAGAAAGAGACACTAAAGATTTTTACGCTTAAGCCTGAAGACGCATTTGAAAGAGCGTCCATCGAGACTCAAGAGCTATCTGACTTGGACGCTCGTTAGCACACAGAAGAGTGTGGTTTTCCGGGAAGTGATAACCAGCAGCAAGGGCTGCTGGATGCAGTTGTATCCGCAAAGATTCTGGATGAATACCAAGGAAGTCAAGATCAAATAGAGTGTGTAAGTCTGTACGCAGAAGGAGTCCGTTGTCAGGGTGATTATCTTCTTCACCACGATAGGGAGATATATGGGCAGCATCAACGACTTCCATCAAATTGCAACCAGTAATCATACATTGTTCTCCGTAGCGCGATCGCAGTGCTTTACGAAATGCAGATTGTCCACGACGCACTCTAATTTGACGCATTGCCACTTGTCGGCGATCACTTGCTACTGGAGAATAATCTGGGATAGTTGAATTATCAGCAGTTTCAGCCTGCTCATCCTCATCAGTTTCTAGGATGTAACTTGAATTGTTACGTACAATTAGTAGTTGCCGAATATCATCTGAGGCATGGCGACAACCATCTATTGTCATTTCCAATTCCATCAGTAACTCTCCAGCTGCTGGATAAAGTTGTTTAATTTGTTGGGTTACAACCAAAGCTATGTCAACTGTTGGAGTCCACATATTTCGAGTATCTTGTCCCAACAGTTCGAGGATATTGTAGTAAGCTTGTTCCTCTGTAATAGGAATCACGCGATAGGGCTGACCTTCTGGACTCCGAATACATATCCATGAGAGAGTTGGGAAAGGTATGGTAGCCTTGTCAAAGACCATAATCATCAAGTCACCTTCTCGGATGCTGCCATAAAACAAGCCTTGTATAGCATCTCCGGCTAACCGCCAGTTTTTGCCTTTACCTTGGAGAGCAACTGGTCGTGAGTCTTCAATTATGATATGTGATGAAAGTTGTGTCCCATCAGCCGCAAAATACCGACACTTCACATACACTCGGTTTTCTGTTGGTACAACATGAGGAAACCAGTCATAGAAAATTGGTTTATTTATGTTAACTGCTCGTTCACGTCCTGCTTCGCCAACAGTTTTTCTTGTCTCTAAAAACCATCCAAGGTTTGAGGCAACCAGCCTTCTAACAACATAGCTAAATCTGCTCATGCTAAGAGTTTATAATTTGGGAGGTTACAAACTGACTGATTAATTTTCTGCCAAGCTGACACTAAATCTGCTCGAAGACATTTCGCTACTGCAAAAGCCATGAGAGGCGGAACAGCATTACCAATCTGTGTTAACTGTGAGTTCATACTGCCATGAAACTGAAATGCGTCTGGAAATGACTGTAATCTAGCTGCCTCTCGTAACGATATTCCTCGTGCCTGATTACTATCAAAATGAATGTGAGAATATGAGTCTTTACCAATATGGGCAGGAACAGTTCTTGCTGGTTGGTCAGACCACATCTTACGAAACTTGTTTGGATAACGATGAACTTTATAAGGTGGAACAATTTCTTTATATATTCTCTTCCATTCGGCACTTCCTTCCTTAATTTCTTTTCCTGTTTCTAACTCTAACTGTGCTATTTTTTCTTGAAATATTTCTAAGGCAATTTCAAGAGCTTCAGGATACATATCACCCTCTGACATTCTACGAAATATTTCATAATCACGAGGCATATAACGAATTATGTGTCCCGTAAATTCATCCGTATTATTTTGAAAATAAGGCCATTTTTTCATGGTTTCTGTAAATTTGTTATTTTTAGGTAGGTACCTCATTTTCAGGTTTACATTTCTCGGAAATCCTTTCCCAGATCTCCCATCCAGGTGATGATAGATTGGTGGCAGGTCAGCAAATGCCTGTGATGCCGTTACTGCTGGCAAGACTTTGGAAGCAAACTTATGATGATCAACATAGTGGATATATGGAGGTAAAACTTCAATATGTCCTGTACCTGCTCGTGATGTTGAATAACCAACAGGTATGTCATACTTATATTTAATTTCTGGGAATGAAGGTTTTATATTTAATTCTTTGCGGATACCTACTAAAAACATTCTTTCTCTTAATTGAGGAACACCATACCAAACTGCATTTAAGAGAGTGTATCGGGTTTCATAGCCAAGTTCATTAGCAGTGACGGCAATTTCTTCAGCTACATTTCTTCCAACAAACTTGCCAATTTCTCTTACATTCTCCATAACAAAAGCAATGGGTTTTAAAGCTGACACATAGGAGAGAAAATAGTGGTACATTGTAGCTCTTTCATCAAAGCCATGAGCATACTTCTTGCCTGCTATATCCCACAAGGCAGCACGACCAAGGCGAGAAAAAGCTTGGCAAGGCGGGCCACCAATGATAATGTCTACTTCACTTTCAGGATGAGGAAATAAAGGGCATAAGTGTGACACCGCAGTGAATGGATCGACTTTTGTAATATCTCCATAAGCTGCGTATCCCCCTAGTGGCATGAAACATGAGAAATTCTTCTCGTGTGATTTTCTAGCATTATCATCTATTTCAATAGCTGCAATGCAACGATATTTTGCGCGGTGAAATCCGAGAGTCATACCACCACAGCCAGCGAATAAATCGACTGTACGAAAATATCCGCGTTTAACTGCTTCAGAAAGTTTTAAGATTGACCAGTGTTTTGAGTGCATAGAATTTAGAATAATGCTAAAGAGTCATTCGTCATAGCCATCTTTGGAAAGCATACACTACCAAATTTGGGGTTTCAAACCCAAGGTATCAATTTGATCTTGGCTTAAGTTATTCTATGTTGAAAGTGATATTGACTTTCTTAAATAACAAATAATCTGTCAACGCGGACAAATATCTGTCCACACAGACAAATTATTTCCTAATCTACCAAACGAGCACGGAGGGATTTGAACCCCCGACACCCAGGACCGGAACCTGGTGCTCTATCCACTGAGCTACGTGCCCACACAACATTACTCATTATAGCACTTTGCTGGCTTATCAATTCAACAATCGCATTAAAAATTGAGGGGCAGGCAAAATGATTAACAACAGTAGTGCTAGGGAAAGTAAACCGAACAAGTCTCGCTGGTTGTCTAATTCTGTCACATCATTGAGCGCGGGTTCATCGTACACAGGCATCAAAAACAGGAATAATGCCCATAACAGAAAATCTCTAGGGATTAGAGTCACCTGGAAAAGTATCGGCATTAAAGAGACGAATAGCATGATCAAGCGAGCAAGTTGACCAATGGCAGCTGCTTTTCTTTGTCCGAACATGGCATGGACAATGTGACCACCGTCGAGTTGTCCCACTGGCATTAAGTTTAAGGCTGTGACGATTAAACCAATGTAACCAGCTACGGCTACTGGATGAAGATTAATTGCAGTTTTAGCGGTGAGTTCGCTACCGAGAGCTAGTTTACTTAAGGTGGCTAGCAAAATCGAAAAATTGGGAATCAGGGCATCAAATTGTAATATTCCTGTCCTTGTTGGTAGGGGAACAACGCTAGAATTAGCCAATCCCCAAATTAGCAGGGGTAATGTAACGATGAAACCTGCTAATGGGCCTGCAATTCCCACATCGAATAAGGCTTTGCGGTTGGGTACGGGACTTCGCATTTGAATAAATGCGCCAAAAGTTCCCAGGAAAAAGGGGATGGGAATAAAATAAGGCAGTGTGGTGCGAATTTTGTAGCGTCTAGCCATTAGGTAATGACCCATTTCGTGAACGCCCAAAATGGTCATTAGTGCTAAAGAGTATGGTAATCCTTTGAGTAATAAACTGGGGTCGGATTGGAGAGCTTTGACGGTAACGCCTGCAATTTCTGTGCCAATTACTGTGGTGGTAAAGAGGGTAATTAACAACAATGCTAAGGCTAAACCGGGGCGATGGAAATTGGCATTTTGACGTTTAGCTTCGGGGTGGGCTTGGGGGTTGGGAACTAGGGCAAAAAAGGGTTGGTCGCTAAAACTATCTTGAAAGACGACTAGGAAGCGATCGCCAAACCTAGCCTCAATATTACCGCGAATCGTCCGATAAGCTTCCTCGGATTTAGTTCGCAAATGTCCCCGACAAATTACCGCTTGGGGATGGTACTCTAAGTCTTGCAGGTAGTAAACTGACCAAGGGAAACAATCCCGCAGTTGTGCTTCCTCTTCTTTATTGATGGGGCGTACTTTTGCAGCTTCGGCATCAGCTGGCTTCGCTGTTTCTGGTGTTTTGGAGTTATTCGTTGTCTGATTTGCTTTTGCTTGCGGTTGTATTCTTCCCTTTTGAATCAGGTAAGTGTACAAAATTAACGAAGCAAAGAACACACCAAGTAACAAAAATCCTGGCATTGGTCGATTTCTGCCATTAGCTAAAATCCAACCAGTCCAAACGAACGGTGGTGCCATCATCACTAACCACAATAACCAAACAGGCGTTGTGGTGATGCCAGCGACGCTACGCTTCACGATAAAGTAAGTAGCTATTCCCAGTAATACGAGCAATATGAGAATCATGTTATGTCCAAACTAGCAAGGGCTGTCTTGGACACTATTTCTGCCTTTCCACCCAATCGTGATACGTTGGGAGCAACAGCCTACCTTATTGTAGAAAACCAAACCCACATTTTGATCGATTGTCCCGCTTGGGATCAAGAAAATCAACAATTTTTACAAGATCAGGGCGGTGTCTCTTGGTTAATCATCACTCACCGAGGCGGTATTGGTAAGGTAAAGGAGATTCAAGCAGCTTTCGGTTGTCAAGTTTTAATTCAAGAACAGGAAGCTTATCTTTTGCCTGATTTAGAGGTAACGACTTTTGAGCAAGAGTTTAACTTGACTCCTCAAACTCAAGTTATTTGGACACCTGGACATTCTCCGGGTTCTTCCTGTGTTTATTCCAACACTCAAGGAGGTGTATTATTTTCTGGTCGTCACCTGATACCAAATCAGCAAGGTTTGCCTGTGCCTTTGCGAACTTCTAAGACTTTTCATTGGCGGCGACAACTGCGGAGTGTGGCTTGGTTGCGCGATCGCTTTTCCCCAAACACGCTAAACTACCTTTGTCCCGGTGCTAACACAGGCTTTCTCCGGGGTAAACGAGTCATCGAACAAGCTTATCAGCATATAGCAGCTTTGAATTTAGAGGCAATGTTGGAAACACAACCTCTGTTCTAAAGGCTATGCCAACAAAAACCCTTTTCTTTAACCTTGCTCATCTGATTTTGCCGACTCATCAATACCTAATTGTTTTTTTGAGCTTTTTAGCTGTTTCCAAAGGCTCTTAATTTGTTGGTAAGCTTCCTCAGCAGACAGTTTACCGTTAGTTTGCAGAGCGCAAATATAACTTATTCTTTGAGCAAATTCTTGCAAATTCGCATCAAACGCCAAGTACTCTGGTTTGAATTTGCCGTGATAACGACCTCTAGGGTAAAGAAATTCTTTGGGATCTGTCATCTTTTTTCCCCAGCCTCTAATTCTTAGAACTTAGCATTTTTGTCAAAATTAACCTAATCTTAATCTATACTTAATCTTAAACATCGGTAAATCGCTCGATTTACCAGAGATAGATTTAGTTTAGCAGGCAAAGCGGAAAAACTCTTTTGGCTGGAATCTGCACACAAAAGTGCTGAGTATCAACCGGGAATCTCTACTCAGCACAGAAGTCCTAATGGGGGGTGTGGTCATGAATTCGATGTTTTTTAGTGCTAACAATTGGCAGGTTGTCGCTTTTAGACTAACAGTGGCTTTGCTAATTGGCTGTGTAATTGGTCTTAATCGTGACCAACCTGGTAGACCTGCTGGGTTGAGAACATTTATGATTGTCAGCTTAGGTGCTGCGGTGTTTGTGATGATTCCGTTACAGATAGAAAACGATAGCACTTTTGCCTCTTCTAACGCTTTGAGTCGAACCATCCAAGGTGTAGCTTCAGGGGTGGGATTTTTGGGTGCAGGGATAATTTTGCAACAATCTTCTGAAAAATCAGGAAAAGCAGAAATTAAAGGGTTGACTTCTGCGGCGACAATTTGGCTAGCGGCTGGGTTAGGTGCAGCCGCAGGCTGTGGTTTATGGCAAATGAGTTTGATTGCGACAGTGATGGCGTTAGTGGTTCTTAGTGGAGTTAAGAAACTGAAAAAATCTAATTTGATAGGTTCTCGTAGTCGCAATCCTCAAACCAAAACCGAGTCAAAAGATAGTGCAACTAGTCAAGATATACAGCAACGTTAGTTGTTCAAAAATTCCAAAATCGGGTTGGCTATCCAATTCACGCCGACTCGCAATTGATGATTTAAATTAGGCATTCGGGACAGATAAATTAGACGGCGTAAAGTATAAGCTAACTGACCGTTTAATTGCAAACCCATACTACTGAGTGAGGCTTCTTGGGTTCCTAAAATTAGCATTTCGCCTGTATTTTGATAACGGAAAGATAGTAAGGGTCGATCGCTTAAAGCCGCCCAAATATTCCAAGCCACAAAATCCGATTGTTGAAAAGCTGCTTGAGCAGAAGCGGGTACTTGTTGACCCTCAGCATCGCGACAATCTGCTAAATCTCCTAAAACAAAGATTTCTGGACGATCGATCGCTTGCAGAGTTGATGTAGTAGTTAATTGGCTGCGTTGGTTTTGTTGCAAGGGTAAAATTTTCACTAGATTAGACCCCCGCATTCCTGCTGTCCAAATTACTAATTCTGCGGGAATTGTATCTATTTGTCCTTTATAAAGTAAGGAAATACTATCAGGTTCAATGGCATCAACCGTAGTTTCTAAATCAATCCAAATATCCTTAGCATTTAATACATTAAGTGCAGTTTCGCGGTTAAATTCTGGGGATGTACGCAAAATTTGATTGCCTTGTTCAATGAGTCGAAAACGCCCTCTTTTGCCCAAGCGATCGGCTAATTTGCAAGCTAACTCAACTCCACAATAACCTGCACCAACGATCGCCACCCGAATTTTATCCTTGTCCGAAGCTTCTAAAAGTCGCAATCTTTCTTCTAAACGATAAGCATCAGCTAGGGTACGGAAAGGAAAAGCATAAGCAGAAGCGCCCGGTACCATATCCAAAGGAGAATCGCCACCCAATGCCAAAACTAGCTTGTCATAAGGTATTTCGGAATTATCTTGCAATTGAACTCGCTGCTGTTCTAAATCAATTCCCGAAACAACTCCTTGACAAAAACGAATATTTGTGTTTCTAAGAATTTCACTAAAGTTTGGTGCTATTTCCCAAGATTGTAATTCTCCGGTGAGAAGTTCGTAGAGGAGGGGAGTGAAGACGAAGCGATCGCTTTGATCGACCAGCACAATTTCCGGTTTTTCCTCTCTTTCCCAAGGTAGCGAATCTAAGCGTAGAGCCGTGTAGAGACCGCCAAAGCCTCCACCTAATATACAAATACGGGCAGGTTGTTTGCTCATGGTTGAAGTCTTAGCAGGGGACTCTTTTCACTCTAGCAACAACTTGTAAAAGAATAAGTCCCCCTTAACAAGGTGACTTGACATTTAGTAGGAGAACTCTACAACTAATTCCTTAAACAGCAGCCTAACTGCTTTAGCGCAACACCTAGACCTGACTAACTTTATGGGTCTACCTGCGGACTTCTCCTCATCCAGCGCTGCACCTAAAGATTTACCGATCGCATTTTTTAACCTGCCTTTTTCCGGCTCAATCCTGGTAAACAACCACTGCCACAAAGCTTTCCGGCACAAGTCAGAACCACCAACGATTTTCTTTTTAGATTTATCACCGGATGCTTCCGTAGTTGGGGAAACACCAAGCGCTTTTTCAAATCGGCGGCGGGAGAGATGGCGCTTGGTTGGTTTACCACTCTTTCGCCCTTTGCGGATTTTGATGTCGGGTTTGCCATCTTGGTTAAGGAAGTTCTCAAACGGGTAAATCTGACTGAGGATAAGTGCTTCCACTCGTTGACCAAAACCGAAACGGGTAAACACTTTACGGTAAGGAAGGAATCTAGGATCGGTTATCAGCTGTTTAAGCTCTCCCTCGATGCTCATCTCTTCCCGTTGCAGGTCGCATATTCTAGAAGCGTGATGGTGAACTGTAGGCGTTAGACCTAATCCGACCGTCTGAGCATAAAGGTTATCATACTTTTTCGATTCCCTTTCCCCGGCAAGCCACCCCCACAGAAGCGGCACATTGTCGCTGCAACGGACCGATCGCACTAACGCAGCTTCCGGGAACTGCCACGCTAAATCTTGACGCAAGCGATTGATAATGGGGGACTGCACTCGGTTGAGGTGCGCTAGTCGTAGTACCAGTTCTCTGATTCTGACAATCGTGTAGTCGCGTTCTTGCAGAAACCGCCTTGGGTTGTCTAAATAGTCAAAGGCGTAACAAGCAAGCGCCAAAGCATCAGCGTCGTCATCCTTATCGGGTAGTTCTAAGTGACTTTCTCGGTAATAGCGTAATTGGGTGTGTCCGACTAGCAAGACTTTGACTCCGGCACGGGCGAGATGGGTTCCCCACAATTTAGCGTAGTTAACGCCTGTCGGTTCCATCACTGCGATGTCGGGTCTTAGGTCTAGTAGTTGTTTAATACCAGAAGCATCGGCATAGATTTTTAAAAACTCTGCATCGTAATAATATTGGCGTGGGTCATCTGGTCGCTCTGTGAGTAAGCACGCAGCGACAGAGGACTTGCAGATGTCAAGCCCAACAATAGATATCATTCCGTTTTCTCCAGGGTGAGGTTTCCAAATTCCCAATAGTGCAGAGTCTACGAATCACCCGAAGGCCAGAAGCCTACTTCACTCTCAAGACCTGAGATTAATTGCACTCTTGGACGATAACGAGTTGCAGCCGAACCTATGAAAAGGTGAAGGCACAAAAGCCTGTTTCAACATCAAAGCCCTAAGCTGCAAATTGTGTTACCGTGCGGATGATTTGGACTCGATCCGCGACAGGGGAGGGATTCCCCTGTTTCGGCTAGGGAGTCAGGCTAGCCATCATCAGGCGGGATTTTTGCTGACGCTTTGAGAGATCGCATTTTAAACAGGTGAAATAAAAGTTTAAAATACAGACCCGAACTGTTAATCTTTGAGTGCGTAATATTTTGCCTGCCAGTAACAAGGCTTGTCATTTATTGTTGAGAAATACATAAAAATTTGGCCTTGCCAAGTAATGATATCTGGAGGTAACGCGCAAGGTATATCAACTTCTTTAATCTGCTTTCCTTTTCCCGTGCATAGAATTATTTTCACTGATGTCGTATGCGAATTGTGGTAAGATTGTTGTTATTAGTTAAGTATTTTTGTACATAAAAGCGATCGCACTTGGGACTCGTAGTGCGATCGCTTTTTAATGACTATCGTTCTATTGAGCTTTTAAATTCCGGGAAAGCCTTTTCTAATTCATCAATTACGGCTGACATGGTTTTCCCCTTAAAAGAATCTATTGCTTGTTCAGCCAATTGCTCTCTGAGCGTTTTCAAGTCAGTTTCAGGAGAAAATTTTTGCAACTTTTCTGTCGCGATGGCGAAAGCTTTCATGATCATTGCAGCTTCAAGTGCCTCTTGTGTGTCCCTTTTTTGACGCAGTTTGACAACAGGGGTGATTTTCTTAGAAAGTAGTTCTAAGTGCATTTCTCGCAGTACTAGCATGACAATATAACTGTCTCGCAATTCATCGCATTCTATTTCAGCTACAGCATTACCACCCTGATCGACTATTACTTGTAGGTATTCCTGCAACTGCGTTTTGACCTTGCCTACGTCCATTACATCTATTTGAACGCCCATGATATTTGGTTCCTCAAATTAGTAGGGTTAAATTGTTTGTTTGACGGTTACTTTTCTGCGTTCGGCGGCTGCTACTTGATCGTTGTAAAGTTGTACCGCTTTATGAACGCGATGGGAAACTAAATCATATAGCTCGGAATTCTGGCATGGCATTACTTGGAATGAACCACCGCGATAGGGTGTCCAAGCTACAAAATAAAGGTTGTTTGTTTGGATGTGTTCTACCATCAACAAATCTGGTTTTTGGGAAAACTTAAAGTTTTCGCCTGATTGATTGAGTTCTCGCTTGATTAAACTAATTAAGTGATGTGTCAACATAATGCACCCTTATTTTTTGTTCCATCTGGCATCTATTCTGATAGCGATAAAGGGGCAGGGATAAATCCAAAAGATTATTCCTCTGCCTAAATAGACGGGTTGGAAGTAAACCCCGATCATTAGGTTTCTCCAGCTACATTCGATGTCGAATCTTTGGCTCATTCATTTGTTAGTAATTAACGGTGTAGGAGATCGATATGACTACCAACGTGCGAACTGTTTGGGAAGAAATTGCGATCGATCTAACCTAATCGGACCGATCGCAATAACAGGATCATGTGTTCTTCAGTTAGTAGAACTTGGACGCGGCTTAATTACTCATAGATTGCACCTCAACTCAACACCCATCCTCAACAAACAGCCCTCCCTGGTTATGGCGGACGGGGAGATGGGGAGATGGGAACACAGGCAGCACGGAATTCGCGGATACCTTCTAGCCAGTCAAGTTGACGGTGGAATAGTGTAAAGCTGCTCAAGCGATACAGCAGCTTGGGTAGTGGCGAATCGCTCTCTACCCAAACACCTTGAGGGTTTTTGCGGCGAAACCTGTAGCGGGTTTTCTTGCCGTAGGTAATTTCGTAGTCGCCAGTTTCAGCAAGGATGGGTAGATTTGCCTCAAAGTGTTGCTCTAGGGCAACTAGCCCAGGTGATTCTCGATCGCTTATCGCCACTGGGAGTAACTCCTTCTTTGGCTGCTAGTTCCTTGAGTTCCTTGGTTGATAGCTGTTGTAGTTCTGCTAGTTTCATGGGCAGGTTGTCTCCTCAAGTTCACCCGGATTTTGCGTCAACACCAGCGTGTGAATTCTTTGTCGAACGTGGGAAGCCAAAAGTCAGGGCTGTAAACTCATCAACTAAAGTCTCAATATCTTTTAACCAAGTTTGTGTTTTTTTAGCTTTCACTTCCTCAGTTTTCGGCTCGGCTTCTTCTTCCTCTTCTGGTTCTATTCCTGATTCCTTATCTAACAAGTGGTTAAGATATTCCTCTTTGCTCATCCCAGCATCAAGAGCCATCTTTTCTAAGCGTCCGTAAGTTTTGGCATTTGTCCGAATAGACTTTTTGGTGTTTTCTTCACCGTCAATAATTGCTACTACATGATTAGCAGTAATGCCTTTTTTTGGCGGCGCACTATCAATAACCTCCAGCCATTTATCAAACATTTCATCGCAGCAATAATCCCCTAAAACTGGGTCATTCTCTGTTAGGTATTTGGTGAGAGGTCGGGCTTGTGCTTCACAGGTTGGTAAGGTTTTGAAGCCTTGATGAACTAGTGCCATACAGACTTTGGCAGCTTTGATTAAGCGGTTTGCGTACCAGCTACCTATGCCGATTAATTTCTTGCAGAAGTGGTTAAACGTTCTGGCTTTACGTTGCCAGAGGTGTTTCCATTGGCGGAGTCTATCCAACCAAATGCCAGCGACGACATAGCCAAGCTGACCAGATTTGGCATACCTAGAACACCAGGAAAGGGCGTTTACTTCGTTGGCTCCGGTGTAAAGAGCTAAATTTTCTTGCTCTAGTAAATCGGCAATGACCCAATCTTCTACGTGAGAGAAGAATTGATCAGGCGAGACTTTTTTTTCATCCCACTCATTGAGGGAGTTTAACAGTTGTTGGGTGATGTCCATGTTGTTTGAACAAACCAATGTTTTGGGCGTTAGGTTTTTCCCGTTACAAAATTTATTTGCAGGGGATTTTCTATTACTTCCATTGGCAGGAATATATGGATGGGCAGTTATGCTTTGACGCACCCTGATTGGTTGTCTTGGGGTAGCTGCCCATTTTTGTGTCTACCAACTAGCAGAATACTGCCACATACTCTTAATGTCAAGCAGTATTCTGCTAGCAGAATACTGCTAATATGGAATCAAACGATCAAGAACATCCAACCTTGAAAAACCTCATTGAAGCTTCTCAACTAACAGAGCCAGAACTTAGCCGACAAATGGGAGTCGGTCAAAGAATTATTGGGGACTGGAAGCGTGGGGTATCTATTCCCAGATTCGACAGAGCGATCCTTTTAGCTAAAACCTTGGGCGTGTCGTTAAAAGTTCTCGCTTTATCTATGGGACTAGACGTAAGCAACTTACCAGATGACACTCCCCGACTAACAACGGATAAGGAGGTGAACTGACGACAACAACCAATAAACCAGTGCAGCAGGGCGGGAAATTCCCGCCTTTGAAATTAGGAGATGGTTTTGATTTTTTTGGGACTGGTTCGGGAGCTCCATGACCAGGTTCTACAAAAATCTGCCCCAATCCAAATACCTTTAAGCGACTGTGGCTACCAGGGAATACCAGGGAGGACTACTACCAAAATTAGCAAATGGGGGTTGGCCCAAAGTGCCGAAAACTGTCGAGTTTTAAAAAACCTTACCAACATCAACGACCATGACTCAAGCCAAAGAACAATACTGCAAAACCTGCGGACAACCAATTCGCTGGGTAAAGACACAGAGCGGAAAATTTACTCCCATTGATGCAGATGGGATGACTCACTGGGCAACCTGCACGGATGCCGAGCGCTATCGGTCCGATCGCGCCAGAGTCAAAAAAGCTTTGTTCGAGATAGAGCAGTTTATTAATCTCCATTTGGGAAGCGTTTGACTCCGTGAAATTAAACTATGTTTCGCTTTTAAACAGAATCAAGATGCCAAAAACACTAATAGAACAAGCCAAAGACCACATCCTCAACACCTGCCTACCTTTGTTGAGACCACACCACGAAGCAATGGTAATTCCCTGCCTAAGAGAAGATTACGCAATCTACAGCGTGGCTCTGGAACTACCAGAAGTAAAACAAGCACTACCGCCAAACATCCCAGTCAAATTACAGGTAGTAACTCCAGACGGGAAACCAGTGCCAGACATCATCATTGCCACAGTAGAAGACGCAGCTTCCGGCAAATTAGAGCGCTACTTAAAATCAATGGGACTGTAAAAAAATGACTGAAACTGCAATTTCAACACCAGGCGTTGAACAATTACCAGTGGTAGAAGTGCATAACTGCTACACGCTTTATGAACTGGATGAAGAAGGGGAAGAGTGCGAACAAAAACTACTCAGTTTCTCGCGACCGCAAGATTGGGGAGATAAAAGCCGCTGGCATTACCACTACTGCAAAATTGAACTTACCTACAAGGGCACTCACTACATTAACCATTGCCACATTTGGCAGGGGTGCGATCGCAAAATTTTTGAAGCGTGTAAAGCCATCGCCCCCAGCTTATTCATGTTTATGCAACCAGGACAACCAGTAGAACTTTGTGCCAATACCCACCTAGCAGAAGAAGATTTTTGGCTCAACGAATGGGGAGAAGAACCACCAGTATTTATTGATGAAACCGACGAATATTATGAGGAGGATTATTAACCATGTCCGAACGACTTGATGATGATGTATTGAAAGAATTTGTCCCAATCCCAGCAGAAGACTTTGAGGACTTTGGTACTTGCTGTGTCTGTGGCTGTGATTCATCACCTGAACGCCCAGTCAGAAACTTCATCTGCCTCGACTTTAAACAACCAGTACCTGGTAACGGCTGGGGATGTGTAGTTTGTAATTTACCGCCAGAAGGAGCACTCGCAGTAATTTGCGACAGATGTTTAGAAGAAGAAAATTTCAACTATAAATTCATCGTTTCTGGAGACATGAGCGATAAAAGTCGCATTCCTTACCCAGAAAACAGAGAACATTTTGCTCACGACGAATCCAAACATCAAGAATTTGAATCTATGACAATAGGAACAGTATCAGATCCCTCTTGGGATTATGCAGCGTGTTGGCAACAACTATCAGAAATATTCCGAGAACTTTCTGAATTACAGTGCTATCTCACAGACCAAGAGCAAGCAACTGTACAAAGTGACCTACACATTCACGCCACAGCACAATATGTAGCTGCAAAACTTAATAATATGTCTTACTTACTCGTTCATCCGATAGAGGAAGCTGACGAATTTTAAAAAAGAAATGGGTTCCTAGTAATAGGAACCCATTTTATTAGCACAGGTTGCTTTGTTGAGCGATCCAATGTTTTACACTTTAGCCCAATTAATTAACCAATGGACAATCCCACATTATTCGATTTAAAGCCATACTCAAAAGACATTATTTACCATCCAGACTGGGAAGATATGCAGGGGGAAGACGAAGTAATTTTACCCCGTTCGCACGTTGAAGAAACTCGTTCGCACGTTGAAGAAACTCGTTCGCACGTTGAAGAAACTCGTTCGCACGTTGGAGTAACGTGCGAACCAAATCAACCAACGTGCGAACAACCTTACCAGTGGGTAGAAATTTATCCTGTTAAGCAGGAAAATTTTTATTACCGCTACAGCTACATCGACAGAAGCGATAGGATTCACCGCGTAGTTAAACATCATATCCCCGGTGGTAATACTGCCTCACCTTTGGCGATAAACAGAATGAGGGAGATCGAAAATGCCATTAGTTGTGGCGCTCAACCATCACAAATAGAAGCGATGATAAAAGCATGGAGAAAACACACCAAAATTAGTGGTAATAAATAATTGGGAAGGAAAGGGCATGAATCTAAAAGGGGAACTGGGGAAATTGACGACAGCCCCCGCACCATTCCCCTGTTCACCAAAATCACTTTACTAGACTCACAGCTAATACAAATTGCCATGAAAGTTGAAGGGAAAAGTAAAGCCCAGGTGATTATAGAATCTCTACGGATAAACTTAAGCAAGTACGCCATATATACTACCGATGAAGGGTTAGACCCCTCAAATAGCACCAGTACAGATAAATAGTAAGATATACTGCCTTTTTTAAAGACTCTCAAAAGATTTTATCTTCTGTATTGATAAGTGGGAATCAATGAAGAAAGATAGTAACAAAAGCGTTACAAGTTATCACATTAATTATGAAAGCTTTATTAATCGCCACAGCAAACAAACAGCCAGATATTGATATTCCGTTACCCGACAGCACTACATCTCCGGTGGGTGACATTTTAGTTAGTGGCAGCATCGGATTAGGCTTAGGAGTCTTAATTGTCAGAGAAATCGTTAAGTCCGTTTCGGACTGGTGGCAGCACAGGTTAGAACTTTCCAAAGCTGAAGAAATGGCTGAGATTGCCGAAGACCAGGCAGATCGAGCGATGCTGCAAGAAATGATTAAAGACCTCAGAGAACAGAACAAAGTGCTACGCGACCAGAATCAAACCCTAGTGTTAGAGATCTGTCAACTGCGTAGAATGATGGAAATGTCAGGCCCGGTAACACCGCCATTACCCAAACAGTCATAGTTTGTCGCCAGCAATAATGGTGGTGCGGAAGATGTAATTGCGATCGGTCCGGTAGCGCGGATCGGCCTTCACCCATCCCATAAATTGTCTGTGGCTTTCCCGGCTTTGACCAACTAAACAACCAGCGCTGGCAGCACCGACATTTTTCATGTCATATCCCCAGTGTTGGTTAATGCCAAACAAACCAGTGTGGACTTTATCCCCAGTCCTAACCCCATCCTTATTTAAGTCCCGACACACCGACACCGGGGTAACTTGCACGAGTGCCTCGTGTGGCTGAGAACCTCCATGAGTTCCAACGCGCCAAGCTTTGTACTGTCCGAACTGAATTCGCGCTGCTCCATTGCGATTCATTGGCTGCATGGTGTATTTCCGTCCCGGCTCGGTAGTGGCGATGTACTTACCTACAATGACCGGATTGCCAAACTGAAAAGTAATGACAATTCTCAAATCATTCCACTCATCCAAACGATCGGCATTTATCGTACCGTCGGGGTTAACGCCCTCAATGTAAACAATGTTGACCTGACCGGGTTCTGTGGAAATTCGATAATCCTTATCGGTCATGTACTTGATAATTCGTTGTGCTAAGTCCATTATGCTGCTACCAAACTTGTATTAAAGGAAGGGAGTGAGGCGATCGCTTTTTTTAGTCGATCGCCATTTGGCTTAATATACCCAGCGAGTGTAGATAAACTACGATGCCCAGTAAGTTGCTGGATAGTGTGCAGGTCGTATCCCTGCTCGTGCAATGTGGTGATGAATGTCAACCTAGTTGAGTGTGTCGAGATGCCTTTATCAGACAGTCCGGCACGTTCTAGGACCTGACGCAGCATTTTGTCAGCTGTTGAAAAGTCAATCGGTTGCTCTGGGTTGTGGGGGGAAGGAAAGAGCCAACCTTGCAGCGGCGGTTGATAAGCTAGCAAAAGTTCCTTAAGTGCTGGATGAACAAACACTTGACGAGTATCGCGCTTGCCTTTACGAGTAGCGGCGGTAAAAGTTATTTCGTCTTGCGGTATAGAGTTTTTGGCATCTTTGTAAACATATTTCACATCAAGTTGAATAATCGCTCCCCAGCGCTCACCTGTGTAAAGTGCGATCGCAAAAATTAGCCGATCTCGTGGCGTGGGTAAATGCTCTCTAATTAACTTGCAATATTCTGGGGATAAAAATTCTGCTTTACCATGCCTGTCAATTTTCATAATTCCTTCCCACTTTTATTTAATAAAAATTCCCAAAAATATCGACTTTCGCTTAATTGTTGGAAATCCCTTGTTACTCTCCTTGTGAAGAGTTAATTAAATAGTATATCCTGACAGGCTTTGAAGCAATCAGTGAAAACACAGAACATATCGAACTTCTGCATAAAAGTGGGAATGATAGAGGAAAAATCATAAAGAGCCCTTTCTAGTTTTATTAATTTCGATGCTAGATACAAAACTGAGAATATTAACTTTAATTGTCAATAAATCATGTTAGTTGAAACTTGGATATCAGATAACGGAACATCTACCTCAATACCTGCTCCTCTGCCCTCAGAGATGCAAAACCGAGAAATTAGAACCAGTGGTTATGGTGGCGTGCGTAATGACAGTAACTACGCTACAGGGAAAATAGAAGGATGGGCTGGAGGGAGACAAAAATTTGTGATTCAACATCCTTTATTAGTAGGGGCAAGATGGGCTTATTGTAATGGGCTTTGGTTAATTTTAATCGTTCGAAATCGTTACCATTCTATGACTGTTGGTTTTACTGTTAAAAATCCCGTTCTTCCACCAGGATCGACAGGAAGATACAGCGTCTTAAGCGGATGGGCTTATTTTCTTACGCATTTATCATTTGGAGTTTATTACCCTTATAAAGAACTTTTTATTGATGCTTTTGAACCATATATATTTCATGGCTTTTTTGATAATACAAATAACATTCCTAATCATATCTCTGTAAGACAAGACTCTTTAAATATTAGATTTAAAGAATTAAGAGCCGAAGATGTGGGAGCAGAAGTTTTGGTTAATCAAGTTTCTTCTTATGATGTTTTTTTTCGCGATGCAAAATATATTATAGGAACCGATCAAAGTCCTTACTCTTATAGTACAGGTTTTGTAGGTGGAACTATCCGAGATGTTAGCGTTTATTGCACTGAACAGCGTGTTTCTTGGGGATGGGGGCTTGATTATGGATTATATCAATCCGGCCTTCCAGGAACTGTTGTTACGCCTACCGTTTCTGATATTGAAACCAAAGCTAAGAAATGGAGAGTTTCCCCTTACAACTCTAATTTTTTGGAATATGCGATCGACATTTTAAACCGACCTTGCCCCATTCAAATAACGGTAGATCCTGCACTTAACCCTACAGGAGACGATCACTTTTGCATGGATTATCAAGATTATGACGGACTACTTAATAGCTTTAATCGCATAGAAGAGCGATTAAATGAATTGCCGCAATAACCATTTTTTAGAATTACAAAGGATTTAGTTATGCCAGGTTTTGAGTACGATACCATCATCACGAAAGTCGATGGAGTTGGTCAGAAAATTGATAACGAACTTGTTGGTAAAAAGTTTGAATCGGCTGATATCAACAATCCATTAAACGATTTAATGGGTTCTCTGCTTCCAGTGTTAGGAGCAGTTTCAGCTGGAGCATTTACGACGATTAAAATTCCTGTAGCTGGGGCTGCGAATAATATTGTATCTTTTACCAGAATGCAGCAGTTGTCAACTGCGGTGAGTTCTTTATCTAGTACAGCCCAAGCTGGACAAGCTGCAACATCAGGAATACTGCAAGGTGGCATTCGAGGCATTTTAAGCTTCGGGAAAATGCTTCTGCCTTTAGTTGCTCAGATAGTAGCAGTAATTGCGGCACTGGCGTTTACTGCCTGGGAAATTTGGAACACTTTCGACACCATTGGGCAGAGCGTTTCACATCTTTATGAAGCCAAAGCAGAGTTAGAAGTAAAAGTCGGTTCGTTTGAAGCCAAAATGAATCGAATTGAAGCGGAAAACAGAGCGTTAAAAACTGGACTGGCGACGCTAGAAAGAACCACAAATCAACAGCTTCAACAACAAGCAACAAAAATACAGAATTTGGAGGCAGAAGTGGCGGGATTAGAAACTTTAATAAAAAACAATCACGCTCAGTCAATGCAACAGCTTAATACTGTCGCTAACAACGTAAATGCTGTTAAAACTGACACTTCAGATATCAAAATTGAACTTAACAATGGTGTCGGTATGTTATCGCGGGATATTGGCACTTTAAACAGTACATTTTCCACAAAGCTTAACAGCATTGAGACCAAACAAACAACAATGGATGAATATGCCAAAGCTAAGTGGGATTTGAATGAGTTTTGGCAGGTAAACAATCGCGCTGCGGTAACTGCTACGCTGACTGCTGCTGCCATTGAAGCACCAGGCAGACCATTAGCTTTTGTTCAAACAACCGTTAACGAAACTAAAGCCAAACTAGAAAGAGCCACAGAAGGGCACCCAACAGAATCAAGAAATGATGAAGAGTATAACGCCGCGGTTGTAGCTGGGGGAATTATCGGCGGTGGCACTATTGGTTATGGAATTTGGAAAGCGACAAACGATGGATTTAAAGAAACTAGGAAAAGGATAGGAAAAATCGTAAATATAGGCCAATTACTTAATGCTCTAACTTTGATTGTCACTATTCATAATGCGTTAAATCTTAGTAGAGACATTGGCACTACTTTGTTCTCAGTTGTAGATAATTCCATGAATTTAGTCCTTAAAGCAGTTGGGGCTAAAGATGTGGATGGTGAAGACATTAGCACCAGTAAAAGTGTAAAAGAATTTATTGATAACACAATGAAAACTGTTTTCGGCGTGCAATTATGGACTGAAATTAAAGCAGATTGGGCGGCAGCTAATAGAATCGTATCGGCGGGTAATACCCTACTTTGGTCAGTTCGAGAACTTGGTGATAATGTTGGCTCTTTAGCTACTTTAGCTTGTGAAAATACCGGGAAAATTGGTAACAGTTTAAGAAAAGCCGGAGTGATTTTTAATGGTGGACCTTGGTTTCCTGAAAACTATTCTAGAGGAAACACTTGGGGGATTCGCATGACTAATTTCTTAGAAGGCGTGCAGAATACCGCAGAGGTATTTGAACAGCTAACCTCTACTGCTTTATCTGTGCAACAAAATATAGAAGACATCAAAGAGAATAACGAGAAATTCCAAAAAACTCTCAAAGAAGACCTGCCCAAACTAACCGAAAACAATAAACCAATTAGCGACGCGGAAATTCTGGCTGCACTTAATAGCGTAGGCGTGCTAATAGAACCCGAACACCTAAAAAATCAGGATGAATAAATATGCCATTACCAGAGGGTTTTGA
Organism: Floridaenema flaviceps BLCC-F50; assembly: GCF_041929275.2. NCBI lineage: Bacteria > Bacillati > Cyanobacteriota > Cyanophyceae > Aerosakkonematales > Aerosakkonemataceae > Floridanema > Floridanema flaviceps. The sequence goes on along the minus strand of NZ_JBHFNR020000001.1, from coordinate 1,714,068 downwards.
TGATTGGCAACATTTGCAAACTCAATTAAAAAGATTGCACAATGCCAGAGTTAATAAATGGTTTAAATCCGAGGAAGGCAAAGAAGCAGAAATCGTCACCGGACCTGCTTCTTTAAAACTTGCTTGTACTATTAGTAGTCGCGATTCTGCAATTATTGCTCTTCTGAGGATGTGGCTTTTTGATATCAATATTGGAGCGGCGGCTAAATGGCAGCCCGCTTATTATGGGTATCCAATCCAAACTTTCCAGGAAAGAAATGAGGTAACTTATCACCCACAGGTACATTTATTTTTTTCTCAGGATAAAGCAGCTACCCCTGACGATTATCGACCTATGGAAGCAGAAATATCTTTTCGGTTAATGGATGAAACTTATAAAACAATGACCGAAATAAAAGCTGCTAAATTGGCTAGAGATGTCAAAGCAGCAATGGGGACGCGAGAAAATCCTTTTAAGTGGAATAAGGGTAAGACTAAATTCACTTATTTGGATAATGAGAATGGGTATGACTTGCGGATCTTAGCTCAGTCAGAAATAGAAGCTATCAATGTCTGTAAAAAGATCGTTGGCATCCGCGACCACGCTTTCAATGAGGAAAACTTTAAAGAACATATCCCCCATAAAGCTTCTATCAACGTGCCGAGCACTGAAACAGTTTATGGCGAGATGCGGCGTAAGCGACGGTGGCGACCGACTGGGACGGTTAAGTTCCGCTGGGTCTCCATGTCGCTCTATGGAGTAGACAAGGGCCTATTGCTTTATGACCCATTTAGTCGGATCAATGACTACCCGCTCGTTAGGTAATTCAATTGATATCTCGAATTTATTTTGAGTCTATCTCCGAAGCACGGAGAACTATAGTTTTCCTCCTAGCTTTGTAGTCAAGGTGCAGATGCTACGGTGATTTGAGTTGAATTTTTGAAAATTTGTTATGCCAAACCCGAAAGAACTATATAAGCTCAAGGTTGGAACTGACCAAGTTGCTTTATTGCGCCGACAAAAGGATAACATCCAAAACGTCATCTCAGATCTCGGATGGACGGAAGTAGCAGCGGATGCAGAGATCTCTGAGGCAATCGTGGCTGAAGGGGCAGCAGAAGCGATGGAGAGAGGTTGTTTTCCCATTGCTCTTACCTACCGCGTCAATGCCACAAAGAAACAGCGTACGATTATACTGTGTTCCCCAGAGAAAGCTGATACCGCGTTAGATTCTTTGATTGGAAAGACTTACGCTGGCAAAAAGATTGTTAAGGCGACACCAGTGCGCCGCGTGAAATACGAGTACTAATAGATAATTTTTATTAGTCCATTTAATTAGGAGAAAAAAAGAAAATGGAAAAATTTGCAATTGTTGCAGTTAACGAAAAAGGTGAGGCGGTTGAGTTTTTCAGTGGAGCAACCTTTGTCCCAGATCAAAAAGATCTTGCTGTCTATGATGATAAATCGAAGGCCAAATTTTATCTCGGTCGGGCATATCAGTCTTTTACAGACAAGGAACTTAAGTTAATTTCGATAAACGTGGAACTGTCTCTCAATGTTCCAGTAGCAACTGCTCCTGTACTTGTAGTAGAAAATGCTTGATATCTCTAGCGCTGGTTTTATCTTGCGAGAAACCATCACCGCTAATGGTGCGAGTAATGATGAGGATAACCCAGCGCTGGGAAGTTTTCAATTTACCCAGCCTTTACTTTTGATTAAGGCTCAATGCACTCACAAGAGGACATGGATTAGGTGTGGTTGGCTCAAGACCAAGCATTCTACTCAGGCTGGGGAAGCAACGGGCGAAATCAGGCAGTTATTTATTGGAGAGAAACTTTATCGCTTTGCTGATGTGGTTCCGTTCCAAGTTGAGTTTGTGGCTCACATTTGGATCGGAACTGCAACTATTGAATTGTGGGAGTACGCACCGTGATCCTCGAAGAACTGCTACATGACATTCAAAAAGTTGCACCGACTCCACCCGGTCCGATCGCATCTTTTGAAGTTACTGGCCTCACGGTTCAAGACATCGTAATTCTGGCTAGCTCCACTAGCGAGGGATACAGCGCTGGAGATTTTACCGTTCTGTCTCCTTCCTCGATAGGCGACGTGGTAGGCGAAAAAGACACTTTGACGCTGGGACAATATCAATACGTTTACGTCAATTCCAATAATTTCAAGCTAAGAATTGACCCTAATTTCTGGCTGACGAATTTAAACATTAAAATCTGGAAAGGTAAACCTGATATACCTTTTTCATCAGTAGGCGCTAATTCTGGAAATGTTACTTTACCTAAAAACACGCCCGTTCCTGCAACAACTACCACAGCAGTAACTACAGCCAAAAATATTGCTAATGCTAGAACCAATAGAACTAAACTTACTATCTACAACGACAGTAATGGAACGTTGCTAGTTAAATATGGTGGGACGGTTAAAAATGAAAGTGGTGGATGGGATGACAAAATCAAACCCTATACCATTTTTGAATTCCCCGGACCGGGAACACCTCCTGATACGTCAATTTCAGGAATATGGATTGCTCCTAGTAGCGGAACTTTAACCGGAAATTGTACAGTTTGTGAATGTGTAAGTAGTAACTAATATGCCTTATTCATCTTCAACAGATGTTGACTTAACTCCAATTGCTGCTCAACTTAATGTGTTAGAAACAAAAATCAGTCAAATTCCCACTACTAATTTATCAACAGTAAACACAAAACTTGATAATATTTTGAGTCAAATAAGTACTATTAAACAAAATAATGCCACAATTCAATATAGACAATTAACGCTAAACGCTTCTTTTCTACCGGGGGGAGTGTGGGCATCAGCACCTACGAATCTTACTGCTATTACTGATGGTGATGAATCAACCTCAACAAATTTATTTCAAACGGCAGATGGAGCTTGGGCTGAAGGGTGGGTAGATGTAATTCCTTCGGTGACGTTGCCCGCGCTCACCCAAATAAAAACCAAAATTTTGATAGCTAATTCAGCCTCTATGAGGAGTTATTCTGAGGTTTCAGTTTTTAATTCTGCGAGTAATTCTTTTATTCCCATTTGGGCAAACGAAGATCCGGTTTCTGCTAGTGGAAAAATTGTAAATATCGATATTATTATGCCTGTCTCTTATTCAAAAATCAGATATAGAATCATGGATACGACGCAATATTACCCTCGAATGAGCATCTATGATTTAAAAATCTTCGAGCTATTTGTGGCTTAATTTAACTATTGAGCGGGCGGCTGCAAATATGACTATGACAGATGATGGATCGGTTTTTGACTTTGAAACAGTAGCGGTGGAATGTACCTGCTTTAGTGGTTGCAATTTGTGTTGGTGGTCGGGAGTCAGGTACATTACTTGGCGCATTAATCGATCGGATGATGAAATATCTGATATTGACGATAAAACCATTCCTAGCGATCGAGTCAAGCCGACACTGCTAAGGGAAAGTTAGTCTAAGCGAAGGGTCCCAAAATGCGCGATCGCACTTTTCCCAGCCTTCACGTTGGGGATTCAGGATAGCAAGGGGATTGGGGACTGGGGGTTGGGGATTGGGGACTGGGGAAGGGGACAAGGGGACAAGGGGACAAGGGGACAAGGGGACAAGGGGATAAGGGGACAAGGGGATAAGGGGACAAGGAGACAAGGGGACAACTCAAAACTTAAAAAAAACTAAGAACTTCCCCAACCCCTAACCCCTACCCCCTGATCCCTGATTGTAGTTGAGTTTGCAATTGTTGTTCTGGTTGAATCAGGATGCCTGGGCGTTCCCTTACCATTATTTTTGGTGGGTTGGCGTTATTAGGCCATAATAGCCAGCGGCTACCAGAGGGAAGAGAGTTAAGACTTCCAGAATTGGGAGTTAACCAAACAATTGGTTGATCTGGTGGGGGGGTGTTGCCTGGGGTTTCGCTAAAGTTAACGGATGCTAGTGCTTCTAAAACTACGCGATGACCTTGGACTAAACCTGTGTTCGCTGTCCAAAGTTTAGCGCTTAGTTGAGTGCGGGTGGCGTAAAAATATAAGGAAGCAGCGGCAATTACTGCTTGTTCAAAGTTGTCGGCATCCCACAACGCTGCACTATCTAAACAAATAACTACTTCTTGACCGCCTGTAAATACTTCTAATTCTCGGACGCGCAACTCGCCGTAGCGGGCACTAGTGCGCCAGTGAACGAAGCGGAAAGGATCTCCCCAACGGTAGGGGCGAAGCGATCGCGTTAAGTCTTGATTTGCTAGTTGAGAACGGCGATCGCGACTAAAATATTGCGGGCTATCTTCTTGCCCAATTTCATCTATCAAAGGGCAGGTACTTAAAGGTAAAACCGTAGGATAAACTATGGCAGTTGTCGGAAGTTGACGCTCTCGCCGACACCAAAATAAACCTAAAGGTGTAGCAGTGCGTAATTGAATAGTATGCCAGCGATAAACTCCACGTTTTTGAGTCGGTTGGTAATAAATCCAACGATGAGTTTGCCCCGGCAAAATTGTTTCGATTACACCAGAGACAGGTTGACCGAGAATAAAAGGAATTAAATCTTTAATTTGCAGTAAAGTTTTTGGTTGAGAAGAGTGATTGTGTAATTCTATTTCTACAGTCAGTTCGTCGCCAGCACTAATGGGTTGAATGGGGAGTCGTTGGAGATGAATGCGATGAAGCGATCGCACAGGCAAAGTCGCCGCTATTCCCAATAAAGCAAAACTCACCCCACTAATTACATACAGCCATCCAGCCATAGTATTAATAGCTGCGGCTAGAAAACACAGGGAAAAACCCCCTAAAACCCAACCACTGTACGCAGGTACAACCCAACGACGCTCCAACCAATCAGCAAGACGATGCGCTATTCTCATATAGATTACCGTTTAATCAAGGAAACTTAGTCAAAGGAATGATTAGTAGAGTTAGCAATGATGGCGATCGAACATCCTCTCTTAAATTGACTTACAATTAATAGAATTTTTGTTTATTTGCTGCACCTGGTAGCAGCTACTTCACTTATTTTTCCCGATCGTCTTCGAGATTGCTAATAATACTTCTATCTTGATTCAAGCTGCTACATTTTCGTTAATTGATTCACAAAAGGAAGATAAAATGAACAGTTCAAACAGGTCTGGAATGGCTCAAATGGACAATGCCGGGGGATTTATCGCCGAAATAGCAGAAAATCAAACACCTGCGATCAACTCACCAACTCGGTTACAACAAGAAACTATTTCCCCAGAACTCCCACTCCATGAACATGAAGGGGAAGCGGAAATAGAAGAAGCAACTAGCTTGAAAACAGGTTTAAAAGAAATGCCTGTTCCGCCTCGGCGAGAAAAAAAAGCTGGGGAACATGAACCAAAACCTCGCCACGCTTCGGTGTTTCCTTCTATTGAACGCATGGTGAAACACGCCCACACTCAACAAGCATCGGATATTCATATTCGGGTGGGAGAAGTTCCGAGATATCGCATTCGCGGACAGATAGTACCTGTGGGAAATCACGATCGCATTACCCCAGAAATGTTTCGCCAGTACCTCAATGAAATCTTAGCGCCAGATCAGATGAAAAGATTCCAAGAGTCGAAGGAATTAGATACGGCGATCTATTATCCTGGTTTGGTACGCTGTCGGGTGAATTGCTTTGAGTCACTCTTAGGCGGCGCGATGGTGTTGCGGTTAATTCCTCTGGAAGTACCTTCTCTTGATAGTTTGGGATTACCGCCTGTACTGAAAACTCTGGTGAAACGTCCTCAAGGTCTAATTCTGGTGACAGGGCCTACAGGTTCCGGGAAATCAACGACTTTGGCGGCGATGATTCGCTACATGAACGAGACGCAGCAAAAGCATATTATCACGATCGAAGATCCGATCGAATTCGTTCACACTTCCAACAAGTCTTTAGTCAGTCAAAGGGAAGTTGGATTACATACTTATGAGTTCCACCACGCATTAAGGGCGGCTTTACGGGAAGACCCAGATGCGATATTAATTGGGGAAATGCGCGATCGCTTAACTGTAGATACAGCCATTAAAGCAGCCCAAACTGGTCACTTAGTATTCGGAACTCTCCACACTCGTAGCGCGTTAAATTCCATTAACCGTTTGTTGGGTATTTACAACCCAGATGAACAAGGCCCAATACGAATTCAATTGGCAGATTCCCTAGTAGCTGTAATTGCTCAAGCTTTGCTACAAACTACAGATGGTAGACGCACCGCAGCACACGAAATTTTGATTAACACCCCCGCTATGCAAGATTACCTAGCCAAAGGTAATGAGGAAGAAGCTTATCACTTGCTAGAAAATGGTATCGATGAAGGTATGCAAGTACTCAACCAAGCATTGTGTGACTTGCTGCTAATGGGTAAAATCAGCGGTGATGAAGCTTTGAAGATTTCTCCCGATGTGGGCGACTTGCGCCGCCGAGTCCGTAATGAAGGTGTCGATCCAGCACGCGCTTCTCGCGAGTACCAAGATCAACATAGTGGTTATAGTCCTATTTAGGAAAAGTTTGAGCCTCTATCCGTAGGGTGCGTTAACGCCAGTGTAACGCACCATCCCACCATTAGCATCACTGCGTAAGTCCTGATTATTTCTGAATTTAGTATGTGGATATTTGCGATAATGCTACGCATCGCGAGAGCGATCGCACAAAGTAAGCAATTACCAAAATAAAATAACAAATATAACCATTCCCTCATATAAAATCTCAATATGACTGCTCTCACCGTTAACTTCAATTCCATAATTAAACTGACAGACGAGCAATTTTTCCAACTCTGTCAAGATAACCGCGATTTAAGATTTGAACGCAATGCTAACGGAGAATTAATTATTATGCCACCGACGGGAGGAGAAACAGGAAACCGCAATGCTGGATTAACTGCACAAGTTTGGATTTGGAATGAACAAACTAAATTGGGTGTAGTTTTCGATTCTTCCACAGGGTTTAAATTACCAAATGGTGCAGATCGTTCTCCTGATGTAGCTTGGATACCTTTAGAACGTTGGGATGCTTTAACTGTTGAACAAAAAAGAAGATTTCTACCCCTTTGTCCTGATTTTGTAGTTGAATTACTTTCTCCTAGTGATAGTTTAACTGCAACTCAAGAAAAAATGCGCGAGTATTTAGAAAATGGGACTCGTTTGGGATGGTTGATTGTGCGAGATTCCCGAAAAGTAGAAATTTACCGACAAGGTAGAGAAGTTGAAGTTTTAGACTCTCCGGTTAGTTTGTCAGGAGAAGATGTTTTACCGGGATTTGTCTTAAATCTTGAAGCGATTTGGTAAATTTAGTAAGGTTTTTTAAACTGAGATCTTGCACCTGCGCTTTTAGCCCGCCCGGAAATCAATTTCCGGGTGGACTTTGGGACTGGTGTAAAATCTCATTTAAACAGTGCCTAAACTGATTTTGAACTGAGAATAACGATTTTTAACATACTGTTTCAACACCGGATTTAAAGTAAAAAACCTTGTCCGATCCTGTTCTTTCGTATCTAACAACAAACGCATTCCCAGTGATTGTATTGCATTTAATAATTCTGAATTCGGTAAATTTATATTTTTGATTAGATCTGCTAAAGTAACAGGTTCATCTTCGCTAGATAGCTGAATCATTACGGCAATTTCTGATGGTGTTAGACGCTGAAATTGTTGGTCTAATTGTGTTTGTAAAGATTCGCTTAAAATCAGTGTATCACATTGCAAAAAATCGGAGACTTTTCCGGCAAATAACTCTTTAATTAGGTCAGCAGTAAATTCTAACCAAAGGGGATTACCTTGATACTGCTCAATCAAAGTTTGCCAACAGTCTTCATCTAATAAGTCTTGTTCTCTGAGAATTTCTTTAGCTGCTTCTCCTAAACCTTCTAACAATAAGCAATGAATGGCATTATTTTCTTTTTTTAATTGCGCTACTTCTCTAGGTTTTTCCCAAGAATTTACTATCAAACAACTTTGATGATTAACTTGGGTAATTAATTGAAAAAATAAGTGATAATTTTCATAACCAGTTTGATATTGTCCGGCAAGTTGTTTGCTGCTAAAAAGGGTGTGTATATCATCAAGGATAATTAAACAACGATACTGACGTAGGTAGTTGAGAAGTTGGGAAAGTTGGGTTTCAATGTTTTGGGGTGTTTCTGGCGCGAATATTTGTAGTAGGTTGGTGAGGGTTGTTTCTAGGGTTGGGGAAAAGCGCAGACTGCGATAAATGATGTATTCAAAGTTGTGTTGGATTTGTTCTATTAGTTTTAGTGAAAGGGTGGTTTTGCCAATTCCACTGATTCCTAAAATTGCTATGAGGCGAGAGTGTTGTTGTAATATCCAATTTATGACATAAATGATATAATCTGACATTTCAAATTATTTACTAATCTCTGACATTATCTGACATTTTAAATATTACAAAAACTATGGTTTTAGCTATATTAATATTTGGGTGCTCAATGAAAATATTGTAAATTTCAATATTGTTCAACTACTATCAGGTTCCCAATTAACCATTTTATTAGCGCCAGGAAATTTAGGGGGGTTAATGTCAAAGTCTTATTTGAAAAATAAACCGATGGAAATTTTGCTATTTTTATCAACCTTTTGTATGTCGTTGAATATCAACTTGGGACAAGGAATTGAGCAAAAAGCAATTGCTTACGAACGACATGAATTTGTCTTTATATCCGGCTTAAGTAATTTTGCAAATATGTCTCAGCAGGAAGCAGATGCAACCTGTAAATATAACTTTCGAGATCTTCGAGAGCAAGGAATTTTTGATGAAAGAGTTGAAAAGATGACTTGGCATATCTGGGCGCACCTTAATAACCAAGAATGTGTGATGAACATTCGTACTCAACCCTCTAGCTCTCGCAGTAGTTATTGGACACCAAGCAATAACCGTAATAAGAGTTTTCGGATTCAGATTCCAATATTTCACGATAGGGATGTCGATAGTATCAGGGCTTTTTGATGAAAGAGTTAGAAGGAATAATGGACACTCCGATCTTCCCTAAAATGCGATCGCACACTCCCATCTTTTCCAAAAAAAACGATAATGCTACGCATTGCTGCGCGATCGCACTCTAATTTTCTACTTTTATGCGTTGGTGTAGCTTGCCAATATTGCATATCGCACAATTCCATCTTTCCCAGAAAGCGATCGCACTCTAATTTTCTGCTTTTATGCGTTGGCGTAGCCTGCCGTAGGCATATCGCAGACCTCCACCTTTTCTTAAATGCGATCGCACATCCGCATCTTTTCCCTCTAGGTGATAATGCTACGCATCGCTGCGCGATCGCAGGTTTTTAAATGCTCAACTTGACTGGTAAATCAGAGGATTAAACCCTTTTAACTTTATTCCTCCAGAATGTACAATTAAATTAGTAATAATTACATAGAAAAAATGGTTAAACTATTTAGGAGAAGATAACGATGACTCTAGCCATCAATAGAAAAGAAATAATTTTAGAAAAACTAGAAACTTTAACAGGAGAACAGCAAGATGCAGTTTTAGAATTTATTGAGTTTTTGCGATATAAAGCACAAAAGCAGGAGCAACAGCAGGTAGAAGATAAACAACCAATTTCTGCCTACGAAGCAGCGCAACAGTGGGCGGGATGTGTTGATAGTGGATTAGGCGATCTTTCTACTAATAAAGCTTATCTAGAGGGTTTTGGTAAATAATGAAGGCAAAGGTAATTTTAGATACTAGTCCCTTAGTAGCTTTTATTGATCGAGGGGATAATTTTCATAATTGGGCGATAAAAACTTGGAAAAATTTGGCAGTACCTTTATTAACCTGTGAAGCAGTAATTTCTGAATCGTGTTTTTTATTGCAGCGAATTCACGGCGGACAAGATGTAGTGATGTCAATGTTGGAAGCTGGAGTAATTAAAATACCACTTCGTCTCGACGATGAAATAGCAACTATTCGAGACTTAATGAAGAGATATCAGGATGTACCTATGTCTTTGGCAGATGCTTGTTTAGTAAGAATGAGCGAGTTAATTACTGGAAGTTGTGTATTAACATTAGATAGCGATTTTCTAGTTTATCGTAAGAATAAAAATCAGATTATAGATTTAATTATTCCCGATCAGTTATAAATTTAGAAGCGATAAAACCCGGATCAACTATAGGTGGTTTTCTTTCTATGTCCACCCAGATTTTTCAGTAATTTCTTGTTGTAAAATATCTTCTGACTTTGTACCTAAATCGATCGATCCAGCAAACAAACCGACTAAGGGATCGGAAGTTAATTCTGACACTTGTTGCCGATCGGATCTAACCCTTTGACGTACCAGCGCCGCCAAATCTTCTAATAGTTGCAATTGTTCATCAGCTGTGAGATTTTCAACTTGACTAAGTACATCCTGATAAACAGTCATAGACTTTAGTTTAGTAGTTTTTAACTTTTAGCATATTATATACGCATTTAGTCATCTGGCTGCATCCGTTTTGTTCTGATAAAGATAGCATTTTGAGCGAACTTGAAAAATTAGAAATTCACTGTAATACCAAATCCGGGTTAAATACCCCCTTTATTCTTTAGTCCTTGTCAAGCGGACTTTGTTTTGTGTTGACGCGATTTCAATCGCCATCAGATATAGGGGGTAACTAACTCGGATTTGGTATAAACCATATTCTCCACTTCCTTCATACAAAAAAAGCCCGCTTCAATAAGCGGGCTTTATGAATGATTCAATCAATTAGTGTTAGCTAATCACCTAAAATTTAGCGTTTCACCAATTTCTTACTCAATTTCCGCAAGCGAATTGATTTCGGTGTCACTTCTACCAATTCATCGGGGCCGATGTATTCCAAAGCACGCTCTAAACTCATGTCTACTGGTGCTTGCAATTGAACTAATTCGTCACCACTGGCGGCGCGGTGGTTGGTTAATTGCTTGGTTTTGCAGATGTTGAGTTCTAAGTCTTGGGGTCGGTTGTGTTCGCCCACAATCATGCCTTTGTAAACTTTCACACCAGGAGTGATAAAGAAAACTCCTCGGTCTTCGGCGTTTTTCATGGCGTAGAATGTGGCGGTACCTTCTTCAAAGGCAATGAGGACTCCGTTGCGGCGCAGTTCCACATCTCCGCTGAGGTTACGGTATTCAAAGAAACTGTGGTTCATGATGCCTTCGCCGCGAGTTAGGCGCATGAATTCACCTCGGAAACCAATTAAACCACGAGCGGGAATCACAAATTCTAGTTGGGTGCGTCCATTTGAGCCAACTTGCATATCCTGCATTTCGCCTTTGCGTTGTCCTAAGCGTTCGATGCAGCTACCGACGCTTTCTTCGGGAACGTCTAATACTAATGTCTCGAAAGGTTCGCAGGGTTGTCCACCAATTTCCCGATAAATAACTTGGGGTTGGGATACTTGGAATTCGTAACCTTCACGCCGCATGGTTTCGATTAAGATACCCAGGTGTAATTCACCACGTCCAGAGACTAAGAGTTTGTCGGGGGAGTCGGTTTCTTCGACGCGCAAGGCGACGTTGGTTTCTAATTCTCGCATTAAGCGATCGCGCAATTGCCGCGAAGTTACAAATTGTCCTTCTTGTCCAGCAAAAGGTGAATCGTTAACGGAAAATGTCATCTGTAAAGTAGGTTCGTCTACTTTAATTAGTGGTAATGCTTGGGGATTATCAGGAATAGTAATTGTTTCCCCAATATTGGCATCAGCAAAACCAGCGACAGCGACAATATTTCCCGCAGAAGCTTCTTCGATTTCGATGCGTTTTAAGCCTTCAAAACCTAGTAATTTAGTGATTTTGCCTTTCACAATTTCGCCATTTTCTTTGACCAAAGCTGCTTGTTGACCTGCTTTAATCACGCCGTTGTGAATCCGACCAATGACAATCCGACCTAAATATTCGGAATAATCTAAAGTGGTAACTTGCAGTTGTAATGGTTTGTTGATGTCGCCGACTGGTGGTGGTACGTGGCGCAAAATTGCCTCAAATAAAGGCTGCATATCTACGCCTTCGTCTTCTAGTTGTTCTTTGGCGTAACCGGATAAACCGGAGGCAAATAGATAGGGAAAGTCACATTGATCGTCGTCTGCACCTAATTCTAAGAAAAGGTCTAATACCTTATCAATTGCACCGTGAGGGTCTGCTTGGGGGCGATCGATCTTGTTTACAATAACAATGGGACGCAATCCCTTTTCTAAAGCTTTTTTTAACACAAATCTGGTTTGAGGCATCGGCCCTTCGTTGGCATCGACAATCAAAAGGCAACCATCCACCATGCCAAGTACCCGTTCGACTTCGCCACCAAAGTCAGCGTGTCCGGGTGTGTCAACGATGTTAACCAGAGTGTCTTTGAAATGAACTGCGGTATTTTTGGAGAGAATGGTAATTCCGCGTTCCCGTTCAATGGCATTGGAGTCCATCACGCAGTCAGGTACTTCTTCCCCTTCGCGGAAGATGCCGGATTGTCTGAGTAAAGCATCTACTAGGGTCGTTTTGCCGTGATCTACGTGGGCAATAATAGCTACGTTGCGAATGGGAAGAGTCATATTGATGAGCGTACAGGACTTTTGTGAGGTTTAATTAGGGGTTTTTGCGGTTCTCTAACAGAATTGTTTGTTAAATCACATTTCTGTAAAGAATCCTTAATAATTCTAGCTTACGGAGCAGCCTTTTGTGTCAGAGATTTGGTGGTGGGTTTGGGGTGGGTTTACGATCGCAAGCTTGGCTAAATCACAATGGTTATCATCCCTTAGCAATGAAAATGATGAATGCAGCTTGTTTAAATTACACTCAAATGAATGAACCACAAATTACCAAAGACGAATCCTTCGGGATTATTCCAATTTTGCGCCAAGGAGATAGCTATTCATTTTTATTAATTCAACATCAAGCAGGACATTGGGGATTTCCTAAAGGTCATGCTAATTCTGGCGAGTCACCTGTGCAAACTGCTTGTCGGGAATTGCGGGAAGAAACGGGAATTTCTGATTACACTTTGCTTGAGGAAGTTTCCTTTTCAGAAAGTTACACTTTTACTCGTAAAGGGGAAACTTTTGCTAAAACAGTAACTTACTTTTTGGCATTGGTGAAATCAGCAACAGTTGTGCATCAAATTGAAGAAATTCAAAACTATACTTGGGCTAATTACGAAACAGCGATTAATCTCATAAATTATGCACCAAGTAGGCAAATTCTGCAAGATGTGAATCAATATTTAAATAGTTAAATTTGTTGGCGATCGCACTTTGAACAATCCTGAATAACATTACTATACTATAAATGACGAGACTAATTTACGATCGCTTTGCCAAAGACTATCTCAAAGAATTGTTAACCCCTCTTGGCGAAGTAGAAACTAGCCGAGACGTAAGCGGCGAAGTACGAGAAATCGATGTATGGTTTACCCCTTACCCATCCGAACAAAGAGGCGATGCCACAGTGTTAGGATTGTTGGGAAAACTTGCCAGTACCCCATCCATTTTTGAACCTTTCCGCAATGCCGTTAGCCCTAACCAAATTCGCGGCTGTATGGGTAAACTATATGATATCCACGCCAATTTGCTGCGGCAGGGACAGCGGGAAAACAGCCGCCTTGAGGAAGCTGATTTACCTTGGTTGTGGATTCTTTCTCCAACTGTTTCAGCAAACATTTTAAATGGATGTAATGCGAAACAAGATGAAAATAACTGGCCCCAAGGCGTGTATTTTCTCGGAGAAATTCTGAAAACAGCAATTGTGGTAATTCACCAGTTACCGCGCACCCCTGAAACTCTATGGTTGAGAATGTTGGGCAAAGGAAATGTGCAAAAACAAGCTATTAATGAAATAGGCAAACTTCCACCCAATCATCCATTACGTTCAAATGCTCTTTTGTTATTGTCTAATTTGCAAGCAACTATCCAAGCGAATCAAAATATAGATCGAGAAGATCGGGAGTTAGTTATGGAATTATCACCATTACTTTTGCAATGGCGGGATGAAGCTTTACAGGAAGGAGTAAGGAGGGAAAGACGAGCTACCATAGAAAATTTGTTGCGCGTGAGATTTGGTAATTTGGATGAGGAATTATCGGGAATTATTGAGCCTTTGTTGGAGTTACCACCAGAGGAATTTGCTGTATTATTGCTGCAATTATCCCGTGAAGAATTGTTAGCTAGGTTTGGTATTTAATAGGTACGTAGTTAAGCTTTAGCGCTAAAGCGTAACTACGTAGCAAAGAGAAAATTGGGAGTTAGTTATGGAATTATCACCATTACTTTTGCAATGGCGAGATGAGGCTTTACAGGAAGGAATTCAGGAAGGAATTCAGCAAGGAGTTCAGCAAGGAGTAAGGATGGGAAAGCGCACTATGATAGAAAATGCGTTGCGCGTGCGATTTGGTAATTTGGATGAGGAATTATCGGGAATTATTGAGCCTTTGTTGGAATTACCTCCAGAGGAAATTATGGTATTGGCGCTGCAATTATCCCGTGAGGAATTGTTAGCTAGGTTTGGTGGTTAATGGGTACGTAGTTGCGCTTTAGCGAAGACAGCGCAACTACTAAATTATGCTGTGTGCGTACAACGGTGGGAAAATGATAAAATTATGTTGAGTAAGGTTAGCCTATTTTTGGATATTTTCATCAATCAATAGTCGCAAATTTACCCAAAAGTGTAAATTGTGAGTAATAAGTAAAGTGTGCATTTTCAAAGGAATTGCCAGCTTCATTTTGATTTACTTCCTACGGGAGATTACGCCGCACCCAGAAGTAAGGAATATGAATTGTATAGAGTGAACCGTAACAAAAGTTAATTCAGGAGTTTTGCATGAGCAATTTAATTGCTAACACCGCTACTTACGTCAGTTCTTTGCTGAAAAAACTTCAAGTTAAGCAGTTTTTAGCTGTTGTTTTAGTAGGTTTTTTACTTCTCACAACCAACATTGATTCTGGGAGAAATAACAAAGGTTTACCTCAGCAAATTAATGAAATAGCACACGATCGCGATTCTGTAAGACCAAAAACCACAAGAGAGTGGGAAAAAGAAGGACGCGAAACCGAAAATTCTCCAGGGGAAAGACTGGGAAGAATTGGCAAAGAATCAGCAAAAGCTTTTGAAGAATTTGGTTCAGGTTACATAGAAGGCGCTAAACAAACCGCTAATCAAGCCAAAGAAGCAGGAAAAGAACTCATTCCCTAAGCGCCTGAGTATCATAATTTGAAACCAGGCAAAAAACAAAGGAAAAAAGATTTTTTCCTCCTTCACTAGTAGTGAAATCCTATTTCATAATTTCAGTCCAATCTAGTGGGCTGAAATATTTATGTATCTACTTTTTTTTTATTTAGGTTAACTTTTGACTCCTGCCAGGATAAAATTTATCGCTTCCTGAGTATACTTATCAATCATTTCAGCACTCAGCAATTGCAAATCAGGTGCTAGATGTTGCAAATTTTTGTGAGCATTAAAGTATAAAGTACAAACAGCGGCAATTTGAATACTCGTAAGAAAAGGATCAAGTTTACGGAAGCAACCCTCAGCAATTCCTTTTTCTAATACCTTAATAATATAAGCAAAATTTTCTTGCCAATTTCCCTGTTTAAAATACTTTCCTTCATTTTGATTTGCTTCTTGAAACCACAGCATTCCTCTTTGGGGATGGGTAGCTTCGTAATCAATAGCAGCACTAATTAAACTTTTTAAAGCTTCCTCTGCTGATAATTTATCTAAGTTTAATTCACCGAACATTTGGTGCATTTCTATTGCAGGGCGTTGCAAAACTTCTCGATATAAATTTTCTTTACTCTCAAAATAATAGTAAATCATCGCTTTGGTAACGCCACTGCGGGCGGCGATCGCTTCGGTTCGCGCCCCATTTAAACCATGTCTGGCGAACTCTTCTTCCGCTGCATCGAGAATTTGCGCTTTGGTTGCTTCTGCGTCTCGCACTTGGCGGGGTTTGGTAGTTTTGCGTTTTGCTTGAATTGGACTCACGGTTCTCTTTAACATTTACGAACCTTATCTTAACTAAAAATTTGGTCAGCAGTTGACAAATCTATTTTCACGAGTCATACTAACTAAAAAGTTAGTTAGTTGCTTCAGAGGGATGAGAGAAATCAAACTACCTCTGAGAAAGCTTTGTGCATAGGAGGAAAAAATGACATCTATTTTACCGGGCGCACCTTGGTTAATTGCCCATAAATCTATGCTGGGAATTAATCAACCAAAGAAGATTACTTTAAATGGGCAAGATTATGTAATTTGGCAAAATGAAAGAGGCGAAGTTTTTGCGATCGATAATATTTGCCCACATTTACAAGCACCTTTATCAGATGGTTGGGTTTGTCAAGAGAGAAATACGATCGTTTGTCCGTTTCATGCGATCGAATTTGATGGCAAAGGTAGACTTTACAAAGAGGGAAAACAAAACAATCACCCGCTAGTAAAAAGCTTAGATTTAATTGTTCAAGGTGATTACATCTGGACTTATAGTGGTTTTGAGCCAAAATTACCAATTCCCGATTTAATTCAGAGGATTGAGCAAGAATATGAGTTAATCGGTGTTTGTGGAGAAAAAAGTATTCAAGCAGATTTTTTGAGTACCCTAATGGTAAATTACGACTACAATCACCAAAATGGTACTCATAAAGAGATGTTCCAAATTACATCTTGTGATGTGAAAGGTTATGAAACAAATGGGTATTATGCAAAAGTCAAACAAGAAATAAAAAGAGCAGATAATAGTTGGCGCGAAATTATGCAAAATCCAGCTTTATTAATTATTCCGAAACTTCTTAACAATACACTGGAATACACTTTTCCTTCAACAACTGCGCTGTTTGCCACTGCGCCTGTTGGAAATATTGTCCAAACTCACATTCTTTATCCAGAAACTACAAACCGAACTAAAACTTTTGTCTTATTTTATGGCAAGCTGAAAAATCCTTTGGTTAAGCTTATATTTGGCAAATCTTTGCTGGCAACTGGGGCGAAGATTGTAGAACAGGATAGCAAAGCAGTAGAAAATTTGTACCCCAGAGAAAAGCCAAAACTTCGACTTCCTAACGAAGAAATTATGTTTGATGCGGAGAAGCTGTATCGCAATTGGTGAAGCAAAATGGTGCGTTACGCTCAAGCTTTTCTTAAATGCCGCAGGCTATACGCACCTTTCGAGATTTTTGTAGTAAACTGGTGTTAACTAAAATATAGTTAAAAATATCAATGTTTCTTACAGAACGTTTTACAGAAGCACTGGTTTTTGCTACTGAATTACACGCTACCCAAGTCAGAAAGGGAAGTGGTGTTCCCTACGTCACACATTTACTTGGTGTTACTAGTATTGCTTTGGATTATGGCGCAAATGAAGACGAAGCTATTGCGGCGCTTTTGCATGATGCGATCGAAGATCAAGGAGGTGCTAAAACTAGAGAAGAAATTCGGCGGCGTTTTGGTGATAATGTAACAGCTATTGTTGATGGTTGTACGGATTCGGAAATTATTCCTAAACCACCTTGGCGAGAAAGAAAGCAAGTTTTTATTGATAGTCTTGCTACTGCTTCGCCATCAGTTTTGTTAGTTTCGGCGGCGGATAAGTTGCATAATTCGCGATCGATCTTAAAAGATTACCGAGAATTAGGCGAATCTGTTTGGGAACGTTTTAAAGGCGGGAAGGAAGGCAGTATTTGGTATTATAAAAGTTTAGTGGCAGCTTATCGCCAAGTTTATTCTTCACCGTTGATTGACGAATTGGAACGAGTTGTCTCAGAATTAAATTATTTGGCGAATGGTTAGTGCATTTATAATAAATAACCAATAAAGATTATGGCAAAAGTAAAACTAACAGAAGTTACGCGCAAATTTAATAATGTCACTGCTATTGAGGATATTACCTTTGAAGTTCCTGATGGTGAATTTTGGGTGTTAGTAGGGCCTTCGGGTTGTGGTAAGTCTACAATATTAAGGACGATCGCAGGTTTAGAATCTATTACTAGTGGTGGTGTTTATATTGGCGAGGATTTAGTAAATCATGTCCCTGCACGTCAACGAGATGTGGCAATGGTATTTCAAAATTATGCTCTTTATCCTCATAAAACAGTCAGGGAAAATTTGGCTTTTGGTTTACAAATGCGGAAGATTGAAGCTAGAATAATTAAAGAAAGAGTGGAAAAGGTAGCACGATCGCTCGATATTTCCCATCTTTTAGATCGCCAACCAAAACAATTGTCGGGAGGACAGCAACAAAGAGTTGCTTTGGGAAGGGCGATCGCACGAGAACCAAAAGTATTTTTGTTAGATGAACCTTTGTCAAATTTAGATGCTCAATTGCGCGATGATACCAGGGCAGAATTAAAGCAATTGCATCAAAGAGTCGGAGTTACTACTATTTATGTGACTCACGATCAAGTCGAAGCAATGACTTTGGCTGATAAAATTATAGTTTTAAATCGGGGAAAAATTCAACAAATTGGGGAACCGCAGGAAATTTATGCTTATCCTGTTAATAGGATGGTGGCGACTTTTTTGGGTAATCCACCAATGAATATTTTACCAGCAATTTATGTGGGTGATGAGTTTAAAATTGGGGAACAAGTTTTAGTTTGTCCGGGATTTGTCCGGGATAAATTACACTTACGAGAAGGACAAGGTTTTGATTTGGGTATTCGTCCTGAATATATAGAAATAATTGAACCGCAGAGGCGCAGAGAACGCAGAGAGGAAATAGGAGGAGGAGAGTTATTTGTTGATGTGAAAGTTATTGAACCTTTGGGAAGAGAGACTTTAGTTCGTGTTAGTTTGGTTGGGTTAGATTTGCCAATGGATGTGTTGGCTTCTGGTAATTGGCGGGGGAGAGTGGGCGATCGCATTTCTGTACAATTTGATTTAAATCATCTGTTTATTTTTGACCCCGCTAGTGGGAATACTCTCTATCCTTTTTAAGGTAAAATACTGCTATGATTGCTACAGGTTTACGCTTGTTTTCCCAAGATGAATACCACCGCATGATTGCAGCAGGAATTCTCGATTCAGAGGAACGAGTAGAACTGCTAGAAGGACAAATTATCTCAATGGCTGCGAAAAATCCCCCCCATTCTGCTACTAACCTTTGCGCTGCTGAATATTTGAGAGGCTTACTTGCAGGACTTGCTTTAATTCGGATTCAAGATCCAATTAACCTCAATCCTTACTCAGAACCTGAACCAGATATCGCTGTGGTAAGAATTGAACCTAGATTTTATGCAGAAAATCATCCCACCCCAGCAGATACTTTTTTGTTAATAGAAATTTCTGATACAACTTTAGAACTCGATCGCAAACAAAAAGCAGCTGCTTACGCTAAAGCTGGGATTGCTGATTATTGGATTCTCGACGTTAACAAGCGCCAAGTTCGAGTGTTTCGAGAAATTGTGAATCAAACCTATCAAGAAGAAACTGTTCTCAATGAAGAAGCGACTCTTTTTCTATTAGCTTTTCCTGAAATTGAAGTTCAAATTGCTAGGCTCTTTCCCTAAAGATTCATGTTCGTTACCTAGATATTTAATGCAATGTCAGATGAAGAGATCGATCTTTCAGATATTCCAGAAGTTACGGAAGAACAGATGAAGCGGGCGGTGCTAAGAATTGGTGGAAAACCTGTTGAGCGTAGTCATCGGCGTGTCGATCTCTTGCTGGATGCTTTTATCGTTGAATACTTTGAAGCAAAGGCAGGGTATCGGGGGTATCAGGCACTAATTAATCAAGTATTAGCAGAGTATATTTATGCTCATGAGCTTAAAAATTAGTGGCGTTATTTTTGCCAAAAGAGTAGGAACACAGCATCAACCGATTTTAGATTTTGGATTTTAGATTTTAGATTGTAGATTTTCATTTTAATCCAAAATGTAAAATCTAAAATTGTTCGGTCATAATTAGTAAGTGAATTGAATGATGCTGTGTACTACTAAGGCAGTAAAGATCGATCGCAAAAATCAGAAAAACCGCACCTAATTTTAAACTGCTTGCTTCTCCTCAAATTGTTTCAATTCACTCGGAGAAACGGCACCAAATTCGGTAATAATTGCGGTTATTAAATGTGCTGGAGTCACATCAAAAGCGGGATTATAAAAATCTACACCTTCGGGAGTAATTACCGTTTTTCCGATTTGGTAAACTTCTGAAGAATCGCGTTCTTCAATGGGAATTTGACTGCCATCAACTAAGTTAAAATCAACTGTGGAAAGTGGCGCAGCGACAAAGAAGGGAATGTTATGAGCTTTGGCACAAATCGCTACACTGTAAGTTCCAATCTTATTCGCAGTATCCCCATTAGCAGCAATTCTATCGGCACCAACAACCACCGCATGAATTAACCCTTGCTTCATACAATGGGCTGCCATATTGTCAGTAATTAAAGTAATGGGAATTTGATCTTGTACGCATTCCCAAGCGGTTAATTTTGCACCTTGTAAACGGGGACGAGTTTCGTCAGCAAATAATCTGGCTAAACGTCCTTCTCGCCAAGCCGATCGCACTACACCCAAAGCAGTACCATAACCAGCAGTAGCTAAAGCGCCAGCATTACAATGAGTTAAAATCGTTAATTTTTCGGGGGTTTTTGGTAAAACTTCTAAACCAGAATCGCCTATAGATCGACAAGTTTGTAAGTCTTCTAAATTAATACTTTTTGCCGTTTCTAGTAATACCTCTTTCAGATATTCTACCGATCCCAAAGTGCGACGGGCAGTATTTATCATTCTTTGAATTGCCCAGAATAAATTTACCGCTGTTGGACGAGTGGCGCGTAATTTTTCGGCAACTTTTTCTAATTGGGTTAAAAATAATTCCCGGTTGTCGGTTTTAATTTCCCTTGCCCCTAAATACATTCCATAAGCAGCAGCAACTCCGATCGCAGGTGCACCCCTAACAATCATCGTTTTAATTGCTAATGCCATATCATCAGAGTTAGTAATTTCTACTAAAGTATACTCAGCAGGCAAGCGATTTTGATCTATTAGCAAAACATGGTCTTTTTGCCAAATTACCGGATAAACTTGAGACTCTGTAGATGTCATAATAGTTACTGGGAATGCTGGACTAGTTTGCGCCTAATTCTTACATATAATAAAGAAAGGCAAATTTTATTGTATAGCAACCGCAAGACATATTGAATTTTCTTAATTGGAAAAACAATTTCTTTTCTTGCCTTTTACCTAATGCACTCAGCTATAAAACTTGAACTAAAGAAAATTGTGGGGAATAATCGGAATAGTAAAGTTATTAATTATATCTCTTTCTTCATGTAACTTTTATGCCGATCGCTCCCCTGCAACGCCTCTCTCACCCAAAGTTAAACCTCCCCTTGCGATGGGTGTTAGTGGTTCCCTTTGTGTTGCAAACCGTAGGCGCAGTAAGCTTAGTGGGTTATTTATCCTTTCGCAGCGGGCAGCGGGTTGTGGAAAACCTAGCGCATCAGTTGAGCAAAGAAGTTGGAAATCGCACCACACTTTACTTAGAAAAAACCCTGGAAGTTCCCCATCTGGTTAACCAACTTAACGCCGATGCCATTAATTTAGGGATGATACCCGACTTCCAAACAGAAGATACAGAAACTTTAGAAAAATTTTTTGGGAAACAAATCTTGCGGTTTCCTTCAGTTAGTACCATAGCGATCGCCAACGAACGCGGAGGGATGATTGGTTCGGCGCAAAGAACCTCTTTCCCTTCACTTGGTATGATTGATTCTGGGCAAAAAAAACCAATTAGTCTTTATCGCACTCGACGCTTTACCAAAGGCGCATATTCTATTTCTGATACTGATGCCCAAGGTAACAAGATCCGCACCCAAATAATGACTCAGAATTATGATGCCAGAAGCAGACCTTGGTATCAAACTCCTAAACAAGCAGGCAAGGCAACATGGAGTCCGATCTATCAATTTATTACCCGCACAGAAACATTAGGAATTTCGGCTGGATTACCCTTTTATAACAGTTTCGGCAAATTTCAGGGAGTGCTAGCAACCGATATTACACTCGATCATTTTAATCAATTTCTCTCAACTCTGAATATTAGTCCATCAGGACAAGTTTTTATGATCGAGCGATCGGGATTACTAATTGCTAGTTCCACCGACTACCCCTTATTCACCTCCAAAGCCGGAAAATTGCAGCGCACTAAAGCCATAGAAAGCACAAATCCCATCATCCGAGAAACAACTCTACAATTAATCAAACGCTTCGGAAGTTTAAGCCAAATTAATAATACTGAACATTTTGATATTGAACAAAACAATGCAACACAATTTGTTCAAGTTATACCATTTCGCGATCGATTTGGACTCGATTGGTTAATCGTAATTGTAGTCCCAGAATCTGATTTTACTGCCGAAATTCAAGCAAATACCCATCGCACAGCACTACTTTGCGGTTTAGCCCTGATGGGTTCGATTTTACTGGGGTTGTGGACGGCGCGGAGAATTACTCAACCCATTCAGAAGCTCAACCTTTGTACCCAAGCATTTTCTGCCGGAAAACCCGTTTCGCCACTCTCTCCCACTGGCATTGAGGAAGTCGATGCCCTCAGAGTTGGGTTTAACCAGATGATGACTCAGCTTAACGCTTCTTTTCAGGCACTTCAAGAAAATCAGCAAACCTTGGAAACATTTTTGGATAGCGTTCCAGTTGGAGTGAGTGTTCATGCTCCCTCTGGACAAGTGATTTTTGTGAATAATAAAGGCAAAGAAATCTTAACGCCGGGAGTGACATCAGCTACCACCCAAAAGCTTTCCGAAGTTTATCAGCTTTATCTAGCAGGTACTAATGAGTATTACCCAACCGAAAAACTCCCGGCAATTCGAGGATTGCAAGGAGAATCGGTTTATATTGACGATATGGAAATTGCGGTGAACGGACGACGAGTGCCGATCGAAGTTAACACCATTCCGGTTTTTGATAAAAATGGTAACGTGCTCTATGCAATCAATGCTTTTCGAGACATTACCGAACGACGACAAAGCGAACAACTACGAGCCAACTATGAGCGAGAATTAGAACAACAGGTTGCGGAACAAACAAAGGCATTAAGAGAAAGCAAAGCTCAGTTGCAATTAATTACTGATTCGGTTTTTGGTTGTATTTCATATATAGATGCTTCCCAACGTTACCGTTTTGTGAATAAAACCTACGAAACTTGGTTTAATTGCCACAAAGAAGACATTTTAGGCAAAACTATTTTGGAAGTAATTGGTTTAGAAGCTTATCAAAAAGTACTTCCATACATCACCCAAGTTTTAGCGGGAGAAACAGTCACCTACGAAGCAGAGGTTCCTTATCAAGGTAATCACACTCGCGATGTTTCTGCGGTTTTAGTTCCAGATGTGGATGAACATCAAACTATTAACGGGTATTATGCACTGATTACAGATATTAGCGAACAGCAAGCGGCGCTACGCGAACGCAAAAGTACCGAAGCAGCCCTGCGCGAAAGTGAAGCTCGAATTCAGCAGTTAGCTACTAATGTACCCGGAATTATTTACACGATTGTTCATTCCCCAGATGGATCTACGCGGCTGGAATATATCAGTGCAGCTGTTGAAGAAATATTAGAAATTAAGCCTGAACAAGCTTTGGCAGATTTTTCTGTGATTGCTAATCTATGGCATCCAGAGGATGTGGAAGCGTATAATTCAGCTGTTCGCCAAAATCTTACTACCTTAGAACCGTTCTCTTATGAATGGCGAGTGATTACGCCATCAGGTAAATTGAAGTGGTTATTGGTGAGACGTTCTGTGTTGGAAAAGCGAGACAATGGCGACATTGTTGGGCATGGAATTGTGCAGGATATTAGCGATCGCAAACGTGCCGAAGCAGCTTTGCGCGAAAGCGAAGCCAGATTCCGGTTAGCATTTGATGATGCAGCAATTGGCATGGCATTAGTGGCGCTGGATGGACAATTTATGGAAGTTAATCAGGCACTTTGCGAGATTGTCGGTTACAGTGAAACAGAATTATTGCAAAGAACTTGTTGGGCGATTACTCACCCGGAAGATATCAACGCGATCGAGGAAAATGTGCAAAAATTGCTATCAGGCGAACAGCGTTCTTTTCAAATGAAAAAACGCTGCATTCATAAGCAAGGAAAGGTGATTTGGACAATTCAAAGTACATCTGCAATCCGAGATCAAAATGGTATTCCCTTGTATTGTGTTTCCCAAATTCAGGATATTAGCGATCGACAATTAGCGGAACGAGTCAAAGATGAATTTATTTCCGTAGTTAGTCACGAACTCCGCACCCCATTGACTTCCATTTGCGGCGCTTTAGGATTACTTCAATCGGGAAGATTTGACAATCAATCAGAGAAGTTTCAGCATTTTTTACAAATGGCAGTGAATAATAGCACTCGCTTGGTGCAGTTAGTCAATGATATTTTAGATTTGGAACGTCTAGAATCAGGCTCTGTTGAACTACTAATAGAAGAATGCGAAGCAAGTGAGTTGATGAAACAGGCAGTTGAGTCAGTGCAAACTCTTGCCAATCAAGCATCGATTACAATTAAAGTTGCGCCAATTTTAGTTAAATTATGGGCAAGTCCTGGTGCGATCGTGCAAGTAATCATTAATTTACTCAGTAACGCAATCAAATTTTCTCCCCCAGGCAGTACTATTTGGCTAAGAGCAGAGTTAGTAAATCACGAGGAAAAATCTGATGATTATCTCCGCTTCTCAGTAAAAGACGAAGGAAGAGGAATACCACCGGACAAGTTAGAAAGTATTTTTGAACGTTTTCAACAAGTTGATGCTTCTGATTCTCGTCAAAAAGGTGGAACAGGTTTAGGTTTAGCTATTTGTAAAACAATTGTCCAAAAGCACAAAGGGAAAATTTGGGTAGAGAGTGTGTTGGGTGAAGGGAGTACTTTTTACTTTACGATTGAGCGATCGGGGGAAGATTTATGATTATTGAAAAGCGGTAGAAAAGATTCTGATCTACCGCTGGTTTGATCGATCGTTTTTTAGAGAATTGAAACACAATTTCTCTATTCCGCTTATATCTGAAAACTGAATTCATCGACAGAGAAAATATATTATTTGCTCATATTCACACTTACCGAGCGGCGCTTACGTAGCATCGAACCAGCAGCAGTTAAACCTACCAAAGCTAAACCAACAATACCAGATGGTTCGGGTACTTGTGCTAAGTTGCCTGCCAGCGCCACACCATCATTACCGCACTCAACAAACACATTGGCGAGATAGCTACCGCTACCCAACAAAGAACGGCTAAACTGGAATCCGATTGTTTCAGTACCAGCTGCACTAAAGTTAGCAAAGTTAAGACCCGCAGCAGTCAGCTGAGAAGCAGTGAGCATTGTAATATCACCCACTTTTGTACCTGAACCGATTACATTCAGAATTGGTGTAGTTTGTCCGAAGTAGTTGTAAGCAGCTTGTGCTGTTGGCAAGTCTGTACCTTGAGTATTGGTTTTGCCCCAACCATAATCATAATATTGCTTCAAGCTGCTGTAGCCGTGATTCACTCCAGTAACGCTCATAGCACTAACATTACTGTAAACTCCAGTAGTGGCAGCATTAGAATCATTAGTACCAGCAAAACGAATGCCAAACAAACTGTTTGTATTGCTAGCAGTTTGGAAATTTTGTCCTGAAAAGTTGAAGAACAAGTCTCCCCAACCGATATTTCCGTCAGCAGCACCGCTCTGTGCAACTCCTGTCAAAGGCATACCACCAGTAAGTGCAACGAAAATGCTATCAGCCGTTTCCTTAACAGCCATGCCCTTAATTTCATAGCTTGACCCACCAGAACCATCATTGAAAGCATCGATACCATAGTTCCAGCCATTATATAGTTGTCCGGCAGTAGCTTGCTGACTAGTAGCAGAGATCAAACAAACACTAGCAGCGGCGGCTCCTAATAAAGTGCGAATTCTTGTACCTGTAAATTTCATTTGCTTCTCTCCTGATTGCTGAGGAACTCTCTTATTAATAACGTAATCAATCAGCCATGAAGATAAAAGTAGGAAAGCGGGTATTTTTTATAAATTAATAATGAAATTTATTGGCTGATTTGGCTACCAATTTCTGCAATTTCAACTAGAAAAATTACAGAGTTTTTACTGAGGTATAAATTTAATTTTAAGGATAATACAGTAATATTTATTTGCTCTAAGCATTTTCTCGTAGAAAACATAGAATTTTCCCGTATTTCCTTTGAGTGTTCCCTGAGTAAAAACTTATGATTTTTGATAAATACACTTAGCTCTCGTGCATAGAGGCTGGATTAGGCGATACTTGCTAACGCAGACGCTGCGCGATCGCACTTTTCCCACCCTAAGCAACTTGAGAAATAGTAACTAAAGGTTTACCATATAGTTGATAAATCTAAAATGAATCCTGGTAAAACTGGTTGACAATTAATAGTAGCAGGATTGTCTAAACATTCAATCTCGGAATTAGGACGATAAATGTAGACTTGACGGTTTTTGCGATCGATTAATAAACCGAGAGATATACCATTATCTATATATTCTTGCAATTTATCTTTAAGAGTTTGTAAGTTGTCACTAGGAGAACGTAACTCAACAATAAAATCTGGACAAACAGGGGCAAACTTTTGCTGTTGTTCAGGGGTGAGACTTTGCCATTTTTCCAGTTTTATCCAAGCTGCATCAGAAGACTTGATCGCGCCATTGGGAAGAGTGAAACCAGCGGAAGAATCAAAACCGATTCCGGTTCCATTTTGCCTTATCCAAATTCCTAACTGTACAATTAAATCAAAGTTGCGATTACCAGTTTCGGAACCTGTAGGAGGCATGATAGTAATTTCTCCTTTGGCGGTGCGTTCAATTTGATAGTTTCGGTTTTGCTGACAGAAATTAAAAAATTGTTCGTCTGTCATTTCGATCGCCGGAGACATTTGCAACACCAAAGGAGTAATTTCTGGCGGTAAAACTGTTTCTAGTATATTGCTCATAAATACAAAATACTTGGGAGATACTTCTGTAGTTTAGTTTAACTTGACTGGCGAAATCACCTAAACAACTTGAGAAATAACTAAAGGTTTAGGTTGAGGTAAAGGTTTACCATCTTGTTGATACTCTTCAACCAGTAATTCTAAAACTTCTTGAGCGTTAACAAACTTACTCACTTGCTGCTTCCTCTCGACGCTCTTGAATTAGCTCATCAAGTAATTTGCGATCGGGATGTTTATCTTTGAGAATACCTCGGAGTTTTGTAAATACGTGCTAACGCACACGCTACGCGATCGCACAAATCATTTAAATAGTTTTGCAACCAAGTTGCCAATTGACGAACATCATTTTCTAGAAGCTGTTTAATTGCTGCTTCAATTTCTAGTAAGTTGGGCATAAATAGAAAGATGTTTGGGAAACAGTTCTATAGTTTAGTTTAAATTGCGATCGCACTTCCAATATCGCACATAGCCAAAGTGCGATCGCTCATCTTTACGATCTTACATCTGAACTTTTCAGATTGTTTCCCCCATAATTAGAGCAAGGGTTGTAAAGAGGCGATCGCAATTAGGAGATGCCTTGCATATCTTAGCAGCATTCAACCTCTCTAAAAGCTGGGAGGCGTGTTGGATTTTTTGGTATTCACCCTTAGATGTATCACGGGTAGCTGCTTTCAAACTTGGCTCCAAGCTATCTTTATCAATATTCTCCACATTGGAATTTTTGGGAATGCTATTTTCTTTAAACCCCTGACCATAATAATTCTTTAGAGTATCAATGTCAGCAATAAACCATGCTTCCATTGCTTGCACCATTAAATAGCAATGATCATCATCCACTCCTGGTGAATCCCAATTATCTCTAAACTTCAAATGTTCCCAAGGCTTTTCTTTATTTTTGACAGGCGCTTCCGCATCTACCAGCAGTACATTAAAAGCGTCTGGATGATCTGACAACGCATTTTGAAAGTCGCTGAAAGCACTATTACGAGAACCACACATAATAATTTGCCATTTAATTCGCTTACTTCGTGCAATCTGAACTAGCTTGTTCAAAAAAGTGCTAAATCCTTGACGAAGTAAAGCTTTTGTATTCTTTGAATCTCCACCACCTTCGATGTAAATGCGGATTTCCTTTACCATCGATTGCCTCCGATTTCACCCATCCGCCAGAGATCTCCAAGAGTATATTTTTCCAGCCATTTTTTCAGCCGTTCGGGGTCAAGACGACGCAAATGGCTTCCCTTATCGTTGCGATCGCATACCATTACTGACTCAGGGGAAAGTGCAGAAACCAAAGCATCAGAATGAGTGGTAACAATTAGTTGTGTTCTTTGAGATGCTTCGATTAACATTTCAGCAATTGTGGGTAGAATATCTGGATGTAAACCTATTTCCGGTTCATCAATACAGATCAGTGGGGGTGGAGTTGGGTCTAGGAGTAAAGCCATTAAGAATAAATAATGGAGTGTGCCATCTGAAAGACGGGTGGCAGGAATTGGTTGAGTTAGTCCAGTTTCACGGATAAATATCTGAACTGTACCACCGGAAAACTTGATGCTAAGTTCTTCAGCTGCATCATAAAATTTTTTTAGCTTCTCGATAATTTGTCTATTTCCTAGTTGGTATTGTAAGTTGTTCAAAACAAGTCCGAGGTTACTCGCATCTTCTAGTAGAGGATGTTCGGGTAAGTCTGTTTGCTGAGGCATTCTTGGCGGCGAATATCTACCTATCTGCCAGCCCCGATATAAACCTATCTTGGAAAATTGATCTCCCAAATATGAGAGTTCTGGATACAGATCTGGATCTTTTCTCTGAGACAAAACAGATTGATCTATCAAAAGATCTTCTCTGCGAAGCAAACGTTTGCTTGGTTCTCCTTCACTGACAGTTTTAACGTTTAAGACTGGACGACCGCGCTGGTATCGGTAGTAAAAATAGACATCCTCTTCATTTTGATATTTTTTCTCTTCATCCTCTATAGCCTCATCCACAAGTTCCGACCTTTGCTCAACAGCGGTGAGCGCAATTTTATAGCGTAGAGGCATACTTTCTTTCTGATAATCTATAGTCGCTTCAATTTCCGCTGTTGGAATCTCCTTTGTCCCTTTCCAAAGGAAATTGTTGATGCCTCCCCCTTGACGAATTGGAGCAGGCAGGTTTGTGGATGTTGCCTGTAAAATCCCAATTGCTTCGATGAAATTCGACTTACCAGATGCGTTGGGGCCGATCAAAACATTTAGAGGTTGTAGTTCAATTGTTTCACCGTCACTTCCGTAGGATAGGAAGTTTTTTAGTCGTAGGGTGCGGATAAATCTTTTACCTTCCATGTCATCCTTTGATTACAATCTGCTAATATTGTAATGGCTATTCTCAGTGCTAAATTATTGCGTGACATCGTTTGTATTCCCAGAATGCCTGCTTAGTTTTTAAAAGCATCTGGATTATATCTTTTCATAATTTCAATAAACCTTGGAAATTCGTCTTTATGTTTTACTTCTACTGTAATTAATATTCTAAAAATAGATTCCTCTGGTTTTTTTAGCAACTAATATTTCTTTTTCGCGTTTTATAACTCCCACCATAAAATTAAAAGGTTCATCTTGCTGATTCCCTATCTTGAGATTACTTATCAAAACTTCATCACCAACTTGTAGGCAAGGAGCAAAGTTGTATTTTGCAATTTCCCAAGTTTGATATTCCTCACTACCTGGTTCTACAGTTGTGGGTATAACAGGAACAACGAGAGCGATAACATATTCATACATAGTCGCATTCTTTTGTTTTTCCAATGCCATAATTTATAGTTTAGCAGAAAATTGATTTGATTTTTTTGATTATATATTCAGCTAAGTAGTGACCTTCGGCGGATGTTGCAACAATACCTCTTTCAAATACTGCCCTGTATAAGACCGATCGCACAATGCCACCTCTTCCGGCGTTCCCATTGCAATAATTTCCCCGCCTTTATCGCCACCTTCCGGGCCTAAATCAATTACCCAATCGGCGCAACGAATTACATCTAAATTATGTTCAATTACCAAAATTGAATTGCCTTTATCTACCAATCTTTGCAAAACATCCAACAATTTGTGAACGTCATAAAACGATAAACCAGTAGTAGGTTCATCGATTAAATATAGAGTTTTCCCCGTCGCACGGCGCGAAAGTTCGGAAGCTAATTTGACTCTTTGCGCTTCTCCTCCTGAAAGGGTGGGGGCTGATTGTCCTAAACGGATGTAACCTAAACCGACATCGACTAAAGTTTGCAACCGAGTCACCGCTTTGGGGATGTTTTTAAATACCTCTAAAGCTTCTTCGATCGTCATATTCAGAACGTCTGCGATCGAATAACCTTTATATTTAACTTGCAAGGTTTCTCGGTTGTAGCGATCGCCTTTGCAAACCTCACATTGCACGTAAACATCGGGCAAAAAATTCATTTCAATTACATTTACCCCTTGACCTCCGCAAGCTTCACATCTGCCACCTTTGACATTGAAGGAAAATTGTCCGGGTTTATAACCTCTGGCTTTGGCTTCAATTGTTTGGGAAAAGATTTCTCGAATCGCATCGAAAACTCCCGTGTAAGTTGCGGGGTTGGAACGGGGAGTTCTGCCGATCGGAGATTGGTCGATGATAATTGCTTTATCGATCGCATTCAACCCTTTAATTCCATCCATCTCTTTTGGCAAAGGCACTTTTTTGGTGAGATGATGTTGCAAACTTGGATAAAGCAACTCATTGATTAAAGTAGATTTTCCCGAACCAGAAACACCCGTCACGCAGACGAGTTTTCCTAATGGAATTTCCACATCTATATATTTAAGGTTGTTGCGATGGCAGTTTTTCAGAATCAAACTTTTCCCATTACCTTCTCTGCGAGTTGCGGGAGTTTCAATTACTCGTTTTCCCGACAAGTAAGCGCCAGTCAAAGACTCTTCTGCTGCCAACAAAGTCTCCAAATTTCCTTGGGAAACAATCCTCCCTCCATGAATTCCCGCACCGGGTCCGATATCTATAATATGATCTGCTTCCCGAATCGTTTCTTCGTCATGTTCGACAACGATTAAAGTGTTTCCCAAATCCCGGAGTTTGGTGAGAGTTTTCAACAATCTGCTGTTATCTCTTTGATGCAAACCGATGCTTGGTTCATCTAAAACGTAGAGAACTCCGGTTAATCCCGAACCGATTTGTGTTGCTAGGCGAATCCGTTGTGCTTCTCCTCCCGAAAGTGTCATTGCCGGACGATCTAAAGTCAGATAATCCAACCCGACATCTAATAAAAATTGCAAACGGGCGCGAATTTCTCTCAGAACTAAGTCCGCGATTTGAGTTTGTCTTTCGCTCAACTTTAAACTGTTGATTCGTTCTTTGCAGATGGCGATCGACACTCCCGTTAAATCCAGAATTCGATATTGCCCTAACCTCACCGCCAAAGCTTCCGGCTTTAACCTTTTCCCCTGACAAACTTCGCAAGGTTGATCGATTAAATAAGGTTCCAACTTCTGCTTTTGCAATTCCGAACCAGTCTCATCGTACTGCCTTTGCAAAATCGGAATTACCCCTTTAAAGCTGCGGAAATCATCGCGGTTTTCCATCCAAATCGCCTTGTCCGAACCGTACAAAACGATCTGTTGTTGTTCCGGCGTTAACTGATTCCAAGGAGTATAAATTTTAAACCCATGCGCTTTGGCGACACTCTGCAATAAAACTGTGTAATATGAATCTTCCTTATCCACCCAAGGTGCGATCGCCGAAATCAGATCCGCCTCCGGGTCAGGTATCAACAACTGGGGCGCAAAAGTTCGCAAACTCCCCAAACCATGACAATGAGGACAAGCACCATAAGGCGAATTAAAAGAAAACAATCTTGGCGATAATTCTTCCATCACCGCCCCATGTTCGGGACAAGCAAAGTTTTCCGAAAATACCAATTCTTGCGGTTGTTCCTGATAGGAATTGACCGGGTTTGTGGTATCATTTAGGGTATACATAAGGTTTTCCCGCGACGCGGATACCCTGCCCGATGTATCATTTAATATCTCAATAACCGCAATTCCACCGGAATGACGCAAGCAAGTCGCCAAAGAATCGGTTAAACGCTCTTGAATTCCAGCTTTTTTAACTAACCTGTCAACGACAATTTCAATAGTATGGGTATAATTTTTGTCTAACTCGATATTTTCATCAAGCTGTCTGACCTCATTATTTACCCGAACTCGCGCAAATCCTTCGGAAATTAAACTAGAAAATAGCTTGCGGTGAGTACCCTTTTTTCCCCGCACAACAGGCGCGAGTATTTGAAAACGAGTGCCATCGGGAAGGTCGAGGATGCGATCGCACATCTGGTCGATCGTCTGGGGAGAAATAGATCGATCGCAAATCGGACAATGAGGTTCACCCGCCCGACCAAACAACAACCGCAGATAATCATAAATCTCCGTCACCGTTCCCACCGTCGAACGCGGGTTGTGCGAAGTAGATTTTTGGTCGATAGAGATTGCGGGACTTAAACCTTCGATCGCATCCACATCCGGCTTATCTAATTGTCCCAGAAATTGACGCGCATAAGCACTGAGAGATTCCACATAACGCCGTTGCCCTTCCGCGAAAATCGTATCAAAAGCCAGGGAAGATTTGCCGGAACCGGAAACACCTGTGAAGACAATTAGGCGATCGCGCGGCAACTCCAAATCGATATTTTTCAGATTGTGCTGCCTCGCACCCCGAATGCGAATCGAACTCAGATTATTCAGATTTATTCCCGTAGAAAGATGACCGTTTTTGGTGTTGGCAGCGTGGGACATGAGAGACAGAGCGTAATGTTGCTTAACGATTTTAACGCTGTCGGGATTTTTGGGTGGAGTGCATCAATTCAGAAAAGCATCATATTCATCGTGAGAGCCAATCCACAGCCAGTAATAATCGTCCCCTTTTTTTAAAGCCAATGCGCGGTAGTCTTCGGTAATCCGAACCGACCATAAGTTTTTGCCCACCTTTTTGAAGTGCAAAGATGGATAAAATTGGTTCTGTTTCCAAAGCTGATAGACTTTTCGAGCTTGCTGTTTCATTTCGGGAGATAAGGCTGCATAAGCTTTCCAAAAATCAGAAGTTGTCAAGGATTTCATCAAGATCCCTCACGTTATTTGCTGCTATATCTGCTTCTGCTTTCGCAATCAGAGCATCTAATTTACCTGCTGCCAAATCCTCTTCCATTTGTCTATCCCACTTTTCATTTAAATAGTTTTGAATCCACCCAGCTAATTGGCGAACATCATTTTCTGGAAGTTGTTTAATAGCTGCTTCAATTTCTGGCAAAGCGTTCATAGAGGAAAATTTGTTTTGCTATAAGTCTAGATTTCATTTTAACTCAGGATTTGTAGTATTCCATTACCGATCTAAACCCGCTGAACTCAATAACTTTATCCACATCTTCATCCGATCGCAAATTCAGCGATTTTACGATCAACTATACAGAACTCGGAGATGGCATCTAATTAACGGTCATGTTTATACTTATTCAGATGTTGTACACTTCGTTAGAGAAAGTCAACCATCTTTAATTATTAGAACCAATGAGAAGCAATAGCTCTTCTGATCTACTTTTTGGAGAGATAAGCAATATTCGGAAGGTCATTGCTGCCTCTAATTAATCGCCAAACTAAATTGTCGTTCTCAAGTTTTAATTCACCCTCAGCAATTGC
This sequence comes from Floridaenema flaviceps BLCC-F50, assembly GCF_041929275.2. Taxonomy (NCBI): domain Bacteria; kingdom Bacillati; phylum Cyanobacteriota; class Cyanophyceae; order Aerosakkonematales; family Aerosakkonemataceae; genus Floridanema; species Floridanema flaviceps. Next base: position 1,680,472 of record NZ_JBHFNR020000001.1, on the reverse strand, counting down.
CCGACCGTAAGTGTCGTAAAGTGTAACTTTGGCAGCCTCGCCTTGTCCTCTACCAACTACACTCAGGAGTCCAGATGTACCCACAACTGCTTCTTTTCTACCCTTACTATCCGTACTAAATTGAGTAGATTTAAGTGTACCGTTTAACTCCCCATTCTCTACTGTGATTCCTTCTAAATCCATACTATGGGAGCCTGTAACCTCCCCTTCAGTTGACCAGTTCCCACTAAAGCGACTGTCTAATGTGTTGTTTACCTGATTAGGAGATTTATTATCAATTGGAGGAGCAGAAGATGAACCCCCTTGATTCTTTAAAGCTCCATAGACAGTGACAGCCGCAATACCTACTCCTCCTAACCCAGCAAAGGTGATGACCCGTCGCCGCGTCCAAGGGTTAGGCTGATCAGGAGCTTCTAATCCTTCCTCTTTTAGAACATCACTCAACGAGGCAACACCAGAGGTAATGTCTTGAATTTTCTGCTCTAGCTTTTTAACCTGTCGATCTAACTGATCTAGATCAGCTTCAACTTGCTCAATTTCGTGTTGAAGTTTGAAGCGATTGCTGACATCCGATTCAAAACCAATTTGGTTCCGTAGAGCTTTTAACTTCTCAAGTGTGCGGTCGTATTGTGCTTGGCAAGCTTGAAGTTTATTTTGTAGATTCTGAATTGATGACATTTCGCTCTACCTTAACTTGAGAATGAGTACCACTGACACAGGTTATTATGCTTGAAGTTTATTCTCTAACGCTTCAAGTTTCTGATCAAGTTGCTCCATTTCAGCTTCAGTTTGTTCCACCTGCTTTGTCAGTTTGAAGCGATGGGCAACGTCGGTTTCAATCGCAACTGCATCGCGTAGTTGGCTCAACTTTTCCTCCAACAACTTGAACTGTTGTAACAATCCGTCCCGCTCCTGTTCTAATCGACGGCGTTGTCGGTCTGTCATGTTACTAATATTAGTCGCCACACTTGGAGTTGCAGGTAAAGCATTAGAGGTAATCGAGGCAACGGCATCCTGAGCAACAGGTTGAACTGTTGGGTTTCCTGAAGCGATCGCAGCAACTACTTTACGAATTCCTTGAGCTACATTCAAAAACGCTTCATCCCTATCAGACCAAGTAGTAATCGGTTGGGCATTCTTAGGAAGTGCCTGGAGTTTGCCAAAAGAGGCTCCGTGCCAATCCACAGGCTTTAGTATAATAGGAATCACGCAAGCTTCTCCAGCTTCATGACGCTCCATTGCTCGCTTGAGTTCAATGTCATAGCAATAATCTGAAGCCAGAAAATCCGCACTGATCAACAACAGAATAATCTGAGCAGAATTCAGGTGAGCATCGATCTCGCCTGCCCACTCACTACCTGCACTAATTGCACGGTCGTACCAAGCATCGATAATTCCCTGTCGCCTCATTATACTGAGATGCTTAGCTAGCTCATCCCTTAAAGCTTCATCTCTATGGGAATAGGAGAAAAACACCTCAATACCCATGCGGTAAATCCCTTTAATTACCTTTTATTGATAAATTATAGTTTACTGCATTTGTCAAGACAACACTCTCTCCATAAATATCTGAAATAGACCCATTCGATTATAGGAGCCATCTATGTTGCTACAAGAATTGAAAGAGCAAATCTATAAGCGATCGCCGATCGATCGCCTTGCACTACTAACCGCAATTATTGAGTCCCTGCAAGAAACATCAATTTCTCAATCCGATCGTTCAGCTGCAATTAAAAGAATGCGTGGTTTGTTAAAAACAGACCAGCCAGCACCGACGGATGAAGAAGTAGCTACAATATTAGAAGAACGACGAGTAGAAAAGTTTTTTTAGTGAGAATCTAGGGACACAAGATAGAGAATAGTTGGCGCTTCTTCCTTTAATTCAACAGATTAGTCATTACCGATCTAAACCTAATTGTTTAACAACTTCCTCAAGTGGAATTCCACGTTCTCCCGCTTCTTGTCGCTTCATTTGCTCAAGTAATTGTTGCCTGACTTCTTCTTTAATTTCCTTTCCCTTGTCAGGATCTCCAAAATATTCATCCAGACATTGTTCGACAATATGCCGAATCAAGTCAGTGAGTTGTTCAACTGTCATATCTTTAACTTGCATTTCTATCTCCTTGGCTTTGGTTCATATTTTAGCTTTTTTGATGTAATTGGTATGATAGAAAAGAAAACTAGTAAACTATGGATATGACGATCGCACCTAATCACAATTCAAGCATTATTCGGACAGAGCGAGGATTGACGATCGCAGGTACGCGAATCACGCTTTACGATGTAATGGATTTGTTAAAAGCTGACTATCCACCTAGACTAATTCGTGATAAGTTCAACCTGACCAATGAGCAAATCAATAGTGCTTTGTCTTACCTAAAAATCAATCACGATCGAGTAGAAGCAGAGTATCAAGAAGTTTTAGCAAATAGAGAAGAAATTCGCCAATATTGGGAAGATCGTAATCGAGAACATTTCACTCAAATTTATAGTATGCCACGTAAACCTGGTAAAGAGGCTTTGTGGGCAAAACTTGAGGAACAAAAAGTAAAACGTGCCTCAGAACAACCATGATTTTCTTAGTTGATTACAATCTTGATGGTTATGCGGTTGTTTTTTTGGGAATTTTGGCAAAACTTGGTTGGCTGGAATTAATTCCTATTCAATTTGTTACTTTTAAAGAAGCTGGTTTATCGATGGATAGTACCGATCGAGTAGTCTGGAATTATGCTCAAGCAAACCAAATGATGATTCTCACAGCTAATCGAAATATGAAAGGAAAGGACTCGCTAGAACAAGTAATCCGCCAAGAGAATACAGCAAATTCATTTCCTGTAGTAACAATTGGAGATCTCGATCGTCTTGACGAATTTAGCTACCGAGAACAATGTGTCGATCGTTTAATCGAAATTATATTGGATATTGAAAACTACATGGGAGTTGGTCGGTTGTTCATTCCATAAAAATTTGTTTTAATTGATAATTACTAAACAAATTCAAGTATCGGAGCCATCTATGTTGCTACAAGAATTGAAAGAGCAAATTTGCAAGCTATCGCCGATCGATCGCCTTGCACTACTAACCGCAATTATTGAATCCTTGCAAGATACACCAATTTCTCAATCCGATCGTTCAGCTGCGATTAAAAGAATGCGAGGTTTGTTAAAAACAGACCAGCCAGCACCGACAGATGAAGAAGTAGCTGCAATGTTAGAAGAACAGTCAGAATTAACAAATACAAATCAATCCAACAAAACTAAAATCTATCGAAAAGAAGGAATTTTAGTAGTAAATGCAGAATTACCAGAAAGCTTCGATCTTAATTCTTTCATAAATGAGTTAAGAGAAGAACGTATTCAGGATCATAAGGCTTTATGAAAGTCTTATTTGATACCTCTGTTTTAGTTCCTGCATTAGTGCTGTGGGTATTTGTGGGTGCAATTGAAATGCGATCGCTCTACATCGAACTTAAATCTAGTGCGATCGCGTCAGCGATGCGTAGCATTATCACCAATTCTTGACTGCTAAAATTAGATCGCTCTCATTCCCTCTTTAAGCTACAGTAAAAGATATATTTTTTAACACTACATTAGGGACATTTCCTGCACCTAAAACTTCTGTAGCGTCTAAAATTTCTATTCCTACTAATAACTCATTTTCACCAATATTTAAAGCTATTTCTTCCGTTAACTGTAAAGTGCGGCACTCATGCTTACCTTCTACAAGTCTAATGTAGAGAGCATCAATTTCAGAATCATAACTAATTTTCATAAATCCCTCAAAAGTAAAAAGTATAAACTGTGATAACAACCAACTCAGTATCAGTCTCAGCAACAATCGGTACTACCTTCTTGAGAGAGTAGAACTGACCCTGCCAATCATTATTATACTGAAAAGTCGCTTGATATTTATATCTACCATTTTTTGCATTTTGGCGATTACCTGTAATAATGGTATCAATAATTTCAGCCTCATTTGTACCCCTTTCAATCGCTTGCTCTTGAGCGTGATTAGTTAATCTAATAGATTTCATTTTTATTATCCTTTTCGGCTTTGAGTTTCTGCCTTTAACTCAACAGAGCATTCCATTAACGATTTAATCATAGTTTTTTGACAGCTTCATCAAGCAGTATACCGCTCTCCTCGGCAGGGTGAATGTTAATATTTTAGGTTGTTTGATTGCTACACAAGTCAACTTTATGCTACAAAGTATAATACAATAATGCTTCGTTCCCCAAAATCTGCCTTACGAAGTGACAGAAAAGCACTAAAAGGAGAGTGGCAAATGAAAAAAGTAGCGGTGTTTGGTAATACTGGAGGCGGTAAATCCACTCTCAGCAAGAGATTATCCCAAATCACTGGTTTACCACTTCACGTCTTGGACAAAATGCAATATCAATCAGGGGGCGCGAAGGTTTCGCAGGAAGAGTTTAAGCGTGCCCATCAGCAAATTTTAGATGCCGATCGCTGGATTATTGACGGATTTGGTTGCATGGAAACTCTCTGGCAACGACTGGACGAAGCAGATAGTCTAGTTTATATCGATCTACCGCTATATGTGCATTTCTGGTGGGTAACTAAACGATTTATCACAGGTTACTTTAAACCGCCAGAAGGTTGGCCTAAAAATAGTCCAATATTGAGAAGTTCGCTGACTAGCTACCGCGTACTTTGGTTATGTCACCAGAAATTAACCCCAATATATCGTGAGTATATTAAGCAAGCACAAAGTAAGAAAAGTGTTTATCACCTGCGATCGACTAAACAGATTTCGCAATTTTTTGAATTAATGGAAAAAGAAATTAAGTTTAAAAATAGTGCAACAGCTTAACTACCAGATTCAATATAGGTCAGAGAGCGCACGATCGCTAATGCTAAAATAGACACCTTCGAGTATCGGAGTCTTCTATGTTAAACGTCACTGTTGATGAAATACAACGCGATCCTTTGAAATATATTAGTCAAGTAGAGGCTGGTGAAACTGTTGTGATTGTTAAATCGGATAAAGCGATCGCCGAACTTAGACCTATTGGCAGTAGTAAACAATTACGACCATTCGGTTTGTGTGCAGGCGAATTTACCGTTCCAGATGATTTTGATGCTCCTTTGCCAGAAGATCTTCTCAACGCATTCGAGGGCAATATAAAATAAAATGAATCACCCCCTATCTGCGGAAAACGAAGTAAAAACCATCATTTTGTGTGAAAACTGCTCGCAAAAGTTACGTATTCCCAAGCGGAAGAAACAACTCCGAGTAACCTGTCCTACTTGCAGACATGAATTTAACTACAAACGTTATTTATTTGGCTTTTCATCCAATAACAAAAAGCCGCTTCTAGTTGGTTTAGTTGGTAGTTTAATCGGATTTTTCCTAGTGGAAATTGTCAACTTTAACCGAGCCTTAGCTAGTACAAATCCCCTGGTTGCTACCATAATAACAATTGGAGCATTTGGAATCTGTTTCGGCACAGTTTTGGGAGGCGCAGAAGGGTTTTTCCGCAAAAATAAAACCAGATTATATTATGGTCTGAAAGTCGGAGCAATTTTAGGTTTAATTAGTGGGATTATTTCCGGCTTTTTTGCCCAAATTATTTACAATTTTATCCTTTCAGCTTTCACAGTTCCCAGCGATCCTTCCTTGACAGTTGTCATGTTTGCTCGTACAGTTGGCTGGTGTATTTTGGGACTTTTACTAGGGACTGCTTACGGGATTAAAGAAAACACATTTGGGGATCTAAAATTTGGCTTGATTGGTGGCGCGATCGGTGGAATTATCGGTGGTTTGTTTTTCGATCCTTTGAGTATAGCAATTCAATTTGGTGGAGGTACTGTCGGAAGGTTAGTAGGATTTTCCATTCTGGGGATGACTATTAGTGTGAGTATTAACTATTTTAGAGAAGTTGCTATCCGGCGAAATAAACCAGAAATGTATCAAGAAATAACTAGGAAATTACCTCCTAACCCAAGATTATTATTACCCGATTCAACAAAAAAAGGTCGCTGAAAAAAGTTAAGATAGCGATCGGGAATTTGGGGAACTGCGATCGCAACTCTATTCCAAAAAGAATATATCACCACATCAGACAAACGAACCCTGACTTTGAAGGAATCACCAGAAAACTTCTCCGATCCTGTAGAACAAGAAGTTGCCAAAGCTATTGCCTTAGATGGAAAAATTGCTCGATTTCGGAGTTTAGTCAGCAGTACTATAGTAATAGAAAAAATTGGCGATCGCTTACGTCAGCTTAGTCTTTTAATGAGTCAAAATCAATCCCTAAAAGCCCAAAAATACCCAGCAATTTTAATCGCTTGTCTATTAGGATTAGGTATTGCCAAGATTTTTGTCGGAATTTCTCGCGGAAAACCTGTTAGTTTTTTGATTGTAATGTGTTTTATTGTCGCGATTATTGGGATAATATTTTGGGTAACTCCCATACATCGTAGTCGGTATGGCGATCGAATTTTACAAGATATTCGTAGCCGTATCCACTCAACAAACCTCAGTCATACAGATCCTCTACTTCCCCTAGCATTTGCTCTTTTAGGAACAACAATTTTACCAAACGAAATGTTTGCTGACTTAAAACAAGTATTTACTCCCGTATCTAGTAGCAGTACCAGTAGCGATGGCGGCGGTTGTGGCGGCGATGGAAGCGGTTGTGGCGGCGATGGAGGTGGAGGCGGTGGTGGTTGTGGCGGTGGTTGTGGCGGTTGTGGTGGTGGTTAATTAACTCAAAAAATGGTAATTCGGACTTTTAATAACTCAACTTGCTAGTTACAAATCAGGCTCTTTCTTAGCCCCCCTTAGTAAGGGGGGTTGGGGGGATCTAAACCTAGTAATCACAGCGTTAGATCCGAACTAACCCCCCCTTTTGATCCCCCCTGTGCCCCCCTTTGTAAGGGGGGCACCAGCCCAAGAAGAGCTATTAACATCTCGGAGGGAACTCCGAAAGAATTAATAACTAGCAACTTGCGTTAATATCACAAACATTTCCTTTCCCCAATCACCAACTATCAACTACCAAATTACTCTTGCTTATTACCATCAGGCATAGTCACACCTCGCAGATAAGCACCTCGTAAATCAGCACCTTGCAAATCAGCACCTCGAAGATTAGCATCTTGCAAAAAAGCACCTGTCAAATCAGCACCTTTTAAATAAGCACCTTCCAACTTAGCACCCTGCAAATCAGCATCACCCAAATTCGCCCTTTCCAAATTAGCATCCCAAAGTTTAGCATCCTGCAACTTCGCATTTCGCAAATTCGCACCCACCAAACTCGCACTTTCTAAATTCGCATCCCGCAAATTAGCCCCTGACAAATTCGCATTTTCCAAATTAGCATCCCACAATTTAGCTTCCCACAATTTAGCTTCCCAAAGTTTAGCATTTCGCAAATTAACACCCCTTAAAGTAGCGCCTTCCAAATTAGCATTTCCCAAATTTGCGCCCGCTAAATTAGCCCCCGCCAAATTAGCATCTCCCAAATTAGCACCGAGCAAATTAGTACCTTCCATACTGGCGCTTTCTAAATTCGTCCCCCATAAATTAGCACCACCTAAATCAGCACCTTCCAACTGCGCTTCACGTAAATCTGCACCGCCTAAATTTGCTCCCCGTAAATCAGCCCCCCGCAAATCACACCTGGGACATTTCTTGGTAAAAAACAAGCGCCGCACCGCATTTTCGCTACTAGAAATTGATTGCTGATTATCGATTTGCAGCGATCTTTCATGTTGAAAATATCCTAAACTAGCGTAAAGAAAGCTGATAGTTCCTAAAGTAGCTAATCCCATCACGGGTGCGGTGAAAGAGCTTTTAATTTTCCCAGGTAAATTCCGCCATTGAATTACATAACTAGGTGGCTGCATAATCTTTTGTAAAGCTGTTAAAGCCACCATTGCATCAGAGTAGCGAAACTTCACATTTGGTTCCACCATTGTCATTAACCATTGTCTAAAATTAGGTGCTAATTTGGGAACTAATTTTTGAATATTAAACCGATAATTGTCATCAATTAATTTGCCAACCTCTACAGAACGAGTACCTGTAACCAAACAAATTAAAGTTGCACCTAAACTATAAAGGTCGGAAGCAGTAGTTAAAGAACGACCAAACTGTTCTTCAGGAGGCATAAAGCCGATCGTTCCACCAACCACACTACTTAAAGCTAAGTCTCCGCCGCGAATTCTGGCTAAACCAAAATCCACCAAGTAAGCATTTAATTGTTCATCCACCAAAATATTTTCTGGTTTAATATCGCGGTGGATAACTGCTGGAGTGCGCTGTTGCAAATAAACTAAAATTTCCAAGACAGAAATCGCAATTTGCTGGATTTCTGCTAAACTAAAACTGTATCTTGACGCTAAAGATGGCGCTTTTTTATACTCTTGTACTAAACCAAACCCCGATGGCGTTTCAAAAGAGTCCAAATAACGCGGAATGCGGGGATGATGCAGCTGTTGTAAAACTTCAATTTCTCTTTGGTAAGTTTTAAAGCCAGACCAGTCACCACCCGAATTGGCAAACCGGAATTCTTTAATTACTACCTGTTGTTCTGAATTTAGGACGTTAGCCAAATAGGTAATACGTCCTGCTTCCCGGTTAATTCCTAGTTCTTGGACAACTTCATAGCCAAGGCTAGAGAAGTTCGGATATTTGCTCATAATTTCTCCCCGCAAGAGATTTGGCAGCGTTGCGGCATTTAGCTTGCTTGAAAGATCCTAACCGTTGCAGGGAATTTTGTCACAGGTTAACAATTTTGTTACAAAAAACAATTAATGATTGTGTGTAACGCAATTTACAGCAGGCACGTATAGGGCTTTTTCTGCCTTTATTTTCTTGAGCTACCAATTGTTACCAATCATGGTAAAACCTGACCAAAAGTAGGGATGTTTGAAATTGCGATTTCCCAAAGCTACTAATGAGGGTGGTAAATTTACACCAGTGCCTAAATTTGGCCCGATTAATTTTCCTTTTTCTAATCGCACTTCTCCCCGCAACATTGCTGTTTGTGCTAGGCGCAAAGCTTCGCTTCTAGTGGGTGCGCTTCTCAAGTAACGGTAAAATTCACTCATTAAAGCTAAGGTTCCCGTGTCGCTAACATTCCACAAACTAGCTAATGCTGATTTAGTTCCGCTTTGAATTGCTAGTCCAGCAAATCCCATTTCTGCATCTTTGTTACCTATTGCGGTGCGACAAGCACTTAAAACTAATAAGTCTACTTGTGGGTTATTCCACTGTAGTTGGCGCATTTTATCTAATGTTAATCTGTTGTCCCAAAATTGAATGAAGGAATTGGCTGGTGCGCCTGAGTTGAATTGAGCGTGGGTAGCTAAGTGTACGATACCAAAACGTTGGCTGGCGCGTTGCGATCGCAAATTGGCGATCGTAAACTCTTGATTTAAAAAATGTTTACCTTGTCCAGACGCATTCGGTGCGATCGTCGATAATTCTACAGGAACCGCTATTAAAGGAGGTAACTCTTTAAACTGTGATGCTCCCATTGCTAAAACAGGCGAATTTTTCAGACTGCGATAATTTGAATCAGTCATATTAAAAGCCGGAATTAGCCCAATACTATACTTCTGAACCAAAAACTGTTGCCCATCATGTAAACTTGCTAATGGCAGACTGCGTAAAGTTGGCCCCATACAAAAAATTAACGCATCAATGCCGTTATTTTTCAGTTCCGTTTCTAAAGGAGTAATTATCCACTGGTACAGTCTTCTCGCCGCAGGTAAATAACTACTACTATCAACTTTGGTAACATCAGTAATTTCCAACACTAATTCTTTGGCTGTATTAACCAAATTTTCCTCAGTCGCCGCTGGTACACTCTTGCGAATCGGCGCTCTTTGTGGCAAAACTAAAACTAACTCCAGTTTTTTTGGCGTTGGTAGAGCATAAATTAAAGCAGTTCTTTTGGTTGTTTGGCTCGCCAACCTCCCTAAAGTAGCTGATATTTGTGGCGCTAAGAGCGAAGATTGCGAAAGGTCAGCCTTAAAATATGTTTCATAGTCACTCTCCCAACTCTTTTCAATTGTATTAACAGTATCAATTGGGTTGAGATTTTGAATCTGTTCTCCCAGCGGCGGAGGGTTAGCTTTACTTGTACTACTCAAAGTTACATTACTAACAGTTACAGTCCTGTTCTCCCGTACTGTAGCAACGCCCTGTTGAATGTTAATAATCGTGCTACTTAGTACCAGAACCAATGCAGCAACGAATACGATCGATGATGGGAATTTCATAGGACGACTCACCACCAATTTAAAATACATTTATAGTAAAATTTAAATCTGAGCATCTGCCGGAGGTATTACTTACAACAGTTTTCCCGAAAAATTTTCCCGAAAATTTCATTAACTAAGAAGTTTTGTATTTTTAGGTAAACTTAAACATCAGTAACTATGTTACTCTTTGGTTAACACTTAATCACATTTTCCCATTTCATCCTGAACAACCAATGAAATCCTGAAAAACAATTATAGAGGAGCCTATTCTCGAAGCCGCCATCTAGTAAATCATTAGCAATTAAACTTGCTTTGTCACCAGAGTAGTTATTCGATTTGCCAAATTTGATTAAAAACCTTTAACCGTCAAGTTGTAGTTAATTAGCTATGAATAGAGTCTTATTAGATATTAAAGCAGTTCGTCCAATGCTGGGTGATTTGCTAGACAGCCGCTATCAAGTACTTCAAATTCTTAGTACAGGAGCTTTTGGCAGAACATATATTGCCGAAGATACTATATTACCAGGTTCTCCAAAAAGAATTATTAGACATTTAAAACACTCAGAAAATTACCCTCATTTATTAGTATTTATCCGCCAGCTTTTCCGGTATGAAACCAAGACTTTAGAAACTTTGGGACAGCACGATCGAATTCCCGAACTCCTGGCTTTTTTTGAAGATGACCAAGGATTTTACTTAGTGCAAGAACTTTTTGCCGGAGAGCTACTTAGTAATTTAGTAACCAGTAATCAAAATCGCAGCAAATATTGGACAGAAACCCAAGTTATTCATTTACTAAGAGAAGTTTTGGATATCCTAGATTTCATTCATGCTCAAGGTATCATTCATTGTGACATTAAGCCAAATAACTTAATTAAACGTACTGACAACGGTAAAATATGTTTACTTGATTTTGGCGCAGTTCAACCAATTTACCGACCCAAAAGCAATACAAATCAAACAGAAATAAACGTTAACATTCAACCAGCAGGGTACATTCCCGCAGAACAACTTGCATATCAACCCCAACAGAATAGCGATATTTATGCACTGGGAATGATTGCCATTCAAGCATTAACAGGAATACATCCTACGCAATTAAAAATTGACCCGAATACTCAAGAAATTAACTGGCAAGAGTTTGCTTATGTCAGCGATGAACTGGCTAGTATTTTAAATAAAATGGTCTGCTATTCTTATCAAGAACGCTACCAAAGTGCAACTGAGGTTTTGCGATCGCTTGATCAATTAGTTAACCCAGAAACTTTACCCATTACTCCTCAAGAATTAACTTTTTACTCTTGTCCCATAGAAGATTTAGAAAATGTTCTAGACCTTCCTGAAAACTTCTTACAAGAAATTAAAAACTCTCTTAATCAGACAACTGAGCAAATTATTAATACCATCAATCTTCAGCAACGTAGATTTTTCAAATTCCCTGGCATATCTCCTTTAATAATAGCATTCATCATCGGCACCAGCATCAATTCTTTGTTGATAGTATCGGGAGTTTATTATATTAGTCAACCTGACCCAGCGCAGATGCGACAAATGGAACAAATGATTCAAGAACCTTTAGAACAAATTACTAAGAAAGTTTGCCAAATTCCTTATATCTGTTTTTGGTTCGGTAAATAGAATTAGGCAGGAGCGTGGCGTGAGGATGTAGGATGTAGGGTGCGTTAGCGAGCGCGTAACGCACCATTCCCTCTACCAATAGAGTCAGGACTTACGCAGTGGGATGGTGCGTTACACTGGCGTTAACGCACCCTACATATAGAGAGTTTGCGTAAGTAACGCACCATTCCCTCTACCAATAGAGTCTAAGGATGTAGGGTGCGTTAGAGCAGCGTAACGCACCATTCCCTCTACCAATAGAGTCTAAGGATGTAGGGTGCGTTAGAGCAGCGTAACGCACCATTCCCTCTACCAATAGAGTCTAAGGATGTAGGGCGCGTTAGCGAGCGCGTAACGCACCATTCCCTCTACCAATAGAGTCAGGACTTACGCAGTGGCTCTAAATATGGTGGGATGGTGCGTTACACTGGCGTTAACGCACCCTACATATAGAGAGTTTGCGTAAGTCCTAAGAGTGTAATTCCTGACAAGATTAAACTCTCTTCCATTCAGTTTTCGGTGCTTCTGTGTATGCCAACAATTTACCTTGAGAAATCACATAACTAACAGTTGCTCTTTGGCGAATTGCATCATAACGACTATCGGCATTTAATACAATTAAATTAGCTGGTTTTCCCACCGCAATTCCATAATTCTCAGCTAAATTTAAAGTTTTCGCTCCATTAACAGTCACCATATCATAACAAGCATCAATTTCTGCCATTCCCGTCATCTGACAAACATGAACCGCCATGTGTGCCACATCTAGCATATTTCCCATTCCCAAACTATACCAAGGATCTTGCACACAATCATGTCCCAAACTAACATTTAATCCCGCTTGCCATAATTCTTTGACTCGCGTTACACCCCGCCGTTTGGGATAAGTATCTGTTCTACCTTGCAAAGTAATATTAATTAAAGGATTAGCAATAAAATTGATTTCTGTCCGTTGCAAAAATCCCATTAACTTATTAGCATAAGCGTTATTATAAGAACCAAAAGCTGTAGTGTGACTGGCAGTTACTTTCGCACCTAAACCACTACGAATTGCTTCAGCAGCTACTACTTCTAAAAATCTTGATTGCTCGTCATCTATTTCATCACAGTGTATATCAATTAGGCGATCGTACTGCTGCGCCAACTCAAAAATTCGCTCTACTGAACGAACCCCATCTTCCCTAGTTAATTCGTAATGGGGAATTCCCCCAACTACATCAGCACCTAACTTTAATGCTTCTTCGATTAATTCGGCATTTTTCGGACTACCATAAATTCCATCTTGGGGAAATGCTACTACTTGCACTGTTATCCAATCTTTGACTTCTTCTCTGACTTCTAAAAGTGCTTGCAGCGCTGTTAAAGTAGATTCACTCACATCAGCATGAGTGCGAACAAATAATACTCCTTGAGATGCTTGCAATTTTAAGGTTTCTTTCGCTCTTTTTTTCACATCTTCTAAGGAAAGATTTTGTTTCCGTTCTCGCCAAATTTCGATTCCTTCAAACAAAGTACCGCTTTGATTCCACCTGGGTTCACCCGCTGTTAATGCTGAATCTAAATGAATATGTGATTCCACAAAAGGAGGACTGACTAGTTGAGTGTGAATGTTTAATTCTAACTGTCCTAATTCCTGAATTTCTGGAGAAATGGCAACAATTAAACCGTTGTGAATTCCGATGTCAACGATTTCGTTGTTGAGTAAACGACATTGGCGTAGGATTAAATCGTATCGCATTGTAACTCTCTGAGTGGCAATTTTTTAAATTTACATACAGTATAAAGAAACCCGGTTTCTTGAAGAAACCGGGTTTCTGAGGTGCAGGTGCAACTTAAAAAATACACCCCTAACAATCAGAGGTGCACTAATCATTTAACTAGCCTGCGACTGGCTGAAAAACTTTGGCAATCTAACTAAGTAGATTGCCAGTAAGCAGGAATTACCTGCTATAGAATAGTGAATTATTGAGAAATTTCGCCGTTAACACCGATTTCTGCGGCAGAACGACTAAATACCGTTTGTTGGCGGTTTCTTGCGGCTCGTTGCTTGTTAATCATTAAGGAACGTGCTTTGCTTTCAACGGTATCGCTGTTTTGGTTGTTGTTATCGATATTTCTCATGGTTTTCGCCTCAAAGAGTAATAGTTTTGCAGTGATGAAAATGAGGCGCGTTCCTTCGGGATTGCTCCCTACTTCCGTCTCTTTATCCCTGGGAACTGATTGACTCAGAGGCTTTAAAGAGATGAACGATTTATTTCTGTATCTATTGTTACGGTTTTCTATGAAAGTGTCAAGTCGGGTTCTGTTTTCTTAAACAAACTTCATGCTGGGGAAAGTACCACAGTGTCCGGTTGACGCGCTAAAGTGGCAAATATGAATGAGAAAAGTGCAAATATAAAAGTTGTTAGCGATAATCGCCAAGCTCGGTTTCTCTATGAGATTCTAGAGACTTATGAGGCTGGAATTGAGCTAAAAGGAACGGAGGTTAAGTCAATTCGCGATGGGAGATGTAACCTGCGAGATGGGTATGTCTTGATTCGCAATGGTGAGGCTTGGCTGTTGAATGTTCATGTTTCCCCTTATCAGGGAAGTGGGGCCTATTTCAACCACGATCCACTTCGCACCCGCAAACTGTTGCTGCATAAGCAGGAGATTCGCAAGTTAATTGGTAAGGTGGAACAAAAGGGTTTAACTTTGGTGCCTTTGAAGATGTATCTGAAGAAGGGTTTGGTTAAACTTACTGTGGGTCTTGGTAGAGGTAAGAAACTGCATGATAAGCGGGAAGATTTGAAGAAACGCCAAGATAAGCGGGAGATGGAACGGGCTATGAAGAATTATTAATTGGGGACTGGGTACTGGGGACAAGGGGACAAGGGGACAAGGGGACAAGGGGACAAGGGGACAAGGGGACAAGGGGACAAGGGGAAAGAAGAGTTCTCAAGAGTCTCTCCTGCTTTCCCAGTACCCAGTACCCAGTACCCAGTACCCAGTCCCTACTCCCCAGTCCTCAATCGTTACCATAGAAATTCTTGATGATGGGTAACTAATTTTCATTGGGTGCAAGCCCTACGATAAAATCAAACAGTCCTGATGACTGAAAAGTAAATTTTGCGATCGCATGAACACTACAACTGAAACCCAAACTAAATCCAGTGAAGATAGCTTAGAAGCAATGCGGCATTTTTCCGAACAATATGCCAAACGCACTGGTACTTTCTTCTGCGTTGACCCTTCTGTTACGGCTGTTGTCATCGAAGGACTAGCCAAACACAAAGATGAACTTGGTTCGCCGCTTTGTCCTTGTCGTCATTATGAAGATAAGGAAGCAGAAGTTAAAGCTACTTTCTGGAACTGCCCTTGCGTCCCCATGCGCGAACGCAAAGAATGTCATTGTATGCTGTTCTTAACTCCAGATAATGACTTTGCTGGAGAGCAACAAGAGATTTCTTTAGAAGAAATCATATCGGTGCGAGATAGCATGGCATGACCCAAGTCATTCCTGACGAATTTTGGCAAGGTGTAGCTCAATTTAATTCGAGAGATTACTACACCTGCCATGATACTTTGGAGGCTCTGTGGATGGATGCAACAGAGCCACAAAAAACTTTTTATCAAGGTATTTTACAAATTGCGGTTGGTCTTTATCACCTGAGTAATCGTAATTGGCGTGGGGCGGTAATTTTGTTGGGCGAAGGCACTAATAGATTGGGTTACTATCAGCCTGATTATGCTGAAATTAATGTGGAAAAATTAATTGCTGAAAGTAGGGAATTGTTAACAGCTTTGCAAGTATCTGGGGCAGAAAATGTGGGGGAGTTCGCCCAAAGTATTAAAAATACGGGTACTTATTTAATAAATAATTCTACTTTGCAGGTGCCACAGATCGAAAAAGTTACTGCTGAATGAGGATTTGCCCAGTTTCCTAATAATTCGGGAACTCTTGGCTGGGTAATTAAGTCGGGGAAAAGGGAGCGGGGTTAATGTTTATGTTGGCTTGAAAGTAGATGGTTTTGGAGCGAAAGCCTGTAATACTCAGATCTTGCAGCAATGGAGGTTCTACCTCCTTTAACCTCGTTCCCTGGTTGAACCTGGGAACGAGAAAACGAGAAACAACGAGAAACTCCAGGCTCCGCTCAAGAGTGTTCTTATCTGAGTAATAGCAAAAGGAAATGCTATGATTATCCAGCATCCAGCTTAATGTTCCTAAGCTTGTTTGAATTATGATGCCTGTTGTTAAATTGCCTAATAATCTGTGTCGTTTTGGGTTAACTTTGCTGTTACCCTCGGTGTTTATGGGTGCGATCGCACTTACTACCAACAATAAAATCTCGATCGCGCAAACATCTCCCCCGACTGCTGAGAGTCGCCCCTTGACTGTGCGTTCTGATATTCAAGAAGCCGACCAAAAAACTGGAGTGATTACCGCTAGGGGTAATGTACAGTTATTTTACCCAGCCCGCCAAATTCAAGCTACAGCTGCCCAAGCCCAGTACTTTAGCAAGGAACGGCGAATCATCCTCACGGGTAATGTTTACGTACTCCAAAATGGTAATACCATTCGCGGCGAACAAGTGGTTTATCTAATTGATGAAGGACGATTTATCGCTGTACCCCAAGCGAATCGTCAGGTAGAATCAATTTACTTGGTTTCTGACCCCAATTTAACCGCCCAACCTACACCACCACCAAAGGTTCCTACAACTACTACCCGTCCTCAACCTAATACTCCTCCCAGAGGACGCTAACCAGTGGTAGAATCAAACACAATTTTTTGATATGGCTGCCACTGGGCGGAGAAAGCGGTGTGAAAATTGTTTTACAGAACATTCATAAGTCTTACGGCAAACGGCAGATTGTTAATCGGGTAAATCTTTCCGTTGGGCGGGGAGAAGTTGTGGGTTTATTGGGGCCAAATGGTGCTGGTAAAACTACTACTTTTTATATTGCTACTGGTTTGGAACGTCCCGATTCTGGCACGGTTTGGCTTGACGATCGCGATGTTACCCATTTACCCATGCACCAAAGGGCAAAGTTAGGCATTGGATATCTAGCTCAAGAAGCTAGCATTTTCCGCCATCTTAGTGTCCAAGATAATATTCTCTTAGTTTTGCAACAAACACAAGTCCCCCGCTGGGAACGACAAGCGCGTTTAGAAGCTTTGTTGCGCGAATTCCGCTTAGAAAAAGTTGCTTATACTAAAGGTATTCAAGTTTCTGGGGGAGAAAGACGCAGAACGGAGTTGGCTAGGGCCTTAGCTGCTGGTAAACAAGGGCCAAATTTCTTATTTTTGGATGAACCTTTTGCGGGTGTCGATCCGATCGCTGTGGCAGAAATTCAAGAGATTGTGCAAAAGTTGCGCGAAAGGCAAATTGGCATCTTAATTACAGATCATAACGTCAGAGAAACTTTAGCTATTACAGACCGAGCTTATATTATGCGCGATGGACAAATTTTAGCTTCTGGCAGCGCCGATGAACTTTACAATAATCCCTTAGTTAGGCAGTACTATTTAGGAGAAAATTTCCAAAAATAACGCTTTCTCGTAATTGTGGTGGAAAATCCTGATGCCAGGGGACTAGGGACTGCGATTCCCAACTACCAATTACCAACTACCAATTACCAACTACCAATTACCAACCGTCTAATGCCCAAATTTAAGTCTGCATTTTTCAATTTTTCCGGGGGTATTTCGGTGATGGATCGTTATTTGATCGCCGAATTATTACCGCCTTTCTTGTTTGGTGTGGGACTGTTTTCCTCAGTAGCAGTAACCATCGGTACATTATTTGATTTAATGCGGAAAATTAGCGATGCTGGATTAGCACCTGCTATAGCAATGAAGATTTTTTTATTGCAATTACCTTATTTTATTGCTTTTGCTTTACCAGCATCAATGCTGTTAGCTACTTTAATTACTTATAGTCGTCTGAGTAGTGATAGTGAATTAATTGCTTTACGCAGTTTTGGAATTCATGTTTATCGCCTGTTAATGCCAGCAGTTTGTCTGGGCATAGTAGTAACGGGATTTTGTTTTTGGTTGAATGAATTTGTCGTGCCAGCCGCTAAATATGAAGCGACGCAAACCTTACAAATAGCCTTAAATAGACAACAAAAAGATTTCCAAGAAAGTAACATTATTTATCCTGAATATAATCAAGTAACTCAACCAGATGGCAGAAGGAAAGAGGTGATGACTCGGTTGTTTTATGCCGAAGAATTTGACGGGGAAAGAATGAGAGGGTTAACGGTTTTGGAGCGGTCGCGATCGGGCGTTAACGGCATAGTTGTATCAGAATCAGCAGTTTGGAATCAAGCCCAAAATACTTGGGACTTTTACAATGGCACAACTTATTTAGTCGCCCCCGATGGTTCATATCAGCACATTATGCGCTTTGAACATCAACAATTGCAATTACCTCGCGCCCCCTTAGACTTTGCCAGAAAAGGGCGAGACTATGCGGAAATGAACATTGCCCAAGCTATAGAACAACTGAAGTTAATTAGCTTAAGTAACGACAATAAAAAAATTCGCAAACTGGAAATAAGGATTCACCAAAAAATCGCTTTACCTTTTGCTTGTTTAGTATTTGGTTTAGTGGGTTCAATTTTAGGAATTCGACCGCAACGCACTAACAAAGCCACAGGTTTTGGGATTAGCGTTTTAATCATTTTTGCCTATTACTTGTTAATGACTTTAGGTGATGTTTTTGGCTTAGGTGGCATTCTTCCTCCTGAGATTGCCGCTTGGTTGCCCAATATATTTGGTATAACTATGGGTAGTTGGTTATTATGGCGACTCGCTCGTTGATAGGTGACTGGGGATGGGAAGCTGTGGAGGAGGGAATTGCTATGGTTAATTAGTTATGTTTTTTACTGGAAAATTTAAGCATTCTTTATTAAGATCTTCACAAAAAAAGCAAAAAAATACTGGTAAATAAAAGTTATCTTGGGAATATATATCCTTGTGAGATCCTGTCTGGCGGAAAAGTATTAAGGTAAACGAAGTACCACTGGGCATGAAATCACTCACTGCTAGCTTACTCGGACTTCCAGCCATGTCATCACATCAACCCCCCGCCCATCTCCGCTATCTGAAAGCAAGGTTACGCCCTTTACTCCGTCCTCAAGTTTGGGGAACAATTATATTCTTGTTGGTGGTGAGTACTCTCGCCGGGTATTACTTTGCCAATTTAGAAGAATTTATTGCTGAGGAAAATCAAGATACTCCTACTGTCAGTAACAATAACAACAACGACGCTGATAACGATCGATCTCCCCAATCGAGTATAAGTCCAGAAGATAGAGCGATCGCAGCTGATATTGACATATCTGCGTTGTTAGAAAATGATTTAGCTGCTAACACCGAAACCTTGGATGCTGCACCAGAAAAACCAAGGGAAAATCTATTTGAACAATATATGAAGCAAAGGCAGGCTAAAGATAAAGCTGCTGATTCATCCCCAGGACAAGCAAATCAGCAACCAGTAGCAGCAAATATAGATGAAAATCCCTTTTCAATCAAGTTTTCCTCTGGCAATAATGCAGGGAGAAATAATACAGCAACTTCGACAAATCCCTTCCTTGGCAACTTGTCCGGTAATAATTCTTACGGGCTAAACTCAAACAACAGCACAACTCCAAATTTAAATAATAATACTAATGCTTTGCAAACAGCATTAGACCGTGCTAATGGTTATAGTCGGCAGACAAATGTTGATGCTAATGGTAACGCAATTAATCCATTACAAGCAGCACTCGATCGCCAACCCGTAGCACAAACCAACTATAATTTAATAGCACAACCCAATCAATTAACTCCGTTATTAGGCACAGTTCCCTATTACACAGGCGTAACTACAACTATTCCTAACTCTGGAATTCCTGTCCAAGGAACCGTTCCCCTGACACCTTATTCTAATGTTTCTGGGAACCCGACTCAAACAATACCAATTCCGACAACTGGTGTAACATCAAACATCTACAATCCGGGGTTGACAAATAATCCAGTTAATTCCTATACTTACCTCAATCAACCCCAAGTACCAAATACCGTACAAACTTTACCTAGTACCAGTGGTGTAAGCAATCTTAATTCTGTCAATTCGGCTGTTCAAACAACACCGAATCAAGTGCAAAATACACCAGCACCATTTTCAATTCCTAGAACTCCTCCGGGAAGGACTATTGGTGGTGGTCAAATTAATACCTTCTCAAATCCTTAAACTGGTTGGCAAATTATTGTAAAACAGTGAGCTAAGGCAGGAGAAAGGCAATAAAAAGGAAAAAAATTTGTTAGGGAAAGGGGATAATTTAGTTATGCTTTTTCCCTTTTTTGTTGTCTTTTTTAACCGCAAAGAGCGCACTAGGCGAAGCCTTCCCGAAGGGTAGGGAGCAAAGAAATAAAGCTTTTTCCTTTAATTTGTAGTGTTTTTTCTTGGTTCTGCTTTTCGGTTTTTGCGAAATCAAAAACCCGGTTTCTTCTGCGAAACCGGGTTTTTCTAGATATTTAATTCAAACTTAAACAGAAACAAAATCTTGTACAGTAATCAAATTAGCAGAAATACCATTCAAAGTCGCTAACAATTGATTATTGCTAGCCAAACTAATTAAAGTGTTATTTCCGCTTTGCACAATGCTCAGTTGTGAGAAAGTTAAATTACCAGACAAGGCAAAGGAATCTATCCCATCTTGAAAATCAGTAATTACATCACTACTTTGACCAGAAGCTAACACAAATTTATCAGAGCCATTACCACCTGTAAGTAGGTCATTACCCTTGTCACCATTGAGTAAATCATCACCATCACCACCAATTAGAGTATCATTTCCTTGACCACCATAAAGGGTATCATTTCCTAACTCGCCAGTAATCCAATCAGCGCCTTGATTGCCAGAAAGTAGATCATTTTCAGCACCACCGCAGATGCGATCGTCATCATCACCGCCATAGATCGTATCATTGAGATCGCCACCACTCAGGCTATCCTTGCCTACATCGCCAAAGATCAGATCGTTTCCAGCATCACCGCAAACAATGTCATCATCTTTACCAGCGTATACGGTATCGTTACCATCTTCAGCAAAGATAGTGTCATTGCCAGTGTTGCCAAAGAGCAAATCATCACCGCTACCACCGAAGATTAAATCCTTGTCGCTACTAGAAGAAGAATTGCTACCACCGCCATAAATGGTATCGTTGCCGTTATCGCCACCCAAGGTATCATCGCCCTTGTCGCCAAATAGCAAGTCATTATCTTGACCACCGCGCACTAAATCGTTACCCTGACCACCATAGACAATATCATTACCTTGATTGCCATTAACAACATCATCACCAAGATTACCATTGAGGAAATCATCGCCTTCGTTACCAGCAATCCAATCGCGTCCTTCACCACCAAATAAGCTATCTTTACCTTTACCACCAAATAGGTTATCGTTACCCGTTCTTCCTAACAACAAGTCATCGCCATTGTTACCGGAAAGCGCGTCATTGAGATCGCTACCTATCAACAAATCCTGACCATCAGTACCAAATTGAGAATTATCAACTGAATTTAGCGCTAGCGATACACCGGGAAGGTTGTTAATATCAGGACGGACAATTTTAGAAGCGAAACAATCTGCATCAACAGATGTTACCCCACCACCAACAGTTAAACTGAATGGGATATTAACACTCGAATTTGCCGAATCTGTAGCTTTCAAGAAAATGTTGATACTTCCCGCATCATTAGCAGTGGGAATCCCGATGAAATTGCGAGAACTTGGGTTAAAAGTTAGCCAACTTGGTAAAGGATTACCAGTAGTTAAACTTGCCGAGTAAGTGAGAGTGTCGCCTACATCAATATCTTTGAAACTATCAGCAGCGAAAGTAAAATTGAACAAACTGTTAACAGTAGCAGTTTGATTGTTAACCGGAAGATTAACCACAGGTGCATCATTTACTGGGTTAATTGTTAAGTTAACAGCAGCATCAGCATTAGCATAATTAGCCCCATCAAAACCAAACCAATTAAAGCTAGTATTGCCATTCCAATTAGCAACCGGAGTAAAGCGGAGATTAGCTAATTGCTCTTGGGAAATCTCTTGATTAACAGTGACATTGCTACTACCTAATTGCAATGTACCGTTGGTGGGTAAAGTTGTAACTTTAATCTTACTCAGACTAGCGCCGTTAGCATTGCTAAATTTGCTAGTAAAATCAACAGCAGTGAAACTAATAGTGGTATCTTCGTCACCTGATTTGCTGATACTGTTGCCAACTGGTGTATTGTCATCATTAAGAATTGTGCCAACAGCTTGGTTATTAGCGATCGTACCATTACTGGCATTATTCAGCTTGAGGAAAAAGTTTTTGTTGGTTTCAACAAGGGTATTACCATTAACAGTAACGGTGATATTCTTAGTTGTTTCTCCTGGGTTAAAAGTCAGAACACCAGACGCACTATTGTAATCTTTCCCAGCAACGGAAATGCCATCAGCAGTAGCGTAGTTTACAGAAACAGTTTGATAACTGGGGTTAGATAAAGTAACCGCAAAATTGAAGTTAGTTGTACCACTGTTTCCTTCATTTTGTGTCACATCACTAATTGCAATTGTCGGGAGAGAATCATCATTATTGATAGTTCCTACCGCAGCGGCGTTGGTGATAGTGGCGTTGATCGGATTCGAGAGATTTAGATTGAATGTTTCGTTGGTTTCGTATTTGGTATCACCATTAGAATTAACGGTAATAGTTTTTTGAGTTTCTCCTGGGTTGAAAATCAGATTTCCAGAAGTGCTGGTATAATCGCCATCAGCAACACTAGCAGTACCATCAGCTGTGTTGAAGTTAACGCTGATAGTTTGTGAACTGACATTAGTTAATGAAACATTGAAACTGTGGGTAAGAGTGCCGCTATTTCCTTCATTTTGGGCAGTAGCATTGCTAATCGAAATTGCCGGGAATTGGTCATCATTTTTGATAGTTCCTACACCAGTATCATCAGCAATAGTCGCGTTAGTTGGGTTGCTGAGTTTTACCTCAAAAGTTTCGTCACTTTCGTATTTGGTATCACCATTAACTACGATAGAAACAGTTTTTTGGGTTTCTCCGGGGTTGAAAGTAAGAGTATTAGAAGCACTGTTGTAGTCGTTGTCGGCGGTAGTGGCAGTGCCATTTTGGGTAGCGTAGTTGACAGTGATAGTTTGAGCGCTAGGGGTGTTTAAGCTAACAGTAAATACTAAGTTAGTTGTGCCGTTATTTCCTTCTACTTGAGCGATATCGCTAATAGCAAGAGTTGGAGGAACATCATTGTCAATTATCTGCACTGTGGCAGTGTTTTGGGTACCAATTGAAATGCCGGAACTGGGATTTGCTAACGAGACAGTAAAGTTTTCTATTCCTTCACTTAAGTTATCGTCGTTGATGGAAATGGTGACGGTTTTACTGGTTTCGTTGGCAAGGAAGTTAATTGTTTGGGTAGTGGGATTGAAATCTGTTCCACCTGTGGCACTGCCATTGGTAAATTGTACTTGTACGTTACCAGCACTGTTGACTAAACCAGTGCGATCGATCGTAACAGCAGCACCAATTACTGTACCATCTTCGTTGATTTGATAGTTAGCTTGGGAGAACTCAACTGCGGCATCATCATTTATAATGGTTCCGGTGACTGCTGTATTAGTCACAGCATTATAGTTGCTGCCATTAGCTAAAGTTAATTGAACTGTTTCATCGAGTTCCAGGGTGGAATCAGCAGTTGGGTCAATGGTGACGGTGGCAGTGGTAGAATTAGCGGCAAAAGTGAGAGTACCAGTACTTCCATTAAAAGTATTTGCACCAGAAACCGTGTAATCAGTGTTGTAAGTTGCAGTTCCACCGACAGTGAAATTGACAGTTAGCGGGGTAGAAGTAATTCCGGTGCGGGTGAAAGTGTAGGATAAATTATTTGTGCCATCTTCTGCGACTGAACTGGGTGAAACCGCCAGAGTCACATCAGTATCGTTATCGACAATATCTACAGTGGCAGTTTTCTGCGTACCCAGAACGAAATTACCAGTAGGATTAGCTAAAGTCAGGGAGAGATTTTCGTTTCCTTCAACTAAAGTATCGTCGGTGATGGGAATGGTGACGGTGTGACTCGTTTCACCACTGGCAAAGTTAATCGTTTGGGTGGTGTTATTGAAATCGGTTCCACCTGTAGCAGTGCCGTTGGTTAATTGTACATCGACGCTACCAGCGCTGTTGACTAAACCAGTGCGATTAATGGTGAGAGCAGCACCGATTACTGTACCATTTTCGTTGACTTGATAAGTAGCTTGGGAAAATTGAACTAAAGCATCGTTATCGACAATAGTCAGGTTTGCAGTTTTCTGTGTACCCAGAACGAAATTAGTCGAAGGATTAACTAAAGTCAGGGAGAGATTTTCATCTGCTTCAACTAAAGTATCGTCGTTGATAGGAATGGTAACAGTTTTACTAGTTTCGCCACTAGCAAAGTTAATTGTTTGAATGGCGTTATTGAAATCTGTTCCGGGAGTAAAAGGTTGAATGCCACCTGTAGCAGTGCCGTTGCTTAATTGTACTTGAACGCTACCAGCACTGGTGATATCGCCAATGCGATTAATGGTGACATTTGCACCGATTACTGTACCGTTTTCATTGACTTGATAGCTAGCTTGGGAAAACTCAACTCCGGTATCATCATTTGTGATGGTTCCGGTGACTGGGGTGTTAGTCACCACATTGTAATTGCTGCCATTAGCTAAAGTTAATTGAACTGTTTCATCGAGTTCCAGAGTGGAATCAGCAGTTGGGTCAATGGTGACGGTGGCAGTGTTAGAATTAGCGGCAAAAGTTAGAGTACCAGTACTTCCATTGAAAGTATTTGCACCAGAAACCGTGTAATCAGTGTTGTAAGTTGCACTTCCACCGACAGTGAAGTTGACAGTTAGCGGAATGCTAGTAACACCAGTGCGGGTGAAAGTGTAGGATAAATTATTTGTGCCATCTTCTGTAACTGAACTTGCTGAAACCGCCAGAGTCACGTCACTATCATTATCGACAATATCGACAGTGGCAGTTTTCTGTGTACCCAAAAAGAAATTAGTGGAAGGATTAACTAAAGTTAAGGTGAGATTTTCATCTCCTTCGACTAAAGTATCTTCATTGATGGGAATGATGACTGTTTGACTGGTTTCACCACTGGCAAAGTTAATCGTTTGAGTGGTGTCATTGAAATCTGTTCCACCTGTAGCAGTGCCATTGGCAAACTGCACTTGTACGCTACCAGTACTAGTGATGTCGCCAGTGCGATTAACTGCGACAGTGGCACCGATTACCGTACCATTTTCGTTGAATTGATAGTTAGCTTGGGAAAATTGAACTAAAGCATCGTTATCGACAATAGTCAGATTTGCAGTTTTCTGCGTACCCAGAACGAAATCTCCTGTGGGATTAGCTAAAGTCAGGGAGAGATTTTCGTTTCCTTCAACTAAAGTATCGTCGGTGATGGGAATGGTGACGGTGTGACTCGTTTCGCCACTGGCAAAGTTAATCGTTTGGGTGGTGTTATTGAAATCGGTTCCACCTGTAGCAGTGCCGTTGGTTAATTGTACATCAACGCTACCAGCGCTGTTGACTAAACCAGTGCGATTAATGGTGAGAGCAGCACCGATTACTGTACCATTTTCGTTGACTTGATAAGTAGCTTGGGAAAATTGAACTAAAGCATCGTTATCGACAATAGTCAGGTTTGCAGTTTTCTGTGTACCCAGAACGAAATTAGTCGAAGGATTAGCTAATGTCAGGGTGAGATTTTCATCTCCTTCAACTAAAGTATCGTCATTGATGGGAATGGTGACGGTGTGACTCGTTTCGCCACTAGCAAAGTTAATTGTTTGAATGGCGTTATTGAAATCTGTTCCGGGAGTAAAAGGTTGAATGCCACCTGTAGCAGTGCCGTTGCTTAATTGTACTTGAACGCTACCAGCACTGGTGATATCGCCAATGCGGTTAATGGTGACATTTGCACCGATTACTGTACCGTTTTCATTGACTTGATATGTAGCTTGGGAAAACTCAACTCCGGTATCATCATTTGTGATGGTTCCGGTGAAGGTGCTATTGGTGACAACATTGTAATTGCTGCCAGCAGCTAAAGTTAATTCAACTGTTTCATCGGGTTCGAGAATGGCATCGGCAGTCGGGTCAATGGTGATGGTGGCAGTGGTAGAATTAGCGGCAAAGGTGACAGTACCAGTACTTCCATTAAAAGTATTTGCACCAGAAACGGTGTAATCAGTGTTGTAAGTTGCACTTCCACCGACAGTGAAGTTGACAGTTAACGGGGTAGAAGTAACTCCGGTGCGGGTGAAAGTGTAGGATAAATTATTTGTGCCATCTTCTGCGACTGAACTGGGTGAAACCGCCAGAGTCACGTCACTATCATTATCGATAATATCGACAGTGGCAGTTTTCTGTGTACCCAGAACGAAATTAGTGGAAGGATTAACTAAAGTCAGGGTGAGATTTTCATTTCCTTCAACTAAAGTATCTTCATTGATGGGAATGGTGACGGTTTTACTAGTTTCGCCACTGGCAAAGTTAATCGTTTGGGTGGTGTTATCGAAATCTGTTCCGGTGGCAAAAGGTTGAGTGCCACCTGTAGCAGTGCCATTGGCAAACTGCACTTGTACACTACCAGCACTGGCGATACTACCAGTGCGGTTAATGGTGACAGTGGCACCGATTACCGTACCATTTTCGTTGAATTGATATGTAGCTTGGGAAAATTGAACTAAAGCATCGTTATCGACAATAGTCAGAGTAGAAGTTTTCTGCGTACCCAGAACGAAACCGCCAGTAGGATTAGCTAATGTCAGGGAGAGATTTTCGTTTCCTTCGAGTAAAGTATCGTCGGTGATGGGAATGGTGACGGTTTTACTGGTTTCGTTGGCAAGGAAGTTAATCGTTTGGGTGGTGTTATTGAAATCTGTTCCACCTGTAGCAGTACCATTGCTTAATTGTACTTGTACGCTGCCAAGACTACTGATGTCGCCAGTGCGGTTAATGGTGACAGCAGCACCGATTACTGTGCCATCTTCGTTGACTTGATAAGTAGCTTGGGAGAAATTAACAGTGGGAAGCTGTCGATATTCAAAGGCACCAATATCAACAGTACCGGAAATCCGCGCAAAACCTGTTCCTCTTTGGTCGGTGGTAACGCCTGCTGGTACTTTACTATTATCGCCTGCTTCAAGGGCAGAAGAACCTGTGGTGATGGCATGGGTTTTGGTGAAACCGCCGTTAGCAGCTAAAGCACCTAAGTTGGGGTTGGTGGTGATGGGTGTACCGTTGAAGGTGCCGCCTGTGTTGGAGTTAGTCAGGATGATATTTGGGGCAGTGGCATTGACTGTGGCTATGCCTTTGTTTGTTGCACCGTCTGCAACAGTACTAGGTTTGTTGTTGATTAAATCGCTACCGCCTGTGGTGTTGCTGATAATGGTGTTGTTCAGGGTTAGAGTAGCGTTAACTACGGTGCTGCTATCGTAGGCGAGGTTATACACTGCCCCGCCTGCTTGTGCGCTAAAACCGCCTGTTCCTGCTTTATTGGTGTTAAAGGCAAGGGTGCTGTTGTTGATGGTAACGTTGCCGTTGAGGTTAAATAGCGCCGCACCAAAACCGGAACCACTATCACTAAAAAAGGTGCTATTTCCTCCTACTGCTGTATTGCCGGAGAGGGTACTGTTCGTGAGGGTGACAGTACCGTTATGGTTGAAGATAGCACCGCCCATCCCTGCACCGCTGCCGCCGCCGCCAAAGCCCCCATCGCCGCCGCCAAAGCCGCCGTTGCCGCCGTTGCCGCCACCGCCGCCAAAGCCGCCTCTGCTGTCACTGCCACTGCCGCCGTTGCTGCTACCGCCGCCGCCGCCAAAGCCGCCGCCGCCGCCGCCGCCGTTGCTGCCGCCGCCGTTCATGCTGCCGCTGCCGCCGCCGCCGCCGCCAATGCCGCCGCCGCCGCCGGCGCTGCTAACTCCGCCGCTGCTAACGCCGCCGCCAAAGCCGCCGCCGCCAAAGCCGCCGCCGCCGCCGCCAATGCCGCCGTTGCCAAAGCCATAGCCGCCGCCGCCACTGCCATTGCCGCCACTGCCGCCGCCACTGCCGCCGCCACTGTCACCGCCACTGCCACCCATACCATTGCTGATACCACCACCCGCTGCACCGAAGAAATTAGACCCATTACTACCATTATCAATAGGGCGAAAGCCACCGCCGCCACCACCACCAAAACTTGAAGAAGTACCACCGCTACTTCCTGCTGGAGTCACAGCCCCCCCAAAACCACCGCCGTTGGCTGAAGTAGCATCTTGCCCCATGCCACCACCGCCCACACCTAAACCGGAAACACCATTGCTCCCACCTTTAGCCGTATTCCCCGTAAAGGTAACACCCTCCACCGTCAAACTGCCTTGGTTAAAGATGGCACCACCCATCCCGGCACCACCACCACCCATAGCGCTACTGCCTCCCAGTGCCAGTCCATTTTCCAAGGTGAGGTTTTTCAGGGTGAGTTGTCCCGCACCAGGGGTGTTGTAGTTGAGGGTTTCCGCTTTGCTGGCATCCGCACCTACATAAAAAAAGCGCAAACGCGCTAAACTAGCATCCCGTTTAATCGTTGCCCCTTGCCCGTCGATGGTAATATCGCTGGCAATGGCAGGTAAACCGTTGGGGCCATACCACCAGTTATCAACCGCAGTTAAGTTATAGTTACCCCCTGCAAATAGGGTAATTGTGTCTGCTCCTGCTGTGCTGTTGGCAGTGTTAATGGCGTTGATGAGTTCGTTAACGGCATCCGTTGGGTTAGCGCTGGGGTTAATGGTGAGAGCAATATTATTCAGAACATGGTTATATGCCTCTAAAACTCCCAGCTGAAAGGCTAAGGGCGCTTCGATGTTCCCCAGTTTGACTTCAAAATCCCAGTCTCCGCCTGCTGCAGCGCTTCCGGTGAGGTCATCGGATGCGGCAAAGTCTGCGCCTGTTAAGTCGGCAAAGCGTTGCAGGAAGTTGATCCCCCCCTGCCCCCCCTTATTAAGGGGGGGTTCTGATTCGGATAGCCCTTTAACAAGGGGGGGTTCTGATTCGGATAGCCCCCCCTTATTAAGGGGGGGTTGGGGGGGATCACCCGCTACATTACAGCCATAAATTAAGATATCGGCATCATCAGTTAAAGAATTGCGCCATTGCGACAATTGCGCTGCATAATCTTCAATATTCCCCGAATTGAGCGAACCATTGCCCAATTGCAAACTACCAGGGCTACCGTGCGAGACAATATGCACTGCGGAAATATCACTGCGACTCGCCAAAACATCTGTCATTTGGTAGATACCATCTTTGGTCGGGTCGAGGACAATAATCTCAGAAGTAGAGTCTACTCCGGCTATCAAACTCTGGTAGTCTTCAACAGCAGCATCAATAAAAACAATAGATTTTTGTTGGCTGTTGGAACTAAATATATCAGTCATGGTCTTAAGTACGTCCTTTTAGAAATTGCCGATCGCAAAAAAATAATTTACGCTTGAACTAATAGAATATTTTTCACAAGAGAAATTGGGCATACCAATTTTGTTTAACCTGAAAAAGTTAGGCTATGCAGTATTGGCTGTCCGGTGAAAAAGTTGGCGCTTTTTCTTAATTTCTCTTTATTTTTGAGTGTTTCTTAGGAGAGGTTTGCTCTTCTACATACTATTGTGGTGTGACATTCTGTAAACATCCACCGTGAAACCCCCTAATGAAGTAAAAGTTCGTAATTTTATTTACATAGAGTAAAGTATTGATTTGGTATTAAAGAATTTGTAAAGGCAGAAATCAACAGAGGTTAATAAGTATTTATTTACGTATCAGTACCTAACCACTGGTTGATTAACTAGTGAGGTTCCGTAATTTACAGCATTTCTTTTCAATTTTGCTGAGATTGTCTTGTGGGAATTAAGTAGGTATCTTCGTAGGTAAATATATTTAACTTGGCTAATTACTTCACTGATAATTTGAGTTAACTATTTTATCGTTTATCAAGATAAAAACTTTTATAATTTTTTACTTTGGTAAGTTAGTACTGTTCTTACATTTTTTTATATTTTACACTATACGATCTAGGACATTTGTCAAGCCCCCTTGGGTTCGGGGGTTGGGGGATCATCTGTGCGTAAGTTTTGCGATCGCTAACTCAAAAACTTGTAGAGACGTTGCGTGCAACGTCTCTATTACATAACATATAAACTGAGATATTAGAAGCGATCGATCACCGCTTGAGCAAATTCCGAACACTTCAAAGGTGGTTCTACAGGTGGTTCCATTAACCGTGCTAAGTCGTAAGTAACTTGACGATTAGAAATTGCCCCACCAATACCTTTTTTAATTAGATCGGCAGCTTCTTGCCAACCCATAAATTCAAACATCATTACCCCAGAAAGGATAACTGAACCTGGGTTAATGCGGTCTAAACCTGCGTGTTTGGGTGCAGTACCGTGAGTCGCTTCAAAGATCGCACATTCATCGCCAATATTAGCACCGGGACCCATGCCTAAACCACCGACGATCGCAGCAGCAGCATCCGAGAGATAATCTCCATTCAGGTTCATGGTAGCTAAAATGGAATACTCATCGGGGCGAGTTTGGATTTGTTGGAAAATACTATCAGCGATGCGATCGTTCACCATGATCTTATCTTTCCATTTTCCATTACCATGAGTTTCCCAAATTGAATTTAAAACCTCTTCTACTTCTTGGCAAACTTGAGCTTTCTTTTCTTCAGTTAAAGCATCATAACCAGGATCGATTTGACGGGCATTATCTTCAATAGAAAGGTCGGGTTTTCTTTCTTTATTGCTGAGAATCCAAGATTCCCGTTCCGTCACACATTCGGCGCGAAACTCACTAGTTGCTAACTCGTAACCCCAGTCACGGAAAGCGCCTTCAGTGTATTTCATAATATTGCCTTTATGCACCAAAGTTACTTGCTGCTTATTTTTGGGCAAAAGTAAAGCTTGCTTAATAGCGCGACGAACCAGGCGTTGAGAACCAGTCTTACTAATTGGTTTAATGCCAATACCGGAGTCGAGACGAATTTGTTTTTTCCCATGTTCGGGAGTAGCGGGAATCAAATCATCATTTAAAATGTGGATTAACTTTTGAGCAATTTCCGTACCTTCTCGCCACTCAATACCTAAGTAAATATCCTCGGTATTTTCCCGATAGATAATCACATCTAACTTTTCGGGGGTTTTGTGTGGCGAAGGCGTACCGGAGTAGTAGCGACAGGGACGAATACAAGCGTAAAGGTCGAAAATTTGCCGCAATGCCACATTGAGAGAACGAATACCACCACCGATCGGTGTTGTCAAAGGGCCTTTGATAGCCACACCATATTCTTTAATTGCGGTTAAAGTGTCTTGGGGTAAATACTGATAAGTACCGTAGAGTTCGCAAGCTTCGTCACCAGCATAAACTTTAAACCAGCTGATTTTGCGTTTGCCACCGTAGGCAGCTTCTACCGCTGCATCAAAAACCTTTTGCGCTGCGGGCCAAATATCCACGCCTGTACCATCGCCACGAATGAAGGGAACGATCGGGTTATCGGGAACTTGGGGTTCACCATTCTGGAAAGTAATGCGTTCACCTGTTGTTGGGGGTGTAATTTTGTCGTACATAATTCACTAAGTACATCTGAAATAGCACAATATTAGAAAAGCCTAGACGATCGCACCATTTGGTATTGTCAGGTACACTGTCCTTGGTGAAGGGCAAATATTTACAATGATTTTAGGTGTTTACGATTTAGCCCAGTTACAGGAAGCGATCGCCTCCAGCCCAAATCAATGGCGACCATTAGTATTTACCAATGGTTGTTTTGATTTACTCCATGTAGGTCACATTCGTTACTTACAAGTAGCCAAATCCTTGGGGCGATCGTTAGTTGTTGGGTTAAACAGCGATCGATCCGTGCAAACCATTAAACCAAACCGCCCTGGTATGCCACAGCGACCAATAATACCAGAAAATCAAAGAGCCGAACTACTCACCGCCTTAAAACCTGTAGATGCTGTAGTAATTTTTTCCCAAACCACAGCAACTCAACTCATAGCAGCCCTAAAACCTGATATCTATGTTAAAGGAGGCGACTATAGTCTAGAAACTCTCCCAGAAGCAACCGTAGTACAAGCTTATGGTGGGCGCGTAGAATTAATTCAAATTGAAATTCCCACTTCCACCACAGGAATAATCGATCGCATTTTACAAACGCCAGAAGGCAGGGGAGCAGGGGAGCAGGGGGGCAGGGGAGCAGGGGAGCAGGGGGGCAGGGGAGCAGGGGAGCAGGGGAGCAGGGGAGCTCTCGGAGTTTTTCCCTAACCCCTAACCCCTAACCCCTAACCCCGCCCTAGTCCCCAGTCCCTAGTCCCCAGTCCCCATCTCATCTACTAATCACCAACATAAATCAATGAACCATGAATGATACTGATATAGTGCTATTAAAATCGGAACGCAATATTGACTACAGTCCCCTGGAAACGCTGTTGAAAGCACAAGACTTTCAAGCTGCCGATAAAATGACTCTCTTAAAGTTATGTGAATTGGCGGGAGTGGAAGCAACACAAAGAGGGTGGTTGTATTTTACTGAGGTGGAAAACTTTCCGGTTAGTGATTTACAAACGATCGATCGACTGTGGCGGAATTACTCTGAAGGTAAATTTGGCTTTTCTGTGCAAAGGGAAATCTGGCTTTCTTTAGGAAAAAATTGGGAAAAATTATGGCCGAAAATAGGTTGGAAGACAGGGAATAACTGGACAAGATACCCCAACGAATTTACTTGGACTCAGAGTGCGCCCAAAGGACACTTACCTTTGTCTAACCAATTACGAGGGGTGCGCGTCATGGCTTCCTTATTATCTCATCCAGCTTGGACTAGTTAAGGCGATCGCTAGAGTATTCGTGACTAGGGACTGGGTACTGGGTACTGGGTACTGGGAATATCTACGTATTTTTTAGCATTAAGGTTTTTCCCCATCCCCAGTTCCCCATCCCCAATCTCCAAGATTTACCTAATTGTGCCCTTATAGACGAAAAAGCCGGAAAAAACCTGTTAATTTTTGCCCCTTCACAAGAAGTATCCAGAGAATTTTACAAAAAATATTAATTTTTTTTGAAAAAGATGTTTGTCTGGGCTGTAGTTGGGGAACTTTAAGAATAGCTATAAGCCGTCAGGCAGCAGCTAAGTAAATTTCACCTTAAATTTAACTATGCGGGTAGCAGTTAGCATGGTAAGCCCTGAAAACAATCTATTTTTTGGTTTGAATGCGGTAACACCTCAAGCAAGAGAGCAACAACGCCTCACAGCTTTAGCAGAATCTGGACTACTGCAAGCAGAAAACATTCCGATTTTTGATGAGGCGACGCAGACAGCAGCCCATTTCTTAGATGCGCCCATCTGCATTTTGGGCATCATGGACAGAGACAAGCAAGTTTTTAAGTCTGCTGTTGGGTTATCACGCTTAGGTTTAATGAATCAGCTGGCGGCATCTCGTCAGTTGTCGCGCTCAGAATCTTTTTGTAATTATGTGGTAGAGAGCCAAAGAGTTTTGGCGATTAATGACGCTACCACCGATCCAAATTTTGCTAAAAGTTTATTGGTTCAGCATTACGGTATCCGCGCTTATTTGGGAGTACCTCTATTAACCGCCAGTGGACATTGCTTGGGTACTTTAGCGGTAATGGATAAGGTAGCACATAATTTTTCCAGTAAGGATATCGAGTTTTTAGAACTCATGGCTCGCTGGATTATGAGTGAGTTTGAGCGGAGTCGCTGGCAATCTAGTGTTGAACCTGCGGGAGTAATGGTGAATTTAAACACCCAAGTCCTTTCCCCGGCTCAATCTGGTGAACCTTTAGCAGCTAATCAAATTCAAGTCAAACTCTTAGGAGAAATCACCCAGGAACTCAGGACACCCCTAACTTCGATTTTGGGCATGGCTAGCGTTTTGGGTAGAGA
Source organism: Floridaenema flaviceps BLCC-F50 (assembly GCF_041929275.2). Classification (NCBI taxonomy): domain Bacteria; kingdom Bacillati; phylum Cyanobacteriota; class Cyanophyceae; order Aerosakkonematales; family Aerosakkonemataceae; genus Floridanema; species Floridanema flaviceps. The sequence continues at coordinate 1,646,588 of NZ_JBHFNR020000001.1, read as the reverse complement.
AATTTATGGCCCTTTGACGAAAAAACAACGGGAATATTTAGACATTATCCAAAACAGTGGTCAATATTTACTGTCTCTGGTTAACGAAATTTTGGCTTTGGGAGAACTAAATACTGATGACCCAAAACTGAATCTTTCGGCAACGGATATTGAAATGCTCTGCCAACAGGCTAGCAATTCTTTGGAGGAGGCGGCTAATCGCAGAGGTCAAAAGATTCGGGTTTCTGTGGAACCAGGAAATCGAATTTGGCAACTAGACAAGGACAAAGTGAAACAGATGCTTTATCATCTGGTGTCTAGTTTGCTGAAAACGGCGGATACTGGCTGTGTGGTTCGGATTCATGTGTCTCGGAAAATTCAAGGGCTAAATATTGCGGTTTGGGTTTCTCATCCTTGGTTGGGAGATAGTCTGCCTCATGTAGAATCTTTCTTGTATCAATCATCGATGAAGGCGGTTCCTGTACTTTCGGAAAGTTTGCCTTCGGAAGTTGAAGATGAGGAAGGATGGTCAACGTTGGTGATTCCGTCTGAAGCAGAACATCCACAAATTGAATCTTCTCTATCAACTGATTTTTCTGATTTTGATGAACAGGTAATAGCTAGTGGTGAACAGGTGAAAATTTCGACTCATCCTTTAAATAGTGACTCTTGGGAAAATTTGGGTTTGTTACTCAGTTGTCACTTAGCACAAATGCAGGGTGGTCATATCTCGATTCAGGGTTCACCGGAATCGGGCTATCGCTATGTGATTATGTTGCCTAAAGTAATGGCTGTGGATGAGTAAGCTTACCCCCCGACTTAAGCACGGGGCTTCCATACTCCCGCTGTTTGTCGATCGATTTAAGTATTCAAAATCCAAACTGGAAAATACTTTTGCAGAATCAGCTGTTTAATGATTTTGAACAGTTGGTCTACTTCCGCTATACTGCTCTGGTCATTGGTCATTGGTTATTGGTCATTGATTGAGGAAATAGCTATTGACGAATGACAAATGACAAATGACAGATGACAGGTAATTTATGAATTCTGCTTGGCAACAAATCACTTTGTCTAATTTGCCTTTGTATCAGTGGCGGAGTGCTAGCTATTTGTACCGAATAGTTGGTTGTTTAACCCCTTGGCGCAGGGGTAGCTGGCTAATGCAGTGGGGAGAAACACTGGGGGCTTTATTGGTGAGTCTGGTGTTTGCTCTGGCTCCGTTTGTGTCTAACGATCTGGTGGGCGTGCTACTGTTGGCTAGTGGCGGTTTCTGGCTGCTGCTGACGTTATCGGATGAGGTGGGGGCTGGTGTTACTCCGATTCATTTGCTGGTGTTGCTGTATTGGGGTCTTTCGGTGGTAGCAACGGCGATGTCTCCTGTGAAAGCGGCGGCGTTGGTTGGTTTAATCAAGTTAACGCTGTATTTGCTGTTTTTTGCGCTGATGGCACGGGTGTTGCGATCGCCTCGTCTCCGTTCTGGGATAATTGCTATTTATTTGCACGTAGCTTTGTTTGTCAGTGTTTACGGGTTACGTCAATCGATTTTTGGCGCAGCACAACTGGCGACTTGGGTTGATGCAGAATCTTCTTTAGCCAAAACTACGCGAGTTTATAGTTACCTGGGAAATCCCAATTTATTAGCAGCTTATTTAGTACCCGCGATCGCTCTTTCCTTGGCGGCTGTATTCGCTTGGCGAGGTTGGATTTGCAAGGCTTTGGCTGTGGTAATGTTTGGGGTTAATTCCACTTGTTTGATATTAACTTTCAGCCGGGGGGGTTGGATCGGTTTGGTGGTGATGTTTTTCACCTTTTTAGTTTTGCTGTTTTACTGGTTTAGTGTTTATTTGCCACCTTTTTGGCGCACTTGGTCTTTACCTATTTTATTGGGAGGTATGGCGGGTTTTGTGGTGTTGGCGGTGCTGTTTGTGGAACCTGTGCGCGATCGCGTTTTGAGTATGTTTGTCGGGCGCGAAGATAGTAGTAATAATTTCCGAATCAATGTTTGGGCGGCGGTGAAGGAAATGATTGCCGATCGTCCGATTTTAGGTATTGGCCCTGGCAATAATGCTTTTAATAAAGTTTACCCGCTTTATATGCGTCCTCGCTACACTGCTTTAAGTGCTTATTCTGTGGTGCTAGAAGTATTAGTGGAAACTGGGTTTATTGGGTTAATGTGTTTCCTGTGGTTGCTGTTAGTTACTTTTAACCAAGGTTGGCAACAGTTGCGCCGTTTAAGAGAGTTGGGTAGTCAGCAAGCTTTTTGGTTAATTGCTGCGATCGCTACTCTTTTAGGTATGTTAGCTCATGGCGCTTTTGATACTGTTTTGTATCGCCCAGAAGTTAATACTCTCTGGTGGTTCATGATTGCTTTAATTGCTAGTTATTACACTAATTTAAGGCAGGGAATTAGGGACTAGGGACTAGGGACTGGGGACTGGGGGAAGTTTTGAGTTTTGAGTTTTCAGTTTTGAGTTTTGAATTAAAGAGAAAGTTTTGAGTTATCACCTTGTCACCTTGTCCCAAGAGTCCCCTTGTCCCCTATTACCAAGTTACTCGGTCTTTCAATCTTTCTAATAATCTAGGGCCGATGCCGGGGATGCGATCGAGATCTTCTAAAGAAGTAAAAGGTTTCTTTTGTCTGGCTTTAATAATTTCTTGAGCTAATTTGGGCCCGATGCCTGGTAACGCTTCTAATTCTTGTTGAGTTGCGGTGTTAAGATTAACTTTTTCGATATTTTGATTTTCGGGAAATGTGGGGGGATTTGAGTTTGGGGGAACTGGTTTAGATGCTGTTTCTATTGTGGGACATTGTTGCTGTTGAGTTTTAATTTTTTGCTTGATTCTATCAGGTAAACCTAGTTGAGCATCTGCATAAAGTCGATCGAATTCTCTTTGAAAATGGGCGGCTACTTTTGGACTTTGAATTATTACTAATGTTTCGTCGTTATTGGTATTTGCTGCTTCTGACCAATTGTGAGAACCTGCGATCGTAATTCTTCCATCTATAACCGCAAATTTATGATGTAATAAATCACCTTTTCTAAGCAAAGGTGTTCCTACAGTGTTAATTGGATTTTGCCAAGGTTGATTATTGATTTCGTATTTACAATCATTGACCAAAGCTACTCCCATCATATCTAAACCTTCACTATAATAACGATAGGCAAAATCCGGCTCAATTAAAGCTTTGATTTTTACTCCTCGTTGATGATCTGTTTCTAAGATATTGGCTATTTGCTGTTCGGAAAAGACGAATAGGGCTAGATCGATCGATTCAGTAGCAGCACTTAAAGTTTTACCAATTAACCCGTTGCTGCTTTGTTCCCAAGGTACTTTCCTAGATGTGGGTGAAAATTGTACTGAGATGTTAACTGTTGCTAAATCTACTGTTTGTACAGGACGTAATGGTTTTTTCACCCCAAATTTACTATCTGGTTTTCCACCTACTCCGTCTCCCCACATTAAATTAAATTCTTCGGTGAAAATCGTTGCTAATTCAGGACTATTGATTTTAAGTAAACTATTATCATTTCCTAAACTGTCAAGATTCTGCAAATCTCCGTGAATATCGGAAAGTGTAAAATTAGCTGAAGTAATAATTAATGTCTGATTATCAACAATTACAAATTTGTGGTGCATTAAACCGCTACCAGCTGAACCATCAGCAGTGTCATCAATTAGGGGCATTTTGGCATTTTCTAAGATTACTAAAGCATCTTTTTGGTTAATTTCCGCAACATCTAATTTTTCATCTTCGTTTTGGTCTACAAGTTTGCGGTATTCTTTATAGCGGTCTTGTTCTCTAGGTGGCAGTTTTGCTATTTCATCTGTGGTAAACTTACCCCAAGGACGACTGTAGTTATTTTCCAAAATTACTCTAACTTTCACTCCGGCTTTTTGGCGTTCAACTAAAGCTTGAGCAATTTTGGGTAAACGTAATTCTTGCACTGCTACATCTACTGTGGTTTTGGCAGTAGCAATAGTATCAACTATCACTTTTTCTAGGTCATCTCCTGACCTTGCTTGTTGACGGTAAGGTTCTATATATTCTGATAACTGTGCGTGATTGAAATATACCTGAACAAAGGGATCTTGGGGTAAGGGGGTAAGTTTTTGAGTTTGGGGAACTGCTTTTTGGCAAGCTAAGACAGAAAATGCCAGAACAATTGCCGGAAAAAGTTTTGGGAGATTGCAGGTAGGTAGATGCAACATCGCTGATCGAAGAAGATATTTTGGGTAATTTTAATTACTACCCTTTTAGCAGAATAATATCAGATAAATCAATGGAGATTAATTAAGTTACAGATTTTTAGCGAATTTCCAAGGTAATTTTATATCAGGCTGTTTTTTCACTGGGATTAATAAAACTTTAATTAGGTGGGCACCCTTTTGGGTGCCAAATTGGAGGCACACCGTTGTTTTATGGCAAGACGAAAGAAGCTGTTTCCCTGTGGTCATAAAGGTTATGGGCAAATTTGCCATCTTTGCGCCCAACAACTCGCCATTTTGGAACAGAAACGACAGCAAAAACAAGATTGGGAGTCTACTTTTACTCAAGACCCCATTAATTTAAGGGATTTGCCTCATCATGTGGTGATTAAGGCACGTTTAGTGATTGCAGCTTTACAAGAAAATAAGGATTATCGAGAGTTTGGCGGAAAGCGTCTGCGCTACGATCGCTTTATCATCAGTATTCCCATCACCCGCAATTACCGAATGCTTTGTCGAGACTGCGGTACAATGTTAATCCCACAAGAGGTGCTCTCTCATGAGGATTATAACGTCAAGAAACCCGGTTGTTAGGGATTCCAGGGGCACAGGGCACAAAATGATAACTCAAAACTCAAAATTCAAAACTTAAAACTTTATTCTGTGTCTTTGGGTACAAATTGATAACTAAATAACTTAAGTTGGAATCAGCGTTATATTCTAAAAGATAAATAATGTGTTTTTCTCAAAGCTGCTAGAGTTAAAAATATGCAAATTTACTTAGATTACAGCGCTACAACTCCGCCCCGTCCAGAGGCGATCGCACTTATGCAACAAATCCTCACTCAACAGTGGGGAAATCCTTCCAGTTTGCATGAGTGGGGTCAAAGGGCAGCAACAATTTTAGAACAAGCGAGAATGCAGGTAGCAGGGTTAATTAATGCGCCTGCGGATGGGATTATCTTTACTTCTGGCGGTACGGAAGCGGATAATTTGGCAATTATGGGAGTGGCGCGATGTTACTCTCAACCACAACATATTATTATTTCTAGTGTGGAACATTCAGCTATTTCCGAACCTGCAAAGTTACTGGAAAATTCGGGTTGGGAAATCACTCGTTTACCTGTGGATAATTGGGGTTGGGTGAATCCTGATGATTTACAAAATGCTTTGCGATCGAACACAGTTTTAGTTTCAATTATTTATGGTCAAAGTGAAGTGGGAACTTTGCAATCAATTGAAAGATTGAGCGAAATTACTAGAGCTCATGGGGCATTATTTCATACTGATGCGGTGCAAGTTGCGGGAAGATTGCCGATCGATGTGCAAAAATTAGGGGTTGATTTACTTTCCCTTTCTAGTCACAAAATTTATGGCCCTCCAGGTGCGGGTGCGTTGTATGTGCGTCCGGGTGTGGAGTTGGTGCCTTTGTTGGGTGGTGGGGGTCAAGAAATGAAATTGCGATCGGGAACTCAAGCTGTGCCAATAATTGCAGGTTTTGGTGTGGCGGCGGAGTTGGCGGCGCAAGAAATGAGTCAAGAAACGCCCAGGTTAATCGGGTTGCGCGATCGTCTTTTTGACTTATTATCTAATGTGGCAAATCTGCAATCTACTGGTCATCGTTGGCAGCGTTTACCCCATCATGTAAGTTTCTGTTTGCTAAATGCTGATGGGAAAAAATTAAGTGGGAAAACGATCGTTCGCCAATTAAATTTGGCTGGAATTGGGATTAGTGCTGGTGCGGCTTGTAACAGCGGTAAACTTAATCCTAGTCAGATACTATTGGCAATGGGCTATAGCAATCAAATGGCAAAAGCTGGAATTCGTCTGAGTTTGGGGCGCTATACTACAGAAGAAGATGTAGATTGGACGGCAATGGTTTTGCAGCAAGTTATACAAAGGTTGACTCCAGAACCAGCTTTATCTAAAGTATAGTATTTAGCTTTACACTTGCTGTAAGCGTTTCCGTATATATCAATTAAATAGGTAATCATGTTGCCAATTTGTTCAGCTTATTTCGCCTCAAATTGTTTACTGAAAAATGCGATCGCCCCGACAAACTTAGCTAAATCTCCTAATGTTTCGGTAGAGCAGTATTTTTGTCAAGGTAAGCGGGACTATTTTAATTATAAGTTAGGCAGTGCTTTGACCAATTTCTATCAAGCGTTGCGGCGTAATCCTAACTATGCAAACATTTATCTCTACCGAGGTAACAGCTACGTATTATTAGGAGATTTACCGAATGCGTTTGCTAATTTTAATTTTCTGTTGCGCCTCAAACCTGATTTTCCTAATGCTCATTTAGTTTATGCTAATCGGGGAAGCGCATTTGCGCGATCGGGAAATTATCGGGCTGCTATTGCTGATTATACCCAATCAATTAAACTCAACAGTTCTACGCCTTTAGTCCGAGAAAATAGAGGATTCGCTTATTATTTTTCGGGTCAGCATCAAGCAGCGATCGCTGATTTTCAAGCAGAGGCAAGGTTATTTAGATTTAAATTTGCTCAAATGATGGAGTTAATTTACGCAGTGCAACATAAAGACGAAACTAGATTAAAAACCAATTGGCCGATCGTTGCTCCGAATCGGGGACAAGAAATGAAAGGTCGTTAAAATCAACAAATTTTAGAAGCGATCGAAACAGAAGCAATTAATCTACGGCTCATGAATTTTAGATGATGAGAGTGGCGTTTCTAAATAATACTATTGATGATAATAAGATAACCTGACACCCAACTACTAAACCTCTATGGTGGAACTTCCCAAAACGTTAGAAGAAGCGATCGCCCAAGCTCAACAAGCTACCCTAGCGGCGATCGCCGATGGACAAAGTAGAATCCAAGTCGAAATGGTGTTTCCCGAAATCGCCTTGCAAGCGCAGTCGATCGCGCTACAATTTCTCCCTGTGTTCGATAATCTCCCCACTTTGCAAAAAAGTGAAGATTCCGAAGCAAAAACTCGTCCGCAAGTGAAAGTGTTTTTCCCGGATGCAGGTGCAGCGGCGTTGGCGCGACGCGACTGGGGAAAAGATATCCCCTACAAATTAGAAGATATCGGTTTCGGTAGATTGCCAATTCAAGATAAAATCGCCGATGAAGATGATGTTTTTCTCTTAGTCGATCCTAGTTCTGTAGAAGTGGGAGAAGTGGAAAAAATTTGTAATGCAGTTGGCGATCGACCTGTAATTTTACTCAACCCTCACTTAGAAGATGCTGGTACAATAGGAATTGGTTATAGCGCCCGTCAACTACGTCAACGTTTACTTAGTACCCTGTTTTCCTGTTACTATGTCCGTCCATTAGAAGGCGCAGCAATTTTCCGTTGTTATCCAGGTTTATGGCAAGTTTGGTTAGAAACTAACGGCGAATATCAATTGTTAGTGGAATTACCGAAAAAACCTGTTGGTGAGGAAATCGATCAAATTTTAATGACAGCAACTCAACCAACAAATGGCACTTCCGGTGATGCACCAAAACCGAAAAAACCCGGAATTTTTGCCAGTATGCAACGCTTTTTACGTGCCTTAAATAACTAATTATTTCAGTAGGGTGGAAAATCTTCCACCCTAAAAAATAATTTACAATAATGAAACCGTCCGTTGTAAACACTGAGCGTGTTTCACTAGCGCTAAAGCGCTTACAACAAACCGTTTGTTGTAAACACTGAGCGTGTTTAATTAGCGCTAAAGCGCTTACAACAAACCGTTTGTTGTAAACACTGAGCGTGTTTAATTAGCGCTAAAGCGCTTACAACAAACTGAAAAACAGGGTGACATTATGTATGAATATCGTAAATTAACTCCAGAACAAAAAGCTGAATTAGTTGAGCAACGCTTAAAACGCGGTTTTCCACCTCACTCACCACCACATCAAGTGCGGAATCGATCGCTTTATTTATTAACATCAGCTTGTTATGAACATAAGTGTCATTTAAATTCTGAAGCTCGTCGTCAACAACTACTAGATACAATATTTGAGAAGTTTATCACTAATGATATAGAGATTTTAGCTTGGGTTATTTTACCTAATCACTATCATCTTTTAGTGCATCTCACAAATTTTGATGTATTAAGTGAATTATTTCGCCTAATTCATGGTGCAACATCGCGAAAATGGAATTTGGAAGAAAATTTAACTGGGCGAAAAATCTGGTGTAAATGGCACGATCGCGCTATCCGTTCCGAAAGACATTATTATACAACTCTTAATTATATTCATTACAACCCAGTCAAACATAATTGGGTAAATTCTCCTTACAATTGGGTTCATAGTAGCGTTCACTGGTATTTCCAAGAATACGGAAGACAGTGGTTGCGTGATGCTTGGGTTGAATATCCAGTCAGAGATTATGGAATTGACTGGGATAAGTAAGTAACACTAAAGTGTTTACAACGAACCTGTAACACTAAAGTGTTTACAACGAACCTGTAACACTAAAGTGTTTACAACGAACCTGTAACACTAAAGTGTTTACAACGAACCTGTAACACTAAAGTGTTTACAACGAACCTGTAACACTAAAGTGTTTACAACGAACCTGTAACACTAAAGTGTTTACAACGAACGGTTCGTTGTAAACACTTTAGTGTTTAACTTGAAATATACTCATACAATTTATCAGTCATCCGAATCGGTGTGACATCTAAATATATATTGATGACTGTGTAATCTTCACTGCCAAAAGCACTGGTGAAATATCCCAAGGTATCCGTTCCTTTTCTAAACTTAAACTCAAAACCTAATTCGGGTTTTTCATCTTCAACAATATTGGTAAATGCTAACCCAATTACTTCTTTTTGCTCGTTATCAACAAAGTTAGACATTAAATCCACTAAAGCTGAATTTGCCAAAATATCAGGATATACTTTCTGATGATTAAAATGAGTCGGATAATTGGGATTGTTCGGTTCTACTTTAGTTCCGGCTAATTTTAGCGAATGGACAATAACTTCTTTAGTTTTTAAATTAAATTTATCACCCCGATCCAAGTAGGTTAATTTGGCATTTTTGATATTAAACTCTTTTATACTTGGATTAGTATAAGCAGCTGAAAAGTCCATTACTAAAGCACCTTTGTAACCAATGACTTCAGCAATGTTATTCTTCACCACTAAAGCAGTATTTTCATCTACACCTATTCCTAAATTGTAGCCTTTCTCTTTCATGACTACTAAGGAACGGGCAAATCTTCCCCGAATAAAGAAATGTTGATCGATGAAAATATCATTGCCGATAAAACCTAGTCCTTTATCTATTTCTTTACCTTCTGTTACTCCTGATTTCAAGACGCTTAATACATTGCTTGCATCGCGAAACATGGTATCGCTCATAATTGCTGCACCTGCACTCGTTCCAGCAATTACACCGCCTTTTTTATAGACTTTCCAAATGGCATCTAATAAAGGTGTTTTTTCCCCGGTTTTGGTATAAAGCGCTTGAGTGATTCTTTCTTGGGAACCGCCTGTAAAGTAAACTCCTTTACAGGTTTCTACTTTTTTGATTAAGGTAGAATCGTTAACCGCTTCTTGGTAATCTACATCTATGTTTTCTATAGCGACGGGGACAAGAATTGGTTGGGCCCCGTATTTTTTTAATGCTTCTACTGAATTGTTACCGTTTTTAATTGGATTGCCGCTAGCTGTTGGTAAAACGGCAATTTTAGCGCCTTTTCCTCCAGCTAATTCAATGATTTTCTGGAAAACTTCGGCATTATCGTAACGGAGATTGCCGCCAGCAATTACTAATGAAGGTGAAGGTAAAGGAGATGATTTCACAGTTGTTGCTGTTTCTTTAGGATTTGCTAAACTAAGAGGAATCACTCTAATGAGTATTGCGATCGCAACAATAACAAATACCAACCATGACCGCTTATTCATTTTCCTTAATTTTTCATCCCTAAGTAGATTGAACTCCAGCTTTTGATAAATTGTACCATAAGTTATTGCTTAAGTTAAAATTTCCCGACATTTGTTATATTAATTAATTTAAAAATGAACTCCAAAATTGCCTTATCCCCTCACGTATCTCCTTGGCTTTACTGGTCGCTTTTCCCGATTCATCGAATTTTCCTCAGCTTGTACTTTGGCAAAATTATCATTGAAGGCGAGGAATATTTACCAGAAGTTGGCCCAGTGGTGATGGCACCAAAACATTATAGCCGTTGGGACCCGTTATTAATTAGTCTACTTAGCAGAGAACCTCTGTTTTTCATGACTAATGCTAATCAATTTTCCGGGATTCAAGGCTGGTTGATTGAAAGATTGGGAGCTTTCCCAGTTGACTTAAATCATCCTAGCGTATCGAGTATGCGTAACGCAATTGAGTTGTTACAAGCTGGGAAAAAATTGGTGTTATTTCCTGAAGGGGGGATTGTGCGCGATCGAATTTTGCGATCGCTCAAACCAGGATTAGCCAGATTAGTCTTACAAGCAGAAGCTAAGTTACCTCAACCCGCCTCCATTCCCATTATTCCCATTACCTTAAAATATCAACCTAGTGCTAACTTCTTAGCCGATGTATTCATTAACATCAACCCACCGATTTATAGCCAAAATTACCGTCAAGAAAATGACAAAAAAACTGCCATTGTCTTAACCGAAGTCTTAGAAACTTCGTTAATCGAAGGGTTAAAAAGGGGGTGAATTTTCGTCCCCCCTCGTTCGGAAGAGAACTGGGCAAAGGTCTCGATTTAATTAAAGCAGAGCTTCGTTAACAGCAGTTTAAGCCGAAGTTCACCTGGGATAAAATTCCCAAAGTTTGTCAATGCAGGTTTTCAGGTTGCACCAGCTACAACAAATCTCATTCCTTAAACCTTCTTTTAAAATTACATAGAAATGAATTTTCTGGCGTAATCTTCTTAATGAAAGCCTTTTATTGCAGCATTTGCTAATTGTGGATCGTTTGCCAAACAAGTTACCTCAAAACCAGCGTCAAAATCTGGAACAGGATTTTCAGGTAGTTAACCGAGCATTGCGCGTTTTAAGTGCCTGTACTCAGGCTGTGATTCGAGCAACTGATGAAGTGTCGCTGCTGCAAAGACTTTGCCAACTGATTACAGAAGAAGCAGCGTATAGGATGGCATGGGTGGGATATGTATGTCACGATGAAGCCAAGTCAGTTCAACCGATCGCTTGGGCAGGCTACGAAGCTGACTACTTGAAGAGTATAAATGTAACCTGGGCAGATACGGAACGGGGACAGGGCCCGACAGGGAGAACGATTCGATCGCGTCAACCCATAGCCTGCCAAAATATGCTTGAAGATCCTAAATTTGCGCCTTGGCGGGCAGCGGCACAACAACGGGGCTACCAATCTTCGCTGGTACTACCTTTACTTGATGGGGAAGAAGTTTTTGGTACGTTAAATATTTACTCGGAGGAAGCAGAAGCGTTTAATCCACCAGAATTAGCGTTGTTGACAGAATTAACCAGTAGTCTGAGCTTTGGCATTGTGGCATTACGGGCAAAGCAAAAACATCAGGAGGCGGAAGCAGCATTGCGACTGTCAGAAGATAAGTTTTCCAAAGCCTTTTATAGTAGCCCGATCGCTAAAAGTATCATCACGATGGGGGAAGGCATCATTTTAGATGTGAATCACGGGTTTGAGTGGTTGTTTGGCTATGATCGAGAAGAAGCGATCGGGCGAACAACGCTGGAATTGCACATCTGGCAAGATGTGGCAGAGTACCCAAAGATGCTTGAGCAATTGTGGACTCAAGGCAATCTGAGAAACTATGAGGCAAACTTACAAAAACATAACGGGGAGGCTATTCTTTGCCGCATTTCTGCGGGACTCTTCTATTTTGAAGAGAAGATCTGTATTTTGGCTGCTATTGAAGACATTACGGAACACAGACAGGCAGAGTTGACGATTTTGCGGCTCAACGAAGAACTCGAACAGCGGGTGGAAGAACGTACTGCGGAACTAACTCAGGCAACGGCGCAGTTGCAACTATTAAATCAGGAGTTAAAGCGATCGAATCAGGAATTAGAACAGTTTGCTTATGTTGCCTCCCACGATTTGCAGGAACCATTACGGGCGGTCACGGGCTATACTCAACTGTTGATGAGCGAGTATGGCGATCGCTTTGATGAAACTGCCCATTCCTACGCGGAGTTTACCATTGATGGGGCAAAGCGAATGCAACATCTAATACAGGATTTGCTGGCATACTCGCGAGTCGGGACAAGGGGCAAAGAGTTTGCGCCCACAGATTGCAATACTGTGATTAAAGAAGCGATGCGAAATTTACAGATTGCGATCGCACAAAGCCAAGCCGAAATTATAGTTGAGCCGCTGCCTGTACTCAACGCAGATCGAAGCCAATTGGTACAACTATTTCAAAACTTGATTGGCAATGCAATTAAGTTTTGCCAACAGGATCGTCCCCACATTCAAGTTCGGGCAACTCAACGGGAAACTGACTTTCTTTTTCAGGTAGAAGATAATGGAATCGGTATCAAATCTCAGTACTTGGAGCGAATTTTTGAAGTGTTTAAAAGACTGCACACGCGGCGTGAGTATCCCGGTACTGGCATCGGTTTAGCTATCTGCAAAAAAATTGTATTGCGGCATGGTGGGCAAATTTGGGCAGAATCTAAGCCTAACCTTGGTACTACATTCTTTTTTACCATTCCTAATCAATTATTATGACTAGCAATCTGAGTTATCGTCCCATTGAAATCTTGCTTGTAGAAGATTCTCCGAGCGATGCCAATTTGACAATTCGAGAATTTAGCAAAGCCAAAATCGCCAATAATTTGCATTGGGTAGAAAATGGGGAAGACGCAATGGAATATCTCCGTTGCCAGGGAGAATTTGCTGATGTACCACGCCCCGATTTAATATTGCTGGATCTCAATTTACCCGGTATGGATGGACGAGAAGTGTTAGCAGAAGTTAAAGCAGATGAAGATTTAAAAAGAATTCCTATCGTAATCTTAACAACTTCAAACGATGAGGAGGATGTGTTACGCTCCTATAATCTGAATGCTAATTGTTATGTGACCAAGCCTATTGATATTCATCAATTTATTCATCTGGTTCAATTGATTAATGAGTTTTGGTTGGCGGCTGTGAAATTACCAGGTGAATAAGCCGAAAAAACTCACAATTTCTAGTCTTAATTTTTGCCAAAAATGTCGATCGCTATGCACCGTAAATTTATCCTAAGAGAACTAGTAAATTCTTATGAATGAAGCATCTCTTAATGTCTTGCTGGTAGAAGATAGTCCAACTGATGCCCAGTTATTTCAGCATATATTTTTTCGAGCCGCAACCGGGGATTGGCAACTAGTTCATGTTGAGAGATTGAGTGAAGCGATCGCCGCTTGTCAAACTCAATTATTTGATGTAGCATTACTAGATTTGCACTTACCTGATTCGGAAGGTTTGGATACGATATCTCAGTTTAATCAAGCGATTCCTGATGTTCCTATTATTATTCTGACCGTGTTTGATGATGAGGAATTAGCCCTACAAGCAATGGCACAGGGTTCGCAAGATTATCTGGTGAAAGATCAGGTAACAACGCAACTTCTCAGACGAAGTATTCGCTATGCTTTGGAGCGATCGCAAATTCTCCAAAAACTCAGAAATAGCGAACGAGCCACCCTAGAATCACTGAATAAAGAACGAGAATTAAATCAACTTAAATCTTATTTTGTTTCAATGGTTTCCCATGAATTTCGCAATCCTTTGAGCGTATTACAAGGTATATGTGAGTTATTCATTAATTTTGGTGGTAGCCTAACAACGCAGAAAAAAGAGCTTTATTCACAACAATTGAAGACAACTATTAAGCAAATGTGTCAGCTTTTAGATGAAGTCATTCTCTTAGGAAAAGTAGAAACCAGCAATTTTAAAATTGAATTAACAACTTTAAATTTGGAAGTATTTTGTTATGAATTGATTACCGCATTACAATTGGGCGATAATAATGAACATTCCATAGTTTTCAGTTATCGGTTAGATTCAAAGTCTCTGGAAATGGATATTAACTTGTTGAGGCATATTCTCACAAATCTGATCTCTAACGCACTCAAATATTCTCCATCTGGCAGCGAAATTCAAGTCGAAGTGAGTGAGTTTAATGGTATGGTGAGATTTTGTATTAGCGATCGCGGAATCGGCATTCCTGAAGCTGAACAATCTCGATTATTTCAAACCTTTAGCCGTTGTAGCAATGTTGGTAAAATTCAGGGAACTGGATTGGGATTAGCGATCGTTAAACGTTGCGTTGATTTGTATAAAGGAGAAATTTATATTGAAAGTAAAGTTGATATCGGTACAAAGGTTACAGTACTTTTACCAATCCAGCAATAAGTAGGTAGATATAAATAAAGTTTTGGCGGGCATCCTGCCCGCCCCACAAAAGTTATAGCTTTCTTGTAGGGTGGGCATCCTGCCCGCCCCACAAAAGTTATAGCTTTCTTGTGGGGTGGGCATCCTGCCCGCCCCACAAAAGTTATAGCTTTCTTGTGGGGTGGGCATCCTGCCCGCCCCATCCTCATATAACTATTATCACGCTACGCGAACGCGGTTCAAAAAAAATCCATTTTGCTAATCAAATAGGACTTCTATGTGCAACTAAGCTGCGTCCGCAAACTTAATTTTTAGATAATCCTCCTCCATTTTCGCCCCAGCAGGTTGCAAAGTTGCTAAAGCTTGAGGTAAAACCAAATTGCGACGATGATTACCAATGCGGATATTTAACTCATCTCCAGTTTTACTTAATTGCACTTGGTCTTTGGCAATTCCAGGCAAATACAATTCTAAAGTATATTGATTGCGGTCTTGAATAACTTTGACAGTTGTTTCCTGATAATAAACCTGAGTCGGGTCTTCATCTTTATACAACGTATCTTTCAATCTTTCCAAAGCCGCTAAACCGCACATTTCTTCCGAAAATAACGGAACTTCTTTCACAGGTAAAGGATGGAAATTTTCGTGGATTTCTTGACGATATTGTTGCTGGTTTTCCTTCCACTTTTGGAAGAATGGATCTTGAATTTCACCAGGAAGAATCCGATTAGCAACTATTAAATCTGTAGAAACATTGTACAAACTTAAGTAAGCATGGGCGCGTAGGGATTCCTTAATCACCATTTTTTCGGGATTTGTGACTAAGCGTACAGAAGTTTGGTTATTATCAACTAAGATTTTTTCTAGTGCTTCGATTTGCTGATAAAATTCGTAGGGCGCGTCCATTACTTCCTTATCAGGCAAAGAAAAACCTGCGATCGGGCGAAAAATTGGCTCAACCAAAGGTCTGAGTGCAACTGAAATCCCCTGCAAAGGTTTGTAAAAACGGCGCATATACCAGCCGCTAACTTCCGGTAGACTGAGTAAACGCAATGCTGTTCCGGTGGGTGCAGAATCAATAATTAGAACGTCGTACTCTCCCTCATCGTAGTGGCGTTTCATTCTCACCAAGCCGAAAATTTCATCCATCCCCGGTAAAATCGCCAATTCTTCCGCCTGCACTCCCTCCAAACCCCGCGCTTGTAAAACGTGAGTGATGTAGCGCTTCACCGCACCCCAGTTTTGTTCCAATTCCACTAAAGCATCCAGTTCCGCACCCCACAAATTAGGACGCACTGCTTTAGGTTCATGTGCTAATTCCATATCAAAGCTATCTGCTAAGGAGTGCGCGGGGTCAGTGCTTAAAACCAAAGTCCGATAGCCGAGTTCAGCACAACGCAGTCCAGTAGCAGCGGCGACGGAGGTTTTTCCCACGCCTCCCTTTCCAGTCATGAGAATTAAACGCATAATTTTCCTCTGTTGCCTGAGAATTGTTTACATTTATTTACTCTATCGATTATTTGGCGGAAATAGGTGCTGTTTGAGAACATCCAACCGCGAACAGTTCCAATAGTCGATGTGAGAAACAATTAAACCATCAGAATTCAGCTTTAATTCACTCCACCCAGAAATGCTAATCCGAGGTTTCCAAGGTAGTGGAGTAGTCCAGCTTAACGTCCAACGAGTTTCGATCGCATCTCCCTTACGACTAATCTCATGTAAATCCAGTTGCGGTTGAATAAACCAAGTGCGGATAAAGCCAATCATTTGCTGATACCGCTTGATTCCCCGAAACTGATTCATGGGATCTTGGAAGTAAACGTCCTCCGCATAAATACTGTAAGTCTGGTCTAAGGGAAATTTTTGGTAGTCTTGGCGCAAAATGTCGATAATGTCCATATAGAGTCAAATTTTCTAGGTATTATTACTCTATTTTCTAATCAACCGCAAAATTACTAGATATTGCCCGGTAAAAACCGAAATATTTGTTAATAATTGGAATAATAACTAGCTTCTATGTCATCTATATCGAAAAAAAGAGGTTACTGTGGCTCTGTATGCAGAATTACACCGTCATTTAGGCGGATCGGTTGTACCCCGCGTTCTCTGGCGCTATTTCCAACGCAGCGATGCTGATTTGGCGACTCGTTTTCCTGAGTATTCTGAGTTTGAGGAGTTTTACACTAAACCTCGGAATACGCTAGATGAGTATTTGGAACTGCATACTCTTGTGGAAAGCGTACAAACTAAGGAAACTTTGCCTTACTTTATTTATCGTCTGATTCGTGGTGCTTATATTTTTGAAAATTTGGCTTATTTAGAGTTACGTTATACTCCTTTTTTGCGTACTTCTGACAAACTAAGTCAGACGGAAAGAATTGACCAAATGGCTGAAATTGTCGATATTGTGGGTATTGCTAGTCAGGTGAAGGAATATCCGATCGTTACAAGTCAAATTTTGTGTATGCACTCGCGACTTCCTTATGAGGTGAATAAGGCGATCGTAGAATTAGCAGCACAAAAACGGCAATATGTTTGTGCTGTAGACTTAGCAGGTGGCGATGCTCATTATGCCGATCGCTTAGACGAGTTTATCGAATTATACGCTTATGCGCGATCGCTCGGTTTAAAGACCACTGGACACCTTTACGAAACAAAAGAAGGTTGTTATCCCGAACTTTTACCTTATTTAATGCGGATCGGACATGGGATTCAAATTCCCTTACAATATCCCGAACTTCTCGGTGAGTTAGCAACTGCGGGTACTTGTTTGGAAGTTTGTCCCACTACTTACTTAAAAACTGGCAACTTAGAAGATATTCGTCAACTCAAAGTAGTTTTCGATCGCTGTTTCGCCGCAGGTGTAGACATCGCCATTTGTACCGATAACGCCGGGTTACATAACGTCCGTTTACCCTTTGAATATGAAAACTTGCTAACCTACGACATCATCGGTTTTGAGGAATTGCAAGCTTGTCAAGATGCTGCTTTTCGTCATGCCTTTGCTTGGCCTTACGAACAGCCACCAGCCCTATTATTAAACGGACTGTTTCAAACCGCAACCTCAGATTTGGCAGATGTCGATTTGAATGAATTGCAATTAGTTAATAGAAACTAAAGCTAAGGAAAATTTAACCTCAAAAACAGAATTCAGAAACTCAGTTAGGGAAATTTTCCTAGCCTTCGTTTCTAGAATTCTTTTTTTTGGTAAAATCTGGTTCGTTGTGAGGACTTTAGTCCTTCCGAGAATTCTTTTTTTTAGGAAAATCTGGTTCGTTGTGAGGACTTTAGTCCTTCCGAGAATTCTTTTTTTTAGGAAAATCTGGTTCGTTGTGAGGACTTTAGTCCTTTAATGGAGTCATGTACGACTAAAGTCGCTACAACAAACCATTTAAAAGAGATTTTATGCTCCTTGATTGATAGCAGTTTCGATTTGTTTAAACTCGACTTGTAAACGGTTTTTCAACTTTTCAGGAACCGGACGATTCGGGTATGATGCGTAGTGAGAACCCAAAGCGTTTAATGCAGTTCGCATTGTGGTGAAAGAACGCAAATTTTTTAAAGAGCTATCCCGCCAGTAAAGTGCAGCAAAATCATTGATTTTTTTCTTAGCAGCTACTTGCGCTGCGGCTTTTTCTGGTGCATCATTGGGTAGTTCGATCGCATTTCGCAAACTAGCCACTACATCCAAGGTATCTTGACTATATTTACCAGTTAAACCTGATGGTGTCGAACAACCTACCAAACCAATGGTAACAACTAAAAGTAGGGCGAACAGACGGGACAAATAACGCTTCATAAGCCTTTTTCAGATCTGATTAGCTATGTCCCATCCTATCCTGAAATGAGTACTTCGGTAAACAGGAATAAACAGATCCCCGACTTCTTGGAGAAGTCGGGGATCTTGCTAGAATCTCAATTTTTGCCTTGGAGCCTTCTAAAAATTAACCGAAGCGTCCACTTACATACTCGCGAGTAGATTCTTCTTGGGGACTTTGGAAAATAGCTTCCGTGTTGTCATACTCAACTAAATAACCTGTGCGTCCACCTTTTTCCGAAAGTTGCACATTGAAAAACGCAGTTCGATCGCTCACCCGTGATGCTTGCTGCATATTATGTGTAACAATAATAATTGTGTATTGCTGTTTCAATTCATGGAGCAAATCTTCCACCCGTAAGGTAGAAATTGGGTCTAGCGCCGAGCAAGGTTCATCCATTAAAATAACTTCTGGTTGAACTGCGATCGCACGAGCAATACACAAGCGTTGTTGTTGACCACCAGATAAAGATAACCCACTTTGTCTCAGTTTATCTTTCACTTCATCCCACAAAGCGGCACCTCTGAGCGATCGTTCTACCAATTCATCCATATCACCTTTATATTTGTTTAAACGCGGGCCAAAGGCAATATTGTCATAAATTGATTTCGGGAAAGGATTAGCTTTTTGAAACACCATTCCAATCCGACGACGCACTTCTACAGGGTCAATATTGCTATCGTAAAGATTCCTACCATTGTAAGTAATAGCACCTTCCAATCGGAAGCTGTCGATTAAATCATTCAGTCGATTAAAGCAGCGCAGCAAAGTACTTTTACCACAACCAGAAGGACCAATAAAAGCCGTAATTTGATTTCTCGGAATATCCATTACGACATCCCGCACAGCTAAGAAACTGCCATAATAAATATTGGCATTACGCACCTGAAACACACTATCAGTAGATTCAACTGTTCGGGGATTTGTTTTTGGATTAGGACGCATATACACCTGTTGAGTTTCGGAAATTCGTAAAATACTATTTTTTCTGTTTCTGGAATAATTTACTCTGCGTTTTTCTTTTTCCAGCAATGAATATTTATTTTTCAACTATTGTGCCTCTTGTCTACTCGTCAGCAAAGAAGCTAAAACTACAACGCAGAGTATTTTTGGTTAATTTTTACCTGTCTTTACTTAACTCAGAGTTTGTTCACCTATATCTTAATACAGATTGCCGACACCTACTTTTTAATCTTAGCGTTATAGGTGATAAATTTATTTTGTTCCTTCGGTTCCTCCTAGCTTTGATTTTCTAGCCTAAAAAACATATTTGTCTTAAGCTTTCCGACTGGTAACGTAGCGAGTAATGATACTAGTAATTAACACCAACAGCACCAGAATTAAAGAAGCTGCCCAAGCCAACTGTTGTTGATTTTTGAAAGGTACGATCGCGAAATTATACACTAACACCGCCAAAGAAGCAGTTGGTTGCAAGAAAGCGTCTGGCGGCCAAAGTTGGGGCCAAAATTGCGAAAACAAAGCCGTAAACAGCAAAGGCGCAGTTTCTCCCGCCGCACGCGCCACAGCTAATGTAGTTCCTGTCACAATCGCCGGAACAGCTGCTGGTAACACCACACCCCAAACAGTTTGAAATTTCGTTGCACCCAAACCTACAGCAGCTTGGCGTACATCTTTTGACACCAACTGTAACGCCTCGTCAGTAGTTCGCACAATAATCGGCAACATTAACACTGCTAAAGCAATACCACCTGCAATGGGAGAATAGGAACCCCATCCGAATCTTGTAAAAGTCAAAACCACAGCAGCGTAAGCAAACACCCCAGCAATAATCGAAGGCACACCGCTGAGAATATTAGTAGCAAATCTCACCCAACGGGAAATTTTTCCTGTACTAAATTCCGTCAAATAAATTGATGCCATTACGCCAAAAGGGACACTAATTAGTGCCCCAATTCCCACCATAATAATTGTGCCCAGAATCGCATTCCCGAAACCTCCCCCTTCGACCATTGGCGGCGGAGGCAATTCCACAAATACGCTAGGACTAATACTACTTATACCTTGGAAAGTCACATAGATAAGTACAGCAAACAAAGGTATAACTGCCATAGCCGCCAGAAAAAATGCCACACCCGTCATAATGTTATTAAACAAAGTCCGGGGGGAAAAATTAGCACGTAATAAACCACTACTATCAAAAGAAGAGTTTTGTTCTGAATAACTCCGGCTCATAATTTCAATCTCTAAATTTGGGGCAATTCCTTCAGTAGACTTGAGTAGTTTAATTTCTCATTAAGTTAGCGATCGTCAAAACTAAATTCGCTTCACTCTTTGTACAATTAAATCAGCGAAAATATTGACAATCAAAGTCAAAATAAACAGCACTAAAGCTGCATAAAGTAAAGCTGAAACTTGCAAGCCGCTGGCTTCCGCAAACTGACTTGCCAACAGAGAAGCAATAGTATTTCCTGGTGCTAACAAAGAAACATTAATCGTATTAGCATTACCAATCAACATGGTAATTGCCATTGTTTCTCCCATAGCCCTACCCAACGCCAACATCACGCCCCCAACAATACCAGAAATTGCAGCGGGAATCAGCACTTGGAGAATAGTTTCCCATCTAGTAGCACCTAAGCCCAAAGACGCTTGGCGCAAATCAGGAGGTAAAGAAGTTAAAGCATCACGAGAGATAGCAGTAATGATTGGTAAAATCATAATTGACAGCACCAAAGACGCAGGTAAAATACCTGGGCCTGTTAAAGGAGTGCTAAACAAAGGAAACCAACCAAACCAACTATTTAACCATGTACCTAGAGTTTCTCGCAGCAAGGGAATTACTACAAAAATCCCCCAAATTCCATAAACTACGCTAGGAATTGCTGCTAGTAGTTCTACCAAAAATACTAAAACTGTGCGAACTTTAGCTGGCAAAAAGGTTTCACTTAAAATTACTGCTGTACCTACTCCCACTGGCACCGCTATCAGCAAAGCAATGAAAGAAGTAACTAGAGTTCCGTAAATTTGAGGTAATACCCCAAACTGATTTGTGACTGGGTTCCAAGAACTTTGAAAAATAAATCCCAATCCAAAAGCTTGAATTGCAGGTAAAGCGTCTTTAGCAACTTGAAGTGCTATCCATAGCAATAAAACTGCAATTCCTAAAGCAAATAAACGAGTTAACCAAACAAATCCAATATCTAACCTTTTATCCAAAGCTGTAGGTGGTTGGAAAACACTGTAATTTTCCTTTGCTCCTGTGCTACTCATGATTACTCTGACGAAAGATTTGTAAAAAATTGAAAAATGAGAGAGCGAACTTAAATTTGATTCAGCATTTTTTTGTAATGCTGCTAACTGCCATTTGACTACCTTCACCTTAAAACGATTTTACTAGCAAATTTGATTGCTAGTAACTTTTGTTACTAAGGAGTAGTAGCGGGCGAAGGAGTTGTTGCACCGGGAGTGGTGGTAGTATCTGGAGTCGTTGCACCGGGAGTAGTAGTTGTTGCGCCTGGAGTTGTTGCACCGGGAGTAGTAGTTGTTGCGCCTGGAGTTGCCGCACCGGGAGTCGTTGCACCTGGACTAGCAGCGGTGGTATCAGGAGTTCCAGCTGGAGGAGCAACTGCAATGTTGTAATCTGGGCTAATAGCCTGAGCAACAGTGGCTACTTTAGAAGCAACTTTCGGTGGCAGAGCGATATAACCTAACTCAGGAGCAATTCTTTGTCCTTCAGTCAAGGCGTATTCTACTACTGCTTCTATAGTTTTGGCTTTGGCTGCATCTTGATATTTCGGATAGACTAGCAACCAGGTATAGCTGATAATGGGGTAAGAGTCTGTACCTTCTGGGTCAACAATGAAGGCTCGCAAGTTTTCTGGTAATTGTACTGAGTCTAAAGCGCTAGAAGCTGTTTGTTCGTTGTAAGTAACGTAGTTGCCTGCTTTATTTTCTAAAGAGGCGAATTTGAGGTTATTTTGTTTGGCGTAACCGTATTCGATGTAACCAATAGAGCCTGTTGTCTGGGCTATTTGAGCAGTCACACCTTCGTTACCTTTGGAACCTACACCTGTGGGCCATGCTACAGTTTTACCGTCACCGACTTTCGATTTCCAATTGGGACTAATGGCGCTCAAATATTTGGTGAATATGCCTGTGGTGCCGCTACCATCCGCACGATAAACTACTGTGATGGGTGTGTTAGGTAAGTTTACACCCGGGTTAGCTTCGGCAATTTTGGGGTCATTCCAAGTCTTGATGTTCCCCAAAAAGATATCTGCTAAAAGATTTCGGGATAGTTTTAAGCCTTCTGCTCCGGGTACGTTGTAAGCTAAGACGATGCCGCCTGCGGTTACTGGTAGCATGAGTGCGCCGCCTTGAACTTTTGCTAGTTCTTCGTCAGTCATGGCGACATCGCTAGCACCAAAATCTACTGTTTTGTTAATAAACTGTTGGACACCTGCGCCGCTACCAACTGACTGGTAGTTGATTCTAGCTTTGGGATTAATTTTATTGAAATCTGCAAACCAACGTTGATACAAGGGTGCGGGGAAGGATGCGCCTGCTCCAGAAAGTAGTACGTTTTGCGCTAAGTCGAGTCTGGATGGAGTTGCGGGAGTGGGTGTTCCAGGTGCGACTGCTGGACTAGCACCAGGAGCAGCGGGAGTATCGGTAGCTGTTGGTGTGGTTTGTGAGGGACCACAAGCACCTAAACCAATGGTTAAGGCTACCCCAGAAAGGGCAGCAGCTATAGTTTTGGGATTGGTGAGAGTAAGACGTAAAATCATTCGAGTAAATTTTCAGCTTTTTTTGTTAAAAACCCTTAGCAGCATAGCTCTTTATGGTAAAGATAAGGTTAACAGGAAAGATTCCTCCGTTTGGGTGAGGAAAAAGTAAAACAGGTTGCTACGCACTAATTTGTGAGATGATACTTATGGGATAAACTGACTTTTTAGTAATAGAGGGTTAAGTGTGAGAGAAACGCCGTTATTAACTTCTAATTCTGTTGTGGCTGAGAATGCTGGGAATGGGTCGCAACCTTTGCAAGAATGGTTAGAAAAGCTGACAGAGGAAATTATAGCTGGGAAAAGGCTCAGTCGTGAAGAAGCGATCGCACTCACCCAAATTGAAGGTGAAGAAAACATTTTGTTATTGTGCGCTGCCGCCGATCAAGTGCGTCAAGCTTGCTGTGGTAATACAGTAGATTTATGCAGCATTGTTAATATTAAATCGGGCAATTGTTCGGAAAATTGTGGTTTTTGCTCTCAATCTGTTCATCATCCAGGTAATGATTCACCTGTTTATGGTCTAAAGTCAAAAGAAGAAATTCTAGCCCAAGCAAAAGCAGCCGAAGCCGCAGGTGCTAAGAGATTTTGCTTAGTTAGTCAGGGCAGAGGTATTAAATATAACAGCCCAAAATCAACAGAGTTTGAAAACATTTTAGAAACGGTGCGGCAAATTATTGCCGAAACTAATATTAAGCCTTGCTGTGCTTTGGGAGAAGTGACCGCAGAACAAGCGCAAGCACTGAAAGACGCAGGTGTAACTCGCTACAATCATAATTTAGAAGCATCGGAAAACTTTTATTCGCAAATTGTCACTACCCACACTTGGCAAGACAGAGTGGAAACGGTAAAAAACCTGAAAGCTGCGGGAATTCAAGCTTGCACAGGTGGAATTATTGGCATGGGTGAAAGCTGGGAAGATAGGGTCGATTTGGCTTTAGCTTTGCGGGAATTACAGGTGGAGTCGGTGCCAATTAATTTGTTAAATCCGAGAGAAGGGACACCGTTAGGCGATCGCACTAAACTAGATCCTATAGAAGCTTTGAAGGCGATCGCTATCTTTCGCATGATTCTACCAGAACAGATTCTCCGCTACGCTGGGGGAAGAGAAGCTGTTATGGGAGAACTGCAAGCAATGGGATTAAAAGCAGGAATTAACGCCATGTTAATTGGACATTACTTAACCACAATCGGACAACCCCCAGAACAAGACCATGCCATGCTAGAAAAACTGGGACTCAAAGGCGGTGAAGCACCAATTCCCCAAAACTCATAGTTCCAAATTAACTCAACTACCAATTACCAACTACCAATTACCTATTACCCATTACCTATTACCAATAGTTGTGTTTTCTGCCACTGAATTTTTGTGGGCCTTCATTGGTTTACTGCTTACCATTGGTGGCACCTTTTTACAAGCATCTGTGACTGCTTTACCTTGGCACTGGAGTGAGTCGGGAATTCCCATTCACTCTTTAGGAGTCACTTATCAAATAGGTGCAGTACTATTAGTAGGTTGTCTTGGTGGCAAAAATGCAGGAGCCCTTTCCCAAATTGCTTATTTAGCACTGGGTTTAACTTGGTTTCCTGTCTTTTCCCAAGGCGGGGGTTTTGCCTATCTCAAATTACCTAGTTTTGGATATCTGTTAGGATTTATTCCTGGTGCTTGGTTATGTGGCTATTTAGCATTTCGCCAACCACCGAAATTAGAATCTTTAGCCTTTAGCTGCCTTTGTGGTTTGTTAGTGATTCATTTAGTAGGTGTCGCTTATTTAGTTGGTAGTCATTACATAAGTTTGGCGAGTACAGATACTATTTCTCCCATAGTTCCAGATATTCAAAAGTACTCTTTAGACCCCATCCCAGGACAATTAGCTCTTGTTTGTGCAGCTACAGTGTTAGCTTTCATCCTCAGACGTATTATGTTTTACTAGTCATTGGTTATTCGTCATTTGTCATTTGTATTTTGGCTAGTAAATAAGTAAAATTGACGAGTTTAAATGAGGCTATTGAAGATTCAATTACTCTCAAATAACGAATGACCAATGACCAATGACCAACGACCAATGACTATTAACCAATGACTATTAACCAATGATTAAAAATCGTTTTTTTTGGATTGTTGCTTTCATTTGTATTGTTATAGACCAAATTACTAAATATTGGGTGTTGCAAAACTTTCGCTTGAATGAAAGTTGGCCTTTGTGGTCAGGGGTTTTTCATCTTACTTATGTGAGAAATACTGGTGCCGCTTTTAGCTTGTTTAGCGAGGATGGTAGCTGGTTACGTTGGCTATCTTTGCTGGTAAGTTTAGCTTTGATGGCTATGGCTTGGTTTGGGGCACATTTACCTTTGTGGGAGCAATTGGGCTATGGTTTTATTTTAGGGGGCGCTATTGGCAATGGAATCGATCGATTTATTTACGGTTATGTGGTGGATTTCTTCGATTTTAGATTAATTCGCTTCCCGGTTTTTAATGTGGCGGATGTATGTATTAATGTGGGAATTGCTTGCCTATTTATTGCCATATTTCGTAAGTCTCACTTTGATAATGGGTCTAGGGGCCCAGGGGCAGAGGGGCCCAGGGGCAGAGGAGAATAGTTTGTTAATTTGGCTGGGTTTTGTTGATTAGTTTAACTGAAATTAAACCACAGATGAACAGAGATGAACGCAGATAGAAAACAGATAGATAAATTCGATTATTGCCACTGCTTTTTTAATAATAAAGTAATACCTCTGAGTCATTTTAAATTTTCCCGATGCTCCCCTGCTGCCTCAACTTTGGTTCATTATAAAAAGTAGGGGAAATGCTGACTTATTCTCCCAATATAGTCAAAACCCTTTGTTGGTGTGGAAAAATTTTCTCTGTGTCTCCTTGTCCCCTGGTTCCCGCGTCAGTTCTAGTTAAGAGTATCCAACCGAAGACGATATGACTCCTCCCCATCCCCAAAAACCTCGCCCGACAATTATGGGTGCTATCACCCAAGCAGTGCAGACGGTACAAGCGAAGGTAAATTTTTCTAAGTTAGCATTGAAGCCGAATGCTAAAGTACCGGAATTGCGAGTTCAGGATGCTGATGCAGATCAAGCTGAGGTTTATCCGCTGTTGGGCGATCGCTATAAACTAGGTCGTAGTTCTAAGTCTTGTGATATCGTGGTGCGTAACCCGGTAGTTAGTCAAATTCATTTGTCTTTGACTCGCATCGGGCGCAGACAGAAAAGTTTTCTGATTAAAGATGAAAACTCGACTAATGGGATTTATCGTGGTCGAAAGAGGGTTTCATCAAGAAAGTTACGTCATGGTGATATCTTAACTTTAGGGCCAAGGGAATTAGCTGGTGGGGTGAGAATTCAATATTACGATCCGCCAACTTGGTATGAAAAAGCAATAAGTTGGGGCGTTTATGGCATTACTGGGTTAACGGCACTTTTAGCAATTACAGTGTTGTTGGAGTGGCAAAAATTTTCTGTTCATCCTTTACCAAATGCTACCAAAGGGCCTGTTATTGTTTATGCCAGGGATGAAACGCCTTTGCGAACTCCGCGCAATAATGCTCATGTGGAATTTAAGAGATTAAGTGATTTTTCTCCCTATTTACCGAAGGCGGTAGTTGCTTCGGAAGATAGACGTTTTTACTGGCATTTGGGGGTCGATCCGATCGGGATTGCCAGAGCCAGTTTTATTATTAGTAAAGGTGGCGATCGCCAAGGTGGAAGTACTGTTACTCAACAAGTAGCCCGGAGTTTATTCCGTGATTATGTAGGTTCAGCAGATTCTTTGGGGCGCAAGTTGCGGGAAGCAATTGTGGCTTTAAAATTAGAGTACTTTTACAGTAAAAATGACATCTTATTAACTTACTTGAATCGGGTATTTTTGGGTGGTGATAGTTATGGGTTTGAGGATGCTTCTGAGTATTATTTTGGTAAGTCAGCGCGAGATTTAACTTTAGCAGAAGCGGCGACTTTGGTGAGTAATTTACCTGCGCCAAATAACTTCAATCCTTGTGGCGATAGTCAGGCGCGGGAAAGAGCAATTACTTTGCGAAATGGGGTGATTGCTCGGATGTTGGAGCAAGGTAAAATTACTGTGGAGGAGGCGGCTAAAGCAAGACGATCGCCCCTAGAAGTTAACCCGAAAGTTTGTGAGGAACAAGCTAGTACAATTTCTCCCTATTTCTATAGTTATGTGTTCCAGGAATTGCAGTTTTTGTTGGGGGAAGAACTAGCTAGAGAAGGGAATTTTATTATTGAAACTGATTTTAATTTGGGAATGCAAGCAAAAGCGGAATCTGCTTTGCGGAATGCTATTAGTAATGCTGGTGCAAATAGTCGGTTTTCGCAAGGTGCGATCGTTACTCTTGATTCTAATACTGGGGCAATTTTAACGATGGTGGGGGGATTAGATTACAAACAAAGTCAATTTAATCGTGTTACTCAAGCACACCGACAAGCAGCATCAACTTTTAAAGTATTCACTTATGCAGCAGCTTTGGATAAAGGGATTTCGCCTAATAAATCTTATTCTTGTGCTCCTTTAGTTTGGCAAAAACGTTATCCAGGTTGCGAACGTACTGGAGGCGGTAGTTCCAATATGTACAATGGGATAGCGCAATCGGAAAATGTGATTGCTTTGAGGGTGGCGCAAGATGTGGGTTTAGATAATGTTGTGCAAATGGCACAAAGAATGGGAATTGAATCTAAACTTAATCCTGTACCGGGGTTAGCTTTAGGACAAAGTGAAGTTTATCCTTTAGAAATGACTGGTGCTTTTGGTGCGATCGCCAATAATGGTATATGGAATCGTCCTCATGCTATTGTTCGGATTCGTGATAGTAGTTTTTGTCGTGATATCAAAAATTGGGAAACTTGTCCCGAAATCTACTCTTTCGATCCTGATAAAAACGCGAATCAAGAGAGAGCTTTACGCCGAGAAGTTGCCGAGCAAATGAATAATTTGTTGCGGGGAGTGGTACAATTTGGTACAGGAAGAAATGCCTCTTTAGGTTTAGGCGAAGAAGCGGGTAAAACAGGTACTAATAGCGATAACCGCGATTTGTGGTTTGTGGGATATGTTCCAAGTCAGAAGTTAGTTACTGGCGTTTGGTTGGGAAATGATGATAATTCACCAACTAGAGGAAGTAGTGCTCAAGCAGCTTTACTTTGGGGAAACTATATGCGCCAAGTTATCCGGTAAGTTCGTAGTGACGACTTTAGTCGTT
Source organism: Floridaenema flaviceps BLCC-F50 (assembly GCF_041929275.2). Lineage (NCBI taxonomy): Bacteria > Bacillati > Cyanobacteriota > Cyanophyceae > Aerosakkonematales > Aerosakkonemataceae > Floridanema > Floridanema flaviceps. The sequence goes on along the minus strand of NZ_JBHFNR020000001.1, from coordinate 1,618,314 downwards.
CAGAAGGACTAAAGTCCTGACAACGAACTAGTTTGTAAGTAGGTAGATCTAAATAAAGTAAAACAAAGGCGGGCAAGATGCCCGCCCCACAAGATTTTCAGCTTTCTTGTGGGGTGGGCAAGATGCCCACCCCACAAGATTTTCAGCTTTCTTGTGGGGTGGGCAAGATGCCCACCCCACAAGATTTTCAGCTTTCTTGTGGGGTGGGCATCTTGCCCGCCCCATTGATAGATAACTATTTTCACTTTATTTGCACCTACTTAGTGACGACTTTAGTCGTTCATTCCTACATAGAAGGACTAAAGTCCTTACAACGAACCGACTGAGGCTTTTTCTGGGGAAGGAACGATCGGAAGTGCGATCGCAAATTCTGTACCTTTACCAACTTCAGAAGTACAAGTAATTTTACCCCCATGTTTTTCTTCTACAATTTGCCGAGTAATTGCTAACCCTAAACCTGTACCAATACCTCTGGGTTTTGTGGTAAAAAAGGTATCAAAAATTTTGCCCATATTTTCAGGACAAACACCGCAACCGTTGTCAGCAATTCGCACCATTACCCAGTTATTATCTAGGCGTTCTGTAGTAATTAAAACTGCTTTGTCTTCAGAGGTTTCTGTAGTTTTGCTTTCTTCTAAAGCATCGATCGCATTACTAATCAAATTCATGAACACCTGATAAAGAAAACCTGTATAACCAGTAATTTTGGGAATGTCGCCATAGTTTAGCACTACTTTAATTCCCTTCTTAATGCGGTTATGTAAAATTAATAAAGTGCTGTTAATACAAGCGTGTAAATCAACTAATTGAGCTTCTGCTTCATCCAAGCGAGAAAAGTCTTTTAAACTCAGCACAATTTGGCGAATTCTTTCTGCACCCACCGTCATTGATTGCAAAGTTTTTGGTAAATCTTCCTGCAAGAATTCTAAATCGATTTCTTCAGCTTTTTCCTGTAAAGCTAAAGATGGTTGAGTAAGTTCTTGTTCGTAAGTTGCTAAAATATCTAAAAGGTCGGTAACATATTCGCTAGCATGGACAAGGTTGCCATAAATAAAGTTTACTGGATTATTAATTTCATGAGCTATTCCAGCAACCATGCGCCCTAAACTAGACATTTTTTCACTTTGAAGTAACTGCACTTTTTGTAACTCTTCTTGTCGAATAGCTGCGGCTTTTTGTTCTTCTAATAAATGTTTTACCCGACTAATCAATTGATTTAAAGTTACAGTTAAAACGCCTACTTCGTCGCTGGTAGTTACAGGTGCTTGTAAGTCGAAATTATCATCTTGAGTAACTTTTTGTGCTACTTTAGTTGTAGCTTTTAAAGGGCGTGCGATCGCTCTACTAGTATAGATTGCTAAAAATATCGCTAGTATGACTGATACCAACATACTAGAGATTGTGGTTCCCATTTGTAACTCTTCACCTAGTTCTACATTATTTTCTGCTATGGTTTCTTCCCGAAAAGCCTGACTTGCAATCTCCGCTAATTTAGTGGAATAATCATCAAATTTAAGTGCTGTTTCACTGATAGTTAAATTTAATAATAATTGCTGTAATTTGGTAATTTTTTGGGAATTTAAACTGGATTTTTTGATTTCTTTAATTACACTTTCTGTCTGTAGCAAATAATCTTCCACTGCTTGCTCATAAGTTGTAAAAAAAGCCTTAGCTCCCGAAATTTCTTGAGCTTTTAAAGAATTTTTAGCTTTTTGAAGTAGTGATTTAACATTAAAAATATGTTCAATAAAATCGGAATGTTCATTTTGAAAATCTTGTGGTTTTTCCAGTAAAGCGACGAATTGTTGTTGATGCGATCGCGCTTGCAAAACAGCTATTTGTAAATCATTAAGCAGCACGCCCGTTTCATGCCACTTTTGGGCTTCATTCCGAAAAGCTTCTTCATAATAATTACCCAGCCCCATACCTACAATTGTGCCTAAAACCGCAATACTCAAAGCCAGCGCATAGCCGCATCTAATTTTAGTGCTAATGCTCAGGCGACTGACAGCAATTTTCCCCAAGTTGAATTTATTAGTCCAAAATTTCCGGGAATGAGGGGCTATTTTCTGATGCCCCGGAATGGGAGAATTGGAGTTCATATTCATCAGTTGCAATAGAAATAATAATCATAAATAATTTCTATCCTAACTGATGAAATACATTAATGGTCAGGGGACAATCCGGTATTTTCTACTAGCTTTACTGATAACCTCGCCAAGGACTGACTTGCAAAACACCTTTGGGAGTAAAGACAACCTTAAAATAGGCAACAGGTTGTTCATTTACACTAGTAGAATCAGTGGAAAGATTAGCAACACCCAAGTTAGGAAGGGGAGTTTGGTTTAAATATTCTTGTGCAGGTTGGTTACGAGGTTCATACTTTACCACTGTTCCATCTGGGCGCATAGCAACCCGATAAACTAATTCTTCAGGAAACTTAATAATTTCTGTCCTACGTTGTTCAATTTGGGTGTAAAGATTACGATTCAAAACTCTTAGAGAAGCAGCATCAACAATTTCATTATTTCTGCCTAAAGTTGCTCCTGAAGTTGTAGGAATTTGCCCACCTAAAGTAGAAGCGGTAGTCTGAGGTAAAGTAGTTGCTGGAGTTTGTTCCCCTAAAGTAGAAGGAGTAGTCGGAGGTAAAGTAGTTGCCGGAGTTTGCCAGCCTAAAGTTGACTCATTTGGTGGTGGAATAGTTGGTACAGCGACAGGAGTTTGCACTAGGGAATTAGGTGCAGTTGGCGGTGTAGTTGGTGCAACTGGTGCGGGAGTTGGCTGTAGTGCAACTGAAGAATCTGTTGGTGGTGCAGTTGGTGCGGTGACTGGTGCGGGAGTTGGCTGTAGTGCAACTGAAGAATCTGTTGGTGGTGCAGTTGGTGCGGTGACTGGTGCGGGAGTTGGCTGTAGTGCAACTGAAGAATCTGTTGGTGGTGCAGTTGGTGCAGTCATCGGTACAGGAGTTGGCTGTAGTGCAACTGAAGAATCTGTTGGTGGTGTAGTTGGTGCGGTGACTGGTGCGGGAGTAGCGACTGCGTTCGTTTGTTCTCCGAAGTTAGAGGTAGTGGGTGGAACTTGTGCGGCTATTGGTGTTGCGGGAGAATTGGCAGGAACTTCGGTGGTGGAGGAAGCTAGAGGTGTAGTAGTTTCTCCGCCTAAATTAGATTGAGGAGTGGTTGTTGGGGAAGGTAAGGGAGGATCGCTGGTGGCAGGTTGTCCGGGAATAGTAGAATTCGGGGAGACAGCACCAGAATTATTTTGTGGTAAAGGATCTCTAGGTCTTTGTACTTCAGGAATGGGGGCGAAAAAGAGTGCGATCGCAGCCAATGCTAAACTAGACAAACCCAAAGCAGCTGGTGCTGCTTGTTTGACCAAATCTTCATCCGACTTAGCAAAGCGTTTTTCCACTGGCGCTAACTTCAACCCTAAACTAGGCAAAGTTTGGCTATCAGCAAAAAACTGATCTACAGCTTCCACTAAATCAAACAATTGCACCGTAGATAAATCAATTTCAATGGGATTTGTAGAAGCTGGAGGTGCAGTTATACCATTAAGGAAAGTATTTAAATTGTGTGGTTGCACAATTAACCGATGTGAATTTTGCCCACTGCGGTGCAATTGTACCAAAGGTACATGACCATTTTCCAAATGTTGATGGGGGACACCACTTAAAATTTCTTGGGCGTAGTTGCTAACTGCTGTCACCAAACTTTCAAAAAAGTCTCTTCCGCCACTTAACGATGGCCCCGTATAACCTGCCAAACGACATTCGGCATTGACTAAAATTGATAAGACTGGGCGCATCTCTGTTTGAATGAGTCCGCCTGTGGTTTCACTCAACCCTTCTAGGATCAGGGTGCAATTAGGCAAGCTGTACTGTCGTTGGATCGTCGTCATGGGATTTTAGATTTTAGATTTTAGATTTTAGATTCACTCCAGTCGGGGGTTTGTCTCTGTCTCCAGGATTAATCATCTTACATTAAATTTCCCCGTCAAATAGACTAGTCCAAAAGCGTTGCATTCCAGAAGTACCTGTACAAAAAAGTAGCTGTCCCAATAGGGCGATCGCTAACTCATTCAACTTTTCGTCTGAATTATAAGCTACCACTCCAGAGCGTCGGGGATTCATCCGGCTGCGAAAATGTTTGCGGAAACGCTCCAAAAAGTAAGATAGTCGAAAATGATGTTCTACTGACAATTGTTTTTCAGACAATTGTTGATATGCCAGTAACAACTGTCGAATCAGAACTGTCATCCGCCTTGCTAAATTGCAGGCGATCAAAACCAATGCCTTGGCTTCGACTACACTCAGAGAATGACGTTGACTGTAACGCCTCATGGGGTTAGTACAGCGCAATCGCCACAATGTTACCCGATTTTTAATAATTCCTTCCAATTCTAGTTCCCTAGCCGCACTGAGGATCGCTTCCGAACCACCAATATCTAAGGCTTCAATTACCAGTAAAATCAAGTCTATTTGCTGCCGAGAGCGTTTGGGAAACTCGCGATCGTCAAAATTAGCTGGAACGGGTAAGCTTTCCAATATTAAAGGCACGGGTTGAGCAGTAGGAGTATCTAAATACATTAGGCTTACTTGAATTTTGAATCTAACTAGCTTCGTGAGAGCGGTTACTTATAGCAAACCTATTCTAGAGAAGATCGCACACTATTGTAGAAAGTTTTAAGTTTTGAGTTAGAAGTTTTGAGTTAATTAACTTCCCCCCATCTCCCCATCTCCCCATCCCCCCACCTCCCCATCTGCCCTGCCCCTCTTTAGCTACACTGGATCAATAAGAGTGTCTTTTCTTAAATTACCCTTGGGTAATCTGGGTAATCACAGCAGCAAAAGGGCTAACGCATTATGAAAAATTCCTGGATGAAAAAGTCGAGCAGACAGCACCGTAAAAAAAATGTGTTTTTGACGGGGGCGATTACAGCTAGTTGGTTATTATTACAAAGTGCTCTGCCAGGAGTTCCCCCTGTTCTAGCTTCTGACCAGCAGGAAACGATGAGTTACAATGAGTTGCTGAAGAAAATAGATGCGGGTAAAGTTACTAAGGTTGATATCGATCCGACGCAGCGTATAGCTAAGGTGGAATTTCAGGGAGTGGATAAGACGGATTCGCCAGCAACGGTGAATTTGTTTGAGGATAATCGGGAGTTAATTGAAAAGTTGCGATCGAAGCGTGTCCAATTTGCTGTCCAACCAACCACCGATAATAGTGCAGCTTTAGGCTTTGTGATCAATTTACTGTTGGTGATCCTGTTAATTTCAGGGTTGTTGATGATTGTAAGGCGATCGGCTAATGCTTCTAATCAAGCAATGAATTTTGGTAAGTCTCGTGCCCGTTTCCAAATGGAGGCGAAAACCGGAATTAAGTTTGAAGATGTAGCAGGTATTGAGGAAGCAAAAGAAGAACTGCAAGAAGTTGTAACTTTCTTAAAACAGCCAGAACGGTTTACGGCTGTGGGTGCGAAAATTCCTAAAGGTGTATTGTTAATTGGCCCTCCGGGAACTGGGAAAACTTTGTTAGCTAAAGCTATTGCTGGGGAAGCTGGAGTTCCTTTCTTTAGTATTTCTGGTTCAGAATTTGTGGAAATGTTTGTGGGTGTGGGTGCTTCCCGCGTCCGCGATTTGTTCAAAAAAGCGAAGGAAAATGCTCCCTGTTTAGTATTTATCGATGAAATTGATGCTGTCGGTAGAATGCGGGGAACTGGGATTGGTGGCGGAAATGATGAACGGGAGCAAACTTTAAACCAGTTACTCACCGAAATGGATGGGTTTGAAGGTAATTCGGGAATTATTATTATTGCTGCTACTAACCGTCCTGATGTTCTCGATGCTGCTTTGTTGCGTCCGGGACGTTTCGATCGCCAAGTGATCGTAGATGCACCAGATATGAAGGGACGTTTGGAAATCCTGAAAGTCCATGCCAGGAATAAAAAGGTGTCGGATGAGGTGTCGCTGGAAGCGATCGCCCGCAGAACCCCCGGTTTTACTGGCGCGGATTTAGCCAATTTGCTCAATGAAGCAGCAATTTTGACCGCCAGACGGCGTAAAGAAGCAATTACCATGCTGGAAGTTAATGATGCTGTCGATCGGGTGGTAGCGGGAATGGAAGGTACGCCTTTGGTGGATAGCAAGAAGAAGCGATTGATTGCTTATCATGAAGTCGGTCATGCGATCGTCGGAACTTTAATGAAAGGTCATGACCCAGTAGAAAAGGTGACTTTGATTCCTCGCGGTCAAGCGTTAGGTTTAACTTGGTTTACTCCTAATGAAGAACGAGGTTTAATTTCTAAGTCGCAGATCATCGGGATGATTTGCGATGCTTTGGGTGGTCGCGCTGCGGAAGAGGTGATTTTCGGTGATGCGGAAATTACGACGGGTGCAGGTGGCGATTTGCAACAAGTGAGCAATTTAGCAAGGCAAATGGTGACTCGTTTCGGAATGTCTGAGTTGGGTCTATTAGCTTTGGAAAATCAGAGTAATGAGGTGTTTTTAGGTCGTGATTTTGCCAATCGTGCGGAATATTCGGAAGCGATCGCGGCTCATGTCGATGAACAGGTAAGATTGATTGTGTCAAAATGCTATGAAGATGCGAAAGGCATTATTAGCGAAAATCGCACTTTGATCGATCGTTTAGTCGATTTGTTGATTGACAAGGAAACAATTGATGGTGAAGAGTTGCGAAAAATTGTTTCTGAATACACTCAATTACCTGAATCACAATTCAAGGAAGATTGGTCAGTTGCAAGTAGTTCCTAACTCAATATTGCTCAGTAGTTGAAGGGTGCGTTACGCTAAGGATAGGGCGGGCAGGATGCCCACCCCACAAGAATTATAGCTTTCTTGTGGGGTGGGCATCCTGCCCGCCTTAGTTGTCACTTTATTTATACATACCTACTTAGTTCTACTATTCCAAATCCTCCAGACTAATTCCTAAAGCTGATAATTGTTCGGGAGAAAGCGACTTTAACTTTTCTGCTAATTGAATTCGTTTTTGTCGTTCTCGTTCCGCTTCTGTTTGTAACCAATTTCCCTCCTCATCACACCAGCGCAACCAAGAACGATTAATTCCCTCAAATTCTCCTTGCCAAATTCCCAATCCTAATTTTAGTTCGGAAATCAAAAAGAGAGGTTGGTCAGGATCTATAGGTTGTTCTCGATAGCGTCCGCCATTGAGTTTAAATCCGCGTAGGCGATCGCTATACCGACTGAATACCACATAATAAGGTACTCGTAAAATTCGCTCATAAACGTCCCATTTTCTCGGCGGTATTTCTCTGGTTGGTTGTCCGTTAATTTCCGTAGAATCTACTTCCGAAATTTCGTCATCTTCTAATAGCGCCAGTTCCCCCAAATCTTCTTTTTCCGTTCCCGGCGAAAGCAGTTCCACAACTAAAAATGGATTCACTCCTTCTTGCCAAACAACGTAACTAGAACGCAAATCTGTTCCTTCATACAAGCGCGGTACATCTAAAACGAGAAACCAATCAGGACGCTTGTGCCACAAAGGATTTTTCACATCGTAGTACAAGTTTAAATCGGTGCCAACAAACAGACGTGAAGGCGGATAATCTGTTAATTGCAAGGTGCGAGTAAGTAACTGCGGTTGCAAAATGTGAAACTCATCAGGCAAACCAGGTTCCTCCGGGTTTTCGCTAGGCAAATCGTACATTGTCGGCAGAGTTTCCTTTGCCGGAAGGGGAGGTTCTGTCTGGGGAATGACAGTCCGCTGTTGTGACATGACGATATGATGAGGAATTGAAATTTTTAGTTATTAATACTTTACCATATTCGCTGAATTACTGTTAATGCTGTATTAGTAAAATCAGTAAATACCCCATCTACGCCTAAGTTAAAAAAATGCTCATATTCTGCTTCTGGATTCTCGTTATAATCTGGTGCTAAATATTGCTTTTCATTACGGAAAGTGTAAGGATGAACTAGTAATCCTACAGCATGAGCATCGGCAATTAAAGATGTAGAATTTAGTAATTTTCCCTGGTTATCTACAGGGATAATCATTTGTTTGTTTGGGCCAATTCCGGCGGCATATTCAGCAATTTTTGCTAATTCTTGGGGTTTGGTTAAGTCTTGGTAGGTGCGCGAATCGCCATTCATCACCAAATCAAAAGGTTGCCCAGAATTTTCTAGTAATTGAATCAATGGTAAATCAGTTAATTTTCTCAATTTTTGCAAATTTTGGGTTTCAAAAGATTGGATAAAAATCGGATCTGTAGCAGATTTATATCCGTTATTATGAAGAATTTCAATTAATGGTTCTTCTAAAGGTAAACCAATAGAAGCAAAATAAGTTGGGTGTTTAGTTTCTGGGTAAATTCCGAGCGATCGACCAATTTGCCCACTTTTAACCTCGACTAAATCAATAATTTCCTGAAAAGTCGGAATTGAGAATTGATTGTTAAAACTTTGATCTCTAAAAGGCAATCTTTCTTTAGCTTTCAAAGTTTTAATCTCTTCTAATGTAAAGTCTTCAGTAAACCAACCACTGATTGATTTTCCATCAATTAATTTAGTAGTTTTACGATTAGCAAATTCGGGGCATTCAGTAACATTAGTAGTAGTAGAAATTTCATTTTCATGACGTGCAATTAATATCCCATCTTTAGTAGAAACTAAATCCGGTTCAATATAATCAGCACCTAAATTAATAGCTAATTCATAAGATGCTAAAGTATGTTCTGGACGAAAACCGCTAGCGCCTCGATGGGCAATAATTATAGGTGGTGATGAATTTAGCTGTAAATAATTTTTCATTTGTAATTAACGCCAACCCAACATTCGTAAAACAGGTACAACGAAAAAGTGAGTTACACTTAACCAGAAAGCAATAATTATTCCCATAGCACTAAAAAATGCCATACTAAAAGCAAAATTTGTCCAGTTTAAGTTACCGAGAAAAGTACCAGAAATTCCTAAAACACCATTTAAAGGTACAAAAATTTGCATAACTAATAGCAGTAAACCAGCAAAGGTGATTGCTGTACCTACGGCGCTAACTATAGCATAAACTATTTGATGACTTTGTAAACCTAAACCAAAAGTTAATAAGCCACTTGTTATAGCGGTCATTAATACTAAATCTTCTGGTAAAATAGTAGTCGATGGTACTTTTTGCACCAACAATAAACAACCTAAACCATAACTGAGAATTCCCACTATTATAGCTATTAAATAACGCTGTTGTTGCCCTAATTTCCCCGCTAACATTAAGCCCCAAGCAGTAGTCAAACCAGCGCCAGCAAACAAAAGTATACCTGAATTTAGGAAGATTGGAGGCTCAATTAATTGAGACAAATTCTGAGAAATAAAATAGTCTAATTCTTTACCAAAAGCTGTTCTATAAGCTAACAAATAACCAATTATTGCTCCACAAGCGCCACCTATTCCGCCTAAAGTCATTTGCCAAACAGTACTAAAAAAGGCTTTGGTTAAATGTGCGATCGCTTGCCAAAATAAAACTATTGTTTGCGTTATTGATTTACCAAACAATGCTAAAATAGCTAATGACAATTTAAATAAATCTGTAGGTAACTTGCTAATAACTTGAAATATGGCTTTAGCAACAGTTGATGTAATCGTTTGAGAAGATATTTTCCTAATTCGAGTTATTAATTCATTAGCATTCGTTGGTCTGTTTTCAATATTTGGCTGGATCATATCATCTAGTAAATTGGCAAAATTTGGGCTAACATTAGTAAATTTTTGCCAATTCAAATCCCCCGTTTTTGGGTCTTCTAAATCTAAAGGATATTTACCTGTAAGTAAGTGAATACAGGTCATTCCCAAAGCATAAAAATCAGCATTTGCCCCAACTACTGCCCCAGCAATTTGCTCTGGAGGACTGTATCCGGGAGAAAATAACCTTGTTGAACTCGCTCGAAAATTAGCTTGTTTAGCACCAATTTGTTTTGCGCCACCAAAGTCAATTAATACTATTTGCTCTGTGCCTTCACGTAACATTAAATTCGCGGGTTTAATATCACGGTGAATAATTTTACGTTGGTGTAATTCCCGTAAAATATATACAGCTTGTTTCAGCCAATTTTGCACCCAAGCTTCCGGCAAACCTTGAGATTGATGATATTCTAAAATTTCTTCTAAGGTTTTCCCATAAATTTTTTCCATTACTAGACAGGGCAAAACAATTTCAGGGGACTTTCCGAAAGTCACCTGAAAAAAACTACCAGGTTCTACTTTTGGTACTCCTGGATGGCGTAGACTTGCTAAAACTGTAGCTTCTTGTTCAAATAATGCTAATGCTTTGGGAGAAGTTTCTAGTAAAACTTTTAATACTTGCTCTTTTTTTGCTTTTTCATCCCAAACAGTGTAAATTGCAGCAAATCCCCCAACTCCTAATTTTTTTAGTGGGATATAACGGTTAAAAATTCTTAATGGTGCGCCACAAACATTGCAAAAATTATTCCCCATAGTTTGGGGATAAGGGCGTGGACAAAGAGGATTAATGCAATGGGCAGCTGTGGCAACAGTTTGAGTCACTTGATTTTCCTTTCCGTTCACTTTCAGAGAAATTAATGATAGTTTGCTGCCAAACTGGATTAGATTATAGCATAAGAATTTCTTGTCAATCTTATCCGATAAATCTAGTAATAAAATATGAAGCAGTAAATAAAAGTAATTATTGGTATTTACATTCAACTAAAATATATTCATGTAAATTGCTATATAAATATTTTGGATATATCCTTAAACTCTCTGTCGAATTGTCAGAGGTTGTAAAGATTCCATAAAGTTTTTATATATTTAGAGTAAATTTTCAGTTCGCGTTATACAGAACTGGTACTATAATTTTGTATCGAAGAATATTAACCAATTTACTAGCAACGATAATGATAAATAAACGGAACCGGGGTTTTTTACAGCGGTTTTGGACGATCGCCAAACTCTATTGGTGCGGGAATGAAAAATGGGGTGCGATCGCTTTACTACTGACCTTGATCGCACTGATTTTAGTTTCCACCCAGGTCAAAGTATTTATGAATACTCAACAAGGTAATATCCTTTCCGCACTCGTTGCCAAGGATGTAAATGGATTCTGGATGACTACCTGGAAAGTATTTGGGGTATCCCTGATGTTACCGACCATTTGGTGTGCATACCAGTACATACGCAAAAAACTTACTCTCTATTGGCGAAGGTGGTTAACCAATCATTTTCTTGGTAAATATTTCCGCAATCGGGCTTTTTATGAACTAAGTCAATCTCAAAAAGAAATTGATAACCCAGATCAGCGAATAGCCGAAGATATTAACAAGTTCGCTGATGGATTTCTACTCTTATTTTTTGATATGTTCAACGCTTGTTCACAGATTATTGCTTTTAGTGCGGTACTCTGGATAATATCACCCACTTTGATGATTTTTTTGGTTATTTATGCGGGAAGTAGTACTCTCTTCACAATTTGGTTATTTGGTAAAAAATTAGTTAAACTCAATTTTGAGCAGTTGAAAAAAGAAGCTGACTTTCGTTTTGGGTTAGTCCGGTTCCGGGAAAATGCTGAATCTGTTGCTTTTTATCAGGGAGAAGCACAGGAGTTTAATCAAGTTAATCACCTATTTAATCAAGTATTTAAAAATTTCAATAAGCTCATATTTTGGCAGGAAGTAATAGTGAATATTGCTGGCAGCTTTTTTTACTATATTCCTGGCTTTCTGCCTGCTGTAATTATTGCTCCTCAGATTTTTTCGGGTGAGTTATAAATCGGTAAACTTGCCGAAGCTCAAGGGGCGTTTAATACTCTTTCTTGGGAAATCCATGTGATTATTAGGACGTTTAAAGAACTGGCTGGTTTTTCTGCTGGAATTGAGCGTTTATCTGAATTTTATAATTTCTTGCAACAACCCAATAAAGGAATTATTAGCGGCAGAATTGAGCATACAACTATTAATACTGTAGAAGATAACTGTTTAGCACTTCAAGACCTGACATTGTATACACCCAACTATCAAAGAACCTTATTGCAGGATGTTTCGGTAAAATTGCAATCAGGGCAAGGAATGTTAATTATGGGTGCGAGTGGCTGTGGTAAGAGTTCGCTATTGCGAGCGATCGCTGGTTTATGGAACTCTGGTAATGGCACAATTATTCGACCCAAACTAGAGGAAATTTTATTTTTACCTCAACGTCCTTATATGGTGTTGGGAAATCTCCGTCAGCAGTTAGTCTATCCGCTGGTAAATGATACGATTAGTAACCAAGAATTACATCAAGTATTGCAAGAAGTAAACCTACCCAATTTAGTAGAAAGATTCGGTGGTTTTGATGTCGAAAAAGATTGGGGTGATGTGCTTTCTTTAGGAGAACAACAGCGTGTGGCTTTTGCCCGTCTGTTAATTTCTAAACCAAAGTATGTGATTTTAGATGAAGCAACCAGTGCTTTGGATGTGAAAAACGAAGAAAATCTTTATCGACATCTCTTAGGTACTCAGACAACTTTTATCAGCGTCGGTCATCGTCCGACTCTCTTCAAATATCATCATCTAATATTAGAACTATTAGACAGTGACAAGTGGGAATTGCGGGAAGTATGGTAAAACTTCACTCAGTTCGTAATAAAGTCTATTCATATATGTTGTTTCTTCCATGCTTTGATCATCGCCTCAATTTCTGTTGGTTGGGTACAACAAGGAGACATCTTTCCCGCCGGAGATTTGAGAAAGCTTTAGGCGTTTCGCCAACAACGGAAGCATCCGGTGATAAATCCAAAAAGAAAATCGTTGGTGGCTCCGACCTGTGCCGAAAAGCTTTGTGGCAGTGGTTATTTACCAGGATTTCGCCAGAAAAGTGTCGCCTCAAAAATGCGATCGGTAAAAAGTTAGGTGCAGCGCTGGACAAGGAAAAATCCTTACGGTAGACCGATAAGGTTAGTTCGTTCTCGGTGTTGCGCTAAAGCAGCGCGACTCCTGTTCATAGAACTGGTTGCTGAATTCTCCCCTTAAATTAAAGTCCCAGGTTGGCTGGGGACTTTCTAATTTACCCAAATTACTACTAGAGTGAATCCCCACGAATAAACTTACAAACCTGAAACTTTTTATCTCGTCAGAGAATTATATACTTTGCCCGGAAAATAGTCTCAATAAATGGGGGTAAATTCTCAATAAGCTAGGGATTTTTAGGAATCCCCCATGAAAACAGACGCAGTTGCAATACTTCCAGCCGCTATATCGGAAAAAGTATCTATTCCGAAGTGATGGAAGTTGAGGGTTGCGATCGCACTTCTACGCTGTTCTTCTGAAACCTCCAAGTACTTCTGGAGCTCGTTGAGAGAGTGGTGGCCTGAGACTTCCTGGATTACTCTTAAAGGCACTCCAGCGTTACTCATAGCCGTTAGAGCGGTGCGTCTGAAGCTATGAGTACTCACGCCCTCTAACCCAGCCTTTCTACAAGCTTCTCTTAGAATCCAGTCAGCAGAGTCAGCATCAATGTGCTTCCAGTGGTGCGATCGGGACTGAAACACCCAAGTCTTTCCCGGTCGGTGAGCTTCTAGCAGTTGAAGAAGCTGCGGGTGAGTGTCAAGGGTCCTGGTTTCCTGCTTTCCTTTGGTAGCAGCGCGTCGAATTTGAATTTGCGATCGCACTTCACCGCCGGGGGAATAAACATCTATAGTTTGCAGGCTACAAGCTTCACTTATTCGACATCCAAGGTACAGACAACAACCAAACAATGCTCGATCGCGATCGGACCCGAAAGCCTCAAATAACTTAGTTATTTGTTGAGCATTTAATATAGCTGCTTTACCGTGTCGATCAATCTTTGGCATAACCTAATTTTAACTATCTTTTTTGGGATTTTCCATTTGTTCAATCCGTAAAATGCCTGCAGATAAATACAATATTGTTTATGTCGAAGGGGTTGATGCTGACGGGAAGGTTAACTCAGATGCGATCGATCTTTGGAACGATCGGCGGCTATTGATTCAAATTGTAGATGGGAAACCTTTAATGATTGGTAATTGGGCGGCAACTACCGAACCTGGTAGGCACTATACCAATCGACCGATGAATTCCAATGGCGCAGCGCGGGTGCAATTTGGGCAATACAAAGCTTGGTCTGTCGGGAGACATGGGAACAGTTTTCCACATGAGGCTTTAGTACAAGTCGGTCCGATCGCAGTTTGCAGAGATTTAAATAAAGATGGTTTTCGCACGGGCGATCGGATTGGGACTGGGCTTTTCGGAATCAATCAACACTCAACTAGTGGTAAACCGCCAAACATAGGCGCGTGGAGTGCAGGTTGTTTAGTGGGGCAATCGCTTGCCGATCACCGCAACTTCATGGCGATTGTTAAAAGTGATAGCCGTTACAAACAAAACGCTAAATATATTTTTAGGACAACCATTATTGATGGCAGCAAACTGTAAAAGTTACACTTAAGCGACAAATACCTCAAAAATCTTTAAGTCAAAAATCTGCATTCTGGGGTAGTACTGCGTTGTGTCCATTATTCTGTACCTCACCCTCGAATAGGCGTAAGGAATAATTACATCAATATTTATTGTTTTTCCGTTAACTGATATTGGGTCTTCATTTGCCCAGACCGGGATATGCTCATTAGCGGCATTAAGTACTGCTACTTCCGAAAAACTTCTTAGAGACGATGAATTAGCAATTAAAATTTTTGTTTTTAAACGAGTAATAGCCGGAATAGCAATACCAGGAATAACACTCACCGTACCTTCAGCCCAAGCTCCGTCAGCAGTTTGAAATAAGTTTGTCGCCGTTGATTCATCATTATCAGTAATATTGCTTAGGTTCGTGGGGGTTGTCGCCCAATTACCTCCTATCTGAAATGTAGGGGTTAAATTTAATTGTCTATATTGGATTGCGTTTTGACGAATAACGTTTAGTTGTACTAATTGATTCAATACACTATCAAGCTTTGCGTTAACCCCACTCAAATCTGTTGTGGGAATTTGATTAATTTTTGTTTCGATTGACGTTAATTGACTTATTAATGGCGCTAGGTCAATGCTGTCATTAAGATTGCTTAATTTTTTTAACGCTAATATCCGAGTTGTAGATGAAGAAAAGCAAGTATATTCTGTTGGAGTTGCTCCACTGTATTCGGCCTCAGTTTATGATAATGGTGGGTTGCTTTTAAGGTGGGTAGCAAGTGTTGAATATATTGATTATTTCCAAGTACGAGTACCCACTTTTGCTCCTGTAGTACCACCAATTCCATATTACTTCCCGCAAGAACAAAGGCAACAAGAAAATACACAAACGGAGGATGAAGAAATGAGTTGTCAACCATGCCAAGCTGCTATGGCTTTACGCGCACTACAAAGAACTGTGACAGTTGAAAGTGTTACTATAAGCCGAATCCCTACCGGAAATATGGTACAGATCCCCACAGTGGAAACCCATCGTGTATTTGCTTTACCTGGAACTGAATTCGCGGTCAAAAGACAATTCGACTTAATAGCTGATATTAGGAAACGATTAGCTAGTACTTTCAATCAAAGTCGTATGAGTAAAGTTTTAGCTAAATTAAGCCAATTAATGCAAGTTACCGATTTTATCCTTAATCTTCATAATGCGTTGATGTTAACGGAAGACATAGTGCAGACTTTTTGGAGTCCTATTACTGGCATGGTTGACACTGTTTTTAAAGTATTAGATGATGTGCCGTTTGTTGGGAATTTATTCGATTTAGAGGAGACTCCAATTAACAGCGGTCAATGGTTGTCTGACCGCGTAGAAGAAACAGCTAAAAAAGTTTTTGGCGTACAAGGATGGGCTGAAATTAAGGGGAAGTGGGCTGCTTTTAATAATATTGTACGGGGAGCTGCTATGCAGATCCAGGCTGTTAGAGATATAGGAGATAGTCAGAAAGAGTTGGGGGAAATGACAGCCTCTAAACTTGGACGTTTACATAATAAAATGGTAAATGCAGGGGTTATTTTTGATTCTAGTCTGTGGGAGGAAAACGTTAAGGCGCGACAAACTTGGATTAATAAATTTTACAAATTAGAAGAGCTTGCTGATGATAATCCCATTACTAATGCTGCATCCTACGTTAATAGTTGGGGCAGCCAAGTATTAGATATCAAGGAGCAAAAGAAAGACTTAGAAGAATCTCGGAAAAAATATCAAGAAGAACTGCAAAAAGATCTTGGCACTTTGGGGATTAACAAGCAAAATACAGAAATTGACAGCACTGGAGCGCTATATCAAAGAAGTGATGGTAATCCACCAAAAACAGAGAATGATTAATTTTTTGAGCAAGGAGGTGTGCTATGACTGGTAGACTGCCAGCTAACTATGGCACTTGGGAGCATTTAGTTAGAGTTATTGCTTCATTTCACAATATGGATTAATTAATGATTAGGCAGGTAGAACAAAACTAGGAATTTTAACTAATGGAACCAATTACAGATGAGTATTTAAAAGCAATTACATTAATTTTAGAAAGACATGAAATTATTTCTGTACTTTTGGTGTTAGGCAATTTTGTAGCAGAAGGATTAGACAAAAAGCAAATTTCGGTAGATGATTTCATTAGTTGGGAAAAGCTGCTAGATAAATTGCTAACTGCGGCAGAAGTACCGATAAAAGCACAGGTATTTTTACGTAATCTAGATGCAGTTGTGGAAATCTTAGCGCAATAGCTTGACCCTTACTCGACTTTACACGGAACGTCTAGAGGTTCCCTGCGCGAAGGAGTCTAGCGGAAACCAAGTAATTTCAATATTTTGAGTGGTACGCTTGTACCATGAGTTGAAAGATTAAAAAAAATGGCAGATCCGAAAAAATATTACGGAACTAAAATCACTTTTGATGATGGTGCTACAGGTTATTTGTGTTTTGGAGCCCCGAAAGCTTTATATGATGGCCTGAAAAATGATTTGGGGCTTGATGATGTCCCTGGTGGTGAAGGGATTGAGGTTCCGGTTGCTACTTTTTGCGATCGCTTGGGCGTGAAGTACGAAAAAGCTGCGGGTGATGTGAGATATGGTGAAGTTTGGTGCAGACCAGCGAAGTACAGTGCTGCCCGGAAAAATTTAACAGGGACGTATCGCACTTTTGCCATTAAGGGAACATACGATCCGATGGATAGTTCACGCAATTAATAGTTAATAGTTTTAGTACCCGCTTTAGGAGAATATATGCCTCAACAAACATTTTATTTTGTGGGAATTATCAACGAGGCAGAACAGCTGCTCTCTGTTTACAATGGTTACGATTACGTCACCGATATTACCCAAGTGAAATTATTTGCCCCATTTCAAAAGTTGAACGCTCTGCAAGAGATGGGGTCGCATCAAGCAAGGAACAGCGTGGATGAAGTTAAGGTGTTTAAAGTTGCTGTGGAAATGCCGGAAATTGTCCAAGTAACACCACAGCCTGAACCTGCGCCTGAACCACCACCCGAACCAACACCTGCGCCCGAACCACCACCCGAACCAGCACCACCACCCGCACCAGCTACGGTCTAGCAGTAAATAGATAATTAAGGGGATGAGAATTATGGCAGAACAACTTGATGTGTCGCAAGCAAGCATAATACCAAGGAAAACATTAGTAGCTTCAGTTCCTAGCGGCGAGATTAGAACGGAAGTCGGGGCTGATGGAATTTTTATGGTGTTTGATTGCGATTGTGATGACGCTCTGCCATATTGTTCAGGGGGTGACAACGAGGCTGAAAGCCTCTTAAATAAAGGTTTCAGGCTGGTTACTCTACCCAAAAAATTTTAGTTTATTGACAGGCTTATTGACAATGAATAGGCAGACTTTGAGCCTAAAACGACTTTAATACGTTGTCTAGTCCTTAAATAGGCTCAAGGTCTGCCTATATTTTAAGGGAAGAGTAAAAGCTGAAACTATTGGTATTCATGACTTTTGGCTCCGTTGTCACCCCCTGAACATATTGTCATGCCAATTGTTGTGGGATGGCTGGGACGCTTGTCCGGGAAGATGAGGTGGATAAATTAAATGAATTGGCAGAAGAACTCAAAACTAGATTGTTAAATTTCAATCCACATCGTAAAGAATTTGAAATGAAACGCGATGCTGATGGTTTTTGCACTGCGCTAAATAGGGAAAAATGTTTGTGTACTATTTATGACGATAGACCCAAAACTTGCCGCGATTTTCATTGTTCGCGTGGTGCGAGTAGAGGATGGGATTTGGGATTAATTAGGCGTTTTAAGGAATACGAAAGGTAATTATTATTTATATAGTTTTGAATCTAAAAAAAATATATTTGCGGTTTATTGAGTCAATGTCTACATCTCCATCTGTTACTTGCATAATTTCCTGAATTTCTGCTTTAATTTCCCTACCTGTAAGTGTCCAGGTCCGATAGTCAAATTCCTGGATAGTCCATTGGTATCCAGGTACTAAGTCGTTTCTCGATCGCCGCGCTTTGTCTATGGTGAATTCACCGTTGAGGATTTTTTCAAAAGTAGCTGGGGAAACTTTATGCTTCATATTTCTCCTTGTGTTGATTACTTCCATTGTGAAATGATGGAAGTAATTTCCTCTGGGGTTTTGCCACGTTGGATTAGAGTCTCAACTTCCACCCAGCGAGTCCGCGTCCGCTGGGTGTGGGCATTCCCTCCAGGGATGTGCACAGTTTTTTTTGAACCTGTGACTTTGTTGAGTGAGTAACAATACCGGACGTAAGTGTGGTTGCGGCGCGAGTAAGTTTCAGTCCATTGGTACAGTTCACCCGTACTTCCATTTTGCCCCTGTGACAGTTCACCCGTTGTATCACGCGGTAACAACGGGTGAACACTTTCAGGAGTTACGGGTGAATTTACGGGTGAATCGTTTTCCTCTACGGGTGAATCCATAAGTTCTGGATATATGTCTACATCGTCGGGGTGTCTGACTTTTATGTAGCGACTGGTATCAAATAGTTCGTCCATATTTAGTGTTTGAGGAAGCTGCGTTAGGCTCTAGATGTGGTGGGGGGTTCCAGGGGCACCGGGGACAAGGGGACAAGGGGCCAAGGGGACAAAGCAGAAGCCATCGGCGCGATCGGTCCGATGGCTTTGTTACACCCTATTTAATTTCCGTTTATTGCCAAATCTGGCTTTACAGAAAAATTATCTGGTAGGTCATAGATTGATTTACCTTTGCTTTCTAGTAGGCGAACCAATGCTTTCATTTGGGAAATAGTAAAGGTTGGAGTACTATCTCCCGCTTCCCATCGGCTAACAGTTCTGGCAGAAATTCCGATAATTCTGCCAAACTCCTCTTGTGACATTTCTAGTTCGTCTCTAAGTCGTTTCAACGGAGGATCAACCCTCCCCATTTTGGTTGCGTTTTTTTACCATGATGATAGCACGTCTAGATATATTGACTAGACTCGTTGACAGAAACAACTTAACTAGTCATAATGTCTGGTAGATGAGTACAAAAAAGGGCAGCAACCCAGACAACCGATCAGGGTGCGTCAAAGCTAACTGCCCTTCTCTAAGTTTTTCTCATCAGGAAATCCTTGTAAAGAAAATCTTTGCAAGGTGATAACAGATACCCCCAGAACCAACCTGTTCTGTGACGGTCAACAGCTGTCTATCTGTTACCTGTTACTTTCCGACAGCGAGTGTCCCCGTTTACTGAAGTGCGAAAAGTGCGATCTCTATTTTCAGAGCCCAGCAGGGGGAAAGTTAGCAGGACAAATTAACCCAATAGTAAAAGGAGTGTTTATGGTCTAAATTTCGGTTTTGTGTTCACAAACAGTACACGCATTTCATGATCCTTACTGCTGTTGCGATCGGACTTTTTTGTCTTCGGTCCGATCGCACTTCTTAAACAAAACAATTATTAGGAGATCTAATATGCGCGAACATTGGCAACCAATTTCAAAAAAACATGAAAAAGCGCAGAGAGCGCTGTATAGCCTTCATTACGATCGAGGTATCTTATCAAGACAAGAATACGACAAGCTTTCTCACAATGCTCAAGCCACATATCAAAAACTAAAATCTCTTGGATATCGCTATGACGCTGTGTATGGAGGTTGGCATAAAGGAGATTATGTCATTCTTTAAAATCCAAAATCACAATCTTTCTTATGGATTTAGTTGGCGCACTATGATGCTTGGCGCTTACTTAGACCGACTTAAACTTCCTACTGTAACTATTTGGGACATTCGGATTTATCCATTTTTCTGGGTTTACATTCATTTGGAGGTGATGACAAAGTGATGGAAATTGAAGTTAAAAAAGCAGTAGTCAAATCGGTGGAAGATATAGAAACCGAAATCATTGACGCATTAGCTAGTAAAGCCGATGGTGCGGACTTAATGATTATTGAGGTAGACGATGAAAGTTTTTTACCTCTATTTCACAAAGCATTATCTAACACTAAACAGCTTTTCTTGGATACTACTATTTTGCCAGTAGTCAGACTTAAGCCACCAGCTATGACTCAAAGTGAATTGGTGTTAGCTTTGTTTGCTTTGGCATTACAAGAAGCTTTGAATTACTTTTCTACTCCTGCCAACAGGGAATGCCTAATAAAAACGATGCAGCGGACGCAGTAGCTATTTACTACTACTTGTTGACTTACCAAGACGGTGAGCATTACCTTACTCTAGATGTAACGGCTATTTCTCGGATACGACAGATCTACCTGCAACTGGGAAGTTTAGCCCGCATCCAAAACCCTATAGTGAACAGGTTAAGGCAGCAGCTTTCGGTGGAATTCCCCGAAGCTGCTGGTCATTCCATCAAAGCCGGAGTGCAAGGTTTTTCGCCTTTTGCTGCATGGTTGGCAGAACTTCCAGCAGAAAGGACGGCTAGATACGAACGTTTGTACTCCTCATCGGTCGCACCGCAATATGAAATTGAGCTTTCATCTTTTACCCGCCACCTCGCATCACAGCAATGTGATATCCACTTATGGGAGGGGACGCTAGAAGCGGAACTATCTGAACTGCTAGCTAATCCAGAGTTCAAAAAATATACCGATGCTTTTGACAAATTGGAATTTGGACTGCGAACCAAGGCGATTATTCTTGCCCTGGTGTACCCAGTCGAAAAGTTTGCTAAGTTCAATAAAATTTCAGGCAGCTTCAATTACACCAAATCACTGGCAGCCTTTAAACAACGTCTGGGTTACGGCGGCGAACAATCGGATTCTGGGGACAAGGAACAAAGGAAAGCTTTCGGCTCCAAACTTTCACGTAAAGCTTTGTACTTGTGGGTTCTGACTAAAATCAGCGCCGAAGAACACAGGCCAAAGGTAGTGTCCGCCGAATTTAAACATCTGTGTGAGTTTTACGATGCACGAATGGCAAAGTATGACTATAACGACTGGGTAGCTAGTCAGAGAAATTCGGCGGTTAAAAGTGCGATCGCTAAATTGCGACCAACACTTTCTGAGGAAGTTTTCACGCTTGTGGAAAAACAGATGCCGCTGTTAATGGAACAGCAGAAGAAGCCAACGCCGATGGAAGCGCGTAAAGGTTTTGGTTCCTTGGTTATCAGTCACACTGCTGCTAGAGGAGTTAAACAACTATTTCGTTTGTTAACTCGCTAGTTTTTAAAAACCGTACTTCGGCTTGAGGTGCGGTTTTTAAAATGCAACCATAAACTTCTAAGATGAAAACATCTGCACTTGGACTTTTCAGACAAGGGACAAAAATGGATACAAAAGCTTTTAAACGTTCACTGCAACAATCAGAAAACTACCATCGTAAAGGATTCGGTCATCAAGAGGAAGTCGCTGGAGTTCTGAAATCCGAGTATGAAAGCAGTCTGATTCAGCAAATCCGCGAAAATAACTATACCCTGGAACGGGGAGATGTCACCATTCGACTAGCTGAGGCGTTTGGCTTTTGCTGGGGTGTGGAACGTGCGGTAGCAATGGTTTATGAAACTCGTCAGCATTTTCCCACCGAACGAATTTGGATTACTAATGAAATTATCCACAATCCCTCGGTAAATCAAAGACTGCGGGAAATGCAGGTAGAATTTATTCCTGTAGAACAGGGTAAAAAGGATTTTTCTGGGGTTGGTAAGGGTGACGTAGTAATTTTACCTGCCTTCGGTGCCAGCGTCCAAGAAATGCAATTGCTTTCGGAAAAAGATTGCACAATTGTTGATACTACTTGTCCTTGGGTGTCGAAAGTTTGGAACACTGTGGAAAAGCACAAGAAAAAGAGTTATACCTCAATTATTCACGGCAAATATAATCACGAAGAGACGATCGCAACGAGTTCTTTCGCTGATAAATATTTGATTGTGTTGAACATGGCACAAGCCGAATATGTAGCGAATTATATCTTGAATGGTGGCGATCGCGAGGAATTTTTAGCTAAATTCAACCGTGCTTATTCTGAGGGTTTCGATCCCGATCGAGATTTAGAATGTATCGGTATTGCTAACCAAACTACCATGCTCAAAAGTGAAACGGAGCAAATTGGGAAATTGTTTGAACATACAATGATGAAAAAGTATGGGCCCAATCAATTAAATGAGCATTTCCAAAGCTTTAATACCATCTGCGATGCCACACAAGAACGGCAAGATGCCATGTTCAAATTAGTGGATGAACAATTGGATTTAATGGTAGTAATTGGCGGTTATAATTCTTCCAACACTACGCATTTACAAGAGATAGCAATCGATCGGAAAGTTCCCTCTTATCATATCGATTCTGCTGAGAGAATTGGCCCTGGAAATCGCATTGAACATAAAATTTTACATGGCGATTTAGAAGTAGTAGAAAATTGGCTACCTGCTGGCAAAATTGTCGTGGGAATTACCTCTGGTGCTTCTACACCGGATAAAGTTGTGGAAGATGCGATCGAAAAAATCTTCCAGTTAAAAGCTGCCGTAGCAGTTTAATAGATCATAATACAAACCAGATCCCCGACTTCTTGAAGAAGTCGGGGATCTATAGATCTATGGTTCAACAAAACTTATAACCATGAAAACCGACTCCATATTCTACCGCCTATTCAAAACCTTCCCCCGCATCTTTTTTGAATTAATAGGACAACCAAACATCGATATCAACACCTATCAATTCGTCTCAGTTGAAATCAAACAAACCGCCTTCCGAATAGATGGCGTATTCATCCCCGTTCCCAACACCAACGCAGAAACAGTATATTTCACCGAAGTCCAATTCCAACCAGATACAACATTTTACCGCCGCTTATTCTCCGAAATCTTCCTTTATCTCCGCCAAAACGAAACAGTAAATCTTTGGCGTGCGGTAGTAGTTTATCCCACTCGCAGTATAGAAACATCTGACACAATACCATATCAAAGTTTGCTTTCCACTCCCCAAGTACAACGCATCTATTTAGATGAATTAGGAGAAGCAGCAAACAACACTTTCGGATTGAGAATTGTACAATTAATAATTGAAAGGGAGGAAACAGCAGTTACCAGCGCCAGGGAATTAATCTCTCAAGCGCGAGAAGAAATAACAGATGCCACAACTAAGCGAGAAATTCTAGAATTAATAGAAACAATCTTAGTTTACAAATTCACTCAATTAAGCAGGGAGGAAATCCGCCAAATGTTTAACTTCACCGAAACCGAATTTAAACAAACAAGAATCTATCAAAGCATCCAAGAAGATGGCGAAATGAAAGCTAAATTTGCAGCAGTACCCCGTTTACTAGTATTGGGTTTAACTGTGGAACAAATCGCCCAAGCACTCGAATTGACAGTGGAACAAGTGCAGCAAGTAACTGAGAATCAATCTAACTGATATTCGTCAGATTTGTTAAACAAGTTTAATCAATTAGGCAGGGAGGAAATTCGCTAAATGTTTAACTTCACCGAAACCGAGTTCAAACAAACCAGGGTTTATCAAAGTATTAAGAAAGAAATTAAGGAAGAAATTGAACAAGAGGTTGAACTAGTAACTAAGTTAGAAACAGTTCCACGTTTCCTTGCTTTGGATTTAACTGTGGAACAAATCGCCCAAGCACTTGAATTAACTGTGGAACAAGTACAGCAAGCAAGCGAGAATCAAACTAACTAATATTACTCAGTAGTTGTTCACTCGCCAGCTTTTCTCCCATTGGAAATAGCAGCGTTATCGTTATATTTTTCTTGGTCATAATAGTAAAGCGTGCGGATAGGATAGGGAATATTAATTCCTGCTTTATCGCACGCTTCTTTTAAGGCAATTATCACTTTGGTTCTAGTGCGGCGAACGTGGATTTTTTGGGGTAAAGTCCAATAACGAACTACAAAATCGATCGAACTTTCCCCGAAACCTAATCCATCAACTTCTGGTTTTGGTTCAGCTAAAACGCCCTCGATTTCTAATACAGCTTGTAGCAAAACATCTACAGCTAAACGTAAATCAGTATTGTAATCTACGCCTATTCCTAAATCTGTGCGACGCTGACGTTGGGCGGTTAATACTTGTACTGGGTTAGTAAATAAAACAGCATTTGGGATTACGACTATTTCACCTTGATAGGTGACAATTTGTGTAGAACGAATTGCTATATCTTCTACTGTTCCTTCATAATTTTGGACAATTATTTGATCGCCAATGCGAAAAGGTTCTTGCAATAATAGCAATATTCCTGCTAAAAAGTTTTTGAATATATCTTGAAAAGCAAAACCAAATGCAACCGAACTTAACCCTAGTAAACCAATTAAATCTCCTAAGCGTAAATCAGGGAAAGCAATGACGCAAGCAACCAGAATGCCAATTGCCCAAACTGTAACATAGCTGGTTTGGATAAAGAGCGATCGCAAAGATAAATTCTTAATCGCCCGTCTACCAATTTTCCTGACAATATTCCGTACCAAATTAGCAACATAGCGAGTTAAAATCAAGATAATAATTGCCGCTATCATTGCGGGCAGTGCTTCAACAGTATAACCAATTAACTTCAATAGGCTTGCTTTCACTTGTTGATAAAAGGCATTCATAGAAACACGAACTAACACATCCGGTCAGGATATATTTTAACCATGAGGTTGTTATCTAGTCATACCTCTCTAGGTACTTTTTAGTTAAAATTTAAATACAGTTGCATTGCCAAAAAAAGCAATGTAAAACCAGAAAAGACTAGTTTTTCTCTCCTATCTCAGTGTCTCCTACTTCAGAAAGATGACAACAGTTACTAAACCCTTAACTCGTAAAGCTTGGGCAAATTGTATTTCCCAACCAGCAAAAGAATTTCCCTTAACTCCTTTGTCAATTATTTCAGGTAAAATTCCCGAAGGTTTGCGTGGTACACTCTATCGTAATGGCCCCGCTAGATTGGAGCGTGGTGGCGAAAAAGTTGGGCATTGGTTTGATGGTGATGGCGCGATTCTGGCTGTAAAATTTAGCGATAATGGCGCTACAGGAATTTATCGCTATGTGCAAACTTCTGGATATTTAGCAGAATCAAAAGCCAATAAATACCTCTATCCTAATTATGGCATGACTGCGCCTGGGCCTTTTTGGAATCAATGGATTAAACCTGTGAAAAATGCTGCTAATACTTCTGTTTTAGCCCTACCAGACAAACTTTTAGCGCTTTGGGAAGGTGGAAATCCTCATGCTTTGGATTTAGAAACTTTGCAGACTAAAGGTTTAGATGATTTATCGGGATTAAGTAATAATTTACCTTATTCTGCCCATCCAAAATGTGATGCTAAAACTGGAGAAATTTTCAATTTTGGTATGACTCCAGGAAAGAATTCGACTCTGCATTTTTACAAAAGTAATGCTACTGGTAAAGTTCTGCAAAAGTCTAGTTTGACTATAGATGGACTGCCTTTAATTCATGATTTTGTTATGGCAGGGCAATATTTAATATTTTTCATTCCACCAGTGCGAGTCAACTTGTTACCAGCACTTTTTGGTTGGCAGAGTTTCGGCGATGCGGCAGAATGGAAACCGCTGTTAGGAACTCAAGTTTTAGTTTTCGATCGTACTACCCTATCCCTAGTAAGTAAAAGCGAAACTGAACCTTGGTATCAATGGCATTTTAGCAACGGTTATGTAGATAATAACGGAGAAATTGCGATCGATTTCTTTCGTTATGTTGATTTTCAAACTAATCAACGCCTCAAACAATTTGCCACAGGAGAAATTCAAATTTCTGCTAAATCAACTTTATGGCAAGTGCGTCTCGATCCCGAAACAGCTAAAGTAAAATCTAGTGAAGAATTGCTCGATCGAGATGGTGAATTTCCCATTGTACCCCAGGAAGATGTCGGCAAATTTTCTCGTTACACTTTCATGTCTTTGCATGGCAAGAATTCGGATACTACTAGGGAGATATATAGTACGATCGCACGTTTCGACCACAAAACAAACACTCTTCAAGAAGCAAACTTAGGCGAAAATCGCTATCCTACAGAACCAATTTATGCGCCAGATTCCCTAAATCCTAATCAAGCTTGGGTGTTAACAGTTGTCTATGATGGTAACAATAATCAAAGCGAAGTTTGGGTATTTGATAGCGAAAGATTAGACGATGAACCTGTGTGTAAATTAGGACTACCTAGCGTTGTACCAATGGGATTTCATGGTACTTGGAAAGCAGGGTAGTGGGGACTGGGGACTGGTGATTGGGGACTGAGGAAGATTAAAAAACCAAATTACTCGAATGTCAGACAAATTTTCCCAAAGTGCGCCCCACTTGCCAAATATTCTAAAGCTTCCCTGGCTTCTGTGAAATGAAAAGTGCGATCGACAATTGGTTTAATTCCATGTAATTCGATCGCCCTATTCATCTCCTCAAACATCTCACGGGAACCAACATAAACACCTTGAACAGTAACAGCTTTATTCAATATAGGTAGAGGGTTAACTTCCGCCGTGTTACCCGTGAGAACACCAATTAAACTAATATATCCACCCACAGAAACAGCGCGGAAAGATTTAGGTAAAGTTCCCGCACCGCCGACTTCTACCACATAGTCCACACCCTCACCATTTGTTAATTGATAAACCTGTTCATCCCAATTAGGATTTGCTTTATAATTAATCCCATCATTTGCACCTAATTTCAACGCTTTTTCCAACTTTTCATCACTGCTGGAAATTATAATTACTCGCGCACCAGACATTTTTGCAAACTGCAAAGCGAACAGGGAAACACCACCCGTACCTTGCAAAAGTACAGTGTTTCCAGCTTTCAAATTACCACCAGTTATTAAAGCATTCCAAGCAGTAACAGCAGCACAAGGTAAAGTAGCAGCTTCGACATCGGAAAGATGTTGCGGAACTGGAATTACTCCATTTTCATCTAACACAATGTACTCGGTTAATACGCCATCTACAGGACTACCTAAAGTTGAGCGAAATACTTCTTTTGAGGGTTTTCCCGCTAACCATTTTTGAAAGAAGATACTGGCAACTCTTTCGCCTACTTTAACTCGCGTTACCCCCTCGCCTACAGCAACTATTTCTCCTACGCCATCGGAAAGGGGAATTAAGGGTAATTTTTGTTTGGGATTATAGCGACCTTGTACTACCATTAAATCTCGATAATTTAGGGAAGCGGCGCTTAATTTTAGTAAGACTTGTCCTATACTAGGTGTGGGGATTTCGCGATCGCACAACTGCAAAGCATCTAAACCAAAGCTATTTTGTATTTCTATCGCTTTCATTTTTTCCGCCATTGTTCTAAGGAAATGTATTCGCCTGTAATTTCATCTTGCACTGTAATCCTTTCTCCTGGCATATTAACGCGAAACCAATAAAGTGTGACAATGCGATCGGGATTATCTTCAAAAACTCTCACTGTGTAGTAAGGTTCGGTTTTAGTTGGTGCAGTTTCTAACACTAATTTAACCCTTACTTTGCCATTTGATAATCTCCTGATTTCTGCCGCTTTTTGCTGTACTTCTGGAAGTCGCCAAACTAAATTAATTACTTTTTGGCTTTCAGTATTTGCAGCTTGGGTAATACTAAAAGGTTGATTGGCTAAAGCTTTGTTTTCTCTTTTCCAGGTTAGCGGTATTAATAGGAGAAGAGCGAAACTTAGGAATATTGTTAACTGTTTCATTTTAAGTACCTCTTTTTTTGAACCACGAAGGCACGAAGGACACGAAGAGAAGAGAAGAAGAGGGATCGCTATTTTTTTGAACCGCAGAGGCGCAGAGGACGCAGAGAAATTTTTAAACCGCAAAGAACGCAAAGAGAAGAGAGAGGAATCACAATTTTTTCTAAGACATTGCTAAGTCTAGCAGTTTAGATCGGATAATGTATATTAAGCTATTGAACTAAGAACCAAGGAAGTATGCAGTTAAGTTTTAAAGATGTACAGTTTATTGTTGACGCACTTGATTATCGGATTGAAGCTTATCGAGAGCTTCTGAGAAATCAGGAAGATTTAGCTGAGGATGAGGTTTCAGATATTAGTAATAATTGTGGTTTTTTAGAAGCGTTGCGTAAAGATTTGGCAAAATCTTTGAGTCAGGGGGAGTTACCTAAAGTGGGTAATGATAAGTAGAATTTGCGATCGCTCTTTTATTCGTTTCTCTCAAATCTTGGCGATCGCAAAAACTTCAAGTTTATGCTTCCGGGGGTAAGATTGTCAGTCCATACTTTGGTGCAGTCGCTAACAGCTTGTCGATCGCAGCTTGATCGGGTACAGGTGGATTAAATGGATCGGTTACAGGTCTGCCAACTTCAGCAAAAAACATTTCCAAACCAGCAGGTGTTACCCAACATAACATTCGCGCTTGCGTCGTTCCAGTATTTTTTAAACTGTGTTTTTGTCCCTTGGGAGAATGCAAGAATGTACCGGGTGTCGCCAAAATAGTTTGGTCATCTAAGCGAAACTCAACTTCACCCTCAAGAATGTAAAACGCTTCATCTTCACGACTATGAATATGGGGAGGCGTACCGACCTCTGGATTACATACAATCTCAATCAGCGCATATTTTCCCTGAGTATTCTGCCCCAATGCCTTAAAGGTGACAGTATCACCGACAACTGTCACCACATCGCCTTCTTGAGGCATCATGACTATTCCTTGCTGGTTTAGAGTCATTTTATATCCTCGTTTCTGCTAACTGTTCAGTATCCAACTATGTAGTCAGATAAAATGATTTTGCCTACAAACTAAACTCTAGTTCTCTAGTTTTATTCAAAAAATAGAGCGCGTAGAAATCTTATTCATTAGCCTTTAGATAGATAGTTTTAAAATTACTATAGAAATTTTTTGATTTTTAGAGGTAGATGTGGAAAAGCGATCGCAATTTTTTATGAAGCTATAAAAACGAAAAGCCAAAGGCGGTACAATTGTAAAATTGCGTCCGTTGTACTTAGTCTATGAGAGAAATTTTATTCTACCGCACAGACTCGGATCGCTGTCCCGTTGAAGAATTTTTTGATTCTTTGTCTGGGAAACAAGCCCAAAAAGTTCTTTGGGTGCTACGCTTAATTCAAGAACTTGATTCTATTCCTAGTAGATATTTTAAGAAATTGGTCAACACTGATGATATTTGGGAGGTTAGGATTAATCAAGGAAATAATACTTTTCGGCTGTTGGGCTTCTTTGATAATGATAATTTAGTTATTTTAACCAACGGATTTGCTAAAAAAACACAAAAAGTTCCATCTCAAGAAATAGATTTAGCAGAACAGCGAAAACGAGATTATTTAAGCAGGAGACAGAATGATGAGTGATGTAGAAAAATACATTAAGAAACGCAAAAAATTTGATCCTGAGTTTGCAGAAGGTTTTGAATCTGGATATGCAAGTTTTAAAATTGGTGTGCTGCTGGCGCAAGCAAGGGAAGAAGCTGGAATAACAAAGAAAGAATTAGCACGGAAGTTAAATAAGCATCAATCCTTAATCTCTAGAATAGAGAATCATGCAGAAAATGTTGGCATTTCTACTCTAGAAAAATATGCCAATGCTTTAGGAAAAAAAATTACCATAGAAATTTCTTGATTTTCAGAGGTATATGTGGAAAAGCGATCGCAAGCAACGTCAGCAAATAACTAAATAATTGCTAAACTTGAATATGTCATAAAGGGATTTGTGCGATCGCTACTATCACTTCATCAATGGTAAACTCTATGAGCAAAACACCCTCTCCTGAAGAAGGTCGGGAAATCGTAAAATGGTTGAATCGAAATCGCCAAGAATTAAAAAAGTATGCTCATCAATTTGTTGCCTACAATGCTAACGGAATTATTACTCATGGTGACGATTTACGGGAAGTTATTGATAAAGCAGACGCTTCTGGAGAGATTTATTTAATTTATTTAGTTCCTGGTTTTACTGGCTCGATTGTGATTTTACCAATTTATTTTCGCACCGTCAGCCGTCATGAATGGTCGCCTAATTATCCAGTGAGTCTAAAGCATAAAGAATTGCTTATCAATACAAGCATGGTGGTTGATTCAGGTGCAGATTTTAGCGTAATTTCTAGCAAAGCTGGTCAACATTTAGGCTATGCTTTGGCTGATGGTGAGGAAATATTAGTTGGACAAGCAATAGGCGGAAGTGTAGAGTATGTTTTACGTAGGGTTGAAATGACTATTGACGGACATACTTTTATGGCTCCTGTGGCATGGTTACAAAATAATACGGCAGATGTTATGCTTTTGGGTAGAGAAGTAATATTTGATAAGTTTAATATTGAGTTTCGTCAAGCAGATGAGCAAATTATTTTTACTTGGCGACAAGTAACCAATTTGTAAGATGAAGAAATGGCATAAATTGTAAAATACTATGAAAAACCTACAAACAAGAGTTATTACTGATGAATGGGTAACAGCAAGTTGGGAGGAGTATATCCAAACAATTGAAAACCCCACTTTTGAGCAAGCTAAAGGTTATTATCACAATGGTAAAATGAGGATTGAAATGGCATCTTTAGGACATGACCACGCCAGCGATAATACTATTGCTATTCTGGTAATTAGCTTGTTTGCCACTATCAGAAATATTCCCATTAAAGGATTGACTAATTGTACTTACAGAAAAACTGGTGTGCGTGAATGTCAGCCAGATATTTCTTACTATATTGGAGAACGGATTCAACTTGTTCCTAGAGGTACTAATATTATTAATTTAGACAACTATCCAGCGCCAGATTTAGCTATTGAATTGGGAAAAACTACGATCGCAGATGACTTAGGACGCAAACGTATTTTATACGAAGATTTAGCAATTCCTGAATATTGGGTAGTTGATGTTCAACAAGCAGAAGTTACTGCTTTTGCTATTGCTAATCATGGTAGTCGCAGAATTACAGAATCTCAAGTGTTGTCAGGTTTTCCTATTTCTTTATTAGCCGAAGCTTTACAACGAAATCTGCAAGGAGATCAATCTCAAGTTGTCAATTGGTTGTTGACAGAACTACAAAACTCTTAAATTAACGCCTAAACTCGCCAAAACAAATCACAAAAATCTATAATTTATAAGGATTTGTCATTTATATTTAACTTTTTGCCTAACTGAACCATGACCACTACTCCCCGTCGCTATCACATTACCACCTTCGGCTGTCAAATGAATAAGGCCGACTCGGAACGCATGGCTGGTATCTTGGAAGACATGGGTTTTGAGTGGTCGGAAGATCCCAATGATGCTAATCTGATTCTCTACAATACCTGTACCATTCGGGATAATGCCGAACAAAAAGTTTATTCTTATCTGGGAAGACAGGCGAAACGCAAACAAGAACAACCGGATTTAACATTAATTGTTGCAGGTTGTGTGGCGCAACAAGAAGGTGAAGCTTTACTGCGGCGCGTGCCTGAATTAGACTTAGTAATGGGCCCGCAACACGCTAACCGTTTAGAAGATTTATTGGAACAGGTTTTTCATGGCAATCAAGTAGTTGCTACGGAAGCTGTTCATATTATGGAAGATATTACCAAGCCTCGGCGCGATAGTGCTGTTACTGCTTGGGTGAATGTGATTTATGGTTGCAATGAACGTTGTACTTATTGTGTTGTTCCCAATGTTCGAGGCGTGGAACAATCTCGCACTCCTGAAGCGATTCGTCGGGAAGTTGAAGAGTTAGCAAGTCAGGGTTATAAAGAGATAACTTTACTAGGACAAAATATTGATGCTTACGGTAGAGATTTACCTGGAGTCACACCGGAAGGAAGACACAAACACACCCTAACAGATTTGCTGTATTTTATTCATGATGTCCCTGGTATTGAACGCATCCGTTTTGCCACTTCTCACCCTCGTTATTTTACCGAAAGATTGATTAAAGCTTGTGCAGAATTGCCGAAAGTTTGCGAACATTTCCACATTCCTTTTCAGTCGGGAGATAACGAAATTCTCAAGGCAATGGCTAGGGGTTATACTCAGGAAAAATACCGCCGAATTATTAATACAATTCGGAGTTATATGCCAGATGCGGCGATTAGTGCGGATGCGATCGTCGGTTTTCCTGGGGAGACGGAAGCGCAGTTTGAAAATACTTTGAAGTTGGTAGAAGAGATTGGTTTTGATTTATTAAATACTGCTGCTTATTCTCCCCGTCCGGGTACGCCTGCGGCTGTTTGGTCAAACCAACTTTCGGAAGAGGTGAAAGCGGATAGATTGCAGCGTTTAAATCATTTGGTTTCTATTAAAGCAGCCCAGCGATCGCAACGCTACCAAAACCGCATCGAAGAAGTATTAGTCGAAGACCAAAATCCCAAAGATTCAACTCAAGTCATGGGAAGAACTCGCGGAAATCGTCTCACCTTTTTCCCCGGTAATATCAGCGAATTAAAAGGTCAATTAGTCAAAGTAAAAATTACCGAAGTTCGCGCCTTTAGTTTAACTGGAGAAAGGATTTTTCAATCCTCTCCCGTTGAATGCTTAACCGTCTAATAATTACCTAATTAGTGTTGTAGAGACGTTTCATGAAACGTCTCTACAATTTTATCTGCGTTTATATGGGGTCTTAAATTCCCAAATGTAAAAATTTTAGGATAAAAGATAAAATATACCCACAGTTAAGCATACTATTAAAATGAAAACCCAAGATTCAAATATGAAACCCTATTGGGTAAAGAAAAGGTAAAGATGAAAATAAGATTTTTAGCCGCTTTGGTACTACTTACCAGCATAAGTGTAACCATTCCTAATGCTGTTTTTTCCCAACCTAAAACAGGTGCCAATACTTTTTCCACAGGTTTCTGGCAACCCCAAGCACAGGTTAACCCCAAACAACCAATTAACATTACCCTTTTGAATCAATCAGGTTTTCCTGTTAATTATGGTTTCGGTCGTAATGCAGCGGGAACTTTGCCTCCAAACGGCACCAGTAATTTTACGGCAGGAAGCATTAATGAAATTTCTGATATTGTTAATGTTAATATTTACTCGCCAGAAATATTAGCATTTGACTACAGTACTGACCCTCAACAAAATCAACTCTTTGTTCGGGTTCGTTTAGCAGGTAATCCCGCAGACGAAGATAGGTCAGTTTATATTGATGAAACTGGAAGAGTGTACTCTTTTTAAGGTTCTTCTTTTAAAGTCCGTTGTGACGACTTCAGTCGTTCACTGTAAACAGTGGGATGGTGCGTTACGTTATCACTAACGCACCCTACAAGTAGCTGAATCTAGGCTAGTTTTCCAATAGCCGAGGAAGGTGAAGTTCCAAGTGCCTCGGCGATCGCAATACTTAACAACTCATCCACCGAAATGCCAAATGCTTGAGCCATCATTGCAATTGCACTTTTCTTAGCAAAAGAGCAGTATAACCCCGCTTCCAGAAACCAGGGTTGCCCCTGTGGGTCAACGCGGAAGTCAAAGAGGCTGTAGTGACGACAACCCAACGCTTGATGGCATTTTTTAGCTACTTGCTGCACTACTGCTGTTATCGGATCGGTAGGATCTACACTCCAGGTGTTTAAATTATCTTTCCCATTGATCAGGGCACCTGTTTCGGTGTGCTTGAACTTATCAGCAAAGTTGCGAATTGGATGGTTCTGGGCATTCACCTGATATTCTTCCAGGGGTAAGGCAACTAGTTCACCCTGTCGCTCTATAATGCCGCATCTGACTTCTCGACCCAGTTCAATGTAGTCTTCCACCAGAACCTGCTCTGAGTAATTAAAGGCTGTTGTTAGAGCAGCGTCGTACTCCGCAAATTCTTTAACCAACGTTGTCCCGAGGGAGTTATCGGAACTAGCAGGCTTGACGACAACAGGTGGTTTCATGGTGGGAACATCGCCCTGCTTTAGCAGTTCTCCAGCAGGAACATTGACTCCTGCTGCTGCAACGATCGCCTTTGCCAGATGTTTATGAGCAGCCAAGGCCATAACTTCAGGAGCATTACCGACGTAGGGAATATGCAGCAAGTCAAACAGGGCGCGGTATTGAGTCATTCCGGGAATACAAAACATCTGGGGCACAACCAGGTCAATGCTTAGATCATTAATGATTTGAACCGCTTGAGCAAGAGAGACTGGTTCCGTGCTGCTCAGATCTTGCTTGCTCAGGGATGGAGGAAATCGCCACAGTCGATCTGGTGAAACGTAAGCAATATGAAACTCATAAAGCGCAGGATTGGCTGTCGCCGTAAGGCAATCTCCAGCAAAGAGAAGTGATAGATCGCAATAGAAATCACTACTATCCGTAGAACCTACTAGATGAAGAATCCGCAATACCATAAAGTCTCCTCAATCTCCACAGAATTCAACTAATTTACCAATGTTAAAATCGATCTTGACCCAACTTTTCAGTCGCTGGAAATTATTTACTGAAGTTTAGGCTAAAAGGTTTTAATCATTTTTCTGAACTTTTAATCTCCGCCAATTTCAACAAGTTTACCAATGTTGAAATCTATCCTCACCCATCCCTTAAGTTTTTGCAGATTTTTCAGCAACAATAAGGTAATTTGCCAGTGAGGTATCATTAAAAATGGTAGGGGATCGTTAAGTTGAAAGATGGCATCTTTACCCCGTAAGATAATGTTTAATCTGGTTTTTAGTTGGGCGATCGATCGCACTCCAGTAAACCGCCAAATTTCATGATACAACCAATAAGTTGGTTTACTATTCGCTAAAGGTTGCAAAGGATAATCGGAATCTGATTCATCATTTAAATAAGCATCTGCTAATTTGGGATGATTGTAAAACATGGTAATTGCTGAGTGAGTGCGGGGATTACATTCGATCGCATAAACCGTTCCATCTTCCGCTTCCATAAAATCAAAGGAAATTTGTCCGGTTAATTTGAATTCCCGGAAAAAATGACTTACCCATTCAAAAATTTTCCGGTTATCCACATTTTCATAATTTACTTGAAAAGCGGAAGATTCACAGCAACAATGTACCCTTAATTCGCCATTTCTCACTGTGCTGTGAGTGCAGTACTCTTTCCCTGGAATGAACTCTTGCATAATCCAAGGGTTGTCTTTACTAATCGGTAAACTGCGAACATGATTCGCCATTTTTTCCCTAGATTCCATTGGGAATTTAGTCATATCTAAACGATGCACCGAATCGTAAGCAATACTTTTGAGAATGTACTTTCGCTTTTCTTGGGAAAAGTCGAAATTCAGCACTTGTTCCGGTTCTGTAATTAAAAAAGTTTTGGGAACAGATAAACCTAGCGATCGCGCTTTTTGAGCAAAAGCAAACTTATCATCCAGCATTTTTGTCACTTCAGCATCGCAGTGAAACACTTCACAACAACCTGATAAAACTGGTTTTGCTAAAGAGTCATAATAACTTTGGATCGGACTACAAACAGGAACATAAACATCGATATTTTCTTGTTTAGCGATCGCCAGTAAAGCTTGAGTGTAACCTTCGGGATCTTTTGACGGTGCGGGAGTAGTATAAAAGCGATCGACTGCATTAGAAAAACGATGTCCAACTAACCAATATTTATGAGTTTCAACTAATACCACCCGATGTCCAGCTGCGTGAAACGATCGCGCCAGTTGCAGCGCCTTTGTCATCTTTCCACCAGTCACCATAATATTTTTTGGTTTCGGGTTTTTCACCCTTGGTTTTTGCCAAGGTTGACTAATCAAATTCCCCAATAACGCCACTAATACAATAGTCAAATTCAAGGGAAATGCGATCGCCAAAAGCGCCAAAGTCCCCAAATTTTGTAACGTCGCAAAAATTCGCTCTTTCATCTCATTACTCATCTATTTATATTGTTATGCAAGGGGACTAGGGACTGGGGACTAGGGACTAGGATTCATTAGACATCTCCAATAACTCTTGTAGGGTAGGCATCCTGCCTGCCTTTCAGATTCTTTGTTGGAGAGGTCTATTTAAATCTGTAAATCCTCAAACTTTCCCAGTCCCCAGTCCCCAATACCCAGTCCCTAGTCCCTAAACTCGCCTAATCACAGTTAAACCGTCTCGCAAAGGGAGCAAAACTTGTTCAACTCTAGGATCTTGGGCAACAATTTGGTTAAATTGTGCGATCGCTTCTCCATTAGGACTGCGTTGTTCAGCAGGTAAATAAGGTTCCCCTTGAAGCAAGGTATTATCGACACAAATAAACCCATTTTCTGCCAATAATCCCTTATCTAGCAGCATCTTGAAATAGTCCACATATTCCTTTTTATCGGCATCAATAAACACCAAATCAAAGGATTCTCCTGCTGCTGCTAGTTTCTCCAAAGTTTGTAAAGCTGGGGCGACTTCCACAGAAATTTTACTGCCGTGAGGTGATTCTTGAAAGCAATTTTTGGCGAAATTAGCTACATATTCATCCACTTCACAAGCAACAACTCGCCCATTTTCGGGTAATGCTTCCGCCATTGCTAACGCCGAATATCCGGTAAACATTCCAATTTCTAAAATGTTTTTCGCGCCAGTCATATAGACAAACATTTTTAAAGTTTGCCCTTCAATATGTCCCGAAAGCATTTCCTGTTCTAACTGTCGCACAGTGGCGCGATCGCTAAAGTGTTTACTCCAAGGTTCTTCGCGAGTCTTTGTCGCCAACGCCGCTAAAGCAGGAGATTCTTGGGTCGTCACTTCTTCCAGATACGGATCGATACCAGCGGCTAGTTGATATGCTTGTTGCAGAGCGTTGCTAATTTCATCGGGAATAGTCGCTGTTTCTGCCATTTTGACGATTTTTTCCAGCTTTTCTACCAAAATGCCTAAAGGAGTGACGGGTCTTGCTCGATCGCCTTTAACTAAACTATCACTCATCCCCGACTCCCAACTAATTCCGGTTCTTCGCTTTCCACATAAGCTTCAACACCTGCACCTGCGCGAGGATAAGTGGCGCAAATTCGCTTGTGATCTGCTACTGCTGCTGCTAGTTCTTCGCGAGTCAAGTCGTTGACAAAGAAGCAAGTACCGATCGGTTTTGGCATAGCGGCGCGTAGTTGTCCATCCCTAGTTAAGATAATAGACTGAGTTGCACGCCATAACAGATCAATTTCCAGCAGGGGATGATCCAGTGCTAAACCTAAACGACTCATTAATTGGAGAATGCGATCGCGTTCCCCAGTCGTAATATAACCCCGATTGGCTGCAATTGTTGCCGATAATGCCATATCAATATTGACAGCATGACCGTGATACAAAGGTATGCGAGGCGTTAATTCTACAGTCGGACTCCAAGTATGTCCGTAAGCAATCACTCGGTCTAAATCTAACTCATGCAAGTTAGTAACTTCCAACTCCAGCATCCGTTTAATTGCCAGATGATTAATTTTTTGACCAATTTCTTGCAGTTCGGAACGATCGCCAAGATAGCCGAAATGACTATGCAGTAATTTTTCGCCGTACTTCTCCAACAATTCAAAAACTTGCCCTTCCGAAACTACGGCAATTTTCACTAATTCTGCCATACCGTTGCGAACTTGAGCCGTTGGCAAAGTTTCCAAAAAGGAGAAATCTAAAATCACTTTTTGGGAAGCATGATAAGCACCCAAACGGTTTTTTAGTTTCCTATGATTCACTGCTACTTTAATCGCCACACTCGCATCAATTAACCCAATCAAAGTTGTGGGAATGCGAATATAATTACTGCTGCGACGATAAACAGCACAAGCTAAACCTGTAACATCAGTAATTAATCCGCCGCCAATTACTAAAACTGGTTCTTTACGCAGTAAGCCAAATTCTGCGAAAGCATCGATAATTTTTTCCAGCGTCCTAAGATTTTTATCTAGTTCTGGGATGGAGATGGAAAATACCGTTAAGTCGATGTTGTAGTGTTGGAAATAAGAGCGGATTTTTTGTCCATACAACCGATTCACATTGGCATCTACAACGGCTAAGCAGCGTCCAAATTTTTGGTAACTGTCTGCAATCTCAGAATTTTGCGGATGGAAAACTCCATTTACATAAACGAGACTGTACTCAATCTTTTCGTAACCTGCCACATGAAATGCAGTATCCGTTACTTCGAGTTTTGTTTCGACGATACTCATGATTGCTATTTTTATAATGGAGATTTTGCGATGCCAATTAAGACAGCAGCAAGCTGCTGTTCACCTTCAAGCAACGATTTCTCTTACTTTATAACATTACAATAATTTTTTAAAATAGCCTTAAGAAGGATTCTGTATATCTGTAGATGAGTATGAATAAATAAAATGTTAAGTAATGTTACTTATTGACAGAACGGGTTTTTTTATATAAGCTAAATTTGCCAAATTATATGTATTCAAAACATTTTTACTATCCAGTAAGCAGGATAATAATTAATGTTTTACTAATAAACAACAATATATAGAGGCTAATAAATAAGTTAAATAGTATTTAACATTATCTTTTAATTGTTTGTCATCATGATTCACCCAGGTCTGTTGTGACGACTTCAGTCGTTCACTATTAGCTGAAAAGGTGCATTACTACTTTTGAAGCCCCAGATACCCGACTCCTTCAAGAAGTCGGGTATCTAGATTCTTACACTAACTGACTTACCCAAAAATCAATATCAACTTTGAGTTTTTCAGCTAATATGATTAACGGACGCATTTTGGTTAATTCCAAAGCGAGCGTTCGCTCTTTTTTCCTTTCATCGATTATCGTTGCTACTGAATTTAAGAAAAATTTTCCCAGATTTTGGCTCAATAATTTCTTAACAATTGTGGCGAGTGCTATGGTCTTTTCATTGTAGGGATTATCCACTAGCAATGCACTTCAACTTTAGGAAATATATGGCAGTCTATCGGCTCACCGGGTTTTTTAGCTTTGAAAGAATTAAATTCTGGTAAATCAATTTCATCAAGCGGTCTAAAAGGCCACGCCTTCGGGCGGTGATAATAAGTAACATCATCCCCAGTCCAATTTGTCACCACTGCACGTCGTTGTGCAGAAGAGCTATTAGTAACTGAATGATGAATTGTCAGAAAATGATGAATCAAGCAATCACCAGCCTCCATATCCCAGGAGAGAATTTCATGAGGCTCTGGCTCCATAAACCATGAGGGGTTCGATCCTTCGCGCAACTCTTTGCTCCATAAATGAGAGGCTTTGATGTACTCTAATCGACCATTTTCTTGGTTTGTTTTATCTAAAGCCAGCCAAATTTTACAACACTGCCAACCTTGTATCGGCCAGTAAGGTAGGTCATTATGCCAACCAACACGGCTGGTGGCTTTCGGCTGTTTCACAAAAAAACCGTCAGCCAAAAAGTTGAGTTTTTCTGATTTCAAGACTTGAGCAGCAAGGCTAGCCATCGGAGATTCAAAAACTAAAGCGCGGAAATCAGCATCAACCAGCCATAAGCTACTAGTATGCTCTACACGGCCTTCTGGTCTTGGCACACCTTTCTTTTCCAAAGGTCCAGCAATTAATACATTCTTGTCAACCGCTGTTCGCATCCGTTCCACCCAGATGTCATCCAAAACATTTTTGACGCAAATAACGCCATCTCGCTCAAAAGCTTCTACTTGTTCAGGGCTGATTTTGTGGGTGTCTAACTTTAGCATTCGATACTTTCTCCGGTTGGCTCTACTGTAATTTAAGGGATAATCCAAAGCTATCATCTAGCTTCCTTGAAGTTCCTGATCTCCGACTTCTTCTAAAAGTCGGAGATCTAGATTCCCCAAATTAAAGTAACTGACTTACCCAAAAGTCGATGTCAACTTTGAGTTTTTCAGCTAAGCGAATTAATGGACGCATTTGGGTTAATTCCCAAGCAGGAGATCGATCGCCCTACGATGTTAATTGCGTCTTAGCTTTGAAGAAGCAGCTAGAGTTGTCAAGGCAAGTAGACCGATTGTTAAAGAGGGCTCTGGAACACTACGGTTAGTAACAAGACTTAGGGAATTTATTCCCACTGCGCGATTAGGTACAGAACTACTAAAAACCAATCGGGAGATGTTAGCTGTATCGCTACTTATGCCCAGAAAAATAGCTGAATTATCTAAGTTGGTGGAAGAAGTGCCAAGTAGTTGAAAACTTCCTAGTAAATTATCAGTCGTATCAAATGCCTGAATAAAAGCTGTAAATTTTGTTGTATCATCTACGGCAATCTGAGTACCTGCCCCCAAGACTGGTTGTGCAAAAGTAATAGTCAAAGGCCCTGGATTACCAACTGCTGGAAAAGTACCCAGTCTCAACCCTGTTAACAAAACAAAATCGCCGCTAGCAAAGTTAGTTGGAATGCCGCTTGGTGGTGGTAAAGTTTGAAATACCAAAGGTGAAGTGATTCCAGGTTCAGTAGGTAATGGAATATCAACCTTTAGCCCCAAACCACCTAAAGATGTGGCTGTAAATGAATTGAGTAAAAAGTTGAAAGGTTGCGCTGATCCCAAACTTGACCAATTTAATTGATCGTTACCTTCCAAAGCAGTGCGTTCAGTAACTAATGTAATTGCTTTAACAGGCAAGGGAAAAGTTGCAAAGATAGCTATCAATCCCGTCCAGGCGATCGCTGATAAACTTTTATGGAAAATTATTTTCTTAACTTCTTTCATCTCAACCATCCAATAAATTTAAAATGAGGAATAAATATATTAATGCAAAAAGATAAGTTGAAATTCAAAAAAATAAATTTATTAATGGTTCTCTGTTTTATCAAAAAAATATGCCGGAGCAAATATGAGTGTTTTCCTATTGCTCCGACATATTTTAAGATAATTGACAAATTAGACTAATTGACTCACCCAAAAGTCGATGTCAACTTTGAGTTTTTCAGCTAGGCGAATTAAAGGACGCATTTGGGTTAATTCCCAAGCGGGAGTTCGATCGCTCTTTCCCCCATCCAAAACCGCACTTACCGGAACAAAGTTAGGCATAATTTGCTTAGTCAAAGCGTTAGCAAATATTTCCTGTGCCCGATCCAAAGATAAGCCAAGATTCAAACGATACCCAACATCAACCATGCGTTCTAAACGGTGAATTTCGGCTTCCATTGTCCTTGGATTAGCATCATGTAACAGATGCCAAAGCAACCGCAAAATTAACCGTTCCATTATTTGCTTGCCTTCGCGAATTTTTAGCTTACAGCGCATACTATTTGCTTCGATCGCCACTGCTTCTAATTCCGCAATTTCTGCTAATCCAGCTTGCGGATCGTCAAAAGCTAAATCGCTGAGCACTTGTTCTAGCGATCGCATTGTCACGATCGCCCGATTACTTAAAGCAACTTCTGCTGCTACTTGTAACTCTTGCGGTACTTGTAACTCGTCGCGATGAAACGCCCGCAAAACTCCAAAGTTATCCCGATAAACTTGGGTATAAAGTTGATCCAACCGCACCAAAGTTTCCTGGGTTAATAAACGCATAATTCGATGGCGTTCTTCAGCAAACAAATTCTCTAAACTAAAGCTTTGATCGCCAAACAATTTAACCATTGCCAAAATTACTTGTGCTGCACTTGCTTGTTGCAAAACATCAAATAATTCTTCTTTCATTTGACTGTAGGCGCGACGGGAAGTAAACCGCTTAATACAACAGTGGAAATCCCAACCGCCTAAATGCAATACGGCAAAGGTTAAATCTGCACTTTCCCAAGTAATTTCTGACACTAATTGCAATCGACCTACGGCTAAAGTTAACGGTCCCATGCGCTGCAATTGGTAATCTATTTGATTAGCGGTGTAACAATAAACCCGCTGTTCTGGTAGGTAGGTGGTAAACAGGGAAGAAATGGCGTAATGTGCTGCTACTTGCTGGAAGTTTACCTGTGCGGAAACTACTAACTGACGATAAACTTCATCGCCTGTTCGGAAAGTATCGACGTTGCTGGGGGAGAGGGCGAGGCGATCGACAAACTCTTTTTCTAAATGTACACCTGCCACTTCTGCCGCTAATTCTAAGGCGCGGGAAGCATAGCGGAGAATTTGCACACCTTCCGGGCGGGAGATTTCTTCAAAAAACCAGCCGCAACTGGTGTACATTAGCAAACCATGCCGCTGCATTTCCAACAAACGCAAAGCATCAATTCTTTCTGCTGATTCAAGTTTATGAGATTGATGCCTAATTAAAAACTGTTCGACATTGGCAGTCGATCGATCGCGAATCACCTTAATATACTCATCCCTAGCT
The DNA here is from genome assembly GCF_041929275.2 of Floridaenema flaviceps BLCC-F50. Classification (NCBI taxonomy): domain Bacteria; kingdom Bacillati; phylum Cyanobacteriota; class Cyanophyceae; order Aerosakkonematales; family Aerosakkonemataceae; genus Floridanema; species Floridanema flaviceps. The sequence goes on along the minus strand of NZ_JBHFNR020000001.1, from coordinate 1,575,924 downwards.
TGCCAAGGGTCGAGGAAAAACTTTCGCCCCACTTCCTCGTAAACTTCAATTAACTGATCCCGTAACCAATCCAAGGCATCGCGCAAAGGCCGCCGCCATTGTTGATGCCATCCTCCACCACTACCGCAACCGCAGTCTCCTTGCCAGCGATCGACTCCGTGACTGCAACTCCAAGCGGTCACAGGTTTTAATTCCACTTCCCAAGCGGGGGGATTCAAGCTTAAATAGTGGGCGAAGTTTGTCACTTGCCAACCCCGACTGGCAAACTCGCTGGTAAAAGCATAAGCCAAGCATTTTTCTGTGCCCTGCTTGTGATGTCCAAAGGTTTCGCCGTCGGTAGCAGCGGAAATTAATTGGGCGGGACGGCGATCCCCTTGGATTGCCATGCCGATTCTTCCCGCTAAGTTATGGGAACTATTCAGCACATCATTAAAGCCCATATCTCTGGAGATTGGGCCGTCATAGAAGAAAATATCGATAAATTTGTCAGTTCCGGGCAAGAAACAACGGTAAGGGCGGGTGGGATCGATTTGTCCGCCTCCCACTTCTAACCATTCTGCTTCCGGTTCTTCTGCTGTGGGTAAAGGTCGGCAACGTTGGGCTTGGGAAGGTGCCAAAATTAAGAACCGAATCCCCTCGGCAATTACTGCTTCCAAGGTAGCGTAATCTACAGCGGTTTCCGCCAACCACATTCCTTCGGGATCGCGAAGGAAGCGGGAACGGAAGTCTTCTTTGCCCCAACGAATTTGGGTGTATTTGTCCCTAGTGTTCGCCAAAGGCATGATGATGTGGTTATAAACTTGAGCGATCGCATTTCCGTGCCCGTTTAGACGATCGCAACTTTTTCGATCGGCCTCTAAAATTCTCTGATAAACTTCTAAATCATATTTTTCTAACCATGACATGAGTGTAGGGCCAATATTAAAACTCATGTACTCATAGTTATTGATGATCCCCACTAGTTCGCCCTTGTCATTTAACACTCTAGCGAAGGCGTTGGGACGATAGCACTCGTGGTGAATTCGTTCATTCCAATCATGAAAAGGTGACGCACTTGGTTGCCTTTCGATCGCATCCAAGTAAGGATTTTCCCTTGGTGGTTGATAGAAATGTCCGTGAACCGTGACAAAAACTCCGGTAATTTGTTGGGGATCGATCCCCGACTCATTATTAGTTGTTAATGCCGTGATGTTCTCAGTTTCCCCGGTGAGGGAAGTTGGTAAATCTGCGAAAGCAGTCATAAGTACTAAGTCCAATTTTGTTAGGTTAAACAGCTTGCCAACCCGCCTGTTATTGGGTTTTAGCCTTACAGGTCGGTAATTTTTTTGGCTATGGCTGGGGATCGAAGACTAATAGATAGTTGATGTAATCCGTAGCGATCGAGAACTTTACTACAAGCGATCTTTTACTTGGCAAATAAAAGCCACATACCGAGTTAGGTGTTTTCTTTTATCTTCCCTGATTAAACCCTAAAATTTAGAATTATTCCACATTAATTAACGATTTTTAACTACTATTGAAAATATAAATTAAGAATTGCCAAAATTAGTAAATAAAATAAATAATTATTTACTATTCCTGCTGGTCTTTGCATCCAAAGAGGGTTTTTATTAGCCCCTCTAGTTTTCTAGTTCTCTATCGATGTGCATAATACTGTAATGAACCAAAACACACAAAACTAAATGTTGAGTAAAGATAAAATTTTCCTAGCCCTTTTAATTTTCATTCCGATTTCGATCGCCGCACGCTTCCTGCACTGGGGAGAAATTGTCATATTCATCACCTCAGCTTTGGCAATTCTGCCCTTAGCGGCTTGGATGGGAACTGCTACAGAAGAGATTGCCGTAGTTCTTGGCCCTTCCTTGGGGGGGTTGTTAAACGCCACTTTTGGCAATGCTACCGAATTAATTATCGGTTTGGTGGCGTTGAATGCTGGATTAATCAATGTGGTGAAAGCTAGCTTGACAGGTTCAATTATTGGTAACTTGCTTTTAGTTATGGGGCTTTCTATGTTATTAGGAGGTCTGCGCTACAAAGAGCAAGAATTTCAGCCCATAGTGGCGCGAGTTAATGCTTCTTCCATGAATTTAGCCGTAATTGCCATGTTATTACCCACAATGGTCAATTACACTTCGCAGGGGATTTCCGAAAGTACGATGCAAACGCTTTCTAGTGCGGTGGCGATCGTCTTAATCATAGTTTACGGATTGACTTTGCTGTTTTCCATGCGTACCCACACCTATCTTTACGACGCAGGTGTAGCAGATATGGAGCCCGAAGAGTTAGAAACATTAGCTGACTCAAATCTAGCGGATGAAGAATCGGGTGGTAAAGTTAACTTACCTTTATGGATTGGCATACTGTTAGCTTGCACTTTGATGGTAGCAGTGGAATCAGAACTTTTAGTTGATTCTTTAGAAGTAGCAACCGAAAGTTTAGGATTAACAGCTTTGTTTACTGGTGTGATAATTGTTCCCATAGTTGGTAACGCTGCGGAACACGCAACCGCTGTTACTGTGGCAATGAAAAATAAAATGGATCTTTCCGTTTCCGTCGCAGTAGGTTCAAGTTTACAAATAGCTTTGTTTGTCGCCCCAGTATTAGTTTTAGCTGGTTTTATATTGGGTCAACCAATGGATTTAGATTTTAATCCATTTGAATTAGTAGCTGTAGCTGTAGCTGTGTTAATTGCTAATTCGATTAGTTCCGATGGGCGATCGAACTGGTTAGAGGGAACTTTACTATTAGCAGCTTACATAGTTTTAGGGATAGCTTTCTACTTCCATCCCGTAATTGAAGGAATTGGTTAAAAGTTTGTATTAACCGTCTGTTGTAAGGAGTTTAGTCCTATTGCCCAGATCCCCGACTTCTTCTAGAAGTCGGGGATCTATATTTATAGATTCGATCACCCTTTTGGGTATGTGAACAGTAATTAATAAGAAGTTAACTTGTGATTGGAAAGACACTGTTCATGCTCTATTTGGGAAGCATCTGCATATTTATGAGGTTTTAGCGATCGCTTCGCTGTCCTCTTAGCGATCGCTATTTTTTTACGAGTGGTTATGTTTTTCTAACAAGTTCTGTGCCCTTGGTTTATAAAGCAGATAGAACAAAGATTCTAAGTAGCGTAATAAATCTTCCCGGTTTTCCTTGGAAGTAAAGTTCCAGAAGCCATAAATTCGTGCTAAAGATAACAACTTATTGGTGTGAATTTTCCAAGTGTAGGTGCTATAAACTCGTTCAATTCCTCGCTGCGAAATTTCTCGCCAATAGTCGGGGTTATGGTTGCACTTAGAGACAAATTCTGCGATTTTATCTGCGGTTTCTTCCAAGTTAGTTGGGTTAATATAAAACCCGTTTATTTTGTCTTGAATAATCTCTAATGGCCCACCAAATTGAGTTGCAAAAGTCGGTAATCCCGAAATCATTGCTTCTAAAATAGTCAAACCGAAAGCTTCAAACAACGCAGGTTGGACAAAAATGCCTTGGCGATCGGCAATGATGCGATAAATTTCTCCCGAATCATTCTTAGGTAAACGCACACCTAACCAGCGAATTTTGCCGTAAAGATTGTACTCTTCAATAATCCGATAAAGCTTTTCAATTTCGTCTCTTTCTTCATTATCGCCCGAATCCTCAACCCGCAATTTACCTGCAATCAAAATTAGGTTACACTGTTCTTGTAAAGCCTGACTTTTACCAAAGCATTCTGCCAAACCAGTCATATTTTTAATTCTGTCAAGACGCGCCATTGAAAATAGCGGACGCTTATCAGGATCGTCTAATTTACCAAAAATATGTTCTGGATCTTCTTGGGTGAATAACATTTGTTCTAGACGATCGCGATCGCTCTTGATTCTATCTTCTCGAAGATTATAAGGAAAATAAACATTTTCGTTCACCCCAGGCGGTACAACATTGAATTTGGGGCTAAACAATTCAATGCCATTCACCACATGATAAAGTTCCGGCATGGTGAAACATTTATAAGACTCATATTGTCCCACACTATCCGGTGTACCGACAATCTCTTGATAAGTGCTGCTGATAATAAAATTCGCTGCATTCATGGCAATTAAATCAGCAGTGAATTGCAACGAAAAATGATATTTATCGTCTGATTCTTGCCAGTACAAATTACTGAACAAATACTTGGATTTTTCCAAAGCATGAGCAATATTACATTGAGTAACTTTCAAACGTCTGGCAAGCAAGAAAGCTACTAAATTACCATCAGAATAGTTACCCACAATAAAATCTGGTCGTCCTTGAAACTCCGCCAAAAGCTCTCTTTGTGCATCTATGGCATAAGTTTCTAAATAAGGCCAAATTTCAAACCGGGAAATCCAACTATGAGTAATATTTGGGTTATATTCCCGGAAAGGAACGCGCAAAATCCAAGCATTTTCTGTCCCGTGAACTTTCTCCAAACGTTGATTAGAACGGGTTCCGTCATTGTTAGGAATTAAGCGAGTGAGAATAATTACTTTTGATTGCACACCCAACAAATCTAACCCAGTTGAAGAAATATGTTCCTGTAATTCTTGTTCTAAACTTTTTGCTTGATCGAGTACATAAACTACCTGTCCGCCTGTGTCGGGACGACCTAAAACTCCTTCTTGTCCAAACCATCCATGAGGTGAAACTAAAACCACCCGAAAAATCATCGGAATGCGAGAAATAAATGCTTCCAAAGTTTGTGGATCTGGAGAATCAATTAATTCATCAAGTAATGACAAAGTTTCTCGCACTTTATTAGCTGTATTTCCCCAACCGGGTTCAAATCCCATTGCTTGTAATTCATAGCGGAATTTTTCGTATGGTTCATCAGTTGGACGATTACTAACAAATTTTAATGCTTGCTTGACGCGATCGGAAAGTTCTTGCTGGGATTTGATGCGATCGTTAATTAATAGTTGTAAATTATTGTAGGAATGTAGGCTGAGAAATTTATATAAAGCCTCTAACCATTTTTGCGAATCTTGCAGCAATTTACTAGAAAGAAAACGGTTCAGGAATTGTACTCCCTTACCAATATTTTTCGGATCGCGAATTGTGGGAGAATAGTCGTAAAAAGGGCCAAAATCAATCTCAAATATGTCCCCTTCATTGGGATGGAAACGATTAACTAGTAAGTCGCGCACATCTAACAATTCCTGTACAGTCATCGGCTCAATTTTGAAGTCTTCTGTGAGCCGATAAACTTCTTGGGAGGCAATTTTGGGGCGAATAATTAAGCAAAGGTTGCCATCCTCAATAATAATTTCCTGAGTGTAGTATATCAACTTGCCTAAATTTGAATTTTCCTGAAATTCTTGAGCTTTTTCATATTTAATGCAATAATTAGCAAAACCGTTCAAAATGTCATTGCGGAGTAAATATCGTTTCTCTTGTTGGCGCAAGTCGCTGAGAAAATGTCGCAAATCAGCTTTCTCGTCACTATTAATTACAGCATTAAGCAAATCAGACATAGTACCTTCCTGTAACTTACTTCTTTTACCAAGCTACATATTTGTACGGTGAATGCCTGTATCGTAAGTATGATTAATGTTAAGAGAAAGGATAAATTTCTCTGCTTTCTTTAAGATGATGCTTGATATCATGTTCGGTCAATTAAGTAGGTGTAAATAAATAAAATGATAATAGTTATTTATGGATGGGGCAGGCAGGATGCCCACCCCACAAGATTTACAGCTTTCTTGTGGGGTGGGCATCCTGCCCGCCTTAGTTTTACGTCTCTACATTTAGTGCCTTTACAAAGCGTAAATTTCGCCGTATTTGTTACGGAGGTAACTAATAAACGGTTCAATGCTTAAGCTGCTACCAGTTACTCGTTGAATTAGTTCAGCAGTAGTGTACTTGGAACCATGATAATAGATATTTTCTTGTAACCAATTGAGTAAAGTGTTACAATTTCCCTGCTGAATTTGAGTGGTAATTTCTGGATGAGTTTTCAGTGCTGCGGCAAAAAATTGGGCGCTCATAATGTTACCTAAAGTATAGCATTGGAACATTCCGCCAATCATGCCCGTGTACCAATGTACGTCTTGCATTACGCCTTGACTATGATTAGGAGGAACAATTCCTAAGTCAGATTTGTAGCGATCGTTCCAAGCTTCCGGCAAATCTTTAACTGCAAGTTTCCCTTCCAACATTGCTAATTCTAAATCAAACCGAATCATCACATGAAGATTGTAAGTAACTTCGTCAGAGTCGGTGCGAATTAGCGATCGCTCTACTTTATTAATAGCTCGATAAAATGATTCTAGAGAAACATTACTTAATTGAGTCGGGAAAAATTCCTGTAATTGTGGATAGAAATATTCCCAAAATCCGCGACTTCTCCCTACTAAATTTTCCCACAATCGAGATTGACTTTCATGCACTCCTGAAGATGTGCCATCAGCTAAAGGTGTGCCTTCAAATTCTATATTAACGCCTTGTTCATACATGGCATGACCAGTTTCATGAATCGCACTAAATAATGCTTGACCCAGGTGATTTTCATAAACACGAGTGGTAATTCTCACATCACCAATCGAAAAGCTAGTCATGAAGGGATGTAAGGTTTTATCCTGTCTTCCTCGATGCAGATCGTAACCTATTTTTTCAATTACTTTATGACTAAAAGCAATCTGTTCTGCTTCCGGGAAATGTTGATGTAAACAGGAATCATCAGCGAGAGTTTGAGAAGTAATAGCTTCGACAATGGGAACAAGTTCTTGGCGGAGTTGAGCAAAAAGCGATCGCAAACTAGCCGCTTTCATTCCATAATCAACCCCATCAATTAAGGGATCTGCAATATGTTCATAACCGGGAAAAAAGTTAGCATATTCCTGACAAAATTCTAAGGTTTTTTCTAAATATGGCTGCACAGCTGCAAAGTTATTTTCCGGTTTAGCTTTCGCCCATGCGCCATAAGACTGGGCCCGATGTAAAGAGAATTTTGCCATAAATTGGGCGGGTATTTGCACGGCGCGATCGTACAAACGCCGAGTCACCCGGATTAAACTAGCTTCATCCGAATCATAAGGAAGACTTTCTTCATAACTCCGCAAATTTTCTAACAGTTCGCCAATCGCTCGATCGGTAAACTTTTCATGGGCGATTTGTTTGAGAGTCGCCATTTGCCTACCTCTGGCAGCTGCACCTCCGGGGGGCATATAAGTAGCTTGATCCCAATACAACACAGCAGCAGCAGATTCAATATCTTTAATTTCAATGAGGCGAGTTTTCAGTTCTTGCAATTTAGGTTCAGTCTTTTCCAGAGTTTGCATGGTTGGGTGTTAAAGATGTTATCTACTTTGACATTTTAGAAGTTACTTGCTGCTATGCCTAATTACCTATTTCCTCTAATTAACCTATTAACTAGAGCCAGTATAGCTGCAAAAATTGCTGACCCAATAATTGACCAAATTATCGGAAAAGGTTTGCCCCCAATATTTAAAGCATAGAAAACAGGCAAATGAAATTCATTTGCTACCCACATCCCAATATAAGCACCAATAATACCAACAATCATGGAAACTAAGCAGCCACCAGCTGAGTAACCGACTAAAGTCTGCCCCAGACTACCACAAACCGCCGCAATTACCAACAAGATAATTAGATGTACGAGTGACATATATACTCCTAAGTTAGTTAGCAAAAAACAACTATCTTCAATTATTCAGGATATTTCATAAACTTTACAACTTTTTTAAGTTAACATTACATATTCTTTATAAATTAGGATATGGGTTTGCTTAGTAAAATTTGCAGTGGCAAAATTATTACATTTACGTACTATTTATATTAAGACTGATATATGATTGATTACCGCAAACCCTTGTGATTCTAGAATAATAGCGATATCGTTGGCGCTAGTAAATAAACTTTTGGCAAATATGTTAAATAGATGTTATTATCATTTTGTAGATACAATCATTACATAGTTCTGCTTAGACAAATGAAGGAAAATAAGCAAAGTTTTCCGTAAAACTTGTATAATTAATACCTAAGAATCGCCGCATAGGTCAGGGGCTTGTCTAAAAATTACAATTAATCAAAATTGCTAAATTTGTAAGTTTTATCAAGGGAAAAGCATCACATAAATTAGTCAAAATATCGCAATAACGGTAATTAATCATAATCAGAAGATGAAAAATAACCATGAAAAAATAATCTACGATCACCTAATTAGCTGTGTTCAGAAGGAAGCGCCAGCAGAAATTATCGAACGCTTTCATCGGCTATTTATTGATGGCATTGGTTATCCTGAAACGGATGTTGAAGCAGCCTTATATAAAATCATTGCTAATTTAGAAAATCAGCAAGACTTTAATTACATTATTAGTCGTTGCTGCTACATTTTAATTAACCGTTGGCAGATGCAGCAAAAAAATAAAAATGCGATCGCAGAATTGATAGAACTATTTGAAAACTCATCCTCCAGATTTTCGGGAATTGCTAGTCGTTCTCGCCTAGTGCAACGTTTGCACGAATTAACCTCTAATTTTACTCAAAGTGAAGAGTACAAAGTCTTACGACGTTTAGTTCCCGCATTTGCACCCAAAATTCTCACAGTTAATCAAGAGGCTAAATACCCGTTAGGACAATTAATTTCACGCTATCCCTTTTTATACGATCATTGTTTGCTGAGTGACGAAACTTCTTCCGAGCAAAAACAAACTGTTCGAGAAATTCAGCAACAGAGACAAAAACAATTTGAGGTTAGTTTATCTCAATATACCCTTTATCTTTTAAGGCATCTGAAAACCGCTAAGAGAATTGATTCTGAATTCGGAAATAAAGCGATCGCGCCAATGAAAAACCCTACCTTATTAACAGATGAAAAACTTTATCTCGCGTTGCAAGAGTTCGTTGGTAAAGTCAAAGACTCTTATACTTATCGAGACTTAGCTCAAGATTTTCTGTCTCAAACTAGCAAAAACCAAAATTATCGAGGGTTTAAATCTTATCTGTACGACTACCTAATTGATTCGATCGATCCGAAATATGGCAAACATCAATTTAACAATCGGCTTCATCAACACTTGAAAAACTTATTCCCTGAAAAAGACTCCCAGAAATTAAATGATGATTTAATTATGCAAACTTGTAGCGAACTCTTCAATTTTTTGGTAGAAAGTCCCACTCATCCCAATTATTACTTCTTTCTCGATTTGGTGGCTAACCTTGGCCCTCGGCGAACGATCGGCATATTACTAAAAATAGCCCTTCTTTCCAACAAAGTTAAGCCACTTTTAGAAAGGCGATTTTCTATTTTATTTAATTACTATGAATCGCAAACAGTGGAGGATTTGCGGTGGTTAGTGCAATCTTTGGAAAACTTAAATGTGGCTTTGGTGACCAACTTCGGTGCAGTGGATTTGTCTTTTATTAAGCATGGTATTAAATAGATATACATTTGTGCTTAGATAAAATAAACACAGTTAAAAAATAGATGCCGGATGAGTCTCCTTTAGATCCATTTTTAGTTCTTACGGAGTTAATGATGAATGAAGCAACGTTCAATACTAAAAATTCAGAAATAACCAAACATTACATAATTGATCTTTTAGACCAATTAAAAGTTGAATATCAAAACACGAAAGAAGAACGCCAAGAAATAGCTAAACTATTACCTATTTCTGAAGAAGAATTTACAGTTTTAGAAGAACTAGAACTGTTAACGGTAAATATTCGTGGCTATGCCAGCCAAATTAAAGCACAAGGTAGAATTAAAAACGAGCCGGAAGCAATTGAGCAATTAAAAGCTATGCGTGTATTTGATGTGGGGGCGATCGCTAAATTCTACTTAACAACAAACGAAGAATACAAAAAAACTAAAGCTTATATTCGGATGCTAGATTATTTGCGATTGTTAATTTTGGAATATCTAAATTAATTTAGCTTAACTGTCGTAAGCGATAACCTATGCCGTGAACTGTTTCGATTAAATTATCTGGAGCACCCGCAGCTTTTAACTTTTGCCGTAAACTTCTAAGATGCACTTTCACTGTATCTTCTTCTGGGGGTGCTTCTAAAGACCAAATGTGTTCAATAATGATGCTGCGACTGAGAACACGCCGCCCACTTCTGAGCAATAATTCTAACAAGCTGTATTCTTTAGGGGTTAAATGTAAAGGTTTATCTGCATAATTCACTTCGTAAGTACTCGGATCTAAACGCAATTTTCCCCATTCTAAAATCGGGGGTAAACAGGAATTTCCGCGTCGCAATAAAGCGCGAACTCTAGCAAATAATTCCCCTAAATCTACAGGTTTTACTACGTAATCATCCGCACCCGCATCTAAGCCATTAATTTTATCAGTGACGGTATCGCAAGCGGTGAGCATGAGCACAGGCATATTGTAACCGTGCGATCGCAAACGCTGACAAAGACTCTTCCCATCCAATTCTGGCAACATCAAATCTAAAAGCATCAAGTCATAGTTGAGTACCTTGACTTGTTCCCATCCTGATTCCCCATCACTCACCACATCAACAACATAGCGCTGATCGGTCAGTGCTTCCGCTAACGTTTCCGCAAGACGCAAATCATCTTCAACCAGAAGAATCCTCATAAGCGCAAAATTTTCTCATCAAAATTAATAACCTTCTGGCAGCAAGAGTTCGACAGATGAGAAAATCTTACCCTCTTTGGTGGACATTATTTTGGCTTAAGATTCGCAATAAAAGTTAAGATTTTTTACAAAGACTTGTAATAATAACTTAAGCCTTTGTTTCAGTTTGTAACAAATTACTCAATTCGTTACAATCTTTCCGATTTCTTTACCGTTTCCTCACCAATTTTTTTACTTTTGGAAGGTAAGGTTCTATGCAAGCTGAACTTTTGACAGCCGCAATTTATAAAACCTAAGCAACTTAGGAGATTTAAGAAAATGCTCGACGCTTTCTCCAGAGTAGTTGATCAAGCTGATAAGAAAGGCGCTTACCTAAGCGAAGATCAAGTAAATGCTTTGTCCAATATCGTTGCCGAAAGCAACAAGCGCTTGGACGTAGTTAACCGCCTCACCAGCAACGCTTCCACCATTACTGCAAATGCTTATCGCGCATTAGTTGCAGAAGAACCCCAAGTTTTCGGCCCTGGTGGTGCTTGCTTCCATAACCGCAACCAAGCGGCTTGCATTCGTGACTTAGGATTTATTTTACGCTATGTCACCTACTCAGTACTAGCGGGCGATGCCAGTGTAATGGACGATCGTTGCTTAAATGGTTTGCGCGAAACCTACCAAGCTTTAGGAACTCCTGGTGGCACTGTTGCTAAAGGCATCCAAAAAATGAAAGATGCGGCAATTCAAATTGCTAACGATTCCAATGGAATTACCAAAGGAGATTGCAGCGCTTTAATGTCAGAATTGGCTGGTTATTTCGATCGAGCCGCTGGCGCAGTTGCCTAGTAAAAAGGCAGAAGGCAGAAGGTAAGGAAAAGTTCTTTAGCCTTTTTCATCTGCCATCCTGCACAATGAATCGAATTTAAGTTACAAACCTCAGATTACACCACAGCTTAATCAAAGCATTGAGGAGAAAAAAGATATCATGAAAACCCCGATCACAGAAGCAATTGCAGCAGCAGATTCTCGTGGCGCTTACCTCAGCAATACCGAAGTGCAAGCGATTTTCGGTCGCTTTAACCGTGCTCGTGCTGGATTAGAAGCCGCTAAAGCATTTAACAATAATGGCAAAAAGTGGGCAGAAGCAGCTGCTAACCATGTGTATCAAAAATTCCCTTACACCACCCAAATGCAAGGGCCCCAATATGCTTCTACTCAAGAAGGCAAAAACAAGTGTGTACGGGATATCGACCACTACTTGCGTACTATTAGCTACTGCTGTGTTGTTGGTGGTACAGGACCGATCGATGAATATGTATTAGCAGGTGTGAAAGAATTCAACGCTGCTTTGGGATTATCTCCCAGCTGGTACGTTGCAGCATTAGAATTCGTTCGTGATAATCATGGTTTGTCTGGCGATGCCGCTGGTGAAGCCAACATTTACCTCAACTACGCAATCAACGCACTAAGCTAACTCGTTCTTAGTCATTGGTCATTGGTCGTTTGTCATTGGTTGTTTGTCATTAATCATTAGTTATTCGTCATTGATTAATAACTGATTAAAAATGACAAATAACAAAAGACAAATGACAATTGACCAATGACAAAAACGTTTTTTAATGGAGCAGTAAAACATGAGCCTTTTAACAGAAGATCGCTTAGGCATTAGCGGCGCAGTTGGGAAAAAATTTGAACTGCGCCGCAATTGGACAGAAGACGATTTGCAACAAGTTTTTCGCGCCGCTTACGAGCACGTTTTCGGACGGGAAAGAGTTTACACCAGTGGTGTATTTTCCAGTGCTGAAGCATTGTTAAGAAATGGCAGCATTAACGTGCGGCAATTTGTTGCGATTTTAGCAAAATCAGAATTTTACAAAGAGCGCTTTTTCTACAACAAATCCCAAGTGCGGTTCATTGAGTTGAATTATAAGCACTTATTGGGACGTGCGCCTTACGACCAATCAGAGATTGCTTATCACGTTGATATTTACGCTTCTCAGGGCTACGAAGCAGAAATCGATTCCTACATTTATAGCCCAGAATATAGCGCTGCTTTTGGTGATTATACCGTTCCCTTTTACCGGGGATTCCAATCAATTGCAGGGCAAAAAACCGTAGGTTTTAACCGTTTGTTTAGCCTATATCGGGGAAATGGAAATAGCGATAATGCCCAGTATGGAGGCAAAGATTCCAGACTGCGGCTGCGAATTTCCATGAATTTGGCAAATAGTATTACTCCTCCAACAGTTACTACCAGAAGTACTGCTAGCAGTGGTGGAACTTTACATAGTGCTCCCAATAGAGGAGATGCTCGCGTCTATTTGGTAGAAGCAATTATAGGCGGAGTTGGTACAAAAGTTGCAGTGCGTCGCAGTCGCCAAGTTTATACTGTACCCTTCGATCAATTGTCTGAAAAATACCAAGAAATCCATAAGCGGGGCGGCAAAATTGTCAGTGTTACACCTGCTCAGTAATTGGTGATTGGGGACTGGGGACTAGGGACTGGGGACTGGGAGACAAGGGGAATTAAAGGGGTTTTTATTTTGCTAAACCTACCCCTACAATTCAAAACTTTCTTCCTAGTCCCTAGTACCCAGTCCCCAGTACCCAATCCCTAGTCCCTAGTCCCTAATAATAAAGAACAATTTTTATGACTACTACTTACTCGACTGAACCAATTAATTCGGCAAAAAGTGCGATCGCAGCTTTAACCGGAGATGATAATCAAACCCGTTATTATGCTGCTTGGTGGTTAGGTAAAAATAAAATACAGTCAGCTTGTCCTTTTTTATGTGCAGCTTTGCGGGATGAACGCTATCGTACTGAACAGGGTGGATATCCTTTAAGAAGACAAGCGGCGAGGGCATTAGGACAGTTAAAAAATCCCCAAGCTTTACCTGCATTATTAACAGCTTTAGATTGTGAAGATTTGAATTTAAGGGAAGCTGTGGTACAAGCGATCGCAGCGATTGGCGATCGCCAAGCAATTCCCGCTTTAATTACGCTTTTAAAATCCCATTCGGAACAACCTTACGAAGCAATAATTGAAGCTTTAGGAACTTTACAAGCATGGGAAGTTCGGGATTTAATTGCACCTTTTTTACAGGATAAATCAGAACGGGTGCAATGTGCTGCGGCGAGATATCTTTATTTATTAACTGAGGAACCGCAATATATAGAAAGGTTGGTGCAAAATCTCAGTCATGAGAATATGTATTTGCGGTGGGCAGCTGCTTTTGATTTAGGTGCGATCGGACATTTAACCGCAGCAGAAGCGATAATTTCCGCAAAAGTCGCTGATAGTTTAAAGTTGTTGAATTTGAAGCGAATTTTGGAAGCTTTGCTGGCAGATGAAGCAGAGAATGAGACATCTGGGGAGGGAAAAAGCTTTTTGTTGGGTGCGATCGATCGATTGTTATTACCTGAAAATCGGGGAGTTGGGGTAAGTAGTGGGGAAGCGATCGCATCTTTAATCGAAAAATTGCACCATCATAATCCTGCCATTTCATCAACAGCAGTAGAATCATTAGTACAGATTGGCAGCGAAACGGTAGAACCTTTAATTACCGCATTTTTAAAATGTAAAGATCACGGAATTCAAGGTTTTATTATCCAAGCATTAGCAAGAATTGGTGATATTCGCGCCGTCGATTTATTAATTGAAGTTGTGGGAATAGAAGTTGCCAATCACTGTCAGGGAAGCGTGCGAAGAATGGCAGCGAGAGGGTTAGGAAAAATCGGCAGTACAACCAACGATAGTTCGGCGATCGATCGTTGCATAGAAAAACTAAATTGGGCATTATCTAACGTTGAAGATTGGGCATTACGCTATGCGGCGATCGTCTCATTACAAGAAATTAACACCCCAGAAACTCAAGCAATTTTAGAACAAGCTTTACAACAACAAACAGATCCAATTGTAAGATTGCGTTGCCAAACCGCCTTAGAAAATTGGCAACCTGCTAAAATTACAATCAACAACTAAAATTCATCTGCGGTGAAAAACATCTTTCCCTATAGCTTCCATCGACTACGTTAAACTCCTACTCCGTACTTGTTGAAGTGAAAGCCAATTATCCCACTCCTTTTTGGGGTGGGAATTTCCTATATAGATTAAACTTATTACAAATTCTTCTCTTTGCGTTCTTTGCGTTCTTTGCGGTTTTAATAATAAAATCTCTCAACCTCACCCAAAATGTTAATCATCCTCCTAATTAACCTCCTGATTTTACTAGCAGCATACTACTTATTAAACCGAGAAATTAGCAAACGCCAACAAACAGAAATAGTCCTGCGCCAACAAACAGAAAGAGAAAGATTAGTCACCCAAATAGCCCATCATATTCGAGAATCGTTAAACTTAGAAGAAGTATTAGTTACAACTGTAGCCGAAGTTAGACAGTTTTTGGGATGCGATCGCGTACTTATATACCGCCTCTGGGCAGATGGAACAGGTACAGCAATTACCGAAACAGTATTACCAGAATGGCCCTTAATTTTAGGACAATCTTTTCCCGAAGAAGTATTTCCCCAAGAGTATCATCAAGCTTATTCAAAAGGTAAAACTCGTGCCATTACCGATATTGAAAAATCAGACATTGAACCTTGTTTAATTGAATTTGTTAAACAATTTGGCGTAAAAGCAAAGTTAGTAGTTCCGATTTTACAAGGAGAAAACCTTTGGGGATTATTGATTGCACACCATTGTAGTGGCCCTCGACAATGGGAAACATCAGAAGTAGAATTAATGAAACAATTGGCGACTCAGGTAGCGATCGCCATTCAACAATCAGAACTTTACGAACAGCTGCAAGAACTCAACGCCGACTTAGAAATTCGCGTGCAACAACGCACCGAAGAATTAGCATTAGCTAACGAAGCATTGCGCCACACAAATCATACCTTACAAGCATTAATTTTTGCATCTCCTCGCGCCATTTTTACCTTAGATTTAAATGGTAACGTCAAACTTTGGAACCCTGCTGCCGAAAGAATTTTTGGGTGGACAGAAGCGGAAGTTTGCGATCGACCTAACCCCATAGTTCCCGAAGATAAAATCGAAGAATTCCAAACATTAAAACAAAGCATTTTGCAAGGAACAATTCATTATACGGGCGAATTAAAACGACAAAAAAAAGACGGAACAACAATAGATATTAGCTTTTCTGCTGCACCTTTAAAAGACAGCGAAGGTAATGTTAATGGTTTAGTAGCGGTAGTTGCAGACATCACCGAACAAAAGCGCCAAGAAGAACAATTACGCCTACTTCAGTCAGTAGTTGTTAACACAAATGACGCAGTTTTAATCACCGAAGCAGCACCCATTGATGAACCGGGACCCCGCATTCTTTATGCTAACAAAGCATTTACCAACATGACTGGATATACATTAGAAGAAGTGTTAGGAAAAAATCCGCGAATTCTTCACGGTGCAAAAACCGATCGCAACGAATTAAAAAAGGTTAGAGAGGCACTTTCTCATTGGGAATCAGTCACAGTAGAAGTAATTAATTACCGCAAAGATGGTTCAGAATTTTGGGTGGAATTTAGCGTCGTTCCAGTTGCAGATAAAACAGGTTGGTATACACATTGGATATCTGTGCAACGAGATATTACCGAGAGAAAAGAGGCAGAAGCTGCATTGAGAAGAAGTGAAGAAAGATTCCGATCTTTAATCGAAAATGCTTTAGATATTATCACCATTATTGACGCTGATGGTACTATAAGTTACGAAAGTCCATCAGTTGAAAAAGTGTTAGGTTACGCTTCCGCTGACTTAGTGGGAAAGAATATTTTTGAATACATTCATCCAGACGATGTTACCAACGCTTTACGAACTTTTACTAACACAATTCAAAATCCCGGAACTGCTTTATCAATAGAATTTCGTCGTCGTCACAAAGACGGAACTTGGCGAATTTTTGAAGCGATTAGTCAGAACTTTGTAGATTATGCAGAAACTACCAGAATTTTTGTCAATTCTCGCGATATCACCGAACGCAAACGTTTAGATGAAATTCGCCTCGCTTTGGAAAGAGAGAAAGAACTCAGCGCTTTAAAAGTGCGCTTTTTCTCAATGGCATCTCATGAATTCCGCACACCTTTGAGTACTATTTTAGCAGCAGCGCAACTTTTAGAAAATAGCAGTAGTCAATCAGAGCAAAATGAGAAAATTACTAGGAATTTAAACCGAATTCAATCTTCGGTAAAAACGATGATTCAATTATTGGATGATATTTTAACTATTAATCGCGCTGAAACAGGAAAATTAGAATTTAAGCCGCAGTTTTTAAATTTGGAAAGTTTTTGTTTGAATATTATTGAAGAAATACGTTTAAGTCAAGGTGCGAATCATCAAATTAGGTTTGGATGTGTTGGGGAATGTAGTCGCGCTTATTTAGATGAAAAATTGCTCAAGTCGATTTTATCAAATCTGCTTTCTAACGCGATTAAGTATTCTCCCCAAAATAGCAACATTTATTTTAGTTTAGAGTGCGATGGAAATAATGCTATTTTGCGAATTCGTGACCAAGGAATTGGCATTTCCGAAGCGGATCAAAAACAGTTATTTGAACCATTCCATCGGGGAAAAAATGTGCGAAATATCCCAGGAACGGGGTTAGGACTTGTGGTGGTGAAAAAGTGTGTCGAGTTGCATGGTGGAAGTATTAGTTTGAAGAGTGAAGTAGGAGTAGGGACAACTTTTACAGTTAGTTTGCCTTTGAAAAAAAGGTAACATTCTCAAGTTTGAACTAATATTTCTAGAACTTACGCACTCAGATCCCCCAACCCCCTTACCAAGGGGGCTTTACAGATTCCCCCCTTGGTAAGGGGGGATCTAGCTTTTAGGGTTCAGTGCGTAAGTCCTAATTTCTTCAGACAACCTCTGATAATGTAAAAGCATCAGTTGATTAGCATTCAGAGTTTCTATAGCGTAAGCGCGACCGTTTAAATCACTAAATTCTACCTCAAAAACCCCTGGTTCATACACTTCCACAATTGTTCCCACCTGACCCCGATATAAACCTAATTCAGGTAAATCTTCTAGCAATGCTACCACATCCAATAACTTCATTTGTGAATTCATCTTATTACTCCTAATTACAAAACAAAACAAGTTATCAACCGAGGAAAATCTTCATCATCCCGCACAATCCAAACACTGCGTACCATTGCCTGTTTTTCCCCTCTTATCATCAGAACTGTCGAAAGCTTCTGTAGAGTCGGATAAAACTTCTACAATTAGGCAGGGAAAACGTTTATGATTTGCTGTTTGCTTGTCTCGTTCATCGCAAGTCACCATAACATCAGGATAATAGAAGCGATTTAATGATTCAATTCGCGCTTTCATAGCAGAAATATAAAGCCGAAAACCTAAACCTCG
The DNA here is from genome assembly GCF_041929275.2 of Floridaenema flaviceps BLCC-F50. Classification (NCBI taxonomy): domain Bacteria; kingdom Bacillati; phylum Cyanobacteriota; class Cyanophyceae; order Aerosakkonematales; family Aerosakkonemataceae; genus Floridanema; species Floridanema flaviceps. Next base: position 1,557,981 of record NZ_JBHFNR020000001.1, on the reverse strand, counting down.
AACATAATTAAGGAGAAGTGCAGCCAGGTTTCCAACAATAGTAACATGAGGATCGCTTACATCTGCCATTGCATAAATTTGCCCATCAATATATTCATGTTTAATCGGGCTTTGTTCCTCCATTTCGAGGTATTCGTCAGGGGTGAAGTAAGAAGGTTGAGGTGAAGCAATCATGGTAACACCTTTTAGTTGTATTTATCTGCGTTTATCTGCGTTCATCTGCGGTTAAAAATTTCTTCTATTCTTGCATCATTCCGAATTAGATCCCCCTAAATCCCCCTTAATAAGGGGGACTTTGAATGCTGTTCCCCCCTTAATAAGGGGGACTTTGAATGCTGTTCCCCCCTTAATAAGGGAGACTTTGAATGCTGTTCCCCCCTTAATAAGGGAGACTTTGAATGCTGTTCCCCCCTTAATAAGGGAGACTTTGAATGCTGTTCCCCCCTTAATAAGGGAGACTTTGAATGCTGTTCCCCCCTTAATAAGGGAGACTTTGAATGCTGTTCCCCCCTTAATAAGGGAGACTTTGAATGCTGTTCCCCCCTTAATAAGGGAGACTTTGAATGCTGTTCCCCCCTTAATAAGGGAGACTTTGAATGCTGTTCCCCCCTTAATAAGGGGGGTTAGGGGGGATCAAACATACAAATTCGCCACATATTCCCCATAACCATTGTAAGGAAGAGTTTCCTTTCTTTCCCAAGAAAAACCCGGCCCTTTCCCGACAAATTTCTCGGTCGCTTGTGACCAACGGGGATGGGGTTTTGTCGGATTTACATTTGCCTCAAAATCATATTCATTCGGCACTAAAGTATTCCAATAAGTAGCAGGTTGCTTTTCCAAAAATTCAACTTTTACAATCGATTTTGCACCCTTAAACCCATACTTCCAAGGCAACACTGCCCGAATTGGCGCACCATGTTGATCTGGCAATAAATGACCGTAAATCCCCACAGCAAAAAACGCTAAATCGTTCGCCATTTCTTCAATTCGCAACCCTTCTTGATAAGGCCAAGGTAACTTTTTCACTAGGCTTACAAGGGAACCATAAGTAACTTTCGGGTCGTAATAAGAACTAAATCGGACAAATTTTGCTTTAGAAGTTGGCTCAACTGCGGCGATAATATCTCGCATGGGAAAACCAATCCAAGGAATTACCATTGACCAAGCTTCTACGCAGCGAAAACGGTAAATTCTTTCTTGTAAATTAAACTTTTTCTGTAAATCATCTAAGTCATAAGTACGCGGATTTTTAACTAATCCCGTTACCTCAACTTTCCAATTATCTGTAGGTAAAGCTTGGGCGGCTTGCCAAATTGATTTACCGCTGCCAAATTCATAGAAATTGTTGTATTGTCCGGCTAATTTTTCGTTGGTAATAGGTCGATCGACCTCCGCAAAAGCTGGATTCAGTTTAACTCCCGTTAACTTGGGTTTATCCAAAGTTTTGTTCAACTCAACATTTTCTGATGATGAAGAGTCCTGACAACCAACGATCGGCAAAATACTTGCGCCTAACCCAGCACCTACGAGGGTTTTAAGAAAGCGTCGCCGATTATAAAAAGCGGCTTCTGGTGTTACTTCATTTTCAGGAATTTCCCAGGATTTTGGCACGCGAATAATCGGCATTTTCAATTAACTCCAATTGTTGAACTTTCTAACTTTTATTGCAGCAAAGCTTCAAATTCTTGATAACCGCGAATTGGGTCAAAATAAGCATCGGTTTGAGCTAAGTTTAGATATTTTTTCGGGTAAAGATCGATCGCTCTCCCCAAACTTTCCACCGCTAACTCAACCTTTCTTAGTTTGGCACAACAACAAGCTTTATGGTACAACGCACTAGCATCTTTCGGTTGCACTTCTAAAGCTTTATCGTAACTGGCGATCGCACTTTGATATCTTCCCAAACAGCGCAACGCATCTCCTCGACGCAACCAACACCAAAAATCTTGGGGTTTAGTTCTTAACGCTTTATTGTAACTAGAAATCGCCTCTTTATCGCGCCCCAAATGTCGCAAACAATCTCCTCGCCAATACCAAGACCAATAATCATTTTCCCTACTTTTCATCGCTTGCTCATAAGATGCGATCGCCTCTTCAAACCGCTGTAATTCTCGCAAAACATGACCGCGATTATAACAAGCCCAATAATCATTTGGTTTCAATTCTAAAGCTTGGTTAAAAGAATCAATTGCCTCGCTAAAACGTTCCATTTTTCTGAGACAATGACCCCGCCAATACCAAACCCAGTAATCTTTGGCATATAAATTCAATGCTTCATTGTAAGATGCGATCGCCTCTTCATAGCGCCCCAAATCATCTAAAGCATTTCCCCGTTGATACCATGCACGATAATCACCCGGTTGGCGTTCTATAGCCTTTTCATAACTAGCAACTGCATCGTAATATTTGCCCATAATTCGCAACTTATTGCCTCGCCTATACCATGAGCGATAGTCATCTGGTCTACATTCCAAAACTTTATTATGACTACCGATTATTTCTTCAAATGTACTAAGGCCAATCATAATAAACACTGAAAGCAAGCACGACACTCTTACTTGAGTATACGAAATTTTTAATTAATATAATCAACAAAAAATAAAAAGTCAGAAGTCAGCATTCCGCCGACTTCCGACTTATTTACAACACTTAAAATTCAGTTGCTAAATCTTTTACTCAGATTACTGAGATTGACCGCTGGTACCAAGATTGCCAGTGTTACCGCCTGCATTACCACTGTTAAGCATTGCGCCCCAAGTTTGTGGCCCTACAATACCATCTACAGGCAAGTTTTGTGATTGTTGAAATTGTCTCACAGCAGCCTGTGTTTGAAGCCCATAAACACCATCAGGTGCATTTCTATACAAACCTTGTTGACTCAACAAAGCCTGCACATCTCTAACTGCTTGACCTTGGCTACCTACTCTTAAGATAGGAGCTTGATTTGGAGAATATTGACCCAGAGAAGGTGTGCTATTTGTCGAAGGTGTAGCGGGTAAAGTATTTGTCGAAGGAGATACATTTTGTGATGGCTGAATTGTAGATGGAGAATTAGATCCAGCGGGTGTAGAATTATTCTGAGATGGCTGAGTTGGTGACTGATTCATTTGATTAGAATCAGTAGTTTGTGCCTTTGCTTCTAATCCACCAAACAACAGTCCCGCAGCAGAAATTGCAGATATTACACCAATGGAAAGAAGATTAGATTTCGACAGGTTATTAGCCATAATTGAGTTGCTCCTTGCTGGCTGATTTCTGAAATTTGCTTTTGCTATGTTTTTAGGTTAGATCAGTTTCAAAAAGCAAATCATAATGCTGAAGTTAGAGATTGTTATCAGCATTTATATCACTTGAGAATGAACTAAAATTATTTTCAGCAATTTGATAGATGAGCAGCAAAATTTAATAGCAAAAATCAGTTGTTTTTTGATTGAACGAACTAAAATAATTGAAACTAAAGATGAGCTAAAATGCTATATTCTATAAATGTCAAGGAAAAGCTCGTTAATCCTAGTGTTTTTTATGATTTTGCGAAAATTGGTAACATTTGTACTGGCGCTAACTCTTTATTTCTCTGCTTTACCAGCGCAAGCAGCAACAAAATACGCCCCTCCCTTATCATTTAGTAATGCTCAACTTCCTGGGCGAGATTTTTCCGGGCAAACATTACCAGCAGCAGAATTTTCCAACGCCAATCTCTTCCAAACAAATTTTGCTAATGCTGACTTGCGTGGTGCAGTGATGAGTGCGTCCGTAATGATTAAAGCGAATTTACACGCCGCCGACTTAACTAATGCAATGGTCGATCAAGCTAATCTTACCGATGCTGATTTAAGCGATGCTGTCTTAGTCGAATCAATTTTGCTACGTTCCACTTTTCAAAATACAAATATCGCTGGTGCAGACTTCACAGATGCGCTGTTAGATGGAGGACAAATTAGAGAACTCTGCCAAGTAGCAACGGGGGTAAATTCTCAAACTGGAGTGTCTACCCGTGAGTCTTTAGGTTGTCGTTGATACTGGCTGATTTAATTTTTAAGCGGTCTAATTTACTCATTGGAACTGCCACAGAATTTGCCGGATATTCCCCAGCAAAATTCACTTCTAAGTGAGGTGATGTAGGTCTAACAATCTTATATCCCAAATTACCGAGAAATTCGTAAATATCTCGGATATTATGCTGTTTTTCCCCATAAAATAACTCAATTGTTTCAAAGTAAATCAGCGGACGAAACCTTTCCAAAGTTGCCTTACCACCTAAAAGCACATCATATTCCATCCCTTCTACATCAATTTTAATTACATCGATTTGGCTAATATTTTCCTGTAACACCCATTCATCTAAGGAAATGATTTCTACCGGGACACCATAACTAATGTGCAGCGAACCATTACCTCTGTAGTTTTGGTCTTCATGGTAAAAAAGTTGACTTTTAGTTAATCCCAAACCTAATGGTACAACCTTAATGCGATCGCCTAATCCCCCATTAGCATCTATATTTGCTTGTAAACGAGCGCGAATCTCAGCCCCAGGTTCAAAAGCATAAATTTTGCCATCATTGATTAAACTTGCAGCCACTAAAGTCAAAGCGCCACAATTAGCACCAACATCTAAAAAAACATCACCCGGATGGATTACTTTACGTAAAAATTTAGTCGTAACCATGTCATAAACACCACAAAGCCAAACGGAAGATTCGATCGGATAAGTAGTATCAACATTAAAATTATAAAGACCGCAATAATTTTTTACTAGATAACTTTGACCTTTCGGTAAAATAGTGGCAAATTTTCCGGCACCTCTACCCGTTAACAGAGAAATTGTTCTAACAATCAATCGGTAAATATAACTAACTATAAATAGCCAAAATTGTTTCATAATAGTGATTAGGTGTTGGGTGATGGAATTACCAAAGACCGATGGTTGGCGATACGTGCTACGCACACGCTAGGCGAACGAGAAAAATATTACCAATGAACAAGATAAAACGGGTTGGCGTAATTGGCGGAGGGCAGTTAGCTTGGATGATGGGAGATGCAGCCAAAGCATTAGATATTGAACTAATAGTACAAACTCCCCAAGCAACAGACCCAGCTGCCGCAATAGCATCAGAAACTATTTTGGCACCAATAGACGACGCTGCTGCTACAGCATTATTGGCAAAAAAATGTGATGTAATTACCTTCGAGAATGAGTTTATTAACCTGGAAGCTTTGATGCCCCTACAATCACAAGGTATCTGCTTTCGTCCCAGGTTAGAAGTTTTAGCACCATTACTCGACAAATATCATCAACGTTGCTATCTCAAAGATATTGGATTGCCAGTTCCCAAATTCGTTGCAGTTGAGGGGGAGGCGGTGACAGGCAAGATGCCTGTCCTACAAGAGGATTTTCCACAGGAATTTCCCGTAGTTTTGAAAGCTAGAAGGCATGGTTATGATGGTCAAGGGACTTTTATTTTAAAAGATCGAGAGTCTCTAGAAGCGACCTTGCAGAAAATTGGGGAAACTCCGGTTTTATTAGAAGAATACGTTCCCTTTAGTAAAGAATTAGCTGTGATTGCAGCACGTTCTGTTGATGGGGAAATTGTTACTTATCCAGTTGTAGAAACGCAACAAGAAGACCAAGTTTGTCGGCGGGTATTAGTGCCAGCAGACATCGATGGAGCAGTACAATTACAGGTGGAAGCGATCGCACACACCCTCCTCAACAGCTTACAAGCGATCGGTCTATTCGGCATCGAACTATTCCTCACCCCTAACGGCAAAATCCTAGTCAATGAAATCGCCCCCCGAACTCACAACTCCGGGCACTTCACCATCGATGCCAGCTACACCTCCCAATTTGAAATGCACCTAAGAAGCGTCAGCGGTTTACCTTTAGGCAATCGGGCCTTAAAATGCGACGCAGCAGTAATGGTCAACCTTTTGGGATACGAACATTCCCACAGCGACTACCAAGAAAAACGCCAAAAACTCGCCCAAATACCTAACTGTCACGTCCTCTGGTATGGAAAAACTGAATCTCGCCCCGGTCGCAAACTCGGTCACGTTACCATACTGTTAAATCATAGCGATCGATCGACCACCACCCAACAACTCCAAAAACTCGCCCAACAAGTAGAATCCATCTGGTACGATAGTTAGGGACTCTTGACTGGGGACAAGGGGACAAGGGGACAAGGGCACAAGGAGACAAGGGGACAAGGGCACAAGGGGACAAGGGCACAAGGGCACAAGGGGACAAGGGGACAAGGGGACAAGGGGACAAGGGGACAAGGTGATAACTCACTACTCAAAACTTCCCCAATCCTCAATAGTAGCGGCGATTCATGAATCGCCCGTACCCCAGTACCCAAATAACAAATTACCCCTGTCTACAGACAGAGGTAATTGATTCTTGTGGGTTTCCGCAACGCCGTCTTGCCTCAGTTTTTGACCTGGACTAAATCCAGGTGGGTGTCTTTGGCTCTAGCTTAAAAGTTTCCGAGTAACAAAGCCCGGTCTACTGCCGCTAAGCTCTCAAAACTCCCTTATCGAAAAAGCATAGATCACAAAACATTATTGGCAGTCACCAACGCCGCAGAGTAACCTGTTTCTTATTCTATACTCTATTTTCAAATTCGGTACAGGGGACTGGGGGCTGGGAAAGTTCTGAGTTTTGAGTTTTGAGTTTTGAGTTAATGAACTCCTTGTCCCCTTGTCCCCTTGTCCCCTTGTCCCCTTGTCCCCTTGTCCCCTTGTCCCCTTGTCCCCTTGTCCCCTTGTCCCCTTGTCCCCTTGTCCCCAGTCAAGAGTCCCCAACAAAGATTGTCAGGAAATTTGTACAAAAATGTTCCTTCTATTCCTTGAGAAAGAGTTACCATTAAGTGAAAACGAATGGTATACCGGATTTGAGATTAAGCGCGACTTCTCAATTGCCGAAATTGTCAGACTTCTCGGCTGATGTATTCAGGCTAAATAATGGGCTGACGGTTATTCATCAGTACATTCCGGCTACACCTGTAGCTGTTGTAGATGTTTGGGTGCGTGCAGGTGCGACTAGAGAGCCAGAACAATGGTCTGGAATGGCGCACTTTCTAGAACACATGATTTTTAAAGGCACCGAACAAGTTCCTCCGGGGATGTTCGATCAAGTGGTGGAATACTGGGGCGGCACTACCAATGCTGCTACTAGTCATGATTATGCTCATTTCTACATCACTACGGCTGTTTCGTACTTGGAAGATACTCTGCCTTATCTGGCAGAATTGTTACTAAATGCTTCCATTCCTGACGAGGAATTTTTTAGAGAAAGAGATGTAGTATTGGAGGAAATTCACCAATCACAGGATAATCCTGATTGGTTGGCTTTCCAAGTGATGATGGAGACTGTCTACCAAAACCATCCTTATAGTCGTCCGGTTTTGGGTACAGAAGAGTTATTATTACAGCATTCGCCAGAAGCAATGCGCTGTTTCCATGCTTGCCATTATCAACCGGAAAATATGACGGTGGTAATTGTGGGTGGTGTGCCGCAAGGAATGGCATTAGAGTTGGTGAGTAATTCGTTTAGTGGTTTTAAGCCAAGGTCTAGTTGTCCGCCACTCTCAACCAAAATTTTGTCACCGATTAAAGAAGTTCGTCGCCAAGAACTGTTTTTAGACAGAATAGAAGAGTCTCGCTTGTTGATGGCGTGGACAGGGCCAGGAGTAGACCAAGTTCGTACAGCTTATGGATTGGATTTAATTTCGGTGCTTTTGGCAGAAGGACGCTGTTCTCGATTGGTGAGTAAGTTACGGGAAGAAGAACAGTTGGTGCATGGGATTTGTGGTAATTTCTCGTTACAGCAAGATTCGAGCTTGTTTACAATTACGGCTCACTTGGAAGCGGAAAATATAGAGAAAGTGGAAGCGTTGATCAGTAAACATTTGTTGGATTTACAAACTGAACCAATTTCAGAGATAGAATTGGCAAGGTGTAAACGTTTGTTGTGTAATGATTTTGCGTTTTCTACGGAGTCGCCCGGTCAGCTAGCTGGTTTGTATGGTTACTATAATACGATCGCACAAGCAGAAGTAGCAGTAACCTATCCCCAGCAAATTCAAGGAATTACCGCTGAAGACGTGCAACAAATAGCCACCGAATTTCTGTCACCTCACCATTATGTAGTAACAGAGTTAAAACCTTACGGCGAATCGGAAAGGTAAGATAAAAGATAGTCAGTAGCCAATTGACCTCTTTCCCCCCTGTTTTCCTGGGAAATTTTCTTCTGAAATTGCTCAATTACCATTTTTATAATTAGCTAATGAATTCCGAAGTTACAATGGAAGATTCTTTTAATCCAGGTGTCAGCAGTTCGTCGTTACCAGAGCGAACAATGCAGCGAATAGTAACTAATAATGGTATGGTGATCCTGGCGCTAGAAAATCCAGCGGCGGATATTATTGCCACAAGGATTTTTATAAAAGCTGGTAGTCGCTGTGAGCCTAGATATCAAGCAGGTTTATCTCATTTATTATCATCGGTAATTACTAAAGGAACTGAGCAATTCTGTGCTGCTGAAATTGCCGAACGAGTAGAATCTTTGGGTGCAAGTTTGGGCACAGATACCACTACGGATTATTTTTTACTCAGCATGAAGACTGTTTCGGCTGATTTTCCAGAGATGTTGGAGTTAGCCGGGGAATTGTTGCGATCGCCTACTTTCCCCCAAGCTGAAGTAGAATTAGAACGGCGCATGACTTTGCAAGCAATTAAATCGCAACAAGAACAACCTTTTACTGTGGCTTTTGAACAACTGCGACAAGCAATGTATCAAGACCATCCTTATGCTTTATCGACTTTGGGAACAGTAGAAACTGTCGCTAATTTGGGTCGAGGTGAATTAGATAGTTTTCATCACACTTATTTTCGTCCAGATAATACCATAATTTGTATTGTCGGTCGGATAACCCCGGAAGAAGTAGTTAACCAAATAGAAAAAGTATTCGGTGATTGGGAAATACCGGATACACCAATTCCTAGTGTAGAATTACCCGAACTTCTGGCTTTTCCTCACCCCAGAATTACACCAATTCCTACAAAACAATCAATTGTAATGTTGGGTTATTTAACTCCATCTGTGACTAGTCCTGATTATGCAGCTTTGAAGTTAATTAATACATATTTGGGAAATGGTCTTTCTAGTCGTTTGTTTGTGGAATTACGCGAAAAACGCGGTTTAGCTTACGAAGTTTCCGCTTTTTATCCGACTCGTTTAGATGCTTCTCAATTTGCAGTGTACATGGGAACTGCGCCGGAAAATACCGAAGTAGCTTTATATAGTTTAAGAACAGAAGTAGAAAGGTTATGCAAAATTCCTCTGAAATCTGATGAACTGCAAGCGGCTAAAAATAAACTTTTAGGTCAATATGCTTTGGGTAAACAAACTAATGCTCAAATTGCTCAAGTTTTTGGATGGTATGAAACTTTAGGTTTGGGTGTGGGATTCGATCGCGTTTTTCCCAAAGCAGTTGCAGTTGTGACTACAGAAGAAATTCAGGAAGTGGCAAATCGATATTTTGTTGAACCTTACATTTCTCTAGTTGGCCCGGAATCTGCGGTAGCAGGACTGATAGAATCTACTTGGGAAAATTAATCCCCAAAATAGCTTTCATCAGCATTGAGGAGTGAAAATTGCAGATGTTAAGACTGGCTAGGATTTCGGTGTTTTTATTTCCAGTTTCTCTGTTGATGTGGTATCCTCATTCAGCAGCGATCGCACAGGAAAAAGTAGAATCTGTGCAGAGAACTGCACAACCTGCAACAGGTTTGATTGTCAATCGTCCGGTTTTAGAAAGTGGTAGCACTGGGGTTGCCGTCTCGGAATTGCAAGCAGCTTTACAACTTTTGGGATTTTATAAAGGTGAAGTTGACGGAGTTTATAATCAGAGTACTGCGATCGCAGTTACCCAATTTCAGCAAGCGGCTGGCTTAAATCCTAATGGAATAGTCGATCGAGAAACTTGGCAAAAACTATTTCCCCTAACACCACCCTCAGCTAATAACTCTCGATTAGCTAACAGATATAATCCCAGAAACAGAATCACATCTTCGACAAATCAATCTACTAAACAAGAGTCTCCAACTGATAATAGCAACACAGAAAATCCCAACACAGAAAATTCAGAATCAATAGTTGCCGATTTACCAACCCTGAAAATTGGAATGCGAAGTCCCGAAGTATTTTGGTTACAAAAACGATTGCAAGCGATCGGATTTTTTCAAGGTTCTGTAGACGGAATTTTTGGCAAAGATACCCAAGCTGCGGTTATCGCTGCACAGGAAAAATATGGACTAAAACCTGATGGAATTGTTGGTGCTGCTACCTGGCAAGCAATTGTACCTTAACTTCTAAATAACTGTAGAGACGTTTCATGAAACCTCTCTACAATTGAGGTCATCAAACCTCTCTACAATTCATGTCATGAAACCTCTATACAATATGTTTTTCTTCCTAATCCTTAACTCGTATATCTAAAGAAGACTATCTTTTGATAGAAAGACGATCCTCACTTGCGATAGAGCCAGACTCTCCAAAACAAGGGCTATTCTCAAAATGAAAAAGATTTTAATGAGTTCTGGTAAAAATCATGTATAACGACAACGATAAACGCACATCATACAATCGTGAAGTTAATCCCGACTCTCAGGGAAACAATTACAGGGAAGTACCAAGAAACACCGAAACTATTAACAGGATACCGCCCGAAGAGTACAGAGATGGTTATGTTCATGGTCGAGTTGCTGAACGTCGCTATAACGATGGTCGCCAAGTAGTCCGCGATAATAATAATGCGGCTCGTGGTTTGATATTAGGAATTGTTTTGAGTTCTTTGCTTGCTATTCCGGCTTTAGCTTACTATTTATGGAATCGGCAAAATCAGGAACCTGTAGTTACACCTGAGCCTGCACCTGCGCCTGTAGTTGTACCTTCTCCACAACCTGAAAGAACAATTATTCAAAGAGAAAGAGTAATTGAAAGGAATCCTGAAGTGCGGGTAGTTCCAGTTCCTCAAGGACAAACACCAACTACAACTACACCTGCACCAAATATTAATATCGAACAGCCTGCACCTGCGCCACAACCAACACCAAACGTTAATATCACTGTTCCACCTGCTTCTCCACAGCAGCAGTCTCGTAATAGAACTGAGCGATCGTCTGACAATTCATCGCCTGCAACTTCAACTCAAGAATTACCTTCGATTCAAGGTTCTCCATCTCCGGGAGTCAGCGGTAATACTAATTCTAATGTTGGAGATCAAACCGACACCACAACATCTGGTGATAATGCTTCACCGTCTGCTACTGGTGATAGCAGTCCTGCTGGACAATAAAAGTACAATTCTCCGAATCTGCAACCAATCCCCTCAAATTTGAGGGGTTTTTTACTTTGAATTTACTAACAGGAGTAAGACTCAATCATTCTTTTAAAAAGCGTTAGAGACTGTTTCAAAAAATAAAGCTCTTTAAAGTTTAGTAAAATTTCACGCATTACTGAGAAACAGATGCTACTTTATTAAGTAAGGCACAGTGCGATTCGTTCTCTTAAAACACTACTAATAGTAGATGGGGAAAGAGACTAGGTTTCTGAACCTTGATAATTTCATGTTCATGAGGGTTTAATTCCCTTCCTCCAAACCACAGGAGTGAATACGTAGTCCCACATTTTCAGGGATGGTATCCTGGACTTGCGGTGCATGGGCTAAATGACGGTAACTCGAAGCTAATAGAGAATCCCGGCTAGTGGAGTCAGACAAGGTTAACGTATAGTGAATCTAGTACGAACCATCGTTATACTACGTGCATTGGAAATTAGCTGTAAAATGACATCTAAATCGATGTCTCCCTTAGAGGGTGGGTGGTCGCAACAGGTTCATTTACTGAGCAACTGAGCCAACCATATTGGGTTCACCAGCACGGAGAAAAAAGGGAGGTTAGACTGTTCATATTTTGTGTGGTATGAATGTCGTGGTGATAAAAGCCCCCGGTGGATACTAGGAACCTAAATCTGACGCGAAATGAACATGAGAAACGAAGTAACCCCTTAATCTCTCTGTAAAAGCCCCCGAAAGGGGAGTCTGTAGGATATACCCCAGACAATTAAATAGAAACCAGTGTCAAAGTTTCATCTATCTTACAACTAAAACCAAGTAGCAGGTCAACCAGACCGCATGGATTAAAGGGAGGGATATCCTAAGAAGCCAAAGCTATGGGTAATGCCATAGATATGCAGACGTAGGATGAGCGTTGTGGAGGCTTCCAAAGGAGTAACTCTAGATATGCCTAAGACTCCAGTTTTGACTGAGAGTGGGATGAAAACCGTTATGCGTACAATGACCAACGACTGACATTCCCGCAATTGCCCGGATGTAAAGGCGATAGCAAAGCGTCGAACGGTCTAGTAGTCATCAAGGCGGTAACAGGATAGGAGCGAACCAATAGGAGTTAAGGTTTAACGGAGTAATCCAACGAACTATTGCTGACAAGCAACCACGCGCAGGAGCCGAATGAGGTTGGAAACTCTCAAGTTCGGTTCTGAATTAGAGGTGAAAGATAGCGATATCTTCATCGACTATAACAATCAAGTAGATCTTCATTCAATTTTCACATCTTGGTTTGGTTTCGAGCCTGTGCCTTCCTGCTCGATGCCTAGTGCAGCAGATAACCGGAATGATGTTTCATTTTTGAGAGTTATATTTGCGTTCAGTCTTGTAGTACTTGCTTGTTCTTGTTAAGAACGCAAATCGATCGGCAAGTGTCTAATGATCGGAGGTGATGCAAAGCGAGCGTCCGGCCTGTTGCGAGTATAGTCCATGTTTTGGAGTTAAATTTCTTTCTTTTTGGAAACTGTTCGTTATCAGTCGGTTCATTTAATTCGACTGTTTGTAATCCCAATAACCCGCCTTGAGCTACCAGTATTTTCCTTAGCGAGGCGGGTTTCCAGTTGTTTAGGCGAAAGGTCCGGCTAAAAACCGAGTTTCTGGCAGCGCTTGCGGTGAAAAACTCAGGAATTGTGGAAAATCGATCGCACAAAATCGAAGAGAAAATTAACGCTTAAAAATTTCTCAGCAAAATCAATCCTGAGCAACTAACTGAATTAGAGTAATTTCTGGGCGACAAAACAATCGCCCAGGTAAGTAACTCCCTAATCCTCGATTTACATAAAGCAAATTTTTTCCTACTTGGTGTAAACCTGGGACCACTCCCAATGTTGAAACACTTTGTAGCATTTTTTTCTAGCGTAAGGCAAATGTTGACGCAAAGGTTGAGGGACGAAACGATAGATTTCTGGTAATAGTCCGGGAAGTGGGCCCATTTTAGGGATAATAACTTGACCGCCATGAGTATGACCAGACAATTGTAAATCGACGCGCCAAGATTGTAATTGCTCCGCAGTATCGGGATTATGAGATAAGACAATGCGAGGAATTTTAGAATCTATTTGCGGCATGACTGCGCCTGGGTTAAATTGATGAGAACGGAGATCGGCAAATCCGACTATGGCTAATTCAGGGCCAAAAGGATAAACAATTTGATTCCAGAGGGAATGAATATCAATGCTAGTTAAAGCTCGAATAATGGTAGTTTTTGAGTGGGAATGATAAAGATCGTGGTTGCCTAAAACGGCGTAGATACCAAAGCGACTTGTTAAATGTTTAAGTCGGAGTACTAACTTATGAATTGGGGCGGGATCGCTGGTAACATAGTCGCCTGTGAGAAATACTAAATCAGGTTGAATTTGATTACTTGTTGCGATCGCTTCTTCTAGCAAATTGTCTGACAAGCGGATACCATCATAGTGAAAATCCGAAAGTTGGACGATTTTGATGCCTTGTAAGGATGGTGGTAAATTAGCGATCGGCACTGTTAATTGTTCTAGCTTTAACTTTCCGGTAAGTAATCTGTGCATAAATTTATCTCTTTTATATTTAGGTGTAACATAATAAAACCTCTACAGAAAGGAGCTTCACACCGGAAAAAGTAAAATTTAGTTGGGGAAAAGACTTGTGTTAATCGCCTTGATTGAGCAAAATTCTGTTATGCAAAAAAGTTCCCATAACCTCGCGATCGATAAGCTTATGAAATTCACGCCCATAGCTAGCGCCACTTTACTAACCACATTTAGTCTGACGATCAATCCCGCATTTGCGGCTAATCCTGAACATACCAGACAGCTACTTGCCACCAGAAAATGTTCTCAATGCGATTTAACTGACGCTGGATTAGTAATGGTTAATCTAGTGGGTGCCGATTTGACTGGTGCTGATTTAAGTCGGGCTAACCTCAGCCGTGCTAACTTGATGGGTGCCGATCTCAGGGGTGCTAACCTGATGGGTGCCAGTCTGCATGGTGCTAATCTCACAGGTGCTAACCTTAGCGGTGCTAATCTCACTGCTGCTGATTTAAGAGGTGCTTATTTATCTCAGGCAAATTTAGTCGGGACAAATTTAGTGAATGCTAATTTGCTGGGTGCCGTTGGATTACCAAATTATACGGGTAATGCTGAAGATTTTTACCGTTGGGGAATGGCAGAAGCAGAGAGAGATAATCACCAAAGGGCGCTGGAACTGCTTAATCAAGCTTTGGTGATGAAACCTGATTATGCCAATGCTTACTTAGGTAGGGGGATGGTACAGTTTAATCAGGGCGATCGCCTAGCAGCGCTGGCTGATACCAAAAAAGCAGCTGAACTCTTCACTGCTCAAGGCAATCAAGACGGTGCTAAAGCAGCGCAACAGGTAATTGCAGGAATTGAACAACTTAATAACCCGAAAGAGCGCCGTCCCAGTTTTGGCGACAATGTGCTGGGCCTGCTTCAAGGTTTAGCAGCTTTAGCCCTTCAGTCTGGGTTGCTCTAAGTAGTATTGCTGAGGGAACAAGGAATCAATTATTTTTCTTTTTGTTGTTTCAAATTCCCTGTTTCCTTAGTTGTTCAACTGATTACCTAAGTGTGACCTCAATCACTTAATTAGTGGAAAATAGTCACAGTTTTTTAGCGAGTTGAATCACTCGATCTAACCCGGAAAGAACAGATAGTATTACTATCAGCATTAGAGCGGTGTTTTTACCACTCTTGGGGGGAGTTAGAGATGTTAGAAAAACTTTTATTAGCAGCCACAGTTACTTTCGCGATACATTTTCTTTTACCAGCACATTCCTCAGATATTGCTCAGACAGATTGGCAAGTTTATTCGGCAAGAAAGACAACAACAACACAAACAAATATAGTAAATAAACAATTGGTAGCTGAAATTTGGCAACCTACAGATTCTCGGCACTAATTTTACTTTTTACCTGTGAGTAGATAAGTTACCATTTCTCCTTTACCTTTAATAGGGATAGAACCCCGCTTAGTTAACTTGTACTTAGCTTTTAACAATTGGTATGTAGTATTACTAACTTGAATAGTACCAGGAATACCTTGAGATTCCATGCGGCTAGCCGTGTTAACTGTATCACCCCATAAATCGTAACTAAATTTTTTAATTCCTATTACACCAGCTACAACTGGGCCTGTATTCATGCCAATTCTGAGGCTAAAACTTGTACCAGTTTTGCTATTAAATTCGGCAATTTTTATTAGCATCCCTAATGCCATTTCAGCTGCGGCTTCTGCATGATCGGACCGAGAAGCAGGTAATCCGGCTACAGCCATGTAAGCATCACCAATGGTTTTAATTTTTTCTAACCCATACTGTTCGGCTAAGAGATCAAATTCCGAGAATACTATATTTAAGTTTTCTACTAGTTGCTGAGGAGATGTGTTAGCTGACAATTCGGTAAAACCTACTAAGTCAGCAAATAAAACTGTGACATTTTCAAAATTATCAGCGATCGTACTTTGTCCTAATTTTAATTTCTGAGCAATGGGTTCAGGAAGGATATTGAGTAATAGTTTTTCGGCTTGTTCTTGTTGGTAACGTAGAGCTTCTTGAGCAACTTTACGCATTGTAATATCAGAAACCGTACCTTCATAGTAGAGCAAGTTTCCTGTAGAATCACGCACGGCTCGTGCATTTTCACTAATCCAAATTACTTTGCCATCTTTACGCCGAATTAATGATTCAAACCCATAAACAGCATGATTTTTTTCCATTCTTGAAACAAACTCTTGGCGGCGATCGGGATCGAGATAAAGTTGATGGGAAATATCACTCAAAACTGCAATTAATTCCGCAGGCGAATCATAACCATAAATTTTCGCTAAAGCCGGATTAGCGCTGAGATAACGTCCTGAAGGTGTGGTTTGAAAAATTCCATCTACGGCGTTTTCGACAATGCTGTGATATCTTTGTTCAGCTAATCTTAAAGCTTCTTCTGCACGTTTACGTTGAATTAGTGAACCTAATTGTGTAGCCACAGCATTAACTAGTTCTAGTAAATTTGGTTCGATTTTGGTGGGAGTTTTCTTGAAGAAAACTAAAATTGCTAATACTTCATCGGCAAGTACGATCGGAACGCCAAAACAACAATTTAATCCGGCGGCAACAACAATTTCTTGGCGGGAAAAAGTCTCTGTTGATTCAGATCTAAGATCTTCGAGCCATTCTGGCTGCCGATGTATGCGAATTCTTCCAGGTAATCCGACGTTGTAAGGAAAGGTAAAATTAAGGCTTTTTTGTCTAAATATTTCTAAACTTGGTTCACTAGCATACCAAGCGGGAGAACATTCTAAGACTTGGCGATTTTCATTGGGAATCCAAGCTTCGCCAAAATCCCAGCCAATTGTTTTGCAAATTAAATGTAATATTACTTCAATAGCACTGTCAAACTTTTCGGCGCGACTTATGGCTTGAGTTGCTGCTAGTAAGAGACGGATTTTGACTTCGGCTTTTTTGCGATCGCTAATTTCCGCTTGCAACTGCTGATTTTTATATTCTAGTTGTTCTGATAATTTCTTTTGATTTAATTGATTGTTAATTCTTGCCAAAACTTCTTCTAGTTGAAATGGTTTTGTAATATAATCCACTCCTCCTACTTCAAAGGCTTTTATTTTATCTATTACCTGATCCAAAGCACTAATAAAAATCACAGGTATTTTGCAAGTTTTCGGATTGGCTTTTAAAGCAAGACATACTTCATAACCGTTCATCAACGGCATATTCACATCCAGTAAAATTAAATCTGGCGGAGACATTTCTGCTGCTTTTAAAGCCATTTGTCCGTTAATTGCTTTTCGGACATAATACCCTTGCCCAGTCAGCATAGTAGATAACAGTCGTAAGTTATCCGGGGTATCATCAACGATCAGGATATTAGCTGTTGTTTCTGGAATTGTTTGTGGTTCTTGTTGCTGATTCATCAGAAGCGATCGCTTATTCTTAACTTGCTAAGTGGGTAGTATTAACTATTCACCTAAATATGCCCCCGATCGGAAAACTTTCTTTAACTTTTTTCAACTAAATTTTCTACAACAATCCGATTCCTTCCTTGCTGTTTAGCCGCATAGAGTGCTTTATCAGTTATAGCAATTAAAATGTCGGGATTAATTTCTGAATTAGGAATAACAGTGGTAACTCCTAAACTTAGGGTAACAAATTCGCTGACACTAGAGGTTCTATGGGAAATTTTAAGAGCTTGAACTCTCTGTCTAATTGATTCTGCTACTTTTAGCGCACCCTTAGCATCAGTGTTGGGCAAAATCACGGCAAATTCTTCACCTCCATATCTGGCTACTAAATCTGTTGAACGTTTAATACAATTATTAATTGTTGATGCTACTTGCTGTAAACAAAAGTCTCCTACAAGATGTCCATAAGTATCATTGTAAAGTTTGAAAAAATCTACATCACATAAAATCAAAGATATGGGTAATTGTTCCCGATACATCTGTAACCATTCTATCCCTAAATATTCATCAAATAAACGACGATTGGCAACTCCTGTTAAACCATCTTGAGTAGCAAGTCGCTCTAGTTCTTGATTAGCTTTCACTAAAGCTGCTTCGGTTCTTTTTAGCTGAATTAGGGAAGCTAATTGGGTAGCTACAGTATGAACCAAATCAACCAACCTTTGTTCCGGTTGGCTTAATTCTTTTTTATAAAATACCAAAATAGTCAAAAGTTTATTATTAGCTAAAATGGGAATACCAAAAGCTGTTTTTAACCCGACTTCCAGAGCATCTTTTTGTCTAATAAACTTCCGGTTAATTTCGACTGAAATATCTTCAACCCACTCAAATTTTTGGGAAGTCCAAATTCTTCCCGGTAATCCATTATTGGGAGGTAATGTTAAAGATTTACTCTTTTCAATAAACTTTTCCAGGCTTTTTTCACTAGTATACCAACCAGTACTATATTCTAATTTACTAATTTTATTATTAGGAACCCAAGCTTCTCCCAAATCCCAGCCAATGGCAAGGCAAACTTGCTGAAGTGTAACTTTTAGAGCATCATTAAAATCTATTGATTTACTAATTAGTTGAGTAGTGGTAAATAGAAATCTAATCTCTTCTTCTACTTTCTGTCTTTCAATAATTTCCAACTGTAGTTGAGCATTTTGCTGATAAAGTTGCTTTTGCAGTTGATGAATAGTTAATTGATTTTCCACCCGAGCTAATACTTCTTCCAATTGAAAAGGCTTAGTAATATAGTCTACTCCTCCGACTTGAAAAGCTTTGACTTTATCTAAAGCTTCATCTAAAGCACTAATAAAAATCACAGGAATATGACGAGTTTTTTCTCCAGATTTCAGTTGTTTGCAAACTTCATAACCGTTGATTTCTGGCATATTTATATCTAGCAATATCAGGTCTGGTTGGCTTACTTCTACCCCTTTTAAAGCTAACTGACCATTGATTGCTTTTCTTACTTGATAACCTTGGGACATGAGCATATTGGACAAAAGCCGTAAGTTGTCCGGGGTGTCATCAACAATTAAGATATCTGCTTTATACTCTGTTGATTTTGATTTACTCATCAGGGCATTCTCTGCTTAGTTCGATAATTATATCCATGCGAAAGTTATCCACTAATTCTACTAGACCCTGAATTAGCTCGGACTGAGTTGCAGGTATTTTTTGAATCAGTTCAGTTACTTCTTGGTCGTTGATAGCGAGTGCTGCTTTGTGTAATTTTGTTAACCATTCTTTTGGCATGATGCGTAAGTCATTGGGGTTAATGATTTTTGCTGGTGGTGGATGAATAGCGGTAGTAGATGATGAATCTTCTTGATAAAGATAACGCAATCCTAAATGTTTAGCCATTTTTTCCAATAGCATTTCTTCCCGAAAAGGTTTAGGTAGAAAGTCGTCACATCCTGATTTTAAGATCTCTGATTGTTGCTCTTGGAAGGCGCTAGCAGTGAGAGCAATTATTACGGTATCGTGACCTTGGGATTGAGATTTAATGTATTTAGTGGCTTCATAGCCGTCCATGATTGGCATTTGCATATCCATCCAAATTAAATGGGGGTGCCAATTTTCCCATAAGGTAATTGCTTGTTGACCGTTTTCTGCTTCGCGGATTTCAAATCCCAAAGGTGTGAGTAATTTTACTACTAATTGTCGATTTTCTTTAATATCTTCAACTATGAGGATACGGTAGATGGGTTGATTGGGTTCTAAACCAATAATTTGCTTTGTGGAAGAGATGGCATTTTGCTCAAGATGTGAAACTACATGAGCAAAAATGTGGAAGGTGAAAGTAGTTCCTTGACTAAGTTGGCTGCAAACTGTTATGTCTCCTCCCATTAATTTGATGAATTGTTGACTAATGGGTAAACCTAAACCTGTTCCTTGTTCTGTCTGGCGACCTGTTTGGGTTTGGACGAAGGGTTGAAATAAATATGAAAGTTCGTTGGGGGCAATTCCTGGGCCTGTATCTTGGACTATAAAGACTATTTTAGTTTCCGGGGTGGAATAAGAGAGATGAGTAGTTTCTGTTTCGTCTAAAAGAACTTGCAATTTGACAATGCCAGTGTGGGTAAATTTGATGGCGTTGCCTAGTAGGTTCAGGAGAACTTGTCGTAATTTACTTTCATCTGTTTGGATATATTGCGGTACTTGGGGAGCAATTTCAAATAGTAGTTGTAGACCTTTGGCATTTGCTTTGAGTTGCAGCAGTTCCTCAATTGAATTGAGTAATTCATGGAGGCAAAAAGAATTTTCGTTTAAGGTAATTTTTCCAGCTTCAATTTTTGCCATCGATAAAATATCGTTGATTAAATCGAGCAAGTGTTCGCCGCTGCGATTAATAATTTCTATGTATTCTTGCTGTTCTAAAGAGAGTGAAGGAGAACGAGCCAGGAGTTGACTAAATCCCAGGATGGCATTTAAAGGAGTACGCAATTCGTGGCTCATTTTAGCGAGGAATTGACTTTTGGCTTTGTTTGCTGCGTCGGCGGCTTCTTTGGCTTTTCTTAATTCTAATGATTGTCTTTGGGTTTGTTCTAATAATTCTGCTTGCTGCAAGGCGACTGCTAGTTGGGTGCCAATTTGTACTACTATGTCAATTTCTGCTTCTTGCCATTGTCGAGGGCTAGAATTTTGATAGTTGGCGAGTAATCCCCAAAGTTTATTGCCACGAAAAATAGGTACGGTGAGATAAGCTTTAGCTTGAAATTGTTCTAAAAGATTGATGTAGCATTGAGGAAAGTTAGCTTGATATATATCTGCTACCGCTAGATAGCTAGCACCACGAGTGTAAGCGCCGCCTTGGGTTTCTTGTAAGTAGGTGTCTTGGATGATATCTTCGGAGGTACCCCAGGTTTTGACAACGCATCTATCTGATTCTAATGAATTAGTCATCATGCCGGGATTTCCTTGATGTGATGTGATTAAAGAAACCCAATTACTAGCTACAGATTCAGCAACAAATTCTCCACTCCAGTCAGGGTTAAAGCGGTAAATGGCGACACGATCGCAGTTGAGAACTTGCCGTAGTTCTGAGGTGGTGGCTTTAAATATTGTTTCTAGGTTTAATGTTTGGCGGATTCTTTCGATGGTTTTGGCGATCGCTTTAGAACGTTCGGCGCTTTCTCGTAAAGCGGCTTCTGATTGCTGGCGTTCTGTGATATCAATTGCCATTGCTGCACCACCAATTACTTGATTGTGATTGTCTACTAAAACTGTGTTATACCATTGACAAATAATTCGTTTACCATCTTTAGTTACATTTTCATTAATGTTAGTGTTTTCGCTACCTTCTTGCATTAATTGTTCTAAAAAATCAGTAACATTTTCCCGTTGCTCTGGCGGTACTAATAATGCGATCGCATTAATATTTTTAAGTTCTTCGGCTTGGTATCCAAAAATCGCTTCTGCTGCTGGATTCCAGGCGACTATTTCAAAGTTTTTATTCCATTCAATGATGGCTACGGGAGTTTGCTGAACAAAAAATGATAGCCTTTTTTGTGATTCTCTGAGTTTGGAAGAGGAGAGTTTGCGATCGGTAATGTCAAACATTAAACCATGCCAAATAATTTCTCCGTTTGGGTGACTTTCTGGTTTAGCAGCTGCTTCTATCCATTTAATTCCTGATGAGGTAACTATTCTACCTTCCCAGCGCCAAGGTTCTAAGGTTTGGGTACAAAGTTGGATGGTTTCATCGTGAATTTTGCGATCGTCGGGATGAATTTTATTGAAAGCTAATTCTAAATTATTTTGAATTTGCTCTGGTTCTAATTCGTAAATTTCTCGGCAAGCCGAACTTATATAAGTTAAATTAAAATTTCCATCTGGTTTTTGAATGATTTCATAAATCATTCCTGGTACGTTGTCTGCTAATTTTTGAAATCTGGCTTCGCTTTGCTTTAAGGCTGCTTCTGTGGTTTTGCGATCGCTAATATCGGTGGCTGCACCAAGAATTTGTTCCGGCTTACCATCGGGGGTTCTACTGAAGACAATTTCTCGACTAAATAGCCAACGCCATTGGTTGTTTTTGTGGCGAATTCGGTACTCAAAATTAATCGTTTCACCATCTTTAATTCTTTCCAGTTTGGTAAATCGTTCTCGCATCATCTGGCGATCGTCTGGATGAATCAGATTCAACCAATCTTTGCTTTGTAAATGTTGTAATTCTTCTGGTGTATAACCAAGTATTCTCACTACTTCTGCATTACTGTAAATACTGCTGATTTCAGGTAAGGTATAAATATACAAAAGATTTGGATTAGCATCTGTTATTGCTTGCAACCAACGTTGACTTTTTTGCAATGCTTCTTCTATTTCTTTGCGTTGGGAAATATCTTCAATTATCCCGATAAAATACTGAGGATTTCCTTCGCAATCTCGCACTAATGAAGTACTAATATTTACCCACTTAATTTGACCATTTTTCCTAACTAAACGTTTTTCTACCGAACAGTTGCCAATTTTTCCTGCTAAAAGTTGATTGATATAAATTAAACATCTGTATATTTCTTCT
Source organism: Floridaenema flaviceps BLCC-F50 (assembly GCF_041929275.2). Taxonomy (NCBI): domain Bacteria; kingdom Bacillati; phylum Cyanobacteriota; class Cyanophyceae; order Aerosakkonematales; family Aerosakkonemataceae; genus Floridanema; species Floridanema flaviceps. The sequence continues at coordinate 1,535,590 of NZ_JBHFNR020000001.1, read as the reverse complement.
GGAAGAGTCCACTGTTGCCAACACAGTTGTAATAATTCGGATTCTGAATATCCTGTAATTTGACAAAACTGTTTGTTGACTCGGAGAAATTGACCAGTGAGAGATAACTGAGTCATTCCTACCGCAGCTTGCTCAAAGATGGCGCGGAAACGCTCTTCGCTTTCTCTGAGTGCTTCTTGTGCTTGTTTCTCTGAGGTAATATCGCGGAAAGTTATAGCTAAACCATCAGCTAATTTAACAGCAATAATTTGCAACCAGCTTTGGATATTTTCGTGCTTATAATAAATTTTTGTATTCAGAGTTTCGCCTGTTACCACTACTTTTACGTAAGCATCAAATAAACCGTTTTTTCGATGACCAGGAAATTCTTTTAATAGGTATCTACCTACCAGATAATCACCTGTACGCTGCTTAATTTTTTCGGCACTTTTATTTAGTAACAGATATTTGAAATCTATAATATTTCCTTGGGAATCGCGGACAGAAGCTAAGGCAGTTATTCCATCTAAAGAACTGTTTAATATACTAGCTATAAGAGATTGGGTTTCTTGGAGATGTTGATTTTGTGTTTGGAGTTGTTTTTGTAAGTTTTTAATAGTGAGTTGATTTTCGATGCGAGCTAATACTTCTTCTACTTGAAATGGTTTGGTAATATAATCTGTGCCACCAACGCGAAAAGCTTTAACTTTTTCAGAAACTTGGTCTAATACACTTAAGAAAATTACTGGTACATCTTTAGTTTGGAAATTTTCTTTAAGTTTCCGACAGACTTCATAGCCATTAATTTCTGGCATCATGATATCTAAAAGTATTAAGTCTGGTGGAAAGGCGATCGCATATTTTAAAACCAATTCTCCTGAAATAGCTCTTTTAACGCTGTATCCTTTTTGATTGAGAACATCAGACAAGAATCTTAGGTTACTAGGTTGATCGTCAACTATTAAGATTTTTGTCTTGGCATTTTCAGTTTTTCTGTGGTTATACCTGTTTTCTGATGGCAACATACCTTTAAATTACTTTATAGCTGAGTTTGTTATACGAACTATTATGTCAAGCCTAAAATCATTAAGCAAATCCCTTAAAGCATCGGCAAGGGTAGCAGACTCAACTGGCAATTGCTCAATTAGCTGAAAAATTAACTCTTCGTTCAGTTCATTAGCTGCTTGATGCAACTGCACTATCCAATTTTGAGGTACTTTAGCCAGTAAGGGTAAAAAGAATGAATCCGATCTTTGGTTAACAGAATAACGCTTGCGATAAAAAACGTTATTTATTTGAGGTAGATCTTCATAAATATATAGGACTCCTAAGTATTTTGAGATTTTGGCAAAGATTACTTCTTCTTGAAACGGTTTGCGGACAAAATCATCACAACCAATTGCTAAAAACTCTTCTTTCCTTTCTTCAAAAGCACTAGCAGTTAAAGCAATAATTATTGTATGAGGTACACAAAATAAAGTATCAAACATGGAGAATTGGCGATCGCCCATTTCTAGTTGCGTCTCGGTTTTTATCCTTTGCTTTTCCAGGTTTCTAATAGCTTTAGTAGCTTGCAAACCATCCATTACAGGCATTCGCGTATCCATCCAAATTAAGTGCGGTTGCCAATTTGACCACAGGTTAATTGCTTGTTGACCATTTTCTGCTTCTTGCACTTCAAAACCGATCGGTTGCAGTAATTTAACTAACAACAAACGGTTCTCTCTATTATCATCAACCACTAAAATTCGACAAGGTGTTTGTTCTTTCTCTAATCCAATTACTCTTTGCCTTGTTTGCGGCATAATTTCCGCAGCATTCGCCAGGGAAACTTTAATATCAAATTTAAAAGTTGTTCCTTTGCCTAAAACACTACTAACATTAATTTTTCCCCCTAATAATTGCACAAATTTGCGAGTAATTGTTAAACCTAAACCAGTTCCTTCAGCACTTTTTCTTCCAGATTCTGTTTGCATAAAAGCATTAAATAAACTCTCAATTTCTTCTGGTGCAATGCCTACTCCAGTATCTTCAATTTCAAATTCAAGCCTGCATGATTGATGTAAGTTAGAGTCATTTTCACCAATTAAATTGACGCGCAAAGTAATACTTCCAGATTGGGTAAATTTAATAGCATTACTGAGCAAATTAATTAAACTGCTGCGTAATTTTTTCTCATCACTTCTAATATATTGAGGAATTTCTGGTGGTACGATTAACATCATTTTTAATTTCTTTCTTTCAGCTTTGATTTGAAACATTTCTTCCAAACCATCTAAAAGCCTATAAAAATCAAAGCTGTTTTCATCGATTGAAACCACTCCTGATTCTATTTTAGATAATTCCAAAACATCATTAATCAATTCCAATAAATGTGCGCCACTACGATTAATAATTCTCAGGTTTTCAGCTTGATCGCTACTCAGCATACTATCGCGCATCATTACTTGAGCGAAACCTAAAATTGCATTCAGGGGAGTACGCAACTCATGACTCATATTGGCAAGAAACTCAGTTTTAGCTTTAGAAGCTGCGGCGGCGGCTTCTTCTGCTTTTTTGCGTTCAACTATTTCTTCTTGTAATTGCTGATTTTGGGCAATTAGTTGTTTTTGTAATCTACGAATTGTTAGTTGATGTTCAACTCTGGCTAAAACTTCTTCTACATGAAATGGCTTGGTGACATAATCTACACCCCCAACTTGAAAAGCTTTAACTTTATCTAATACTTCATCAGAAGCACTAATAAAAATTACGGGTATTTCCCAAGTTGAAGAATCAATTTTAAGTTGTTCGCACACTTGATAGCCATTCATATCTGGCATTCTAATATCAAGTAAAATTAGGTCTGGTTGGGCCGATCGCGCTGCTCTTAGTGCCATTTTTCCATTAATTACTCCCCGAACTTTATATCCATAATCGGTTAAAGTTGCTGAGAGAACTTGTAGGTTTTCTGGCGTATCGTCAACAATCAAAATGTTTCCTTTATGAACTATGTTATTGCTATCCATTATTTTCAAATCGCTATTTAAAAACCCAAATTTAACTTGTTAATTATGCTGAACTACTTTCTTTGTTCTTCGATTAAGTCGATGATTTTATCACAGCGGAAATTGTCAGCTAAATCAGCAATTAACCGACTAATATGGGCATATTCTGGGGGTACTTGTTCCAGTAAGAGAAAAATTTGTTCATTATCCACAGCATCAGCCGCCTGATATAGCTGGTCAATCCATTCTGGAGGCATTACTTGTAAACAGAAAGACTCAAGATTATGGGATGAACCCATGTTTCCATTTGAACCTGCGGCGAGGTTTTCTTCACTAGTTAATGATGAAATTGGTTGCTCGTAAATATAACGCACCCCTAAATATTGAGCCATTTTTTCTAAAATTACCTGTTCGCGAAATGGTTTAGCGACAAAATCATCGCAGCCTACTGATAGGATAACAGAACGTTCTTCTTCAAAAGCACTTGCTGTTAAAGCAATTATTACGGTTGCTTGACCTTTTAAATGGCTTTTGATGTATTTAGTAGCTTCATAACCATCCATTACAGGCATTCGCATATCCATCCAAATTAAGTGCGGTTCCCAAGTTGACCACATTTCTATTGCTTGCTGACCATTTTCTGCTTCCTGCACAGCAAAGCCAAGGGATGCTAATAGTTTTACTAATAAAAGACGGCTTTCTAAGCGATCGTCAACTACGAGGATACGATACTCAGGTTGTCCTGGTTCGATCGCTACTACTCGACGGGTTTCTTGAGTAGTTTGGATCTGACTTCGATCGGCAATACTAATGGCAATATGAAATTTAAAAATAGTTCCTTTACCCAAGATGCTGCTAACAGTAATGTCTCCTCCCATAAGTTGAACAAATTGGCGGCTAATTGGTAAACCTAAACCAGTTCCTTCTTGCGATCGCCGCCCAGTTTCAGTTTGCATGAATGGTTTAAACAAATTCTCGATTTCTTGCCCAGAAATTCCGGCTCCTGTATCTTCAACTTCAAAAAATAAATAATTTAGGGCATGCTCATTTTCTTTATTTCCAGTTTCATCTGCCAATTTGACTCGCAATGTTACCCCACCTTCGGCGGTAAATTTAATCGCGTTCCCCAAAAGGTTGATTAATACTTGTCGCAGTTTACTTTCATCACTCTCTATATATTGAGGCAGATTCGGATCGCAATCAAAAATTAATTGTAAGCCTTTTTTCTTAGCCTGTAGTTCTAACATTTCATCTAGGCTATTTAACAGGTGATACAGGTCAAAAGTATTTTTATCTACTGTTACCCGTCCCACTTCAATTTTAGACATTTGTAAAATATTGTTGATTAGTTGAAGTAAATGTTCTCCACTGCGGTTAATAATTCCTAATTGTTCTTGTTGCTGAGGTTTTAAAGATAAATCGCGCAATAATAATTGAGTAAAGCCTAAAATCGCGTTCAACGGAGTCCGTAATTCATGACTCATATTGGAGAGAAATTCACTTTTGGCGCGGTTGGCTCGATCGGCTGCTTCTTTTGCTTGTTGTAATGCTAATTCGGCTTGTTTGCGATCGGTAATATCTTGGCTAACAGCAATCACACAAGTTTCCCCACTTATTTCGATGATTTCTGCTGCTAGTAATGCAGTTTTAATATCTCCATCTTTGGTGCGAAAATCAAACTCAAAGTTGCGAATTCTGCTTTTTCCCGTTAGCAGCTGAAACAGGCCGACGCGATCGGATAAGTTCACCCATAAATTTAAGTCGATCGCTGTACTACCTATGATCTCTTTGCTGCTATAACCAATCATTTGGCAAAAAGCATCATTTACTTCAATATGACGACCATCACTGAGCCTGGTAATAGTAATTGGATTTGGAGAGGAGCGAAAAGCTTTGGCAAACTTTTCCTCGGAAAGACGCAATGCTGCTGTACGTTCTTCAACAATACTTTCTAACTTTTGATTCATGCGCTGGAGTTGAGCATTTTGCTCTGCCAGCTGTTCTTCTAACAAGTAGCTATGTACGGCTTCTTTAACAGTTAGTTTTAAATCTTCGCTTTGCCAAGGTTTGGCGATATAACGATACAATCGAGCATATTTAATCGCATGAGCCACTGCTTCCAAATCTGCTTGACCAGTGAGCATAATTTTGAGAGTTTTAGGAATTATTTGATGAATCAGCTTTAATAATTCATCTCCTTTTAGATCGGGCATGATATAATCACAAATAACCAAAGGAATCTGATAGTTATCTGCTAATAATTCTTCAATTAACTCTAAAGCATCAGCGCCATTCTCCGCCGTTTCAATCAAATAATCATTGCCTAATATTGCCTTGAGTTCTATTTTTAAACTATCGAGGATCGTTGTTTCATCATCAACACAGAGGACGATCGGTTTTTTCATAGTAGCTCCCATTTATAAATTTGCTTTATTTATCTTATTTTTTGAAACTACCCAAGTAATTTTTTAGTAACTTTGCTTATACTCAGATCTTGCACGCTTGAGGCAGAGCCTCCATTCTTCGTTCCATTTGTTCAACCTGGGAACGAGGACACAGGAGGTGGAACCTCCGTTGGTGCAAGATCTCAGTATAGTCGTTCCAAACCAGATTTAATCGTGTCAATTAATTCATCACTACTCCAAGGTTTGTATAAGCAATTGTGTAATGCTGCTTTTTCTTTAGCACGTTGAATTGCTGTTTCATCAGCTTGTCCAGTCAGCATAACTTTAATGATGTTGGGATATTTTTCATGCACGCGAATCAAAAATTCATCGCCTTTAATCCCAGGCATTAACCAATCAGAAACAATTACTAAAATATCCGTTTCTTCTGATTGTAATTCTTCGATAATTTCTAAGGCTTCATCGGCACTTTCGGCTACTTCATAAGTATAAGCATCGCCAAATTCTTTTTTTAGTTGAATTTTTAAGCTGTTTAATACTACGGCTTCATCATCAACACACAAAATTGCTGGTTTAGACATGATTATTTGCTCCTTAATTTGATGTAATTTTGTTAGTAAACCTTTGGCTTAGTTGTTAGTATTGAATGGTAAATTTACAGTGAAAGTGGTTTCTCCTGGAACACTTTCTACTAAAATTTTTCCCTCATGTTTTTGAATTATTTTTTGCACAATGTCCAATCCTAAACCGCTACCTTCTCCGGGAGGTTTAGTAGTGAAAAATGGTTCAAAGATCCTTGGCATTACTTCGGGAGCAATTCCCTTGCCACTATCAGTTATACTAACTAACAAGCTATCACCTTGATGAGTGACGCTAATAGTTAAATGACCTTTGTAGTCCATTGCCTGAATTGCGTTATGAATTAAATTTGTCCATACTTGGTTTAATTCATCGGGGTAACATAATAAAGATGGTAAATTAGATTCATAGTTTCTGGTGACTTCTATGCCATGTTTTAGTTGATTAGTATAGAGAGTTAAAACTGTGTCTATACCTTCTGTAATTTGCGATCGCACTTTTTCCCCTGAATGATCGTAACGAGCGTAATTTTTTAAAGCAAATACAACCTTGGCGGCTTTTTCTGTCGCTGTTCTAATTGTATCTGTACTTTTTTGAATACTGGCGACTTGGTAAGCTTTTTCTAATATTTGCGATCCATTTTCGTCTTTAAGCAGAGGAACTAGGGGTGAGATGCGATCGGAAATCCCTAAATCCACTAACGTATCGGCAATAGTATCAGCGTTGCTAATTTCCTCTGTTTCTAATTCTTGGATCAAAACTTTTTTTAACTGGCGCTTTTCTTTACTAGATAAACTAGTTCTTTGCTGACTCGATCTCTGTAATATCTCTAAGAAATATTGCTGATATTCCGGCGTTAAAGAGTGGAAAAAATCGGGGAATTCCAACAAGTTTTCTTTCAAAAAATCAGCAATATTTTCTACTGATGAACGGATGGCACCCAAAGGAGTATTAATTTCATGTGCTATTCCCGCCACAAGTTGTCCTAAAACCGCCATTTTTTCTGATTGGATTAACTGTTCCTGAGTATTTCGTAGTTGTTGGACAATTACTTCTAAATCGTGATTTTTAATGGTCAGACTTTTTTGCAACTCACGAATTGCTAAATGGGTTTCAACTCTGGCTAAAACTTCTTCTACTTGAAATGGTTTAGTGATATAATCTATTCCCCCAACTTGAAAGGCTTGTACTTTATCTAACACATCATCTAAAGCACTAATAAATATTACGGGTATTTCCCTTGTTAATTCATCTTCTTTTAATTTTTGACAGACTTCATAGCCATTCATTTTCGGCATATTAATATCCAGTAAAATCAAGTCTGGTGGCATAGCTTTAGCACCTGTTAATGCTAGTTCGCCATCCATAACCGGACGAACTTTATAACCTTTTTCGGTTAACATTCCTACTAAAAGACGCAGATTAGCTGGAGTGTCATCAACAACTAAAATGTTAGCCTGATTAGTTTTTTTAAATTCCTGATTCATCGCTACTTATATTCCTCCTTAACCTGCTGCTATTAAATGCAAGATTTTTTCATACTCAAAATTATCCATATAATGCTTAATTGAGCTTGCTACACCGGGATTATACTGAGAAATTTCTGCAATTATACTGATAGCTGAATCTAGATCAATACTAATTATTGCTTGCTTTAAATTGGCGAGTAATTGCTTAGGTATATTCTCTAAATCATTTGCTGTCAGTACATGATTAGTAACCTCTGATAATGAAGGTGAATCATCACTCTTATCCTCATAAATATAGCGTACTCCGATATGACGATTCATGATTTCAAAAATCTCTGCTTCCCGGAATGGTTTACGCAGAAAGTCATCGCAACCTGCGGATAACACAACAGTTCTTTCTTCTTCAAAAACGCTAGCAGTTACAGCAATAATAGCGGTAGCTTGACCTTTTGTGGTTGCTTTAATATGCTTGGTAGCAGTGTAGCCATCCATGACTGGCATTCGCATATCCATCCAAATTAAATGCGGTTCCCATTTTTCCCAGATGGCGATCGCTTCCTCACCATTACAAGCTTCCCGCAATGCAAAACCCAGCGGATTTAACAATTTAACTAAAAGTTGGCGATTTAACGCTTTATCATCAACAATCAAAATTCGATAACAGGGTTGATTCGCCTCCAAACCAATAACTTGGCGACTAGACTTATAAGTTGGAACTTCTGCACTATCAACAATTTGAGCTTGGATATAAAATTTAAAAATTGTCCCTTGATTGATTACGGAATTAACGCTGATTTCTCCACCCATTAATTGCACAAATTGTTGGCTAATAACTAAGCCTAACCCTGTTCCTTCTTGAGAATCTTTTCCGGTTTTAGTTTGCACAAAAGCGGCAAATAAATTCTTTAACTCCTCTGGTGCAATACCAGAACCAGTATCTTCAACTTCAAAGTAAATCTTGATTTTTTCCCCGTCATCACTTGTAATTTTTTGTTCAACAAATTGCCAATTACTATTTTCTAATGACACCCTGACTGACACACCACCCTCTTGAGTGAATTTGAGTGCATTATTCAGCAGGTTAATTAAAATTTGGCGTAACTTAACTTCATCAGTACGAATATACTGGGGTAAATTGGGATGAAGTTCAAACACTAACTGTAAATTTTTATCGTCAGCCTTCAGGTAAAACATATCTTCCAAATCGTTAAGCAGACGATGAAGATCGAAGCTTTTTTCGTTTAAGGCAGTTCGTCCAGCTTCAATTTTAGATAAATCTAAGATATTATTAATTAGAGTTAATAAATGCTCTCCACTCCGCATAATAATACCAATGTTTTCTCTTTGTTCGGGGTGCAAATTCTTCTGGCGAGTGATAATTTGGGAAAATCCTAAAATTGCATTTAGAGGTGTCCTTAACTCATGACTCATATTAGCCAGAAATGTACTTTTTGCTTGATTAGCCACTTCAGCTGCTTCTTTAGCTTTAACTAATTCTGTTGTCCGTTCTGCCACTCGTTGTTCTAAGTTTGTAAATAATTCTTGTAGTTGTTCTGCCATTGAATTAAAAGATTTAGCTAATTCCCCTAATTCATCAGAACGTTCTACTTCTATGGTTTTTTCCCACTCACCTTTAGCAATATATTTAGCTGCTTTATTTAAGCGCAAAATTGGTTTAGTCACCCAACGAGCAGTTAAAATCCCAGTAATTATGGCTAATCCTAAAGCTGCTAAACATAACATAATTGTCATGCGGTTATTAGCATCAATTCGTTCCGTAAAATCTGCTTCGGGAACTACTACCACAATCAACCAATCTAAACCATTTCCATCTTGAAAGGGCAAAATTTTTACGAATTGCTGCTTACCATTGACAGGAAAGTTTACTTGTTGAGGCAATTGGATTTGGTTTGATTTTGGCAAATTGCTGAATAAATATTGAGCCGTTGCTTTAGTTAATAGGTTACTGCTATCTTCGGCTCTGATTAATTTTCTAGTTTTGTCTGTCTCAATCCGAAAAGGTTTTTCTGCGGTAGAAGTTGCTAGGAGTGTGCCATTTCTTTCGATAATAAATGCTTGTCCAGTTTTACCAATTTTTAAACTGTTGAGAAAGTCACCAACATGATCTAAACGTAAAGCAGTATGTACTACTCCTTGTAATTCATTTCCTTTGGGGTTGTAAACTGGTTCGACAGCACTAATTAGTAAAGTTGGTTCTAAAAGCGAAATAAAAACATCACTCCAAGTTGATTTGCCTGTTTTGACTGCGTTTTTATACCATAACCAAGTGCGGGGATCAAAATCTCCCTTAGTCATTGCAGCAACAGAAGTCCGATCGCCCAATTCATTAGTATGATAAGAAATGAAATTATTATTAACCGCTGTTCCTCCCACATTCATCATTAAATCACCATTCGACATTCTTTCCCCAGAACGATACTCTCCTTTCTCATTAGCTACAGCAGTAAAATTAATGTAAGGATATAATTGCACTTGATGCCAAAGATACTTTTCCCAAGCATCGAATTCTGTCATATTTAAGTAGCCCAATTTAATCATATCGAGCTTATTGTGATTGATTAAATGCGGAGTTCCTACATAAACTTGCAGGTTTTGCTTAACGCGATCGCCAACCTCATTCATTAATTGACTAGCTAGATCGTTGACTGCTTGTTCACCATTTCTAAAAGAAAGATATCCAACTATTCCCACTGTTCCGAGAATTTGCAACACAAAAGGAACTATTAATACAGTCCTTAAAGGAACTCTTCCCGCAGCTTTGCTCATCCAGCGATCGATCGATTTGATTAACATACTTTATTAACGGCTCTTTCATTTATTAAGGAGACATAGAACTTACCCCGATCTCAAATCGGTATTAGTTTCTCTTTTTCAGGTTAAGAGAAACCTAAAAACTTAGTAAAATTATATTGTACTTAATTTTCGTTAAACTTAGGTAAATAAAATTTTGTTTTCCATTCGATTAGATAATACCAAATATATAACACCAAAAACCTTACCTTTTGGTGCTTTAGGGAACTATTCATTAATATGGTAACTTACAATAAAATCAGCCCTTGACGAGCGCCCAAAATTACTGCCTCAGTGCGGCTAGAAGCATTGAGTTTACTAAAGATTGAGGCAATGTGAAATTTCACTGTATGCTCAGAAATCCCTAGCCGACGAGCAATAGTTTTATTACCCAAACCTTCAGCCAGCATAGTTAAAACTTCAATCTCGCGACTAGTTAAAGCATGATTTAATTTAGTAGGTATAGGTCGAGTATTGGTAGGTAAAACTGATACTAAAGAATCTACCACATCTGGATGTAAAACTGTTAAACCAGTTGCCGTTGCCGTAATTGCCTGAATAATTTCCTCAGCCGTCGCTTCAATGGGTAAAACGCCACGTACCCCAAAACGCAAAATTTCTGCCAAAGATACAATTTGCCCATTATTTACTAACAAAACGATCGCCAAATTAGCCAATTCCGGTTCCAAAGAAAATAGAGTCGGAGTACCATCATTTTCCGACTCATCCCACTCCCATAACAAAACATCCGGCTGAAGTTGCATCACCTGTTGCGCCAAAGAATCTGAACTAGAGAAACTGCCCACTACATCCAAATTAGAATTAGTAGTAATCAGCGCCTCCAATCCAGACCCGCATCACTACAGAGTTCGCAACTATCAAAACGCGAATCACGCCGCCTCCGCCGAAGAAACTCTGCTGCATAACACCACATCCGCTACCATTCGCCTACCATCACGCTGAAAATTCAGCGTTATTCCATCACCAACATGAGAATTTTCCAGGATGCGAAATAACTCATTTGGCTTATGAAAAGGAATCCCCCTGACACCAGTTAACACATCACCAACTTGCAGTTTCGCAGTTTCCGCTGGACTTCCCGCCTCAATTTCGGTAATTAACAACCCAAAACCAGGTCTACAATTAAAAGCAACTAAAACAGGTTGCAAAGTTACACCTAAATAAGGACGATCGGGATAATTATTCACAAATTGTTGCACCACATTGCTAGGTACAGCAAACCCTCGACCATTCACAATCATGGTGTTAATTCCTATTACCTGACCTTGCACATTTACTAAAGCCCCTCCTGAATTCCCCGGCGCGAGTTTAATATCTGCTTGTATCCAATTGCGCCGACTAAATTCAGTTGATCCAACACTGTGAATAATCCCCGTAGTTACCGCCCCCATTAATCCCAAAGGATTACCTATTGCTAATACTATTTCCCCAACTCGGAGGTTTTCGGAATCTCCTATTTTTGCTGCTGGAAGGTCGGTAGCCTCTACTTTTAATGCCACTAAATCTCGCTGGGGATTTTTAGCAGTAATAGTTGCCATGAAAACTCTGCCATCAGCGAGTTCTACTTCTGTCTTTCCTCTACTGCTAACAACATGATCGTTAGTAATGATGACTCCATCACTACTCCAAATTACCCCAGAACCAACGCCCCTTTTACTGCCTCGTACTTGCACATTTGAACGCCGCAAATCTTCCGTTACTGCTGTTAATTCCGCAGCTAAGTTTGCCCAAATCATCTCTATTTACCTCGTGATTCTAAAGGTGAAAATTCCCAATCCCGTAGGACAGGCATCTTGCCTGTCAGTCCCCCATTATTCCCTTTCCCCGACAATAATTGTTAATTGCGTTAAAGTGCCACCGCGAATAATTTGAGCATTCAAAGGTTTACCTACTCGATCGGGATCGAGCATGGCATGAACATCGCTAACATCATTAATTTGTTTGTCATTTAGCGCCACCAAAATATCACCAATTAATACTCCTGCTTTGTCTGCTGGTGCATCTGGTTCAACGCTAACAATAATTACTCCGCCATTCCCGGAAATATTTAATTGTTTTCGCAGAGGTTGAGGTAGTTGTACTGGTTGCATTCCTAAACCTAAATAACCTGGTTTGCTGCGTTTTCCGGTTAATATTTGCTCAACAACTCGGTTGACAGTAGAAGTAGGAATGGTTAATACTAATTGTCGAGGGCCAGCAGTATTAATCCCGACAACTTTGCCTTGGGCGTTAACTAATGCACCGCCAGAAAAACCGGGATAAAGCATGACTGAAGGACGAATAAATTGGTCTATTTTTCCGCCATGCCAAGTGCGCCAAGTGCCGCCTAAAGCGCTAATTACTCCTAAGCTGGCGCTAATGCCGCTGTCTGGGAAACGTGCGATCGCTAACACCATTTCTCCTACTTTTAATTCTGTACCATCGCTCAAATTTGCTGTAGGTAAAGCCTCGGTTTCTGCTAATCTTAGTAATGCTAAATCAGTGCCAGAGTCGCGCCCAATTAAAGTAGCGGAAATTGTGCGATCGTCCGGCAAAGTAACCGTAATATCTTCATCTCTATTAATTGTATGATCTGCTGTGACTACAATTCCCGATCGCCAATGCACACCCGCAGAAGACATCCGCCTGCGCCCATTCACCGCCACTACAGAACTTCCCGACTGTTCTACAATATCCGCCAAATTGTTCGAGAGTTGTTGTAATAAATTCCCACTCTCTGTTGCTGAAGTTACCATATCATTCCTTTGATGTCGCTTAATTCTAGAATGCAGAATTATCCCCTTTAGCAACATCGGATAAATGGCGAGTAACTTACCTAGAAAAATGGCTAGTAAGTAGGTGTAAATAAATAAAGTGATAATAGTTATTTAAGGATGGGGCGGGCAGGATGCCCACCCCACAAGAAAGCTGTAACTCTTGTGGGGTGGGCAGGATGCCCACCCCACAAGAAAGCTGTAACTCTTGTGGGGCGGGCAGGATGCCCACCCCACAAGAAAGCTGTAACTCTTGTGGGGCGGGCAGGATGCCCACCCCACAAGAAAGCTGTAACTCTTGTGGGGTGGGCATCCTGCCCGCCTTTGTCTCGTTCCCAGGTTCAACCTGGGAACGAAAAACAGAGGCTCTGCCTCTTGGTACTCTGATCTCAGTCAAGGTAAAATTTAATTTTCTGCTTCTACAATAGTCGATCGCCTAAAGTGCCAAACTGCGCCACAAGTAGCGACAAGCAATACTACGATAAGGTTGCCATTTTTGGGCTAATTGTTCGATGGTTTTGGGATCTGGTAATGTGTTTAAGTTGTATAGTTTGGCGAGCGCACTTCGGATACCTAAATCATTCACTGGTAATACATCAGGGCGATGCAAATGGAAAATTAAAAACATTTGTGCTGTCCATTTTCCTATCCCTTTAACTTGCGTCAAAGTTTCAATTACCGCCTCATCTTCCATTAATGTTAATTCTGGTAAAGTCGGTAATCCTTGCTCAATTTTTAAAGCTAAATCTTTTAAATAACTAATTTTCGGGCGGGAAATCCCTACACTGCGAAGTATCTCATCTGGAGTTTCGAGAATTGCTTGGGCTGTTAATTGGCGATCGGATTGTTCATACAATAACACAAACCTTTGAAAGATTTTTGTCGCTACTGTAGTAGAAATCTGTTGGAAAATAATTGCTTGGGAAAGTGCAGTTAGTAAATCTAACTTTTCTTGGTAGTAAGTTAATTCTAAAGTTTCACTTCCAATTAGCTCAATTACTTTAGCCAAAATCGGATCGGATTGCTTTAAGTAAGTAATAGCTTGAATTTGTTCCATTACCAAGAAAAATTTAACTTTGAGTTTGGATTATTTTAAAGCAACGTGCAAGATGATTCGATCCCCCTAAATCCCCCTTACCAAGGGGGACTTGAATCTATTTCCCCCCTTTGGTAAGGGGGGTTAGGGGGGATCGAAAACCTCTAAGCTTATAACTAGCAACTTGAGTTGGTATTGTAAAACTTCACTTAATTTGTAGTCATTTATAAGCTAAAATAGTCAACAATTATTTTACTTTAACCCTCTTGAATCAATGACCTGAGTTATCAGGGTGAAATGTCCCGGGACTCTAAGCAACCACTAGTACCATTAGAACCTAAGTTTCAATGCCACTGGATAGCTCCCAAGCAATACATTAACTCAGCGAGATAATCAACAACTAAAGGGGACGAGTAAAAGACTACAAGCAGTCCCAAACGCTCTGCGAGCAATGGGATAGAGGGTGTAGTAGTTCACCCAGTTAGGGTAACACCTACAAAATAAGACCTGAGATATTTGTCTATGGTTTTATGAACTATATTATGCTTCTACCTTCCGCCTTTCTTCTATCATAAGCAAACAGCGCTTTCCGGCAATCAAATCGGAATAGCGCTGTGAGATTTAAATACTTAACAAAAGGGAATTTTATTGCTTACGTTCGATCGCTACAGTCACGTTAGCTACTGTTGCTGCTACAGCTACTACCGCCGCCGCCAAGGGAAATACAACTGTACCGACAACTAAGCCAGGAACACCAACTAACAGAGGAACTTCTGTCAAAACTCGACCCTGTTTGTTTTTAACTACTAGGTAACGATTCTCAGTTTTACCAACTACATTTTTGTAGAAATTAGCTACTGTATCACGGTTAATTTTAACTTCTTCTACCCGCACTTTTTCTTCAGTTTCAGTAGCAGTTTCCACTTCTTCAACAATGGTTGGATCAACAATTACAGTTGGTGCTTGGTTTTCAATTTTTTCAAATTGTGCATTCATTTTTCTGTGCAGGTTTAAACCCACTTCCGAATTCAATTAATTCGATCATGCCTGCTTCTTGCGGGAAAATCAGTGGGAAAACCACACTGTTGAAAGTGGTGTTTACCCTACTACAAGTACTGACTGGTAAGTGGGAAGCAAGGAATAGGGAAATTTTAATTTAACCTGTATCCTTTCCCCTTCCTGAGAGCGTTCTGTCCTATAGTTAAAAACAATTTACAAAAATCATACATTTAAAGGTATAAGTAGTTACAATTACACAGTTAAAAATTACATATTAAAGATCAACTTATTGCGGTAAAGTTAATGGCAACCAATAGGTTGATAAATGTTAACTAGAGCAGAGTTGACAAAAACCCATTGGTCAAAAGATATTAACTTACAGGTTATGATCGTGTTTAATTTTGGTTGTCCCCTGTAAAGTTTTCTAGTATACGAAGGGTTAGATAAGTGTCTGGTAAACAAGAAAAACCGTTAGCGGCACTAGCTATAATGCTAGCTTTGGCAACTACCTCGGCTCCGATCGCAGCTAATTCTACAGCCCGTCCCCTGTTAGCGCAATCATCAAGTACTACTTCCTTTCCGATTCCCAAGGAACTTCCTCGTGGCAAATCATTACGAATTGCTGGTTCTACCAGCATGACCAAAATCAATGAAGCCTTGAAGAAAAATTTTAAAACTAAATATCCGGGTACAGATATTAAATTTTCTTATCAAGGCACCAATGCCGCACTCAAAGCTTTAAGACAAGGAAAAATAGACTTAGCTGCCATTGGTCGCCCCTTGACAAAAGAAGAAAAAGCGCAAGGATTAGTTGCCGTTCCTGTAACTCGCAACAAAATCGCCATCATCGTCGGACGGAATAACAAATTTAACAAAAGTATTACCGCCCAACAGTTTGCGAGAATTTATCGCGGTGAAGTCTCCAACTGGTCAGAAGTTGGTGGAAATCCAGGGAAAATTCGCATAGTCGATCGCCCAGAGAGTAGCGACACTCGGCAAGCATTTTTCACCTATTCCATCTTCCAAAACAACCGCTCTAAAATTAGCCCAAACAGCAAAAAAGTTGCTAAAGATAGCACCGAAGCAGTAATTAGGAACCTGGGAAACAACGGCATTGGGTATGCAATTTCCGATCAGGTAGTCAACAACCGCAGAGTGCGAGTTGTGCCAATGCACAATGCTCTACCGAACAGCGTTCGCTATCCCTTCTCTCAACCACTCAGCTACGTTTACAGAAAATCTAACTTAACTCCAGCAGTAACGGCATTTTTGGGTAATGCCACATCTTCGCAAAACCAAAAGTTAGTTGAAGCTAGTAGAGTGGATGGGGCAATGGCGGCTATTGATGGGAGCACAACCGCCAAACCTCCAGCCGTCAAGCCGAAGGTTCCTCTCCACCAGCGGCAAAACCTAAACCCAAACCTACAGCTGATGCAGTCGCCACTGAGGAATCAAAGGGTGGAATTTCACCTTGGCTTTGGTTGTTGCTGCTGCCCCTGTTTGGTGGGTTAGTTTGGTGGTTGTTCAAAGGTCGAGGTGGCAGAGGTGCTGCCCCTGTTGTTCCGCCTGTAGTTCCACCCCATACTCCTGAAAGCCGAATTACTCTTACACCTGGTAGATCTCAGGATGCTTACGCCCATTGGCAAGTTCCCGCTCGCGTCAAGGAAGAAATGCGGCGACAAGGTGGGCAAAAAATGAAGCTGCGTCTTTATGATGTCACTGATATTGACATGGATCGGCAACCACCTCACAGCGTTAAGGAATTTGACTGTAGCGAACAGCAACAGGATTTACATTTGCCGATCGAACTTCCCGATCGCGATTATATTGTCGAACTTGGTTATCTCACCAACGATCATCGCTGGCTGAGTGTAATTCGTTCTCTTCATGCCAGAATTCCAGCTGCGGTACCAACAGATAGCAGTACACCCGCAACAACCCCAGTAGGTGCAGATGTAACCGCTAATCAACCATCTCCCGTTGTAGACGAAAGTCGATTAATTTTAGTTCCCCAAAGTTCCCAAGATGCTTATGCTTGTTGGGAAATTCCCGCAGAACGTAAAGCCGCATTGCAGAAATTGGGTGGGAAAAAACTAGCATTACGAGTTTATGACACCACTGGAGGCATTGACTTAGATGGGCAACAAGCTCATAGTATGTGGCAATATGGCTGCGATGAACAAAGCTCTAATTTGCATATTCTGATCTCTCAATGCGATCGCGATTACACAGCCGAGATCGGTTACATTACTGAAGATGGACAATGGCTAAAAATTGCCCGTTCTTCACCAGTGCTAATCAACAGCGAAGTTAAAGATAGTGAAATTCCCACCGTTGTCGCTGCTGAAACTCCCATCATTCCAGAAAATCGGTTAATTCTAGTACCGAAAAACTCCCAAGAAGCTTATGCTTGCTGGGAGATTTCCCCAGAAAAGCAGGCAGAAATACAACAGTTGGGTGGGAAAAAACTAGTATTGTGCCTTTATGACACCACCGGAGGCATTGACTTAGATCTGCAATCAGCTAATAGTGAGTGGCACTACGACTGCAACGAACATCCGAATTTACAGATTCCCATTGCTCAAAGCGATCGCGATTACACAGCCGAGATCGGTTACATTACCGATTATGGACAATGGCTAAAAATTGCCCGTTCTTCACCAGTGCGAATCAACAGCGAAGTTCAAGATAATGAAACTCCTGTCGCTGCTGCGTTAGCTGATCCGATCGTTGCTTCTGAAACTCCCGTCCAAAAAGAAAGTCGGTTAACTCTGTTCACGAGAAACTCCCAAGAAGCTTATGCTACCTGGGAAATTACAAGAGAAAAACAGGCACAACTGCAAGAATTGGGTGGGAAAAAATTAGTATTGTACCTTTATGACATCACTGGAGGCATTGACTTAGATCTGCAACCAGCCAATAGTCAGTGGCAATACGACTGCGACGAACAAAGTCCGAATTTGCAGATTCCAATTGCTCAAAGCGATCGCGATTACATAGCCGAGATCGGTTACATTACCGATTATGGACAATGGCTAAAAATTGCCCGTTCTTCACCAGTGCGAATCAACAGCGAAGTTCAAGATAGTGGAATTTCCACCGCTGCTGAAGTTGCGTTAGCCGATCCGATCGTAGAACAACCAACTTCTGAAACTCCTGTAACACAAGAAAATTGGTTAATTCTAGTACCAAGAAACTCTCAAGATGCTTACGCTTCCTGGAAAATTCCACCAGAGAAACAGGCAGAATTACCAACATTGGGTGAGAAAAAACTAGTATTGCGACTTTATGACACCACTGGAGGCATTGACTTAGATCGGCAACAAGCTCATTGTGTGCGAGATTACGAGTGCAACGAACAAAACACAGAATTACATATTGCACTTCCCCAGATCGATCGCGATTATGTAGCTGAGTTAGGTTACATTACCGTTGATGGAAGATGGCAAAAAATTGCCCGTTCTTCACTAGTGCAAATCAAAAGCGAAGTCGAAGATAGCGAAATTCCCGCCACAGATGCAACTCCCGTAGTTTACAAACCAACTCCCATCACCACAGAAACTCAAGTATGGTTAATAGTCCGTGACTTGAAAAGTGCAGATGTTTACTGGGAAATTTCCGAAGCACAAAAAGCCGAGTTGCAAACAGTTGAGAAAACACTGCTGTTGCGAGTTTACGACATTACAGGGATTGACTTCAACAAACAACCAGCGAATAGCTTGCAGGAGTACGAATGCGATCCCAACTCTACGAATTTACGGGTGGTGATTCCGCAGAGCGATCGCGATTACATCGCCGAGTTAGGCTACATTACTAATGATGGTGAATGGCTAAAATTTGCGCGTTCTGCTTCCCTGCGAATTGTTAGTCCACGAAAAGAAGTTTCTGTAGAATCGATCGACGCGAAAATCACACCCCCAAAAGCACCATCCGGTTTTATCGGTAACGTCGCGCAAGTCATTTCCGAAGGAGTGAGCAATGTTGCCAAAGTAATAACCAATGTAGTGGCAGATCCCAGCAAAACAACCACCAATTTAAATGGAAATGCCAAAACAGTTGGTGCCACAGTTAACGGAAGTAAAGCCGCAGTTGCGGAACTGGGAACAGCTGCTACAAATAATACTGGCACAAATGGTAAAGCTGCGAGCAAGAGCGAATGTCGGATTATCTTAGTACCTTTTAATGCTAAGGATGCTTACGCTTATTGGGAAGTTTCCGAAGATTATAAGCTAGCTCTGAGGCAACAAGGTGGCAAAACCTTTATGCTGCGCGTTCATGATGCCACTGATTTGGATATCGATCGTCAGCAACCGCACAACACTCAAGAGTATCTGTGCCAAGAAACACAACAAGATCGGCACGTTTCGGTTCCGGCACGCGATCGCGACTACATTGCAGAAGTCGGTTACTATACCGATGATGGTCGCTGGTTGCGCTTAATTCGCTCTTTCCATGTTCGCATACCTCTAGAAGGTAAATCCAAATGGGTATCCGTCTAAAGCCGGACATTGTAGAAACGTTGTAAATTATGTAGAGACGTTATATATAACGTCTCTACATAATTGCACCAAGGCTAAAAACCTGGTTTGGAGATGTTACATATAACGTCTCTACATAATATGTAATTAACCGAACTATCATCAGCATCTCCTAAAAATTTAGTCAATTATTTAAGCCAGGAAATGAAAAAATGGGACTCTTCTTTGAGATTCTTAGCTCGCTCAACAATCCTCACCAGCAAGGTAGTGTTTCTCAGTTAGAATACTTTCTCAACACTGTAAACCAGTTGTCAGCGAATCGCGGAGTTAATCCTTCTCAAATGCAAAAAGTAATGTCAACTTTAGGCAGTTTACTCCGCCCAGTACTAAAACAACAATCACTAGCAGGTGGCGGTTTTGAAAGTCGCATGAATCACGTTATTGGTGCTAATGGTAATGTAGCGACGTTGCCATCTTTAATCCCGCCTCAAGTGCAGCAACAAATGGTTGAAAAAATTGCTCAAACAAGTGAATTAAGCACAACTCAAATTGAAACAGCTTTACCTATACTAATTTCAGGGGTCATCAGTTTGCTGAATATGGGAGCAAGTAAACCAGGAATTCAAGGTGGGGAAAATCAAATTTTGAATGCGTTTTTAAATGCAGAAAAAGATAGTGATGTAGACCTTGGCGAAGTGATGAAATTTGCCTCTCGATTATTACATCCTTATCAAGCAGCTTAACTCAAATCTTGCTCCACAAAGGAGGTAGAACCTCCAAGATCTCGTGACCAGGTTGAACCTGGTCACGAGAAATTACCCACCCTGTAGAGACGTTATCTTGCTCCACAAAGGAGGTAGAACCTCCAAGATCTCGTGACCAGGTTGAACCTGGTCACGAGAAACCTGGTCACGAGAAATTACCCACCCTGTAGAGACGTTATCTTGCTCCACAAAGGAGGTAGAACCTCCAAGATCTCGTGACCAGGTTGAACCTGGTCACGAGAAATTACCCACCCTGTAGAGACGTTATATATAACGTCTCTACAGGGTCGTAGAAAAAAGTCCTCTGCCTGACCTGCCTGAAACTTATTTCTGCCAACCTTTTTCGGCTTGTGCTAATACGTAAGCGGCTACATTTTCGATTTCTTGTTGAGTTAAACGGTCTTTGTAAGCTGACATATTGGCTTTACCGTTGGTGACAATGGATGCGATCGCTTCCACATCAGCATAACCATTTTTTTGCAAAGCTTTTAACTTTAAGTTTTTTCCTCTGCGAATTATGTTACCGCCATTAACATGACAACCTACACAATTAACTTCAAACACTTTTTTGCCATTTTCTAAATCAGCTGCCCAAGCTTGGGGTACAATGCTCAAAAACAGTAGGCAACATATTATTAAATATAGCCCGCTTTTCTGAATCCAACTTAGCCAATTTTTTGCTTTCATTTTAAATCTGTTTCTTCTGAACTTCAATCCTAATTTACCCTCAAGCTTCTTTAACCCAAATTGCTAAACCGCCACCTCTTCCCCGCGCCGCAATGTAATTTTCATTAATGGCGAAGAATGCAAAGAAAGGTAAATCTCTGATATGCTTTTGGTCAAATTCTTGGTTTTTCTTTTGTCCACCACGAAAGTTGCCACTATAAACAGTAAAACCTAAGAAGCCTACTTGAATTTGGGTAAAGTCAAAAGCTAAAAGGTTTTTTTTGCCCAAATACTTGGCTGGCCCGTTAAACTTAAATGAGATCGTGCCAACGTGCAATTGATTGCCAATTTTTAGCTGATTTGGATTGAGGTTAGCATCTGCTTCGCTTGGAGAAAAGGAAATTTGAGCTTTGATAAACCTGGGTAAATAAAAGCCATTCCCCATTTTAATTCCCGATCGCTGACTTGATTTTTTCGGTGAGACAACAAAATGCAGTCGCCAGGAACCTATTAAAGTTTCTAAAGGATAATTTATTCGTTGTTGTTTGGTAAGTTTTTCGGCTTCTAATAAAGCTTGAACGACCTCTGCTGCTTTGGGGCGATCGCTTTTTTGCTCCCAAGCTGCTGCTTTAGTTAAAGTCTCTAAAAAATCCGGTGAGGTAGGCGATATTAGATTAGTTGACATAAGACGAATAGATTAACCATAACCATCAATACTATAGCTTAAATAATACTAATACTCGACTGTTTGAGAGCGGGAAAGCAAAATAAATTCAGGACTTACGCAACAAACAAATTAAAAAAGGTACGTTGTTGCGCTTCAGCGCTGTTATTAGCGCTGAAGCGCAACAACGTAGTGATTACAGGGTGATATTGAACAAGCTCTGCTAAAGTAATTTGATTTGACAGCAAATGTAACAAATAATTAATCTACAGTTTAATCTATCTTTAGCGCGATCGCAAATTCGTTACTAAGGCTTAAATTATCTGTAAGTCTATTTAAAAAGGTTAAAAGCTTCTGCCTTCAACCAGGAAATTGCTATGTATGAAATGGTTCAAGCTGTCTTAAACAGTGAGCAAAGAACAGATTTGCAAAAAGTAGTGGACGCTTTAAGCACTTCGGGAAAACATTATTTCCTGAGAAATGAGATTTTACAAACTTTTGCCGATTACTGTCAGCAAGCAGAAAAGCCTGCTTACTTTTACCATTCTTCATCTTTAGGGCAGTTAATCAACTACACTCATGAAATAATTTTAGAAAATGGCAGTATTTGGTTTTTAGTTCGACCGAGAATTGCTAGTCAACAAGTTTGGCGAATCGCCGCAGATTTAAGCAGTTGGGAACAAGAAGAGCCAAAAGTTTTGTTGGATGTGCGCGATCGCTTAGTGAACAGCTATCAACCCCGAATTTTAGAACTTGACTTTGCTCCCTTTTATGAAAATTCTCCACTAGTTAGTGATGCCAGAAATATTGGTCAAGGTTTAGCAGTTTTACATCGATATTTACATAATCAAATAGCAACTAACCCTACTTATTGGCTAGAAACTTTGTGGGAAATTCTGCAAAGACATCAATATGATAATATCCCTTTACTAATCAACGCGCAAATTAAATCAGGAACCGAATTATTAGAACAAGTCAAACAAGCTTTAAAGTTAATTAGTGAAAGACCATCTGACGAACCTTACGAAAAATTTAATACCCAATTACAAGCACTGGGTTTTGAACCAGGTTGGGGAAATACTGCATCCCGTGTACGTGAAACTTTCGCCCTTTTACAACGCTTAATTGACACCCCAGACCCAGCTATTTTAGAAGCATTTGTCGCTCGAATTCCTGCCGTTTTTCGAGTAGTATTAATCTCGATTCACGGTTGGGTAGGTCAAGAAGAAGTATTAGGAAGACCAGAAACCGCAGGTCAAGTTGTTTATGTACTTAACCAAGCGAGAAATTTAGAAAACCGACTCACAGAAGAGATTAAACAGGCGGGTTTGGAATGTTTAGGAATTAAACCACAAGTAATTATTTTAACTAGACTAATTCCTAATTGCGAAGGGACAAAATGTAACTTACGTTTAGAACAAATTAACGGAACCGGAAATGCTTGGATCTTGCGCGTTCCTTTCCGGGAGTTTAACCCCAAGGTTACGCAAAACTGGATTAGAAAGTTTGAAATTTGGCCTTATTTAGAAACTTTTGCGTTGGATGCAGAACAAGAGTTATTGAAAGAAATGGGAGGTAAACCAAATTTAATTATCGGTAATTACAGCGATGGTAATTTAGTGGCTTTCTTGTTAGCAAGTCGTTTAGATGTTACTCAATGCAATATTGCTCATTCTTTAGAAAAACCCAAGTATTTGTTTAGTAACTTGTACTGGCAAGATTTAGAAGAAGAGTACCATTTTTCAGCACAGTTTACAGCAGATCTAATTAGCATGAATGCTGCTGATTTTATTATTACTTCTTCCTTTCAAGAAATTGTTGGCACACCGGATACTATAGGGCAGTATGAGTCTTACAGTTGTTTTACCATGCCACATTTATATCATGTGGTAAATGGAGTTAATTTGTTTAGTCCCAAATTTAACGTAGTAGTTCCGGGAGTTGATGAAACTTTCTTTTTTCCCTACAATCAGACCGAGAATCGCTCAAGTGAAATCAGTAAAAAGATTCGAGAATTACTTTTTACCAGTGAAGATCCGCAAGTTTTGGGACATTTAGAAAACCCAGATAAACGACCCATTTTCGCTTTAGCACCAATTAATTCCATTAAGAATTTAGCGGGGTTAGCTGAGTGTTTTGGCATGAGTAAAGAGTTGCAAGAACGTTGTAATTTAATATTAGTGACTAGCAAGTTGCATAGTTATGAAGCTAATAACCCGGAAGAAGCTAGAGAAATAGAAAGATTACATGAAATTATTCAACAATATCAACTTCATGGTTGTATTCGTTGGTTAGGAATGCGTTTACCAAATGCGGAGTTGGGAGAAGTTTATAGATCGATCGCAGATGTTCAAGGAATCTTTGTTCATTTTGCTCGGTTTGAAGCCTTTGGAATGACGATTTTAGAAGCCATGATTTCTGGTTTACCAACTTTTGCCACCCAGTTTGGCGGTGCGCTAGAAATTATTCAAGATGGCGAAAGTGGATTCTTAATCAATCCTACAGATTTACCGGGAACTGCGGAAAAAATTATTGATTTTCTCGACCGTTGTAAAGAAAATCCTCAATACTGGGAACAAGTATCTGAAAAAGCGATTCAGAGAGTGCGTCATGAATTTAACTGGCAATTGCATACTACCAAAGTTTTGTCGATCGCCAAAATTTCCCAATTTTGGAACTACATTTCCCGCAATAGCAAAGGATCTCTACTGCGCTATTTAGAAGCGCTATTCTACTTAATTTACAAACCTAGAGCAGAAATTATCCTGGAGCAGCATCAAAAACACTGATCTCGGAAAATGAAGTCAGGAATTTATGACAGGGAAACCTTGAGATCTAGGGGTTCATTGTAGATTTTAGATAGAGGATGCTACTAAGGTATGAAGTTGTTTTTCCAGCCAATATTTAAAATCAGAATAATTCAAGAATTCTCTGGGGTGTCAAGTTGAAATTGCCCATCTAAAATCGAAAATTAATAGTTCCATAAACTAATACGAGAACCGATGGATAGACCGCGACAAACTCAATCATTAATTTACACTGACTGGACTTTAACCGAAAACCAGTTTGAGCCCGAACAGTTACATTCTAGAGAGACTGTTTTTACTATTGGCAATGGTTATTTAGGTACTAGGGGTAGTTTTGAGGAAGGCTATCCACGCTCATCACCATCAACATTAATTCATGGTGTTTATGATGATGTTCCGATCGTCTATACGGAACTAGCTAACTGTCCAGATTGGTTGCCATTTTTAGTGATTGTGGATGGCGATCGTTTTCGCTTAGATCAAGGACAAATCCTCAGCTATCAGCGACAATTAGATTTACGTCGTGGTATCCTCGCTCGTCGAGTACGTTGGCGCAGTCCTAGTAACAAAACTGTTGACCTTTATTGGGAACGTTTCGCTAGTTTAGCAGAGCAAAATGTTCTAGCATTGCGTTTTGAAATTACGCCTTTAGACTCACAAGTAACTGTAGAAATTCAGGCTAGCATTAACGGCTACCCAGAAAATCAAGGTTATAATCACTGGGAATTACTTAATCAAGGAAAAATTGACCAAGGAACTTGGTTAAACGCTCGGACTCGCGCTTCCCGAATTGAATTAGCCATAGCATTTAAAATGGCAATTTCGGGAATAGATGCCGCATTACAAGTTACAAATGCTCCCGGTTATCCAACAATTAGCTCGACTTTTATAGCCAGTCCCGGAACCAATATCAAAGTAGAAAAACTGGTGACAATTTTCACGTCACGGGAAACAGAAACACCTGTTGAATCAGCACAAACAAAAGTTACTCAATTACCTAATTACGCAACATTATTAAATGCAAACGAAGAGGCTTGGCGAGAAGTTTGGCATCAAAGCGATATTGCGATCGAGGGAGATACAAAAGCACAATTAGCTGTACGTTACAACTTATTCCAACTGCTAATTAGTGCGCCTCGTTATGATGATAAAGTGAGTATTCCTGCCAAAACTCTTTCCGGTTTTGGATATCGCGGTCACGTTTTTTGGGACACAGAAATATTTATTTTGCCTTTCTTTACTTTTACCCAACCAAAGATTGCGCGTAACTTATTAACCTATCGTTATTACACTTTAAATGGAGCCAGACGTAAAGCAGCACATTATGGATATAAAGGAGCAATGTATGCTTGGGAAAGTGCTGATACTGGGGATGAAGTAACGCCGCGTTGGGCACTTCCTAATCAACCTTATGGTGAAGAAATTAGAATTTGGTGCCGGGATAGGGAAATTCACATTAGCGCTGATGTAGCTTATGCAGTTTGGTATTACTGGAAAGCGACTGGCGATGATGAATGGATGCGAGATTATGGAGCGGAAATTATTCTCGATACTGCTATTTTTTGGATGAGTCGAGTTGAGTGGAATACCAAACATGAGCGCTACGAAATTCGAGAAGTAATTGGTGCTGATGAGTATCACGAGCACGTCAGCAACAATATTTTTACTAATCGTATGGCGCAATGGCATTTAGAAAAAGCGCTGATGGTTTATGATTGGTTAAATAGCAGTTTTCCAGAACGCTTTGCCCAATTGAAAGATAAATTAAAGCTGACTGCGGAAAGGCGATCGCGTTGGCAAGATATCGCTACAAATCTCTGGATTCTCTACGACGATTCCAGTGCATTGATTGAACAATTTGAAGGATTTTTCCAGTTAGAAGATATCAATTTAGAGGATTATGAACCTCGGAATAAATCAATACAAGCAATTTTGGGTATTGAAGGAGGAAATAGGCGACAAGTCTTGAAGCAACCAGATGTTTTAATGCTGCTTTACTTGATGCGCCAATCAAAAGAAATTCCTTACAATCAAGAATCCTTGCAGCAAAATTGGGATTACTACGCACCTCGCACAGATATAACTTACGGTTCATCTTTAGGCCCAGCAATTCATGCAATTTTAGCTTCAGATTTAGGCAAAAATGAAGAAGCTTATGAGCGATTTATGCAGGCAGCTTTAGTAGATTTAGAAGATGTCCGAGGTAATGCTAATGATGGCATTCATGGTGCTAGTGCTGGAGGCATTTGGCAAGCTGTAGTTTTAGGTTTTGGTGGGGTTCAATTTGCCGAAAATGGCCCCGTAGCACAACCACAATTACCCCCTGGTTGGAACCGCTTAAAATTTAAGTTACATTGGCAAGGTAATTGGCAAGAATTCGATCTTGTTTCTCCCAATAGTGCCTCAGTTACTAGGAAAAAAACTCCTAATATTCAAGGTGTAATATTTGATTTAGATGGAGTTCTTACTGATACCGCAGAATTTCATTACCGTGCTTGGCAAAGATTAGCGGATGAAGAAGGATTACCTTTTAATCGAGAAGCAAATGAAGCATTAAGAGGTATATCACGGCGAGAGTCGCTGTTATTAATTGCCGGAGATCACCCATTTTCGGAAGAGAAATTACTGGAAATGATGGAGCGAAAAAACGGTTATTATGTAGAATCGATCGAGAATATTTCCCCTGCTGATTTACTGCCGGGAGCCTTAAATTTATTAGATGAATTGAAGCAAGCGGGTATTAAAATAGCCATTGGTTCAGCTAGTAAAAATGCCCGTCCTGTTGTAGAAAAATTGGGAATTGCTAATCGTGTAGATGCGATCGCAGATGGCTACAGTGTCCAAACCCCAAAACCCGCACCTGACTTGTTTTTACACGCCGCCAAACTAATAGGAATTCCCCCAGAAAATTGTTTAGTTGTCGAAGATGCAGCCGCAGGTATTGAAGCAGCTTTAGCCGCTAGAATGTGGGCTGTAGGACTTGGCCCTTCTGAACGAGTAAAAGATGCTCATGTCGTGCTTCCCAATCTAGCAGGAGTTAGTTGGGCAGACCTGAAAACTAAACTTAATGGCGTGATTCCTGGATAAGGGTACGTTGTTGCGCTTTAGCGCTCTTATCTGAGCGTGAAAACTCTCGTCGGGCTCTCCTGCCCACTCCACAAGAAAGTTGTAACTCTTGTGGGGTGGGCAGGAGAGCCCGCCCCATGCTTAGATAACTATTATCACTTTATTTATTTACACTTACTTATGTAAAAGTTGTAATAACGCCAAATCTACATAATTAGTTGTTATCTCTGGAATATTTCCTGCTAAAAATTCGCATGATAAATCCAGTTCGCCTAAATGATTTACTACCAAACAAGCTGCACTAAAATCTTGATTTTTAGTATAATCATTAACCGTAACAATAGTTCTTAACCCCGCGCCAACAGACGCTTGTAAACCATGATGTGAATCTTCAAAAACTAGACATTCATTAGCTGTTAATCCCATTTTTTCCAATACATAATTATAGATATCGGGTGCGGGTTTTTTCGCTGGAACAATATCGCCAGCAGCTATAATTTCAAACCAATCAGGATCGAGAGTTTGTTCTAACAAAGCAGTTGCATTTGGTAAAGCACTAGTAGTGGCAATAGCTAAACGTAAACCTTGCTCTTTTGCTTCTTTAATTAACCGTTTTACTCCAGGTCTTAGGGGAATTGCCGCAGCTTTGAGCAATTCTTGGTAATGTTTCGTTTTCAGTTTATGCAAAGTTGCCAAAAATTCTGACCATTCCGATGGAGGCTGAAAATTTGGATGATGTTGCTTTAAATAGTATTGAATCCTTTCTTTTCCACCTGCAACAGTTAATAATTCGCCATATAATGTTTCTGACCAATGCCAATCAAAACCTTGTTCAGCAAAAGCTTGATTGAATGCAATTCGATGACCATCTCGTTCTGTATCAGCTAAAGTACCATCTACATCAAAAATTAAAGCTTGTAATTTTGTCATGTTTGATTTTGGCTAAGTTTGGCTAGGTTTTGCGATCGCTCCAACATTTAAAAATTTACAAGGTTATGGTCATTGATGGCAAGTGTACAAGCTACTTTAGTCATCTTCGTATTCAGCCCAAGAATTAGGAGTCTCCGATACAACTACTTTTAATTGCACATCTTCCGGCAATTTCTCCTTAGTTCGTTCATAAATAAACTTAGCAATCATTTCTGCCGTAGTTGCGTAATCTTCTGGCATTACTTCATTTAAAATACCATGATCTAATCCACCTTTAGTAACATCTTTTTTCGCCCAACGTAAAGTGCGAAAATCAGCTACCATCACCGGATGAGGACAAAATTCCGATGAATGAAGTTTTGATGATGTAGCTTCAACTCGCACTTTATAAGTGTGTCCGTGCATCCGACCGCAAGGGCCATCATAATCTTTGATATAATGGGCACTATCAAAGGTAAATTCCGTTACAAGTTTCCATTTTGGCACTTTGTTCTCCTTGTTTATAGCCAAAGTTACAATAAGATTTTAAAGGGAAAAATTGCGATCGTGTCTAAAACTATTAAAATGATTATCACAACCTTCTCTATTTCCTTCGCGTTCTTTGCGGTTGATTAAAAAAGTATGACTCTTTCTGAAGAATTGTGGCAAACCAATCAAGAATTAGCACAAGCTTGTTTAGTCCATCCATTTGTGCAGGGAATTGCCACAGGTACATTACCGAAAAATCGATTTGCTTATTATGTAGGACAGGATGCTTTTTTCTTAGAAGCTTTTGCCAGAGCTTATAGTATAGCCGCAGTGCGATCGCCTAATTGGGAAAGCTTCCTAATTTTTCATAACTTAGCTGATGGGGTTCTCGAAGAACTAAAATTACATCAGAATTATGCTACACAATGGGGAGTAAATTTGCAAAAAGTTTTTCCTTCTTTAGCTACTCGTCGTTACACAGATTTCTTATTAGCTACTGCTTGGAATAATGCCGCAGGTTTAACAGCTGTAGCAATGCTTCCTTGTATGCGATTGTATGCTTTTTTAGGGCAAGAATTAGCCAAAAATGGTATTCCTGAACATCAGTATAGTGAATGGATTAGCACTTATAGTTCTACGGAATTTGTACCGCTAGCAACAGCATTAGAAACTTTAGTCGATCGCTACGTCGAAACTCAAGAAACAGCAGAACCAATCTATCATTATGCCATGTTATGTGAATATGAATTTTTTCAATCAGCATGGGAGTATTCTGAATAAAATTAATTCCTATAAAGCAAAAGTTTTAAGCACAATGCGATCGCGTCCCTGGAATTTAGCTTCATAAAGTCCCAAATCCGCCGTTATAATTAATTCTTGATATGAAGATTCCAAAGTAGGTATAGTCACAGCTACACCTAAGCTTAAAGTGACATATTTACTAGTTTTAGATTCTGCATGAACAATCTGCAATGCTGCTACATAAGCGCGGATTTGTTCTGCTACAGTTAATGCGCCTTCAGCGTTAGTATTAGGCAGAACTATGGCAAATTCTTCGCCACCATAACGTGCTACTAAATCCGCTGGACGTTTAACTGCACGCTTAATCGCATCAGCAACTTGCTGCAAGCATGAATCTCCAGGTAAATGACCATAAGTATCATTGTAAAGTTTGAAATAATCAATATCACATAAAATTAAAGCTATGGGATTTTGCTCTCTAATCATGCGTCGCCATTCCCTTTCTAAATATTCATCAAAGTGACGGCGATTTGCTACTTTAGTTAACCCATCTAAACAAGCTAATCGCTTTAATTCAGCGTTAGCTATTTCCATTTGTTCTACTAATAAAGCTTGTTGAATAGCAACACCTAATTGAGTGGCTAATTGTTGCAGTAAACTAATTTCTGAGGGTTGCCAGTGGCGCACTTCTCTACAGTGATGAGCAATTAATAATCCCCACAAATTTTCTCCTGCCATTAGTGGCACTACTAATTTAGCTGTGACTGCTAATTCTTGCAAAAATTCCACTAAACAAGGTGCTATTTGCGCTGAATTGCGATCGCTCATCGCATAAACTCTACCTTGGGAATAAAGTTGATGATATTCTTCAGGAAACACTTCTACAGGAAAAGTTCTGCCTAAGATTGATTCACAATCAGAAACTACTGCTTCTGTTACTACACAACCTGTTCCGTCTGACCAAATGCGGTAAACTAAAACTCGATCGCTATTAAGTAATTCTCTAACTTCTCTGACTGTCGTATTTAAAATTTCTTCTAAATTTAAAGATTGGTGAATTCTTTGGGTAATAGTTACTAATAGTTTCTCTCTTTCTATTTGTTGACGTAAACTTAATTCTGCTTGGACGCGATCGCTAATATCCTGTGCCAAACAAGTAACACCCATATAGTTACCATCCTCGGCAATCAAAGGTGTGTTATACCATTCACAAGTAATAATTCTGCCATCTTTAGTAATATTTTTATTAGTAGAGCGGTTTCCCCCTTTTTGCTCAAGTAAGTCATGCCAAACTTCACTTACTAAAGCTTGCTCATTTTCTGGTACAAGTATCCAACCAGGATATCCAATTATTTCACTTTTTTTATAACCAAAAATCTTTTCTGCTGCCGGATTCCATTCGACAATTGTAAAATTTAAGTTGTATTCAATTACAGCTATAGGAGTATTCTGCACATGGAGAGAAAGTTTTTGTTCTGATTGTTCTAAAGCTCTTTCTGTTAGTTTTTGCTCGGTAATATCGCGAGTTACAGCTAATATAGTTTCCACTTCTCCTTGCTCAGAAAATTCCGGCACTATTCTGGCGTGATAGTACCTCATTCCTGCCGGAGTATTGTAATTAAATTCCATCTCTGCTTCTTTACCTATAGCAAATACATCCTCCATACATTTGTCCCAATAATTTACTAATTCCCTTGGCATCCCTAATTCTCGATTAGTTTTGCCAATAAAAATTTCAGGAGACATTCCCGTTACTTTTTGCGCCGCAGCATTAATGTAGAGATGGCGTAATTGGCGATCGAATCTAGTAATAATATCTGGAGCATTTTCGATCAATTCCTTTAATTCCTGTTGATATTGACGCAGTGCTATTTCCGCTTGCCGACGCTGAGTAATATCCATCCCATAACTGATAATTCCCGTGATTAAACCCTGGCTATTTTTCACTAATGAAAGAGATAAATGTACATCTACTTCTTCCCCAGATTTTTTGCGTAATTTTTGTTCTATTTCATAATTTCCCTTGGCTAAAACTGGGATAAATAGCTCTTCTTGGACAATTTTCTCAGATTTATTCGGATAAAATATTGATATATGCTGGCCCAACGCTTCCGCAGCTAAGTAACCATAAAGTCTTTGAGCACCTTGATTCCAAGTAGTAATATATCCACTTAAATTCATGGAAATTACAGCATCATGGATCTGATTGATAATCTGTGCTTGCTGTAGTAACGAAGCTTCCGATTTTTTTTTCTCTGTAATATCACGAATAATTGCTATTACTTCCTTCTCGCTACTCAGAATCATTCTACACTCACGGCAATACCAATTACCATTAATGGGAATTTTATACTCCCAAGTTTGCATCTCGTTTGTAGCTAGAGTTCTTTCTATATTAATTCTGAATTGTTCCCCTAACTGGGTTGGTAATATTTCATATATATTACTACCTACTTTCATTTGGGATAACAGTGGCATTGAGCTATTTTTTCCGGTTTTACATTCTAAAATTGTCCCATCTTGATTAAGAGAAATTACTAAGTCTGGGATGGCATCTAACAAAGCCTTAATTTTTTCTTCCCTGTGCCTAAGCTCTTCTTCAATTTGTTTATTTTCACTAATATCTGTCCAAGTTCCTACATACCCTAAAATTTTACCATCGCTATCCTTTTCTGTTACTATTTGCCCTAATACCCAAATAATTTTTCTGTCTCTTCGCTGTAAACGAAACTGTAATTTAAAGGAGGTATTTTTACGCCTAGCTAGGTTAAATCCTTGGAAAAATCGCTCTCTATCATCAGGATGAATAGCTTTTATCCAGTCTTTTTGTAATGCTTCTTCCAGGCTAATACCTGCTATTTCACACCATCTTTGATTGGCATATAAAAAATTTCCTTCTATGTCAATGCGAAATATCCCCACTGGTGAGAATTTAGTCAGCGTGTAATAGCGATACTCACTTTCTTGTAAGGCTAATTCTGCTATTTTGCGCTCAGTAATATCAAAAATTGCCCCGTCTAAATATTCAACTTCTCCTAAATGAGAAAGAATCGCCTGTCCTTTTTCATAAACCCATTTAATACTATCATCTGCATGAATAATTCGATATTCTAAAATATAGGGTTTGCCATGAGTAATACTTTCGTACATACTTTGTTCTATAATTTCTCTATCCCCAGGATGAATAATACTAGCAAAACTTCTAATTTGATTATCTATAAAATCAAGAGCGGCATAGCCAGAAATATCTGCGATCGCATCACTAATAAATTTGATCGTCCAATCCCGATCGTATAGCCGCCGATAAATTGCTCCTGGTATATTATTAATCAGACTTTCTACTGACAATTTGCGCTCTTTATTTACTGATTCTGCTATTTTTCGCTCATTGATTCTCTTGACAAAGGTCATTTCTCTAACCTCAAATTAATTACCTAAAAATAGCTTATTAATTTTATGTCTTTTTTAATACTCGGTATTTAATTTATGACTGTAAATTAATTTAATTTACACTTTAACAAAAATTATAAAACATTTTTATAGCAATGCTTAATATTTAATGATTTTTAATAAAAATGTTTAGATATTTATTGTATTCACTCAAACTCAGCACAAACTATTTGCCGTTATTGATTGTAATATTCCTCTTAACTTTGTTTAAACTTGACATATTAAAGTTGATAACTTTAGACTAGCGGCAAGAGAATTTCAAACTCTCTGCCCATAGTAGAAAATAGTTCTGAGCTTAAATTATTTTCCCTGTCTAGCGAACGCACCAACAAATTCCCCCCATGTTTAGCAGTAATAATTTGATAACTAACTGCTAAGCTAGTTTCCTTTTCCGCCCGTTTCTCCACAGAAAAAGAATCTAAAATTTGCTTCAGTGCTTTAGGCGATAAACTAGGGCCATTATCTGCAATAATAATTGAAATCCAACGCGATGCTAAAGATTCAGAATTAGATGCTGCTTGAGGAGAAAAAACTGTAGTTTTAATTAAAATACAGGGTTTGTGCGTGAAAAATTTTTGTCTATCACCACGCAATTCTTTTGTAAAATCTTGGTAAGCTGCTTGATTTAATAAATTATCCACAGCATTACTAAGAATATTCATAAATACTTGATTTAATTGTCCGGCAAAACAACTTATTGGCGGTAAATCACCATATTGTTTAACAATTTCAATTTCACTCTTCAAGCGACTTTGTAACAATAAAACTATACTATCTAACATAGCGTGTAAATCAGCTGGTTTAGGATAAACTTCATCAATATGACAAAAGTTTTGTAAACTACTGACTAACTTTTTTAATCGCTCTGCACCACCTTTGACACTTTTAATTGCTCTAGGCAAGTCTTGTTTTAAGAAGTCAAATTCTATCTTTTCTTTTAATTCCTGAATTTCTTCTGTTTCTTCGTTAAAAGACCTTTCATACCCAGCAATTAAATTCAATAAACTTTCGGTATAAGTTGAAATATGGCTTAAATTTCCCCAAATAAAACCTACCGGATCTAAAATTTCGTGAGCTACTCCATCCACCAAACGTCCTAAATTAGCCATTTTTTCACTTTGAATTAATTGCACCTGTGTCCTTTCGTAGCGTACTTGAGTTTCAATTCCCCGAATTTGCCAATGAGCAATGTTTAACTCATGAATATCTAATAATTGATGCTTTTGTGTTTCTGATTGCACAACGATCGGTTCTCCCAAAAGTTCTGACGATCGCCGCAGTGCCATTTGTGCAGCTGCTAAAATTGGCGTAGTCTCAGTCAGAATTAAAACATCAGTACGAGCGTAGTTATAAAGAAATTGTAGTGTTTTTTTGAGAAACAAGTCTTGTTTATCTGATAAAACTAAAGTTTCTAGCAGACGCAACCGTGAAATCATGCCCACAAACTTACCTCGATCTAATAAAATAACTCCCGGTAGTTTGCTGTGTTTCTCAAAAATTTCTACAACCTCAGCACAATGGCAGTTGACATCTGCTGCAAATGAGTATAAAGGTAGTACCCCCAAGGTGGAGTCAATAGAGAGATCCTGATTGTCTCCTTCCGACAAATAAGGAGACGAAATAAATTCTTTTGACACAATCTCTAATGAAAGTTAAATAACTCTAATGACAAGCTATCACTAGTCCAGCCAATAGCCTACCACTTTCACCTATTTTAGCTACCGATAAATTATTGAGTTTTAAAATATTTGTTTTGCTAGCTCTCGCCTGCTTTCTCAAGCTAATGGCAGCATAATCTCGAACTCAGTATTAATACTGCCAGAAAAATCTTCTAATTTGTTACTTTGCGATCGCACATTCAACTTACCACTATGGTTTTCTGTAATAATTTGATGGCTAATAGCCAATCCTAACCCAGTGCCTTTACCTACTGGCTTAGTAGTAAAAAAAGTTTCAAAAATTCGCCCCTGAATTTCCCAAGGAATACCTGGGCCATTATCACTAATGCGAACTAGTACCCACGATTTACCTTCCGCTTCCACAACTTCTGTACTAATAGTAATCTGTGCTTGCCAAGTCTTAGGAGCAATAGACACCTTTTCCATTAACGCATCAACAGCATTGTTAATAATATTGACAAATACTTGACTTAACTGCCCAGAATAACAACTAACAGGCGGTAATTCGCCGTAATTTTTAACTAATTTAATGCTGTACTTAATCCTATTCTGTAATATTAAAAACGTACTTTCTAAGCATTCATGTATATCTATAGCTTTTTGTTGTCCATCCCCGATATGAGAAAAGTTTCGCAAACTATTAACTATTTTCACTAATCTTTCTGTACCCAATTGCATACTATTAACAATTTGCTTTATATCATCTTTTAAAAAATCAAGTTCTATTTCTTCCCGTAAGTTTCTCACAGTTTCAGGCATAGGATTAACTTCTGTTTCATAAGCGGCAATCAATTCAATTAAATCTTGACTGTAATTGGCTAAATATTCTAAATTTCCCGCAATAAAATTAACAGGGTTTAAAATTTCATGAGCAACTCCCGCTACCATTTGCCCCAAACTTGCCATTTTTTCTGTTTGCAACATTTGCGACTTAGTTTGTTCATTGATTAAATTAGTTGCTAGTTCATGAATGTGCGATTGAGCAACGAGTAATTGATGAATATCCAACAAACAGTAAACTTGCGGCTCAATTTCTACTACTATTGGTTCATCAACTAACTCTGGGGAACGCTGCAAACACCGTTTAGCTGACTCCACAATTAAGGTATTACAAGGAATAACTAAAGCATCGGTAGGAACTAATGAATATAAAGATTTAATCGGTCTTTTCATAAATATTTCTAGCCCATAAGGTCGGCTCATACATTCTAAAAACTTGCGTCGGGAAATCATCCCTAAAAGCTGACCTTTTTCTAAGACAATAACTCCAGGTAGTAACGGATTTTCCTCTAAAGCTTTTGCTACATCTTTTCCTGGTTGACTGCTTTGGATAGTAAAATCATATAACGATAACTCTTGGAGAGTAGAATCTAAAGACAATTTCTCCATTCCTGGTAATGATAAATTTGGTAATTTGTCGGCTAAATGTTCTAATGTAAACATGAGCAAATCTGTTAATTGGTTTACCTAAAAATTGTCATCATATATTGGATCTAATTTAGCACCTTCAGCTAATAAATAGATAATTGACTTGTTAAATTTTATGCAAACTTAAATTTAAATTCCAGACAAACTTTTCTTAACCCAAATTTAAAGTAAAGTTATATTATTTGGTTGTATATATAAAATTGTAAAAAATACCTAAAAAAAATAAATTTATTATAAATTTATTTTCTATTCTCTTAGTGAGAAAAGACTCCATACCCGCCGCTACTAACGTTGAGCGGCGGGTAGTTCATGAGTGTAAGATATAGCGATCGCGCCCCGAAGACTTCGCTGCGTAAAGTGCCGCATCTGCTAAAGCAATCAAACTAGCTGGAGTCATTTCTTTTTCAGGAATTACACTAGCCACACCTAAACTAACACTTACAAAAGATGAAACAGCAGATTTTTCATGGACAATTTCTAACTTTCTCACATTCCTAATTATTTTTTCTGCCAAATGAAGCGCACCTTCAGCAGAAGTTGCAGGTAAAATCACAGCAAACTCTTCTCCGCCATATCTTGCTACTAAATCAGTAGCACGCTGCACGCTACTTTTGATTGTCTTGGCTACCTGTTGTAAACAAAAATCACCCGCCAAATGTCCATAACTATCATTGTAAAGTTTAAAATAATCCACATCTATAATAATCAGCGATAGCCACTCTATCTGCCGTCGCATTTGTTGCCATTGTTGGGATAAATATCGATCGAATTGCCTGCGATTAGCCAAATTAGTTAGACTATCAACAGTTGCTAATTGCTGTAATTCTTGATTAGCTGTTTCTAGTTTTTGGTAAAGTTCGTTAATTAGTAAATTAGCTAATTCATGAATCTCTGATTGTGCTACCAATAATTGATGTACATCTAACAGTCGATATTCCTTCGGTTTTATCTCTACGATAACTGGTTCATAAACTAATTCTGGCGATCGCCACAAAGACTGCTTCGCCGCTGCCACAATTAGAGTATCGCTCGGTAAAATCAAAGGTTCTTGTTTAGATAAAGTATATAAACTTGTAACTGGTCGTCGCCAGAATAATTCTAAACCATAAGGGCGACTCATTCGTTCTAAAAATTCCCGACGCGAAATCATCCCCCAAAGTTGACCTTGTTCAGTGATAATTACACCAGGTAGTAAATAATTAGTTTCAAAAGCTTTGGTTACTGTACTGCTTAAAGTACTACTTTCTACAGTGAAATCATATAGATTTAGGTCTTGCAAAGTAGATTCTAAAATTAAAGGTTGCATCTCAGATAGGGAAAAAGTGATTAGTTAGTAAAAAAGGCTGATTTACTAGCTTTACGATTACCTTGCCATTAGTTCTGAGAATGCTTTGGGGAGAATTTTTTCTAGAGATTGATACCTAAGTAATTGACTAATTTAACAAATTAATAATTTAGTAGAAGCACCCATTGAATCAACCAATACCCGTTTAAGCTATCCCCAGAAAGCAAAAATCTGACAAAGTAAATGGAGTACAAGAGTGTATCTCCACTCTAGTAATGCCTCTTTGCTTTGATTTTAACCAGGTAGAGCGAATTTTTGTTTGTGTAGTAGATGACACCATTAGCGGAACATCAGCTGGCTTACTGATCCGATCGAGTAAGTTATCATCAGAGTCATAAGTAGTTAAAACGATCGAACCACTACCACATACTAAAGCCCGAACTAAAGCAACGGGATTTTTGAAATAGGTAGTTATGAGCATTTTATTTCCCTGGGGCATCAGTACCACACCCTCAGACAGGGGAAAAAATTCTGGATTAGACGGTTTTAAGGCGATCGCCCCTTGAAATTCCACCCCCAAGTGCTTATATTGAGCCATGACAGGCTCAAATAGCTTTAATTGATCGAAACTGAGTTCAATCAGCCTTGAAGACCTGCGATTCAGTTCAGCTAATTGCGCCATAATATTCTGAATGTAAAAATTTTTCAGATACTTACACAAACTAAGGTAATAATTTCTAGTGACCAGCGTCAATATATTTTTGTGACAACAGTCACGTCTAAAAGTACTATCTACCCTATGACAGAGAAATAGATCCCTCGTAAGGGTGAAGATTTACACTTAAACCAATCACAAACCGAAAACCACCATGCTCATCTTCAGCCTGGAAACGCCTTTAATCAATCCTCTCTCCTTGCAGGAATTTCTATTTCCTACTATATTGCCGTTGTCAGCAGATATACCGTTTTGAGACTAAGACTGGATTAGTTAAAATATCTTGACAAACTCCACTGGTAAACAACGCCCTCCGCCTGGAACCCAATGAATCAATTGCACAATGCTTTTACCCTATTTCTCAGCTTGCTAGTAGAAGCCCTACCCTTCTTACTACTAGGAGTGTTGTTCTCCGGTTTGCTACTGCTGTTTGTTGACGAACGCAAACTGGCAAATGCTTTACCTCGGAACCCCCTATTAGGTGCTTTCGTTGGCAGTTTAATCGGTTTCCTGTTTCCAGTTTGTGAGTGTGGTAACGTACCCGTAGCCAGAAGGTTAATCACCCAAGGAGTATCGGCACCAGTAGCGATCGGCTTTTTGCTAGCAGCACCTACTGTTAACCCCATTGTGATTTGGGCAACTTGGACAGCTTTCCGCGATCAACCAGAAATCGTCGTCCTGCGCGTCATCCTTTCCCTTACCATTGCCACTATTATTGGCTGGGTATTTAGCGCCCAAACCGACTTGCGACCTCTACTACAAACATCGATCGCCAACTCCATGCCTACCCCAACCAAAAAACCTCGTGGTTATTGGTCAGAGTCTGGGCAGGAAGAACCTGTCCCAGCTTTATTGCAGTCAGGAACCTTCTTACTTTCCGGTTCAGGTCAAACTATTCGGATGGATGCCGCCACCCTCCCCATGACCGCTGCTGTCGGTACTACGAAATCTTTTAAATCGGTGAAATATCGGCTAGGTTTGTTTTTAGATAATAGCGTCCAAGAATTGCGCGAACTTGGGGCAGTTTTAATTGTGGGAAGTGCGATCGCAGCCATCATTCAAGTTACAGCCCCCCGCGAACTCATCCTCAGCTTAGGACAAGGGCCAATTACTTCCATCGTTGCCATGATGGTATTAGCCGCAGTCGTCTCTATATGCTCCACAGTAGACTCATTTTTCGCCCTCTCCTTCGCCTCAGCATTCACCCCCGCTTCCCTATTAGGATTTTTAGTTTTTGGCCCGATGATTGACCTCAAATCCATTGGCTTAATGTTGTCAATCTTTAAGTCGAGAGCCGTAATTTATATCTTTGCTTTAGCAGCGCAACTGACATTTCTGTTCACCTTAATTTATCAAATGATTTACTAAAAACTCATACTTAATTTAAGGAGCATCTATCTCAATCACCTACTCATTTCGTCCTACTAACTATCAGCTGTTCCCCGATGACTTCCACATTCAACAAAAAACAGAAAATCAATCAATCTCTTGTACCCTGGCTAGATGTAATCGCCATTATCGCTTGGGGCATTTTGCTGTTAAAATATTGGCTCACAGACCAACTCGGTTTACTAATTCACCCCGATTATTTTTGGTTAGTAATTTTCGGTGGCTTTGGGTTATTGACGATCGGTGGCTGGAAAGCATGGCTAATGCTCAAGCCATATCTGAAACAAAGACCCTATCGGAAAAATTTTATTCCCCCACAATCAGAGCAGCATATCACCCTATTTGCCCCTGGTGTAAGTAGTATCATCTTGATCGCAGCGGCAATGTTAGGATTTTTAATTTCCCCCCGGATATTTACTAGCCAAATTGCCTTACAACGAGGAGTTACTGACACTTTGTTAATGACTCGCGCTCAACCTAGAGAATTTAAAACCGCCAAAAGTCC
Organism: Floridaenema flaviceps BLCC-F50; assembly: GCF_041929275.2. Classification (NCBI taxonomy): domain Bacteria; kingdom Bacillati; phylum Cyanobacteriota; class Cyanophyceae; order Aerosakkonematales; family Aerosakkonemataceae; genus Floridanema; species Floridanema flaviceps. The sequence goes on along the minus strand of NZ_JBHFNR020000001.1, from coordinate 1,495,516 downwards.
CGAACAACGTACTTTAATAGATTGGGTAAGAACCTTAAATGTTTATCCCGAACCAGACGCTTATACCGGACAAAAAGTAAAAGTAGAAGGATTTGTCATTCATCCCCCACAACTTCCAGATAATTATCTGCTAATATCTCGGTTTATAATTACTTGCTGTGCCGCCGATGCCTATCCCGTAGGTTTACCAGTTAAACTTACCTCATCCCGCAGCACTTTTGCTCCAGATACCTGGTTAAATGTCCAAGGAGAAATGATTACAGAAACTCTATCAGGTAAACGTCAGTTGGTTATCAATGCTAACTCCCTAACTCCTATTCCTGAACCGAAAAATCCTTACGATTATTAGACGAAAAAATTAGTGCAACGTCGCTGAAAAAACTATAAATTCGACCACTGTAGAAAAAGCTTAGTGTTGGCTTTCTTGCCTTGGAGTCTTGGAACTTTCCGTCTTCTGCCCTCTTGCGTCGTCCTCTATAACCAATTACCAATGATCAATCGAACGATCAAAATCAAATCTATTCAATCCCTCGATCGCATCGCCATTACACTGATCGCGGGACTGACTATAGCAATATTCATTCTCCTATTTCAAGGCGATCACTCTGTACCTCGCGTGCGAAGTTTCACCTGGCAAGATAAACAAATTGGTGTAGAACACGATCGTTTTGTGATTACCTTTACTCGTCCAATGGATCGCGTCAGCGTAGAAACAAATTTACACATTAATCCACCTTTACCAGGAAAATTTAGTTGGGCAGGACGCAGATTAGTTTACACTGTAATTTCCCCGGCACCTTATGGGACAGAGTATCAACTCAATTTACAAAACGCTACTGATAAATATGCTAAATCGGGAAAAGCCGGAGCAATTTTACAACCATTTAATGCGAAATTTCGCACCCGCGATCGCGCCTTTGCCTATATAGGTGTAGAAGGACAAAATTCCGGGCAATTAATGTTAGTTAATCTCAGTTCTCCCGATCCTAAACCAATAGTCTTAACACCACCAGATTTAGTAGTATCAGACTTTAAACCCTATCCCGAAGGCGATCGCATATTATTTCTCGCCAACGATCGCAACTCCCAACGTCAAGGAACTCTACAACAAAAACTTTATGAAGTTACAACTGGTATTCATACTAATTCACCAGAGCCAGAACCAGTCTCTAAAGAACCAGCCGGAAAATTAAAGTTAGTTTTAGACAATAAAGATTATCAAATCTTGAAATTCGACTTATCTCCTGATGGGGAAACAATCGTTATGCAACTGGTAAGTCGGCGCAACCCCGGCGATTTTGGTATTTGGACTTTACAACCTAATTCTGCACCAAAACCTTTACCAGGACAACCAGGAGGCGAATTTTTAATTACCCCAGATAGCAAAGCTTTAGCTGTTACTCAAGGACAAGGATTAGCGATCGTTCCCTTAACAGGTTCCCAAGCTCAACCATTAGATTTTCTGCCCAAATATGGCTCAATTTTAGCCTTTTCTAGAGATGGTTTAGCCGCAGCAACAGTAAAATTTAACCAGGACTTTACGCGATCGCTATTTCTCGTCAACACTCAAGGTACAGAAAAAGAATTACAACGCATTAATGGTTCCATACTCAATGCTCAATTCGACCCCACAGGCGAAACTCTTTATTGTCTATTGACTAAACTTGTCACCAGCGAACAATATCAAGAACAACCATATATTGTCGCTATCAACCTCAAAACCGGAGAAACTAAAAAACTCTTAGAATTCTCCCCTAACCAGCGACAAGTGCAAATAAATTTATCTCCTGACGGTATAGCATTACTATTCGATCAACCATTAATCTCACCTCAACCCGCAGCCGGAATCTCTGACGCAGTGCGAACAGATGATAACGCCGCAATTATTACTAGTCGTTTATGGTTACTACCGATTTCTGCAATTAATACCACCGACGCATCAACAATTCCCCAACCAGAAGAACTCCCAATCACAGGAGTTCGTCCTGTTTGGCTACCTTGATTAAAAAAATCTTTTCCCTAACATCCTTTAGCCAAATGATTGATAGAGCTACCAACTATCATCGGGTAAGGGTAACAAATATTTGTTCCCTGTTGCCTGTTCCCTCATTCTCTAAAATTAGGTATAACACCCTACATCAATAAAACTCAGGAGTACGGGTAGACTAAAGTTGACCTACGGTATCAGGAAAGTTTTTGGTTTGGCATTTTTAGATTTCAGCAAAAATTTCCCTCTGAGAACTAAATAATCAAAGCTAGAAACTTTTCTTTTTCAAGGGAAGCAATGGAAATACAGGAATTTCTCACTCGCTATAAACAGGGAGAACGCGATTTTGCTGGTGTCGATTTAAGTAGAGCTATTCTTACAGGTATCAACTTAACTGACATCAACCTCACTGGCGCTAATCTCACAGGTGCTAATCTCAGCTGGTCATTTTTTAATCGTGCTCAATTAGCTAACGCTTGTCTTCGCCAAGCAGATCTCCGCCATGTTACTTTTACTAGTGCTAATCTCAGTCAAGCAATTTTAAGTGGTGTAAACTTAACTAAAGCAGATTTGCATTTCGCTAATTTGTCAAATTCTGATTTAAATTGGGCAGTCTTAGAACAAACCGATCTCACTAGCGCCAATCTCCAAGGCGCGAAACTAGATCAAAGTAATTTGGAACAAGCAAAGTTAATTCAAGCGCAATTAATCCAAGCCGAATTAATGGAAGCAAACTTGCGAAGATCGCAGTTAATTAATGCTAACTTAAATGGGGCTAATTTGCGGGAAGCCAATTTAGAATTAGCCGACTTACGAGATGCAACTTTAATTGGGAGTAATTTAACTGAAGCCAACTTAAATGGCGTTTGTTTGCGGGGTGCAGATTTGAGCGAAGCAGATTTACATCGGGTAATTCTGACTGGTGCAGATTTGAGTGATGCTTGTTTGAATAGTGCAGATTTAAGTCGGGCTAATTTAGCTGGTTCCTATCTATTAAAAACTAGTTTTAGAAAAGCTTATTTATTAAGGGCTATTCTGGAAAATGTGTTAATGTTACGCGCTGATTTAAGTGAAGCAAATTTTCGCGGTTCTAACTTAAAAAGAGCCGATCTCAGTGGTGCTTATTTGTGTGATACAACTTTGAGTGAAACTGATTTAACAGAGGCTTTGTTCTTGGAAAGCAGTTTGATTCGGGTAAAATTGGATCGATCGCAAATGACAGGCTGTTGTATTTATAATTGGCAACTAGAAGATGTGGATCTTTCCCAAATTGATTGTGAATATGTTTATACTGGGTTTAATTATGCTACTAAAAGCCCAATCGATCGCTATCCCATCGGGCGCAATTTAAAACTCGGAGAGTTAGCACAGCAATATCGTGAAGATAATTCCTACATCAAAATTAACTTTAAAGAAGCACCATCTTGGGAAGCCTTAATTTTTTCAATAGTTAAACTTGAACAAGATTTCCCTAACCTAAAACTCACAATTAAATCTTTTGAATCAGTATCAGGCGGTTATCTATTAAAAATTAGTTGCAATCGCCCCGTAAATAGCAAAAGCTTGCGATCGCGTTGGGCAGATATTTACTTAAATATGTTTCAAAAACTTCAAGTAAAACGCCAGAAAATCCTCAAGTTACTAAATATAATAGAAGACAAGAATCAGAATATTGTAACAACAAAACCTCCAATAGTAACAACACCACCCCCAGAACCAATGAACGAAGAAAATCTTAATTTGTACCGGGAAGTAGTCCAGCAAATTGAAATAATTATTATGTCTCAACCACCAGAAAAATTAGTAGAAAGTATCCAAAGGTTACTGAATTTTCTTAATGTAAAAGGCATTTCCACCGAAGAAATTACCAACAAAATTATTGGTCAAGCAATCCTGCGTCGCGCCAAACAAGATCAACCCTTTCAAAAACAACTCATACAGTGGGAAAAAAGCGCTGCACCACCAATTCGGCTTTCTCCAATAGGTTCCGCCATCAGATCGGCGATCGCCATCCTCTGGCAAGAATCCCAATAAATTTAATTAGGTTCGTTGTCAAGACTTTAGTCTTGAAATTGTTTGACAATACTTTTCAACTATCTGTAAAATCCGTTCGGCTGCATGACCATCACCAAAAGGATTAACAGCTGTTGCCATTGCTTGGTATGACTCCCGATTACACAATAATTCAGTAGTAGTAGAAAAGAGCCGTAAGGGATTAGTACCAACTAACTTAGCTGTTCGGGCGGCGATCGCCTCTGGACGTTCTGTAGTCTCTCGTAAAACTAAAACAGGTTTCCCCAAACTCGGCGCTTCTTCCTGAAGTCCACCAGAATCAGTTAATAACAAATAACAACCCTGAATCGCTGCCACTAATTCTGTATAATCCAAAGGTTCTGTCAAGAAAACTCGCGGATGATTCCCCAAAATTTCTTTTAACGGTTCTCGAACAGTCGGATTACGATGTAAAGGTAATAATAAAGCTGTGTCAGGAAACTTCTCTAAAATTAACAAGAAACCTTGAGCAATATCTTTTAAAGGTTCACCCCAATTTTCCCGCCGATGAACTGTGGCTAATAAAGTCCGATATTTCTGCCAATCTAAATTCGGAATATTACAAGTAGGATTTTGCTTCGCTACAGTTAATAACGCATCAATTACCGTATTCCCAGTTTGGTGAATTTCTCCTACAACTCCCGATCGCTGCAAATTTTCTACAGCTAAAGCAGTCGGCGCAAAATGTAATTGCGTAATTTGGGAAATTAACCTTCGATTCGCTTCTTCTGGATAGGGATTAAATAAGTCATCCGTTCTCAATCCCGCTTCCACATGACCAACAGGAATCTTTTGGTAAAATGCCGCTAATGCAGCAGCAAAAGCAGTGGTAGTATCTCCTTGAACGATCGCCAAATCAGGCTGTACTTCAGCAAATAAACTTTCCAACCCTGACAAACTACGACAAGTAATATCCGTCAGCGTTTGCTGATGTTGCATAATCGCTAAATCGCGATCGGCATCAATTTTAAACAACTCCATCACTTGTGCCACCATCTCTCGATGCTGACCTGTTAACACCACTTGTGTTTCAAAAGCAGGCGATCGCTTAAACTGTTGAATAACCGGAGCTAATTTAATCGCTTCTGGTCGCGTTCCCAAAATAATACAGACTTTGTAGACAGATTCAGGCATAAAAATCACAAGTTAATTACATCGGGTAAATTACCCGATGTAATATCTTATAACAACTACCAAACTAACTCTTGAAATTATTAATTACCCTATCCCTTCATCTTCTGCCTTCTGCCTTCTGCCCTCTGCCTTCTGCCTAAAATTTCCCATGAAAAAACCCGGCTGCTACCGGGCCTTAGAACCGTTATCAGAAACGGCTAGCTAGGGTCCTTAGATGGAAGAATCAACATCACAAGTCAAAGGACAAGCTGCATACACAGAACTATGACTTGGGTTTTCATCTCCACGCAACCAATTTAACCAAGATACTTCTTGAGGATTCACTCCTTTAAAAGAAAGCATCGCTGCGCCAGCAATAATTGTTAACACATTCAAACCAATTAAACCGCCAGCAACTAACAATACCGCACTAACTGGCATGATTGATTGCAGAGCGATCGACAACACCGATCCCACAACCACCATCAACATCACGATCGGGAAACCTACTACCAACAAGCAAACCGATAACGTAAACGTCCAAATCAGAAAACTTTTAATTGTGCCAAATGAATAAGACTTGGTTGAGTTGAGGCTTTTTGCTAAAACCATACCCATCTCTCCTTGAGTAATCTCAAATTATTGGACTTGGCTAAAATCTCGTACTGTGCATCCCAGCTTCTTTACCAGGTGGTTCTAAGTATATATTAAAGTTTTGATGAAGATGAGCGATCGTTCAACAAACTTTACATTCACCAGTTGACATTTATGTTCCTGCAAAACCGTCAGAAATTTTCAGATTAAGATGCTGATAAACCATTAAATTTAAAAGTACCGCTTCTGTGTGGCATCTCTCTACAGATAGACCCTGCCTTAAATTTATTTCCCCCGCCATCCAGCAATCATTGGCAAACTATTTACTTAACATTTCTTATACTTGGTGACAGTTGTTCTCATAATTTGTTTATGAAAATTACAACAACCAACCCAAGCCGCAACAGAGAGCAGAGCAGACAAGAGGACTCTTGAGAATCCTTCTTTCACCGCATCAGGAGCGTCAGGAGCGTCCCCGTTCCCCGTTCCCTTACCTGAGCAACAAACGATCGGCCAACTTTACCTAAAATTTAAAAATTAATGTTGCTCAACAGAAATTTTTGGGAAAACTTCATATAGAAGAGATATGGGCTGTCGGCTCTATCCCAAGACCAAAGTTTCCTATTCTCATAAATCCAACAGACTTATGACAGATTCAAACCGCCCACAAACGCCTCCTCCACCCGGTTCTCGCCCCCTTCCTCCCGGAGGAATGCCGCCCGCTGCCAGGAGAATGCCACCCGCACAAGCAACTCCCGGAGCAGCCCAGCGGTATACAGATGAAACCATGCCCTTGCCTCCCGGTGCCAGACCACCCGGAGTACCACCAACCAACCCAGGTGTACCTCCGCGCACCCCAAACCCAGGGGCAACACAGACAGTGGCGCGGACTCAGGGTAACGGAGCAACACAGCAAGTGGCGCGGACTCAGGGTGCAGGTGCAACACAACCAATGGCGGGAATGCCAGATACCGCTGCTACACAACCGCTATCTTCAGCACCACGCACCGCACCACCTTCAGCACCACCCTCAGCACCACCCTCAGCACCACCCTCAGCACCACCAAGAACACAGCAAACTCCTCCCCCATCAGCACCACCAACTGCACCAGCACAACTGGCTTCAGTTGCATCTTCTGGCAATGGTTTTGGCCCTTCACCTGGACAACCCACCCTAGCAGAAATAGTGAAAAACGCCTTTGACAACGGGATTTCCGATATTCACGCTGGTGTGGGAGAAAAGCCCCGTTTCCGTAAGCGGGGCGACATCAACGCTACGGATTACCCCGAAACTGATTACCCCACCTTTATGAGTTGGTTACAAGAGGTGATGACAGACGAGGAAATTCAGAAATTTGAAGAACATCTGGATTTTGACGGCGTAACTCAGTACGAGTTCTCCCGCGCCCGGATCAACGTTTTCGGCTCAATGAAAGGCCCGGAACCTTGGTAATGCGCTTAATTCCCAACAATATCTTGTCAATGGAGCAGTTAAATTTGCCTCCAGTGTTTAAAGATATCTGCCATTACCACAAAGGTTTGATCTTGGTGACAGGGCCAACTGGATCGGGTAAATCCACCACGATGGCAGCGATGATCGATTACATTAACAAGAATATGGCTAAGCACATTATCACGATCGAAGACCCGATCGAATTTGTGCATACCAGTCGAATGTCTTTGATTAAACACCGCGAAGTCGGACAACATACCCGTAAATTTGACAACGCCTTGAAAGCAGCTTTGCGGGAAGACCCAGACTTGATTCTAGTCGGTGAAATGCGGGACAAAGAAACTGTGAACACCGCTCTCAAAGCTGCCCAAACAGGTCACTTAGTCGCAGGTACCCTGCACACAAATAGCGCGGTGAAAACAATTGAGCGGATTCTTAACCTATACTCCGCAGAAGAACAACCCTCAATGAAAGTTGCGATCGCAGAATCCCTAGTCGCAATTATCGCTCAAGGATTGTGCAAAACCACAGACGGCAAACGTGCTGCCTATCACGATATCCTCATCAATACCGAGGCTATTAAAGAGTACATTGTCCAAGGTAAATACGAAGAAATTAGTGGCATCATGCTGAAGTCCAAATTCGACGGAATGCAAACTATGAACCAAGCACTCTTAGCTTTGTATCAAGAAGGTCGAATTACTGAAGAAGAAGCTTTGGAAAAATCACCCACACCTAACGAAATGGCTCAATTCCTCCGAGGTCGTGTTTAACACTAAAATTAGAAAGGCAAAAGGAATGATAAATTATCTATTCTTTTGCCTTTCGCCTTTCTCCTTCCATCCTTTTTGAATTTTTGCCTTGAACCAAAATCATCCCCAGTTACCCGAACTTTTTAAAGGCATTGCACTGTTTACTCCAGGTGGAGATCTCATTTATTGCATTGACCCAAATAAACAAGGTCGATGGCATTTAGATTTATGTGCCGGGTTACAAGAAATGCTGGGACTATCAGAACCTCCACATTTTTTAGTACCTTGCTACACCGCTACTATTGATAAATGGTTAGACCCGCGCAGTCAAAAATTACGCATTTCTGCCGAAGCTTACCCTTTAGTAATGCGACATCAAGCATTACTAAATGCAGTCTTTGGCATTGATAATTTAGTTTGGCAACTTGCACCTTGGCAAGAAGGTCTTTGTGACTCAATTGTTTTGGGTACTTATCGGGAACAATTTCCTCAACTTTGGGAAGAAAATGACTTAGTAGTGCGGTTTGAAAGGAATGGTTTAATTAATTATTTTCAGCAAAAACCCGATGACTCTCATCTTTTACCTCCAGAATCTCAAGGTTATGTGTTGCGTTTGTTTGTGTCAAATTACAGTGTAGCCACAGAAAGGATTCTGCAAAATTTATATAAATTGTTAGAAGAATCTCTTAATTGTCCCTATACATTAAAAGTAATTGATGTTTTTAAACATCCAGAACAAGCAGAAGCAGACCAAGTTTCTGCTACCCCGACTTTGGTAAAAGTATGGCCTAAACCTATTAAAAGAATTGTTGGTGAAATAGAAGATATGAATAAAATTTTACGCTTGTTGTTACCTCCAGATGTTTAAAAATAGTTCGTTGTAAGCACTTCAGTGCTTAAGACTTCAGTCGTTACAACGAACCTAAATGATTGTTTTGGGGATGCACAGATCGGGGGAACATAAATTGGGAAATTCCATAGTAGTTACTTTCAATGTATCTAGTTCTACCCGCCGTATTACATGATTGTTTGTATCGGCAATAAATAGGAGAAAACCTGCTGCACTTAAACCACTTGGCTCAAAAAACCTGGTGTTTTTTCCTTGACCATCTTGATGTCCGGCAACTCCATCTCCTAACATAGTTTGACATTTACCTGTGTGAGGGTCTACGCGCTTAATTTTATGATTGTAAGTATCGGCTATCCAAAGATAATCTGGGATATATTTTACTCCCAAACAATGTTGTAATCTGACTTCGGAACCAATACCATCAACATCCCCAAATCCAAATAATTCTCCACTACCACAGACTGTCCGTACTTCGTCTAAATCAGCTAAACCAACTGCCCGAATTGAACTAATTTCGCTATCAGCAATATACAATTCTCTCTTGTCAGTTGTGATTCCACTAGGTTGGGCAAAAGCTGAGTTACTTAGAGAACCATCAACGCAACCTTCTCCACCTGTACCAGCATAAGTGCGAATTAGACCTGTTTCTAGTTCCATTTCCCAGATTTGGTGTGGCCCTGCCATAGCAATATATAAGCTATTACCGATTTTTTCTAAATCCCAAGGGGAATTAAGGGCAGTTTCTAAAGCTTGACCACTCTGAGGACTGATATAATGACCTTGTTCGCCTGTTCCGGCTATGGTTTTTACTTGTTGATTTTTTAGGTCTACTTGCCGTAAAGTATGGTTTTCTGTGTCAGCAATGTAGAGAAGTTGTTGTTCTTCATCTAATGCCATGCCTTGGGGGGCAAAAAATTGTGCTTGGGTAAAATCACCATCAGTTAAACCAGATTTACCATTACCAATTATGTGTAATAGTTCCCCTTCTAAGGTACTAATAATAATGCGATGATGTCCTGTATCAGCAATAAATAGTCGATTTCCTTCTCCGTCAGCTAGTACTTTTCCGGGAAAGGCTAATGGTGTGGTTAAGGGGTGTTTTTGTTTTTCTAAATTTACTGAGAACTCTTGAAAGTTGAGGCTTCCCTTTTCTTGATATGCTTGAATCATTTGGGAAATTAATTCGTCTAAAGCGTCGCGGTGGCCTTCTCCAGATACACTACTTATACAATAAGTTTCGGGATCGATGATCACTAAAGTAGGCCAAGCACGCACGGCATATTGTTGCCAAATTTCAAAGTTTTGATCTACTATTACTGGATGTTCGATGTCGTAACGCAGAATCGCTTGACGAATATTTTCGATCTCTTGTTCGTTGTCGAATTTGGCGGAGTGAACGCCGATAACGGTAAGAGTGTCTTTGTATTTCTGCTCTAAATATTTTAATTCGGGTAGGACGTGCAGGCAGTTAATGCAGCAATAAGTCCAAAAGTCTAGAATTACTATTCGCCCTTTTAATTCCTTTAAGGATAAGGGTCGATCGGTATTTAGCCAAGTAAAGTTTTGGGGTAATTCTGGCGCTCTGACGCGAGGTGCCATAGTTTCTCCTTATGTAAAGTTTTGTAAGCGCGATCGCATCCAAGTTACTCCATTCTTAAGCCTATCACTCAATCTGACCGAAAATAATGGGATACAAGCCCCGTCCTAGAAGTACGGCTTTTTCTTGATCTTTTTAATCCAGTCGCGGACTACCTCTGATACCGTTGTGTCTGTGCTTTTTGCATATTCTTTTAGAGTTTCGTACTCGGAATGTGACTGAAAATTATTCGGTTTTCTGTAGAGACGTTGTATACAACGTCTCTACTGTGTATACAACGTCTCTACTGTCTTCCCAGCTTGGTAGGCAAAAAATGTTGCTTCAGTAACTAACTATTCCACAGGAACACTTGTTTGTACTGCTGTTTCAGAAGCATTAACCTCAGAACTTGTCTGTTCCACCTCTGTTTCCCCCGCAGTTGCAGAAGTTTCTTCCGATTGTAGTGGTGATTCTAATTCCAGAACTGGCGTTTCTACGGTAATAATTGGCAAACTGGGTGGAGATTTCACCTTTTTGCCACCACCAGGTAACTCGAAGCGTTCCAACAGCTTTCTAAAATTCAACCTTTTTGGTTTGCTAATGGGTTGTGTCTCAGTTATTTCTGCTGGACTTTTCTCTTCCCAAATAGGTGTAGCTTCAACCTTGGGTTCCTCTGTTGTTTCTTCTGAAGGTGCTGATACTTCCTTAATTATCGGTTCCGGGGTGGGGGTTTCCGTGACTTCCGGTACAACTTCTGGTTCTACTTCGGCTTGTGCTTTAGTTTCTGGAACTGGTGTGACTTCCGGTTCAGGAGTTGGTGTTTCTGTTACTTCCGGTACAACTTCTGGTTCTACTTCGGCTTGTGCTTTAGTTTCTGGAACTGGTGTGACTTCCGGTTCCGGGGTTGGTGTTTCTGTTACTTCCGGTACAGTTTCTGGTTCTACTTCTTCAATAACTGGTGTTTCTTCGGCTTTGGTAACTTCTGCTGGTGGTTGTGTTTCTTCAACTACCGGAACTTCTGCTTTAGTTTCTGGTGTTGGTGTAACTTCTGGTTCAGGGGTTGGTATGGTTTCCGGTTCTGGTGGTTTTGGAATGTAATTGCGATCAACTATCCCACGAGCATCGGCAACTGAAAGTTCACCTCGTACCAATTTTGATAGAGTATCTGCGCCATTCGGTTCATAACTCAACACCCGCACTGTACTGTTATACACATTTTCTAATGGCTTGCCCTGTTCGTCTAGCAATTCTAATTTGATCCAATTTTTCCCCGGTTTAAAGCCTTCGAGATAAATTGGTTGCCATTTATCAATGATGAAGCTTTTACCATTGACCGTGCAGCGAATTTTCCAATCAGCAATTTCATCATCAGGATTTTTTTGTGCTATTGAATGTAAGGGCGCATTGGTGAGGTAAAAGTCCAGCATGATAGGTTCCGCACCGTAGCTAGCTTGAGGACGGCTGTACGTTAACAGGGGTTGGGTAGCATTCGGGTTATTTTCCTCGGTTTTGGTAAAAACATGGAAGGTAGTTTGGGCGTATGCACCCTCGTTTTTAAAGCTTTCATGCCAAGGACGAGAGGCGAAAACCCTGATGGTGTGAGTACCTGGGGCTACGTCGGAAAAAACTAAAGGTTGGTTAGGGTCATAAACTGCTTGATAAGGTTGGTTGTCTAAAAAAACGTGCAGGTGTGGCCCTAATCCTAGTTCAGAATTTTTGAATATGGGTAAATCTGCCACCTGAAATTTTACTCTCACGTTGTTGTCTTGTAAAATTTCGTCGGATTGCGGACTAAGTATGCTGACTTTGGGTTGGTAACTTTCTAATCCTTGTCGCAGTTCTTGAATAGTTTGCGGAGGGGAAACTTCTACAATGTTTTTTTCTATGCTTAACCCAGACTCAGATCTATTTTTCTCATTTTGTTTTGTAGAGGCTCCATTGGCACAACTTACTAAACTAAGAATTACCAATGCTGCCAATAAGAAACTTAATAGCTGTTTTGCCTTTCCTTGTCGCCATTTTTGCATATACACCTTTTAATACTCCTAAACAACCAATAATAGACTTCTCAGTAAGCTATTCATTTGAGACTATAGCCCAAAACGGCTCAGTGCCTTACGGTTTAGGTATTAATCACTGATTAACCTAATAGTTAAACTTTGCTAATCTTTGAGTTTTGTAAACTAAATCGCAACACCCCTTGACTTTTTTACCAAGAGTTATAGGGTAAAAGCTAGTAAGTGTCTATGCTCCAGGATATTTGAATTATTGTTAACTAGTTTTAGAAAGAATAGGAACCTAGTCCTATAATTCATCAAAAGGAACTACCCCCTACCAAACACAGACGAGCTACAAGCTAAAAGTACTGATTTGGTAAAATCTTTCCTACAGCAGGGGTGGCCTGGAGAAACCGAAAGTCTAGGTAATTTCCGAAAAAATTGGAAAATACTTTAGTCTAGAGGTGAGAAAACTGCGGAAGTGCAATTCGTGGTTAAAGCTCGTGGAGTCCGACGGTGCGCCGGGACAAAGAAGCGAGAAGCCCGAACGAAACCCTTTCAGGGTGAGGGAGGGTAGCACGACACCTAACAAAACCTCAAGATAAATTCCAACGGGGTAAACCTCGTGCCTTAGTTAAAGAGAGAGGAGAGTCTTCATGACGATAAGTCCTCCAGAGCGAGAGGCAAAGGTAAGGGTGGTAGTTGATAATGATCCGGTGCCTACTTCGTTTGAGAAGTGGTCTCAGCCTGGACATTTCGATCGCACCTTATCCAAAGGGCCCAAAACCACAACCTGGATTTGGAACCTACACGCTAACGCCCACGACTTCGATAGTCATACCAGTGACCTAGAAGATGTATCTCGGAAGATCTTCAGCGCTCACTTCGGTCACTTGGCAGTTATTTTTGTCTGGTTAAGCGGCATGTATTTTCATGGCGCTAAATTCTCCAACTACGAAGCTTGGTTAGCCAACCCCACTGGCATTAAACCCAGTGCTCAGGTGGTTTGGCCGATCGTAGGTCAGGAAATTTTAAATGCCGATGTAGGCGGTGGTTTCCACGGGATTCAGATTACCTCTGGATTCTTCTATATCTGGCGGGCTGCTGGCTTTACCAATAGCTTCCAGCTATACTGCACCGCGATTGGTGGGCTAGTAATGGCAGCTTTGATGCTGTTTGCTGGCTGGTTCCACTATCACAAACGCGCTCCCAAACTGGAATGGTTCCAGAATGCGGAGTCGATGATGAACCACCACCTGTCAGTGTTGCTGGGTTGCGGCTCTTTGGGTTGGGCTGGACACCAAATCCACGTTTCTCTGCCAATCAACAAACTCTTAGATGCTGGGGTAGCACCAAAAGATATTCCCTTGCCTCATGAGTTCATCCTGAACAAGGATTTGATGACAGAGTTGTATCCAAGCTTTGCCCAAGGTTTGGCTCCATTCTTTACCTTGAACTGGGGAGTTTATTCCGACTTCCTGACATTTAAAGGTGGTCTGAACCCCGTAACAGGCGGCTTGTGGTTGTCTGACTCAGCACATCACCACTTAGCGATCGCAGTTCTGTTCATCATTGCAGGCCATATGTACCGGACAAACTGGGGCATTGGTCACAGCATGAAGGAAATTTTAGAGAACCACAAAGGCCCCTTCACTGGCGAAGGTCACAAGGGACTGTATGAAATTCTCACAACTTCCTGGCACGCACAACTGGCAATTAACTTAGCCATGATGGGTTCGCTGTCCATCATCGTCGCCCAGCATATGTATTCGATGCCACCGTATCCTTACTTGGCAACGGACTATGCAACGCAGTTGTCAATCTTCACTCACCATATGTGGATTGGCGGCTTCTTAATCGTGGGTGGTGCTGCACACGGCGCTATCTTCATGGTGCGGGACTACGATCCAGTTGTGAATCAGAACAACTTGCTCGATCGCGTAATCCGTCATCGGGACGCAATTATTTCCCACTTAAACTGGGTATGTATGTTCTTGGGCTTCCATAGCTTTGGTTTGTACGTCCACAACGACACCATGCGTGCGTTTGGTCGTCCCCAAGACACCTTCTCTGATACTGGCATTCAACTACAACCAGTATTCGCTCAGTGGGTACAAAATATCCACACTTTGGCTCCAGGTGGTACTGCTCCTAACGCTTTACAACCTGCTAGCTATGCCTTCGGCGGCGATGTCGTTGCCGTAGGTGGCAAAGTGGCAATGATGCCAATTGCTTTGGGTACGGCAGACTTCTTGGTACACCATATCCATGCGTTTACCATCCACGTCACCGTGCTGATCCTGCTCAAGGGCGTACTATTCGCTCGTAGCTCTCGTCTGATTCCAGACAAAGCAAACTTGGGCTTCCGTTTCCCCTGCGACGGTCCAGGTCGCGGCGGCACCTGCCAAGTATCTGGTTGGGACCACGTATTCTTAGGACTGTTCTGGATGTATAACTGCATCTCGGTTGTCATCTTCCACTTCAGCTGGAAAATGCAATCAGATGTTTGGGGTACTGTAGACCCAGATGGCACAGTTTCTCACATCACAGGTGGTAACTTTGCTCAAAGCGCGATTACAATCAACGGTTGGTTGCGCGATTTCTTGTGGGCGCAAGCCTCACAAGTGATTAACTCCTACGGCTCTGCTCTGTCAGCTTACGGTTTACTGTTCTTAGGCGCTCACTTCGTTTGGGCATTCAGCCTAATGTTCTTATTCAGTGGTCGTGGTTACTGGCAAGAGTTGATCGAATCGATAGTTTGGGCTCACAATAAACTAAAAGTGGCTCCTTCGATTCAGCCTCGCGCTCTGAGTATTATTCAGGGTCGCGCAGTAGGGGTGGCTCACTACCTCTTAGGAGGAATTGTCACTACTTGGGCATTCTTCCTAGCTCGCTCGCTGTCTTTAGGATAAGAGCACGGAAAAAGCTTCTGGGTTTTGAGTTACCAAGTTTTGCACTTTCCTCAAAATTTCAGAATTCAGAACCCAGAAGCTCAGTACGTCGTTGATGATTTAAGCAAGATCCAGCATTCATCAAGGCTTATGGCAACAAAATTCCCCAAATTTAGCCAAGACCTTGCTCAAGACCCGACTACTCGTCGGATTTGGTACGGGATTGCTACAGCCCACGACTTTGAAAGCCATGATGGCATGACGGAGGAAAATCTTTATCAAAAGATCTTCGCCTCCCACTTCGGTCACATCGCGATCATTTTCTTGTGGACCTCCGGTAACCTGTTCCACGTTGCGTGGCAAGGCAATTTTGAACAGTGGATAAAAGATCCATTAAATATCCGTCCCATTGCTCACGCGATTTGGGACCCCCAATTCGGTAAACCAGCAGTTGAAGCTTTCACCCAAGCTGGTGCTAACTATCCAGTGAATATCACCTACTCCGGTCTATACCACTGGTGGTACACCATCGGGATGCGGTCAAACAATGACTTGTACCAAGGTGCGTTGTTCCTGCTAGTACTCTCAGCAATCTTCTTGTTCGCAGGTTGGTTGCACTTACAGCCTAAGTTCCGCCCCAGCTTGTCTTGGTTCAAAAACGCTGAATCTCGTCTGAACCACCACTTGGCTGGTCTGTTCGGTGTGAGCTCTCTGGCTTGGGCAGGTCACTTGATCCACGTTGCCATCCCCGAAGCTCGCGGACAGCACGTAGGTTGGGATAATTTCCTGAGTATCAAGCCTCACCCAGCTGGTCTACTACCCTTTTTCACTGGAAATTGGGGAGTTTACGCGGCAAACCCCGATACTGCTGGTCATGTATTTGGTACAGCTACAGGTTCAGGTAGCGCTATTTTGACCTTCTTGGGTGGTTTCCATCCTCAGACTCAATCTCTGTGGTTGACAGATATTGCACATCACCATTTGGCGATCGCAGTTCTGTTTATCGTCGCAGGTCATATGTACCGGACGAACTTCGGAATTGGTCACAGTATCAAGGAAATGATGAATGCCAAGGATTTCTTTGGCACCAAAGTTGAAGGGCCGTTCAATATGCCTCACCAAGGCATTTATGACACCTACAACAACTCCTTGCACTTCCAGTTGGGTTGGCACCTAGCTTGCTTGGGTGTAATTACCTCCTTGGTGGCTCAACATATGTACTCGATGCCTCCCTACGCTTTCATAGCGCAGGACTACACAACCCAAGCAGCGCTGTACACCCACCACCAATACATTGCCGGGTTTATCATGGTCGGTGCTTTCGCCCACGGAGCAATCTTCTGGGTGCGGGACTATGACCCTGAGCAAAACAAAGGCAACGTACTCGATCGCGTACTGCAACACAAAGAAGCGATCATCTCCCACCTGAGTTGGGTATCTCTCTTCCTGGGCTTCCACACGCTGGGCTTGTATGTCCACAACGACGTGGTAGTTGCCTTCGGAACTCCTGAAAAGCAAATCTTGATCGAACCTGTATTCGCTCAGTTCGTTCAGTCTGCTAACGGTAAGGTGCTCTACGGTATGCACACCTTGCTGTCCAACCCAGATAGCATTGCTTCTACCGCTTGGCCTAACCACGCCAACGTTTGGTTACCTGGCTGGTTGGATGCAATCAACGCTGGCACCAACTCTCTATTCCTAACAATTGGCCCTGGCGATTTCTTGGTTCACCATGCGATCGCACTCGGCTTGCACACCACCACCTTAATCTTGGTTAAAGGTGCGTTGGATGCACGCGGCTCTAAGCTGATGCCCGACAAGAAAGACTTCGGCTATGCCTTCCCTTGCGATGGCCCTGGTCGTGGTGGTACTTGCGACATCTCTGCTTGGGACTCTTTCTACCTCGCTATGTTCTGGATGCTGAACACCATTGGTTGGGTAACTTTCTACTGGCACTGGAAGCATCTGGGTATTTGGCAAGGCAACGTAGCTCAGTTCAATGAGTCTTCTACATACCTCATGGGCTGGTTACGTGATTACCTCTGGCTATACTCTGCTCAGTTGATCAACGGGTATAACCCCTACGGCATGAACAACCTGGCAGTCTGGTCTTGGATGTTCCTCTTCGGACACCTAGTTTGGGCTACTGGCTTCATGTTCCTGATTAGCTGGCGCGGTTACTGGCAAGAGTTGATCGAAACCCTAGTTTGGGCACACGAGCGTACTCCTCTAGCGAACTTAGTTCGTTGGAAAGACAAGCCAGTTGCTCTGTCGATCGTTCAAGCTCGTTTGGTTGGTTTAGCTCACTTCGCTGTGGGTTATGTCCTCACCTACGCAGCTTTCGTAATTGCCTCTACTGCTGGTAAGTTCGGTTGATGAGAGTTAACTGAAATAGCCTCGTAGTTAGGTAATTAATAAATCCCCTGCCCTTTGGGTGGGGGATTTTTGATTAATAGACTTTTGGTAAAAAGACTTTTGGTAAAAGTTGAAAATTTGGGATTTTTTTACCACAGATTGGACACAGATAAAGGCTAAAACTTTCTATGACAACTGGTGCAGAATATGAAGCAAGAATACAAACCTATGATTGGAAACAACTTGCTGATTTGTGGAGTCAAATTGAAATGACACGGGCTTATGTGATTACAGAAGGCGAACTCGATCGCGAAATTTTGCAAAAAATACTCCCGGAAAATTTAGTAAATCAGACTAAGTTTGTAGCAGGTGCAGGTAAATATAGTGCTCAATCTCTCGCTAGCACTATTCTGGCGATTAAATTATTACCCGTAGCTTTGATAATTGATGCTGATACAGAAGATGAATCAGCTGTTAAAGAACAGTCAGCTTTATTGCATCAATTACTTTATCAATCTTCCCCTGGAATTCCCTTCTCAGTTTTCTTAGCTGTTCCAGAATTAGAAGCTATTCTGGTGCAAGACCAGGCTTTAATAGAAACAATTAGCGATCGACAATTATCCGATATAGAATGGCAATTTGCCAAAATTAACCCCAAACAATTTTTAAAATCCTTAACTAAAGCTTCATACGCTCAAGCTATTCAAAATATTCTAAATAACCTCAATCAAGAACAACTGCATATTTTACGGCAGCATCCTCTGATTGCTGAATTAATTAATTTTTTGTCTTCCCTTTCGCCAGCATTGAGTAGCTTATAAAATAACTCAAAAACTGGAGTAAAGTAATCTGTATGGTCAGGTTGCCAGACGACATCATAACGACGGTGTTAAATTTACAAAGAAGGCTGTTGGAAGGAATTGATGAAGCCAAAGCAGCAGAAATAGCTATTTTTGAACAATATGGGGAGACAGAGGCAACTGCTACAGTGTTAGAGCAGCTGCAAAATGCGGCAGAACGCTTGAGAACTCCTTACTTAGGTCTATTCCAACTGTTGCTCAGGATTGCTGAAGCTCAACCTACTGCTCCTCCTGCTATGCTGAATTCATTGGCTCAAACAATTGGGAGAGCGCAAGCTGCCGCCGATGCTTCCTCAGCAAGTGTTCAAGAAGCTAAAAGGGATTGGAACATACTATGACTGAACAACCAAAACTTCCCGACCCGGAGAAAGTTAAAAAAACTGTTGCGATGCTACGAGACAGCAATCACCAGCTTGAGGCTGTAGCTTTAGAAATAGAAGAACTCATTGCAATGGTAGAAGCTGAGATTCGCAACAGTCCAATAAATGTTTATCGTCGGGAAAAGGCTAAACGTTTAGCTGAATCAATTAATCAGGTATCAGAGAGCTAAATTTTTTTATTCACTCTGTTAGTCAGGCTCTATTCCTGGGAATAATAAACAGGTCGTGGGAGTTTTATCTCAAAAAGTAGTGATGACTTGGGTTTTAGTTTTAGCGATCGCACTAAGTTTCCTCACCGGAGTCAGTCTAACTTACTCGCTCTTGAAACAACAAATTAATCAACAAAAAGAAGCTCAAACAACACAAATAGAAAAGACAGTTGAGCAATTAGAAAAAGCTCATGAATCTCGAATGCAAACAACCATTAACTCATTAAGGCAGCATTATGACAACCAGTTAAATCAAGCTACCGAACTATTACAAAAAGAATTTGAAGTAAAGGCTTTGAATTTGCAGCAAACTCTGGAGGAAAACGCTAGAGTTAAAGCCTTAACAGACTTTCAATCAGAGAAAGATAGGCTGGAAAAGACCTTTGAAGAAAAGTACCGCTTAGAACTTACTAAATGGAAAACTCTATACGAAAAATCGATTCGTGAATCAAGCTTGAAGAGTAGTCGAAGTGTAATCAAAGGTAGAGTTTTTGAGCAATTGTTACCCTTATTGCCTGGGTTAAAATATCATCCGGGAGATATGAGATTTATCGGTTCGCCCATAGATTATATTATCATTGACGGTTATGATGAAGCCAAAGAAAATCTAGGGGAAATTCGATCGATTATTCTGGCAGATGTCAAAACAGGTAATCGCGCCAAACTCTCTCCTATACAATTAAAAATCAAAGCTGCTGTTGATGCTGGGCGAGTGCGTTGGGAAACAATATGGATTGATAAAAACCTGCAAATTTCCACTTCCAATCAAAGTCAAATTCCTGTAAAATCATCAGTTGTTGCGGAAAATGTAGATAATATAACTAATGAAAGCTCTCTTGATTTAAGCCAGCAAATTGTCGCTTGGGGTAATACCCGAAAAATTGAGTATATTTCCCAATTAATTAGTTATGGATATCACCCAAACGGTAATGTTCGGAGATTAACAGCATCAGCTATTGGCAAAATTGCGGCATCTCATAAATTGAGACAAGAGATTAAACAAGCAATACCAGTATTAGGAAAACTGAGTCAAGATGAAAAGCCGCAAGTACGAGTTTATGCAGTGAAGGCATTAAGTGTAATCCCTTTAGATGAAGTTTTACCTTTTCTGAAACTTGCTTTAGAAGATCCTATTGGTTATGTAAGTAGAGCGGCAAATCAAGCGTTAAAATCAAGGAATTGACAAGATCGATCGCACTCACTCCTCCAAAATCTCCACCAAATCTTCAATCATTACATCAAACGTCCTCGCCAATTTATATATAGCTGTATAATCAACCATAGCCAATTCCGAACGACGGGCATAACTCTTAACTGTGTTGTAAACCACTCCAGAGCGATCGGCAACTTCCTTAAGTGTCCAGCCTTTCTCCGCTGCTAGTTCCCGAATTCTTAGTCTTACTAGACCCATGCTTGACTAATGGTGCAACTCCACCTGATAATAAATACTTAGCAATGTAAAAGCAATCGCCCCGGCGTGTGACAAACAAAAGGGCGATCGCATAAAAACCCTAAAAAGAGTCAAAAAGATCTTAGCAACATCCAAGAAAGAAATGCAAACATTTAACCCAATTCGATCGCTCAAAATCCCAGCATCAAAAATTGTCCACAAATCTCCAGTTATTCATCCCTTAGCGCGGTTCGTCACCGAAGAAGCAGCAGCGTTACTATTCAACATTTCCGTTGAGGAAATCTACAAAATCACTTGCTTGCGTTATGTTGTCCACGTTCACGGCAAAAGAATCAGCAGATTTGTCAGTTATGCCGACTTTCCGCCGATTGTAAACGTCACCTTGCCCACACCATTAGATTTTTACTTTTGGCATAAACGCTGGAGAAAGAAACCAGCCCAAGAATTCTGGAAAAAATTCTATATCTATCAGTTCGAGAGAGCGGTTTGTGCAGCACAATTGTGGGAGTGGAGTAACCTGGTAGCTAAAGTCAAAACTCTATTTACCAACTCAGTAATAGAAACCCTCAGAGAAGTTGCCGCCAAACAACAAAGTTTGCTGAATTTGTCCCTAGTTTAACTATGGACACTCGCACCGTCAAGGTACGCAGCAACAGGACAGATGGAATTAGGATTAGGAGTTGAACAAGCAATCAAAGTAGCGCGGAATACTTCCTATTGGGAAGTGCGTTCTGGCGAGACAATAGTGGCATTTAATGAACTGTGTCATCAAATCAAAATTGAGATTACAAATCATCTCAAGAGAAATGCAAAAATTGAGGTGCGCGAACGCCTCCCCATTCCCCAAGAAGGTGCAAAAGTTGAAGTAAAAATAGAGCAAGTTTCACCGGAATGGGAAGAATATAAGCAAGAAGAACGGGGAACACCAATCCAAGGTGGTTATCGTTAGCAGGTGGAAGTACCTGCAAAAGAGCAAAAAGCTTTGGCAGTTGATTACAAAATTAAAACTTTTGTGGATAGCGAATTAATAGGAGGAAATCGTCGAGAATAATAGTTTGTGGATCTAGATCCCCGACTTCTTGAAGAAGTCGGGGATCTGAGCAGATCTAGATCCCCGACTTCTTGAAGAAGTCGGGGATCTGAGCAGATCTAGATCCCCGACTTCTTGAAGAAGTCGGGGATCTGAGCAGCAGCAATTAATAACCATATAAAAGCGATCTCAATATTTATGCAAACAATTCAATCAGAAAATGCGATCGTCCAAGAACTAACTTTCGATGCACCCGTCTCTGTTGTCACACTCCTAGAAGACAGAGCGGCAATCCAGAAAAAAGAACAGGATCATCTGACAAAATGGAATATTGTCACAAAAACAGTCAGGTTATATCTATCTAATATTGGGGCAGAATCGAGGATAATTAAAACTACGGAATGGCTGCCAGTTTCCGAGTTAGAACAGGTGAAAATAGAGGTAATTGCCGCTCAAACTACTGAGGGAGTGCACCTGATGAAAATGGTTTTTGTACTTGGAATTTTAGCCTGAGTCCTTATTCTCAACTCGCAGCTTCTTTAGTGTACAAAATTTCCTTGGCACCGGAGGTAAAGGGGATTAGTTGAAAAGGGGGGAAATAGAGTGCGATCGCCAACTTTGCACAATAGCCGAATAAATTAAGGAGCCGAAATGAAAAACAAAGACCGAATTCCAGCACTGCCAATTTCGATCGCCAAAGCTGCCAACAAAAAGCCTAAAATTTGAGTAATAATTATTGCCCCTTCCGCACCTAATAAATGATCAACGCGAGTAGATTGCCTGACAATTACCCAAGAGATAAACATCGCAGAAACTATTCCCAAAGCAACACTTAAACCCGCTTCAGGAGATTCCGACATTAACACCATGACCGTTGAAAGTGTACCAGGCCCCGCCAACAAAGGGAAAGCCAAAGGAGTAATAGCCACATCTCGTTCAGGCTCCACAATTGG
The DNA here is from genome assembly GCF_041929275.2 of Floridaenema flaviceps BLCC-F50. Taxonomy (NCBI): domain Bacteria; kingdom Bacillati; phylum Cyanobacteriota; class Cyanophyceae; order Aerosakkonematales; family Aerosakkonemataceae; genus Floridanema; species Floridanema flaviceps. The sequence continues at coordinate 1,473,053 of NZ_JBHFNR020000001.1, read as the reverse complement.
TTCATCCATTTTTCCTTCCAACATTTGCAAAGCAATTAACAGCAATAACAGACCTCCAGCTACTTGCAAAGAACCCATACTTATATGTAAATAATTAAGAACTGTTTGTCCAACCAGAGCAAACAAAAGTAGCACCCCTGTAGCAAACAAAGCTGCTTTATTAAACACTTTATTTTTTTGCTCCGGTTCCATTCCTTTGGTTAAAATCAAAAAAACAGGTGCATTTCCCAAAGCATCAGCTAAGACAAATACAGCCACAAAAGATTTGACAAAGATAGGAATATCAATAACCGAAATATCAATAACCATAGGTCAGGAGTAACAACTATTTAAAGGGTAAAAAATCCCTCACCGTTTGGCAAGGGATTTTCAGAAATTGAAAGTTAGATTCGAGTCTGCCTTTAGAGAGAGCTAGAATTAAGCTTCGCTCTCAATGTAGATAAACAACAGACCCATTACTACGGCAGGTAAGAGCCAGGTAATGATGGGGATGAGAATCCAAGGCAAGAAAGAAGCTGCGTATGAACCTGTCATTTCAGAATCTCCAAAAAGGTTAAAGTGATTTTTGCCAAATTGATTATCTGACCATGTTACTGACAAGAGATAAAAAAATCTCCGTCAGTTTACCAGAGACAGAGGTTTAGTGATGGACTACACCACGAAAGATAGCGTCTACAACGTTGAAGTTTTCCAAGAGGAAAAAGGCAACGAAAGCGCCACCCATTGCACCAACAAAGAAACCAGCAGTCAACTGACTCCAACCCTCAGCAGTTTTAAGTGGTTCAGGAGCTTGAGGATTCTTGCTAGGAATAGTGCTGGTATTTTCTTGGAAAGAAGCCAGTCCATAAACAGACATACAAGCAGTAGCGATGAGAATCAACGCTAAACCAGAGATTAATCCGCCTAAGTTAGCAGCTTCGCCATAATCACGTAATGGCCCAAACTTAATCCAAGGGCCAATGATGAAGTAGCCGTGAGCCATGCCAATCTCTAAACCTCGGAGGATTGGAGATAAGCCTTTGCGGTAGGCTGGCAAATTACCGATGAAAGTTTTGGTAAAAGCGGAATCACTGATGGGGGTGGACAAGTGACCAACAAAAGGATCACCATTATAGGCTTTAACGACCTCTGCATCTCTAGGATCGGCCATACTTAATATTCCTCTTTGTTTGTTTGGAAATCTACAGAAGAACTTAAGCTCATATTCTAAGCAAATGGAGGTTATTTCATTACAGAATGAGTGTTCAGCTTTAAAAAAGTTAATCTTACGGACTGAGCAACTCGCAAAACTTTACGATTTAGACATTGACAAAAATGGTAGTTTGTGAGTCGATTGATTTGAGTCGATCGCAAATACCCTGTTTGCGACTCAAACCCCGTAGTCCGAAACCCAAGGATCGATCTGGAATTCTGCGGCTAAAAAGTCTCTAAAACAAAGTATTTTTGCCGGATAAAAACGACTACGGCGATAAACCGCATGAATTTGTAAGGGAGTTGGCTGATAATCTGGTAACACCACCTTAAGATCGCCTCGGTAAATCTCATCCCCAAACATCCAGACAGGCGCGATCGCAATCCCCAAACCCGACAACACTGCGGCGCGAATCGCAACAGAACTATTAGTTTGAAAACAGCCCCCAACCTGCACCTTAATAATGCCGTTTTTTCCTTGAAAATGCCACTCATTGCCCGTTGTCAGACGAGTATAAACCAGACAATTATGATGCACTAAATCATCTGGGTGTTGCGGTTCTCCTGCTTGCTCAAAATAACTTTTTGTTGCCACTGTGACACGGCGAGTTGTGCCGATGCGATCGCTAATTAGGGAACTATCCAAACGATTACCAATGCGGATTAAAAGGTCTAAACCATTCTCTACAATGTCCACAAAATGATCTGCCATCATCAGATCGATTTTCACATCAGGATAGCGTGCCATAAAAGCTTTTAACCGGGGAACAATCTGCATTTGCCCAAAAAGTACAGGACAACCCAAGCGTAAAATTCCTGTTGCTTGTTCTTTCCCCGTTAAACTTGCCTCCGCTTCCGCAACAGTTTCTAAGATTCGCTGACAGTATTGATAGTATTTTTTACCCTCCTCCGTCAAACTCAAATTGGTAGTAGAACGAGCGATTAACTGCACTCCTAAATATTTCTCTAAAGCTGCAATTTGTTTACTAATCGTCGGTTGGGTTGTCTTTTGTTCCCGCGCCACCGCAGAAAAACTATTCATTTCGATCGCCCGAACAAAGCTTTGCATACAGGCAATTCGATCCATACTGCACCTATTCCAAAATGGCATATAGCATATTCTATTTTGCCTACTTCTCAAAGAAATTTAAATAGATGATGATATGGTAATCAGGCGTTCTCACCATTAATACGTAGATGTTAAAACTCAAGTCCCTCAGTTTTTTGTTCGCTCCCTTAGCCCTCGCTAGTGTGATTAGTGTGGGAGATGTAGCGATAAATAGCTTTTTGCTCGACAGTCAAAATTTAGCTGTTGCTCAGGAAATGACGGCGCAGCAAAAGATCGACATCATTAATAAAAGCAAAGGACAAGTTGGTAGTGGCGATCAATTGCGCCGATTTTTCTACGGCGATTTATTACCATTAGCAGTACAACCTGGTGGAGCAGGTATGGTGGTAAATCTTTATAACAAAGCCAACGATATTACTTTCTCTTATTGTGCAACTTATGATGTGGTTGTAGCTATAAAAAAAGGAAGAGTAGCGATGTTTCCCGCCAATGAAGTTAAGTAATTAGCTATTAATAAAGCAATAAAATTTACTGCTATAAGGGAACTTCTGAAGAATTTTCTTGCACTCCTGAGCAGAACCTCCATTCTTCGTTCCCAGGTTGAACCTGGGAACGAGGATCTGGGAGGTTCCACCTCCTTTGAGTGCAAAACTTACCCTATAAATAGTGAACTAAGGGAGATTTAAACATGGAACTTCAAGATATTTTTGCTTTATTACATCCAGCGATCGCCATTATTGTCGTCTTTCCCTTAATCGGAATTGTGTCGAATCGTGCCCTGCTGACTCGGCAACGCCGTCTGCAAGTTGCTAATGGGCAAAAAAGTAAAATTCCGCCAATAGTAGGTTCGGAGCACGTAGCGATCGGTAATTGGTTAAGTGGCTCAGTAGTCGGGGTGACTCTATTAGGAATGGCTTATCCCATCTTCTCAAAAATGCTCAGTAATAACAGCCTGACTAAAGAACCTTTTAGAGCCTTTTTTATCATTGCTATTTTCCTGTTAACCATTGCTTCTTTTGCCTTGGTTTTTAAAGCAAAGGGGAAACTATGGCGGGGTATTTTTGCCAGTATCACGGGCATGGGATTGATTATTTTAGGCTTTCAGCCCGAAATATTCCGACGGGATAATGAATGGTTTGTCTCGCATTTTTATTATGGTATAATAGCTGCTTTATTGATGATTTTTTCTGTGGCGATCGTCCAAGATATTTATCAGGATAGACAAAATCGCTGGCGCACCGTTCATATAATTCTTAATTGTTTTGCTCTACTGCTGTTTATCGGTCAAGGAATCACTGGTGCAAGGGATTTACTAGAGATTCCCCTTCATTGGCAACAGCAATATATCTATAAATGTGATTTTACTAACAAAACTTGTCCTCAACTCAAATAAAATGGTGATTAAAAAATGCTCAACCCCAGAATTTTTGCCCTAGAAGCTCATGTACGTTTCTCCGAAGAAGCCGCTACGGTGACTGAAATTATTCAGACTGAAAATTCTAGTATCGCTATTTGGGGAGTCAAAACTGGACAAATTGTACAAGCTCATTCTCACCCCAATGGACAAGATACTTGGGTGGTGCTTCGAGGTAGTTTGACCTATTATTTAGGTAATAATCAAAGCCAAAGTTTGAATGCTGGTGAAGTCGCTATAGCGGAAAAAAACCAGATTCATGGGGCGGTGAATGAAAATAATGAAGATGCTGTGTTTGTCTCCATTTATTCTGCTCCCCAAATTGGCTATGAAATAGCATCACCTTAATCAACAGCATGAAAGTTGCCAACCTCTATGAAGCTAAAACAAATCGAGAATTAGCTAAACTTAGTCCTCGTGAAGCTATGGAAAAAGCGATCGGTTTCCGGGGAGTTTAATAGAAATCAAAAAAAGAAAATGGGGTGACTACTACCAGTAATCTCCCCATTGAAGTTTCTAGTCCTCAAACAAACTTTTAAACTGGTTTTATCCCTGCCTTTTCTCCACTTGGGCGACCATTAACAGCGTTTTCAAAAGTGAATCAGGATTCAAACTCATAGAATCAATTCCCAACTCAACTAAGAACTGAGCAAACTCAGGATAATCGCTAGGTGCTTGACCACAAATACCGATTTTGCGATGATGTTTCTTCGCAGAAGTAATCGCTAATTCTACCATTCTTCGCACCGCTTCATCCCTTTCATCAAACAGATGAGCAACTAAACCGGAATCTCGGTCTAAACCTAAAGTTAATTGGGTCAAATCATTAGAACCAATAGAAAAACCATCAAAAACTTCGCTGAATTTATCTGCCAAAATCACATTACTGGGCAATTCACACATTACATAAACTTGCAGATCATTCACACCCCTTTCTAAACCATGTTTCGCCATTTCAACTAACACTTTGCGACCTTCAGCAGGCGTGCGACAGAAAGGAATCATCAGAATCACATTCGTCAAACCCATTTCATCCCGGACTCGTTTCATCGCCCGACATTCCAAAGCAAAAGCTTCCTGATATTTCGGGTCACAATAACGAGACGCACCTCGCCAACTTAACATCGGGTTTTCTTCTTCAGGTTCAAACAATTGACCGCCCAAAAGATTGGCGTATTCATTACTCTTAAAATCGCTCATCCGCACAACTACAGGTTTGGGATAAAAAGCAGCAGCAATTCTTCCTACACCTTGGGCTAATTTATCCACAAAGTAATCGGGTTTATTTTCGTAGAGTGCTGTGAGTTTAGCTAAGGGAACTTTAATTTCATCATCCTCAATTTTGTCGTAATTAATTAAAGCCAAAGGATGCGCTTTAATATGATTGGCGATGATGAATTCTAACCGTGCTAAACCAACACCATCATTGGGTAAAGATGCAAAGCGAAAAGCTTCTTCTGGGTTGCCCACATTCATCATAATTTTCGTGCGAGTATGGGGCAAATTTTCTAAAGCAACTTCCTTCACTTCAAAAGGTAATAAACCTTCGTAAACTCTTCCTTCTTCCCCTTCCGCACAGGAAACGGTAATTTCTTGACCTGTTTTTAAAACTTCCGTAGCATCGCCACAACCCACTATTGCCGGAATGCCCATTTCTCGCGCAATAATTGCAGCGTGACAGGTACGACCACCTTTATTAGTAATAATGGCGCTGGCTTTTTTCATGATTGGTTCCCAGTCGGGGTCGGTTTTATCTGTAACTAAAACTTCCCCTGGTTGGAACAAGTCAATTTTCTGCACATCTAGCATGATTCGGGCTTTTCCTTGTCCAATTGCCTCGCCAACACTTCGTCCAGTTACTAATACATTGCTGTGTGCTTTCAATTCATAACTGCGAATCAGATTTGCGGCTTTTTGAGATTGTACGGTTTCTGGTCTAGCTTGAACGATAAATAATTCTTTGGTAATTCCATCTTTCGCCCATTCAATATCCATTGGGCTGTAAGTTCCACGCACGCTGCTGTAGTGGTTTTCAATGACACAAGCCCATTTCGCTAGTTGTAAAATCTCGTCATCTTCTAAAGCAAATTGCCGCTGTTCCACATCGGGAACGCGCTCATTTTTCATGTCTTTACAGCCACCGTCATCACAGACTAATCTGTATTCTTTACTTCCCAATCTTTTGTCTAAAATTGGGCGATAGCCATCTTTTAATGTGGGTTTAAAAACTAAATATTCATCAGGGTTAACGGCACCTTGGACGACATTTTCTCCGAGTCCATAAGCTGCTGTAATTAAGGTGGCATTTTTAAAGCCTGTTTCTGTGTCAATGGTAAACATAACTCCCGAAGAAGCTAGGTCGGAACGTACCATTTTTTGAATGCCGACTGAAAGAGCAATGCTAAAATGATCGAAGCCTCTTTGATGACGATAGGAAATAGCCCGATCGGTAAACAAAGAAGCAAAGCATTTATGACAAGCTTGTAATACACTAGCTAATCCTTGTACATTCAGGTAAGTTTCCTGTTGTCCTGCAAAACTTGCATCGGGTAAATCTTCAGCAGTAGCGGAAGAACGCACGGCTACTTCGGTGTTTTCTCCGTAGCGAGCCTCTTTCAGAGGAGCTTCGCTAACGCACATTTCCTGATAAGCTTTAGTAATCGCATTTCTCAAGTCTGTCGGGAAAGGAGTATTTAACACCAATGTCCGGGCTTTTTTCCCTGTTTCCCGCAAACTATTCACATCTTCCACATCCAATTCAGCAAAAAGTTCTTGCAGTTTCTCTCCAACTCCTGCGGCTTGGATAAAATGACGATAAGCATAAGCGGTAGTGGCAAAACCTCTGGGAACATTGATTCCTTTAGCAGTTAATTCCCGAATCATTTCCCCTAAAGAAGCATTCTTCCCCCCAACTAAACCAATATCATTAATTCCCACTTCATCAAACCACAGAATTAAAGATTGTTCCTTAGCGAATTGGAAAAGTCTTTCCTGAATTGCTTTCACCATGAATAGTTCCTCTTGCTAGTCAAGTAAAATTTTGGAATTTATGAAGTCAGCCAATTTTAGGCACAAAAAACTCCTAGTAAATGCTTCCTAACTATTAGGAAACACACTTATAGCTTCTTATTTTGTTAATAACAGTTTGTTTTGAAATGACGATCGCAAATTGATCGTCCTTATAGCCCTAGTGTAGCGATCGATACAGAAACCAGCATCAAAAAAGCATCTTTTGTAATTTTTCTTGTAATTTCTTTGGGATCGCTGTCTAGTTCTGTTTCTATGGTATACTGTTATACAGATTTTTGCCAACTCCCTGGTTTTACAGTGGGAAAGATAGGGAATCAAGCGTTAACAGCTTGGGGATCAACAGGTAATGAAATCGTGACAACTGGTAATTGTGCCTTTGCGTCCACCTAAAACCCAGTTCCTCAGACATCTAATACAGGGTGAAAATGCCTATGCCTGTGTTTGTTTCGCTTTTTCTGTGAGTTTGTTGGGTTAAACTTCGTTTAACCCAACAAAGTTTTTATAGTAAAGTTAGGATTCTGGAACATCCAAAATATTTGCTTGTGATAGTAACCTTCGTTCCTCAACTCGCTCTGGACGATTTATCTGTAACAATTTTACTGTCACTCGTCCAATCGCAGTTAACGGGATAATTTCGCCTTTTTCTACTTTAAAATGCTCCCGCCAGCGATCGCGACGAGGGTTATACAATCTCACAATTTCCCCATTCATTGGATCGATTGAAGCCAGATCGCTTCCTTTATATTTGTTGCAGATTGTACAAGCCAAAGCCAAATTATTTTCGTTCGTTTGTCCACCGTGCTTTTCCGCAATGATATGATCGATTTCATGGGGTACAAGAACAGAAACTTCTGGCATCAAACAATACTCACAAGCAAAATTAGCGCGATTACAAACCAAGCGTCTGAGAGCAGCAGAAACATAAGCCTTGCTCATTCTTTAGGCTTCCTTAAGTTTCAGCAATGCTTTAGCCTTAGCCACCCGCACCAAATGTTCAACATATTCATATTGTTGCCATAAACGTTCCTCTTGGGCCGTCAACCCAACTGTTCTATTTTTTTCCAGCAAATTGTTGATATGTTGTTGTAATGCTTCCGACGGCTTCAACGCCAAAACTTCTTCTGGGGTGGGAAGATTTGCCAAGAATTCTAATACATCTGCCAACCCAGAAAATCCAGATTGAGCATCTGCACTCCATTCCCGCAAACCCAGTTCCAAAATTTGTGTTAACTGCTCTTGCAGTGGACTTAACCGCATCGCCAATTCATCTGGAACTTCCACTTTAATCTGCATGATCGAGCTTTGCAACACTTAAAAATATTTGTGTTAATCGTAGCATTAATTTTGTAAATTGAGGTAACAAAACCCAACACTACTTTTTCTCGGTTTATATCGATTTTTTGGGTTAAACGAAGTTCAACCCAACCTACTTTTTTTGGGATTTAATTCAACATCACCACAAAAATAAAAAATTATAGTGGGGCGATCGCATTCTCAACAATTAGCTTACCCCTCTCGCACCATCCAAACCAAAAAACCCAAAATCTGATCCACTGGAGGTAGCGCATAATCCATCAGATCGATCGCCACCGTCGTCCCCTCCAACTTCAAAAAGCGCCATTGCGTCCCATTGCTCACCGCCCCATAAATTGTGGGAATATTGATTTGATTCGCTTGATTAAACAATTGAGCCGCTACCATTTCTGCAATACACTGTCCCAATCCTTCATTTAAGTTATCTCGTTTCGCTTCCCCAACAATCACAACGGGTGCTTCAATCTCCAATTGTTCTGAAGAACGGCTAATCAAATAATCCAGATACCCAGTCAGTCCTTTGTCTACATCTACTGTAAAATCTCGACCTGAGAAGAGACTCACCTGCTGATTTACAATCCGTCTCACCTCTTGCAAAACTGGATAAATAATCCCCTCAGACTTGGCTTTTTCTGAGCCAACTGCGATATTGCTCCGCAACGCTAGCGCGAACGCCCAAGGCAAATCTTCCAACACTGCTTGCAACCGAGAACTTGGTGCGATCGGATCTATCTCTGGCAAAAACCGTCCTGCTTCGATGGTGGTTAAACCAAACTCTTTTTTAACTTTCGCCAACGTAAAGCTGCTGTATAGCATAGTTTACACCTTTGCGATCGCTGCTAATAACTCAAATTGATTCAGGCTTTTAGTAGCTAGTAGGAATCCCACTACCCACTACCTACTACCTATTACCAATTCCCAGTCATCATTATCTCCCAAAAAGTATCCTGTAATACTGACATTCGCTATGGTTTTGCAGTATGAAAAATTAATATTGTCAAAGCTATTTTTCGGGAGTTTGTCAACATTAATACATTTGTTAGTTGGATATGTAAAGTTTTATAAATTAATATAATATTTTGCATACAAACCCAACTAATTATCCCTAATTCTCAAAAAGCTCTTGCATAATTTACTCAAGAACAATAAATTAATTTCCACAAAAAAATAAGCAGGAAATCCAAGAGATGAAAGCGTCAAACAGTACAGCCTCAACCTGTCGGTGTTGTCATTACTACAAATTAACTGGAAGACGTGGTGGATATTGTGAAAAGTTGGGAGTATCAGTAAGAGGTGAGTGGAAAGGTTGCAATCTAGGACTCGTGAAATTTGCAGCCGATTACGAAAATTCGTCACAAAACCGAACACTAGCTAATCAGCAAACCTAAAGAAATTCCCTAAAAATTCAAGAAATCCTGTTTGAAAATTGTATAATTTACCAACTTAACGCTACTAGAAGGTGGCGTTTTTATTTGATTTGTTAACTTATTAGTAAAGTATTCTATCCAACCGACAATGGTAAAACAAAATAGTTAAATTGGAGAAGAGGCGGCGACTCAAAACAATGAGTTGATAAAGAGGAAAGCTCAATGCAAACTTATATAAAACCAACTACCGACCCAGCACATGATGTGTTGAGATATGAACATCAACCATTAGATGCTATTTTTGCGCCAAAAAATGTTGCCGTAATTGGCGCAACGGAAAAATTAGGCAGTGTCGGACGGACAATACTGTGGAATTTAATTAGTAGTCCTTTTGGCGGTACAGTTTTTCCGGTTAACCCAAAACGTCCCGGCGTATTAGGAATTAAAGCTTATCCCAGCATCGGAGAAGTTCCCGAAAAAGTAGATTTAGCGGTAATAGTTACACCTGCTGCCACTGTACCAGGAGTAATTAGCGAATGCGTGGATGCGGGAGTTAAGGGTGCGATCGTAATTTCCGCAGGATTTAAAGAAATTGGCGCACAGGGAGTAGAATTAGAACGGCAAGTCCTCGAACAAGCCCGTCGCGGCAGAATGCGAATTATTGGGCCAAACTGTCTGGGCGTAATGAATCCAGTTTCGGGATTAAACGCTACCTTTGCCAGTAAAATGGCTTTGCCGGGAAACGTCGGTTTCATCAGTCAAAGTGGCGCACTTTGCACCGGAATTTTAGATTGGAGTTTTCAAGAAAACGTTGGTTTTAGTGCCTTCGTTTCCATTGGTTCCATGCTAGATGTAGGTTGGGGCGACTTAATTTATTATTTAGGCGATGACCCCCATACTGAGAGCATCGTAATATATATGGAGTCGATCGGCGATGCGCGATCGTTCCTTTCCGCAGCTAGAGAAGTTGCCTTAAGTAAACCAATTATAGTGATTAAAGTCGGACAAACTGAAGCCGCAGCCATTGCTGCCGCCTCTCACACTGGTTCACTTACAGGTAGCGATGAAGTATTAAACGCCGCATTCCGTCGCAGTGGAGTATTGCGAGTCAACACCATTGACGACTTGTTTAATATGGCAGAAGTTTTAGCCAAACAACCACGTCCCAAAGGCAAACGCTTAACTATTCTCACTAATGCTGGAGGACCCGGAGTATGAGCCACTGATGCTTTAATTACAGGTGGGGGAGAACTGGCGGAACTTTCTTCGGAAACAGTTGAGAAACTCAAACCAATATTGCCAGCATCAGCTAGTACTCACAACCCGATCGATATTTTAGGAGATGCAGACCCAGAACGGTACAGCAAATCTCTAGAAATAGCGCTAAAAGACCCTAACAGTGATGGAATGTTGATAGTTCTCACACCTCAAGCTATGTCTGACCCGACAAAAACAGCCCAGGATGTGGTAGAACAACTGAAGACAACTCCTGTTAAGGGCAAACCAATTTTTGCTAGTTGGATGGGTGGCGAAGAAGTCGCCGCAGGGGAAGCTATTCTCAACCGCGCCAGTATTTACACTTTTCCCTATCCCGACACAGCGGCTCATGTATTTAACTTGATGTGGCGGTACAGTTATAATTTGCGGGGTATATATGAGACTCCGATATTACCAGACAATTGTGGGGAAAAGGCGTGCGATCGTATCTTAGCAAAATCAATCATAAACTCAGTCAAACAAACTGGTAGAACCATCCTCACCGAATACGAATCTAAACAACTACTCGCCAGTTACAACATTCCCACAGTTCCCACAGAAATAGCCACCACTGAAGAAGAAGCAGTTAGTCTTGCCGAAAAAATTGGTTATCCAGTAGTTCTCAAACTATATTCCGAAACCATTACTCACAAAACAGACGTGGGGGGAGTCAGGTTATTACTAAAAGATGCCGAAACAGTTAGAGGTGCTTATCATGGTATTCAAACATCAGTAGCCGAAAAAGTTGGTGCAGAACACTTCTTAGGCGTAACCGTACAACCAATGCTAAACCTCGAAGGTTACGAAATTATCATTGGTAGTAGTGTAGACCCACAATTTGGCCCCGTGCTACTGTTCGGTACAGGCGGACAACTAGTAGAAGTTTTCAAAGACCGTGCTTTGGCATTACCGCCTTTGAATTCTACCTTAGCAAGGCGGATGATGGAACAAACCAAAATCTACACTGCCCTGAAAGGAGTTCGCGGTCGTCCACCAGTTGACTTAGCAAAACTCGAACAGTTATTAGTACAATTTAGCTTGTTAGTAGTCGAACAACCTTGGATTAAGGAAATTGACATTAACCCGCTACTTGCTTCACCAGATAGATTAATTGCCCTTGACGCTCGCGTAGTTCTGCACGAAGAAAGAGAAATTAGCGAAGATAAACTGCCAAAACCAGCCATTCGACCTTATCCCACCCAATATGTTACACCTTGGACAATGAAAGATGGTACAGAAGTTACCATTCGTCCTATCCGTCCCGAAGATGAACCTTTGGTGGTCGATTATCATAGAATGGTTTCCGAAGAGTCGGTTTATCTGCGTTACGCACATTTAGTAAAACTTAGTCAGCGAACGACTCACGAAAGATTGTCGCGGATGTGTTTTATTGATTACGATCGCCAAATGGCATTAGTAGCAGAATACAATAACCCCGAAACTGGACAAACCCAAATTATTGGTATCGGCAGATTAAGTAAATTACATGGTACCGAAGAAGCCGAATTTTCCATGTTAATTGCTGACAAATATCAACATAAAGGTTTAGGTACAGAATTTCTGCGGCGACTATTGCAAATAGCCCGTGATGAAAACTTAAGTCGAGTTACTGCCGATATCCTCACTGATAATATGGCAATGCAACGCATAAGTCAAAAATTAGGTTTCCGGGCAGAACGTATTTTGGGTGAACCAATGGTGAAAATGATTCTTGATTTGTAAAAGAATCACGGCATCAAGAATTAACAAACGCGGAGAACTTTTCAGATAATTCTTCGCGTTTTTTGTTTATTTCCTTATCGCCAGTCTTATTCCAGCTTCCTCTGATATCATTATGAGCATTAGTTATCTAGCGACCAAACTCTGAGGTTTCTATATTGAACCAATTTTCCACTTATCCCGTCTTTTGCTAATAAAAAAACATCTCCTTTATTTTTGAACTCTGAAACATCAAATGTTTCAATGTACCTATCATTTACAAAAAATGTAGCTTTTTTATCCTTAACGATTAAAGTTAATGTATTTGAGTTTTTATCTGAGAGATTAAGATTTGGTAACTTGCCGCTACTAGTAGTACCGAAACGCCATTCTTTTTTCATTGAACTAACCCATAAATCAAAGGATTTGCGTTGAGGATCGTTAAGCTGATTACTTGTATTTTCTTGAAATGCGAAACCATAAGTCCAATTATTAGTTGCACCATCATAGGGGTTATCAAATTGAGCTTCAACAATAAAATTAATAAGGTTGACCTTTGTAGGTTTTACTGGTATTACTCCTTCTTTATACTCTCCTATATTCCCCTCAATTTCAGACACAGCAAGTGCCGCTTTCTGTTTTAGCATCTGAACTTCGACTAATTGAGATGGCTGTTTAAGATATTCATACGTTGGATATCCTGCGGCTAACACAAGTAGAATAATTATACCACCTGTAATTAATTTATTTTTAGCTTTGACTATTTTATCAAACAGTGATTTAACACCTGAAGTAGGCAGAGAATTTTCATTTAAATCTGTTGGTTCGCTTGGACTATATCGTGAAAAAAACTGAGACTTGCAATTAAGTTTTATTGCAATTTCTTTTAAAATCAATTCATGTTGTCCTCTCTGAAAAATAGGTCTTAGTTCCTGACAACAAAGTTGACAAATAGCTGTTGTATTCCCTACTTCATTTAAGTAGCTAATCAGATTAATAGCGAAACTTTCATCTGTCTGATCCGATATAAACGCAAGTTGATTTGGTTCTATTCCAATTTTTCTACATAGTGCTTTTCGTGCTTCTACTTTCTGGCTCCTAACTAATAGATCTGCTAGACGGAGAATTTCATCTTGGTTTAAATATTGTGACATATATTTAACTTACCAGATTACTTACAATTCAGTTTTGACTTAATATTTTCCAAATCAGCCGCGTACTTCCCTCTTTTAAACACAACTTCAAGTTCCTTGCAGATTTTACAAAGAGCTTGTTTATCATCGGTAGTATGTAAATAGTTAATAAGCTCTAAGGCAAAGTCAGCATCAGTTGATTGTCTTAAAAATTCCAGGTAATTTGGTTCAATTCCAATTTTTATACAAAGTGCTTTTCGTGTCGAATATCCTGCACGCCCGCTACGTATTAAAAGGTCTGTAAGTATTTCTCTGTCAGAGTCATTTAGTTCCTGAGATGCCTCAGACACAGGTTCGTTCGGGATTGAAAGCTGCTCTTGGGGCAAATTCATCACAACCGTCTCACCAATATTTGGCTTCTTCTTAAGAATCGGGGTTAGTTGCTCTGGAATACCTGCCAAACGAATGGCAGCGCAACCTAATTTGTGGGCAAACTCAACAGTGCGTCCTGCTCCTAGAGCATCGTAAAAAGCCACAGCAAATTCAATTGCTGCTCGATCTCCGATCGCCTTTTTCATCCCAATCACATAATTAATGTGTTGACGGATTGCCTCTGCTTGCACTTCCGAAAAACAACCGTTAAGAACAACACACTCAACTTGCTCTGCAAACAGTTCAAACAGTCCCGCTAAAGCTTCTCCATCAACTAGCTTTGCCGAACCTGTTTCATCTTCAAATACTAAACCCTCATCCCCTGTTCCATGCCCAGAAAAATGAACTATAGAAGGATTTAGATCCAGCATAGCCCGCTGAATATCTCTTGGTCGCACTGCCAAGATTGACTTGACAACGAATCGATCGCGTTGTTTTGCCCGCTCTAATCCTTGTTCAATATCTCGCACCTCCTGATCTAAACGTAGTTGTGAAGTGCCTTGAGGATTTGCTGTCAAAATTAAGATGGTTTGCATCCTGTACTAGACTCCAGTTATATAAATTGACAAGATTTCTCTCTCAACTGGGAAAACCAGTTGCCAGACGAGTAATGATATTTGCATTTGTCTAAATTGGTTACGTACTAGCACGTAATTCTTTCGGAATATACATCTGTCAAAAGAGTGATTCCGGAAAAACACTACTTAAAAAGTAAAAGCACTCTTTGGTAGAGTGCCTTGGAAGTTTCTTGTTTAATCCGGTCAAAAAGTTTCAAATCACATCAAGCTGGACATTTTCCTTGTCAAACAAATATTACTTATAACAGTAGTTTCCACATCTCGGAAGTTACGTAAAAAATATAAAACCCTAAAATCCTTATAAAACAAGCATTACAGCCATATTTTTTGCTTGGCTTCATCGAATCTTTAAAGAAGATTCAAAAAAACTGAATTATACTTTAAGCGAGTTGAAGGGTGATAAGGTAATGAAAGCAACAGTCTTATCTGCGATAACTACGGGTAGTATATTTACTGCTATTCTTGCCACTACCGCAAATGCTAATGCAGCAAGCTTTATTGATAATGCTGCATACCAACCAACGCTAACAAATATAACAACTGAGGGAACTGCAACTGAACAAATAAAGAGCGTAGCTTTAGCAAACTCCTCCTCTGTCGCAGCATCTCTGCGTACTGGTACTGTAAATTATTCCTTTTCAGATACAGCCAGATCGTCAGCTACAGGTTCAGGCTATAGTGCTGTAATCTACGATTCTACTGCCCAAACACCGAGAAGAATACCCGAATCTTCGATGGTATTAGGGTTAGGTTTAATCGCAGTTTTTGGGTTACTTTCTCCAACAAAAAGCGCTTTTAATAAATTGTAAAACAAAATTAGGTGAAACTGATCTAGCCTAAATTTTATCGGTCTTTCATTTGCGCTCAAACGTGGCAATTCTTTAAAATGATTTACGTGCTTATATTATGTAATAGGGGGAGCGCTCTGTTGTAAGGTTATGTGGGTTTTTGGATGCGATCGCAATATACTCGTAAACCATTTAAGATCGGATAGTTGAGTCTGTAATTAGAATTGTTGGGGAGACTCTAAAGCATGAGTGAAACTGCGGAAAAACTTAAACTCGAACTTTCTCAGCTTTCTGCAAAAGAGCGGGCTGAAATTGCATACTTTTTAATTCATTCTCTTGAAGAGGGTATAGATGATAATCTAGAAACTGCTTGGGATGTGGAATTAACCCAAAGGTTGGAAGATATTAATCGCAAAACAGCTATTGGAGAACCATCATCTCAAGTTTTTTCTGAGTTACGAGAAAAGTATTCGTGAAGTTTATTGTTATTCACACTGAAGCTCGAAAGGAGCTTGATGCTGCAATAGCTTACTATGAAGCTCAAACAGCAGGCTTGGGACTAGATTTACTGTCTGAAGTGGAAAAAGTTATTCGGAAAATTCAGCAAAACCCGAATTTAGGAACTCCACACAAGATAGAAGGAATACGTCGTTATGCTATTCAACGTTTTCCGTATCAGATTTTTTATACGGAGCTTGAAGAAGTGATTTGGATTATTGCGATCGCACATGGTAAGCGTAAACCGAATTATTGGAAACAAAGAAATATTGAAATTTAGTAAATTATTTTTAATTCCAGTTTTAGGGTTACTTTCTCAAACAAAAAACGCTTTTAACAAATTTGTAAAACAAAATTAGGTGAAACTGACTACCCTAAATTTCATCGATCGCTCATTTACGCTCAAAAGAGGCAATTAAAGGGTGCAATTCATTTTTCATTTTATCAAGTGCTGCTAATGCTTTTGGTTGTTGGCTAACATGAGCATCAATAAACAAAGAAATTGATTCTTCAATTAAAGAGCGGATATTTTCTTGCGGTTGGGTAGTGAGAAAATCTAAAAATGCCCTGTCCGTAGTAGGGTCTTGAGGATAAACAATTGAATAATGATTTGCTCCTTCAATTATGATTAAATAGGCATCATTTCGATTTGCAGTAATTGCTTCCCGGAAAGTCCGTATCAATGACCTTGTAGGACTATCTTCTTTAATACCATAAATGTGCCTGCTATTAGTAATCACACCATCGCAAGTGCCACCTATTAACAACATTGGTAATGCTGAAGGTAGGGGTAAAAAAGTATCTGCCGGAAAACCTAACATTATTGGGGCAGCACTATGGGCAGCATAAGCAAAAGATGCAGCAACTTGCGGAAAAAATTCCGGTTTAGCATTTTCTAAAGCGACTCTTCCACCAGCAGAATGACCACCTAAAATTACCTGTTGTAAGTTTAACATTCCTGCTAGTAATCCTTCGGTTTGTAAGCTTTCTAATTCAGCTAATAAAGCAGGTAAAGCTGTGGCAGTTGGTGCAGTACCGTAAGTGTTAGATGCTAATATTTTAGTATCAACTCCGGGAGTTAAAGCGATAGTTCCTGGGAAATTTTCTGCTACCCAAGCAAAGGTGACAACTACTATTCCTCTTTCTGCTAGTTTAACTGCTAACCACTGGTAATTTTCCAGCCCACAGTTGACTCCTCCAAAGAAAATGACTACTGGAAATGGCGCTTTTTCTGAGTCTGCTGGAATGATAACCTGAGTTTTTTCTAAGTCACTCCCCGATATCTGGGCGGGATAGAATACTTTAAGATGAATTGTGTCGTAAGGTGAGGTAGCAGTTTTGACTTTTGTCGATCGAAAAAAAGCACGAACAGTCATGGGATTTTAGATTTTAAATTTTCGAGGAATTTTACCGAAATAATTGCTTTAATTCTCGCCACAACGATGATTGTCCCAAGTTTAACCCTTTCTGAGTGAAGATGCCGTAATTGGGACTAAAGAGTAATGCTAAGATAAAAAATCCTGATGCGACTAAGACAATGGCAGGGCCGGAAGGTAAATTATAAAAGTAGCTGAGATACATTCCCGAAATACTGGAAAAAATCCCAATTCCTGCACCTAAAATCATTACTTGATGTAAGCGTTTTACTAATAAATATGCTGTGGCACCTGGAGTAATTAATAATGCTAAAACTAGAATTACTCCGACTGCTTTCATGCTGGCAACTATGGTTAAAGCGATGAGTAGCATTAAACCAAAGTTGAGGATATTAACTGGTAAACCCGCTGCTTGTGCGCCTAAAGGATCGAAGGTGTAAAAAAGTAGTTCTTTGTAAATTAATCCTACTACGAATAAGATGATTGCGGCAATAATTGCGGTGTCCCAAACTTCGTCAAATGTGACTCCTAATATATTACCGAACAAAAAGTGATTTAGGTCGATTTTGTTGCTTTTTTGGATGATGGTAATTAAGGTTATACCAAGGGCGAAAAAGGCGGAGAATACTATGCCCATTGCGGCATCTTCTTTGATGGGCGATCGAGTTTTTATAAATGCGATCGCCATCGTACTAATCACTCCCGCAATAAAAGCGCCAATGAAAATATTCGCACCTAACATGAAAGCGATCGCTAACCCCGGTAACACCGAATGACTAATAGCATCTCCTAGCAAAGCTAGTCTTTGTACCATTAAATAACTGCCAACAACCGCACAAATTAAGCCAACTAATATGGCGATAATTAGCGATCGTTGCATGAAGCTATATTGCAATGGTTCGATTAACGCTTCCAGCATAGATTATTTATTATTAAACCGCAAAGGACGCAAAGAACGCAAAGGAAAGAGCTTAAGCTGCTTTTCCTTGGAAGAAAATTACTTGTCCACCATAAGCGCGATAAAGGTTTTCTTGGGTAAATACTTTTTCTCTAGAACCTGCGGCAATTAATTCTTGGTTTAATAAAATCAAATCATCAAAATGAGTGATAGATTCGCCTAAATCATGATTAACCACTAAGACAATTTTGCCTTCGTTAGCTAGTTCGCGGAAAATTTCAAATATGACAGCTTCAGTTTTTTGATCTATGCCAGCAAAGGGTTCATCAAAACAGAAAATTTCGGCTTCTTGCGCTAACGCCCTAGCTAAGAATACCCTTTGTTGTTGTCCGCCGGAAAGTTGTCCGATCGGGCGATCGCGAAACGCACTCATTCCCACTCTTTCTAATGCGGTTTGGGCAACTTGACGACTCACATTGGAAAAGCGGCGAAACCATCCGGTTTTTCTGACTCTACCCATCATTACTACATCCCAAACTGTAGCAGGATAAGTCCAATCAATTTGCGATCGCTGCGGTACATAAGCAACTTTCGCCAACTGATCCATCAAAGGTTGGTTTTGATATATTGCTGTACCACTACTAACCGGAATTAACCCCAACATCCCTTTTAACAGGGTACTCTTTCCCGCTCCATTAGGGCCAATAATTCCTGCCACTCTACCACAATTCAAGGTAAAACTAACGTCGCGCAACGCCTCTACCGTGCGATACTTGACCCCTAAGCGATTAACCGTAATCCTGGGAATATCCCTAATCTGGCAAACTTGCTGCGTCCAATGTTCATCGGTGGGTAAGCTAATAGTTTTCATAATCTCGATCCGATCGTACTTATCTGAGCATAGTATAAAAATGAGACAATTATGAAAACATCTATAAAAGGATTGAATACAAAAGATAAATGGCACTAATTATTCATACCGCTAACCGGACGCAGGTTAAGTTTTCCACCACAGCTTTAGCCCTTTCCTTGTCCTTCCTAGCTTTTGGCTTATTGAGTTGTAACCCCCAAGCCCCAGACACAGACAAACGGTAAACCCAATGTTGTCGCGACTAGCACCATCCTCGCGGACTTGACAGCAGAAGTAGGGGGAGACGAAATTCAGTTAAAAGGAATTTTACAACCAGGTGCAGATCCTCACGTTTATGAACCAGTTCCCGCTGACAGTGTGGCGTTAGAAAAAGCCAAATTAATAGTTTACAACGGCTATAACTTAGAACCGGGATTAATTAAATTAATGAATGCTTCCGGTATTCAGGCGCGAAAATTGGCAGCGGGGGAGGTAGTCAAACCCTTACAATTGGACAAAGGTCAAGGGGAAGTAGTCCCAGATCCTCACGTTTGGGGTAATGTAAAAAATGTAATTCAAATGGTAAATGCAATTCGCGACGCTTTGATTGCATTATCACCAGAAGATAAAGAAAAGTTTACTAAAAATGCCCAAAAATTAACCCAAGAATTACAACAGTTGGATGTTTGGATTGCTCAACAGATTAACACTATTCCGGCAGATAAACGTAAATTAGTCACCAGCCACGATGCTTTTCAATATTATGGTCGTGGGTATGGGCTGGCTATTTTTGGCACTTTAATTGGGATTAGTACGGAAGAACAACCCAGTGCTCAAACTGTTAAAAAATTAGTGGACTCTCTAAAAAAATCAGCTGTACCAGCGATTTTTGCTGAAACCACAATTAATCCAGCTTTGATTAAAACTGTAGCGCAGGAAGCGGGAGTTAAATTAGCACCGAAGCAACTTTACTCTGATTCAATTGGTGCAGCGGGTAGCGATGGAGACACTTATATTAAGATGATGGTTGCTAATACTAAAGCGATCGTCGAAGCTTTAGGTGGAAAGTATACACCATTTCAACCTAATCAGAAAATTCAGTCGTAATCAGCGATCGCATTTTATCCATCTCTGCACCCAAATGCTGACCTATAAAGTCCAGCTAATCATTATCATAAAATTTACCCTTGAAGCCGCATAGCCGCCTGTTTGTGCCAGAATTAACTTAGAGTATTTATGCGGATTAATATCAGCCGTTTACCTGACTTTAAGTAACAAAATTTCCTGAATAGATTACAGAAACACACATTAAAGTATACCTCTTGTAACTTGACGGGAAAAAATCAGCTATCGCCAGAGATTTTGCTGTATTATTCCGAATAATGGGTTAGCTATCCGAAGAATTAAGTTGATGTGCAGCTTATTCTTGGGCATAAAAAATTGAGCAGAATATGGCATGAATAGCAAAAAACGACCTGTTGGTGTGGATTTATTTGCGGGTGCTGGTGGAATGACGCTTGGTTTTGAACAAGCAGGATTCGATGTATTAGCTGCTGTAGAAATCGATCCAATTCATTGCGCCACACACGAATATAACTTTCCTTTTTGGACTACTATATGCCGGGATATTAATAACATAACTGGCGCAGAAATTAGAGAGCTTTCGCAAATTGGCGATCGCGAAATAGACGTAGTATTTGGTGGTTCTCCTTGTCAAGGATTTTCTTTGATTGGTAAACGAGATTTAGGAGATCCGCGCAATGCCTTGTTGAAACAGTTCGTGAGATTAGTATTAGAACTTAAGCCTAAATATTTTGTTTTAGAAAATGTCCGAGGTTTGACTATAGGGAAACACCAAGACTTGCTCGGAGAAATTATTCAAGAATTTCAAGCGAATGGCTATCAAATAACAGAAAATTACCAAGTTCTTAATGCGGCTCATTATGGAGTACCACAAGCGCGATCGCGAGTATTCCTGTTAGGTTGTCGCCCCGGATTACCCTTACCGAAATATCCTCAACCAATCACCGCAACCAACTCCAAACGAGCCGGAAAAACTAAACAAACTACTACTTCAACCTTACCTTTAGTTGCCACAGTTTGGGACGCGATCGGAGATTTACCAGAAGTGCAAAATCACCCAGAATTACTAACTCAAGATTGGGTAGTTGCTAAGTACGGTATTCCCAGCGAATATGCCGCTAAACTTCGCAGCTTAATAGTAGAAGAGGATAATTACAGCTATCTTAGAGAATTCGATTCTACAATCATTACTGCAAGTTTGCGTACCAAACATTCGGAAGAAGCAATGCAAAGATTTGAAAAAACAAATCACGGCAAAATTGAACCAGTTAGCCGTTTTTATAAATTGCATCCCGAAGGAATTTGTAACACATTAAGAGCCGGAACACCCAGTAATCAAGGTGCTTTTACATCACCTCGCCCAATTCACCCGTTTAGTCCCAGGTGTATTACAGTGAGAGAAGCAGCGAGATTGCATTCTTACCCTGATTGGTTCCGGTTTCATTCCACAAAATGGCATGGTTTTAGACAAGTAGGAAATTCCGTACCGCCTTTATTGGCAAAGGCGATCGCATCCCAAATCATTCAAGCTTTAGGAACTGACCCAATTAAACCTACAAAAAAACAACAATTAGGAGATGAAAAATTACTAGAATTAACCATGACCCAAGCAGCTGAAAAATACCAAGTCAATCCTCGTATTGTAGAACCAAGAAAGCGAGATTACAAAAAACTGCAACCCGCCTCAGCGTAAGAAGGCAGGGGGGCAGAGGGGCAGAGGGGCAGAGGGGCAGAGGGGCAGAGGGGCAGGGGGGCAGGGGGGAGAAAAGTCAAAATGCTGGAAGAGTGGCTTTTGTTGTTAAGTTCTCTGTTCTGAGTACAGATTTAACTGCTAAACTCGCCTTTAAAAACTTAAAATTTCTTCTGCCTTTCTGAGAGCCTTTAAGCTGGTAGAGATTTAATTTTTATATTGGTAAAATTGCGGAAAAACCTTTAAATCTGCCCCTCTGCCCCTCTGCCCCTCTGCCCCTCTGCCCCTCTGCCCCTCTGCCCCTCTGCCCCTCTGCCCCTCTGCCCCTCTGCCCCTCTGCCCCTCTGCTCCTCTGCCCCTCTGCCCCTCTGCTCCAATTTTGTGATAGAAGTGAACCGAAGGATAGTCAGGGGAAAACAGAGATGGCGAGAGTTGAACCAGAAATTGACATTGCGCCATTTATCGACCATGCACTGCTAAATCCCACCGCCACAAGAGAGCAAGTACAGCAGTGGTGTGAAGAAGCAGAAAGATATAACTTTGCAGCAGTTTGTGTTTATCCTACTCATGTGCGTTTAGCAGCGGAACTGCTTCAGAACAAAGCGCCCAAAGTTTGTACAGTTATTGGTTTTCCTTCGGGTGCTACCACATCCGCAGTCAAGCTCTACGAAGCGCAAGAAGCAGTAGAAAATGGCGCTACTGAATTAGATGTGGTAATTAATCTCGGATGGCTAAAAAGTGGTAAAACAGAGGCAGTCCACCGAGAAATTGCCGAGATTTGTGAAGAAACAGGTCAAGTAGTCAAGGTAATTTTAGAAACCGCACTATTGACAGAGACGGAAAAACGACTATCGGCAGAGGTCTGTATGGATGCCGGGGCAGCATACTTGAAAACAAGTACAGGGTGGTACGCTGGTGCCACAGTTGCAGATGTCAGACTGCTCAAAGAAATCACCAAAGGTAGTGTGGGCATTAAAGCATCAGGGGGCATTCGTACTTTAGAACAAGCAGTTGACCTAATTATGGCAGGAGCAACTCGCTTGGGTACTTCTCGCGGTGTCGATTTGCTCCGGCAACGCGATAACCTGGAAGAAGAGGAATAGAGGGGCAGAGGGGCAGAGGGGCAGAGGGGCAGAGGGGCAGAGGGGCAGAGGGGCAGAGGGGCAGAGGGACTCCAGGAGAGGAGAATTCCAAACTCAAAACTCTCCAAACTCTCTCCCTAACTCAAAACTCAAAACTCAGAACTCAAAACTTCCCTTGTCCCCTTGTCCCCTTGTCCTCTTGTCCCCAGTCCCCAGTCCCCAGTCCCCAGTCCCCAGTCCCCTTGTCCTCTTGTCCCCAGTCCCCTTGTCCTCTTGTCCCCAGTCCCCAGTCCCCAGTCCCCAGTCCCCAGTCCCTAGTCCCTAATCCCTAGATTTGATGAGTAGAACGTATAAAGCAACTGGTATAAATCTTAAAAGTATGCCTTTGGGTGAGACAGACCGCTTGTTGACAATTTTGACAAGGGAGTTTGGCTTAATTCAGGCAGTAGCACCTGGGGCGCGGAAGCATCACTCAAAGCTAGGTGGTAGGAGTGAGTTATTTGTGGTAAATGAATTATTGATTGCATCGGGGCGATCGCTAGATAAAATAACTCAAGCGGAAACTGTAGAAACCTACCCTAAGTTAGGTGATAATCTGCTGAAACTCTCAGCTAGTCAATACCTAGCAGAACTAGTACTCTGTCACGCCTTGAGCGAACAACCCCAAGAAGAACTGTTTTGTTTATTGACAGAACACCTGAGACGCATTGAGCAAATCCCTAAAAATACCGTAAATCGGTCTTTAATTGTCTTAGCGTATCTTGCTCATGCGGTATTTCATACTTTAGCTCTGGCTGGAATAGCCCCCCAAGTTCGCCTTTGTTGCCTAACTGGGCAACCTCTGGCACCAGACTGGCGCACCTCTGAATGGCGAGTCGGTTTTAGTAACTCTGCTGGAGGTATAGTCAATTTACTGGCGTTAGCGAGGGCTAGGGCAGAAGGCAGAGAAAATTCAAAATTCAAAATTCAAAATTCAAAATTCAAAGATTCTCATGTTCCTACAGCTTTTATTGAACAAAAGGAGATTCCCAAAATAGATGCTCAACTTTCAGCTAGCGAATTATCCCTATTTCAGCAGTTAGCGAATCCTGAACTACCGCCAGCTGCCGAAAATGGAGATGACGGTTTTTTTGGACAACCTAACTGGCTATCTGTAGAAAAGGTTTTACGCCAGTACAGTCAATATCATTTTGGACGGCTGATTCGATCGGCTGTTTTAATGGATACTTATTTAAACTCCCTGTCCACTTCCTGTTGATAAATCATGGAATGGTTTGATTCTGATAGAGAAACACTGATAATGCCAACTCACGCTCCTTCGTCCCAGGCGAAACCCCAATCGGGTAAGCTGGAACAGCAAAATGGAAATGGGAAATCTCAGAATGGGAAAGAAGAGACTCAGATGCAAAAAAAGGGAGACTTAAAAGACTTCTTAGCATCGGAAACTCTAATTCCTACTTCTGGTAAATCCTTAAATTCTAATCAGCAAATTGTGGCTCCGGGAAATAATGGTTTGATTCCGTCAGTTTCTCCGGGTAATGCTGTGGCGGTGACTGAGGCTCAAGTTGCGCCAAAAACTACGGAAATCGAGGAAGAGGAAGAATCAACTGTTGGTTTTATTCCAGTTCTGAAAAATCGTAATTTTTTGGCGCTTTGGAGTGGTCAAGTTTTTTCCCAGCTGGCGGATAAGGTTTATTTGGTGCTGATGATTGCGCTGATTGATACTCAATTTCAAGTTGGGAGTCAGACAATCAGTGCTTGGGTGTCAGCGATTATGATGGCTTTTACGATTCCCGCTGTGTTGTTTAGTTCTTTGGCGGGTGTATTTGTCGATCGCTGGTCGAAGCGTACAGTATTAGTATCCACCAATCTGTTTCGCGGTGTCTTGGTGCTGGCTTTACCCCCCTTGCTTTGGTTATCTCACGATTGGATGCCTCTAGCTAGTTTGCCAGCAGGTTTTTGCATTTTGTTACTGGTGACTTTCCTGGTTTCTACACTAACCCAGTTTTTTGCCCCCGCAGAACAAGCCGCCATTCCCATGATTGTCGAACGTCGCCATTTACTATCAGCGAACTCGCTTTACACTACAACAATGATGGCGCTGGTGGTGATTGGTTTTGCAGTGGGGGAACCACTGTTAGCACTGGCTGATACTATATGGTTAAACTTGGGTGGCGAAGGAAATATTGGGAAAGAGTTGTTGGTTGGTGGGTCTTATGCGATCGCAGGTCTACTGCTAATCTGGATGAAAACCCACGAAAAAGTCAACCCCCAAGACCACGAAGCACCCCACGTTCTCGCAGATTTACAGGAAGGATGGCGTTACCTCAGCCATGAAAAGCGAGTCAAGAGCGCCCTTTTACAATTAATTATTTTATTCTCTGTATTTGCCGCCCTCTCAGTTTTAGCAGTGCGCCTTGCCGAATTAATTCCTGGCTTGAAACCTTCCCAGTTCGGCTTTTTAATGTCAGCAGGCGGAGTAGGGATTGGATTAGGTTCCGCACTGTTGGGGCACTTCGGTCAAAGATTATCCCACACAGTTTTGAGTTTATTCGGTTCGCTGGGAGTTGCAGCAGCTTTAACTGGATTAGCTTTACTTCCCCATGATTTGTGGCTGGTGTTATTACTAGTGATGATTATGGGAACCTTTGGCGCTTTGGTAGCTGTACCAATGCAAACCACAATTCAGAAGGAAACTCCCCCAGAAATGCGTGGTAAAGTGTTTGGATTGCAGAACAACGCCATTAATATTGCCATGAGTTTACCTTTGGCTTTAGCTGGTGTGGCAGAAACCTTTTTTGGTTTAAAAGCTGTTTTTCTGACTTTGGCTGCCGCTGCGATCGCAGGAGGTCTATTTACCTGGTATAGTTGCCGTACTAGCTCTCACACAAACACACAATTTAACAAAGAGTGCTAACAACGTCTGATGGTAATAGGTAATGGGTAATAGGTAATGGGTTTTTCCAACTACCAACTACCAACTACCAACTACCAAAGTTCACAAGTCAGAATGCCAGAGGTCATCCCTCACAAACTCTTGACTTTTGAGTTAACAAATGTCGTAGTTAGCTAGTGGCAATTAGCAGTTGGCAAAACCTGAATGAGTCAGCTTCACATCGCTTGGTTGGGAAAAAAAACACCCTTTTGCGGCAACGTCACCTACAGTCGGGAAATTACTAATGCTTTAATGGGTAAGCATAAGATTAGTTTCCTGCACTTTGCAGAAGAAGAATCCGACTCAGACAAATGGCCGCAATATCGAGAAGTTTCCCTGCCCTTTTTATACAAGTCCCAGGTTTACACTATCCCCACATTACAATCAAGAAAAATTTTGATTGAATCCCTGCGGGATTTGCGACCGGACATAGTACACGCATCTCTTACACTGTCTCCTTTAGATTTTTTACTTCCAGAAATCTGTCAGGAGCTAAATTTGCCCTTAGTGGCAACTTTCCATACTCCTTATGCCCGGAAAGGAGACAAACTGAAATCGGGAACTCAATATCTGGCTTATCAGCTATATTCACCTTTCTTAGCAAACTACGATCGCGTAATTGTATTTTCTGAGGTACAACGGGAATTACTCGCCCGTATGGGAGTTTCCCCTTCACAGGTAGCTGTAATTCCTAACGGAGTGGATGAAACGAAGTACTCCCCCGGAACTTCTCACCTGAAATCTCAGTTTAATGCTAGACGTATTTTTGTTTATCAAGGCCGAATTGCCCCGGAAAAAAATGTCGAAGCTTTACTTAGGGCTTGGCAAAAAGCAAATATGGGGCCAGATTGCAAATTACTGATAGTGGGCGATGGGCCTTTAAGGACATCTTTAGAGCCATTTTATGATTCGGAATCTGGCATTATCTGGTTGGGATTTGTCGCAGATGAACAGCGCCGAATCGACATCCTGCGAGGCTCAGATGTATTCATTCTCCCTTCCTTAGCTGAAGGTCTTTCCCTATCTCTGTTGGAAGCGATGTCTTGTGGTGTAGCTTGTGTCGCCACAGATGTCGGCGCAGATGGCGAAGTTTTAGAAGGAGGCGCTGGCATAGTTGTTAACCCGCAGCGAGTTAAAACTGAGTTACAAACTGTGTTACCCCTGTTGCGCGACCACAAAGATTTCACCTCTAGTTTAGGTCGAAATGCCAGAGCCAGAATCGTCGAACGATACACTCTGGGTCGCAACATCCTGCAATTGGAAGAACTTTATCAACAAGTGTTAGAAAAGCCCGTTTTTCCAATGAAGCGTCGCGCTTGAGGGAATGGGGAGATGGGGGGATGGGGGGATGGGGGGAAAGAGATTCTTGATGATTCTTCCTTTGGAAGAATCGCAAGGTATATCTCAATCCCGACCAAATTATTTTCTCCTCCGAACATGAATTAGCTCTGGGGGATGGGGGCATGGGGAAAGATCTAGAACTAGAAACTCCCCCCACCCCCCTACCTCCCCACCTCCCCACTTCTTCTTACTTGGCTTGTGTCTTTTCGGTAACGGGGGTGCTGTGGGCAGTTTTGCCGTTTTTATGTCCAGTATGACCGTTATTGCGGCGGGGTTGAATTACGCCGTAGCCACCGTGATTGCGTTCGTAGATAACGTTGATTTCTCCTGTTTCTGCATTGCAGAACATATAGAAGTCGTGATCTACTAATTGCAACTGTTCCAATGCTTCGTCGATCGTCATTGGGGGCATGGCAAAGTATTTGGTACGCACTACTTGGCTTGGTAGTTCGGGAGTGCGATCGCCAATTAAATCCGATGTAACTGGCTGCTGTTCTACAACTTCAACTGTTTTAGTTTGGGTTTTCTTATCTAGGCGTTTCTCTTTGTATTTTCGCAGTTTACGGGCAATTTTATCAGCGACTAAATCAATGCTTGCATATAGAGTTTCGCTACCTTCTTCTGCACGGATTACTGTACCGTTCGCATAAACTGTAACTTCAGCAATCTGTCTTTCGTTAATTCGAGGATTGCGGGCTACTGAAAGATGTACGTCAATCTCATTTGTTACATTTAGATAATGACTTGCGGCTTTTTCCAATTTTTGATGTACATACTCACGAATTGCATCTGTGATCTCAATGTTTTTGCCGTGAATAACGAGCTTCATACCACATTCTCCCGCTTAATTCTTTATGCTGTACAGGCTTACCTTTCGCCTGCATCTATCTTTGGGTAGAAGGAAAGTTAGTTCAGAGATTCCTACTTTCCAAATGGAAATTTTTTATCTGTTTTTAGGTGCGAAAATGCTGATATCTGTTATCTAGAGATCAGCTGGATATATTGCCGAATTTTTTCGGGGTTAATCGCCTAAAAATCTGTTTTTTGGTATGTGAAGCGCCTACATTCTCTGCTACAGGGCGCTATCTTACCTCGCCCACCTTGAGACTCAAAGTTTTGCTTATCAATTTATCAACTTAGCTGAGCTCTTGTAAATGGGCATTTTTACTTTGATTAGGCTTCCTCCTATTTCAAAAGTCCTTCTACATAAAACAGTAGCACTTTGTATTCTGGAGTACATACTAATTTGCCTTAAGTTTAAAATCTTTTGCATCTGTTGACATTTCTTGATTTAATTGTCAGACTTTTTTGGGAAATTTGCTCAATTTGGTCTTGATTTTGGTAATGACTTCGAGTAATAATGAAATGTTTGCCTTGGATATTAAAGGAAAGCCTCGTTTTTGTTGGCTATTTGATCGGGGATTAGTGGATTATCAAGTTGCCTGGGAATGGCAGCGATCGCTAGTTGCAGAACGTCGGGAACAACCAAATTTAGAAGATTTGTTAATTTTGTTGGAGCATTACCCAGTTTACACATTGGGGACAGGGGCAAAAACAGAGTTTGTTAAATTTGACCTTGACAATAGCGATTATCAGGTGTACCGCATTGAGCGCGGCGGTGAGGTAACATATCATTGTCCAGGTCAGCTGGTTGGTTATCCGATTTTGAATTTGCGACATTACCACCAAGATTTACATTGGTATTTGCGCCAATTGGAGGAGGTGTTAATTCGGGTGTTGGCGAGTTATGATTTGCCAGGGGAAAGACTTCCGGGTTATACAGGAGTTTGGCTGGAGGGATGCAAAGTGGCAGCGATCGGTGTTAAAGTAAGTCGCTGGATTACAATGCACGGTTTTGCTTTAAATGTTTGTCCTGATTTGACTGGTTTTACCAAGATTGTACCTTGTGGAATTGTTGATAAACCTGTGGGCAGTTTAGCCCAATTTATTCCTGATATTAGTGTAGAGGAGGTGCGGGGAAGGGTGGCGATCGCTTTTGCTGAAGTCTTTGGAGTTAAGCTAGTGGAAGCAGAAATAAATCACTTGTAATAAACTAGGTTCGTTGTGAGAACTTCAGTTCTACTATGCGAGTAATGTACGACTAAAGTCGCTACAACAAACTATATTGGTAATTAATTAGCCGGAAATATGATTGACAAATATAAATTTAAGGATTTTATTTCTGGTAGCTTTATTCTGGTAACTGTTTTGATTACCATATTTAGTATTACTGGATATTTGGGCAAGTTTAACTTTATTTTAGATCTGACTGCCCATTTTAAATTACAATATTTGGTCATAGGATTTTGTACATTTTTCTTTTTTTTGTTAGGGCAAAACAAGCTTTGGTTGGTGATTAGCCTTGGTTGTATTTTATTGAACTTAATGGAAATTGTTCCTTGGTATTTGCCTCAAAGTGCGATCGCAACGGAAAACACAACCGGACAATTACGAGTTTTTCAATCTAATGTTTTATATAACAATCGGGGGTTAGGGATTGGGGACTAGGGACTAGGGACTGGGGACTGGGAAGAAGTGGGGGGGTAAGGAGGTGGGGAGGTAGGGAGAGTTGAAGAGTTAATTCAATGATCTTCCCCTTGTCCCCTTGTCCCCTTGTCCCCTTGTCCCCTTGTCCCCAGTCCCTTATTGGGCAGCTTCTTCTAGTTGGGCGCAAGAGAAATTGGAAACACCTATGGCGCGAATTTTTCCTTGTTGTTTCAAGTCATTCAATGCCCTCATTGTTTCTTCAATGGGGACGATTTCACTGTTAAAAGAACCAGAGGGCCAATGAATTTGGTAAAGGTCGATATAATCAGTTTTGAGGTTTTGCAAAGATTGATCGCAAGCCTCAATCAATCGATCGTACTTAAGATGATTGGCGAAAACTTTTGTGGCATAAACTACTTGCTCTCGCACGTCTGATAAAGCTTGTGCTACTATCTGTTCCGAGTGTCCGTTACCGTAGACTTCGGCAGTATCAATTGTAGTAATTCCTGCTTCAAAAGCCGATCGAATAGCTTTAACTGTTTCCGCATCTTCAACTCCCACCCACATATTTTTGCCAGCTTGCCAAGTTCCCATGAGAATGGGCGTAATTTCAATATCAGATAACCCTAACTTTCTTTTTTCCATGATTATCTCCAATTTTATCCAATTATGACTAATTTTATTACTTAATGTTCTTGCCGTCTCAACAGTGAAATGCTATACCTTGACAAGGTTGAGAGTAACTGTCTGTTGGCTGAATCAAGCTAGATTAGTAAAGTTATTGGTCTGTAAGCAAAGATAGGGTGATATTTTAGATGAATTATAAAAACAATTCCCCCGAAGACAATATAGAACGGCGACTCAGAGAAATTGAAACGGAACTCGATCGCCAGAATCCAACTATACCTGTAACTGCTGAGTCATCGGGTAAAAAATCCCCTGGAAGATTAGAAAAAATGGGGCGAATGGGTAAAGCGATCGCCTTTTCTGCGGTAGCATTAGCAGGAGTTTGGGTACTAACTACGGTGGTATCTTTTGTTTCTATGATGCTGGGTTTTGTGATTGTGGGAGGCGTAATTTATGCGGCGTGGAAAATTATTTACAGTCGCTAGAATAGCCTTAGCTGCAATGGGATAAAATTTCAATGGAATTAACAACAATTAATCATGCGTTGAAAGAATGGGCGGTTGCTGTTGATGCTTTAGAAGCGGGAAGAACTATTTTATTGCTTCGTAAAGGTGGAATTCGGGAAGAAGGGAATCATTTTAAGGTTGCCCATAATGAAGTGTTGCTTTACCCAACTTTTGAACATCAACAGCCTGATTTGTTAAAGCCGGAATATGCCGATGTAGTAACACCAGTACCATCAGGTTGGCATCCAGAAACTATTCGGATTGGCGCTTGGGCAAAAATTACTGATATTTTCATGGTTAGTTTTGAACCTAGTATTAAAGCGCTGTTGCCGTTCCATGTTTGGAATGAGCAATTTGTGAGCGATCGCTTAAAATGGAAGCCAAGTCAGCCAATATACCTTTTACTTTTACGCACTTACAAACTCAGTCAACCTCAAGAAATACCTTACTGTGCAGAATACGGTGGTTGCAAATCTTGGATCGATCTTAAGGAAGAGATTTCTGTTGCCAATGCTACACCAGTACTAACTGATACTGAATACAATAAACGCACAAGTGTAATTCGCAACTTAATCGCCAATCCTTCAGCCTCTCACATACTGAATCAGCCTAAGAATTAATTATTTCTTTCGGCGGATACTGGCAGAAGAGTAAAGTTACCCACTAAGGGTGATGTTGTACAAAGGAAAATTATGCCACGATAGTTGACAAATTACACAAGATAAGGTAGGGTAGCTGGAACCAGAAGCTAAGGAGCGCATCCTCACACAGCCTGCTTACAGCTTCACCTCCCACAATTGAAAGTAAAGGAGATTATTATGGCTGGACAGATGTGCTGGTTGCCTGGAATTGGTACAGGCGGCAATAAAGTTTTACATTTGCGGACTGCATCTCATGAAAATTGGCGACCATATACAGCTTTTCCGCAATTTTCTGTTCCTGATTATCGGGAACCAGGGGGTTCCAAAGGTTGGGCGACATATCAGAAGTTATTCAGAGCAGGTTGGATGTTAGTACCCACCTCTGAAGCACAGCAAGTTAGATTTGTAAATCCCGATGCAGAGGTAGCCTAAATCTGAATGTTTCCAAGAGATTTCAGGATTTAGGCAGAAGGCAAAAGTAATTAAGAGGAGGTTTTTTCTTTTGCCTTGTTAATTTTTAATTAACCCGTATAGGTGGCAATTAACATTACTAAACTAAATCCAAGCACGCAAAGTAGTATGAAGTCCAGTTTTTTCATATTGATTTTTGGGTCATAGAGGATTTGCGATCGCTTTAAATAGTATCAGAATTTTCAGATTTAGATTGATTGAAAAAAGGTAAACATTGTAAAAATTGTTTCACTTCTTCTTGTTCGGATTTGACAAACTCGGAAGCAGTATCAATTAATAACATTTTTCCTGATTCCATTAAGCCAATTCTTGATGCTAATAGAAAAGCTTCTTGAATGTCATGGGTGACAAAAACGACAGTTTTACCTAACTGTTTTTGTAGTTGACGAAACTCTTTTTGAATTTCAATTCTAGTAATGGGATCGAGTGCGCCGAAAGGTTCATCCATTAATAATAATGGGGGGTCAGCTGCGAGGGCACGGGCTACACCAACTCGCTGACGTTGACCGCCTGATAATTCATCAGGATATCTGTGGGCAAATTGTTTGGGGTCGAGTCCGACAAGTTGTAAAAGTTGATTGACTCTTTGGGAAATGCGATCGCGGTTCCAACCCTCCAAACTAGGCACTAATCCCACATTTTGAGCAATTGTAAAATGGGGAAATAAACCAGTTTCTTGAATTACGTAACCAATACTGCGCCGCAATTTAATCGGGTTCCATTCAGTAGTAGAAATTCCCTCTACCCTTACTTCCCCACTACTAGGAGTCAGCAACCGATTAATTAATTTCATAGTGGTAGTTTTCCCACAACCACTACGTCCCAGTAATACCAAAATTTCTCCCCGTTGGACTGTGAAATTGAGGTTAGATACTAAAGGTCGCTCGTTAAGTAAATAAGCGACATCGTGAAATTCAACAGCAATTTCGTTATTCTGTACCATGAGTAATCCTCAATTTAAGGAATAATTTTACTATATTTGAAATGTACAGTTAGGAGAAGCGATCGTGAAAACTATTACTACTATTGCTACCAGCAGATGGCAAAGTTACGCTGCAATTACCGCCAGATATTACACCCGGAGAACATCAAGTCGTATTGGTGATTGATGAAAATATCAAGACAGAGAAGCCGGAAACAAAGAAAGAACGATCGCCTTTGAATTTTCCAGTACATGATTCTGTCATGCTTCGTTAAACCAGTTTAACCAATAGATTAATCTTGATGATGAAACCTCATAATCTACAGCATAATCGTTATCTTTTTGATGATAAATGTGAGCTTTTTTATCAGAAGTTGCGGGACAGAATAAGTGAATAGCACAATCTTTATTTCGGTTAGACCATTCGAGAGTAATTCCGCCGAATTCATCTGTATAAACCCAAGCTTTAGGAAAGTTATTACCCATGATTTCATAAGTTTCTAAAACTAAATTCATTACTGTCTTAAAAGCGTAGTCTGTTGGCTGCAAAACTCCATAATCATCTTCTGCTTCTAAATCCAAAAGTTCGAGAATTCTTTTCACAGTAATAGTAAAGTTAAAAAAATCACTGTGACTACTGCTATCAGAAAGCATATCCTTGGATAAAGCCATAGAAATATTTGAACTATTACAAATAAAAGGGTAACACAGACAAAACTAGTTACAAATTGCCACTAAACACCTAAAATTAACGAGGGGAATCACTGTATTAGATAATCAATGCCTCGTACTCCTACTTTAACTTTCGATCGCGGCACCTTAATTCTGCATCCACCACCGAGAGGCAAAAGCTGGGTGGAGTTCGCCACTTGGGATGACAGAGTAGAAAAATTTCGCATTCCGGCTATTCATTACCGTCCTTTGGTAGAAGCTTTACAAGCAGAAAAAATTGACTTTATTGATGAGGCAAAAGAATTTGTACCTTTGCAATTAGTTCCGAGTTTAGAAATGGAACCTTACCCTCATCAAAGTGAAGCTTTAATGGCTTGGAAATTAGCAGGAAGACAAGGAGTTGTGGTGCTACCAACTGCTGCGGGAAAAACTTATTTGGCGCAATTAGCAATGCAAGCTACGCCACGCAGCACATTAATTGTAGTTCCAACTTTGGATTTAATGCACCAATGGTACGCACATTTAATAGCAGCTTTTCCTGATGCGGAAGTTGGTTTATTGGGAGGTGGATCGAGGGATAAAACCCAAATTTTAGTAGCTACTTATGATAGTGCAGCAATTAATGCCGAAAGTTTAGGAAATCGCTATGCTTTGTTAATTTTTGATGAGTGCCATCATTTACCAACGGAATTTTATCGGGTGATTGCGGAATTTGCGATCGCACCCTACCGCTTAGGACTTTCCGCAACTCCCGAAAGAACTGATGGCAAACATAAGGAATTAGACATTTTAATTGGCGCAGAAGTTTACCGTAAAACTCCTGAAGAATTGGCGGGTAAAGCACTTGCTGACCATCAAATTATTCCGATAAAAGTCAAGTTATCGCAACAGGAAAGGGAAAGATATAATGAATTAATTAAAATTCGCAATGACTTTTTGAAGGCGGAAAAAATTCAATTGGCAGGTTTGGAAGGTTGGCAAAGATTTGTGATGGTGAGTGCGCGATCGCCAGCCGGAAGACGTGCTATGTTAGCCCATAGAGAAGCGAGGGAAATTGCGATCGGAACAGAGGGAAAAATTCGCGTTTTGGCTGATTTATTAGCCGAACATTTCCCGGAACGAATTTTGATATTTACTACAGATAATGCCACAGTTTATCGCATTTCTCAAGAGTTTTTAATTCCGGCAATTACTCACCAAACTCCAATTAAGGAAAGACACGAAATTCTTACCAATTTTAAGCAGGGAGTATATAAAAGTTTGGTGGTTTCTCATGTTTTAAATGAGGGTGTTGATGTTCCAGCTGCGAGTATTGCTATTATACTTTCTGGTACTGCTTCGCCAAGGGAATATATTCAAAGATTGGGGCGAATTTTGCGTAAGGGTGGTGATAATAATAAGCGGGCAATTTTATATGAGGTGGTGACGGAAGATACGAGTGAGGAAAGGGTTTCGCAGCGGAGAAAGGGAGAGGAATTTGAACCGCAGAGACGCAGAGAACGCAGAGAGGAGAAAAAGGAGAAGTTTGTTCAGTTGGAACTTTTGCCTTCTGAACCGATTTATAAGGTTGCTGAGTCGGCGGAGGTTGGGGTTGATGATTCGGTTAAGAAGCAGGGAAATTCAGAGATAAGTTATTCTAAGGAAAGTCGAAAATCTAGGAAGAAAAATGTTACCAAGCGAGTTGCTGATTCATCGCCAAAATGGGGAGTCGATCATCCCGAAACGCCTGAAGATTGACGATCAGAATTTGGAGATTGCGACGGATATAATTAGTTGTTTTGAAGAGAATTTGGGTCAAAGTCAAGGTGAGTTGGATAAGCAGCTTTTGGAGATGGAAGGTGATAGTCCAGATTATCGTTTAAAGCGGGGTTTTGCTCATTTGTTGAAGAGTAGTTTCTCTACTTTTGAAATTGTTAGTCCTTTGGAACCGCAGGAATTACGTCAGCGAGTTTTTAGTTTATCTGCACAATCAATTCCTAATCCTTTGGCATCTCAAAGGGTGTTGAATAATTTGGCAGATCAACTAACTCAGGAGTTAAATAAAGAGGTTTCTTCCCAACAAATTCGCACTGGTTTGTATGCAGATTTACAGGAAAATCGCATTTTAACTCAGTTCGATCCTCCAGCACCAGAAGATATCATACATCGTTATAATATCTCGCAAGTTCAGGGAGTTTTTTATCGCGCCAGTCAGATTACAATTAATGCTCATCGTAATGTTCCCGGTGAGTATAAACTGCTGTTTCGCTATTTAAAATTGTTTCAATTAATGGCTTATATTGAAGGTGATGCCGATCACGGTTTTACTATTACTATTGATGGGCCAACTAGTTTATTTAAGGCTAGCACGAGATATGGATTGGCGATCGCAAAACTAATCCCCGCACTTTTGCACGTCACAAAATGGAGTCTCAGCGCTACATTACAAACAAGAGATATCTACAGCGGAAAGGAAAAAATTGGCAGATTTACACTCAATTCTGATTGCGGTTTAGTCACTCATTATCCACCCGGAAAACCTTACGATAGTATGTTAGAAGCTGGTTTTGCTAATCGTTGGGATTCCCTAAAAACTGATTGGGTTTTAGAACGAGAAGTTGACTTAATTCCCATTCCCGGAAGTGTGATGATTCCCGATTTTCGCTTAGTTCATCCTGATGGTAGAAGTTATTTATTAGAAATAGTTGGTTACTGGCGACCAGAATATTTACAAAAGAAATTTGCTCAAGCTAGAAAAGCTGAATGTGACAATTTAATTTTGGCAGTTTCCGAAAGATTGAATTTAGAAAAAGCCGGAGTTAAAGTCAGTAATACCCCAGCAAAAATTGTTTGGTTTAAAGATAAACTTTCACCCAAAGCAGTGTTAGAAGTTTTAGAATAAATTGCATAACTGAGATAAGAGCACCACGAGGCGGAGCCTCTATTTCTCGTTCCCAGGTTGAACCTGGGAACAAGGTCTGGGAGGTTCTACCTCCTTTGTGGAGCAAAATCTGAAATAACGGAAATATTTGGAGGTAGCAATGTCTGTGCAATTACTGAGGCGAAAATTTACAGTAAACCAGTATCATCAAATGATTGAAGCTGGTATTTTGACAGAAATTGACAGAGTAGAATTGATTCGAGGAGAGATTGTTGAAATGACACCAATTAATAGAAGACATTCCGCCCATGTCAATCGTTTAAATGAGTTATTTATTTTACGTTTGGCACAGTTGGTAACAGTAGGAGTCCAAAATCCAGTAGAATTAAATGATACTTCGGAACCACAACCGGATATATCATTATTGCGACGAAAAGCTGATTTTTATGAGTCAGGGCATCCAAAAGCACGGGATATTCTATTATTAGTGGAAGTGGCAGATACAACGGTGGAAAGCGATCGCCAAATCAAAATTCCCCTTTATGCCGAAAACGGAATTATTGAAGTTTGGTTAGTGGATATTAACGAGCAATGTATTGAGGTTTATCGGGAACCTTCAGCAAATGGTTATCAGAATGTGCAGAGGTTTGTGCGGGGAGAAAATTTATCTATACTCGCTTTTCCTGAGATGATTATAAGTGTAGATGAAGTATTGGGATAAATATAATTTTAAATTTGTAGAGTAGAGACGTTGTATACAACGTCTCTACATTAATTACTTTATTGCGTTCCGAGTCAGAGATTACACACCTATTGAAGCCGCCGGACGGCAGGTGGCAGGGTAGAATATTAAAACAAGTTTATTCTGTTTCAAAATAAACTAATTTAAGTAGTAACACTGATGCGAAAAGACATAAAAAATAAAATAATAATAAAGTGCAGATGGTAATAAATAACATTCTTTGACTGTTCTCTGTTAGTATAGCCGCCAAACCGTAAGCAGAGATTATCTATCAATATCTGCCAAAAAATATCACTAATATCAAATAGCAAAATATGGAAAGTTTAACTCCAAATTTCGAGGATTTAGTCCAAGAAATTGCTGCAATTAATCAAGCCTGGAAAGTATCAGCGGAATTATCTCCTACTCTGGGTAATTCCCTCAAAGACTTAAAAAACCGCTTGCAATTGCGGCTCCTCCGCAAATATGCACCAGCTCGAGTTTATTTGGAATTAGACACAGTAACCGAAAGTGAAGAAGCACTTTACAGTTTATGCCTTCGGCAACCTATAGGCAACCGATGGAATGCCGAACATTTGCCAGTGCGAGTAGCTCAAGAAATGCTATCTGATGAAGAGTTTAAGCAGTTGGTAAAAGCGTAATACACAAAGGAACAAATTATGATTAATGACTTTTTAGGAATAATTTGGCAGAACAGTTTATTCCATTGGGTAACTTTGTTGCTGTTGATCTTAGCTTGCTTACTTGAGTTGTACTCTACATTAATGTACATCAATAAATTAAAAAATAGCACTACAAGTGAGGCGATCGCATACTTATCACAAAGCCGAAAAGGTGTAACAGAAATCGGCAGAGAAACATTTAGGTTGGATTATAAAAATCTCCCTAAAGATAGTCGAATAAAAATATTTAACTGGTTGAACAAACATCTAGCCGGAAGCGAATTAAACGATACTTTTCAAGCGCAATTACAGTCTGGATACTTCATGCTTTTACAGTATCCGGTAATTCTCGAAAAGCCAGTGCCTCGCAGTTCTTTGCGCTTCATCCAAAGCATACTGATTGCGCTCGGAGTTTTGGGAACTTTTTACGGAATTCAAGTAGGATTAAGCGGCATTTCCTTAAGTGATATTGGGGCAAATAGCGGACACTTACTCAAGTCAAGCGTTCAATTGCTGGAAGGAATGAAAACAGCTTTTTCTACCTCACTAGTTGGATTGGGTTCTTCAAGTCTTTTTACATTAGTTTTAGCTTGTTTGGAGTGGGTAAGAAAGAAATATCGCGATCGCCTAAAAAAACAGTTAGACGCAATTACAATATTAGAAACACCGATGCGATTGCTTGAAAGAATTAATCCTGAAGCCAATTTAAAAGCTTCTCAAGCACTCGCCAACGCTGCGGAAACGATGGGAACAAAATTTGCAGAATTGCTCGAAATTCAGCGCCAATTAAATCCGCAATCAATCGGACAAGAATTAGGAAATGTAATCAACCCAGTATTTCAAGAGATTCGAGTTGAACTGTCAGCATTACGAGAAATAAAGGCTGAGCAAGGGCAAGAAATATTGAAAAATTTAATCGCCGAACAACGCGAACAGTTAATTAAACCAATTATTAGCGAATTAAGTAATAGTGCCAATCTTACCAAACAAGCTTCCGAGGCTGTTATGGATCTGAAAAATGAATTGGGGGGCATTTCTCGGAGTTTATCAGGATCGATCGCTACCATTGAACAATTTCAAGCAGAAACTCTGGGCAAACTTCAGCAGTTCGCTACCAATTTAGAAAGAATTTTAGGTGATTTCCGAACAGATACTAAAAACGTCCTGCAACAAGTAGCGATCGAAGTTAAAAGTGCTGTAGATGAAAGTATTGTAGCCATGCAAAATCAGCGAACTGCCTTTGAAGTTAGCGCCGAAAAAGCGGCTGATACTTTCGTCGGCATTCGTGAAGAATTAGAAAAATCTCTGCACACTCAAGCAGAAATTCAACAGCAGTCTATTCAACAATTTCAAACCTACATTAATGAAATTTTTGCTGAACAGAATAACAACCTGCAACAATTAGGCGAGCAAACTTCCCAGGCAA
Organism: Floridaenema flaviceps BLCC-F50; assembly: GCF_041929275.2. Classification (NCBI taxonomy): domain Bacteria; kingdom Bacillati; phylum Cyanobacteriota; class Cyanophyceae; order Aerosakkonematales; family Aerosakkonemataceae; genus Floridanema; species Floridanema flaviceps. The sequence goes on along the minus strand of NZ_JBHFNR020000001.1, from coordinate 1,434,013 downwards.
TGCAGGTACAACGTGATGCCCTAACTAAAATTGCCAAACAAAGTGTTAACACTTTTATCGGCATTCGGGAAGAACTAGAACAATCTCTGCAAACTCAAGCACAAATAGAACGGGAGTTAATTCAAGAATTTCAAAACCGTTCTCTGGAAATTTTTGATCGCCAAGCTACCAATTTAAGTTTAGTTGGAAACGCAGCTTCTCAACAGATGAATCAAGCCAGAGAAAACTTAAATGCTACTCTCAGTAATATCGATACTGTTCTCCAAAATACCCGCCTAACTGTGCAAGGAGAGTTAGAGAATTTCCGCATAAACTATCAAGCTGCTTTGCAAGAATTCTTTATCCAGCAAAACCAATTGTTAGAAGGAACATTAGGCGAACAACGCCAAGGATTAGCGAATGTAGTGGAAAACTTTAAGGGAGTTTTTGAAGAAGAATACCATCGACGTACAGCTTTTTTCCAAGAAATTCAAGAAACTACTAAAGTTGTCAGCAATTTAGCTAACACAATTGGATTGAGTTCAAGTGAGAGATTAGCACAACTTCAAGAGTTAGCTAGAACTATAGGCGGTGAAGCATCTCGCGTAGAGAAAGAGTATAAAAATTTAACTGACGAGTTCAATCAAGCTTTAACAAGTTGGAATAAAGAAATATTGAATTATTTCCAAGAAAAATCTAATTTTGAAACTACTTTCTTCACCAAAGCAGATGCAGCAACGGAAAAAGTATGTCAGCAATTATTACAGGCTGCTAACTATCTAGTAGCTGCTGAAAACACTCGCAAAATTAACAATGGCGAACATTAACTATGTTTAATTTCACTGACTTACAACAGCAACAAGATCTAGAGGAAGAAGAATCGAGCGTTTTGCTATCAATTGGCGATTTAATGTCAGGGCTACTGATGATTTTTGCCCTTCTATTCGTGACAGTTCTCGTTCAACTAAAAGACCGAGAAGAACCGCGTCGTGTTGTAATTGGTACTGTAGTTGAAGAGATGAAAGGTAATAACATTAATGTAGAAGTTAACCCGGAAACGGGTGAGGTCAGCATTCAAGATAAGATTCTTTTTGATGAAAATAGTGCTGAATTAAAGCCCGCAGGTAAGATATTTTTGCAACAATTTATTCCAGTTTACAGTCGCGTCATTTTTTCTAAAAAAGACTTTGAAAAAGAGATTGCGAGAGTGGTTATTGAAGGGCATACTAGCTCGAAAGGAGATTATAATAGCAATTTGCAATTGAGCTTATTACGATCGCTTTCCGTAGCTAAATTCATCTTTTCCAATGAGCTTGATTTTTCCACAAAATCGGAATTGAGGACAAAAATTATGGCGGCAGGACGCGGGGAAATGGAAGCCAAACAAGAACAAGATGAGCCGAACGATCGCAAAGTAATTTTCCGCTTCCAATTTCGCGGCGAAAACTTCTCTGAATGGTATCAAAAAAACCAGTCTTTACCCGAACAAAAACCATGAAAATTCAATTTAAAACCTTACATTTACCAGAATTATCTGAGCAACAGCCGACTAAATTGGCTAAAATTGTCAATCAATTAAATGAGTCAAGTAATTATTCTGAATTACATAAGTTGGCGGATATTTTGGCGATCGCAAATAAACAGGCTGGAACGCGAAGCAAAATTCTGACCCTGAATATTATCATTTAGCTACACAAAAACTTTAAATTCACGCCCCAGCACATACGACCCGAAAACCGATCGAACCGTTACGCACACTAGGCTGGTTGAGGAAGCGATAAGTCGATCGACAGCGGTCAGGAGCATTGAGCCAGGAACCACCGCGCAGCACCCTTCTTGAGCTTTCATCCCTAGATAACCATGCACTGCCATCAATAGGCGCACCTCCATAATTTTCCTGCCAATGGTCAGCACACCATTCCCACACATTGCCGTGCATATCGTAAAGTCCAAAAGCATTTGCCGGAAAACTACCAACTTCTGTAGTTTGCTCTCGATAAATTCCCTTGCGACTATGAGCGTAAGTTTGGTTGCCATTATAATTTGCTAAATCAGGGCTGATGCTGTCGCCAAAATGAAACGGCGTTGTACTTCCCGCACGACAAGCATATTCCCACTCTGCCTCACTAGGTAAACGATAATTTCGCCCGGTTTTCTGGGACAGTCGCGCACAAAACTCCACCGCCTCATACCAAGACACTAACTCTACCGGAAGATTTGCACCTTTAAATTTAGATGGGTCAGGATTGAGGTCAATTTTGACTTTGGGAAAACCTGCAACTGTGCGCCATTGTGCTTGTGTCACCGGAAACTTACCCATAAAAAAGGGTTTGATTCTCACTAAATGCTGTGGCTTTTCACTCTCTAATGATTTCCGTTCATCATTTGGTGAACCCATGAGGAATGTGCCTTCAGGAATGGCAACCATTTCCAGAATTTCCTCATTGTCCAAGTCTTCAGTAAAAAACTCTGCTTGTTGACGACTGCGTTTGATCTGTTGAGTGATTTCTTCACCTAATCCAATCCAGCGAAAATTTCTCTTGTTGATGATAGTTACAGTTTCAAATTCAAAGCTTTCTTTTTCTCCTGTCGCCTCTGATTTAGGAGTTAAGGAAAAGTTAGCTGTCTGCGATTTTTTTACCTGTTGTTGCTTCAATCGTTCATCTTCTCGGTGTCGTAATTCATATTCTGCTTTTTTCGGATCGAGCACTCGTTCCTCAAAAGGTTTGAATTCCGATTCGTATTCTCTAATTTGAATCACTGATGCTATTTTTCTGTTATCCATGCTGCTGAACCCCTAATAAATGATTCCGCTTTCTGACAGGTGAACTCAAAATACTGGCGATGCTGAAATTGATGGCAATTTCTTTACCATCTGAGCTTTTAAATATTCTTCTTCGGGTGTTCTTTAATTTAGTACTTTTACCTCTAATGCTTTATTCATAAACTCAGTATCCGATTCCGTATATATAAGGAACATCTTTACTTAAATTAACATTTCATCTCCTAGATTTGTCTCCAGGCTATAGGTAGATACTGTATTCAGCCAGTAGATATATTTTGCAGTTCTTTTGTGAAGGTTAGCGGAAAAGACAAGTAAAAATTTGTAGGTACTTTGTTATTCTAATTTTTCAGCGACACTTTAAGCATCTGGTGCAGTAAAAGCGGGTTTTTTAAGCGCGATCGCACAGCCTATGTTTCCTTGGTGGGGAGGTGCGATCGACTTCCCCAAACCAATTTCCCACCTAATAACTTCAATAACCCGCCCATCCTCCAGCTTCTAAGGCAACAAATTTTCTCCCTTCACTCGCTGCCGAATAGCTTCTTTTACTATCTGGATATTTTTTTCTATAGTTTTACCCTTTTCTGTAAACATTGCCGTGCATCCGTTTGGGGTACAATAACTTGTAAATAAAAATTCCTGTCCCCCCCTTGTTAAGGGGGGCTAGGGGGGATCAAATGCCATCATCACATCACCAAAACCGGAATCAAACTAATACCTGTCCCCCCCTTAATAAGGGGGGTTAGGGGGGATCAAATGCCATCATCACATCAGCAAAACCGGAATAAAACTAATACCTGTTCCCCCCTTGTTAAGGGGGGTTAGGGGGGATCAAATGCCATCATCACATCACCAAAACCGGAATAAAACTAATACCTGTCCCCCCCTTAATAAGGGGGGTTAGGGGGGATCAAATGCCATCATCACATCACCAAAACCTCAATACCACCGAATTTCACCTACCCTACAACCCTCAACTAATAGCAAGAGCAAAAGAACTTCGTAAAAACTCAACACCCGCAGAAAAAAAGCTTTGGCAAAATTACCTCAGAACCTTTAAATTTCGAGTTTTACGTCAGCGACCAATTGATAACTTCATAGTTGATTTCTACTGCGCTGCATTGAAGTTAGTAATTGAAGTTGATGGAGAAAGCCATTTTACTGATGAAGGTCAGGAATATGACCGAGAAAGAACACAAATTTTACAAGGATATGGGTTGAAAGTGGTGAGATTTACCAACGATCAGGTGTTGAATAATTTTGAGGCGGTGTGTGAGGAAATCGAGGGTTTGATCCCCCCTAACCCCCCTTATTAAGGGGGGAAATATATTCAAATTCTCTGATTTTTTGCCAGAGATTAGATCCCCCCTAACCCCCCTTAACAAGGGGGGAACCGGATTCAAGATTCAAATCAGCTTCAAAGTCCCCCTTTTTAAGGGGGATTTAGGGCGATCGTAAACTTGTGCCTAAAAGGTTTTATATTTAAAAAAATTTTTAAAGCGCTTCGCGCAGGGAAAAGAAAAGAGGGAAAAGGGCAAAAGGGTAAAAGTATAAAGAGGCTCTAAGTCCACGCAGCACCACAGACAACTCGAAAACCGATATTGTCGTTATTGTTGCCCGGAATGTTGTTGTTGCGAACCGCCGAACGGCAAAGTACAGGATTGACGAACCAAGAACCACCGCGCAGCCGCCTTATTGAGCTTTCATCACTAGATAACCATATACTCCTATCGGTAGGTGCGCCTTCATAATTTCGATGCCAATGGTCAGCACACCATTCCCAAACATTGCCGTGCATATCGTAAAGCCCAAAAGCATTAGCAGGAAAACTGCCTACTTCTGTAGTTTGTTCTCGATAAATTCCTTTAGGGCCATTATCATAAGACCCTCGATACAGTTTTCCGTCAATTGTCCTATCTTCACCACAGTAATTGGCTAAATCGGTTGTAATCGTTTCGCCAAAATGAAAAGGTGTTGTAGTTCCCGCACGACAGGCATATTCCCACTCCGCCTCACTCGGCAACCGATAATTTCGCCCGGTTTTCTGAGACAGTCGTTCACAAAACTCCACCGCCTCATACCAGGACACTTGCTCTACCGGACGATTTGCACCTTTGAAATTAGATGGCTCACGATTGAGATCAATTTTGACTTTGGGAAAACCTGCGACTGTTTGCCATTGAGCTTGTGTAACCTGAAACTTACCTATAAAAAAGGGTTTGATAGTCACAGAATGCTGTGGCTTTTCATCATCTAACGATTCTGGCTCATCAGTTGGTGAACCCATCAGGAATGTGCCACCAGGAATCGCAACCATTTCCAAAATTACCCCATTCCCAAAGTCTTCAGAAAAAAATTCTGCTTGTTTACGACTGCGTTTGATTTTGTGAGTGAGTTCTTTACCTTTTTTGACAACAGAAATAGTTGCCATCTCAAAATCAAAACGCTGAGTTGGAAAAGTCGGCTGTAAATAGACGCTTGAGGAAGAGCAATCAATTTCACAATCTCTCAGTATGTCTTTCCCTCTACCACGCCCCCGGATTACAGTACCGAAATCATCCCGGATTACAGTACTGAAATTATCTGACCCTTCTCGGTACTCTGGCTTTGGCTGGGAAAATAGTGCTTGTCTGGGGGCGATGACCCTTACTTCAATAGCAGCAATATCCTCATCCCGCAATGCCAAATATGTTTGGTATTCCTTCAAGTCAGCTTCCGTAGACTCACTAAACGGATACTCTTCATTGACTGCCTCAATTAAACACTGTTCATACTCATGTAACTTGCGTTCATACTCCCGAAATGGTTGCAAAACCTCTTCTTCAATTGCCTTTACTTCTTCCTCTGAAAGCCGCCACTCAAACCGCTTGGCATTTAGCAGCCTTCGCGCAAAGACAGAAAACTTACCCTCTCCCCGTTTAGCAAATCGTTCCACTTCCTTACGATACTTTAGCTTCGGGTCATCCTTGGGCGACTTCGCCAGCAGAATTTTGTACCCTTCCTCCACTGGGTAAAACTTAGGAGTCATAGCTGGAGCCGCTTCTGTCACCTTGCTGCTGGCATACTCATGTAACTCATCAGCAGAAATCCAACCGTCGCCATCCAAGTCAGCCGCACCTTTGTCAATTCCTTCTACTAAATAGCGAGTGTAAATCGAAAGTTCTGAACCCTCTTGCTCAAAGGAATATTGAGTAGAACTGGAAGAAGTGAGAATTGCCCGTCCCTTACCGCCTAGCTGTTCCTCCAAATTCACCGCGCCGTCATCTTTCACGGTTAACCCTTTAGCAATTGCCCCACTAAAGCAACAATCAAGAATAATCACCTGTCTCTCAGATTTACTCTCGTTCATGCTTTCGTGCAGAAAACTCGCCGGAAGTACTGATGGCTTAACCAATGTTCCATTCTCTTTAAGGGTTTCACGGGTTGACAGGTAAAACTTGTATTTTTCATCCATAACACCATGCCCAGAAAAGTAAAATAGCAGTAAGTCATGCTTTTGGCGATTGGCAAATAGTTTATAGATGGCATACTCTATCTCTCGCTTCTTGGGATTTTCTAACACCTGAATTTCTGTAAAATCACCCTTTTCCGAATCTGCCAAAACACGCCTCATCGCCTCCACATCTTTAACAGCCGCAGGCAAAGGGTTTAATCCCGGTTCGTATTCACTAACCCCAATCAGCAACGCTATCTTAGCCATGCAGTCTAGCCTTTAAGGAATTCCTGGGCTTTTTGATAGGCAAAATCAAAATCTTCTCGACTGCTGACTTTGATGGTAAGTTCTGTACCATCTGGTTTTTTGACAGTTGTTTCAATAGTTTTAGAACGCACCATCCCAGAGAGAAAGTCAAACAAAGGCTTCACTCTTGCCACATCGACTAAAGTTTTGAGCGTTCCTAAAAGGTAGCCACCTAAAGCTTTTGAGTTTGGTGGCGCTTCTTCAACTGGCACCAAATTAACTTGTTCAACACCATCCACTTTTTCAAGCTGTGGGAGCAAATTCTCTACTTCCTCTTGTAACTCCTCGTCACTTAAACTAGCATCTACCAGGGAAATGGTAATTTCAATATTAGATTGGCTACTCATGTACATATTTAATAGTATTTATCGTCAATTTTACTCAACTTCTATGCTCATGGGAAAATTTTAAAGAAATCTTCGTAACACCGCCGCCGTAGCTTCTCCCGTTTTCTCCCAACTAAATAACTTGCATCTCCCAAAACCAGCTTCCCGCAAACGCATCCGCAAAGTTTCATCATTCGCCAAACATTGCATTGCTTCCGTAATTTCTCCCACATTATAAGGATTAACTAAAATCGCCGCATCCCCTGCTGCTTCAGGTAAAGAGGAAACGTTGGAAGTAATTACCGGAGTTCCACAAGCCATTGCTTCTAATACCGGAAGTCCAAAACCTTCCCAAAGGCTAGGAAAAACTAAGGCAATTGCTTGATTAATTATTGTCGGTAATTCAATATAAGAAACATATTCTAAAAACTTGACTTGATTACTGATTCCTAACTGGCTTACTGCTGCTTTCAATGTCGGAGTAAAGCGTGAATCAAAAGAACCAGCTATCCACAATTCATAGTCACTTTTATTAGGTAAGTTAGCAAAAGCTGTAATTAATCGATCGATATTTTTATAAGGGTCATGTCTACCAATATATAAAAAGTAATTGCGCTTTGGCAAATCCAAAAATCGAAAGTGCGTTTCATTATAAGCTAACAAAACAGGTGTAACTTTCCGTTCGGGAATGCGGTAAAATTTCATTACATCGTTAGCAGTGGAAACCGAATCACAAAGAATATGTTGTGCTTGTTGTAATACCGAAGGTAAAAAATAACGATAGTAATTAGTTAAAGGCGAAAATCCCTTGGGAAATCGCAAGGGAATTAAATCATGAACTGTCACAACATATCGACAACCAGCATAAATTGGTGCTTCTGGTAAAGGCGAAAATAACAGTTTAGCTTGCAGTTTTTGATAAATTTTCGGCAGTTGAAATTCCGTCCACAAAATCCGGGAAAAGTTACCTTTGGTTCCTTGTTCCGGTGTTAAGTTCGACGGTACTGGATAACAGTTAAAATCTGGAATAACTCGGCTAGATAACAAAGTCGGATTGAGGGGTTTTAAATGGGGAAAAAGATTAAAAGCGTAGGTACTAATCCCCGTTGGTTTAGCCATTAAAAATGATAAGTTTATTAGTAGTTCGTTTACCAAGTTAAAACACTCTCCTTAAATAAAGCGATATTCCCCCAAATTTTCCCAAGGCGATTTTTGGTTTGAGTGGAATTAAGTATATCGCATTTAAAAACAAACGAACCAATCTTAATAATAGGACAATTTTACTTGTATATCTTTCGAGAGTCAGCAAATAGCTGTAAGTACTATGTTGAAATTTTAAAAACGCATTTTTCCCGGTAATCGTTGAAGGTTGATGAACTACACCAATTTGATTAGTGATGGCAATCAAATGTCCTTCTTTAGCATAGCGTTGGCAAAAATCAAAGTCTTCGTAATATAAAAAATATTCTGGATCGAATTGCGGACAAACAGGAAATTTTTGGAGATTAATTAATAAGCTACAACCGCTAATCCAATCAGTTTTTAAATACGCAAAGTTTGAATTTTGGTTGTCAATTGTTTTAGGAATAATTGCGCCATTCTTAGGGATAAATTCACCGCCAGCGAACCAAATTTCGCCTGTTGTGGTGTAAATAATTGTACCCAAAATCGAAAGTTCGGGATGGTTTTGGAAAAGTGCTGGAACTTTTTCTAATGCTTCGGGTAATAAATAAGCATCTGGATTTATCAGCCAAACGATCGCTTTTTGATTTTGCTGATAAATCCAGTTTAATCCTAAGTTACACGCTTTCCCAAAACCCAGATTTTCTCCTGATTCCAGAATCACAACTTTGTCAGTTTTTAAATCCTGAATAGATTGTTCATCTGGAGAATTGTTGACAATTATAATTTGGTAGTCAACAGCTTGGTTAGGAGAAATTGAGTTAATTAACTTGGCAATTAACTGGTTGGAATAATAGTTAATTACCAAAAGGTAGATCACGTTAACTCAATTTGACTGTCATCACCGATCATAAATCTTAAGGCTTTTGGACGTTGGGGTGCAGCAACTAATTGCACTCGCTGTCCAATTACACTATCAACAATTCGCTGATGAATTTCTACTACTTTTGCCCCCTGTAAAATTACACTATGGTCGATTTCTACATCGACTAGTTTCACATTGTTGCCAATGCTGCTGTAAGGGCCAACAAAACAATGTTCTAAATAACAATTCTCACCGATTACAACAGGCCCCCGAACTGTACAATTAACTAATTTAGTCCCAGCGCCAATTTGCACTCTACCAGTTACTTGACTTTTCTCATCTACTTCACCCAAAATAGATGCACTCAGGCAAGTTGTATCCAGAATAATCCGATTTGCTTCGAGTAAATCGTCTTTTTTCCCGGTATCTAACCACCAACCTTCTAGTTGACAAGCTTCAACTTGTTTTTGTTGGGTAATTAAGTATTGAATGGCATCGGTAATTTCTAATTCGCCACGCGCCGAGGGTTGAATATTTGCGATCGCATCATGTATAGTCTTAGCAAAAAAGTAAATTCCCACCAACGCTAAATTAGATGGTGGAACTTTCGGCTTTTCTACTAAATGCAGAACTCGCCCATTTTCATCAACTTGTGCCACCCCAAAAGCGGTGGGATTGGGAACTTGTCTTAACAAAATTAAAGCATCTGTTTGTTTATCTTTAAACCGATCGAGAAACAGATTTAACTCACTTTGAATTAAGTTGTCACCCAAATACATAATAAAGGGTGAATCTCCTAAAAATGGCTGGGCGATTTTTACCGCGTGAGCTAACCCAGCAGGTTGCTCTTGTAAAATATAAGTAATGTTAGCACCAAAGCGATCGCCATTTCCCGTTTTCGCTTTTACCTCTTCCCCAGTTTCCGGGCTAATAATAATCCCAATATCTGTAATTCCTGCTGCTACGATTCCTTCAATTCCATACCAAAGAATTGGTTTATTTGCTACTGGAACAAGCTGTTTTGCACCTGTGTAAGTCAAAGGTCTAAGTCTTGTTCCTTTACCACCGGACAGAATTAGTGCTTTCATAATTTATTGAGCGTATAGTTCAGTTAACATTTTTCTCAATCCTTGCCGCCAGTGAGGGGCAAAAGTTCCCAACACTTTTGATATTTTCTCGCCAGCAAGCACCGAATATGCAGGGCGAGTCGCGGGAGTGGGATATTCAGGTGTAGTAATCGGAATTACTCGCCCAATTTGCAAATCCCATCCTAATAGTTTAGCTTCTTCAAATATAGCAACTGCAAAGTCATACCAACTAGCAACGCCACTATTTGTGTAGCTATAAATTCCGGCAATTTCGGGCTGATATAAGGTAATTAATTGAGTGATTGCATTGGCTAAATCTAACGTATAAGTTGGACTACCAATTTGATCTGCAACTACCCGAATTTCTGGTCTATCTTTCCCCAATCTCAACATAGTTTTGACAAAGTTCCCTTTGCCACCTACGCCATAAACCCAAGCAGTTCGCACAATAATATAATTTTGGCAACCCTTTTGAATGGCGATTTCCCCAGCGAGTTTAGTTTTCCCATAAACACTCAAGGGATTGGTGGGGTCTGTGTCCTGATAAGGCGAACCTTTGCTACCATCAAAAACGTAATCGGTGGAAACGTGAATTAAGGGAATTGCTAACTTTTCACACTCTTGGGCTATGATACCAGGTGCGATCGCATTAATCGCATTCGCTAATTCTGGTTCACTTTCCGCTTTATCAACAGCGGTGTATGCCGCAGAATTCACTATTACATCAGGTTTCGCTTCATTAATTACCTGACGAATCGCCTCTGGTTGAGTTAAATCTAACTCTGCCCTTCCGACTCCGATAACTTCGCCAATAGTGGGAAGAACACCGCTTAATTCTTGCCCTAATTGACCGTTAACTCCAGTAACTAAAATGCGTTTCATTGGTATACTTCTGCGTCTTTAAAGGGTTTGCCAGCTATGTCTTTTGCAGATAAAATCGGTTCGGAGTCTAAAGGCCATGCGATCGCTAAATCTGGATCGTTCCATAAAATAGACCTTTCATGTTGTGGTGCATAATAATCCGTAGCTTTGTATAAAACTTCCGCTGTTTCTGAGACTACCAGAAAACCATGTGCAAAACCAGCCGGAATCCACAACTGCTGCTTGTTTTCCGCACTTAACAAATAACCCACCCATTGCCCAAAAGTCGGCGAATTTTTTCTCACATCCACCGCCACATCAAAAATTTCGCCCGACACTACCCGCACTAATTTTCCCTGTGCTTGTTCAATTTGATAATGCAAACCCCGCAGCACATTTTTACTAGAACGTGAGTGATTATCTTGGACGAAATTAACTTCTACACCCGTTTTTTCGGAAAAAGCCTGCTGGTTGAAACTTTCAAAGAAAAAACCCCGGCTATCTCCAAAAACTTTGGGTTCAATCAGCAATACATCAGGTATTTCAGTAGCTGTAGTTTTCATACATTGTTAATTTGTTGACTACCTAGAGGAAAAGCTTTTCCTGTTTCACCATTAAAAGCCGAAGCTTCAATATTTACCAAGCCTTTTGGTAATTCATGGATGGGAATGATTTTTCCCATCCAGCCATCAAGTATACTTGGTTTCTTGTCGCCTTGACAATATCTAACTTTCCATCTTCATAAAAACTTTTTAATGCTAACTGATTACCTAAAGAAGCGATTAAACCAACAGCGTCCACATATCTGAATTTAAGTATTTGGCTTTGGACTTAATTTAGGAATAACTTGGTCAAGATAGCCAGATTAATACTAAAGCTAACTGCCATCTTGATTTTCAGCCTAGTTAATTTTTTACTAAATGAGTACCGCTTACTTTATAAGCTTTGGCTTTTTCCGTGTCAAATGCCCAAGCATTTATTTTCACCAGACCTTTTGGTAATCTACTAGCTGGGAAAGTTTTTTGCCAGCCAGACATCAAATAGTTTTTTGTCTTCCCAGCTTTAACCACATCTGGTCTTTCTACCCTCTTATCAAACACAGCAAATACTATGTCTGCGCCCGGACTTTTTTCATAACTTAAAATTACCGCATCTGCTGGTTCTTTTTTCTCTGGTAAAATTGCCCATCCTACAGCAGAATAATTATTATTTTCTACCTTTTTTACTTGCTCAAACCACCCATATCCCCCAGCTTGATTAGTCGCATTATCTGTTCCCTTAATATCTTGTATCCTCTTACTATTAATAAATTTCGCATCTATTATTCCCAGAAACTCAACCAATTTAGCTCTCTTTTTTAGCCCTTCAAAATTGGGGTAAACTTTTTCTTTAATGCACTTTTGTTCTGGTGCTACATTGAGAAATATATAACAGGCTTTGGCTTGTAAGCGATCGAGTCTAGTCGTATACATTCGCGGAATTGTAAGTTCCGCAGTAATAATGTAAAAGTATAAAAACCCGGCTAATAATATGAAAATCCCGGCTTGAGCAATTCTTTGGTTTTTTGAGAGCAAAAACCCTTTTGTTTTGGCATCATCATAAACGATCGCAACCAGATTGATTAAAGCCAAAGGAAGATACACAGAGAAAGTCATGTATCTAAAAGCAATAGAAGTATCTAACCCGAAACCTGACCTACCTAAAGAAGTAATTAATCCACTAGTTACAACGTAAAAACCAATTGTTAGCCAACCAGTCATCCTATAAATTACTGTTGGATCTTTTCGCTGCTTAATAAAATAACTAAAAACTCCCAACAATAAAATTATTAATATCGTTCCTATCCAAATATTATTTCTAATTAAAACTGCAACGTTCCCATTATATTTAACTGTTCCCCAAGCCAAAGGAGCACCTAAAAAAGAAAGTAAGTATAGTAATGCTTCATTTGGATGCAACAGACCATAACTAATACCAGGTGTCCCCGGTGGTTTTTGGTAATTATAAAAATATACAGCCATATTAGCTGTAAAGGTAGCAATCCAAGGAATATACAACCATTTTTCTGGAATAATATCTGGCGATCGCCAATTTTTTGAAATAGCCAAAGCCGGAAATACAAGTATCCAACTCAACATTCCATTACCAAAAGAATAAGTACTAACCGTACATAAAATCAGACATATTACTAACTTAACTTTCCTGTTTATGCCTGAATAAATTGCTACTAAACAAGTTGTAATACAAGCAATTGGCATGAATACAATTAATTGATGTCCCCATAACCAATTTTCATATTGTGCTGGTGAAAAAATTAACAAATTACAGAGAAACGTCAGGAATATTACCTTAACTAAACTTTCCCCTATTGTCCATTTTATTAGGCGAAATACGTTAATTGAAACTATGCAGGCTAGGACTAAACTCACCCACATTAGATGTCTAATATCCCAATTCCAATTATTAAAATAAGCCAACCCTATAAAAATAAATCTGGGAAACGCATATCTAGCTTCATTTTGCTGGGAAATGAGATATTGAAAAGTTAATCTGAACTCAGGATAGACTTTATCTAACAATAAGCTAATCTCCCAATCATCCATAAAAGGTATATTAACTCTATTTTGATAAATTGATAGGGCTATTAAAAAAGCTGGGATGATTGTCAAAATAAATCCTGTCAAATACCAGATTTGGGGACGCTTATTCATCTCTAAAGCTTTCCAGTAATTAAAAGCAAATTGTCTCACTACTCTACTACTATTTTTGGCTCACCGATCAACTTAAAAACCTGATTTTTTTGAGAATCATACACCCAAGCTTTGATGACTGATTCTCCCATTGGCAGAGATTTGGCTGAAAATCTCACACTCCATCTAACTTGACTATACCGACTAGACTTCAAAGCCTTAGCTACATCAGGACTGGGCAAATTTACAGGCGCACTAGCAAAAAAAGTATTTTCTTTACCATAAGATAGTAGCACCTTTGTCGGGAGAGCCGAACCCTCTGGCAGGATAGCCCATCCATTTGCTACTAAACTTGTACGTCGCTTGAGTCTCAAATTGGTTTTTATTGTAGATGGATTATCCATAAATCCATACACTTTAGTAGTGTCATTCACAAAAAACACATTAGTTGGAAAATCCTTAGCTTTTTTTAGCTTATACTCAGCAATATTATATGAAGTAAAACTTAGATCTATATCTGGTTTATACACTAAAGAGTTAAGTGTAGTAAATTTGATTGACGTTATGGCAATAGGTAGCTGTCCTTTCAAAAACAATAAAGCATCATTACTATCTTTGGGTAAGTGACCGATCAATATTCCATTTTGGGCATTTCCCGGCACAATTCTATAACTACGCTTACCCCCATTCTCATCAGTTACATCGATCGTTACAGGTGGATTTCTAAAAAGAGTCTTATATATTTTACCAAAAACAGAATATTTAAAATTAACGGCTAAACGAACCACCTGACCATCACCCACTTCTATTTTCCGATCGCTATTCCAACGAACGGACAAATTATTTGCTTGACTACTTGGGGAACACCTACTGGAATTAAGTTTTTTCAATACTATCAATTTTGATAGCCCCGGCATATCTATCAATTGAGGTACATTATCCGCAGGTTTGTAATTACAAAAAACATAGAAAAAAGTTTTCGGTTCGTCAAAAAAAGGATGCCTTTTATCAATAGTTTCAAAATTATAAAAAATGTAGTCTCTAGGATTTCTTGATAAGCTATTCCAATTTAAGTTATCAAGATACTTCGTATAAGCACTATATGACTGAAATACAGGTCTTGGTTTCCAATTAAGTTTGTTAGCTTCTGCTAAAGATGTTTCCCAAGGAATAATATCTATCTCTTGATTTTCTACTACCTTTCTTATACTTTCTGGTAGTTTTACTTTAGATAAATTAACCTGATTTCTTGCATCAACTTCTTCTCGCAGTTTGCCTAAGTTAGCGAAAGCTAACAGTTTACCAACTACCTGCGAAGGATTCAACTCCGCAAGCCTATTAGTACCTTGAGCAAATTCTTTATGGTCAAATGGTGCAGCAGTGAAACCATATATTAGCATAATGAACAACAGATATATGTAGACTACAGCCCCTTTTCTGATAGTACTAATTTTTTTAGCTTTAGTAAGAGATATAGCGACTATCAGAGGCGTAGAACTTATTAAGAAAAGAGTATGACCATCCTGACGAATAAACCCATGTTTGAAAGTCATCCAGAGGATAAATGCTAGACAAAGGGAAAAAACTAAAGAATTTTCCCTGGCTATTAAAACTAAAACTGCCAAGACTAAAACAAATTCAGAAATTCCAATTATGAGTTCCCTTTTTAAAGGGCCGACTACAGTCATTGCTTCAGAGTAGCCAGAAGAAATTTCTAAACTCCCCTTCAAATAGTCTATTAATGGATGAGAAAAATAAAATAACATGAATATTAACGCCAAACTGTAGACTAGATAAAATATGCTCCAGCCTGCAATTTTGGGATTTAATATGATGTTTTTTAGCTTGCCTGACTGAGTTTTTACTAAATCTTTTCTGCCAATCTTAACGCACCACCAAGTAAATATACCGCTAATTACTGAGAGCAACAGACAAATTACTATTTTTTTTATACTGTCTATAAAGTTGGGATTTCCCAGTACAAATTGTCCAGAAATCATTATTAAAGCTGAATCTAAAAAAGCTAATAATATAGTATTTGTATTTTGGCTTTTTTCTTTTATACTTAACCATAAATCCCCCAAAAGCCAGAAAAATAGAGAACCTATTACAACTACCCCTAAATTTAACTTAATACTCAGGCAAATACTAGCAACTATTCCTAATGCCCAAGACCACTGTCTGATTGATTTACTGTCATAAAATGACAGCATAATTATGATTATGTATAAAATTTGATAGCTGGGATCGAGGATAAATATATATGAAAATAAATATGCAGATAACAGGCTGGAAATGATTAGGATTTTTACCAATAATCTGGGTTCTTTAAAAATTTTTATAATTACTAAAGCCCATAAGACAAAGTATACTAAAACTTGAAAAAATAGTATATGAAAAAAGTTTGAATCTAACGCCGCACCAGTAATTAAATATCCTAACCGACCATAAGTAAATACGATATCTCGTCCAAAAATCAGTCCATCTTCTGATGCACGACTAAGAGCATATCGCCAGGATGGATCTAGCCCTATTTGTATTCCTTGAGGTATTGGTAAAAAAGCTAGGAAACAATATGCTAATGGAAATATCCCTAGCATCCATATCTTCCCATACTTACGGAGATTTTCTGTCATTTTCAGCAACCTTAATTCGATTAATTAACCATTTTACACTTAAAATAGTTAACTAATCTGGTAATCAAACTTGTAACTAAAAAAAGAATCATCAGCAAAGCAAAGTTTAACTCTAGTCCACTGATGATTAAATTCAATAATCTAAAGAAATACAGCGGCAGAGATTGTGCGATCGCATCTCCCCGATCGCCCTTAACGCACAGTTTCTAAATTATCAACTTGTTTTTGGAACAACTCGGTAAAGATAGACAGTAAAGTTCGCTTCCGCACCTTAATGCTAGCATTCACCGCCATCCCAGACTGGACGCGAAATTCCTTGCCATTAATTTTTAACATTTGATTTGTCAGCTGAATTTTGGCTGGGAATGAATAGAAAGGACGTTCTTGAGTAGGTGGTAAAACATCCGATCCCAGAGAAGCAGAAGTCAATTTACCTTGCAAAGTACCAAATTCAGTAGATGGGAAAGACTCCACATTCACCTCTACTGTTAAACCATCTTTCTCCTTAGTCAATCTATCAACCACCTGTCCGATATCCCGGTTTGTGAGGTAAACTTTTGCCACCAAGTCATCATCGGGCACAATTGTCATCACAGGTTCGTTGTCAATTTGTCTGACCACATATCCGGGGCCTGTGGGTTTCAAATTGAATACTACACCACTCACAGGTGCTTTAATTTCTTGGAATTCTACAGCTTGATGCGCTTTAGTAATTTGGGCTTCAATTTCATCTAGCTTTTTCTTATTTTCCAAGCGCAATCTAGCTAACTGACTATCAATTTCTGCAATTCGTTTCTGGTTGTCAGCAATTTTTGTCCGCACATCTTTTTGGGAAAAAGCAACAGCATTTTGCCATTGTTTGTTCGCTCTGTCAATTTCTGCATTTAAGCGTTGTTGCTCTTCTCTCAAACGCTTAGCTTCCGCCTCCATTTTCAATAATTCACTTTCCCGCAGCGTGAGTTCATTTTGTCGCTCGGCAATTTCCCCGGCAATGCTAGCAATTTGATCCTTGCGTGATAGCACTTCCGCTTCACTACTTACTACTTCATTTTTGCGAGTTAATATCTGTTGCATTTGCCGTCTACCTTGCAAATCCGACAAAGCCCCCGACTGTACAACAGGTCTAATCTTTTCCATTAATGCTTCATCTGAAGCCAACAACTCTTTGGCATTTCTCACCCGATTTTCCGCACCTGGTAACTGCTGTTGAGCCGTTGCTAATTGCCTTTGCGCCGCCTGTACCCGCTCTCTGGAAGTTTGGATTTGCTCATTAAGCTTAGGAATTTGTGACTGCGCTGCATCCAATTGAGTTTGCACCTGAGCTAATTGTGCTTGCAATCCTTGAATTTGCAATCTAGCTGCTTCCTCACGAGATTGAGATTCAGCGCGACTAGCTGCTAAAAGTTCTTGTTGGTTAGTGGAAAACGCATCACCGCTAGCTTGTGTGGGTGTACCTCTGCCATTTGCCAATGCTGTGAGGTATTCATTTTCTGATACTAAAGCTGTTTTTGACTTGATTAATTCTTGGAATTCGGGGCTAGCGTTGCTGATATTCGAGCTAGCTAATTGTCCATTAAATTGTCCATTGTAAAACTGATTTTCCCGGAGCAACATTTCCCGTTGTCTGGTCAGGGCATCTAAGTCGGCTTTGGGTGCTATGGAGTCCAGTACTAGTAATACTTCACCTTCTTTGACGCGCTCGCCTTCTTTAAATCTAATCTCTTTAACTACCCCACCATTAGGCGCACGTAATTCTTTAGCTGCTCCCTCTGCTTCCAACTTACCCTGTGCTGGCACACTTTGATCCAGCGGTGCAAAACCAGCCCACAGTAAACCCGCACCAGTCACACCAATAATCATCCACACAAATGCGTGTGACCACCAAGATGGTCTTTCTAAAATAACAGGTTGGTCATCTGGGCGAAAAGGTAAAGGAGTTCTAATTATTGGTTGTGCTTTCGGTTCCCAAACTGTCTCCAATTCTTTCAGTTGAGTAGCACCATTATGCTTGCCATTCCCATTGCCATTCCCATTGCCATTCCCATTACCATTACCATTGCCATTGCCATGATGTTCGGTTGTTTGTTTAGTGCTCATTTGCTACTGTCTCCTTGTCAATTTTAAATTTTGAAATTTAGATTTTTTGATTGTCATTTGTTACTTGTCATTAGTCATTAGTTTTTCGTAATGACTAATGAGCAATAACTTACATTATTTCTGATTCCTGTTGCTGGTAGAGGCAATAGTAACGTCCTTTCAGCGCCATCAGTTCTTTGTGAGTTCCCTGTTCAGCAACTGCACCTTGATCCATCATGAGTATTAAATCTGCACTTCTGACAGTACTCAAGCGGTGAGTAATAAAGAAGACTGTGCGATCTTTAAATGCCGTTTTTAAGTTTTCACAAACTAAGCGTTCCGAGTGGTAGTCGAGGGCGCTGGTAGCTTCGTCCAGAATTAGCATTCTGGGGTTTTGCAACACAGTCCGTGCTATAGCTAACCTTTGTCTTTGTCCCCCGGAAAGCGAGGAACCCCGTTCCCCGACGATCGTGTTATACCCATTAGACAAAGACATAATAAAATCATGGGCGGCGGCAATTTTAGCGGCTTCGATAATTTCCTCGTCCGTTGCTTCTGGGTTAGTTAAACTAATATTTTCCCGGATCGTGCCATTAAATAACAACGTATCCTGTAACACCATCCCAATCTGACGACGTAAGGAATACAACTCCACTTTAGCAATATCGTAACCATCCACGAGAATTCTGCCCGCAGTTGGCTCATACAGCCGTTGTAGCAATTTCATCAAAGTACTCTTACCGGAACCACTTTGACCCACAATGCCCACAAAAGTTCCGGGTGCAAAATCTAAATTAACATTCACCAGTTGCAATGGGCCATTAGGATTAAACCGGAACGACAAATTATCGTAGGTGACACTACCTTGAATTGGTGGCATGGCAATATTAGTAGTGTTAGATTCATCCGCTTCGGGATGAGCATCCAAGATGTCGCTGAGTCGTTCAATAGACAAGGCTGTTTCTTGGAAGTTTTGCCACAACTGCACTAAACGTAACAAAGGACTGGTAACATACCCTGCAATGATGCGGAAAGCGATTAATTGTCCTAAAGTCAATTGCGGTGGGTTAGCAATTACCATCGCAGCACCTACCCACAACAGCAATAAACCAGACAATTTATTAAAGAAGCCAGACAGAGAACTAGCGGTACTAAAAGTTAATACGGTTTTAAACCCTGCTGACACATAACGGGCGTATTTTTCTTGCCAATTCCACCGAGATTTTAACTCAATTGTTTGGGCTTTAACTGTTTGAATCCCGGAGAGCACTTCTACTAAATATGATTGGGTGTCGGCGTGGCGTTCGGCTTTGGTGCGTAATTGACGTTGGACGATCGGTGCAACTGTTAAAGTCAAAATGGCAAATAACGGAATGGTTGATAAAGCTACCAAAGTCAGTGGTACGCTGTACACCAACATGAAGGCAATGTAAAACACAGAGAACAGCGCATCTAACACCACAGTTAACGCTGTCCCGGTCAAAAATTGTCGAATATTTTCCAACTCGTTTACCCGTCCGGCTAGTTCCCCTACCCGACGGTTATCAAAGTAGTGCAGAGGTAATTTCAACATATGGTCAATTACTTCTGAACCCAAACTTATATCAATTCGGTTGGTAGTATCAACAAATAAAGTCGTCCTGATATATGTCAGTAACGCTTCAAAAACTGCCACGACTAACAGCAATAACCCCACGCTATGCAGAATGCTATCGCTGCGATCCTTAATTACTTGGTCAATAATTACCTGAGTGGCTAAAGGATTTGCCAAAGCAAACAGCTGTACCAAGAAAGAAGCGATAAATACTTCAATCAGAACTTTTTTATGTTTCTTAATCGCAGGTAAAAACCAGCGGAGACTGAATTTTTCTCTTTGTCCTTCGGGACGGGGTTGCAGTAACAGTACTTGTCCTTCAGCGCCCCAAGTTTCGGCAAATTCTCTGGGTGTGCGGCGGCGGATTCCTTCTTCGGGAACTGCCAGCACCAATTCTTTTTCACTAATTTTGTGGAGTACGGCAAAGCTATCTTGCCATTGAATCAATGCTGGTGCTTTTAACCGGGGAACTGCGGCGGCTTGGACTTGAACTAACTGGGCGCTAATGCCCATCATTTCGGCTATACCACCACAGGTAAGGAGTGTTAGTCCGCCTTTGGTTTTATTTTGGTTATCAATTATTTTATGGATGATGTCTCGCCGGAAAGTCACGCCCAAATACTTAGCTAGCATTTTAAAGCAAGCTAAGGGTGCTTCCACTGGGCCACGTCCTTTAAAAAATTGAAAGGGACGTTCTGAGACTATGACTGGTTCGGTTTTGGCGGGTGTTTCCGAGGCGTAGGGAATTTGATCGTAGGGTGACTGGGGACCTGTAGCTGGTGAGTGGGAATCTGTTGGTTGTTCCTTTGTCTCTGTTTCTGTGGCTGCTTCTATTATTTGTACTATTTTTGCTGCCTGTGGTAATGCAGAAATGGGTACTCCCAATAACCTACCGCCTTGTTTGCCTTTGACGGGTACCCAACTGCCTACTTCCTGGATGGGAAAACGGCTACCGTTGGAGAATGCGCCGATCATGCCACTGCTAACCATCCACAACATTTCGCGATCGAACTCTGGCAAGGTGGCTTGACCGTTGGCGAGGTTGACTACTTTGGCGTGGGGAAAAACTTCTGCGGTAAGTTCTTTTAGGTTTACTGTGGCTATCGCCCGACGTTGTAATTCTAAACTTAGGAGTTCAAATACTTCGCTGATGCTTGGTTGTTCGCGATAAGCTTGGCGCAGGACTGGTTCTTGATTGATGAAGGATGAAAATACTGAGCTAGGAATGGTGATGCAGATCACTTCGTCTGATGCGATCGCTGTCTCACACCCTTCCCCTCGCACTAGTGCCGCCCAACCTAACAGTTTCCCTGGCCCCGCCATGTACAAACTAACAGGGGTTTGGGTGCGTTGGTCGTAGGCTAACACCCGCACTTGTCCCATGTAAACTATGGCTACTTGAGTAGGTGATACTTCTTTTTGTATAATTGGTTGCCCAATGCGATACCGCAATAATTGGCATTCGGCTGATAGGTTTTGTAAGGCGCTTTGGGACAGTTGGTTAAACGGTTCTGTCTGGGCGAGAAATGTTTGAATTTGCGATCGAGAAACTGCTTGGGTCATGGTATGAATTTTAGATTTTCGGTTTTAGATTTTTGATTGGGTTTTTTTGCTTAATATTATGCGGTCATGGGTCTATTTGCCTAACGGCATATTTTATTCAGGAAAGCAGAAGGCGGCAAGAAATTTTTGCGTTTTGAGTTAATCAACTTCTCCTTGTCTCAAGAGTCTCCGTTCGGATCTCGCTCACGTCGAAGCCTTGTCCCCAAGTCTTTTATGCCTAACTAGTGCAGCACGGCATAAATTTCCCATCAGTTCTTTCCCCCCATCCCCCCACCTCCTCATCTTTACTGCGGAACTGGTGGGAAATTTATGCCCAGATGCACTAGTTAGGAGAACTGGGGTTTTGATCGTCTGAATTTTCTTGATTTTCTTCTGTTTCTCCTGTTTCCTTCTGATTATCTACTACTTGCAACCCCCCCATTTCTTGAATTTGTTCCCCAAACCAGTTCTCAAACATCTCGTCCAATAAGCGGCGACGCATCGCATCGTCGAGTTGGGCAGGGATATTCTTTTCTAGTCTAATAATCACAAACCATTCTGCCAAAGCTCTGGGGGGCCAAAGTTGACCGGGTTGGCTGACGGCTAGTAATTGACCGATCAGGGGATGGGGTTGCTTAATAGGAACTGGCCCGAGCAAGCCTCCAGTTTTAGCTTCAGGCCCTTGGGAGTATTTTTCGGCTAATTCCGCAAAGGATTGTTCGCCTTCTTGAATGCGGAAATAAATTTCGTTTGCCAAACCCAAGTCTTTAGTCCGAATTAGGGAATAAACTACTTGATCTAGATAGGGTTTGCGGGTGAGAAAATAATTTTCTACCTTGTTTCCCCAATTGGCTTGTTTGTATTTTTCCACTCGCAGGGGGCGCACTGATAATTCTTGTAACTGTTCGGCTGTTATTCCTTGCTGTTGCAGCCAAGCTGCTTTAGCTTCTGGGGAATTGAGTTGATACTGAGCTTCAATTTGAGAAACTGCAAAGAGCATTTCTTCCTCAGTATATGGAATGTCTGCGATCGCTCTATCGATAATCAACCCTCGCAAAAATTGCGGCATTAGTTGGTAACGAGTCATCATTTCCAGCATCTCTGTAGGTTGAATTTTTTCCTCGCCTGCTTTAAATAGTGTTGTCATCATTTCCGAGTTATACTTTTTCCTTGGCTGTTGGTGTATCTATAAATGATTCTGCTATTAAAGTACCCTCTAAACCAACCCTTCTAACAGCGAACACTCCCGACCATGCTAATCGATCGCGATCGCAGATCCAAAAATCTGCCCAAATTGATTTTGGGATACCAGTTGAGCAAATCGGCTTTGACAGATTCATCATCGTGGGTAGCATCCACAAGAACTAAGTCTACACAGTCTGAATTAAAGTTAGCAGATGCCTTGGTTTGAGCTCTCGGCAGGTAAAACGGCTGCGATCGCTACGTTACTCTCACCTTTATACGATCCTAACTCGACTACCTGCGACTCGGTAAGTAAATTTTTAACAATTTTTTGCAGCAAGTTAAACCAAGCCCCTATCCGATCCCATTCTAGGATTTCGGTCAAGTCCGATCGACTCATCTGCTAAAAAGTAATTCCTCAACTTTCCACAGGACATCTTGATTTTGGATAATTGCCAAAATTAGCGAAAAATTCTTTACAATTTATTTGCAATTATCCAGGCTTCAGACGAACTTAACAAAATTTCATGCGAATTCTGTTTACAATTCCCCACTTTTTCCAACCCAGCGATGGCAGTCGGTACGGTTCGCAGGGTAAAGATCCTCAACCTCGGATACAAGCACTTACCGCTTGTATCACTTCTCTACATAAATTGTTTGGTCAATCACAAGCTAGCTTTGATATTGCTCAAGGTGCAGCAAAACCAGCGAATCAATCCCAAGTAAACAACATAGATATTGTGATTTGTACTACTAAAAATCAGCACCTCCTCGACCAACTTTCCTTACCTGCCGACTTATACAAACACTACCGCACTGACGCAGAACCAATGTCACTTGGTTTTGAGTGTCAAGCATTACTCCGTGATTGCCTTGGTGCTTATGATTATTTTTGCTTTTTAGAAGACGATATAATTTTGCATGACCCTTGGTTATTTGTCAAACTGAATTGGTTTAACAAACAAGTGGGAGATCGTGCCTTACTCCAACCAAATCGTTACGAACTTTCTCCCCCAGGAAACAGCAAAAAGATTTACATAGATGGTAATTTGTCACCATTGCTAACTGCTAATTTTCAAAATTTAGAAGAACAACCGGAATTACAGGCACAAATTCTGGGACAACCTGTGATTTTTCGCCGTGCGACTAATCCGCATTCTGGCTGTTATTTTCTCAATGTCGCCCAAATGAATTATTGGGTACAGCAACCGCATTTTCTCGATCGCAATTCCAGTTTTTTTAGCTCTTTAGAAAGTGCGGCTACTCTGGGAATCATGCGGACTTTTCGCATTTATAAATCTGTGCCTCAACAGGCTAACTTTTTAGAAGTTGAACATTACGGCAATGCTTGGACTCAAAGATTGTTAAAAATTCCAGTTGAGGATCAGGGGAACAAAAGTGCAGGGGAGGAAATTAAAGTTAGTGCGCCATCAAATTTAGCTATTCAACCCACAATTGTTAGTTCTGCGTCCATACCTGATTATTACAATCGAGTTAACCCTGATTTACTCAGACTTTTGCCAGCTGATGCCAAAGTAATTATAGAAGTTGGTTGTGGAGCAGGAGCTTTAGGAGAACAGTATAAAAGAATTAATCCCCATTGTAAATATATCGGTATTGAATTAAATGAAACTGCGGCGAAAATTGCGGCGACTAGGTTAGATCGTGTAGTAATAGGAAGTGTAGAAGAGCCCAATATAGCTGATGAAATTGGCGAAGATGTAGCAGATTGTTTGGTTTATGGCGATGTGTTAGAACATCTAGTTGATCCTTGGGCAGTGCTGGGAAATCATCTAAAATGGTTGAAAGCAGATGGTCAAGTTTTAGCTTGTATTCCTAACGTGCAACATTGGAGTTTAATTCTAAGATTGTTGCGGGGAAATTGGGCTTATGAAGAAGAAGGTTTGTTAGATAAAACTCACTTAAGATTTTTTGCTTTGGATACAATTAAGCAATTATTTGCTGATGTGGGATTGCAAATTAACGATGTGCAACCTAGAGGACAACAAGGGGAAGCTTTTCAGAAATTCCAGCAAATAATGGCTCCAGTTATTAATAGTTTAGGTTTGTCTGAAAGTGATTTTGCTCAGAGGACATCAGCGTTACAATATGTAGTTAGAAGCACTAAAACTCCGATCGCATCTAAACCCTTGCTAATACAAACTATTTTAATGGCTCCTTTGGCGTGCGATCGCGTGCGAATCCTAGAACCAGACCAATTAAGTGCTACAATTCCCGGAGTACGAACTTTAGCAACAGTAAAAACAGCTAATTTAAGCATTGGTAAACCGGAAGAAGAGAAAGTCTTTATTTGGCAAAGGGCATTTTTACAGAAAGAAAATGATATTCCCAAACTCCAAGAACTACTGCGCCGAGGTTATTTAATTGTCGCAGAAATTGACGACGATCCACTACGTTGGCCTGCTCATGGAGAGAATCAATTTTTCAGTTACGCTGCTTGTCATTGTGTACAAACTTCTACCGAACCTTTGGCAGAATTTTTACGAGGAATAAATCCAAATGTAGCGGTTTTTCAGAATCAGTTAGCTTATCTACCGCCAGCCAGAAATTATGAATCAGATGCGCCAGTTACTTTGTTTTTTGGGGCTTTGAATCGAGAAGAAGATTGGGCAGAAATTATGCCTGCGATTAATGGGGTGTTGGGGGAATTTTGCGATCGGATTCGCGTAAAAGTCATCTACGATAAAAAGTTTTTCGATGCCTTAGAAACACCCCACAAACAATTTGAATCTTTCTGTGCTTACGATCGATATCAAGAAATTATTCATAGTTGTGACATTGGTATCTTACCATTGAATCCCACCAGATTTAACAGCATGAAATCCGACCTCAAATTCATTGAATGTGCCGGACATGGAGTAGCAGTTTTAGCAAGTCCAACAGTTTATGAAGCTTCAATTATTGAAGGAGAAACCGGATTAATTTACTGTTCTGTAGCAGAGTTTGAAGAGAAGTTGAGAAAGCTAATTTCTGATACCCAATGGCGACAAAACATTGCCCAAAACGCATATAATTGGGTGAAAAACAATCGCCTACTTTCCCAACATTACCGCCAACGCCGAGACTGGTATTTAAAAATGCGGGAAGAGTTACCCAGGTTGAATGCTGAATTAAAAAGTAGAGTACCAGAATTGTTTGTTTAGTTCTATTTTGTCGGGTGCGTATACTGATTAGTTCTATTTTGTCGGGTGCGTATACTGAAATCTTACGCCTAGAGGCGGGAGCCTCTGTTTTTCGTTCGCTGGTTGAACCTGGGAACGAGTTCACGAGTTCTGGGAGGTTCTACCTCCCCTACGGCATTCAACCCACTTCTTCCAGGCAATATTTGATGCTTCTGTGACAACTGAACTCAAATCACATTTATAAAAGGCTGAACAGGATAGAAAATTAATTTCTAGAACGTAAACCAAATTATCACAGAAACAGAGATCTAAAACCCAAATTGGGTCAGGTTGCCATTGTTGTTGTGCCACCGCTTCGGCTACTTTTTGGACAACTTCAGGCATTCCAGATTGATAGTAAGGTTTCCCAAACTGCCGATATTGAGAAGCAGATAAGATTTGTCCTTGGGCAATAATTACTCGCCACTCTGCTTCGATCGGTTTTTCTGGTGCAACAATTACCAATATGTTTGGGTCTTCGAGATAGTGGCGCTTCATAAAACTGTCTAAGTCAGTCAATTCTTCAGGAGAATAAAGCCCACCTGCAAAAGGTTTAAGCGGACTGTTGGGACGGATAAACAAAGATTTGTTCTCCTCAAGGCTAAGGAGTAACTTAGGGTTGTCAACGGTGGAGGAAGACAACTCGGACAGGGGCAGAATTTGACACTCGGCATTCAACAGCCAAGGTTTAAGATGAGGATAATAGGCTGTGCAACGGTATTGTTCAATAGTCCCGATAATTCCTGGTATCCAAGACAAATTGCGGCTTAGAATCTGTTGAGCAATATGGAGCGATCCATAGAAGATGATGCACTCTGTTTTGGGAAAGAAGCGTTGATAGTCTGTGATGCCTCTGGTGTAGTCAATGATCTTAACATTGTGTCCTTGCTTCTCGATCTCATTTGCAAGTGGAGCCATAGAACAGCCAAATACACCATCCTCTAGAATCCAGTTAATCATCCAGCTACCCTCGCCCAAGTGCTATTGTTAAACTTCACTTAATTTGTACTTAAGTCTATTTAAATATAGACTTAAATTGTCATTGGTCATTGTTCATTAAGCATTTAATGCCCAACTAATGACCAATGACTAAAAGGACTAAAGTCCTCACAACAAACATTTATTTCACAACTTAGTTGCTACCATTTTTACACCTCCGGCTGGTGCCATTGTGATGCCGCGACGTGCAGGTAATACGGGACGATTTTCGGCAAGTTTTAGTTGAGTGCGGCGCAATATTGTTGCTAAAACTAATTTCATTTCAAACATGGCAAATGCCATTCCTATACAGCGGCGATTTCCGCCACCAAAGGGGAAAAATTCATAAGGTGAAAATTGCCTTTCCAGAAAACGTTCTGGTTTAAATTGTTTGGATTGTGGGTACAAATCTTCTCGATGATGGACTAAATAAATACAGGGTGCGAGTATAGTTCCCGGCTGAAATTCATAGTCCATAATCTTGATTGGTGCTTGGACAATGCGAGGAAAACTAAATAAAACTACTGGGTAAATTCGCAGGGTTTCGCAACAAACAGCGTTGAGGTAAGGTAGTTTTGTAATTGCCATTAAGTCTGGATTTTCGCCAAGGGAATTTAACTCATTGAGTAATTTTTCTTTAACTTCTGGGAGATGATGAATCCAGTATAATGCCCAAGCTAAGGCTGTGGCTGTGGTTTCATGTCCGGCAAACAAAAGCGTCATTAATTCATCTCTTAGTTCGGCTTCTGTCATTGGTTGTCCGGCTTCGTCTTTTGCCAACATCATTAATGTGAGAATGTCTTCGCCTGAGAAGTCGTTAGCTGCTTTTCTTTCCCGAATTTCCGCATTAAGTAATTCGTTAATTTGCTGTTTTTGGCGGATAAATTGACCCCAAGGACTCCATGCACCTAAGTCTTTTTGCAATAATGGTAACAGAATAAAAGTAGACCTTAAAGGTGAGCCAATTGTTTCTATAAGTGTCCCCATTAGTTCGCGGAGTTGGTAGTAACGTTCTCCTTCATCTAAACCAAAGATGCTGCGTAAAATTACCCTTAAGGAAATTTGTTGCATTGCTTCCCGCGCTGAAAAAAGTTGCCCAACTTGCCATTGGTTAATTACTTGTTCGGTAAGTTCGCAAATAGTGTTACCATAGGCTTTCATTCTTTCGCCATGAAATGAGGGAAGCAACAGTTTTCTTTGCTGTTGATGATAATTGCCATCATGCAAGGTGAGAGAATAATCGCCTAGTAAAGGGCGGACAACTTCGTTCCCTTTAGCAGAATTAAAGATTTTGTAGTCGGCGGTAAAGATTTCTTGAATTGCTTGGGGATTACTAATAACTACTTGGGTGGGAAATCCGGCAAATTTTGATGTATAAAAATCTCCGTATTCTTGGGCGTATTTTTCTAGGTATTTAAATGGTTGGAAAACGGCACGGATTGTTTGAATAAATCGGGAAACTTTCGGGCCATCAGGTAGATTTTTAATGGGTTGTGCTTGCCCACTTTCTGACATTGTTACCATGTTCAATTCTCCTGTGGGGAACGATCTCTTTAACCTAACTATTTTATTTTGTACCTATTATCATAACTATGGCAAATTCAATGGTAAAGGGGGAAGGGGAAAAGCGATCGATCTGATGAAAGCTAGAATATTTCTGGAGTTATAAAATTAATAAGGGTAATTATTGCTACCTTAAAATGCTGAGGAACAATAGAGGTAAGTTTTAGCAAAATACCTCTTAAGAGGATTTCCGATGTCAGTTTTGCTGTGTTAAGGTTAATAAGTTTAACTTAAGTTACTAATAAGTCTGTTAAGCTAAAAGTTTTTGGAGATAGCTTTCAGGATTTAAAATAATAGAAACAAACCTAAATAATACAGTAGTGATACGGAATTAATTTAACATCTATGCTTTTATTATCAAGCTTAAGATTCAATGTTTGGAGAAAATGGTGGCTAGTAATAGTCCTAAGTTTATTAGCTCTGATGTTAGCTCATGGTATGGCGCTAATCTACCGGATTCAGCCAGCTGTATCTTTGTGGTTTCCGCCTTCGGGAATAGCGATCGCATTGACACTTTGGTTTGGTCCGATCGGTATAATTATTACAGGTATTACTTCCGTCTTAATGGCACCATTTTGGGGTTTTGAAGGTTGGGAGCGGTTAGTTGGGTTAATTGATATTTTAGAACCGTTAGTGGCATGGTTACTTTATAGAAAATTTGCCAGAGGTGAATTATCATTCCGCCGACTTAGTGATGCTGCTACTTTCATTTTGAGTGCCCCATTAGCAGCTTGTGCTACCTCTGCTGTAGTTGGTAGTTTAACTTTGGTAGCCATAGACAAAATGCCTATATCTAAGCTGAGTATTAGTATCCCTAATTGGTGGTTAGGTAATGCTTTGGGAACTATGGCAATTGCTCCGACAATTTTGTTAGTTTTTACGCCTCAAGTTCAAAATTGTTTTTCAAAATTAACCTCAACAAGTAGTAATAATAATCCGAATAATATTGCGGAAATTTGGCCTTTCCCTTCTCAATTTTATCGACGTGCAGAAATTATAATTATTCTGTTGTTAACTATATTTATTGCGACTTTTACTGTGTCTTTAGCTCATAAAGGAGGCTTTGCTTTTCAGCAGTTTTCCCTATTGAGTTTTGTACCAATTATTTGGGCAGCTAGTCGCTTTGGAGTTACCGGGGGAATGTTGACTACTACTTTTTGCGTTTTAGTCACATTATTAAATTATTTAATGTTCAATCCTCAAGCTATTTCTTTGGGGGAATTGCCAGTTTCTTACGAGGTTATGCACGTTCATAAATTAACACTTTTAATTCAGTGTGCTACTAGTTTATTAATTGGTTCTGCTAGTACAGAAAGAGCAACTACTCAAGTAGCTTTAGCTATAGAACAAGTGCGGGCGGTGGAGTATCTAAGACAAGCGCAATTATCAGATCAATTAATTAAATTAAATCAAGATTTGCTGAAGGCTAATACCCAGTTAGAAGCATCCCATGAACAACTTTACCAGCGAGAACAGGAATTCAAAGCTTTAGTCGAAAACTCGCCGGATATTGTTGCTAGGTTCGATCGCCAACTACGTCATCTTTATATTAATTCCGCAATTGAACAAGTAACCGGAAATTTTCCTGAAGAATATATCGGTAAAACTCTCTTAGAAGTGGGGTTTCCTGAAACTAAATCTCGCCTGTGGCAAAGCAATATTCAAGAAGTATTTGAAACGGGTGAAGAACAGGAAATAGAGTTTGAACTGTTGACATCAAAAGGAATTAGTTATCATCAAGCAAGGCTAGTTCCAGAATTTGCGCCTGATGGTACGATCGCATCAGTTTTAGCTGTCACTCGGAATATTACTAAATTAAAGCAAACAGAAGCAGCTTTGCGCCAAAGTGAATCTAGATTAAGACGGTTAATAGATTCTAATTTAATTGGGGTATTATTTGCTAATTTTAAAGGTGAAATTATAGATGCTAACCAAGCTTTTTTAGAATTAGTAGGTTACTCGTTAGAAGATTTGCGATCGGGTAAAATGAGATGGATGGCGATGACTCCTCCAGAATATCAAATTTTGGATGAACAAGCGATCGCGCAAGTCAAAGCTACCGGAACTTGCAACCCTTTTGAAAAGGAATACATTCGTAAAGATGGTAGTCGCATTCCTATTTTATTAGGTGTAGCTAAATTGGAAACTACCGAAGATGAATGTGTTTGTTTTGTTTTAAATTTAACCGAACGTAAACGAATAGAAGCAGAAAGGGAAAGATTACTAATTCAACAACAAAGCCAAAAAGAACTTTTAGAAGTAATTTTACAGCAACTTCCCGCAGGTGTAATTCTCGCAGAAGCACCTTCAGGAAAGATAGTTTTTGGTAATCAATTAACTGAAGAAATGTTTGGGCATTCTTTTTTGTATTCTGAAAATTTAGAAGAATATAGTGAGTGGAAATTGTTTGATGGTGATGGTAATCGCTACCCAGCTAGAGAAATGCCTTTAGCACGTTCTATCATTAAAGGCGAAGTAGTTACCGGAGAAGAAATTACTATTGAAAGAAACGATGGTAGTAGGGCAATTATTTATGTTAATTCTGCGCCAATTAAAGATAGAAATGGGCAAATAATAGCTGGAGTAACTGCTTTTTATGATATTACCGATCGCAAAATAGCCGAACAACAACGAGAACAACTTTTAGAAGCCGAAAAAGTAGCCCGTAACGTAGCGGAAACAGCCAATAGAATTAAAGATGAATTTCTAGCAGTATTATCTCACGAATTGCGAACCCCTCTTAACCCCATTTTAGGTTGGGTAAGACTACTTAGAACTCGCCAGTTTAATCAAGACACAGTTGATAAAGCTTTAGAGACAATTGAACGCAACACAAGATTACAAACCCAACTAATTGATGATTTACTTGATGTTTCTCGCATTTTGCGTGGTAAACTGAGCTTGAATATTACCAAGGTCAACTTACTAGCAACAATTGAAGCTGCGATCGAAAATGTAAAACTATCAGCAGAAGCCAAATCTATTGAATTAAAATTAACAATTTTAGATTTGCCATTAGCCGATAATGAACTTATTCTAATTAAAGGAGATCCCAATCGCTTACAACAAGTATTTTGGAATTTACTGTCCAATGCAATCAAATTTACCCCAGAAAAGGGTAGAGTAGAAATTAAATTTTCGCTCTTGAGAGAAGACAGTCAAACATCCTCACCCAAAACCTACAGCCAAATTCAAGTCAGTGACACAGGAATTGGCATTTCCTCAGACTTTTTACCTTATGTTTTTGAACATTTCCGCCAAGCAGATGCCTCAATTACCAGAAGACATGGAGGATTAGGAGTAGGCTTATCAATTGTGCGAAAATTAGTCGAAATGCACGGAGGAACAATTCAAGCAGAAAGCCTTGGTAACAACCAGGGAGCAACATTTACAGTAAAATTACCAATATTAGAAAATCCCTCCCTAATTCTCACAGAAGAACTCAACTAAAAAACCCTCTCTTCCTCTTTCCTCTTTCCTCTGCGCCCTCTGCGTCTGGGCGGTTTAAAAAAAATCAACCTCTCCTACTAACAAATTAACTCATGCAAAACTTACCAGAAAACATTAACGGAATTCCTAACATTTGCGGTTGCGAAAGCGAACTTCTCACAGTAACGCAACAAAATAAACCAGTATTCTTGCCTAAAACGAATCTTAATTTATCCCAAATCCAAGCTGTATTTGCCATAGCCCTACACCTACACCAGCCCACCATTCCGGCTGGACAAAATGGCGAATTAATTAGCAATTTACAATATATGTTTGAACATCCCAACGAAGGAGATAATCACAACGCAGAACCCTTTGCTAATTGTTACAAACGCATGGCAAATTTCATCCCCGAATTAGTAGCTAATGGCTGCAATCCTCGCATAATGTTAGATTATTCTGGCAATCTTTTATGGGGATTGCGACAAATATGGGGAGGAGATATATTAGAAAATCTTAAACGAATTGCGATCGATCCTAACTATCAACCTTATGTAGAATGGTTAGGTACAATGTGGAGTCATTCAGTTGTTCCTTCCACCCCCATTCCAGATATTAAATTACACATTCAAGCTTGGCAACATCATTTTGCCACAATATTTGGTTGGGAAGCTTTAGCCAGAGTCAAAGGTTTTTCCCCGCCAGAAATGCACTTACCAAATCATCCCGATACCTTGTTTGAATTTGTCAAAGCTTTAAAAGAATGCGGCTATCGGTGGTTATTAGTACAAGAACATTCCGTCGAAACTCTTGATGGGAAACCTTTACAAAATCGCCATTTACCCCATCGTTTAATTGCCCGAAATTCCCAAGGGGAAGAAATCAGCATTACCGCTTTAATTAAAACCCAAGGTTCGGATACTAAATTAGTTGGACAAATGCAGCCTTATTATGAAGCAAAAACTTTATCTAGACAGACATTAGGTGGTGTAGAAATTCCGCCAATAGTTAGTCAAATTGGTGATGGGGAAAATGGCGGAGTGATGATGAATGAATTTCCTAGTGCTTTCTTCCGCGCTTGTTATGAAATTAAGGATAATGGCGGCGGAAAATCGGGAATTGTGGCGATGAATGGCACTGAATATTTAGAATTAATTGAAGAAGCAGGCTGTCATCCTGATAGTTATCCCACTTGTCAACCGATAAATCAACATTTGATTTGGCAGAAAGTTTCGCCAGAAAATTGTACTCCTGAAGCAGTAAGCAAGGCAATTCAAGAGTTAAAAGAAACCAATCATAATTTTCACGTAGATGGCGCTTCTTGGACAAATCATATTAGTTGGGTGAAAGGGTACGAAAATGTTTTGTCTCCGATGAATCAATTGAGTGCTTTATTTCATCAAAAAGTTGATTCTTTGCCGGAAAAAGTAACTCAAGAAGCTGATTATCGAGAAGCTTTAATGTATAATTTGTTGTTGCAAACTAGTTGTTTTCGGTATTGGGGACAAGGAATGTGGACTGATTTTGCGAAGGAAATTTATCGTCGTGGAGAAGTAGCCGTAAATAAGTTGTAATAAAGGTTCGTTGTGAGCACTTTAGTGCGATTAAGTAGGTGCGAATAAATAAAGTGAAAATAGTTATTTAAAGATGGGGCGGGCAGGATGCCCACCCCACAAAAGTTACAGCTTTATTGTGGGGTGGGCATCCTGCCCGCCCAGTTTTCAGTTTATTTACATTTACCTACTTAGCTGAAAAAAAACGACTGAAGTCGTTACAACGAACAGGTTTGTTGTGAGCACTTTAGTGCGATTCTTTAGAAAAGAGAACGACTGAAGTCGTCACAACGAACGATTATGAACTTAATGTTTTATGGGATTCATTGGGATTTTTCTATGGTTTTTTGGTGTGGGATGTGGGATAATCTAATAGTTGCATCCAGGTTATTGTAGTTTATGGTTCAAAGCCAAGTAGAAAAACGATCGCCTCTAAACCGTTTAATTATCAGCTTGTTATCTCTGCTAATTGCGACTATTCTTTTGCTTGGAATCAATATAGTTTCTCCCGGAGGAATGACGATGTTTGCAGGGAAAAGACCTACTAATCTTGGTGTGCAAGACGGTAAATTAGCACCTTGTCCCAGTTCGCCTAATTGTGTTAGTAGCCAAAGCGCAGATACGCTGCACAAAATTGAGCCACTAACCTATAATACCTCTGCGACAGAAGCAATGGCGGATTTAAAAAAGGTGATTGAATCCCAAGAAAGAACGACGATTATTTCCGAATCTCCTAACTACATCTACGCTGAATTTAAAACTAAGTTAATGGGATTTGTGGATGATGTAGAATTTTACTTAGATGAAGCAGCCAAAGTAATTCATGTGCGTTCTGCTTCCAGATTAGGACAATCGGATTTAGGTGTAAATCGGAACCGGATTGAAACAATTAGAGCCGCATTTGATACATTGAAAGGCTAAGGATACTAGGGTGGGATTTTCCCACCTTATATGGGAATGGAGATTTGCGATCGCAAAAAAACAAGGTCAAATAATGGTAACAGAAACCCACAATAAAAAAGTAGTAGTTATTGGTGCAGGTTGGGCAGGATTAGGAGCAACTTATCACCTCGCAAAACAAGGATATGATGTAACATTATTAGAAGCAGGCGCTTATCCCGGAGGTTTAGTTGCAGGTTGGAAAACTCCAGGGGGGCGTTCCGTAGAAGCCGGAATTCACGGCTTTTGGTATCCTTATAAAAACATCTTTTCCCTAGTTAACGAACTAGAAATAAATCCCTTTACAAATTGGACTCGTTCTTCCCAATATTCCCCCGCAGGTTTAGAAGTAGAATCTCCCATTTTTCAGCAAGAACCATTACTTCCCACACCTTTAGGAACATTTATTTACACTAAATTTAAACGCCTACCTTTAATCGACAGACTTTCCGCCTTACCTTTACTTTATACCTTAGTAGACTTTGATAATTCTGATGCAGCTTGGCGACGCTACGACACAGTAACCGCCAGAGAAATGTTCAAACAATTTGGAGTTTCTGCCAGACTGTACAAAGACTCCTTTGAACCAATGTTATTAGTTGGATTATTCGCCCCCGGCGAACAATGTTCCGCTGCTGCTGCTTTAGGAATGTTGTATTATTTCATCTTGGCGCATCAACCCAACTTTGATGTAGTTTGGTGTCGGGGAACAGTGGGAGAAAAAATCTTTCGTCCTTGGGTAGAACAAATCGAAAAAGTTGGTGGAAAAGTCTTAACTCAACGCCGAGTTAGCGATTTAATAGTTGATAGTAACAATAGGGCGACAGCAGTTGTTTGTGGCGAAGAAGTATTTGATGCAGATGCGGTAATTTTTGCCGTTGGAATTAGCGGAATGCAGAAAATTCTCAGCGGAAGTTCGACTTTACAAAACCGTCAAGAATTTCGCGATATTAATAACTTATCAGCAGTTGATGTTTTAGCAACCCGCCTCTGGTTTGACAGAAAAATTGACATTCCCCTACCTTCTAACGCCTGCTTTGGATTTGACAATACTACAGGTTGGACGTTTTTTGATTTAAATGCTATTCATGACGAATACCGAGACGAACCTGGAACAGTTATTGAAGCAGACTTTTACCACGCCAACCAGTTTTTACCTTTAAGCAGTGAAGAAATAGTTCCCATTGTGCAGCGATATTTAGCCACTTGTGTTCCAGCATTTCGGGAAGCAAAAGTAATTGATAGCAGCGTGATTCGTTTACCCAAAGCTGTGACTCATTTTTTCCCCGGTAGCTATCAATATATGTTGCCAACGAAGACGAGTTTCGCTAATGTATTTATGAGTGGCGATTGGATTGTTAACCGTCACGGTTCATGGTCGCAGGAGAAAGCTTACGTTACTGGTTTAGAAGCAGCAAATTTAGTCATTGAACAATTTAAATTAGGAAGCAAAGCCGAAATTCTCCCAGTTGAACCCGACGAACCACACATTCAAGTAGCAAGAACTGTGAATCAGTGGGCGCGAGATTTAAGTAAAACTCTCCTACCCAACTTCTGGCTACCCTAACCCAAAAAATGTACGTTGTTGCGCTTCAGCGCCATCTTTAGCGCTGAAGCGCAACAACGTACCTAAAAAGTTTTTCGTTCCCTGGCTTGGCAAAATCTATGAATGAACAAAACCCAACGAACTTAACCGTAGAACAAGCGGAAAAAATACTTAAAGAATACAGTTGTACAAATATCAAGGTCGTAGAATCAGAAGCAGAGAAAGCGTTGCTGCGTCAAGCATTGAAGCTAATAGCTGATTTAGCAGATTACTTGAACCTTGGCATTTGCGCCGAGACGACAGAACAAGGTTTTATGGCTCTCAAAAACTACTTAAGTGGTTTAGGTTATAATGTTTCTTTAGATACGCAAAAAGCTATGGAGATTCCCGGTTCGGTGTACATCAAATTTAACACCAATAAACAGAGTTTTTACTTAGACTCTTACACCGGAAATTATCGTGGAGTGCTTGTTTCATGCCAGTCTTCGGCGCGAGAAGATATCAGTGGTACTTACGGTCATCTGCCCTTAGATTTATTTGACTAGAAGTATCATTCATCATCAAGTAAATGTGATCAATATCACGACTAAATTTGAGTTCAATCACGCTAACCCGACTTTCTCTAAAGCATATTATTTATATCTTGGGTTGTGGGAGTAAGTTAGCCACCCAAGGCGAGGTGAGCTATTATGCAAGCAAAAATGATTAAATTCTTAACAGACGAGTTGGCGATTCCTTCTTCCTCAATTGAGTTTGCTTTACGGCACAATGAAGGAACTCCTGGTTTCCTACACATGATTCTTTGGCAATATGGACTTGTGACACTGCCACAGTTAGACCAAATTTTTGATTGGTTAGAAACAGTATAGGAAGACAATTCATTAAGTATGGTTAAGCCCAAAAACAGCAGAGAAGCCAAGGAAACGATTTATTCACCGAAAATCGCTAACTCCTTAAGCCCCTCTGCTGTTAATGTTTTAAAGGTTTAATGCACGATAACGACCCAAGGCTGTGAGTGGAAAGTGTTGTTGATAGAGGTGGTACTTAATATAGAAGTGGCAAGGAAAACCAGTACCAGTGAAAAAATTCTCGTCCCAAGTGCCATCCGATCGCTGAGTTGCCAAAAGATAGTTTACTCCCCTATCTATTGCTTCTTTTGCAAATTTCCCCGTCGCCTCGCCTGCTGCGATTAAGCCGATTAAAGCCCAAGCTGTTTGAGAGGCGGTACTGTCTCCTTTGCCTTTTAAGCTGGGGTCATTGTAGCTAAAGCAAGTTTCGCCCCATCCACCATCGGCATTTTGACAAGTGACTAACCAAGCTGCACCTTTTTCGATATTGTTTCGATGGGTTTTTGGCGCAACTAAAGCTAATGCTGCTAATACGCCGCTAGTTCCATAAATGTAATTTACTCCCCAACGACCATACCAACAACCTTCGGGTTCTTGTTCTTTTTTGAGATATTCTAAGGCGCGATTCATGTTGTAATCATCAAGGGAAATTTGGCAATTTCCTAACATTTCTAAAACTCTAGCGGTGACATCTGCGGTGTTGGGGTCAATCATCGCTTTTAAGTCGCCGTAGGGAATCGCATTTAACCAATCGGCATTATTATTAAGGTCAAAAGCTGCCCATCCTCCATCTTGACATTGCATGGATGCAATCCAATCTACGGCGCGATTTATTGCTGCTTGTTTTAGTTTTTCGTTGGGTAGTTTGACCTGATTTAATGCCATGACTATCACTGCGGAATCATCTACATCGGGATAGAAATTATTGACAAATTCAAACGCCCAAGCACCGGGTTTTCCCTTTTTATTTTTAACAGCCCAATCGCCATAATCAAGGATTTGTTTTTGGATTAACCATTCTCCGGCGCGAACTAATGCGGGGTGATTGGGTGCGATTCCTGAGTCTACTAAACTTCGCATTACTAATCCAGTATCCCAAACTGGTGAAATGCAAGCTTGGACTCGATAGGTATCTTCAGTTTCGATGGAAAAGTTATCTAATGCTTGCAATCCTCGTTCTACAATTGGGTCGGCTACATCGTAATTTAAAGTTCTCAATGCTAAGAGGGAATTTAACATGGCGGGAATGATGCCGCCCCAATCTCCGGTATCTTCTTGGCGTTCTAATACCCATTTTTCGGCGGCTTTAATTCCCTCTTCCCGGAAAGGAACTAAGTTGAAAGTTTCGGCTAATTTGAAGGCGTTATCGAGGTGAATAAATATATCACTCCAATCGTTGTTTTTAGGTAATTCAAATTTAACATTACTCACACCTTCGGCGTAGAGTTCGTCTAAATTAATGGCGGGGTTGGTGATGAAAACGGGTTTGCGATCGAATACAATTAACAAAGGTACTGTGCTACTTCTCGCCCAACTCGACATTTCGTAAATATTGACGGGTGAAAATTCTGGTAAAAACATTATCCAAGGTGGGATGGAAGGAATACCTCGCCAGTCGTAGCAGCCAATTAATGCTAAGTGAAGTTTGGTAAAAATCCGGGCTTTACTAATACCACCTTTGGCTAAAATGAATTTTCGCGCTTTGATCATGGCGGGGTCATTTTCCGATACTCCGAGTAATTTCAACGCCATGTAAGCTTCAATTGTGGTGCTTAGTTCGCCCCCGTCGCCGTAAAATAATTCCCAGCCTCCGTGTTCGCGCTGTTCTTTTCGCAAGTAAGTTTCGACTTTGTGTAATGGTCTACTGCTGTCTGTTCCCCAAATTTTGTGCAGTAACACCGCTTCTGAGGTAATCGTGACATTTGATTGTAATTCCGCCCACCAGTAGCCGTCGGGATATTGAATAGAAAGTAGATAGTCCTGAGAAGCTTTAATCGCTGCTTCTAGACTATTGCGGGACACTGTTGTTTTGTCTTGAGTTTGCATAATTGACCGTTCACTCTAGTTCACTTCTGCTTTAATTCAGCATAAAGGATTGTTGCGTTTTATAACAGAATTTGCCTTTCAATGGCAACAGTAATCACTATTAGATTAGTTTTTTACATACTTTATTGTTGTTAATTTGAAAGTTCTATCTAGTAGATTATATCGTTGGGGTGATGGTGCATGGATGAGTATTTGTTAATCTAAAAACATGAAATAAAGAAGTTAAAAAGGAGAGTTAATCATGAATATTGTGGCTTGGGTAATTTTAGGTTTGTTGGCTGGTGCGATCGCTAAAGCTATTTATCCCGGATATCAAGGCGGTGGGATTTTAGCTACGCTACTTCTCGGTATTGTTGGTGCTTTCGTTGGCGGAACTTTAGCCACTTTATTGCAAACAGGAAGTCTGCAACTTACGGCTGCAACTCTGAGTCTCCCTGGACTTTTTCTCGCAGTTTTAGGCGCTATAGTTGCCATTTGGATTTGGAATTACTTCAATCGCAAAGCATATCGTTAAGCGAACATTTATCCTACTTGAAATACATTAAACGCCCCTCAATTTGTCGGGGCGCTTTTGTTATTTATAGTCAAGGAAAAGATCCCCCATTATCCCCCTTAACAAGGGGGACTTTGATTTGAACAGCGGGACTTTGATTTGAACAGCGGGACTTTGATTTGAACAGCGGGACTTTGATTTGAACAGCGGGACTTTGATTTGAACAGCGGGACTTTGATTTGAACAGCGGGACTTTGAAGGAATTTCCCCGATGGAAAAAGGCAAACTTCAAATCCAAATCCAGTTCCCCCCTTATTAAGGGGGGTTAGGGGGGATCTCAATATTTGCAACTACCAACTAACATTAATACAACCTAACTAGGAGCAAGTTTAGCCAAAAAATTCAAATCCCCAGAACCAAGATTAAAATCAAAACTCGCCCCTTCGGTTTCACAATAAAATTTCCTTAGTCCGCGCAGGCGGACTTTGTATGTGTAGCCGCGATTTCAATCGCCCTTAATAACATTGTATATTTGAGAAAACCATCTACCAACCCAAATGAAACCCTCACCTTCGTTATTCTACATCGCCCAAACCAGCACTCTCTTAACATTATTAGCCGCCTACCCAGCGACAGCACAAATTATCCCAGATAATACAGTTAACACTACTGTTACACCAAATGGTAATATTAATGTAATTGAAGGTGGAACCAGAGCAGGTACTAATCTATTCCATAGCTTTCAAGAATTCTCTATTCCCACAGGGGGAGAAGCATTTTTCAACAACGCATTCGATATCCGAAATATATTTAGTCGAGTCACAGGTCGGTCAATTTCTAACATTGACGGATTAATTCGTGCTAATGGTGTTGCAAACTTATTTTTACTCAATCCTAATGGAATTATTTTTGGGCCAAATGCCAGATTAAATATCGGCGGTTCATTTTTAGCGACTACTGCTAATAGTTTTAAATTTGCCGATGGCACAGAATTTAGTGCGACAAATCCCCAAGCTACACCTTTACTAAGTATTAATGTACCCATTGGCTTGCAAATGGGTACAAATCCAGGCAATATTACAGTTAATGGAACCGGATTAAATCGCCCTTTGCCAGTAGAAGGAGAAACACTCGAACAACAAGCAGCTAGATTGATAGCATTTGAACAGGATTTTCTCAACAATCCTCAAGGATTGCTTGTACAACCAGGAAAAACTATAGCCTTAGTTGGGGGAAATTTAACATTTAATGGTGGATTAGTTACAGTTAGGCAAGGACGAATTGAAATCGGAAGTGTTAATTCCGGTGTGGTTAATTTAAATCCCACAGAAACCGGATTTGTTTTGGGATATGAAAATATTTCCAACTTTGGTGAAATTCAAATGTCGCAGTTATCTGCGGTAGCAGCATCAGGAGAAGGTGCGGGAGAGATTCGAGTTCGTGGGGGAAAGATAAGTCTTAATGAAATATCGAGTATTGGTGCAAATACAATTGGGAATGAAAATGGGAAAAGTGTCACTGTTGAAGCAGAACAGTTAAGTCTTTTTGGTGGTTCGTTTTTAGTTAGTGGTACATTTAGTTCGGGTGATGCTGGGAATTTGATTGTTAAGGCAAAAGATTCAGTAGAAGTAAGTGGAATTTCTGCTGATGGTTTGTTTCGCACTAGTTTGCAAACATTTAGTAATGCGGGTGGAAAAGCCGGGAATTTAACCATTGATACTGGGCGATTAACTATTCGTGATGGAGCATTTATATCAACTGGGGCTTCCAGCAAAGGACAGGGAGGAGACTTAAACATTCAAGCTTCCCAAGAAGTACAAGTTAATGGCATTTCTGCTGATGGAAAGTTTAGCAGCGCTTTAGCAACACAGACAAATAATGCCGGAAATGCCGGAAACATGACTATTGAAACAGGTCGATTAATTGTCCAAAATGGTGCATTTGTTTCAACTCGGACTTCGGGCAAAGGAGAGGGAGGAAACTTAACTGTTCGCGCTTCCGAAGAAGTAAAAGTGAGTGGTATTTCTGCTAATGGTAAATCTAGCAGTTTACTTACTTCTGGGTCTAATGGGTCGGGAAATTCTGGAGATTTGAGAATTGAAACGGGAAAATTAATTATTCAGGATGGTGCAGAAGTTTCCAGTTTTACTTCTGGTGAAGGTAAGGCGGGAAATTTATTTATTAATGCTAGAGAAGAGGTACAAGTGAATGGTACTTCTGCTGATGGAAACTTTCGCAGCACTTTAACAACCTTAACCAGTGGTGCGGGAAATGCTGGAGACATGACGATTGAAACTGGACGATTAATTATTAAAGATGGTGCATTTGTTTCAACAGAAACTAGAGGAACTGGAAACGGCGGAAATTTACTGGTACAAGCTAAAGATTCTGTGGAAGTTTTGGGAACGATGCCCAATGGACTTGAAACAGAGCTATCAGCTGGAGTTGGTCTAGGGGAAGGCATCAGAGGGTTAGGTGGTAATCTAACAATTGAAACGGGTACATTGAGCATTCGCGATGGAGGCAATGTTTCTACAGCAACCTCTGGTCAGGGAAATGCAGGTAATCTACTAGTGAAAGCAAGAGATTTAGTAGAAGTTGTGGGAGAAGGGCTAGTCACTCCTGAATTACCGGGCTTATCCAGTAGCCTAGATTCTAATGTTTCACCCAGTGGAGTTGGTAACGGTGGAAATTTGACTATTGAAACTGAAAGATTAAGTATTCGAGATGGTGGTCAAGTTTCGGCAAGAGTATTTGGTCAAGGGAAGGGCGGGAGTATCCAAATAAAAGCCAGTGAACAGGTAGAAGTAGTTGGAACCGGGAGAACTAGAAACTTTGAAGACGGTAAAACTTTTAGATTTTCTAGCAGCATTGATACAGATGTGTCAGTAAATAGTATAGGTTCCGGGGGTGATATTAATATTGATACTCAGGTGTTGAGCCTCCGCGA
The DNA here is from genome assembly GCF_041929275.2 of Floridaenema flaviceps BLCC-F50. NCBI lineage: Bacteria > Bacillati > Cyanobacteriota > Cyanophyceae > Aerosakkonematales > Aerosakkonemataceae > Floridanema > Floridanema flaviceps. The sequence goes on along the minus strand of NZ_JBHFNR020000001.1, from coordinate 1,392,004 downwards.
CGGTGGAAGTATTTCTGCCAATACTTATGGTAAAGGAGATGCTGGCAATGTTCGGATACAAGCTAACGAACTGGTAGAGGTCGTGGGAACCGATAGCCAAAATTTTCCTAGCAGAATTTCTAGTTCAGTATCCTTTGGAGTAGGGCAAGGTGGAGATATCAGTATCAATACCAAGCAGTTAAGCATTCGTAATGGAGGTGAAATATCTACTGGAACTTCTGGTGTAGGAAATTCGGGCAATATTTACATTCGGGCAACAGAAGCAGTAGAACTATTAGGAAAATCAGCCGACCCTGAACCCTTTGGAAGTAGACTAAGAGCTACTGTTCTACCTGGGGCGAAAGGCAATGGTGGTAACATCACTGTAGAAACTAAAAGATTAACTCTCATACAAGGCAACATTATTACTTTTACTGGTGGAGAGGGAAACGCTGGTAACATTTTGCTACAAGCAACCGAAGCAGTGGAATTGAACAATAAGAGCTATATATTTGCTAATACTGTTCCAATGGAACAAGCGACTGGCAATGGTGGAAAAATTACCATTGAAACCGGAAAGTTGCTGCTTAATGATCAGTCTTACATAGTAAATTCCTCTTTTGGTCAAGGACGAGGGGGAACATTGACGGTAACTGCCAGTGAGTCAATAGAAATTAACGGTAGTCTTCTGTCGGCTAATACTTATGGAAATGGCGATGGGGGAGACATAATACTTGAAACTGGGCAATTAGTTGTTAGTAATGATGCGATGGTATCAGCTAGTACTCTAGGAACTGGTGATGCTGGAAACATAAGTATTAAAACTAAGTCATTAATTGTTCAAAGCGAGGGATTAATAATAGCTGGCACTTTAGATGCTGGAAAAGGAGGCAGTTTAACAATTACAGCCGATGTAGTTGAGATAATGGGAACAAAAAGTAATTTATCTGTTGAAACTGGTGGGACTGGCAATGGCGGAATTTTAAATATTAATGCCAGAAGTTTCATTGTCCGAGATGGGGCACAAATATCGTCTGGTACTCGTGGTACAGGAAAGGCAGGTGATTTAAAGGTTACAGCTGAAATAGTCGAATTAACAGGAAAAGGTACAGATGGTCGGTTTTCCGGCTTATTCGCTAGCACTGAAGGCGCTGGCAATGGGGGAAACTTGATAATAAATACTGGGCGATTAATTGTGCGAGATGGGGCAAGTCTTAGTGCTGGCAGTTTTGGCACTGGGGCAGCTGGCAATATACAGGTGACAGCAGGTTCTATTTTAATTAACAATGGGGGAGTATTGAGAGCTACAAGTACAGCAGGTTCTAAAGGTAATATTAACGTGCAAACTTCTTCTTTAATTATGCGTCGTGGCAGCGAAATTTCTACCAACGCTACAGGTAAAGCTACAGGCGGCAATATTATTATCAACACTGATGTTTTAGCTGCTTTAGAAAATAGCGATATTAGCGCCAATGCTGAAGATAGTTTTGGTGGACGAGTTATTATCAATGCTCAAGGCATTTTTGGTACTAAGTTTCGTCCTGATAGCACACCTGAAAGTGATATTACTGCTACTTCTAAACTCGGCCCTCAGTTTAGCGGTACAGTTGAAATTAATACTCCTGAAGTTGACCCTAGTTCGGGGTTGGTGAATTTACCAGAAAATGCGGTTGATGTTTCGCGATTAGTTCCTAAAGGTTGTGTTGCTAGGAGAAAGGAAACTGGAACTTTTTATATTACTGGGAATGATGGGTTTCAATATCGTCCGGGGGATGGTTTGATGTCGCCTTTGCCTACTGGTGAAGTGCGTTCTATCCCGGAAAATAACTCTTCTGAAAGGTCAGAAGTTAATGGGCGAATTATTGAGGCGCAAGGGGTTTATAAGTTGGAAAATGGTCAAATGGTTTTAGGTTGGGAATGTCCGCAGTAGCAAGTACGTAGTTGCGCTTCAGCGCTAAATAAAGCGCTGAAGCGCAACTACGTACTTGGGAAATGTTGTATCCTGCTTTTTGATGTTAGTTATTTTAACTTATGCCGATCGCAAATCTTCCCTCACTCCTAACCTTTCTCTCTTTGCTAATTTGGATATTCTTACTTGCTTTTCGGGGTCAGTTTTGGCGTTGTAATCAACTGTTACCTGTTCTCTCTCCAGAAGCACCGCTATTAAAAGATTATCCGACAATTTGTGCTGTCATCCCCGCACGGAATGAGGCGGAGGTGATTGCTTTTAGTTTGCGATCGCTTTTTCAACAATCCTATCCCGGTTCTTTCGCGATCGTCTTAGTTGATGATAATAGCACCGATAATACGGCAATAATCGCCCAAGAACTTGCTAAACAATTAAATAAAACCGAACAATTACATATTATTTCTGGCACCCCTTTACCTGCTGGTTGGAGTGGCAAACTTTGGGCAATGGAACAAGGGATTCGTTACGCCGAAACTCTCAACCCATTACCTGATTATTTTCTCTTAACCGATGCGGATATTCAACATCATTCAACAAATCTTTACGAATTAGTCACTAAAGCAAAACAAGAAAATTTAGATTTAGTTTCTTTAATGGTTTTGCTGCGTTGTGAGAGTTTTTGGGAAAAGCTGTTAATTCCGGCTTTTGTGTTTTTCTTTCAAAAGCTTTACCCCTTTCCTTTGGTAAATAATCCTAATAAATCTATTGCTGCTGCTGCGGGAGGCTGTATTTTAATTAAGCGGGAAACTTTAACCCAAATTGGCGGAATTGAAAGAGTGAAACAAGCCTTAATTGATGATTGTGCTTTAGCTGCTGCGGTGAAAAATCCTGGTAAAATTTGGTTAGGTTTAACTCAATCAACTCGCAGTTTACGCCCTTATCCATCTTTAGAAAGTATTTGGGATATGGTAGCGAGAACGGCATATACTCAACTCAATTATTCGCCGTTTTTATTGTTGGGAACTGTGCTGGGGATGACTTTAGTTTATTTGGTTCCACCATTGGCTTTAATTGGTGGGTTGTTGACGGGGAATTTGGCGATCGCACTCCCAGGCTTAATAACTTGGTTGCTGATGGCGATCGCTTATTTCCCCACCATCAAATTATACCATTGTTCCCCAATTTTCGCTTTTTGTTTACCAATAATTGCTCTACTTTACAACTTAATGACGATCGACTCTGCTTGGCGACATTGGCGCGGAAAAGGTGGCGCTTGGAAAGGTAGAGTTTACCGAATCTAGATCCCCGACTTCTTAAAGAAGTCGGGGATCTGGGTAGTTTAGCGACTCAGGCGTTTAAATATTTTCAAAACGTCATATAGTTGATTTCCTTGATTGCGAATTTCAAATATATTGGAGGTAGCATATCGGGGAGTTTCTCCTTTAACTAACTTGATGAAAATGAAACTTCCCCCATTGGTAATTAAGCCAAAACAAGGTTGATTTGGATGAGGATTAGTCAGCATATAACTAAGGATTTGGGCGAGTCCGGCTTCGATGGAAAAAGAAGCCCTTTTTGACTCAATTACCATCACCCAAAATTGGTTTTTCAAGATTAAAGTATCAATTCTTCCGGTGATGATAACTCCTTGATCTTCTACTGCTAATTCTACAGATTTTTCAGAAGTAACATTGAAAGGAGATAAGTAGAAATCTCCGATGAAAAGAATAGGGTCTAAAATTGCCATTCTAATTCCATCTTCTAGCAAGGGTGGGTAAGTAAGAAGATTGAAATATCCCGCTTTTACTTTGTCTAAAAGTTGTCTTTCTAAATCGCTAATTTCTGGTAATTCATCTTGCCATTCTCGAAAGAATTCATCGTTAGTGACTAATTGAATCCCGAAATTATCGATAAGGTAACGTAATGTGATTTCTTTGGCTGTAATTGTTTGTACCATGATCGTGTCCCTGCAACTAAAGTTGCGGTTTTTCTACCGTATTATAGCTAATAATTAATCGACCAAAATTCGATCGGCTTCAGATAATTTAGGTGGTGGTACAGGTTGATTGTAATCAATGCGGAAATCGTAGCTGCCGCGATCGTACACATCAAGCAAAATCGATTGCAAATTTACCTCTAATTCTGCATCTTCTGGTTTCAATGGCAAAGCAAAATTGGGAATAGTTTCCTGTAATTTAAAAGCATAAAGATCTGCTAATGGACGAGTATTTGCACGACTGACAACAATTCGATAATCGCTTGCTTCATCAACACCAATCATCGGCATTGGTGAATGATCGCGCAGTAAATCAATTTCAATAAAATGAGAACTGCTGCCTAAAATTCGCAGGCGTTTTTTTTGGTAGATCGATCGCCCTTCTCCCTGACGCTTATTTTTAGGCGACAATACTTCGATCGCCGTTATAACTGCATGAGTTCCAACTTCCCGGATCTCTAAAAATCGTTCTTTTACCTCTGTTGGCATCGGCAATTGAATTTGCTTTGGCTGAGTTTTAGTGGTAACATTGGGAGATTGGGAAGGTGTATCATTTCCTTTCACTGATAACACAATTGTATCTGGAATCTCTACTAGTAAATCCGAATCTCCATCATCTAAATATGTCCGACTTTCTACTACTGCATAATATTTTGGTCGCAGTTGCGGTGTTAGCACATCTGAAAGTGCCACAATCAAACGGTTGTGAAATTCAGACCATAAAACCGGAAGTTCTAAATAAGGATTCATTCCAGGGAAAGGAGATGACATTTGTTTAATTCACTTGCTACCTGCTGTAATAATTTTAGCCCTTGCAGCGAACCTTTAACTAAGTTAAATGCAGCGATTGGTGGTAATCATTTCCCAAGCTAAAGGCAAAGGTTGTAGATTTCCCCGATCGTCAATTGCTGAGTTAAGGTTAGGAATGTTGTGTTGTGAACTCACTACTCTTAACATTGCTACAGAAATTCCTTTTTGACTCAAAACCTTTAAAGCAGCGAAACCTTCCATATCAACTACTTCTGCTGGAAAATTTTCCATCAAACGGCGTTTTTCGGAAGTTGAGTAAACAACTGAATCACTGGTTAAACTTTTAACTAAAGTAGCTTTGGTTTTGAGGTGGTGGTAAAGTTGGGTGGTGAAATTGCGATCGCACTCCCACACCTCTCCCCCATAAACACAACTTTCATACAAAACCACATCTCCCACCTTATATTTAGGTGAGAGGCTACCACACAACCCCATGATTAAAACTTTAGATGGAAAAGCAGAAAAATCATTTTCCAAATATTGAGTTAAAGCTTTCACACCCACAGGAATTGAGAAAACCTTGGATTCTAGATCCCCGACTTCTTGAAGAAGTCGGGGATCTGGGTATTTTACACCTCGGCAAACAGCATTATATTCGGCTCCTTTAGGAACTAAAATGATTAATTGGTGATTAGTCATTTGTCATTTGTCATTTGTGATTAGTCATTTGTCAGTGGATGGTGCGTTAGTGATAACGTAACGCACCCTACAATTACTAAGTTGGTAGAAGTTTGAGAGTACCGTAAGCGGTTTTTGTAGCAGATAAAAGAAACTCAGGGCGTAATAATTCTGGTTCAAAAACACTCATGCGTTTGTCATATTCTTGAATGCAAGTAGCGAGGAATTTTTCAAAAGTTAACCCAGTTGTTACGGACTTAGCGCCACTAGCGGTAAAACCTTTGCCACTGCCTTTTTTAGTACCTTTAAAACTGCCCAATCTGCGCTTTAATGCGTTGCCATATTGCCATAAAGAATTGGCACTTCGGAAAATTTTTGCGCCTCTACCTTCTTTGATTTGTTTATAAGCAATCCAATTCACAAAAAAGACAATGTGACGGGCTTCTTCGTGAATTACTGGATCGAAAATGGCGAAAAATTGCTCGGGGACAAAGCCGGAATTTCTGGCAATACCAAATAAGCCGAAAGCAAAGTAGGAATCAAAACATTCACCATAACCAAATTTGATAAATTCCTGTTCAATATTTTCCGGTACAGCTTTGGCTGGACGCATGGGAGTTTCAATTTGATAATGGTTTACCATGAATTCAATTAGTCTGGCATGACGGGCTTCTTCCATGCCTTGTAGGGCGATCGCTTCTCGTATTGTCGGATCTTCGATCGTATCCGCAAAAGCTTTCACCATTGTCCCAGCATTCCGTTCCGTAGACAGCGCTTCTTCCCAAAAGGGAATACCCCGCAAGCGTTGTAAAGCTTCCTCATCCAATGCGGGCCAAGGTAACTTTTCGGGTTCATACTTTAAATGGCTATCCATGAACGATCGACAAAATAGCTGCTTATGCGCCTCAGAACCGATTTTCATCCGTTACACTCCCTCATCGTCTCTCTAACCTATACCTTTAGGTAGACTTGTTAACTACATGGCGATTATTACAGATTATCAACTGTCACGCAGGTAGGATGGGAAAAAAAGGATTGCTAGTAAGCTTATCCAGTGTGGGCTATATTTTCCCTATGCAAAAGCCAACTCCCAAAGTGTCAAAAAGAGAAAAGTTTAACATTTCTAGGGTAGCGATCGCTCATCCTCGCCTCACGATCGGCTTTTGGATCGCCGTTGTGGTAGCGGGACTTTTGGCTTTTAGTTCCCTAAAATACGCCCTTTTCCCTAATATCACTTTTCCTGTAGTCGTCGTCAGTGCTTCTTCCTCTCTCCCCCAAGCGACAGAAGTCGAAACTTCACTCACCATACCTATTGAGAACTCGGTAAAAGATATTACCAGGTTAAAAAACATTAACTCTTCTTCCTATCCTCAACAATCATTAGTTAATTTAGCTTTTCAGGTGGGGACAAATTTAGACGACGCGAAACAGCAAGTAGAAGCTAAACTTAAACCTTTGGCTTTTCCATCGGGGACAAAGCTAAATGTAATTCCGATTAACTTAAATGAGTCTGCTGTCGTTAGCTACGCCATTGACAGTTCGACAAAAAATCCCACCCAGTTAACACAAATAGCCCAAAAACAAATTGTTCCCAGTATTGCTAAATTACCAGGAGTGCAGACAGTTAACCTATTAGGCGGAACAACGGGAAATGCCAACAAACAAACTTCCGCAGTTAGGTTTAATGGAAACGATGCACTAGCTTTTCAAGTAGTGAAAAAAGGTGACGCTAACGCCTTAGAATTAACGGCAGATGTGGAAAAGCAAGTGGAGAAGTTGCGATCGCAATTACCCGATGTCAAAATTCTTTTAGCCACCACGCAAGCAGATTACATTAAAGCTGCCACCCAAGCCACGATCGATGCTTTAATTGAAGCGATCGTTTTATCGGTAATCGTAATTTACCCCTTTTTGTGGAACTGGCGAGCAACTTTTATTTCCGCCTTAGCGATCCCAATTTCTTTGTTGGGAACTTTCATCGTGATGGCATTTTTTGGCTTTAATTTGGAAACAATTACGCTGTTAGCTTTAGCCTTAGTTATTGGGAGTATTATCGATGATGCGATCGTCGATGTGGAAAACATTACTCGCCACGTTGAAAACGGCGAAACTCCCCGCAACGCTGCATTAAACGCTACCAGAGAAATAGGTTTAACAGTAACAGCAACCACTTTAACAGCTGTAGCCGTGTTTTTGCCGATCGCATTGATGAGAGGTGTGATCGGTCAATTTTTCCAGCCTTTCGGTATTACCGTCTCCGCTGCTATGATCGCTTCCTGGCTAGTCGCCAGAACATTATCACCTGTGTTAGCAATTTATTGGATTAAATGTCCAGCTAACAAAGGAACTCGTCGAGAACAAAGAATTTGGTTAAAGTTCGCTGCTGCTTATCGTCAGGTTTTAAAATGGTCTTTGGGTCATCGACGCATTGTGGTGGGAATAGCAACTTTAAGTTTAATTGGAGGTGTGGCGTTAATTCCATTTATTCCTAAAGGTTTTATCCCAAAACTCGATCGCGGTGAATTTAATATTAGTTACACAGCGCCGCAATCATATTCTTCCCTACTTCCTTCTTGGTTACAAGTTCCCGGAGAACAAAGCAATCCTTTGCAAGATTCTTTAAATGTCGCTAAACAACTCGAAGCAGTAGTAAGAAAAGCGCCCGAAGTAGAAACAGTATACACCATTGTTGGTCTTCGTCCCCAACAACCAAATCGCGGCAATCTTTACGTTAAATTAAAGCCAAAACGCCAAATTACAACCGCCCAATTTCAAGATAAAATTCGTAAACAATTACCAGAAATACCAGGAGTTTCTACCAGCATTGAGGATATTCAATTTATCGATACAGGTGGACAAAAACCCCTACAAATTGGTTTAATTGGCAAAGATTTAGCACTCAGCAGTAAAGCAGCGCGGGAAATTCAAGCCGAAATTACCAAAATTCCCGGACTAGAAGATGTATCTTTAATAGGTGCTACTGACGAACAAGGTGCTATTTTCCAAATCGAACGCAAGGATCAACGACGAGTAGTTAATATTAGCGCTAATTTAGGTCAAGGAATTACCATTGGTGAAGCTACCGATAAAATTTTGGCTATTGCTGAACCAATAATTCCCCCTGGTGTTACTTTGAGTTTAGGTGGAGATTCTGCACGCAGCAATGAAATATTTACTAGTTTTGGGACAACCTTAATTTTGTCAGCGCTTTGTATTCTAGTAATATTGTTGCTACTGTTTAAAAATTGGAGCGATCCTTTTGTAGTTGGCTTATCTTTACCATTAGCATTGGTGGGTGCTTTACTTGCACTATTTTTAACTAACAGCGACTTCGGAATGATCTCTTTAATTGGGTTCGTCTTTCTGTTAGGAATTAGCAACAAAAATGCTATTTTGCTAGTAGATTACATCAACCAATTACGCAACGCCAAGATGGAAAGAAATGAAGCAATCTTAACCGCAGGACCAGTCCGTTTCCGCCCAATTATGATGACAACAGCATCGACAATTTTGGGTATGGTGCCCTTAGCTATAAGTAGAGGTGCAGGTTCAGAATTACGAGTACCAATGGCAATTGCGATCGCAGGTGGTTTAGTATCATCAACTATACTCAGTTTAATAGTTGTTCCCGTAGTCTACACTTTGTTAGATGATTTTCGATCGCGCTTTAAATTAAAATAACCCATGACTAAAACAGCTTTTGTCACAGGCGGAACTGGTTTTATCGGCGCAAATTTAGTCAGGTTACTTTTGCAGTCGGGATATCAAGTAAAAGCCTTAGTTCGTCCGAATAGCAAATTAGATAACCTGCAAAACTTAGATATCGAAATTGTCAAAGGCGACCTCAACGACCCAGACCTTGCTGATAAAATGGTTGGTTGTGAGGTATTATTTCACGTAGCCGCCCTTTACTCCCTTTGGCAATCAGATAAAGAGCCACTTTATCAGCAAAATGTGTTAGGAACCCAGAACATTTTAGCTGCTGCCAGAAAAGCGAAGATCGATCGCACCGTTTACACCAGTTCCGTCGCCGCCATAGGCGTAAAAGAAGGCGGAGTCGCTGACGAAACGTACCAAAGTCCAGTAGAGAAGCTAATTGGCGAATACAAAAAATCAAAGTTTTGGGCAGAACAAGAAGCACAAAAAGCAGTAAAATTAGGACAAGATGTGGTAATTGTTAACCCTAGTAGTCCGATCGGCCCTTGGGATATCAAACCCACTCCCACAGGTGATATAATTTTAAAATTCCTCCGCCGACAAATGCCTTTTTATATAGATACTGGGTTAAACTTTATTGATGTGCGAGATGTTGCCCAAGGACATTTGTTAGCATTAGAAAAGGGGAAGACGGGCGATCGCTATATTCTGGGAAACCAAAACCTCACCCTCAAACAATTGCTAGATCAACTCTCAACAATTACCGGAATACCCGCACCACAAACCACCGTTCCCCCATTCCTACCTTTGACAGTGGCTTGGATTGATGAATGTGTGTTAGCACCATTAGGTAAACCTCCTTTTGTTCCCTTGGATGGTGTGCGAATGTCCACCCAAAAAATGTACTATGATGCTTCTAAAGCTGTCCGAGAATTAGGTTTACCCCAAACATCAATTCCCACAGCATTAAAAAATGCCGTAGATTGGTTTAGTAAAAATTTTGCGTTAGATTTAAAGTATAATTCCGCAAGGTGACGAGGAGAGAAACACTTAATGGCAATTAACTTATTACAAGCTTTTGAAGTTGGCAAATATATTGTAAGTCAGCGATTGAAAGGGCGCAAACAATATCCCTTAATTTTAATGTTAGAGCCCCTGTTTCGCTGCAATCTAGCTTGTCCTGGATGCGGAAAAATTCAACATCCAACCGACATTCTCAAGCAAAACCTCACCCCAGAACAATGCTTCAAAGCTGCCGAAGAATGCGGCGCACCAGTAATTTCTATTCCGGGCGGAGAACCACTTTTACATCCACAAATTGACCAAATAGTTAAAGGATTAGTCGAACGGAAAAAATTCGTTTACCTTTGTACAAACGGCATTTTACTAGAAAAAAGCTTAGATAAATTTGAACCTTCACCTTACCTAACATTCAGCGTTCACTTAGATGGGTTACGGGAATTACATGATAAATGTGTCGATCGCAAAGGTGTATTTGACACCGCAGTAAAAACCATTCACGCCGCCAAAGCCAAAGGTTTCCGGGTAACTACAAACAGCACAGTTTTTGAAGGTGCAAACCCTCAAGAAATGCAGGAGTTTTTCGACTTCCTCGAAACCCTAAATATCGACGGAATGATGATTTCTCCCGGTTACAGTTACGAATGGGCACCAGATCAAGAACACTTCTTGAAACGGGAACAAACAAAAGCCTTATTCCGGGAAATCTTAGCCCCCTACAAAGCCGGGAAAAAGAAATGGAACTTTAACCACAACCCCCTATTTTTAGACTTTCTCACAGGGGAAAAAGATTACGAATGCACCCCTTGGGGAAGTCCAAGTTACAGCGTTTTAGGCTGGCAAAAACCCTGTTACTTATTAAACGAAGGTCATTACGCCACCTTCCAAGAACTGCTAGACAACACAGACTGGAGTAAATACGGTCACAAAAGCGGCAATCCCAAATGTGAAGATTGCATGGTACATTGCGGCTATGAACCCACAGCAGCAGTAGACGCAATGCAGCCGAACAACGTAGGACGTGCCATCACCAGCGTCTTCGGAATCTAGTCAAACTGTTTGTTGTGGCGACTTTAGTCGTACAGTTTGTTGTAACGACTTTAGTCGTACAGTTTGTTGTGGCGACTTTAGTCGTACATTCTTAAATAATCAGGACTGAAGTCCTCACAACGAACCAGGATGTTTCCTTATTTGAGTCCAACAAATTCCCTGTCTAAAACTCGTTCTTCAACTAAAGCTAATTGGTAAGTTTCTCTGGTGCGACGTTCATCTAAATAAGCTAAACCTGCACCGATCGCTTCCGCTAAAATAGTGACTAAACGGAACACAGCCACCACACTCAAAACAATTCCAGGTGAAAATGATTTACTCAAAATCATCATCGCCGCCGCTTCAAATACCCCCACGCCTCCGGGTGCCCCAGGTAACACCAAAGCTGCTAACCAAGCTAAACTAAAACCACTTACCAAAAGTGGTATTTGATGAGGTGCAACTGGGTGTAAAGCCATGAAAGTGAAGATAAAGCCGCTACATCTAAAAGCAACAAAAATTAATTCAGCAATTAGCAGCTTGATCGGATATCTTTGAATGCGGCAATGTGTCAAATCTATACCAGTGCAGCCATTTTTCTTGGCTTTAATTTTCCCCAAAAATACCAGTGCTGGATTTAAAAACTTGGGATGTACAATTAACATTACACCCAGCAAAGAAAGAATCTGTAGACCCGAATTACTTAAATGCTGGAAATCTTTTGTTCCTTCCCGCGCTATCAGACAACTGACGATCGCAGTCGTTAAAGCCGCCGCTATCATCAAGAAAGGTTCAATAATTACGCTGATAGTGGCAATTTCTCCGGGTACGCCCACTTGCTTAACGCCCCAAATTCTCCCACAATAGTGCCAAACGTGCCCAGGTAAATATTTCGCAATATGAGTTTTTAAGTAAAGCTTGACTAACCAAAAGGGCTTAAGTTTTTGCTTAAACTCCCCTAACGTCCAATGCCAGACTATACCAGACCAGGCAAAAGCTAATAAGCTCAAAGTAACACCTAGCCCCAAAAATAGCATCCCTGAACCATCTATTCTAATCGCTGCTACTTCTTGCCAGTGACGGCTGAATGCTTTGGCGAAGAAAAATAGCACTCCTCCTAACATTACCCATTGCAGGTAACGTTTTGCTTTAGACCACACTTGGTTCATGATTTTAATCAAATTGAGTTCTACAGAAGTTTTTGCCACTTTAACTAACAGACCTTATCACAAATCTGAAAAAATTTCTAGTTTAGATTTTACAGTTAATTTTCCTTAATAGAATTTGCGGTTAAACTGCTGTTGCTTCAGTTTAATTCGCTGAACTTGAACTATTTATAACTATTACTTTTCTCAGTTCATCTGCCTTAAGGTAGGCAAGCTGAACAGAAAACAATTATGTCTAAAATACTACTTAGTTCACACCAATACTAAGTACTAAGCAACAGCGAGCAAGCATTAACCTTCTTTATCAATAGGTAAAGAAATGATTAATTAGTTACCTGGTCTAGTTCTATGATTAACCTATTCCTGTCTAGAATCAAGAACTTTTATAGATTCTTTAGACTAGGTTAAAAATTAGCAACGATCGGATTCAATTAGCAATAATACCTATTGCTAATCTATTGTCTAAGTATTTGCTTTTTTGTATTTATTGAGCTTTTCATCTAACCAAACCATGCCAACTGCTAAAGTTTCAGCAATAATACTGATCAAACGGTAAAGTGCGGCGGCACTAAAAACGACAGCAGTGGAAAAAGGTTGAGCTAAAAGTGCGATCGCCGTTGCTTCAAACACCCCAATACCTCCCGGTGCCCCCGGAACAACTAAAGCTGTTACCCAAGCAATACTAAAAGCACTCAGCAACATGGGTAATTGGCTCAAATTATAGCTAGTAAAAGCCGATAAAATCAAACAAAAACCTAAACCCCGTAAACTCAAAAATCCGATAGATCCTACCAAAGGTTTAACCGGGTAATTATCTATTTTCCAACTCAAAGGAGAGAAATTTTCTGCTCCTTGAGGTGGCTTTTCAAACTTACCCAACATTTGCAAAATCGGATTGAGAACCCAAGGATGTAGTAGCATTAAAACTGCGATCGCGCCAAAAAATTGCCAACTCCAAATACTTGTTTCTTCTAAAATTGAGCCACTGATTTGCCGCCCAATAATAATCATTAAAACCGCAGCCGCTGCTTGTAAAATTGGTTCAATCAACACACTCAAAGTAGCAGGAGAAGTAGGAACACCCGAATCTCTGAGTTTTTTCACCCTCCCATAATAATGCCAAACATTCCCCGGTAAATACTTGGCAATATTAGTTTTCAAATAAACATTAATCATCCATAAACTATTTCTTGGTTGTTTGAACTCCCGCAACATCCAACTCCAAACCCAACCCGCCCAAGTCTGAGCTAAAATCGTTACTATTAGGGAACTTATTAAAAACAACCAACCTGTTTTATCTATCCGAATTGCTGCTACTTGTTGCCAATTGTTCCGCAGCATTCCTATTAAGAAAAACAGAATTCCCCCAAAAATCAACCAGCGAATCAATCGCTTAATTTTGCTAAATAAAAATTGGATTCCTGTAAGAATTGCCCAGCGAATGTCGGCTCTAATACCAGAGGTGAATTTTCTCATTTTCCTTCATCCTTGGGAAGATTTCCCGCTAATTATCGAGAACCAATTTTGATTAGTGACATTTCCGCTTTGCGAATTTTCTGAGAATAGAAAGAAGCAGACTCTTTACCTTGACCACACTCTTGACCAAAGGTAATTAAATGATGGGCAATTAACCCCACATGAATTACACTTTCAATTTTTTTCGCTTTTAAAGCTGGCTTGGCAAACTTCCAAAAAGTCTCTCGGTAATTACCAAATATCCCAACGCGCACTAGGATATTTCCCAAAGCAAATAAACCTCTTTTAATATTTGCCGAGGAAGCACGCTGCGGGCTATTTGGCACTTTAATCCGATTGGGATAAGTGTGTTCCATGTTGTAAGCAAACCTTTGATATAAAAACTCTGGTTCATAAGCAGTAGTAATGCAGCGCCGCCACATTTCCACCACTTGTTCGTAAGGCATTAAAAATTCAACATTCGATTCTCGTTTCTCATCAAAAACCAATCTACCTTCCGCCTCTAATCTGCGCCACAAAGGAGTTTTGGGCAAAGCGTAAAGTAAATTAATTGTCAAAACTGGAATATTAGAAAGTCGGATAAATTCTAAAATGCGATCGCCCGTATCAGGAGTATCCGTATCCAATCCCAGAATAATTCCCGATACCACTTCCAAGCCGTAACTATTCAAAATTTTTACCGCCTCTAAAATCGGCATACTCAAATTTTGTACCTTAGAAATTGAGTGCAAAGCTTTGGTATCGGGCGTTTCAATTCCACAAAAAACCGTAGTAAAATAAGCCTGTCGCATCATTTCTAAAATCTTCGGGCTTTGGGCTAAATTCAAAGTAGCTTCACAAGCAAATTGTACCGGATAACCATTGCGTTTTTGCCAGTCAATTAACGCAGGTAATAACTGCATTAACGCCTGGCGATCGCCCACAAAATTATCATCTACAAAATAAATTCCCCCCGGACTTCCCAGCTTTAACATCGCATCTAATTCTGCCAACACTTGTTCTGGTGATTTAATCCTGGGATCGCGTCCATAAAGCTCAGGAATATCACAGAATTCGCAACGGTAAGGACAACCGCTTGAAAACTGAATATCCCCCATAAAATAATTACTTAAATCTATCAAATGATAAGCCGGAATCGGAAATTCACTTAAAGGTAAACGTTCCTTAGACTCAAAGCGAATTTGACTTTTTGGACGTTCCTTATATTGATCTAAATACTCAATTAAGCGATCGGTCCCATCACCCAATTCCCCAAGATTTAGAATATCAAAATCTGGGTAATATTCTGGACAACCAGAAACCGAAGGCCCCCCCACAACCGTAATTTTACCAGCTTGATGCGCCCGTTCATTTATATAATTAATCTCTTGGCGTTGAATGTGCATTCCACTGACAACTACCACATCCGCCCATTGAAAATCAGACTTTTTAATAGGTCGAACATTCTCATCAATAAAACGAATTTCCCACTCTTGAGGCAAGTAAGCAGCCACAATTAAAAGACCTTGAGGAGGCATCATCGCCTTCACCCGACGACCTGAAAGTGGGTAAGCATGATAAAAAGTACCAAACGAAGGAGCATACTTAGGAAAAGCACAAAGAATACGCCGATGATTTCGGGGAACGTAGCGCTTTCTCCCAGTAGTCATCTCCGGCACAGGCGAATCAAAAGATTTGACCTTAACAGTCATCAAAACTCCTTGGGTCTGAAACCCCGTGCTTTAGCACGGCTTTGTGTTACAATGATGGGATGAGTTAACACCCATGTACAATGCAGATTATATCTGTAAAATGTAAGCTCCAAGTCCCTGTTGAGTTGCGGCAAGAAATAGACCGCACTTTGCGGGGGTTTGCTGATGCTTGCAATCAGATATACGAAGTAGCTACAGCAGAAAATTGCTGGAATACGACTAAGTTGCATCACTTGGTTTATAAACCAGTGAGAACATCTACAGGATTGAAAGCCAATCATGTTTGTCAAGCAATTCGTCGGGTTGTTGGGAACGCCAAAGCTGTTAAACAAGTTCACAAGTTTAGACCAACATCTATTAGTTTGGATGCTCGGACATTTCAATATATTGAGGACTTGCAAACTGTTGGCGTTACTTTGATGTGTGGTCGAGTTAAGTTTAAGTTGAGTATTGGCAATTACCAGTTGGCGTTGCTTAAAGGGCAGTCCCCAACTGCTGCTACTCTCAATAAAACCAAGCAAGGCGACTACTACATTAATATTGGTGTCGATCTGCCTACCGAGCCCACAGGTAAAACACCTAAAGTTATTGGTGTGGATTTGGGTAGAAGAGATATTGTGCGATTCGTTGACTAGAAACCAGTTCATACCAAGGATTCGGGGGATTAGTCGCTAGGTTAATTATACCTTGACAACTTGATAGACATGAAGGTGAGAGGAAGTATCCTAGAAAACTCAAGTCCTTTCCCACAGGTGCAGTGGTGAAAGCACTTCCCCTACGGTAGCGACTAGCCATCAATCCGTAAAGCGGGGATGAAAGGAGGTAAAACTGACAGCCTAAGTTGGTTCCCTTCGAGCAAGAACCCATGAGTAACATAAGGTGAAGACACGGTAAACATCGTCAGGCTGTAACCAGCGAAATAAGGCTTATGCGCTGGAGCCAAAAGGCAAAGGATAAGGGAAATGGCAGTGATATCCTGACCATTATGCACTTCCAATAAACCCGGTGTACAGTGTCACTCTAAAGGTTCAAACAATGTCTATCAGGAACGAAGTAACCTCTCGTATGCTCTCAGGATGGTCGATTTCCTGAGTAGGTGCTAACCGGATGCCGCGAGTAGGAAAGATAGAGTCAGAAGCGAACGCCTTGGGTAACTCTAAGGATATGCAGACAGACTCACGGTGAAATGGAAGATAGAGGTTCAAGTAGTAATGGAAATGTCAAAAGCACGGGGATTTTCTCCGATGATTGAATGGAAGGCGATACCTTGGCGCAAGCTGGAGCGTAAAGTCTTTAAATTACAAAAACGCATCTATCAAGCCTCTCAACGTGGCGATGTGAAGTTAGTTCGTGGACTCCAGAAGATACTGATGAAGTCCTGGTCAGCAAGAGCATTATCGGTTCGTAGAGTGTCCCAAGATAACCAAGGGAAAAAGACGGCAGGTGTGGATGGGCAGAAGAGTCTAACCCCAAAGCAACGTCTGACTCTAACAGGTGAATTAAAACTGGGGACTAAGGTCAGCCCGACCCGACGAGTATGGATTCCAAAACCGGGAACGGATGAGAAACGACCTCTAAGTATACCTACAATGAAAGACCGTGCCTTGCAAGCGATAGTCAAGCTGGCATTAGAGCCAGAATGGGAAGCGCGATTTGAACCGAATTCATACGGGTTCAGAACCGGACGCTCATGCCATGATGCGATAGAGGCAATTTACAAAAGTATCCACTGCAAGTCTAAATTTGTGCTGGATGCCGATATTGCCAAATGTTTTGACCGCATCGACCATAAGGCACTGCTCAACAAATTAAATACATTCCCCACCCTTCGCCGACAAATACGAGCGTGGTTAAAAGCGGGAGTGATGGATGATATACAGTACCTTGATACATCTGAGGGAACGCCGCAGGGGGGGGTCATATCTCCACTATTGGCAAATATCGCCCTTCACGGGATGGAAGAACGAGTAAAAGAATTTGCCGATACTTTACCCACCAGAGGTGGTTTTGGCAAAAGAGACAACCGAAAAGCTCTCAACCTTATTCGTTACGCCGATGACTTTGTGATTCTCCACGAAGACATAACCGTTGTCCAAAGATGCAGGGAAATTATCTCTGAATGGTTAAAAGGCATGGGACTGGAATTAAAGCCAAGCAAAACAAGGCTTGCCCACACCCTTAGTCAATGTGGGCAAGAGCAACCAGGATTCAACTTCCTCGGTTTTAATATACGTCAGTTTCCAGTGGGAAAATACCATACTGGGAAAACCTCAAGAGGAAACCGACCTCTAGGCTTTAAAACCATCATCACCCCAAGTAAAGAGAAGATTAAGGTACATTACAAAAAAATAGCAGAAGTAATTGAAGCCCATAAGACAGCACCTCAAGCGGCGCTCATCAGTCGAATAAACCCCATCATCAAGGGGTGGGCTAAATATTACTCAACCGTAGTAAGCAGTGAGGCATTTTCAGATTTAGACAACCTCGCCTACCTTAAACTTACCGCTTGGGCAAAACGCCGACACCCAAACAAATCATTAGGATGGGTGGCAAAGAAATATTGGCAAACAATAGGAGGCGTAAATTGGGTATTCGCAACCAGGTCAGAGGGTAAAAACCCAATGCGGTTACTAAAACATAGCGCCACCGAAATCAAGCGCCATGTAAAAGTTAAAGGCGAATCGTCACCATACGACGGAAACCTGGTTTACTGGAGTACAAGAATGGGAAACAGCCCTGAAATACCCAAGAGGGTTTCAACACTCTTGAAGAAACAGAAAGGGAAGTGTACCTGCTGTGGACTAACATTCCGAGAAGACGATGTAATGGAAGTTGACCATAGAATCCCCAAATCGCAAGGTGGAAAGGATTCATACGATAACTGGCAACTTCTACACAGACATTGCCACGACACAAAGACTACCAACGATAGTAGTCTGGGCAAAAAATCCGGTTGCAATAGTACCGAGCCTAAGCCCACCAGGAGACTTGAAAAAGTCGAGGATAAATGGGTAATGAGGTATGCGTGAAAAGCACCATATCACAGAGGAGCGGAATGAAGGGAAACTTTCACGTTCCGTTTTGAAGACCAGTGGGACTGGTGACAGTCTCACTGAGTTTAATGCTACTACTTCTACGGGTAAATCGTGGAGTGGGAAACAAATTCAAAGCGTTCGAGATCGATACAGTAAAGTTAGAGCTAACGTTCAATCCAAACGCACTAGGAATTCGAGAAGACTTCTTAGAAGGCTCTCCGGGAGAGAACAGCGATTTCAAAAGTGGTTGAACCACAACATTTCTAAGCAAATTGTTCAGGAAGCTAAACAATTTGATGCGGCATTGGCTTTTGAAGATCTGACCAATATCAGAGAATCCTTGAATCAAAAACCAAGGAATAAAACTGAACGTCGCAGGACTAACAACTGGGCGTTTTATCAACTGAGGTTGTTCACTCAATACAAAGCCAATATTGCGGGAGTTCAAATTGTATTTGTGCCACCTGCATACACAAGTCAAACTTGTTCTCGCTGCCATCACATTCACCCAGTTAAAGGGAAGTCGTATCGCAACGGGAAGGTTTTTAAGTGTGGGCATTGTGGGTTTGAGCATGATGCTGATGTAAATGCGGCTAATGTTATGGCTGCTTTGGGGGCTTCTGTAATCAGTCCCGAAAGTCCGGGCATGAGTTGTCAATTAGAGGGACAATTATCTCTCTTTCCGACATTTCAAATCTGTGGCTAAAGCTCCGTGTCTTTAGACCGGAGTAAGCTTACCTAAAATTTTCTCCTCACAAGCGATGATGCTATTTAGAGTTTTAGCCCCATAAAGCAGCAAATGGCTTTAGTTTATCGCCTTTTTCTCCTTTTAGCTGCTGTAGACTCCAGGGGCTCCAGGGGCTCCAGGGACTCCAGGGACTCCAGGGGCAGAAAGTAAAAAAATTCCCCTTGTCCCCCTGTCCCCCTGTCCCCCTGCCCCCCTGTCCCCCTGCCCCCCTGTCCCCTTGTCCCCTTGTCCCTGTTCCCTGTTCCCTAGCAACTACTTTTTCGAGCCAGTTACTTGCTCAATGAGAGCCATAACTGCGCTACGAGTCAGTTTACTTTCGCCATGAGCCAGCACATCCAAAGTGCCATAAGCTAAAGCCAGAGGAATGCGGCAAAAGTCCAAAGCTGGGCCATGAGGTAAAGACCTAGTGTAGGCATCAGCCAGCTTGAGATTACGACGGGCATAGATTTGCAGATCGTCAGCAGTCCAGCCATTAGGAAAATAACTTACCCCACGCAGCAAATCTTCCTTGTAGTTGCGAAGAATGTTGACAGCTTGTAAACCGCGACCAAAACCGATCGCATGACTCCGGTTAGTCTGAGTCCCATCGTACCAAGCCCACAAATCAGACAGCAGCAAACCCACAGCACCAGCGACACTGAAAGTATAGCGATCGAGATCCGCCTCCGTGTGAATTTCCCAGTTGCGTTCCGCCCAGTAAGCCATGCGATCGGCCATAGCCGCAGTAGCATCCCAAACACGAGGCGCAATACTTTCTGGTGCCAGCAAAGCCCATTCCTTCACCCGCAGGGACACTTCTGGTAGCAAAACATCCTGAGAGTGGAACTCCTGATAAAAATCATCAGGAATCACCCCATCAGCTGCACCCTGTAAACTCAGACTAATACTGCGTAACAATCTTGCCTTGACCGAATTTGCCAATTCTGGATGATCTTCAATCTCATCAATAGCACGCATACATAGATAAGCAGAAACCACAGCTGCTTGTAGTTCTAGCGGTAGACGACTTATTGGGATGTAGAAAGTCCGGCTGGTTTCTTTAAGAATCTCCAAAGCATCTCTACGTAAATCCATTCTGTTCACTCCTCTGAATATGTATGGAGTTTAAACCAATGCCGAAAAAATACGCAGCCCAAATAGCTGACAGTTAGTAAACACCCTCTTAAAGAAAGGCAGGAATTGCCCGAAAATTAAGGAATTCAAGAAAAATAAAATCATGTTTTGATGACGCAATACGACTCCCTGTTATACTTAGTGTCCCATTAGTCGGAGAAATTCCCGATCGAATTGTGCCAGCAAACTTTCTGCACTAGAATAAGGCCCAGGAGTGTAAGCGCGAGAACTTACACCAGCTTGCATCAATTCCCACACCTGCCAGTCTTGTTGATTGACTCGATCCCAAAACAGCACCGCATCCGATGGATTAAACCCAGTTTGGTTAAAGCTTTCTGGACTAAACAGCCATTCACAAACAATCATCGTTTCACTCTTGCTTTGCGGCAATAGTCGATGCACCATCACATAATCAGGAAATAGACTCAATAACAGATTGGGAAAAACTGAGTAATAGTAAACTCGGTTTAAGTCTTCTCCACTCAATTCCCCCAAAACTAACCCGCAGCGATCGCCACTCATAGTTAGACTGGTTCCTGACTGCTTTAGTTTCATGAACCCTCCCAAAAAAGCCCCAGAAAACAAATCATTCTCTCCACTGCGGTAAGGGGATAATTTCGCCAAGTTAGGGTGAATTACTGGACAATGATAGCATTCAGAGTAATTTAGAAAAATCAGCTTCCAGTTAGCTTTTACCTTGTAATCAATACGATATGCTACCCTTAGCTGTGGTAAATGCCATTGACCGAATTTCCCAATTAAAGGGGCAAAAGCACTAGTAAAGGGTTCGCAAGATTGGGATAAATTTAACAAAATAAATCCTTCCCAAGTAATGACATTCACGCGATGCAATGGGTATTCTTCGCGACAAAAATCTGCCAGTTCATTCATCAAAGGCGCAACCATTAACTGTCCATCTAAGCCATAAGCCCAAGCATGATAGGGACAGTTAATCGTTCCGGCGAAATGACCTTTTGCTTCAACACAAAGCCTGGTTCCTCGATGTCTGCAAACATTATAAAAAGCCTGAATTTCCTGTTTTGAATCACGCAATACAATTAAACTTTCCCCACCGATATCTTGCAGAAAGTAATCTCCCGGATTAGGGATTTGTTCCTCGCGCCCAACACATAGCCAACGAGTGGCAAAAATGCGATCGCACTCCTAGGCAAAAATCTCCTCAGAAGTATAGTAACCCAAGTTGCTAGTTATAAGATTAGTCTGATTCTTTGTACGTTGTTGGGCTAAAGCCCTCATAAAGCCACGTTTCCTAAGAGGGCTAAAGCCCAACAACGTACCTTTATGTAAATAACTAGCAACTTGCGTTAGTATTTTCCCGGCAGTGTCTTCGAGCCCTTGATAAAACTTGATGCTGTTTTGTGGAATTTAGTCATAAACTAATTGAAAAGGCAAAAGCTAGAAATTTAGCGGCAATAAATGGTATCTATGTTTATATTTATACTTTACCTCCTAGCAAATGTCTGAGCTAAACTTATTTGTCCCTGGTAGGCTTTGCTTATTTGGCGAACACTCAGACTGGGCTGGTGCTTACCCTCAGTTTCGCGAAACCCCCGGTTACTGCATAGCCGTTGGTACTAACCAAGGAATTTATGCTCGTGTTCGTCAGCAAGAAAATCAATTAATAGTTCGTTCCATCCTTCCCAATAACCAACAACAAAGCCTGTTTTTACCATTAGAATCAGAACAATTATTAGCAGAAGCGAAAAAAGGTAATTTCTGGAGTTACGTTGCCGGAACCTTTCACGAAATTTTGCATAACTACCCAATTAACGGATTAGAAATAGATTGTTATCGCATGGATTTACCCTTAAAAAAAGGGCTTTCATCCTCAGCCGCAATTTGTGTTTTAGTCGCTCAAGCTTGCAACCAAATTTATAATTTAAATCTTGCCAAACAACAAGAAATGGACTTAGCTTATCGCGGCGAAACCCTAACACCTTCCCGTTGTGGCAGAATGGATCAAATTTGTGCCTTTGGACAAATCCCAACGTTTCTTACATTCGATGGCAAAGCATTAGAAATTGAACCAATTCCCTTAAATGGTAGCTTTTACTATTTAATTGTAGATTTGAAAGGGCGAAAAGACACAGTGACAATTCTCCGAGATTTGAATGCTCAATTTTGTGCCGAACAAGGTGAATTTACCCAAGGAATTCGCCGCGCCCTTGGTTCTTTAAATCAAGAAATTACCGCCCAAGCAAAGCAAGCATTAATTGCCGGAAATGCGGAAAAAATAGGGGAATTAATGAAAGAAGCGCAAGAAATATTCGATCGCCTAATCGCCCCCGCATCTCCCACAGAATTACAAGCGCCAAAACTGCATAATTTACTAAACTATTCCCCCATTCAAAACCTAATTTGGGGTGGCAAAGGAGTCGGTTCTCAAGGCGATGGAACTGCCCAATTACTAACTCGTAGCGCCGAAGCTAGAACATTAACCCAGTCAATTATTGAAAAAGATTTAGGTTTACCATGTTTAAATTTGACTCTCCAAACTAAAGATAAATAGCCATCGCTTTGATAAATACTTTAAATCGCAGAAACCCGGTTTCTGTTTGCTGAGCAAATGATATTTTGCCTCAGCTATCAAATCCTTCGTAATTAGAATTAAGGCTACCTAAAATTACGCCCAATTTTACAGCTACCATTCCCAACATTATGCTGCCTAACCAATAGATTAAAGCCACTGTTGTAGCACCTTTATCTATTTGTAAAACAGTCTCTAATCCGTAAGTTGAAAAAGTGGTATAAGCACCACAAAAACCAGTTGCGATCGCCAATCGATATTCAATTGGAATACTCCTAAACTTTCTCTCGTTTAAAGTGTAAAACAAGGCAATGATAAAACAACCAGTTACATTAATAAAAAACGTGGCATAGAAAGCGTAATCTTTACCAATTAAATCTTTGGTCAATTCAGCGATTAAGTAGCGCCCTATTGCACCCGGAATGGCACCTACAGAAATTGCTAATATCGTGCGATTAAAACTATTTTGCATGATTCAACCCCCAGTAATTAAATTATTGGACATACTTTGATGATTTCTGTGCTAATATCCTACGATTAGCTGCGCGAAATAACGACCGATTAAAACACCAATAACCGCTAAAAATGCACTACCTAACCAGTAAAAAATGGTAGCTCCATTCTTGCCATTTCGCCACAATGATAAGGTATCGTATCCGTAAGTTGAGAAAGTTGTATAAGAACCCAAAAACCCCGTTCTAATCAGCAAATCTATTTCAGGCGGAAAGCCAGGAATTCCCTGAAATAAAGTGAAGAAAAAACCGATTAGTAAACAACCTGTAAAATTGATAATAAAAGTGCCGTAAGGAAAGTTTCTCCCGATCGCACTTTTACACAATTCAGTCACATAATAGCGAGTTAAAGCACCAGGAATCGCACCAATAGCGATCGCAATTACACCAGACAAAGTAACATTTTGCAGCAACTAACCTCTCCTTATATAATCAAAATCAGCAACATATATTTATTTATAAAAAATAATAAAGCAATATGCCTTATAATTAAGGTCAATTATAAATTTTAGGAACCAACATGACAGAAGCATCCTATATATTTCTAGCAGGGGCAAGTCGCGGCGTAGGACGAGAAATTGCCATAAATTTAACAGAACAAAACCAAAAAGTAAAAGCACTACTGCGTTCAGAAGCAACTCGCCCAGAACTGGAAGCGATGGGAGTTAAAATTGTCATGGGAGACGCATTAGACAAAACTGCAATGGAACAAGCAATGCAAAGCGACACCATTCAAGCAGTAATTAGCACAATAGGCGGTTTACCCAAAGACGGCGAACGTGCAGACTATTTAGGTAACAAAAACCTCATTGATGCCGCAGTCAAAGCCGGAGTACAAAAATTTATTTTAGTCACTTCAATTGGCACTGGCAATAGTGCAGTTGCCTTACCACCCCAAGCAATGCAAACCTTGGGTGCAGTTTTAGCAGAAAAAGAAAAAGCAGAACAACATTTAATTGAAAGTGGACTAACTTACACAATTATCCGACCAGGGGGACTAAAATCAGAACCCAGCACTGGCAATGGAGTACTCACAGAAGACTACAAAATTGCCGGAACAATTCACCGCGCTGATGTAGCAAAATTAGTGTGTCGCTGCCTATTTTCCCAACTTGCCGATAATAGAATTCTCTCAGCGATCGATCGCAACATGATCTACGGACAACCAGAATTTACCGAATTTATAGTTTAACAGGGACTAGGGACTAGGGACTGGGAAAGTTTTGAGTTTCAAACTGTCTCCCCATCTCCCCATCTCCCCATCCCCCCACCTCCCCACCTCCCCATCCCCCCATCCCCCCACCTCCCCAGCTACCTTGCAGGTTTAACCCATTGACGGTAAATTGCTAAATCGAGGATAAAGCGGGCGAAAGCGAATAGTAAAAGACTTTCAACACAGAGAAAACCTAAAGACCAAAAGGTATTTTCCCACTTTAACCCGATATCCACTTGGGCTAAACCTCGTACTAGCCCAAAGGATAACACCGCACCTTCTTGGAGATGGGAATTTTCATCTTGGCGAATAATGTAGCGGTAAGTGATTCCAAAGAGAAAACCACTTAAAAAAGCTACTCCGCCGCTAAATAAAAGATTAATTACTGTTGGAGTTTGCCAAATAGCAACAGCCGGAAACTGCTTTGCCAAAAACAGATGTAACAGCGTTATGACGCTAAATGCCAGCGACAGAGACAAAGCGCCACAAATACCAGCCTTGAGAGATTCTATCCGTTCTGCGTTTAAGTCGTCCAAAGTTCAGATCCCACCACTAACGAAGTATGATAATCCTTGGAGTCATTTTCGATCTTTTGGTTGTAAACAAAGCTTATGGATATTCTCTCTTTAGGTTGGGTTGCTCTGTTAGTTCTCTTTACCTATTCAATTTCGATGGTAGTTTGGGCGCGTAACGGTTTGTAGAAAAGTGGAATCAACAATACCTATTTACAATGTTCTCGCCGTAGCAGCCTTAGTGCTACTAGTTACCGTCACTGGTGGCGTTATCTACTTAACGTTAGCAGATTGGCGCGATCGCAGACGACAAGACAGCGATAAACGTTCTTCTCGTCGTCGCTGAAACTGCGGCAGGGGGGCAGGGGGGCAGAGGGGCAGAGGGGCAGAGGGGCAGAGGGGACAAGGGGAATTTTGACTTTCTCCTTCTGCCTTCCGCCTTCTGCCTTCTACCTTCTACCCTCTGCCTTACAAAATAGTGAAATCTGCTTGAGTAATGCTAGTAGATTGAACCCCTTGCAACACAGCTAACAATTGCCCATTACTGGAAATCAAAGTATTCGCCGCATCACTTCCAGTACCCTGAGTAATTGAGAGATTAGCAAAACTTAAACCACCACTTAATCCCAGAAAATCAATCCCATCAGCGAAATCAGTAATTACATCTGTACCTTTATCTAATTGCAAACCAAAAATATCGCTTCCTTCGCCACCAGTTAGAATATCAGCACCGAAATCACCAAACAGAGTATCTTTACCTACATCACCAAATAAAACATCATTGTCTTGACCGCCGTAAAGGATATCATTTTCTTTACCACCGTAGAGAGTATCTTTACCGATGTTGCCGTAGAGGAAATCATTGCCTAAATTGCCATATAAAACATCTTCACCCTTACCACCATAAAGATTATCGCTATCCTGACCGCCATATAGGGTGTCATTGCCTAAATTACCATTGAGGAGATCATTTCCCAGATTGCCGAACAAAACATCGTTACCATCACTGCCAAAAATTTGGTCATTGCCTCCTAAACCCTGAATTGTATCATTGCCAATAGTTCCAAACAGCGTATCATTGCCTTCGGTACCTAAAATTGGATTGCTGGCGGTAGTTAGCGCCGGAGTTCCTGTAGGGTCTGTTTGCTCACCAAACCATATAACTGCGTATCCTTTGTAAAGACCAACGCCCAAAGCATTCCATTTAAGATTTTGCCACATTCCTTGGTTGAGGATGACTGCATTATGTGAGGGGCTGTTTTTCCAACCTTGTAGCGCATCCGTCGCTGTTGCTACATAATTTCCTGAACCGCCAAAAGCATTTTCGTAACCATTACCAGAGTACCCTGTGTTGAACCGTTGCGGTGCTGTCCACATTGCAGAATAAGTGCTAGGGTTGTTGGGGTCGTAAACAGCATCGCTCCAAGAGTGAGTTAGAGTACCAATGTTTTCTGCTAAATCTTGGACATGGCGATTAGCAACGATGCTTAACGCTTTGGATGCTGCTATTGGTGCTAGTCCATTTTGGGTGCGATATTCATTGATGAGATTGTAAAGCTTGGTTTCTTCAGATTCAAAACCGTCTCCGGGTAGGTTTGAGTAAATATTGACTGCCATAATAATTTCTCCTTAAGTGCCAAACAGTGGCAAATGTACCCTAAGTAAAATAACAATCTATACCAGTGTGCTGGTGATTGTTTTCACAGCAATGGTTTAATCCTCACTAGATTTATAATTCCCAGAAAAGATCTAAATATCAGTAGGGAAGCAAAAATTTTTATTTTTACCAAACTGTACGTACTCTGACAAAACTAGAGAGCAGGGGAACTGGAAGTAAACAGGAAAATTCGGCACAATTTTTTTAACAAGGAAGGTTGGCTTTCCGAAAGGTAACTATGCTAACCTGTTGAGAATCGCTACACTGGCTGATACAGTTGTATTTTCATGCTTGGTTCGCCCAGCGTCTATGGTTCATATCAAGCGCATGGAATTATCTCACTTCAAGTCCTTCGGCGGCACTTCCCAAGTCCCTCTGCTGCCGGGGTTTACGGTTATTTCTGGGCCAAATGGTTCGGGAAAATCGAATATTTTGGATGCGCTACTGTTTTGTTTAGGTCTTGCTAGTTCTAAGGGTATGCGTGCGGAACGTTTACCTGATTTGATTAACCACAATCACCAAACTAATCGCGGAACTGCTGAAGCTAGCGTTACCGTGACTTTTGATTTGTCCGATGAACCTGGGTTTTTTGTCGCAGAGGAAGAAAGCGGGGGAGATGGGGAGATGGGGAGATGGGGAGATGGGGAGATGGGGGAAAATACTCCCCCTACCTCCCTACCTCCCCACCCCCCCACCTCTGATTCCCAGTCCCCGAAGGAGTGGAGTGTGACGCGGAAGTTGCGGGTGACGAAGCAGGGGAGTTATACCTCGACTTACTTCATTAATGGCGAGTCTTGTACGCTGACGGAGTTGCACGAGCAGTTGAACCGTTTGCGGGTTTACCCGGAAGGTTACAATGTGGTGTTGCAGGGGGATGTGACTAGCATTATTTCGATGAATGCTAAGGAACGTCGGGAAATTATTGATGAGTTGGCGGGTGTTGCTGCTTTTGATCGGAAGATTTCTCAGGCGAAGGAGACTTTAGAATCGGTTAAGGAAAGGGAAGATAGTTGTCGGATTGTGGAAAGGGAGTTGATTTCGCAGCGCGATCGCCTTTCCCAAGATAGAATTAAGGCGGAAAAGTATCAGAAACTCCGGGCAGAATTACAGGAAAAGGAAAAGTGGGAGGTTGTCTTAGTTTGGCAAACTCTCCGAAATCAAGAATTTCAGTTAAGGGAGCAAATTGCATTAGGCGATCGCAATTCTACCCAATTAACTGAACAACTGGAAACTCTCAATCAACAAATTCGGGAAGTTAGCGCTGAATTAGAAGAGTTGAATGCCAAAGTTAAAGCTTTGGGTGAAGAGGAACTTTTATCATTACAAGCGGTTTTAGCAACTCAAGAAGCTGAAAAACGACAATTACAATTACGCCAAACGGAATTAACGACAAGTTTTAATGAAACGGAAAAGCGATTAAGGGAAACTCGGCAGGAAATTGAGCAACATCAACAAAATTTAGCTCGAATTTCTGAAGAGCAGGAAGTTGTTAGAAATGAGTTGGTGGGATTGGTTGCGCTGCGAGATGCGGCACAGTTGGCGGTTAATCAGAGTCGGGAAAGTGCTAGTGCGATCGCATCTTCTTCAGAAGCTTGGGTGTTACAACAAACTTCCCTAAATCGCCAAGTTGAAAATCTCTTAGCAATCATCGATCCGCAACGTACAGAACAAGCACAATTAAGGGAACGTTTTACTAATTTAGAAAGACTAGTTGAAGAACAAACCCAACTTTTAGAATCTCTAGCACCGCAGTTAGAAAGTAAACAATCTCGATCGGTGGATTTTGAAAATCAATTACAAGAATCTGGGTCAAGAGTTCAACAGTTAGCTGAGAGATTATCTTACTCAGAACAAGAGTTAAAACTGCAACAAGACACGCAAAAACGCCTGTCTCAAGAACAGCGAGAAAAGCAACGTCAACTCGATAAATTAGAAGCGCAACAACAAGCGCAACAAGAAGCTCAAGGAACTTACGCGACTAAGTTAATTTTACAGTCGGGAATGCCAGGAATTTGTGGTTTAGTTGCTCAATTGGGTAGAGCTTTTCCCGAATATCAATTAGCTTTGGAGACTGCTGCTGGTGCGCGTTTAGGACATTTAGTGGTTGAAGATGACGGCATTGCGGCGGCGGGAATTGAATTATTAAAACAGAAGAAGGCGGGAAGAGTTACCTTCTTACCTTTGAACAAAATCCATGCACAAAAAGTTACGCCGATTGTGGCGTTAAGATATGCTAACGGATTCATTGATTATGCGATTAATCTGATAGAATGTGAACCGCGATATCGAGATATTTTTGCTTACGTTTTTGGGAGTACGATCGTATTTAAAACCCTGAGTGATGCGAGGCAATATATCGGTCAATACCGTATGGTAACTTTGGATGGGGATTTGTTGGAATCTAGCGGGGCGATGACTGGTGGAAGTGTTAGTCATAATTCTGGGTTACACTTTGGGACAGGTCATTCTACTGAATCGGTAGAAATAGTCAGTTTGAAGAATAGATTGCATGATATCGAGTTAGTTTTGGAGAGATGCGAACAGAGTATTGGGAAACTGACTCAAGATATTAAACAACTGACTCAGCAGTTAAGTGAAGCGAGACAAGAACGCCGGGAACAGGAGTTACATTTTGAACAGTTGAAGAGAGAAATTAATGGGTTGAACGAACAGCGATCGCAACTGAACTCCCAAATCGCCAAAAATACCTTAGAATTAGCTAGTGCCAAATCTCGCTTGCAAGTTTTAGAAACTGAATTACCCGCCAACGAAGCGAACTTAGCCCAATTAAGACAAAGTTTAGCCGAGTTGGAACAGTCGCAAATTCACAGCGAATGGCAACAAATGCAAGCAACGATTAAAGTGCAGGAAGCAGAACTCAATCAACGGGAACAAAATCTGCGAAATGCCGAACAAAGACTGAAAGATTTAGAGAATCAAAGTCAACTTTTACAATCAAGAATTGACGAATCTCAGCGTCGAGTAGCAGAATACGAAACCCAAAGAAATCTGCAACAAGAACAGTTAAATACTGTAACTAATCAAGACTTGGAAATTAATGCTAAGATTGCCGAAACTGGAGTGGCGATGATTCAAGCTGAAGCGAAATTAGGAGAAGAGAAAAAGACAAGAGATGCCAGGGAAAATAAATTGCGTCAGTTACAAAAATCCCAACAACAAACCGAATGGGAATTGCAAAAATTGCAAGAAACTCAAGTTGCACGTCGGGAAGAATTGACAAATGTCCAAACGCAAAGACAAACTCAAGAAAGCGAATTACCCGAACCTTTGCCAACCGTACCAGAGAATACGAATTTAGAAGAATTGCAGAAAGAAATGCGGAGTTTGCAAAAGCGGTTGCAAGCGATGGAACCTGTGAATATGTTAGCGTTGGAAGAGTACGATCGCACGCAAGCGCGTTTAGATGAACTAACGGAAAAACTAACAACTTTAGAAGCAGAACGTACAGAACTTTTACTGCGAATTGAAAACTTTACAACCTTGCGATATCGAGCTTTTAAAGAAGCATTCGACGCAGTAAACGAGAACTTTCAGAAAATCTTTGCCGAACTTTCCGAAGGTGATGGTAGCTTAACATTAGATAACCCAGAAGATCCTTTTGCTGGGGGACTCAACTTAGTAGCACATCCTAAAGGAAAACCAGTGCAAAGACTAGCTTCCATGTCAGGAGGAGAAAAATCTTTAACCGCATTGAGCTTTATTTTCGCCTTACAACGCTATCGCCCATCACCGTTTTACTCATTTGATGAAGTAGATATGTTTTTAGATGGAGCAAACGTCGAACGATTAGCTAGAATGATTAGACAACAGGCCGATCGAGCACAGTTTATCGTGGTTAGTCATAAAGGCCCTATGATCAAAGCAGCAGAGAGAGTAATTGGAGTGACTCAAGCAAGGGGAGCATACACCCAAGTTTTGGGAATTAAGTTGCAAACTGCGACCAAACCTAACTAAACTTTGTTTCATTAAGATTGGTATTATAAAAGGATTTTTAACCAGGATTCGGGATAAGTTAATGACATCTGATCAGATCCGCCTTCGCTCAGAAATATTAGGTACACAGGTAATTACCCGCGACACGGGTAAACGCCTGGGTGTAGTAAGTCAGCTTTGGGTAGATATCGATCGCCGAGAGATAGTCGCGCTCAGTTTACGAGATAATATACTTGGGATCGGTGGTATACCCAGAAATATGCTTTTAGAACGCATCCGTCAAATAGGTGACGTTATTTTGGTAGATGATGATAGCGTCCTAGAAGATGATGTAGATGTAGAAGCATATAGTAATCTAGTCAACTGTGAAGTAATTACAGAAACAGGCGAACCTTTAGGTAAGGTAAGAGGTTTTAAGTTTGATATTGAAGACGGTAAACTGACTTCTTTAATCATTGCTTCTGTAGGTTTACCACAAATTCCCGATCGCATAGCGGGTTTTGAGACAATTAGTACTTATGAGTTACCCATTGAAGAAATTGTCAGCAGTGGCCCAAATCGGTTAATAGTATTTGAAGGTTCCGAAGAAAGACTGGTACAATTAACCGTTGGTGTAATGGAACGCCTGGGTATTGGTAGAGCACCTTGGGAACGGGAAGAAGACGAATTTGCGCCTCCTGTAGCTATTAGACCAGAAAATCAGTTGCCTAAAGGAGAACCTTTGCGTGCTGCTAACCCCCAACCAGTTCGCATCAACAAACCTGTTGTCGAACAAGAATGGGATGATGATAACTGGGAAGCAGAGCGTCCGCAACCTTTACGCAAAATGGCGCAAGCAGAACCAGTTTACGAGGAAGAGTTAGAAGAAGCAAATTGGAGCGAACCACCCCAACGGACTTTCGCGCAAAAAGCTTACCCCGAACCAGAACCGCCACGTTTTGATAACCGGAATTACGATGATGAGGAGGAAGACGTTTGGGCGGATGATGAAGCGCCTAAACCTTACAAAGCTCCGAAGATAAATATTCCTGAGAAGAAGAAAGCGCCGGAATACGAAGAGGAAGAACGGTACTAAAAATTTGGGTTTTTAATAGTAAGCGGTGGTTTCTTTAGGGAGTCGCCGCTTTTGGTTTATTTGTAGGGTGTGTTAGCGCAGCGTAACGCACCATTATTTAGTTTTGGTGTGGTAATTTTAGGCTTTTTTTGAACCCATCTGAATGCAGATGAACGCAGATGTTAACCTAGCTTTATTGTTGTGTCTCACATAATTTAGTAAGTTTTTGATCTAATCTTTCAAACGCGATTTCTAGAGGGAAATTTTCGCCTCGTTCCAGTTCTGCTAGTCCAACTTCTACTTTTTTGCGAGTTTCCTTTAACCACTGTTCGTAACTTTTGATTTGTTCTTCTAATAAGTTTAATGCTACTGCGATCGCTTCTTCTGCATTAGCAAAAATTCCTCGTTCAATTTGAGATTGGATAAACTGTTCTTGTTCTGGCTTGAGAGTAATATTCATTGCTTCTTGCCCCTTATGTACTTAAATTAATGGTAAAACTAAATAAGATTTTCTACAATTTGCGATCGATCTTCTCTTCCCTTCCTTCGCGATCTTCGCGTAGCGGTGCTACGCGAACGCGGTTCAATAAAAAAAAGCGATCGCATTTCTCCACAATAAAACCTCTCTCGCTATATGTCGTTAAATTTAGGATGATGTAACTAGAGTATTTAGTTAACCCTTAAATTTCGCACTTCCTCCAAGTTTAATCCTGTTGTTTGACTGATAGTTTGGTCGTCTAATCCTACATCAATTAATCGCTTGGCAATTTCTCGTCTGTTTTGATTAACCGCCTTTGTAATCGCATTGCGCTGATCGTAAATGTAAATTTCTCGCTTTTCTAAATCTTCCAACTCATCACGACTTAAGTTCGC
Source organism: Floridaenema flaviceps BLCC-F50 (assembly GCF_041929275.2). Classification (NCBI taxonomy): domain Bacteria; kingdom Bacillati; phylum Cyanobacteriota; class Cyanophyceae; order Aerosakkonematales; family Aerosakkonemataceae; genus Floridanema; species Floridanema flaviceps. The sequence goes on along the minus strand of NZ_JBHFNR020000001.1, from coordinate 1,359,434 downwards.
TTGATTAGCAATTGCAAAAGCTTTTTGAATTTCGGGAATTTCCCCTATTTCTTCTGGTACAGTTGACAAACTCCTAGCAGTTTTCAGGAAATAAATCCATTTATCGGTAAGGGTTTCTAACTGAGCCAATTCTTTGTTAAATTTGGGCAATTCTACAAATACTAACTCAATATCATAAATTGAATAATCAACCAAGTAATCTTGCTCTTTGAGGGCAAAGCGAGAAATTACTTTATCCCAATTGGAAAACATTTCAAAATCGGTAATTGTTAGAGCAATTACAGGATTTAAAAGGTTGTAATTTTCTCCAGCATCCAGTTGAATTGAATAAGCTTTAGCGGCGTTGTATAAAATGCGCTTTTCAAAACCTTCAACATTCAATACTTGCATTTCGATAATTACAGTTTTGTCGTCTGTAATTTTGGCTTTGACATCCAAGTAAGTATCTTTAATACCTCTAATTTTCGGTGCTAGATAAGGGTTAAGTATTTCTAAATCTTCAATGGTGGGATTGCCGTTATAAAGTAAGGCATTTAAAAAGCTGATTAAAATATCTTTGCTTTGTTCAGAACCAAAGATTTTCTTAAAGGCAAAGTCGGTTTTGGGATTGATGAATCTCATTGTTCATCCTCATAACGAAAAGCTTATTTTTTGCGACAAGGTGCGGATTTACCCAAGTAAATTATCTTAGAATCAGGAGGAATAATAATCCAATCTAGCTGTTTTAAACGATTTTTAAGATTAGATATAGTAACACCAATATCTTTAGCCATTGCATAAAGGTGAGGCCATTTTGTTAAATCTTTTCCTATCTGCATTTCTTCTAAAATGTATTGGGGCATGAGTAAATAACTGGCAAAAAGTTGAGCTTGCCGCTCCATTTTTTGCAGCTGACCACTGACAGCCCGACACAAAAACGGCTGCACATCTATGTCAATCCCCTGTTTTAACCTTTCCTGAAAAATGCCAGCAGCTTTTTGGTCGATGTGAAAAACCCAGTGTCCAAGTTCATGGGCTACTGTTGATTCCTCAAAACCTTTAGGCAGTTCTAAAATATCTTCATTAATTTCTATCAGACGCTCCAGAGGTAAAATCCGAGCCGCTATCTTTCCTTGAGGATCGGGTGGTATCCTATCCCAAACAACATCCAGCCCCAAAAACTCAGCCACACGGGTAGCATCCAAAGGCCACTTTGGAATATATTTGGGCGTTTTTTGCATTCGCCTGAGAATGTCATTAGCCTGACGTTCAATTTCACGCTCAGGAATAGGGCGATAAGGCTTGATAATATCTATATCCAACATTAGTTCTCCTCATTTTCTGATTGTCTAACCTCCCGAAATATCTTGTTGGCAAATTCGGGATTTTCTTGCATTCTGCGGAACAAAGCAGGCATAAATTTATAATGCTGCTTCAGAAAATCTTCATCACGCTGAGGGATACGACCAGCAAGGAAAATTAACTCTTCTTCGTCCAAATCCAAATTGCGTGCTAACGATCTAATGACTTCCTCTTTAGGTGAATAGTCTGCACGGTCATTTTCTAACTTGGACAGGTATGTAAAATCCAATCCTAGCAGCTTCGACAGTTCGCGTTGACTGTAGCCCTTATCCTTGCGAGCTTCACGGATAAGCTTGCCAAAAGTGTGTTCCACGTTTTTTTCCCTACTTACTCATGAATCATACTAGGACTTGACGAAAAAATCAAGTTTTGTTGACGAAAAAGCCAACATCTGTGATAGGATATATAGAGTTGAATAAAAAGCCAACATAATTAAAGGCGCTATATATGGACTCAGGCGATTACAAAACACTTTATGTAGAGCAGATGAACACCACCCAGCAAGGCAATCTGATAAATTTGACCACACAAACAGGACAGAGAGTTGAGATTTCCATTCATCAGCCAAGTCCATTCATGATTCAAAACTTGGAGCGAGTCATCCCAGATTGGAATTTATCTGTTTCGTGGGTTGTCGTTGTCTTGCAGCAATCTCGATACCAGATGTTAGAAAGCACAGATCACATTGAGAGGGAAAAAGAACGACTTCGGGAAAAGTTCATGCGCTTTGGGTTTGATGTGGCATTTGATTTGCGCGATCGCGGATTTTTGGCAGATTTGATTGACCCTAGAACTGGCTATCCTTTGCTCTCACGCATAGGAGAAATCCGCCATGATGATACAGCTGCGGTAGAAGCACTCTTGGGTTTCCCAGTAATTCAGAATAACTGTCGTGTACTAGAACATCCCAACTGGGGAACCGCAGTTTATCCAAGTATCTTAATGTCTTCTGCTTCCCCAAAAACCATCAAGCCTGTACTGAAAAAAGTAGCAACTCAGCATGGTTGGAAGACACTAAAGACAGAATTACAGCTATCTATTTCAGGAGTTTAAACTTATGAAAACACCTTGGCTACCCTATGCAAGTTTTAATATTTGGTCACAGTTTGTTCCGGCTATTGGGCAAGAACACTACCACTGTGACATGAAGCGTGGTTTTGCGAGGGCGCAAAAGAAAGAACCATTGGTAAAAGCACTTTTAGAGCAAGATACCATAATTCAACATATTGGTTTGCTGGCACAGATGGCTGTTTACGAATTTCATCAGGATATCCAACTGTTGCAACACTCAGATGGGGTGGAAAAAATAGCAGAAAATCTAAAATTAAGCCAAGAGTCAATAGAGGTTCAGCAGCGACTTATTGGAATTATCAAAAACTACCATAAAAATCCTATTTTACTCGGAAAAAATATCGTCAAATTGAGCCGAGGAGATGAAGGTTTTCCTGAACCGATACAGATTAAACATGGTAATTATTGGTTCAATTTGTTTGCGGCTATTGACAGCATCTTCCTTGAATCAGACGGCAAGTTACACATTTTAGATTTTAAAACTGGTAAATCTGATTTTGACAGAAGACAAGCATTTGTTTACCTTCTAGCTGCTACCTACCTCTACCCAGACAAGAAAGCTGTTGCCTCATTCTATAACTTGGAAAGTAGTAAATGGTCTGAGCCAATTACTGCAACAAATGCTCAACTTAACGCCATTCAGAATGAGTTAGCACGAATCGCCCAACGGCATCAAGCAGAGTTAAGCCGTTACAAGAAAAATCTAGGTGACTTTGCCCAAATTTTTCCTGCCAATCCTGGCTTTAACTGCCGCTACTGTCAATTTAGTTCAATTTGTAAATTTTCTGTTTCTGAGGTTCCAGCATGACTGCTACTGATTCATCCACCCAAGCTGTGACATCTTTCAGTGAAGTTTTTCCTTTGAAATACTCACAACTCAAATTAATGTGTTTTCGATTAACTCCTGAAATTGAACAAAAAGATGGTAATCGTTTAAGCTACCATTTTAGTCGAAAGCTACCAGAAACTGTTGTTATATGGCACAAGCCTTATTTTTGGGTTTTAGCAGCAAGTAATAATCACCTACCTAGCCAAAATCAATTAAAAGAAGTGTTAACAACTATTCAAGATGAAGTGGAAGGTTTTCAGGAGCGTTTTTTTTCATTCCAATGGGTACGTCAGCCACAAGAAACACCCTCGATTATTTCCCAGTTGGCTGTTCAGATTTTGAATAAAACTCAATTTTCATATCCAGTTGTTTTCTCAGATAAAGGAGTTGAAGTTAGGAGAGAACCGGATTTTTGGACTGAAATTATTCAATTAGAAGGTGAGTTACAGCCAGCTATAACTTTAACTGTTTTTAGCAGTATTGTATTTCGGGAAAATTTAGCTGATTTCTATGAAAATCATCCTCAAAGGCAAAACCCAGAACAACTTTTAATCGGTTTGAAAGTTCAAAGTATTGAACGGGGTAGTAACGCCACAATTGTCGGTATTGTCGGAACTATGGAGGAATATAGAAAAGACTTGCTGGAAAAAGCCACTGGTTCTATTAGTAAACAAGCACTAAAAGAGGCTCCTGACGCTCAACCTGTAGTTGCTGTACAATTCGGTAAAAGTTCAAACCAATATTATTATGCTATGGCAGCTTTACGTCCTTGCGTTACCTCAGACACTGCTGACCAATTTGAGGTGGAATATGGGAAGTTACTCAAGGAAACTAAAATTTCTCATAAAGATAGGACAAATCTTTTAAGTCAATACAAAACAACAGCTAAAAATGCTTTAAAAGCTTATGGATTTGAAATAGAACGTAGTATTAATAGGATTGAGCATCCATCTTTATTTTGGGAACCAGAAAAGCCACTTGAGGAAACTACTCTATTGTTTGGAAATAACTTTGAAGGAAAGAGAGGTAATATACTAACAGGTCTTAAAAAAGGAGGTGTTTATAAACGTCACGATGATTATCAGGATAAATCGCGAGTAATCCAAATTGCAGCGTTGAAACTTTGTGATGTGAAGGTAAATCTGTTCTTGGAGCAAGTTAAGCAACGTCTTCGCAGCTATGGATTTGAGAGTGAAATAATTACTAAACAACCTTTGTCAATCAATAATTTGAGTATAACTGAGGCAAGAGCGGCTATTGAAAAAGCTGTTCATGGATTAGTTGCTGTACCGCATGATATTGTTTTGTCATTTCTTCCTCAAAGCGATCGCTATGCTGATAACAGAGAGGAAGGTAGCTTTTATTATCAAATTTACTCGTTGTTGCTGCGTCGTCAGATTGCTAGTCAAATGATTTATGAGGATACTTTGAGTAATCCTGGTAACTATCAGTATGTTCTAAATCAGGTAATTCCGGGAATTTTGGCAAAATTAGGAAACTTACCTTTCGTTCTGGCTGAACCTTTAGAAATTGCTGACTATTTTATTGGTTTGGACATTTCCAGAGTTTCTAAAAAAAGGCAAGCTGGTACGATGAATGCTTGTGCAAGTGTGCGCCTTTATGGGAGACAAGGGGAGTTTGTTCGTTATCGATTAGAAGATGAAGTAATACCAGGTGAAGAAATTCCCCAAAGATTGTTAGAACGATTGTTACCAGCAGCAGAATTAGAAAATAAGACTGTCCTGATTTACCGAGATGGCTCTTTTGTTGGCAAGGAAGCTAACTATTTAGTAGAGCGAGCTAAAGCAATTAACTCTCAGTTTATTTTGGTGGAATGTAAAAAGTCTGGTGTTCCCCGACTGTACAATCTGAACGATAAAGTGGTGATAGCACCATCAAAAGGATTGGCACTTCTTTTATCATCTCGTGAAGCGATTCTAGTGACAACTAAAGTTTCTTATAAAGTAGGTTTAGCTCGTCCCATACGTTTAACAGTTCATGAGCTAGGACATCAAGTTCCAATTGTAGATATTCTAAACACTACGCTGAAACTAACACTACTACATCATGGTGCATTAAAAGAGCCTCGTTTACCTATGCCATTGTATGGATCTGATCGTATGGCTTATCTGCGATTACAAGGTATTCGTCCTAGTTTAATGGAGGGCGATCGCCAATTTTGGCTATAAAAACATCAATAAAAGAGGAACACAATGATAATTGAATTACAGCCAGAGTATTTAAGCAAAAACGGAAAGAAAGAATTTGTTGTCCAATAGTGTAGTTAAAGAAATTGAGCCAGTTCCTACTAATAACTCACAAGCTGTATTTCTGAGAGCAGCAATCAAAATCTGCCAGCATTGGAAACAGGGAAAATTCCCGGAAAAAACTTGCTGGGCATCATGATTTAAGGTTCGTGTAAAGATGGGTAAATAGCGATATGCCTACGGCAGGCTACGCCAACGCACTTCCCCAAAGCCCTTCTCTCCCTTCTCTTCCTTCGCGTCCTTTGCGTTCTTTGCGGTTCAATAAAAAAGATCGATCGCACCCTACCCACCACCCCCATTCACTATATTCAATTGTTTGAGTAACATTGAGGCAATTTGATTCACTGGTAAAATGTGTTTTGCCGCACCTAAAGCGATCGCTTCTTTCGGCATTCCAAACACTACACAACTTGCTTCATTTTGAGCAATAGTTATACCTCCTGCTTGCGCGATCGCTAACATTCCATCAGCACCATCGCGCCCCATACCTGTTAACAAAACCGCAATATTTGCGGCACCATAACATTTAGCTACAGAATTAAAAGTAACTGTAACTGAAGGACGATGACCAGAAACAGGCGGCGAATTAGTACAGAGAAATCTACCGAAACCATCTAATTCTAAATGTCTACCTTCTGGAGGGAAATAAACTACTCCGGGTTGAGGTATTTCGCCAAATTTAGCAATTTTTACTGGTAGCTGACATTCTGTTCCCAACCAATCTACTAAACCTTGCAAAAATCCCTCACTAATATGTTGTACACAAAGGATTGGTAAGGGGAAATTCATCGGTAATTGAGAAAGAATAGTATTGAGTGCTTGTGGCCCTCCTGTAGAAGCACCGATAGAGACAATTTTAGGTTTGGAATGATGATTTTGAAATGGTAAATTAATTGCTGGAGGTCGTGAAATGGGAAAATTTGTTTTAGTTTCTAACTTAATTGATTGATGATTACCTGCGGTTGTGTGTGCAGTGCGATCGACTGGCATTGTAATATTACTATTGCGGCGATGCCTAGTAAATACAGTCACCCCAGAAAGAATTTTGATTTTGCTAATTAACTCCTGTTTGAGCAATTCATATTCTTCAATTGATGGAGATCGAGGTTTCGGAAAAACATCAACCGCACCCGCATTCAGCATTTTAAAAGTAGTTTGGCTATCTTCCGCTTGCACAGAAGCACTAATTACCAAAATTGGTCGAGGAAACCGTATCATTACTTCTTCAGTAAATTCTAACCCATTCATTTGTGGCATATGGTAATCTGTACAAATCACCTGTGGCTGAAGTTTGGGAATTAATTCTAAGGCTTCTCGACCATGACGAGCAGTTCCCACAACTTCGATGTCTGGAGATGCGGCTAAAATGCGTTTCAAGATTACCAATGCTACTGGTGAATCCTCAACTAATAAAACTCGAATTGGCATTTTGTTCATTTGTCATCTGTCATTTGTCATTCGTCATTGGTCATTTGTTTTTGGTCTTTTTTGCTCATGACTAAGTAGGTAGATCTAAATAAAGTAAAATAAAGGCGGGCAAGATGCCCACCCCACAAGATTTTCAGCTTTCTTGTGGGGTGGGCATCTTGCCCGCCCCATTGATAGATAACTATTTTCATTTTATTTATTTGCACCTACTTAATCACCGATGACTAATGACTTTTAAACGAGTCTTCTGAGCGTATCTAATAACACCTGTTGGTTAAAAGTGCCTTTGGTAATATAGGCATTGGCACCTGCTTCTGCACCCCTTTTTTTATCTTCATCGCTGGCTAAGGAAGTTACCAAAATAATCGGTATTTCGCTATATTCTTTATTTTGACGAATTTTGGCGGCGAGGGATAAACCATCTAAATTCGGCATTTGAATGTCGGAGACTATAGCATCATAAGAGCGAGATTTTAATTTGGTAAGTGCATCCATGCCATCGACGGCAGTTACTACTTCATAACCTGCTCCTTCTAGGATACGTTTTTCTTGGGTACGAATGGCGATCGAATCTTCTACTAACAAAATAGCTTGTTTGCGTTCTGTTGCAGGCAAGGATTTTACAGAGCGTCTTGCAACTTTTGACACCGCTTGCTTACGCACAGATTTAATTAAATCTTGGGGATTTAACACCATACAAACTTCCCCAGTACCCAAAATTGTCGCACCAGAAACATTCCGCACCCGCTTGAGCAATTTACCTTGGGGTTTGAGCATTACATCCTGTTCATCTAGTAATGCGTCTACGATTAATCCCAAAGTAGCATCTCCTACTTTAATAATAATACAAGGCAAATGTTGAGAATTTGTAGCTACTTGCTGAAGCGGCAGAGTTGCCCATCCCTGCTGATGATTTATTTCTAATAAATCAGCTAAGTGAGTCACTGAAATAGGTTGAGAATCGACAAGAATTGTATCTTGTCCTTCAATGGGAAAAATATCTTCCTGTGTAATTAACCGCGCCATCATCACATATTCCACAGGAATTGCATAAGAAATGTTATCAACTGAAACAATTAATACGTGCGCTGTCGCTAAAGTTGTGGGTAACAACATCCGAATTGTACAACCCATTCCGAAATCAGATTCAACTTGGATATTGCCTTTCAAATGTTCTACATTATTCCGCACTACATCTAAACCTACACCCCTACCCGAAACTTCGGTGACAAATGTACGGGTAGAAAATCCCGGTATAAAAATTAAAGCTTGAATTTGGGATGGTGTCATTGTGATCAGTTCTTCTTCGCGATAAACACGGCGTTTCAATGCTGTTTGTTTGATTTTTTCAATATCTAATCCCCTACCATCATCGATAACTTCTATTACTACATTCGTTGTTGTTTGTTTCGATCGCAATATAATTGTTCCTTGGGGAGGTTTACCAAGGCGGCATCTTTCTTCTACAGTTTCAATTCCGTGATCGACACAATTACGAATCATGTGCATCAAAGGATCTTTCATTTCTTCAATGATGCGTTTATCGGCTTTAGTTTCTCCTCCTTCAATAATGAAATTAATTTCTTTACCTTGTTGTTTAGCTAAGTCGCGTACCATGCGAGGAAATAAACTAAAAATAGTTGATAATGGTAACAGTCGCAGAGTTCTAATTCCATCGGAAAGTTCATCAGAAATTACTTCTAGTCTTTGGACATCTTCATAAAGAGAATTTCGTAATTTGTTAACTAGCATTCCCAGCTTTTCCAGAAAATTTTCTTTAGTTCTGGATGAATCTTTTTTTAGTGCTAAATCGGAGCTTTGCGGCAGAGAAAACAGAGAAGCTGCAACGGGAAAAAAGGCGTTTTGTGCTGATTCAGTTGTGACTGTTGTTCTAGAAGATTGGGATTTAATGCGGCTATATTCTTCACAGAAATTGGTGATTTCTTCAATTTCTGCTAGTCTGTGATTAATCCGAATTTTCGTGACTGTAAGTTCACCTGCTTGAGTCATTAAGGAGTCTAAATGCCGAGTTTCTACTCGCACGCTTTCAATGCGATAAGTTTGTTCAACGGGAGTTTTGTTGGTTGCTTCTTTTAGAGATTCTGGAGAGTTTTCTGAACTTGGGGAAATGCTAAAGGTTAGTTTTTGAATTTCGTTGAGGGGAACTACGGAGGATGTAATATTTGGAATATTAACGGTTGGCGGATCTTCTACTTCTGGGTGAATTACATCTACATCAGTGGCAGTAGTTGGAGTTTCTGCTGCTAAATTTTCCGTTGGTTGCTCTAAAGATAGGGTGTCTTCTTCGTGAGTTTCTGCTGCTGTTTCTGTTTCTGATGATGGTTGATTTTCTGTTGAATTAGCTGAAGATTTTGGGCTATTTCCTCCCATCATATAAGCTAAAACATGGAAGGGATCAATGCGGGGTGGAGTGCCTGTAACTGCTTCTACTACTAATTGGCTAATGGCATCTAATCCTTGGTAAAGTCGATCGCTAACATCAGGCGATAGTTCTGCTTCATCTCGTTTTATTGTACCTAAAATATGCTCTAATTGATGGGCGAGAGTGGAAATATCTTTTAATCCCAACATCCCAGCATCACCTTTGAGACTATGTGCTTCCCGCATGAGTTCTTCTAAATTTGCTTGCTCATGAGGATTTTTTTCTAAGTGCAGCAAACCTTCTTCTAATTTTTGTAAATGTTCTTCGCTTGCTGATTTAAAGATAACTCTCAGTTCTTCATCGTCGATATACATTATAATTTTCTCCTTTGTTATTGTTTATTTATGTTTGGTTACAGGTAAATTTCTAAGCCTAATAACATTCGATTATGTAATTTTAATTTAGTAATCATAATTTTCTCTCTGTTAGTATCTACCAGATTTTTTACTCTTTAAACTATTCTTTTCAGATTTATGGCTGCTTCATTTAACCTTTGGGTACCTTCTTTAGTTTGGCTGATTCCACTAGCAGCTTCAGCTGCTCCTTGATTCAAGTTATTCATAGCTTCAACTACTTGTTCGATCGCAGTTGCTTGTTGCTTGGCATTCAAAGAGATTTGTTGGGTACTAACAACTACATCGTTAATTACTGCGACAATTTCTTCTAATGTTACTTTTCCTTCGTCAGCTGCGATTATTGTGGAATTGGTTGCTGATTGAATGTCAAAGACAATGATATTAATTTGCTCAGCTGATTGTTTACTTTGATCTGCCAATTTACGAATTTCGCTAGCTACAACACCAAAACCTTTGCCATGTTCGCCAGCACGCACTGCTTCTACAGCTGCATTGAGAGCTAACATATAAGTTTGGTTGGCTAATTGGCTAACTAAAGTGGAAATTCTGCCAATTTGGTGAGTTTGTTTACTCAAATTAAGAATTTGTTCAGCTAATGTAGAAATCTTCTGTTTCAAACTAATTTGATGTAATCCTGAATTGTCTTCGTATCTACCATCAACTAGGTTTAATATTTGCCTTGCTCCTGTAGCTACTGCTTCTGCTTGTTCTGCCGATCTTTGTGAGGATATATTTAATTCGTCCATTGTCGTAGTTGTTTGATTAACAGCTGTTGCTTGTTGAGCAGCTGTACGTTCTTGCTGAACAATTGTGGTGGCAATTTCATTGCTAGAAGTAGCGATCGCAGTAGCTACCTGATTAATTGGTTGAATAATTTGACGACTAATAAAAAGTACAATAAATGAACCGATTAACACCGCAATTACTGTACCACCGATCGAAACAACTTGAGCTAAAAATTCTGCTTGCTTTGCGGCTTCAATTCTTTGGGCTTGCAGAGCATTTTCTTGCTTAATCATTAACTCAATATTTGCTCTGATCTGATCCATAATTCTCTTACCTTTACCAGAGACTACCAAGGCTCTTAGTTCTTTTTCTCTGTTCGTATTTTTTAAAACAATAGTTGTTGCTAGTTCATCCATTTTTTGCCGCACTAATTCTTCAACTGTATTCAATTTTCTTTGTTGCAAAGGGTCTGCCATTTGTTTACTTAAATTACCCAAAGTGCGGGGAATTAATATTCTCGATTGGTTATAGGGTTCTAAAAAGTTTGCTAACCCTGTGTAGATAAATCCCCTTTGCCCTGTTTCCGCATCCACTAACAGTTTTTCTAGTTGTTTCAATTCGGCTTTAACTTCATAAGTATGGGCAACTAATTCAGTCGCTTTAGTCAATCTTTCCATAGTTATTTTAGATACGATTCCAATTCCTAACATAACTATAAAAATTGTGCCAAATCCCAGAGGAACAATTAAACCTAACCTGATTTGTTTTAGCATTTCTTTCTCCTGAGCAACCTTGATATTAAGTATGGTATTTTTACCTGTAACTTGGCTCAGTTACCGCAAGATAGTCCGATCTGTTAGTCTAATTTCAGGATGCCCTTTTTGAGCGAGAAAAGTATCAACTATTAGACAACTGATTTAAGATTTACAGCAACTTCGTTGAGTTTTTGAGTACCAAGTTTAGTTTGACTGATTCCACTGGCGTTTTGCATAGCAGCTGTACTTAAAGAGTTCATGGCTGACGCTACTTGTTGAATCGCTGTGGCTTGCTGCTTGACGTTCAAGGAAATTTGTTGGCTACTTTCATAAACGTTGTTAATTTCTGCCATAATACTGGCAAAAGCATCGGCAGTTTTTTGAGCAATTAATTCTCCTTGTTCAGCACTTTTAGTACCTTCTTTAGTGACAATTACTGTAGAGTTAATGGCATTTTTAATATCACTCACTAAGCCATTAATTTTGTCAGCAGATCGTTTGCTGGCATCGGCTAATTTGCGAATTTCACTAGCCACAACTCCAAAACCTTTACCATGTTCTCCAGCACGCACGGCTTCCACTGCGGCATTCAAGGCTAACATATTAGTTTGGTTGGCTAATTCGCTGACTAAAGTAGAAATGTTGCCGATTTGATTTGTTTGTTCGCTTAAGTTGAGAATTTGATAGGCGATCGCTTCTACTTTTTGTTTCAAACTTGCCATTTCTTGTAAAGATAATTCCACCGCAGAACTTCCCTCTTCAGCTTTTTCTAATGCTTCTTGTGCGCCTCTAGCTGACATTTCTGCTTGTTGGGCTGATTGGCGAGAAGATACACCTAATTCATCAATAGTGGTAGTAGTTTGATGAACTGCTGAGGCTTGTTGGGAAGCGGCGCGTTCTTGTTCTTCAATTGTGGCAGCAATTTCTGTGGAGGAAGTGGCGATCGCACTCACACTTTCATTAATTGCTTGGGTAATTCGAGAAGCAATCCATAAACCTAGAGGAATAGCCAAAGCGATCGATAATAATGTACCTATAATTACTACTGAATTCAAAGTATTTAAGGCATCTTTAGTTTCTTGATTTTTTTGTTGTTGAATTAATTTTTCATCTTTTTCAAATTCTCTCAACACTTGCTCAATTTCTCGATTTAATTCTTGCCGATTTAACGAATTATAACTTTCTAATGCTTCTTTTAACCTGCCAGTTCTCACTAGATTAATTAAGTTTCTATTAAATTCAATTGACTGTTTTCCCAGTGTCATTACTTGTTCTAATCGCTGCTTCTGTTTGAGAACTTCTACTTTTTCTTGCAAGTATTCTGCTGATTTATTAAAAGAGGCTTCTGCTTCCTGAAAGCTGATAATATTTTGTGGTTCTGCTTTTAATAAGTGACCTCTACCAGCCCTTTGAATCCTGGCTAAACTCAAAGCGATCGTGTCTGTATTTCTGACTATTTCATAACCCAAAACTTCTCTTTTATTTTGTGCCTCTACTTTTCCCACGTTGTAGTAGACTGCACTGGCGATCGCAACTGAAAACAGTAAAGGTACAGAATACCCTAAAATAATTCTGTCTCTTAGCTTTAAATTACCAAACATACTATCAAATTTCATAAAATTACACTTCCTCATTTACAATTAAATCACCTTGCTGAAAAACTTTGGCTAAGTCCAAAATACTCATCATTTTTTCACGGTAATTAGCCGTACCTCGTAAATATTCACTATTTGCTGAATGCACTGCTGTCGGTACAGGTAAAATCTGCGACGGTTGCAAATACATTACATCAAACACTTCATCAACTGTCACCCCCGCAATTAAATCATCCATTTTAATAATCATTACTTTAATATTATTGCTATTTTCCATCCCTAATATTGGCATATTTAACACAGTGCGAATATCAACTAATGTCAAAATTTCTCCCCGCAAATTCATATTTCCCACAATATGCGGAGGGCAACAGGGAACCGGAGTAACTTGACGAATATCAGTAAATTCTCGCACAATTGCTAAATCAAGCCCAAAATATTCATTATTTAATCCCACCACAGCTAAAGGAATTAATCCGGTAAAATCTTCTTTTTGAGTAGGTTGCCTTAAATTCTCTGCACGTTCTCTTAATATTGCTTTTTCTTCTGGTGTTGCTTCAGGACAAAATAGCAATTGTTTTTTGCTGAATTTCTCAGTAAATTCTCCTTTTTCTAAAGTTCTTTTCCCTAAAATTGATTCATAATTTTCGGAATAACAAAGTAACTTTTCATGATTCAGCAACATGATAATATCTGCATCTACTTTGCCAATGCCAGCTATTAAATGCGATTCCCTTACATCCAAATCCTGTTTATAGAATAGTTCAGATGTCATTTCTTGCAGGGAAATATTATGAACTTCTAGGACTTGATTCACAATAATTCCTAAGCGAAATTCTTGCCATTCTAAAACAATTATACTGTCTGTTAAACTATACCCTAATTGCTCGTAACCCAAGCGCATATTTAAGTCTAATACTGGTAGAATATCCCCACGCAGATTGACTACACCAACAATATCAGCTGGTGCTTCCGCAATTGGTGTCAAATTAGGTAAAGAGAAAATTTCTTGCACACAAAATGCTTCCACTCCATAGAGGGAACTATTTATTCTAAAGATCAGATAAGGTTTATTAGTCATTGTTAACCTATTTGTATTTTTACTAAATTTATGAGATAAAAGTTTGATTTCTGAACCAATATAAGTTTACAATTTGCCAACTCAGCAGAAACACTATTACTAGTAACTGTTAGCGCAGTAGCTCAGCAACTAATACTGGTTTCTATTTCTACTTTAATCAATAATTGGACTTAGTTAACCAGAGTGGCAATCTATTCCTGTACTTGTTGCTGATTTGTCACTTTGAGAAGCACCCCTAACAAGATTTTGCTTTAAGTTTGCACATCTTCCCTATTTTTAACTATTTTTTCTGATTTGACTTTTAGTATAATTAGGATAGTATGTTTCCGCTAATTAATTAGCAATTAACTTTTCTTACAATAGTTTATTGACGTATTCTAGCAACTCACCAGCAGTTACAGAGCTTTGTTGCTCCACCATAGCTGAGGATGGTAGCTGTTTGAGTAGTTCCAAAGCAGTTGCTAACATTTTTTTCGCTCTATTAGTATTTCCTTCTTTTTCATAAATAGCCGCAAGTTCCAAATATGCTGAAACAGAAGAAGGTGCCAAATAAATAATAGTTCTCAAAAATATTTTGGCTTTTTCTATGTCTTGTTTTTCTTCAGCAATATGCGCTAATAAATGATAAGGCTGTACTGCCAAAGAATCAATTGCTATTGCTTGCTGACAGTAATAAACAGCTTTACTATGTTGACCTAAATTAGCATAAGCTTGCGCCATTAAGTAATGAGCAGCAAAATGTTGCGGATGGCAAGCAATCACTTGTTCGGCTTTGTTAATTGCTGGCATATAAGCTTCTTCTTGAAATAGTATTTCTGCTTCTTTGAGCAAATTATTGGATGAATTTTGATTAACAGAATTAGATACATTTTTGATAACTGTTTCTGTTGGTTTTGCGATCGGAGAATTTGCATAATGATGAGCAAAATTAGATGATTGGATTTTCTGCGGTAATTCTTTTAATACAGCAGGTTTGTCTTGGTATTTCGCTGTTTCACTCTTAAATATTTGGCTATGATGAGAATGATAACTTTTATATAAATCTGTTTTTATGCTCTTTTGCTGCACAGAATCACTAGGTTCTAATTGCTTACTTTGTCTGCGTTGATAAATTACTGATTCTGGTAATACATTGACTTGAAATTCACCCATATTCTGACCATAAAGCTCAGTGTGTGCTGTCATTAAGTAACCACCAGGCACTAGGGTATCATAAAATTTTTGAACTACTGTTGTAATAGCTTGGCGTTCAAAGTAAACAAAAACGTTTCGACAGAGAATCAAATCCATATCGTAAATCTCTGTATTATAGTCAGGAAAGTTATCTGTTAGTAAATTTCCCTGTTGTAATTTCACCATCTGACGAATTCGATCGTCTATTTGCCATTCGTTTTGTTGCTCTTGAAAATAATCAATTTGTAAATGAGGATCTACTAACCGAAAAGACCAAGGATTATAAATTCCTTGTTTGGCTTTCTCAATAGCTTTATAATTAATATCTGTTCCCAAAACTAAGATATTCCAATTATCTAAGTTAGGAATTAATTCTTGAATTAAAATAGCTAAGGAATAAGGTTCTTCTCCTGTAGAACAGCCAGCACTCCAAACCCTGAGAGATTTTTTTTGATTAGCTGTTACCTCTGAGTTTTGCTGTTTTGCCGCTATAATTTCTGGTAATATTTTAGTTCTAAGTAAGCTAAATTGCCCTCGATCGCGAAAAAAGTAACTTTCTCCCGTAGTGAGTAAGCATACTAACTCTTTCCATTCCTGTTGGGCTGACCAATTTCCGAGTCCGAATTTACCTTGAGGAGTTTTAGATTCATTCTTGGCTTCTAAAAATAGATAATAATCTTCAGGATTTGATATTCGTAAATATTTTATCCTTTGCCAGAGTTTTTTGGTTAATGTATTTTTATCCTCCTCTCTAATGTGCAAACCCGTATTTCTGGTAATTAATTGGCTAAAACAATTGATTAACGCCTCATTCATTAAACTTACTCTTGGGGCAATGAACATGATATATTTTATACTCTAATTTGGACTACTGTAGTCAAAAAACTTAAGAATCACAGAGGTATTATTAAATTCTTTAACGAAATTACAGATTTGAGAGTCAAAAATTTATATTTCTCTGTAAAGTTAGTCGTTTCGTTAGAATTTGCGGAAACTGGGAAGACTACACAAAATATATTAACAGAGGCAAATCTAGTTTTGGCATGGTTTTGAAGACGCGAGCAAAATCAGATCAAGTAAGTATTGCAAAGTAACCAGATTAGTCTGTTGTGAGTTTGATCATCCCGATAGATGCACTTTTCTATTTTACTGTGTATTTCAATTAATGGCTGTTACTCAAGCTGGGAGAGGAATTTGAGTTCGCGTCTCCCAGCCAAAATTAATTAAATTTTAGCGTTCTTCTACGTACATCTTAGGTTCGATCGCAAAGTTATCCAGTCGTCCAGATTCATCGATAACATAACCAGCAGTGGTGTCTAAATCGCTACCTTCTTCTTGGTCTCTGAATGCTTCCAATTGCTCGACGTTTTGCTCTACATCAACATTAGAAGGAATCTCTGCATCTGGTGGATTAACATTAGTATTTTGTGCGGTTTGTACGCCGTAATGATCGTTACCAGGTGCACCTCTTCCGGGTTCAGCTTCTTTGGGATCTTCTGGCATTGTAGGATTAGGTTGGTTAGTCATAGATTGTCTCCGCTGTTTCATTATTTCTATGAACTTAGCCAATTTAGTATCACCGCTTACTCTTTCTATCGGACTAAATTATTAAGCAAATAGGAAGAGATTGCTATCATAGATTTAGCCGCTACATCACTAACTTACTTATAATAAAAGAATAATTAAGTACTATTGGTTATACATAAGTCTATCAACAGTTAGATGTAAAATTAAATAAATTTTTGCTAAGTTAAAATCACTTAGTATTGAACTGATTACAGAGAAAAATTCTATGGATATTTTGTTAGGAATTTGTTTAGGAATTAGTTTAAGTGCTGCTTGTGGTTTTCGGGTATTTGTACCACCTTTAGCGATGAGTATTGCTGCTTTGACAGGTGTTTGGGTACCTTCGCCTGGGTTTGAGTGGATTGGTACTTATGAAGCTTTGGTAGCATTTTCTATTGCTACTTTAATCGAAGTTACTGCCTATTATATTCCTTTGTTAGATCATTTTTTAGATACTCTAGCAACACCAGTTGCAGTAGCTACTGGGACAATTATTACTGCTTCAATGTTTACTCATTTTGACCCCGTACTTCAGTGGAGTGTGGCTGCGATCGCAGGTGGTGGTTCTGCTGCTATTGTAGAAGGAATCACCAATATTACTCGGTTATTTTCCACTACTACAACTGGCGGTTTGGGTAATCCAGTTTTAGCGACCTTTGAAACTGCAACTTCCGTTGTTTTATCAATTTTAGGAATTTTGTTGCCGATATTCACTGCTATTTTATTGGCGATGTTGTTGGGAGTTGCTGTGACGAAGATTTGGCAAATGCGCGGGGTAAAACAGCAAAGTTTGACAACGACGGAGTAAAGTTTCGGGAATTGAAAGTCAGAATACAGGAAGTAAAAATTTTCACTATCCGTATTCTGACTCCTAAAAAATACTTGTTTGACCTCATTTCAATTGGTAATTGTTAACACTCTATCTACTTACAGTGGCTAGTCCGAAAACCAAAGTAAACACTAGTAAGATCGCAATAAAGATCAAAGCAATTATTAACAGCCAGTATTGCAGAGTGTAAAGTTTTCTCAACTCACCCAGCGCCCCCATCAAGTTTTCGATGTCATTTCCAGTAGTTTCAACAATGCGTCGGAAAGCTGAAGAAGCGTTGTTAGTCCAAACGCCGATTAAGATGTAAACAACTCCATTGATGATACTACCTAAGCCTACTCGTAGATTGAATATTCCGCCAATCACACCTAGAACCCCAGCAGCGATCAAAAAATAGGCTACAAAGCGCATTTTATCAGCTAGGTTTTTGATCAGTTCGTTTTGGGAACTACTAAATTCGTATTCACGAGATTCCATTTGTTATGCCTCAGATAATAAATACCAAGATTTTACGGCATTTAGCAATTCGAGAATACATCGCCCAAAAGTCTATTTTTGTAAATAAGTTTTTATCTTAAAGTTCTTAAAGTTGCCAAAAAACCTCTTGCTAAAATTTGTCTATTGACATATTATCTAATAATGGAAATCTGTGCGCCCATATATAGTGGATTTTTGCTTTCTTCTGCTTGGTGAATGACGACTTTAATTTTGCGGTTTATACTTCTGATTTAGAAAAGTTACGTTAATTGAAACGCCCGATTGAGCGCTGCATTTGCTCATTACCCAACTTTTTTGTTGAAGTTTTGGCTTTTCCCTAATTCAATAGATTAGATTTTTTATCACATAAACATTATCTATTGTTGGGTGATGATGGATTGCGCTGTAATGTTAGCTGGCTTTCTACTATTTTGAGGGCTTCTTGGGCTGGGGCAAAGTTGGGGTCTAAAGCAATAGATTTCTTAAATTCTGCAATGGCTTCTTCTAATTTGCCTTGCTGTGCAAGTGCTATGCCCAGATTGTAGTAAGCAGGAGCATAGTTGGGTTCGAGTTGGATGGCGCGGCGATAGTTGGCTACTGCTTCTTCGAGTTTCCCCTGGTTTCCCAGCACAACGCCCAGATTGTAGTAAGCAGGAGCATAGTTGGGGTCGAGTTGGATGGCGCGGCGATAGTTGGCTACTGCTTCTTCCAGTTTCTTCTGCTCATAGAGCACATTGCCCAGATTGTAGTAAGCTTTAGCATCGTTGGGGTCGAGTAGGATAGCGCGGCGATAGTTGGCTACTGCTTCTTCCAGTTTCTTCTGCGTTCTCAGCACAATGCCCAGATTGTTGTAAGCAAGAGCATTGTTGGGGTCGAGTTGAATCACTCTCCTAAAAATGCTTTCCGCCTGAGAGTAGTTTCCCGCTTTGTAAGCCGCCTCGCCTTGCTCAAACAACTCCTCAAGCGTCTGTCCCACTGCCAACTGAGGCATTGTTACCAGAGACAAACTTAACAGCAAAGGGAATAACCAAAATTTTCGCACGATTACCTCCCATTTCATCCGTTCGGTAGAAGCAAACAAGATTAGTTTAACTAAAACGACCTCTACAATAAAGTCGGCAGGGTAGCGATATCTAAATATCTATCTACAAATTTGGCACTAGTAGCCCTCTTGATAAATGTGACAAAATCAAAATAATAGCTCAAATCTGAGGATAAACAATGAGATTTATCAATCCCAAAACTGACTTCGCTTTTAAGAAAATCTTTGGTTCCGAACAAAGCAAAGATATTTTAATCAGCTTTTTAAATGCTCTGCTTTATGACAGCAATCCCACCATTGAAGATTTAGAAATTCTCAACCCCTATCTAGCACCGAAAATTAGAGGCGTTAAAGATACTTACTTAGATGTGAGAGCCCAAATCACAGGCGACAAAACTGTAATTATTGAAATGCAAGTATTGAACGTTGAAGGTTTTGAAAAACGAATCTTGTACAATGCAGCTAAAGCTTATTCAATTCAACTTGATACCGGAGAAAACTATAACCTTTTAAATCCTGTAATTGCCTTGACAATTACCGATTTTGAAATGTTTTCTAATTGGGATAAAGTGATTTCTCGCTTTGCCCTTAAAGAACAAGATTACTTGGTTGATTATTCAATCTATGATATCGAGTTAGTGTTTGTGGAATTGCCCAAGTTTAACAAAAATTTGGATGAATTAGAAACTCTAACTGATAAATGGATTTATTTCCTAAGAACTGCTAGGAGTTTGGAAACAGTACCAGAGGAAATTGGAGAAGTTCCTGAAATTCAGAAAGCTTTTACAATTGCCAACCAAGCAAATTTAACTCGTGATGAATTGGAAGATTTAGAAAAGCGAGAAATCTTTATTCAAGATCAGCGAAATGCAATTACAAGGGCGGTTAATCAAGCAGTAAAACAAAAATCAATAGAAATTGCCAAGCGATTAATTGATGTAGGATTAGATGACCAAACTATCAGTCAAACAACCGGATTAAATTTGGAGGAAGTGCGAAATTTAAGAGTTAACTAAATACTCTAAAATCATCAAATTTATAAGAAATACAGCCAGTAAAACAGGCTACAGGCTGCTAAAATAATTCCTGGAAAAACTATCCTTCCAAGCATGATTAATTTACTAAGCTTGAGTTCACTGTTTTGAAAACTCTTTTTATGTCCTATTATTACTATCAGTAATTCTAAACCTAGTAATAGGTAAACTATATAAAAGGCATAGTCGAGGGCAACAACATAACCCACTCCATCTGGCAAAGCTTGTAGTAAGCTTAAATGGTAAAAGACAATGGCGAGAAGCAAACCAATTAATAGATCGGCAGAAAAATGCTCGAAGGGAAGAAAAAATAATGCGTAAGCGACAGCTACAAAGAACCACAAGGGGAGTAAATTTTTAATACTGAAGCTGAGTAAGTCTCGCTTGATATCGATGACGACATTGAACCGGGAGTATTCCAAATTGGAGTTGGTATCGATAACTTCGCGATAGCCTAAGCTAGATTCATTAATTAAGGTATCCTGGTAAAAGGATATATTTTGCGGAATCCAAGCGCTAATTTCGTTAAAAACCTGCTGTTTCCATTCCTTAGTTATTTTATGACTGGATTTATCGCGCATTCCCACAAAGTCGATCGCATAAATCAGCTTATCTCTGGTGAGGTTAGCGTGACGAAATCTAATCGATAAATTCTGTTCATCAAAAGGGTAATTGTGAAAATCAAACTCTTCATGGAAATCGGCTTTTATCCGATATACCTTATGCTTTACTCCCTGCTCTGGCAATGCCTGTACTGGTACATCCAAAGTTAACTTTTGTCCCGAATTTAGCCGATTTACCCCATAGTTGAGGAATTCTATTTTTTCAGCATTTACGTTACCTTTATATCTAAACCATAGGTAACAATCCATCAAATAGGTAGAGGTTTTTTCGTCGAGGTTGCTAACCTGATTAATATCCATACCTACATAAACGACATCAGTTTTTTGCAGGTATTGCTGTCCTATTTGCAAGATATTCCCAGCTTTGATTTGTGCTTCTAGATTGGGAACTGTCCTGAGATTTGGAATGGTTTGCAGTTGGATAAAAGCCGAAACTAGATTAGTTTTGTCAAAGCGTCCTACTGCCATAGGAGCAACAGCATTCCGTTGAGCATCAAAGTAAAATATTCTCGTTCCTTGAATCGCTGTTTCTGGACTGTTGATAGCAGCTAAACCTTCTCTTACCAAGTAGCGGTCTTGTTTGATGTTTTTGCCAGTAAAAGCCGTTTTGGGTAGGTCTTTGTTCGTCAATAAAGTCCGCTTAATTGCTTCTACAACTGCGCTGGCAGTATCATAATAGGAAGCAACATACCAACCTGGAGCATCTTTATGAATCTCTTCAAATGTTCTCCTAAGTTTTTGGGCTTGATCGTTAGCCACATCATAGATGATTGGGGCTGTAGCATATAAACCGTTTGTAAAGAAGCCTTTATTGTTACGTTCTTCAGGCAGGTTGGCAAAGGTTTTTTCATTACCTATATCACCGAGATCGTCAGCGCCAAACAGGGGGATTTTCAGATTTTGCCGTGTCATTTGGGCAATCAAGTTTATCACTTGATCGCGATTAGTAGCAAAGACAACTGCTTCTGGAGCTTGACCCAGCTCTTTGAGTTTTTTTAATTGCTGAATTATGAGTTCATCTGTAGCTTTATTTTGGCTAGGATCTAACTGCCATTTGGTTACGATGTTTCCTCCCAATTCTCGGAAAGTTGCTTCAATTGTTTGACCTAAACCTAAACCATAAGTATCGTCACTGTGGATGAGGCAAATTTTGGAATACCCTAACACCTGTTTCAGGTAATGCGCGATAAATCTCCCCTGATAACTGTCAGCAAAAATCGTGCGAAAATACCAATCATTGCCCTCGGTTACTGTATCAGCTGTAGCTGAACCACTGATGGCTGGAATCCCAGA
Organism: Floridaenema flaviceps BLCC-F50; assembly: GCF_041929275.2. NCBI lineage: Bacteria > Bacillati > Cyanobacteriota > Cyanophyceae > Aerosakkonematales > Aerosakkonemataceae > Floridanema > Floridanema flaviceps. Next base: position 1,337,505 of record NZ_JBHFNR020000001.1, on the reverse strand, counting down.
GTCTTGATAAATTTTTCCCGCAGCTTTAGATATGGTACTCGAAGAGTGACCGATGATGGCGATCGCTTTAGATTGAACAATTTTTTTGGCTACCTCTTCGGCTACTTCCAGTTTGTGTTGGTCATCATAGCGTTTTAACTCCAGCAACTTGCCTTGAATTCCTCCAGCCTTGTTTACTTGGTTTATGTAAAGTTGTGCTCCCCTAAACATCGAGTTGCCTGTTCTTTGGATTGTTTCCCCGACATTAGTGGAGGGAACAGCGATCGCAATAGTTATCTTTTCTTGGTTTTGCGAATTGAAAATAGCAATACCTATACTCGCTGTTAGAGCTAAGACTAAAAGACTTAGAAATACTATAATTTTCCGAGGGTGCATAGTAATTTAAATATACCTGAACAAGAAATTTTAATCAATTTAATGAGTGCATATTAGATCACGTCAATATAATAACAAAACTTTTAAACCATTAGATTCAGAAACCGGGTTTCTAAACTAGATTCAGAAACCCGGTTTTTCTCAAAAACCGGGTTTCTAAACTCACACTGCCACCGCTACTTTTAACAAAGCTTCAAACAACTTCAATCCATCGGTTCCTCCTAACATTTTATCTGATGCTCTTTCTGGGTGCGGCATCATTCCCAATACATTTCCTGTTTCATTGCAAATACCAGCAATATTATTTAAAGAACCGTTGGGATTTTCACCTTCGTAACGGAACAATACTTGACCGTTATCTTCTAAACGTGCCAAGGTATCAGCATCGGCGTAGTAATTTCCTTCACCGTGAGCGATCGGCAAAGTAATTACTTCCCCTTTTTGATAAAATTGCGTCCAAGTTGTATCTGTGCGTTCAACACGCAAGGGAACGCGATCGCAAATAAAATGCAAATCGCGATTTCGCACCAACGCCCCTGGTAATAAACCCGCCTCAGTTAGCACTTGGAAACCATTGCAAATTCCCAGTACCAACTTACCTTTGTTTGCGTGTTCTACGGTAGCTTGCATTACTGGTGAGAAGCGTGCGATCGCCCCACAACGCAAATAATCCCCGTAGCTGAAACCGCCCGGAACTACCACCACATCTAAATCGGAAATATCGGTTTCTTCATGCCAAACCATTCTAGTTGGTTGCTTGAGCAAATCGCGAGTAACATAGAGGACATCGCGATCGCAATTTGAACCCGGAAAAACTAACACCCCAAACTTCATACTTTCGCCTCCACAGGAGTAGAAACCTCAGTTAACTCAAAACGATAATTTTCAATCACTACGTTTGCTAATAAGCGATCGCAAATTATATCAAGCTGCTGTTTTGCAGCATCTTCCGACTCAGCAGTGATAGTTAGTTCAATGTACTTTCCTATTCTCACCTGTTCCACATTCTCATAACCCATGTGCTTCAACCCCGACTGCACCGCTACACCAGCAGGGTCTAAAACCGAAGGTCGCAGGGTAACATAGATGCGAGCATGATATTTCATTATCCTATCCTCACCGATAATAGTTAATGTGCCAGCCTTTTTATTTTAGAGTGGTACTCGACTCCCGATAGTTAATCTAATAACTAAGCTATTTGAGATAGCGTAGAAAAAAGGCACGGAGTCTGGTTCAAACTGGGATAATACGAATGAAAACACAACATACACGCAGCCAAAAAAGAATATTAAATTTTCTCCAAAACGTCAACCGAGCAATATCCGCCCAGGATATCTATGTAGAATTGCGAAATCAGAACCAAGGCATGAGCTTGGCTACAGTTTACCGTGCTTTAGAAGCCTTGAAACGGGAAGGCGCACTTCAGGTAAGAATGCTATCCAACGGCGAATCACTTTATAGCTGTGTTCACCAAGACAAACACCATCTCACCTGTTTACAATGTGGCATATCTATTTCATTAGATGAATGTCCAGTTCAAGAATTAGAAACTCAACTGCACAATTCTTACAAATTTAAGATTTTCTATCACACATTAGAGTTTTTTGGACTTTGCAACATCTGTGAAGCGGGGCAAGCTGAGAATCCACTGGGTTTAGATCGTGTTTAGGTTCCTAAAAACAACATTTACAACTTGCGACCAAAAGAAAAAAGCGGTAAAAAATGTATAGATAAAATTCGATCGCTAAAGGAGTTTCTATGTCCTCTTTAACAATTAAAGACTTGGAGAAACTACAAGCAGAACATCCAGATTATCGCATGGAACTAGTTGACGGGAACATCATTGTTATGAGTCCATCAGGTTATGAATCAGCAGAAGTTGCTTTTGAATTTGCTACTCAGTTGTTAAACTGGGTGAAACCGCGTAAGCTAGGTCGAGTAACTGGTTCTAATGCTGGTTTCATTCTGCCAAATTCAGATATCCGCGCACCTGATGTGTCTTTTGTTTTAGCAAAAAGATTGCGGAAAAGTCCTCGTTCTTTTGCTGAATTAGCTCCTGATTTAATGGTAGAGGTAAAATCTCCTAACGACAGTCTCAAAGCTTTAAGAAAAAAGATTGAGGACTTTCTAAGTTTGGGAACTAGAATTGGCATTTTAATTAATCCAGAAAAGCATATTGTTGAAGTATATCGCTTAGGTCAAGATGTGGTAATTTTGGGTGATGGTGACGTTTTAACTATCCCCGATTTATTACCAGGGTGGGAGTTAGCAATTTCTGATTTGTGGTCGCCGGAATTTGAGTAAGCTTGACAAAGTAAAGGGTGGATTAAAAAAGGGCGTTCACAATTGTGCGCGAAGCGCGTATCTCACTTGATAAAATATTTAATAAACAGGGCAGTTTCCCGCAAAATCTACACCCAATGACCCGATTTATTCACGACCAATTTGCCAAAGATTACTTAGAGAAATTACTAACACCTTATGGAGTAGTTCAAGCACCCCGTCGAGTAGCTGGAGAAGTCAGAGAAATTGATGTTTGGTTTGCTCCCAACTCTCAGCAAAACTCTCCTCCAGAAGCTTTGGGTTTACTAGGAAGATTGGCAACAACTATCTCCATTTTTGAACCATATCGCAATGCAGCAAGCGACGAAGAAATAGGCGATTGTTTGTTAAAAATATTAGAAGTCAGAGGTGAATTACGCCGAGAAGCAAATCGAAATAACACTCGATTACAAGAATCAGACTTACCAAGATTATGGATTATTACCCCCACAGCATCAGAAAATTTGTTATCACAATTTGGTGCAATTCCTAATCAAGATTGGGTAACAGGGATCTACTTTCTACCATCCTATTTCAGGAGTGCAATTATCGCAGTTCACCAATTACCCCCCACCACAGACACACTATGGTTAAGAATTCTCGGTAAAGGAAATGTACAAAAACGGGCAATTGATGAATTAGAATCACTTCCTGTTAATAACCCATATCGTGCAGCGGCGCTAGAATTGTTATACAACTTGCAACGAAACTTGCAAGCAAATCAAGTTCAAGTTCAAGACGAAGAAGATCGAGAGTTAATTATGAGATTAGCACCCCTTTATCAACAAGATCGAGAACAAGCAATGCAGCAAGGAGTTCAGGAGGGAGAACGCTTGGTGGTGGAGAACTTGTTGCGAGTACGTTTTGGTTCTTTAGATGCAGAACTTTTATCTGTAATCGATCGCCTACTATCATTACCACCAGAAGAGTTAAGCACAATCTTGTTGCAATTGTCTAATTTATCCCGTGAGGAACTTATTGCTAGGTTTGAATCACAAAATTCCTAATGGGAAAGCAAATTAAATTCAAGAGGAAGATCGAGAGTTAATTATGAGATTAGCACCCCTTTATCAGCAAGATCGAGAACAAGCAATGCAGCAAGGAATACAGCAAGGAATGCAACAAGGAATGCAGCAAGGAGAACGTTTGGTGGTGGAAAACTTGTTGCGAGTACGTTTTGGTTCTTTAGATGCTGAACTTTCATCTGCGATCGATCGCCTACTATTATTACCACCAGAAGAATTTACTCCTTTGCTACTGCAATTATCCCGTGAGGAACTTTTGGCTAGATTTGAACAACAAAATTCCTAAATTCAAAGCTGAACTTGTTGTAAAAGTTTCATACTATCCAAAAGGCGATCGCTTAATTGTTCACAAAGTAAGCGATCGCTCATTAATAAACTTATGAGCCAACCGTCTAACACTTAAATCAATCTTTTGCAGAGTTAGGAAATAACTGGTCAAGAAATTTATAACCAGCTTGTTCGAGATTGTCATCATCTAGAGAAAAGGTTAAGCTACGAACTCGAATGTTTCCAACTTGTATATCTAGTTGCTTGTGGTGCTTTGGATAAACCAAAACTGCTTCAGGACAATCGATTAATACGGCGTAGGCTATTACTTGGGCAACATCACGGAATTCAATGGAATCTGGGATTTTATATTTGGTATCAAGTATGTAACATGGTTTTTTTGCTGGATTATAGATAACTATATCTGGTTTGAATTTTATATTACCGTGGCTTTTTTCTTCTTGAGATTCAATCGAGTAGTTGGCAAGGTGTTCGTTGAACCGTTGTTTTAGCCATTTGTTGAACCGTTGTTTTAGCCATTCAGCGACAAAAAGTTCATAGAGTTTTGCCATGTCAATTAGAAAGGGTAGCATGGTGCGATCGCCTATTTGATGACTTGGCCCTGCACTTTCAAGAAAGAATCGGCAAAGTGAATGTAATAATTGATAATCTTGGTTAAGATAATTGTAATTTCTCCCAATACAATCTTCTGGCTGAAATTCCTTGATCGTCACTAATCCTTGTAAAGCGTGATATGCTTGGCGGACTGATGGTGGAACTGGAACTTGTTCTGTCCACAAACTGTTATGAATAATAATATCAAGTGTCCAAGCAAGTATTTGATTATCTTCAATATCAACTGTCTGTTCGTCGTAATGGCATTTCAGCTTAATACTCCAAGGTTTTTGAATAGCATTTTGGATATCTATTCGTCCGCGAACAAAAGTTAAATAATCTGTTTTTGGCACATAAGCGCGGTATAATCCTTGACGTTCTCTGTCTATAATTCGTTTAGCCAATACATTAGCTATCCGGCTGTAAAAACCCTCTATAGTTTGACAATTTATTTCTCCCTCAAGAATCTGAAAGCTATTGAGATTATAAGCATACTCCCACATTTCAAAGATATTTGATACTTTTACTTTCGGTTTTAAGTAGAGGATAATTTCTGGAGTTAATGGTATATAGCCTACCCATCCCTTTGATTTTATTTGCCATTGCCCATCTGTTTTTCGTGAGGGAAATTCTACTTCTACTTCTTTTCGGTATTTCTCCCACAATAAATTCCAGGCGCGATCCCTATCCATAAATGGATCTTTGTCTTTGGGGAACTCTATAGTTTGATACTCTGTTAACTCAATCACTTCTGTTCTGTTTAGGAAAATATTCATAAATTTTTTCATCCCATGTTAATTTACTTAATTCCTTATTAATAAATGAATTAGCTTTGAGATATGGCTCTATTTCCATTTTCCAGATATCCTCAATGTCTTTGATGTAATCTTCTTGGTTTTTGTCTTTATTGTCTTTATTTTTAGTCCCCAGATTTAAAAAGAAAGATACTCCAAGTTTAAAGTTTTCATCTGTAATTTTACTATTCACCAAATTTAAAGCTTCTTCTAACTTTTCTACAGGAAAGTTTGTTTCCTGATAATGGGAATACAAAATCTTAGTATTTGGAGGAAGATGAAGAAATGCAAAGCGTCGCCGCAGAGCATTATCTATGGGAGAGACAGAGCGATCGGCTGTATTCATAGTGCCAATAATCAGAACATTTTTCGGGATTCCAAATAGTTCGCCATTGCCAGCTAGTTTGATTTCTTCATCACGATATTCAAGCAAATACATTAATTCACCAAATACGCTAGAAAGATTTGCGCGGTTAATTTCATCAATGATTAAAACATAAGTCTTAGTCTTATTTTTCTCATCTTTAGCAGGTTCACAAAATTTCAAAAATCTACCATTTTCCCATTTATACTTGATTAGCCCATTAGCTTGTCTTGTTAATTGCTCATCTTTATTTGTTTCATTTTGTGAATTGTTATTATCTATTTCAGGACGAATACCTTGGATGAAATCTTCATAAGAATAGGATGGATGAAATTGTACTATATCCCAGCGATCGCCCTTGCCCTCGTCCCCAGTTTCAGTTAAGTGTTTAGCTAACTCTTTTGCCAAGAAGGTCTTACCTGTACCTGGTGGACCGTATATAATCACTTGCTTTTTACGTTCAATAATTCGTATCCATCGATCTAGTTCATTTTCGTTTTCAAAACAAGTTGCTTTAGCCAATGAAATGCTGTAAGTTTTATTCATTGTGTTATGACCATATTCAGGAACGCGAGCATTTTCCCATAAGTACACCCACTTTTTCATATAGGATTCGTCTTTCTTTTTTGGATCAAGCATTGTCGTTAGTTCTTCCCCTTTTTCAATTTTTTCACACCATCTCCTGATATTGCCATTATGTGTAAAATACAATAAACCTGTTAATTCAGCGTCCGATGACTGCTCATCAACTTTTTTTCCAGATAATTTCCGCTTGTTTCTCTGTGAAGGTGAACATAAATCCTTTTGTTCTTCTTTACTCAAAGTATCAAAATAAGTAATAAAACAACGTCTTTTGTCTTCGTCTAACAAATTTTGATTATGGAAACCATTGCTCCTACAACTTACTCTTAAAGCATCTTCTTTCGTGCCTTGCATAACAATTGCAGGAATGCTTTGACGACCAGCGTTTTTACTAGCTAAGAGTCTATTAAAACCATCGACTAAAATAAGATCTTCATCTACCAAATAAACTGTTACTGGTGGAGGTTCGCTCAGTTCTAGCATTTGTTCGTAAAGCTTTACATAATACTTATTAGTAAGCTCATCTAGTTGTTCGTCAGGAGTCAATTGCTTAATTTCTTCGACATTCTTAAATAAAGCTCTTTGTTGCATTTCAGGCAATACTTTAATATCTTTTATTCGCAGATATCCTTCAGGTATAATTTCATTACCTACGTCTATATTTATTAAAATTTTGGGTCTATCATTATTCGCTAGATTCATTTGAGCTACTCAAAATCTAAACTGACTTCAGGGCTATTAAAAAGTAAGTGCTTTTTTTACCTAATATTAATATAGGATGCACAATAACCTAGTGTAGCTTATAGTACCTGGTAAGTTTTGGTGCGGTGGTGTGTATGTGTCAAAATTGGAACCCTGGCGACCCCTTACCAAGGGCGCAGGATGCCGAAATAGATCCGCGCAAATTTGCGGAATATTCGATGAACCCAAATAATCCTAAGAACAAAGGCAAGTGGATGGCATTTGCAGCAATTGGATATGATATGGAAAGTTCGCAGAGTCGTAGTGCTGCTGCACAAGACGTAATTAATCAGCTACGTCAAAGTCTGTCTAACGCACCTGCTACCGAAGATCAATCCAGTGTTTTTGGAGTTCGATTTCAGGTAATGGTACAAATTAAAGGGCCAAATGGAGGAGAAGGAACCCTTGTCACTAAATGGCAGATTGATAACAACAGAGATATTCCCAGGTTAATCACAAACTGGCTCAAAGTTTCTCAAGAATAGGATAAATCAAAATGAAAGCAAAAATATACGATGAAATCAAAACTTTGGTAGATATTTCTGTAGATTTTGACAATAGAATCATTCCCAAAGGAATACTAGGAACAATAGTAGAATGCTATGAAGAACCTCAAGAAGGTTATGCCGTCGATCTTGCCATTCCCGATGACAGGTGGGTGGGAGGTTTCGACTACGAAAATGTGATCCTTTTTCCCGAACAATTTGTAGTTATAAATCCTGCTGTCGAATCGCCAGATGTTGTTAGGCAATATTGAAAATAAAATAAGGAGTTAAATATTACTCAGATTAATGCTGAACAACTTTTGGTAGTTAGATCGATCGCCAGTCAACACGAAAATCTTAAATGTGTTGAATGTGCTAGTGCGATCGAAGATTACTTAATATCTCAAGGTATTCATGGGAAGCGCATCAAACTTTTCACAGGAACAACTATGGGTCGAAGTAGCTACATTTATGATGATAGCGTCCCAGGAGAACCTATTTCCTTAAATGGTTGCCATCAAGGTATTGTAATTTTGATCGACGCAGTAGAAATAGTTTTTGATAATCATCACCCTAATGGAGTTCCTAGAGATGAATGGATGAATAATTTGTTATTTTATGGTAAACTACATTTGGATCAAGATTTTCAAGTAACAGAAGAAGAATTTTAGAGGAAAGTATTATGACAGAAATTCTTCAGAGAATCACAGAAGTTAAGTCTGAATATCTCTATGAGATGTTACAAGAAATTAAAAAACGCCCAGGAATGTACTTAGGCAAACGTTCAATTTCTCGTCTGCGATCGTTTTTAGATGGATACATGGGTGCAAGAGAAGATCTAGGCTTACCTCGAACAGAGCAAGAACAAGAATTTAACGGGTTTCAAGAGTGGATACAAGAAAGATTTAGCATTACTTCGTCTCACGGATGGGATAGTATTATTCTCTTTTATTCAGCAGATGAAAGAGATGCTTTAGAGAAGTTTTTTGAGTTATTTGAAAAATTCTGTAATGGAGAAAGTCCTTTACCACATCAGGTCGTTATGAATCACTCCGAAAAAGCGTAAGATGTTACTCATAGCTTTAAAAAGGAGTTAGATATTACGCAAATTAATGCTGAACAGCTTTTAGTCGTAAGATCGATCGCCAGCCAACACGAAAACCTTAAATGTGTTGAATGTGCTAGTGCGATCGAGGATTACTTAATATCTCAAGGTATTCATGGGAAGCGCATCAAACTATACACTGGTGATGGCGCAAGTTGGGACAGCCGTATTTATGATGATAGTATCCCAGGAGATGCTATTTCAGTTAATGGTCGCCATGAAGGAATTGCAATTGCGATCGACGGTATAGAAACTATTTTTGATAACCATCATCCAGAAGGAATGCCTAAAAATCAATGGCTGGCAAATTTGCAATTTCATAGTAAGATATTATTTGGTCAGCAGTTTCAAATAACAGAAGAATCTTTTTAAAAGGTAATAATTTTATGACTACAGAAGTTACTCAAAACATTCTAAATGTCAAAACTGAATATCTCTACGATCTGCTGGAAAGAATTAAGCAAAGACCGGGTATGTATTTAGGTAAAAGTTCGATTACCCGTCTGCGAATGCTGTTAGACGGATATGGTATGGCTCGAATGGAACTTGGCTTACCTCGAACAGAGCAAGAAGGGGAATTTAACGGGTTTCAAGAGTGGATACAGCAAAGATATAATATTACTTCATCTCACGGATGGGATAGTATTATTCTCTTTTATTCGGCAGATGAAAGAGAGGCTTTAGAGAAGTTTTTTGAGTTATTTGAAAAATTCTGTAATGGAGAAAGTCCTGTACCACATCAGGTCGTTATAAATCACTCCGAAAAAGCGTAAGATGTTACTCATAGCTTTAAAAAGGAGTTAGATATTACCCAAATTAATGCTGAACAACTTTTGGTACTGAGATCGATCGCCAGCAAATACGAAAACCTTAAATGTGTTGAATGTACCCTAGAACTCAAAGATTACTTACTATCTCAAGGTATTCACGGTAAGCGCATTAAACTATTCACAGGCAAGGCTACAGGCCCAGACTGCTTCATTTTTGATGATAGTAATCCGACAGAAGCTATTTCTACTAATGGTCGCCATGAGGGAATAGCTATTACAATAAATGGAATAGAACTGATTTTTGATAACCATCATCCTGATGGAATTACCAGGAATGAGTGGATGGCTAATCTCTTATTTCAGGGGAAATTGCATTTTAATCAACAATTTCGAGTGACAGAGGAAGAATTTTAAAAGGAAGAATTTATGACAATAGAAGTTACTCAAAGCAAACTGGATGTAAAAACGGAATATTTGTATAACTTGCTGGAAAGAATTAAGGAAAGACCTGGTATGTATTTAGGTAAGCGTTCAATTACTCGTCTTAATATGTTACTAATAGGATATAGCCAAGCGCGAATGGAACTAGGTTTGCCTAGAACAAAACAAGAATGCGAATTCGATAATTTTCAAGAATGGATACAAGAAAGATATAATATTACTTCATCTCACGGATGGGATAGTATTATTCTCTTTTATTCAGCAGATGAAAGAGATGCTTTAGAGAAGTTTTTTGAGTTATTTGAAAAATTCCGCAATGGAGAAAGTCCTTTACCACATAAGGTCGTTATCAATCACACCGAGAAAGCGTAGGATTGATTAATAATTATTCTACTAAAATATCAGCAATATTCTCTTTGCTCAAACCTTTGGAAGAATCAAGAAAATAAGTTCTGTAAAAATGTTGTACCAGCTTCTTCAAGGTTGCCATTGAGGGAGAAAGTTAAGTTACGAACTCGGATGTTTCCAATAAATTTATCTAAGGGGTTGTTGAGGGGATTGGGATAAACTAAAATTACTTCTTGGCATTCTTTAGAAACAGCCTGTGCGATAACTTGTGCGAGATCGTCGGATGCTGGCGAAGTGGGAGTTTTGTATTTGATATTGAGGATGTAGCGGGCTTTTCCTGTTGAAATTTCGTAAAGAACGATGTCTGGGATAAATGTTATATTATTGACGATATTTATCCGTTCCTGAAATTTTAGACAAAGGTTAGATGGCAGGTTTTCTTTTAGCCATTCAACGACGAAGATTTCATAGAGTTGTGCCATGTCAATTAGAAAGGGTAGCATAGTGCGATCGCCTTTTTCATGAGTTGGCTCTGTATTCTCTAAAAAGAAGCGGCAAAGAGCGTGTAATGGTTGATAATCTTCATTGAGGCGATGATAATTTCGCCTGATACAATCTTCTGGTTTAAATGGTTTTAGTGTTACCAATCCTTGTAAGGTGCGATATGCTTGTCGCAATTTTACTAACTGTTTTTCTTCTGCTAAACCGCTACGAAGAATTATAAAAAGTGTCCAAGCGAGAATCTGGTTTTCTTCAATATCAGCGGTGTGTTCTTGATAATGACATTTTAGCTTTACTTGCCAAGATTTTTGGACAGCTTGGCACATATCTATACAACCGCGAACACAAGGGAGATTAGCTGTTTTTGGCATATAAGCGCGATAGAATCCTTCGCGACATCGATCGAGAATTCGTTGGGCTAAAATATATGCAAGATGATTATAAAATTCTTCAAGAGATTCGCTTTTAATTACTCCTTGAAAAAAGCGAAAACTCTTGAGTTTGTAAGCATACTCTAACATTCCGAAAAGATTAACTAACGGGACTTTTGGCAACAGAGAAAGGTGAAAATTTCGGTTTATTATGATATGTCCTACCCATCCTTTAGCTTCCAATTGCCACTTGCCGCCAGTTTTGGGTGAGGGGAAATTTACAGTAATTTGTTGCTCATAATTGCGCCACAAACTTTCTGCGATCGCATATTCAACTTCAGTTATTTCAAACTTTCTCGAACTGTATTCAGTTAACTCGATATATTGTAATGGACTCATAGATACACCTGCCGCTTAATGTTATCCCAACGAAACTCATCTACAGTTTCCAATCTGTCGAAAAAATACTCTTCTAGATAAGGTTCGATTTCCATTTTCCAGATTTCTTCAATATATTCAGCTAGTCTTTCTGTTAAAAAGAAAGAGATACCGAGTTGATAATTTTTATCGGCGATCGCCAAATTCAAGTCTTTCAAAACGTTAATCAAGCCTTGCACTGGAAAGCCTGTATTTTTGTTTTCATGATATCTCCTCAGTACATTATAATTGGGGCGAATTTCGATGAATGCGAAGCGGCGACGTAAGGCGTGATCGACAAGTGCGATCGAGCGATCGGCTGTGTTCATTGTACCAATAATTCGGACATTGGAAGGAATGCTAAAACTGTTACCGCCAGCCAGAGGAATTTCTTTATCTCGGTATTCTAACAGATACATCAATTCACCAAATACTTGAGCTAAATTTGCGCGGTTAATTTCATCAATAATCAATACACAAATACCTTTACGAGATTTGGCTTTTTGACAAAATTCTCGGAATCTACCAGGCACCATTGAATAGCTTAATTTTCCCTCTTTACTTTGTGGACGAATCCCTTGTATAAAGTCCTCGTATGAATAAGCTGGATGGAATTGCACAATTTCTGAAAAACCGTCATTCTCACCGATTAAGTGAGCGGCTAGTTTTTCAGCCATAAAAGTTTTCCCAGTTCCAGGTGCGCCATAGAAAATTGCTTGCTTCTTGCGTTCAATAGCTCTTATATAGCGTTCTAGTTCAAATTCTTCATAACTAGTATGCTCGGCTAGTTCCGCCAATGGGTATTTTCTGTTTATATAAATGTATTGGTGAAGCGCTGGTATTGGATCGTCATAAATAGCCAGCAGAGCTAAGGGAAATAGCAGTTTAAAAGTTTTAGCTATTTGATTACTCAACTCATCGGCAGACAGTCTTATAGTTTCCTGCTTATTAATATGTATAGCTGCATAAAGGAAACTGCTAACTCCATTAAATTCATCTACAGATTCACCAATTTTTCTAGGTTGCTTGAGCAAATCTTCCCAAGTGTAACGAGATTGACCAACTGTATTCCAAAATCCATAAACCATTTTGGTTTCTTTTTCCAATTCTCGCTGGAAATTTTTGATTAATTCTTCTTTATATTCTTCACAGTTGTCAAAAAATATCTTTGTGTTTGCCGAAGCTCCATAGATACCAAATTCTAGAAAATCCTTCCATATTGAAATAAATAATCGCAAAGAATTTTCTGACTTTCTTGGTAACTCTAAGGAATGAGACACCTGAATAAAGATTTCATCATTTCTCGGATTGTCAAGTCGGAATTTTGACTCCAGAAAATTGCGTGACCAAGACACAGTTCCCTTTCCATGAAATTTTATGAAATAGTCTTTTAATTCCACATGAATTTTTGATAAAATGACCTTGTATTTAGATAGTAAATATTGCTCTACGTCAATCTGAGATAAATATCTGCTTAAACTTGGTTCTCGTAGAGTTGCACATTCTTCTAAAATTTCAAAAGTCTTAGCTGAAAATAAATATTCAGGGTATTGATCCTCGGTTTCCATCGTTGTTTATCCTTAAATTTGCTACAGATGATTAACAGGGGGAAGAGGGGGCGCGGAGATTGATTGTAGCAGCATTTAAGAAGATTGACATAAAAATCATCATAAATTCCTTTACTATATTAGTTGGTAGTAGCTTATTTTGCACTCACTAATTTTTGCCGCAACTCGCGGATGGCTGTGCTGGTATTGCGATCGCCAGCCACCCGAAAACACTCTACCAAAATTTCTGATATATTCATCGTGGGAAAATAGCGGCTGTTATTCACCACTTCATAGCCTTCTTCCCGATAGTTATAAATTACCAAACCTTTTCTTTTATATATCCAAACTTCTGGTACTTTGTAAGGCAAATAATCATTTACATCGGTGTAAGTAGTGACATCTATTTCTATTACTAAATCAGGAGAGGGATCGACACCCCAATTAATCCGAGGTTTACCTGCAACAGCCGCCCAATTATCAATATAAAAACAGTAATCTGGCTCTATCCCTCTTATTTCCGGCAAATCCATTGTAATTGGAGTAAATGCTTCGTAGTCTCTTTCTAAATGATCTAGCAAAACTTTAACTACATCTGCGATTATATTCGCTTCACGTCCATGAATAGGTAAAGGTGACATTAGCAGAATTTCTCCGGGTCGATATTTGATGCGGGGGATGGATCGATCGCCCAACTGCTCAACCAATTTCTGATAATCTTCCCAACTCCCAGGTAATCGTAAAATTGCCCCTGGAGGCAAATGAATTTTCTCTGGTGTCACAACAGCAAACATTTAAATTTCACCTCCTTCTTGGGGACTAGGGACTAGGGACTGGGGACTGGGAGAGTTTGACTAGGATTTACAGATTTACCACAAATTTTTTAAATAATCCTGATTATCATGTAAATCCATAAATCCTGGTTTTAGATTATTAACCTCGCGTTACTTCCCCATTTTTCACATCTCCCACAATTGCTTTCATTCCTTCTAAAGAAGCGGGAATACTGCGGGGGTCCATAAACATTACCTTGCTGCTATCGCTGCTGCCAATTTTTGTTCCCATTTCTAGATAATTTTGGGCAATCAAATATTGCAAAGCTTCTTTCGCATTAGGATCAGTTTGCAAAATCTTGCTGATAATTTGCAAAGCTTCTGCCGTAGCTTGGGCTTTTAAAACTTGTTGTTGACGTTCCGCTTGAGCTTTCAAAACAATGGTTTTTTGTTGGGCTTCTGCATCTAAAATAGCAGCTTTTTGTCGAGCTTCTGCATCTAAAACTTGCGCTTCGGCTCTACCTCTGGCAGAATTAATTGCAGCTTCTCTTTCCCCTTCAGAAGTCAGAATTGCTGCCCGTTTTTTCCGTTCCGCAGACATTTGCAATTCCATTGATTCTTGGACTGCTCTGGAAGGAACAATATCTCGCAATTCTACCCTCGTTACTTTAACTCCCCAAGGATCGGTAGCTTCATCTAAATCTCGTAAGAGGATTTCATTAATTTGGGAACGGGCAGTAAAGGTTTCATCTAATTCTAATTTGCCCATTTCCGATCGAATCTGCGTCAGCACTAAATTCACCATAGCTGATTGGAGATTTTCTACTTTGTAGTAAGCTTTCTCCAAATCCAAAATCCGCCAATAAACTACAGCATCCGCAGTGATTGAAACGTTATCGCGGGTAATACATTGTTGGGGGGGAATGTCTAAAACTCTTTCCCGAATGGTAGCTTTATAAACAATGCGATCGACCACCGGAACCACAAAATTTAAACCGGGTTGTAATTTCTTCCCATTATATCTACCCCAAGATTCTACTAAAGCTTCATTCCCTTGATTAATCACCTTAACGGTACTCGAAACCGCCGAACCACCTAAAACTAGAAATATGATGAAAGCAAAAAAAGATTCCATATTTTTATCCTCTTTGTTGTCTCTTAATTTGTTGTTTTACAATTTATCGGGTAAGACAATTAAAGTTGTGCCTTCCCTGCCGATCACGTAAACTTTTTCATTAGGTGCGATCGCTCTTGTTTCATCACTACAACGCGCCCGCCACGAATTCCCTTCGTATAAAACTCTTCCTGTTTTTCCGGGCAAAATTTCACTGATTGTTTGCGCTTCTACCGCATCCCTAATTGCTGAGGTTTTCCGTTTTGGTGCCAAGCGACGGAAAAGCAAAAATAAAGCCACCGAAAGCAGTAACCAGAGTATAACCTGTAATAAAGGCTCCCGCATCAAGGGCGTAATAGCAGCTACTATCATCGCCGCTATTCCCATAATCACCGCAGTATAAGCTGTGGGTAAAACGAATTCCACCAAACACAGCGCTGCGCCAAACAATAACCACAGTAAAGTCGGACTGATGGTGAAGGATAATGCTACCGTTGCCATTAATCCCATCAGCGAATGATACTCGGTAGTTGGTAGTGAGTAGTTGCTGCTGGGAACTAAACTCACTAATAAATCATCCAAAAGCATATTGATATTCATTGGCTGTACTTCTATAGTTAACATGAACTATTTCTTCTCAGGGGCAGATAGAATGGAAAAAATTCCAAAGATTTGTTGACTACAACGCTTTATTTATTGCCTTTTCGTAAGAAAATGTAACTTTTTGAGATACACTCTGATTTAATATCTAAATCTATTTTATTAATGAAGTTCTATGAATAGTTCCGAGCCGTCGATGAATCGCTATCTTTGGGCATCTGACCCAGCATCAGCGCAAATTCCCCCAGAAGTGCTAATACAGGATAGGTATCAAGTAATTGCACCGCAAATTTGGCTGGATACGCAACCAGAAGCACCGCCCTACGTTCCTCAAGAATTACCAGAAGAAATCATTCCTTATCTGCGCTTATTTCCCCAGCGTCTCCATATTCCAGAAGTTTATGGTGTAGCTGTTTTAAGCGAGGAACCAAACTCCGCAGAAGCGATCTTGTTAGAAAATGTGCCGATCGATCCTGAAGGCAATCTCTACCCTGCTATTGTAGATCAATGGCATCAGACAAAGGCAGTCAGACAAGTCTATTGGCTGTGGCAAATTCTCCAACTGTGGGCACCACTAGCAGAATTGGGAGTAGCATCAAGTTTATTAATTCCTGAAAATATCCGAGTCCAAGGCTGGCGAGTTAGACTGTTGCAACTGTTTAGCGATCGCACAGATCCCAGCAATGCACAACCAAGTTTAGCAGCTTTTTCTGATTGTTGGTTAGAATGGATTGCTGGCGCTCATCCTTCAGTTTTAGACCGCCTGCAACAAATTTGGCAACAACTTGGCGAAGGGCAGAAATCTTTAGATGAAATTTCTTTAGAATTAAATCAGTTATTGTTAGAAAAAGCCGCCGAACTTCCCCTAAGATTACAAGTAGCTGGTGGTACAGACCAAGGGCCAATGCGTTCTAGCAACGAAGATTCTTGTTATCCGACACAAGCAGATTTGCAATCAATGACTGAATCACCTAACGACTTATTAATTCCTAATTTTACCTTAGTTTGTGATGGAATTGGTGGGCATGAAGGTGGCGAAGTTGCCAGTTTAATGGCATTGCAAACCCTAAAATTACAAGTTAGAGCATTATTAATTGAAATTGCCCAACAAACAGAAATCGTTCCCCCGAATATTATCAGCGAACAAATTACCGCAATTATTCGCGTAGTAAATGACCTAATTGCTAAACAAAATGATTCCCAAGGGCGAGAAATGCGCCAAAGAATGGGAACAACTTTAGTCATGGGATTGCAAATACCGCAAAAGATTACTCAATCAGATGGCACTGTTTTAGAAAATGCTCACGAACTTTATATTGCCAGTGTTGGAGATAGCCGAGTTTACTGGATTACTGCTGATTATTGTCAGCAATTAACCATAGATGATGATGTCGCAACTAGGGAAGTACGTTTAGGGCGCAGTCTTTACCGGGAAGCATTGCGGCGAGTTGATGGCGGTGCTTTAACTCAAGCATTAGGAACACGAGAAGCACAAATTTTGCGCCCGTCGATTGGGCGATTTATTTTAGAAGAAGATGGGATTTTATTGTTATGTTCTGATGGGTTGAGCGATCGCAATACAGTAGAACAATCTTGGCAGGAATTTGCTAAACCTGTCTTAAAAAATAAGATGACTTTAGAAGCAGCGGTGCAATCTTGGATCGACCTAGCTAATGAAAAAAATGGGCATGATAACACTTCAGTAGTACTCACCCGTTGTTTACTTTCTCCCGAACCACCTGTGTTATTTGAACCGAGAAAATTAGAAGCGGAAACACCAACTACTCCATATCCAGTAGAATCGGAACTAACCGAAGCTTCTAAAGCATTATTGTATTCACAAGCTACTCAACCAGAAGCAGGGGAAATAGTTGATGTGCAACCCGTGAGACAGAGTAGTTGGTTAACAGTGTTGACAACTTTAGGAATTATAGTAGTGTTCGGTTTCATTGGGCTTGGAGTTTGGCGATCGCTAACTCCCCAAGACACCCCACCAACCCAAGAAACACCCGCAAATACTAACGAATAAATAGGAGGTTTGTTAATTTGAAAGCGTGCGAATCCCATCCTCACTTTAGATTATGATTACTCAAATACCCGCCTCTCAATTATCAATTACTTGGCCCAAACTACCAGAAGATTTTCCTCTACCCGACGATCCAGTGGAAAATACAGACCAACCTCTTTTAGCTGCTGCTTTACGTCAACCTTTGACAGCTGTTCCCGAACTGTTGCAAGACGCACTAATTGTTTCTAATTTTGCCTTATGTGCAGCGATTCAAGGACGAACAATTTGCAAAGCACCTGACTGGATGTATGTGCGTCCGGTACAATCTTGGCAATCAACTCAACCTCGCCGCAGCTACACTCCGCACACAGAAGGCGTAGTTCCCCAAGTAGTGATGGAGTTTCTTTCCGCAACTTATGGCGAAGAATACTCGGTGGAGTTTACCGAGGGTGTGGGAAAATGGTTTTTTTATGAAAAGGTGATTAAAGTTCCCCGCTACGTGATTTTTCGCCCTGATACAGGAAGGTTAGAAGTTTATCAGTTAGAGTCGGAATCTTATCGCTTGCAAACACCTGATGAAACAGGGCGTTATTTGATTCCAGGATTAGACTTATTTTTGGGAGTTTGGGAAGGAACTCACGAAGGGAGAACAGGTTATTGGTTAAGGTGGTGGAATGCCCAAGGTGAGTTACTATTGTGGTCCCAAGAACAGGCCCAACAAGAACGCCAACGGGCCCAACAAGAACGCCAACGGGCGGAAAGATTAGCCCAAAGGTTGCGAGAGTTGGGGGAAAATATAGAGTTTTGAAGAATCTAGATACAAAATATCAAAGTTTTGTAGCTAGCCGAAACTAAAACAGAGGTCAATACTGCTTGGGTTTTGGGTAGGGGCACGCTACGCGAACGCCCCTACAAGGCAAAAATACTTAACCGAGCAGTATTGAAACAGCAGTTACATTGCCGTTAAATTACTAGGATTAACAGCCCAAACATAGGAAAGATCAGCATCGTATTGCCCATTTTGCCCACTCTCGATCGTACCGTCGAAGTCAAGTGAACCAGGGGTTGCTGGAGTAGAACCACTACCAACAAAACCAGTACCACTAGAGCCAAATCTATCACTCTCCATGAGATTCCAAACTTCAATGTACTCAACTTTTGTACCCGCAGTTAAGCCAAAATCGCCAGATAAGTCAAAAGCAGTTAAGAAATCAGCAAACGAACTGTTTTGCACAGCTTCTGTAGCTGGTTTGTAGAAAAAGTTTGTCAGTACATCACCAACTGGCTTGACTCGGACAACAAAGTATTCCGGTCTACCCAAATTACCATTTTCAGCCAGCACAAAATCGTTACCGGGTCGATCGGTAAGGTAAAATCCATTCCATGACAGCTTCACACCACCACGAGTCAAACCATCAGCATTAAGGCTGCTGCTAGCATCAGAACCCGCACTTGAGAGGAGATTGCGAATCGCATTATTCCGGTTAGTGCCATTATTACCAAATGTAGAACCGTTTATGGCAAATCCCCCATCTCCGGGCGCACCACCCGCTACTGTTGCGGTGTCCACCTCAAGTCCGGCGCGGAAAGCGATCGAATTTTGAGTGAAGGTATCACCGGAATTGACAATGGTAGAACTGATTGCGCCGGGGGTACCGGAAACATAACCCGTTCCTGCAACTACAGTCAAATCTACAGTTTCATCTTCTTCTATAGCGATCGCATCAAGAATCGGAGTTAGCGTTACCGTAGCAGTATTAGAACCTGCGGCGAACGTCACCTGACCCGCAGTAGCAGAAAACGAAGATGCACCAGTTTGAGTGTAATCATCACTCACAACAGCCGCCCCCCCGACATTAAAATTGACTGTTAAGGCATTGGACAAAGGTGCATTGATGCTAGTGTCGCGGGTAAAGGTGTACACCAGCGTGTCACTACCACCTTCAACCGCTTTTGCTGGGTTAACGGACAGGGTAACAGTTGCATCTGTGGGTAAAGCCGTGACATTAATTGTGGCATTATCGCTGTTGTTAGTGGTTTGTGGGTCAGCTTGG
The DNA here is from genome assembly GCF_041929275.2 of Floridaenema flaviceps BLCC-F50. Lineage (NCBI taxonomy): Bacteria > Bacillati > Cyanobacteriota > Cyanophyceae > Aerosakkonematales > Aerosakkonemataceae > Floridanema > Floridanema flaviceps. Next base: position 1,317,886 of record NZ_JBHFNR020000001.1, on the reverse strand, counting down.
GAGCTAGCAGTCACATTTACCGAGTGGGAAAGAGTGGTACCTGATGCAGCAGATGCGATCGTACCCTGTAAGGTTAATGTAACGCTATTCCCTGGAGCTAATGCGGAAACGTTCCAGGCACTAGAACCACTATCGTAAGTACCTGTACTGGGATTAACTGTCACACCTGTTAAGTTACTGGGGATGACATTATTAACTGCTATGTTAGTAGCGGTGTCAGTACCGTTGTTAGTCAAGGTAACGGTAAAACTTACGGTGTCGCCGACGTTAGCAGTGGTAGTATTGGCGATCGTATCTACCGCCAAATCAGCTTGCAAGTTAACGATCGTTTCCTTGATATCATCCTCAGCAGGGGCACCGTTATTCGGTGTCGAGTCAGGGTCTTGTTGCCACACTTCCCGCACTTCGGAAATCTGACGCAAAGGTTGTCCAGGCGGAACAAAGGCACCCACCGTGCCGCCAAAAGTCAGAGTTGCAGAACTACCCGGAGCCAAACTCGGCAAACCCCAGAGTTTTAGACCGGGATCGAAACTGCCCACACTGGTAGTATTGGTTTTGACCGTGAAATTGTAGAGCAATTCGTTCTTGACCACCACATTGGTAGCGGTGTCGGTACCTTTATTGGTCAGGGTGACGGTATAAGTTAAGTCGTTACTGAAGGGTGTGGGAGTTTTCGTGACTTGAGTATCCAACTCCAAGTCAGCTTGCAAGTTAACAATGGTTTCCTTGATATCATCCTCAGCAGGGGCACCGTTATTCGGTGTCGAGTCAGGGTCTTGTTGCCACACTTCCCGCACTTCGGAAATCTGACGCAAAGGTTGTCCAGGCGGAACAAAGGCACCCACCGTGCCGCCAAAAGTCAGAGTTGCAGAACTACCCGGAGCCAAACTCGGCAAACCCCAGAGTTTTAGACCGGGATCGAAACTGCCCACACTGGTAGTATTGGTTTTGACCGTGAAATTGTAGAGCAATTCGTTCTTGACCACCACATTGGTAGCGGTGTCGGTACCTTTATTGGTCAGGGTGACGGTATAAGTTAAGTCGTTACTGAAGGGTGTGGGAGTTTTCGTGACTTGAGTATCCAACTCCAAGTCAGCTTGCAAGTTAACAATGGTTTCCTTGATATCATCCTCAGCAGGGGCACCGTTATTCGGTGTCGAGTCAGGGTCTTGTTGCCACACCTCCCGCACTTCGGAAATCTGACGCAAAGGTTGTCCGGGCGGAAAAAATGCACCCACCGTGCCGCCAAAAGTCAGAGTTGCAGAACTACCCGGAGCCAAACTCGGCAAACCCCAGAGTTTTAGACCGGGATCGAAACTGCCCACACTGGTAGTATTGGTTTTGACCGTGAAATTGTAGAGCAATTCGTTCTTGACCACCACATTGGTAGCGGTGTCGGTACCTTTATTGGTCAGGGTGACGGTATAAGTTAAGTCGTTACTGAAGGGTGTGGGAGTTTTCGTGACTTGAGTATCCAACTCCAAGTCAGCAGATAATGTAGTGGTAGCTTCGCTATAGTCGTCCTCGGTGGTGTTGCCGTTGCCGGGAGTCGAGTCGGGGTCGAATTGGCTAGCTTCCTGAACTTGCGATCGCAAAGTTAAGGGGAAATTCGGCGGCACTTGACCCACTAACCCAGTGAGAGTTAAAACGGCAGAATTGCCTTTAGCTAAACTCGGTAAACTCCAGAATTTAGAGTTAGCGTCGTAGTTGCCTACACTGGCATTCCCAGTAGGATTAAAATCCGGTGGCAACTGATTGCCAATGACAATGTTGGTTGCTGTATCGGCACCATCATTGGTCAGGGTGACGGTGTAAGTAATCTCGTTACCGTCGGGAGTGGGATTTTTGCTGACTTCCGTTTTCAGCATTAAGTCAGCTTCTACAGTGAGTTGTACCTCGTCTTGGTCGTCTTCAGTTAGGACGTTATTACCTGGTGTAGAATCGGGGTCAGCTTCATCGACGGCAATTACTTCTGCTGCGTTAGTTAATACCGCATCAGGCGGAAGATTACCGATTTTCCCAGAAAAAGTGAGGGTGGCGTTAGACCCGCTTCCCAAATTTGGCAAACTCCAAATTCCCGATCCAGAATCGTAGCTGCCTACACTAGGATTGATGCTGACCTGGGTGAAACCTGCGGGAAAGATGTCTTTTACCTGGATGTTATTGGCAGCGTCAGGGCCATTGTTGGCTAAGGTGACGGTGTAGGTAATTTGGTTGCCGTCGGGAGTCGGGGTTTTGCTGCCAGTTGTGGTCAGTTCCAGGTCGGCACCTGGTACGATCACATCAAAGGTTTCGCTGGTGGTGGCTGTACCATCGCTGACGTTGACGGTAATTGTGGTAGTGCCAAATTGACCTTTAGCTGGAGTAATGGTGACTGTGCGATCGCCATTAGCACCACCAAAAACAATATTTCCATCAGGTACTAAGTTGGGATTTGAGGAACTACCTGTTAGCGTGAGAGATCCAGCTGGAGTTTCTGTGTCACTAATTGTAAAGGCGATCGCATCTGTCGATTGACTACCTTTGGTAATTTGATTGGCGATTTCGCTGATTGTCGGCGGATCATTTACCGAATTTACCGTTAAATCAAATGTTTGTTTGGTAATATTAGTTCCGTCGCTAACATTAAGAGTAATTTGTGCCGTACCAAATTGATTGTTTGCCGGAGTAATTGTTACCGTTCGATTAGCACCAGTACCTGCAAAAACAATATTACCGTCAGGAATCAAGCTGGGATTAGAAGAATTAGCAGTAAGAGTTAATGAATCTGCTGCGGTTTCTGCGTCGCCAATAGTGAAACTTATGGCATTTGTTGCTGTATTTTCGTTGGTTGTTTGGTTGGATATGGCACTAATAGTTGGTGCATCATTTACCGAATTTACCGTTAAATCAAATGTTTGTTTGGTGATATTAGTTCCATCGCTAACATTAAGAGTAATTTGTGCCGTACCAAATTGATTGTTTGCCGGAGTAATCGTTACAGTACGATTTGCACCACTACCTGCAAAAACAATATTGCCATCAGGAATCAAGCTGGGATTTGAGGAACTAGCAGTAATTGTTAAGGAATCTGCTGCGGTTTCTGCGTCACCAATGGTGAAACTTATGGCATTTGTGGCTGTATTTTCGTTGGTTGTTTGCGGGGAAATTGCACTAATAGTTGGCGGAGCATTTACCGAATTTACCGTTAAATCAAATGTTTGTTTGGTGATATTAGTTCCGTCGCTAACATTAAGAGTAATTTGTGCCGTACCAAATTGATTGTTTGCTGGAGTAATCGTTACGGTACGATTAGCACCACTACCTGCAAAAACAATATTCCCATCAGGAATTAAACTGGGATTAGAGGAACTAGCAGTAATTGTTAAGGAATCTGCTGCGGTTTCTGCGTCGCCAATAGTGAAACTTATGGCATTTGTTGCTGTATTTTCGTTGGTTGTTTGGTTGGGTATTGCACTAATAGTTGGAACTTCGTTAACGTTGCTAAGTGCGATCGCCAAAACTTTCTCAAATGATAAACCTCCGGCATCAGTAACGCGCACAGAGATTTGATGGTTAGAACTTGCCTCAAAATCTAGTAAAGATCCATTTGCCACAATTAAGCGATCGCCATCGATCGCAAAACGACCTCCAGCATTATCTAATAGCGAATATGTGTGGGTATCTCCCGCATCTGGATCGGTAACAGAAAAAGTGCCGATAAATGCGCTGTTAGCGCTGTTTTCCGCCACTCCATTATTAGACAAACCTATGTCAGTGGGTGCTTTGTTGACTGGTGTTGGTGATGAAGTAAACAGGAAATCTTGACTAGTTAGGGTATTGCTGTCAACACCTTTGAGGATTGCTAAATACTCGCCTGTACCTTTGTCTTGAATAATTGTATGATCTGCATAAATATCGCTGCCTGCAAAAATATTTAATTCTGCAAAGCTGAGATTTCCGATTAATTGAATTAAATCTTCACCTTTTTTAAAGTCTGTAAAATAGTCAGCATCAGAAATATTTAACCCGCCAGTGGTGAGAAAACCGGGAACATCATCCCGTCTACCAATCACAAAGATATCATTGCCATCGCCGCCTGTAATGGTATCAGCACCCAAGTCACCAAAAAGGAGATCGTTACCAAGATCGCCAAATAGTCGATCGTTGTCTTGACCACCATAAAGTGTATCTTCGCCTTGACCAGCATAAAGTGTATCTTCGCCTTGATTACCGTTAATAATATCGTTATCTTGATTACCGAAAAGTCGATCGTTGCCACCTTGACCAAAAATTGTATCGTTACCCGATCCACCAAACAATAAATTGTCGCCATTTCCGGTTAAATCAAATTCCGATCGATCGCCAAACAAGAGGTCGTCGCCATCACCGCCAAAAACTGTGTCATTGCCTCTATCGCCAAAAATAGTGTCATTTCCTATTTCGCCAAAAAGTTGGTCATTGTCTCGACCTCCCTGTATTAGGTCATCTCCTTTACCTCCATATATGGTGTCTTGTCCTTGATTACCGTGAAGGGTGTCTGAATCTTCGTTACCAAAAACGAGATCGTCACCTTCCCAACCAAAGATTTGGTCATAACCTGAGAATCCTAAAATGCTGTCTGCGTCCAGTGAACCAATTAGAAAATCATTACCAAATGTTCCGTTAAAAACTGCCATTTTTGTACTCCTTGCGTTTACCTGTAGTAATAGAAAAATAAGTTGCTTAATTTATTACAGGTAGACACACCTGACTCTTATTACTTCACAGTGGCAGCAGCAATTTCGGATTTTCAAAATGTTAAGAATTATTCTTTTTGTTGTGTTTGGTAAGAGTGCGATCGATCTATTTTATTTAGAATTAAATTTATCAAATTACGGAATTTTACCTAGAAAAAAACACTGATAGTAACCCAACCTCAGTATTTTTTGCTAACTCTAATTTCATAGTTTGATTACCTTGAATCGGTTAGCGAAAATATAACACCTAAAAATGTACGTTGTTGCGCTTCAGCGCTAATGTCAATTTTTAGCTTTTTTAGAACGCAGATGAAAGCAGATAAACGCAGATAAACGCAGATATAGATGTAGATTTTAGTGGGGAAGTGGAGAGGTTGCGATCGCACTTCTCCCCCTCCTTTTAAGGATAGAAAAAACCCAACTCTGTCCCCTTTCATTTCACAGAAAAAGCTGGCTCAGAGTTGGGTAACTAACTAATATCAAGATGTGAATTATCTTGTCATTGGTTTTCTACTATCCAATAACTCCCGAATAGAAGTTAACTCAATTAGATATTCAATAGTTTCGGCTTTTTGAATTTCCAATTTAGCAACAATTTCAGGCGCTTCAACTTCCCTGGTAGCCCGTTGTTTCAATAACTGATCGAACTCATATTGAAACCTGTTAATGTAGTCGTCGATTTTCTTTTTGCCTTTCAGAAAATCCTCCGAAACTTGTTTTTCAATTACTCGTTGCAACAACACTAAATTTCCCTTCACTTGTTCGTCTATCTTTCGGTGCATTTCCTTTAAAGTTAGCCGCAAATCAACTTCATAGTAGGAAATGGTTTCCTGATAAGGAACTTCTACCTCATAAACTTTATCAGACTTACATTTGCGAGATTTTGTTCGGGTTTCCTTGCGAGTTCGAGCAAATACTTGTTGTTGATGTTGAACTTGAGCGTCAATACCGGAAAACTCAAACTTTGGAAAATGAATAGGATTACTATTTATTTCTACTTCCAAAGCTTCACCAAGAAACTCAGAAAGCTCATCAGAAATCGCTTGAATTTCCTTTTTGATTTTTTCAACTAATTCTTCACGAATTTTTGTTCCTTCCCTCACCAATTTATCTTCAGTGTCTAACCAAAAACTATGAATTACGGGTGTGCAGTACTCATTGATTAGCTTGCCAAGACGTAAGGCATCATTTTTATCTTTACACCTGATTTTATAAGGATCTGAGCTAGAGAAAGAGCCAAATTTCTTCCAAAGATAAGAGAGAAGATTTTGGTCTTTATCGCTAGATGAAGCCTTTTTTGATTGGTCTTGTGCTACTCTCTCTATTTCTGACGCAACGCGAGTTTTAGCCTTTTCTGCAAAATTTTTAAATCCTTGACTAAACTCGCCAATTAATATTTGCTTTTGTGCTTCAACAGACTTTTTTACAATTTCGACACTCCTTCTGGCTGAATCAGAACGTCGTTTATACTCATCTACTTTCTCTTGAAGTTCCCCAAGTCCCATTTTCCATCCTTTGATTTCTGTAACCAAGGTTTCTTCAATGGCTTGAGCCGCTTTACTTAGTTCAGCTAAAACATCACTTAATAAGTTCCATCCAGAATTTTGAACAACTTTTTGAATGACAGATGTTTCTACTGTTTTTATGCCGCTATCTAAGAAAGCTTTTGGTGTAATGTCAGCTAATTTAGGGACGAAAACTTCTCCGTCTTCATCTTCTTCGATGTATCGAGCAAGGAAGAAATTTTTAAAGTCGGCTTTATTCTCTTTAGTAGCGACTTTATTTTGTATAAGTTTGGCTAACAATCCTTGCCATGCACTCACAGGATAAATAATTGGTTCTGGAATGCCAAACCCAATCAAAGCTTGTCGCAAATCTTCAATTACATCTACAATGGGACGATCTTTCTCTGACTTTCTATCTACCTTGTTAAGGATAAAATAGATTTTTGCTTTACTATTCGCTAAAAATTCACTGCGCTGTTCAATTAACTCTTTAAGCAACTCTGCATTAGTGTTGTCTTTGAATGAAGTGTAATCCAAAATAAACAGAATTGCATCACAAGTTCGGATTACTTCTAAGGCAGTTTGCTTTAAAGTAACCGTATTGAAATTGGCTGTTTCCCATTCGTTAGGCCCTGGAGTATCTACTAATGTAAAGCCAGCTAAAGAAGTTAGTTCACTAATGGCTTCAATGGGATGTTCTAACTCAAAGCGTGTAGTATTATCTTGATTGTTGGTAGCCCGAATCTCATGGGTACGCTCTAAGAATTTATGCCGAATTTCCCCAGCTTCACCTTCTGCTATAACTACAGGCTGCCGTTCCCCTTCTCGAAATTCTAAAAGTCTGGGTGTTTGTCCAGCATCAATTGGTCGAATATCTGTACGGCAAACTGTGCAAGCTTCTGATTCACTTGCTAAAACATCTGCGCCAATTAGAGAGTTAAGAAATGTACTCTTACCAGCTTTCATGGCAGCAATTACAGCTACCTGATATTTTTGTGCTTTCAGCGCTTCAAGAGCTTTATTAATATCATCCTCAACACTCTGTAATCCCTTAGTATCATCTCCTTCTTTGAGTCTTCCAGTACGAAGTTCTTGCAAGTACTTTAACAGAAGATTTCCAGTATTGTGAATTTTGTGATGGATTTCTTGGAATTCTTCAGAAGACATACGTTGATAGTGGTAATTCATTGAAATTTCCTCAAAGTTTGTAGTTTGACTTAAGTTTGTTGCTGCAAAAGCTATTTCTTCATCTGGTAAGTTAGACCAATTCCAGTCAGCCTCCAGATTTTCTTGATTCAGAATCTTTATGCGTTCAGCTGTTATGAGATTTCTGGCGTAATAATCACCGGGAACAAAAATTAACTCTTCCTTGAGTGGAAGGAGAACATTGTTAGTTAGCTCAACTGCTTGCATAAATTTCTTTAAAACATCTTCTGTTGGCTCTCTATCAATATCCAACATTAGAGACATGAGATTTTGCTGCAATCTCACTGCTAAACGTAAACAATCTTTCTCGACTTCATCCAAGGCGTGCTGACGAGTTAATTCAAGAATTTGCTGTTTACTTCTATCAGCAAGTTCGTTGTATTGCTTTTCTAAAGCTGCATAGTCCACAACTAATTTGTTGGCAACTGTTCTGTGATGTTTGGCAGCTTGTCTATCTTTTTCACCTACAGCATGAGCAGTAAAAGCACCTGCAACTGCACCGACTGCTAAACCAATAGCACTAAAAACAAACGGAAGTATAAAAACCATAAATTTGTAGGTTAATCACTGATTATTTGGGAGGAAAGAGCGGTTTTTAGCATCAGGAATTAACTTGCTATCCTCTGAAGTTAACCCCAATGATTTAGCAATAGCGACAGATTCCATGTAGCGGTTAATTGCTCCTTCTATTCCCCGCTCAACAGGTCGATTTTTAATTTCGTCGTTGACTGCTTTCGCCTCTGCTAAAAACTCTAAGTTTTTATTGTGTTCATAAATCAGTTCGTTCTCAATTTCTTGCAAACGTTCTAACTGTTGCTCAGTCAAAGATTTGTAAAAAGCTCTAACTTCTTGCTTGTGATTATCGAGAATTTGGAAGAATTCGTAAACCATACCCACAGCACCAACAGTTAGTAATACTGGGGAGGCGGCTGTTAGGGCGATCGCAATTGGTGGACAAGCAGCTGCTAATGTAGTAGCAGTAAATGCCGTTACCCCTCCCACTGCACCACCAACCACTGTATCTTTGACTGTTTCTACAGCTGCTTGAGATGCAGAAATTTCTCCCCTGACTACCCGCAAAGCATTAGTTAACATCGAAAAAGGTGCTGCTGTTGCCGCACCAATAGCAGCGCCCAAAGGTGCCGCTTTGATACCTGCTTTAACTGCACCCGTGAGATTATCAATTTGCCACTGAGCATTGAGCTTTATTTGCTCTTGCTTTGTCATGGGTTTATTGCCACGAGCAATGTTATCTTTCCCGTTCTCCCATTTGATATTTTTTGGGTCGTTTGAACCGCCTTTACTATGTGGTTTAATATGGCTGGCGTGCTTGTCAGATAAGTAGTTTTCGGCATTAGCACCAGCAGATTTGCCGTCAACTCCTGCGCGTTGAGAAGGGGGAATTTTTCCCAACATTTCTTCAGCTTGAACCATAGTTCTGGGAACTTCACCGGAACGAACTCCACCGTTTTTTAGTCGGTTTAACCCACTTAAAGATAAATCATTTAATTGGGCGTGGTGAATATTGGTTGTAGATGCGGCATTGACAGCGGAGTTACGTTGAGTATCTTCTGACATGAATTAGTAAAAGTTATAGGTTTGTGTGCCATTGACTTAAATAAAGTCAGGGCATTTATCTATTTCTTAGAATTCCCATTTGCTTTCCGTTTCTAACACAACCTGAAGAAAAATTTAAAATTTTTTTGCTATATACCGCCCACCCGCTTTTAATCATGCTTCAACTTCTATATTGCAGAAATACCACAATGTCCGATGGTAAATCGATGTTTTAAGGTAGCCGCCCGCCCGTCATATCTATGTGTAAAAAACTGGTGGCTAGGCGATGTATTTGAAGACGTTGAGCAAACATCTGTTTAGCATCCCGCCCGGAAATCAATTTCCGGGCTAATAGCGAAACTCGGTTAAAACCGACTAAAAACCACAACAAAAATTTCAATCCGTTTTAACGGACTTTAGCTATAAGAAAAGCGATTTGAATCGCTGGTGGTTGAAATATCTCTTTTTCCTCTAGAATTTTGCTTATGATATATCTGCTACTTTAGTTACATTATCAGTGAGCACAAGTGGAATACCAAGTAGATTTCAAACCACGCGCCATCAAAGATTTAAAATCTCTTAGTGCTGAGAATAGCAGCCGAATTTTAGCTAAAATCGAAGCATTAAAAAACGACCTAGCAGGCGATGTAAAGCGATTAACCAATTTTACTCCTGAATATCGTTTGCGAGTGGGAGATTACCGAGTATTATTTGAAATAGAAGACAACATAATTTTAGTTTACCGCATTAAACATCGCAGCGACGCTTATTCATAACCAGAGGAAGATAATGATGATTGAATTACACCCTGAGTATTTAACCAAAAACGGCAAGAAAGAATTTGTTGTCCTCCCTTACGAGGAATTTCAAGCATTGCAAGAACTATTAGAAGATTTAGAAGATTTGATTGATTTGCGAAATGCCAAGCAGGAAGAAGCAGATCAACCTTCAATATCGTTAGCCGAGGTAAAGAAGCAATTAGGATTTGAGAGTTAAGGTCTTTTATTGCGTTATCTGTCCAATAAATATTCACGTTGATAATCCAAGTCTTTTTCGCACTTCCTCCACCGTTCTTATTCTACCAGCTTTAACATCAGCAAGTCCAGTTTCTACACCTTGCCTAATATAAATTGCATAAATCAAGTCATCCCAAGTGCAATTTTCTGGTAATTTGTCAATCAAACGGCGGGCTTCTTCTTTAATGTTTATAGTTTCCATAAGTATAAATCTACTAGGAATTTTACTTGCACATTCTAACACAAGTAAGATTAATGGGCTATTATTGTCAATATAGATAAGCACGTATATAAAAATATTTCATATAGAAGTTAACAATAATGCACATCGATTACACCGTTCAAATTTGGAAAGAAGGATCGCAATTTGTTGCCCACGCGATGCCGCTAGATGTAATGAGTTCAGGCCCAACACCAGAAGCAGCTAGAATTGCTTTAGATGAAGCAGTCCACCTTTTTTTAGTAACTGCCGCCGATATAGGCACTTTAGATGAAATTCTCCAAGAAACAGGTTACAACGACTAAGAACCTAGACAACAATCTACTTATGACGTACTATAATATAAATGCTATACGTCAAATATTATTCTATGCAAACAAAACTCACCTTACGCCTAGATGAAACCTTAATTGCTAAAGCAAAAAACTGGGCAAAATCGCGTAATGTTTCCCTTTCTGAAGCGGTAGCAGAATTTTTTGAACATCTACCAGAACCAGATCGACCTTTGCAATTGACTACATGGACTCAAAGCTTAGTGGGAGTGATTAAATCAACTGGAGAAATCCCAAATGATGAAGCTTTACGCGAAGAGTATATCGACTATCTAGAGGAAAAATATCAGTGAAACGAGTGTTATTTGATAGCGATGTCGTGCTTGATGTTTTATTAGAAAGACAGCCTTTTTTCGCAGCTTCCGCTTTAGCACTTGATGCCGTTGGACAAGGTAAAGTAGAAGGATATATTGCCGGACATAGTATTACGAATATCTTCTATTTACTGAGAAGACATTTGGGAAACGAGAAAAGTCGAGAAGTGCTGATGAATTTGATGTCCAAAATAGTAACTGCTAGTGTAACAGACGCAGTAATTCGATCGGCTTTTTCCAGTGGCTTTAAGGATTTTGAAGATGGGGTCACTTATGGGGCGGCGGCGGGTGTAGGAGTAGAGTATATCGTTACTCGCAATATTAAAGATTTCCGATTAGGAAGTATCCCCGCCATGCTACCAGAAGTATTTTCTAATATTATATCAGTTTCAGAGGATGGAGGATGAATAGAATGACGATCGAATTACACCCAGAATATTTAACTAAAAACGGCAAGAAAGAATTTGTTGTTCTCCCTTACGAGGAATTGCCCATACCCGCCCGGAAATCAATTTCCGGGTTAATAGCGAAACTCGGTTAAAACCGACTAAAAACCACAACAAAAATTTCAGTACGTTTTAACGGACTTTAGCTATAAGAAAAGCGATTTGAATCGCAGGCGGGCTAGAAGGATTGCCATTAACTTCGTATAATAAAGAAGAAATCAAAAATTAGTTATAAGACAATAAGCAATGAACACCCAATTAGTTGAATCCGTATTTCAAGTTATCATGTCTCTCTCTCAAGAAGAGCGAACTTTGCTAGAAGAAAAACTATTTGCAAATATTCCTTACCCTGCCAATTCTGAATTAATCCAACTTGCCAAAAGCGGCGGTTGCTTTGATTTTCTCAACGATGAACCGGATATTTACACTTTAGAAGATGGAGAACCAATCTAAGATTCGATTACTTCTTAGACGTTTAGGTAAGTTGGGAAATCAGCAAATGCAGCAATTAAATGCAGTTATGAATCAGGCGTTTCAATTAAGTTAAATTTTTCAGAAGTAGTAGCAAATTGCAATTTAACTATGAATCAACTTTCTCCTTTACTTAATCGCATCACGCAAAATCCTGGGCAATGTGGGGGTAGACCTTGTATTCGAGGAATGCGAATTCGCGTTAGTGATATTTTAGAAATGTTGGCTGATAATGTCAGCAAAGAGGAAATTTTAGCAGATTTTCCTGATTTAGAAGCTGAAGATATTCAAGCTTGTTTGTTGTTTGCAGCACGCCGTACCGAATTTCCTAGAATCACAGCATGAATATTTGGATTGATGCCCAACTTCCACCGAGTATAGCAGCTTGGTTATCTGCTACCTTTGGAGTAAATGCTATTGCTATCAAAGATTTAGGCTTACGAGATTCCCAAGATACAGAAATCTTTGCAGCTGCCCGTACTGCTAATGCTGTGATTATGACTAAAGATAGCGATTTTGTTGATCTCGTAACTCGCCTGGGAATTCCACCGCAAATTCTCTGGGTAACTTGTGGTAACGTCACAAATAGAAATCTTCGCCAAATTTTAATCCCAACTTTTCCTAATGCTTTAAGATTATTGCAAGAAGGCGAGAGTATTGTCGAGATTAGCAGTTAATTTGCTAGATCAAATTGCAATTCAACCATGATGCAAGCAACAGGTAAACCACAAAACACACCACAGCGATACATCTGCGGAATGACGCGATCGCACAAACCCCTCCCTAACATTGTAAGAGTCGAAACTCCCCAAGATTAATTATGAACAATTCGTTCACTCGCCCTCTGGCTGTGGTTACAGGTGCTTCTAACGGTATCGGCTACGAACTTGCTAAACAGTTTGCCCGAAATGGCTTTGATTTGCTGATCACATCTACCGGAGATAGTATCAATAAAGCAGCGCACGCTTTGGCAGAATTGGGTACTAAAGTTGAAACAGTAGAAGCCGATTTAGCTACTTATGATGGAGTTGAGAAACTCTACAAGCAGATTCAAGCTACAGGTAGACCAGTCGATGCGATCGCTATTAATGCAGGTGTTGGCGTAGGCGGCGACTTTGCCCGTGAAACAGACCTCAAAGACGAGTTGAATTTAATTAACCTGAACGTCGTGTCCGCTGTGCATCTTGCCAAACGGGTAGTTAAAGATATGGTCGATCGCGATCGAGGTCGCATTCTCTTCACCTCCTCCATTGCCGCCCTCATGCCTGGGCCTTTTGAAGCAGTCTACGCAGCTTCCAAAGCTTTCATCCACTCCTTTTCTGAGGCACTACGTAACGAGTTAAAAGATACAGGTGTAACCGTTACTTCACTGATGCCAGGGCCAACTGATACCAACTTTTTCCACCGTGCGGGGATGGATGACACCAGGGTAGGTGCAAACGAAAAAGATGACCCAGCACAGGTCGCTAAACAAGGTTTTGAGGCATTGATGGCAGGTAAGGATGCGGTGATTGCAGGTTCGCTGAAAACAAAAATTCAGGGCAATGTCAGCAAGGTGTTACCTGATACCGCCAATGCTGAACAGCACCGCCAACTGACTGAACCGGGTTCTGCTCACAAATAATATGAAATTCTTGCGGCGAGGGAAGAGAACAGGGAACAAATTGTTCTATTAACGCAAGTTGCTAGTTATAAGCTTAACCTTTTGAGATCCCCCTAAATCCCCCTTAATAAGGGGGACTTTGAATCCGGTTCCCCCCTTATTAAGGGGGGTTAGGGGGGATCAAAAGCCTTAGTATTTGTAACTGCAACTTGGGTTATTACCTTCTGCCCTCTGCCTTGGAGCCTTCTGCCTTGGAGCCTTCTGCCTTCTCTTAATAACCGAGGATTTATGCACATTCATCATCTTAATTGCGGCTGTATGTGTCCGATTGGCGGATCGCTGTTTGATGGGTTCAGTCGCGGTCTAAACGCACATTTGGTCTGTCACTGTTTGCTCATTGAGACAGACCGGGGATTAGTTCTGATTGATACGGGTTTTGGACTGCAAGATGTCAAGTCGCCTTATTCCCGACTCAGCCCATTTTTCATTCATTTCAATAATATCCAGTTTGAGCATAAGTATACGGCGATCGCGCAAATTGAGCAGCTGGGTTTTTCACCGCGAGATGTGCGTCATATCGTGCTGACTCACCTCGATTTCGATCATGCTGGAGGTCTGGAGGATTTCCCAGAGGCAACTGTACATATAATGCACAGTGAGATGGAAGCGGCTAAAGACCGACATGGCTTTATTACCAAAGGGCGTTATCGTCCGCAACAATGGGATGAAGTGAAGCGCTGGAAGTTTTATTCGCCGGGGGGTGAACCTTGGTTTGGCTTTGAGGCAGTCCGTGACCTTGAGGGACTACCGCCGGAGATTCTGCTCATCCCTCTTGCTGGACATACTAGAGGTCATGCTGGGATTGCGATCGACACAAAGGATGGGTGGCTTCTACACGCAGGGGATGCCTACTTTTATCGACAAGAAATGGATTCTGAACCAGATTGTACACCTGGTTTGCGTGCTTATCAATGGATGATGGAGGTAGATCGTAAGGCTCGGTTGTTCAATCAACAGCGGCTACGGGGGTTATCATGCGATCGGACCAATGGCGTGCGCGTTTTTTGTAGTCACGACGCGGTTGAGCTCAAAGCGTTTGCTGACCAGGACTCACCAAAAGCCTCTAACCTTCGGGTGTAAAGCGTGATAACGTAACGCACCATTCCCCTATCCTTCGGGTGCGAAGCGTGATAACGTAACGCACCATTCCGCTAATCTAGGAAACTGATATTGCGGCTGGGTCAGGTGCAGTGCCATCTTATACCATCTAACCCCAAGGTTGATACAAATTGAACGGACGGGTTTAGCCGATATCTTGGGCTACCCACCGTCAAATCTTCGTTTTCTATTTGACACTCTCACCGCACTGCGCTACGCTGTGGCGGGAGATTCTTGCTTCAACATTACTAGATAGCTTATATGTACTACTCTTACGCCAAATTTCTGGGCAAAGATTTAGGATATTTTCGGTTATTTGGAGGATTTGGTCTTTGTAATTTGTTGTTTGATTGGGCTAGATTTATTGTCGCCACTCGAAAGTATGACTTAATACCTATTTCTCCTACGTGGATTCAACTCAAATTAGGGCCTCTTTTGCGTGGGGAAGTAGATAAGCGATTTTACAGCAACCTGTTTTGCACTCCCCAAGACCAGATCTCCGGCATCAAAAAATTGTACTTATTGAACACATTGAAAAGAATTACATCGCAAGAATTTTACGATAAGACCCATACCAATGATAAAAATGATTATCTAGTTGTGTTTACAGGTGCCTATGAAGAAGCCTTTTTTTCAGAAATTTTGACAGACCATAAATTAGTTTTTAAAGAATTATTAGACATGACTCTGGAACAACATAAAAAAGGTCTAACTCACAACTTTAAAGGATCAATTTCTATTCATGTGAGATTGGGTGACTTTACTCAACCCACCAGCGATGACAATGCTTTAAACGGTGCTTGGCATTGCCGGATTCCGCTCACTTGGTACATTCAACAAGTAAATCAAATCCGATCGTTTGTGGAACGTGAGGTTCCAGTCTATGTCTTCTCCGATGGCAAGCCTAATGAACTGGCAGAGCTATTAGCATTACCTAATACCACAAAAATCGATTTTGGTTCCAGTATTGGAGATCTGCTAGGATTAGCCAATTCAAATGTATTGATTACATCGGGATCTACTTTCTCTATGTGGGCTTCCTATCTGGGTAGAATGCCTGTGATTTGGCATAAGAATCAGTGCCGACAACGCCTTTACTATGAAGATAGTTCTCTGGAAGTTGAAACTGACGAGGCTGGTAATTTATCAAAAGAGTTTCTGGACAAGGTGGCAGTCAGGTTAAAGTAAAGTACTCTAAATTAATTACAAATAATTAGTTAGTTGAAAGCTCAATCCGCTTGATGATACCGAATAGGTGGGTTTTTAATATTTGCCCGGAAATTGATTTCCGGGCAGGCTTGCAATCGCAGGTGCAAGATCTCAGCTTGCCTAAACAGCGTAGCTTAACGGGAGAATGTTATTTGCTAATTTCTCGAACTGATGGTTGTCCGTCTTTTACTTCACCAACTAATACTAAATCAGTGACACCAACGAACAAACCATTTTCTAAAACACCAGGAATATTGTTCAAGGTTTTTTCTAATTCTGCCGGATTATCTATTGAGTCAAATTTGACATCAACTACAAAATTTCCTTGATCGGTAACTACTGGACCTGCTTTTTTTACACCCATTCTTAATTGTGGTTTACCGCCTAGTTTTTCGATCGCACGCATCACAGGCGAGTATGCCATCGGAATCACTTCTACTGGTAACAAAAATGTGGAACCAAGTTTATCTACTAACTTGGAACTGTCCACAACTACGATAAATTGATCTGCTAAAGCATCAACAATTTTCTCACGGGTATGGGCTGCACCACCGCCTTTAATTAAGTTTAAATTCGGGTCAACTTCGTCAGCACCATCGATCGCAATATCAATATGGTCAACTGCATCCAGCGTTGTCAAGGGAATGCCGTATTGTCTGGCTAACACATCTCCCTGAAACGAGGTAGTAATGCCAACAATATCTGTGAGTTCGCCGGATTTCAGGCGTTCTCCCAAATATTCAATCATGAAAGCGGCTGTTGAGCCAGTTCCCAAACCGACAATCGAACCTGATTTTACGCGATCGGCTGCTGCTTTGCCGACCATTTGTTTCATCACTTTAGTAGCGTCCATCTCACTCATGCGGTAAACTCCTGTAATTAGTCCTTGGTCATCGGTCATTAGTCATCTGGAAAAACATCCTCATGACAATTGACAAATGACTATTGACTGTTTAGTGTTAACTTTACTAGGGAATGGGAATTTCTCTAAGTGTTTCATCCCACAAAGTTAAATTCCCAGTCGCTCATCCTCAGTCATTACTCACTATTTCCACCAGATGCAATCGCAATTAAACTCCCGAATAGCTGAACATTTCTGCAATACTGGCAATCAACTGAAGACAGAAAAAAGATTCGATGAAGCTATTGCCAGCTATCAAAAAGCTTTGCAACTGCAACCAGACTATGCAGAGGTACATCACCAGCTGGCTGAAATTTATTTTTGGCAAAGGAAGTTACGAGAGGCGATCGCATCTGGCAACAAAGCAATCCAACTGCAACCAGATTTCGCCCCAAATCACAAGATTTTAGGTAATGTTTTCCAAACTCAGGGCAACCTAGAAGCGGCGTTGGATGCTTACGCTAAAGCGTTAGAATTAAATCCTGAATATGCGGAAGCTTATATTAATCAAGGTAGTATACTTTCTAAACTTGGGCGCAATGAGGAAGCAGTTGTCAGTTTAGAAAAGGCAATTGCCATTAACCCAAATATCGGGGCAGCTTATTGGAATTTGGCTAATGTTTATTTGCAATTAGACAATTTGGAAAAGGTGGTTGAGTATCGGAAGCAAGCGTTTTTAATAGAACCTAAATTGGTAAATGCGGAAACTTTAAATGATTTGGGAACTGCGATCGGCAAATTAGGTGATTTTGAGTCAGCGATTAATTATTATCATAAAGCTATTGAATTACAACCAAATTACCATTTGGCGCATCTCAATTTAGGAGTCTCTTTGCGAAAACTGGGGAAATTAGATGCGGCAAAAGAGGAGTTACAAAAAGCTATTGCTTTAAAACCAGACGATCCAGAAGCATATAACAATTTAGGCAGTGTTTTAATAGACGAAAAACAGATAGATGCAGGAATATCTAATTACGAGAAAGCAGTAAAACTAAAACCTGATTCGGCTGAATATCATTTTAATTTAGGGACAGCTTTAGGGCAGAAAGATAAGTGTAATGAAGCAATTAAGGAATTACAAAAGGCGGTTGAATTAGACCCGGATTTAGGTGAAGCTTACAGCAATCTGGGAGCGATCGTATATCGCAAAACTAGAAAGGATGGTGAAATTAGTGGGGAATTATTTAACATAGCAATTAACAGCCTTTTAAAGGCATTAGAAGTCAATCCAGATCTGGAACTTGCCCATCTTTATTTAGCACAATTAATTACCTCGCCAGTCAGGGCTTCGGATTTTGGCGCTTTAAGACAAGCATCAGCGATATATTTAGAGAGAAGTAAAGATAAAAATCGCTTAATTGCTGCATCTACCTATATTGGTACTCATATCAAATCAGGATTAGCCCAATTAGCTAAAGAAAAGTTTCTGGAAATTGAACCAGAAATTTACAATCAACTGGAAAAAATTAATAACACAGAGTTAAGCATCGTTTACTCTCATGTACTGTTCAATCTCCACTATTTACGGGATGATTTAGCAGCAAACACTCAACTTTATCAGGAAGTTGGGAAAAAATATGCCGAGCAAATTATTGCCACCAAAAAAATTAAAATCAGCCAACCTGAGAAGAAACAACTACCAACAAGCAATTTAAAAATTGGGGTAATGTCTTCCTATTTTGCTAGACATTCTGTTGGTTGGTGTAGTGCGGATATTATCACGGAGTTAGGGAAATTAACGCCTAATTTATA
Source organism: Floridaenema flaviceps BLCC-F50 (assembly GCF_041929275.2). Taxonomy (NCBI): domain Bacteria; kingdom Bacillati; phylum Cyanobacteriota; class Cyanophyceae; order Aerosakkonematales; family Aerosakkonemataceae; genus Floridanema; species Floridanema flaviceps. The sequence goes on along the minus strand of NZ_JBHFNR020000001.1, from coordinate 1,299,478 downwards.
TTTGTATTTTATGGGCGATCGCCAACCGGACGATCGCACCAAAATTTTTGAAAGCGCCGCCGCGAAGTTTTATCGCCCCAAAGCTACCGAAAACGGCGAATTTGATATTAACCAAATTGTCCAAGATATCGCCCAAGATGAATTAGATATCTTGATTGAATTAGATTCTTCCACAATTCCCACCCAAGTGGAAGTTATCTATCATCAACCTGCATCAGTTTGTCTGTCTTGGTTAGGTTTTGAAGCGCCATTTACCAAGGAAAGTAATTACTTCCTTTGTGACTGGAATACTCACCCGGAAGGTAGAGAAAAATATAACCGCGAACAGTTAGTAAGGATGCCAGATTCTTTCGTTGCTGTTGGTGGTTTTAAATCCGCGCCAGTTGATAAGAAAGCTGCAAGAAGAGCCCAAAGAATCGCTGAAGATCAAATCGTTTATTTGTGCGTTGCACCTGGTTACAAATTGAACGAAGAACAGATTCAAGCACAAGTAAAAATTCTCAAAGGAGTACCTGATAGCGTTTTATTCTACAAAGGTCACACGGGCGATCTCAAAATCATTGAAGCCGCTTATAAAGCAGAATGTCAAGCACAGGGAGTAGGTGCTCAACGCATTAAATTTATTTCCCGTAGCGCCAGCGAAGAACAACATCGCCAAGTGTATCAAGTAGCAGATATTATGCTTGATTCTTATCCTTACAATGGCGGAACTCACAACTTAGAAGCTTTGTGGTTTAATCTACCAGTAGTTACCAAAAGCGGCGAAACTTATCTTTCGAGAATGGGTTACTCTTTCTTAAAAACTCTCTCTCTGGACGAATGTATTACTAATAGTTGGGAGGAGTATATTGAAACGGGAATTAAGTTAGGGAAAGACCAAGAATTTCGGCGATCGATTAAAGAAAAGTTGGTACAATCTAAACAACCAGAAACTCTCTCTCCTTTGTGGAATCCACAAAAGTTTGCCCAAGATATGTATCAAGTTTTTGAGCAACTTTTGGCCCAAAAATTGGGTAATGAGTGATGAAAAACCAAGAACAACAACATCCTTTGTATAAGGGCGATCGCGAAATAGTAGATAAACTATTACAAATACAAAATGAGCCAACGGCTTACGATATGGCAGAATTAGCCCGTCTAAAAATTCGCTATCGCGGTTTTCCCGGTGCGAAAGATATTCAAGACGACTTAGAAAAAGTTTTGCAACAATGGCAAATGGATGAAGAAAAACTTTTTGAAATCACTCGTCAAATTCATGCTCAAGGAATGGTTTATAAAACTCGTGATAATGATAGTGAAGATTGGGCTTTAGTTAATAAAAAGGTACGTTGTTGCGCTCGACTCGCCTTTCTTTAGCGCCCAAGCGCAACAACATACCTTTTCTGTAAGCACGATCGCATAATTTGGTATAAACTTATACTATGTATGTAACCGTCGCTATGCCACCTATAAGCGTTTGATAAGATAACTTGCTCAGATATATGGCAAGAATTTATAAAAACTGTGGTGTTATGGCTGGTTAGTTGGGAATTCTAAATAAGTCAGTGTTTCTGTTTGGCACTACATAGATGTCTCAATGCAGCAAATGCTGCTGATAGGATAGCAGTACAAAATAATTTAGGACTAGTTTAAAGGCTTATGAGTGCGATCGCCAACTTGTCTGGTTATCAAATTACAGAGCAACTATACGCAGGTACGCGCACCCTCGTCTATCGAGGTATCCGTACCAGCGATCGACACCCCGTTGCTATTAAAATATTACGAAACGAATATCCAAACTTTAGCGAACTTGTTCAATTACGCAACCAATATACTATTGCCAAAAATCTTGACTTTCCTCGTATTATCAAAGCCTTAACTCTGGAAGTATATCGCAATGGCTATGCCTTAGTTATGGAAGATTTTGGCGGAATTTCTTTATCTGATTATCTCTTATTAGCCAACGATAACAGTCCAAAATCTAACTATTTACCTTTATTAGAATTTGTTAAAATAGCTATTCAACTGACAGAAGCTCTGCACTATCTCTATCAAAATCGAGTTATTCATAAAGATATTAAACCTGCTAATATTCTGATTCATCCTCACAGCAAACAAGTCAAATTAATTGACTTTAGTATTGCCTCTCTCCTACCTAGAGAAACTCAAGAAATTCAGAACCCCAATGTTTTAGAAGGAACATTAGCCTATCTATCACCAGAACAAACTGGTCGAATGAATCGAGGCATTGATTATCGTACCGATTTCTATGCCCTTGGTGTCACCTTTTATGAATTGTTAACAGGACAGTTACCATTTATATCTGATGATCCGATGGAATTGGTACATGGTCATCTGGCTGAACAGCCAATACCTATCCATGAAATTAATGCAGAAATTCCTTTAGTATTGTCAGAAATTGTCGGTAAATTGATGGCAAAAAATGCTGAAGAACGTTATCAGACTGCATTAGGAATCAAGCATGATTTAGAAAAATGTTTAACTCAATTACAAGAAAAGGGGCAGATTGAGTATTTTGAAATCAGAAAGCGGGATCTTAGCGATCGCTTTACTATCCCCGAAAAACTCTATGGAAGAGAAGCTGAAGTCAATCAACTATTAAATTCCTTCGCTTGCGTTGCCAATGGTACAACAGAAATGATGCTAGTTGCGGGATTTTCAGGCATTGGAAAAACCGCAGTAGTAAACGAAGTACATAAACCCATTGTGAAGCAACGGGGTTATTTTATCAAAGGCAAATACGATCAATTTCAACGCAACATTCCTTTTAGCGCATTTGTGCAAGCATTCCGTGAGTTAATGGGGCAATTGCTATCAGAATCTGAGGCTCAAATACAAACTTGGAAAACGAATATTCTCACCGCAGTAGGAGAGAATGGACAAGTCTTAATTGACGTAATTCCTGAGTTAGAAAGCATCATTGGTAAACAACCACCTGCTATAGAATTATCAGGAACAGCCGCTCAAAATCGCTTTAATTTGCTTTTACAAAAATTTGTCAAAGTTTTCACTAGTGCTGCACATCCCTTAGTGATGTTTTTGGATGACTTACAATGGGCAGATTCCGCTTCACTGAATTTGCTGAAATTATTGATGCAAGATACGAGATATTTATTGATATTAGGTGCTTATCGAGATAATGAAGTTTCTCCTGTTCATCCTTTCGTTTTAACAGTGGATGAAATTGTCAAAATGGGAGCAACAGTTAATACTATTACTTTACCACCCTTAACCCAATCAGACATGAATCGGCTAGTTGCAGACACACTCAATTGTGAGTTATCCTTAGCCGATCCTTTGACACAATTAGTCTATCAAAAAACCGAAGGTAATCCTTTTTTTGCTACGCAGTTTCTCAAAGCATTACATAATGATAATTTAATAAGTTTTAATTGGAATATTCAGCATTGGCAGTGTGATATTGCCCAAGTCAAAGCCTTAGCAATTACTGATGATGTTGTTGAATTCATGGCATCACAATTGCAGAAATTGCCGAAAGAAACTCAGGATGTATTAAAATTAGCGGCTTGTATTGGAACACAGTTTGATTTGAATACTTTAGCAATTGTTAACCAGAAATCACCGGAAAGTACGGCAACAAGTTTATGGAAAGGATTGCAGGAAACTTTGGTGATTCCTACTACTAAAATCTACAAATTCTTTACCCAGTCTGATAGTGAAGAAATTTTGCAAGCTTCTGTTAATCCGACTTATCGATTTTTGCACGATCGCGTCCAACAAGCAGCTTATTCTCTAATTCCAACAGACCAAAAACAAAATACTCATTTAACAATTGGATTACTATTATTGAACCATACTCCTATTGAAGAACAGGATGCTAAAATTTTTGAAATTGTCAACCATTTAAATTTAGGATTAGAACTAATCGATCGACTCGATCGACAAGAACAACTTGCTCATCTCAATTGGCTAGCAGGGCAAAAAGCTAAAAATTCAGCTGCATATACAGCAGCTATCAAATATTTTTCGACAGGCTTACAATTACTTGCTCCTAATAAGTGGCAAACACAGTATATCTTAGCACTCAATCTGAGCGAGACTTTGGCGGAAGTTGCCTATTTGCAAGGTGATTTTGCCAAGATGAATCAGGTTATTAATGAAGTTTTATCTAATACGAATAGCTTGCTAGATAGAGTGAATGTTTATGAAACAAAAATTCAGGCAGACATTGTACAGAATCGTTTTATAGACGCTGTAGAAACCACATTAGAAATATTGCATAAATTAGGGTTTGATTTTCCTAATTCTCCTACTCAATTAGAAGTTCAACAAGCATTAGAAAACACTACCTTCAAGCTCAATCAATGTTCAATTGAATCTCTGTATGATTTGCCAGAGATGACTTCGATTGAAGGTTCGATCGCTACACGCTTGCTAGTAAAAGTATTATCAGCAACCTACATTGGCAAACCAGAGTTATTGCCTATTCTGCTGAGTGAAGGAGTTAATCTTTTTCTGGAACAAGGTAATAATCCCCTATCTGGATTTATATATGCTTGGTATGGATTGATTATTTGTTCTGCGATCGGGGATATTAGCACAGGATATAATTTGGGGGAACTTTCCTTAAAGCTGTTAGATAAATTTAATGCCAAAGCAATCTATGCTCGCACCACTTTTATAGTGTATTACTTTATTAAACACTGGAAAATTCCGGTAAGAGAAACTTTGGATTCTTTTTTAAATACCTATTACATTGGTTTAGAAACAGGAGATTTAGAGTATGCAGCTTGGTCGATTCACTGTTACTCTTATTTCGCCTATTTCGCTGGATATGAATTAACAAGTTTATCCTCAAGAATATTCTTTGCTGCTGAGGCAATTTCCCAAATAAATCAAGAGGCTGCTTTGAATTATTCTAATATTTTTAGACAAAGTATCATCAATCTTTTGGGAAACTCAAATCAGCCAGAATTATTAATGGGTGAGGCGTACAATGAAGCACAAATGTTGCCCTTCCATCAAAACCAGAACGATCAACTGGGATTAATTTTTCTATCTATTAACAAGCTTATTCTGTGCTATTTATTCTCTCAATACGAGCAAGCGATCGAATATGTACATCTTTTTGAGCAATACGCTCAGGCTGGAGCGGGTTCAGTTTTTATTCCTACTTTTTATTTTTATGCTTCTTTAGTCCATCTAGCGATTTACTCTAAAAGTGAGAATTCCCAGCAAACTGACATTATCGATCGCATTACTTCAAACCAAGAAAAAATGAGGATATATGCTAATCATGCTCCTGCTAATTGTTTACACAAATTCTATTTAGTAGAAGCCGAACGGTGTCGAGTATTTAATCAACGGACGGAAGCCATAGAATTTTACGATCGCGCCATTTCCATAGCTAAAGAAAACGAATATATCCAAGAAGAAGCAATTGCTAACGAACTTGCTGCTAAATTCTATCTTGATTGGGGTAAAGAAAAAGTTGCTGCTGGGTATATGCAAGAAGCATACTATTGTTATGCTCGTTGGGGTGCTAAAGCAAAAGTCGCCTATTTAGAACAACACTTTCCCCAATTATTAGGAGCTATTCTTCAACCAATTAACTTTGCGATCTCAACTGGAGGAACGATCGCTCCCACCCCGATTAGAAATGTAACTATCGCCAGTAGTAATGAGAATTTATGGTTAGATTTCCCCGCAGTGATGAAAGCAGCACAAGCTATTTCCGAGGAAATTGAATTAGAGAAACTTTTAGCTACTCTAATGCAAATTGCCATTAATAATGCAGGAGCGCAAACTGGAATTTTAGTAATTAATCAAGAAGCAGAATTATTAGTGGTAGCGAAAGCGAATCAGAAGCATACAGAAAATTGGCAAATTCCTCTAACTGAATGTTCAGAATTACCGCAAAATTTGATTTATTCTGTAGCTAGAAGTCAAACAACGGCAGTTTTTGATAACTTAAGTGCTGAGGCTCAATTTGCAGGCGATCGCTATATCATTACGCACCAACCTAAATCAGCTTTATGTACTCCAATTAGCAAGCAGGGTAAATTAATTGCCATATTATATTTGGAGAATAACCTCACAGTCGGTGCATTCACTAGCGATCGCATCGAAACTCTGAAAATTCTTACTTCTCAAGCTGCTATATCCATTGAAAATGCACGTTTGTATCAAAAATTAGAAAAATATTCTCAAACTTTAGCAGCAGAAGTAGAGCGAAAAACTGAGGATTTAAGGCAAAAAGCTGATGATTTAGAGCAAGCATTGAAAAATTTGCAACAAACCCAAACCCAATTAATTCAAAGCGAGAAAATGTCAGCACTTGGTCAATTGGTCGCAGGTATAGCACACGAAATTAATAATCCAGTGAACTTTATTCATGGTAATCTTCAGCATACAGAAAATTATGTCAACAATTTGCTCAGTTTGCTAGAACTTTATCAGCAAGAATATCTGGAAGAAAACTCAGTAATTCAAGCAAAAATTGAGGAGATAGAGCTAGAATTTATTAAAAAAGATTTGAATAAAATATTCCGCTCAATGAAAACAGGGAGCGAACGCATCCAGCAAATTATTGTGAGTTTGCGGAATTTTTCTCGCTTGGATGAAGCGAAAATGAAATCTGTAGATTTACACAGCGGGATTGACAGCACTTTATTAATTTTACAAAATCGTTTCCAGGGTAATAACAATCAACCAAAGATACAACTTATTAAAGAGTATGGAGATTTGCCTTTAGTTACTTGTTATGCAAGTGAAATGAACCAAGTATTTTTGAGTATTATTAGTAATGCCCTTGATGCTCTCAAAGAAGTTAGTAAAACTAATAGAAATCCCTTCATAAAGATTCAGACAGAAGTGGAAGAAAAAGAGTGGGTAAGAATTACAATTACTGATAATGGCAACGGGATTCCCGCCGATATTCAAAAACGTCTATTTGAGCCATTTTTCACAACTAAACCTGTAGGGAGTGGTACAGGTTTAGGTTTATCTGTTAGCTATGCTATTGTCAAAAAACATGGGGGTCAATTAATCTGTAATTCTGCCATCGGCGGCAAAACAGAATTTGTGATTAAGATTCCGATAGCGATAGCAGCATTTTAGTACTAAGTAGGTAGATGTAAATAAAGTGAAAACCAGGGCGGGCTCTCCTGCCCACCCCACCAGAGTTAGAGCTTTCTTGTGGGGTGGGCAGGAGAGCCTGCCCCACCAGAGTTAGAGCTTTCTTGTGGGGTAGGCAGGAGAGCCCGCCCCACCAGAGTTAGAGCTTTCTTGTGGGGTAGGCAGGAGAGCCCGCCAAAGTTTTCAGTTTATTTATATCTACCTACTTACTAGTCGTCATTAAAAAAAGTTAATTATCACCATGAGATGATTTTTGGACGAAAGGTTTTCTATCTTTTCTGTTAGCTGTTGTTTCTGGTATGGGAACAATTGGTTTGTTTTGTGTGGGTAAATTATCAGTGGGAGAGTGACCAATAGTATTAGGTATTGGTAAATTTGTTGCTGCTTTCATTGGTTGTAAAAATTGGGCTACTTCTACCTGTTGTTGTAATTGTTCGGTAGAAGAAACTAAACCGCTTAATCCATTAATCAAAATACGGAGATTTTGGCGTAATTTGGGATCGCCGATTAATTCATCTAAATCAGAGGTAATTTTTTGGGCATTTTGAAATGTTACTCTGGCGGAATCTAATGTTTGTTGTAATGATAAAATAACTGTGGGGTCATTTAAAGAACTAGAAACTTTGCGTAAATTAGCTGATGCTTCTACTGCATTAGCAGAAAGGGTTTCTAAGTTTTGAATTAATTGTCCTTGGGAAATGCGATCGATCGAAGGACTCAATTTCCGCACAGCAACCCGCAAATCATCACTCGTTTCTTTCAAATTATTCAAAGTGGCAACTAGCGCCCCTTGATTATTAGTAATTAAATTATTTAAATTACCGACTAACCCATTTACTTGATTAGTTGTCGATCGAAATTCATCTAAAGTTCTATTCACCCGTCCCGCAGTTTGGTTAAAGGAAGAACCCAATTGATTAGTAGTAACAGTAATTTGATCGGCAGTTCTACCAATTCTATTTGCAGTCACGCCAAATTGATTAGAAACTTGCTCAGCAGTCCGACCAATTCTATCAGCAGTTACGTTAAATTGGTCAGCAGTCCGACCAATTCTATCAGCAGTTACGTTAAATTTATCAGCAGTTACACTCAGTTTATCAGCAGTTACGCCAAATCTATCTACAGTGCGACCAATAGCACTAGTTGCTTGGGAAATATTTCCTAAATCCTGTCTCACTGCTTGGGATAACCCCGATAAATCACGAGTTAAACTAACTATACCTTCGGCTGCTCTTGATGTATTGGTAATAGCTGAATTAATATTGTTGTAAAATTGCCGATCGGTATAAAGATTAGCGAAGCTAACAGCAGCATTAATTAATTGGTCAATACTAGCGCCTGTTTTTCCTTCTAAACGTGCATTTTGACAAATAATTAGCTGTCTTTGATTACAGTTTGGGTCGAATGGTGCTAGGTTTTTTACATCAGTAGCTACTTCTCTATTAGGAGTAATATTAATGCTATTTTCTCCGATTAAACCTGACTGTTGCGACTCAATTGTAACATCACGAGGTATGACTAAATCTGGTTCGGTAATTTCCACTAATACATCGACACCATTAACTTGTGGATCGACTCTGAGAACTCTACCAACGGTGACACCACGATAGCGCACAGGTGTTCCTATTTGCATTCCTCCAGCATCCTTAAAGTTGACAGTAAATTGATAGTCACGTCTGCCAAAATAGATACCTTGCAACCACAAAATTAATCCAGCGAATAGTCCTATTCCTAATAATAATAATAAGCCAACCGAACCTTCTCTCATAGTACGCGATCGCATATTTCCTCTTCCACTTTCTTGCAAAGTTTTTCTCAACCAACTACTTGAATTGGCCCTTCTACACTACCGCTAAAAAATTGCCGCATTAAAGGATCTTCGGTAGTGTCAATATCATCAACTGCACCCTCCCATTTAACTTTACCTTGATAAAGAAACACAATCCGTTCACTAGTGCGGCGAATAGTACTATCTTGGTGAGTGACGATCGCGTAAGTGTTACAACCTCCTGTTTTTGCTTTTAAATCTCGAATCAAATCTTCAATCACAGTAGAAGCGATCGGATCTAAACCTGCTGTAGGTTCATCGTACAACAAAACTTCGGGATTATCTTTTGGATTGTCTGGATTAGACATAATCGCCCGCGCAAAACTCACCCGTTTTCGCATTCCCCCGGATAATTCTGCGGGATAGCGATCGCCTATTCCAGGCAATCCTACCATCTCCAATTTCTCCTCCACAAGTTCCCGAATTCTTCGCCGTGATAACTTAGAATGTTGATACAATAAAAAACCTACATTTTCTTCTACTGTCAACGAATCAAATAAAGCAGCTTGCTGAAAAACTAAACCAATTCCTAGCGGATTTTCTCCATCTTCAATTAACCCTTTGCGCCGTTTTCCCCGAATATAAATTTCCCCAGCATCAGGTGCAAGTAATCCAGCAATTACTCGCAAAATCGTTGATTTTCCTGTACCAGAAGGGCCAATAATACCTAAAGCTTCTCCTTGATAAATCGTCAGATCAACTTCGTCTAAAACTTTATTGTCACCAAAAGTTTTAGAAACTTTTTTTAATTGAATAATCGGTTCAGTCATAGAAGTCCCGACTTAATCCACTGGTAAATATTATACCTAGTTATACCAGTAGGATTTATTGGCGATCCAAATGTAGAGACGTTTCATGTATTTATTTACTGTAGAGACGTTCCATGAAACGTCTCTACAATTTTGCATCAGCAAACATTTTAGCGAGCGATATTACACATCCTCTTCTCTACCCAAAACTTCTTGTAACATCGGGGAAAGTCGTTCATCTAACCAACCAGTGCGAATCAATTCCGCATAAGTATCCGCCTCAATATCTAACAGTTTATCGCGCATTTGTTCATTAACTTGCTCTCTTAATTGCGGGTGTTTAACTATCATTTGGTAAGTCTCTTCTGACAAAGATTCTAATTCGCCTTCCACTAATGACATTTGTAAATCATAAAATTCTGGATCGACTTGGCGGAAATCTTTTTCCTCACAAAGAAACTTCATCACTCTGGTTAAAGCAATGCGACGTGCCACCATTTCAGAATATTCCTGCTGCAATTTGCGATCGCCAATTAAACCCAAATTTTCCAAAAGAAACTGAGTAGTTAAACCTTGCACTAATAAAGTAAATAAAACCACACCAAACACAATATCAGCGATCTCTTGCCTCCCAGCTAAAGCAACTGGTAAACTCAAAGCCAAAGCAATCGAAACCGAACCCCTTAAACCTCCCCACCAAAGCACCAACATTTCTTGCCAACTGAGATCGACTTTAGTGAACAAATTGCTGATAAATCCCAGGAAAAAAATCGCCACAATTCGAGTTAATAATACTGCTGCGATCGCCAACATTATCAACCCAAAATCCTTTGCCAAATTATCATAACGGACTTGATCGCCAATCAATAAAAAGACAATTGAATTGACAAAAAAAGCCAAAAAATCCCAAAATTCAGTTACTAGCAATCTAGTGCGGGGATTCATGCCAATTCGCGAACCGAAATTTCCCAAAATTAAGGCAGTTGTCACAACTCCAATTACCCCAGAACCGCCCAATTCTTCAGTAATTAAATAAGTTCCATAAGCAGCAACTAAAGTCAGGGATTGTTCCACTAATGGCAAATCAAACCTTTGAGTCAAATAGGAAATTCCAAACCCAATTAAACTGCCAACTCCCACCCCAACACCGACAAAAACAAAGAATCGCGCCACACTCACAGGTAAATCAAATTCTTCAATTCCCAAAGGAATTCCTACTAACAAACTAAAGGCAACAACTGCCACACCATCATTAAATAAACTCTCTCCCTCCATGATAGTTCTTAACTTTTTCCCCGCACCTAATTCCTTAAACAAAGCAATTACAGAAACCGGATCGGTTGCGGCTAAAGTTGCCCCTGCCAATAAAGCAGTTGCTAAAGGAATTGCGGCAAATTGATTCAGTGCCAAACCAATGCCAACAACCGAAATCATTACGCCAAAAATTGCGTAAAGCACCACAGGCACCCAATTTTCCAGCAAGTCTCGCCACTTCAAATTCCAAGCAGCTTCAAATAATAAAGGTGGCAAGAAGATTTCTAAAATTAAGCCGGGAGATAGATTGACTAATCTGACATTTACAAAAGCTAAACCCAACCCGACAATCACTAGCAATAAAGTGTAGGGAATTTTCCGAAACCAGCTAAAAACTCGCGATAATGTAGCGACGCTTAAAGAAACTGAAAGTACTAAAAGAAACTGTTCCAGATTTTGTTCAATAGCTGATTGTCCAACGTTTTCTATTGCCATGAAACAATGTCCTATAGAAAGTGTACTATTGAAAGGTTGTACCCAGATTCAAGAGAAGAAAGCTGCTTCTATGCCCAATATTACTCAGCTATTATCAGAGATTCAACAAGAAGCCGAAAGTGCTACCTTTCCCATCGATGAACCAGTTTATCTCGCTGCGGGATTAAAACCAACCCAACCTATTCTCTATGCAGGTAATCTCAATAGTCAATTATGCTTTTTTGCTAGAGATTTGGGCAAAGATGAAGTTCATGCCAATCAACCACTGATTGGTGCTGCTGGCAAGCTTGTGCGTAGTGGTTTATACCGTGCTATGACACAGGAAGCACCAACAAAAACTACTGATTTGCAAGCAGTTTTAGATCATGTTTTGCTCACCAATACTGTACCTTACAAACCACCAGGAAATAAAGCCTATAGTCAAGCAGTAAAGAAAAGATTTCGCCCTTTTATTGAACGGTTGTTAGTGTTGCATTGGCAAGGAAATAAAATTATTACTTTAGGTAATGAAGCTTTTGATTGGTTTACGCCATACACTGAAAAAGGAGTTTTAGCAGAGTTTTTTGCTAGAAGCGATCGCTATTCTGCAACTATTGAAATTCAAATGGTAGCGAAAGATAACGCCGGAAATTTGCACAAAAAATTAATAAACTTAATGCCCTTACCCCATCCTTCGCCATTGAATCAAAAATATTATTCCCAGTTTCCCCAATTGCTTCAAGAAAGATTGGCAGGAATATTTAGCTGGTAGCGCAAGTTGCTAGTTATTGATTCTTTCGGAGTTCCCCCCTTGATGTTAATAGCTCTTCTTGGGCCGGTTCCCCCCTTATTAAGGGGGGTTAGGGGGGATCTAAAGGCTGTGATATGTGTTTAGATCCCCCCAACCCCCCTTAATAAGGGGGGCTAAGAAAGAGCCAGACTTATAACTAGCAACTTAAGTTAGTATTACAAGTACGATCGCACTCTTATCCCCCATTATTTCAACAAACAAAGGGAAATGAAAATGCGATCGCTAACAAATTTTTCTATTAAACAAAACCAGGGAAACCCGTTAAGCATTTCCCCATCTTGACAAATTACAGACCAAAATAGTGAATAAACTTTTCACCAGTTGTTAATTCAATCAGCAATGCAATCAGAAAACCAACCATTGCCAAACGACCATTCCAAATTTCAGCACTGGGATTAGAACCAAATTCAAATTTAGTAGCGAACTCGCCGTATTTGCGATCGAATTGTCCTTCGTAGTTTTCAGCGGTTTTTGGTGTGTTAGTCATGATTTAAAGTTCCTGCTTTACGTTATGTTAAGTAATGTAAAGCAAGGTTCCATCAAGTTCCCTCTGTCTAGAGAGGGTAAAAAGAATTGCCAACTATAAATCAAATTTCCCCCTACAGACAGGTTATCAGTTGCAATTAAAGTAGCTGGTTGCCATTAGAACTCATATTTTCCATTGGCATATCCCTTCAACTTGGATTAAAATTCGGGAACGAATAACTCTCGTTTGTTACCTGCATAGTGGCGATAGATAATTTCTGGGGAAATACCTACCAACCGAGCTACATCTTTGGCATCTAGTTTGCCTGTTTCCAGAGCATGAGTAATAAAGGTATGACGGGCCTCTTGCCTCCAAATGAAAACCTTAACTGTAACGATCCATGTGAATTTATAACCTGGACAGTACTCTTAAAAGCCTTTGCATGATTGGATTCTGAGCGCATGGTGTTTTGCTTCCTTATGAGAAATTTCTGTACACCAACTGTACACCCACAATCTCCTAATATCACCCCATCTTTAGCCAATATTTAGAACAAAGGTACTATTAAATAGGAAACGACAAATAGCTTAAAACCCTTGTATTGCTTAATTTTCAACTGTTTTAGCTTCTAAGCGGGTGATGGGACTCGAACCCACGACATCGAGCTTGGGAAGCTAGCGTTCTACCACTGAACTACACCCGCAGAGTGATTTTTATAGAATAGCATTTTCTTTGGCGATCGAGGGAGTCTCAGCCATCTACCCACAGAGCAGTAAAAGAGCTAACTTTGATCTAAGCTAGGTTGCGTTACTATATTATTCAACCCATAAATATCCCTGTCTTACGGGCTAGATTTCAAATGAAACTATTTAGCAACTCAACCGGAATTAACAACAAATACTTGTACATCAATACTTAGAACAAGCGGGAAACTATAATGTTCAATGCCACACAAATTCTAATTGACACCTTCGTAGAACAACTGCGAGAAGGATACCACCGCACCTACGGAGGTTTGAAGCATGACTACGAAGATATTATCGGCTGGGCTGGTAGCATGGCACTAGAAAATATTGCCAACAGCGATGCCCTTTATCATAACGTAGAACATACAATTTTAGTTACTTTGGTCGGTCAAGAAATTTTACGTGGTAAACATATCCGGGAAGGTGGAGTTTCCAGTGAAGATTGGTTGCACTACATCATTTCTTTGCTATGCCACGATATTGGTTATGTTAAAGGAGTTTGCCGTCAAGACAAAGAAGAAGAAGGACTTTATGCCACTGGTAAAGATGGCAAAATGGTAAAATTACCTCCAGGTGCTTCCGATGCCAGCCTCACACCTTATCATGTCGATCGAGGAAAATTGTTTATCTCCGAGCGCTTTGGCGGACATAAATTAATAGACGCAGAAATAATTAAACGTAGCATTGAACTGACTCGTTTTCCTGTACCTTCAGTAGAAGATCATCAGGATACAGTCAATTATGCAGGTTTAGTCAGAGCAGCTGATTTAATTGGGCAACTTAGCGATCCTCGCTATCTGAAAAAAATTACTTCTCTCTACTATGAATTTGAAGAAACAGGAGTGAATAAAGCCCTCAATTATCGTCATCCGGGAGACTTGCGGCGCAACTATTCTAAGTTTTACTGGAATGGAGTTTTTCCTTTCATCAAAGATGCTCTCCGTTATCTACAATTAACACAGCAAGGTAAGCAAATAATTGCTAATTTATACTCCAATGTGTTTGTAGTCGAACATGAAAAGGCAGAAGAAGATAGAAGACAATTAGTAGAAGAGATGAATTAGACTATGAATTGGTGGCAAAAATTACAAAGTAACTTTCTGGCAAAGTGTGGCGCACTGTTGCTGTTATTATTCTATTTGTCAGTAATAGCAGCAGATTTTGTTGCGCCTTACGATCCTTATGCTTCTCAGCCTAATGGATCGCTACTACCACCGACAGAAATTTATTTAAGAACTCCTCAAGGAGAGTTTATTGGGCCCCACGTTTATCCGACAACTCAAGGGCCAGTGGAATTGGCAACAGGCGATCGCAAACTCACAGTAGACTGGAAAAAACCCTCGCCATTACGTCTATTTGTGCGCGGTTCCACCTATAACTTATTTCGCCTAACTCTGCCTTTACCACCACCAAGAGATGAAATCGTAATCTTTCCGGGAATTCCTTTAAATTGGCATTTATTTGGCACAACTGGAGAAGGCAAATTTAACCTTTTGGGCACCGATGAACAAGGACGCGATCAATTTAGCCGCTTGCTTTATGGTGGCAGAATTAGCCTCAGTATCGGTTTAATCGGAATTGCGATTTCCTTTCCTTTGGGAATGTTAGTTGGCGGTATTTCCGGTTACTTTGGCGGTTGGGTAGATAGCATTTTGATGCGTGTAGTAGAAGTTTTAATGACTATTCCTAGTCTTTATTTGTTAGTTGCCCTCGCCGCAGTATTACCACCAGGTTTAACTAGTTCCCAACGATTTTTACTAATTGTTGTGATTACCTCATTCGTTAGTTGGTCTGGTTTAGCTAGAGTAATTCGCGGACAAGTGTTATCACTTAAAGAACGAGAATTTGTCCAAGCTGCTAAAACAATGGGCGGTAATCCTATTTATATTATCATTCGTCATGTCTTGCCCCAAACCGCAACTTACGTAATAATTTCAGCTACTTTAGCAGTTCCAGGTTTTATTGTGGCTGAATCTATTTTGAGTTTGATTGGTTTAGGAATTCAGCAACCAGATCCTTCTTGGGGAAATATGTTAACCTTGGCAACAAATGCTTCTATTCTAGTGCTGCAACCTTGGCTAATTTGGCCGCCAGCGTTACTAATTGTGTTAACAGTTTTGGCTTTTAACTTGTTAGGAGATGGGTTGCGCGATGCTTTAGATCCTCGAACGCAACAACGATAAAAATGTTGATGATTACTGACGATCGTCAAGAGAAAATCGAAAAGATAAAATCTAAAATCGCATGAGTAAACAGCCTGATTCTTTTGACAACAAATCAGTTTCTAATTCACCAGTAGATAGCCCTAATGGTAATACTCACAGTCAAGTTACTCAAGTTGATAAGACGCATACGCAAGCAGATTCATTGTTGTATAGACCTTACACAGATCTAAGACGTTTGACATCAGAAAAAAAACCAAGTTGGACTCCTCCACCAACCTCAGTATTAGTAGTGATTATGATGGCGATCGCACTAATGCTCGCCGGATTAATTATTAACAACTTCTGGCTGGGAATCTCCGGGTCAATAGTCGCTTTGCTATTATCAATTCGGGTATTGTGGAAGCCTTTAAACAACTGGTTGAATCAATTCCTACCCCAGCAAGAAAGAATTGTATTATTTGTGGGAGTCTGTTGCATACTAGCGATCGCCGGATTACTAAATTACCTGGGAGTTTATCGCTACATTGGCGCTTGGTTTAAGACAATTAACTGGGAAGCTTCCGGTGCATTAGCAGAATGGAGTGGTGCATTAGGACAAATTTCGATCGCCGTTCTCGCCGTTTACGTCGCATGGCAACAATACGTCATCTCCCGCGACTTAACATTAGAACAAAACCGTCTCACCAACCAACAAAACTTAATCACCCAACAACAAACAATAGACGCTTACTTTCAAGGAGTTTCTGATTTAGCATTAGGAGAAGAAGGCTTATTAGAAGATTGGCCTCAAGAAAGAATCTTCGCCGAAGGTCGCACTGCTGCTCTACTTAGTAGTATAGATGGTGCAGGTAAAGCCAAAGTCCTCCGGTTTTTATCTAGGTCGAGGTTACTTACCCCACTCCGCCGAGATCAACATTTAGGTCGTCCTATTTTAGATGGGATGGGTGGTTATGAAGAAGACCGCGAAAATGGACTGCGGGTAATCGACTTAGGAGTAATCTTAGCAGGAGCAGACCTTTCCGGTACAGACCTGCGTTGGACAGACTTAAGTGATGCTAATTTAGTTAGAGCTAATCTTATTAGTTGCGATTTAGTTCATGCAAATTTCAGCCGGACAATTTTATTTGAAGCTAATCTTTCCGGTGCAGATTTGAAAGGAACTAAGTTTTTTTATGGGAAATTAGAAACAGCTTCTCCTCGCAGTCGCAGTTTAATTCCTAACTTTATAACAGGCGAGTATACTGGGGCGGTAGTAGAAAATGCAGACTTTACCAATGTGCAAAGATTATCAGAAGAACAACGTTACTATTGCTGCGCTTGGGGAGGAGAAAAAACTAGAGCTACTATTCCCGGTGGATGTGAAAATATTCCCAATTTATTAGGGCGTTAGACTCAGAGCTTAATGATTACGGGCGATCGCATAGTCATCCATGAATTACATTTGCTCAAGAAGAATGATATTATTGCGGCAAACTTAAAAGTTCTCAAAGGTTAAAGAAGTGGTAATGTGGTCAAAAATCCTAATTAACACAGATAAATTCGGTTCTCTGGAAAAAAGAGAGGGATTTAGTATGTTTAACTACAAAAATATCCCAATTCAGATTTCTGGACTATTGTTTACTTTAACAGTTGCTGCCGCAGTTCCGACAGTTTCAGGTGCGATCGCTCCAGCTTTTGCCCAATCTTCCAATAACACAAAGGATTTTCCACTACCTGATTCAGCTTTACCTAAGTCACTACCCGAAGACAAAAAAGTGACAATCTATGGTTCTAGCAGCATGGCAGTTCCTAATCAAGCTCTCAAAAAACGCTTGCAAGCAAAGTACCCTGACTCACAGGTGGAACTGGCAACAACGACCACAACTGACGCATTGCGGGCATTGCGAGCAGATAAAATCGACCTAGCAGCTGTGGGACGACCCTTAAGTGAGAAAGAAAAAGGCCAGGATTTAGTTTTTGTACCCGTAAAACGAGAGAAAATAGCCATTATTGTGGGGGCTAACAATCGCTTCATAAAAAATCTCACCTTTGAGCAATTTGCGAAGATATTTCGCGGACAAATTACTGATTGGTCGCAGGTGGGAGGGCCGAAAGGGAAAATTCGCTTTGTCGATCGCCCAGCCTATAGCGATACAAGATTAGCATTGAGCAAATACGATATCTTCAAGAAAGCTGCCTTTAAAACCGGGAGAACTGCAACTCAGGTATCTAGCGATAATACAGCCACAGTGGTAAGAAATCTGGGTAAGGATGGGATTAGTTATGCGATCGCCGATCAAGTGATTAACTTGAAAAGTGTTCGGATAGTGCCCATGCACAAAGTCCTGCCTACTGACCCCCGTTATCCCTACTCTCAAGTTCGTGGTTATGTTTACAAAGAAAGAGCGCCTTTCGTTCTCGTACCACCTGCTCAACCTGCGATCGACCCCGTAGCACCTGTGACACCAACCGATCCAACCACAGAAGAAGGTTTCCCTTGGTGGTTACTCCTATTGTTGCTCATTCCTATTGTGGGCGGGTTGCTGTGGTTGCTCCTCAAAGGTTCTAAAAATAAGCCAGCAACTCCAGTTCCACCAGTTCCACCAGTTCCACCAACTCCTCCAACTCCTCCAACTCCTCCAGTAACTTCATTAGATCCAGTAACTCCAGTTCCACCAGTTCCACCAGTTCCACCAGTTCCACCAACTCCTCCAACTCCTCCAACTCCTCCAGTAACTTCATTAGATCCAGTAACTCCAGTTCCACCAGCTCCACCACCAGTTCCAGTTCCACCAGTTCCTCCGGTAATTCCAGTAATTCCAGTAATTCCAGTACTTCCAGAAAGTGGCGAACTAATAGTTGATGCAACTTGGGGTAATGACGCAAATGAAATGCAGAATCTACCCAGCTACAGTAATAAATCTGACAAAGCAATTACCTTAAAAATAGAAACTAAGGGTACTTGGAATTATGGAGCACCCGATCCAAACCATAAGTTTGATTTGCAAGTAGATGGTGATGGTAATGAGCAGATGGCAGAGAAAGAATGGCAAGAGAACGATCTGCGGTTCCCAAACTTAAAACCAGCAGCCTTAGTAGCGCTGAAAAATGGTGAAGTGGTTACTACTGGCAAAGGGCCTTATGAAGTTACCCTTCAACCCCATGAAACCCTCTCATTTGTTATTAACGATCAACCAGGTTTCTACAAGGATAATAATGGTAAAATCAATGTTAAGTGGTCGGTGGTAAACAACAATTAATTAACTCAAATTGCTACTTTAGGATTTACGCTCACCTCCAGGTTTCTTAAGGTAATTGCTTTATTTCAACTTGAGGAATTTGGAACCCCTAAGAGCGCAAGTAACGCAAAGAGATGAGTCGCAAAGAGAGAGCTTGTCTTAGAAGGGAGATTTTCTAAGACAAGCTGTTTTCTTAATCCAAATTTGCGATTAAATTCAGCGGATTGACGATTCAATTACTCAATAAATAGTCTAAAATTACAATAGCCCAATAAATTCGTCTACGCTCAATCCAGCATCGCGAATAATTGCTCGAAGTGTTCCTTTAGCGATTTCTTGATGATCTGGTACAACAATCTGAGCAAAAGGTTCGTCCCGATATAAAGAAATGTGACTACCCTTTTGGCGCAAAAAGTAGAATCCTACTTTTTCTAAGGCTTTAACACATTCTCTACCAGAAATGCGGGGTAATCTACTCATACTGCCACCAAGATCATATCAGAGCGATCGTCTGGCACGGGCTGACCTTTTTCCTGCAACACTTCAATATAAAGTTCGATCGCTTCTTTAATATTGGCAATTGCCTCTTGTTTGGTTTTTCCCTGACTGTTGCAACCAGGTAAGCTAGGACATTCAGCTATCCAGTAACCATCTTCATCAGAGTAAATAAGTACTTGTCGCATATTTTCAAATGAAAATCTATGATGAATTAATCAGTAGTTAGTTGCCGAGCAGAAAATCCAACTAACTACTATTAATTATGTACTAAGGCATTAATCTACCAGTAGGATAAGTTGCTGGTTCTTGTTCAGGAGTCGCAGTAGCCATAGTTGTTGGTACTTCTTCAGGTGAATTAGTTTTGACTTTTTTGTAATCAGTAATTAGTCTTTCCATCATTGCACCTCGACGATCGTACAATCGTTTTAATGGTCGAGGTTCGCATTGACTGATCGCGTAAGCAGCGATGATGGGAACTGCGATCGTACTATCGGTATAACAAACAATTGTGTCGGGTAATTCTTCAGGATCGACCTTTCCCCAACTAACAGCTTCCGCCGGAGTTGCACCAGACAAACCACCAGTATCAGGACGTGCATCAGTAATTTGCACAAAGAAATCATGACCCCGTTCTTCTAAACCTAAAACCTCATGTAATTGGGGTTGAGTTTGTAATAGGAAATTCTTCGGACTACCGCCACCAATAATTACCGCAGCGCTTTTACCTTCAGTTTGAGAATTACCAAATTCACGGGCACAATAGGCGATCGCCGCCGTTTCATTCACATCTATAGCCGGATCGATCACCAGTTGAGAACCTTCCAAAACCATCGCCGCCACATTCATCCCAATTGAACTATCCCCAGGCGAAGAAGTATAGATCGGAACACCACACTCATAAGCAGTAGCCAACAAACAAGAATCTTTCACACCAACTTGCTTTTCCACTTCCCGCACATACTTACCCAAAAGATAGTGAAACTCAGCCGTTCCCATCCGCTTTTGGAAAGGTTCAGCTTGCAAAACCTTCCTTACAAAAGCATCAGTTTCCAACAAAACATCGTAGCCAAAAGTAATATCATAGATGCGAATTGTCCCTTCCTCGCGCAACTTCACATCATCTAAAAACGGACTACTAGAGTACAAATCAAAACCCAAACCAAAGTGAATATCGTGATAAAGATTAGCACCAGTACTAATCATCCAATCAATAAAACCATTGCGAATTAAAGGTGACAAAGCCGCCACCCCCATTCCCGCAGGAGTCATCGCCCCAGAAAGACTAACCCCCACAGTTACCCCCTCCTGCAACACCTCCCGACTCAGTAATTGACAAATTTCCCGCAACCGAGCAGAGTTATAAGCAGTAAAGTAATTATCGATCAGATCGACTACACTAATATCTTTTGGAATTGGTGCAGGTGTAATTTTCCGACCACGCTTTTGCGACATTTTGGCACTCCTAAACAATAAATACTAAATTCGCCAATATTAATGCTACCTATATTTGCTCAACTTCCCTCATAACCTTAAGATAACCAACCTCTTCTCTTTTTCTCTCTTTCTTTCCTTCGCGTCCTTTGCGTCCTTCGCGGTTCAATAAAAAAACCTCTCGCGCCAAACAAATAATACTGCTATACAATTTGAAAGGTTCTCCAACAAACAAACCTAATGGAACTAAACAACGCACCAGACTTAACAGCTGAACGCTTAAACGAAGAAGCAACCTCATCATCTTTAAGCGAAGAACAATACAAACGTAAAATGGAAAGGCGCAAAGAAGTTCAAGAACAACGCCTCGCCGATCGCAACCTAGAAAAAGGATTAATAATAGTTCATACTGGCAATGGTAAAGGAAAAACCACTGCTGCTTTAGGCATGGTAATGCGATCGCTTGGTCATGGTTATCGAGTGGCGATCGTACAATTTATTAAAGGAGCTTGGGAACCCGCAGAAAAAGCGGTCTTGAGTCACTGGCCCGATCTGCTACAATTTCATGCAATGGGCGAAGGTTTCACCTGGGAGACTCAAGACCGCCAAAGAGATATTCAAAAAGCCGAACAAGCATGGGAAAAAGCCTTAACTTTTATCCGTAACCCCGAATTTAAATTAATCTTACTCGATGAAATAAACGTAGCTCTAAAATTAGGCTATTTAAAAGTAGAAAACATTCTCGCCGGACTAACAGAAAAACCGGAAAATTCTCACGTTATTCTCACTGGTAGAGGCGCACCCCAAGCATTAATCGACAAAGCTGATTTAGTTACCGAAATGACACTAATTAAGCATCCATTTCGGGAACAAGGAGTCAAAGCGCAACCAGGAATTGAATTTTAAATTTACCGAGATTCAGCAGATTTATCTTCCCCAAACTTGTTCCTGAATATCAGCTTTACACATCCCTAAAATCCGTTTGTCATTATCGCTCACGTTAGCAATTTGGCGATAATCTTGCAATTTTACTGAGTAGGGAACTGAAACTTGGTCAATACCTCGATAATCACCTACAGTGGCTACCCTAGCACTAGGCTGTTTTTCTGGAGGAGTCGAGTCAGCAGTTTCCATCATCGGATCGATCATCGTCACATTTAAGCGCTGTGCCTGAAGCGTGCCATGAAAACAGTTGAACTCGGAACGTGGCATATAAACTGCGCCAATCACCCGTCCATTACGTACCTCGAACACTACATACTCTTTGCCAATTTCTTCAGGCTTTGCAGACTGACCATAGAGATATACGCCATTAGTTAGATTTGTTGACGCAGCAGTGCTAGTTCTCGTTTGGGCTACTTGCGTTCTGGCTGTCGTTGGTGTATCCTTCTTTGGCATAGCGTTAACTTCACCAGTACTAAAACCCGTCATCAGCATTAAGGCAGCCAAAGAAACTTCTAGACCTTTGAATTTTTTACCTAATTGTAAAGAAGTATGAATAGTATGTTTAATCATGGTTATTGCCCCTGATGAACTTATTTTGCTTGTGAATTCGCCAATATGGGACTGACACAGCACCTATTACAGGTAGCTTTTGGAAATTCAATCTGCGTAAATCCTGATAATTCCAATTTAAGGGAAAGTACAGACTTTACACTTCACTCTACTGGTTGATTGCTCATATCCCAGTGGAGGGTCTTGACTTTACTACTATTTGTTATCTAACGAAATAGCAGCACGGCATCTCCAATATAGGGATTCACCGAGAGGAAAAAAGATTTCTGATTTTTTTACAAAACTTTACAAAAATAGTCAGAAAGTAAAAATGGCTTTGGTTTTGGGGACTGGGGACTAGGGACTAGGGATTGGGATGAAAAGCGATCGCTTTTTACCTTGGAGTGAAAATGAGCGTTGGCGTAGCCTGGGTGTAGCGTGTATCAACTTTGACTCTGCCTCTCTCAAACACTCAATTTTCTGTTATCTTGATATTATTAACAAAGCGAAAACGATGCAAAGCAAGAACATGGAAAACAAAGCTTTGACACAAGCAAATAATCAAGAAAAAGTTGCTCCAACAGTTGAGACAACTAAAAAAGAATTACTAATCGACAATTTGGGATGGTCGGAAGAAGAGACTAAAGAAACTTACTATCGATTGCTAAATTTCAAAGAAGATTGGGAAGCACCAGGAATGGAAGCTTACGATGAGTTATAAGCGTGGTGATGTTATCCTGGTACGTTTTCCTAATTCGGATTTTAAGACTTTCAAGAAGCGTCCAGTTTTGGTAGTTCAAGCTGATGATTTGGAAACAGGACTGCGCCAAAGACTTGTGGCATCTATTACCTCTAATTTGAATAGAACAGGAGCGACGCGAGTCTTAATTTTGAAAGATAGTTCTGAAGGTCAACAAATGGGATTAGCGTCAGATTCGGTAGTGGTAGCTGATAATTTGGCTACGGTTTTGGATCGGGAAGTAGATAGAGTAATTGGTACTTGTCCAGTGATGGATCAAGTAGATGCTGCTTTAAAGATAGCTTTGGGATTGTGAAAATTGATCGGCGATCGCACTCCCAAAATTAGCTAAAGTTGAGAGGGAGCGATCGCTTTTTACCTGAGAGTGATTAGAGCGATCGCACTTTTCTAATTAGTTGAATTCCAGAGAGAGCGATCGTACTCCCAAAATTAGCTAAAGTTGAGAAGGAGCGATCGCTTTTTACCTGAGAGTGAAAATGAGCGATCGCACTTTTCTAATTAGTTAAATTCCAGAAAGAGCGATCGCACTCCCAAAATTAGCTAAAGTTGAGAAGGAGCGATCGCTTTTTGCCTGAGAGTGATTAGAGCGATCGCACTTCTCTAATTAGTTAAATTCCAGACAGAGCGATCGCACTCCCAAAATTAGCTAAAGTTGAGAAGGAGCGATCGCTTTTTGCCTGAGAGTGAAAATGAGCGATCGCACTTTTCTAATTAGTTGAATTCCAGAGAGAGCGATCGCACTCCCAAAATTAGCTAAAGTTGAGAAGGTTCGATACGCGCAGGCTACGTCAACGTACACCTAAAATTAACTTAGGAGGTAAAAATAATGGAACATAAAATTTTAGTACATTCCCATGTTGGCTCAGACGGCATATTGCAACTACAAGTCCCAACAGAATTTAAAGATACTGATTTAAAAGTTACGATAACTATTCAATCTGCCACTCCACCACAAAAGAAAACACCAGAAGAATTAGGTTGGACTCCAGGTTTTTTTGAGAGGACAGCAGGTGCTTGGGAAGGTGAACCTCTCAAACGTGGTGAGCAAGGGGAATTTGAAGAGCGTTTGTGGGAGTTGCTATGATTTACCTTTTGGATACTAATACCTGCATCCAATATATTACTCGTCGTAATTCTTCTATTGTTAACAAATTAACTACAGTAGCGCGTGAAGATGTGGTTTTATGCGATGTTGTGAAAGCAGAACTCTATTATGGTGCTTACAAAAGCTCTCGGCAAGAAAGTAATTTGGCATTATTTAGAGAGTTTTTCAGTGAGTTTGTTAGTCTACCGTTTGATGGGAATGCAGCAGTAATTTTTGGACGCATTCGATCGCAGTTAGAAGCATTAGGAACTCCGATCGGTCCTTACGACCTTCAAATTGCCTCAATCGCACTCGCCAATAATTTAATTTTGGTGACTCACAATACAAGTGAATTTAGTAGAGTTGAAGGGTTACAAATTGAAGATTGGGAATTGACGGAGTGAAAAGGCGATACGCGCTACGCGCACACTTCGTGAACGCATTCCCAAAATTAGCTAAAGTTGAGAAGGAGCGATCGCTTTTTGCCTTTGAATTAAAATGAGCGTTGGCGTAGCCTGGGTGTAGCGCGTATCAACTCTAACCCTGCCTCTCTCAAACACTCAATTTTCTGTTATCTTGATATTATTAACAAAGCGAAAACGATGCAAAGCAAGAACATGGAAAACAAAGCTTTGACACAAGCAAATAATCAAGAAAAAGTTGCTCCAACAGTTGAGACAACTAAAAAAGAATTACTAATCGACAATTTGGGATGGTCGGAAGAAGAGACTAAAGAAACTTACTATCGATTGCTAAATTTCAAAGAAGATTGGGAAGCACCAGGAATGGAAGCTTACGATGAGTTATAAGCGTGGTGATGTTATCCTGGTACGTTTTCCTAATTCGGATTTTAAGGCTTTTAAAAAGCGTCCGGCTTTGGTTATTCAAGCTCGCACTCCAAAAACTAGCTAAAGTTGAGAAGGAGCGATCGCTTTTTACCTGAGAGTGATTAGAGCGATCACACTTTTCTAATTAGTTAAATTCCAGACAGAGCGATCGCACTCCCAAAATTAGCCAAAGTTGAGAAGGAGCGATCGCTTTTTACCTTCGAGTGAAAAAGAGCGCTACGCGCTACGAGCACACTTCGTGAACGCACTCCCAAAATTAGCTAAAGTTGAGAAGGAGCGATCGCTTTTTGCCTTCGAGTGATTAGAGCGATCGCACTTTTCTAATTAGTTGAATTTCAGGGAGAGCGATCGCTTTTTGGGTTGGAATGAAAATGAGCTATTAAATATCTGGTTTTCTAATTTACAAGTTTTGGCTGTGCTAAATTTAAAGATGTAACCTTTCAAAACTTCAGAATTTAACATGATTGAAAAAGATTGGAAAGTAACTGATCTTATAAGATGGGCAAAAGCTTCTGGGAATAATTCGGAATCGGTTATTGATGATTATGTCATGCTAATCGACGAAGAAGAGATAGACGGTCATCTTTGGGCTTTCACCCAACAAGAATGGGAAAAATATAAACCCATTGATAAGAGAGTACCTAAATTAGAACTATTATCTGCACAAACGGAAACTTCAGATATTACTTGGGCTTACAACCTCAAAACAAAAAAGTGGGACTATATGAAAAATTACCCACCAGAAGGTATTGTCATTATAGCTTGTGAAAAAATAGGTAACTAGAAAAAAGCTTGGCTGATATATTTGATGAAAGACTTGCTATCAATTAGTTATCCCTATCTAGCAGCAGAATGGCATCCAACCAAGAATGGTACGCTTACCCCAGATCAAGTAACAGTGGGTTCGAGTAGAAAAGTTTGGTGGCAATGTCCTAAAGGTTCTGATCATGAGTGGGATGCTTCTATTGTGAGGCGAACCAAGGGACAAGGATGCCCTTGTTGTGCTGGTCGAAAACCTTCTATAACTAACTCTTTAGCAAGCCTCTATCCTGACATAGCTAAACAATGGCATCCAATCAAAAATGGTACGCTTACCCCAGACCAAGTAGTAGCAGGATCAGAAAAAAAAGTTTGGTGGAAATGTCCCAAGGGCTCAGATCACGAGTGGGATGCTTTACTTTCTAATAGAACCAAAAATGGATCGGGATGTCCATATTGTGCTGGGCAAAAGCCTTCTGTAACTAACTCTTTAAAAAGTCTTTATCCTGAGATTGCTAAACAATGGCATCCAACAAAGAATGGGAAACTCACTCCAGATCAAGTTCCAGCAGGATCAGAAAAAAAAGTTTGGTGGAAGTGTACTAAAGGCCCAGACCATGAGTGGAATACTTTAATTTGTAATAGAACCAAACAGGACTCAGAATGCCCATATTGTGCTGGGCGAAAACCCTCAGTTACGAACTGTTTAGCAAGTCTTTACCCGGAACTTGCAGCACAGTGGCATCCTAAAAATAACGGCGATATTACGCCAGACAAAGTAGTAGCAGGATCGCATAACCAAACCTGGTGGAAGTGTCCCAAAGGCTCCGATCACGAATGGAAAGCCAGAATTGACCATAGAACTCACGACGGTTCAGGTTGTCCTTTTTGTGCTGGTCAAAAGCCTTCCATCACTAATTGTCTTTCTAATCTTTATCCTGAAATTGCTCAAGAGTGGCATCCAGTAAAAAACGGCAAACTCACTCCAGATCAAGTTCCAGCAGGTTCGCACAAAAAAGCTTGGTGGCAATGCTCTAAAGATCCCAATCACGTATGGAACGCTTCTATTGTTCAGAGAGTAAAGGGAAGTGGATGCTCTTATTGCTCTAGGCATCAGGTTTCTGATCTAAACTCATTATCAAAGTTACGTCCTGATCTTGCCGAGCAATGGCATCCAACTAGAAATAATTATTTAACTCCCGATCAGGTTTCCGTATGTTCAAATATGAGCGTATGGTGGCAATGTTCCAAATTTCCCGATCACGAGTGGGAAACTCAAATTGCTAATAGAACACAGGGAAAAGGCTGTCCCTTTTGTTCTGGGAAAAAGTTATTGATTACTAAATCTCTACTAAGTCTTCACCCAAATTTAGCAAAAGATTGGCATTCAACAAAAAACGGTGAACTTACCCCAGATCAAGTTTCTCCGGGTTCACATACTGAGGTTTGGTGGAAATGCTCTAATGGTCATGAGTGGAGAGCAGTGATTAAAAGTAGAGTAGCAGGTAGAGGATGCCCTGTTTGTAATAAAGGGTGGACAGTGAAAGCAATCCAGGGATTTGTTAGCTCATTACTCAATCATCTTTCAACTTTCACCCCAGCAGAACTCTACCTACTCTTTCAACAAAGTGGACTACTTCAAAGCAAAGCCAAAGGAAAAGGTTTTGTAAAAGCCCTGGCTACGGGACGGTTTCCAATAGAAGAAATTGACAAATTCGTTAATGGTGAACCATCAATAGTCGATCGCTTCCTGCAAGATCAAGACCTAACACTCGAAGCACTCGAAACCAACAACAATAACCACAACCCAGAAACCCAAAAACCAACCACAGAAGACCAAATCGACGAAACAATAGACCCAACCGACGAACAAGACGACCTAAACCTTCCCATCGTCCAAACAAAAGAAGTCCTCAAATCCTTAGATCATCACATCGTATCCACAGCCGATGCAGAAGCCGTCGAATTTCTCATCGCCTCCGCAAAAGCCAAAATTTGGAAACACACCTTTCACGAAGAAACCACAGCCATAACTCAAGCCCAAGCATACACAGGCGACAGCTACGCCGATCGAGTCAAAAGCGAATTTCTAGACGAATATCACCGCGCCAAAAACCTCCAAATTCCCACAGAATACACCTTCCAAATAAACGGCAAACTAGCAGAACCAAACCTGATGCAACGACTCATAGCCGTTCGAGTCCGCGACAACAAACGAGTCGGAAATTGGTCAGGAACAGGTGCAGGCAAAACCCTCTCCGCAGTCCTCGCCAGTCGGGTAATCAACGCCCAACTCACCCTAATCTGTTGCCCCAACAGCGTCGTCGAAGGTTGGAAAAACGCCATCCTCGACATATTCCCAGAAAGCCAAATCGCCACCAAAACCTTCACACCCAACTGGCAAAACAGATCCCCCCTAGCCCCCCTTAACAAGGGGGGAACTCCAACCACTCCCCCTAATACAACTCAACCCAACCAAGAAAAAACTCTAACGACTCCCCCCTTAGTAAGGGGGGTTGGGGGGGATCATCCCCCTAATACAACTCAACCCAACCAGGAAAAAACTCTAACCACTCCCCCCTTAGTAAGGGGGGTTGGGGGGGATCTTCCCCCTAATACAACTCAACCCAACCAAGAAAAAACTCTAACGACTCCCCCCTTAGTAAGGGGGGTTGGGGGGGATCATCCCCGCTACCTCATCCTCAACTACGAAAAATTCCAACAACCCGAATCCCCCGACTGGGTGCGTACCCTCATCAACAGCGAACAAATCGACTTCATCGTAATCGACGAAATTCACTACACCAAACAGCGTCAACTTGAGGATATGTCCCGACGCAAAGAACTGATCGGTGCCCTCATCACCAGCGCCAACGAACAAAACCCCAACTTGCACGTTATCGGAATGTCCGCCACCCCAGTCATCAACAACCTACAAGAAGGGAAAAGTTTAGTGGAAATGGTGACAGGAGTCGCCCACAACGAACTCGACATCCGCCCCACAATACCCAACTGCATGAAACTGCACCAGCAACTCGTCACCCTTGGCATTCGCTGGATGCCAGAATATAACCTGGAATACGAACAAATCGAAATCCCAGTTGACTGCGGCGACTACATCGATCGAATTCGCGCCCTTGGTAAAAACGGCACTCCACTAGAATTAGAAAAAATCCTCACCCACGCCCGTTTACCCGTAATTCGCCAACAAATCCAACCAAAAACCCTGATTTACACCCATTACATCCAAGGAATCGACAGCTTACTCAAAAACGCCCTAGAAGCAGATGGTTGGCGAGTCGGTTTCTACACAGGCGAAGATAAATCCGGTTTACCAGGATTTCTCAAAGGCAAAATTGACGTACTCATCGGTTCCAGCGCCATTGGTACAGGAGTAGATGGTTTACAGCACGTCTGCAACCAGCTAATTATCAACGTCCTACCCTGGACTCATGCCGAATTTGAACAACTCAAAGGACGCATCTACCGCCAAGGACAAGTCAGCGATCGAGTAAAATTAGTCATTCCCTTGACTTTCGCCACAGTTAACGGTGAACATTGGTCATGGTGCGAATCTAAAATGCAGCGCCTTCGCTTCAAAAAATCGATCGCAGATGCAGCCGTTGACGGCGTAGTTCCCGAAGGACATTTACGCACCCCCGCCCAAGCCTACCAAGATGTGATAACTTGGCTAGAACGCCTCGAATCTGGCGAACTGCAAATCATCACCCGCCCGAAAATCATTATCCCAATTCCAGACACCGACCCAGCAGATGTGCAGCGAAGATTGCGGCGTTACGGCGACTTCTCCCAAATGAACCGCCTCTGGAATCAAACTCACAGCGCCAAAACTCACCAACGCCTGCAAGAAAATCCCGAAGAATGGGCACAATATCACACATTATATCAAGAATCTCGCCAAGATTGGGCGATCGTTCCCTACGAAGAAATGATTCGTTGGTGTCAACAAGAAAGCGGTTTCGTTATCGGTGATTTTGGTTGTGGAGAAGCCAAACTTGCCGAAGCAATTTCTGACAGACATACAGTTTACAGCTTCGATCATATCGCCATTAATAATAATGTAATTGCCTGCGATATGTCTCACGTTCCCCTCAATGATGAAGAACTTGGTGTGGCGATTTTCTCCCTTTCTTTGATGGGTTCAAACTTCACCGACTACCTACGAGAAGCACGTCGTACACTTAAACTCGATGGTCAGTTGCATATTATCGAAGCAACTTCCAGATTTGGTAATAAGGATCAATTCTGCGCTGATTTAGAAGCTTTAGGATTTGCCATTATTAGGGTTGAAGATATGTGGAAATTTACCCATATTACGGCTAGGAAAACTTACCGAAAACCGCAAGCTGGAGTGGAATTGAAGTTTTAGGGAAAATGCGATCGCCCAGTCGCCCATAAGCCCAATTAGTACGACACCCTTACAGCCCGCCTGCGAATCAATTCGCAGGCTAATAGCTCAAGTCCACTTAAGTGGACTGAAAGCAAATGAATTATAAATATTTATATCAAATCTAGGTTAGTTACCCCCTATATCTTCTCTCTCTTTCCTTTGCCCTCTGTATCTAGAGTGGTTGATTATCAAAGGGGTAATTCTCTTTAGAGGATTAAGAATAGGATTGTTATGCTTTCAGTCCATTTTAATGGACTTGAGCTATTAGCCTGCGAATTGATTCGCAGGCGGGCTAAAAGCACAGGTGCAAGATCTCCGTAAAACAAGAGAACCGCAAAAATTAAGGAACAGGTAGCAAATACACTACCTGTCCCTCAATTTTTGCCTATGAAACTAAGTAACTAACTCTTTTCCTTAACTGGCGAGATATTCGCGGACGTTAGCACGGTGACGGCGTAGGTGATCTAAAGCTTGACGTTCTAGCTGTCTTACTCTTTCCCGGCTGAGGTTGAGTTGTTCACCAACTTTCGCTAAAGATAGAGCATTTCCATCAGCTAATCCAAAACGCAGGCTTAAAACTTGCCGTTGTTGGGGTGTTAGTTCTGCCAAGAGTTCTTCGAGGTCTTGACGCAGAGACTCTTGGGTGATGAAGTTTTCTGGAGATGGGCCATCATCTTCCAAAAGGTCGGAAAGTTCGGTATCTTGGTTATCGCCAACGCGCACATCTAAAGAAATTGGCTGACGTGCGATCGTCAAATATTCACGAATCTGGCTGGTGTCGAGTTCCAGAGATGCGGCAATTTCTGCGGGAGTGGCGCTGCGACCAAGTTGTTGGGAAAGTTCCCGTTGCACTTTCTTGATCTTATTCAGTTTTTCGGTGATGTGGATGGGAAGACGAATGGCGCGTCCTTGTTGGGCGATCGCTCTCGTAATCGCTTGTCTGATCCACCAATAAGCATAAGTAGAAAACTTATAACCGCGCATGGGGTCAAACTTTTCCACACCTCTTTCTAAACCTAGAGTACCTTCTTGGATCAAATCCAAAAACTCTAAGTTCCGCTTTTGGTATTTTTTCGCGATCGCAACGACCAAGCGCAAGTTAGCTTCAATCATCTTTTGCTTGGCTCTCTGTCCCCGCCGAATCGCATCAGAAACCTCTGCTTCACTCATTTGGACATGATCTGCCCATTCCTTGCGAGAAGGTTCCCGTTTTAAACTGGTCGCCAAGGCTTCCTTCGCTTCCAGCAGGGTCATCATTTGTTGTACTTGCTTACCATAGACGATTTCTTGTTCGCGGGTGAGCAAAGGTACACGCCCAATCTCACGGAGATAGGTACGAACCATATCGGCTGTGAATTTGGGGTTGGCATTGGTTTTTTCGTTCTTTACAGTGGGCATGGGTGCTTATGAACTCTCTTAGACAAACAATGAACTGGTGGCTGGGGATGGAGCGGAAGCGGAACCAGGAAACTTGCTTAACAAAAGCTTAGTCTGATGGTTAAAAAAACTGCATCTTGCCATAGATGTAAGGGTTATTATCTTTTCTCTCAATACCAGAGAATTAGAATCAGGCTATCTGGGATAACTAATTTTTTAATTTTTAGCTTTGACCCAGCTATGTTCTCCCATACATTTGGCAAATAAAGAGGTAAGCTGTTTATTAGGGGTTTACTTGATGCCTCAACTCCTGGATTTTGGGGAGCGGGTAAGGATAGTAATTTGGTTGGAACAAGAAATACATCATGAAACCTGCTCCTGTAGACTCTAGGTTATAAATTTTTTCAACTTGAACTCGTTATAGAACCGCTCTAGCCTAGCTTTGATGTAAGTTTAGACAGCGATCGGGGACTTTTGGTTCATCCTTACGTTTAATATTCCCCAATTTTCCTCAAAAGTTTCGTTGTAAAGATAATCATTGCTTTATGCCTCTTCAATTAATTTAGGCATTCTCTTTAGTGCTCTATATATAAGGATGCCTTACTATTCTTGCCTAGAAAAGCTTTCGGCGTGTGGAATAACCGTACTTTTTTAGGCGAGATAAACGATCATAGCAAATTCGGAATGTTTTGTGTAGAGGTTTTTGGGGACTGGGGACTGGGGACTGGGGACTGGGGACAAGGGGACAAGGGGACAAGGGGACAAGGGGACAAGGGGACAAGGGGACAAAGAGAATTTTTATCTTCTGCCTTGGAGCCTTCTGCCTTTCTTTAAAAGCCTAAGTCTGCTTTAGCGGCTTCGGCGGCGGCGAAAACTGCTTCGTCTGACTCTTCTTCCCAGATGGTGTCGCCAATTTCTTGATAGAATTTTTCGTCGTAGGGACGAGTTCGCACGACTACTGGCATGGGGACGGCGTGACCTAAAATTAAGGCTTGTTGCTTGGAGTCTAGTTTAGCTAGGACCGATCGCAAACTCCCCGCCCCAGCAACTCCGGTAAAAATTGCATCAATATCTTTTTCGTCGTTGAGTAAGGCAGTGATGCGGGTGCCTATTTGGGACATAACTTCATTATCTATTCCCGATGGACGTTGATCCACTATTAATAGTGTAACAAAATATTTCCGCATTTCACGGGCGATAATCCCGAAAATTGTACTGCCGACAATTGCCGGATCGAGAAAACGATGAGCTTCTTCAATGGTAATTACTAATTGTTGGGGGCGATCGATCGGATTCTTAGTTTGCAGAAACATCTCCGCTTTGCGGACATACTCTTTATGTATTCTTCTGGTGATCATATTTGTCACCAACATATAAGAAAGCATATTCGACTGGGAACCAAATTCAATTACTACGTGCTGACCAGCTTCTAAACATTGCAAAATTCCATTAACATAATTTTTCGGACAAGTATTTCGCATATATTTTAGGCTTTCCAAACGCATTAATTTGCGCTGTAAAGCCATAATCGAACCTTTATGTCCTTTCTTTTCCTCGCAAAAAGTATTGATTTCTTCATTTGTCATATTTAACAATTGAATAATCCAAGATTTGCCGAATTCATTCTGCAAAATTGTCGCATTATCTAACGCCGCATCAGAAAGCCCTAAATCATTTGCGACTAATTTAATATCTTCTATTTCGATTTGGTCGTAACTTAAATATAATTCTTGAGCGTCCCGAACTCCTCGCCGTTTGGTTGATTGCGGATCGAGAGTAAACATTTGCACTTGTCCGGGAAATAGCTGACGCAAACCTTTAACCGTGCTGAAAGATTTGCCTTCCCGCACTGCTTCCCAACCATATTCCGAGTGCATATCAAAAATTAAATTGACTGCTGCTTGTCTGCGAATAATCCCCGATAATAACAATCTAGTTAAAAAAGATTTCCCTGTTCCCGACTTACCAAAAACGCCGTTACTGCGTTCAACAAATCTTTCTAAATCCAGACAAACTGGTACATCCATATCTAATGGTTGACCGATCGCAAAATTACACCTTTGCGGGTCATCTTCCCAGCCAAAAACAGTGCGAAAATCTCTTTCTTCTGCGTCGTAAACTTGGCTAAAGTGACTGGGAATTGTTTTGACTGGTCGTAATTCTATATCTTCACTGTTAGTATTTGGTTGAAATGATGCTAAATTTTTCACTGCTTCTGGTAAAGATTTGCGGGATTTACCGTTAAGAGGGAAAAAAGCTGGGGGATCGGGAATCGGGGTAAACATTAACATGGGAGTGAGTTCGATCTTGCCATAAGTGCTACTCCCAGCGAGAATTTCCCTTAATAAATCGTCGGCAAAATCGGGAGGATTAGCGATAATTCTGGGGCTAGAAGTGTCTAATGCCACATCGGTTAGCATACAGAAAAAACGCGATCGCACACCCTGCACCACCAAAAATTTCCCCACCCGCATATCTTCCACCGAAACATCCGGGTGCAGACGTACTTCTAAACCTTCACTCAGAGAACCTTGAATAACTGAACCTAACGGTTTGCCTAAAGTCATTGCTAATATTTATTAGTCAATTGTCATTGGTCATTGGCAAAATTTTACTTTTGTTTCATGGTATTTGACAATTAATTTTTGTCCTAATTCGCAAATACAAAGAAAGAACTAATAATCCTCAAAAAAATATAGGTACGTTGTTGCGCTTTAGCGCTATAGTTTAGCGAAGAGAGCGCAACAACGTACTTATTAATCTATTTGAATTGATGTTGGGCCAGAAGTGGGAGAACTGGTAGTAGTCAAAGGCTTACGATATTGGGCGTAAAGTTGATCTCGCCAGTTAAAGAATGCGTCAAAAGCTGGGCTATCAGCAATTTCAGGGACTCCTTTTCCTCTGAGATTAGGTGGAATATCTAAATAAGGGCCATCAGGGAATTTGACATACATACTCAAACCCGCTACAGCAAAGTCGGCTAAAGTTGGTTTATCTCCAACTAAATAAGGTTTATCCAAAACTAGTGTTGACAAGGATTGTAAAACTTGTTTCAGGTCATCCAAAGCTGATTTAATCACCTCTGGACTCAAACCCATGCCAAAACCTAAAACATTTAACAAGTCGCTGGGTACTGCTGCCACCAACTGTTTGAGAAAGTCTGGTGTTGTTGTCGGCAAAATTGAGGTGCGGAAGCTTTGATTTTGGCTCAAACCGCTAAATAATGCCATGCGACTTTTGAGCCCGATCGATTCATCGGCTAATTCTTCGAGCAGAAAACAAAGCGCTGATTGTTGGGGGTTGGTGGGAATAATTGGTCTTTCGGGGTACTTGGTTGAGTCGAGGGAGGGCATTACCCCTCGCCCCTCTCGCTTAGAACCGTGCGTGCGAGTTTCCCTGCACACGGTTCCCGACAATCTTATTTGCTCATGTGGATATAGTTGTGGCAGCCTTCATGAACAACCATCAGATTTTTATCTTTCCAGTTGTTATGATTCCCATCTATGTGGTGTAATTCCGCTTTTTCGTCTCCGATGAAACGTAATCCACAGTATCCACAAGTATGTTTTTGCTTTCTAAGCATCTTAGAGGTCGTACCGTCATACGTTTTGCTATTGCGTTCTGTCCAGTACGTGATATCTCCATCGAAAGGTGACTTATCTCCTCTGACATTTGCGAACTTATTTTCGTTGTAGGAGACAGCCGGAAATGCTTTATCTATCAGTTCTTTGACCTGATATCGGTTAAGCTTCCTTTCTTTGTTGAATACCGTCCAAGCTCTCTTGCTGATGTGCCATAAACTAAAGCGTGACCCATCTAACTTACAGAACTTGTGGTAGTTTCTCCATCCTCTGACAATAGGTGCAAGCTTTTGGGCTTTCACCTTTGCCCCATAATTCGAGTTATTGACGATTTTCTTGACTTTATCTCGGAACTTTTTGAAGTTCTCCACTGAGGGCTGACTCCGAAACTTTCCGTTCTTTTGCACTTTGAAGTGCCATCCTAAAAAGTCAAATCCATCTGTCGCTGCGGTTACTTTCGTCTTCTTTTCGCTAACCTTCATTCCTCTTTGAGCAAGGAACTGACCGATTTCCTCAAGTATCTTTTGAGCATCATCTGTTGGCTTCAGTATGTACACCATATCGTCGGCGTATCTTACTGATTGGTGGATTTTTTCGATACCGTTTAATGCGATGTTTGCTAGCAGTGGGCTAACTACTCCACCCTGCGGTGTTCCTTGTTCTGGGAACTCACTGTTTACTCCTGATTTCAGGCAACGGAAGATGCCGTTTCGGATGCCCAAGGGGGCAATGAGTCTTTTCATTATTGCGGTGTGGTTTATTCGGTCAAAGCATTTTTCGATATCGAGTTCGATGATGCGCTTCTGGAGTCCGTTCTTGTTGGAGCATAGATTTAGGTACAGGATTTTCTGGGCATCATGGGCTGCCCTACCTGGTCTAAATCCGTAACTCCTCTCATGGAATGTAGCCTCGTGTGCAGGTTCTATAGCGGATTTCACCAGGCATTGCCAAGCTCTATCGTCTATGGTAGGCACTTTTAACATTCGGATTGACCCATCTTTTTTTGGTATGGGAATTTGTCTCAACCGGGAGTGCTTCCAGGTGTTAACATTTGCTTTGAGCCTAGCGCTCAAATAATAGCGTTCCTGATGCGTCAGGGACGCTTTTCCATCAACACCGGGGGTTTTCTTCCCTGCATTAAGCTGTGTTACTTGACGGATTGCCAGTAATCTTGCTGCTCTAGACTTCAGAATTAGCTTCATTAGCGACTTAGCTTTACGCAGGTCATTCGCCCGAATAGCTTTGTAAACTCTCACTTGCAGGCGGAATAGGTTACGTCGAAATTGCTTCCAAGGTAACTTCTTCCAAAATTCACTAGCGCTAAGGCTGTGCCTAATCATGCTCTTGCTCCTGTAGTGTTTACT
This sequence comes from Floridaenema flaviceps BLCC-F50, assembly GCF_041929275.2. Classification (NCBI taxonomy): domain Bacteria; kingdom Bacillati; phylum Cyanobacteriota; class Cyanophyceae; order Aerosakkonematales; family Aerosakkonemataceae; genus Floridanema; species Floridanema flaviceps. The sequence continues at coordinate 1,263,062 of NZ_JBHFNR020000001.1, read as the reverse complement.
CTGATTGCCTTTCAGAAATTACTCTGAATCCTACCCGTGTCTAGGGGTTTCCGCATCTCGTCTTGCCTACCTGGGGTTCGACCTTTCCCAAGACCCTAGACCCGTTTTTCTTCGTTCCCTCAAGTGATTGTCTTGTTCTTTTAGGTGTAGCCAATTCAACTGCTGGAAACCCTTGGTATGGCTAGTCTTGAGCGAATGAGCTAGCGGGTTTTTACTCTAGCGAAGTCCGGGGGGTTAATCTTTTCCGTCCGGCTTTACCTTAAGTTGCTTTTATAGGCTATGTTTCACCGTGAGAACTCCCCTAGCGCCAGTGTGCTATCGGTCAAGCTCTGATTGCGCCCTACTGCCAGCTTCAGTCTCCAGAATTCCGAGTCTGGTCGCTGTGGCTAGGTCGGGAGTCACACCCATACCTGGTGGGGGGGACTTGCACCCCCATCATCTTGAGAGTTTCACAATCTTTAATGACTGTGAGTAGCGTTATTTCGTGGTTTTTGCCACTGATTCAGCTACAACGAATCGCACGCGCTCTAGGTATTTGGCGATCGCACTTGAGTCAGCTATGATTTCACTACCATCTTTGAGCACAGGTACTTTTCGCTGACCAGACATTCTGTAGAGGTCTATTTGACCAATTCCCGGCGTAACCTCGATTTTTTTATAGGTTAGCCCCTTGTAGTCTAGAATTAGTCGCACTTTCTCGCAGTAATGCGATATTTCAAATTGGTATAGCTCTAGCATTTCGCCTTTCCTTGAGCATTTTTGTAACTCTGAAAGTTTATCCGATCGCGCCGCTAGATTCACCTGACTTGAGTTAGTAAGCAATTCTTAACAAAGGAATTATTGTTACTAAATATACAAATTTCCAGAAAAGCTCGCCAGAGTTTACTTACAAATCCTTGACCAGTGATTTTGTCAGGGTTAGCACAAGTAAAGCTAATAAAAATATCTCCTAAGTTAGATATTATTTATTCTCCCTTTTTTTACAAAATGTTATAAATTGATAGTTAGCTTTACAATTCCTTTACAAAGGGACAAAAACGCAGGAGCAACATGATGAAAGCAGTAAATAGCCGGAATTGGATCAAAAAGCTGACTGGCGCTATTGCAGTCGCAGGAGTTAGCGCCTTAATTTCCCTGCCAGTATTAGTCCAAGCTCAACCTGGTGGTGGCCCCCCCCGTCCTGGTTCTACAACCTCAGAGCCCGCAGCAGCGCCAGCATCGTCCGGTGTAACAACTGCACAAACTCAGACGATTGTAGCTGTCGCCTCTGCTAATGATAATTTTTCCACCTTGAAAGCGGCCCTAGAAGCGGCTGGACTAACCGAAACCCTATCTGGAAAAGGGCCATTCACAGTTTTTGCTCCTACAAATGCCGCATTTGAAGCATTAGGTGAAGAAAAAGTACAAGCTTTGTTGAAGCCAGAAAACAAAGACAAACTAATCAAAGTTTTGACTTATCATGTAGTTCCTGGTCAAGTTATGTCTACTCAATTAAGACCTGGAACAGCCAAAACTGTAGAAGGCGGTACAGTTATGGTGATGGTGAAAGACGGTAAAGTGAAAATCAATAATGCTCAAGTAACTCAAGCTGATGTTAAGGCTAGCAATGGAGTTATTCATGTGATTGATACAGTTTTGTTACCTCCAGATTTGAAACTTTAGAGTTGAATAAAGTGTATTAGGCACGTTGTTGCGCTTTAGCGCTCTTACCATTTAATAAGAGCGCTAAAGCGCAACAACGTACTTTTGAATTATTGGCTTCACCCCTACTTTTATTGCACATTGATAATCAAAGTTTGTCTGATTTTACCGCTACCACCTGTTGATTGACTTACCGATGTTCCCGGCCCTTTTAACTCTACTGCAACTGAGGAATTTGCTGGACTGTAGTTACCTGCAATGAATACAGTTCGTTTACCTTTCGAGAGAAATGGCGATATGTTTAGGGAAGTTTTATTGCCAGTAAATGTTTTCAAAATTCGACCATCTAGAGCAATATATCCAACTATAGCAACCCCAGAATCAGCGGTAATTTCTATAGTATGAGATTGTTTGAGATTTGCCGAATTGATGTCGATCGTAGTAGTTTGTTCTTCGGAAGATGAACTGCTGCTCGATGCAGAGTCAAAGCTTTGTCTGGAACGGCTGAAATTACAAATCATAAATGTTAAAAATGATTGGTCAGCCATGCTTCTTTCTTGACAGAATACCTGCCTATAGTCTCTGCTATGTGAGCCATTCAAACTTCCAGTAATTAACTGTTGGCTATAACCTGTGAGGGAAGATAAAAAAGCTACAGCCAAAGCCAAAGTGATTAAATTCATATTTGCTCCTTGGTGCAAATTTTTTCCGGCAAGTCGCGCCAACTTAACGATCGACTAGATTTCTATATTTATCTGCTGGATTGCGGACATCAATTTGAGGATTTACTTGAATTTGAATTGTTCGACCACTGCCAGCTGGATTTTTTCTGTCCCCGCGAAGAGTCTGACGGACATTTCTTTCTTGAACTGCCTGACCTGGACCGACATGAACTTGGGTTCCTGTAGTCACGCCATAACTTCCAGTACAAGGACCTTCACTACGCAATTCTATATTATTGCGGCGTTTGGCTGGGCCTGAGCCGCTGATGGAAACTTGTACAGATTGGTCTAGTTGTACGCACTGTCCAGAAGCAGAATTAGTAGCAGAAGGGCTAAAAATCAACATACTGGAAACAGATAAGAAACCGAAAACAAGTGCGCTTAATTTCATGTTTATCTCCAAATAATCTCCGATTTATTGACTTATGCTTTAAAGAGACTTGAGCGATCGCGTTGGTACTGGGGATTCTTGAAACTGTGGTGCTAATGAGTTTCCTTGGAACTGTGGAGGGGTCGGGATCGATCCCCTCGTCGCCGGATTGAATCTTTTGTCTGGCTTGCGATCGGACCGAGGCTGTGTAATATTATTGATGATGTTGATATTCTGACTCACATTGTTGTTGTTACCGATCACCGTAGAATCTTGCCTAGCTCGCTGGGAATTAGACAAGCTAACAGTTTGAGCAAGTGAGGCAGTGGGAAAGATTTCCAGAGTCAGAAAGCTGAATAAGGCGATCGCAACAGTTTTTTTCACTATCTTCTTTCCATCCAAAACACTCTTTAATTTGCATTTTGCATTTAATGAAGAGGAAAAAGTAGCCTTAGCCCAAGATGATCCAGCTTGATACTTGCTTTTTCCTCCGATGAAATCCTGCCAATTCAAGCTAAGGCACTAAATCTTAGATGCACCGCGCAGTGCAAGAAGAAACTCTACGTCCTTTAACCGCAGCCGGAGCATTTCGGTTGCTGCTGTTTTGGCGATTGACTTGATTGACTCGGTTGCCAATACCGCTGCTATTAGCATCCTGAAGTTGGTCTTGGACAACACCTTGATCGCCTCTTGTGGCTCGACCAGTAGCATTGTTACTATTCTGGCTGGAAATTTGGTTAGTGCTGTTGTGGCTTCCCGAAACATTAGATTGCTGTGTACTAGTTTGAATCACCGCATTATCACCACCACCTGCACTAACTCGCTTGCAGCAGGGGTCAGTCGCTTGGGCAGTTAAGGGAAACAAAGATAAGGTGGCAACAGTTAAAACACCAACTACATAAGAATTCTTCAGCATTGTACTTTTTCCTTTGTCATCTATTGGAGTTACTGGCGAGAGCTTTTCTGCTATCCTCTGAAAACTGGGAAACTATTGAGTCCTCTGACAATAGCCTCGTCAAGAAGGTGGTTACAGTTCCTTAGATAAAATTTGTCGGCAACATTAATTAGTGGCACCGCGTAGCGCAAGAAGTTCTACGTCCTCTAACCGGAGCATTTCGGTTGCTGCTGTTTTGGCGATTGACTTGATTGACTCGGTTGCCAATACCGCTGCTATTAGCATCCTGAAGTTGGTCTTGGACAACACCTTGATCGCCTCTTGTGGCTCGACCAGTAGCATTGTTACTATTCTGGCTGGAAATTTGGTTAGTGCTGTTGTGGCTTCCCGAAACATTAGATTGCTGTGTACTAGTTTGAATCACCGCATTATCACCACCACCTGTACTAACTCGCTTGCAGCAGGGGTCAGTCGCTTGGGCAGTTAAGGGAAACAAAGATAAGGTGGCAACAGTTAAAACACCAACTACATAAGAATTCTTCAGCATTTTACTTTTTCCTTTGTCATCTATTGGAGTTACTGGCGAGAGCTTTTCTGCTATCCTCTGAAAACTGGGAAACTATTGAGTCCTCTGACAATAGCCTCGTCAAGAAGGTGGTTACAGTTCCTTAGATAAAATTTGTCGGCAATATTAATTAGCGGCACCGCGTAGCGCAAGAAGTTCTACGTCCTCTAACCGGAGCATTTTGGTTGCTGCTGTTTTGGCGATTGACTTGATTGACTCGGTTGCCAATACCGCTGCTATTGGCATCTTGAAATTGGTCTTGGACAACACCTTGATCGCCTCTTGTGGCTCGACCAGCGCCATTGTTACTATTCTGGCTGGAAATTTGGTTAGTGCTGTTGTGGCTTCCCGAAACATTAGATTGCTGTGTACTAGTTTGAATCACCGCACTATCACCACCACCTGCACTAACTCGCTGGCAGCAGGGGTCAGTGGCTTGGGCAGTTAAGGGAAACAAAGATAAGGTGGCAAACGTTAAAAAACCAACTACATAAGAATTCTTCAGCATTGTACTTTTTCCTTTGTCATCTATTGGAGTTACTGGCGAGAGCTTCTCTGCTATCCTCTGAAAACTGGGAAACTATTCAGTCCTCTAGGTGAGCGTCTCGCCAAGAAAGTTGTTACAGTTCGTCAGCTAAAATTTGTCGGGAATATTAGTGTCGTGGAGGGCAAGGAGCTTTACGTCCTTTAACCGGAGTAACCGTAGCATTTCGGGTGCTGCTGTTTTGGCGATTCACTTGAGTGACTCGGTTGCCATGACCGCTGTTATTAGAATTCTGATTTTCGTCTTGGACAACACCTCGATCGCCTTTAGTGACTCGACCAGTAGCATTGTCACTAGTCTGGCTAGAAATTTGGTTAGTAGTGTTTTGGCTTCCCGAAGTATGAGATTGCTGTCTACTGGTTTGAATCACCGCATTATCACCACCACCTGCACTAACTCGCTGGCAGCAGGGGTCAGTTGCTTGAGCAGTTAGGGGAAACAAAGACAAGGTGGCAAACGTTAAAAAACCAACTACATAAGAATTCTTCAGCATTTTACTTTTTCCTTTGTCATCTATTGGAGTTGCTTGCTTGAGCTTTTCTGTTAGCCTCTGAAAAACTCTGAAAACATTCTGGCTTTTGACAAGAGCCTCGTCAAGAAGGTTGTTACAATTCGTTACATCAGGTTAAAGAAACCCGGTTTTTCCAAAAAACTGGGTTTCTGGGCTAACAGGGAATAAAGAACAAATATTTCGCCTCACCTTGTTCGGGCGATAGTTGGTAGCCGATATATTAAGCTATGGTGGAATCAGAGGTATTTATCTGGTTTGTCGAATCAACTTTGTGAGTAATCAGGAGTAAAGCCCTGTTTCTCCCAGACGAGTTCGCAAAACTCAGCCGACTCAAAATCTGCCTCTTTCACCTTTTCAATCTCTGGTTAAAAAATTTCCTGATGTTTCCCCGCCAATTTCTGGTTCAGATGGCTCACAGTCGCGAACTTTCTCCCGAACAGGAGGAAGTATTTTTGCTGCGGTTTGCAGAAAATCTGGACTACGAACAAATTGCTACCCAACTGCAAACCTCTCCTGGCGCTTGCCTGAAACGCATGGGCCAAGTGTATAACAAGTTTGGCATTAGCGGATTGAACAGAGGCAAAGAGAATCGGCTGCGAATTTTCCTAATTCAGGAGTTGGAAAACCGGGGAATAGTAGAGCCTGGTAAGAATGTGGTGCAGGAGCAATCGATTACCCATTCTGGAAAAGTTTTGATTAGCTATCGTAGCCAAGAACCAGATAACACTTTGGCGCGGCAATTGTCCGCTGCTATTTCTGATCTTGGTTACGAAGTATCCCCTGTGGAAGAAAGTATTAAAGTTGGGAAAAATTGGCCGCAACGCATCCAATCACTATTAGAACAATCGGATTTTTTACTGTTATTATTGTGTCCTCAATCTGCTTTTAGCGATATGTTGATTGAGGAGTTACGACAAGCTAAAGAAATGCAGGATTCTCGTCCTGATGGTCAACCAAAAATTTTAGCGATTCGGGTAAATTTTCCGTTCAATTCCCCAATTAGTTATGACTTACGCAGCTATTTACAAAGTGTGCCGCAACGGGAATGGAATTCACAAGCTGACACCCAAAATATTTTGCAAGAAATCCTGAGTTTGATGGCTGGAACTGAATACTTAATTGATTCGTCTGCAATTTTAGATCGAGCTAGTTTACCAACTGCTTGGGAAAGTTCTGATGGTCGTCCGCTGCCCGTAGCGAGCCCAGAATTACCTGAAGGTCAGGTAGATTTGGCTTCTAACTTTTATGTGGAACGACCACCGATCGAATCTCGTTGTTATGAAATGATTTTACAACCAGGAGCTTTGATTCGGGTGAAAGCTCCCAGACAGATGGGCAAAACTTCTTTAATGGCGCGAATTGTTCAGTATGCAGGAGATCGTGGATGTCGAACCGTAACTTTGAGTTTTCATCTCGCAGAAAAGGCAATATTCAAAGATTTGGAACAGTTTTTACGCTGGTTCTGTGCTTATGTGGGTTTGGAGTTACAGTTACCTAATAAGTTAGATGATTATTGGGATGATATTTTTGGCAGCAAGGTTAACTGTAAAGCTTACTTTGAAAAGTATTTGTTGCCAGAATTAGATCGACCGCTGGTTTTGGGTTTGGATGAGGTCGATCGCGTTTTCTTACACCCAGAAATTGCCGATGATTTTTTCGGACTTTTGCGGGCTTGGCATGAAGAATCTAAAAAGCGGGACATTTGGAAAAAGTTGCGCTTGGTAGTGGTGCATTCGACGGAAGTTTATATTCCTCTCGACATTAATCAGTCTCCTTTTAATGTGGGATTACCAATTGAATTACCAGAATTTTATAGCGAACAAGTGCAGGAATTAGCACGGCGCTATGGATTGAATTGGGATATCACTTCAGTTAAACAACTGATGGAAATGATGGGAGGACATCCTTTTTTGGTACGAGTTGCGCTGTATCATATTGCTCGGAAAGATACTACTTTGACGGAATTGTTGGCAACAGCACCCACAGAATCGGGACTTTATGCCGATCATTTACGTCGTCATTTATGGAATTTACAACAGCATCCTGAATTAGCAACAGCTATGAGGGAAGTTGTTAGTAGTTCTCATTCTGTGAAACTAGAAGCAATTCTGGCATTTAAATTACACAGCATGGGATTAGTCAATTTGCAAGGTAATGAGGTGAAACCGCGTTGCAATTTATATCGCCTTTATTTTCGGGAAAGATTAGAAAACGGAGGTTAAAAACCGCTCTTAATTTGACCTCAATGCACTGGGGCGCACTCGCTATGCTGCAAACATTATTTTTATTGTCTGTTTGTACGACAAATATGGTTAAAGCTGATGAGTTGTCTGACGAATCTACCCTAGCGTCTGGACGTTCTTGCTCGATTTCTGGCAAATTATCTGGTTCTGCTTTAGATCAGGAACGCTCTGATTTTGTGGTGATGGCAAATAATAATAGCGATCGCTCATCCAAAATGGCTCGGATTAATTCTAATCAACCTGCTTATAATTTGTCTTCTTTGCCAGCAGGTCATTATGTGTTGCGGGTTTTTCGCAACGAAGCGGGCTCTCTCCTTCCGGTGAGAACCTATCCTCGGCAAAGATTAATTAGATGTCGTGGTAATGAAATCAAAAATGTTGATTTCGAGCTAGAGTAAACTTAGTTCCTCTCTCTCTAATCACTTTCAAGGTTATGGTTTAATATCAGCTAAGCCTCAGCCGAAATCAGGTTTTTCCTGGTTAAAATATCTCAAAAATCTGATTCTTTATCTACTGCATCATTGACAGTTTTAAGTTTGGCACACAGGGATAAGATTTACCAAGACGTAGAAGTTTCTTGATTTCAAATGTTGCATCTCTCACTATCTAAGACAATCTTATATTCGTCACAGGGCATTAACGCACCCCTAAGAATTAGAGTACAACCATAATATACCACCTGGAAAATTTTTAGGTGATAACCAGAGGTTAATTCATCTAAACAAAGCAGGAGTAGAAATTTTAACTCTAATATTTATGTGGTGCTTTTATGAGAATCAATTTTAACAGCCCGGATTTTTCCTGTCCTTATAACTACAAATATCAAGTTGGTGGGAGTCTTCCACCTGATGCACCAACTTATGTTAAGCGTCAAGCAGATGAAGATTTCTACCAATCTTTGAGGGCCGGAAAATTTTGTTATGTGCTCAGTTCCCGACAGATGGGAAAATCTAGCTTACAATTGCGAACAATGCGCCGTTTAGAGGCCCAAGGAATCGCTTGTGCTGCGATCGACCTTTCCGAAATTGGTAATTGGAATGTTAATCAAAGTCAGTGGTATGCTGGGATAGTTTATTCTTTAGTAAACAGTTTTAATTTATTCGATCAAATAGATTTAAGGAGTTGGTGGCGCGAACACGAGTTTCTTTCTCCCTTGCAGCGATTTAGCGAGTTTATTGAACGAGTGTTACTTGTGGAAATAACTCAAGATATAGTGATCTTTGTTGATGAAATCGATAGTGTTTTAAGTTTAAATTTTCCCATAGATGATTTTTTTATCTTTATTAGGAGTTGCTTCAACAAACGCGCAGATAAACCTGCATATAAAAGATTGACTTTTGCTCTTTTGGGAGTGGCGACACCATCAGATTTAATTAAAGATAAAAGTCGCACTCCGTTTAATATTGGGCAAGCGATACATTTAAGAGGCTTTCAGTTAGATGAAATTCAGCCGTTAGCGGTAGGATTGGCAGCAAAAGTTAGTCATCCCGAAACTGTGTTACCAGAGATATTATCTTGGACGGGAGGACAACCTTTTCTCACCCAAAAGTTGTGTCATTTAGTGGCGAATGGGGATGGAGAATTGGGGATTGAAGAGTTAGTGCGATCGCATATAATAGAAAACTGGGAAAGCAACGACGAACCGAAACATCTTAGAACAATCATCGAGCGGATTTTTAGAAGTGAACGCAACACCAGTAGATTGCTTGGATTGTATCAACAAATATTGCAACAAGGAGAAATTACCGTAGATCACAGTTTAGAACAAACTGAATTACAACTAACAGGATTAGTCATCAAAGAGCAAAATAAATTAGTTATTGCTAATCGGATTTACGAGAGAATTTTTAACCAAGATTGGGTAGAAAATACCTTAGTAAATTTGCGCCCTTATGCAGAAGCACTCAACGCTTGGGTAGCTTCCGACTGTGAAGATGAATCGCGATTATTGCGGGGAAGAGCATTACAAGATGCTTTAGAATGGGGAACAGGGAAAAAATTGAGCGATCGCGATTATCAATTCCTCACCGCCAGTCAAGAATTAGAGCGAAAAGAAGTTCAAAAAGCCCTAGAAGCAGAAAGAGAAGCCAATCAAATCTTAGCGACAGCCCAACAAAAAGCCAATCAAACAATTAAAAGAGGATTAGCCGCATTAGCTGCCATTTCAGCTGTTGCCGCCACATTAGTACTAAACGCAGGCACAACTATTAAACAAGCAAGAGAAGGCAGCAAACTAGAATGGGAAGGAATTAGCGCCCTCAGACAATACGAATCTGAAGAAAAAGAAATTGAATCTTTACTGTTAGCCATGCAAGCAGGACAAGATTTGAAATCCCTGAGCAACAATCAAGCTTTACTACAAGAATATCCAGCCATCAGTCCGATTTATTCATTACAAACAATTCTCGATAAAATTCACCAAAGGCATCAATTTAAAGGACATCAAGGAGTAGTTTGGCGCGTTAGTTATAGCCCCGACGGAAAATACATTGCCAGCGCCGACGATGACGGCATCGTGAAAATTTGGCAGCGCACAGGTTTAAATATAGCTAATCTGAAAGGGCATCGAGGAGAAGTATTCGATGTTAGTTTTAGCCCCGATGGAAAGCAGATTGCCACAGCGGGTGGTGATGGTACAGTTAGACTTTGGAATAAACAAGGAAAACAATTATTTTCGATGCCAAGTCATTTCGGGAAAGTTTGGAGTGTGAGTTTTAGTCCTGATGGAAAAGCGATCGCCTCAGCCGGAGAAGACGGTATCATTAGAATTTGGAATCATCTTGGCAAACTAATAAATCAATTCAACTCCCAACAAAATCAAATTTGGAGCATCCGTTTTAACTCAAATCAGCAATTAGCAACTGTCGGAGAAGATGGCACTGTTAGACTTTGGAATCAATCTGGTAAACTGCTGCATAAACTAACATCTAACACCAGCAAAATCAGAAACCTAAGTTTTAGTCCCAAAGGAGATTACATCGCCACTGGAGAGGAAGACGGTACAATTCGACTTTGGCAGCAACAAGGTAAACAAATAGCGCAAATCAACTCCTATCAAGGCAAAGTAACGAGCATAAAATTTAGCCCCAACGGAAAACAACTAGCCACAGGTGGAGCCGATGGAACAGTGAGAATTTGGGATTTTTCCGGCAAACAATTAGCTAAATCCTATTCTCATCAGGGTCAAATTTTAAGTTTAAGTTTTAGTCCTGATGGCAAAGAAATTGCCAGTGGTGGAGATGATGGAATAGTCAGACTTTGGCAATTTTGGCAAAGAGGAATATCTCGATCGGTGTTGCAAGGCGGACAAATGCCTAAAAATGAAAGTGAGGAACTGTGGCGCGTTAGTTTTAGTAATGATGGCAAGCAAATTGCCACAGCTGGAGTTGATGGTAAAGTGAAATTGTGGGATTGGACTGGTAAGCAATTGGCTCAATTCAAAAGTAATCAAAGTCGGGTTTTAAGCCTCAGTTTTAGCCCGGATAGACAAAAAATTGTCACTGCTGGAGCCGATGGAAAAGTAGAAATTTGGCATCGCCAAGGCTTCCGATTAGCTGAATTTAAAAGCGATCAAGGTAGAGTTTGGAGTGTCAGTTTTAGCCCGGATGGAGATGTGATTGCCACCGCAGGTGATAATGGTACAGTGCGTTTTTGGAACCTATTTGGTGAGCCTTTAACTCAATTTAATTCGCACCAAAATCAAGTTTGGAGCGTCAGTTTTAGTCCCGATGGAAAGGTAATTGCCACTGCTGGGGATGATGGTACAATCCGACTTTGGAATCGTTCCGGTAAGCTGTTGGAACAGTTTAATTCCCATCAAGGTGAGGTGAGAAGTCTAAGTTTTAGTCCTGATGGACAACGCCTTGCTACTGCTGGCGCTGATGGTACAGTGAAGTTATGGTTTATTTCTGGTAAACCCCCCAGACAGTTATTAGCTAATTACAAAGTTTACGATCCGGGCGAAGTTTTGGCTGTAAGTTTTAGTTCTGATGGCAAACGTCTTGCTGCTGCTGGATCTGATATTAGTAAAATTCGCTGGTGGCGCGTGGAAGGATTAGATGAATTGTTGCAACGGGGATGTGTGTGGTTAAAAGATTATTTAGCTACCCATCAAGAAGCAAGAAAACAACTCACTGTTTGTCAAAGTTCTGGTAATTAGATTTGAGATTTTTTGGGGAAATGCGATCGGTTTTTGCAAGTGCGAATGTGCTAACACACACGCTTCGCTAACGCGCTAAAATATTCGCAAAACCAGACCTACCATAAATCCCACCATGCTTAGTGCCACTGTCACCGAAACCGGACAAATTACCCTGCCTCAAGAAATTCGCGATCGCTTAAAACTAGTTAGCGGCAGTAAAATCAGTTTCATTATTGATGAAGACGGACAAGTTAAACTCTTTCCTCTGAATGTTCCTGTCGAAGAACTATCAGGAATCCTGCATCGACCAGGTATGAAGAAAGCAACCCTTGAAGAAATGGATATAGCTATTTCTGAGGGAGCAAATGATTGGACTTGATACTAATATACTGGTTCGCTATCTCACCCAAGATGATGAACAACAGTGGCAACAAGCAGTTACACTCATTCAACAAAACCAACCCTGCTTTATTGCCAATATTGTTCTGTGCGAATTAGTTTGGGTTCTCAGAGGTGGAAATTACGGGTTTAGTAAAGACGAAATTATCCATACCCTAGAAGCAATGTTACACAGCGCAGCCTTTGAATTTGAAAACCGTTCTATTGTTAACCAAGCCCTACAGCGTTATAAACAAGGTAAAGCCGATTTTTCTGATTATTTAATCGGAGTAATTGCCCGCCAATCAGGTTGTACAGAAACCGTTAGTTTTGATAGCAAGCTGAAGGAAGAAAAAGGGTTTCGTTGCTTAGAGTAGCGATCGCTCTTTTGGGTAAGTATGCGATCGGTTTTTGGAAGACCGATCGCTCCTAATTTGTAGTATTTTAATCTCTGTGTCAGAATTGAGGAAAAAAGTCCCAAAGTCCGCCTGCGAATCAATTCGCTTTTCTTATAGCTAAACTCCTCTAAAGAGGACTAAATACTTAGTATTCAAAAGCTTTCAGTCCATTTTAATGGACTTGAGCTATAAGAAAAGCGAATTGATTCGCAGGCGGGCTAAAACGCAGATGCAAGATCTCAGCTGTGGTATTTTCTATGAAACCGAACTTTGAAGCAATGACTAATGCCCAATTGAAAGCTTATGCACTTGCACATCGCGGCGGCGATGACGATCTTGAGGCTTTGCGGGTGTTGTTTAGTCGCCGTAAACCAGATTCAGAAACGATCGTATTCCACCCGCCAAAAACCAAAGAAGAAGAACAAGAACAATTTGAATTATTTAAGCGAATTGTTGACGAAAAAACCAGAAAGAAAGACACTGATTGTTGAGGATATGGGGAGGGCGTTCATGAAGTGTGCGCGTAGCGCGTATCGATCTTTTGGGGAAGTATGCGATTAGTTTCTCAAGTGCGATCGCCCTTTACAAAAATATGCGATCGGTTTTCCCAAAAGTAACATCAATTAAGCAAGTCTTCATCTGAATCGAGTTGGATTCCCGGTAAGAAATCAGAGTTTTCTATTTGTTCCCAAGCGTAAGAATTGCTAGAGGGAAATGTTTTAAATGGCATTTCTGTTTCTCTAACAGCTAAAGCTAATGCAGATTGATAAGCTTGAGCGATCGCTTCTGGTAGGTAAGGTTTTAAACTGGGATTTTCTTCTAAAAGTTTGAGAACTTTATAACGCTGCTCTCGAATTGTTGCCACCCAACTCCTAGACCTTTTGTTAGGTTGATATTCCCACTTTAATAAGTGTCCAAGTAGAACTCCCAAACGATTTACTAATTCTCGTTTTTCCTGTTTACCCAAAGAATCTATTTCCTCAATCAAATTCTCAATATCAAGATTATTTAGGTCGCGCTTACGCAATAACTCTACTTGTCTTTGTGTCCAAGCATAAAAGTCAGTTTCGTATAAGTTGACAATTGGAAGGTTCATTGTTTCTTCCTCAGATGGCTTTATATTCATTTAATGTTACCGTAACTAAAGTCAGAGAAAACATAACACTGGGCATGGGTTTTACCGACCCCACAGTGATGCAAATGGAATTGTAACCGACCTACGCACCACAAATCTTACTCCTGATGATATTGAGACAGAAATTAGTTACGATGTGTTAGCATTTCTAGCCAGTGGAGGCTCATTACCACAACCAGGGTCAGGCTTCGCAGGGCCATTACAACGAATAGTAACAATCAATAACTACCAAATAGTCTACCGTACCGTGCAAATTAATTCCACCACAATTTCTGTTAGCACTTACTTCTTGATACCCTAAAAAAATAAGAAAACAAAGGAATTAAATTATGAGTTTACTGATAGAAACAATGGTTGAAATGCTAAAAGCGGAAGAGCCTTTTCAACGTAGCGAAGCTGAACATCGATTCCTCGAAGTCTTAACTTTTAGCAGCTTTGATGAAATTGTCGATATGCTGGATAAAGCTCTGGCAGAAGATTGGCTGGGATTTCCAGTTTGGGCGAGAAACTTGGCATTTCGTTTTGCTTGTTTACTCGCACCAAAAAATGCAGAAATTCTCCGTCGCGCTGCTGCTGATTTAAGGTGTTTTGGCCCTGACTGGGATGCAGAAGCAGAACGTTTAGAGCAAGAAGCCCATCAGCTAGAGACAATTATTTCATCAAAAAGATAGGTAATAAGATATTAAAACTTCTCAGTGAAATATGAAACTTAGCCTTTGCGCGATCGCCAAAAATGAATCACAATCCTTACCAAAATGCCTGGAAAGCGTCCAAAAAGTAGTAGATGAAATCATAGTTTTAGACACAGGTTCAACAGATAAAACGCCGGAAATTGCTCAAAAATTAGGCGCAAAAGTTTATAATTTTCAATGGTGTAATGACTTTTCGGCGGCGCGAAATGAAGCTTTAAAATATGTGCAAGGTGACTGGGTTTTAGTTTTGGATGCTGATGAAGTTTTAAAACCAGAAATTATTCCCCAGTTAAAACAAGTAATTCAGCAACCTAACCTTTTAGTTGTGAATTTGGTAAGAGAAGAAATAGGCGCGAAACAAACACCTTATTCTTTAGTTTCTCGGTTATTTCGCAAACATCCAAAAGTGTATTTTTCTCGCCCTTATCATGCAATGATTGATGATAGTGTAAGTTTGCTGTTGCAGAAGGAACCGCAATGGCAAATTGCTAGTTTATCTGATGTGGCTATTTTACATTATGGGTATGAACCAGGGGCGATCGCATCCCGCAACAAATTCCAAACAGCCAAAACTACAATGGAAGGTTATCTAACCCAGCATCCCAATGACCCTTATGTTTGTAACAAATTGGGAGCATTATATTTAGAAATTGGGGAAACTTACCAAGGAATAGAACTTTTACAACGTGGGTTAACTGCTAATTCCATAGATGCAGGTGTACTTTACGAATTACACTATCATTTGGGTATTGCTTACGAGTCTTTACAACAACTGAATTTAGCCCAGTCGCATTATCAAACTGCTACTAAATTAGATATTTTACCACAATTAAAGTTAGGTGCTTTCATTAATTTAGGAAATGTTCTTAAAGCAAGTAATCAACTAGAAGCAGCGCAAGAAGCATATATAAGTGCGATCGCAATTGACCCAAATTTTGCTGTTGGTTATTATAATTTGGGGATGTTGTTAAAGCATAAGGGGAGATTTGCAGATGCGATCGCACTTTACCAACAAGCAATTAAACTAAATCCTAACTATGCCGATGCTTACCAAAATTTAGGAGTAGTTTTCTTGAAAGTTGGTAATGTTGCTGAAAGTTTAGTAGCTTTTAAAAGAGCGATCGAACTTCACGAAACAAACAATCCCAGTGAAGCAGCAAGACTTCGCCAAGGATTAAAAGAAATGGGATTTGGGGAGTTATGATTTATGAAGTATGTTGTTGCGCTTTAGCGCTAGCGTTTAGCGCTAAAGCGCAACAACATACCTTATTTCACTCCTTTACAACTTCATTTCGAGACATTTGATCTTCAGGTTTTTGAGTTGGCGTTAACTCCGCAGGTAGAGAATCAACTACTCCCCATTGATTAACTAAATTGTTCAAAAGTAACTCTTGTTGAGTGCGAAAACCTGTTAAATCATTTCCACCATTCATAATCGCAAACCACACAATTCCCTTATCTTTTGTAGGTAAAGCACCAGCCAAAGCACTAACAGTATTTAAAGTACCTGATTTCACCACTGACATTTGAGGAATTTTGCGTTCATCCAAAATACCTTTATCTTGTCCTACTACTGTAAGCACATCCCCAATAGTCATATTTAAGGGTTTCAAATAACGGTCAATTGCCAAAAACAAAGCTACTGCTGCACGGGGAGAAATCCTGTTTAATTCACTCAAACCAGAACCATTAACTAATTGAATTTCTGTAGGTGGAACATCAGCAATAGTAGCAGCTTTTTTCGCCACTTGTTTAGCACCACCAACAGAATCAGCAATCATTTCCGCCATTTTATTATTACTGTACCGATTCATTTTTTTGAGCAAATCAGCAAGAGTCGGAGAATAATGACGCACTAAAAGTTGAGCATTACTCGGCAGTACCGGAACTACTTTGACTGTACCATCAATTATTACTTGTGGTCGAGGAGTACCAGGAGGCAAACTTTGATATTGGGTTAACGCTTGGGGTGTCCAAAGTAGGGAATTCATCCCTACTTTTAAGAGATTTCCTGATTTTAAAGGGTCATATTCATAATTCATGTAAAACTTGCCATTGATGAGCAAGTTTCCCTTAACTCGCTTGATACCTAATTCATTTAAACGATTACCTAAAGCAAATGCTTCTTCCCAAACAAAGAAAGGATCTTGGTTTCCTTGAATGACTAAATCACCCTCTAGGGTACCATTCTTAATCGGGCCAGTTGTGCTAATTGTAGTCAGAAATCGATGATTTGGACTAAAGGTAGAAAGCGCTACCAAACTTGTCGCTACCTTAGTAATTGAAGCAGCGGGTAAAGGTGTTGTACCTTGGTGATTTGCTAACAAACTATCGCTTGATTGTACCCATACTCCTTGAGTTTTTTTGGTAAAACCTTTAACTGCTAAACCACTGAGATATTGATTGATTTTTAGTTGTTCTGCGGGATTGGGATTAATAGCAGCTAGAGTTAATTTGGTAACTGAAATAGCTGGTTCCGTCGTTGCATCTTTTAATGAGTTAACTTGCGGCGCGGGAGTATTAGATACAGCTGGAGGAGAAATATTAGAAGAACATCCAGCAGCCGCAGTCAGCAGAGTTATCGCTAAGGTAGCAGTCAAGCGTCGGGTTTCTAGCATCTATTGTCTCCACAGAAAATCTGCAAGGATATCATCAAACTTTTCTGGTCGTAGGTCAAGTTTAGGGAATAACTCCTCTCAAACCAAATTTTCTGGATAATTTCCCAAAAAAACCGGATGAGCTCTCTCACTTGCGGAATTCTGAATTATAAATTCTAGCATTTACCGATCGCCATAAGTTAACCAGTTTTTTTACCGTCTACTGCCTAGACCTTGCTCAAGCTGCCTGGAAGTTGTTTTCTCACAGATTTTACTTAAACAATCAATTTACTGGTTACTCAACAATTAAATTACCGTGAATTTACAGCTTTACTAAAATCAAATACCGAAAAATCAAGGATGCTCAATTATGGAATTTTTAGCTTATATCCACATGACTTTGGAATACGAAAAATCTTTGCCATATCAGTCTCATCACGACCTATCTCGTGGTCAGCGACAATCAAAAAATCCGCCAAAGAAAGATGATTGATATCAGAATTACTTGCCGTTCAAATTGTTTAAATGCTTTTCCTAACTACCAAATAGCAAACTAGTCAATCATTTATATTATTACAGCCATGAATTATGCTATGCTAAATTAACAAATATCGGCATAAGCTTATGAGTGAAAATCCGGCATTTACCAGAGATAACGAAGTTTTTCCAGGGGAAGTTTTTCCGAATCCGGCTGATTTTGATGGGGGAATTCGGCAACTACTGCGAAAATATGACGAAATGCTTGATGTTTTAGTGAACTGTATTCCGGCAAATGTCGATCGCATTTTAGAACTAGGCTGTGGGACAGGCGAATTAAGTTTAAAATTACTTAATCGCTTTCCTACTACTCAAATTACAGCGGTCGATTACTCACCACGAATGTTACAATATGCCCAAGAAAAAATTCGGTTAGCTGGCTATCAACAAAGATGGATTGCTAAAGAAGCAGATTTTGGCGAATGGGCAAATAATTCCCAAACCGCTAATATTGGTAATAATTTTGATGCCTGTGTTTCATCTTTAGCAATTCATCATCTTACCGATGAAATGAAACTAAAACTATTTCAACAAATTCACCACAGTTTGAATCCGGGGGGCGTTTTTTGGAATGCAGACCCCATTTTGCCAGAGTCGGAATTAATGAAAACAATTTACCAAACAGCTAGGGAAGAATGGGCGATCGAACAAGGAAGTACTTTAGCAGAAATTCGCGCTCAGGTTGGTAAAAGCGTCCCTTACGGATATTCTAGCCCCGATCGATTGGCAACTTTGGACACCCAGATGCAAATGCTGAAAACGTCGGGATTTGACGGGGTAGCTGTACCTTGGAAGTACTATAACTTGGCTGTATTTGGGGGAAACTGAAAAGTTTTAAGGTTAAAACAAAAATTAGAGAATTAGTTTGAAGTTAAAAATTCTCAGATTTTCATTTATTTTAGATTGTAAAGTCAAAATTATAGAATTCTTATGAAGATAAATATCATTTATTTTTTTAGACTAAAAAGAAAAATATTAGACTAAAATGGCACAAAATTGTTAATCCCTAGATCTTCACTATTGATGGTTACTAATCGAGCTAGTGGTCAATTTTAAACGTAACAATTGATCGCTATGTTAAAATTAAATTTTCCCAAGGATTCAGAGCATTAAGTCAAAAAATCACTCTTTTGACTGTGGTAAAGTAACTGATAAAATTACTAAAATTTGACAACGGTATCTAGTCAATTATTTAGAGGGGCAGATGAATACCGAAAATACCGAACAACGCACCAGTAGTGAACAGTTGCCAAATATAAAAGTGCTGCCAGTAGAAAAAAAAGACGATCGCGAACCATACATAGAAAATTACCAAGAAGAAGAGATTTCCACCTTCGATACCTCTGCCTCTAAACCCAGCCAAAAATTTCTGCGGATCTTAGGAATTCTGTTCATGCTGTTGTTAGTTGGTGGTGGTGGATGGTTCGCTTACAATCAATTTTTCCAACCAAGCGGGCAACAACAAGCAGGCCCAGGTGGGCCGAGTGGCCCTGGTAAACCAGGTGGGCCAGGTGGGCCAATGGCAATGCCAGTGAGGATGGGAGAAGCGCAACCGAAAACGATTGAAGATAGTTCGGAATATGTGGCGCGATTGGAATCTCGGCAATCTGTAAGACCAAGACCGCAAGTTTCCGGTCAAATTACTAATATATTTGTTAGAGCTGGCGATCGGGTCAGAGCAGGCGCACCGATCCTACAAATTAACCCTGCTGAACAAGCCGCATCTTTGCAAAGCCAACTAGCAGCAGTAGAATCAGCACGCTCTGAGTTGAACTTAGCACAGGCAGACGTTGCCAATGCGAAACAAACCCTGGCATCTAAACAAGCACAAAGACAATCCAACCTCTCAAATTTGGCATTTCAACAGGGAGAATTCCGCAGATTTTCACAACTCCAAGGTCAAGGCGCAGTGACTAGACAAGCGCTAGATCAAAGACGGCTGGATTTGCAAAGAGCACAAGCTGACTTAGCCCAAATTGATGCAGAAATTCGCGCTCAACAAGCAGCCATTGCTAGAGCCGAAGCCAATATTACTAAACAAAACAGGATAATTCAACAACAAGCAGCGGGAGCAACTGAACAACAAGTCAGGCTGAATTACTACAGTATAAATGCGCCTTTTGCGGGTGTAATCGGGGATATTCCGGTAAAAGTCGGTGATTTTGTCAGTTCTTCTACCGAACTTTATACGATCGCAGACAACAACACCTTACTAACCCAAATCAACGTTCCCGTAGAACTAGCCACCAGACTGCGAATGGGAATGCCTATACAACTCATAGATAATCAAGGCAAACCCGTACAAACAGGACAAATATCCTTCATTGCACCCAATATTAACCCCCAAACCCAATCAGTCCTCGTTAAAGCTAGCTTCGACAACTCCAATGGCACTATGCGAACCGATCAATTTGTGCAAGCGAAAATAATTTGGGAAACTCGTCCCGGAGTAGTTGTACCAGTGACAGCAATTTCTCGAATGGCAGGACAAAATTTCGTGTTTGTGGTGGAAAGAACACCCAACTCTGACAAACCAGGAGGTATGATTGCTCGTCAAACATCTGTTGAACTAGGAAAAATTACTGGTAATCAACAGGAAATCCTCAAAGGCTTGCAACCAGGACAACAAATAGTCATTGCCGGAATTTTGCAACTGCGAGATGGTGCTCCCATTATGCCTGAATCACAAGCACCGGGAGCAGGTGCGCCAGGGGGACAAGGTAATAAACCACCATCAAACTAGTCATTAGTCATTAGTCATTAGTGAGTGTAATTCATTAAGTAAGTAAAAAATTACTTTTACCCAATGACCAATGACCAATGACAATGACCAATGACAAAAACCTGATTAAACTTCATGATTTTTTCTATATCCGACTTCTTCATCAGGCGACCAGTCTTTGCCACAGTTTGCTCCATCATTATTACTATGGTGGGAGCAGCTTGTATTTTCCTGTTACCTGTCGCTCAGTATCCAGAAATCACCCCACCGCAAGTAACAGTTACTTCTAATTACATTGGCGCTAACGCCTCAGTTGTTGAGTCTACTGTCACCAATATTTTAGAAAGAGAACTCAATGGTATTGAAGGGGTGAAATACATTAAATCTACTAGTGCTAATGATGGTACTAGTAGTGTTTCCCTGACCTTTGAATTAGAAAGAGATCAAGACATTGCAGCAGTAGATGTACAAAACCGGGTTTCTTCTGTGTTATCCAGATTACCAGGGCCAGTACAACAAACGGGTGTCAGGGTAAATAAACAGTCTAGCGGCTTTTTATTAGCGATCGGACTCTATTCCGAAAATAATCGATACAGCGACTTATATCTGAGTAACTATGCCGATCTTTACATTACCGACGCTTTAAAAAGAATTAAAGGTGTCGCTGATGTGAGAATTTTTGGTGAACGCACTTATGCCATGCGTTTGTGGTTAGATCCTAATCGTTTAGCGAGTCGTGGTTTAACACCTCAAGATGTCGTAAATGCACTGCGTCGCCAAAATTTGCAAGTCGGTGCTGGACAAATTGGACAACAACCTGCACCCCCAAATCAACAATATCAACTTGCTGTCCAAGCACTCGGAAGATTAGAAGATGCTAATGAATTTGCCGAGTTAGTAATTAAAACTGGGGAAGATGGCAGTTTAATTAAATTAAAAGATGTCGGTAGAGCCGAATTAGGGGCAGAAAATTACGCTTCGGTTTTGCGATTTGACGGACGCAGAGGGGTTGGTTTAGGAATTAGTCAATTAACTGGTAGTAATGCTTTAACAGTGGCGCAGGCTGTCAAGAAAACTATGGCAGAATTAGCGCCAACCTTCCCTCCAGGAATTAAGTATGCAGTCGCTTACGATACCACTTTATTTATTGAAGCTGGAGCAGAAGAAGTTGTAATTTCCTTACTTCAATCGGTTGGGTTAGTAATTCTAATTATTTTCCTGTTTTTACAGGATTGGCGATCGACTCTGATTCCTAGTATTGCAATTCCAGTAGCTTTACTGGGGACATTTATGTTTGTCAAATTACTAGGATTTAATATTAACACATTGACCTTATTTGGTTTGACTTTGGGTTCAGGTCTGGTGGTGGATGATGCGATCGTAATCGTAGAAGATGTCTCCCGCCGACTGCAAGAAAAAGATATTAACCCAATCGAAGCTGCCATTGAGTCAATGAATGAGTTAATGGGTGCAGTTATTGCCACTTCGCTAGTACTAATAGTCATGTTTGTGCCAGTGGCATTCTTCCCTGGTACGACTGGACAATTGTACAAACAATTTGCCTTGACGATCGCTTTTTCAGTAACGATCTCCACCTTTAACGCTATTACTCTCACCCCGACTATTTCAGCTTTACTGCTCAGAAGAAGCGAATCACATAACAACTGGTTTTTCCGTCCAATTAACTGGGTAATTGAACAAATCAGAGCAGTTTATGGTTGGTTGCTACGTATAGTAACCAAACTGAGATACATTATTCTCCTCCTATTTGTCATAGCTTTGGGTGCTACTTATTGGTTGTTTACGATCGTCCCTGGAGGATTTCTTCCCCAAGAAGACCAAGGCTACTTTATTACCATAGTTCAAGGCCCAGAAGGAAGTTCTTTAAGTTACACCGAAAAAGTCTTAGAACAAGCTGAAAGTATTCTCAGAAAACAACCAGATGTAATGAATGTATTTGCCATTGGGGGCTTTAGCTTTAGTGGCTCAACTCCCAATAATGGCTTAATCTTTACAACTTTAAAATCTTGGGAAGAACGTAAAAGACCTGACCAATCAGCACAGGCAATTATTGGTGGCCTTTTCCCTCAATTACTGTCCATTAAAGAGGCAACAGTCATCCCATTTGCGCCTCCTCCAATTCAAGGTTTAGGTAACTTTGGCGGGTTTGAATTCCAACTCCAAGATAGAAACAATGTTGGGTTTAGAGTTATGGAGCAAGTTATGGGTCAATTCTTAGGTAGAGCCAGCACTTATCCTGGTACTCCTAATAACCCAGCACCGCCAACATTAGTCGGTTTACGCCCGAATTTTAACGGCAATACACCTCAACTAATTGTAGAAGTCGATCGCGACAAAGCCAACGCCCTGCAAGTTTCTTTAGAAGATATTTTCAGTACTTTGCAGATTTTCTTAGGCTCACAATATGTAAATGATTTCAATCAATTTAACCGCAGTTATCGGGTGTATGTCCAAGCCGATCAACAATTTCGTTCCAATCCCGAAGACATCAATAAATTTTACGTGCGATCGGCAACTAATCAAATGGTTCCGCTGAGTAACTTAGTGAAAGTTACCCAAACAACAGCACCATCAGTTATCTCCCATTACAACTTATTGCGGTCTATAGAAATCAATGGATCGGGAGCACCAGGAGTAAGTTCTGGACAAGCAATTCAAGCTATGCAAAACATAGCCAAACAAGTCTTACCCCAAGGGTTTAGTTATGAATGGTCTGGGTTGAGTTTAGAAGAAATCCAAGCCGGAGGACAATCAATTTTAATCTTCGGTTTTGGATTTATTCTCGTATTCTTGGTGCTAGCAGCCCAGTATGAAAATTACATCGATCCATTGATTATCATGTTGAGTGTGCCTTTAGCAATTTTTGGCGCATTGCTAGCAGTATTATCCAGAGGGTTTGCTAATGACGTTTACACTCAAATTGGGTTGTTAATGTTGATAGGTATGGCAAGTAAAAATGCTGTACTAATTGTAGAATTTTCTAACCAATTGAGAGAACAAGGTGTACCAACTATCAGAGCAACGATCGAAGCTTCTCAACAACGGATGCGACCAATTTTGATGACAGCTTTATCGACGATTATTGGTACTTTACCATTAGCGATCGCCACAGGCGCAGGTGCAGCAGCACGTCAGTCTTTGGGTACAGCTGTTATTGGCGGAATGTGCGTCGCTACAGTCTTAAGTTTGTTAGTAGTACCTGTGCTCTATATTATCGTGAAGAACATAGAAGATCTCTTCGGCAAACGTACTCACAAACCAACTGTAACTCCAGCAAAAAAACCAACTCCAACTCCAACACCAAAAGCTCAGTCTTTACTCTATTACCGTCATGGGGAAAATTCAGACGGGCATCATGGGTCTAATGGTAATGGTAATGGCAATGGCAATGGCAATGGCAATGGTAATGGTAATGGTAATGGATCTAAGCCTCATGATAACTCTCAAGTTACTCACAAGCCTCAGAAAAGCGATCAGCATAATTCCCCATCAAACTAACCTCTGAAAATCAGCACTCAAGAGCTAAACTGTTCTTGAGTGCTGACTCTTTCCGCTTCATCCCTCCTAGCGAGGAAATTTGTGCAGATTTTTGCCAAAAAAGTCGATCGTCCAGCAAAAGTTTCCTGAGCTAAGGACTACCAGAGGAAAATTGACTAAATTAGCTATATTTGCCAAACCTTTAGTTAAATATGTCACTTAAATGTGTCACATTAATTATTGATTGAGTTATTGAACAGGAAATAACTGTAAATTAAAATCTTGATAGCCTACTTCTTTGGAGGAGTAGCAAGCGTTGTCGAAAGTTGGACTGGGAAATTATGGAAAACCTTATTTACATACATCAGGCAAGTTCCTACGAGGAAAACGAGGATGCAGACTTTAGTGCTAATTTAGAAGAGGTCAAAATTTTCCAAAGAGTAAACTGGAGAAATTTAGGCAAAAGAGCCTGGATTCATTTACTTAGCTTGGTACTTACAATTAGCACTGTCGGAATTGCTACCAAGGCAATGGCTCAAATGACCCAAGGTAGCAGAGGCACAGAAGTAGCAGAACTTCAGACAAAATTACAAAAATTAGGTTACTTCGATCGCACTCCCACCGGACACTTTGGCCCATTGACCAAAAAGGCTGTGATTCGCTTCCAGCAAGATGAAGGCATAACGGCAGATGGGATCGTCGAAACCACAACTCTCACTGCCTTAGAACGGAAACTTCAGGAAAATACAACAGCAGCGTCAACCACTGCGGAAGTAGCGCCAACCACTCCCGAACCGGAAACAGAAAAAACCGCCCAAACAGCGATCGACCCTAGCAAACAACCAAATTTACGCCGGGGTGCTAAAGGCTCCGATGTCAAAAGCTTACAACAACTTTTAACTAATGCAGGTGCTTACAGGGGTGCGATCAATGGTAAGTTCGATCTGGAAACTGTTGTAGCAGTTAGGCAATTTCAACGCACCAGTCGCTTAATGGTTGATGGTGTTGTCGGACGTAATACTTGGTCAGCTTTGACTAAAGGAGGCGGTACTACTCAAGCACTAGATCCCACCTTTAATAATTCGCCTTTTACTAATGGCTCCCTAACTAATAATTCGGACAAACCTGCAACTAATAACAGAACTTTAATTCAAGCTAGTCTAAAAATAGGCGATCGCGGTCAGGAAGTCAAAACCCTACAACAACGTCTCCAAGCTTTAGGCTATTACAGAGGCAATACCACAGGCAACTTTGGCTCCTTAACAAAAGAAGCTGTAACTCGTTTCCAAAAACAAGCCAAACTCACTCCTAACGGTATTGTAGACAGCACCACCAAAGCCGCTTTATTAACAACTATCAATGGTTTAAACGACCAAACGAATAACGACCAAACCAATGCGGCACTCAAAGCCGAACCAAAATCATCCACAGTTGGTGAAAATGATTCTTTCATCCAACAGCCATAGCTATGGCGGCGATCCGTCTAAAACGGGATTTTTTGGTGACAGAAGGCAACAGGGAAGAAGAAGTGGGTTCGGGAGTGCGGAGGTAGGGAGAATTGAAGAGGTAGTCAACGGATTTTAGATTTGCGATTTTAGATTTTAGATTGACTGGGCACTTAAGGGCGGATCTTGAAGATTTCATATTTGGGATTTTAGATTTATTCGGTCTTTCAAGACGGGGCTTGTACCAAAAAACAATCCAAAATCTAAAATCTAAAATTCTTCAATCTAAGATCTAAAATTATCGGTCAGTTAAATTATCTTCCCCCCATCTCCCCATCCCCCCATCTCCCCATCCCCCTGAATAGCCTTGAGAGAACTTTTTGTTTTTAAATCGGTAGCAATGCCCGTTGGCAAGCAGGACAAATCGCATGAATAGTAAGTTGACAGTCAAGTAACTGATATCCTTCTTTTTCTGCGGTTTTAGTTCCTATTTTCAAAATTGCATCATTTTTAAATTCCACAGTCTTATTACAACGCACGCAAATCAGGTGATCGTGATGGTGGGGATAGGGCTGATTTAGTTCATAATGTTTATGTCCTTCGCCCAATTCCAACTCACGCAGGATACCCATTCTCGCCATTAATTTCAAACTGCGGTAAATCGTAGATAAGCTAATCGGTTCCCCTTGGCTTTCGAGTCGATGATAAAGATCCTCCGCACTTAAATGATCGCCTCTGGGCAATTCTTGGAAAAGGTGTAAAATGGTTTCCCGTTGGGGAGTTAAACGCCAACCTCTTTCATTTAGCTCAGCTTTCAGTGAGGATGCTGTATAGACTGGCATGATCTCATTCTCAAGAAAGGTACAGTTATTGAAAATGATAACTAATTAGCGATTTATTTTCAAGAAACTTAGTTTATTGAGAATTTATCTTAATTATGTGGAATTTGATTCCTCAGTTGATGGGCTGTGCGATATACCTACGGCTGGCTGTGCGATCGCAAACAAGACCAATCGCTAGGTAGCAGAGAGGGCCATCCTTGGCGCAAAGCTTCTGGACAAACAGTATGAATAGTCAGTTGACAGTCTAACAAATGCAGTCCAGCTTTTTCCGTTTGTTTCAAGCCAACTTTCAAAATCGAATTATCTTTAAATTCGATCGTTTTGTTGCATTGAATACAGACTAAATGATGATGATGATTAGGATAGGGCTGATTGATTTCATAATGCTTGTGTCCTTCTGCTAGTTCCAATTCTCGGAGAATACCCATTCTCGCCATTAGCTTCAGGGTACGATAAACCGTGGATAGGCTGATTTTCTCACCTTGACCTTGGAGCACAGAGTAAAGTTCTTCCGCACTCAAATGTTTCCCTTCGGGAAGGTCTTGAAAGACTTGCAAAATAGTTTGTCTTTGGGGAGTTAAACGCCAACCTTTTTCATTCAGTTCAGCTTTAAACGAGCCTGCTGTGTAGGTACTCATATTGACGTTATTATAAAGCCTTCTATTTAGGAAGGATACACAATATTGCTACTAATTTTCAAGAACTTTTACTTATTGACAATTTGTTTCTAAAAGAATCCTAAAAAATTCAGATAATTGAGAATAAATATGATTTAAAAAAGAAGATGAAAAGCTATAACCCTTGTTAAGTAAGGTTTTTAGAACAGATAAAGATTGTAACCAAAATATTTTTTATGTTGAATAGACATCTCTATAATTGCAAAATTGTAGAGTTAAATTGCCTTAACAACTCAAAAGTTTCTACTGTTCCCCGTTCAGGAGTTCCCTTTCCCAAAAAAAATGACCGAGAACAGCAATCTCGGTCAATGGAGACAAACACAATGAACTAACTGAAAAACTTAACCAAAAGACTCCAGATAATCACGGACACGATTACGGCGTTTTGGTTGACGTAACTTTTGCAAAGCTTTCGCTTCGATTTGCCGAACTCGTTCGCGAGATAGATCCAAAGCGCGACCAATTTCTGCTAAAGAGTAGGAGCGACCATCTTCCAAACCAAAGCGCATGAGAATCACATCTCTTTCTCTGGTGGTTAAGTCAGCTAAAAGCTGCTGTAAGTCACGGTAGAGAGCTTCCCGCATTAAAGTGTCTTCGGGGGAAATTTCTTCGGTGGGTAACAAGTCGCCTAGTTCGGTATCTTTTTCTTTCCCGACTTTAGTTTCAAAGGAAACAGAGCGAGGAACGCGGAAAAGAACTTCCCGGACTTGCAAAGGTGTCATTTCTAGTTCCTTTGCTAAATCTTCGAGAGTGGCGGTGCGACCTTTTTCTTGGGAAATTTTGCGCTGGGCTTTTTTGATTTTGTTGAGTTTTTCGGTAATGTGGACTGGGAGACGAATGGTGCGGCTTTGAGTTGCGATCGCACGGGTGATTCCCTGACGAATCCACCAGTAAGCATAAGTGCTGAAGCGATAACCTTTAGTAGGGTCAAACTTCTCAACGGCTCGTTCCAATCCCAGAGTACCTTCTTGGATCAAATCCAACAATTCCAAACCACGATTTTGGTATTTTTTCGCGACAGACACGACTAAGCGCAAGTTTGCCTTAATCATGTGATCTTTGGCTCGAATCCCTTCTGTTTGAATTTGTTCTAGTTCTTCAATAGTTAAATTGACTAATTCTGCCCAACGGCGTTTTCCGGCAGCTAAAATTGGCTTCAGTTCCGCTAGTGCGATTCCGGCTGCATTTGCCCATCTTTCAAAGGAGGGACGATGACCTAGATTAGCGGCTAGGCGATCGTGAATTTCAATCAATTCTACATATTGCCGGAGTACCCCATTTTCCTCTTGGGCAGCCTGATCTCGTAATTCCAGCAACCGCATATAGCGCTGGACTTGTTGGGCTTCGGAAACTTCTTCATCTCGCCCTAACAAACGTACTCGACCAATATCTTGCAGATACAAACGAACTAAGTCGTTGGTACGGCGGTTAGGACTTTTCGTTAAATTGGCAGTTTCTTCTTCCTCGATCTCTAGATCAACTAGATCCCTAACTGTTGGTTCCATTTCGTCTAACTGAAAGCTAGGGGCTTCTGGTTGACTATTGTAGCTGGCATCAGTGGTATAAAAGGTTGCTGGCATAGTTATTGCCTCAACTGCTCCGGATGACAAAGGGGCTTTTTGAATTTGGCGATTGGTTTTTTGTGTGGGCATCTTTCTTGACGAAATATAATCTTGATAGTTGCCCTACTTACTCATAAGACTTCCAGTGATGCACTCTGGAGCTTGGCGACTACCGTCTTTAGTAGCACATAATCTATCTTTCCCATAATTAGTAGAATAGATAACACCGTTGTGCCCTAAAATGAAAATTTCTAGACGGAGTGGGTGAACTTCTCTATCCTCAGCTAGTATAGAGTCGCATCATGTATGTCTTACGTGACCTCTGTCAGAGGATAAGTTAATCTACATCACTAGGTAGATGAGTTCCCGATCACTTTCTATATAATTGCCTTAATTTAATTGAAGATATATTACAAAAATCTCTAAAAGATAATTTGCTGTGATACTCAAGGATTACTGATTAGGGTAGATGTGTTTCTGGTTTGACATCTCGCAGCATGAGTGAGTCTACTGCTGCTTGCGGGGTGACTTCTTCTTTGAGTAAGCGATCGACTTGCGCGGAAATAGGGATATAAATTCCTTGTTGATTAGCTAAATGAACTAGCACTTGGGAGGTATTGACTCCTTCGGCGGTTCCTTCTAAGTTGGCTAAAATTTCTGTGAGCTTTTTCCCTTTCGCTAATCCATAACCTACTTGATAGTTCCGACTTAAAGGGCTGTTACAAGTGGCGAGGAGGTCGCCTAACCCTGATAAACCATAGAATGTATCAGTTTTAGCTCCCCAGTGATTACCAATACGGATGATTTCTGCGAGTCCGCGAGTCACGAGTGCGGCTTTGGCATTGGTTCCTAACTGCAAACCGTCACAGGCACCAGCTGCGATCGCCATCACATTTTTCAGCGTCCCACCCAACTCCACACCCAAGGGATCATCATTAGTATAAACCCGAAACCGACTGGAATTAAAGAGTGTTTGTACTAGTTTAGCCGCTGCCATGTCGTTACTGCCAACTACCGTTGCTGCGGGTAGTCCTGCTTGAATTTCTTTAGATAAATTTGGCCCTGCTAGAACTACTACAGAATTTGCCGGAAACGCCGCTTGCCAAATCTGAGAAGGAGTACAGGTAGTCGAAGGATCTAACCCTTTGGTCGCCGTCACAAAAATTACTTTCCCCAGGGATAAACTCCGTAATTGTTCTACTACAGGTCTTACACCCTTCATGGAAACAGCAGAAACCACAATGTCTGCATCTGCTAAGACATCCGCGAGAGTTGAGGAACTTTGGCGAGACCATAAATGCACTTGATGACCGTTCGCCTTCGCCAAAAAAGCTAAAGTCGAGCCCCAAGCACCAGCACCAATAACTGCGATTTTAGTTTCCATTTCGGAAAGTTCTTAGCTTCGTTTGAGAGAGTTTTGAGTTTGTAGGGGCGGGTGAGAGTAGAGAATAGTTTTGAGTGAGAGAGTTTTGAGTTAGGAAGAGTTTCGGAAGTCAGAGAGTTTTGAGCGATCGTCTCTCCCCTTGTCCCCTTGTCCCCTTGTCTCCTTGTCTCCTTGTCTCCTTGTCTCCTTGTCTCCTTGTCTCCTTGTCTCCTTGTCCCCTTGTCCCCTTGTCCCCTTGTCCCCTTGTTCCCTTGTCCCTCAGCGGGGGTATCTTTCGATTAAAGCTCTAACTTGTTCTGCGTGGTAAGAACTCCGAGTTAAGGGAGAGGAGACTACTTGTAAAAATCCGATGCTTTCGCCAAATTTTTGCCAAGCGGCGAACTGTTCGGGGGTGACAAAACCTGCAACTTGCAGATGTTTTTGGCTGGGTTGTAGGTATTGACCTATGGTGAGGATATCGCAATCTACGGCGCGGAGGTCTTGCATAACTTGGCGAACTTCGTCGTCAGTTTCTCCCAGTCCTACCATGATGCCAGATTTGGTGTAAAGTTTGGGGGCTAGTTGGCGCGATCGCTTCAACAACTCCAGCGTCCGCTGATATTCCCCTTGGGGACGTACCCGACGATATAAACGGGGTACTGTTTCTGTATTGTGATTTAAAACTTCTGGAGCAGCTTGTAAAATCTGGGCTAATGCTTCCCAATTTCCACACAAATCAGGAATTAACACTTCAATTGTTGTACCAGGAGAAGTGGCGCGGATTTCTGAAATACAACGAACAAACTGAGATGCACCACCATCAGGTAAATCATCCCGGTTAACCGAAGTAATGACAACGTGATTTAAGTTTAACCGTCGCACTGCCTCTGCCAATCTTTCTGGTTCTTTCGGGTCGAGAGGTTTCGGCTTTTTCTCAAAATCAATGTCACAGTAAGGACAGGCTCGCGTACAGGCTGGCCCCATAATTAAAAATGTCGCTGTACCATTGTGGAAACATTCGCCAATATTCGGACAAGATGCTTCTTCGCAAACGGTATTCAGGGATAAATCCCGCAAAATTTCTTTAACGCTGCCAACACGCTCCCACTGAGGCGCTTTTACTCGCAACCATTCTGGCTTAACTACCACCTTAAATGCGACAATTCCCTGGACGCTGACCTGCGGTTCAGCGTCCAGGGAATTGTCGCCAACTAATTCAGAATCGCGTAGCGAATCCTTATTTTGAGAATTCATATTCATAACCATCAGCTTGGTGAATCATCATTAAATATTTAGGATGAACGTCAAAACGTTTATTCTTAGTAGAAAGCCGAAAACTAGGTCTGAACCTAATAGCAATTCTCCCCGTATGATTGCCAGCATATTTACCAGATGGAATGGAAGCTTTGACTGAATCGCCAGTACGGAATCCCATAAAATATTTGCCTCTTTCAGCATGAGAAATAGGAAAGCCATACTTATCGGTGTTGCATATTTGTCTTGTTCCGTGACCCTTAGCTGTTACCAATAGAGGTTTAATTCCCCTAATTAATAATCCTTCGGGGGTAGATTCACCAACACAAGCCGCATCAGTCCAGTGAGATTTTTCAATCCCTCTAGTTTGGCGATTAAACTTACTTCTGCCACCAGTCCCAACTTCCACAGGTAAACCAGTATTTTGAAGTCTTCTGTACAACTCCCATCTTGTTGAATTAACAGCAGCAGCATCTTTTAATGGTGCTTTGGTAGTAGCTCGGATATTTTTGAAAAGTTCTGGCTTTTTCTTTAAGAATTGCTCAATGGGTTTGTCGCCTTTAGCTTCATTACACTTCCGACAAGCCAAAGTTAAATTGCTAATCCGATTACTTCCTCCTTTCGATTTAGGATGAATATGTTCTACTTCCAAAGGAACGTTTTCTGCCCCACAGTAAACACAATTTCGCCCCCATTTTGCAAGTAGGTATTCCTTAACCTCAAACCCAAACAATGTGCCTCTTTGATATTCGACACCATCAATTTCTGGGTTTTGAAGTCGTTGGGTATCGAACCTCACCAACTCCTGAGAAATAGCGGTAATTGGACAAAGTTTTCTTAGTCTTCTTACCCAAGTTTCGATATTCAAAACTCGGCTTTCTAAAGATGGTGGAAGCCATCCTTTGTTCCGAGTTCGATTTAAAAACCGAGGTTGACGATAACGAGTTTTCCTGTCTCTTCTCCCCCTTCTTAAGGCTCTCCGAGATTCCAAACCGTTTCTGATTTGTTGCCCTCGATGAGTAATTTCCAATGCAGTTGTTACCCTGCCTGTCTGTTCTTGGACTATGGCAATTCCAGTGACTTTTGACCCCGGATCGATTTTGATTCTGTGGTCATGAGTGACAGATTCTTCAACAGTTCTGTCTGGCAAAACAATGGTAAAAGGGTAGCGTCTGAAAACTCTAGCTCTCCTTTTTTCCAGTAGTTCTCTGGCTCTTGCTGGATGGCAAGGGTCGAGAGGTTTCAAGTTTTTATCTAATACGAAAACGCGCATTACTGCACCTCTCATTTCTGGTTTAAGTTTGCCTCGCCAAGGTGATCAGGGCTTTTTAAATCTGAAGCACTAGCTTTTCCCTATAACTTGTTTAACTTCAGACGACAGAGCTTAAAACTGGCAAGCATTTTCAGGTGTCATGACCCTGATAACGTAGTTTCAGCAATCTGAAACTTAGGCTGGTCAACAGGGCTTGTAGGAAACTACAAGCCCACACTTACCCGTTAGAGAAGTGTGGGTAGTTGACAATTGCCTCTTACTGTCAACCTCTTTAACCAGGATTGATCATAGCAGAGGAGGTGGGGAGATAGGGGGATGGGGGAATGGGGGAAAGATCCTTAATTTAATCAACAACTCTCCACACCTCCCAGCCTTCATTCCCCAATCACCAGTCCTTTAATTTGTGATATGATAGAAAAACTGATTTGTTAAATCCGGGATGTAGCGCAGCTTGGTAGCGCACCTCGTTCGGGACGAGGGGGCCGCAGGTTCAAATCCTGTCATCCCGATTGTTGGTAGTGGATTGCCAGATTATTTGTCCGCGTTGACAGATTGGCAGATTAGCGATCGCTCTTGGTTAATCCCTGAGTTTTGGAATTGGCAGAAATAATTCTTCATTACCCAAATCTCTTTAACTATAACTGTACAAATTGGGAA
Organism: Floridaenema flaviceps BLCC-F50; assembly: GCF_041929275.2. Classification (NCBI taxonomy): domain Bacteria; kingdom Bacillati; phylum Cyanobacteriota; class Cyanophyceae; order Aerosakkonematales; family Aerosakkonemataceae; genus Floridanema; species Floridanema flaviceps. The sequence continues at coordinate 1,230,400 of NZ_JBHFNR020000001.1, read as the reverse complement.
AATTTGCTATAAGCTAAGGCAACTAGAATGTGTTTCTGGTGAGATGGCAGATTAGGATTGAACTAGCTTAAAGTCATTTACATTAATGACTGATGTTAGCTGCCCTCTCTAACCCGAAGTTAGTTTATGATGCCCTCACGTCTGGCTTTCGTTTTGTTCTCCTGCACTTCTTGCTTCAGCTTTGTTTCTGGCGCTACGGTAGCGTCAGGGGCACCCAGATTTCCATCTATAACTATCCAAGTCCAGAATAACGCGCCGAAGCCTGGGGGAGACTCGGTTCCGATCGATTTATTACAGAATCTTGGGGAAACGAAGCCTTCTCCTACTCCTGGACCCAAAACTAATTCTGGCAAAAAATCCTCGAAGTGGCCTTTGTTTTGGATGGGTGCTGGGGTATTTTTGGTGATTATTGCCGGAGGACTGCTTTACATTCTCAAACATTGGGAACTTCCTCCTGAAGTTTCCCAGACGGAAACATCTGAGTCGGAAGCATCAGAAAGTCAGCCGGAGACGGTGGTAGAAATTGTAGAAAACGATCGAGTTCCTGTTTATGAACCTGCTAATTCTGTGATTGAGGTTCAGGAAATAAAACCAATAGAAGTAGATAAAAATGGTCATGCTAATCATATATTAACTGCTGCGGAAGATGAACCATTATCGGAACCATTACCGGAACCTAAATCAGTAGCGACAGATAGTAATTTAGAGGTGCAAGAAACTACTCGCCTCCCGAAAATTAATATTGTTGATGAGTTAATTAAAGATTTACAAAATCCCGATCCGACGAAGCGACGTAAGGCGATTTGGGAGTTGGCGCAAAGGGGAGATTCTAGAGCAATTCAACCTTTGGTTAATTCGTTAATTGATGCTGATTCTAAACAGCGTTGTTTGATTTTAGAAGCTATTTCCCAAATTGGGCATCGGACGCTGAAACCTTTGCAGCGTGCTTTGGTGATTTCGTTGCAAGATGAAAATGCGGAGGTGCGGAAAAATGCGATTCGGGATGTGACTCGGATTTATGAATTAATGGCGCAAATTAGTCAATTGTTGCGTCACGCTATTGACGATCCAGATGCGGAAGTGCAAGAAACGGCTAAGTGGGCTATGACTCAAATGAACCGGATGCGAGGGGTTTCTAGTGTGGATAATTTTCCCTCTTTTACTAATACTAATCAAGGAAATTCTTGGGATAAACCACCGAATTAATGAGTTCATATCTTATAATCGGGGTGTCCCCGGAGAAATTATCCAACCCGGAAAGACGGGTTTTTTGGTAGAACCGGATAATGTGGAGGAGTTGGTTAAGGCGATCGCACAATTCGATCTAATCGATCGCAATACCAGCCGTCAGCAAGCAGAAATTGAATATTCTTTGCCAGCTTTAGGCGAGCGAATGGAACAATGGTTTGAGGATATTTTAAAATATTATTATAGGGAAAAAAGCTAGTCACTCCAACCGAGTGCTTCGCTAATTTGTTCAGCTAATTTCAAGGGACGGAAAGGTTTAGCAAATATAGCGGCTACTGGCATATCAGCAAAAATTTCTTGATAACCATTTTGGGCTTTGGCAGTAACTAATATAACCGGAATTGGTTGAGTTGTGGGATTAGCTTTTAACTTTTGTAATGTACTTCTGCCATCCATGTCTGGCATCATCATATCTAATAAAATAACATCTGGTTGTTGGTCGGCAGCAATTTCTAAAGCTTCTTTTCCCGAACTGGCAGTTACTACACTCCAACCTGCACCCATTTCTAATCCCATTTGTGCGATCGCACGCACATCTTCTTCATCATCAACTATGAGGATATTTTTACTCATAAAATGCTCCGCTACTAATTGGGGGTTCATACTTTTGATAGTTGTTAAGTTGGTATTAGCTGCTAATGTAAATCTAAATCGGGAAGAACTAGGGTAATGTTGATCCTAATTTTAGCTAATAAAAGATTATGATGGATTTAAATTCCTGATTCCTGTAGCGATCGAGATGGAAATCCCCCCTGTATTGCTAAATGCTAAAACTCAGATGTACTTAGCATTTGGTGAAAATACTGAAGCAACAAATCGGGAATTTTACTGAATAGTTTAATATCTAGTTACTTGCTAGTATAGTATATGCTCAACGATGGGTAATTATATTAACTGGTGCATCAATTAGCGATCGAGATAGTTAAATTAACAAAGAGGATATCACCATGCCAGCATCTGAATTTGGTTTCTATTTCCTAACACAAGGCAATGATTTTTTGGAAATTCCACCTGGTTTACTTGCAGGTTTACCGATCGGATTAGTTGCTTTAGATGGTAATGATTTTGTCATCGGTTCAATAGATGCAGAAATTATTAACGGTAATCAAGGCGATGATACTATTCAAGGCGGAGGAGGCGATGATTTAGTACTAGGTGGAAAAGGTAGAGATCGAATTTCAGGAGGTTTTGGTAATGACCTAGTGAACGGTAATTTAGGAGAAGATTTAGTTTTTGGAGGTGCAGGAAATGATACAGTTCGAGGCGGCAAAGATGCAGATTTAGTAAGCGGAGAAGAGGGGAATGATGTAGTAGTTGGAGATTTGGGTATAGATGTTTTAGTGGGAGGAAACGGCGCAGATTTGTTTGCTTTAAGAAGTGATATTGTTTTAGCTGATGCTAACAATTTGGATATTATTTTAGACTTTAATAAGTTTGATGACTTGATAGGTGTTACAGGTGGATTTACAGAAGCAAATTTCACTATTAGACCATTGGATGTTCCTTTAACTATGATCGCAACTAATCCAGGTGTTTCCAATATTCCTGGTATAACTCCAGCTACAATTAGACAAACTTTAATTGATTTGACTGGTGTAGATATTGACCCAAATATGGATGGTATTGTTACTGGTACTTCTATTGAATTTAGTAATGATTTGGTTCTCGCTTATGTAGTCAATGTTTCGCCGTCTGATATTTCAGGAAAAATCATTTCTGTGGGTAATATTTAGGTTTTTAAGTAGGTGTAAATAAATAAAGTGATAATAGTTATTTAAGGATGGGGCGGGCTCTCCTGCCCACCCCACAGGAGTTGCAGCTTTCTTGTGGGGTGGGCAGGAGAGCCCGCCTTACTTTTCACTTTATTTGTATCTACCTACTTAGTTGGTTAGTTCTGTTGGTTAGTTGTGAAGACTTCAGTCTTCTCTTTACTAAGGATTACGACTCAAGTCCCTACTACGAACTAAGTTTTTTCACAGGGTAATAAAATGTGAAATGTACTACCTTCACCTAAAACGCTTTCTGCCCAAATTTTGCCTTCGTGTTGTTCAATGATGTGGCGACAAATTGCTAATCCTAATCCGGTTCCACCTTTTTTGCGGGAGTCGGAAGCATCTACTTGTTGGAAACGTTCAAAAATTAGGTGTAATTTATCAGCGGGGATGCCTCGACCTCGATCTTTGACTGTAAATAATATGAAGTCAGAGTCAGGATTTTCTGATTTTTTAAGTTCGGTATTAATCCAAACATTGCTACCTGATTCGGAAAATTTAATGGCGTTGCTGAGTAGGTTGGTGAAGGTTTGTAATAAGCGATCGGGATCTGCCCACATTTCTACATTTAAAGGTTGGGCGATTAATTTAATTTGGGCTTGATCTGCTAATGCTTGCATTGATTCTACTGCTTGATTGAGAATTTTAGCAGCATTACATTTAACCATTTGCATGGCTATTTTGCCGGATTTCATCCTTTCTAAATCGAGGATGTCGTTAATTAACCGAATCAATCTTTCAGTATTATTAATGGCAATCCTTAACACATTTTGTCCTTGGGGTGTGAGAGTTCCCAATTTCCCAGCGCAGAGAATGTCTAAGGAACCCATTAAAGAAGTTAAGGGAGTGCGTAATTCGTGACTGACTAAAGAGATAAATTCATTTTCTAAACGTTTGCGTTCGGTGATATCGTTGACTATATTCAAAGTACAGGTAATTCCGCTAAGGTCGATTAATTCTACTGATAATAATACGGATTTAATTTCTCCGGTTTTAGTGCGAAATTCACATTCTTGATTTTGCAAAGATCCGGTTTCTAATAATTGTTGTAAAGCTTGTTCGTAAATTTCTTGGGGTATTCCTAAATTTAATTCAGCAGCGTTATGTCCAATTACTTCGCTTTGGGAATAACCACTCATTCTTAAAAAGCTGGGATTGATATCAATAAATATGCCTTCTTCTAGGGTGGCGATCGCAATTGGGTTAGGACTAGAACGAAATGCTTTCCTAAATTTCTCTTCGGCTTTTTCCCGATCGCGAATTTCCTGTTGTAATAGCGAGTTTTGCGTTTGCAGTTGTTTTTGCAACTTACAAATTGTCAGGTGAGTTTCAATTCTGGCTAAAACTTCTTCTACGTGAAAAGGTTTAGTAATGTAATCTACTCCCCCTACAGCAAAAGCTTTGACTTTATCTAAAACATCTCCTAAAGCACTGATAAAAATTACTGGAATTTCACGAGTGCGATCGTCTTTTTTCAACTGCTGACACACTTCATAACCGTTCATTTGCGGCATATTTACATCCAACAAAATTAAGTCAGGCGGCGCAGCTTGTGCCCCTCTTAACCCTGTGGAACCTTTAGTCACGCTGCGAACTTTGTAACCTTGTTCTGTCAGCATGGCAGACAAAAGATTTAGATTTTCCGGCGTATCATCTATTACCAAAATGTCAGCTTTCATAGACTTGAAGGCAGGGGGGCAGGGGGGCAGGGGGCAGGGGGGCAGGGGGGCAGGGGGGCAGGGGGGCAGGGGGGCAGGGGGACTCTCGGTGCAAGAAAACTCTGTGTTGGCGGGTTTTGCTATTAATTCTTCTGCTATGACCATAGAATTTTCTGCTCTCACCCGCCCCTACAAACTCAAAAAACGAAGCTAAGAACTCAAAACTTGCCAAAGTTTCTGCTTAACTGAAAACTCAGTACGGGCAATTCATGAATTGCCCGTACAACTCAAAACTTTTACTGTTGTAAAGTTGCTGCTGCTTTTTTTACAGGTGTTAGTAATTCCAAGGGTAAATGCAGATGATTGAGCGATCGATCCTCATCTTTGGACACAAGATTTGGGCCATGATAATCGCTGCCACCTGTAACTAGTAAACCATATTTAGCACACAATTCTAACAGCATCTTCTGATCTCTGGAATTGTGGTTAGGATGGTAAACTTCTACGCCCATTAAACCTGCGTCTACCAATTCTTTAAGCACTTCTGTAATTACACCACCGCGAAATAAACAGGGGTGTGCCCACACAGGTACAGCGCCACATTCCCGCAGTAAAGTAACACCTTCTTGGATGGAAAATTTTTCATAATGTACATAAGCAGGTTTGTCATCTCCTAACCAGCGATCGAAGGTTTCCTGAGATGATTTTACTATTCCCGCTTTCACCAGTGCCGCTGCAATATGTGGTCTTCCGGGTGCCATTTCTGCGCCCATTTCGGGAAGTTGAATATGATAACCTAAATTCGCTAAATTCGCTACCATTTGTGCAGCACGGCGTTTTCTTCCGGCTAAACGTTCTTGTAATGCTGGACGGATTAAATCTGGGTTGGGATAAAAACCCAAAATATGTAATGAACGTTCATTATGTACGGTGCTCAGTTCGATCCCTGGAACTATTTCTATTTCGTAGTTAGCAGCAACAGCAATTGCTTCATCCCAACCAGAAACGGTATCGTGATCGGTAATTGCTAGCACTTTTACACCAGTTTGGGCAGCTTTTTTTACGAGTTCAGCTGGTGTAAGAGTGCCGTCGGAATAGGTTGTGTGACAGTGAAGTTCTAGCATTCTTACATTATAAAAATAATGCTGAAAATCCCGCGAGTTTAAACTTCTGAGTGTAAAGAATAACTGACTTTGGCATGGCTGGATGTTATTCTATTTGGCAAGTGTGAGGAAAAAGTCAATGCCTACGCCAAACAAGTCTTTTATACGACCATTATTCCTGATTTTAGGTGCTACCTCTGGGAACCTATTTTTGGCAACTGCTAGCTGGAGTCAGGATTTGTCTTGGACAGATTTGTTATTAGAAGCAAGCTATTTCGATCGCTTATCCTATCCCAGTTTAGAAAAAGTCTCCACGAACGCTGTTGATTTGTTACCTAATGCTTCTCAATCTCAGACTAGAGAATTTGCACAGGATAGTACAGATCCAACAGTCAACTCGTCTTTATTTCCCGGAGATAAAGCTTTTAGTTTTGGTTTTGGTTCAATTTTAGGGGAACCAACCGCATTAAAAGGGCCAACTCGTGAAACAGTTGTAGCCGCAGAATCAACTGCATTACCATCATTTTCCATTAGCGGATACGTACAGCAAAAAATTGGTGATAACCAAAGGTTGGTACTTGAAGCAATTGGTGGTTTTGAATTATTAGGTGTTGACCTTAGTTACAGTATTGCACCGGGAACTTTACCGGGGATTTTTTCGGTTAATTTTTCTAGTCAACAATCGCGAGTTCCGGCTTTTGAGGAAGGAGAAAGGGAAGTAGAATTACCGGGGGGAGATGAACCTTGGGTCGATCGCTTGGGTGGTGGCATAGAATATTCCCAACGTTTAGCGCCGCAACTGCAAATGGCGGTAGGATTTAATTATCAAAGAGTAGCGATTCGAGATGGCGCTTTTACTTCTAACATTTCACCGCGAGATGAATTCGGTAACGAATTATCTTTTAGCAATGACGGAATTGATGTTTTATTAACTTTAAATTTCGCTGGTTTGTACGATACCACTGATAATCCTAGTTATCCCACCAATGGTTCTCGAATCAAATTTGGCTTCGATCAATCTTTCCCTGTGGGAGATTCTAGCATTACTTATACGCGGTTTGCTGCTAACTTTTCACAATTTTTTCCGGTAAGGTTGTTGAATTTTACTGAAGGGCCGCAAACTTTCATTTTAAATTTGCAAACAGGTACTATGTTAGGTGATGTTCCGCCTTATGAAGCTTTTAATTTAGGCGGTACTTCTTCAGTACGCGGTTACAGCAAAGGTGAAATTTCTACTAGTCGCAGTTTCATTCAAGCTACCGCTGAATACCGTTTTCCTGTCTTTTCTTTTACTGCTTTTCGCCAACCTTTTGATGTGTCGGCAAGTCTGTTTGTAGACTATGCCACTGATTTTGGCACCGCTGATGATGTCACGGGTAAACCTGCGGTAGTCCGAGATAAACCTGGGGATGGTTTGGGTTATGGTTTTGGTTTTAATGCTCGCAGTCCTTTTGGGTTAATCAGGTTGGAGTTCGGTTGGAACGATCGCGGTGGTAATGAGATTTATATGGTCATAGGCGATCGCTTTTAATCTTAACATCTATTCTCTATAAAATCCGGTTTCTTGATGGAAAAACTTGCAACAGAAGCCGGATTTTTTCATAGTATTCCTCACGTTAATCAGGAATTCTTATCAAGTTTCAATTTGATGCCAAAGCCTCTACTCATAACCTCTAGCTCTTTAGTAAATTTTTGTAAAAAAATATAAAAATGTTCTTAGTGAACAAAATGTTCAAAATACTTAGCGTACTTTTTATATGTGAGCAATATGTAAATAATTGGAAGATTTCATAATGCTTGAACCTGAAGTTATTAAATGTCTATTAAATAGCTTGTGATGAACAAACATAAAATTTCAGTTATATATCTTTAGAATAAATAACTTAATAGAGCTTCAGGTGAGATGAGTCGATAAAAGTTCGAGATTGTCGGTATCTTGCTGAGAAGAAATGTGATTGGCTTATGGCATACAAAATTCCTGGGACTTGTTTAAAGTGTGATAGTTGTCGGACTCACTGCCCAACTGGTGCAATTAAAGTGGTGAGTGATGATTATTGGATTGACCCTAGTCTTTGCAATAATTGTGAAGGTTATTATCCAGAAGCGCAATGTCTAACTTATTGCCCGATTGATTGTCCTTTACCGTCAGAACCGAAGAAGGGCAGATACAAAGCCGAAACTAGACCGATAACTAACCCGGACTTATTTGCTAATGGGAAAAATAATCCCTTTGCCTCTTCGATTTTGATTTGGGAACTCTGTAATTTGTTAGCGCAAAGGCAATCTTTACCCTGGAAAGTAGAAGCTTCGGGACAGCCTTGTTATGAACGCTCAATCAACGGAGGTAGGGGCGGAATCTCATTAAGAATTACCGAAAGCCTTTCTGATGATGCAGTGCCGTTAATGGGAAAAGAAGCTGTTAAAGCGATCGAATCCCTAGACATTCGTGCTGCTTGTATGCACCTAATATATGCGGCTCATGCCACTGCCTTAGAAAAACCCTGGCAGCAGGAATTTCTGATTAACGATCGACAAATAGAAGAATACTTAGGACTCGACAAACGTAAAGACTTAAGTAAAGCTTTCAAACTAGCTTTAATCAGAGAAATCGCCCTCCAACCTTGCTTAATTACTGCTTCTATAGATTGGCCGAAACAAGGAAAAATTAATGGCTTTTCTGTCAATGGAACTCGCTTATGGCACTTACTAGAAATTCAGCATCATTTTCAAGAAGATGAATTAGGATGCAAATATCTAGTGGGATTAACTTTCAAAATTCGGGCGGGAATTTGGGCGCAATACTTCCTAAACAAACAAGGTTGTAAAGAACGCACAGCTTTTTATCAATATGGCATTTTGCCCAAATCTCTGTTAACCAACGTTATGAGTATTTGGCAGCAACATGAAGGTGCGGCGCGAATGATGTTATGGTTGTTGTTTAAAGCCAAAATGGGCAAAGAACAGCGAATTACCGTACCCACATTAATGCGAATTGCTTACGGAGAAGAAAAAGTCGCTTTGGCAACGCAAATGCGGGAAGAAAGAAAGAGATTATTGAAAACATTTGAAAGCGACTTAGAATGTCTCCATCATTATGGAATTAAACCGATATTCGATCCGGTAACTTATCCCCCGGAAATTCAACCACTTTGGGCAAAGTTATCAGAACTTCCTGATGATGCCGATGATGCTTTAGACTTTTGGATCAACGATGGAGGTAATGATTCTCGGATTACCGATATTGGCCCGCGTGGGAAATGGAATTCTTTGATGAATGCCCGGATTTTGTGGTTTGAATTGCCTGTGGGTTGGGAACAACAAAACAGCGAGGAAGACAAGAAAAAGCGTACCAACCGGATTAAAAAAACCAAACAAAATGAGCAGGTAGTTTTGTCTGCTGAACAAATTTTGGCAGCAAGAAAACGTCAAGGTATGTCTCAAAGAGATTTGGCAAAAATGACTGGAAAAAGCCAAAGCTGGATCAGAGATTTAGAAAAAGGACGTTTATCTGCCAAGTTGGAAGATCAAGCGTTGTTACGCAAGGTTTTAGGTTTAGCTTAAAGGTTTCAGGACTCGCAGGACTCCAGGGCAGAAAGTAAAAATTCTTCCCTTGTCCCCTTGTCCCCTTGTCCCCTTGTCCCCTTGTCCCCTTGTCCCCTTGTCCCCTTGTCCCCTTGTCCCCTTGTCCCCTTGTCCCCTTGTCCCCTTGTCCCCTTGTCTCCGAGAGCTCAATCTGATGGCACAGTGGAATTCCAGCCTAATAGTTTAGAAATTTGTACTGGTAGAAAGACAGGATCGAAGGGTTTGGCGATCGCACCCACCACACTCATATCTTGCAAATGTTGACGATTATACCAACTTGCTTTATGGGTAATTAACAAAATCGGAATTGACTGAGTTAAAGGATTCGCCTTCAGCTTTTGAATAAATCTGGTGCTGTTTCTTTTTGCTGTGACATTATCCATGATAATGGCATCAAGTTTTTCGGTTAGCAATAATGCTAATCCTTCTTCAAAAGAAGCAACTGCTATGACATTCCAACCGCCAATTTCGCTCAAGCAAACTTGAAGCACTTCGCGCACGCTTGCTTCGTAATCAATCAGCAAAATAGATTTAGCACTACACATAATGCAAAAAGATTTAACAGCTAACGATCGCTTCCGGCATCGCTACAATTTTTATTGGCTAAGATTTTAAAGTATCTTTCAGCATCTTCTGAATTGTTAAATAATGTTCTAGATCGGTTTGCACTTCATCTAGTAGATGTTTGGCTACTCCAATCATCACCTGAGCCGAGACAAAATCATTTTCTTGTAGTTTATTTGCTGCTTGATTGAGTATATTAATACTGTGTTGCACTACGAACGCTTTAGATGAGTCATTTCTAATTTCTGTCATTGGGCTGATTTCCTTACTACACTTCTAGTGTAGGTTTGAAAGAGTTACTACTTTTCAAATTAAAGTAAAAAAGTAAGAAAGTTATAAGGCTTTTTTGCAAAATTTTCACCATTTGAGAATCTGGGCTACCTGATTCCAGACTGTAACCGGGTTGAAAGGTTTGACAATCACTCCTGTCACACCCATTTCGGCGAAGCGGCGACGATCGCTAGGTAAAACTTTTGCGGTTAATAACACTACGGGGATGGTTCTAGTTGCTGAGTTAGCTTGCAGCTGCTCAAATACGGAAAATCCATCGAGATCGGGCATTGACACATCCAGAAGAATGGCATCCCACTCGCCAGTTTTCACTTTTCGTAACCCTTCTGAGCCTGAACTTGCTGTTTCAACTTGCCAACCTGCAAATTCTTCTAAGGAAACTTGAACTACATCGCGAATATCTTGTTCGTCATCAATTACTAAAAGACGTTTACTCATAGTTCTATATTTTGTATTGGTAACGTAAAATAGAATATACTACCTTGACCTAAAATACTTTCAACCCAGATTTTGCCTCCGTGCTGTTGTACTATGCTTTTGCAAATAGCTAAACCTAATCCAGTGCCTCCCTTTTGCCGAGAGTCAGAAATATCAACTTGTTGAAATCTGCCAAAAATTGTTTCTAATTTATCAGCAGGAATTCCCCTTCCTGAATCTCTAACCTGAAATAAGATATAAGGAGTTGAAAGTGGGGGTTCAACAGTTGGATTTTCCTGTGTTTGCGGTTCGCCGATTCTGCATTCAGCGCTTAACCAGATCGTACTATGAGCCGGAGAAAATTTGATTGCATTGCTGAGTAGATTAGTCAGGGCTTGAATAATCGCATCAGTGGAAGCCCAAATTTCTGCGACTAATGGTGTGACATTTATTTTAATTTGTGCTTCATTAGCGATCGCTTGTACAGATTCTACAGCCTGCTGCATGATATCTTCAACTTGGCAGTTTTCCATAAATAATTGAAATTTCCCAGACTGCAATCTTTCTAAATCTAGAATGTCATTAACCAACCGGACTAAGCGATCGCTATTTTTCACTGCCACTTGAAGCATATATTTAGCTTTTTCCGGGCGATTATCTAAAACTCCGGTTTCCAGAATTCCTAGAGAACCGCGAATTGCTGTTAAGGGAGTTCGCAATTCATGACTGACAATCGAAATAAATTCATCTTTAATTCTATCAATTTTGTGACGTTCGCTAATATCTTGAACTTGCCCGACAAAGTAAAGATAATTTCCCTGTCGATCCTTAACTATAGAAATACTTAAAAGACACCAAACAAAATGACCAGATTTATGGATGTAACGTTTTTCCATTTGATAAGTCCGGCGTTCTCCTGCCAATACCTGACGCATATATTCCAAATCTGCATCTAAATCATCTGAGTGAGTAATATCGGAGAAAAAATTGCCTAAAAGTTCAGTTTCGCTGTAACCTGTAATTTCACAAAGGGCATGATTTACTTGTAAAAACCTGCCATCTAAAGCAACTAATGCCATACCAATTGCGGCATCATCAAAAGCTCTGCGAAACCTTTCTTCACTTTCGCGTAATGCGGCTTCAATGCGTTTGCGATCGCTCACATCGCGGACAATTATTAATACATCATCCACACCACAGGGAACAATTCTAGCTTCTTCATAATAAATTTCCCCGTCTATTTCCAATTGGTATTCCTGAATTTGCACTTCCCCGGTTGCTAATGTAGTTTGAATAAAACTGAATCTTTCTTGAGCAATTTCTTGCGGTAGTGCATCAAAAACATTAGCTCCCGGTTGAATTTTTTGTGGGTTAATTAATTTTACTTCTTCAGAGGTTCGCACATCTAAGTATGTACCATCTCGATTCATGCGAATTAATAGATCGGGAATTGACTGCACCAAAGCTCGATTTGTTTGTTCGCTTTCCCGCAAAGCTGCTTCAATTTTTTGGCGATCGGTAATATCCTGAGCAAAAGAAAGCACCGAAACCAAATTACCTGCTGGATCAAAAACTGCTGAACTATACCACTGACAAACAATCACTCGACCATCTTTAGTGTAGTTACGATTTTGAATCGCCTTACCAGTAACTAACCCATCGATCAAGGGAGCAAGTTCGGCATTTACATAATTGATATCTTCCTCATAAATAAACTTCCAGATCGCCGGAGATTCGGTTTTCACTTCTTGGGCAGTCCAGCCAAGAATGCGTTCTGCTTGTTTCGACCAACGTATAATTCGGAAGTCTCGATCCCATTGCACAATTGCTAGGGGACATTCATCAAAGTGAGTATTAATATGCCCAAGTGCTTGTTGCAAAGCTTGTTCTGTTTGCTTCTGTTCTGTGATATCTAAAACAACACCGTGCCAAGCTATTGCACCATTAGTGCGACGTTCTGGTTGAGAAGTTACTTGTAACCATTTGATTTTAAGAGAAGGAGTAATAATTCGCAATTGATAACTGAAAAGTTCCAGGGTTTCGGCACTGTGAATTACCGCAGCTTTGTAACCGGAATCATCATCTGGATGATTCATTTGCAGGATCAATTCAGCATCATTTAATGCTTGTTCTGCTGTTACTTCATTAATGGTTTCACAGGCGTAACTCATGTATTCAAATCTGAATAAACCATTAGCTTCTCTAACTAGAGTGTAGATAACTGAAGGGGAGGAATTGCTAAATTGATTGAGCCATTGTTCGGTTTTTCGCAGTTTTTCTTCGGCTTGTTTGCGATCGGTAATATCTTCAGCTAATCCTACAACACGCAAAGGTTTTCCCGCTTCATCTTTTACCAGTGAGACATCGGTACTAATCCAACGAATTTCGCCATCAGGACGAATAATCCGATATTCGCGCTTGCTTTGCTCAAGGCATTGCTGTTTAATAGAAGCTAAGACTAACTCGCGATCGTCTGGATGTATGGTTTCTAGCCAAGAATCCGGGTTTTGATATAAATTTTCACAAGGGCGGTGCCAAATTTTTTCGTAAGCTGGGCTGACATAAAGATATTCGCCTGTTATTGTCGATCGCACGAAGAAGAATTGATTAACAGTATGGGCAATTTCCTGGAATCTTTCTTCACTTTGCCGTAAGGCTTCTTGTGCTTGTTTGCGATCGGTAATATCCAAAACAACGCCATGCCAAGCAACTTCACCATTTTTCCTTCGTTCTGGTCGAGAACTAGCTTGAATCCACTTAATTTTCAGAGAAGGTGTAATAATTCGCCATTCATGTTTGAATGGTTTTCCTGTTTCTAGACTTGCTTTTACAGCTTGTTGATAGCCCTCTCGATCGTCAGGATGAATTTGGTTAAATGTAATTGTGGCATCTTGGAGAACTTCTGCCACTGGAATTTCATGAATCTCTTCAAAAGCTGGACTCACATATTCGTAGGATACAGGACCACTGGGATATTCAATAACGGTGTAAATTACTCCTGGGGAAGCTGCTGCTAATTTTTGGAATCTTTCTTCACTTTGGCGTAAATCTTCTTGTGCTTGTTTGCGATCGGTAATATCAGTAATCACACCATGCCATGCGATCGTACCATTACTGCGTTTTTCTGGTTGCGAATTAGCTTGTAACCATTTAACTTTGCCAGAAGGAGTAATAATCCGCCATTCATGAGAGAAAAGTTCTAAATTTTCCTTACTCCTAGCTGCTGCTTCCGTATAGCTGGCAACATCGTCAGGATGGAATTGGTCAAATAAAGTTTGAGGATTTTCTCTAATCTGTTGAAATGTCAATTCATGAATTGCTTCCACTGCGGAACTACTATACTCAAACCAGACACGCCCATCCAATTCTTGAACCAATGTATAAATTGAACTGGGAGATTGATTGCTATAATGACGGAGCCATTTTTCAGTTTTGGAAAGTCGTTCTTCAGCTTGTTTGCGATCGGTAATATCTAAAGAAACACTCGTCAAAATCCAACAATTTAAAGTAGCATCCCATCGAGAATTATTAGTTTGAGAAATCCAACGTAAGCTACCATTTTTATGGTAAAGCCGATACTCGTAAGTTCCGGTTTGCTGCGCGAAGATATCGGCAAATACTTGAGATTCGATCGCTTCCCAATCTCCGGGAAAAATCCGCGATACCCAAAGGTTTTTGTCTGCTTGTAATTGGGCGGGGGTATAACCAGAAATAAATTCACAACCAGCGGAAATATAGTTAATTTCCCAATTCCCATCACCAGATACTCGAAAGCTACTAATTGCGGCGATCGCACTATTGATAATATCATTAATTTGAGCTTGCGAAGCTTGCAGTGCTAGTTCTAATTGTTTGCGATCGCTAATATCTTTACTAATAGTCAAAACTCGTTGTTGACCGTCTAATTCTACCAGTTCGATCGACAATAGCGCAGTTCCCAACTTACCCGACTTAGTACGGTAATGAAACTCGAAACTCTCAATTCGCCCATATTTTTGTAACTCTTCCCAGAGAATTACATTTTGTTGTAAATCAGCGCTAAGATTTAATTCTTCTGGAGTTCTCCCAATAATTTCTTCCCGGCTATACTCACAAAATTGGATAAAACTATCATTAACTTCTATGTATTTTCCGCCATCTCCCAACTGATTAATTGAAATCGGATCGGGACAAGTGCGAAATATTTTAGTAAATCTTGCTTCCGATTCTTGCAGCGCTGTTTTAATCTGTGTAAAAGACTGTTGCAACTGTTGAGCAGTGCGGTTGAAAGATTGCGCCAGCACAGAAATTTCCTTAATTGCACTGTCTTCTAGCTCAACATTTTGCCAATTTCCTGCTGCCAACTCTTGACTAATTCGACTTAATCTCCGAATTGGTTTAGCAAGACAATAAGCACTAAAAATTCCCGCCGCACTTGTACCTAAAAAAGTCAATCCACACAGCCAAATTGTCCGCCAAAGATTTTTGTTAATACTTCCCATGAAATCAGATTCGGGCACAATTAGCACAATCAGCCAATCGAGTCCATAATTATCTCGATAGGGAGTTACTTGGACAAACTGCCGTTGATTATTAGTTACTAAATTCAGTTCTTGGGGATTTCGTAAATCAAAAAAGCTGCCGAATCTGTTAACTAACTTTTGGGCAACTTCCCTTGTCCGGTAATCTTGGCTATTTAATGCTGCTAATCTTTTTGGTTCTCCTTTTGCTGACTTGACATAGAGTTTTTCTAAACTAGAGCTAGCAACTAAAGTTCCCGATCGCTCAATAATAAAGACTTGTCCCGATCGAGAAAAATTTTCTTGGTGCAGAAAGCTACTAAGATCTGATAAGAAATAAAAAGATTTAAAAGTTCCTTGAAATTTTTCGGCGCTATTATAGACGGGAGCCAATGCCTGTATTTGTAACAAGGGTATAATTCGATTGACATAAATCGATGACCAAATTTGTTTTCTGGCAGCTTTTACTTGACGATACCAAGGCAGCTTTTGAAAATCCACATCAACCGTCGAATATATTAGTTTTTTTGGCGTACCGCGATCGTCAATCTGATAAAACTGGCGCTGACTCGGATTGAGTTTGTTGATTTTCATGAAGTATTTTCTTCCCGGAATCACATTCTTGCCAGTCAGCTTGCTAGCATAGTCACGTTCTTGTTCTGACAAGAAACGTATGTAACCGATCGCTTCTCCCTCCTGACTCCAAAAGCTATTTGATGTCAGTAAAGGATTCAAGTTCATCTGTTGCCATAAATGTTGTCGCAGTTGCTCAAAGTCGTTGATATTGAGACTTCCCTGCTTTACTGCCAGATGATTGATTGCCACAATTTGTTGAGAGGTTTGTAAATATCTATCGAGGCGATCGCTAACTCGTTGGGATACCTGCGCCAACAACCGATGAGCTAAATCTTCAACAGCTTCTTGTCCACTCCGGTAAGAGAAATAACCAACTAATCCCACTGCTCCCACCGTTTGTAGCACAAAAGGTACAACCAGCACCCAATGTAAGGGAATTTTCCGAAAAAAACGCTGATGCTTAGGGAAAATAAACGATCGCATATTTGACACTCTCCCGTTACAGCGTCAGCTTAACGGGAGATTCTTGTTTCTTCGAGTGCCGCTTTTTAGTGCAATCACTAATTAGTCTTACGCTCTCTCCGCAAGCTTGAAATACCGTTTGCCCAACGGTATTTGTTGACAGAATCTTGATACCTTCTGACCGCAAAATCCTTGCTGCGTTCTCATCTCTATCGTGGTGGGTAAGACATTTTGGGCAAACCCATACTCTGTCTTTTAAAGTGAGATAATTATTCTTGTATTTGCAGCAATTACAAAGCTTAGTGCTAGGGAAAAATCTGTCAACTTCCACAAGAATTCCGCCAACTCTTTTCAGTTTGTAGTCCAAGAAATTAACTAACATGGACAATCCAGCATCCAATACAGATTTAGCTAGATTGGTACGCGCCATTCCTTTAACACAAAGGTTCTCGACCACAATAGCTTGATTTTCGCCAACTAACTGATGAGAGAGTTTATGAAGGAAATCAAGTCTTGTATTTGCAATTTTCTGATGGACTTTGGCTACTCTCTTAACCTGTTTCTTACGGTTATGGGAGCCAAGTTTTTTCCGAGATAGAGATTTTTGTCTGCGCCTTAATCGCTTGGCGTATTTTCTCGTTGGTTTAATTGGGTCAACCTTATAGATTGTTTCTCCATCAAACACTGTGACTAAGGAGCTAAGACCTAAATCAATCCCTGAGATTTTCCCATCTTTGCTGGTTAGACTATCTTCAACCTCTAACAAAATAGCGGCAAAATATTTATCCGTGCTGTCCTTTGAGACAGTCACGGATTTTATTTTGCCGCAAATCTTTTTGGAGATTACTGCTTTAACAATTCCCAGCTTAGGGAGTTGGACTCCATTACCTTTTACCGAGCAACCTGCTGGATATCTCAGCGATTGCTTTTTGTGTTTGCTTTTAAACTTCGGGAATTTAGCTCGATGTTCAAAGAAGTTTTTAAATGCTGCTTCCAGGTTTTTCAAGGATTGCTGCAATGCCGAAGATGACGCTTCTTTTAGCCATAAGAAATCTTCGTGTTTCTTTAGCTGAGTCAAATCTTTCGCCATGTCGCAATAGCTTAATCCTTTTCCCATTTCCTGATATTGAGTGAAGCTTTTATTCAGGTAATAGTTCCAGACAAAGCGACAGCACCCAAAGTTTTGTGTTAAGGCTATTTGCTGTTCTTTGTTTGGGTACAATTTTACCTTTAAAGCTGTTAGCATTTCTCTATCTATTTGGGAATTAGTAACAGTATAGCACCAACTATATCGATTCGCTGCGCTCAATCTGAGTTCAAAGGTCACAATTCATCTCCCGGTACAGCGCAGCTTACCGGGAGATGAATTGCGACATTTGAGATCAAGTTTTGCGTTGGGATTGGGGACTGGGGACTGGGGACTGGGGAGATGGGGGGATGGGGAGGTAGGGAGGTGGGGGGAGTGAGAGAGTTTCTCGTAAGGAGAGTTTTGAGTTTTGAGTTAATAAACTTCCCCATCTCCCCATCCCCCCATCCCCCCATCCCCCCATCTCCCCATCTCCCCATCTCCCCAGTCCCCAGTCCCCAGTCCCCTTGGCACCGAAAAACTAGAAAGGATACAAACAATAAGTATTTCTTCCCCGGTTTTTGGCAGTATATAATGCTTCATCTGCGATCTCAATTAAGGAATCAAAGCTTCGATCTGGTGTGGGAATTTTCCCTGTAATACCCATACTAATAGTCACATAATTTTTGATCTTAGATCTTTCATGGGGAATCTGTAACTGAGAGATTGTTTGTTGAATCCGTTGAGCAACACGCAAGGCACCATCGAGGCTAGTTTTAGGTAGAATAATGGCAAATTCTTCGCCACCATAACGAGCCGCTAAATCGGAAGATTTGATACATTCTTGAATTGTTTTAGCAATTTGTTTTAAGCAGATATCACCTGCTGGATGTCCATAAAAATCGTTGTAATTTTTAAAATGGTCTACATCACAGAGAATTAAGCATAAAGTTTCCTGTTCTGGAATTAGCTGTTGCCATTGTTGTTGGAGAAATTCTTCAAATGCTCGACGATTAGGAATTTGGGTTAATGGATCGATTCTGGCTTGTTGTTGCCAAATAGCTGCTTGCTGTTGATGTAGATAATCTAGCTGTTGACGTAAACGCGATCGCTCGATGCGGCTGATTACCCTAGTAACTAATTCAGGCCCTACGATCGGTTTACTAATCATATCATCGGCTCCGGCGGCAAAAACTTTTTGGGTGGATTGGCGATCGTTGTGAGCAGTTACCACTAAAATTGGTAAATCTCCATATTTCGGATCTTGGCGCACCACTTGACAAAGTTCGATCCCGTTAAAAGTCGGCATTTCTAAATCCAACAGCAACAAATCAGGCTCAGTACTTTTGAGCACCTCCCAAAATTGCTGCGGATTATCCAGACAAGTAACTTGCACTCCCCAAGGTTGCAGCACATGGGTTAAAATCTTCAACACTGTGGGATCGTCATCTACTACCATTACTTTGGCATCTTTTTCTTGAATTGGTAGTAGTAATTGGTAAATTGCTTCCAATACTTCTGTGGGAGTAACTGGTTGTACAAGATACTTTTCACTACCTAGACGAGCCACTTGCACCCGACTATCTAAGTTATCATGTTCTCCCAAAGTAATGAAAGGAATCGAAGGAAATTCTTGCCTTAATTCCCACAGCAGGGACAGTTGTTCTTTTGTTAGTGGCGGGGAGTTGAGTAGGAGTACAATGGCGATCGGTGTAGCTGAAGCTATCTGTTGTAATACTTTTGATTTATCTGAGATTAACTGAATTTGCCATTTCCAAAGAGCGGCTTCTGCAATTAAACTTTCTGCAAACTCGGTTTTTTCTCCTAGCAGTAATACTCGCGGAGCTAAAGTTGATGGACTTTCTTCTAAAATTTGGGGTGGGTTGTTTAATTCCTGTTTTAATTCCATTAGCAGTTGAGAAAAGCGAGAAATTTGTTGTGACTCTAATTTTGTTTCCTTTAACAGATGTTCGATCGCTCTTGCTATTTCCGATCCTGTCGGATAGCCAAAAGTTCCTAAACTTCCCGCCAATCGATGCGCTTCTTCCTTAGCTTTTTGCACCTGTTCGGGATTTACCTGTTGCCATCCTTCTGGAACTACCTCTGCCAAAATTTTCAGCCGTTCTTCCAGAGTAGAACGAAAATGTTCAAAAATTCGATTAATTGCTACTGATTCAGTGGGAAATTTATTAATTTCTGTTTTGTTTATTTTGTCTTTCTTCCCTTTCTTTGCCTTTTCTCCTTGAGCAGGCGCTGTCTTGACACGATATCCTAATCCATATACTGTTTCAATAAATTCTTCTTTCATTCCAGCAGCTTTTAGTTGACGACGTAAATCTTTAATCAAATTAGTGACAGCGTGTTCCGTTGGACAATTATCAATTTTCCACAAATGATCGATAATCGCATTGCGACTAAATATCCTTTGCGGATGGCGCAAAAACAGTTCTAAAAGGCTGTATTCTTTAGTTCTCAGGTTAACAACTTGCTGTTGATATTTCACCTGAGCTAAAGCCGGATCTAAACACAAATCCCCATAAGTTAAAATTGTTGCTTCGCACTTGGCACTTCCACGCCGTAATAAGGCTCGGATACGTGCTAATAGTTGGGCCCGATCGCAAGGTTTAGCCACATAATCATCGGCTCCAGCATCCAAACCTGTTACAATGTCATCATTTGAATCTTTAGCTGTCAAAATTAAAATCGGCGTGCTACATCCAGAGGAACGTAACTGGCGACAGACGCTAATACCATCTAATTTGGGAATTTGTACATCCAGAATTATCAAGTCATAATTACATACATTTGCCAATTCCAATGCTATTTGACCATCAGTTGCCAGTTCCACAATGTAGCGGTGAGTCTTCAGTGTTCCTGAGATTAGTTCGCCTGTAAACGGATCGTCCTCTACTAATAGAATTTTCATACCAGACTGGGGATTGTTTCTTGAGATGTGAACGAGAAGGGAGATTCGTCTACTTTACATCTTTTACTATAACTTTATAAGAAAGTGATAATATTTGACGGGCTAGAGCTTTTTCTTATAAGTTCTTTACTTTTAAGTTGTAGGTTTAGATTTAGCTAAAATTTAACACAACTTTTTTCTAGACCCAAAAAGCAACCAATACAATTTTATTCGGGAGTGTAACTGCAAAAATAAATTTTCAAAAAAGTAACTGCGCTTGTACAAGAAGGCTCCCAGACTCTCAGGGAAGAAGGCTTTTATGTTCAGCCTTTTACCTCTTTTCCACTGATAAGTTATTTCTGCCACCAGGCACTAGCTTAACAAAAATCTACGCTGGTAATATAAATATTTCCTGACATCGGGAAAATTTTTGATATAATTACCGTTGTAAAAATAATCAACAATAATCAAACAAAATTTCAGTAAATCCACTACTTTGGTTTCGAGATAGGTTTTTGAGAAATATGAAAGTTAACAGTAGCCTCTCTTTACTAGCGATCGAGCATTTAATCCAAAACTCCCAAGTTGAATTAAGTCAAACAAAATTGGAGATGCCTCAGCTACTCAATTCCAATATGCAATCAGAAAAATCTTGGCTCAGTAACAGCAAAACAGTTAGGATTCGGGCATTAGTCCCGGAGTATCATTTGTATTTACAAGAACACCCCCTAACTAAAAGGGAAATAGAAATTTTGGAGTTAATCGTCGAGGGAGACACTAATTCCGAAATAGCTGAAAAGCTATATCTTACAGTAGGGACAGTAAAAACACATCTGCGAAACATCTTTAATAAGTTAAATGTAAACGATCGCACCCAAGCCGCAGTAATAGCTCTACGTGCAGGTTTAGTAGAATAAGACAAAATTTTCTCATATTCTTATAATTCTCTTATCTCCTAGCTGTATAATATGTTCCAAAACAAAACAATTCAGAAAAAATAACTGTTACCTAAAGTCTGGAAAAACCAAGGAGATTTGTACTAATGACCTTAATAAAACGGTGTATCGCTGAGTTAATCGGTACATTTTGGCTAGTGTTGGGTGGTTGTGGTAGCGCAGTACTAGCCGCAACCTTCACCGCAGATGGTGCCAAAATGGGTGGAGAGACTTTGTTTCCTTTGGGGCTTGGGTTTGTTGGTGTCGCCCTTGCCTTTGGACTAACTGTGTTGACAATGGCTTACGCGATCGGTCATATTTCTGGCTGTCACCTGAACCCAGCAGTATCCTTTGGATTATGGGCAGGTAAACGTTTTCCCGCTTCCGAACTTCTACCTTATATTGCTTCTCAAGTGATTGGCGCAACGATCGCCGCTGGACTACTTTATTTAATCGCGACTGGGAAAGAAGGTTTTGTCCTTTCAGGTTCTAATCCCCTAGCTACCAACGGTTTTGGCGCACACTCACCAGGCGGATATAGCCTGTTAGCGGCTTTGATCACGGAAGTAGTAATGACTTTCATGTTTTTGATCATTATCCTGGGTGCTACCGATCACCGTGCTCCGGCTGGTTTTGCTCCGATCGCGATTGGCTTAGGACTTACCCTAATCCACTTAATTAGTATTCCTGTAACCAACACTTCTGTCAACCCGGCTCGGAGCACAGGTGTTGCTATATTTGCCGGATCGGAACTCTTGGCGCAAACTTGGTTATTCTGGGTGGCACCAATTTTTGGCGCAATATTAGCCGGATTTTTCTACTCCTCCTTTTTTAGTGAACCTGCGATCGAAAGTCGCCAACGCATGAAAGAATTGATTTAACTCAGATCTGGCTCTAAAAAGGAGGTAGAACCTCCTGCGATCTCGTTCCCTGGTTCAACCAGGGAACGAGAAATCCCCCCATCCCCCCATCTCCCCATCTCCCCATCTCCCCATCTCCCCATCTTCCCATCTCCCCATCTCCCCATCTCCCCTAAGAGCCCAGTGGGCTTTGAACAATGAATTTAGTAATATTGTTGGCGCTTTTAGCGATGATGTTTCCGCCCATTTGTTCAACCAACTTTTTTATCAGTGCTAGTCCTAAACCAGTGCCACCATATTTCCAGGGGTCGTTTTGCGGTATGCGATAGAATTTATCAAAGATCCGGGGAAGTTCTGCTTCTGGAATTTCCACACCTGTATTAGTAACGATCAGTTGCAGCCAAGAAGATTGATTGATTAGAGAAATACTTGCTTCTTGTTGAGTTGTTTCTTCCTGTAAGATGTTAAGTTCGATCGCAATGGTGCCACCTGCGGGAGTATATTTACAAGCATTATTCAGTAGTTCTGTCACCACTCGACTGAGACTAAAAGGATCGCAATTCACTGTTGGCAAGTTGCCTGCGAGATTAATTTTCAAATATTGTTGATGATTTTGGGTGCGAATTTCAAATGGCTCAATAATATGAAGAATCCAATCTTTGAGGTTAATTTCTGAGAGTTCTTGCGGATAAGTTCCGGCTTCTAGATGTTGTAAGTTTAACAAGTCTTCTACTAAAAGCAGTTCCCGATCGCACTCTTCCTGCAAAACTTTTAAATATCGCAAAATTTGGCGGTTTTGACTTACTAATTCCCTATTTCCCTGAGTCTGATTATCTTCTTGACTCAACAAACTTGCCAATAGTTGAATTATCATTTTCATACTAGCAATGGGGGAGCGCAATTCGTGGGAAATGGTATTAAGAAACTCATTTTTCAGTTGATTGAGCCGTTGCAGTTCTTGGACTTGAGCTTGTGCCGCTTCATAGAGACGAGCTTGGCGGAGTGCGATCGCGCATTGATTCGCTACCTGTTCCACCAAATTTACCTCCATTTCACCAAAACTAGAACAATTGTTTCTATATAACCACAAATCGCCTAAAATGCCTGTTTCTTCCACCTGATTATCAAATATTGGACAGGCAAGAATCGCTGCCTGATTCCCCGTTGAATTAGATTCTATTTGACAGAAAGCAAAGCAATATTTATGCTGTAACTGTTGATAAACTTCAGGAGAATCTATTGTATAAAATGGTTGTTCTTTAATTAGATTCAATTCTGGCTGTACCCATTGATATCGCATCACGGACTTGAAGCGATCGGGATGGTAAAGCACAGCATCACAACAGTTCACCTCTAACGCACATCCCAATGCTTCCACAACCATTTGCAAAATTTGATGTTGATCTAAACAATCCCGCATTCTATCAGAAATCTGCTTTAAGGTCGCAGCAAAATTTAAGGATTGTTGTAATTGCAATGTGCGAATTTGTACTCCTCGCTCTAAATTAATATTCAATTGCCGGACTTCTGCTTCCGCCAGTTGACGTTCATGAACTTCTCGTTCTAATTTTTGATTTTGTTCAATTAGAAGTTGCTGTTGTTGTTGGATTAATAATTGATTTTTAATGCGTGCTAATACTTCCAGTTCTTGAAAAGGTTTAGTAATATAATCTTGTCCGCCAACTTCAAATCCTTTAACTTTATCACTTATACCATTGAAAGCACTAATAAAAACAATCGGAATATGTTGTGTAACTTCTGAGGCTTTCAACTTTTGGCAAACTTCATAGCCATCCATTCCTGGCATATTAATGTCCAGCAAAATCAAATCTGGTGGATTTTGCTGGACACTTTGCAACGCCATGTTTCCACTCAGGGATTTACGAACAATATAGCCTTGCAACTCTAGAATTGTAGCTAACAACCGCAAATTATCGGGGTGATCGTCTACAATTAGAATACTTGTTTTAGATGGGGGTTTAAGCATAAGAAAATCTATTTTTGGCTATTGGCTATTGGCTGGCGGATTCGATAGTTCAGTTGATGGCTAAGATTAATTTCAATTGTGTTTGCTCTACTCACAAGTCAACTGTTGAATTTAGAGTTGTTCAGGTCCAGAAAGCTCTTCGACACAAATAAAACAGTAACAGAAGCTACCACACCCAGTAATATAGGCAAAGTTTTCCTCATTAGGGAGTGACAAATAGGTTGGATAGGAGCGACAGGGATGTTAATCATAAGGCGATCGAGCGAGCGAGCTATCAATTAAAATATCTCAATTTCATGGTGATTTCTTTGAGATCTCAACAATCTGAAATAAAAATTTTGTTACCAGGTAATTATTTTGACAAATTCATTGATAATAATTCCTTAATTTTGAAAAGCTCGGTAAGGCATCGCTACTGC
This sequence comes from Floridaenema flaviceps BLCC-F50, assembly GCF_041929275.2. NCBI lineage: Bacteria > Bacillati > Cyanobacteriota > Cyanophyceae > Aerosakkonematales > Aerosakkonemataceae > Floridanema > Floridanema flaviceps. The sequence goes on along the minus strand of NZ_JBHFNR020000001.1, from coordinate 1,206,056 downwards.
TAAACTATACTTATGTGGGTGCTTCGGTCTAAGTTAGATCGTTAATTTGATGGTTTTGATCGTCCCTGAACCTTAAAGAACTAACGCCAGTAGTCAAGTAACTCTGTTGATGTAAAGTTTTATTTAGATAAAACTTTTCGCAATTGTAGTGATACTACTGCTAGATAGGGGAACAATAAGATAGGCAACAGCAAACTCTTCTATTATGTTGAGAACGCTGTTACCAATTATCAAATCTAAAAATACCAAGGAGTCAAAACACATTGACTAGGCAGAAGCCACTCAACCCAAACTGGCAGCAACTTTTTCCTGAAAGAGAGGTAAAATTTTCATGTTAATTCTAATCTTTCATATTGGAAATAGCTTATATGCAATTGATAGTTCTAATGTCATAGAAGTAATTCCCAGAGTTACTTATCGGGAAGTGCCTTATGTACCGAAATATGTAGCGGGATTATTTAATTATCGAGGTGCGATCGTCCCTGTAATTGACCTTTGTCAATTAATCAGAGGAACACCTTGCAAGCCTTACCTAAGTACTCGCGTAATTATGGTGAGTTATCCTGGTAAAGATGGCAAAGTGCAGTATATCGGATTGATGGCAGAGCGAGTAATCAAGACGATAAATAAACCAGAAATTGAGTTTGTTAGCTCTGGGATTCAAGCGAATGAAGCTGCCTATTTAGGTGGCATGGTGATGGATGAAAAGGAGATGATTCAACGAATAGATTTAGACAGATTATTTGCGGATTTAAAACCTATTAAGTTCTTAGGTGCGGTCAATGATTCTAGTAGCAATTGAGAAACTATTAAGCAAAAAAATCGGTATTGATGCTCAGATTATTGGGAAACACAGAATAGCTAGAGCCTTAGAAATGCGCCGTTTAGCTTGTGGTTTACCAGATTTAGAAGCTTACTTCAAACTTCTGCAAACCTTGCCCCAAGAATTTGAAGAATTGGTTGAGCAAATAGTAGTTCCCGAAACTTACTTTTTCCGCGATCGCCAACCCTTTAATTTTTTGAAAGATTACGTGCGATCGGAATGGTTAGCTAAATCTAATCGAACCAAATTTTCTTTGCTTAGTGTGCCTTGTTCCACTGGTGAAGAACCTTATTCAATGGCAATAACATTATTAGAAGCGGGATTACCTGCTCATCGTTTTAGTATAGATGCGATCGATATTAGCAAACAAGCGATTAGTAAAGCCAAAACAGCTATTTATGGAAAAAACTCATTTCGGGGAGAAAATTGGATCGATCGCGACCGCTACTTTCAATTAACAAAAACAGGCTATGAAGTTATTGCACCTGTGCGAAATAGGGTGAATTTTTCTATAGGTAATCTGTTGAATATATTCTCTAAGATTCAAGGTAAATATGATATAATATTTTGTCGGAATCTACTAATTTATTTGGAATTAACTGCCTGTGCAGAAGTTTTCCAAATCTTAGATCGACTGTTAGTTCCTAATGGGTTACTTTTTGTGGGAGCTTCAGAAACGGCTAAAGTTCCTAGCGATCGCTTTACATCAATTCGTCAATCTTACACATTCGCTTATCAAAAAGCGTCATTTAAAGAATCATCACCGTCATTACAGAAAACCTCAGCTATTACTGAGATAGATGAGTTTCCATCTAAATTAATTGAACAGCGATATGCTGTAATCAATAGTAATTCCTCTACCTCAGTGATTAGACAAAACTCTACCATAAAACCTGCTTCTAAACCTATTCAATCAAAAAATAAAGGCAATAATCATAGCAGCTTTGAAATTGCTAAACAATTAGCTGATGCAGGCGAAATAGAAGCAGCAATTAACCATTGTAAACAGTATTTGGAGTCCAATTTAGGTAATGTTGAATTATACACATTATTGGGTACACTATATCAGACGAAAGCTGAAAATAATCAAGCTGAACAATATTTCCGCAAAGCTCTCTACTTGAATCCTAACTATTACGAAGCCCTAGTCCATTTGGCTTTACTCAAAGAGCATCGCGGAGATATTGTTGGGGCGAATATCCTTCAGCAACGCATTCAAAAACTACAGGAAAAGGGGAACGGCGAACAGGGAATAGGGAATAAATAATTTCTGTTCCCTATTCGCTCTCCCAATAACAAACACAAGTAAAAAATCAAGGCAGTGATTATGTTGAATGGCATATTAAAAGAGCAATCAATTCAAAATCGCATGAAGACAGCTTTCAACTTCATGGGAATTTTAGCTTTGGTAGTGGCATTAGTTGGCTTAATTGCAACCATTAGCTTAAGTAACAATGTAAATACTATAAATAATAACAGTTTGCCAAGTCTAGTTGGCTTATGGAAAATTAGCGATGGGCAAATTCAAATCGAAGCTGCGGAACGTGGCTTATCAATTCTCGGAGTAGATCCACAGGAACGACAAGCAAAATTAGCTCGGATTAATAAGGCTTTGGAACAAACTAAAGAAGGATTTAAACAATATGAAGTGACACCCCGAACTGAAGATGAGAATAAGCTTTATGAAAAACTTTTGAGGGATTGGGATAGGTGGGAAGAGGGTCATAAGGAATTTCTCAAGCTTAACCAACAATTTGACAGTATAGGGATTCCGAATCCTTATACTAAAGAAATAGAACTTTTGCGTCAGAATAAAACCGATTCGCCAGAAATGGCGCAAGTACAAAAAGCAGTAAATGCTTTGGATAAACGATTGAACAACATTCTTGAAAGTCGCGATAAATATAAGGCTGTAAGAGAGGATCTTTCAGAGTTAAAAAAAATTAATCAAGATGTAGCTAATCAAGCTGAAAAAGCTACAACTATAGCAATAAATCAATCAAAGTTCTGGACGATTTTAATTATAATAGTAGGCCCTACTGTAGCAATTGTACTAGGGCGATTTCTCAGTAATGCTTTGATTCGTCGCTTGCAACAATCAGTTGTTCAAATTACCACTTCTGCAACTCAAATTGCTGCTTCTGGTAAAGAATTGGAAGCAACTGTTGCCGAACAACTTGCTTCTACCAACGAAGTTACTGCCACAGCGCAGGAAATTGCTACTACTTCTAGAAAACTAGTATCAACAATGGAGCAAGTAGCGGGAATGGCTCAAACAACAGCAGTTTCAGCTAACGATAGTCAGAATGAATTGGCAGAAATGTCTAATGTCATGCAGCAATTATCAGAAGCAACTACTTCTATTTATTCAAAATTAGGGGTAATGAATAAAAAAGCTGGCAACATTAATAATGTTGTGGTGACTATTACTAAAGTTGCCGATCAAACGAGTTTATTATCACTTAATGCTGCGATTGAAGCCGAAAAAGCTGGAGAATATGGTGCAGGTTTTGCAGTGGTGGCGCGAGAAATTCGTCGCCTTGCTAATCAGACAGCTGTTGCCACATTAGAAATTGAACAAATTGTCAAAGATATGCAATCAGCGGTGGCAGTTGGGGTGATGGAAATGGATAAATTTAATAAGTCAGTTGGTGATAGTGTCGATCGCGTGAGTAAAATTAGCGATCAGGTAGCAAAAGTAATTCATCAAGTGCAAAGTTTGCCTCCACAATTTGAACGAGTGAGTCAAAGTATGGAAGAACAATCTGAGGGAGCACAACAAATTAGCGAAGCAATGGAACAATTGAGCCTAGCTTCTCATCAAACAGTGGATGCTTTGCGAGAAACTAATAGCGCTTTGGAACAATTAGAGGATGCTGCTCAAGGATTACGCAGGGAAATTTCTCGCTCTAAGGTAAGTAATTATTGAAGAAGGTAAACGATCGATGATCGATCCAGTGAATGAAGAATTAATTGTGGAAACTATCCCGATCGATCGCTCAATTCTGAATGATTGTTGGAATCAAATTGGAGTAATGGGCGATCGATCCTGTAGTAAATTAGCAAGTGTAATGCACTGTCATGATTGTCCTGTTTATGCAGAAGCAGGTGACAGTTTACTAGAGCGACTCCCCCCGCCAAATTATTTGGATGAATGGATTAATATCCTCGCAGAAATACCAGTTGAACAAGAAGAAACCGAAGGCGACGAAATTGTTATTCGCACAGCCGAAGCAATTTCTGTAATGATCTTTCGCTTAGGAAATGAACGATTAGCTTTTCCGGTAAAATCTTTGCAAGAAGTTACTCATCCCTGCGTGATTCAACCCCTACCGCATCGCAGCAATAATTTGTTTTTAGGATTAGTAAATATTCGAGGAGAAATATTACTGTGTGCTTCTCTAAGTCATCTTTTGAACATAGTACTAAATGAAGAAAGTTCTCCCATTCCTAATGCGAGCAATACTAAGCGAATGATCGTAGCAGGACAAGGAATTGATAAATGGGTATTTCCAGTTGATGAAGTACATGGCGTTTACCGTTTCCATGAAAAAGAATTGAGAGATGCACCAGTGGTAATTTCTAAAGCTGCGGAAGCATACACTAAGGGAATCATTAATTGGCAAGGAAAGAAAGTAAATTATCTTGATTCTGAATTGTTGCTCTATACTCTTAATCAAAAAATTTTATAGTTGATTATGTTAAATGATTACTCTAAATTAGAATTATTTCGCCAAGAGGTAGAAGCTCAAGTTGCTATCTTGAAAGAAAGGCTTCCTGTATTAAGAACGCAACAATTTCCTCTGCGAGTCATTGAGCAAGCAATTCAAGCAGTTCACTCAATTTGGGGAGCTTCCAGAGTTGTCAAAATGTCAGCAACCGCCGATTTAGCGCAGTTAATAAAAGATTGTTTACTTGCTGTTCACGATAAGAGTGTAACGCTAGGCGACGATCAAATAGATGTTTTACTTCATGCTGCTGATTTACTTTTGAGTATGAGCAAAGCAGCTGAGGGTGAATTCGATCGATGGATGAATGAACATTCTTGGGATTTAAGCACAACTCGAAAAGCTATTTCTGTAACTATAAGTCTGGGAAAAGTTGTGCCACAAACTCCGACAGATCGGGAAAATGAAGTGGTTAAAACTGTTTCGGTTTCTGCTCAATTACCTGTGCAACAACCGGATTCTTCAGAGTTAGTAATAGAGCCAAATTCTTCCCTGCCTTTGGATATTCTTGAAACTTCGGGTAAAATTATTGAAACCAATCTAACTGTGTCTGAAAGTCCGCCAGCTACTTTCAGTGGCGATCGCTCAATGATGGAGCTATTTCGCTTAGAAGCAGAAGCACAAGTAGCCGTTCTTAATGAAGGTTTATTAGCACTAGAAAGTAATCCTGAATCGACGCAAGCATTGGATACATTAATGCGAGCAGCGCACTCAATTAAAGGTTCGGCTAGAATTGTATCATTAGATGAAATAGTTAACTTAGCTCATGTGATGGAAGATTGTTTTGTGGCGGCTCAAAATCAGAGCATTACACTCAATCGGGATCATATTGATGCGTTACTTCATGCAGTAGATTTATTACAAGGAATTAGTCAAGTTAGCGATACAGAATTACCAAATTGGTTGACAGAGATGGGAATCGATTTTGCCGAAACGCGATCGCTAATTGCGGCAATTCTGAATCCGAATACCCCAACACAAATCACCAAAAAGTCGGAGGATTCTATTACTATTTCTGATTCAGCTGTTGTTGCCATCAATCCATTTAATCCAGCAAATAAAATAGTTAAACAACCTGCAAATCAAACTACCTCTGCATCCGAACAAACAGCTACTCAAGATCGAGTGGTAAGAGTTAGTGCAGAAAACTTAAATCGAATTATGAGTTTGGCGGGAGAATCTTTAATAGAAGCTAATTGGTTGCAACCTTATGCCGATTCAATGATGACTTTAAAAAGGCAATTAGTTGAATTATCTCGATCGCTAGAACAGTTACAAGATGCTTTAGATCGTGATGCTTATCATCAGGAAGGAAAGGAGTATTTAGAAGAGGTACGCAACCGGGAAAATGAATGTATTAATTTCCTCAGCGAACGCTTGAGTGAATTAGAAGTTTATGCTCAAAGAACTGCTAATTTATCCGATCGCCTTTACCGCGAAGTTATCACTTCTAATATGCGTCCTTTTGCGGATGGTGTGCAAGGTTTTCCCCGAATGATTCGCGATTTAGCACGCAAACTAGACAAGCAAGTTAAGTTAGATATTATTGGTAAATCAACGCCAGTCGATCGCGATATTCTCAAAAAATTAGAAGCACCTTTAACTCATATTTTACGCAACGCCATCGATCACGGAATTGAATTACCAGCGGAACGGGTTGCTGTTGCTAAACCTCCAGAAGGTACCATCCGTTTAGAAGCAATTCACCGAGGCGGAATGTTAGCAATTAGTATTTCTGATGATGGCAAAGGAATCGAACCTGAAAAGTTACGTCAAAAAGTAATTAATAAGAATCTGGCGACAGCAGATATGGTAGCTCAAATGAGCGATGCAGAATTGTTGGAATTTCTATTTTTACCGGGATTTTCTACTGCTAAACAAGTAACAGAAATTTCAGGAAGGGGAGTAGGATTAGATATTGCTAAAAGTATGGCGCAGGAAGTTGGGGGAACAGTACGCGCCACTTCTCATCCGGGAAAAGGAACGAGTTTTCATTTTCAACTCCCATTAACTTTATCTGTAGTTCGCACACTTTTAGTCGAAATCTCTGGCAAACCTTATGCAATTCCGTTAGCGAGAATCGAGCAGATTGTAACTGTAGAACGAGCGAATGTTTCTGAAGTAGAAAACCGCCAATACTTCACAATGAATCAACAAAATATTGGTTTAATTGCTGCTGATCAAGTCCTAGAATTACCTGAACTTACTACAAATTCTGACACACTTTCTGTAGTAGTAATTAGCGATCAATCTAATCCTTATGGTTTAGTAGTAGATAAGTTTTTGGGTGAACGCGATCTAGTTGTTAGACCTCTCGATCCAAGGTTAGGCAAAGTACCCGATATTAGTGCTACTTCTTTAATGGGAGATGGTTCACCAATTCTAATTATTGATGTATCGGATATGGTGCGATCGATTGATGCCATCCTCAATACCGGAAAATTAGCAAAAATTGGTGCCAAATCAGCAATAAGTACTACTAACAAACAGAAGAAAATTCTGGTGGTTGATGACTCAATTACAGTCAGAGAAATGGAACGCAAACTGTTAGAAAATCGCGGTTATCAGGTGGATATTGCGGTTAACGGCGTGGAAGGTTGGAATGCAGTTCGCAGCAATCGCTATGATTTGGTAATCAGTGATATTGATATGCCGCGCATGAATGGGATAGAGTTAATCAAGCAGATGCGAAGTCATCCTCGCTTACATTCAACCCCAGTGATTATCGTTTCTTATCGCGATCGCGAAGAAGACCGGATTCAGGGTTTAGAAGCTGGTGCAGACTACTACTTAACAAAAAGTAGTTTTCATGATGATACTTTAATTGATGCTGTTGTCACTTTAATCGGGCGCTAATTATGAAAATTGCTATTGTTAATGATTTGGCGATCGCACAAACCGTACTGCAAAGAGTTCTCCAAACTGTTCCCAATTATCAAATCATTTGGACAGCAAAAAATGGAGACGAAGCAGTGAGAAAATGCGCCCAAAATAAACCAGACATAATCTTAATGGATTTGCTCATGCCTGTGATGAATGGGGTAGAAGCAACTCGTCAGATTATGAAAAACTCTCCCTGCTTTATTTTAATAGTAACTTCAGATAAAGACCGAAATTTATCGCAAGTTTATCAAGCAATGGAATATGGTGCAATAGATGTGGTAAATACTCCGGTTTTTTCGTCAACAGAAAGTGACAAGACAGCCAAAGACTTACTAGATAAAATTGCCAGAATTGGCAAATTAATGAAAGTATCTACTACCTTGAACAATAAGGTCAAAGAATCGCCTAGTTTATCACCAGTAGTAACCCGCAACAAATTTTCTGCCACAACACCATTAATAGCAATTGGTTCCTCAACTGGTGGGCCAAAAGCATTAGCCAAAATACTCTCCCAACTCCCTGCCAATTTTGATGCCGCTGTTTCCATTGTACAGCACGTAGATGCTCAATTTTCGGAGGGTTTTGTTGATTGGTTAAAACAACAATGTGCGTTACCAGTGCGAATAGCTAATTCGGGCGATCGCTTGGAAAAAGGAACAGTTTTAGTTGCTGGAACAAACGATCATTTGTATTTGCAATCCGACCTAACTTTGAGTTATACCCAACATCCAATTAATTATCCTTACCGTCCTTCGGTGGATGTATTCTTCAAAAGTTTGGCGCAAAATTGGACTCGTAAAGGAACAGCAATTCTATTAACTGGAATGGGAAGAGATGGGGCTGAAGGATTAAGTGCTTTGCGACTTCAGGGGTGGCATACGATCGCTCAAGATAAAGAAAGTTGTGTAGTTTATGGAATGCCTAAAGCAGCAGTTGAGTTAAACGCTGCTGTGGAAGTTTTATCACTAGATGCGATCGCCTCTACCCTCCTGAAAAATTCACTTTTCCACCGTAATCTTTAATTATGACTACTTTAATAAGCGAACAAATAACTGTTTTATTAATTGACGATCAATCGATTATTGGTGAAGCAGTCCGTCGAATGTTAGCTCCCGAATTAGATATAGTATTTCATTATTGTAGCGATCCTACCGAAGCCTTAGACCTTGCCGAAAACTGCAAACCAACAGTTATTTTACAAGACTTGGTAATGCCACAAATGGACGGGTTGCTGTTAGTGCGGTTTTTGCGTTCTAAAGATGCTGTAACTTGCCACACTCCCTTAATTGTTTTATCTAGTAAAGAAGAACCGATAATTAAAGCCAAGGCGTTTGAATTAGGTGCTAATGATTACTTGGTGAAATTGCCCGATCGCATGGAATTAATCGCCAGAATTCGTTATCATTCCCAAGCTTATACTAACTTTTTAAAACGTCAGGAAGCGGAAGCTCTTTTCAAAGCAGAAATCTTACGTCAAGCAGCATATATTGAGCAAGTAAGTAAAGTAACAACCGCTGCTTCTGATGTGGAACGGGATGCCTTTCAACCAGAAACTTTAGCAGAAGTTGCCAAACGTAGTGACGAACTCGGACAATTAGCACGAGTTTTCACTAACATGGTTAAAACTGTTAAAACCAGAGAAAAAGAGCTAACTGATGCTAATACTAAATTAGAATCTTTATTAACAACTTACGGACGTTATGTTCCTCACGAATATCTCCGATTTCTTCGTAAAAAAAGCATTACCGAGGTTCAGTTAGGCGATCATGTCAGTAAAATAATGGCTGTAATGTTTTCTGATATTCGCTCCTTCACCACATTATCAGAAAAGATGACTCCCAAAGAAAGCTTTGCTTTTATTAACTCTTATTTGCAAAAAGTGGGGCCCCAAATTCGCACCAATCATGGTTTAATTGTTAAATTTTTGGGAGATGGTGTAATGGCTGTTTTTCCAGAGGGTGCTGATGATGCTTTAGCGGCTGGCGTGGCAATGTTTAGAGTTGTGGAAGATTACAATCAGGAGCGATTAAAATTAGGAAATGAACCGCTCAAAATAGGCATTGGTATTCATGTAGGTCATATAATGTTGGGGATGGTTGGCGAATCAAATCGGATGCAGGGAGATGCTTTTTCTGATAGTGTTAATTTAACGGCTCGATTAGAAGGTTTAACTAAATTTTATGGAGTTTCCTTGTTGATTTCTCAACAAGCTTTTGAGCAGTTGACTAATCCAGAATCATACCAATTAAGATTTTTAGACCGAGCGATTGTTAAGGGCAGAAAGGAACCTTTAGCAGTTTATGAAGTTCTGGATGCAGAAGCCGAAGAAATCAGGAATTTGAAGTTAAAAACTCAGGCAGATTTTGAGCAAGGATTAGAATATTTCACAAAAAAAGATGGATTGGCAAAGGCAAAGGTTTGCTTTGAAAAGGTGTTAAGTGTAAATCCTGCTGACAAAACAGCGCTGCTTTATCTGCAACGGATTGATCTTCTGACAAATCAGGGTATTCCTGATAACTGGAAAGGGGTTTGGACTTTTACTGAGAAGTGATTTATGGGGTCGATCTCAGATCTGGCACCATTCTCTCTCAGATCTCAAGACGATCGCTGAGATTGTAGCTAAAATAAAATTGCATTCATTGAGTTAACCACAGATGAACAACTCTCCAGACTTCGGCGCGAGCCCAGCAGTTGAGCTTGTCGAAACTCAGTCGAACGACAACGAATCTCATCCCTCAGTAGGGGGCGGTTTACCTGTAATTCAATATTGGGTAGAAAAGACTTTCACTCCCACAGGATTGAAACTATGGCAAACACTCAATCATAAAAGTGCTTGTTTATCTTGTGCTTGGGGAACAGGTGGACAAAAAGGCGGATTTGTTAACGAAGCTGGAGAATATTTACAACGCTGTGCTAAAAGTGTGGAAGCGATCGCATCGGAATTGCAACCCGCTATTAACCCAGAATTCTTTGAGAAATATAATATCACGCAACTGCAACAACTCACTTCACAGGAATGCGATCGTTTAGGTAGACTCAATTATCCCCTAATTCTGAGAACCGGAGCATCCCACTACGAACGCATTACCTGGGAAGAAGTTTTCCAAATAGCAACCAAAGCATTTCAACAACCAGCCCAACGCATCGCTACCTATAGTTCCGGGCGTTCCTCCAATGAAGCCGCTTATCTGCTACAACTGCTAATGCGTAGCTTAGGCAGCAATAACCTAGCAGATTGTTCCGATCTCTGTCACGCTCCCTCAACCGTTGGATTAAAACAAGTATTTGGCTCAGGCACATCAATGGTGAGCCTAGAAAGCCTAAAAGAAAGTGATTGCGTGGTTTTAGTTGGCTCTAACGCCCCAGCTAATCATCCCCGGTTAATGAATGAATTGATTAAATTGCGCCAAAGAAATGGCAAAGTTATTATTATTAACCCCCAAATAGAAATCGGCTTAGTAAAATTTGCTTCTCCAGCTTTTCCCATTAAATCTCTGCTCAAAGGCGGCTCAGACATCTCTACTTTATATCTGCAACTAATTCCTGGTAGCGATGTAGCCTTATTTATTGGTTTACAAAAATCCTTAATAGAACAGAATTTAATCAAAAAAGACTATCTCGCCTCCTACACCGACGGCTGGCAAGAAGTCATAAATTATGCCCAACAAACATCTTGGGAAACTATTACTAACACAAGTGGTTTATCTATTGAAGAAATCACAGCCGCAGCTTATTTAATTGGTACATCAGAGCGAGTAGTATTTGCCTGGGCAATGGGCATTACTCACCACAGTAACGGAGTAAATAACGTTTTTAGTATTGCTAACACAGCCTTAATTACAGGTAATGCCGGAAAACTCGGTGCAGGTACAATGCCCATTCGCGGACATTCCAATGTGCAAGGATTTGGTTCAATGGGTGTAACTGTGCGATTAAAAGAAGAAATCAAACAAGCACTCTCCCAATTATTAGGACATCCCGTAAGTGAAACCCCAGGTTATGATACTCGCGCCTTAATTGAAGCCGCTACAGAGGGAAAAGTTGATACACTTTTATGCTTAGGGGGAAATCTTTATGCCGCTAACCCGGATTTAAAACAAGCCAAATTTGCATTATCCCAAATTCAGACCATTTTTTATGTTGCTACTAAACCAAATTTAGGACATTTTCACGGATTAGCACAACATCAAACCTTAATTTTACCTGTATTCAATCGGTTTGAAAACCCACATCAAACTACCACAGAATCTGGGAATAATTTTGTGCGGTTAAATGATGCGGGAACTAGTCATTTACAACCAAGTGAAGCTGAGTTAATTTCGGAAGTGGAATTACTTGCAGAAATCGCTCATCGCCTACATGGAGAAAGTCCAATTAATTGGCGAAAACTACAAGATACTAGCTATGTTAGGGAGTTAATTGCTAAAACCATTCCCGGTTATCAAAAAATTGCCACAATTGACAAAACGCAAGAAGAATTTACTATTGAAGGGCGAATCTTTACTCAACCAAAATTTGCTACAAGTTCAGGAAAAGCCCAAATGTTTGTCACACCTTTACCACAATTAAGTTTACCAAATAAAACTGATTTTGGGATTTCCGAAGAGCAAACGGGGATGGTGCTAATTTTAGGTACGGGACGCAGCTACGGACAACATAATACTGTAGTTTATCAGCCGGGGGATAAATATCGAGGAATGCCCCATCGCCATTGTATTTTAATGAATCGTTTGGATGTGCAGAATGCCGGATTACAAGAACATCAACGAGTTTCTGTTAAAGGAGATGCTGGAGAATTAGATAATATTGAAATTATTTGCGGTGCGATTCGGGAAGGAGCGGCTTTTATGTTTTATCCTGAAGCTAATATTTTATTTAGTGCGAATAGCGATCGCCGCAGTGGTACACCTGCCTATAAACGAGTTCCTGTCTGTGTATACGTTAAGTAGCCTATAACGCTATAGCCAGGAAAATAGTTTAACTGTTCTATCTGTTAATAGACAAAAGCTCCATACCATTAGTGTACAACTTTACTATCAAATATCAAAAAGTTTATCAACTGACTCCTAGTAATCTTTTGGCTTATGATACTAAATCCGGGTGAAAAACCCCTTTTTCTGGGGAAGGGGGAAGGGGGCAGGGGCAAGGGTTTTTGCTCCGGATGTGGTATTACCTTTAAAACCAATATCCTGCTTCCCCTTCTTCCCCTTCCCCTTTCCCCCTTCCCCCTTCCCCTCAAAAATAACGGGGGTAACTAACCCGGATTTGGTATGATGCCCTGACTTGCTCTAAAAATCTTTATGAAGTTAAAATTTGATAACAAAGGGAGGTCTTCTGGGCTGGGTGTCAGCAAAAACGCTGAGAATCTATAGCAAGAATCAGATTTAATTACTTAAGAGTTTGTACATCGGGATAAGCAAGAATTTTTGCATCAACAATTATGGGAATCGTCAGATTGATTAACTGTACTCCCGGATAAGCCAAAGCTGCTTGCAACCACTCATCAACTGAACGGGATAGAATGAGTTTGTTATTCTCTACTAATTTAGCGACTTCCCAACAAGAAATAATGCTAACTCCTAAACCTTGAGCTTGATATTGTTGTATCCAATCTCGATGTTGCTGAGTAAGTCGCTGATTGTTATCAACCCACCAAATCCATATCTGGGTGTCGAGTATAATCATTGCAGTGCTTCCCAATCTTCTAAAGGGGTAGCAGGTTCACAAGGATCTTCATAGCGATATACTGTTCCTTGCAAAGGATAAGGATTTGATTCTGATTTTTGGTAATTACGTTTAAGGATAATAATTTCCACAGAATCACCCGCTTGAAATGGCAAATCTTTTAAGAGTAAAGTGCCATTGTCAGTTAAAGTTGTTTCTATCTTGTGTGCATTCATATTGAATATGCGATTTATTTAAAGATGGACTTTAGCGCTAAAGCGCAACAACGTACCTCAATTTTAGTTTATCCTTTTCATATCATGTCCGGTTGATTGCCCATCATTGCAATACCCTCAAAACAATACTTTCAGCCATTTTTATTCAGGTTATTCGACCAGACATGATATCACTAGTTTCTCTAAACGCGCTTTATTCATTGTAAGGCGCGATTTTTCTTTAAGTTTGTTGTTTGGTAAGAGCGATCGCTATCATGTAGTAACGCTCAAATTTAGCCTACTTCCATTACCTCATGATTCTGCCTACAAAAAATCTCGCTTAGGGGGCTATACATTCGCCCCCTGAAATTGTACAATTTTATTATTAATTGTCCAACTTTATTATTCCTACCCAACGCAGTCAAATCGGATATTTCCTTTATTCAACTGTTACTGACTTAGCTAAATTACGAGGTTGGTCAACATCTAAACCGCGTCGAGAAGCAATATGATAAGCTAACAATTGCAGGGGAATTACTGTGACAATGGGAGACAATAATTCATCAACTAAAGGAACTGGTAAAACTTGATCGAAAACATCCGATTCTTCCCCTTCATTACTTGTGGTTACGCCAATTAAGCGGGAATCACGGGCTTTGGCTTCTTGGGCGTTGGAAATTACTTTTTCATAAACTGGACTACCAGGCATGGCAATGGCAACTACCGGAACCTTAGCATCTAAAAGTGCGATCGGACCATGCTTCATTTCCCCAGCCGGATAACCTTCAGCATGAATATAACTAATTTCCTTCAATTTCAGCGCCCCTTCTAAAGCAATTGGGTAATTAATTCCCCTACCCAAAAAGATAAAATCTTGCGTCTCTGCAAAATCATGGGCTAACTCTTCAATATATCTTTCTTGGCTTTCCAAAACCATTTCAATTTGCGCTGGTAGCAATCGTAAACCATCCAAAATTTTCTCGATCGCAATAGCAGATAAAGTCTTTCTCCGATAAGCTAAATCCAAAGCCAAACAATAAAAAGCGATTAATTGAGCCAAAAAAGTTTTCGTCGCCGCCACCCCAATTTCAATCCCAGCATGGGTATCAATAATATGAGAAACTAATTGCCCAAGAGAACTTTCAGGACGATTAGTAATCCCCAATAATCTCGCCTTAAATTCCGCAGATTTACCCAATCTTCGAGTTTGTTCCATTGACAAAGCAGCCAAAGTATCAGCCGTTTCTCCTGATTGTGTCACCCCAATAGTTAAAGTATTTGCAGTTAACGGCGGCGGCGCATAACGAAACTCAGAAGCATATTGCACAGTCGTCGTAATTCCGGCTAACTGTTCCAACAAATATTTTCCCACTAAACCAGCGTGCCAAGAAGTACCACAAGCCAAAATTTGAATATGTTCTAAATCTGCACAAAGTTCAGTTGGTAAATCCAATTTTATCGGTGATTTCCCATTCGATGCCGTCCAATCACTATCAAGATAAGATTCCAAACAAGCTCTTACAACTCCTGGTTGTTCATAAATTTCTTTGAGCATAAAGTGACGGAATCCTTGCTTTTCGACTAATATCGGATTCCAATTCAAAGTGCGGGGAGTTTTCTTCAATCTATCTCCAGCAAAATTGTAAACTTCCACACCCAAAGGAGTTAACCGAGCTAATTCCCCATTTTCTAAAGTTAAAACAGCACGAGTATAAGGGACAATTGCCGGAGTATCGGAAGCGCAGAAAAACTCACCGGAACCGAATCCGATCGCTAAAGGTGCCTGCTGTCTCGCTACAATTAACTCATCAGGAAAATCAGCGGAAATTACTGCGATCGCAAACGCCCCCTCCAGCTTATTCACCGCTTGTCGCACCGCTTCCAAAAACCGCGAATTAACAGAAACAGCAGAATTATTCGGCAACAAAGTTAAAAATTCCGCAATTAAATGCGGGATTACTTCTGTATCAGTGTCCGAGCGAAACTTATGCCCCCGACTCTTTAACTCTTCCCGCAACTCCCGATAATTTTCCACAATCCCATTTTGCACCACCGCCACTCGCATCGCCGTATCCGTATGTGGATGTGCGTTGTACTCTTCCGGCTTACCATGAGTAGCCCAGCGAGTATGCCCAATCCCTATTTGCGCCGGATTTTCATCACCCGCTAACTTATCACGCAGGTTTTGTAATTTCCCCTTAGCCCGAACGCAGTGAATATCTCCCTCCCTCACAGTAGCTACGCCAGCCGAATCATAACCCCGATATTCCAGCTTCTCTAATCCTGCTAACAAAATCTCACTAGCTGCCTGAGTGCCAATATAGCCAACAATTCCACACATTTCACGACCACTCCTGCTCTTGCCAAACAACTATAACTTACTTGCTAAAAGCTACTGAGCTATCAAGATAACGTCAAGTTTTCTGTAAGTAATGACTTTTGGGTAGTAGGGTCTAAATCCCCTGAAATTACACCCTATTGCCTGTTCCGTTCCCTGTTCCCTGTTCCTGTTTTATCACCAAATAACTAGTCCTGAGTACGAGTCAGAAGTTCAACAGATGGAAGGAAGAATCTTCACAACTCAACACTCAGGACTATGGATGCAAGAGCTTAGTAGGCCAAGCCCATACTGCGAGTAGTTTCAGCGCCCAAGTAAACTCGGATGCTCAAAAAGTCTGTGGGGCAAGCCGTTTCGCAACGTTTGCAACCAACACAGTCCTGTGTTCTAGGAGATGAAGCAATCTGTTGGGCTTTGCAGCCGTCCCAGGGAACCATCTCCAATACGTCAGTGGGGCAAGCCCGGACGCATTGAGTACAGCCAATACAGGTATCGTAGATTTTTACTGAATGTGACATGGAATAAAGACTCCAAACGAGGCTCAACAATGCGACTCTGCAAAGCAGATAACACAAGCTTCTTTGAATCAAAGCTTAGTTTACCGCACACTCTCTCAGGTACTCCTCAAAACTCAGCAAAACTTTAAAGAACTTGACAATTGATCGAAATAATCAGGGTTTCAGGGTTTCAGGGGCAGGGGGGCAGGGGGGCAGGGGGGCAGGGGGGCAGGGGGGCAGGGGAGTTTTTCCCTAACCCCTAACCCCTAACCCCTAACCCCTAACCCCGCCTTAGTCCCTAGTCCCTAATGCCCAAATCTTAATGGTTCGGTCTTCGCTGCCACTGGCTAAAATTTTGCTATTGGGACTAAAGGCTACGGAACGTACTGCTTGTGAGTGTCCAGTGAGAATATCTATGAGTTTGCCAGTAGCTAAATGCCAAATCCTAATTGTATTGTCGGCGCTACCACTGGCTACTAATTGATTATCGGGGCTAATAGCTAAAGAGTTAATCGTTTGCGAATGTTCTGTTAAATTATGCAGCAGTATTCCACCACTTAAATGCCAAATTTTAATCGTTTTGTCTTCACTGCCACTAACGACAAATTTACTATCAGAGCTAACAATAACTGTGTTTACAGCAGCAGTATGTCCTGTCAAAGTGTGCAGTAGTTCCCCGCTACTGGTGTCCCAAAGTTTAATTGTGTTATCTGTACTGCCACTAATTAAAGTTTCTCCATTGGCACTAAAAGCGACTTGATTAACTATGCCTAGATGTCCAATTAAGGTATGTTGAATTTTTTCTGTAGGTAGCTGCCAAATTTGAATTGAGTTATCTCCACTACCGCTAGCTAGCATTTTTCCATCGGGACTGATAGCGGCAAATTTTACGCCTTGAGATTCGCTGATTACAGATTGGATTAATTCACCTGTTTCTAAATGCCAAACTTTTAGGGTTTTATCTTCACTACCGCTAGCTACAGTTTCTCCGTCTGGGCTAAAAGTAACTCGGTTTACTACTCCGAAATGTCCGCTAAAAGTTTTGAAGCATTGCCATCTGGGTGCGCTTTCTTGTAAGTCTTGCATGACTTCACTGGCGCTTTGGTAGCGTTCTTTGAGGGAGTCTTTAATTAATTTGTTTAAGATTTGCGCTAGTTTATCACTAACATCTGCGCCTCTTTGTCTGAGATATTCTCGCCATATCCAAATGCCTTCTTCTGCTTGGTAAAGTTCTTCTATTACTGTTCCGGTAACTAACTGAATGCAGGTGACTCCTAAACTAAATAAGTCACTGGCTGGATACACTTTACCACGAGTTTGTTCAATTGGTGCATAGCCTTCTGTTCCATATTGGGAACCTGTTTTTCCCCAGGAATTACTATGTAGTAGTTTCGCTAAACCAAAGTCTAATAATACTAATTTTCGATCGCTTTGGCGGCGAATAATATTCATCGGTTTAATGTCTCGATGCACTACGTTATGTTGATGGATGAATTTTAAAACGGGTAATAGATCGTTTAATAAGTTTCTAATTTTTTGTTCGCTGAATGTTCCTTGTTGTAAGATTTCGTCTAATAAGTTTTGTCCTTCAATAAATTCTTGTACTAGGTACAAACTTTTATCATGCTCGAAACAAGCTAGTAGTGTGGGAATTTGGGGATGTTCTCCTAGTTGCAGTAATAGTTTAGCTTCTTTTTCAAAGATTTGTCTGGCTCTTGCCATTGCGGCGATCGCATTTTCTATTTTACGCCATTTAAAAAATTGCTTGATTACACAATGGGCGTTTAGTCTGTCTGCGTCTGTACAAAGTAAGGTTCTGCCAAAATTTCCGGCTTCTATTAGTTTAAGCGATCGATAACGGTTCCGCAACAATAAAGGCCAGTGACAAGTTAAGCAAACCTCTGTTTCTTGAGGATTTTCCGGTTGTTCGCAAGTAGGATTAAAGCAATAACTCATAGTATGAAAAATTTTATAGTTTGTTTGGATGTTGGCGATCGTCACCCACTGACTACTATCTTCTTTCGTAAACACTGACCATAACTCGCAAGGCGATCGATAACTTCTGGTAAAAAAGTTCCCCAATCATGGCAAACTAATATCTCAGGAGTTATTGGCTGCAAATGCGATTTCTAGATTCACCACTCTTAGCTTAACTGCACCAATCAACCTCTAGCTTGATTTTGAAAGCATCTACCTTAAGATAGATATAATAACTAAAGTGACAGAAATTACCACCGCAATGTTAACTTTACGGTCTACAAGAGTTATTAAGAATAACAGCTATATTACCCAGTTATGGCGCTAAAAATATCATTGATTAATTAAAATTTTTTTTCCGAAATTTGGGAACCTGGTCATGTATAATACAGTCAGTTACGGGTAATTAGTGCATCTATTTTCTCTTGATTGCAAAAAGAGAAGTAGGAAACTATACAGATTTCGGAGAGAGATTGTATGTCTTTAAACTTAGCAGACCTTTGCGACGAGAAATTTTACCGCGAAAAGTACAAAGACGTTGACGATGCGATTAAAAGAGGCGAGTTCAAGAGTGCTAAAGAACACTATGAAAAAGTTGGCAAAAACGAAGACCGTCAAGCTTCTTTAGCTTTTAATCCTGAAGAATATCGCAAATTGAACAAGGACATTGACCAAGCACTTAAAGAAGGTAAAATTACCAGCGCCAGTAAACATTACGAAGAGTTTGGCGACAAAGAAGGACGGGAAACTGGCAATCGCTTGTTTAATGCTAAAAAATATTTGGAAGACAATCCAGATGTTAAAGAGGCAGCGAGTAAAGGACTAACTGGAGCTTTAGAACACGCTATAAAAGTTAGCAGTACAGAAAAATATCGTACCGTTAGTTTCTTTTTTAATAGCACTTTCTATGAAAGTACTAACGTCAAGGTACAACAAGCTATCCAAAGGGGAGAAGCTGCTAGTGCCTTTGAATATTTCCTAAAAAAAGGTGAATCAGAAGGAGATATTCCAACTCCTTATTTTGACGAGACATTCTATTTAGAAACCAATCCTGATATTGCAGAAGCAAAGAATAAAGGTCAAATTGTTAGCGCTTTTAACCACTGGATAAATATTGGTGTTAAAGAAGGTCGTGAGTTCAATCGCGCTATCAATGTTGCAGAATATCTTCAAGCTAATCAGGATGTAGCACAAGCAGTTAAAGCAGGAACGACTACTGCTTTTGAACATATTGTTGGTGTCGCTTTCAAAGAAAAGCGTTTCATTAGTTCGAGGTTTGATGCTCAGCTGTATACTGACCTAAATCCACAGGTACAACAAGACCTTAGCAAAGGGTTGTTTAAAAATGCTTTTGAACAGTATCTGGCAAAAGGTCAGCAACAAGGTTTAATTGCTTCCTCACAAACTACCCTGGCAACTACCAGGGATGATTTACTATTGGGTAAAGCGATCGCCGATCGCTTAGATGGACTAGATGGCAATGACCTAGTTTCTGGCAGTGGTGGCAATGATAATGTCAATGGCGGTGCAGGTAATGATTACGTCTTTGGCGATGGCGGCGATGACCTAGTATTAGGTGGCGCTGGTAACGACCTAGTATTTGGTGGCGCTGGTGATGACATAGTAGACGGTGAGGATGGGGATGACATTCTAGTTGGTGAAAGTGGTAAAGATGTCCTCGTTGGTGGTGGTGGTAAGAATTTCCTTTACGGTGGTGAGGGAGATGACTTACTAATTGGTGGTCAAGACAACGATATCTTAGTCGGCGGTGATGGGAACGATACTCTCTCTGGTGGTGATGGAGATGATGTTCTCTTCGGCGGCGATGGCAATGATCTGATGTATGGTGGCGCTGGTAAAGATACTCTCTACGGTGGCGCTGGTAAAGATACCTTTATTATTGATTCATTGCGTGTCGGTAGCTTACCTGGTGGTGGCAGCACCTTACCTGGTGGTGGCAGCACCTTACCTGGTGGTGGCAGCACCTTACCTGGTGGTGGCAGCACCTTACCTGGTGGTGGCAGTACCTTACCGGGTGGTGGCAGTACCTTACCTGGTGGTGGCAGTACCTTACCTGGTGGAAGTGACAGCTTAACTGGTGGTCAACAGTTTGGTCAGGATGTGATTTACGATTTCAATGCTGAGGAAGATGTAATCCAAGTTGCTGGTTTTGGTTTTGGTAATTCCGAAGAACTCTTTAGTGCTGTGACTAAGACTGGTACAACGGCGAGTGGTACTTACTACACAACTATAATGTTGAGTCAAGAGTTCCGGTTGAATATCTTCAGCAGTTCTTCGCTGTCGGTGAAAAACTTTACGGTTGGTTTGGGTAACTTACCTTCTTCTTTTGGCGGTTCTAGTTTGCAAGAACTGACTAAGGTTGTGGGTGTTAGTTCTGGACTGAAGGTGAAGATTAGCAACCGTCTCAAGTCAGCAGGTTTCAAAGTTAAAAACAAGTCTTAAGGATTGAGTCGGAGTAGAAGATCGATAAATCTCTACTAACTGAACCTTAAATGGGATGGCGATCGCACTCTACTAAATCGAGAAATGCGATCGCTATTTTTTTGCCCATTTCAGTTTCCAGAACAATTCTTTATCATGTTAAAAAGGCATCACAACTAAAACTAACTTTATCCATGCTTGCTGATATTAAAGAAATAGCGACTAAACTAGCACCCCGTCTGATTGAGATTCGTCGTCATATTCACTCTCACCCAGAATTAAGTGGTCAGGAGTATCAAACTTCTGCTTATGTTGCTGGCGTGTTGTCTTCCTACGGTATTCATGCTCAACAGGGTGTGGGTAAAACGGGAGTGGTAGGAGATCTTCGGGGTGATAGTCACAGCGATCGGATTTTAGCAATTCGTACCGATTTGGATGCTTTGCCAATTCACGAACGCACTGGTTTAGATTATAGTTCCAGTGAAGCGGGAGTTATGCACGCTTGCGGTCATGATGTGCATACAACTGTGGGTTTGGGAACGGCAATGGTTTTGGCGCAGTTGGGAGAAAACTTTACCGGAAATGTGCGTTTTTTGTTTCAACCAGCGGAAGAAGTTGCTAAAGGCGCTAGCTGGATGGTGGAAGATGGTGCATTAAATGGAGTGTCAGGAATTTTAAGTTTGCACGTTTTTCCTTCTATTCCTGCGGGTTCTGTGGGGATTCGTTATGGTGCCCTGACAGCTGCGGCAGATGATTTGGAAATTATTATAATTGGTGAGTCGGGTCATGGTGCTCGACCCCATGAAGCGATCGATGCAATTTGGATTGCTTCGCAAGTCATTACTTCTTTGCAACAAGCGATTAGTCGCACCCAAAATCCGCTGCGTCCGGTGGTAGTGACGATCGGTAAAATTGTTGGGGGTCGTGCTCCCAATGTGATTGCTGATGAGGTAAAGTTGTTGGGGACTGTGCGATCGCTCCATCCAGAAAGTCGCGAAGCTTTACCAAATTGGATTGAGCAAATTGTTGCTAATGTTTGTAAAACTTACGGCGCTCAATATCAAGTTTCCTATAAACAGGGTGTTCCGGGTGTACTCAATGACCCCATGTTAACCCAATTATTAGAGCAATCGGCTAGGGAAGCTTGGGGTAGTGATAGTATTATTATTCTCCCTGAACCTTCGTTAGGTGCAGAAGATTTTTCTCGCTATTTGGAAAAGGTTCCAGGTTCAATGTTCCGCTTGGGTGTCGGGTTTAAAGATCAACATAATTATCCCCTGCATCATCCCCAATTTCAAATTGATGAATCAGCAATTATTACTGGGGTGGTGACTCTCGCCTACTCTGCTTACAAATATTGGCAACAAACAAAAAGGTAAACTTTAGCAATTATCTTTGTTCGTTGTCGGGACTTTAGTCCTAGTTGGTTGTAAGGACTTTAGTCCTTATATCTGGTAAAGAAACGACCCAAGTCGTTACAACAGACTAAGAAACGACCCAAGTCGTTACAACAAACTGACGATCGCCGATCAGACTGAAGGCAGATGAAACATATTACAGCAAAAATTAAAGTCCTAACTATAACGAGTTAGAAGGAAATTTCCGTTTATGGCATCTGAGAGTAAACTTCATGGCATCGAATTAATTGATTGTGCCAAAGCTAATGCGAAACAGGGAATTGAGACAGCAACCGAGCTTTGTGGTTATGGGAAAAATATTAATGCTTTCTCTGCCGAATTGAAACAAGCTTGTCAGGATATTGGGGTGGAAATTCACGAATTGAGCGATTTAATTACGAGTCAGCAAACACTTAGACAAGAAGGTGGTTTTGATATTGCGCCTGAAAGTCCAACGGATTTATAAAGGCGCTGGGGAACTCTCGGAACTCTCGGAGTTCTCGGCGCTCTCAAAGCAGAAGAAAGCTATTTTTTCTGTTTCTAAATAAACTTATTTAAATGCGGCACAGCTGAAAATAAAAAGTTTTTCTTGACTTTCGATCGCGAACTTCTGCTCATATAAGTAGGTGCAAATAAATAAATTGATAATAGTTATATGAGGATGGGGCGGGGCTCTCCTGCCCACCCCACAAGAAAGATGTACTCTTGTGGGGTGGGCAGGAGAGCCCGCCTTGCTTTTTACTTTATTTACATCTACCTACTTATTTGACAAAACTTACTAAATATATGGAAAATTATCTAGATTTATTACTAGTTTAAAATAACTGGTTTTGAACAAGCAATCTATTGTATATTTAAATACGATGATTGACAGCAATAAGAAAATAAATATAAAACTGACTCACGGCTGAGGGAAAAATGCGGTAAGGTGAAAGCAGGGTCAGAGGAATTAAAAAATAACATGGAAAATGTAGATTGGCAGAATGTAATAGCAGGTGGACTGGCGATCGCCATTTTAATCGGCGGGATGTTAATGATGTTCACCAATATTTGGACTACCAAAGACAAGATGTAGAGCCTTATTGCAAGTTTTTCTTAATTCATTACGAGTCATATTAAATGTTTGATTTTCATCATCTTTGCGAATTTTCTCGCCTCAACTGTGCTGCTATCTGTGCGTTTCTAGTACCCGCCAACTTATTAGCAACTTTGCAGACTACGATCCTGGTGGGATTAAATCGTTCCTGGGTGCAGTTAGTTCCAGCAATTACAATGGCGACAATGCTAGCTGTGGTAATGATTTTGCACGTCTTTACCTGGTTTATGGTTGGGGTAGTGATGCTCCCAACTTACATTTTGCTGACACTGGGTAGCGTCTGCTTGACAATTAACCTTTGGGCGATCGTTAATCGGACAAGTATGAGACAATTGTTAACACAGGTGTGGTTATTGGCTTCTCGTTCGATAGATTGGGTGAAGTAATGGCGATCGAAATTTGTGATAATCATCACTAATAATGAGGGATCGGAGCGGGTTAGTTGGCACAATCTCATCACTCATTTGTCATCAAATTGTCACAATTCCCGCTAGCTTTCATCACTCTATCAGTCAGTTCAATAGCCGATATTTAAATGTATATTCTGTTGAGGTGACTGTTATGGGTTTAACAATTAATTTGCTAAGTGCGATGACTCTGATTCTGGGAATACAGCTAATTAATATCCATGCTGTAACTGCGGCTAGTGTAGATATTCATGGTTTAATTAAAACGATGGACTACGAGCCACCGAATAAAGGTGGACCAGATAGTAATATAGGTTCTGGAACTCGCTGATTCAGCCAAAACCTAGTTAACTCAATTAAGTTGCCAAATTTTTAGAGTGCCATTGACACTTCCTGCAGCTAGAGTTTGACCATTTTTGCCCAGTGCCATTGAAACGATCGCTTGTGCAGGTTCAAAAGTCAAGGTAGTTAAAGGTTTACCGCTCAATAAATCCCAGATGATAATGGAACCATCAACACTGGCACTAAAGAGAGTTTTGCCATCAGGACTAAAGCAAACAGAAGTAACGCCACCTGTGTGACTGATGAAAGTATAAAGACGATCGCGAGTGCCCAAATGCCATAATTTGATAGTGCGATCGCTACTAGCAGTGACTAACATGGGTTCTGTGGGATGAAAAGCGATTGAGCCAATTAAGCCTAAATCGCCAACTAAACTGTGCAACAATTGTCCAGTGTTCCAATGCCACAATTTAATCATGCCATCGCCGCCACCGCTTGCCAGAATTTGTCCATCTGGACTAAAAGCGATCGCGCTTACTGCGCCAGAATGTTTAGTAAAAGTTTTAATTTCCTTAGCAGTTTCTAACTCCCATAACTTAATTGTGCCATCATAACTACCACTAGCCAGAATTTGTCCATCAGGATTAATAGCAATTCCTCTTACCGATCCACTATGTTCTTTACAAATTTCTACTAAAGCACCTGTTTCTATTTCCCAAAGTTTAATATTTTGTTCAGAACCACCCTGAGCGAGTAAATTAAGATTGTCACTGAAAGCTAGAGCATAAACTGCACCAGTATTTTCCGAAATTACCCGAACTAATTCTCCTGTTTGATAATTCCAAACTTTCAGAGTGCGATCGAAACTTCCACTAATAATCTTTGACATATCCGCCGCAAAAATCACCGCAGATACCCAGTCAGAATGCGCGGCTATTGTCTGAACACAATCCCATTTTGGCAAGGAAATCGGGGAAGTTAACGGTTGCACAGTAGTAGTAATTGCAGGTTGAGGATGATAACTTTGTGTTGGCAAACTGGCAAAAGGTAAATGAGGCTCCCGATAGGAGACATTTTCCACTTTTCTCTGACTTTTTGGTGATTCTATGGCGACAGATTTTTGAATTTCTTGCACTTGTCGTTTGAGTTCATCCAACTTACTCATTAACCATGACTCAATTTGGGAATATTCAGCAATTCTTTGTTTGCGGTTGTCTACTTTTGTTCCCTGAAGCTGTAATTCTCTAACTTGTTGTTTTAAATCTTCTATTTGTGCAATTAACCATTGTTCAGGAGGTAAAGAAACATCTCCCATTCTGTCAGAGAACTGTTTTACAGTTTGCTCTAAATTATCTAATCGCGGTGCCAGAGAAGTGCTATTGAGGTACTGCACTACACTACTTAAGGAATCCTCTAAACTGCTGTATTGATCCCTGAGTTCTCCTATATCTTGATAAATGGGATTCATTTTTGCTCCCAGTAAAGAAGCAATAAAATCCTGCATTTGCGCCGTCTGCTTGGCAATACCTAAATAATTCGCTTCTCCCCCAGAGGCTAAAGTTCGCGTCACTGCTTGTAAAGTTTGGATATCTGTTGCGAGTTGCCGATAAAGGCGCGTCGTCGCTGCATTGGTGCTATTTCTACTTAGCAACTCAAAACGGCGACGGTTGACTAAGTTGACTAACACCGAAGCTGACAGAGGTACTGCCAAATAGATGATTTTGCCGCTAATGACAGCTACCACCGCTCCTGCGATCGTGCCTACAACAGCCGCATATTCTACCATTTCTAGCCGATTAGAGTTGTTCGACATTTAACACTTTTGACACTTGCTGCCTTTTGCATGATATCAGTCTTGGCTACCAAAGAAATGTCATTCAGACACAATTTCTGATGTTGCGCCAACAGTAGTTGAAAATTAAATTAACAGCTAGTTAACTCTGTTGCTAGTTACTAGCGTGGCGATGGTGGGGAATTGGTAGTATGTAGTTGATAGTGGGTAGTGGGATTTCTACTAGATACTACCAACTACCAACTACACAAAAAATCCGATTGGGAAGCAGCCAGTAAGATTGATAAAAAAAGGTTCCGAAGGAGAAATTAGTCCCAAAAGGTTGCGGAAGTATCAGGTAAAATAGAAGGGACACAGGTCAGCTGCTTGGGCACCTAAACTAATAGCCAAGGGAAAGCGCAAATTGGCAGCTTGCAGCATTTGAGGTAAAAGCATAAACTGTTAGTAAATTTATCTGTGAAAATCCACTTTTGTAAATTAGGAAACAAAACAAATTAGAATTTGCTCTACTTAATTTAGAAAGTCAGAAAAAATCCTCATAAATAAATTTTTAAGGAGCAACAACCCATGAACACAGAAGAAACAATTCCTCCTGAATCTGCGATCGTAGAAGTTGAGCCTGAGACTACTGATTTGGTAAAACCGGAAACCCCCGATCCCAACGATGATGTAATTAAAGAAACAATGGCACTGTTTGAAGCCATTAAAAACCGCGCACAAGAAGAATGGCAAACGGCTACAGAATTAATCCGCGAAGGTTATCTTAACGCTGTTTCTGGCGCACAAAACGTCTTAGAACAAAATCAAACTGAAGCAAAAGAACGCATCGAACAGACAAGTCAGTTACTACAGAAGGAAGCGGATAAAAACTGGCAAACGTTTGAAGCACTCAGAACTAAAGCAGTAGAAATGACGAAAGAATGGAGTGAACTTAGCCGTGAGAAATATTTAGAAGCGGTGCGAAAAGCTAGAGAATCAGTGGAACAAAATAAACTGATTGAAAAAGAACAAGTTGAACAAACCGTGCAAGATTTGCAACAACAAACAGATAAAAACTGGCAAGTATTCGTTGGTGAAATAGAATCTCTGGGAACTCAGTTAACAGATGCGGCGAAAAAAAACCTGGAACGATTTGATCGCTTCTGTTCCCCAGGATAAATAGTAGTTGGGGAGGTGGGGAGGTAGGGAGGTGGGGAGGTGGGGAGGTAGGGAGGTGGGGAGGTGGGGAGAGTTGAATAAGTAGTTAGTGAAATTATTTTCTCCCCATCCCCCCATCCCCCCATCTCCCCATTTCCCCACCTCCCCACCTCCCCAGTCCCCAGTCACCCCCGCAATAGGGCATAATGGTGAAGTTTTCCAATTTTTAGTGTTTGAATTTTACATCAACAGGTATGCGAAGTCATTATTGCGGTCAACTCCGAAGTTACAATGTGGGAGAAACGGTCACTCTTTATGGATGGGTGGATCGTCGCCGCGATCACGGGGGTGTGATATTTTTAGATTTGCGCGATCGCTCTGGGATAGTGCAAATTGTAAGCGATCCGGTACGCACTCCGAATTCATATCAGCAAGCTGAGAAGATGCGTAACGAATATGTGGTAAAAATTACTGGTCGGGTAACGCCACGTCCAGCAGATTCTCTCAATCCACGTATTCCCACTGGTGAGGTGGAAGTTTACGCTGATGAACTGGAGTTGCTCAATCAAGTATATAAGCAGATGCCTTTCCAGGTGTCAACGGCTGACGAAGAAGTTGTCCGGGAAGAGTTGCGTCTGAAGTATCGCTATTTGGATTTGCGACGCGATCGCATGACTGCTAATTTACAACTTCGGCACCAAGTTGTCAAAGCAATTCGTCGTCATTTAGAAGATGAAAAGGGTTTTATTGAAATTGAAACCCCAATTTTGACTCGTTCTACTCCTGAAGGTGCAAGAGATTATTTAGTACCGAGTCGCGTTAATCCGGGGGAATGGTATGCTTTACCTCAGTCTCCGCAATTATTTAAACAGTTGTTGATGGTTTCGGGGTTCGATCGATACTATCAAATTGCGCGTTGTTTCCGCGATGAAGATTTACGCGCTGATAGACAACCAGAATTTACTCAGTTAGACATGGAAATGAGTTTCATGTCGCAAGAAGAGATTTTGCAACTGAATGAAGATTTAGTTTGTCATGTTTTCCAAGCGGTTAAAGGAATTGAATTACCTCGTCCTTTCCCGCGCATGACTTATGCGGAAGCGATGGATCGTTATGGTTGCGATAAACCCGATACTCGCTATGGTTTAGAGTTAGTAAATGTTTCCGATTTGTTTAAAAATTCGGGTTTTAAGGTGTTTGCAGGTGCGATCGCATCTGGTGGAGTGGTAAAAGTTTTGCCAATTCCAGGGGGAAATGATGCAGTTTCTAATGTGCGAATTAAAGCTGGTGGCGACTTGTTTAAAGAAGCTAGCGAAGCAGGTGCAAAAGGTTTAGCTTATATCCGCGTGCGCGACAACGGAGAAATTGACACCATTGGCGCAATTAAAGATAATTTGACCGAGGAACAAAAGCAAGAATTAATCGATCGCACAGATGCGAAACCCGGTCATTTATTATTATTTGCTGCTGATAAAACTGAAGTAGTAAATAAAACTTTGGATAGATTACGTCAGGTAATTGCACAACAATTAGATTTAATCGATCGAAGTAAAATTAACCTGCTTTGGGTGACTGATTTCCCGATGTTTGAATGGAACGAAGAAGAAAAGCGTTTAGAAGCATTGCACCACCCATTTACCGCACCAAATCCTGAAGATTTAGATGATTTGAAAACTGCCAGAGCGCAAGCTTATGATTTGGTGTATAACGGTGTAGAAGTTGGTGGAGGAAGTTGCCGGATTTATCAGCGGGATGTGCAGGAGAGGGTGTTTGATGCGATCGGTTTATCGAGTGAAGAAGCACGCAATAAATTTGGCTTTTTGTTAGACGCATTTGAATATGGAACACCGCCTCACGGAGGAATTGCCTACGGTTTAGATCGTTGGGTAATGCTATTAGCTGGAGAGGAATCAATTCGGGATGTAATTGCCTTTCCGAAGACACAACAAGCAAGGTGTTTGTTAACAAATGCACCATCTAGCGTAGATGAAAAACAAATGAAAGAATTGCAAGTGCAATCAACTTACAAACCGAAAACTTAATATTAGATCCCCCTAAATCCCCCTTAAAAAGGGGGACTTTGAATCAGAGAATCCGGTTCCCCCCTTGTTAAGGGGGGTTAGGGGGGATCGAACCTTATAGCAGCTTGAATTATTACTTGATGTAGGGGATCGAGATGACCGAAACTTACGAAACTTATGCTTCTTTAGGTCTGCCGAAATCTTTACCAGATCACACACAGTTACCTGAGTCTGACGGAACTTTTGTGAAAAATTTTCAGGTACATCCCCAAAGTATTATATTAACAGATTCTCTTACACCAGTATTACAAAATTTATATCCTAATAGGCAATATTGCATCGGTCAAAATAGTGGAATTTACTGGCGAATTATAGAACCACCGGAAAGAGGTGCAGTTTCACCGGATTGGTTTTATGTGCCAAATGTTCCTCCAACTTTAAATGGTGAAATCCGACGTTCTTACGTGATTTGGCAAGAATATCTCGCACCTTTAATTGTTTTAGAATTTGTTTCTGGTGATGGTTCCGAAGAAAGAGATGCTACACCTTATAAAGGTAAGTTTTGGATTTATGAAAAAGGAATTAGAGTGCCGTTTTATGGGATTTATGAAGTAAAAATATTAGCATGAGTCAAGTAACTATCACGCTAAAACTAAAGTTTTCCCACCTCAATCTTGCTAAAGCAAAACTGTTTGGCGAGATGACAGAGGAAAATACTCGTTTAGCTAATTGGCTGTTAACTGTTCCCCTTCCAGAAAGGAGGAAGTTAACTACAGCCAAGGTAGATACTTCGCTCATGTCTGCACTCGCAAATCAAACTATTCGGCATACCACGTCTGGGACAGGTAAGAAAGTTAAACAATATAAGTGCTTGCCTCCAGAAATTAATAAACAGAACTGGACAATCCACAAGGTTGGTGAAACCTATAGCTTGAGTTTTCCCACTATCAAAGGAACCAAGAGAGTCCCCGTTGAAGTAGCGTCAAAACATTGGCAACCAATTTTAGATAGGTTGTTAAATTACGACACTTTGATTAATAAAGGTTCTGCCAAGCTAATTAAGCATCGAAATAAATGGTATGCCTATATCTCTGTCACTCTGGAAGTTCCAGAAGTAGAAGCGACGAAAAGAATAGGATGTGACCGAGGACAGAATAACCTAGCAGTGGTAGCGCCAGCCAAAGGATTTGGTAAGTTCTTTAATGGCAAGCAGGTTAAACATCGTCGTCGCCACTTTCAAAAACGCCGTCAATCTTTGCAAGAAGCTAAAAAATTTAGGGCATTAAAGAAGTGGAACAAGAAAGAAAGACGATGGATGGACGCGGTTAATCACACCATTAGCAGACGGATAGTTAGATTTGCTGAATATCATAATGCAGATGTGGTGATTGAAGATTTAGAAGGGTGTCGAGACACCATGAGGCAGAGCAGGAAAAATCGCTCAGACAATGGGGAATCAAGACACGCTTGGGCGTACTATTCTTTAGAGCAAAAACTTGGTTATAAGTTAACTCTCAAGGGATTAAAGTTAATTAAACGTCCGGCTCCATACACCTCTAAATCTTGTTCAACTTGCAGCACTATTGGAACTAGGAAGAAACACCATTTCAATTGCCCTAATGGTCATTACCACAATGCCGATTTAAATGCTTCGAGAAACCTAGCGCAATGGGACGGTTTCTCATGTTCTTTAGACCTAAAGAGAGATGCTGCTGCAATGGCTTCATCTGGTCTAGAGAATGGGTTGCTTGGCACAACCCCTAACTCGATGAAGGGTATTCTCCCTAGTGGAGAGTATCTGTAGATGCGAGAATCCCCTCGCCTTTAGGCATGGGGAGTGTCAAGTGCTTTAGGAATTGACCCAGAGGTTTAAAACTGGCGCAAGGGGGTTGAACTGAGATCTTGCTCCTGTGATGCGAGCTCGCCTGCCTTATCAATTCGCAGGCTAATAGCTCAAGTCCATTAAAATGGACTCATACCAAATCCGGGTTAAGAACCTCCTTTATACTCAATCCTGGCTCGGTTAAGAGTAGGGGCGAAGCATTTTGGCAACAATTTATCACCTCAAACCCTAGATGTTCTGTCCAAATGCTTCGCCCCTCCATGCCAAAAAATGCTTAACCGAGCAGTATTGGGTGGGATGGTGCGTTACACTGGCGTTAACGCACCCTACGGAATTAGGCTTTGCGTAAGTCCTGGGACTGAAAGGTTTTGAATACTAAGTATTTAGTCCTCTTTAGAGGAGTTTAGCTATAAGAAAAGCGAATCAATTCGCAGGCGGATTTTGGGACTGGTGGTAGATCTGAGTTGAAGACGATCGATCTCATATCAAATACCTCTGAGTTTGGACGATCGACCATTAGCGTCCGCTGCGTCGGCGGAGTCGATCGATCGTCACAGCAATAATAATCACCAATCCCTTGACAACTAACTGCCAGAAATAGGACATATTTAGCAGGGTTAAACCATTGTTGAGCACTGCAATGATTAACGCACCCAGCAACGTTCCCGGAATTGTGCCAATACCGCCTGTAAAGCTGGTACCACCTAAAATTACCGCAGCGATCGCATCTAGTTCATACCCATTTCCCAATAACCCCGTCGCGCTATAAAGCCGACTCGAACTCATTACGCCTGCTAAACCTGCCAGCAATCCACTGACACCATAGACAAATAATAGTACGCGATCGACTTTAATTCCCGTCAGTCTTGCAGCCCTTTGATTGCCACCCACCGCATAAATTTGTACGCCCAAAACGGTTTGTCTAAGGATAAACCAACTGGCTAATACTGTCAGCAATGCAATTACAACCAGCCAGGGAAAGGGGCCTAAGTAGTTGTTGCCTATCCAAGCAAAGTTAAGATTGCGGTTCAAAACGGTGGTGCCATTAGCCACGAGATAAGCAACGCCGCGCAATGCCGTCAGACCACCCAAAGTGACAATAAAAGGTGGCAAGTCGAGGAAAGCAATCAGCGCACCATTGATTAAGCCAATCACCAAACCTGTTAACAGTGCCGCTGGTATTGCTGCCCAACTTAAGGGAGGGATGAGAGAGACAAGTACGCCTACAACCGCAGACACACCTAAAATTGAGCCAACGGACAAGTCAATGCCGCCTGTGAGAATGACGAAAGTCATGCCTGTGGCGAGGACGATATTAATCGATGCTTGCCGTAAAATATTGACAACGTTTCCCGGTGTGGCAAAGTTGGGAGACAGAACAGAGAACAGAATGCAGATTAGCAGCAAAATTGGCAGAATTCCCGCTATTTGCAGCCAATTATTGGCAACTCTGCGCCTTTGTGTCCGGGAACGATCGCCTGCTTCATCTTTGACGGGACGTAATTTAGTTTCACTCATGATGCGGCAACCTCCGATGCGCCTGTGGCATACGCCATAATGTTTTCTTGAGTAATGTTTGTGCCTGTAGATCCACCTAGTTCACCGACTATTTGCCCTTCACGCATCACTAGGACGCGATCGCTCAATCCCACAACTTCCGGCAATTCGCTGGATACCATGAGAATGGCAACGCCTTGTTTCGCCAAGTCGCTGATGATGCGATAGATTTCGCTTTTTGCACCGATGTCTACACCTCGCGTTGGTTCATCTAGCAATAGCACTCTGGGCTTAATCGCTAACCACCTTGCCAGCAGCAGCTTTTGTTGATTGCCACCGGACAAATCCATCGCTCGAATTTCCAGATTGGCAAACCGGATGTTGAAGTCTTCTACTGCATCGTGGGCAATCTTACCGAGCGATCGCCAGTTCAGCACACCTGCTTTCGCGTCCTGCTTGAGCGTATTTAGGACAATGTTTTTGCCAGAAGTCATTTCTAAAAACAAGCCCTGATCTTTGCGGTCTTCTGGAACGTAACCAATCCCCGCTGCGATCGCATCTCCAGGCGAGTTAATCTCTAGTTTTTTGCCATTCAGCCACACTTCTCCACTGGTTTTCGGATCTGCGCCAAAAATCAATCGAGAAAGTTCGGTTCGTCCCGCACCTACTAAACCTGCTAACCCGACAATTTCCCCAGCGTGCAAGGTGAGATTGGTAGGCTGTACTTTGCGATTATCGCCCAGATTGCGAACTTCCAGCACCACTGGGCCGACACTAGTCTGTCGCTGATGTTCGTAGAAGTCTTGCATCGGGCGACCTACCATCATTTGCACCAGTCGTTCTGGCGAAATCTCATCTCGCGTCAAGCTGCCAATATACTGACCATCTCGCAATACACTAACCCGATTCGCCAGAGCATAAACTTCTTCCATGCGGTGACTAATATAAATGATGGCAATGCCATCCCGTCGCAGTTTGTGGATTACCTCAAATAATCGTTCTGTCTCGCGATCGCTCAAAGCTGCGGTTGGTTCATCCATTACCAGAATGCGGCTTTTGTCTTTCAGCGCACGGGCAATCTCCACTAACTGCTGTTCGGCGATCGATAAACCAGACACCAGATCGTCGGGAGCAAAATGGGCACCCAAACTGTGCAATACCTGATGAGCTTCTCGCCGCATTCCTTCGCGATCGAGCAGTTGCCCCCGACGCAACTCGCTGCCCATAAACATATTTTCTGCAACGGTCAAATTGGGTGCAACATTCAACTCTTGATAAATCAAATTGATGCCTGCCTGCCTTGCTGTTCCCGGATCGGTAATATTGAGCCTTTGTCCGTTGATGTAAATTTCACCTTCATCAGCGATATAGGCTCCCGCTAGGATTTTCATTAAGGTACTTTTGCCAGCACCATTCTCGCCCATCAGAGCATGAACTTCTCCCGGATAAATCGTTAGATTCACCCCTTGAAGCGCAGGTACACCATGAAAGCGTTTGGTGATCCCCCGCATTTCCAACACAGGAGTCAAACTTGAAGCAGGTGCAGGCGAAGGTTGGATATCTGTTGTCATCGGTACTCCTTAGAAGGGGATTGGGGACTGGGGACTGGGGACAAGGGGACAAGGGGACAAGGGGACAAGGGGACAAGGGGACAAGGGGACAAGGTGACAAGGGGACAAGGTGACAAGGGGACAAGGTGACAAGGTGACAAGGGGACAGGGGGAAGTTTTGAGTTTGTAGGGGCGGGTTTAGTAGATAAGTCTGTGGTCATAGCAGAAAAATTAACAGCAAAACCCGCCCCTACAGAGTTTTAAGTTTATCTCCCCTGCCCCTCTGCCCCTCTGCCCCCCTGCTCCCCTGCCCCCCTGCCCCTCTGCCCCTCTGCCCCTCTGCCCCCCTGCCCCTCTGCCCGCCTACTGCCAGCCTTTGTACTGACTGACGTTCTGGCGGGTGATTAGCTTGACTGGAATCAAAATATTGGGGTTGGCGGGTCGTTTGCCGTGTAAGATGTCGTTGCCAACTTGTACTGCTTTTCGGGTCATTCCCAAGGGGTCTTGAGCGGCAGTTGCTACTAATAAACTGTTGGGATCTGCGATCGCTTGAGTCGCTTCCGGTGCTCCATCTACTCCCACAATGAAAAATTCTTTGCGTTTGGTTTGTCTAGCTGCGAGTTCTGCGCCTACTGCACTAGGATCATTGATGGCAAACACTGCATCTATTTTGGGAAAGGAGGTGAGCAAATCGCTCATTACCCGCAATCCCCCATCTCGACTGCCTTCGGCATTCTGGTCTTTGGAGAGAATCTTGATACCTGGGTATTTGGCGAGCACCTGTTGACAACCTTGCACCCGTTCAATCACCGAAACTACAGGTGGGCCATTTACTATGACGATGTTGCCTTTACCCTTGAGTCGATCGGCAATGTATTTACAGCTAACTTGTCCTGCTTGCAAGTTATTTGAGGTGATGGTGGCATCGACATCTCCACCTG
Source organism: Floridaenema flaviceps BLCC-F50 (assembly GCF_041929275.2). NCBI lineage: Bacteria > Bacillati > Cyanobacteriota > Cyanophyceae > Aerosakkonematales > Aerosakkonemataceae > Floridanema > Floridanema flaviceps. The sequence continues at coordinate 1,171,526 of NZ_JBHFNR020000001.1, read as the reverse complement.
CGCCCGTATCAACGGCAATCACCACACTACCCGCTTGTTTAGCTTTGGCAACCGCTGGCTCTATGCCTTTACTGTCTGCTGCATTCAAAATAATGATATCGGTGTTTGAGGCAACGAAGTTCTCAATCTGGTTAAATTGTTGGTTCAGATCGTACCCACTCGAAACCAGCGTTACTCGCGTATTTGGGCCACCAATTTTTTTGGCTTCTATCTCCGCACCACGTCCCATTAACACAAAAAACGGATTGCTGAGATCGCCAACGGTGACAGCAACCGAATTTAGTTTGGGATTTGGATCTGAGTTGCGTTGTGCGATCGATCCTTTTGTTGCAGCATTGGGCGAACAAGCTGCCAGGATGCCACCTAAGATACTTAAAATACCGATCGCGATTCCACCTCGAATCACGCTCTGAATTTTTATTTTTTTGGCGCTCATCTATACTCTACTAACTTCATGAATTTATAGTTAACAGAATCAAGATTTGCAAATGGAATAAACCTAGAACTGCACACAACTGTTGCACAGTTCATTAAGCAACAATCCCAGGAATTTTAGTTGCAATTCTTTACGAATGCTTCTCCCAAAATGGATTTTATCTAAAACTATGGTGTAAAAGGCGTTAGGAATACAAATTTGCAAATCAAAATCTGAATTGCTCTTTAATCTACCAGGAAACTAATCTTAACTCCATCTGCCTTATGACTGAGTATCCTTCCTTTAATTGTTTCTAAATATGTACTTTTTGTTGCTAAATGTAAAGGCTTAAGGCAGGGTTGAATGAAAAAGCGATCGCGCTGAAGAAATGTGGGGAAAAAGCGATCGCTTCTACTTATTATTCCCTTTAACCAGATGAGTTAAACTAAAAAAATCCCGTTGCAACCCTAATCACCAAAAATATGTCTCGCACTTTCAGCGCAGTTGTTTATTGGGAAGAAGATGTATATGTTGCAGAATGTCCAGAAATTGGAACTGCTAGTCAGGGAGAAACTATTGAAGAAGCAATTGCTAATCTTAAAGAAGCAACTGAGCTTTATTTAGAAGAATTTCCCTTACCTAAAACTTCACGGTGAAATATTAGCAGGTTAGGGTGTGTTACGCGATCGACCAAAGATGTAAAATGTTGAGTATTAGATAATACTTAGCGTTTTTCAAGTATGCCCCATGTCAATCCCTGATTTTCAAAAGATTATGCTTCCCCTGCTTAAGTATGCAGCTGATGGAGAAGAACATTCACTCAGAGAAGCGATCGAAGCATTAACCGAAGAATTTAACTTGAGTGATGAGGAAAGAAAAGAATTATTGCCTAGTGGACAACAAGCTGTTTTTGATAATCGGGTTGGATGGGCAAGAACACACTTAAAAAAAGCAGGTTTATTGGAAGATCCGAAAAGAGGATTTTTTAAAATTACTGATAGGGGTTTACAAGTATTAAACCAATCACCAACAGAAATAAACTTAAATTTTTTAATGCAATTTCCCGAATTTATAAAGTTTAGGACTACTAGAAAAGAAACCGAAAATAATGATACTGAAATCCCGGAAATTTTAGATAAAACTCCTCAAGAATCTATAGAGTTTGGTTATCAAAAAATTCGCAAAGATTTAGAATTTGAATTACTTAACCGTGTCAAAAGCTGCTCTGCTGATTTCTTTGAAAGACTTGTGGTAGATCTTCTAGTTAGAATGGGATACGGAGGTTCTAGGCGCGATGCTGGTAGAGCAATTGGCAAAAGCGGAGATGGTGGAATAGACGGAATAATTAAAGAGGATAAGTTAGGCTTAGATATTGTTTTTATCCAAGCAAAACGATGGGATAATACCGTTGTTGGTAGACCAGAAATTCAAAAATTTGTTGGTGCTTTACATGGTCAAAGAGCAAGGAAAGGAGTATTTATTACAACTTCTACTTTCTCCCATGATGCACGAGAATATGTATCTATTATAGATAGCAAAATTGTCTTAATAGATGGGCAGCAACTTGCACAGTTTATGATTGACAATAATGTAGGTGTATCAACTGTGTCTACTTATGAAATTAAAAAGATAGATTCAGACTATTTTACTGATGAATAGAAAATAGGTGTTAATTCATTTGGATGAGAATAAATACTTACTTCGCCTGTAAACTACGCCTCACTAGGTAGTTAGCTCTTTACATACTAAATTCCGCCCAAAGACTTGTAGCCAACTTCGCAATTTGCTAAGATAGAAATATAATTCAAAAGTACTTCTACACTTTTGAATACATAGAAAACAAAAAGAGGGAAATACAATGTTGTCAATTTTTTTTCCTTTTGAAAGGATAATATATTTATGCGTGTTATTTCTGAATCAAAACTCAAACAGTTTTGGGAAATACATTCCGATGCCAAAAACAGTTTGAAGACATGGTACAAAATTGTAAAAGATGCTCAATGGCAAAATACTGCTGAAGTGCGAGAAACATGGAACTCAGTTGATTTTGTGCAAAACTTTACTGTTTTTAATTTCAAAAAGAAGTATCGGTTAATTGCATATATAGACTACGAATCTGGAATAGTATTTATTCGTAATGTACTTACACATAGCGAATATGATACGAATAAATGGAAAGAGGATGAGTGGTTTCAATAAAACTTATTTCTCATTGAATTTGCTCGGATCTGGTTAGAGAATGAAATCTAATTCTCTTCTTACTTTACTAGTTGAACCTAGAATACTCAAATGCTGATTTCAAATGATTACATCGAATTACTTAAATCTTTTCCCCCGCGCCCCATAACTTCTGAAGATGAATTAAGGGAAACGCAGAATGTTATTGATTCGCTTTTAGATAAGAGGGAATTGAGTAAGGAAGAACGCGATTATCTTCATGTATTAGCCGCGTTAGTCTATGACTACGAACAGAAACAAGAACCCATACCTGACATTTATGGAGTAGAACTTCTTAAGGTTTTGATAGAAGAATTCGACTTACGGCAAAAAGATCTTGTACCAATTTTTAAAACAGAATCCATTGTTTCTGATGTACTCAGTGGGAAGCGACAACTAACCACCAGACACATAGAAGAATTAGCCAAATTCTTTCATGTTTCGCCAGCTGTCTTTTTTCCAGGTTAGCGAGTGTAGTATTCTGAAATTTCAGTAAAAAAACGATCGCACTTTCCCCCAAAAGCGCACATCAATTCAACAAATCTGCATCAGAATCCAGTAGAATTCCCGGTAAGAAATCAGGGTTTTCTACTTCTTCCCATGTGTAAGAAACTTCAGTGGGAAAATCTAGAAGTTTCATTCCTGTTTCCTTAGCAGCTAAAATCACGGCATCTTCGTAAGCATCTGCGATCGCTTCTGGTAAATAAGGCTTTAAACTGGGACTATCTTTTAAAAGTCGCCGAATCGCACGACTTTGCTCGCGAATCGTTAAATACCAACTTCTAGATCTGCGATCGGTTTGATATTCCCACTTTAATAAATGCGCGATTAAAACTATTAGCCGATTTACTAACTCTCGCCTCTCTTGCTTACCCAAAGAATCTATTTCCTCAATCAAATTCTCAATATCAAGATTATTTAAATCACCCTGACGCAATAACTGTACTTGTTTTTGCGTCCAAGCATAAAAATCAGTTTCGTATAAATTTTCAAGTGGAAGGTTCATAGTTTCTTCCTCAGATGGCTTTATACCCATTGAATTATACCATCCTAATTTAGGCAAAAAAAAGCGATACGTGCTACGCACACGCTACGCGAACGCACTCTCCAAACAACCCTTTTCGAGTTCAGAGAGTGCGATCGCACGAGTTTAATTAATTAACCAAAAACTATTAACTAAAACTGTTTTTTCCGTCTTCTAGAAATAGCCTTGCGCTTGCGTTTTTCTGGAGGGGTTTCAAAGTGACGCAGACGTTTAATATCAGAAAAAATTCCAGCTTTGGAGACTTGACGCTTAAAGCGACGCAACGCCGATTCTAGCCCTTCATTTTCCCCGACAATAATTTGGGTCATTCTGACTACTCCTAAGCTTCGGTGAATAGTCGGACACTTACTTAGCATCCGTATTAGCGTAAATGGGAGAGAAAAGCGATTACTTACACTACGCTACGCGATCGCACACACTCGTCAATACCTGAAAAAGCAGAAGCATTTCGTCTTGCTATACTTATCTGAATAATCAGAAGCGCAAACGAAATGCCCCTGAACAGCAAACTTTAACAAAAGCTCGATCGGCTTTGAGCCTTAATAGCGATTGCGATTATTAAATCCGCCACCGCCACCACGACCACCATAGCCGCCGCGATTACCGCCACGCTCTTCACGAGGTTTCGCTTTATTTACTTTCAAGCTACGCCCCATCCATTCTGCGCCATCAAGTGCATCAATAGCAGCAGTTTCTTCATCTTCAGTTGACATTTCCACGAAAGCAAAGCCACGCATTTTTCCAGTTTCACGGTCAGTGGGAACTTGAACGCGCTTTACTTCGCCATATTCTTTAAATACTTCTTTGAGGTCTTCGTCTGTGACCTGGTAGGATAAGTTTCCTACATAAATAGACATTGGTTCTCTCCTGAATCAGGTATTGCAAAGATTACGATTCGGAGAGTCGCTTGTGAGTACTAACAACAAACAGTGTCACCGAATTTCATCATCGACCCACATTTTAGCACATCAGATATGTTGATTTGTCAAGGGCTACTCTTCCCAGAGGAGAAATTTTTCGGCAAAATATCCTAAAAGAGAGCCAATTTAAAAAATGGCAGGTTTTTTGCGTGTTGCAGACATTGCTAATATTCTTAATCGGTTTAATCCCCCCAATAGTCTCGATTTGGGTAATTCGGCAAGCAGAAGTCAGAGGGCGAGAAAGGTTGAGAATAGCCATAGAAAGAGCCTCTCTTACCCCCTTAAATTTCCCGCCCCGACTGCAAAATCAAAGTTATATCGGTGACATCAGCTGTAAATTCAATGCGCGATCGCCCCATTTGCGTTGCGCCATCAATCCTGATGGGCCTTGTGATGGCTGTGTTCATTATCAGATGAGGGATTAGGGACTGGGGATTGGGGAAGGGGGACAAGGGGACAAGGGGACAAGGGGACAAGGGGACAAGGGGATTGGGGGACAAGGGGACAAGGGGATTGGGGAACAAGGGGACTAGGGGATAAAACCCACCCCTGCAAACTCAGGACTTTCTCGGAGCTTTCTGGCAAAAAAATAGGGATGATTAAATCATCCCTAATTCACCTATTCACCTAGAGCTTAAAACTTATATCTGAGGAACATATTCTTCTTTTTCAGGAACAACAGTGTACTCAGCGACAATTTGGCGGAATTCTTCACCGTCGATCGTTTCTTTTTCAACGAGAAGATCGACTAAGCGATCGATCACCGTGCGATGATCGCGCATAATTTGCTTAGCATCTTCATAACATTGACCAACGATCGCTCTTACCTGACCATCCACACGGGAAGCAATTTCCTCAGAATAATCAGAACGATTCATCAAGTCTCGTCCTAAAAATACCTCGGAACCGCTTTGACTTTCCAAAGACAAAGGCCCCAAATCAGACATCCCTAAACGAGTTACCATTTGTCTAGCCATGCCAGCAACTTGTTGCAAATCACCACCAGCGCCAGTAGTTACTTCTGCATCTCCGAAAATAATTTCTTCAGCAGCACGACCACCCAAAGCAGCAGTAATTCTTGCTTTCAGTTGCGACCTAGAAGTTAAACCTTGCTCCTCATTAGGAGTAAACCAAGTCAAACCTCTAGCTTGTCCTCTGGGAATCAAAGTCACCTTTTGTACTGGGTCATGGTCTTTCAACAAAGTACCAACGATCGCGTGACCAACTTCGTGATAAGCAATTAACCGCTTAGATTTGCTATCTACCAAAGGAGTACCTTCCATACCAGCAACCACACGGTCAACCGCATCGTCGATTTCCGGCATGGTAATACCTTCTTTGCGCCGTCTAGCGGTTAAAATTGCCGCTTCATTCAGCAAATTCGCCAAATCTGCACCTGTAAAACCAGGAGTGCGACGGGCAATAGCTTCTAAAGAAACCTCATCAGATAGCTTCTTGTTCCGGGCATGGACTTTGAGGATTTCCAAACGTCCCTTCATATCTGGAGCATCTACAGTTACTTGTCTGTCAAAACGTCCCGGACGCATCAAAGCAGAATCAAGTACATCAGGGCGGTTAGTAGCAGCAATGATGATAATACCTGTATTACCTTCAAAACCGTCCATTTCTGTAAGCAACTGGTTTAAAGTTTGCTCTCTTTCATCGTTTCCGCCACCGATACCCGTACCCCGCATTCTACCGACGGCATCAATTTCATCGATGAACACCAAGCATGGGGCGTTTTCTTTCGCTTTTTTGAACAAGTCACGGACGCGGGAAGCACCCACACCCACAAACATTTCCACGAACTCAGAACCGGAAATACTGAAGAAAGGAACACCAGCTTCCCCAGCAATAGCTTTAGCTAACAAAGTTTTCCCAGTTCCCGGAGGGCCAACTAATAGAACACCTTTGGGAATTCTGGCACCGACTGCGCTAAAGCGTTCTGGTTGTTTCAGGAAAGTTACAACTTCTTGTAATTCTTCTTTTGCTTCTTCAATTCCTGCCACATCATCGAATTTAATTCCGGTTTTCGCTTCCATCATGAACCGGGCGCGAGATTTACCGAAATTCATTGCTTGTCCGGGCCCACCGGGAATGTTGCTGGAACGACGGAACAAGAAAAACAATCCGGCAATCAATAAAACGGGGAATACTAAGTTACCCAACAATCCCCAAATTGCGCCATCGTTTCTCATGGGATGAGAGGCGAAGCTAATATTTGATTCTTTGAGTTTGGCAATTAATTCTGGGGCGTTAGAGGGTAAATCAACTCGCCAGTGCTGGACTTGGGAACCCAAAACTGGTTCTGGGTCGATTCCTTCTACAATAGCTGTCCGACCACCCTCATAGAGGTCAACGCTGGTAACTCGACCGGAATCTAAATAATCTAAAAATCGACCATAGCTCATGCGGGTACTAGCAGTATTTCTGCCCGTATCCATCGCTGATGATGAGAATGCCCCTTGCCACAGGAAAAATCCTATGAGTAACGCAGGCAACATCCACAGTACTACGACTTTCCAGGAAGACTTCATAGTTGGGTGGCCTCTAAATGCAATTTAAACAAAATAGGTTCTCGATTACACAAATAAGTGCTTTTGAAAGCTGTCAGTTAAATTTTGCGCTGTTTAAACTAGGGCAGAAGGCAGAAGTCAGAAGGCAGAAGGCTTTAAATGAGCTTGTAAAAAGCTGTTTATTTTGATCTGCTTTCCTCTGTCCTGCACTAATGTCCTGTCAGAGTTAAAAAGCTTTCTTTAAAACGAAAGCGTGTAACAGCAAACAAATCTTAATTAAATTTAACTTATTTATCATAATTAGGGCAAGACTAGGGACTGGGGATTGGGGACTGGGGATTGGGGACTGGGGGACAAGGGGACAAGGGGACAAGGGGACAAGGGGACAAGGGGACAAGGGGACAAGGGGACTCTTGGGAATTTTTTACCTTTTCCTCCTCTGCCCCTCTGCCCCTCTGCCCCTCTGCCCCTCTGCCCCTCTGCTCCTCTGCTCCTCTGCTCCTCTGCTCCTCTGCTCCTCTGCTCCTCTGCTCCTCTGCTCCTCTGCCCCTCTGCCCCTCTGCCCCTCTGCCCCTCTGCCCCTCTGCCCCTCTGCCCCTCTGCCCCTCTGCCCCTGGAGCTAAAACTCTGCACTCAAAAGGGAATTCCTCAGACTCCAGTCTGGTCTGAGGCTTTTGGCTTGACGGAGGTAGGGATGGTAAATTTCTACAGGATGGGGTACGTTGACGTGAATTAGGAAGCGGATGCAGCGTTCTAATCCTCCCTCGACGTGCATTTGTTGGACATCTAGTAAGGGGACGTTTTGCCAGTGTGGGCGTTGACGAGCGATCGCAGCGGGGAAAATCGCATCTAGATCGCGTGTAGCGGAGAAAATGGCACTAATAATATCGTCAGGGTCAAAATTATTATGCGCTTCTAGTTCGTCCAACAGTTCTTTTACTGCTTCGCTGATTGCTGTCACGGAATTTTCGGTGACAGTTGTCGCCCCACGAATTGCCTTAACTCGCCACTCCACGCAAACATCCTCCTAATTATCGATAAAACAAAATAGACAAACAATTTTTTTAAAGTTGACGATCGCGACAAAAGCGATCGTTCCTAAACCCATCATGACTGAAGCACTGCCGAAAAGTCAGCAGTGCCGTCAGCAATATTAACAAAACCTCAGATTGAACCTAGAAAGTACCAATTTGTTTAAACTTATGGTTTATATAGCCACAAAGGTTGCCCGCTGGTCTTTAGCTCAAATTCTAACCAATTCATCCCTGCTGATAAAACACTACTTTCCTGTCTATCCCCAGAAATTAAACGGCCCAACAGTGGTTTCTTTTCTTCAAAGTTGTAGCAGCGGGTTTTTTCTGGGTCAAGTCCTGCCAATTCTGCTGCCCAACGACGGGCATCTTCTTCGGTTCCCAAACGGTCAACTATGCCTAATTCTACAGCTTGTTGTCCAGTAAAAATCCTGCCATCAGCAAAACTTCTCACTGACTCTACTGTTAATCGCCTTGCTTCGGCGACAGTTTGGACGAATTGTTGGTAACTGGTATCAATCAGTTCTTGAAGGATATTTTGTTCTGGTTCGGTGAGTTCGCGATCGAAGGACAAAATATCTTTATAAGGGCCTGATTTAATCACTTTGAAGGAAACACCGATTTTATCCAACAGGCGTTCTAAGTTGTTTCCCCGCAAAATTACGCCAATGCTACCAGTAATCGTACCTGGGTTAGCCATAATATGCTGAGCACCCATGCCAATATAAACGCCACCAGAGGCGGAAATATTACCAAAACTAGCGACTATTTTGACTTTTTCTTGCAAACGCTTCAAGGCGCTATAAATTTCTTGGGAATCTCCCACTGTACCGCCAGGACTGTCAATTCGTAGCAGCAAGGCAGGAAAACGCCTTTCTTCTACGAATTTTAGGGCTTCGAGTACTCTATTGCGAGTGGCACCTGCGATCGCACCTGATACTTCAATGCGTGCTATTTGTTTACGAAACTTAGGCTTAAACGGCCAAATCATGAGCAATTAAGATTTAGTGGTGATGATAGTTACTTCCTATCTTCAGTCTAAGCAGAAAGCGGGGTATTGGGGACTGGGAAGAAGAGGTGGGGGGATGGGGAGATGGGGAGATGGGGGGAATCCCTAATCTACCTCAACAACTCCCCCCACCCCCCTACCTCCCCACCTCCCCACTTCTTCAACTCCTCTGCTTCTTTGTAATTTGCTTAACACAACTACATAATTCAGTACAATCAAGATATTTATAAGGTAAACGACTCTCCCAATCGAGAAATGAATTTAAAAGAAACGCAAATTGATTTAGAAAAAGACTTTAATGTAGTATCTCCAACGGCGATCGCTAATGCAGAAACCGCTTCGCCAGGAGAAATCAACCCATTTAGAGTTCCGTTTGCTTCTGTGCTGCTGATTGCGCCTTTTTTCCTTTGGGGAACGGCAATGGTGGCGATGAAAGGTGTGATGCCACAGACGACACCGTTTTTTGTAGCAGGAGTGCGCTTGGTGCCTGCTGGGGTATTTGTGCTACTTTTTTGTATGCTCACTGGCAGATCTCAACCCCGGACTTTGTTAGCTTGGTTGTGGATTGCTTTGTTTGGTTTGGTTGATGCAGCGCTGTTTCAAGGTTTTTTGGCAGAAGGTTTGGTTCGCACTAGTGCGGGTTTAGGTTCGGTAATGATTGATTCTCAACCTTTAGCTGTGGCAGTTTTATCTCTGTTGCTGTTTGGGGAAAAGATTGGTTTGTGGGGATGGTTGGGATTAGGGATTGGGGTTTTTGGAATTAGTTTAATTGGTTTACCCGATGAATGGATTGTGGCACTGTTGCATCCAAATAGTGAAAGTTTGGGTTTGGGGATGCTGGTTAATATTCCTAGAGAATTTGCTGATGTTAAAGCTGTAATTGTAAATTTGTTCGATCGCGGATTGTGGTTAATGCTGTTAGCAGCATTGTCTATGGCAGTGGGAACGGTAATTTCTCGGTTTGTTAGTCGCCATGTCGATCCTGTGGTTGCTACTGGTTGGCACATGATTTTGGGTGGTTTGCCTTTATTTGTGCTTTCGGGAACTTTGGAAACTCAGCAGTGGCAAAATTTGGATTTGTCTAGCTGGATGGCTTTAAGTTATGCGACGATTTTTGGTAGTGCGATCGCTTACGGTTTATTCTTCTACTTTGCTTCTCGTGGTAGTTTAACTAGTTTGAGTTCTTTAACTTTTCTCACTCCTGTATTTGCATTGTTGTTCGGTAATCTCTTCCTTTCCGAAATGCTGCAACCTCATCAATGGTTGGGAGTCAGTTTAACTTTGGTCAGTATTTACTTAGTAAATCAGCGAGATAAATTAGGTAAGTTGCTAAAACTTCAACCTGCTGATGTGGAAGCATCTACTAAACTGAATTTGGATAATTGAGGCAGAGGGGATGAGGAGATGGGGAGGTGGGGAGATGGGGAGGTGGGGAGATGGGGAGAAAATATAACCTTTATCTTTTCTTACCTTCTGTCTTCTGCCTTCTGCCTTTCTTGTTTAATCTACGATTCTGATTAATCCCTTTTGAATTGCTTCGTAAACTTTATTAATCTGGCGCTGATCTTTTTCGCTGAGAGAATCTTTAGATAGCAGTGCTGCCATTAAAGTATTTTGATCTTTCCGATTAATCTGGCGAACAGTAAAGATCCTTTCTAGGATGCTTTCAACGGAGACTTTTGGTTGGGCTTCAAAGTGTCTCATAAGTATTTCAATTCATCTATAACCGTATTCAACCACAGTAAGTATTCCCAAGGAAGTCGTTCTTCTCACCAGTCGGATGTTAAAGTTTATATAAAGAAGTGCGATCGCGTTGGCGTAGCCTGTGCGTCAGCACGTATCGCTTTCCAAACCACTTCCCTGTGTTCCGATTGACGGGTAAAATGCTGGAGTCTCACCCGCAACACAACAAATTCTATGACTCAGGCGAAAATTGGAATTATTGGGGGCAGTGGTCTTTACAAAATGGAAGCACTCAAAGATGTGGAAGAGGTGCAAGTTGATACTCCTTTTGGGCCACCCTCTGATGCTTTAATTGTAGGAACTTTGGCAGGTGCTAAGGTAGCTTTCTTAGCTCGTCATGGTCGCAATCATACTCTGTTGCCGTCTGAGTTACCTTTTCGTGCGAACATTTACGCAATGAAGCAGCTGGGCGTTGAATATTTAATCTCCGCGTCAGCTGTTGGTTCTCTCAAGGAGGAAGCTAAACCTCTAGACATGGTGGTGCCAGATCAGTTTATCGATCGCACCAAGAATAGAGTATCCACCTTTTTTGGAGAGGGAATTGTAGCTCATATTGCATTTGGCGATCCGATTTGTCAACAATTAGCTAATGTGGTAGCAGATGCAGTGGCTAGTTTAAATTTGGACGGTGTAAATTTACATCGTGGCGGTACTTATGTTTGTATGGAAGGGCCAGCTTTTTCTACTAAAGCAGAGTCTCATCTTTACCGCAGTTGGGGTGCAACGGTGATTGGAATGACTAATTTACCAGAGGCGAAATTAGCCAGAGAAGCGGAAATTGCTTACACAACTTTAGCTTTAGTTACTGATTACGATTGTTGGCATCCAGATCATGACAGCGTGACTGTAGAAATGATTATTGATAATTTACAACGTAATGCTGTTAATGCTCAAAAAGTAATTCAAGAAACGGTGCGAAGAATTACAGAAAATCCCTTTGTTTCCGAAGCTCATTCTGCTTTGAAATACGCTATTCTCACCCCATTGGATAAAGTTCCTACAACAACAAAAGAAAATTTAAGTTTGTTGCTGAAAAAATATCTTTAAAGATGAGAAAAGGGAAAATTTGTAGTTGCAAAATTTCCCTTTCCCAGTCCCCAATCCCCAATCCCTAGTCCCCAGTCCCTAAACAGGTTTACATTTTCCGGCGCGAATTAATCCGACACGACGAGCGATCGCATCTTCTACAGTATCAAAAGGCCCCCAACGTTCTAAGATGTTACTATCTTCCTGGCTTTCCAATTGTTGACTAGGAACAATATCGCAATTACCCTCGTTACGTTTGATAATATACCAGCCTTGAGAATCGCTCATAAATTTTCACCTTTTTTGTAAAAATTTGTAACTGTAATTAACCAAAGAAAAGCGATAAATTGTTGTTTTCTGGGATTTTTAGGGTTATCATAAAATGATATCCGCAATTTCACTGGTTAATCTTCAGCAACGCTTACCGTATCAAGCGCCAATATTCTAAAACAATCATCAATAAATCTCAATCATTAGCCAGTGATTTTTCAGCATTGACTAATGATGAGTAAAACATAACCAACAAAAATTGAGCAGTTTCTAAATGGCAATTTTACACGGTAGTTGGATCGATCGATCTCAAGGCAATTATCTATTCGTTTGGGGAGAAACTTGGCGCAGAGTGAATCCAGCAAACTCTGAGGGATTTACAACGCTTCTACCTCATCCATTGGCAATGAGTAAACCGGAATTAGTCGAGTATTTGCAGAGTTTAGAAAAAGTTAGCAAGGCGCTACCATCGGATACGTTAACTGTTGAGAAAAGTACAGCTAAAAAAGGGAAAAAGAAACAGGAAGAAAGCCAAAATAACCGTTGGCAAGTGCAAGTATTAGGATTACCAACTCAAATATTAGAAGCAGATAATAATGCTTTGTTGCCGTTGCATTCGGGAACTATATTAAATGAAAACGAAGCAGAGATATCTTCTTGTTATTTGTATCCTTGGCAAGTGGAAGGAATTACTTTAAATAGACAGGAAGCTAGGGAATTTTTAAATGCTTTGCCACTGACAACTATTAATGAATCAGATTCGTTCTTAGGGAGAGATTTGCAATTTTGGTGTCATATAGCAAGGTGGAGTGTAGATTTACTAGCAAGATGCAAATTTTTGCCGAGATTGAAACAGTTAGAAAATGAATTTGTTGCTGTTTGGCAACCTTTACTTGATAGCGGAGTCGATCAAGTGAGGTTAGAAAATTTTGCCCGACAAATGCCTGCTACTTGTCGCACTTATCAAGGTTGGGAAATTGATGATTCTTCGCCATTTATCAGTTTAGAATTACCGCCAGAACCTAAAGAGTTACTGCTGAGTTTCTTAAGTAGCGCGATCGATCTTCAAGTGCGAAGTGTGGCGAAGGGAAACTCTGTACCAAATACAGAAAATTTGGTGCAGAAATGGTTAGAAGGATTGGGAAATGAGTCGGCACAAGTAACAAGAGAAACCCCAGAACGTTTAGCAGCAATTTTAAATGCTTGGATTGCACCTGTACAACCATTTCTAACCGGACAAAGTTTATTCCGCACTTGTTTTAAAGTCCATCCTCCCGCAGAAAATCAGCAAGATTGGACTTTAGAATATTGTTTGCAAGCTGTTGACGATCCTGAATTTATTGTAGATGCTACAACTATTTGGCAGAATCCAGTTGAACGTTTTATTTATCAAGGAAGAACCATCGAACGTCCGCAAGAAACATTTCTACAAGGGTTAGGTTTAGCTTCACGATTAATGCCAGTAATTGAACCGAGTTTAGAAACTGCTACGCCGCTATTTTGTCGCTTGAATCCGTTAGAAGCTTATGAGTTTATTAAAGGTGGTGCGTGGCGTTTTCAAGATAGCGGTTTAGGGGTAATTTTACCACCAAGTTTGGCAAATCGAGATGGTTGGGCGAGTCGTTTGGGTTTAAGTATTCGCGCCCAAACTCCTGAATTAAAACCTAATCAACGCTTAGGTTTGCAGAGTTTATTAAATTTTAAATGGCAGTTATCTATTGGTGGGCAAACTATTTCTAAAAAAGAGTTTGACAAGTTAGCAGCACAGAATAGTCCTCTGGTAGAAATTAATGGGGAATGGGTGGAGTTACGCCCGCAAGATGTAAAGTCAGCGAAGAATTTCTTTGCTTCTCGAAAAGAGGAAATGTCTCTTTCTTTGGAAGATGCTTTGCGTCTCAGTACAGGTGATACTCAAATGGTGGAAAAATTGCCTGTGGTGAGTTTTGAAGCTTCGGGAGTTTTGCAAGATTTGTTGAATGCTTTAACAAGTAATCGGGCGGTGGAGGCGATCGATCCTCCCCAATCTTTCAAAGGAGAATTACGCCCTTACCAAGCAAGAGGTGTAGGTTGGTTAGCATTTTTAGAACGCTGGGGATTAGGTGCTTGTTTAGCGGACGATATGGGATTAGGAAAGTGTATCCACCCGCAATCTTTAGTATTAATTAACGGAAATTTACGCACCGCCCAAGAAATTTGGGATACTCACGTTACAGATATAGATTTTGATGGAGAAGGATTTTGGAGTGTTCCTAATAGTACGTTACTTGTGAATGCCATCAATGAAAAAAATGGTCAAATTATCCAGACTCCTATTCGCAGTTTATATCGCCAGAAAGTACAAGAGAAATTGCGAATTATCCGGTTAAAAGATGGTAGCAATATTACAATTACCCACCGTCATAAACTTTTAACTAAAGATGGATGGAACAATAATTTAAAAGTCGGAGATTACGTTTGTGTACCTGCTAAACTGGTTTGGGAAGGAAAACCAGAAGATCCCGATTTAGTGAAATTTATTGCTTGGCAAATTGCTGAGGGATATGAACTGAAAGAACGGGGAAGTATGGCAATATCACAAAAAGATGTTGTCTGTTTGGAGGAATTGAAGGAAACATTTCAACGCATTGGTAAACGTTATAATCTCAAAATTAATTGTCCAAAAATTCGCACTTTCCCTGGTAAAGTTCCGGCGCTTCAAGTAAACAGTCAATCCTATCGCCAATTCTTGGAAGCTAAAGGTTATGAATGGGGTAAGAAGTCGGCAGAAAAGTCTATTCCAGCATGGATAATGCAGGCAGATTTAAACACTGTGCGGATTTTTCTGAGAAACTATTTTGATGCTGAATCTGCGGTTATTAGTAATATGGGTAGTGTCGAAATTAGTACAGCTTCAGCTTTGCTAATTCAACAATTGTCCACGTTATTAAGACGTTTCGGTATTTGGTTAAGAATTTCCGCTAAACAAAAATGTGCTACCAATGGAACAAAGATTTTCCGTACTTATTATATAGGCACTCTTGGGGGAAATTCCGCCCGCATATTTTGGCAAGAAATTGGTTTTGGAAATTTGGTTAAACAACAGAAGTTAACGGCGATTTGTCAAAAGGTAAGTAACACAAATGTTGAGGGAATTCCTGTTTCTGATTTAGTCGCTGAAACTGTCTCTACAACTAAGTTACCAATCCGACATTTCGGGATGCACAACACTGTATATATTAATGGTAGTCAACAGTTTTCTCGAAGTAGTTTAGAAAAGGTATTGGCAGGATGCGATCGCATCTTGAGTGGGGAAGCAGAAAAACAATATCGACTGTCGAAATCTTCTAAGTGGACAAATCAAACTCTTGCAGCATACGCGCAACTGGATACTCAACATTTAAGTTTAACTAGACAGCGTTTGCAAGATTTTTTCGCTCGGGAAGTTTTTTATTGCCAAATAGAAGAGATTGAAGAGATTGATTATGATGGTTGGGTTTATGATTTTGAGGTAAGCGAACATCACAATTTTGTAGCGAATAATATCCTCTGTCATAATACTATCCAGTTCATCGCTTTTCTCTTACATTTAAAAGAAGAGAATGCACTGGAAAAACCGACTCTTTTAGTTTGTCCAACATCAGTTTTAGGTAACTGGGAAAGAGAAGTTAAAAAATTTGGCCCTAGTTTAAAAGTTGTGGTGCATCACGGTGATAAACGTCCCAAAGGAAAGGCGTTGGCGAAAGCAGTTCAGGATAAACATTTGGTAATTACTAGTTATCAATTAGTTTTCCGAGATGTGAAAGATTTACAAACTGTTTCTTGGCAAGGCGTGGTGTTAGATGAAGCACAAAATATTAAAAATCCAGAAGCGAAACAGTCGCAAGCAGTCAGGGATTTAGAGGCGAGTTTCCGCGTTGCGTTAACAGGAACTCCGGTAGAAAATAGATTGTCGGAACTTTGGTCAATTTTGGATTTTCTGAATCCTGGTTATTTGGGGCCAAAAAATTTCTTTCAACGGCGTTTTGCGATTCCGGTGGAAAAATATGGGGATACTTCTTCGTTAAAAACTTTACGATCGCTAGTCCAACCTTTCATCCTTCGCCGCTTAAAAACCGATCGCGATATCATTCAAGATTTGCCCGAAAAGCAGGAAATGAATGTATTTTGCGGTTTAACAGCAGAACAAGCAGAATTATATCAAAAATTAGTCGAAGAATCTTTGGCGGAAATAGAAAGTTCGGAAGGGATTCAACGGCGCGGTCAAATTTTAGCGTTGTTGGTTAAACTGAAGCAAATTTGCAATCATCCAGCACAATTTTTGAAGGAAGCAAGTTTGGGAAATCAGAAGCGATCGGCAAAACTTTTGCGTTTAGAAGAGATGTTAGAAGAGGTGATTTCGGAGGGCGATCGCGCTTTAATTTTCACCCAATTTGCGGAATGGGGGAAACTGTTAAAACCTTATTTGGAAAAGCAGTTTAATCGAGAAATGCTGTTTTTATATGGTAGCACTTCCAAAAATCAAAGGGAGGAAATGATCGATCGCTTCCAAAACGATCCGCAAGCGCCAAGAGTGATGATTCTGTCTTTAAAAGCTGGTGGTACTGGGTTGAATTTAACTCGCGCCAATCATGTTTTTCACTTCGATAGATGGTGGAATCCTGCGGTGGAAAATCAAGCAACTGATAGGGTATTTCGGATTGGTCAAACGCGCAATGTTCAGGTGCATAAGTTTGTTTGTCAAGGTACTTTGGAAGAGAAAATTCACGATCTAATAGAGAGTAAAAAAGCATTGGCAGAACAGGTTGTAGGTGGTGGGGAAAATTGGTTAACTGAGTTAGATACCGATCAGTTACGGAATTTATTGTTGCTCGATCGCAATACAGTAATTGATAGTTCGGATTTTTAATTATTTAAACCGCAAAGGACGCAAAG
The DNA here is from genome assembly GCF_041929275.2 of Floridaenema flaviceps BLCC-F50. Lineage (NCBI taxonomy): Bacteria > Bacillati > Cyanobacteriota > Cyanophyceae > Aerosakkonematales > Aerosakkonemataceae > Floridanema > Floridanema flaviceps. The sequence continues at coordinate 1,154,423 of NZ_JBHFNR020000001.1, read as the reverse complement.
GACGCAAAGAAGATGAGAGATTACGATCCTGGGATGCAGAGGGTTACAAAGGAAGATAATACTTCTATTTCTGGTCGGGAATGGTGGGTGGAACGGTGGTTAGAATTGTTGGATAAGTATCGGTTTAAAAAGCGTTTAGAACGGGCGCGAATTTATGCTAGACAAGGCAATGTTTTGAGTATTGATTTTCAGGATCAAAAGGTTTTTGCTAAAGTTCAAGGTACAGAACCGGAACCTTATCAACTTTCGATATTTTTGGAACCTTTTACTGATGAACAATGGGATTATGTAATTGAAAGTATGTCGGAAAAGGCGATTTTTTCGGCTAAGTTATTAGCTGGAGAAATGCCAAAAAATATTGAGGAAGTATTTACGGCAAATGGTTTAAGTTTGTTTCCTTTTACGTTGGAAGATGTGCGGAGTCGTTGCAGTTGTCCTGATAAGGCGAATCCTTGTAAACATATTGGGGCGGTTTATTATTTGTTAGGCGATCGCTTTGGTGAAGATCCGTTTGTGTTATTTCAATTGCGAGGTCGCAGCAAAGAACAAATTATTGAAGCTTTACGCAAGTTTCGCAGCAAGGGGAAAGAGGAACAGGGAGAAAAAGAAACTGATATTCCGGTAAATCAAAAAGTACAATATCCTCTAAAAATTGAGGAGTTTTGGCAGTACGATCGACCTTTAGAATCAGGTTTAGTTGTAATTGCACCATCACCAATCAGTGAAACAATTTTAGATGTTTTGGGTAAAATACCTTTAGGTAATGATGAAACGGAAAAACCGCAAACAACTGCTACATCTGACGCAGTAATGCAATATTTGGATTCAGTTTATAAGGCAGTTAGTCAACAAGCAATTATTTCAGCAATGACAGTGGGAGAATGACGAGAAACATTCACGCTCAATTTGCTAAGATGAAGAGGAGTTGCTTCTGAACTTATCACTAGAAAAAAGATTTATGAGTGTTGTTATTCCCGATGACATCCTCCAAAACTGCAGGGATGTCAGAAGCAGAATTAAAGCGAGAAATTGCCATCATGCTTTTCCAACAAGACAAAATTAGTATAGGGAAAGCCCGCAGTTTAGCTGGCATGAACTTAATTGAATTTCAACATGAAATCGCCCGTCGGGGAATTTGTATTCATTACGATGTCGAAGATTTTCAAGAAGACTTGGAAACTCTCAGGGAAATGGGTAGATTGTGATCGTTGTTAGCAATACTTCACCAATTACTAACTTAGCAGCTATAGAGCGGCTAAATTTATTGCAAGCACTGTATGGCACAATTATTATTCCCCAAGCAGTTTATGATGAAATGGCGAGCGTAGGTTATGCTGTACCGGGTGCTATTGAAGTTCAAACCTTATCTTGGATTGAAACTCGGCAAGTAATGGATACTAACCGAGTAACAGAACTTCTGGCAGAATTAGATCAAGGCGAAGCGGAAGCTATTATTAATTGATGAATTGATTACACAAGTTGATTTCAGAGTAAGCACTGAACTCTACTCTCAGGTTATTAAGTCTGCTGGTGAATAGGATCGATCGCACTTTTTCCCCTAACCTGATAAGTGCGATCGATCTTTCCTCAATTTCCCTGTTTCAAAACATTGATAACCTTTACTCGTGAACTGTGCCATCAGGCATAATTGCACCAGTAAGTTTTGCTTTTTCATAATTTTTTTCCTCTAGAATTGCTCCATTTATATTTGCTCCTTTCAAGTTAGCTTTTTCGAGGTTTGCCCCTGTCAAGCGTGCTCCACGTAAGTCTGCTGAAGTAAGGTTTGCTCCGCTTAAATTTGCTCCACTCAATTCTGTTCCACAAAGATTTGCGCTGCTCAAGTTTGCCCCACTCAGGTTAATACGGCCCAAGCTTACTCCCAAAAGATTGGCTCCTCTCAGATTAGCACCACTTAAGTTAGCACAGTGAATATTTCTTGCGTTTTTCAGGTCTGTTTGGCTTAAATCTGCACCAGCTAAGTTGGTTGACCATAAATTTGCTTGAATCAGATTTACTACTCTGAAATCGACAGCAGTTAGATTGGCACTAGTCAAATCTGCATCACTTAAGTTGGCGTGACAAAGATTTGCTAGAAGGAGTTTTGCACCAAACAATTTTGCCTTGCTTAAGTTCGCTCCACACAAATTTGCTTGACTCAAGTTTGCGTTATGAAGGTTAGCTGAATTGAAGTTTGCACCTTCCAAATATGCTCCACTTAGGTTTACTTGACTCAAATCAGTGCCAGCTAAGTTAGCATTTCGCAGTGACGAGTTAGGAGCAATTAAATAAGCACCTGCTTCAACAGGATCGAAATCTTTGGGAAAGATAGTCGAGTCGCTATAAATTGCTTCTTGAAGCTTCGCTCCCCGCAGGTTTGCTCCTTCTAAATTTGCTTCTAGGAGATTAGCATTACTAAGATTAGCATTACTAAGATTAGCATTTATCAATTGTGCTTTCCTCAAATTTGCACTACTCAAGTTAGCTTGACTTAGGTTTGCATCATTAAAGTTTGCTTGCAAGGTAAAATCCGCACCGCTAAGATTTGCCTGAATTAAATTGGCTTCACATAAGTTTGCTGTTTGCAAATTCGCTAAACTAAGGTTTGCCTTTCTAAGGTTTGCCCTACCTAACTTAGCTTCACACATTTTCGCTTTACGAAGATCTGCATTAGTTAAATCTGCATCGTTAAGATTTATGCGATATGATTCTGCCTCGCAAAGTTCAGCCCCTCTCAAATTTGCTCGACACAGGTTTACAGCAGATAGGTTTACCTTCCTTAGTTTAGCTTTGCTTAAATTAGCTTGGCTAAGGTTCAGATTGCTATAACTCCAAAAAGATTTTTCATTTAAATCGACTCTGGCTAAGTTAATGCCAGTAAAATCTCTTTCTCCCTCATCACACTTTGTCAAAAACTCTTCAGCACTGATATCTGCTTCCTGATTATCTTCTTCTTCAGTCTCATCTCTCATCAACAACAGCAACATTCTTTCTATTTTGAATTCTTCATCAGTAAAGATAGAAAATTCTGTTTCCTGTTCAACAGCATCAATTTCTTCATCTGGAAAACTTACAATTTGCTCATTATTACTCGCTAATTCTTGAGATTCTTCAACTGTCGGGGTGAGGGAATCTTGCTGTAATTGTCGATCGACCCTGGCAAAAAACTCCTTAACTATTTCCGCATCTTCTTTTGTACCATTGCTGGGAGGCGAATCGAGAGTTTGGGAGTTGAAAGTGCGATCGGTCAAACCAAAGATTATATTTTGCTGCTTTTTAAGTTCAGCCAACTCCCTTTTTAAAAGTTCCCATTCTTGTAACTCAGGTCTATTATTAAACTGTTCTGTCACACAGTCTAATTGACGTTTCACCGCTGTAGAATATTTTCTAACCATAAGAAGGTGCTGTTCGAGTTGTTCAATTCTCGAAAACAGCGATACTAAATTCAGTTGTTGGTCATTCATATTAATTATCCTAGCCAGTTAACACTATTTTCTCTAATCTGACTACAGTTAGGAAACAGAGGAATTACCCAAGAACGAGCAAGATCAATTACCTAAAACTTCCCTAAAAATGGTTGATCCCCCCTAACCCCCCTTAAAAAGGGGGGAACAATACTGGATTTTAAGTCCCCCTTGGTAAGGGGGATTTAGGGGGATCTCCGATTTGTTAGATTCTGTTTTCTATTTGATATAAAAAACAGATCGATCGCACTTTCCCTACTGTCCAAATTCTAACCTTGCCTGTTCCACAATCTCCGGCGTAACCTCCTCTAATTCAGCTTCTCGCGCTAATTGCTCAATTCGCCTTCTTGCCTGAGTCCGCACAAAAAAGGGAATGTTTTTCAGCTTGGTTTTAGCTTCAGCACTCCACTGCAAACCACCAGTTAAATCAGAATTTGCCATAGTTACCTAATATTTTGATTTGTTATTTATGAGTTGTTATTAAACAGCCTAATGTTGGTATTTTACCTGTTATGGTAACTAAATTTGTTTAATTTTCGTAAATCTCAGCATTTTGCCGACAAACTTACTAATTTGGATTGCCGAATCGGAATTTCAATCAAAAATTCTGCTCCTTGACCGAGAACGGAGTTACACTGCAAAGAACCAAGGTGTTTTTCCGTAATAATTTGGTAGCTAATCGACATTCCTAATCCCGTACCTTTACCAACTGGTTTGGTAGTAAAAAATGGGTCAAACAATCGTTTTTTCACGGTTTCGGACATACCGGGACCATTGTCAGTAATTTGGATTAAGATGCGATCGCTTCCTGCTCTCTTAGTACAAATACGAATTGTTAAAGGTTCGGCTAATAGTTCATCATAATCAACTGATTCCAGTGCATCAATAGCATTGGAAAGAATATTCATAAATACTTGGTTGAGTTGTCCGGCGTAACATTCAATTAACGGCAAATCACCATACTCTTTAATTACAGTAATGCCGGGATGTCCTGACCTTTCCTTAAGCCGATTTTGCAGAATCATTAAGGTACTGTCGATGCCTTCGTGAATGTCTACTTCTTTCACTTCTGCCTCATCCATACGTGAGAAATTCCGCAGGGCTAAGACAATTTTGTGAATTCTGTCTGTACCTACTTTCATGGAACAGAGAAGTTTCGGCAAATCTTCTTTTAAAAAGTCAAGTTCGATCTCTTCTGTTAGGTCTTGAATTTCTGAAGCTGGGGTGAGATAGTGTTTTTGGTACAATTCCAGCAAATTTAGCAGGTCTTGAATGTATTCCCTGGCATAGTTGATGTTGCCATAGATAAAGTTGACTGGGTTGTTGATTTCATGGGCGACTCCAGCTACTAGTTGTCCCAAACTTGACATTTTTTCAGTTTGTACTAATTGAGCTTGGGTTTGCTGGAGTTCCTGTAGAGTTTGTTGCAGTTGTTGTGCTTGCTGGCGTAAGCGGGCTTCTGATTTTCGCAGGGCTTCTTCGGCAAGTTTTCGATCGCTAATATCGCGCAAAATTACCACATATTCTTGGCAGTCTTGATGAGAACGATCGGAAACAGAAACTTCGACAGTGAGCGGATTTAAATTGTTAGTAAAATTTAGACTGTGTTCGCTACGATTAATCCAGTCTGGCGGGGAATTTCCTAAATTAGGCAGCAGTTGATTTAAATGACATTTCAAAAGTTGATTTTGTTTAACTTGAAACAGCGATTCAGCAGCGGGATTAACTCTTTGAATTATTCCCATTTCATCAACTACAACCATCGCATCCTGAGCAATATTAAATAGATGCTCTGCTGCGTCCCGTGCTTCCCCCAGTGCCACAACTTGCGGTAAAGTTGTCCAACAGGCGATCGCTACTCCCACAAAGACAACCACCTGTAATAACACGACGACTAGAACATTAGCCTCTGTAATAGACCCTTTATCTAAGAAAATGTGAAAACTCCAGCCTGCTAAAACTGCGGCACACAACAGCACAATCAAGACAATAACTTGTAACAAAATTGAGTCTTGAACTATTGCAGAAGGACGCTTGTGATAAAGTCGAATCCACCAATTCTTATGGAAAGGTGCTAGGGGAATGCGGCGAATAAGTCGATCGACAAGCAAAATTCCAATGGGAAATAGAAATCCAATCAAAAAGTCTCGCCAACCCCAAGAAATCCCTCCCACTAAAAGAATCACCACTTCGCATAACAAAATGCCCAGTGAAAGTCGGGGGAACAAAACCTCTGGTTTGCCACGTTGCACCCACAGTCCTAAGCGCAGTCCCATGAAGGACGTGAACCAGCCCACACTGCTCACAGCGACGATTTGAGCGACATCTCCCCAAACTAAACAGAGGAGACTAAATAAGAGGATTAGTAACAAACCAGGCCCAAAAACGCCCCGTTTGGAAACTACAGAAAAAACGGGTGAAAGATGTCCATCCAAGGCAAGTTGATACAAGATGCGAGGGCAGTTAGAAACAACGGTGGCACAACACAGCAGACTGACAGCGGCAATTAAAAAGGTGACTATTAGTGGGGTGAATGAACCCCAAAATGGGTTAGCAGCTGCAACGAAACTCAGAAACAGATCGCCATTGCCCTCAGTTGCTAGACGGGTTAACACCCAAGCACCGCCCAAAAATATTGGTGGCATTAACCCAGCAGCGACGGGCAAAAATCTCAATGTCTTTTGTGGACTACGACTATCAGCAACGTAAGCGGAGACTGTTTCGCAGGCGTAAACGGCATAGCTGACAAAGAAATACCATTTTGCCCAATCTGTAAAGCTCAAGTGTGACCAACTGCTGGGGAAAAACCCTGGAGTGATGGGAGAAAAGGCTAACCAACTGATTCCTTGCAAGCAAAAGGCTAGGAGAATGGCGATCGCAGGTAGGACAAAAAACAAATGTAGAATGCTCAAAGCCCGTGTGCCGCTAAATGCCAAGACAAAGGTGATTAGAGTGAATCCAATTTTGAGGGGCAGTTCAGGACAGGGTAGGTGCATTGCCTCCAAATTAACTCGGATCAGGTCAGTGAGAACGATCGCGCTGATTGGCAAAGTAGAAACCCAACTGAAGAAATATCCCAAGGCGGCGTAGCGACCAATGCCGGGATAATGTTTGAGAAGTTTAGTAGTATAGTTTGGCGTTCCTCCGGCGACATCGATCCAATGACTGCCCAGTTGCTTCACCTGACGAATGGTGAGCATTCCTACTAGTATGGCTGGGAACCAGACAAAGATGGCTGCTGAACCCAATGCTGTATGAATGGCGATCGCGACACTAGGCCATGCAAGATGCCCACTTAACCCAAAACCCCAGGTTTCAGCCGCACTCAGGTTGCGGGTGAGGCGGGTAGGGGAAGACTGAGTGGCGCGATCGCCAGAGGAACTAACCATGAGCAAAATAAGTGTTAATTAATACTATTAACGCCCAATGTACAACAGTCACAAACCTTTTCGCAGTTAGCCGAAAACCTTTTGTTGAGAGGATAAAGTAGCAAAAGAAAATTCGTAAACCTCAGCATTTTGCCGACAAAATTCTAATTTTGGATTGACGGATCGGAATTTCCATCAAAAACTCTGCTCCTTGACCAAGTGCGGAGTTGCACTGCAAAGAACCAAGGTGTTTTTCCGTAATAATTTGATAGCTAATCGACATTCCTAATCCCGTACCTTTACCAACAGGTTTGGTGGTAAAAAATGGGTCAAATAATCTGTTTTTGACAGTTTCAGACATACCGGAGCCGTTGTCAGCAATCCGAATTAAGATGCGATCGCTTCTCCATCTCTTAGTGCAAATCCGAATTGTCAAAGGTTCGGCTAATAGTTCATCACAATTAACGCTTTCAAGTGCATCAATAGCATTGCTAATAATGTTCATAAATACTTGGTTGAGTTGTCCTGCATAACATTCAATTAAGGGCAAATCACCATATTCTTTAATTACAGTAATGCCGGGATGTCCTGCCTTTTCCTTAAGACGATTTTGCAGAATCATTAAGGTGCTTTCGATACCTTCGTGAATGTCTACTTCTTTGAGTTCTGATTCATCCATGCGTGAGAAGTTCCGCAGTGCTAAGACAATTTTTTGAATCCGGTCTGCCCCTATTTTCATCGAACAGAGAAGTTTCGGCAAATCTTCTTTTAAAAAGTCAAATTCGATCGCTTCTGCTAAGTCTTGAATTTCGGAAACGGGAGTGGGATAGTGCTGTTGGTACATTTCCAGCAACTGTAGCAAGTCTTGAATGTATTCCTGGGCAGGGTTGACGTTGCCGTAGATGAAGTTGACTGGGTTGTTGATTTCATGGGCGACTCCAGCTACCACTTGTCCCAAACTGGACATTTTCTCCGTTTGCACTAGTTGAGCTTGTGTTTGTTGGAGTTCCTGTAGAGTTTGTTGCAGTTGTTGTGTTTGTTGTCTTAAGCTAGCTTCTGATTCTCGCAAAGCTGCTTCGGCTGCATCCTTAGCTTCAAAGAGTGCCATAATTTGCGGTAAACTTGTCCAGCAAGCGATCGCCACCCCAACAAACACAACCACTTGTAACAGCACGATCACCATAGCATTAGCCTGGGCAACAGACTTTTGATTTAACAAGATGTGAAAACTCCAACCTGTGACAAATGCGACACATAAAAGCACAATTAAGACAAGAACTTGTAAAAAAATCGAGTCTTTAACTATTGCCAAAGTACGCTGACGATAATAATATCGAATCCACCAATTTTTATCAAAAAAGGCCAAGGGAATATAGCGAATTATTCGATCGATAAGTAAGATTAATATGGGAAACAGAAATCCGACGATAAAGTTTTGCCAACCCCAAGAAGTTCCTCCCACAAAAAGAATCACCACTTCAGCTAACAAAATGCCCAGTGAAAGTCGCGGGAACAAAACCTCTGGTTTGCCACGTTGCAACCATAGTCCTAAGTGCAGTCCCATGATGGAGATAAACCAACTAATATTGCAGACGGCGATGATTTGATCTACATTTCCCCAAACTAAACAGAAGAGACTATATATGAGAATTAGTAATAACGCAGGGCCAAAAACGCCTCTTTGGGAAACAACGGAAAAAACGGGTGAAAGATGCCCATCTAAGGAAAGTTGGTAGAGGATGCGTGGACAATTGGAAACGACTGTGGCACAACATAGCAGACTGACTGCGCTAATTAAAAAGGTGATAAATAATAAGGTGAATGAACCCCAAAATGGGTTAGCTGCGGTCACGAAATTAATCAAGACATCGCTATTGCCCTCATTTGCTAGACGAATTAATACCCAAGTACCGCCCAAAAATATGGGTGGCATTAATCCAGCAGCGATCGGCATAAATTTTAATGTCTGTTTTGGACTACGACTATCAGCAACGTAAGCGGTGATTGTTTCGCAGGCATAAGTAACATAAGTGGAGAAGAAGTACCATTTTGCCCAATCTGCAAAGCTGAAGTGTGACCAAGTGGTGGGAAAAAAGCCGGGACTGTGAGGAGAAAAGATTAACCAACAGATTCCTTGGAAGCAAAAGGCTAGGAGAAGTAAGATCGCAGGTACGACAAAAAACAAATGTAGAATACTCAAAGCTCTAGTGCCGCTAAATGCCAAGACAAATGCTATCAAGGTGAATCCTACTTTGAGGGGTATTTCGGGACAGGATAGGTGCATTGTTGCCAAATTATCTTGAACTAGGTCAGTGAGGACGATCGCGCTAGTTGATAGACTGGAAACCCAACCACAGAAATATCCCAAGGCAACATAGCGAGCAATACCAGGATAATGTTTGAGAAGTTTTGTTGTATAGTTTGGCGTTCCCCCAGCGACATCGATCCAATGACTGCCTAGTTTCTGAACTTGAAAAACTGCGAGCATTCCTACTAACGTTCCTGGGAACCAGGCTAAGATTGCTGCTGAACCCAATCCGAACTGAATGGTAGCTGCTATACTGGGCCAGAAAAGATGTGCAGTTAACCCAAAACCCCAGGTTTCAGAAGCACTCAGGCTGCGGGTTAGATGAGTTGAAGAAGACTGAGTGGTGCGATCGTCAGAAAGACTAACCATGAGCAAAAATGGTATTAACTAATACGATTAATACCTACTGTACAACAATCACAAAATTTTCTTATTTAGACAAAAACTTTTTCGTAACAGAGAAGTTAACGTAGGTAAAGGAAAACGTAAAAAACAAAGATGCAGATGAATTCCCAAATTTCCCAAACTAAAGAAGCACTTTCCGGTGGTATATATAGTGGCTGGATTGCTTGGAATCTATTTTTGGCTTTTATCCCTTTAGTTCTTAGCTTTTGGTTATTTCGGCAAAGATCAAATGCGCGATCGTGGTTGTGGTGGGTAGTTTTCCTACTTTATGCTGCTTTCTTGCCCAATGCACCTTATCTGTTAACAGATATTATCCACTTAATTCGCGGCATTCGGGAAGGATATTCGGCTTGGATTATTACCTTAGTTTTTATTCCCCTACATTTATTTGCCATTGTTGCCGGAATGGAAGCTTACGTGGTGTCTTTAATTAATCAAGGGAAGTATTTAAAACGACAAGGAGCAGAAAAGTTTGTCCTCTGGTCTGAGTTAATTACTCATCTGTTCTGTGCAGTAGGAATTTATCTGGGAAGATTTCTCCGGTTTAACAGCTGGGATTTAATCACCGATCCAGATAACTTACTCATTACTACAATTAACGAATTGACTAATAAAGGTCCCTTGTTAGTCATGTTTATCACTTTCGTTGTTTTAACAGTGGTTTATTGGATTATGAAGCAAATTACTTTGGGGTTAGTGATGCGAATTCGGTATATGAAATTAAAGCGTAAGCTAAAAGAACAATAAATTTAAGTTTTTTTTACCACAGACATCCACAGATGCACACAGATGTAGATGTGGATTTTTTGTATTCTTGTGATATTTTTAATAACTGACAGAAAACAGAAACCTGGCAAACTAAAGAAACAATAACAATGACTAAGCAATATCCACGAGATATGGTTGGCTATGGACGGAATACCCCCGATCCAAAATGGCCGAATCAAGCGCGTGTGGCGGTGCAATTTGTGATTAATTATGAGGAAGGTGGGGAAAATTCTATTCTTCACGGTGATGTTGCTTCGGAAGCATTCCTGTCAGAAATTGTGGCAGCTGTTCCTTTGACGGGGGTGCGAAATATGAATATGGAATCGATTTATGAGTATGGTAGTCGATCGGGCTTTTGGCGACTACATCGGATATTTACCCAAAGAGGAATTCCGGTAACTATTTATGGTGTGGCGATGGCTTTGCAAAGAAACCCAGAAGCTGTGGCGGCGATGTTAGAAGCTGATTGGGAAATTGCTAGTCATGGTTATCGGTGGCTTGATTATCAATATGTTGGTGAGGAGGAGGAAAGGGAACATTTGCAAAAAGCGATCGCCATTCACACCCAAGTTACTGGTAGTCGCCCTCTAGGTTGCTACATCGGAAGAGTTAGCCCAAACTCCCGTAAATTAATAGTTGAAGAAGGCGGTTTTCTCTACGATGCTGATAGTTACGCCGATGATTTACCCTACTGGATTTATGATTATGGCAAACCGCATTTAGTCATTCCCTACACTTTAGATAACAATGATATGCGTTTTGCAACTAACCAGGGTTTTAATTCTGGCGAGCAATTTTTTGCTTATCTTAAAGATGCTTTTGATGTGCTTTACACTGAGGGCGAAACTGCACCAAAAATGATGAGTATTGGCTTACATTGTCGCTTAGTTGGAAGACCTGGACGTGCAGCAGCTTTGGCGCGTTTTCTCGATTATGTGCAGCAACATGAACGGGTGTGGTTGTGTCGCCGCATTGATATTGCGCGTCATTGGCATGAACATCATCAGCCGCAAACCTGAGTAAAGAACTTAGGCACGTTGTTGCGCTTGGGCGCTCTTCTTTTAGCGCCCAAGCGCAACAACGTACCTTTTTGTATTAAGTTAGTTTATTTAATTAATATAACTTCATAATTGTCCGATACATAGCACTTTTATGAGAAATTTTTCTACTTCTAAAAGGAGTATTTTTCTAAACAAATAAACTATATCTTTAGAAGTTGCTTAAACTTTAAAAGTGAATTAAATTATATATACTTGGATTCTCTCTATCATCAGTTTTAAGTCTAATCTGAGCTTAACTCAAAAATAGCGTTAGCTCAGAAAGATGACTATATTTTTGCCATTCAAAAAATTAACATATTTTACGATTCAACCAAGTACAATGGGTTACATTCAGCCACTAAATCGACTGAAAAAGTTTTTTCATAACCTGGGATTTTGGCGCAGCAGTTTAATTTTTGCTGCTCTTTTTTTGAGCATAATTTTATTAACTAAGATAGCGATCGCACAACAGCCAGTCACTCTTAATTTACTCATGACTGCGCCTGATGCTGACCCTTGGCGACAGGGTTTAGTAAAAGATTTTGAGTCGAAGCATCCCGGTATTCGGATTAATATTATTGAAGGCCCAAATGCAACAAATTTAATCGAAGACCTGTATACTTCGGCTTTTATTTTGGGCGATTCACCCTACGATTTAGTCAATATGGATGTAATTTGGACATCCAAATTTGCTGCTGCTGGGTGGTTGTTAGATTTGACCGATCGCATTACCCCCAAAGAATTAACAGCATTTTCGGCTAAAGATGTGGAGGGAGGAACTTACCAAGGCAAATTGTATCGCATTCCGCTGCGTTCTGATGCCGGAATGCTTTACTATCGAGAAGATTTATTGCAACAAGCGGGATTAAAACCGCCTGAAACTTTTGAACAATTAATGAATTATTCTAAAGTTTTGCAGCGGAATGACAAAGCTAGATGGGGTTACATTTGGCAAGGTCGCCAATATGAAGGATTGGTGGCAATGTTTCTCGAAGTTTTAGAAGGTTTTGGTGGTTATTGGGTGAATCCCCAAACATTAGAAGTGGGATTAGATCGACCGGAAACTTTAAGAGCGATCGCCTTTTTACAAAACACAGTTAAACAAGGAGTTTCACCACCAGGAGTAACAACTTATCAAGAAGAAGAAACCAGAAGAATTTTCCAAAGCGGTCAAGCTGTATTCTTAAGAAGTTGGCCTTATGTTTGGCCCTTAGCTAATCAACCAAATTCAAAAATTAACGGAAAAATTGGTATTAAACCAATGGTTCATGCCCCTGGTCAAAGTTCGGCTGCTACTTTAGGAGGTTGGGGTTTAGGTATTGCTAAAACCACTCGACATCCTGAAGAAGCTTGGAAAGCTATTCAATATTTCAGCAGTCGAGAAGCACAGAAGCAATTCATTTTAAAAGCGGGCTATGTACCCAGTCGCAGAGAATTATTTACCGACCCACAAATTGTGGCAAAATATCCCCATTTTCCCCAGTTACTTGAGGTAGTAGATAGTGCAGTTTTACGCCCACCGATCGCCCAATATGCACAGGCATCAGATATTTTACAACGCTATCTCAGCGGCGCTTTAACTGGTCGGATGGCTCCTGAAAATGCCATGAAATCTGCTGCTGATGAAACTCGCCGATTACTCAGGGCTGGGCAAGCGAGAAAATCAGCATAAAGTTGGTTCACCATTTGGTTTAATCACTAACAAATTTCGGAAAAATCATGACAGTTGATACGATTAAACGACGAGAACAACGCACTGGTTGGATATTAATTTTACCCGCTTTACTATTGCTGTTGTTTGTTTATGGCTACCCCATTATTCGCGCATTTTGGCTAAGTTTATTTACGCAAAACTTAGGGACAGAATTACAACCTGTTTTCTCTGGTGTAGATAACTATGTTCGCATGGCTGGAGATGGTCGTTTCTGGCAAAGTTTCTGGGTTACTTCAGTTTTCACAGTCTCGGCTGTGTTGTTGGAATTGTTACTAGGTTTGGGAATTGCTTTAGTTTTGAATGAGCAATTTAAGGGGCGTTCTTTAGTTAGAACTGCGGCAATTATTCCTTGGGCTTTGCCTACAGCTTTGATTGGTTTAGCATGGGCGTGGATTTTTAACGATCAGTTTGGAGTTGTTAATGATATTTTGTTACGTTTGGGTTTGATCAAAACTGGAATAAACTGGTTGGGAGATCCAAATTTAGCATTGTTTGCTGTAATTATTGCTGATGTTTGGAAAACTACTCCTTTTATTAGCATTTTGCTGTTAGCTGGTTTACAATCTATTTCTCCAGACCTTTACGAAGCGCACTCAATTGATGGCGCAACTCCTTGGCAAAGCTTTTACAAAATAACTCTACCTTTGCTGATGCCACAAATTTTAATTGCGCTATTATTTCGATTCGCTCAATCTTTTGGCGTGTTCGATTTAATCGCTGTAATGACTGGTGGTGGACCTGGTGGGGCGACGGAAGTCGTGTCACTTTATATCTATGCAACGGTGATGCGTTATTTAGATTTTGGCTATGGTTCAGCTTTGGTGGTAGTGACATTTTCGTTGCTGATTTTAGCAGTTGCGATCGCCAGTTTCTTACTCAGTCAAATGCGGAAAAGATTGTCAGGAGTTGCTTAAAACATGACTGCAATTACTCAAGAAAGTCCAACTAGGGAAGGAAAAAAAATCAGCCAGAAAAGAATCCTCTTGTACGTCGCTGTTGTTTTAGTGCTAGTTTTCTGTTTAGCGCCTGTATTATGGCAAGTGTTAACTTCTGTGAAAGTGAATGAGGATATTTCTGCTGTTCCCACAATTTATTTTCCTACTCGTTTTACTCTCGCCCATTACGCTGAATTATTCAATCGCCGTCCCTTTTTACGCTACATTTTTAACAGTGCTTTTGTGTCAATTACTTCTACTTTTGTAGCTTTAGCAATTGGCGCACCTGCTGCTTATGCTTTAGCAAGGTTAAGAATTTGGGGTAAACAAGTAATTTTGGCGGGTGTTTTGATAGTTACCCTGTTTCCGGGAATTTTGTTATTTCTAGGACTGTTAGAAATTATCCAAAGACTAGGATTAGCAAACAACTATTTGTCATTAATCATTCCCTACACTGCCATTAATTTACCTCTGACAATTTTGGTGTTACGCAGCTTTTTTGAGCAGTTACCAAAAGATTTGGAAGATGCAGCGAAAGTCGATGGTTATAACACTTGGCAGATGTTAATCAAAATTTTGCTGCCGATGACAGTTCCCGCATTAGTAACTACGGGAATTTTAACGTTTATTGCTGCCTGGAATGAGTTCATTTTTGCGTTAACTTTCATGACTCAAGAAACCATGAAAACCATTCCAGTGGGAGCGGCACAATTAGGTGGTGCTTCAGTTTTTGAAATACCTTATGGACCGATCGCAGCTGCAACAGTTTTAGGAACATTACCTTTAGTATTGTTGGTTTTGTTCTTCCAACGCAAGATTGTTCAAGGTTTAACTGCTGGTGCTGTCAAAGGATAATATCAACATCGATTGTCCGATTGATTGTAGGGGCGGGTTTAGCAGATAACCTATCTGTCAAATAAACAATCTCCAGACAAAACCCGCCCCCTAACATATAAATTTTTGAATTGAAAATTTGAGGAAGAAATAAGACAATGGCTAGACTAGAGATCAGGAATTTAAATAAGACTTATACCCCGAAAGTCATTCCGGTAAAAGATGTAAGTTTAACTGTAGAAGATGACGAATTTCTCACATTACTTGGCCCTTCTGGATGTGGAAAATCGACAATTTTACGGTTAATTGCAGGTTTAGAAGAACCAACTCGCGGTCAAATTTGGATTGGTGACAGAAATGTTACTAGTGTGCGTCCGGGCGATCGCAATATTGCAATGGTTTTTCAAAGTTACGCCCTTTATCCTCACTTAACAGTTTACGATAACATTGCTTCCGGTTTAAAACTGAAAAAAACACCTTCCCAAGAAATCAAACAACGAGTAGCAGAAGCAGCAAGCGTTTTAGGGTTAGAAGATTTAATGAACCGAAAACCCGGTCAAATGTCAGGCGGACAAAGACAAAGAGTTGCTTTAGCACGCGCTTTAGTTCGTCGCCCAGATGTATTTTTATTAGATGAACCTTTAAGCAATTTAGATGCACTTTTAAGAGAAAGAGTTAGGGCAGAAATTAAACAATTATTTGCTGCACAACAAGTTCCTGTTGTGTATGTTACTCACGATCAAACAGAAGCAATGACTCTTTCTTCAAAAGTAGCTGTTTTGAATAAGGGAGATGTGCAACAACTTGATGCACCAGAACGGATTTATAACAATCCAGCTAATGTATTTGTCGCGGGTTTTGTGGGTAGTCCCCAAATGAATTTGTTAACGCTTCTTTGTCAGGGACGTTACGCGATGTTGGGTGATTTTAGAATCCCAATTCCCGATATGCAAACTCCTCCAAAGAGCATTGTTTTAGGAATTCGCCCGGAAAATGTAACTTTGGCAGAATCAGAAGATATAAATACAATTAAAGGTAGGATATTTTTGGTGGAAAATTTAGGAATGCACTATTTAATTAGTGTGCGGGTTGCTGGTTCAGAGAAAGAAGAAATAATAGTCCGGGCTTTGGTGCCAATTCATCAAAAATGGAGTGGAGAAGAGATAACTTTGGCATTGCCTAATGAGTCAATTCATTGGTTTGATGTGCAGACGGGAGATGCAATTGTTAAACAGCCAGTTTTGAATCAGTTAGTGTGAAAGGTTGCGGGGTTGGTGTTGCCTACCCTATTCATACTTCCCAAACTTTAAATTATATCAATAGTTGTAGAAGGGAGTTTTAGTTGAATGAAAATCATCTGTTACAGCGACCTACACTTTGAGTTTGGGTGGATTTTCAGACCACCTGCTGATTCTGATGCAGATCTGATGATTTTGGCAGGGGACATTATCACCTGCAAAGACTACACACCACTCAGCCGTTTCCTGCAAAATTGGCAGAAGCTAGTGCTGTATGTCATGGGCAACCATGAATACTACACGCGCCGCCCGATGCCGGAAGAGGAGCGCAAGTTTCGGCAATGGCTCAGTGAGAGACATCCAAATGTTACCCTGCTGCTGGATGAGGCGATCGCCGTTGATGGCGTACATTTTTTCGGCGGCACGATGTGGACGGATTTTGACTGTGGCAATTCGCAGGCGATGCGAACTGCCCAGCAGCAGATGAACGATTACTACAAGATCTATCAGCCAGATGGTCAACCTCTGACACCTGCCCAAACTATTGTCCTGCACGAGATTTACAAGGAAAAACTGATCGCCTGGTTTGAGAATGACCTGAGTGGAGCAAGGGTGGTCATCAGCCACCACGCCCCTGTGATGAATCCAAACACCCAGTACAAAGATAGCCCCTTCTGGCCAGCCTTCCATTCCCTCGATATGCTGCCCTTAATTGAGTCGTATCAACCAGCCTTATGGGTGTACGGTCATACCCATGAATGTGATGACCAGACGATCGGGAAAACGCGGGTGATTTCTAACCAGTCGGGTTATCCCAATCACCTGACAATATTTGAGTGTCCAGACTTTGATTTAAAAGGACAGGCAATAGAAGTTACATAATTTTTCAGGTGTATTTCCTGAAGGTTGCAAACCACTGTAAAGCAATTCAGAAAGATGTTGACCAATAAACTTTATGTATAATTTGAGGAAAACAGTTGCAACTAATCTCCAAAGTTAATGAATTTTTGTAGCGATAATGTCACAGGTGTAGCACCGGAAATCATGGCAGCATTAATTGCTGCTAATCAAGGCACAGCTATGCCTTATGGTAACGATGAATACACGCAAAGATTACAAACACTTTTTTCCGAATTATTTGAAACTGATGTCATCGTTTTTCCAGTAGCCACAGGTTCCTCTGCTAACTCTCTGGCTTTATCAGTAATTACCCCTCCTTATGGTGCGATTTATTGCCACAATGAATCCCATATAAACCTCGATGAATGTGGTGCGCCAGAGTTCTACACAGGTGGCGCTAAATTAGTAACAATTCCTGGGGAACATGGCAAGTTCAGCGCTGACGATTTGGCAGTAAAATTAAAAAAAGCAGGTGCAGGAATTGTCCATCATATCCAACCTGCTGCTGTTAGTATTACCCAAGCAACTGAAGCCGGAACAGTTTATACTGTAGATGAAATTCGCCAAATTGCAGAAGTCACTCACGCACACAATCTTAGCTTACATCTTGATGGGGCAAGGTTTGCTAATGCGGTAGTTTCTTTAGGTTGTACACCCGCAGATATTACCTGGCGTGCTGGCGTGGATATCTTGTCTTTTGGTGCTACTAAAAATGGAGCAATGGCGGCAGAAGCAGTGGTATTTTTCAACAAAAAACTAGCAGAAAGTTTTGCTTTTCGGCGCAAACGTGGGGGACATTTATTTTCAAAAATGCGCTTTTTATCGGTGCAGTTAGAAGCATATATCAAAGATGATTTGTGGTTAAAGAATGCGAATAATGCTAATAATATGGCAGCTAAATTAGTAGAGGGTTTAATTAATTTACCAGGAGCAAAGCTTTGTCATCCGGTAGAAGCAAATGAAATTTTTATTCAATTGCCGGAAGCTGTGATTCAAGGTGTTTTTGCTGAAGGTTTTCAGCTTTATCGTTGGGAAGGAGAAGATTCGACTACCTTACGGATAGTTACTGCTTTTAATACCAAAGAGGAAGATGTTAATGCTCTTATTAAAGCGGCTGAATCCTATTCTGTAGTGTTGGCTAATAGATGATGAATTCAGCGAAGTTATCTAATTTAACTCAAGCTCAATTAGAGAGTTTGGCTGTACAGGCAAGAAGTTACAGTCAAGGGGGTAGATTACCTGATTATATTCCCCTGTTGGCTCAGGTTAATCCTGAATGGTTTGCTGTAGAAATTAATTGCACAGATGGACAAAGTTTTAGGTTTGGGGAAACGGAAATACCTTTTGTTTTAATGAGTGTAATTAAGCCTTTTGTGCTGCTATGTTTGTTAGAAGAAATGGGGAAAGAGGGGGTATTTTCTCATGTGGGAATGCAGCCTTCTGACCAAGCTTTTTTCTCGATCGAACAGTTAGAAGCTGACAAAGGTTGGCCTAGAAATCCAATGATTAATAGTGGCGCGATCGCACTAGCTTCTCTATTACCAGGTGACAATGGTTTTTCTCGTTGTGAGAACTTACGTCAATGGTTAAATCAACGTGCAGGAGCTAATTTAATGTTAGATAAAGCGATGCTCAATTCTGTTGTTGCGGCTGGTGGAGAACGCAATCGAGCGATCGCTAAAGTAATGTTTGAATCTGGTTTTTTGAATGCTCCAGAAATTGCGATCGACACTTACAATCACATTTGTTGTTTGGCGGTAAATGTCAGCGATTTAGCAAAATTGGGAATGTTATTAGCACAAGAAAAAGCGGGAATTTCTATAGAAAACAGGCGGATTGTCAATGCTTTAATGCTGACTTGTGGATTGTATGAAGCATCAGCCAGTTTTGCTGTAAAAGTAGGTTTACCAACTAAATCGGGGGTGAGTGGTGCGTTATTATCTATTGTACCTTCCGCAGGTGCGATCGCTTGTTATAGTCCGGCTCTCGATCATGTAGGTAATTCTAAAGCTGGGATATTTTTCTTGGAAAAATTCACTAACTCTCTGAATCTCAGCCTGTTTATTTAATCGTTTTTTGTGGTTAATACACTATGAATGAGTACCGCATCAATCAACTATTAAATGATTTGAAAAATCCTGACGAAGAAATACGCGATCGCGCCACCTCAGAACTTTGGCGGATTTGGTTTGAGCAAAAAGGTGCGATCGGATTTGAAATAATTCGTCAGGCTCAATTATTACTAGAAACCGGAGAAGTTAAAGAAGCAGAAATAGCACTCACACAGCTAATTTTTGATTTACCAGACTTTGCAGAAGCTTGGAATCGACGTGCAGTTTTATACTACTCAATTGGAGAGTACAGAAAAGCAATTGCCGACTGCAAAATGGTAATTAAGCTCAATCCGATTCATTTTGGCGCACTTCACGGGTTAGGATTGTGTCACGCTGCGATCGGCGAATATCGTGAGGCGATCCAAGCTTTTCACAAAGCATTAGAAATTCAGCCTCATGCCTTAATTAATCAAAAATTAATTTTAGAATGTACCGCTAGACTGAGTTGATTTTATAACTCTTATAGAGTTAAGATACTTGACAGCAACTCTGCCCTGGTATATTGTTAGTTTGATTTTTGATTTTTCATCATTAAAATGCTTCTATCACCTAAATCAATGAAAAAAAACTGGGGTATGGTCTTTTCCATAACCATAAATATTTTATTTTTGAGTTATGTAATAGTTTTGATTCCCAAAAAAGGCTTAACTTCTTATTTGATGAGCGAGCAGTTATTTGGGAGATATTTTAGTAATAATACCCAGCCAGCTAGATTTTCTGCTTACTATTTAGACCGGAAAAGTTTATTTGATAAAATCCCTCAAAGTCCCAATGATATTGTATTTTTAGGAGATAGCCTAATCGAACGTTGTGAATGGTCGGAGATCTTGGAAAATCCCAATATTAAAAATAGAGGTATTAGTGGAGATAACCTTTACGGAATGATAAAAAGATTGGATCAAGTAACAGCTAGTCGTCCGAAAAAAATATTTCTGATGATCGGGATCAATGATGTAATTAGCAACCAAACATTAGAAGAAATAGTAAGAAAATATAGGTTAGCGCTGGCTAATATTAAACAATCAAGTCCCAGAACTGAAGTATATGTTCAAAGCGTTTTGCCAGTGAATAGTCGCTTTAAAAAACCAGTGGATAATAACTTAGTGTTTCGGCTAAACGAAGAATTGCGGGTTTTAGCAGGGGAATTTAACTATCAGTATATCGATCTATATTCATTTTTTACGATCGACAATGAACTAGCTTATCGTTACACAAATGATGGGATTCATTTAAATGGAGAAGGCTATGCAGGATGGAAAGAAATTATCAAGAATTATGTAAATTAATTGATGAGGGCTGAAATTACCTATTACTGTAATAACAGTCAAAAAAGTTGACAAGTATTATATAATTAACAGCGATCGCAATTTGTTCTCTTTCTTAATATCAAACTGTGCTGTTCAACTCCTATAGTTTTATCTTAGGCTTTTTGCCGATTACCCTAATAGTCTTTTTCAGTTTAACCAAGTTAGGTTTAATTACCATTGCTAGAACTTGGTTACTTATCGCTTCTTTAGTGTTCTACGCTAACTGGAACGTTTCCTATTTGCCACTGTTACTAATTTCCATCAGTGTTAATTATTTAATTGGCAAGTGCATCGAACAAGCCCAACCAAATATTGAAAAAGCAAAATTATTTTTATTACTGGGAATAGGCTTTGACTTAGCATTACTTGGTTATTTTAAATACGCCAATTTTTTTATTACTTCGTTAGGTCAACTACTTCAGACAAATTGGCAAATTCCGCCCATTATTCTCCCCTTGGGAATCTCCTTTTATACCTTCATTCAAATCGCCTATTTAGTAGATACTTATAACGGTAAAGCTAAACAAACTGATTTTCTTACGCACAGTCTTTTTGTGGCATTTTTCCCTCACGTAATAGCAGGGCCAATTTCAGACAATAAAGAGGTAATACCGCAATTTCATAAATTAAGAACTTATGTCTTTTCTCATAAAAATATGGCAATGGGTTTAGCCATATTTATTTTAGGACTCGCCAAAAAAGTTTTGATTGGTGATAACATAGCCTCTTGGGTTACACCTGTATTTAATAACGCATCTCAAGTAACATTTATTGAAGCTTGGGTGGGTGCATTGAGTTATACCTTACAACTATATTTTGATTTTTCTGGTTACTCTGATATGGCAGTAGGGTTGGGTTTAATGCTTAATATTAAGCTACCAATTAACTTTAATTCACCTTATAAAGCCTTTTCTATTAGTGATTTTTGGCGACGCTGGCACATCACTCTTTCTAATTTTTTAAGAGACTATTTATACATTCCTTTAGGAGGTAGTCGCCAAGGAGAAATTCGCCGCTACACTAACTTAATAATTACCATGTTGTTAGGTGGATTGTGGCATGGTGCGGGTTGGACTTTTGTAATTTGGGGTGCTTTACACGGAATTTACTTATCAATTAATCATTGGTGGAGATTACATGGTAAAACCTTACCTAAATCAGTAGGCTGGACAATTACATTTGTAGCTGTAGTAGTTAGTTGGGTATTTTTCCGGGCGCGGAATGCTGCTGACGCTTGGCAAATTTTACAAGCAATGGTTGGCGCAAAAGGTATTGTTATTGCTAACAATTATGAAAGTTTTCTCGGTTGGTTATCTCCCATTGGAGTGAAGTTTACCCCAAGTTTTCCTTACTTAAAAGGAGGGGGAGAAAGCTTAATTGTCTTAGCTGCATTACTAGTAGGCGTGACAGTTTTACCCAATACTAATCAAATGCTGAAATGGTTTAAACCTAATCTATTATGGGTAATATCTCTGACTACTCTTGCTGCTTTGTGTTTACTGTCTTTAAACCGAGTTTCTGAGTTCCTTTACTTCCAATTTTAGCAATGATTAATAGTAAAAATTATCGCTTGTTTAACTTATTGTTTCTGCCGTTGGTAGGGGTGAATTTAGCTGCCATTGCTATTTTCAATTTAGTTGTCGATCCTTATGGCGTAATCAAAAATCTGACGGCAACGGAGGAGAATCAATTTAATTTTGCTGGGGACTTTCCGCCGCCAGCAACTAACCCAGAGCAGCCAAAGGTAGAAAATAAAAATCAACCTAAACAAACAACTTTAGAGCAGAGAAATAGATATAGAGCCGAGCGATTTAAAATAAATTTAGCAACTCTTAGTATTACTAAAATTCAGCCTAAAGCAGTGTTTTTAGGTACATCTACAGCTTTAAAATTATCTACAGAACACCCAGCTTTAAAGGTACAACCAGTTTATAACTTGGCTTTACCTGGGGCGAAAATGCGGGATATTAAAAGTTATTTTGATGATACTTTGGCTAATCATCCTGATTTACAAGAAGTAGTACTGAGTCTGGATTTCTTCGCTTTTGGTGGGCAAAAAAAACCAGTAAAACCAACTCCAGAAACTCAGCCAGAAAAGCCCCAAGAAGTAACTGTAGTCAGAACCAATAAGTACAGTGTAACTATTCCTGAATTAGTCAAAATTAATTTTTCTTTGGATACTTTCGCTGCTAGCTTAAGAAAAATTACTGCAACTGATTTACCTTTATCGCAACCGGGAGAACAACCAAAAACTGAGGGGCAAAAAAAATCTCAGGTTTTAGCGGCAAGGATCGATCGCAAATCCTCGGATAGTCTCAAATCCAAAAATAGAAAAAAGGTCACAAAAAACCGGAAAGAGTCAGCCAAGAAAACTAACCAGAAAGAAACTACAAAATCTCCGAAAAAGCCAAATAATAAACCCGATAAAAAGGTAGAAAAAGAGGTCAAAAAACCTGTTAATAAGGCGCAACTTGTCAAGCCGCCCACAGATAAAGAAAAGCCGAAAACTCCTGTAGCCAAACCTAAAGTGAACCCAGCAAAGGTAGAAGTTACTCTGGATAAAGATAGCGACAGATATAGCAATTTTAAGAGGGTAATGAGGATGTATTTGACGGAAAAAACCCTCTACAAGGACTATAATCTTTCGGAAGAAGAGTTGGCGGCTTTTAAAGCAATTGTTGATACTTGTAAACAACGTAATATTAAACTGAAGGTATTTATTGCACCAGTACACGCCGCTCAATTAGAACTAATTAATCGGGCAGGTATTTGGTCAGAATTTGAAAATTGGAAACGCCAAATTGTCAAAATAACTCCGGTTTGGGACTTTGCTAGTTACAGCAATCTAACGACAGAAGCCATCGGAGATAATATGAACCATTTTGTGGATAGCGTACATTATCGAGATGAAGTTGCTAACTTAATTATGAACCGGATTTATAACTATAAATTGGAAGAAGTTCCGGCAAATTTTGGTAAAATGATCAGCCCGAATAATATAGAACCTCACCTAAAACTAGTTCGGGAACAGCGCTTAAATTGGAAGGATAATAATCTGCCAATAGTGCAGTTTGTTATGGAACTGCAAAAGGAAACAAACTTGGTTAAGTAATCAGCAAATTAAGAGGTGAAAGTGGCTAGAAAACGTTTGGTTATTGAAATGGGAATGGGTGTGGATCAGCACGGACAGGAACCAACTGTAGCGGCAGCTAGGGCGGTGCGAAATGCGATCGCACACAATGCCTTACCCGGAGTTTGGGAAGTTGCAGGTTTAAGCGATCCAAATCAGATGATTGTTGAGGTAAAAGTAGCCGTTCCTTACCCCGAACAAGTGCGCCAAGAAGAAGTATTAGCAGTGCTACCTTTTGGACAAAAAACTTTAACTTTAGAAGCAGGCGGAATGGTAGTTGAAGGGAGAGCGATCGCATCTCTAAATGATAAAAATGATGAAATGTTAATCGCTGTAGCTGCGGTGACAGTCTGGGTGGATAAATGAATTGCGATCGCCGCCAATTTCTGCAAGCTTTGGGACTCGCCGCCTTCACCAGTCAATTACCAAAAATTGCTCAAGCTAACTCACTTTCCCAGCCAATTATAAAACCACCTAGTCTGAAACTTGGTGATACAATTGGTTTAGTTAACCCTGCTAGTTTCGTTTCTTCAGAAGATGTAGAAGAAGTTAAACAAACCCTGAAAAATTTAGGATTAAATTACAAATTAGGAACCCATATTTTAGACAAATACGGTTACTTAGCAGGCAAAGATATAGACCGTGCTGCTGATATTAATACCATGTTTGCTGACCCATCAGTTAAAGCCATTCTCACCTTGCGCGGTGGTTGGGGTTGTAATCGAATTTTACCATTAATAAATTACCAATTAATCAGAAAAAATCCCAAAATTATTATTGGTTTCAGTGATATTACTTCCTTACTTTTAGCAATTTATGCTCAGAGTGGAATTGTCACTTTTCACGGCCCTGTTGCCACATCTACTTGGAATCAATTTACAGTGAATTTTGTACAGCAAATTCTGTTTAACGGAGAAGCTGTCACGATGCGAAACTCACCTTTTATTGGTGAAAATCTCAGCAGTACACCCTTACAAGTAGAAACAATTACTCCGGGAAAAGCTAGGGGTAAATTAATCGGTGGTAACTTATCAGTTTTATCAGCAATGGTAGGTTCTGCTTACTTACCGAATTGGCAAGGAAGTATCTTATTTATTGAAGAAATAGGGGAAGAAGTTTACCGAGTCGATCGAATGTTAACCCAATTAAAGCTTGCGGGAATACTCGATCGCATCTCCGGTTTTATTTTCGGTCAATGTACCAGATGCGATCCCGAAAAACCCGAACAATCCTTAACATTAATGCAAGTTTTACAAGACCATATTCAACCATTAAAAATTCCCGCTTGGTATGGTGCAGCTATTGGTCATATTCCCAACAAATTTACCCTACCAATAGGAATAGAAGTAGAAATTGATGCCAATAATGGTAGTATTCAAATGTTAGAAAGTGCTACTGAAAGTAAATGACTGTACCCACCAGTTTTGAGTTTCCTATTGCTAAGGCGCAATATCTTTTTACTCGTACTGCTGAACCAGGGGTAGGTGGAGATAAGCGGAAATTTTGGCAGGAAGTAATGGGGTTTGAGTCACCAGAGGAAATTCGAGAGGCAATTTTAGCCCAAGTTTCGTTAGACTTACTACAGCCAGTAGGACAGAATAATTATGGCGATCGCTATCAAGCTGTTATTTTAATTACAGGTAAGTCTAGCGTATCTTGGCAAATTCGCACGGGTTGGATAGTTTTATTCGAGGAGGATATTGCTAGGTTTGTCACCGCAGTTCCAGAAAGATTTGGGAGACAGCAATGAGTAAATTCCAATTATTCGATGCAGTTAAATTAATTGAAGAAATTCCTCTTACAGATGGAGGGATTGCACCTTTAGGAACAGATGGAGCTATTGTTGAAGTATTCAATAATGGTGAAGCATATTTAGTAGAGTTATTTGGAGGATGGGTTAAGGCAGAAGTAGGAGGTGATTTTGTTCCATCTACTCAAGATGAACCATTATCTTTTATGGAAACCATTGGTGTAGAAACTGTTTATCCTCATCAATTGAAATTAGTTAAACCTGCTCGCGAAATTATGGGAATTCGTAAATATTTAACTACAGTTTTAGATGATTTACCAGATAATTTGTTAGCAGAAGTATGTGATTTTGCAGAATTTTTACAGCAAAAGAATCTAAACAAAGCTACTTAGATCCCCGACTTCTTCAAGAAGTCGGGGATCTGGAGGGGATCTGGAGTCGGGGATCTGGAGGATCTGGAGGGAATCTGGAAATTAGGAAGTCATCAAAAAAGAAACATGAGCACAAACAACACGCCAACCCTCATTTGTCCGCATCCAAGTTTGACTTTGCCTGCCAATTTTATCTGATGATGGTGGACGTTTAAATTCAGTATTTACTGTAGCAAAATCCCATCCGTAAGTAGTAATAATAGTATTGATTAGGACTCGCTCCAAATTAACAACAGAACGGTTACTGCGAAAATTAGCAATCTCATCATAACCATAAAGATTTTCCGTTACCCCAAAGCGTATAGTTTGGGGACTTTGCCAAAATAACTCATCCAGTACAGCAACATCATTACTAATTAAAGCTTTTTCGTAACGCTCAAATGCCACCTTAACTTCAGCTACCACTTCAGGAATATTGATATCCATTGTTTCAACCCATAAAATAACAAGAGTGGAAAAATTCCACTCTATAACTCTCTAAGAATAACCCTTAATCTCTGCTTCAGGCAACCCCATCACACTGCGATAATGCGCCTCAAATTGGGTCACAGTCTTTGATTTTCGATCGGTTTCCCATTCACTTTTAGCAAACAATTCCTGTTTCAAATCATCTACATTAATTGTAGTTACTTGACCATTTTCCACAATCCTTTTCCCATCCACCCAAACACTATCAACCACTTGAGTCGGACGACCTAAAATTAATAAACCAATGGGATCGGTCCGAGGTAACAAAGACAAATTAGCCAAATCATAAAGCACTAAATCAGCCTTTTTGCCCACCGTCAAAGAACCAAGTTGCTCTCCCATATTCAAACCTTTAGCACCTCCCAAAGCTGCCATTTCCACTGATTGACGAGGGGTAATCCAATGTTGATAATCTAAATCTGTAACATTGTGCAGAATCGAACCAATTTTAATTGCTTCCAGTAAATCTTGGGAATCATTACTGGAAGAACCATCGCAACCAAAAGAAACATTAACTCCCGTTTGGCGATACTTTAAAATTGGCGCAATACCGCTACCTAAACGCAGGTTACTGAGGGGATTATGGACAACAGTTGACTGAGTTTGAGCTAAAATTTTGATATCATCATCAGTCAAATGAACACAATGCGCCAAAGAAGTGCGAGAACTTAAATAACCAATTCTGTTTAAATATTCTACAGCACTAAAACCATATTTTTCTTGAGCGAGTAACTGTTGTGCTTTGGTTTCCAAAAGGTGAGAATGACGACAAAGGTTGTAGCGATCGCTCAATTCCACACACCCCGCAAACAACTCATCAGAACACAATTGCATTCCCGTTGGTGCAGTTAAAATATAAACTCCCGCCTCTGGTTGATGAAACCTATTTATTGCCTCCTGCAACATTTGTAAAATTTCTGTAGCAGAACGCCCCTTAGTTGTATCTTCCGGTTGATTTCCCCCAGTTGGAATACCCGAAATTAAAGGTTGATCCCAAATTAAAGGCGCAACAAAAGCCCGAATCCCAACTTCTTGATAAGCCCTAACCGCCGTAGCAATTGTTTCAAATTCTTGCCCAGGAATTAGCACCAAATGATCCACAACACTAGTACCACCTGATAACAAAGTTTCGACTGCCGTACCCAAAGCACTCAAATAAACCTTTGACAACTCTAATGGTGCAAAATCATAAAGTTCTGCTAACCATAATTCCAAAGGTAAAGGTGGAATAACTCCTCGCTGCCACATTTCCGAAGAATGAGTATGGGCATTAAAAAAACCAGGCAACAATAACTTATTTTCGCAATTAACAGCTGTGCCGACAACTTCTAAATTCGCAGAAATTGCCGTAATAGTATCTCCGACAACTTGCACATCTACAGTTGCGTAACCTTGGTCTACCGGAATTAAAGCTTGTTGAAGAGTAAAAGTCACAGATTTGTCCTTAAGATTAAGAATTTAGAAATTTTATGAGTTTTGGCAGTAAAACGGTGAACAGTATTATTCACCATCACAGTCTAATTTGATTTTGCCCTAAAACTGAAGATAACTCAAAATCAACAATTAACAACGCTTATGAAAAATCTCCGTACCTTGGGTGTAGCGCCTAATGCTTGGTCAGTTAATGCCGAAATTGCCGATATTACCCGCCCACCTTTAGAAGCTAAACCGATCGCTTTAGCGACAGAAACCAAAACTTTGCGCCTCGACTTAGCAAAAACCGCCATATTAGTAATTGATATGCAAAATGACTTCTGTCATCCAGATGGTTGGTTGGCGCACATCGGCGTAGATGTCACACCTGCAAGGGTTCCAATTAACCCTTTAAAAAGCTTTTTACCAGAATTAAGAAAAGTCAACGTGCCGATAATTTGGTTGAATTGGGGAAATCGTCCCGACTTATTAAATATTAGTGCCGGACTGCGCCACGTTTACAATTCCACAGGCGATGCTGTAGGTTTGGGCGACCCTTTGCCGAAAAATGGGGCGAAAGTTTTAATGGCAGGAAGTTGGGCAGCTGCGGTAGTAGATGAATTAGAACAAAAACCCGAAGATATTTCTATAGATAAGTACAGAATGAGCGGTTTTTGGGATACACCATTAGATAGTATTTTACGCAATCTAGGCAAAACTACTTTGTTATTTGGAGGAGTGAACGCCGACCAATGTGTAATGGCAACATTACAAGACGCTAATTTTTTAGGTTACGACTGCATTTTAGTAAAAGATTGCACTGCTACTACTTCGCCTGAGTACTGCTGGTTAGCTACTCTTTACAATGTGAAACAATGTT
Source organism: Floridaenema flaviceps BLCC-F50 (assembly GCF_041929275.2). Lineage (NCBI taxonomy): Bacteria > Bacillati > Cyanobacteriota > Cyanophyceae > Aerosakkonematales > Aerosakkonemataceae > Floridanema > Floridanema flaviceps. The sequence continues at coordinate 1,125,959 of NZ_JBHFNR020000001.1, read as the reverse complement.
TTGGTTTTGTCACCGATTCTCAAGCTATCTTAAAAGCAATTACTGATTAACTGTCATTGGTCATTCGTCATTTGTCATTTGGATAAGATTTATATATTTAGTCAGTTTTCTAATCACAGTTAACCAATGACCAATGACCAATGACCAATGACCAATAAAAAAGGAATTTGAAAAAATGAACAACTGTTGCGTAATTCCTGTTGTTAAGTCTCCCAGAGATTACCAAGCTTTTCGGATTAGTCCCCATGATACTAATCGCTTGGCAATTGTATTCGACCCAACAACAGCTAACTTTTCCTTAACGTTATGTGTAGAAATTTTTGATATAGGCGGAAAAACTCCTCCTAATCGGCATAATTTAGCTGTGGAAATGTTTTTTGTACTTAAGGGAGAAGGCAGAGCAAGCTGTGATGGTAAAACTGTTTCTATTCGTGCCGGAGATAGTATTTTAGTTCCACCAACAGGGATTCATTTGATAGAAAATACAGGCACAGAACGATTGTATGCTTTGTGTTTTATGGTTCCTAATGAAAATTTTGTGGAACTAATTCGTAGTGGTACACCAGTAGAATTAGATGAGGAAGATTTAAGGGTTTTGAGTCGTTCAGATGCGTTAGTTGCTTGTTGAAAAAGGCAGGGGACAAGGGAGATGGGGGGATGGGGGGATGGGGGGAAAATAATTTAACTAACTACCTCTTCTTCCCAGTTCCCTATTCCATTTTTACTAATTATTCATACAAGCTTTGAGTTCTCTATCTATTTTTTTGATATGATTCACAAACCAATCTAGCAATTCTTCATTCACTTTTATCGCTAACAATAAGCTAGGGCCTTTTTGATTTAATTCAGTTTTAATTTCTTTCAAAGTGTTAATAAATTGGCTATGCGCCGCTCCTAGAACTTTTATTATAACAGGATATCGATCGCCATCTTTTAAAAGATACATATTTAAAAAAACTTTCATAAATAAATTTAATAATTTACAGATTTCTTCATATAAATGTAATTTAAAATAACATTAATGTTGAGCTAATTTTTATCAATGCTGAAAGAAACAGTTTCCATGTTTACTAGAGACGGGGTGCGGTTAGATGCAGATGTCTATCGCCCTGATGCTGAGGGTAGTTTTCCAGTATTACTGATGCGGCAACCTTATGGGAGATCGATCGCCTCCACAGTAGTCTACGCCCACCCCACTTGGTATGCTCAACAAGGCTATATTGTAGTCATTCAAGATGTTAGAGGACGAGGTACATCTGAAGGTGAATTTAAACTATTTGCCCATGAAATAGCTGATGGTTTTGATACAGTTAATTGGGCATCTCAATTACCTGGAAGTAATGGCAAAGTGGGAATGTATGGCTTTTCCTATCAGGGAATGACACAGCTTTATGCTGCTGTGGAAAAACCACCCGCCTTAAAAGCAATTTGTCCAGCAATGATCGGCTATGATTTATATCATGATTGGGCTTACGAAGGTGGCGCATTTTGTTTACAAGCTAATCTCGGTTGGGCAATTCAAATCGCTACAGAAACCGCCCGATTAAAAAATGATGAACAAGCATTTCAAGCCCTTTATTCTGCCTCTCGTAACTTACCATTATTTGATCCAATTCCCGCTTGTCCAGAAGTAATGAAAAAATATGCTCCTGACTCTTTTTATCATGAATGGTTAGAACACGATCGACCTGATGAATATTGGGAAAAACTTTCACCGAAAACCTATTTAAAAACTATTGATTTACCGATGTTGCACGTTGGCGGTTGGTTTGATACCTTCCTCAGAGGAACCGTCAATTTATATAAAGAAATGGCATCTCAAAGCAACTTTTTACAATATTTATTAATTGGCCCTTGGGCACATCTTCCTTGGGGGCGAAAAGTTGGATCAATAGATTATGGTTTAGCAGCATCAAACCCAATTGATGAGTTACAAATTCGCTGGTTTAATCAATTTCTTAAAGGTATTGATACCGGAATAACTAATGAACCATCTGTCTCATTATTTGAAATGGGAAGTAATCAATGGAAAGGTTTTGATAGTTGGCCTAATAATAGTAAAACATCCTATTTCTTGCAAAGCAACGGTTTAGCAAGTATGCGCGAAGATGCGGGGAAATTAACCCAATCCCCAATCCCCAATCCCCAATCCCCAATACCTGACACCTTCATTCACGACCCTTGGCGACCTGTTCTTGCTGTGGGTGGTCATGCGGTAATTCCTGCGGGTGCTTTTGAGCGATCGCAAATAGACTGTCGCACAGATGTTTTAACTTACACTACTGCACCTTTAACCGAAGATTTATTAATAGTTGGAGATGTATTTGTAGAAATTTATTGCAATGCAGATAAACCAACTTTTGATTTATGCGCTGTTTTATCAGAAATAAAAAATAATGGTAATGTTTATAATTTTACTCAAGGTTATCTGCGAGTAAAACCAAATCAATCAACGCAACCATTAACCATTCAATTGCAACCAACTTGTATAAAAATTGCAGCAGGAAATGGGTTAAGATTAAGTTTAAGTGCCGCTTGTTTCCCCGCTTATCCCGTAAATCCTGGTACAGGTTCTTTACCTAAAGAAACCCAGTTAATCGAAGCAGAAATTATTACCATTTCTGTGCAAACTGGAAGAAACTTCCCTTCAAAAATTTGTATGTAAAAATCAGGTTTGTTGTAAGCACTTCAGTGCTTCTATTTGGCACAGGACTTCGTAGCTTCGTAGGGTGCGTTACACTGCGTTAACGCACCTTCCGATCGCGGACAAATTTTTTGGGTAAATTATCCGTAAAATTGAACAATGGTGCGTTAGGCGCAGCCGTAACGCACTACGATTTAAATAATTAAGTAGGTGTAAATAAATAAAGTGATAATAGTTATATTCGGATGGGGCGGGCAGGATGCCCACCCCACAAGAAACCTGCAACTCTTGTGGGGTGGGCATCCTGCCCGCCTTAGTTTTTTGGCACCCTACGATTTGATTAAAGTTTTACTACATCATGGAAGCGCGTATAATCAATTAATCTTTTGCCATCGGGCATGGTAACTAAAATATCTACAAAACGCTGATTCCAGAGAATTTCTTCAGCTAAATATGAGTGGCGCGTGTGAATTGTTTGGGCAACTGTTTCATCCATTCCGGTGAGAATAACAATAATTTCCATGTTGGAATGATGCAGAGTTTCTTCGGTTTCGCCATACAAAGGACTAGTTTCGTCAATGATGTGCATTACTGTCCAAGTTAGGACGAAAAGAGGTGATTTCTTACGGACTAAATTTAAGTCATAAAATCGCCGCATTACAGAACCTTCGATACTCACTTCATCGCGCACTAAACTAACGTGCATTTCCGCTTCAAAAATTTGGTTGTGTCGTTCATTTGCGGCGCGAAACATTAGGGTTGGTTTACCATTGTAGTTGGTAATTACTGCTACTTTGCTGAACAAAACTTTGGCTGTCGGACGAGAGAAGCGGGCGAACATTAACCCGGTTGCCATTGCTAAACCCATTAAACCAACTAATGCTTCAATTACTACTACCAAATTCGCATAGTCGGTTTTGGGATACATCGCCCCATAACCAATAGATGCCATTGTTTGCACGCTGAAGAAAAAAGCATCCGCAAAAGACCCAGGACGGGCATTAGCGATACAATCTCCTCCGGCTAAATAAGCTAGGGCAAATAAAGCATTGACGATCGCATAAGCAATAATAATTACAATGACAAATTTACCCCAAGAAATTGTCAGTAACCAGTGGTAAGGGTCACGCCAATGCGAGTGGGATGAACCTTTACGCAGGATTTTTAAGCTGCGATCGCGACTCACGACATGAGGTAACTTATGGGGACGGTGTATTTTAGTCATCAGTGTGGCTGATAGTTAAAAATTATTCTACTATTTGTCTAAGTTTTCGTTCATAATTTTATGCCTGTACTATTTCAGTTATTGCTTATCGGTTTAGCCGCTGGTGTGGCGGGTGGGATGTTTGGCATCGGTGGCGGTGCAATAATGGTGCCTGCAATGGTGTTATTAATGGGGATGGATCAGAAATTTGCTACTGGTACATCTATTGCAGCACAAATTTTACCGATCGGCATTTTGGGTGCGATCGTCTATTATCGCGAAGGTAACTTAAATCTTAAACACGCACTATTCATCGCTGCTGGGTTAGTAGTTGGTAATTTATTTGGCGCAATATTTGCCAATCAACCATACATTACTAGTGCCTTCATGAAAAAACTTTACGGCATCTTTTTGTTACTAATAGGTTTTCGGTATTTGTTTTATAGGTAAATAGTACGTTGTTGCGCTTTAGCGCTATAAGAGCGCTAAAGCGCAACAACGTACCTGTATTTTAGGTGCGATCGTGACAAGTAATCAAGCTTTTGAAATTAATGGAGCTTCTGTACAAGTTCACTGGTTTCGTAACAGTCAAACTCTTCAAGATGTTGAGTTTAAATTCAAACGTCAGTATCCCAAAACAGCAGCTAAAAATCTTTAAAAAGTATCATTATGAAAATTCGTTGTATCGCCAATACGGGAGACTCTCTTCCTGAAAATTATCTCTCTCCTCAACAAGGGTACACCAAACAATTGGAATTTCCTTTAACAATAGGGAAGGAATATATAGTTTATGCTTTCTCTGCTAAACAAGGACAAATTTGGTACTACATCTGTGAAGATAACTATATGTATTATCCCATGCGGAGTCCAGCACCATTATTTGAAGTAGTTGATAACAGAATGTCTGCCTATTGGAGGTTGCAGTTTTCTGCCAACGGGTTGTTAGAAGTTGCATTTGAACAATGGTTTTCTGATCCTTACTTTTACGATAAACTAACCGATCAAAATGAGGAAGAAGTTTTAATTTTTGAAAAGGTCAAAGAATTGATGGATGCAGAAGGTTTATCGTCTACACCAATACAAAACGTTATTGAATCTGCTGTTTTGACAGCGAATATTTCCGGTTAGAAAACGTTCAAAAAATCAAGAGAAACTGGAATTTACCAACCCATCTCATTTCCCAGTGGGCAAAATTATTTCAATGTCAGTAATGCCCTTAAAATCATCTACATTAAAAGTATAAATACTCTTAACTCCGTGTATCATCATTGTAGCGACGTGCATTAAATCGAATACTGTAGCTCCAGTTACAGGATTTCTTTTTAGTAGTTCTAGCCATCGCTTAAAAACCTGCTCAGACATTGATAACAGTTCAATATGCTGCATTTGCAGTAACCTATCAATTCTACTTAGAGTTTCTTGAGGAGTTAAAGGATTAGCCAGCAAGGAAGGACGAGTAACAACAGCGTAGAATTCTCCAAGTATTTGAGGTGAAATACATAATATTTCAGTACTACTTGGTCTTAATATCTCTAAAGAAGCTCGATGCCTCTGGCGATTTTCAACACTTAAATCCAGGGAATAAACCAAGATATTTGTGTCTAAAAATCTCTTGATTGGTTTACTCAATCCCATAAATACTACTCCTATTTATGGTTTCTTTTACTCCGACATCTGCTACCCACCAATCAAATTCTTTATGCAGTTGCTTTAATTCTTCATCACCAGAATCACTAACTGTTTGGTTAACCTCTTGTTGTGGAGCAACAGCCCGAAATGCTACCACGATTTCTTGCAATATGGCAATTTGTTCTGGGCTTAAACCTGTGACATCAATAACTTCCGGTTTCATACCCTCTCCATAAACTTATTAAAACCTTAAAACTTTATTTATAAAATGATATATTATTATGGTTCAAAAATCAGCTTATCTATATTATAATATAAATAGCAAAACCTCTAATAACTATCTTCAATTTACCACAAAATTATTATAACAAATTGATGATGTTTGTAGGGTGCGTCAGAACCTTAAATATGTTGTAACTCGGCTAAGATTATCATGTCTGACGCACCCTACAGAATATAACTATATTATAATATAACTAGCAAAAACTCTAATAACTATCTTCAATTTACCACAAAATTATTATAACAAATTGATGATGTTTGTAGGGTGCGTCAGAACCTTAAATATGTTGTAACTCGGCTAAGATTATCATGTCTGACGCACCCTACAGAATATAACTACCTTTATAAACACAAGCCCTGAATATTTCAGTAAATCCTAGAAACCCGGTAACTTCTGCGAAACCGGGTTTCTGTTCATCGCTTTAATTAGGGTTTGCTGAATAAAGGTAAATAAAAAGTAAGATAGGCAAGGGTGAAAGCGCCTTTTTTGCTCAAAACAAGTGCAAAAGGCTTTATTGACCTTTTGGCGCTTTCATCCTGGCTTTTTTCCAGGAAATTGTAGGGACACGGCATGAAAGAGATAACGGTAAGAATTGCAAATATTAATGATGCCGTGTCCCTACCCCCACCAACAGACTTTTTCAGCAAACCCTAATTAGTAAACAGCCCCCAACCCATTTTAATAACAAATAACGAATGACAAATAAACAAAAAACCCGCCTTTTTAGACGGGTAATAAAGCTGCTAATTTGTAGCAAGCTTAATTTATTTGACAAGTTTTTAGACAATTAGGAAGTTTTGTGAAGTCAGACCTTCAAGACCAGCCTGTAGAGTTAAGAAATGGATGGGCGCTGGATTAGGATTAATTGCAGCAGCCGGATTGTAAAATAGCTTACCATCGGCCTGGCTATAAATTAACTGAGCATTAGTTTGCGTAACGCCTGCCGTAGATGTAGCAATTGCAACTGATGGTAATACATTCGTGGAGAAGGCTGTGAATATACCATTTGGATTTGCATTGGTAAAACCAGCAACAGTACCTTGACCATCAAGAACTATTTTATCTGCTGCTATCTCAAAGTCTGTAATAGTGTCAATTCCAAGGTCACCAACAGTAGTAATCGGTGTTATTCCTCCGGCATCAGTGAATACACCACCAGTTGCGAAAGCACCACCAATATAAACAAAGTAGTCAGCGCCAGCACCACCAGTTAGCGTGTCGGCTCCTTTCCAACCAATTAAAGTGTCACTGCCTTCGCCACCAATTATTGTATCTTGGTCGTCACCACCAACGATACTGTCACCGTCACTACCGCCATCAGCGTAGTTGTTACCAGAGCCAAGTATGATGACATCATTACCACCACCGCCATAGACAGTATCGGCGTCATTATAGGTGATAATAGTGTCAGCACCATCTAGTGAGTCATTTCCCCCTTCTGCTGAATTACCACCAATAATGAAATCTTTTCCGCCAGAACCGAGAATAGTGTCTGCACCATCTCCACCGAAGACAGTATCACGATCAGTGGCAGTAGCACCAGCCACCGTAGCTACTATGTAATCATTGTCCTTATCACCATAGAGGATGCCATTTTTACCATTACCATAAATAGTGTCACTACCTTGACCACCATACATGGTGACATTTGCTATTGCACCTTGAATAGTCAGGATGTCTTTTCCTTCGTTGCCGAACAGAAGAGTTGCTCCTTGAGAAACCAGAGTGTCAGCGTCTTCTCTACCTAGCAGGGTATCACCAGCTTTACCAAGGAGCGAGTCATTACCCTTATCCCCGGACAAGTAACCAGAACCCTGCCCTATTAGGATGTCATCATCCTGACCTCCGTAAAGAGTGGCAGTAGTAGCACCGATTAAGCTATCCTTGCCCTTGCCGCCAAACAGCAACGATTGTGCCTGTGCAATTAAGGTATCGTTACCAGTATCGGTATTAAGACTATCATTGCCATATAAGGTATCCTGAAAAGTGGCGATTAGGATGTCAGCACCTAAATCTCCGTATAATACACTTTTTCCGGCACTACTCTTAAGGGAATCATCACCTTTACCGCCAAACAGGGTGTTAGCACCAAGACTATTGAGGGTGTCATTACCCGTATTACCGTAAATTACCCCACCGTCTCCAGTAGCGGTAATAAAGTCGGCACCCGCTAAGCCATATACTGTATCACCAGCCTGGGAAATAAGAGTATCATTCCCAGTTGTCCCTGATTTTGTTTCTGCCATCTAAACTACACTCCTCATTCCAAAAAACTGAACCGGATATTTAATAGAGATATTACCTAGATTTGCTAAATTTTGGGCTAATTCATTTCTACACCCAGATTCGCTCCCTGATTCTATCTCCTTTGCCTTAAGTAGTATAACTTGCACAATAATTTTCTCCAATTACCTAAACAGTAACTTTGTTAATGGTTTCTTAATGGTCTTTACTACCATGCGACCATCTCACCGTTTATATTGTTCCCTAGCTTGAGGATAAATATTACACTTGCAGCTAAGGAATTTAATCGTTTTCACGGTCTTTCTCCAAATTACCCGAACTTAGGTAGCCAAGACGTAATTTCGTTGTCTGATTTAACGCACTGTAACGCTTCTACACAACTAGGTTGGTGGTTGATACTTTAGTAATTGGGAGCAAAAGAGTAAACAGCTTTGCTTCCCTCCTCGTTCCTAAACTTTGCATTCTACGTTGGTAGCAGTTGGGGTAATTTGGGGTGGTAGAGAACCATTTGCCACATCTTTGATTAATTGGACGTGACTTGGTAGCAGCTTTTCCAGGGAATATCGTTCTAAGGCTGTTTCCCTGGCTTTTTGGCGCAGCTGAGCCATGCGCGTTGGATGATCCAAAACCTCACTAATTCTATCAGCAATCTGTTTGGGAGAAAAGAAATCTACTAATAATCCATTTTCTCCGTCTTGGATCACTTCCTTGACTGGTGCGGTATCTGAACCTAATACTAAACAGCCAGTGGACATGGATTCAATCATTGACCAAGATAGGACAAAAGGGCGAGTTAAATACACATGAACTTGGGAAGCTTGAATTACTTTTAAGTAGAGTCCGTAGGGTAATGAGCCGACAAAATGCACCCTGGATAAATCTAGAGGCACTTTTTTGAGCATATAATTTTTATATGTTTCGCCATCGGGTAAGGCTTTACCGTAACATACTCTGTCTGACCCGACAATTACTACATGACAGTTGGGGCGACGTTCTTGTAGGTAAGCAATTGATTCGATAAACTCAGGAAATCCCCGATAAGGTTCCATTCCCCTGGCTACATAAGTCACAATTTCATCAACTTCTGACAAATCCACATTAGGCAACACTAATTTTGCCCCCGGATTAGGCTTAAAGTATTCCGTATCTACTCCATCATGTAACACGCTAATTTTACTGAGGAATTCTTTGGGAAACTGCGACCTTTGCCAATATGTAGGTGATATCCCCCAATCACAACTATATAAATCTACTAAAATCGGCGTATTCTTAATCCGAATCCGCGCCATATCATCTATACTCAAAGGATCTGCTGGATCAAAATCCGCATCAGAACCAACAGCATGATAAAACCACTCAAAATAACACATCAGTTTGGCATTGGGAAAGGCATCTTTAATAAATAATGTCGGTCCCCAACCAGAATGACCGTAAACTATATCAGGGACAAATCCCTCACTTTTGAGTTGTTCTGCTATGCGAAATACTGCTTGTCCATGCAAAACCCCATTTTCTAAGAATCTCACATAATGATGGGTTTCGGGACGGGCTTCCCGACTCGGCTTAAACAATACTTTCCGAACACCGGGAATTTGCCATTCTGGATTTTCAAACTTTGTCCCAAACAGCACTTCATTGTTAGGATCTTGAGCTAAAGCCGCCGCTACATGGCGAAATTGGGCAGGGAAGTTAGGATGTAGGAAAAGTATTTTCATTGGCTGAGTCAGTTCTACCTAATCAATTTTAATATGCAAGTGTCACGCCTAAATATGTAGGGTGTGTTAGCGCCAGCGTAACGCACCGTTTGACTTAGATAATTATGGTGCGTTACGCTGCGCTAACGCACCCTACAAATTTATTACTTAGGGCTTGCTGAAAAAGTCTATTGGTGGGGGTAGGGACACGGCATCATTAATATTTGCAATTCTTACCGTTATCTCTTTCATGCCGTGTCCCTACAATTTCCTGGAAAAAAGCAAGGATTTTGTGCCAAAAGGTCTGAAAAACTTGCACTTGTTTTGAGCAAAAAAGGCGCTTTCACCCTTGCCTATTTTACTTTTTACCTTTATTCAGCAAACCCTACTTATCTCGGCTTAGTTAGTAACTAGAATTAGTTCCTTAAGCCTAATCAGTTTACAATCTTTTTACTAATTTAGTATGTAGGGTGTGTTAGCGCCAGCGTAACGCACCGTTTGACAGATAATTATGGTGCGTTACGCTACGCTAACGCACCCTACAAATTTATCTTTTTACTAATTTAGCTAGCCAAAGTTGGCAATGCTGAGCCAGAGGTTCAACATAATAAGCAGAAGGCAGGGGAGACTGGTAGATAATTTTTATTTGGTTATTATACTGCTGATTAAGTGTATCTAATAATGGTTGAGGTATCCTATAGAAAAATATATCACTAAACCCATTGGGAATTTTTAATATTTTAGTTTCATCGATAAATTGAATATGTACTTGCGGGTGCAGCAAGTAACTTAAAGCCAATATTCTCGGTCCATAAGGCATGGTAATTACTAGGGGATTTGGACTTTGATTAACGATCTGTGCTACTTCGGGATTGTAATAACTTCCATATTTAGTCCACCAGGTTTTTGCAGGTGAACTAATCTGACATGATAATAAACTCACGGATAATATAGCTATCAGCAACAACCGCCAATAACCCGGAAATTTAAAGTTGCTGATTTTGGTGGCAATTAAGTAAGCAACAGCTAGTTGTATTCCCAAATAACAAGGTATTAAATAACGGGGAATAGTAGAACGGATACCTCCGGGAATCAAATCTGGTAGGATTAAGCTAATACCAGTTACCCCCATTAATGTTAGCACAAATAACCAGGTCTGTTGTTGGCTGTGTTTGCAGATGAAATAAATAGAATATCCCACTAAAATACCTATTAATAATCCTAAGATTATTTTAATTAGTAGATGTAACCAATCATTACTTAATTTTAGGATTATTGGGTTATCTAAATCAATAAAAGTATACATTAAATTAAATAGCCAAATCTTAAATAAGGAAAATAATGAAGTTTTTTGATTTGTCCAATCAGTTATTTCTTGAAACCCCCTAAAATTAATGATGATAGCTACTATCCAGGGTACAAAAGCGATGACTCCAGCCAAAAATGCTAAGCCAAAATTCCTGCTCTTTTTATTCCATCGCCAACCTTGATTAATCAAAACATAAATCAAATGCCCAGCAGCTACAAAGAGAGAAAATAAATGGGTATATAGTAACAGTAATAAACTAGCAGCATAAATTAACCAACTCGATTTTGTCTGAAGGCGCATCGATCGCAACAACGCCCAGCCGGATAATAAAATAGTAACAGTCCACAAACTATACTGGCGAAATTCTTGGGCATATAATACATGAATAGGAGAGACGGCTACTAATCCTAGCGCTATCCATCCTACTAATGGTGAGGCAAATAATTCGCGGCATAGTAAATATAAACAAGGGAAGATTAGTAAACTAATCGCAACTGATAAGCTTCTTTTGACTGCTATAGAATCACCAAAAGTTTTTTGCCAAAACCAGGCTATGATATAATAAAGTGGGGGATGACAATCTTCAACTGCTAAGACTTTAATTGGCTCAATTACGCTTTTTTCTGGATCTATTCGCTGATATTGCTGTAATTCATCTATTGTTCTAATCTTACCATCAGAAACTTGCTGAACGAACTCATTGAGGGTATAGCCAGCAAGTCGCCATGAAGTAAATACTTCATCACCCCAGTATACTTTTGTATCGATATTGGTGCAGCGAAATAAAATGCCGATTAATAACAGGGTAATGATTAAAATTCGTAATCCTTTTTGAGGGAAATAGCTAGAAAAAAAATTAAATGTAATATTTTTGATTTTCATAATTACTTATCAGGTAAAGTTTGTGCTGCAATAATCTATATAATTTTTGATTGTTAGGCTGGAAATATGAATTTAGTTACAAGTATTATTACCAAACAAATTTTTCTCCCAAAAACTCTTCAAGTTCCCGATTATATGGCTGAAAATAAGCTTGCAGTTGTTGGCGAATTTCTGGGCTAACTTCTGGGTATTCCCCGGAGTTATATTTGTCGTATTGAGTAAGTTGATAACTCGGTAATTCCAAAAATTCCAAGACTTGATTTAGCACAATATTTGGTTGATTATATAACTCTTCACTGGGCAAAACAAGAAACTGTTCTTTAGGGAAAAACTGCATCCAATGTTTTAGTTGTTCTACATAAATTCCTCTAGATAAATAGGTGTAATGTTGATGATTGTAGCTGTAGTAATTTTCATCAGCCAACATTTTGGCAGTTTCCCCTTTTAGTCTAGCGGATTCTTGTGCGATCGCATCCTCCAACCCCAACTTCTCAAATCCCAACCGCACTTCATGATAATAATGAGAAATTGCCCTTTCCACCGGATTTCTTAACAACGCAATTAACTTTACTTGGGGATATAATTTATAAATTCGCTGCGCTACTAAGGGATGAAAAATATAATAAGGACTAGCTTCCCCAGTAATGAAATCTTGAGAAAGTGCTTTAAATTGTTGTTGATACCAATCCACACCTTTAGCAAAATTCAAATCAAAAAAATGCACCTCTTTTTGGCTAGCGGGGACAATTTGCGGGTGTTGAATTAGGTACTGATACAAAGAAGTAGTGCCGCTTTTTTGTGCGCCAATAATAATAAAATCAGGCTGAGATTGCTGATAATTGTTCATACTTACTTTATCTCTTGAAGCACTACTTCTTTAGTTAATAAAAGATGATTATGCAGGAGGTCTTTTTCATCGAATAAACGGCAAACTTTCGCATAAGCGTTGCTAGCCATTTTTGCCGATCTTTCCTGATTTTCTAAGCACTGATGAATCGCATTTGCTAAAGCTTTAGGATTACCAGGATCGACTAGATAAGCGTCATGTTCATCGGCTACCATTTCGGGTATACCAAATACATTGGTGCTGACAATTTTTAACTCAAATGCCATTGCTTCTAAAATCACTCTAGGGAAAGATTCCTCAAAGGTGGAAAATACAAAAAGATCGCTCATGGCGAAAAAGTCATAAATTTCTTTTGTTTCGTGAAAGATATGTACGTTTGGCAAATTTAATTTTTTAATTTGATGTTTGACAAAATTAAGATAACTGGGCACGCTACCACCAACGATCGCACAATATAACTTACTCTCCAACTCTGGATATTGAGTTACCAATTCTTTGATCGCTTCGACTAAAATATGCTGTCCTTTCCGTTCGCAAATAGTTCCTACCATCAGCAGGAAGATCGCATTTCGATCGATCGCATATTTCGCCCTCAGTTCTGTTTTACTATGGGATTGGCGGAATTGATTGATTTTTTCGATCGCCACTGCACCCGGTAAAGTGCGGAAATTATCTTGCGTATTCAAGTATTGGAATATATTTGCGGTTGTTTGCGATTGAAAAACTATTCTCGTAGCGTTGACAAAACAATCATTGAGCACTTCCCTCATTGATAATCGATCGCCTTCTCCAAAACAAACTGTCAAGCTTTTTTCGAGAGAAACACTTTCATGAATATGCCAAATACTTGGCACATTAAATAATTTAGCTAATTCTATCCCCCAAGCAGTTGTCAAGGTGTTACATACCACCAGATCGAAGGAAGCTAAATCAAGACTATTTCCTAATTTTTTCAACCGTTGGCGATATTCTTCTAACATTTCATCAGCTTGGGGTAAATGTTTGGGAACTATTTTTACTGGGATATTCAATTCTTCATAAAAGTCCCGTAAAACCCCATCTTCGGGAGAAATTACATTTACTTGATATCCCCCAACAGTGGCAAAATAACGAGCGTAATTGTAAACAATTAAGGGCGCACCTTCGAGATTTAAGTTGTGACTAACGACGAGAACTTTTAATTTTCCGACTCGATCTGTGTGACAATAATGGTAGGGATTCACAGCCATCCAGGGGTCATCGATATTTAAATTTTCGTTGATGTAGGGATCGCAAAAATCTGGATATCTGTGCAAGAAATTCAAGTGTTCTTGATAGTTATATTCTTTCCCTCTGGAAGCGCTGGTAACATGAATTAAAGTAGCTTGTGGTGTAACAACAACTCTTTTGCCAGATTGAAAAACGCGCAAACAGTAATCTACATCGTTGTATTGAACGGCGAATTTTTCTTCATCAAATCCACCTAATTCTCGATATAAATTTGTATTAGTTAAAAGACAAGCGCCAGTGACAGCAACAACGTTACGGGTGGCGTGTGGTAAAGCATTATAACCTGCCTCTTCTTTGGGTAAGCGATCGAACAAATGATCCGCTAATCCATGATGGGGGCCAACAATTACTCCGGCGTGTTGTATAGTGCGATCGGGATAATAAAGTTTCGCCCCAACTACTGCCACTCCCTCTACTGACATCCACCCTACCATGTCTTCTAACCAACCGGGAGCTACCGCTTCTATATCATTATTTAAATGCAACATTAAGGGAGTATCAACATAGCTTGCCCCGATATTCATTAACCTTGCATAATTAAAAGGTTCGGTAGTTCTTCCCGAAGGAACGATTCGGCATTGAAAAACGTTTTCTCGTTCTAATTTCTGAAAATATTCATGAGTTTTTTCTTCTTGAGAACCGTCATCAACTATTATCAGTTTAACGTAACGTTCCGGGACGGTTCTTTTTAAACTTTCGACGCATCTTTCTAATAATTGAACTTTATCTCGCGTCGGAATGACAATAGTTACCGGATTCTCTGCTAATAAAGAATCATCCCATTTTAGCTGGTACAAACACCAACCATTTTTTTCGGCAATGGCAGGTAAAAAAGGTTTAGCTTTTAATCCTCGACGTGCGATCGCATCTGATATCCCTCGATAAGCACTATCAAAAATATAGCGTTTTTGCATACCATGAGAAGCCGTACTTTCCGCATGGCATCGCCAGTGATAACAAACTTTAGAAATATGCTTAACTTTTTCTGGTGTTGTTTGTTCGCTTACCCGTAAAAATAAATCGAGATCCTGTGCTCCTTCATATCCTTTTCGCATCCGCCCAACTCGATCGATTAAAGTTTTGCGAATCACCGTAAAATGTTGAGTAAAATTATGAGTGAGCATCATTTCTGGACTCCAATCCCCCTTGAATTGAGGATCGTAATAACGCTCATTGTCTATCTTATTTTCATCAGTATAAATCCAATCAACATCGGGATTTTTATTAATACATTCAGCAACGTGCAATAAGGCATCTGGCGATAACAAATCGTCGTGATCTAAAAAGCCGATGTATTCGCCTGTAGCTAGTTCGATCGCCGAATTTGTAGACTCAACAATGTGACCATTTTCCGATCGCAAAACTACTTTAATGCGCGAGTCAGATTTCGCTGCTTTTTTAAGAATTTCTTTAACGTGAGGTTTAGTCGAAGCATCATCAGCCAAGCACAATTCCCAGTTAGGATAAATTTGGGAAGTTACCGACTGAATCATTTCTTTGAGAAAGAGTTCATCGGTGTTATAAATGGGAACAACTACGCTAATTTTTGCCCCAGTATGTTTTAGTTTTTGGGCATCTTCTTTCATTTTTGCCAAGAGTTTTGGCGTTAGACGATTGCGATCGATCCATCGTTGATAATGATCTTGCAATTGCCAAGGATGAGTGATGTTGAAATTTGCGATCGCCGCATCAGGATTAGCTTTTAACTGTTGATAATAACGCCGCAATTTCCGCACCCATTGCATCGGCGAAGCCGATAAACGTCCATGTTTAAATGCAGCTACAGCTTTCTTAAGAGCACCATAAATAAAAATAACTGGATTTAGGCTTGTAGGTTCTGGAGGTGTGGGAATAATCACTGTTACCAAGCGCGTAAAACAACAAATTCTTTCCCCATTTTCCAAAATCGCATCAATTTTAATCCTCAGAGTTCCCGAAAAATTTGGCCCTAAAAAAATGTTCCAGCGAAAACCTGATAAAGCAGCATTTGGTACATCAGGAAATACTTGTGCCACATCTGGACGAGGTACATTATATGTAATTGGTTCTTCCCCCGCCTCATCTCTAGCTAACAATAAAGCGCGAATCGATCGATTGCGGCTACAAAGCCAACCAGCTACAACCAAAGTGCTGTTAAAATTAGTTTCATGAGTAGTTGGCGCATCCAAACAACCCATTAATTCCCCGCTAGGAGTTACTTCAACAAAAGGTGATTCTTGTACAGCAATATCTGTCTGTTTCCCCTGTGGTAGGGTAGACTTGGTACTTTGCAGAATTTTCTCAACTACACCGCCAAATTTGTTCATGTTTGCTCAATTGTTTTTGGTGAAATTATTCCTTACTTCAGCCTTAGCAATGCTCTTTTAATTTTTCCGAATATACCGCTTTTTGCTTGACTAATAATCCTTCGCGCCTCCTGCAATTCTGCTTGAGTATTGCGAAGTTCGGCTTGAGTTTGCTGCCATTCCCCCTGCATTTGTTGCAACTGTAACTGCACCTTTTCCCATTGGGCGTAAATCAATTTTGTTTGAGCTTGAGATTCTTCCCAAGCTGCATGAATTAACCTTGTTTGTTCTTGCGCTTGTTCCCAAGCTAGATGAGTTTGTTGTAACTGAGATTGGGATTTTTCCCATTCGTCATGAATTTTTTTAATTTCTAATTGTGCTTGTTCCCATTGATGATGAATTTGTGCGGTTTGAGATTGAGATTTTTCATTAGTTTGGCGCAGTTCTTCTTGTGCTTCCTCCCAAGCAGTTTGGATGCGCTGCACTTGCGCCTGTGATTCTTTTCCTACTACTTGCGCCTTTTCCCATTCTGTTTGAATTTTTTGGGTTTGTTCTTGAGACTTCTGCCATTCAGCTTGAATTTTTTGCACTTGAGATTCTGCTTTTTCCCATTCAGAATGAGTTAAGCGCAGTTCTTTTTGTGCTGCTTCCCAAGCTGTTTGAATTTGGTGCAATTCTTGATGAGAAATTTCCCCGAAAGCTTGCACTTTTTTAACTTCTGCTTCTGCTGATTCCCAAGCTGTTTGAATTTGCTTAACTTGGGATTCTGCTGCTTCCCAAGCGGCTTGAATTTGTTCTAATTGTTCTCGCGCTTCTTCCCAAGCAGCTTGAGCTTTTTGTAAGCGAAATTCCATGTCTTCGCTACGCAGTCTTTCTCTTAACAAAGCTGCATCTTTTTCAGCCAAAATGTTGGCGAAATTACTCTTATAAATATCCAAGTGTTTAGTAGATATGTAACGCACTAATTTTTCGTGATTTTCGGGAATTCGACAAAAAGTAACCATCGAATCTTCTCTGACTCGATAATCAAACATGACTTCAGGAATATGATAGAAGTTCCAGCCTTTAGCTGCCGCACCTAACCATAAATCCCAGTCTTCATAACCTAATTTATCGGGTATTTTATCATCATAACCACCACAATCTAGCCAAACTTGTTTCCGCAATACGGCACAGGCATCAATATAGTTACCCATCGCCAGTTTATTTATATCAAAATCTGGCACGGGCAAAATATCTTTTCTGCGATCGAATAGTTGCATATCTCCGTAAACAACTCCCACTTCCGGGAATTTATCGAGAATTTCGATACTTTTGGTGAGATATTCTGGTCTAATTTTATTGTCGCTATCTAAAGGTAAGATGTAGCGTCCTCTAGCTTTGCTAATTCCTTTATTTCTCGCTCTAGCTAATCCTTGGTTATTTTGGTCAATCACCCAATAACCGTTATCTTTCAAATATTGTAAGACTTTTTTGGTTAAAGGTTCCGTCGAACCATCATTAACAATGACGATTTCATAAACAGCTTCTTGGCAACTTTCCACACTGGAAATTGCTTCTAAGATAAACTCTCCTTGGTTATAGCAAGGAATCACCACTGAAACAGCAATTTCTGAGTTTTCTTCAGTTGTCAATTCTGTTTCACTTTCTAATACATCTGCGGATGTAGTTGTTACTTGAGTGTGCGTCACTTCTGTTAATCCTGCTAATTCCAAAGAAAAATTATCGGGTAAATCTGCTGCTGCTTCCAATTCTGCCAAAAGGCTAAAGCATTCAGAATATTTATTATAGATATGTTTTACCACTGAACTCTGCCAAGGTAAGTTGGTAAACATCCGCCAGTCGTAAATTTGTTTAAATTTGGCTTCCCAGTCGCGATCGTAAAATTGCCAATCCAACTTACTTTTTAAAAGTTTAACTAATCGCTCTGGTTGTTCAATAATGGCGCTAACATTGACTAAAATACTTTGCTCTGAATGTTCCCGATAAAACTTTAACAAATGTCGATTATAAAACGCCCAAGCTTTCAGGGCATAGTCAGGACGATCGCTAAAAACCAAAGAATTTGGGCGAACAATAGAGTTTAGCACATCCCAAGGATAGCGGTAAACAAATAGATATTTTACTTCTGGTAATAACTGATGCCAAAAGTCTAACATTAGGGTGGTGCGTGGGTCTTTCCAACCCCAAATTTCCCCATAGTCTTGCCGACTTTTGATTAATTCTTTGGTTGCTTCTGTGTATTGGGAAAACTTGCTATAATCTAAAAATTCGCTGGTTGTCCATCCCCAATCATGCCAACCTATTTCTTCGCTACGGCAAGAATTTTTGAGAACTTCTCTTTGGAACTCTAAAAAATCTAAGTCTTCAAAATAGCCTTTGAGATTTAAGGCATCTGAGGGAAAAAATCTCTCTCCTAAGTTTACTCCGATCGCTTGAATAAATGAAGCTACCAACGAAGTGCCTGAGCGGTGCATTCCTGTTACTATCAGCGTCAGAGACATTGTTAATTTCCTGCTTTTGTTTGCATTAACTCTACTTTTTCAGGCCATTTTGGGGCATCCTGTGCGGTTTCTACTGCTGTTACTTTCAGGGTGACTTGTTTGCCTTTAATTGCTAAAAATGTATTGCGATCGGTTTCTTGGTTTAATCTTTTTCTTTCATAATTAATTACTGGAGGATTGTGGCATTCGTACACTGAAGTAAAGCCAACTGCTGCTAGTAAGTTATAAAAAGAATAGCGGGTAAACCAAAAACTTGTCGGATTATCTAATGATGCCCACAATGATTTTTCTTTGTCTTCCGCTGTTGCTTCAACACTGTGTTCGACATAGCTGCTACCCCAATATTCCCGATCTTTATAAAGATAGCATTTTTCGGCGTTTGTGCTTACGTGGGTGTCTGCGATCGCCAAATTCTCACACACTTCTGCTATACTTTCCATAAAGTAAAAAACATCGGGCAAATCCAAATGGTAAAAAATGCCCAAACATAATACTACATCAAAACTGCCATACTTAGCTTTACTAAGATTTCTGACATCATCTTGAACGAACTGAAGATTATCTAAACCTAAGATATCTTTAGCGAAATTTGCCTTAGCGATATTCGCTTTTCTTCCTTCTATTCCGACTACTTCTGCCCCTTGCAATGCCAGTTCTACTGCATATAAACCTTCCAAACAAGCTAAATCCAAAACTCGCAACTCTTCCCAAGGTTTATTAACAGTATCGGCTATCATTTGTAAGATTCGTCTTACCTTAATCTCTGAACCATTACCGCGATCGCTAATCGTGTAAATACCATTGCCAAGGTGAATGTTATGATTAGTCCATTCACCATATTCAGCAACGATCTCTTGTTGTTTGAGCTTAATAATTTCCGGTTCCATTTAACCTAGCTAAAAACAACAAATCACAAATGTTCTCCCAAAGCAATTTCCATTTCTTCGGGATGTTTTTCAGTTAAATCTGAGTTGATAGTTAAACTCGGTTTAATCATTAAGTCAACAATCCCAGTACTGTAGGAATTAACCTCTGGTTGTACTCTAAACATTGCGGCATCAATATGCCTTGATAAAAAGGTAAAATGCCCATCGACTAAACCTGTAACACCTGCATTCAAGAAGTAAACACCTGGGGTTAATAAACACTTGAATCGGAACTTAACTATGACAATTGTTTCCGGTTCAATATGATAAATTTCTTGAGAAGAAGCAGTAAAGGAAGCACCTCCGAGTTCTAAACCGCTGACAGTTTTAATTAACATTCCAAATCGCACTTGTTCGGCTGGTTTCACAAAGGCAACCGAGTAGGTGTAAATGTATTCTTTTCTGCCTACTAAGTTATTGACTACTGTACCATCAAGCATGGTAATGTGAGGATTAATTATTTTGGCTCCTCGTGGTACATAAGAAATAGTATTTGATGGTACTAATTCGGGATCTAAAAATTCTCGAATTTCCGCTTCTACAACATTTTCCGGTGCCGTTTCACAGGTAACATCAACAACGGTCTTATTTTCGATAACCGAAATATGCTGTTTAAATGAATCGTAGCTAACTACGTTTTGTAATTCCCGAATTTCTTCTCTTAATGTAGTAACTTTTTCTTCCGGGGCATACATTAACTTGTGATATTTATCGAGAACAAATTTCGGGTGATGGAAGAGTAACTTTTCGCCTCTATCCATTAAAATAGCAGCATCACAAATGTCAATTACAGCACTTGCTGAGTGAGAAACAAAGAGAATTGTGCCACCCCTGGCGCGAATTGATTGAATTCGCGAATAGCACTTGCGTTGAAAAGCTTCATCACCTACAGATAGTGCTTCATCTACGATTAAAATATCCGGTTCGACGCTAGTAGCAACAGCGAAAGCCAACCGGACAAACATTCCGCTAGAATAGGTTTTTACTGGATGGTCGATAAAATCTCCGATATCTGCAAAAGCTGCGATTTCATCAAATTTTTCGGCAATTTCCTGATAGCTTAAACCCATCAATTGACCGTTAAAAAATACATTTTGTCTGCCAGTAAATTCTGGGTTAAAACCACTACCTAATTCTAACAATGCGGCAACTCTACCGTTAACATGAACTTCGCCACTGGTGGGAGTGAGAGTACCGACAATGATTTGCAATAATGTACTTTTACCGGAACCATTGCGCCCGACAATTCCCAAAGTTTGCCCTTTAGGAATGTCTAAATTCAAATTTCGCAGTGCCCAAAATTCTTGACATTGAGTTTTCCCTGGTAATAATAACTCTTTTAGGCGATCGACAGGACGAGCGTAACGCTTGAAGCATTTCGAGACGTTTTGGAGAGAAATTACGATTTCAGTCATGGAATTGCCGCTATGATTAAAAACTAATTTTCAGTGGACAAGCGAGATTTTTTATGGGGGTTTTTGATGGAAGTTTAGAGAACATCAGCGAAGGCATAACGCAAGCGCCGATAGACCGATAAACCGCCATAAAATACTATTAAAGAGAACAGAGAAACCATTCCCCATTCTCCTAAATGCTTGACTGTGCCGCTTAAAATTAACTCTCGATAAATTTCTGCGATCGTTGTCATTGGATTTAGCCAAAATACCCATTGTCGGAACTTTTCAGGAATCACAGTAATCGGATAAACGATGGGAGTCAAATAAAACCATAAATTAGTTAAAACTACCAAAGTTTGCGGTATATCGCGCAGAAAAACTGTTAATCCTGCCACCAAATAACTTAAACCCGCAGTAAAAAGTAACTGGGGAATCCAAATTAGTGGTAACAGCCAAAGGGTAAGATGAATTGTCTTTGTTGTTAGTGCGACCAAAATGATTAAAGACATCATTCCTAGCGTACTTTCCACAAAGGCAGAAAAAACTGGCACCAATGGCAACAAAGCCAAAGGAAATACTACCTTTTTGACTAAATTAGGTTGATTAATTACCGAATTAGCTGCTGGTAATAACCCGCCCACAAACGCATTCCAAGGAATTAATCCAGCAAATATCCAGATGCCAAAAGAAAGGTTGCTCTCTGGTAATCCATGTAAGGGCAACTTGACTTTTAAAACAATCGAAAAAACGTAAGTGTAAATCAGCAATTGTGACAACTGGTTGAGTAAAGGCCACAAATTGCCCAAAACAGACCCTTTGTGCCGCGCCTCCAAGTCTCGTATTACCAGCGCCCTGAGTAGATCCAATTTAGCCCGCCATAAAGCATTAATCGGTAGCTTATTGCTTAACCTTTCTGCTTTTCGGGCAACTCCTCTCATTGACCTCAGCAATGCCTGTTTCCTCACTCACAATCAACACACCACACTCCGCGAAAACCGATTAGTTGCTTCTAGCTTTGACCTGGTTTAGATTCAGTTCCGAGCCACTAAATCGGTTTTTCCTACTAAAGTTAGACAGTATAGCAGTGTTCCGATCGTCTAGAAAGTGGCTAGAAGATGTATTTAAAGAAGTATTTATGGTTACTACTGAGCCATTTTTCCCAAGCGATCGACTGGTCACATAACGTATTAGGTTAAGATTTTATTCAGATTTTGGCAATTGATTGGGGGACTGGGGAGGTGGGGGGATGGGGAGATGGGGGGAATTTCCTTAATTTAGATCAACAACTCTCCCCACCTCCTCTGACCGAACCCACCTCCTCTGACCGAACCCAAAACCCATTGCCCAAGTGCCACACTACCTTTAGACTGTGTATGGTTGATAGATTGGAGTTGGAATGGAAATCGGTCAAAAAGTGCGGGTACGCCGTCTTAGGGATAGATCCCCAGCAAGCGTGATTGGTTGTTTGGGTAAGATCGGGACAATCAAAGAGTTCAAAATGGTAGATGGCAGCGGAGTCGGTGTAGTTGTCCAATTTGAGGACAAGTTTACCACCTGGTTCTTTGAGGATGAATTAGAACCCGTAAACGCATAAGGAAGAGAAATGTCTCTAATTTTGACTTTTTTGGGTAAAGGTGGTACAGGTCGCACTACAGTTGCGATCGCAGCCGCGAAAAAGCTAGCCAGTCAAGGCAAAAGAGTTCTCCTGGCAACACAGGACACAAGTCCAGCTTTTGGGCTGCTTTTGGGTGCTACCTTGAACCCAGAACCACAGGAACTGAGCCCTAATTTACATGGGGTTCAGTTTCAGACTTCCTTGCTGCTAGAACGCAGTTGGGAAGAAGTGAAAAACCTGGAAGCGCAATATTTGCGGATGCCCTTAATTAAAGAAGTTTACGGTCAAGAGTTGGGAGTCCTACCCGGAATGGATAGTGCTTTGGCTCTCAATGCGATCCGTGAATATGATAAAAGCGGCAAATACGATGCGATCGTCTACGATGGCATCGGAGATCAAAACACATTGCGAATGTTCGGAATGCCAGAAATTCTCAGCTGGTATCTGCGTCGTTTCCAGACTATTTTTAGCAATTCTGATTTGGGTAGAACCCTTTTGCCCTTTCTGCAACCAATTGCTAGTGCAGTTCTAAATATTAGCCTGACCCCAGAAAACTTGTCCAAACCTAACAGAGCCACTAATCTTTTAGATGAAGGAAAAGCAGCAATTGCCGACCCGCATCGAGTAGCGGTTTACTTAGTCACAACAGGCGACCCAAGCAGCATTGCTACAGCTAAATATCTCTGGGGTAGTGCTCAACAAGTGGGTTTAACTGTGGGTGGGGTAATTCTCAATCAAGCAATTTTGCCGGATACTGTGGTAGCGGAAATTGCGGAAAACTTACAACAAGTTTACGAGACGTTCGATCGCGAATCTGCGATTACTAATACCGTTTCTTCTGAATTTGCTCCCTTACAAATTAGCAATCTTCCTCAGCGTGTGGGTGACGACTGGCAAGCTTTAATCAATGCAATGCCTGATTTTCGCGCCGCCGCAATGGTTCCCAGACCAATGGAAGTTGACGTGGCAGCAAGGCAAGTAAAATTATTCTTGCCCGGATTTGACAAAAAACAAGTTAAACTCACCCAAAATGGCCCAGAAGTCACCCTAGAAGCGGGAGATCAACGCCACAATATTGAATTACCTCCCGAACTGAGTGGAAATTCAGTTAGAGGAGCAAAATTCCAAAACAACTATTTAATTCTTTCCTTCTAACTAGAAAATCTAGTAGCAGCAATGTCTGACCTCACACAACCTGAACTTACTCCAGAAAAAACCGAACAAATACCAGTAGATGTTCAACCCAACACTGAGGCGGAACTCGCGCCGAGTCGCAGTGCTAAAACTCGGCAAATGCTGGGAATGAAGGGTGCGGCATCTGGGGAAACTAATATTTGGAAAATTCGCCTGCAACTGATGAAGCCAATCACTTGGATTCCCTTAATTTGGGGAGTCGTTTGTGGTGCGGCTTCTTCGGGTAACTATACCTGGACGTTAGAAAATGTCCTGATTGCGGCTGCTTGTATGTTAATGTCTGGGCCGTTGTTAGCAGGATACACCCAAACAATTAATGATTTTTACGATCGCGAAATTGACGCAATCAACGAACCCTATCGCCCCATTCCTTCCGGGGCAATTTCTATTCCTCAAGTCATCACTCAAGTTTGGGTGTTGTTATTAGGAGGAATTGGAGTTGCTTATTTGTTGGATTTGTGGGCGGGTCATAGTTTCCCGACAATTACGGTTTTAGCGATCGGTGGTTCTTTCCTGTCTTACATTTATTCTGCACCACCTTTAAAGCTAAAGAAAAATGGCTGGTTAGGCAATTATGCCCTTGGTGCCAGTTACATTGCTTTGCCTTGGTGGGCAGGTCACGCATTATTTGGCGACCTCAATTCCACAATTATTGTGTTAACACTGTTCTACAGTTTAGCAGGTTTAGGAATTGCGGTTGTTAATGATTTCAAAAGTGTGGAAGGTGACAAACAACTGGGTTTACAATCTCTGCCAGTAATGTTCGGAATCACCACTGCTGCTTGGATTTGCGTGTTAATGATTGACATTTTCCAAATCGGAATTGCTGGCTACTTGGTTTATATTCATCAGAACTTGTCTGCCACAATTTTGATGTTGTTAGTCATCCCGCAAATCACTTTCCAAGATATGTATTTCCTGCGCGACCCCTTGAAAAACGACGTAAAATATCAAGCAAGCGCTCAACCTTTCCTAGTTTTAGGAATGTTGGTAGCTGGCTTTAGCTTTAGGTCACGCCGGAGTCTAAAAAAGGTTCGTTGTAAGGACTTCAGTCCTAAGTTCGTTGTAAGGACTTCAGTCCTAAGTTAGTGACATCAGTAAGACTAAAGTCTCTACAACGAACGATGCTTTATTTCTAGGTAAATGGATAAAATGTGGGATAGTACACATTTAGTTATTCATCGGCAGTAAGTAACCGTGTTTAAACTGCTTTATCCCCTAGTTCATGTCATTCAACCCTATTTAGTACCGATCTGCTTTGTTTTAGCATGGTCATTAGTAATTATGATTGCTTGGAGTCTGTGGTCAGCTTTTAGTGATAGCGTCTCCAGAGCCAAAAAAATGCACGAAATCCCCTGTACAGGTTGTCAGTTTTTCACTGCTGACTATCGCCTGAAATGTACAGTGCATCCTTCAATTGCTAACACTGAAGATGCCATAAATTGTAGCGACTATCAAGCCAGAAAGTAGATTTATGTTAGTCAGAAAACTCAGTGATTGTACCGTTTATGAGTAAATCAGGTAACAGGAAACAGATAGAGGTTTAAAAATCATTAGACTCTAGCAAAAATCAAAGTATATCATTAGGTTCATCTGCGTTCATCTGCGTTTATCTGCTTTCATCTGCGTACTTAAAAAAAATATGAAACCAAACAAACTCGCCTTATTTTGCGCCTGTTTCTTAGGAATTAATTTATTTTGTACCCCAATAGCAAACGCCCAAAAAATATCTAGTCCGGTATCCCAACAAAATTACACAACCCAAGAATTTTTCCAGAATCTTACTCAAGCAAATGTGATTTATTTAGGAGAAACTCATACTAGCGAAGCAGATCACAAAGCGCAGTTAGAGATTATTCAACAAATATATGCGAAAAAGCCGAAAATTGCGATCGCAATGGAAATGTTTCAGCGTCCTTATCAGGGGGCGATCGATCGATACCTAGCTGGAAGAATCACCGAACAAGAACTTTTAACCCAAACTGAATATCAAAAACGTTGGGGTTTTTCTTGGGAATATTACGCCCCCATTCTGCGTTTTGCGAAAGAAAATCTTATCCCAGTTTTAGCTTTAAATACTCCCAGCGAAGTCACCAGAAAAGTTGCACGCCAAGGATTAGAAAGTCTCACCGCAGAAGAGAAAAAATACATTCCTCCTATTTCTGAAGTTCGCACAGATAACGCTGAATATCGCCAAATGTTATCCGATATTTTTAATCAACATCAAAAAGGTGGACATGGTTCTAGCGCGAATTTTGACAGATTTTTTGCCGCACAAGTTTTGTGGGATGAAACAATGGCGGAAAACATTGCTGAATTTGTCAAAGATAATCCAACTTATACAGTGATTGTATTAGCTGGACAAGGACATTTAGTGTATGGTTATGGTATTCCTAGTCGCGTTGCTAGACGTTTAGGTAATAGTTTAGTCCAAAAAACTATATTACTAAACTTTGATACTGAATTCCCCTTAAAGAAAGATCAACCCGTCGCTGATTTCCTCTGGTCAAATTAATTGTACGTTGTTGCGCTTCAGCGCTTTTCCCACTGAAGTGGGAACAACAAACTTTCTGAATGTTTGTTGTAAGCGCTTGAGCGCTATTCCTACTGAAGTAGGAACAACGAACTATTCTTTAATGTTTGTTGTAGGCGCTTGAGCGCTATTCCCACTGAAGTGGGAACAACAAACTATTCCTCACTATCATTAAAGTTTACTTGTTCGTAGATGTCGGTGAAGTTAATTTGTAAGTCTATTGAACTTAATTGTATAGTTGCATTTTCCGATTCATACTCAGTTAATAACCATTTTCCATCCAAAGTTTTACTATATTGCATTGCATAATATCTGGTTTGGTCAATTAATATATATTCTTTAAATTCAGGAATCGATCGATAATAAAGAAACTTATCTCCTTGGTCGTAATTTTTCGTACTTTTAGATAAAACCTCAACAATTAATGAAGGATTGGTTACAGTAGTTGTATTAGTTCCTTCGTAAATAGGTTCCCCTTCAATTAGCATGATATCAGGGTAAGTGTATTGACGATAACGAGGTATCCACAAACGTACATCAACGAAATAAATATCGTAATTTTGCCCTCTTAAAGCATACTTCAAGAAAGCATAAAAACTCCCGACAATTTTATTATGATTAGTAGTTCCACCCGTCATTGGTACAATTTCCCCATCTCGATATTCATTTTTATATTCTGCTGTTGCTTCTAGTTCTAAATATTCTTCGGGGGTGTAGGAACGTTTGAGAGTTTGCATTTCCATAATTTATCACCTATTAAGAACGGCGAAAGGCGATCGAAATACCGAGTATAAAACCTAGTGCGATCGCTACTGCTAATTTTTCCCAAGGTAGCACAAATAAAGCCACAATTCCCACCAAGGAACCAAAGGATAAACCCCAAAATAGTAGCCTCATTTTGTGGGAAGAAAACTGCAATTTCTCTTCTACAGCTTGGAGAGTAATATCAATGCTATCTAAATCTTGAATGATTTTTTGGATATCCTTACCTGTTTCTCTTTCTAATCTGGCAATAGCTTCTCTATCGGCTTTTACTGGAGATATTGACAATCTGAGTAAAGCTTCTTTTAAGGGATATTCTAACCTAGTTTTTAACTTATTATCCATAACTATTTCCCCTCAATAAATTAGCGATAAGGAACCAAGAATTTCAACAATAAAACTTTCCCCAATCCCCAGTCCCCAATCCCCAGTCCCGAATCACTTTTTCCCTAAAAATTCTACCAAAGGTTTAAAGGTTGGGATTAATTCTGGGCGACTGACTACTAAAGTGGGAAAAGATCGATCGCCATAATCTTTCCCCTCTTGTAACGGAAAAGGTGATTCCTCTCCCAGATTAACAAAAATACCCCCAGCAGCTTGAACAATGGGCCAAATTCCTGCTAAATCCCACACTTTTGGGGTAGTTTCCACACCGCCTAAAGCTGCGCCAGTAGCAACAGAAAGAAAATCATAAGTTGTCACACCCAACATCCTAATTTTACAAGGCATATTGTTTTGCAAGACTTCTGTACTGCGGGAACAAAGATTAAAAAAGTGATTATTACTCGGTTCATCTTTACTAGTTTGAATCGGGGTATTATTTAAAAATGCGCCATTAGATTCATTAGTTTGAGAATTTCCATACCAATAACCGTGAAAAGATTGGTTAATGTGGGGGAAATCTACGTAACCGAAAATGGGCATTCCTTGATACAACAAACCTAAAGAAATTCCCCAAATGGGAATTCCTCTTGTAAAATTAGTTGTGCCATCGATCGGATCGATTACCCAACACCATTCTGCACCAGAAAAGACATGAGATCCTTCTTCAGTTAAGACATCATGACTGGGAAAATGGTCATAAATTGCGTTTTGAATTTCTTGATCTGCCCATTTATCAGCTTGAGTTACCAAACTTCCATCAGCTTTGAAATCTGGTTTTAGTTGAGCATAATCTGCCAACAATTTAGTACCAATTCTCGCGGTTGTTGTTTGAGCAAAATTTAAAATTGTTTCCTGGAAATTAGTCATTGGTTATTTGTCATTAATCATTGGTTATTTGTCATTGGTTGATTCCCCGGAGAATCAATCTAAATCATTTCCTAAGACAGAGGCGATCGCATCTTTAGCATTAGTGCGAAATTCCATTACATTTACTCTCCTTAAAAACCAAACAGCTACAATCATTCCCACTGCTTGCAAAGCAAACACCAATCCATAAGCTAATACCAAATTGGTAAATAATTTTTTCCCCAAATCTAATACTACACCACCTGTAAAAGTTGCGGATGCTCTAGCAATTGCTTGGGCTAATCCCCACGCACCAATGAAAGTTCCAGCAGTTTCAGCCGCAGTCAAGTCTAACATTAAACTAATTGCGCCAGTAGTAGCGACTCCAGAACCTAAACCGAATAGGAACAAGGCAAATAGTAGGAGTTTGGGATTTTGGGTAAAACCGGAAAGTATAATCAATATAAAACAAACTGCTACTGCTAAACAGCCGACTTTGGTAGTTTTTTGTTTCCCAATTCGCGGCACAACTAAAAAGCCTGTTGTACTCATGCCAATTAATGTACCGATACCCCAGAAAGCATTCAAGTTTCTTGTAGTTTCACTTATGGTCATATTGAATACTTGTCTGCCGTAGGGTTCTAAAACTGCTTCCTGCATGAATAAACTGATCGTCATAATCAGCAAAAAGGTAAAGAAAATAGCTGTTTGCCGTGATGCCGTGAGAATTCGCCAAGCTACACCCAAAGTAATTTTATCTTCCCGGTCTACTAAGAGCGATCGCACTCCATAATGAGAATACTTTTTTTCCACTCCAAATGTTGCCAAAATTGCCAACCCAAACACCACTACTGGAACAATAATAAACAAGTTATTAATTGCAGATTGTAAAATTTCCAACGGCGCATTTGATTTTACTCTGTTAAGCAAACTGCCACCAAGAATCGCCCCCACAATAATTCCTACCATCAGCATTGACCAAACAATGCTGACAATTTTAGAACGATTGTCTTCTTCTGAAACATCAACTAATAACGCCGCAAATGGAGTAGAACTCATACTTAGCGCCAATCCATATAATGCAAAGATTAACGCTAATAATGCAGTCCAACCAACAGTTTGAGTTGTTAAACTCCAACCCCCAGCCGCTTTTACCGCATTTCCCAATTGCCACATTACTTGTACAGCGACAAAAGAAGCAAAAGTAAATAAAGCCGCACCAATCCAAACATAACTCGTGCGATGATAACCAAAAATCGGTTTAGCATCGGACATTTGCCCAAACCATAATCTTACTGGTGCGATAAATTGGTGCATTGCGATCGCGCCTGCAGCTACGATCGCGTTAATGCCAAGGTCAGCTATCATCACTTGGTTTAAAATTCCCAACGCTAACACCGACATAATGCCTAATCCCATTTGAAATAAGCCCAGTCGGAACATAGTCAACAAGTTAACACTGGGAATCACCTTGGGATTTGCTGGCTCTAATGAATCTGATTTTGAAAAATCGCCAGTTGCCATAATTACTTTTTAGGTAAACAGTTTATAACTTCTCCTTGATCCAGTTTAAAGATAAACTCTCTCAGGTAGCTGCAAAAATTTCTCACTCTCCACTCACCTTTATAACAACGTTAGACTGGAAATGTAACAAAGTGTAAAGCGAGTGGAAAAACAGCCGTGCAAACCATCACTTTAGGACAAAATGGCCCCGCAGTCACACCCTTATGTGTGGGAACTTGGGCATGGGGTGATAAACTGTTTTGGAGTTACGGCAAAGATTACGGTTCCGAACAGTTACGGGAAGCTTTTCATGCTTCAGTAGATGCGGGAGTTAACTTTTTCGATACTGCGGAAGTTTACGGCAATGGAGTTTCCGAAGAATTGCTGGGAGAATTCATCAAAGAAACTGATAAACCTGTACAAATAGCCACAAAATTTGGCCCTTTCCCTTGGCGATTTACGGGAGGTTCAGTTTCCGACGCGCTAACAGCTAGTTTAAGACGTTTGAAGTTGGAATCAGTAGAACTTTATCAAGTTCACTGGCCTTTTACCTTTTTTCTGAGTCAACAAACTTTGATGCAAGCTTTAGCGGAAGAATACAGAAGAGGCAGAATCAAAGCAATAGGAGTCAGCAATTATTCTGCTGAAGAAATGCGCCAAGCTTATCAATATTTAGCTGATTATGGTGTACCTTTGGCGGTAAATCAAGTGCGCTACTCGTTACTTTCTCGCAAAGTAGAAAGCAAAGGAATTATTTCCACTGCTAAGGAATTAGGCGTTACCATTTTGGCATATAGTCCTTTGGCGCAAGGGTTGTTAACTGGGAAGTATGTTCCTGGCAATAATAACCAACCAACTGGGGCGAGAAAAACTGATTCTCGTTTTAGTAAAAGTGGTTTAGAAAAGATCTCTCCTTTAATTAGTTTAATGCGGGAAATTGGGAATAAGTACGATCGCACCCCCGCCCAAGTCGCCCTAAATTGGTTAATCGCCCAAGGTAACGTAATTCCCATTCCCGGCGCAAAAACCGCCGAACAAGCAAAACAAAACGCAGGCGCTTTAAATTGGCAAATGACTGAAGAAGAAGTCGCCAAATTAGAACAAGCAAGCCGCCCTTGGTTAGAATAAACAGTTTAGGACTTACGCCTCGGCTGTATTCGTAGGGTGTGTTAACGCCAGTGTAACGCACCGTTCCACCATATATAGAGTTAGTGCGTAAGTCCTACAATTAATAGACCTCTGGCAAAAGCCGACAATCTCCCTATATAAGCTGCTACGCATTTAAATCCAATAAAGCGGCGGGCAAGATGCCCACCCCACAAGAAAAAGGTAAAATTTGGCTCTCAAATTAGGTGCGTAGCAGCTTATCTGTGTTCATCTGTGTTCATCTGTGGACATCTGTGGTAAAAAAATCCGAGATTTCCAACTTTTGCCAGAAGTCTCCATTCAAAATCTAATTCTTCCCTACTACCTAAACTATGAAACTCTTATCAGACTGGGGCTTTTCTCTCGAAGGTTTGCGAACTGGCAATAAAGGTGAATATTGGTTTTTAGCTCAAGCTTTAATAGTTATTATTTTCCCTTTTTTACCAGCTTATCGACCAATTTGGTTAGCACTTAATTCAGCTAGTTATTTGTATTTCAATTGGGGCGTTGCTGCGATTTTAGCATTAATCGCTTTAGTGTTTTTAGGCAAAGGTTTAATAGATTTAGGAAAACAGTTAACACCTTTACCTTATCCTAAAGAAGATGGTGAATTAGTGCAAACAGGAATTTATAGTTTAGTGCGTCATCCTCTTTATAGCGGGTTAATTTTTTTAACACTTAGTTGGGCAATTTTTCAAATGAGTTTGACTCACTTGTTTGCAGCTTTAACTCTGTTTATTGTCTTGAATGCGAAGGCGAGTAAAGAAGAAGCTTGGTTAAGTGCAAAATTTCCCGAATATGCTGAATATCGGCAAAAAGTCAAGAAGTTGATTCCTGGGTTGTATTGATAGTAAGTTG
The DNA here is from genome assembly GCF_041929275.2 of Floridaenema flaviceps BLCC-F50. Taxonomy (NCBI): domain Bacteria; kingdom Bacillati; phylum Cyanobacteriota; class Cyanophyceae; order Aerosakkonematales; family Aerosakkonemataceae; genus Floridanema; species Floridanema flaviceps. The sequence goes on along the minus strand of NZ_JBHFNR020000001.1, from coordinate 1,094,001 downwards.
CATTAATCAAAGTAAGTTTGTTTCTAATTTCTCTCCTAAGTAGGTGTAAATAAATAAAGTGAAAATAGTTATTTATCAATGGGGCGGGCAAGATGCCCACCCCACAAGAAAGCTGGAAATGTTGTGGGGTGGGCATCTTGCCCACCCCACAAGAAAGCTGGAAATGTTGTGGGGTGGGCATCTTGCCCACCCCACAAGAAAGCTGAAAATGTTGTGGGGTGGGCATCTTGCCCACCTTTGTTTTACTTTATTTAGATCTACCTACTTACTCTCTCAACGGGTAGGTTTTTTGTTAGTAAATTGTTGGTGATTTTACTTAGCTCATTAACCTAAAAATCTTTCAATTTACATCACAATAAATGATTAATACTCTTGTGTATAGATGACTCATCGGCTATATAAGTGATGTGGATTTGCTAGTTATTACGTAAATAGTTAACAAGAATATTTAAGTTTACGCAAAAACACATATCCGTGTAATTACTAATTGTAAAGTCGATCTTAAAGAGTCGGTAAAAGTTAGTATTTACTACTTTCAAAACCTAATGCTCACAAGTTATTGTGTAATCAAACTCTTCGAGCAAGGTAATTTTTATGTTTGATTTAGATTCAAGTAATAGTTTTCCACAATCTTTTTCGCCGCTTACTAATTCAGGTTTGGATCTTCAACAAACAGATGAATTATCTCTAAAATCGTTAAATCAACAGCTATCTTCCCCCCCCCACATATTAGGAGAAGTTAGTCAAGAGGCAATAGATACAAAAAGTGTAGTATTGAGCGGTAATCCTAGTTTGATGCCGCTTTGTGCATCGCCATTAGGACAAGAATCTGATAGTTTAAAGACAAATAAATCATCAGTAGATGAGTTAACTGGGGAAGTTTTCTCAAACAGTAATCATCCAATCTTAGAGCAGGCGCTACAATTTGCTCAAAATGATTTGAAAGGTTTGGCGAAAGATGCAGATTTCAATGCTAAGATGAATCGCGCTTTCGGTAATGATTGGAATGCTGAGGTATTTAGTAATTTAGTTCAAGAGTTTGCTAAAGGTAATTTTAGTCAGCTACCAGTAGTTGAAATTCTGCCATCGGCGGCGATTAATGGGGCGAATGGTGCGTTTGCTAGTGTGACGAATACGATTTATTTAGCGAAAGAGTTTGTTGAGCAAAATGCTGGTAATCCAGGTGCGATTACGAGTGTGTTGCTAGAAGAAATTGGGCATTATATAGACTCGAAAGTAAATGTTGTTGATGCTGCTGGGGATGAAGGAGATATTTTTGCCAGAGTTGTGCAAGGTAAGGCGATAAGCGCAGGTGAACTTCGGGATTTAAAGAGAGAGAATGATCATGCGATTATTACTATCGGTGGTAAAGACATTTCTATAGAAAAGTCTCAGATTGCAATGGCATCTATTGGTGATACTGTTTACCAAACACATCGGGGTTTAGACAATAAAATTTACACTCGTTTTTCTAAAGGTTTTACCCCCGATGGAGAGGGAGTCATCTGGAGTGATTGGACAAAAACTACTAGCGGAACAACCTATAGCGCTCCCAGTTTAGAAACTTTCAACGGCAAACTCTATCAGTCTTCGCGAGGTACAGACGATAAAATCTATACCCGTTTTTCTAACAGTATTTCCCCTGATGGAATCGAATGGAGTCCTTGGGTTGCGGCTGAAGCACCTGCAAGGACAAAGAATGCTATAGCTTTAGAGGTGTTCCAAAACAAACTCTATCAGTCTCACCGGGGTTTTGATAATAAAATTTATACCCGTTTTACCTCCGATGGAGTCAACTGGAGTCAATGGACAGCAACTACTAGCGGAACAACCTATAGCGCTCCCTCTCTAGAAGCTGTTGGCAACAACAAACTCTATCAATCTACTCGAGGTACAGACGATAAAATCTATACTCGTTTTACCTCTAATGGAATCAACTGGAGTGAATGGAAAGAAGCTGGTGGAGAAACCTATAGCACTCCAGATATAGAAGAGTTTAATGGCAAACTCTACCAGTCTCATCGCGGTACAGACGATAAAATCTATACTCGTGTTTCAGCCAATGGAATCAACTGGAGTTCATGGAAAGAATCTGGTGGACAAACACCGACTGCTCCGACATTAGAAGCTGTTGGTAACAAACTCTTTCAGTCTCATCAGGGTCTAGATCAGAAAATTTATACTCGATTTTCCAAGAGTGTTGCTTCTAATGGTGAAATAACTTGGAGTAGTTGGAAGGAATCTGGTGGAGAATCACCGCTCGATCGCGATGACTTTTCTGTGATTCCTACAGGTGAATTCAATGCCGAATACTACAATAACAAAGACCTCAGCGGCGCTCCCACTGTCATCACTAAAGAGAGCAAAATTGACAAGAATTGGGGTGCTGGTGGCCCTGGTAAAACGATCGGAAATGACAACTTTTCTGTACGTTGGACGGGTAACTTTAATTTCGACCAGGGTAATTATGTGTTTAAGGTGAAAGGTGATGACGGATTTAAGCTTTGGGTAGATAACAAATTGGTGATTGATAAGTGGAAAGATCAGACGGTAACTGAAGAATCTGGCAATTTTACGTTGAGCAAAGGTACTCACGAAGTCAAAGTTGAGTATTACGAGAAAACAGGTACTGGTCAAGTTAAGGCTTGGTGGGAGAAAGGTGGCGGTACTCCTAATCCAAATTATATTTACAAGCCGACTGACTATCTCAATACACTGTATCAAGACAATAGGAATAATGTCATGAAAAGAATTGATCACGACGGAACTTCAGCATTTGATTCAGTAGATGGTGATTCTGATAATAGAGTGTACGCTTTAGTGGGAGGGGAAGTAATTGAAGCAAAGAATGGCAAACAATTTTCTAAGGCTGTTTTCGACAATTGGGTATACAACGGAACCGTTGCGATATACAACAAAGAGTTGAACAAGACATTCATTTACTGGCACTTTGCTGAGGGATCGATTGATGAATCTCTACAAGGAAAAAATATTGCGCCAGGTTCTATGATTGGACGAGAAGGTAGCACGGGTTACAGTACTGGAGATCACACTCACGTACAAGTTCATGAAGGTCGAGTAAATGTTGATATGTCCCGTCCTAATACTGTACCTGGCCCTAGTAGTCGCCTTAAAGTGGACAGTGTATTTCAAGAGGCAGTAAGAAAGGGATTGGTGAAACTATATCAATAACTTTTGATCCCAGTTCATAAGCTTAAATTGAAGTGCGATCGCACTTCCCATTTACTCAGAATGCGATCGCATTTTTTGTCTCCAATCTTCAAAAACAATTCAGTAATCAATATTTTCAATTGTAGGGACACGGCATGATTAAGATTTAACCTTTGACCAAAATATTTATGATGCCGTGTCCCTACAGCCATTTCTCAAGTGGACTGAATAAAATATGTATTTAGTCGGATTTATCCGAGTTTAGCTATGAGGCGGGGAATTGATTCCTCGCTGGGTGATGGCAACCGCTCCAAGATTTTTGTTTGCAATTTTCAAGAGCGATCGCATTTCCCATTGATTCAAAATGCGATCGCTTTTTGTACGGGTTTGAAAATGCGATCTCATTCAAACAACTACAATAAAGGGGTAATTATTTAACTTAATTAGAAGATTCTTGTTGCGCTGCTTGTCTCACCTCTTCCACAGACAAACCTAACACCTCAGCAATCTTCTTTTCTGTTAATCCTGTTGCCAATAAGTTTGGTACTGCTTCTAACTTTCCTAGCAAGCGCCCTCGAGTCTCTCCTTCTTGCAAACCTTCTTCTTTCGCTTCCTGATAAACTCGCGTTTGACGGATATCACCTAACCCTAACATAGCTTGTATTTCCTCCCTGCTTTTCAGGGTAAACTTGTAGATAATTATAGTTTCGATCAATTGTAGCAATTCCCGTTTTTGTGCTTCATCGCTAACTTCCTCGCTTACTTGTTCTATCAACTGTCTGGCTTTGCTGACAGCCGTTTCTTCTGGTTCTATCACTAATTTTACCGTTTCAATGCCTAGAGACTGATGTGCCGATCGCTGTTCATCCAGATAGATGCGCGTTACTCTCTCAGAAGCAAGCAATTCTTGATACTGCCTAGTATCGCTTGATTCTGCACTTCTGGTAGGATAAATTACCACTCCACGCCAATCATTTTCTACTTCGTTTTTATCCAGATATAGAAAGATTTCAGCAAAAAATCGAGCGTAAAATCTTTTGTCTATTTGAAATTGAACTTCGGCAAAATAAATGGGTGTTTCGGTAGTATCTTGTTTGGGCAGATACACACCATCAATACGGAAGGAAAGTTGTTTAACTTCTACGGATGAGAATTGATAAATATCGGCAACTTCTGGAGGTTGTTCGAGCAGTTCAAAAAATATGCTAGGCAAAGATTGGAATAAGCGATAAAAGATCGTATCTGTTTTCACATTTTTGCTATAAATTAATATTTTTATTGTAACTTATATCCGATGATAAACACATAAATTTTTATTGTAATAATCAAAATTTATGTGAATAAATAAAAGAAGCGATCGCATTTCCCATTTATTCAGAATGTGATCGCTTTTTGTACGGGTTTGAAAATGCGATCGCTTTTGCAATTGATTATGAGTAAATTAAACTCTATAATATGATTTTTAATTTACACTCCAATTTCCCCAGGAGAGCAGATATTGAATGCTCCCATTCAATGGAATTCTAAAGGATCTGGCACAGACCTAATTCGCTCCACACAGATTAATGGACGGACTCTTAAAATTAAAAGCGGACATGGTTATAACCGTCCTCATATAACTGGTGATGTCAGCAACATCGGTACAATGGATGAAATTGACTATGCGATCGCATTAGACATTCAGCTAACTCTCGCCTCTGGGATCAATTTCCCACCCATAACTGCTACCCCACCTTATATCGAGAGAGATATCATTGTTAATGGGCAAGGCATCACCTACAGGGCGCTGGAACTGCCGTCGGGTGCGATCGAAGTTACCACTTATTTCCCTACTCCGTGAAATAACAATGAGCGAAACTCTCTATGATTTGGCAAAACAAATTAAAGCTTTAATGGCAGCCGATTGGCAAAATAACTCGGCTGAACTATCATCGCAAATGGCTGAAATAAAAATTCGTTTCCTTCAGGAAATTATTCAAGTTAATCAGCCTGATATGCTCCAAAAAATTATCGAATTAGATACTGATTTAGAAATGCCATTTGATATCATTCAAGCCACATATCAACAGCTATTAAAATTATGTTTTCGGGATACTAACACTTTGCGTAACTATGCTCATTACTTATTGCTTCATGGGCCTGATTGGGATGCAGAAGCAAATAATATTCTAGCAAAATTGTCAGCCGAAAAAGCAACTATTAATCCGGTTTAATAGGGAAGTATTGAGAGCGATCGCATTTCTTATTTACTCAGAATGCGATCGCCCTTTTTTCCCTTCCTAATCTTAAGTCACTGGCAAATTAACAATCCGATCTTGATATTCATTTTTAAAAGAAGCTTCAGCAACAAAAATCAAATCTTCAATAGTTTGACCCATACTCAACTTAGGATTTAAAATAAAAATTCCTGGCACATGGCGACCAGCAGCTATATGGTCAGTTAAATGAACAGGCATAGATGTACGGTTATTAGTCACTAAAACAAAATCGTACTCCTCACACCAACACAAAATTTCTGGATCTAAAGTTCCTCTGGGAGGAGTCCCAGGTTCACCAACTACCCACATAACTATATCGGGATTTCGTCGATGTAACTGTGTTTTATAAGTAGGGTCTACATTTTCATCCAACAGATACTTCAGACTCATTTGCTTTTTTCATTGCCTCTCTTTCTGCTTTTAATTTCCGCAATCGCACTACAGCTGGAGGAGGATTTAATTCTTGAGCTTTACGCTGTTGTTCTCCCCACTCTAACCAGTTAGCTAAATATTGACTAATTACGTCTTTATTATGCAGATAATAAAGGATTGTGGCATAAACTTGTTCTAGTGTTAGTGAAGGATAACTTTGAGCAATTTCTTCTGGAGTTCGAGAGCGATGAATGAAATCATAAAGGACGGTTTCTATTCCTACTCTTGTGCCTTTGAGTCTAATATCATCGGGACGTTGAAAGTCAAAATAGTCTTCTAATTGCATTAGTCAATTCTCCGATTATCATGGCTGATCTGAAAGTATTTTATCTTTTTTAAAGTGCGATCGCATTTCCCATTTACTCAAAATGCGATCGCATAGCGTGCCGTAGGCATATCGCCCTTATCAACTTTCCTACTTCAATTAGAAGACTGTTGTTGCGCCGCTTGCCTCACTTCCTCTACAGACAGATTTAATGCTTCAGCGATTTGATCTACAGTTGCTCCCAAACTCAACATATAAGGCACAGTTTTTAACTTACCTCGGATTTCTCCCTCTATTAAACCTTCTTCCTTAGCTTCCTGATAAACTCGCGTTTGACGGATATCACCTAAACCTAACATGGCTTGTATTTCCTCCCGACTTTTCTGGGTAAACTTGTAAATAATTATCGTTTCAATCAACTGGAGTAGTTCCCGTTGTTGAACTTCATTGCTGACTTCCTCCCTAGCTTTTTCGATCAAATGTCTAGCAAAGCTAGCAGCAGTCTCTTCTGGTTCTATTACTAATTTTACAGTTTCAATACCAATTGACTGCTTGGTTGTACCTAGTTCATCCAGATAAATGCGTCTAACTCGCGTGGGAGTTAGTAATTCTCGGTAGCGGAATATATTGCTAGATTCTGTGTTCCTGCTAGGATAAATTACCACGCCTCGCCAATCATTTGTCAGTTCGGTTTTGTCCAAATAAAGGAAGATTTCCGCAAAAAAGCGTGAGTAAAATGTTTTATCTGGTTGAAACTGAACTTCAGCAAAATAAATGGGTGTTTCGGGAGCATTTTCTAAGGGGAGAAACACGCCATCAATGCGAAAGGCAAGTTGTTTAACTTCCACTGATGAGAATTGATAAGCATTAGCTGATTCTGGTGGTTGTTCGAGCAATTCAAAGAAGATGCTGGGGAATGATTGGAATAAGCGATAAAAGATTGTGTCAGTTTTCAAGGTTAGGAATATTTTGGTTTTTTATTAGTTTTCATTTTACTGCTAAGTAGGTGTAAATAAATAAAGTGATAATAGTTATCTAAGAGTGGTGCGGGCAGGATGCCCACCCCACAAGAGTACAGCTTTCTTGTGGGGTGGGCATCCTGCCCGACGAGAGTTTTCACTTTATTTATATCTATCTACTTATTTTGATGCAAAAGCGATCGCCTAACTCATTCACTAGTGCGATATGCCTACGGCACGCTACGCGATCGCTCTGATTTCACAACAGTTAATTCTAACTTTTTTGAGATGTTCCAACAGGTTGCACTTCCAAGACTCCGCGAAACATATTCATGCCACAAGTAAAGGGATATTGACCCGGTTTTTTCGGGGTAAATTCAATGGGTGTAACATGATTTAGGTCTAAATCTTGGGCAATCTGAAAATCGGGAATTAAGACTTTTTCCAAACAGCTACTTGGGTCACGACGGAAGAAATTTAGTCGGACTGGTTGACCTGCTTGCACTACTACTCTACTCGGTTCATAACCACCATCAACAGTAATAGTCATTTCTTGAATTCCCTGAGTTGCTTCAGCTTTTCGGGTTTTAGATTTACTGAACATAAACCACCACAATTCCAATCCAATTAAACATAAACCACCTAGAGTAACGCCAAGTTTTAAACCTAAAGGTTGATTAATTTTGCGAAATTGGACGTTTTTTTCGGTTATCGAGTGGGTCATTTCCATTGGCATTTGGGTTGCTGCTACGCCGGAACTAATTCCTAGCAAAAATCCTAATGCTACCACATTGCTAAAAATGACTTTCTTGCTCAACATTGGCGACCTTCCTTACATTGTTTTGGGTTGAAAATTCCGCAAGCGCAAAGCATTTGTGACTACAGAAACGGAACTGAATGCCATTGCACCTCCAGCTATAATTGGATTGAGTAACCAACCAAAGAAGGGGAACAAAATTCCGGCAGCGATCGGGATTCCCGCAACATTATAAATGAAGGCGAAAAAGAGATTTTGGCGAATATTTTGGATGGTGGCGCGAGATAGTTGAATCGCGGTTACAATGCCTTGTAAATCGCCAGAAATTAAGGTGATATCGGAAGCTGCGATCGCTACATCTGTTCCAGTTCCAATGGCAATTCCTACGTCTGCTTGCGCCAAAGCTGGTGCATCATTAATCCCATCTCCTACCATCGCTACAATTTTGCCTTCGGATTGAATTTCTTGGACTTTAGCTGCTTTTTGATCGGGGCGAACTTCGGCAAAAACTCGGTTAATTCCTACTTCACGGGCGATCGCTTCCGCTGTTTGGCGGTTATCTCCGGTTAACATTACTACTTCTAAACCTAACCGTTTTAATGCTTTAATCGCCGCAGGTGAAGAAGGTTTTATTGCATCAGCAATTCCCATTAATCCTTCTATTTCCCCATCTACAGCTATCCAAACTGCTGTTTTTCCCGCTGATTCCCATTCTGTTTTGAATTGTTGCAAAGTTGTGCTGTCAATTCCTAATTCTGCCATCCAGCGAGAAGTGCCAATTTGCACTAATCTGTCAGAAACTATTCCTTGTACGCCGCTACCTGCGATCGCTTCAAACTTATCTACATCTCCTAAACTTACTTGCTGCGTTTCCGCATATCTTACCACTGCTTCCGCTAAAGGATGCTCAGAATTTCGTTCTACAGAAGCAGCTAATTTAATTAGTTTTAGCTCGTTTTTGTTGGCAGTACCATTTACAGTGATAAAGTCTGTAACTGTGGGTTTTCCTTGGGTGACTGTGCCAGTTTTATCTAACACAATGGTTTTAATTTTATGTGCCAGTTCTAAACTTTCTGCACCTTTAATTAAAATGCCATTTTCTGCACCTTTTCCAGTTCCTACCATTACAGATGTTGGAGTAGCTAAACCTAATGCACAGGGACAAGCAATAATTAAAACTCCTACTGTGGTAATTAATGCTAGAGTTACATTTCCCATGAAATTAAACCAGATGATGAAAGTGGCGATCGCGATCGCAATTACCACAGGTACAAACCATCCCGTTACTCGATCTGCTAATCTTTGAATCGGCGCTTTAGAACCTTGTGCTTGTTGAACTAATTGCACAATTTGGGCTAAAACTGTATCTTTCCCAACTCTAATTGCTCGGAATTTAAAGCTCCCGGTTTTATTAATCGTTGCGCCAATTACCTCATCTCCGGTTTGCTTTTTCACAGGAATACTTTCACCCGTTACCATTGATTCATCAATAGTAGAACTGCCTTCAATTACCTCACCATCAACTGGGATTTTTTCACCAGGACGTACTAAAATTACATCGTCGATCTGTACTTCTTGAATCGGCAAATCTACTTCTTTTCCGTTGCGAATTACTCTGGCAGTTTTTGCCTGTAAACCTATGAGTTGTCGTATTGCTTCTGAGGTTTGTCCCTTAGCTCGATTTTCAAAGAATCGCCCTAACAGAATTAAGGTAATTACAACGGCAGCAGTTTCGTAATAAACTTCTGGCATCAATCCTTGGTTGATGAAAAACTTAGGAAATATTGTGGCAAATAATGAATAGAAATAAGCTGCACTAGTGCCAAGTGCAATTAAAGTATCCATTGTTGCCGCATGACGTTTAAAAGCTTTCCAACCGTTGATATAAAAACTGTAACCACACCAAAATTGTACAGGCGTTGTTAACAGTAATTGGAACCAAGGATTGTGCAACCATGCTGGAATGAAAGGTAAATTAAGTCCTGTCATCATTGGTAATGAACCAATAATTAAGATAATGCTAATAATTCCGCCGACGGCAACTTTTAGCATTAAATCGCGAGATTCCGCTTGACGAGCAGCTTTTTCAGTGTCATCTTCTCCAGTAATCATTTGTTGTTCTTGGAGAGAGTATGCAGAATATCCCGCTTCTTCTACTGCGTTTTGAATTGACTCTACATTGGTCTTTTGTGCATCATAAATAACACTTGCTTGCTCTGCACCAAAGTTAACGTTAGCTTCTTTAACTCCCGGAACAGAGCGAATGGCATCTTCAATGTTTTTCGCACAGGAGGCACAACTCATGCCTCGCAATTTGAGGGTGGCGTTGTCCATACTTCAATAGAGATGTTCCTAATCAACTACATCTATTTTGAATGCTCTAGTTAACTGGAGAGTCAAGAGTTCAATTCAATTTCTTTGACAATTTTGTTAAAAAATCAATATAAATAGATTGGGCAGGCAAGATGCCTACCCCACAAAATCTTTAGCAAAATTTAAGCTACACCTGCAACACTAGCGACTTTGCGATATTCTTCAATAGCATGGCGACAAGCTTGAGCACAGCTTTGGCAATGTTCTGCATCGTGCTTTTCACATTCTTTAGTTTATCACTATCATTAATTCGCAAGTAAATTTAGATTTTCCCATCAAAAGCCTTGACTCTCCACTCACATGGATAGTTTAAATTAGATTACTAGTACAGAAAAGTTTTTCAGCTGGAAGAGGTCTCTCAGAATTATGCAATCAAACTCAGCAAAAATTGGGTTTTTAGCTTTAATTTTAGGTGCGATCGCTACACTAACAGGTTGTTCTTCAGAGTTGCAAAATCAAAGCCAAACAGCCCCAACAAATAATAGTAATAGTCAGCCAGTGCAAACGACTTCTGCAACTAATACTATTAGCCAGCATGATTCACATCATGGGGGTACGAATCATAGCATGGATTTGGGGCCAGCAGATGCTAACTACGATTTGCGATTTATTGATGGGATGAGATTACATCATCGGGGTGCGATCGCAATGGCAAAAGAAGCTCAACAAAAATCTCAACGCCCAGAAATTAAACAGTTGGCAGGTAATATTATTATTGCTCAAAACAGAGAAGAAAATGAGCTATTAAGAAATTGGCGAAAAGCATGGTATCCCCAAGCTAGTGAAGAATTTGTCGCTTATGGTGGTGAAGGCAAATCTGTAGTACCAATGTCAAAAGAACAACGGGAAATGATGATGATGCAGCAAGATTTGGGGGCTGCTGATGCTCAATTCGATCGGCGTTTTATGGATGCAATGATTGTTCATCATGAAGGTGCATTAGTGATGGCTCAAGATGCTTTGCAGAAGTCTAAGCGTCCCGAAATTAAGAAGTTATCTCAGGAAATTATTACTTCCCAACAGAAAGAAATTGACCAAATGAAGCAATGGCGAAAAGCTTGGTATCAAAAGTAAGCTAAAATCTGATTCCTGGCTATATTAAATTCAATAGTATAGCCAAAAATAATTAAGTCTCATAAGATATAAACAAACTAAACAATGGCAAGGTGAATAATGGGAGAAAAAGTTAGAGTCGGTTGTAAAGTTCCCCAAGAATGGCTAGCAAAAATAGAACTTTTAGCGAAAGAAAGGAAGACAGAGCCAAGTAAAATTATTTATGAAGCTTTGGCGCAATACTTGGGTGAAAATGCTAACACTGATGACAGTCGCCTCAATGCTTTAGAAGTAGAGGTAACAATGTTAAAAAGGCAATTAGCAGAACTGACTATTTTAGTAAAAAATCGGCAACCAAGCTCTTTAGCAATATTGCCAGAAGTTCAACCAAATGCAGATGATGATGATGATTTTGTAGAAGATGAACCTGATGAAATTCTTTATGATTTCCTCCCACCTGAAGAGAGGTGAATGGTTAGTGGAATGGTGCGTTACGTTAGCACTAACTAGAAATACAGGGCTTATGCAAAACCTCTATCCGTAGGGTGCGTTAACGAAGCGTGTAACGCACCATTGCACCATATTTAGTAAGTCCTAAAATAGATTAGTGGAATGGTGCGTTACGTTAGCACTAACGCACCCTACAAATAGATTAGAATGGTGCGTTACGTTAGCACTAACGCACCCTACAAATAGATTAGTGCATTTTTGCATTTACATCGATGCCGTCGCTAACTAAACAACCATCTTCCATGTAAAGGATACGATCGGCAATATCTAAAATCCGATTATCGTGGGTAACTAATAAAATTGTTATCCCTTGTTCTTTGGCTAATTTATACATTAATTCCACCACATCGCGCCCGGATTTTTTATCAAGGGCGGCGGTAGGTTCGTCGGCTAAAACTATTTTGGGATGACTTACTAATGCTCTGGCGATCGCCACTCTTTGCTTTTGTCCCCCTGATAAATTTTCTGGATAATAGTTAATTCTTTCTCCTAAACCTACTTTTTCTAATATGGCGCTTACAATTGCATCCATGTCTTGTTTCAACATTTCATCATGCAATTCTAAAGACATTCGCACGTTTTCTTTTACTGTCAAAAATTTCATCAAATTATGAGCTTGGAAAATATACCCTATCTGGCGACGCACTTTGGTTAATTGGTTTTTACTCGCGCCACACATCTCTTGACCTAAAATTTTCAAACTTCCTTCATCAGCAGAACGTAACCCGCCTAAAAGAGTTAATAGCGTAGTTTTTCCTGAGCCTGATGGCCCTGTTAAAATGACAATTTCTCCAGCATTAATTTGTAAGTTAATATCAAATAATGCTTGTTTCCGTAGGGAACCTTTACCAAAGTAATGGTTAAGTTTGTTTACAGAAATAACAGGTTTTGTAGTAATATCTTTCACTGATTGATTGGCAAGAGTCAAGTTTTGCATGGTTAATTTTTTCAAATTTAAAACACATCAGCAGGGTCAGCAGAACGGAGTTTTCGCATGGCGATCGCACCCGAACCAACACACATAACAACTGTCATCAAAAAAACAGTGCCAGCACGATTAATTGTCATCTCAATCGGTAAAAGTGTGGCAGCATAAGCAAGTTGATACAGACCAAATGAGAGGAAAAACCCAGGTAAGAATCCCAAAACAGCCAAAATTAATGACTCTTGGATTAGCACTATTAATAAATAATTATCGGTGTATCCCATTGCTTTTAAAGTGGCATATTCGGGTAAATGATCGGATACATCCGAGTAAAGAATTTGGTAAACAATGACGATTCCCACAATAAATCCTACGCCTACACCCAGCCCGAAAATAAACCCAATTCCTGTACCATTTGCCCAGTAAGTTTGCTCAATTTGGGCAAATTCTTCAGGGGTAAGCACTGAAACATCTTTGGGTAAACCTGCTTTTAATTGGGATCGCACTTGGGCTAAATTCGCATCTGGTTTAAGATGAATTAGCCCAACTTCGATGTTTTCTGGTTTGCGATCGGGAAATAATGTCAAAAATGTGGAATCACTAGCAATTACATTTCCATCAGCCGCAAAAGATGCACCATTGGTAAATAAATTAGTTACTTGAATCGCTTTACCATTTAATTCTGTGCTGAAATTCCCGGTTTTATCAAAAGTTTCTACAACTCCGTATTCGGGGCGACCTGCACGATCGAACAACACATTATTTAATTGCTTCAAACTATCAAGATTTTCCAGCACTTCGGGAAACTTAAATGCTGGAGATGCAGGATCGATTCCCCAAACTAAAATTGCCCGATCTAAGCGAGTCTCAGGATTGCGCCATTGTCCAGTAGAAATGTAAACGTAACTGACAGATTTTACCCCATCATAACCTAATGTTTGATAGAGTCTTTCTCTGGAAAAACTCTTCACAGAAAACAGGGTTTGGAATTGGGGATTAATGAGTACTAAATCTGCTTGGAGATTGCGATGGGGTTTTACTGCTGCATTAAATAATGCTCCTTCAAATCCCATCTGAATAAATATCAACATATCGGCAAAACCAATACCTGCAACTGCAACAGCTAAACGGACTTTTTCTTTCATTAACTGTCGCCATGCTAAGGGTGTTTTGCGAAATAATTTGAGAAACATAGATTTTTGGGGATTGGGGACTGGGGACTAGGGACTAGTGATTGGGAATCAAGTTGATAGTTTCAGTTTTTTGTTGTTGTTTTCTTTCTCGCATTAAGAGGAATAATGGTAAGGCTAAGGAGACTCCAACTAATAGGTTGCTAATTATGTAAACCCACAGGTTTTTCATTTCTAGTCTTCTACCTTCAACAAATACGAATATCCAGAGGATTACAGAGGTAACTATTAAATCAATTGCAAAAAAGCTGGAAATTCGATTGCTAAATAGTTGATCGAAAAATAGTTGAAAGTCAAATCCATGCTCCATTAAAAAGGGGATGAATTGGCTGTAAGGGAGGATTGTACCTAGAATACAAAAGGTCAGATATATTACTTGCAGCATTGGTTTTTAACTCCCAAAAATTTTATATTGGTCATCCGTTATAAAAAAATCCAACAGTAATTTACTGTTCAATTGCTGTTTGAACTTGTAAATTTGTCAATCCTGAAACTCGCTGACTGTCTTCAGGAGTTAGGCGAATTTTCACTTCGACTACTCGGCGGTCTAAATTTTCTCCGGGTTGATTGCTAAATACATTTTGTCGCTCAACCTGTAAACCAATTCGCTCTACAAATCCGGTTAAATCACCGGAAAAACTTTGGCTATTTACAGTGGCTTTTTGTCCGATTTTAACTTTACCAATATCGCTTTGATAGACTTCTGCGATCGCCATCATTTGATCGGTTTGTGCTAATTCCACAATTCCTGAACTGGATATTTTTTCTCCGGGTCGATTATTAACTTTTAAAATTACACCCGTAATGGGAGCGCGAATATAAGCCAAGTTTAAATCAGTTTGGGCTCGTTTAACAGCGGCGATCGCATTATCAACTTCGCTTTGTGCTGCTTGCACATCCACTGGACGCACTTCCGCAATTCGTGTCAGTGTAGCTTGCGCTTCTCGAATTTGTTTACTACCAGTGGCGTTAATCCGATCGAGAATTACTTTTGCTTCCCGCAATTGCTTACTATTAGTAGTGTTAATTCTCTCTAAATTCGCACTAGCTTCGTTCAATTGTTGGCGAGTAGTTTCTACGCTTAAACGCTTGCTATCAAACAAAGAATTAGAAATCGCACCTTGAGCAAATAACTGTTGATAACGGCGCAATTCTGCTTCCGCATTATTGAGTTCTGCTTCAAGTTTTCTAATAGTAGCTGTTTGAGCTAATTTTTCTCCTGACCATTGCGCTTCTATGCGTGCGATCGCTTGTAATTGCGCTGCTTTATCTCCTTCTAATTGTGCTTGTAAACGTTCAACACTTGCTTGTTGTGCTTGAATTTCCCCACTTTTCGCACCAGCCTTTACTTGCGCTAATTTCGCTTGAGCAACTTTTACTTGTTCTTGCGCTTGTTGTAAAGCTGTTTGTAAACGCTCTTTTGAGTCGAGAATTGCAATTATTTGTCCGGCTTGAACGCGATCGCCTTCTTTAACCAATAACTCGCCAATGCGATCGCCATCCAACGATAAAGGAGCAGACAATTTAATTATTTCCGCTTCTGGTTCTAATCTTCCTAAAGCTGTTACCTTCCTCACCACTGGTGTCGTCACCACACTGGGAGTAGGAGTAGTTTGGCTGATAAAACCAGACTCGGAAATTGCATAATAAATAATTCCCCCTGTGGTCGCAGTAGCAGCAGCTATTAATCCAATTAACCATTGATTTGTCGGTTTAGATGGCAAGTTTATATTCATGGTTTTGACTCATTAAGTAACTTTTTATTTTCTAAATACATGGCGATCATCTGTCCTAAAATCTCAAACTGTTCGCTAATTGAAACCTCTTCCTTTACCCAAATTCTCTGGAGTAATAATCCATCAATATGCGCCATTATAAAGGCAGCTAACGCCCGATCTTCAAAAGAGAAAAAATCACAAATTGCTTGCAAAGTACCGTCAATAGTTCTTTTAAATACAGCATTACCTTTGATTTCTTGAGCGTCATTACTTTGACAGAAATCAATCATAATCAACGTTTGTTTGATAAAATAATCTTCATTCTTCTTCAGGAATCTCCCGCAAGCTTCTATGCGCTCTTGCAGCGTTTGAGTTCCTTCTAATTCAGCCGCTACCTTCAATAAATCCTGTTTGTGAATTTCTTCTACTAACTGCTCATACAAAGCTTTTTTACTCGGAAAGTAATGATACAAAGTACCCGTTGAAACTCCTAAACCTTCGGCAATTTGTCGCATTGTAATCGATCCATAGCCCTTTTGAGCAAACAAATCAAAACACTTATCTAACAGTTCTCTACGATATTCTTCGCGATCGACAATTTTTGGCATAACACACAACAAATAAAAACCCTTTGCTTGTTAGTTATACAGCATGAATCAACATCAGATAACTAACAAGATAGGGGAAGCAGTGATTTATATCGAACATCCGTTATTATATCCGTTTACAAAACTAAACGCAAGAGTCGTAGGGGTAATTCATGAATTACCCCTACGACAGTGAGAGTGTCAATAGAGGTTTAAATTGTTTCGCTTAATTTCAAAACAACTTGATTGAGTTGTTGCGTACCTTGTTTTGTTTGAGAAATACCGTTTGCTGTTTCGTTTGCACCTTGGCTGAGGTGACTCATTGCTTCTGTGACTTGCTGGGTAGCGATCGCTTGTTGCTTGTAAGTTAGTGCGATCGCCTGACTATTTTCCACAATCTTTTCCACTGATTGAGCAATATCGGCAAAAATTTTCGCCATATCATGCGAAATTTGCACACCTAAATCCACATTTCTCGTACCAGCTTCAGCTACCCCAACCATCAAATGAATTGCTGTTTGAATTTCCTTAACCAAAGTGGTAATTTGTTGAGCAGACTTGCCACTTTCATCTGCTAATTTGCGAATTTCAGAAGCAACAACTGAGAAACCTTTACCATGTTCTCCGGCTCTTACCGCTTCGATCGCAGCATTTAAAGCTAACATATTAGTCTGATTTGCTAAAGAAATTACCGCATCTGAAACCTTGCCAATTTGATTAGTTTGTTGTCCCAGATGAACAGCATTTTCCGCAATTTCCTCAACCCTTTGTTTAAGATTATTCATTTCTTCTAAAACTCGTTGAACTGCATCAGTTCCTTGAGCGACTCGTTGTAAACTTTCCTGAGCACCTAAAGCAGCTGATTCCGCTTGTTCTGCTGATTGACGAGAGGAAACACTCAATTCATCCATAGTTGCTGTTGTTTGTTGCACGGAAGATGATTGTTGACTCGCCATTCTTTCTTGTTGCACCACCGTAGATGAAAGTTCAGTCGAAAAAGAAGACACAGTTCCGACAATTTCTTGAATCGATTTAACTAAGCCACGCAGAATTAAAACTCCCACGAATAAACCAATTAAGAGCGATAAGACTGATACAATGAAAGCAAAAAACTTAAAACTGTCAATTGAAGAGTAAACAGCTTTTTTAGGAGTTTCGTAAATCAACACAAAAGCACTATCTTTGTTTTGGCGATCGGGTACAAATGTCTGATAATTAATTAAAGAGTTTGTTGTTTTATCAGTTAAGCTACTTTGCCCAGATAAAATCTCGTTAACTACTTCAGTAGGATAGTCTCGTTTCAGATTTGTATTTTTATTTAGTTCAAATCCCCAATTTTTACTTTCATCTGGATTATACAAATAATATCCATCTCGGTTTACTACAAAAAATTGCTGTTGAAAATTATTTTTTAAATAATCATTTTCACCAGTTTTGAATAAATAATTGGCTAAAAGATTAGCAACTACAAGACCTCTCTTTTGCCCTTGAGCATTATAGATAGGAGTGGCAAATCTCATAACTGGGATATAGGGAGTTTCAATTTTTCCATTTTCTCGATTCAAATTAATAGTAGAAACGTAAACTTCTCCGCGCCGTAGATTAATAGCCTCTTTAAAGTATTCTGTGTTCAATCTGTTTTGCAGTTGAGAACCTTGAACAACTTCTACTGAACCAACCTGAGAATTGACTCTGACTAATTCATTGCCGTTTTGATCTAAATATTTTATTTGATAATAATAAGGTCTAGCTTCTAGAAAAGAAACAAAGATAATATTGAGTCGTTTTACCCATTCTGAATAGGTAGACTTATCTTGAGGATCAATTCCCTGATTGTCTTTGGCTCTGACAATCCCTTGAATTGGTGGCGTTTGACTCAGATAAAGTACATCAGCTTTGCTAATATCTATTAATTGATTAATTGACTTTTCGCTGTTTTCTCCAGCCAATTTCATCTGCCCGGAAACTAAAGATGTCAATTCTCGACTTGAAGAATTAATACTGTAAACACTAACAATTACAGTAGGAACAACTAGTCCGATCGCTAACAAAACACTCAGCTTGTTTTGAAATTTGTTAAAAAATGCCGTACCCATTTGTACAAACCTCTATTTGTAAGTTATGTAAATGCTGTAAACTTTCTGAAAACTTATATTGAATTAAGTCAACTTTTATAACTTAAATTGATCGAATTTAACAATCTCAGTTACCATCAAATCTTTTTATTGCTTATTACAGCTTTACTATCACTATGTATCTATTAGATTACCCAAATAACAATTAAAAACTTGAGTTTAAATTCATGCAATTTTCTCTATAGATTAGGCTGCTATAATTTAATTATCCCAGGAAAAAGCTTAGTAGCGATCGCCTAATTAATTAATCAAATGTTAAGAATTTTCCTCTGGCTCTCAATTCTAGACTCCGGTTATCAATATAATTAACTTAAGTAACACTCAGCAATTATAGCAGCCATGAACAACCCTCCTCAAATCGGCAGTATTAGCCCACTGATTCCCGCAGGCGATGACTTAGAAAAAGCCATTGAGTTTTATGAACAAAAACTGGGATTTACCACCATTTTTCGGGAAGGCGATCCCATCAGAATGGCGATCGTCAAACGTGACAACGCAGAGATTTTTTTAGTCAAAAGCGATTATCATGATTTAGCCAAAGAAATATCCCTACGTCTGCAAGTAACAGGCATTGAACAACTTTATCAAGAATTAGAAAGCAAAGGCGACGAGATCGTTCATCCCAACGGTAAACTAGAAACAAAACCTTGGGGGCCAAAAGAATTTAGCGTCATAGATTTAGCAGGAGTTTGTTTAACTTTTTACGAATTTCCGCAGTAATCACTAATCGTGCTGTCATCAGATAATTACGACTAAATAATGGGGGAAATCCGGTGTAAATTTGCCTTGGCGAGTAGTGGTTTCCTTGGCACAATAAAAGTAGATGAAATATGGAGAACTGACTTGGTATTAACTACACCTGCTATTTCTTCAGACTCAGCTACGCAAAAGTCGCGGTTATGGTTTCCTGACCAAGTATTATTTACTCCTGCTGCTTTAGATGAACCTTGGGGACAAAAAATTCTGGAGAAAGTGCGATCGCTCAACCTGCCAATAGAAGAACTTCCGCGAAATCGCCTCACTCGATTGCGGGGAGAAACTGAGCGCGAAACTTACGACATTTCTAAACGCACTTTAGCAGTTGTTACCGCACCTAAGAGCAGTTTTAAACTTAGTCCCATTCCCCCCTCTGCTGACTGGCAATTTCACATAGCAGAAGGATGTCCTGCTCATTGCCAATACTGTTATTTAGCTGGTAGTTTACAAGGGCCACCTGTAATTAGAGTATTTGCCAATTTGCCGCAAATTTTAGACAACTTAGCTAACTACGAAAAATCCGATTTAACCACATTTGAAGTCAGTTGCTACACCGATCCTTTAGGCATTGAACATCTCACAGGTAGCTTAGCTCAATCTATTCGTTATTTTGGCACTCGCAAAAACGCTCAATTACGCTGGGTTTCCAAATTTGATAACGTTAACGAACTACTTTCTTTACCTCACAACGGTAACACTCGTTGCCGAGTTAGTGTGAATGCCACACCTATTTCCGGTCGGTTTGAAGGCGGTACTGCTAATGTTAATTCCCGACTGCAAGCACTAAGAAAATTAGCTTTACCTCGCACTCAAGGAGGTGGCGAATATCCCGTAGGGTTAGTGATTGCGCCGATTATGGCAATTGAAAATTGGGAGTTACATTACACTCAGCTATTAGATGAAATTAGCAGCACTTTAGATTTTGACTGTGACTTAACCTTTGAGTTAATTACTCACCGCTTCACTCCCGGTTCTAAAGATGTGTTAACCCAGTGGTATCCGCACAGCAAATTAGACATGGATGAATCTACTCGCAGCATGAAACGAAATAAGTTTGGCGGCATTAAATATGTTTATGATGCTGACACAATGAAGTCACTGCGAAGCTTCTTTGCACGGGAAATTACTCAACGCTTTCCCAAAGCTAAGATTCTCTATTGGACTTAACTCCCCCCAAGCGAGATCCAAGCGAGATCCCCGACTTCTTCTGTGAAGTCGGGGATCTGTTTAGGGATCTGTTTAGCGTAATATTCAATACTGCTTAGTTAAGTATTTTTCTCGTTGTAGAGGCGTTTGTGTAGCGTTCTGGACACATTAGCATTTGGAGAGAAAAATTTGTTTGTGCTGATGGTGATATTAACCATGAAAGTGGGAAATATAAAACTAGAGCTAGGAATAAAGCTATGTTTAACTTAGAAGATAACTGGATTGTAGTTCAAGGCGATCGCCGCTACCGTGATACTCTCTTAAACTGCCTGAAAGTATTGAATGCTACAATCAACCCCCAAGTTCTAGAAACCTGCTTAAGCACAGGATTTTTCAGCAGTTCTCAATATCGCATCTATCACGAATTTTGGATGGAAGATTAGTTAAATAGTGGTTAACTTTCAGATAACCTCTCTTTAGTCAGAGGTTGAAAAAGCTGGAGTTTTCTAATATGAAAGCGATCGCGCTAGCCAGTGCGTTAGCCAGGATCGCTATTCACCAAAGGGCAAAATTATGACTACCGAACAAAACCAACCTTCCAGCCAATCACCTACTGACTCTAACCCAGAAATGGATCAAACTCCTCAATATTATCAACCAGAATCCGGTTACAGAACCGAGGAAGAAGAGGAAGAACTCAGACAAAGTTCTCCTCTCAACCCCAGAGTAGCCGAAAAGTCAGAAGAAGCAATGGAAGAAGCTTAAAGGAAAATTTTTATTTAGCTATTTTCTTTGGGCGCAACCTTCGAGTACCTGATTACCTAAAATCAAAATAGCTTCGTAGGGATAGGCTTTATCTGACATTCCATCACTACAGGAATTAGCTTTTTTTATTATTAATGTTCCGTTTGGTTGTCCGTTGAGTCGGTATACTCGAACTAAATCAGCAGGACGAGCTTGCGCTGCTATTGGTGCAACATAAGGGTAAGTTCGTTTACTTGCGTCTGGTGATGAATAAACTATGCCATTGCGATTAATAGTTATATTCCAAAAAGGTTCTGTACCAATGGCGGTAAAGGTTTCCACTTTAGCCGGAGTTTGCGAAATTAAGACGTTTTCTCCTGATATGTTATTACTATAGCTGGGATTCCCTTGGCGATCGGCTAACGCAGACTCACTTCCCAAGCAACTAACAGATAATGCCAATAAAGCAGTATAAAAGTATAGAGATTTCATAATTACCAACTCCCAATTTACAAGCATGACGATCGCAGATTTTAGCCCATACCCACAGATTCAACTCTGGGATCAATCTAAAATCTAAAATCTACAATCTAAAATCCAATGACCGAAAATAATGGGATACAAGCCCCGTCCTAGAAGTACGGCATTTTATTCCCCATTTTTCAATTCCATGTTATCATAATAGTTGATATTCATAAACTCAGTATCAGTCGTGTTTGTCTACGAGTTTAAGGTCAACCCAAAGCCACAACAAATAACCGCCATTAATGAAGCAATTAGGACATCTCAATTTGTCCGAAATAAAGTACTTCGTTATTGGATGGATAATCGTGCTATCGGTCAGCCAGAAATGTTTAGATACAACACATTATTGAGAAAAGAGTTTAAGTTTGTTGAAGAGTTAAACTCCCACGCTTGCCAAGCTGCGGTAGAAAGAACACTCAAGGCAGTTAACCGTTTTTATGAGAATTGTAAAAACCAAGTTAAGGGCAAGAAAGGATATCCTAAATTCAAGAAAAACACTCGCTCGGTAGAATACAAAGTCTCAGGATGGAAGCTATCTGATAACAGAAAATACATTAATTTTATAGACAAGAAAGGTATTGGAAGTTTCAAGCTAATAGGCTCCAGAGATTTGAACTTTTACCAGATTGAGCAAATTAAAAGAGTGAGAATTGTGCGTCGTGCCGATGGGTATTACGTGCAATTTGCTATTCAAGCCGATCCCAGAGAGCGGACTAAGCCTTTAATTCCCAGTCAGAAAGCTGTAGGAATAGATTTAGGAATTAAATATTTCTTGGCAGATAGTCAAGGAAACATTGAAGCTAATCCTCAGTTTTATCGAAAGGGAGAGAAAAGTTTAAAACGCTTGAACCGTCAGAAGTATAAGAAGTTCAAGAAAGGGAAACCTCAATCAAAGAACGGAGAGAAAGCTAGAAATAGATATGCCCGGAAACATTTAAAGGTAAGTAGGCAGCGAGAAGAGTTTGTCAAGAGAGTGGCACTCCGTTTAATCCAATCTAACGATTTGGTGGCTTATGAAGATTTAAATGTTCAAGGGTTGGTAAAAAATCGACATCTAGCGAAATCAATTAGTGATGCAGGATGGTATTTATTTCGCCGCTGGTTGGAATATTTTGGCTATAAGTATGGAAAGGTAACTGTCGCAGTTCCTCCTTATAATACGAGTCAAAAATGTGCCAATTGTGGAGAGAAAGTGCAGAAGTCTTTATCAACTAGAACTCATGTTTGTTCGCATTGTGGGTTTATAGAAGACAGAGATATCAATGCCGCAATTAATATCCTGAAATTAGCGTTAAGTACGGTAGGGCATACCGGATCTAAAGCTTGGGGAGATTTGCCCTCTAGTCTAATTGGAGCAATCCTGTTAGGTTATGGCGAGTCTGTGAACCAAGAATCCTCGCACTTATAGGGCGAGGAGTGTCAAATTGTGAAACAACTGGCGCAACAAATAGACAAAGACTATGTTAATCGTTCTCCCGTTGTCGTTGGGATGCTGAAAGGATCGTTCATCTTTTTAGCAGACTTGATTCGTCAAATGCAAACCCCAATTAAAAATATTGAATTATTTCGCTCGCTCAAGCTATGGTAATGCCACCGTCAGTTCGGGTGAAGTAAAAATGCTTATGGGATTATCAGACGGGATCGCAAGCAAACAAGATGTAATATTAGTCGAAGATATTGTCGATACTGGACTTTCCACCTCAATGGCATTGCAGTTGCTAAAAGCGCAAAATCCAGCTTCCTGGAAATTGTGTGCATTACTTGACAAACCAGCTAGACGAAGCGTTTCTGTTAAGATAGATTATCTGGGGAAGACGATCGGCGATCGCTTTATTGTCGGGTATGGTACAGATGTAAATGAACAATACCGCCAACTCCCAGCCATTTACGTATTAGAAGAATAATCCACTGTGCCAGAAATAACTCTACAGTTAAAAACAAGTGGAACAGCTTTAGACAAACCTTTTATCCTTGGAGTCTTCAACCTTCAGGTAATAGTTCAACCAAGTAAGCAAAACATCTGCCCCCAATTTCTGCATAATAAGTTACAGTTAAGTAGCGAACCTTGGCGGCAAATATTTAATTACTTAAAGTTCTATAAAACTGATTAACAAATTGGTTTACAGCCAGGGATTTCCTAGTAAAATTTGCAGACTAGCTAAAACTTTCCTTAAGAACTGGCACCTCATAGCCAGCCTCGTTAGAAAATCCATCATAGCTATCGTTAACAGCCTCCCACTTTCAGCATGAAACAACAGAAATTTAGTAGTAAATTACTATCGACGGTTAATATCATTGCAGCTACCCTGTTTGCTAACCTTGCCGATATTGCTCAAAGAGTCTATCCCAACAGATAAACTGAACAAATCATTAAAGTGGCAAGGCGACAATCAAGTGTTACCTATTTCTACAAAACACTTATTGGATAAAGCTTTTAGAAAATTTGGATTTGTTCCTAATTTAGCGAATAGACAAGATTGCCGCTAGGATTTAAAGATTTGCCAGATTTCATGATTAATTAAATAAATCCTGCTCATCCTGTAATCATTAAATCCTGGTCAAAGTCTTGCCTTATAAACATCTCAGTCGTTTTGTAACGGCTGTTACAGACAACGCACTTTATATACTATCCGATGATGAACAGTAACACAGTACCAGCAAACCAAGGCTTATACGATCCGCAATTTGAACATGATGCTTGCGGTGTGGGATTCATTGTCCATCAAAAAGGCAAAAAATCCCATGAAATCGTAGAACAAGGATTGACAATTCTCTTAAACTTAGATCACCGAGGCGCTTGCGGTTGTGAAGCAAACACCGGAGACGGCGCAGGGATTTTAATGCAAGTACCGCATAAGTTTTTGCAGAAAGTCACAGCAGCAGAAGGATTTACCTTGCCAGAACCGGGACAATATGGAGTCGGGATGATATATTGTTCTCCAGACCCAGCAGTTCGGCAAAAAGGTCGAGAAACTTTTACCGCTATTGTCGCTGAAGAAGGACAAAAAGTACTTGGTTGGCGCGACGTACCCACAGATAACTCTTCATTGGGGAACACTGCAAAGTCTAGCGAACCTTCCATGCAACAGGTGTTCATCCAACGTTCCGCCGATCTCGATGATGCAGCATTTGAGAGAAAATTGTATGTGATTCGCAAACGTACTCATGTAAAGATTCGGGCAACTGACATCGATCCAATGTGGTATCCTTGCAGTTTATCTTGTCGGACGATCGTCTACAAGGGAATGTTAATGCCTGTGCAAGTAGGACAATATTACCCCGATTTGCACGATCCCGACATGGAAAGCGCATTGGCGTTAGTCCACTCTCGCTTTAGTACCAACACTTTCCCCAGTTGGGAAAGAGCACACCCCTACCGCTACATCGCCCACAATGGCGAAATCAACACATTGCGGGGTAATATTAACTGGATGCACGCTAGACAATCTTTGTTTGAATCGGAATTGTTTGGCGATGACATTAAGAAGATCAAGCCAGTTATTAATATAGATGGAAGTGACTCGCTGATTTTCGATAACGCCTTAGAATTAATGGTTTTGGCGGGACGTTCCTTACCTCATGCGGTAATGATGATGATTCCCGAACCTTGGACGGCGCATGAATCAATGAGTCCAGAGAAAAAGGCATTTTACAAATATCATTCTTGCTTGATGGAACCTTGGGATGGTCCGGCTTCGATCGCATTCACCGATGGTACGATGATGGGAGCAGTGCTCGATCGCAACGGTTTGCGTCCTTCTCGTTACTATGTCACCAAAGACGACTTAGTAATTATGGCATCAGAAGCTGGAGTATTACCCATTGAACCAGAACGGGTAGCTTTGAAAGGACGCTTAGAACCCGGAAGAATGTTCCTCGTCAATATGGAAGAAGGACGAATCATCGCCGACGAGGAAATCAAAAATACGATCGTCAACCAACATCCTTACGCCGAATGGATTAAGGATAATATGGTAGAACTGGCGAAACTAGAAACTCCCAATCCTGTAGGACAGGCATCCTGCCTGTCATCCCCAGTCCCCAACCTAACCCAACGTCAAACAGCATTTGGTTATACCTTTGAAGAGTTGCGGTTGCTGTTAACTCCGATGGCGAGAGATGGAGTGGAAGCAGTTGGCGCGATGGGTGCGGATACACCTTTGGCAGTGTTGAGCGATCGACCAAAAATACTCTACGATTACTTTAAGCAATTATTTGCTCAAGTGACAAATCCGCCGATCGATTCTATCAGAGAAGAGATTATCACATCGGCAGAAACTACGATCGGTGCAGAAAGAAACTTACTCAACCCAGTTCCAGAAAGCTGTCATTTAATAGAGTTGAAAACTCCAATTCTGAGTAATGAAGAATTGGCGAAACTCAAATATATTAATGAAGGCGGATTTAAATCGATTACTTTGCCAATTTTGTTCGATCCCAAAGCGGGAGTCAAGGGATTGGAAAGTGCGATGGAAGAGATTTTCCAAAAGGCGAATGCTGCGATCGCTGATGGTGTGAGTATAATTATTTTGAGCGATCGAGAAATCGACAAAGATAATGCACCCATTCCCGCACTTTTAGCAGTATCCGGTTTACATCACCACTTGATTCGGGAAGGTACGCGCACCAGAGTTGGATTAGTTTTAGAATCAGGTGAACCGAGAGAAGTGCATCATTATGCAACTTTAATTGGTTACGGTTGCGGCGCGATTAATCCATATCTTGCATTTGAGACGATCGCAGATATGATTAACGAAGGATTAATCCTCAACGTTGATTACAAAACCGCAGTTAAGAATTACATCAAATCAGCAACCAAAGGTGTAATTAAAGTCGCTTCCAAGATTGGGATTTCCACCATTCAAAGTTATCGCGGTGCCCAAATTTTTGAAGCCATTGGATTGAACAAAGCAGTCATCGACAAATATTTTACCTGGACAGCATCGCGGATTGAAGGCGCAGATTTAGAAGTTATTGCTCAAGAAGCAATTTTACGACATTCTCATGCGTTTCCCGATCGCGAAGTCAACGGACATACCCTCGATGTTGGCGGCGAATATCAATGGCGTAAAGAAGGCGAAGCGCACTTATTTAGTCCCGAAACTATCCACACCTTACAAAAAGCAGTTCGTACAGGAAGTTACGAAACCTTCAAACAATACGCCAAACTGGTAAACGAACAAGGGAAAAAACATTTCACCTTGCGCGGATTGTTAGAATTCAAAGAACGTCAACCAGTACCCATCGAAGAAGTTGAACCGATAGAAGCAATCATGAAACGCTTCAAAACAGGCGCAATGAGTTACGGTTCAATTTCCAAAGAAGCCCATGAAAGTCTCGCCATCGCCATGAACCGCATTGGAGGCAAGTCTAACACAGGAGAAGGCGGAGAAGATCCCGATCGTTACACTTGGACAAACGAACAAGGCGACTCCAAGAATAGTGCCATCAAACAAGTAGCATCAGGACGTTTTGGCGTTACCAGTTTGTATCTTTCCCAAGCGCGAGAATTACAAATTAAAATGGCGCAAGGGGCGAAACCGGGAGAAGGTGGACAATTACCCGGACGGAAAGTGTATCCTTGGATTGCGAAAGTGCGTCACTCAACCCCCGGAGTAGGTTTAATTTCCCCACCGCCTCACCATGACATTTACTCGATTGAAGATTTAGCCGAACTGATTCACGATTTAAAGAATGCGAATCGGGAAGCGCGGGTTAGTGTAAAATTAGTTTCGGAAGTTGGAGTTGGTACGATCGCAGCAGGTGTAGCCAAAGCCCACGCCGACGTTGTGTTAATCTCCGGTTATGACGGAGGAACAGGCGCATCACCGCAAACTTCCATCAAACACGCAGGTTTACCTTGGGAACTCGGACTCGCTGAAACTCACCAAACCTTAGTATTAAACAACTTACGCAGTCGCATCGCCGTAGAAACCGATGGACAAATGAAAACCGGAAGGGATGTAGTAGTTGCAGCCTTACTAGGTGCAGAAGAATTTGGTTTTGCAACCGCACCCTTAGTCACACTCGGTTGCATCATGATGCGTGTTTGTCACCTTAACACCTGCCCCGCTGGAATTGCAACTCAAAACCCACAGTTACGCCAAGCCTTCACAGGCGACCCCGAACATACGGTAAACTTTATGAAGTTCATCGCCACCGAAGTTCGGGAACTAATGGCGGAACTAGGTTTCCGCAACCTCAGCGAAATGGTGGGACGAACCGATATTTTAGAACCGAAAAAAGCCGTTGAACATTGGAAAGCCAAAAATATCGACCTTTCTAAGATTTTATATCAACCGGAAGTCGGCCCGGAAGTCGGTCGTTATTGCCAAATCCCTCAAGATCACGGTTTAGACAAATCCCTTGATATAACAGTATTGCTGGATTTGTGTCGGGGTGCGATCGAAAAAGGCGAAAAAGTAAAAGCCACCCTACCCATCAAAAACATCAACCGAGTCGTCGGAACAATCTTAGGAAACGAAATCACCAAACGCCACTGGGAAGGACTTCCAGAAGACACAGTACACCTACATTTCCAAGGAAGTGCAGGACAAAGCTTCGGCGCATTCGTGCCCAAAGGCGTAACCTTAGAACTAGAAGGCGACGCAAACGACTACTTAGGAAAAGGCTTAAGCGGTGGAAAAATCATCGTTTATCCCCCGAAAACCTCCACCTTCGTCCCCGAAGAAAACATCATCATTGGAAACGTCGCCTTCTACGGCGCAACAAAAGGCGAAGCATACATCAACGGTATAGCTGGCGAACGCTTCTGCGTCCGCAACTCCGGTGTAAACACCGTCGTCGAAGCAGTCGGAGATCACGCTTGCGAATACATGACAGGCGGAAAAGTCGTAGTCTTAGGAAAAACCGGACGCAACTTTGCAGCCGGAATGAGTGGAGGAGTAGCCTACATCCTCGACGAAACAGGCGATTTCGCCACCCGCTGCAACACCCAAATGGCGGACATCGAACCCCTCGACTTAGAGGATATCGAAACCATCCACGAAATGATCCAAAAACACCGCGAGTACACCGGAAGCCAAAAAGCCGCCAAAGTACTTGACAATTGGGATGAAATGGTATCTAAATTCGTCAAAGTCATGCCCCGCGACTACAAACGAGTCCTCGAATGCTTAAAACGTGCATTTGAATCCGGCTTAAGCGGAGACGAAGCATTAGCCGCAGCCTTTGAAGAAAACGCCCGTGACGTTTCTCGGATAGGCGGAAGCTGATCTATAGTCAAACAAGGGGCTTTTTCAGCCCCTTATTTTGTTATTCGCCTAAATTGGGAAACACTTAATTTTGCTGTTTTTGTCAACATTTAATTCACTTATGCCTAAATTAATTTCTCTCTTCAACCACAAAGGTGGTGTAAGCAAAACAACTACCGCTTTCAATCTAGGATGGGCACTTGCTACTCTCGGATATCGTACCTTAATTGTGGACGCAGATCCGCAATGTAATTTAACAGGCTTAGTTTTAGATTACAACGCAGTTGAGGATTTTGAAAGGTTCTATTCTGAAAATGCAGGCTGTAATCTGTACTCGGCTGTTGAACCAGTTTTAGATGGTCAACAGCGTCCTTTGGAGCCAGCATCTCCTATCGGTACTCAAAATCCCAACTTGTTTTTACTAGCAGGTAACATTAAATTATCAGAGTCAGAAACTCAAATATCGGTTGCTTTAGGTACTGGTAAAACAATACCTGCACTAAGAAATATTCCTGGCTGCTTTGGCTCTTTATTACGTGAGACAGCAAACAAACATGATTTACAGTATGTAATCATTGATATGAGTCCTAGCGTTGGGGCGCTTAATCAATGTTTGTTGATGACAAGCGATTATTTCGTCGTTCCAACTTTTCCCGATTTTTTCTGCCAGCAGGCAGTAAAATCATTGGCTGCTGTATTGCCTCGCTGGAATTCATCTATTCAAGAATTTAGAAATTCTTCTCTTTTATATCCCATTCCAACTAAATCTCCACTTTTTTTAGGAATTATATCTCAGAAATACCGCCCTCGGAGTGGCGCACCAGCAACTTCCTTTCAAAGGTGGATAGACCGGATAAAAACTACAGTAGACACTCATCTAGTTCCAGCGCTAACTCACGAGGGTATGACAATTCATCGAGAAACTTTTCAAAGAAGTATTTCGGCTGACACACCTTACAACTTGGCAAATATTGCAGATTTTAATTCATTAATTGCTCAATCACAAAAGCATAATGTTCCTATATTTGCCTTATCTGATAAGCAAATTGAACAACAAGGAGTTATCCTTGAAACCATGAGAGAAAATCGAGACAACTTCCTGAAAATTTTCACTGAGCTTGCAAACAGTATTGTTGAATTAACGTCTGATAAGGGTAGGTAATTTGACATAAAAATTGTCAATTAAACAGAAATTATGAGTGCAGCAATTATAACAACCAAACAGTACATTGAAGAACGGGAAAATTGCTACTTTATTGTTGGAAAGCGCGTTTCTCTCGATTCAATTGTTTATGCTTTCCTAGCAGGACAATCACCAGAAAGCATAGTGCAATCATTTCCCGTATTAACATTAGAAGAAGTTTATGGAGCAATTACCTTTTACCTTGCTAATCGCACAAACATCGATAACTATTTAGCTGAAGGAGAAAAGCTTTTTGAAACATTAAGAGAGCAATCTAGAGAAAGTAACTCATTACTATATCAAAAACTCTACGCTCAGGAAAACCAGGGATGAAAATTCGCTTTCAAGCAGATGCAGATCTGAATTTAGCAATTGTAACGGGTGTCTTGAGACGTGAGCCAACCATTGATTTTTTAACATCAAATTTATCCAATTTAAGTGGGTTAAGCGATATAGAAGTTCTGAAATTTGCAGCAAATGAAGGTAGAGTTTTAGTCTCTCATGACCAAAGAACCATGCCGAAATACTTTTCTGAATTTATTGTCGAACAAACAAGTGCGGGTGTAATTATTGTGTTACAAAGTTTGCCAATTAGCCAGGTAATAATTAATTTAATCGAGATTTGGGAGAGATTAGAAGCAGAAGACTGGATTAATCGCATTGCATACCTACCTCTGTTAGTCCAGCATTGAAGAATTGAAAGAGTTACCGAAAAGAGGAAAAAATGACAACGGTTAAATTTAACGTTCCCTTTGAATCATTGATTGAAGCTATTACATCGTTAGATTTGGAAAAAAAACGGGAACTTTTGGAAATTTTAGAGGATTTGGTGTTTGAATCAGAAGAATCACTAGAGGAAGAACCACAAGTTCTGGCAGAGATTGAAGAAGCTAGGAAAGCATACCAAGTAGGAGACTATCAAACTATTCAGGAATACATTGCTAGTCAGTCTGGGAAAACTTCATCTGTTATGTAGCTTAAATTCGATGAACCAAATGATCCAAACTTCATCCCAAACAATCGTTTTAGAAGAGTTTCTTAAATTACCCGAAACAAAACCCGCTAGTGAATATATTGACGGTAAAATTATTCAAAAACCAATGCCGAAAACTCGCCACTCGCGACTTCAAGGTAAATTGATTGACACCATTAATCAAGTGACTGAAGAAGCGAGAATTGCTTATGCTTTTCCTGAGTTGCGTTGTACTTTTGGAGGGCGTTCAATTGTTCCTGATATAGCAATTTTACGTTGGGAAAACATCGAGGTTGATGAAAATGGAGAACCATTAGATGATGTATTAATTCCGCCAAACTGGACGATTGAAATTCTCTCGCCTGAACAAAGTTCTAATCGGGTGACGGGAAATATTCTGCATTGTTTAAAGTATGGTTGTGAATTAGGATGGTTACTCGATCCAGATGATTACTCAATTCTCATCTTCCAACCGGAAAAACAACCAGAGTTACGCCAAGGAAAAGATGAATTAATTATATTAGAGGGGATTACATTAAATTTAACAGTAGAACAAATATTTGGCTGGTTAAAAATGAGAGAGTAATCAGCAAACTGCATTACTATAACGAAACGAGAATTAGCAACTTTCAGAGGTTATAATGTGAAAATTCCCGCCGATGCAGAAATACCAGACAGTAAACTAACTCGCTATTTGTTGGTATACAAAGCAAGAAACGATAAATCAAAATTTTTAGCCCAAGCTGGGTTTAAAGAACAAAATCCAGAAGTATTGCGGGAAGCTATTCGATTACTAATTGAGTCAAATGAGGCTGTAGAAGATGGAACAAATGAGTATGGTATTTTCTATCGTGTTGCAGGAGAACTTATCGGTATTGATGGAGCAAGTTTATCAGTTATTACAATTTGGTTACAGCGAAAAAGTGACGGCAAATTTCAGTTTGTGACACTCAAACCTTTTAAGGAGTCTCGTTATGAAAATTGAGCTTTATCAAGAAGTTTTTCTAACTCGTGATTTACCAGAACATCAGCTAAAAATAGGTGACATTGCGACTTTGGTTGATTTCGTTCCCCACCCCACAGGGGGGGAGGAGGGTTGTTTATTGGAGGTATTTAATGCCGTAGGTGAATCTATTGCGGTAGTTGCTGTGCCAGTATCTTCGGTTGCAGCTTTAAGTGCTGATGAGATTTTAACTGTACGTTCTTTGACGAAAATCAGTTAATTAATCGCCTTTTTGACAGTTAAACTTTTGTAATTTTCGAGGTAACAAACAATGGGAAAACCAACAGGATTTATCGAATTTCTTCGGGAAGTAGCATCGGAAGTTGAACCGCTCGATCGCATTCGCAACTGGGACGAGTTTCACTTGCCAATGGCAGAGGAAAAACTCCGCACCCAAGGCGCAAGATGTATGGACTGCGGTGTGCCATTTTGCCACACGGGAACTGTAATTAGTGGAATGGCAAGCGGTTGTCCAATTAATAATTTGATTCCAGAATGGAATGATTTAGTTTATCGCGGACTTTGGCGCGAAGCACTCGATCGCCTCCACAAAACCAATAACTTCCCTGAGTTTACCGGAAGAGTTTGTCCGGCACCCTGCGAAGGCGCTTGTGTTTTGGGCATTCACAACCCACCAGTTACGATTAAAAATATTGAATATTCGATCGCCGAAAAAGGCTGGGATGAAGGTCGGATCGTCGCAGATCCACCTACTAAGCGTACCGGGAAAAAAGTTGCGATCGTGGGATCAGGCCCAGCCGGACTTTCCGCTGCTGCTCAACTTAACAAAGCGGGACATTGGGTGACTGTGTTTGAAAGGGCCGATCGTCCAGGCGGACTGCTTATGTACGGAATTCCTAACATGAAATTGGACAAAGAACAAGTTGTCCTCCGCCGTCTGAAAGTCTTGGAAGATGAAGGCGTGAAGTTTGTCTGCAACACCGAAGTTGGCAAAGATATTACCTCTGAGCAATTGCTGAAAGAATTCGACTCGGTAATACTTTGTACAGGAGCGACTAAACCTAGAGATCTCCCCATTGAAGGGCGCGAGTTGAAAGGCATTTACTTCGCAATGGACTTCCTCACCGCCAATACCAAGGCAATTTTAGACAAAAGTCAAAATGGCGGCTTCATCACTGCGGAAGGTAAAGATGTGGTAATCATCGGTGGTGGTGATACCGGAACTGACTGCGTAGGTACTTCTATTCGTCACGGCTGCAACAGTCTCGTTCAAGTGGAAATTTTGCCTAAGCCACCTTCAGAACGTGCAGCTGACAACCCTTGGCCCGAATGGCCGAAAGTTTACAAAATGGACTACGGTCAAGAGGAAGCAGCGGCGAAATTTGGTGATGATCCCCGTGTTTATACTACTACGGCGACCAAGTTTGAAGGTGACGAAAATGGCAATGTGAAAGCCGTTCACACAGTTCAGGTGCAATGGGAGAAAAACGAAAAAGGTCAGTTTATTCCCAAACATATTCCTGGTACAGAAAAAGTTATTCCCGCCCAACTCGTTCTGCTAGCAATGGGCTTTTTGGGGCCAGAACAACCGCTGCTTGATGCCCTTGGTCTAGAACGCGACGCACGCAGCAATGTTAAAGCTGACTACGGTAAATATAACACCAGTATTCCCGGTGTTTTTGCCGCTGGTGACTGTCGTCGCGGTCAAAACCTCGTCGTTTGGGCATTTAACGAAGGTCGAGGTGTCGCCCGTGAGTGCGACCTTTACTTAATGGGAAGTACTGATTTGCCATAGTTTGATGCCAAAGGAGGTAGAACCTCCCTTCTCTCGTTCCCTGGTTGAACCTGGGAACGAGAAAATTCCCCTTGTCCCCTTGTCCCCTTGTCCCCTTGTCCCCTTGTCCCCTTGTCCCCTTGTCCCCTACCTAAGCTGTTCTTAATGCCTGATCCACGTCTTCTAATGCGCCTAATTTGTCACCGATCGCAAATCGAGCTAATCCCCGGTTAATGTAAGCTGAATTTAATGTTGGATCGAGTTTTAAAGCTTTGTTGAAATCTTCAATTGCTTGGCGAGAATCACCTAATCTGTAATAGACAAATCCCCGATTATTATAAGTTTTCGCATCATTCGGGTTAAGTTCTAAAGCTTGGTTAAAATCTTTAATTGCTCCTTGTTTATCTCCCAAATCAGAACGAGCTAAACCACGACTAACATAAGCTTCAGCTAAATTCGGATTTTGCTTTAAGGCTTGATTAAAATCTTCTAGCGCTTTTTGAATATTTCCTTGCACGCGAAAAGCTAGTCCCCGATTATTGTAAGCTGCTGCATAGTCAGGTTTCCAATGAATTGCTTGGTTAAAGTCAGCAATTGCTTTCGGGAAATCTCCTTGATAATAATATGCTAAACCGCGATTATAGTAAGCATTTGCTTTTTGGGGATTGATTTTGATCGCTTGAGTATAGTTTTCAATTGCTGCTTGGTAATCTCCCTGCAAAGTGCAAATATTCCCGCGATTATTGTAAGCTTCTGCATCAGTAAAATTAATATCTAAAGATTTATTATAATCAGCAATTGCTCCCGATTGATCGCCATTTTTATGCTGAACTAAAGCTCGATTATAGTAAAGTGTGGCTAAATCAGGAGCCAAGTTTATAGCCTTTTGTAAATCTGCCATTGCACCTGCACGATCGCCTAATTGCAGACGCACATTGCCCCGATTATTATAAGCTTCTACAAAGAAAGGATCTAGTTCTATTGCTTGGTCAAAATCTGCGATCGCTCCCAGGAAATCACCCACATAACAACGCGCCATTGCCCGATTATTATAAGCTTCTGATGCCTGGGGATCGATGCTTAAAGCTCGATCGTAATCTGCAATTGCCGCTGCAATTTCTCCTAAGTAAACTTGAGATAAACCGCGACTAATATAAGCAATAGTTAATTGCGGATTTAAGTTGATTGCTTGGCTAAAATCTGCGATCGCTTCCTCTGGCGCTTCTAAATCAAAATAAACCAAACCCCTGCTTAAGTAACCATTGGTAAAATCAGGTTTAAGTTGCAAAGCATAATTAAAATCAATTAAGGCTGTTTTATACTCTCCCAAGTAATAGTAAGCTTGACCTCGATTATAATAAGCAGCGTAGTTGGATTCCAGCTTAATCGCCTGATTAAATTTCTCGATCGCTGCTGCATAATCCCCTTGTTTCACGTTGTCGATGCCTAGATTTAATATGTTTTGCAAACTCATAGCCTCACCACTGGATCTACTAAATTTTTGGGTAACACACTTTAGGTAATTTCCGCTTTCTTACCTGGGGAATCACATTCATCAAGTTAGCAAGCTGAAGCTATTAAATCAAAGTAACTTTCCCGGAAGTTCCATCTACCCATTAAGTATCCTGCTGGAGATTTGGCGATTAGTTCCGCACACAACAGTTTTACTCAACTCGCTTCATCAGTGTTAACTTATTCTTGTTTATACAGCGAATATTCCCAAAAATTTCGGTTGACAGGATATACTTCACTCAATCTTTACGACTTCCCTCAGCAAATTTACGGTAACTTTACACTGATCCCGAAACAAAACTGAGACAAATATTAAAAAATTCAGGAGTTTTCCACTGCTAAACTCCTGAACTGGTAAAACCATAAATTTCTCTGTTCAAGTATTTAAGGTACTTTCAGAAGAAGTATCAGCTATAAAACTATAGATTTTTTGGGTTTCCAAATTGTTACAGATCGAGGAAGGTAACTGACTCAGGGAGAAGCTTTGACGATTGAGATTTACCTGCAAACTAGTCAGGGGATCGCCACCTGAAGAAACCAAAAAATCTAGACGTTGTAAATCAGGCCAAGAAGCTATACTATCAAGAATTTTGGCGATCGCTTCCAGGTAAGGATGACTTGGTTGTTGATACCAGTCGGGTGCTGCTAATAATGGTTGATCGAAACCCAAGTGAACAGTTAGTAAAGGTTGACCGAAAAGGGCGATCGTTACAGGTCTAGCTTCTTCCTGTAACAATAAATCATGAACGCTGACCATCTGACGCAATTTTTCCAACCGTTCATAACGTTCTTCAATTGAAGACTCACCCCGCAATTGAATTGCTACTGTTACTAAATAGGTTTGCAGGAGCAGATGACCTAGCTTTTCCGCTTTCGTAGCTAGATAGGTTGTATTATAAGTATTCGCTTCAATTAATAAAGGTACTCTTTCCACCATTTCTAAACCGTAACCTTTCAACCCGGCAATTTTGCGCGGATTATTAGTAATTAAGCGAATTTTTTTCACACCCAAATCATTGAGAATTTGCGCCCCAACCCCATAATTTCGCAAGTCAGCAGGGAAACCCAATCTTTCGTTTGCTTCCACAGTATCTAAGCCTAAATCTTGTAAAGAATAGGCTTTTAACTTGTTAATTAAACCTATTCCTCTGCCTTCTTGACGCAGATAAACTACCACGCCGCTACCAGCATTTTCAATCATTTTTAAAGCTGCTTGTAGCTGCATTCGACAATCACAACGCAGTGAACCTAAAGCATCACCAGTCAAACATTCCGAGTGCATCCGCACCATTACACTTTGTTCAGCGAATTGGCTGGGATCGCCTTTAACAATGGCGACGTGCTCGGAATTGTCTAAAACATTGCGGTAGGCGTAAATTTGAAAATTACCAAATTCTGTGGGTAATTTAGTGACCGTTTCTCGACAAATAAAGCGATCGTGCTGTAATCGATAACTAATTAGATCGGCGATCGAAATAATCTTGAGATTGTGCTTTTTCGAGTATTCAATCAACTCCGGCAATCTCGCCATTGAACCATCAGGGTTTTGAATTTCGCAAATTACCCCCGCTGGATAAAGTCCGCCCAATCTAGCTAAATCTACCGCTGCTTCCGTATGACCAGCCCGTTTGAGTACGCCACCAACTCTCGCCCGGATCGGGAAAATATGACCGGGGCGACGTAAATCTTTGGCTTGAGTAGCTGGATTAATAGCTACTTGAATAGTGCGAGCGCGATCGTCGGCACTAATCCCAGTAGTAACACCTAAATGAGAGCCAGCATCAATACTCACAGTAAAAGCAGTTTGGTTATTGTCAGTATTTTTGCTGACCATCAATGGCAAGTCCAGTTCATCCAAACGTTCTCCCGTCATTGCCAAACAAATTAACCCTCTGGCATTCACTGCCATAAAATTAATTAAGTCGGGCGTGGCAAACTGCGCCGCACAAATTAAATCACCTTCATTTTCTCGGTTTTCGTCATCTACTACCACCACCGCTCTGCCTGCTTTAATCTCTGCTAAAGCGGTGTCAATAGAGTCAAAATTAAAAGGTTGGATAGGAGTTTCTGGCACTAATATCGTAAAATTTCGTAAAGTTTTCCTCTTTAATTTTACCCCGTTCCTTTGTTTAAAATATCAGGCAGTTCCAGAGGCTCTTTTGGGATCGGGGGTTCTTTTGGGTTCTTTTGGGTTCTTTTGGACTCCAAGAGCAAAATCTAAAATCTAAAATCTAAAATCTAAAATCGGTTGGTTCTACCAAACAGGGGTTTTAGTACTACAATGCAGCAAAAGTTATAGCTGATTTAAACTAAAAACGCACAAAGGTCAAGGATCATGGGTAATATGGGGCGTGTGCCCGTTGGTATTGTCGGCGCATCAGGTTATGGTGGTGTGCAATTAGTGAGGCTCCTTAAGGAGCATCCAGGGGTAGAAATAGTTTACCTTGGCGGTGAAAGTAGCGCTGGGAAACCTTTTTCCGATTTATACCCACATTTGGGTCCGTTTGTGGATTTGAAAATTGAAGCGATCGACTTAGAAGAAATAGCGGCTCGTTGTCAGGTAGTTTTTCTTTCCTTGCCCAATGGTTTAGCTTATCAAATGGCACCAACCTTATTGGCAAGAGGATGCAAAGTACTCGATCTTTCGGCAGATTACCGCTTTTTTGATGTTAGTACTTATACATCTTGGTATGGTGGCGATCGCCAAGATCAAGAAATCGTCTCGAAAACAGTTTATGGCTTACCAGAACTGTATCGCGATCGCATCGCCTCTGCCCAACTAATCGGCTGTCCCGGTTGCTATCCTACAGCTAGTCTCCTAGCACTAGCACCCCTGCTCAAACAAGGGTTAATTTTGCCAGAAACCGCTATTATTGATGCTAAATCAGGGACTTCCGGTGGTGGGAGACAAGCAAAAGTTAATATGTTGTTAGCTGAAGCAGATAGTTCTCTAGGTGCTTATGGAGTTGCCCGTCACCGCCATACACCCGAAATTGAGCAAATTTGCAGCGATTTAGCCGGAAGCGAAGTTACAGTCCAATTTACACCCCACCTAATCCCAATGGTGCGGGGCATCCTAGCCACAGTGTACGCCACCATGCGCGATCCGGGGTTACAACACAAAGATTTAATCACCATTTACAATGCCTTTTACCGCAATGCCCCTTGGGTGAAAGTTTTACCCAGTGGCACTTATCCCCAAACTAAATGGGCTTGTGGCACTAATCTTTGTTATATCGGTTTAGAAGTCGATTCCCGCACCGGGCGGGTAATTGTCCTGTCTGCGATCGATAATTTAATGAAAGGTCAAGCCGGACAAGCCGTTCAGTGCTTAAATCTCATGATGGGTTGGGAAGAAACTTTGGGCTTACCCCAATTATCTTTCTATCCCTAGAGGAGATGGGGAGATGGGGAGATGGGGGGATGGGGGAATGGGGGGAAATAATCCAACTACCTCTTCTACTCTCCCTACCCCCCCACCTCCCCACTCCCCCACTTCTTCTTCCCAGTCCCCAATCCCTATATTGGCCCAAAACCCACTACACCCGCGTAAACTGCTTGGCTGCCTAACTCTTCTTCAATTCGCAATAATCGATTATATTTAGCAACTCGTTCGCTGCGACAAAGGGAACCTGTTTTGATTTGTCCGGCTCTGGTGGCTACTGCTAAATCTGCGATCGTAGTATCTTCAGTTTCTCCTGAACGATGGCTAATTATTGAACGATAACCATAACGATTTGCTAAATCAATGGTTTCCAAAGTTTCAGTCAAAGAACCTATTTGATTTAATTTAATCAAAATGGCATTACCAGCTTTTGCCCCAATCCCTTTTTTTAACCGACTTGAGTTAGTCACAAATAAATCATCACCCACTAATTGCACTTTTGACCCTAATTTTTGGGTTAATAAAGTCCAATTAGGCCAATCTTCTTCATGTAACCCATCCTCAATAGAAACGATCGGATATTGCGCCACCATTTGTGATAAATAATCAATTAATTCGGAAGCAGAATGGGCAGCACCATCATAAACATACTTACCATCTTTGTAAAATTCACTAGCTGCTACATCCAAGGCTAAAGCTACCTCTTCACCAGGTTTATAACCAGCTTTCTCAATAGCTGCAACCAGTAATTCTAAAGCCTCTACATTTGATTTTAAATTAGGAGCAAAACCGCCTTCATCACCTACTCCAGTTAGCAAACCTTCATCTTGCAAAACTGTACTTAAAGCAGCGAATACTTCCGCACCCCAACGTAATGCTTCCCGAAAGGAATCTGCACCAATGGGGACAATCATAAACTCTTGAAAATCTACATTATTAGCAGCATGAGCACCACCATTAATTACATTCATTAACGGCACTGGTAGCAAATTAGCTAAAGGGCCACCTAAATAACGATACAAAGGTAAGGTTAATGCCGCAGCGCTCGCCTTTGCCACTGCTAAAGAAACTGCTAAAATTGCATTGGCTCCCAAGTTAGATTTATTTGGGGAATCGTCTAATTCGAGCATGGTGCGATCGATAAACTCTTGATTAACCGCATCTAAACCAAATAATTTCGGAGCTATTTTCTCTTTGACATTCTCTACAGCTGTGAGAACTCCTTTGCCACCGTAACGGCTTTTATCCCCATCTCGCAATTCATGAGCTTCAAAAGTACCAGTAGAAGCACCACTGGGAACTTGCGCCAATCCCATAATCCCATTAGCTAGGTAAACTTCCGCTTCAATTGTGGGTTTTCCCCGTGAATCTAAGATTTCTCGCGCTTGGATAAAATCAATAGCAGTATCTAGTGTGTTAGTCATGATTTCTTTACCTTAAATAGCAGCGCCACACAAGACGCAACTCTACAGTAAGCCTAAATTGAAACAAAATCGTCTGCTCGTTTAGCATACTTTGAATCAGGTTGCTCAAAGAAAAATTTTCACAGTTGGTAGTGAAATTATTACTTTCCCTTTCCCACTACCCACTACCAATTACCCATTACCCAACACCACAACATCTATAGAATGGAAAGCAATTGTGGAATTTGGAGTTAATCATGCGACTGCTACACACGATGTTGCGCGTTGGCAATTTGGAAGAATCGCTAAAATTCTACACCGAGATTCTGGGTATGAAATTGTTGAGGCAGAAAGATTATCCAGATGGTAAGTTTACTTTGGCTTTTGTCGGTTATGGTGATGAGTCCGATCATACGGTTTTGGAATTAACTTATAACTGGGGTGTTGAGCAGTACAATTTGGGGGATGCTTACGGTCATATTGCGATCGGAGTCGATGACATCTACGCTACTTGTAACCAAATTAAAGCT
Organism: Floridaenema flaviceps BLCC-F50; assembly: GCF_041929275.2. Classification (NCBI taxonomy): domain Bacteria; kingdom Bacillati; phylum Cyanobacteriota; class Cyanophyceae; order Aerosakkonematales; family Aerosakkonemataceae; genus Floridanema; species Floridanema flaviceps. Next base: position 1,053,559 of record NZ_JBHFNR020000001.1, on the reverse strand, counting down.
CAAGGTGGCAAAGTAGTCCGCGAACCCGGCCCAATGAAACATGGTTCCACCGTTATTGCTTTTGTGCAAGACCCTGATGGCTACAAAGTCGAGCTAATTCAATTGGGTACCCAAGGAACTGCCACCGAGAAGCAACAAGCTCAACCCGAAATGGTTGCTCAGTAGGGAACTCTCGGAGCAGGGGAGCAGGGGAGCAGGGGAGCAGGGGAGCAGGGGAGCAGGGGAGCAGGGGAGCAGGGGAGCAGGGGAGCAGGGGAGCAGGGGAGCAGGGGAGCAGGGGAGCAGGGGAGCAGGGGAGCAGGGGAGCAGGGGAGCAGGGGAGAATTTAAAACTTAAAACTCTGCAACTGTTCCTAACTCAAAACTCTCTCACTCAAAACTCAAAACTCTCTCACTCAAAACTCAAAACTTTCCCCAAACGTGCTATTCTAATAACAGACCTGGACCTATGCGATTACAACGCTCAAATCTTGTCAGGACCGGAAGGTAGCAGCAATACGAGATGCTTGTGATAGGCGTAGACTCCGGGTCGCCCTTTTTTGAGAAGATTCTATTAAGTTATGGCTGGTTTAGGAGATCTGGTTAAGAAAGCGTTTTACCTGGGAGTTGGGGTAGCTGCTTCTGCCGCTCAGTCAGCAAGTGGAAAATTAGCAGAATTAAGAGAACAAGCACAGAAGTTGGCAGATGAAATGGTAGCGAAGGGCGAAATTACCACAGAAGAAGCCAAACGCTTAGTAGACGAAATGGTGAACCGCGCCCAACAACAGCAACCAATTAATCCTGGTAATAGTGGTAATAATAATCGTTCGGAACCGCGCCCCATTGAAATTTCCTCAGATGAAGATTTACCTGTGAAGGCAGAGGGGCAAAATGTGGATACTTTGCGAGAACAAGTTATGAAGTTACAAGAAGAGTTGCGTCGCCTGAAGCAAGAATAATTCGGCTACGAACCATTGGCTTTTCGGACAAACTAACAGAAGTATTTGTTGCCTGTTCTCTGTTAAGAGTTACTTTACCTCAGCAAAATGTGTCGATCGGCGATCGCATAGCCAATAAATTAGAATAATTGTGTATCATTGAGTTTAAATTATCAACTTTCTCAGCTGGCGACAAAAATAAATTTTGAGAGCAAGCTCAACATAAGAACTATGGAAGATTGGCAGAAAAATTGGTTTGCTATGTTAGAAACAGTGGTAGATGAAGTAGAAAAATTTCTTGATGAAGTTCTGGACGATGTTTCCCAAGCTGTCGCAGAAGCATCGGACGCTTTTGTAGAAGCTTTTGATGCGTTCGCTAAAAATCCAGAAGAATTCGTTCATCAATTACAAGGTAATATGAGTGTTGAGTTTGAGCAGTTTTTCACTGATATATTTGAACCTATAGAATTTGATGAGATTCATTTTGAAAGTGATTGGCCGATAACTGATTGGGTAGAACCTTCAGCAGATTTTCATCCGGCTTGTATTGGTTGTCGTCATTTTCATGGTCAAATGTATAGCGGTAATCTTTTAGTTTGTGGGATGCACCCTTACGGTTGTGAAGGGGAAACTTGCCCGGATTGGGAAGAGGATGAAAGAGGTTTTTAAGCAGTAATTTATTTATGACAACGCAATCTTTTAATCAGTCTAATTCTGAATTAGAACAAACTTCAGAAATGAAGTACGGCGAACGTTTGATTACTGAAGGCGAGTTAATTACTTTCCCTAATCCGCGCATCGGCAGACGCTACGATGTTAATATTAGTTTGCCTGAGTTTACTTGTAAGTGTCCGTTTTCTGGCTACCCGGATTTTGCCACAATTTACCTTTCATATATCCCTAATGAAAAAGTTGTGGAGTTGAAATCTCTGAAGCTTTATATTAACAGTTTTCGCGATCGCTACATTTCCCACGAAGAATCGATAAATCAAATTTTGGATGATTTTGTCGCCGCTTGCGACCCTTTAGAAGTTACTGTTAAAGGAGATTTTGCACCACGCGGAAATGTGCATACAGTAATTGAGGTACGCCATCAGCGTCATGCCTAAGTTTGGGCAAAAATCAGTATGTTTACGCTTTGCCTTTTCAGTGCCGTTGCTTAAAATTTCTTTATAATTATGTAAGAGATTAGGCGGCATTAATTTTTATATGAATTCATTATCAGTAGCTTCAGGCTTAAGCAAACTGGAGCGTAATATAATGCTTGTTCACCAAAAACAAGCTACAGGAGAGTTGATTATCAATAATAACTCAACTCAATACCGATTGTGCTTTTTTCTTGGACAACTGCTTTATGCAATTAAAGAAACTCACCGAATTCGGCGTTGGCAAAGAGGCTTAAAACGCTATTGTCCAAATTGGGTAATAGACAATTCTCAACCAATTAACAGTGAAATTTGGGAATGTGAACTACTTCATCAAGGGATGATTGAAGGTCGTTTAAATGCGGCTCAGGTAAAAGCACTAGTACGTGAGATTACCCAAGAAGTTTTATTTTCCCTAAACCCTTACGTATGTTCAAAGTACCAATGGCGTACTTGTAAATATGCCAAATCAGAAAGTACTTTTTATCTTACCCTTTGTCCTTTAGAAATTAAACAAATTCTTAAGAATTGCCAAAATCTTTGGCAACAATGGCAAGAGATGGGTTTAGCTTACATCAATCCTGAATTTGCACCTGTTGTCAAACAGTCTCCATCTGTATTAACAAAGTGTTCGGCAGATACTTTTCTCAATCTAACTGCTTTATTCAATGGTCATTACACGCTATGGGATATTGCTTTTAAAATGAAACAACCTTTGCTGAGAGTGGGTCGTTTGTTACATTACTTTTATCAGCAAGGATTGTTGGAATTACAAACAGTATCAGATTTACCTATTCCCTATAAATGTAATTTACAAATTAAGGGTGATAGTCATGGCAAAAAGCCACCTATAATTGTTTGTGTCGATGACTCTCCTTTGGTAGGAAAGTATTTAAAGGAAGTTCTTACTCCGGCTGGATATCAAGTATTTTACATTCAAGACCCTGTAGGAGGGATTGCCACTTTAACTAAGTGTAAGCCAGATTTAATTTTCTTGGATTTAGTAATGCCAAATACAGATGGTTATAACTTATGTAGATTTTTAAGGAAAATTTCGACTTTTCGCAAAACTCCTATAATTATGCTGACTGCTTGGGATGGTTGGATGAATCGAGCCAGAGCAAAGCTTGTAGGTGCAGATGATTTCTTAGCCAAACCGTTTAAAACTGAGCAACTTAAAGAAATTATTGATAAATATATCTCTCCTTGAGGGCAGTAAATTACCATTTTTACTGAAAAAACCAGGTTTTGTCCTCACTTTTTCTAAGTATCTACCTTAATAATTTTATGTTTACCAGTAAATACTTTAGTTTTTAAATGTTAGTATATTTTTACTTAAATCACCTTATATTAGTTGCTAGATATTTAGCTCTTAAAATAAGTTGTAGGCACAACTGAGTGAATGCAGCATTGACACTCTCAGGTAAGCAAGACACTGAGATTCTTAAGAGATTTTGACTCTTAAAGGCTGTGCCAAACAGCCCCTAGACACTCGACTTAAAGCCTTGTGCTTACTTTTTTTCAAGATATTGGCTGCACCATTTACATCAGCGTTAACCAAAAAACCATGTCTAGTTTTGTACAAACCTCGCTTAACCCGCTTGCCAGAGAATTGATATTCCTTTGGACTGTCAGCGTTGTAAACAGGCAACTCATCACCATCAAGAAAGCTTGCTTTAGAAGTATAAGACTCCTCTTGTTCGAGGTAAGCAATCCCATATCTTTCGCACAAAGCTTGCAACTTGAATTTAAAATTAGCGTGGGGAATTTGGACAAAGTTTTGGTTATGGCGACAACCGATGTTAATGTCTTGTTTTATCCCAAGATTAAAGCCAACAACAATTTTACCAATCTGATTTTTGATGCAGTGATTAATAATATACCTCGCTGCTTTATTCAGATAATCCCTAACTTTGTTGTTTCGGTTTTTGGTCAGTCTGGCTTGACGTTCAGTAACTCCCTTAATATAAAGCAAATCCTTAATGGACTGCAATCTAGCATTTTCCTTGTTGTACCATTGGTTAATAGATTTAAGCGGTTTACCATCCACAAGAAAGGATGCCCCATTGGTATCAACACAAGCTGCCAGATTGTTAACTCCCAAATCTATAGCCAACACAGAATCGGAGTTAGTGGTAACTGGAGTTACGTCAACTTCGGTAATAAATTCGACTTCAAAAAACCTAGCTTTATAACGTGGGTGAATCCTAACCTCCTTCAAATCATCAAGGTTTATTCTGTCTGGGAAAGGTATCCAAACTTCGCCAAATTGTTGACGAAATTGGTTGGACATTGGGACTCGGAATTTCCGATTCTTTACCTTGACTCTGGGCATTATCAAGGTGAAATACCCATCTTTAGGGAGATAGTGAGGAAGCTTAACCCTTTGCTGATAACTTCCTTCTTTCACGGCAATAATCAAGCCGTAAAAACTGCGAAATACTCGCTCAACTACCTTCAAGGTTTGCTGGGCTATATCGGTGTTCAGTTGTTTATAGTTTTCATTGCTTTTGCAGTAGTGATAATTGGATTCATATCGGAGGTGCTTTTTCTCTTGAAAGTAATACTGTCTGACTGTGTAAAGACCTACATTGTAAAGGTTCTTGCTCAACCTACAGAGTTCTTGCAAGGCAAGAAATTCCTTACTTGTCAAACCTCGTACTTGGTTTTTCTGGGTCAGATACATAAAACTTTCGCTGATAACTCTAGTATTATAGCGAAAGCTTGGGATAAAAGTCAAATATTCACGGTGGTTAAAACCACTCGTGTCGTTTTTCCTCTGGGTCTTAAAGGGACTGAGTTTCCAAACTACCGGATTATTTTATGAATAACGTAGAGATTTTGGCACAGGTTCAACGCGATTGGCAAAAAAGGCAACCTCATATCGATCCTTGGTCAATGGTAACTGTTTTAGCCATTCGCCGTACCGCCTTGGAAGAGGAAAAACTCACGGAAAAACTCTTCACTAAATATGATTTGAATGCTGCTACATTCGGATTACTAGCTACCCTGCGGTGTTCTGCGCCACCCGAAGGGATGACTTTAACCCAACTTGCTCAATTTGTGTTAGTAACTCCGGCTTCAATTACTAATCGAGTCGATCGCTTGGAAGAAAGGGGTTTTGTAAAACGCCAAGCTGTACCAGGAGATAGACGACGCTGGTTAGTGCAACTAACGCCGACAGGACAAGAATTAATTGATGAAATTATTCCCAAGTACCTGGAAAACGAACGTCAGTTGCTTTCAGTTTTGGATGACAAAGAACAGCAGCAATTATATTTTTTATTACTGAAGTTATTATCAAGTTTTGCCGCTTCTAATTCTGACTAAACCAGAGTTTGGGCTGTGCTTACTTGGGGAGAAGAGGTTTTTAATTGCTGCAAAACTTCAATAATTTCTCTCTCAAAAGCGACTTGGGCGCGATTGGTTCTGCCGCCAATATACAGCTTGCCATCTTTCTCTAAAGCCCAAATTTGGGAGTGAGAAATATAACTCATGATTACACCTAACATTAGCAAACCAAAGCCAGCGTAAACTATGGGAATACCTGGATCTGCTTTAATTTGTAATCCGGTACTACCGATAACTTCTAAAATTTTTAGTTTGACTCCATTGACTTCCGCAGTCATTCCAGTGCGGACGGTTGATATTAGTTTGCCAGTGGTATCATAAATGAATAAAGTCCCCTGCAAATCTTTAGTAATTAGGGAAACGCCTTCACTTAGATCGGGTTTTGTGGGAATCCAAGTTCCCCAAACTCTGCCTTTACCATTGGTGTCTAGTTGCGCCATTGGTAGTTGGAAAATTGGGCTGTTGTTAAACTGAAATTTAACTGCGGAAATTCCCCAATCTGTTTGATAGAAAGTTACGCCTTGATGACGCAGAGGTTTGTTGACGTAAATGGTTTGGCGATCGACTTCTTTACCTTGTTTATCTACAACTGATAAGTCAGAATAAAATTGGTCAATTCGGCCTTCTGGCGTATAATCAATCCAAAAACGGTTAACTTTGACTCCCCAATCTTTAGGAACTTGCGCTGCTGCTAATGGCCCAGCATCTACTATATTTTTAACCTGAAAAGTTTGTCCACTGGGAATCATTTCTTGGGCAACAAATCCGGTGATTCCGCCCCAAATTGACCCAGCTAAAATTATCAGCATACTAGCATGAACAACGATCGGTCCGATACGTCCAGCTATACCTTTTCGTGCATATAAAGAATTGCCTTCTTGAAAAATGCGATAACTGCGTTTCTGTAATTCAGGTAGTAAAGAATTAAAAGAACTTGATTCTAATTCGGCACTCAAAGCTAATTTTTCAAATTGCCGAGGTTGCTCATAAAATTTCCAATTTCTAGCTGCTTTTAAGGCGGGAAATTGGCGAGTAAATGTACAAGCGGTAAGACTAGAACCGAATAAAATTAATAGTGATAAAAACCACCAAGTTCGATATACATGATCTAAGCCGATAATTAGGATAACTTTCCAAGTCAGAAAACCAAATAAAGCTGGATGTTCGGGATAGTTAGCTTGATAAAATTGGACAGATTGACCTTGTTCGATTACTGTACCGCTGATGCTGAAAAGTGCGATCGCCAACAGCAGCAAAATCGCCAAACGCAAATCTGCCAACAAAGGTAATAACTCGCCCCGGAAAAACTTGTTAATTTTATTAAATGGAGATTCAGAATTAGTAACAGTCATTCGATTTTAAATTTTCGATTTTCAATTCACCTAACATAGCAGTCCTAACTAATTTGTGAAATCAACTTCTCTCAACTCCTTTTCTGCGTCCTGGAGCGCCTGGAGCGGTTCAAAAAATCAAACTTCACCCATCATCTAGAACTGCTGTATAAAATTATCGCACAAGTGACTTACCAAATTCCCCCAGGAATGCGCGACAGCAGAGAAAACACCCCAAATCCTACCAACAACGCCCCACTAATCGGATTAATCCAACTTGACCAACGACGCAATTCCAACAACTTTTTAATCGACGCTGTAAAAGTTCCTGCTAAAATCAAAGGTGCAACATATCCAGCAGTGTAGGAAAGTAACAAAATCCCCCCTAAAATTAAATCTTTTGTGGATGCCACCCAAGCTAACAAAGTAGCTAAAACCGGAGTACTGCAAGGAGAAGCAACTAAACCAAAAGTTAACCCTAATAAATAGGAACGTACCCCATGAGGCAAATCTTTAGAAATAAAATCTATACCATCAAAAGAAGGGAAGCGTAAAGGTAAAGCTTCTAATAAATTTAAACCCATAATAATAGCAATGATGCTAACAATAATTGGCAAACCAATACCAACTTTACCGTATACTTGACCGACAAAAGCAGCCACAATTCCCAAAGCTGCTAATGTAGTAGCTAATCCCAAAGAAAACCAAGTAGATTGTGCCGCAGCTTGCCAGCGATTTTTAGCTTCATAACCACCAATATAACCAATAGTTATCGGCAACATCGAAAGCATACAAGGTGTTAAACTGGTGAGTAACCCAGCAGCAAAAATAATCGCCACACTTAACCAACTAAGTTGTAAAAGTTGAGTTTGTACTAAGCGATCGGCATATTGTCCCAGTTGATAAAGATAGGTTTGTAATGTTTCCCACATAAGGCTAACGGCAATTGCAATTTTTGACCTGATTGTATTGTAACCCAGAATATATTTTTATTTTATTGGGTTCGTTGACAAAGTAAGAAAATAGGGACATAAGCATTAATTAACTAATGAAGTAAAAGTGACAGATAAATCTTTTCCTGTACAACTAGTCAACAGATAATTTTCCTGAATCATCACTTAACTAACTTTCCTCATGAATTACCCTTTCAAATTGCTCAACAAGTAGCACTAAATCATTCGTTACCGTATCAAAAACAATATCTAAATCAATAGAAAAATAAGCATGAGTTAACCGATTTCGCATCCCAATCATAACTGCCCAAGGAATCTCAGGATGCCTCGCCCTACATTCTGCTGAAATTCTCCCCGCTGCTTCGCCAATAATTTCTAAATCTTTAACGATCGCCAACACCAACATCCTATGATTATCTAAATCCTTCCTAGTCTTTCCAGACATAAAACCTAAAACCTCTCTTGCGGCATCTTGGATATGGTGTAAGCGAGTTAAATCGTCAATTGCTGTCATACTGCACCACCGCCTCAGCAATTACTCTGTCTCGAAAATAAATACTTAACTCATTTGGAGTTCTTAAATCTATTTTTCTCCCCTTTAGCATTTCGGAAAGCTCCATTTCCATACTAACTAACTTAAAATAACCTGGAGTTTTTCCCGGCTCAAATTCCACTAAGAAATCGATATCACTCTCCGGTGTAAAATCATCTCGTAACACCGAACCAAATAAAGACAGCTTACGGATATGGTGACGCTGACAAAATTGCTCTATTTCTTTTTTGGGAATCTCAATCGGTAACGTTTTAGTTTCACTCATTTCTAGTAAAAACCTCTTCCATTTAAAGATATCAAGTTTGAACTAACATTGGGATTTTTTTTTTACTAAGTTAGCGTAGCGTGCGCTACGCGCATAGAGGCAAAGAACGCGAAGAAAGAAAATAAGTTTCCCAATTCATTGAAAATTGCTATATTATATTTTAATAAATTGCTTTAGCAAAAGTACTTTAAGTTAGGAATTACCATGACCCCAGTTTCTCCTACTAATTCCCGCAACTTCAAAACATCTCCTACGCAATTTTACACTTGGAAAAATTACCGTTGTGCCTACGAAGTTCATACACCAACAGATGAAGATAACAATCAAAAAATTGCGCTGTTACTAATTCATCCCATTGGTGTAGGATTATCTCGGCATTTTTGGCAACGATTTTATGAGTCATGGTATCAAACAGGAAGAAAGAATTTAATTTATAATCCCGATTTATTAGGATGCGGTGAAAGTGATATGCCTCATGTAGCTTATACTCCTAATGATTGGGCCCAACAGTTGCAATACTTTTTACAAAATGTTGTGAAAAAACCTGTAATTTTAGTAGTGCAAGGTGCTTTGTTTCCAGTGGCAATTGAGCTTGTGCAAAACTCCAGTATATCCGATTTAGTCAAAGGAATTATATTATCTGGCCCTCCAGCTTGGCCTGTAATTACCAAAAAAGCCAAAAATTGGCAGCAAAAATTAACTTGGAACTTGCTAGACTCTCCTTTAGGTAATGCGTTTTATCGCTATGCTAGAGGTGAAAAATTTTTACGTTCTTTCTCAATTCGCCAGTTATTTGCCCAAGAGAAACAGGTAGATACCCAATGGTTAAGTATGCTAAATTTGGGTGCTAAAGATATGGCGAGTCGCTATGCAGTCTTTGCATTTTTAGCAAGGTTTTGGCAGAAAGGTTATGAACAAGCAATTAATAAAATTAACCAACCAACCCTTGTGGTTTTGGGAGAAAAAGCCTCCAGCATTAGTAAAGCTGGTGTTCAAGAAACTCCAGAACAACGCAGTAAAGCTTACTTAGAACATCTACCAAAAGGTGAAACTGTTTTTATTTCCGGTCGAAATGTTTTACCCTACGAATCGACGAAAGAATTTGTCAAAATAGTAGCTGATTTTGCTGATAAAATAGAAGCAATATGTTAAGAAATAAAGTAAGATTTGGCGATCGCACTAATCCCCATTCCCCACGCCCCAATCCCCATCATGCAAACTACATCCCAATCTCTTAACACAGCTTTAATTCCTGGTAGCTTGCGCCGAGTTCATCACATCGCTTTAAACGTCCGAGATATGCAAGCATCGCGCCATTTTTACGGCAACATCCTGGGACTGCACGAACTCACAGGCGATGAAATTCCCGAAACTTTAGTTGATTTAGTTGCTAAGGGAAAAGTCGCTAATTTTGTCACTCCTGATGGTACAGTTTTAGATTTATTTTGGGAACCAGAACTTGCACCACCAAACCCCGACCCCACACAGCAATTTACTCGCGCCAATCACTTAGCATTCGACATCGACCCCAAATTATTTGATACTGCTGTAGAAGTCCTAAAACAACATCAAATTCAAATCGATCATGGCCCAGTGACTCGTCCCACAGGCAGAGGAATTTACTTTTACGATCCTGATGGTTTCCTAATAGAAATTCGTTGCGACCCTCATTGATTGGTGATTAGTGCCTTCTGCCTTCTTAACGTTTAGATTTGAAATCTGGTCGATTTAAACTGACAATCTTCCCCTTTGCCCCTCTGCCCCTCTGCCCCTCTGCCCCCCTGCCAGTTTGAGGACGACGGCGTTCAGCTAAAGATACAACTTGGGCTTCACTACTTTCTCTAGCAACCCGAATTAATAAACCAGCAGCTAACAAACTGGCAATCATCGAATTACCACCATAACTAAACAAAGGAAAAGGTAAACCTGTAGTTGGTAAAGCCCCCGTTGCCACACCAATATTCATTAAAGACTGTCCTACCATTAAAATCATCGCACCGATCGCCACCAATCGATGCACAACCCTTTGCGCCCGTTGTGCCACAATTAAAGCCACAGTTGCATAAACAAACAGAAATCCAAACAACACCAAACAACCAATAAAACCAAACTCTTCCGCATAAACAGCAAAAATAAAATCAGTATATTGAATTGGTAAATAAAATAACTTTTGCTGCGATAAACCAAACCCAGTTCCCCACATTCCCCCAGAACCAATAGCCAACAAACTTTGTACTAACTGATAACCATTTCCCAAAGCATCAACCCAAGGATTTAAAAACATCATGATCCGTTTTTGCTGATATTCCCGCAGGCTAATACTCAGAAAAGCTAACAGAAATCCCCCAAAAGCCGTCGCCCCTAATTGAACATAAGGCAACCCCGCAGCCAAAGCTATCAGCCAAATAGTCATGCCACAAAATGCCGTTGTACTTAAATTTGGTTGTAATAAAATCCCCAAAAGTACAAAAGCAAAAATTAACAGCCATGTCAGGCGAACTCTCAAATTTAGCTGTTCCCATTTCCCAAAAACTCTAGCACTTTGTAGCACTAAAAAAGGTTTAATCAGTTCCGAAGGTTGAATCGGAATCCCGCCGATTAGCAACCAGCGAGTAGCCCCATTAATAGTTGTTCCTACCCCTGGAATAACTGTCACGAAGATTAGTAACAAAAGCAGCAATACAGCCCAATCAGCGATCGCTACTATATAACGCAAAGGGGAGTGGACAACCAAATTAAACACCACCAAACCCACCAAAACCCAAGCAATTTGTCGCTTAAAGTAATACAATCCATCCCCATGATCGGCATCAGCAATAGAATAAGAAGCTGAAAATAAAATCACCAATCCTATAAATAGCCACAGGAAAGTCAACCAGCGCAGCAAACGCGCCAGAGTAGCCCATTCTTCTACAGAATTATCTAAAAACGGAATTAGTAGGCGTAGCTTCACTTGACTAACTTTAAAACTTTGCCGTCTTTCATCTTATGACTAAAAGCCAAGAGATGAAAGACGGCACAACGGAAAAATTGCTATTACCTTGTAGAAGTAGCTAGCTTTAAGGGAATTTTTGTCAAGCCTTTTTTGAAAATTACAGCAAACCTGTATTTGCGCCCTGTTTGCCTGTTGCCAATTCAACCTTGAGGATTTTGCCACCCATTTTCATAATTCTTTGTTGTTCACGAAACCAGTTGTCGTAGGGTACCAGTTTGGTGAAATAGGTGTTTTGTAATTCTCTCTGAGTACGAATTCTGGTTTGGCTAGGAACACAAGCAGTAATCTTAAACATCCGCATGACTTTTCACTCTCCTACTTTCGGAAACAAACTTTTGGGTCTTGATAAACCAAGGTCTGGGACTCAAGAGTAAATACTAGCCGCCAAAACTCATCAATTAATAACAGACAAGTCTTTAACGCCCTAGCATTGACTCCTGACTTCCCAGACCATGCTTACATAGAAGACAGAGTTATTAAACCTTCGTCTTCAATGGCTCCAGTTATCAATTAGCTCAAGCCAGAGCTGATGTAGTCGAAGTAAACACCCATTTCTTTACCAGCGTCAGCGCCAACCAAGCTAGCAGTAACTTCCTTCATAGCTTGGATAGCTTGCACGGTAGCAGAGATAGGTACACCCAAGGAGTTGTAGGTTTCCTTCAAACCATTGAGAACGCGCTCGTCCAAAATGGAGGGGTCGCCAGCCAACATTGCGTAAGTGGAATAGCGGAGGTAGTAGTCCAAGTCGCGGATGCAAGCTGCATAGCGACGGGTGGTGTACATATTGCCACCAGGACGAGTGATGTCAGAGTACAACAGAGACTTAGCTACTGCTTCCTTAACAATCGAAGCTGCATTAGCGCTGATGGTGGTAGCGGCACGTACCCGCAATTCGCCAGTTTGGAAGTAGCCTTTCAGCTTTTCCAAAGCGCCAGTATCTAAATACTTACCTTGAACGTCAGAGGAGTTAATAACAGATGTAATCGCGTCTTGCATTTGTTTGCTTCCTTCAAGTCACCTAACAAGAGAAATCCTAAATCTGGAAAATGCTAACTTACAACAGAACTTAGGTTCTACTGCATAGCACCAATCACGTAATCGAAGTAAGATCCAGCTTCAGCAGCGTCTTCAGCAGACAGCATGGAGGTGGCAACACTCTTCAAACCGCGAACACCTTCAGCTACCGCAGGAATTGGGGTACCCAAAGAGTTGTACATTTCACGAACACCAACCAAACCGATTTCTTCGATCGGGGTTACATCGCCAGCTACGATTCCGTAGGTAACTAGACGGAGGTAGTAATCGAGGTCACGCAAGCAAGTAGCGGTCATTTCTTCACCGTAGGCATTGCCACCAGGAGAAACAACATCAGGACGCTTTTGGAACAGTTGGTCGCCAGCTTGCTTAACAATGCGTTCGCGAGATTCACTCAGAGTTTGAGCAATACGGAGACGACGTTCACCGCTTGTTACAAAGCTCTTGATCCGATCCAATTCACCAGGGCTGAGATAGCGGGCCTCAGCATCAGCATTCACGATGGATTTCGTGACGATACTCATTTACGGAATCCTCCAAAAAAGAAATTGTTTAACCAGGATCTTGAAACTGGCGTTGGCAACCGAGTAGCTGAGTGAGTTTTGACCAAACCTGAAACTCGACAGCTTAGTTAAGTCTATTCTGAGAAGCAGGTTTAGTAAACTTCAATCTTTTGTCAGGTAAAGCAAACTTCTAGACCACAAATCCAGAGAAGCTTTTTCATCCCTGATTTCAGACTCAGCAACCTTCCGAAAATATTTTGCGACATTACGTTCATATTCTGATGCTTCCTGTAATACTTTTTAATAATTCTCCTCATGATTGCCAGTTGCACCCCTGTTTTCCGATCTTTTGTCACCAAACAGGTCATTAGTTAATAGTCATTAGTCATTTGTCAATAGCTGTTAATAAAATTTACTTTAATTAATAAAACCAAGCAACAGGAAATGCCTTATCCCCAAATAGGAGATAAGGCTATTTAAATTAGGAAAAGGGCGGCTCTCACAGCAGGGTAGCAGAAGGGATATATGGACAAGGAGATTTTTACCTTCAACCTTCAACCTTGGAGCCTTGGAGCCTTGGAGCCTTGGAGCCTTGGAGCCTTTCTTTCTAGACTCGACCACCCAGATAAGAAGGTGATAGGCTCGACCAAGGAGTTTTCACCAAGTCAGTAGCCGCCTTCACACTACCCAAGTAGTTACCAGCAGGCAAAGATGGGAAGCGATTATACGGCACCACATCCTCACCAAAATATTGAGCATATTCTGGGCTATCAACCATCGCCTCAACCGCAGCCTTCAATCCAGCCGTTGCCAAGATTTGGTTATATGAGCGAATCTCCGCTTGCGTTGCCGGAGCACGTCCCAACAAATGCCGGAACAAGAACTCAATCACCTTAGTATTTGGGTAAGGAGTATAGAATCTGCGACGGTAAATTTCTGAACCTGCTAGAGTTCGGACAAACTCCCGCACAGAAATTTCCCCATTCCGCAACTTACTTTCTAAATCAGAGCGACGGAACTCAGCAGGCACTTGACCGCTGAACACATCCATCACCTGAGTGTAAATAGCGTTCAACACTAATGCCGTCTCTGCCTGATTCATCCCCGGATTCATCCGGTAAATCCGCGCAGGCTTGCGGCGAGTAGTACCCACACCCACCTCTACCGATTGTCCTGCCCCATTGCTGAAAGAACGACCCAACTCAATAAACAAAGGCTTGGATTTATCCATCTCCCTTGTTTGCCGTTCCAAATCACCCATCGCCTTACCCATCAAAGGCATCTTAGAATTATCCATTCTCGCCTTCACAGGAGCAAAGCTTGGTACAACCAAATCATTATTCTGTTTAGTCAGTTGGTTATACAGCCTTTGCGAATTCGGGAAATTCGCCGCAGGTAAAGTCAAATAGCGATTGTAAGGAACAGTATCCTCACCAAAAGCCTCCGCATATTCCGCACTGTTGGTCATCTCATTAACAAAAGCCTTAATCCCACCAGTTGCCAGAATTTGGTTGTACTTGCGAATTTCTACTTGATCCAAAGGAGCACGACCCAAGAAATGCTTCGTTCCCAGTTCAATCACCTTAGTATTCGGATAAGGTGCATAGAACTCCTTAATGTAAAGTTGCGACTCACCTATTGCAGTAATGAACTCCTTCAGGTTAATTTCGCCATTACTCAGCTTGCTCTCCAGCGCCGAGAACTCATTCTTCACAATGTAAGGTTCCACATCGCGCTCAAAGACTTGCCGATAAGCCGCTCGAATCACCGTAAGAGCAGCCTTCTTATCTTCATTACCCGTCAGCTTGAAGACCTTAGTTTGCTCCCGTTTCTTGGAAACACCTTGGTTAACGCGGAATTGGACATCAGGCTCCGTTCGCATCTCGGAAACCGCACCCAGTTCCACAAACTTCGGAGTTTCCTCCTTGTCAACCCTGGCTCCAGTCTCACCAATACTACCAACCCGCAGAGAGCGCAGCGCCAAACCAGATGGAGTAACATAGCGTTCGTAAGGAACCGTATCTTCTCCAAAAGCCTCGTTGTACTCTAGTGAATCAATCAAAGCATCAATCAAGCCGTATAAGCCCTTTTTGGAGCAAATATCGAAGTACTTGTTATTCTCCTGTCTTCCGTAAGTAGGTCTACCCAACAAGCGACGATGGATGTACTCAACCGCCTTACAAACATATAAAGGAGTCCAGTACAGCTTACGGAACAAATCCGACTTCGCCAAAGCACGGATAAATTCCCGAACCGTAATCTCTCCATTCTCCAGCTTGATCTCCGACACCTTCAGGCGTTGCCCTTCATAGACATCGCGCCCAAACACCTGCAAATAACAAGCCCTAATTACCGCTTGAGTAGAGCTTTCCGAGAACTTAACACTAACACCTTGACTCTTTAACCCGCGTTTGCCACCCAGTCCAGTAAAGCTGGGGAGTTGGTCCAGTTTGAAAACCTTTGGACCGAGAGTTCCAGGTGCCTTACCTCTTGCCGCTGGGTTGCTCAACTGGTTTTCAATACCCGCACCACGACGAATTAAAATCCGTCTAGTATCCTTACCGAAAGGAGCAGGACTAGCACTCGGATTTCTGGTTTCCTTCGGGAAAATTGCCCCAAATTGAATTTCTAGTGGGTCATTGCCAGAACCATAAGGATGTTGATCCGGTAAAGGACGGTTGTATGCCGCAAAAGTAGTCAGGAATTGCGGTACCTTGCGGAATGGCGCACTGTAGTTGAATAAATCTTGTTGTGGCCCCCAGTTCCGACATTCTTGGGCTTCCTGTCCTAATCCCCGCAGGTAAGGAACAGTTTCTTCGCCAAAGTAATCCGAGTATTCTTGGGAATCTACTAGGGCATCAACTAATCCGGGTAAGCCTTTTTCAGATACGATCGCAAAATATTTTTGCACCTCCTCCCGTGAAGAAGGCCCCCTACCTAAAAAGTGCCGGAAAGCTAATTCTAATGCCCGACTGTTGATATATGGCTGATAAAAATTTTGCCGATATAAAGGAGATTTACCCAAACGGCGGATAAATTCCTTCATGGAAATATCGCCATTTTTAACCTTTGATTCTAAATCGGAAATCGAGAGTGAGTAAGCACGGGTAATATCCCGCTCAAACACCTGTCTGTATGCAGCCTTCACAACTTCCTGTTTTTCTCGGCTAGAAAGTCCCGGCTTCATCACAAACTTAGGACGACGTTCAGAGGAAGCAAAGTAAATTTGTGGTAGCTGTAACCCCTGCTGATCGCCTGAAGGACGTTGCCGTAATTTGTCCGAAGGAGTGGGAGCTTTAAACTCAGAAATCAGTACGTCAAAATATTGACCGACTGTGGTTGTCCCTACTTCGTCTTGCCGGAAGTAACCCAATGCTGCTGCTTTCATTTCCTGCAACGCCACGATCGTTGCTTCTCCAGAGCAAGCATTTTCAATGATTTCCCGCAATCCTCTGGTGTTGACCACAATAATATTGGGATCGCCAGCTACGATCGCATAAGTCAGATAACGCAAGAACCAAGACAAATCGCGCAGGGATTTGGTCATGTTTCCTGGGCCGTATCTAGCTACGTTGATGGGACGAAATCCTGCGGATACGGGCCCACCACTAGATGCAGAAAATAATGACCTGATTCCTTCTAAGAATCCGCCCCTACTCTCTACGTAGGTAGCGGTTCCCAATTTCATCGCTTCTCTTGTATCCAATGCGGTGCCAGCCATTGTCATTACTGGCTCTTCTTGTGGTTTTTCCAAGAATGCCATTGGTGAACCACCGACGAATATCCGGTTGGCTGCCCGCGATACGATGATTTCGGAATTTTTGGTTAAGGTCTGGGCAATTTCTAACCGCTTACTGCCAGAACTGAAGTAGCTCGCTAGTTCGTTCAGTTCGCCGCGCTCTAAAAAGCGGTCTTGTTGTTCCGCTTGGGATATCGTTGCCACTGGCAGGGTTTGGTAAAGCTGCGGACGTGCAACTGAGCTTCCACCACTTGCTTTAACACTCATTGGATCTCAAAAGCTCCCTATAGTTTCTACCCTTTGTTAAACCCGACTGGTTACGCCTGATCTGGGTCAAAGTTTCCTCACCTGAGAATGCTTTGCCCGTACTCCTCTAACAATCTCTGACTTTTTGCCGTTCGGCTGACGCTCACGGAAGCCTCCTCGAATCAGGCTGAAGTGAACCGAGCCATCAAGACTGTTCGGAGTTAATCAACTCAGTCTTTAGATTAGAATGTTTCGTGCTTGTCACACTCGTTTATTAAGAAGTGTGTACAACTATATTCGACTGTTGCCCACATATCATACTTTATCATCGAACATTTTCTGAGAGAAAAGATAAGTTTTGTTACAGTTGGTGATTTGTCATTAGTCATTTGTTATTTGTCATAAGTCATTAGTAATTTATAGTACGGGCGGGTGAGAGCTTTCCTCAAGCACACAAACCTAACCTTACGATCTCTTGACCAATGACCAATGACCAATGACCAATGACCAATGACCAATCAAGATATTAGTTCTGCTGTTCAACGTCTTTACGATACTTACCCTTTTCCACCTGAACCGCTGCTGGATACTCCGCCACCGGGATACAATTGGCGCTGGAATTGGTTAGCAGCTTATAACTTTTGTGTGGGAAGAAAACCAGCAAAGCAAGATATTCGGATTCTCGATGCTGGATGTGGTACTGGTGTCGGTACTGAGTATTTGGTTCATTTGAATCCTAAAGCTGAGGTAACAGCGATCGATCTCAGTGCAGGTGCCTTAGCTGTAGCAAAGGAACGCTGTCAGCGTTCTGGTGCTAACCGCGTTCAATTCCATCACCTCAGTTTATACGATGCCGGACAACTCGATGGTGAGTTCGACTTAATTAACTGTGTGGGAGTTTTACACCATTTACCCGATCCCAAACGGGGGATTCAATCTTTAGCTGCTAAATTAGCTCCTGGTGGACTATTTCATATTTTCGTCTATGGGGAATTGGGACGCTGGGAAATTCAATTAATGCAAAAAGCGATCGCACTCCTCCAAGGTAACAAAGTCGGTGATTACCAAGATGGTGTCCGAATAGGTCGGCAGATCTTTAATTCCCTACCAACAGATAACCGACTTGTCAAGCGAGAAAAAGAACGTTGGTCAATGGAAAATCAACAAGACGAATGTTTCGCTGATATGTATGTCCATCCCCAAGAAATTGATTACAATATCGCATCTTTATTTGAATTAATCGACGCTTCTGGGTTGGAATTCGTCGGTTTTTCTAATCCAAAAATGTGGGAATTAGAAAGATTATTAGGGAAAAGTCCTGAATTAATTGCTAGGGCAGAAACTTTAAGCGATCGCCAACGTTACCGTTTAATTGAATTATTAGATCCCGAAAGTTTCACTCATTACGAATTTTTCTTAGCCAGACCACCTTTAACTAAATCAGATTGGTCTTCTGATGAAACGTTATTAGCAGCAATTCCAGAACGTAACCCTTGTATGGATGGATGGCCTAGTAAATGTCTATTTAACTATGATTATCAGATAGTTAATCTTACGGAGCCTGAATTCCAATTTCTGCAAGCTGGCGATAATAATACTGATAAACAGCAAACTTTGTCCGAAATTTTAACAGGTATTGATTTGAGCTTGGACAAAGTGCGATCGCTCCTCCAACAGCAATTAATTATCCTAACCCCTAATCAATTGTAGAGAAGGCTCCAAGACAAGGGAAAAGTTTTGAGTTCTTAGCTTCGTTTTTGGAGTTAATTAACTTCCCAAGACTCCCAAAAGTCTCAAGAGTCCCAAAAGTCCCAATAGTCCCTTCTTGTCGATGACTTGAGTCACAAAATAGTTAAGGAATTATCACTGTTTTCCGGGGAACTTGCAATCAAACTATAAGAATAGCAAAAGCTTTATCATTCCTTAACTTTTCTTAAGAAAAGACAATTTGGTGCAAGACTATGAAATCTCAATACCGTTGGCATTCCATCCCCATAGAAGCTCTCTGCGGACAAATCATGGTGACAGGTAAGATTACCATTAGCGATCGCTATCAGATTAGGTCTGCCTTATTAAATGATACTCTGAGCGAACCAGAGCAAATTTTAATCAACAGATTGCTCTATGGCATCCGACATGGATTACTCAGAGTCATCGACTAAGAATTTTTCAAACAACAGATGCGATCAATATCACCTCCAATTCTGAGTATTATCACATTTACCAGCAATATAAAATCACTTTTCTACAAGTTTACAGTCACTTGTAAGAGTTTTTACTGTCACTTGTAAAGCTTTCTGACATCACTTAATTCCTGGAACAAAAGATTCATAGTAATAATACCGAGTTCCAGGGGTCAAGATGTCACAGCAATCTCTTCTTCCACAACTTACTGTTAACTCCAAGCAAGTTTTGACCCAGTTAAATAGTGGACAAATACTGAAAATTGATAGTCGCTGTCGAGGTGGAATCATACTTTGTAAGCGACATCACGCAGAATTTGCTGGATATGGAGCCGCTGTAGGTGGTAGTTGTGACATAGACTGTAATCGGGTAATTCCTATAGGTGATGTCAGCTTAATTCATCCAGAGTCTTTCCCAGAGCGACAAAAAGCATTTACCATCAGACAGCGATGGTTCCGTTTTACTCAAAAAGCAATGGAAAGTTCTGTTCCCTTACAAAGGGCTTACATGATTTTGGTAATGCTAGAAAAGTATTTCGGAACCGAAGCTGTTAGCTCAATATCAGACGATATTCTCTCTGGGCTAATTGGAGTTTTACCGAAAACAGTCAGTATGGCACGTCAGTATAAAACCAATCACGGAGAAACTAAACAATCAAATTCAGCTGTTCTGGCAGTTTAACTATCAGTTAATTTCCCAGCATCTAAGCTAAATTCAACCAACCAGCCAAAAATGCCACTGTCGCCACTAAGTTTAACAACATCATCATTCCCGCAGGCATAAATTTCCGAGTTCGGACAAACCTAGTAATAAAAACTACGAGCAAAACTGCTGCCATCAAAGTTGCTATTCCTAACCCTACCGTTGGTGTTTTTGTTGCTAAAAACCAAGCAACTAATAGAATTAGACCACTAATTAAACCTGCTAGAAGAGACTTGGTACTTTTGGCTTTCATGTAGCCAAAGACACCGCCTATTCCGACAATCAAAGCATATCCCAAGATAGCCCAGATTAATATTTGCGCCATATTTTTAATTTTTGATTTAATCTAAAAAACATACCACAATCAAGGGCAATTTTCTATGAATCTACATGATTTGGGAATGTTGTTGTTACTCCTAACTCCGGGACTTTTGCTTTCAATTCTGATTATGGCCTCTTTCGCCGCAGGCGGATAAAGCAGAGGAACTAGGGGAGGAGGGGGACAGGGGACTCTTGAGACAAGGGGACTCTTGAGACAAGGGGAATTTAATTAACTTAACTCAGATCTTGCACCAAGGCTAAAAACCGGGTTTCTTGCCAATAACTAAACCTAAAAGTCTAAATTTTTCGTTCATAAACTCGGTTTTTCAAGTCTTGTTGAGAATGGTGCTCTTATCTGAGTTAAAACTTTCTCCTTAACTGAAAACTCTCTGACTCAAAACTCAAAAGTTTTTCCCTTTTCCCTTTCTCCTGACTTCTACAAAAAGTCTATTAAAACTTGGTTTAATTGTATTTAAAATGGTAATTAGTTAGGACATGAGCAGTTATACCACAGAGATTTTGCGGAAATTTTTCTGAACAGGTCAGTGGTTCTACGTAATGTATTATTATTAACAAAAATTGCAATATATCCGGCAAGGGATTACAACAGGGAAAAAACAGATTACAACAGAATTAGATAGATATTTGAAACAGGTTTTGCACAAGCAGATGAACACGAACGAAAAAGCAAACTTTCTTTACCCCCGTAGTCGCTACTACGGTTCAGTTAATCCAGAAAATTTGGTTTTTAACGCCAATTTGCAAGAGTTTACTCAAAGGATTAACTTTATCTGTGCTTTAGAAACTAGTGGTAAGCTTGCCCCTGAAGAAGCTTATACACAAATCAAGGCTTTGTGGAAACAACTGAAACGTTCTAAAAAGGAACTCGGTATTGGTCAACATCCCTTCCGAAGTGATGACAATAACAACGAAGGAAATCAATCATCTGAAGATAATTGAGTAGATTTTTATGAACGATTTCAGGTTGTACTGGAACGCATCTATTGCACCTCCTTGTTGCCAAAAAACAAAGCAGCTATATTTTTTTCTTGTCGCGTTGGGATATTTGAACTCAACGCGACATTTATTTTAGTTTAAAATTCGCTTATTAGATGCAAGGATATTTTTGAGGAAATGACGAATCAATATCCCATACCCGTTGTGGTGAATGGTGCGGCTGGCAAAATGGGTCGAGAAGTGATTACAGCGGTAGCTGGCGCAAGTGATATGACGCTACTGGGGGCAATCGACCATAATCCAGAGTTTTTAGACAAAGATGCTGGTGAGATAGCTGGATGTGGCACATTAGAGGTGCCAATTACCAATCAGTTTGAGCCAATGTTGGCAATGGCAGCGCAAGAGAGACAGTTGGGGGTGATGGTAGATTTTACCCATCCTAGTACAGTTTACGATTCGGTGCGGTCTGCGATCGCTTACGGCGTGCGCCCAGTCGTCGGAACTACCGGAATGAGTGCCGAACAAATTCAAGACTTAGCAGAATTTGCAGAAAAGGCGAGTACTGGCTGTTTAATCATTCCCAATTTTTCCATTGGCATGGTGCTCCTGCAACAAGCTGCTGTTCAAGCATCGAAATATTTTGACCATGTAGAAATTATTGAACTCCACCACAATCAAAAAGCAGACGCTCCTAGCGGTACAGCCGTTCAAACTGCTAAACTCCTAGCAGAACTGGGCAAAACTTACAATCCGCCTTTAGTTAAGGAAGAGGAAAAACTAGCAGGAGCTAGAGGCAGTTTAGCAGAAGAAGGAATTCGGATTCATAGCGTGCGCTTACCCGGATTAATTGCTCACCAAGAAGTAATTTTTGGCGCACCTGGGCAAATTTACACTTTAAGACATGATACAAGCGATCGAGCCTGTTATATGCCCGGAGTCCTACTGGCAATTCGCCAAGTCACCCAACTAAAATCGCTAGTATATGGATTAGAGAAGATTTTGTAGTTCGCCAGTAACAGGTAAAAATCCGCATTCAGGATTCAGAATCAAAATCAAACTTTTGCATTCTGAATTCTCCCCTAACTACCAATTACCTATTGCTTATTACTCAATACTTAAAAATTATGCTCATTCCCATCACCCGCGAGAAATTTGAACAACTCATCCCTATCCTAGCTACAGGAAGTCAATACAAATATTATTGGGGTAAGCCATCTGACTTTATCCTGCGGCTACTAATTTCTGTAGTCATCGCTCTGTTAATCTGGTGGATTGAAGTTGCTTTTTTAGGGCCAGAATATGTCGCTTTCACGCTATTAACTGGTATCTTTACTGCTTCCTATTTTTTATGGGGGCCTATTTTTCGCGCTAGTTTACGTAATTATCAGTGTCGCAAATACAAATACAGTGGCTTTTGGAAAGGTGAAGTCTGGGATTTGTATATCAGTGAAGAACTAGTAGGAAAAGAACATAATGTTAACAAACGAGGCGAATTAGTAATTGTAGAAAACCGCGAGAAAAGATTAAATATAGAAGTCGGTGATGAAACAGGTTTTTCCACAAGTTTACAAGTTCCCCTCAAACGAATTCATAAATCGCTCAGAAGAGGTCAAGCTGCCGAAATGTTGGTAATGTCTAATAAACCAGATTTAGCCATCATTAACCAAGTAACAGATATTTATATTTCCGACCTTGATTTATGGGTGAGTGATTATCCTTATGTACAAAGAAAAGAATTTACTGAACTGAGTTATAGGTTTGAAAAATCCGAAAAAATGGAAAGGCAAAAGAAAACAAGAAGACCTGTTGAGCAAGATGAGCCCGAAGAAACGCGCCCCGTAAAGCAACCCAAAAGACCGAAAAGAGTTAATGATTGGTAATTAATAAAAAAGTTCGTTGTCACGACTTCAGTCGTTCTGGAAACATCGTGAAGGACTAAAGTCCTCACAACTAACAAATACAAAAAGTTGGTTGTCACGACTTCAGTCGTTCTGGAAACATCGTGAAGGACTAAAGTCCTCACAACTAACAGTTAAATTTTAACCTCGATCGCGAGAAATTAACATGAATTGATCTCTCCTGGGGTAGTGGTAAAGTCAAAACACAGCATTTTAGTACTAATTTATCTAACTTTATTAAACGCCGACTACTCCCTCTTGTCCGTATGCTTGCCAAGCTAGTTCTACTAATCCGTTGACTATTGCTGCTGCGACTACGGCGCTTCCTTTCCGTCCTTCGGTGCGAATATGGGCAATAAGCGAATCTTGTAATCTTTCTTTAGCTACATCTACATCCACAAAACCTGCGGGTGTAGCAATTACTAAAGCTGGTCGAATTTCCTCTTTCTCGATTAAGTCTACCAGGGAAGAAAGAGCGGTTTGAGCATGACCCACAACAAAAATTCCTTCTGGGTAGCGTTTGGCGAGTGTTTCAATTCCCCAAGCTACACGGGTTTTTTCTTTTTGGGGGCGCGTTAATGCGTCCATGCTACAGTAAACCGGGTTGGCAAAGGTGTTTTGGATAATTGGGGTAATGCCAACTTGTACCATTGGCACATCTACGACAATGGTAGTGCGGGCGGCTAAAGCTGCTGCGCCTGCTTGTAAGGCTCTTTCGGAAAAACGAATCAGCGATTTATATTCAAAGTCAGCGGTGGCATAGATTACCCGCCGAACTATTTCGTATTCTGCTGGGGAAAAGATGTGTTCGCCGATTTCGCGATCGATTATTGCTAAACTCTGGGCATCTGTAATATGCCATTCCATGAGAAACTGCCCCCGAAGCTGCTACTCATTTAAGCATAAATTAAGTTCGTTGTAAGGACTTTAATCCTTTGCTTGTCTGATTAACGACTAAAGTCGCTACAACAAACCAGTTTGTTTTTCGTTGTCAGGACTAAAGTCCTTTGCTTGTCTGATTAACGACTAAAGTCGCTACAACAAACCAGTTTGTTTAAAGCATAAAGGTAGGACGCAAAGAATACAAAATTAACTTTTGCGTTCTCTGCGTCCTATTCTATTCAGTGAAATATGGATAATTAACTGAACTTAACAGTTTAACGGCTGCTGGAAGCTTCCGAAGGTGAACCAACCGCAGGGGTAAGGTAAGCAACTAAAGCTCCAATGACGAATCCTGCCACATTTCGCAGCAAGGGCAACCATTCGGCAGTGCGGTTGACTACCGGACCGATTCCGAAGGCAATAAACAAAATTCCCCACAAAGGCGAGAACATTAACGCCCATTGCCATGCTACGATTTGTCCTGGTTTCCGGGGATGAGCCGCGAATCCTAAGACTACTCCACCTACAATAGAAGTAACTAAGGTAAGAATCCACTGTTCTCGCGGTAGTCCGGGAACTACGTTGCAACCGCCTTGAGTCAAGCAGGTTTTCACGGATTCTAAGGATTGAATGATTGATTGAGCTTCGCCTTGTTCGCGGACAAAGTAGAGGTTGCCGAACCGAGTTTGGAGTTCAATCCAAAATGTCCGGGGTAGAAGCTGATAAACGGCATCTCCAACGTTGAAGTTGAGGATATTGCCGCCTCTGGAGTCAGCAACTACAAGGACGCTTTTTTCATCTAAGCCCCAAAACTTTTTAACTGCTCTACCAGGGGTGCGATCGTACTGTGTTAATACTCTCAGTTTCCAGCCTGTTTCGGCTTCAAAATTTTCTATATCTTTTGTCAGTGCTTCCTTCTGAATATCGGTGAAGGTTTTGGCGAGGTCAATAATTGGGGTTTGAGTTGTAGGTAGCAAGTCTGGGTTTTCGTATGCTTGCGCGAAAGCAGGTGCTACTGTCCAAACTGATAAGGCAAGGAAAAAGGCTACTAGGGATGCCAGAACTCTTTTGACGAAAGGTTTTTGCTGCATGGGCTGTTTTACCGGAATCTCAGGTTGGGACATTTACCAACAAGTTTTATTAATCAAAGGTTAATAGAAAGCTAATATTTCTTTACACTTCTTTACTTTACTCTAATAGTACGCCATTTTACCACCATTATTTTCATAATGGGGAAAAAGGGGCTCCAGGAGCAGGGGGCAGAGGGGCAGAGGGGCAGAGGGGCAGAGGGGCAGAGGGGCAGAGGGGCAGGGGAGCAAAGATTAAAATGAAATAGTTGCTCACAAATCTTGTTTTTGATTTTTAATAATTAGATTTTTATACTTATAAACTAACAATTAGAAAATGAAAAAATTAAACAATTTAAACTAGTTTCTATATTAGTAAACTTAAAATTATTTTCCCTTTTACCCCTACTCTCTACTCTCTACTCTTTGTCTGCTTCTGAATGTTCTTTCGGGTAGGATGTCGATCGCTCATGAGGAAAATCCAAGGGCATTCTTTGTCCTGCTGGGAGGCGGTCTACAGTACGGTGTCCACTAGGGGGAATATTATTATTAGAACGGTTAAAAGTTTTCCAGGCGGCTTTTATTCCTGTGAGGAAACTACGAGTAGTAACTTGAACTTTTTTCGCTTGAGTTTTAGCGCCGTCAATAGTTTTATCGACATTTTTTACTACTTGACCTGCACTTTTTACCCCATCGGTAACATCATCTGTTAACTCACTTATTTCCATTCCGGTGAGGCGAATAGATTCTAAAGTGGGTGGTAGTTCTCTGTTTAAAGTATCGGCTAATTTTTCTATACTGCGGGCAGCACGGGCAATTTCTTGAACAGCTGGCAAAAGTGCTACTAGAACTGCCGTGAGACTAATGGCAACTAGCAGAATAGAAAGTCCTAGCCAAAATAACGGGTCAATCACAAATTTTTAGTTTAAATAATTATTAGGCTTCTGGTTCAATTCCTGTTTATTTGGAGTCGGCTTTAACTACTTTAGTTTCGGAGGTATGGGATCTAGAGTTACCTCTGTTAGAGGATCTCGAACTAAAGTTTCATCAGAAGATCTGGTAGTTTCTTGCCGTTGTATATTTTGCTGTTCTCTGGCAGTGGCTTCAACTCCGGCTGCGATCGCTTCTTTAAGTCGCGTTAAGGTACTATCCCAGTTACGCAGTGCTGTTTCGGAAAGGCGATCGGCTTGCAATTGTACACTACTGGAAAGGTCTTCTGCCAATTCTGGGAGTGCTTCGGCAGATTTTTTTAGCAAATTGCGAGTTTCTTTCCCAGTGCGCGGTGCTAAGAGCAAGCCTGTAATAGTCCCCAGTGCTGCTCCCAGAAGCATACCACCGATAAACGATCCCGATCCTGAACGATTCTCAGACATTTTTTCGCTACTCTATCCTTTTAATTCATTTTAGGCGGGATTTCCTGTTTGGTATGATATGCGATCGCGTTGCGTCTGCGGCGAGCACCGAGCGAGATTATTCCTCAAGCAGGATTTAGCAGCCTTGAGCAAAAAAGCCATGATTAGAATTTAGACAGGGACTTCTTGAGCTTTTTCAATTGTCTATTCTGTCTGGAGCGTTTCCGCCAAAACTGTTGTGTGAAGTTGAGTATTCCTAAGACTTGTCCGAGTTTTTCCAGTTGAATCTCTAGTTTTTGGTATTGTTCACGCAGCGTCTTAGCACCTTTTTGTCCAACAGTTATGGTTTTTGGTGCGCTGTGTAAGACTTTGTAAGTATTACGATCGGCAGCTAGGATAGCTTTTGTTGCACCTGCGATCGTCCTACGGATTTTCCAAATTCGCCAAGCTAGGTAAAAGTTGAATAGAGCGATGAGTATGTTGATTGTGATGACAATGGCAATCATTTTTGTATTGCTCTTAACAAGCACATTTAATTTAATGGAATGGCTGTTGGCTTTAATGATAGCGGGTAAAAGTGCGATCGTTAATTAATCTAAAATCTAAAATCTAAAATCCTAAATAGAATAGCGATCGCCCCCTCCCCCCTCTTCAGGAAAAAAGCGCGATCGCTAATTTTTCTAACTACAATTTCAACCGTCGAATCTAGACATCTTGTTCGCTGAATTCGCGAGTCATGTGATCGAAAGGCTGGTCTATAAAGGAAGTATTCAGAATCCCAGATTCTTCTGCTAGTCCCTTAACAATATCCTTCATAATTTGGATACCGCGCACTGTTGGCCCAATGGGTACACCCAGAGAATTATAAGTTTCCCGTAAACCTTGCAAAACGCGCTCATCCAACACATCAGTATCCCCGGCAACCAGCGCATAGCTAGCATAACGGAGATAATAATCCATATCCCGCAGACAAGCCGCATAACGACGAGTCGTGTAAGCATTTCCACCAGGACGAATCAATTCCGGCAACTCATCAAATAATTGCGAACCTGCCTGTTTAACAATCTCAGCTGCATTACTAGTAATCACAGCAGCAGCAGCTACTCTAACCGTACCCGTTTCAAAATAAGCTTTCAGTGAATCAACAGCATTCCGGTCTAAATAACGACCAGCAACATCGTAATTTCTAATTAAAGTTGTAACTGCGTCCCGCATGAAATTGCTCTCCCAGTGAATGTTACTATCGGGGTTTTACTATTGCTGAAATATTGTTGCATCTAATCCGTATTAGAACATCGGACAGACACACCTGCTTCTAGATTAAAACTCAACTTAACAAAGTTTAATCAAGAAACACAAAGCTTTACCTGTGGCGTAGATAGCCGATTGTAGTTTACAACAAAACGATGCCCCAAAAGTTGCCTTTCACAGCTTTTGTATTGGGAGAGAACATTAAACCAAAACTTTTTGTTTTGGGCGATTTTTTAAGTGGCAAGAAGGATATTCTGGCTGAAATTTAATAGCGGATTTAAACCAGTCTGTCAACGGCTCAGATAACAAAATTAACTCTTCAGGATAGCGAGGTTGAGGATCGCCTACCAACCAAATTGGCGGCACCATCATCGGGTCATACTCTGCAATTACATCAACCACACCTGGACGTTGTTTTAACTCTACCCGCAGTCCCGGACGATATTGCTGTGCTTCCTGTGTTGTTAAATCTGTCTGTAATGTAAAAGTCATTGTTATCGCAGCTATAAACTGTAGTTATTGTTACGATTTTACACAAGGAAAGTTAGGTTGAGAAAGGATTCTGTCAAAGTCGCTACATTTTTTAACCTTTTCTTTAGGCGATCGCGTAACCAGAGCAGGATATTCTGTAACCTTGGATACAAAAGATCCTGAAACCTGTCTCTAGGATGATGCAGGTATACTATTAAGTCGGCAAAATCGGCTATTTAATTTGAATCAAATCTGTCTGGACATCCCAGAGTAACAATCATGGAGAGATCCAGGCAGTAGTTTGAGGTGTCAGATCAATAAAGACAGACACACCCAGTAAAATTCTTTCAAATCTAGGTTTTCTGCCCCTTGACCTGAACCTTCACCACAGCTGATTATCTATATCCAGACTTTACGAGATCAAAAGTTACGGAGTAATTCATGTTCCAGACCCCGCAAGAGTTCTTAAATTACGTTAAAGAAAAGAACATCCAAATCATTGACCTGAAATTCATCGATATGCCTGGTATTTGGCAACACTTGTCGATGTACCATGACCAAATCGATGAAAGCAGCTTCAGCGAAGGTGTAGCCTTTGATGGTTCCAGTATCAGGGGTTGGAAAACCATCAACGAGTCAGACATGGCAATGGTGCTAGATCCCACCACTGCTTGGATTGACCCCTTCATGAAAGAACCCACCCTCAGTGTCATCTGTAGCATTATCGAACCCCGCACAGGTGAACCCTACAGCCGCGACCCTCGGACAATTGCCCAAAAAGCAGTTGATTACCTAATCTCTACAGGTATTGGCGACACAGTATTCATTGGCCCAGAAGCGGAATTTTTCATTTTCGATGATGTTCGCTTCGACCAAAACGAACACGAGGGCTACTACCACGTAGACTCTGTTGAAGGTCGTTGGAATTCCGGGAAAAACGAAGGGCCAAACTTGGGTTACAAACCTCGCTACAAAGAAGGTTACTTCCCAGTTTCCCCCACCGATACTTCCCAAGATATGCGGACAGAAATGCTGCTGACTATGGCAGAGTGCGGTGTACCGATCGAAAAGCATCACCATGAAGTTGCTTCCGGCGGTCAGTGCGAACTAGGTATCCGCTTCAACAAGTTAATCAAGGCAGCAGACGACTTGATGACTTATAAATATGTAATTAAGAACGTCGCTAAGAAGTACGGCAAAACCGTTACCTTTATGCCCAAGCCAGTGTTTAATGACAATGGTTCTGGGATGCACACCCACCAGTCGATCTGGAAAGACGGTCAACCCTTGTTTGCTGGTGACAAATATGCTGGTTTGAGTCAAATGGCGCTGTACTATATCGGCGGTATTCTCAAGCACGCACCTGCACTGTTGGCTTTAACTAACCCCACCACCAACTCTTACAAACGCTTGGTGCCTGGTTTTGAAGCACCTGTGAACTTGGCTTACTCTCAAGGTAATCGTTCTGCTTCGATTCGGATTCCTTTGTCTGGTAATAATCCTAAAGCCAAGCGGTTAGAGTTCCGTTGTCCTGATGCTACTTGTAACCCATACTTAGCTTTTGCGGCTATGCTTTGCGCGGGTATTGATGGCATCAAGAACCAAATCGATCCAGGTGAACCTCTGGATGTGGATATTTACGAACTGAGCCCGGAAGAGTTGAGTAAGGTTCCTTCTACTCCTGGTTCTTTGGAAGGTGCCCTGGAAGCTTTGGAAAAAGACCATGCTTTCTTGACTGAAACAGGTGTGTTCACGGAAGACTTTATCCAAACTTGGATTTCTTACAAGATTGATAAGGAAGTTAACCCCATGCGGTTACGTCCTCATCCTTACGAGTATGCCCTCTACTACGACTGCTAAAAAGTGTTTGTTGTTTAAATAACATTTAGCCACCTTAATTGGTGGCTTTTTTATTACAACCTGTATCACAACTATTTTGGATTGTGAAAAATTTGTGGTGTTGATTATGTTACCGATCGATCTGTCGCACCCATTTTGGAAATAGGTATTAGAATCTAATCTATTAGATCTACTTTACAAAACTCAACAATTATGACAGTTGCTTACCCAAGGAAGTTACAAAACTCTATTGGCGCACGGGAAATCATGAAGCAGGTGGTGTCCGATCGCGAAATCCACATCATCACCCTCAACCGCTACCGTTACAGCGAACAACGCAGCTGTAAAGACTTGACAGAAATTATTGAGGCACTAAATGGAAAAGAACCACAATTAATTCGGGATCTCTCTCATCACATTTCCGACGAAGCGCGTCATGCTATGTGGTTGACCGATTTGTTGGTAGATATGGGAGAAAATGTTAATACACCACCAGGAACTTCTTACATACTGGAATTTGAGCGTTTAATCGATCGCGAACTTCATCCTGAGAAAGATTTAGACGACTTCGTTATTTCCACGCTGGCTGCAATTAACGTCACCGAAAAACGGGGTTGTGAATATTTTTCCGCTCACATTCACGCTTTAAAAGAAGCCCCACAAACTGAAGAAAATATTAAAATTCGCGAAACAATTGAACGCATTTTTCCCGAAGAAGCAGGGCACGTTCGTTGGGGAAATCGTTGGCTGGCAGAAATTGCGAAAAAAAGCCCGGAACATCGGCAAAAGGTGGAACAGGCTAAGCGCAAGTATACTGCGATCGAACAAGCAGCGTATGAATCTGGAATAGACATTACCTTGGGTGCAGAACTGCGCCGCATAGATAATTTGTTGGAAATTGCCAATACTATGCCTTTGTGGGAACGTCCTCAGTACTTAATGGAACGTATTCCCCAAGCTTTGCTAGCACCTCAATTGCAAATGACTCGAATTCAAATAGCTCAAAGAGCTTGGAATCGCGATCCTCAAGCATTTATGGAAAAATTTGTGCCGATGTTTCTTAATGGCGTGAAGAGCACTGTTGACAAACAGAAAAAAGGGACTGCTTAGGGAATTGCAATAATAAAATGATTCAATCTTGTGGGGTGGGTATCCTGCCTACCGGGAACAATGGCAGGCAGGATGCCCACCCCACAAAAAACAGTTAGATATTTTTGATCTAAAAGTATCTTTTTTGTACAGAGCAAATATTTATTTACATCTATCTACAAAGTAGGTAAAATCCCATTTCAAAGATGAACCTGCTTGTGAGGAAGTACTGACATTCTCTTAACCCGCAATCATCGAGATTTTGGGAAAGTGGCAGGGTTAGCGATCGAAAATTGGAAAATTTGAGGTATCAGCTGGTACTAATTCCACAAAAGCGCCAAGAAGCGATACTGTTGGTCTAGTACCCCAACAGAAGAAAAGGGAAACTTCTATGA
The DNA here is from genome assembly GCF_041929275.2 of Floridaenema flaviceps BLCC-F50. Taxonomy (NCBI): domain Bacteria; kingdom Bacillati; phylum Cyanobacteriota; class Cyanophyceae; order Aerosakkonematales; family Aerosakkonemataceae; genus Floridanema; species Floridanema flaviceps. The sequence continues at coordinate 1,022,119 of NZ_JBHFNR020000001.1, read as the reverse complement.
CTACCTTTGGGCCGGATGCAGAAACGGTTGCAACCCAAGATTTATCTAACAAAGAGCTAACCAATGAGTTGGTTGAAGAAACAGTTAGTTACCAAGATCTGATCGAAACTGTAATCTCCAGTTTAGATCAGGATGATACTGCAATGGTTAGCAAAACTGAGGCGGGTCATTTGTGGAAGTTTAAATACGGTAGTGTTGAGGTATTTGTCCAACTTACCGGATCTACAGATGATGATACCTTTACAGTTTGGTCTTCGGTACTTAAACTACCCGCTAAAGATGAATTAGGCTTAATGCAGAAACTGTTGCAAATGAACTGGACAGAAACTTTTGAATCCCGTTTCGCTATTATCGAAGATCAAGTAGTGGTAATCACATCTCGCACTGTGGCAGAACTTTCTCCTGGGGAAATTTCCCGTGCTATCACTATTGTTGCCACAATTGCCGATAATAATGATGAAGCTTTACAAGAGCAGTTTTGTTAGTGGTTGTATCATGTCCGCTTTCATCACTTGTAATAAAACTGGTTTGTTGTAAACACTTCAGTGTTTTGATGCTGGTTTGTTGTAAACACTTCAGTGTTTTGATGCTGGTTTGTTGTAAACACTTCAGTGTTTTGATGCTGGTTTGTTGTAAACACTTCAGTGTTTTGATGCGAGAAATATACGACTGAAGTCGCAACTACAAACGCAACTACAAACAGTTTAACTGGACATGAGATGACTAATGAGAAATTTCGTTTAATTCCGCTGCTGGAGGCTTCTGGTAAAGTGCAAATGGCTATTGATGGGTGGCTATTGGAACAGCATCGATTAGGTTTACATCCTCCAGCTTTACGTTTTTATACTTGGTCGCCAGCGGCAATTTCTTTAGGATATCATCAGCGACGTTGGCCGGATTTTTGGGAAAATTTATATTGGGAAAATACTAAATTAGATTTGGTGCGTCGTCCTACTGGGGGAAGGGCGGTTTTACATCAAGGTGATTTAACTTATGCGATTATTACTTCGGGAATTAGTGGAAGTCGGATGCAAGTTTACCAAAAGTTGTGTGAGTTTTTGATTGTGGGTTGGCGATCGCTCGGCGTAAACTTACACTATGGTACAGCTGGGCGCGGTTATATCCACAATCCTAATTGTTTTGCTACCCCTACAGGTGCAGATTTATTGCTAGATAATGGTTCTAAACTGATTGGTAGTGCCCAAGTTTATCGGGATGGTGCTATTTTGCAACATGGTTCAATGCTCTTACAACCTGATAAATGTCTCTTCTCTCAAGTTTTTCCTGAAACTGCACCACCCACAATTAATTTACCTCTTCATCAGCAGGGAAAAAACTTAATTGCAACTGCGATCCAAGCACTAATTTGGGCCGCAGAAACTTGCTTTAATACTCAATTAGTATTACACCCCTTGTCTGATTTAGAATGGAAATTAATTCAGGCTCAATTAGATGCAACTAAGAATTAGAATCATTACGATCGGTTGGTGAATGTCCGTTTGCTTTAATTTCAGCCTCTTCTTCGTCTTTTAGCGCTACATATTTTTGGCATTCCACAGTAGCACCTCTGTATGTCAGGTGGAAGGTTTGGGGAATTGCAGTTTCTTCTTTATGATGATTTTTCCACACTTGCCCGCGATATTTCCCTTCTAAATCAGCCTCGGCAACTTCGATATTATTTGCATTAGAAGCGTTATGTTCGTAGTTACTTCCCCGATAAAGTAAAGTAGGTTTATTTTCCTGTTCTACCTCTACTACTGTCTGATTTTGTTGCCGCAAATTTATTGTCCAGAGTGCCGCCAGGACTAACAGTAATAGTTGAATTTGCCAAGGCGCTAATATCAAACTAAAAAGTAAGCAAATGACGATGACTATGCCACATAAATAGGCTATATCATCGGATGACTTTTTGAAAAAATAGGTAGCCACAAAGACAATACTCAATGGAATCATGAAAGAGAAGTTCACAGCTTTTACCTCTCGAATAAATCAACTTAAGCTAATCAATATTTTCAGCTTTTACCTCCTAATTTGCCTATTATAACTCTCGACAATCAGGAAATGAGGATATATTATTAAGCTTTCTTGACAATCCTTAATTATTAGTTGGGTTTGTCAACATTTAGCAATTTTAATAATAATACCACTCAATTTTTTAAATTTTTACACTTGGACTTTAGGACTGAGGGTGAAAATCATCTTTCTCAGTCCCCAGTCCCCAGTCCTAGTTTTATTGCTTATTCTCTATTAATTGAGACTCGGCTGCTTGTTGAGCGAGTGCGGCGATTTGCAATCCTGGAGGATAGCTACCTTCTTCTTTAATTCGCTTAATTTGGGCTTCGGGAATTATCACATTTAGCTTTTGAGCTAAAGCTCTGACGACATCGCCCCGATCGATCAATCCCGCCACAGCGCCAGCAGGAGAGAGTACAGTAATTCTCGGTAATTTATCAGTTTCTAAGCGGTTAATTACATCTACCAAAAGGGTTTTTTCTTCTACATGATTGATTTCTGACAAAGGTTTAACAATGCTATGAACTGTTTGTGTTTCCCACTGACTTCTTTCAATCGATCGCAAATCTTCAACACATACTAAACCGCGATATCGACCATCAGAAGCAGCAAAATACACTTCTTGCGGATTGGTAGTTAGTAAGTAATCATCAGCAAATTGGCGTAAAGTCATATCGGCATCAATGACGCGAAATTCTCTAGTCATTGCATCAGCAGCGATCAACTGTAATAAAATTTGCTGTACTCTGGTAACTTGATCGTAAGCGTTAGCATTTCGCAAAATAAACCAACCAAGTAGAGAAATCCATAATAAACCAGGTACAGTGAAACTAAAGATTACGCCAAAAATAATTCCCGCCCAACCGATAAATTTTCCAGTTTTAGCTGCCCAATGAATCGCCTTAAAACGATCGCCAGTCACCTTCCATACCGCAGCTTTTAAAATTTGTCCTCCATCTAAAGGTAATCCCGGAATTAAATTAAACAAAAACAAAACTAAATTAATTTCTGCTAAACGATTGACTAGCACCAGTACCGGACTCAACTCGGAAAATGGCAAAGCGATCAAAGTGAGGATGATAAACAAAATGAAACTAACTGTAGGCCCTGCGATCGCCACTTGAAAAGACAAACCAGGGGTTTTTGATTCGCGATCGATCGCCGCAATCCCACCAAACAAAAACAAAGTGATCGAACTAACTTTGATCCCTTGCGATCGAGCAACTAAACTATGACCTAACTCATGCAATAACACCGATATAAACAGCAATAATGCTATGAAAAAGCCAATTAACCAAGCTGTTCGGGAAGACCAACCCGGATAATCTTGCTGTAAATTGATTCCATTGACGAAACTGAAAAAAGCTAAAATAATCAGCCACGATCGGTCAATGTACAATGGAATACCGAATATAGACCCGATTCGCCAGCCTGATTGCATAAAAAACTTCCTTTAACTTTCTCTACTTATAAATTTAAAATACTATTTAATTTTGTGTAGCTCCCCTACTTAAGGTGAGAAATATGCTTCAGATCCCCGACTTCTTCTGTGAAGTCGGGGATCTGCAAAGGATCTACAGGGGAGAAATCAGTCTCGATTTACAGGACTCCAGAGTTAGTCAGTCCCAAAATTACGCCAGCGCCTATAATGTGACCAAAGCAAGCACCAGCGATCAATTGTGGTAAACCAAAGCCTGGTACAGGCGAAGCTGGTTTACTACCCCGATCTTGAGTAGCGTAGCGAACAATTACCAATGCGAGAATATTGCAAAGAATCATCACTACTCCTACCTGCAAAGACCAATTATCGGAGCGGATATTGACGGTTTGAGCGGCTAATAAAATTGAGTTAATCAAAATTCTTTCTCCTGTTTCGAGAAACTTGGCTTAATAGATTGGATTTTGACACTACCTGTGACTTTAGTCCAGGGATGAAAGCATTATTTCTGATAAACCGATCGCTTGATTACAGGACACCTGCATTACCCAAACCTAAAATTACGCCAGCGCCCAGGATGTGACCAAAACTCATGGTTGCCAACAGTTCAGCCAAAGTAAAATTACGGAAGAGTGCAGGTTTAGAAACGGGAAGATCTGGGCTTTGTCCGGGATTTTGAATTGCAAACCGACCAATAGCAATGGCGAGTAAGTTGCAGAGGATCATCACAGCGCCAACCGCTGGACTCCAACTGGCTGTGGTGGGAGCAGTGTACTCAACCCCTAGTAAAATTGAGTGAATCAAGATGCGTCTCCATTACAGAAGTTCATCAAGAATTATAAAAAGCTGTTATGCAAAAAACTCTTTTTGTTTTAAGAGTTAACATAATCGCCAAATTTTGATACAAATCCAAACAATTTCAGAGGTAGAAGAAAAAATGCGGGTGAAGATTTGCGGGATTACTAAACTAGAACAAGGAGATGCGATCGCGCAACTGGGCGCAACAGCTTTGGGATTTATCTGTGTCCCTTCCTCTCCCCGCTATGTGAGTGCAAAAAAAATTGCCACCCTCATCCAAGGACTTTCCCAACCAGTTGACTGCATTGGTGTATTTGCCAATAGCACTGTGGCGGAAATTTGTCAAACCGTAACTGCCACAGGATTAAGTGGTGTTCAGTTACACGGTAACGAATCCCCCGAATTTTGCCAACAGTTGCGCCAGTCCTTACCAGAAACAGAAATTATCAAAGCTTTACGAGTGCGAACCACCCAATGTTTAACTAACTCAGAAAGTTATGCTAATTCTGTAGATATGCTGTTATTAGATGCTTATCATCCGACTCAATTAGGTGGCACTGGTAAAACTTTAGATTGGACTACACTAAAAAACTATAAACCTTGTCTGCCTTGGTTACTTGCTGGTGGATTAACACCGGATAATATTGTCGATGCTTTGAGTTTATTACAACCGGATGGAATTGATTTATCTAGCGGTGTAGAGCGATCGCCAGGAGACAAAGACTTAGGTAAAGTCGCCCAACTATTTACAAAACTAAAGGAAAATTACTGCCTGAATTACTAACGAAGGTTAAGTCTCTGTAATTGAGCTTCTACAGCACTCAGATATCCTCGATCTGTTAAAATTTCCGGTGATAGTTTCTTAGCATTAATTGCCGCTGCAACTAATTCTTCTGCACGTAAATTTCCCAGCGCGTGAGCACAGAGCAGGCTCAAATAACTAGGAATACCTTGCTCTTTAAAATAACCTTGGTCAGCCATCGTCACCAGCTCAAAAGGTGTGAGTTGATAACCAGGGTTTAAGGTAGCTCTATAAGTTGCTAAATTGGTTGCTTGCGGTTGGGCTTGAGCTACTGGTATAGACAAAGAAGATAACAATAGTAAAGACAAAGTGCTAAGAATTAAGCGTTTCATAACACCCTCCAAAATGAATTACCAAAAATGTGATTTTTCGCGAACAATTAAGATTGATTAGCTATTGCTATAAAACATGAAATGTTGAACAGTCGTTGAATGCCATTCAACCTCTGCTGGGGCATCTTAATTAGACTAATTTGCTGCCTCTGATGCTTCTTTAGAGGATTGAGTTAATCGCCTTCCCCAAGGTTTTAACACTGAAATTACTATTAGGAAAACAAGGCTTCCAGTTTGAATGAGTCCTCCGATAATAACTCGTTGTTGATCCAGCACGTAGAGAGGGTTATGGAGAGCCTGCAATCGTTCTGTATCAGAAATGGCTGTCATTGCATTAAGCCAAGGGCCAAGCCAAATAGTTCCTGTTGTAATCAGAGTCACCGTTGCCACCCATTTCACAATTACCCAGTAATGTTTTGTGAATCCCCAAATTGTTAGCCAACTGAGCAATCCCCCTGTCAGCAAAGACAGCATCGCTGTGGGAATAATCACCCAATCATCAATAAATTTCAGCACTGAGTTAATGGCATACAATTCATCGCCATTGGCGGTATTTCCTTTTGCGATCGCACTAGCAACAAGACAAAATGCTGCACCAAACCATAACCCACCTGACACAACATGGAGGGAAACAAGCCAGTTCTTAGGCTTAACACTCAACTTTTTCATCTTCTCTTAAATAAGGGATTACCTATTTACCACGAGCAAACCCTCGCTATTAGGTTACTAATAGTTTGGTAGGCGATAATTAGTTACCTAATTAATATAGCAACATAAACATTCTTTGTAAAGAGCTAGAGGATCGTCTAAGGCTCTAACATCGCAGGAGTACCTGCTTTTAACTTTTGTAGAAGCTTAATCAAAGTTTTCTTTTCGCTGGGGGTAAGATGTGCCATCAAGCGCGTCGTGCGACAAAATTGATCGGGTAGCATTTGATCGAGAAGGGTGCGCCCTTTATCGGTTAAGTGGATTTTCAGCATTCGGCGATCGCCTGGAGCGCTGCGACGTTCTAGTAAACCATCACGCTCCAATCCGTCTAGCAGTCCAGTAATCGTAGCGCGAGTCACCCCAGATCGGTCTGCACATTCAGAAGGCGTGAGTCCATCCACCTGTAACAGTTGCATCAATAGGGTAAATTTGCCCATCGATAGTTCATAACGGGCAAAGTGAGTTTCCAAAGCAGTTTGCACGTCCGCACTGGCACGGAGAAATTCCAGACAGACTTCTGTGGAAGCTACATCAAGGTCAGGATAGCGTTGGGCAAGGTTTTCTAAGGCGGCGCGATCGACGACTCGATCTATGAAAGGACGTAGAATAGCCAAGTTTTAGTCATCTCCTTTAGCGGCTAACTATACGGTAGCTGATTAGTTAGCGGGCTGTCCTTTTCCGGGTTGAAAATTTGTTCGTTGTGAGGACTTTAGTCCTATTCTTTTGCTAACCAATATGACTAAAGTCACTACAACGAACTTATGCGTGATTAATTAAGGGGAATTTAGATTTGAGATGAAATAAAAATCTTTCATCTCAAATCTAAATTCTTAAATTTTTAGAAGAAAGCAGGTTGGTGACGAATTAAATTGAGGAATTCTTCACGAGTTTTTTGATCTTCTTGGAATACTCCTACCATTGCACTGGTAACAGTCCAAGAACCAGGTTTTTGTACACCGCGCATCACCATACACATATGGGTAGCTTCCATAACTACAGCTACACCTTTTGGTTCTAAAATGGTTTGAACTGCTTCGGCAATTTGGCGAGTTAAACGTTCTTGAACTTGTAAACGGCGGGAATACATTTCCACAATTCTGGCTAATTTGCTCAGTCCCACTACTTTTTGGTTAGGGATATAAGCAACGTGCGCTCTACCCATGAAAGGTAACATATGGTGTTCGCAAAGGCTAAAGAAATTGATATCTCTTACGAGTACCATTTCGTTGTGACCTTCATCAAAAATGGCATTATTTACCAGTTCTTCAAGAGACTGATTGTAACCACTGGTGAGGAAGCGCATTGCCTCTGCAACTCGCTTGGGAGTTTTCAGCAATCCTTCTCGTTCGGGATCTTCTCCTACTCCCAAAAGCATTGTTCGTACAGCATCCATCATTTCTTGGTTGCTTTCTTCGGAAGGAGGGTGTAACTTAGCTTCTCGACCATTTAAAGTGTTGCGATCGGGCCGAGTTGAGACATTAAGAGTGCCGTTAGTGTTGACAGCAAGAGATTGAGATCCGTTAGAACCTTTGGAACCGTTGGAGGTGTTGGAGGAAGCGATAGTCATGATTAGCCTTAAGTTTAGAGAATTAAGTGAAAACGGGAGTAAGTTGCTAGAGTGTGCCAGCACTAGGCGTGATAGTTAACTCTTCAATCACTGCTTGTTCTGGTAACAGTGCGGTGACAAGAATTGAGTGGGCTACTGTTTCTGGGGTAAGCATGGATGAGCGATCGAAACCAAGATCCATTGTCTCTGTATCCCAAAGTGGAGTATGAACCGCACCTGGGCAGATCGCACTCACCCTTATGCCATTAGCGCGTTCTTCAGCTGCGAGAGTTTTGGAGAGTGCCATCAAGCCAAATTTGCTGACGCAGTATGCGCCCCACCCAGGAAAAACTTGTTGACCTGCTATGGAACTGACGTTGATAATTGTTCCTTTCTGGCGATCGCGCATTTGGGGTAATACACCCTGTATGCACTGAAAGACACTGGTCAGATTTAGGTCAATTACCTTTTGCCAGTTAGAAAGCGGCGTGTCTATGATGTTTTTGGTGTACGCTATGCCAGCATTATTTACCAAAATGTCGATCGGGCCAAAATCTGCCGCGATCGCTTGCATTTTTGCTTTTACCTGGTCAATTTCAGCTAGGTCTATGGGATAAGCTTTCGCCGTCACCCCGGCTTTCGCCGCTTCTTGAACTACCGCCGCTAATTTTTCTTGGGAGCGACTTAATAATCCTACATGAATCCCAGCCTGAGCAAATGCTAAAGCTGTCGCTTTGCCAATGCCACTGCTGGCTCCTGTAATCAGTGCGCGTCTTTCGCTGGAAGCACTCATTGAGTTGAATTGTCTCGAATTTTGCCTTTAACACCCATCGCTTCCGGGCAACTGCCAAGGGGCAAGTTGAGATTCCCAAAATTCGTGATGGTGCGCTCTTATGACTTAGCCCAACCTAGAGCTAGCTCAGTATGAGAGCTTGTGTAAACAAATGTTACACTCTGATTATATCATTAGGCATAGATTTGACACTAAGAGAAAAGATTTCCAGGTGAGAGGTGTGGCTGTGAACCAAGAATCTCTGTGGATTTAGCCCAGCGCGTTTCAAAATTCCATGAATACGCCAATGCGACGGAATTTTTGATAACGTAATTCCCGACGTTCGCTATTGGTCATTTGGGAGAGTTCTGTTAAGTGATGTAAAAGTGCATCTTTAAGGATAGAGGCTGTTTTCAGGGGGTCGGAGTGAGCGCCACCGATCGGTTCTGCTAACAAATCGTCTAAAATTCCCAAATTTTTCAAATCTGCGGCAGTAATTTTCAGGGCTTCAGCAGCTTGGGGAGCTTTGGTAGCATCTTTCCAGAGGATAGAAGCACAGGCTTCGGGACTAGCGACAGTGTAAACTGAGTGTTCAAACATTAAGAGTCGATCGCCCACGCCAATTCCTAAAGCGCCACCGGAACCACCTTCACCGATCACAGTACAAATAATTGGCACATCTAAACGAAACATCTCTCTTAAATTGTAAGCGATCGCTTCTCCTTGACCTAATTGTTCCGCTTCCACACCAGCCCAAGCGCCGGGAGTATCAATAAAAGTGATAATTGGCATACTGAAGCGATCGGCGTGTTCCATTAATCGCATTGCTTTGCGATAACCACCCGGAGAAGCCATACCAAAGCGCCGCACCACATTATCTTTAGTATCACGTCCTTTTTGATGTCCCAACATCACCACTGGACGACCTGCGATACTACCCACACCACCGACTAAAGCGGGGTCATCGCTACCGCTGCGATCGCCATGTAACTCCATCCATTCATCACTAATCGCTTGAATATAATCCAAAGTGCTAGGGCGACGGGGATGACGCGCCAATTGTAGCTTTTGGGCGGGAGATAAATTAGTAAAAATTTCTTGACGCAGTTCTAAAGCTCGTGATTCCAGCTGGCGGATTTGATCGGTGACATCCACTCCATTTTCTGTAGCTAGCTCACGGATCTGATCGATGCGACTTTCTAGCTCAGCTAAAGGCTTTTCAAAATCTAACAGGTAAGGTTTGCGCTCAGAAGTTACCACGTTGCTCAACTACTCTTAACTCTTTAGAGATCCTACCAAAACAGTTAGATATTTTATAAATTGGTACGTTGTTGCGCTGTCTTCGCTAAAGCGCAACAACGTACTAGAGCTACAAAAACAATTATTTGCCTACTTGATTAGGACATTGCTATCAGGTAGAGAATTTTGTCATTAAAGTGGAGGTGTTGCAATTGCTCTGGAGGAGGAACAAGAGGCGGGCCTTCAATAATCACGGGAATAATTTCCGGGGGATTTAGTCCATCTTTTCCTTGTCGTTCCAGGGCATATAACACTTCTTTGAGTACCCACTTTGACTCTTTTGCAGCTGTAGACCAGAACAAGAGAAATAGGTCACATTCATTAATATGACGATAGAGTTCTTTTTCCCAGCGATCGCCCGGTTCTAAATTCAACACATCCTGAAAAACCTCAATTCCTGTCACAGCAAGCGCTTGTACTCTTTTCAACACTTCCTGACGGTCTTTTGAAGAGTAGGAAACAAATGCTTTTTTGTAAATGCGTGCTGCTTCTCCCACAGGTTGAGGTTGACTGGAATTAGCGGAGCCAGAAGCAGTAATCGACAGCTTGAATTTTAAATGACCAATGGGAATGCTGTTTTGGCTAACTGTAACAGTACCAATGAGAGTCTTCTGAGTCAAATCGGCAGGAACTGTGACTCCAAATTGCACTGAATTAGCTGTTCCATTCCAAATTAACTCTTGAATGGGTTCATCAACTTCTAGTTTGGGAATGGAGAGAGAAAAGCTAAGTTCGGTTCCCCGTTCTATGGGTATTCCTAAACTTTTCACTCCTAGTTTTTTAGTCTCTGAATCAGATTGTTCAGCCTGTTGTTGGGCAATTTCCGCTTGCTCTGGGAGATGAACAAACACTTGAACTAGGAACATATCTCCACAAGCTACAGCAGGGGGACTAAAAACACTACAATCTACCAAGTCTTTGTTAGTAGCAGTGGGATGTGCAGAAGCTTCTTGGACTCGGTAGATTTGTTCGAGTTGCTCTTTCAACTGAGCAGTATCGTAACCTGTGTTTTCTTGTCTCTCAACAGGAGAGAAGCCTCTAGGTGTAACAATATCTGCACCTCGCGCCAAGCCTCTTGTTGCTACATCCGACTTAGGTGGAGAAGGTGGTAGAACTATCCCCCTTGTGGCATCACTGACTAATGAGCGCGTTTGGTATGAATCTGTTAGAGAAACTATTTCTTCATAAATGACTTCTGCTGCGTTCTTTAAACTTTCTATCTGCTCTTCCCAAGATGTAACAGAAGAATAATCAAGCACTTGAGAACAAAATTCTTGGAATTGAGAAGTAGCTAATTCATCTGGGTTGAAGTTAATAGCAATAACCTTGTTTTGTGCTGCTATTTGTTCTAGTTCCCATCTTCTCTGAGTAACAGAATCAAGGTAAGCAGAAGTAACTAATATTACAATTATATTGGCGGAACGAATCTGTGATTTAAATTCTTCTCTTTGAATGTTTCCTTCATGATAACAGTAAGTAGTAATAGACTCCCACTGAAACGATGTTAAATGCCTCAGAAATTCATCAAGTAAAGATTGGTCTGGAGATGTATAAGAGATGAATATCTTAGCTCTCATAGTGCTTGCTCCTTAAACATGATTTTTAAACTTATGGTGTTACTTTAACTTTAACCTCCTTCGTTGTCCATATTCTAAACTCGTAATATCATGTACGGCTAATCAGCTATAGAATCCTTAATCCAAAACATTGTAGAGATTGATATATCAATCTCTACAATGTGGGGAATCTTGCCAGACATGATATAAGATTCCTACCAATAAAGTGGAAAGCAAAAAATTTTGTCTTTGAGTTAAATAACTCCAAGACAAAATTTGCATAAGTATCAGCTTCATCAGGTATTTTAAGAAATTGGAATTATTTTGCCGATCGCCATCTTTTCTATCGGAAAAATTAGTCAATTTTTTCCATTCTAGTAGGTAAGGTCATCACGGGAAAGTTACCAGATTTTTTAACTAATATTGATTGTACTGTTCTTTGGCGATCGGACAAATATCTTGACAATTCTTTACCGAAAACTTTCAGGAATATCTATTAAACCAAAGGTATTATTGAAGTATTCTTTTTAATAAAAAATATGAGCTTCTCAGTATTTAACGAATCTTTTTACCTTGCCCATAATCCTGATGTCCAAACAGCTGTCAAAGCCGGATATTTCTCCTCTGGTCTTGAACATTTTCAAAAATTTGGTTTGGCAGAAGGGCGGGTTTCCGTCTCACCTTTCTATAACGAACAGTACTATTTACGCAAAAATTCTGATGTCGCCACAGAAGTTGCCTTCGGTACATTTCGTTCTGGGTTACAACACTTTATTTTAGCTGGTGAAGCAGAAGGAAGAGTTTCGGTTTCACCTTTCTATGACGAACGGTTCTACTTACAAAAAAATTCAGATGTAGCAACGGCAGTTGCTTCTGGAAACTTCCGTTCTGGTTTACAACACTTTTTTGCCGCAGGTGAAGCAGAAAATCGAGTTTTCATCTCACCTTTCTATGACGAACAGTACTATTTGCAAAAAAACCCTGATGTAGCAACGGCAGTTGCTTCTGGAATTTTCCGTTCTGGTTTACAACACTTTATCTTAGCTGGTGAAACAGAAGGTCGGCGAGCTAGTTTACTGTTTGATGGAGATTTTTATTTGCAGAAAAATCAAGCTGGTTTACTGATTGATGTATATTTTTATTCGCGGAAAAATCCCGGTGTAGCAGCGCAGGTAGCAGATGGTAGATTTAGTTCTGCTTTAGACCATTACTTACAAGTAGGAAAATTAACATATCTTTCGGGAACTAATTTTAACGAATTTGGTTATATTGGGCTATCTAATTTTAAAAAAGTCAATCCAGATGTAGAAGCAGCGGTAAAACCGGGTATTTTGGTTCGACTTTAGAACATTACATTACCTACGGGCAATTTGAAGGCAGAGGAGGTATTTTTAATGGTACGAAAGGCAACGATACTGTTATTGGTTTTGGGCAACTAGATACGCTTTATGGAGTAGACGCATTTATTGGGGAAAATGTAAGTGGTGGTACTCCCTTCGGAGGTCAAGCTTTACATTTTGGCTTTGGGGTGAATGAAGTGAATGAAGCTGATGTCCTTGTTGGTGGTAATGGACAAGATACTTTTGTTTTGGGACAAGCTTCTAGTGGCAAAAATCTTTCTGCTTACCCATTTTATCGAGGAAATGGAGATGCTGATTATGCCAGAATTAAAAATTATGAAATTGGCAAAGATGAAATTGTGTTAGCTGGGGCAGCAAGTAATTACGATTTTGTTCAGGCTGGGGATAGTTTGAATATAATTCTCAGTCGTTCTGGTGATGAGTATCAACCATTACCATTAGCCATTCCTGATTTAATTGCTCAGGTTGAGGGAGTAACTTCTGTCAGTCAAATTGAGAGTAAGCTACGATTTGAGAGGGGATATGTGTATTAAAAATAGTAAATCCAGTTTAAATATTTATTAACCCAATCTAGAGATGGAAAAAATGCTAAGTTAGGTACCCATTAACAGTAATGATCGCCATCTTTTATGCCGGAAAACTTAGCCAAATTTTTCCATTCTAGTGGGTAAGTTTATCAATGAAAAGTCACCAAATTTTTTAACTAATATTGATAGTACTATTCTTTGGCGATCGGACAAATATCTTGACAATTCTTTACCGAAAACTTTCAGGAATATCTATTAAACCAAAGGTATTATTGAGGTATTCTATTTAATAAAAAAATATGAGCTTCTCAGTATTTAACGAATCTTTTTACCTCGCCCATAATCTTGATGTTCAAACAGCTGTCAAAGCCGGATATTTCTCCTCTGGCCTTGAACATTTTCAAAAATTTGGTTTAGCAGAAGGGCGGGTTTCTGTCTCACCGTTCTACAACGAACAGTACTATTTACAGAAAAATCCTGATGTAACCAGAGCCGTTACTTCTGGGACATTTCGTTCTGGATTACAACACTTTATCTTAGCTGGTGAAACTGAAGGTCGGCGAGCTAGTTTGCTGTTTGATGAACAATTTTATTTGCGGAAAAATCCCGATGTGGCAGCGGCAGTAACATCGGGTAATCTTAGTTCTGGTTTAGCCCATTACTTACAATTTGGACAATCGGAAAATCGCTCAGGAACCAGTTTTAACGAATTTGCTTATAGTGGGATAACTAGGCAAACTCCATTTCCATACAATTTAGAAAAAGTTAATCCAGATGTAGAAGCAGCGGTAAAAGCTGGTTTATTTGGTTCGACTTTAGAACATTACATTAAATACGGACAATTTGAGGACAGAGGAGGTGGTACTTTTAATGGCACAACAGGCAACGATACTGTTGTTGCTTTTGGACAAATAGATACACTTTATGGAGTAGACGCAAATATTGGGCCAGAATTAAGGGGTACTACTCCCACTGGAGGTCAAGCTTTACATTTAGGCTTTGGAGTTAATGAAGCTGATGTTCTTTTTGGTGGTAATGGAAAAGACACTTTTGTTTTGGGACAAACTCTTGCTACCGGATCTTACCCAGACCTTCATTCTTATAGTGTGCCATTTTATCGAGGAAATGGAGATGCGGATTATGCCTGGATTAGAAATTATGAAATCGGCAAAGATGAAATTGTCTTAGCTGGGGGAGCATGGAATTATGATTTTGTTCAATCTGGCGATAGTTTGAATATATTTCTTAGTCAGGTTGATAAGGTTAGTAATTATACTAGTTATTTACAACCTTTGGAAAACCCTGATTTAATTGCTAAGGTTGATGGAGTAATATCTGTGAATGAAATTCAATATAATTTGCGATTTACGAGTGGAGATTCTTTTCTTTGAAGTTGAAAGATAGTAGGTTGGGTTAAATATGGGTTAACCCTAACCTACAGACTGTAAAAAAGGCTAAGTTATCATCAAAATGACAGCAACGGTCGAAATCCGTGCTTCACTGAAACTTCGCCTATTTGCTCCATTTTGGCGACTGTAATTTGGTTTCTTCCCCAAGAAAAGTTGGTGTACCACTTTTCAAATTCGAGTAGCATTGATTCAGCGAAACAGGCAAATAATTGGCGTGCTGGTACGTCCATGTTGACGATGCTCATGATTTTCCAATCAATATCGAGGGAATGTTCCACGATACCGCCATTGAGGACGTAGACACCGGGATGCTGAACTTTTGTGCCTAAGTTTTTGGGATAGCCGCCATCGATTAACAAACAAGGTTGTTTTAAGGTAGTCGGATCGATTTCTACGCCTTTGGGCATACTGGCAACCCAAACTACGATATCGGCTAGGGGTAGGGCTTCTTCTAATCCCATGATTTTGCCGCGACCTAGTTCTTCTTGTAAGGATTGTAAGCGATCGCGATCGCGAGCAATCAACAACAACTCTGCCACATCAGTTCGCGCATTTAGCCAGCGGCAAATTGCACTACCAATATCGCCTGTTGCGCCACAAATTGCTACTGTTGCCTTCGAGAGTTCAATCCCCAATTCTTTCGAGGCTTGTTCTACTTGCCGAGAAATAATGTAAGCTGTGTGGGTATTGCCTGTAGTAAAGCGCTCAAATTCTAATTTAATATTGCGAACTTGAGTGATTTGATTAAGATTGAAATTTTCAAAAATAATTGAAGAAAAACCACCTAAAGCAGTAATGTTAATCCCATGTTTTTGAGCATGAGCCATTGCATTCACAATTTTGCGTGTTGCTGCTTTAATCCTTCTATTTGCCAACATTTCTGGCAAAAAGCAAGATTCTACATACTGACCTTCAATCTTTTGACCTGTAATGCTAGTGACTGTAATTTTATCGACAATTTGAGGTGGTGCAGAACACCAAAAATCCAAGCCTTGATCGGCATATTCCGGGTAGCCCAAATCTCTTGCTACTAATTGGGCGTGTTCTAAACTGGTAAGGTGACCGATGAGACCAAACATGAATTGTTTTAAGCAGACCTGTTATTTAGGCTGAAGTAAAGGTTAAAAAGAAGTACATTTATTCGCAGTTAAAAAATCCTACACAAAATTGCCGATTAGAAAATTATTGGCTAATCGGCACTAGTATTGATTTTGCCTGCTTTTCCTAATTAGCACGGGTTGTTTTAGAGCTTTTAGGATATTTTGTGACATTGAGATTAGGCAGCTGCCAATCCATAAGCTGACATTCGCATAATATCGCGGGTGGTGAAGCCAATATTACTTAAAGCTTCGCCATAAGCGATCATGAAATCTTCAACTAAAGCATCTTTTTCCATTGCTAAAACACGGGCATCATCTGCGACTTGATTGAGCATTTGCCAAACTATGGGTAAGTTTTGCTTATTTGCTGCTTCTAATTCCTCTTTTGATGCCTCAAAATTTGCTTTGAGCCAAACTTCGCCAAAGTTGAGGTGTGAATATTCGTCTTTAATGACACCTTCAGTAATTTTGCGGGCAAAGTCGTCAGCTACAGGGATGTAGATGTTGTATGCAGCGATCGCAAAACACTCGATAATTAGAGCTTGTATCAGCAAACAAGTAACTACTTTGCCTTCGGCGAGTGCATCTTGGAAATTTTGATGCAGTTGGGCGAAGAACTCACGGGCAAACTTCATGTCCGGTGTCACTTGAAGATTACGACCACAAGCTTCAAATCCTTTCTTGTGGCGACTTTCCATTTTGGAAAGACGGATTAACTCTTCCTCGTGATCCGGTAGCAGTTTAGCCAGTTGAATGTAGTTTTCGTGGGCTTCTTGTTCGCCTTCAATCACGATCGCATTAATGCGGCTGTAAGCGTCTTTATAGCTCTCGCTGTGGAAGTCTAGTTCTGCACTGGCTTCAAGCTGCGGCATAAGTAACTTGTCTCCTCAACTTTATTTGGTAGATATCGGTCGATACGCACTACGCGCACGCTACGCGAACGGAAATCGACTCTGGGCTGAGATTTAGGGCAAAAAAGCTACCCTGCATTATTAGATATAATTTACCAGAATCACCAGAAATCACTGATTTTTCTCGCCAAGTCATCTCATTCGACTTACTTTATCATTAACTGTAATCTGCCAGACTGATATCTAGCCTGAGCATGATCACTGGAGTTAATACCTAGTCTGTTATTGTAGGCAACTATTCAGTTATTTGCTCAATGTTCAGAAAATCAATATCTAAAAGCACTTTCTATAGTCACTTCACTTATGAATCAACCTCAGTCTCAGTCAACCACTACACCGATTTTCGCTCACTCTATCCTGGCATGGTTAAATCCAGTTTTGCTGGTCTTTGGTGCAATTATCGTCTTAATGCCGTTGCTGGTGGTTTTTTTCACCTCCTTTGCTCCTCCTGGAACTGTTTCTAGTAGTGGCTTACCAGCTAATCCAACTTTTGAGAACTACCAGGAAGCTTGGCGACGGGGTAATTTTTTGTTAGCGTTTGCTAATTCCACTTTAGTAGCTTTGGCGGTGACGGCGTTTCAGGTTGTCACCTCGGCTTTGGCTGGTTACGCTTTAGCTAGATTGCGATTTCGTGGTCGTCAGGCTTTGCTGCTAATTATTTTAGCTACTTTAGTTATTCCCTTTCAGTTATTAGTAATTCCTATATTTTTGGTGCTGAAATGGGGACATCTAATCAATACTTACTGGGCGCTAATTTTACCGACAGCTGCTAACGGTTTTGGCATATTCTTATTGCGCCAATATTTCCTAACTGTACCTCTGGAATTGGAAGAAGCTGCTGCTTTAGATGGGGCAAATCGGTTACAAATTCTCTGGCAAATAATGATTCCTTTGTCTCGCCCTGCTTTAGTCACTCTGTTTCTATTCACTTTCATAGGTGAGTGGAATGATTTGTTTAAACCTTTGGTTTTTACTACTCGACCCGAACTGAGAACTGTACAATTGGCTTTGGCAGAGTTTCAAGAACAATTTACGAATAATTGGCCTTTGTTAATGGCTGCTACGATCGTTGCTACTGTGCCAGTAGTTTTGTTATTTCTAGTCGGTCAAAAGCAATTTATTCGCGGTATTGCTACTACTGGAATTAAGAATTAGGGGGTAGGGGGTAGGGGGTAGGGGTTAGGGAATAACTCCCCAGCACCCCTGCTAAGTGAGGATTCTTAAGCGAACAACTTGTTGCCCTTCGTCATCTAAGGGGACTTCGATGATTTCGCCGGAGAGACGTTCTATGCAGGAGAGGAGCGATCGCAAATGTGGTGTACTCGCGCCTGTGTCTACGTAAAGTCGATCGGCTAAAGTACCTAAACGTTTCCAAGTTGTGAAAAATTTGGCGATCGTTTGTTCTAATTGCGCCGCTTGTTTTACTAAGTCAGAAGCAGTATTTAAACAACCAACTCGCAAGGCATCTTCTAATGCCAATTCAACATCAACTGTTGATTGATTAATTGCTTGCACTTGGGCAGCGGCATGAAGATATTTGGCTAAATTCCGCGCATCAGAAGTGACTTGTTTCAGTTTATCTACTGTTGGTTCTTCGGCAACTTCTTCTTGTAGAAAATTAACATGAGATTCGGGTAATTTGCCTAATTCTTTAACTAAAGGTGTCAGGTAGCGGGAAGGAAGGGTATGATCGGCAACTTTTGCTTTCACTTCTTCTGGTAGGAGATCGGAACTCATTGCTGTCCATTCATCTGTTAATTGACGGACTTCACGCCTGGTGATGCGATCGCCTTTTTGTGCTGCTTCTGTCACCATTTGTTGTACTTCTGGGGAAGATTTAGCTGTTTCCACAAAAGCACGTTTACTGAAGTTTCTAATCGCATTTGGGTCGAGTTTTCCTTCTTCTAGTAAAGTATCGGCACTATTCGCCAATTCTATTAAGGAATATGCTTGACTTTTGCTAATTTCTCGCTCTTTTAGCCAGTTTAAAAAGCCGCTACCTCTGCCATCACCTCTTTTTTTCTCTCTGTCGCGTATCGCCCTTAAAATGCGCCCCCGCCAAATTTCTGTTAGCAGATCGAAGCGATCGCAAACTTGCCAAGCAGTATCTAACTGTTCTTGAAATTCATGATCGGGGATTTCTTCGTCTTCGGGATCGGGCAATTGAAAGTTGATATCGCTGATACCTTCTAAGGCAGATGCGAGGTCTTCTTGGGACAGAGGATTTTCAGGCATGGAAAAGCGATCGTTAAGTCACAGAAGGATCATTATTGCACGATCGGTCGAGAGATGCAGCGAACTACTGGAGATTTTTTCATTTTCTAGTATTAAAAAAATTTCCCAGACTTTAAAGATTTGCGAAGTAAAATTAGTTACCCTAGTATAAATGACTCTACTGCCAAGGTATTCTTTTTATTTATGCACTTTCCGAACCCAATACAGGCAATTGACTGCCATATATTAACTGTATGCCCTAATACGCCTTTGTTAGAAATGCTGTCATTGATGAATCAGGTTCGCGGGAGAGACTGTGTTTTATACAATCCAACAGAAACTAACAACAAAGATTCCAGTTTATCAGATGTTTTTCTATCCGATGATTTAGCGGAATATGAAGTAAATAGTTGCGTTTTAGTAGTTGAAGAAGATTATATTAAAGGTATAGTTACCGAAAGAGACATTGTAAATTTGCTGGCGACAGGGCAAAACTTAGCTGTACCTGTTGCGGCAATTATGACCAAAGAAGTTATTACTTTATCTTTATCGCAATTTAAAGATGTTTTTGTTGCCTTAACATTGTTGCGGCAAAATAAAATTCGCCATTTACCAATTGTAGACGATCGGGGCAAATTAATCGGCATTGTTACACCAGGAACTATTCGTCGCATTTTACAACCTGCGAGTTTATTGGCAATGCGCCGAGTAGGTGATGTGATGACAAGAGAAGTAATTCATATTGCTGGTAACAATTCAATTTTACAATTAGCTCAATTAATGAATCAGCATCAAGTGAGTTCAGTTGTCATTACTTCTCAGCTAAATTCTCAACAATTCATTCCTGTGGGAATAATCACTGAAAGAGACATTGTACAAATGCAAATTTTAGGTTTGAATTTAGCACAGGTATCGGCGGAAATTGTGATGAGTCAACCCTTATTTTGTCTGCATCCAGAAGATTCTTTGTGGTTAGCACATCAAGAGATGCAACAGCGGTTTGTGCGCCGTTTGGTAGTGGTTGGTAAAGCGGGTGAACTTGTAGGAATTGTGACTCAGAGTAGCATTTTGCGATCGCTAGATCCGATCGAACTATACAATGTTGTCGAAACCCTACAACAAGTAGTAGAAAATCAAACAACTGAATTAGTTCAAGCTAATCAACAATTACAAAAGCAAACAGAAGAAGTATATCACGCCCTAGAAAAAGAACAGGAACTCAATCACCTAAGATCCCAATTTATCTCAATGGTTTTCCACGAATTTCGTAATCCCCTAAGTGCGATTATTATGTCAGCCCAAACCATTGAATTTTATGAGCTTCAGCTTTCCGAAGCCAAAAAAAATAAGTTTTTGCAGCAAATTCAAAACTCGGCTCAACAAATGCTCAGACTGATAGAAGATCTTTTAATAATAGGCAGAACTGATCCAAGTAAGGTTCAAGCTAATCCTACACCAATAAATTTACCAGATTTTTGTCAATACTTATTAGAAGAATTACAATTTTCTGATGAACAGGGACATGATATCTGCTTTACTTATCAAGGTAAACCAGATACATTTGTTGAGTTTGACGAACAATGGTTGCGCTATGTTCTCTCAAATTTACTATCTAATGCTCTCAAATATTCTCCCCAAGGTAGTACTGTAAAGTTGCGACTCTCGATTGATAATGAACAGGCAATTTTTCAAGTAATAGATCGGGGAATTGGCATTCATCCAGAAGATCGATCGAATTTATTTGAGCCATTTTACAGGGGTAGAAATGTAGATAATATAGGGGGTTCCGGTTTGGGATTAGCGATCGTCAAAAATTATGTAGAATTACTCAAAGGTCAAATTAGTTTCACTAGTGAAATTGGAGTAGGCACAACTTTTACTGTAATCTTACCTTTAAATAATTGAAAATCTGGTTATGATCACAATAAAACAATAGAATATAAATTAGTTACATAGAGGTAAATATGACTACGACAGTTGATATCGGAACTCTAATTATCCGCACACCAGAAACTTGCGGAAATCGTCCCAGAATTGCAGGAACTAGAATTTCTGTGGAACAAATAACTGTTTTATCGCAACAAGGACTAACTCCAAAAGAAATTGTTCAAGAATATGGCTTTATCAATTTAGCTCAAGTTCATGCAGCATTAGCTTATTATCACGCAAATACCGCAGAAATAGAGGCATATTTAGCAGCAGAAAAAGCCGAGTATGAACGATTGGAAGCAGAATACATAGCGAGTCAGCAAAAATGAGTCAAATTCGTTTGTATCTGGATGAAGATACACTAAGAGGAGCGTTAGTGCAAGCTTTGCTAAATGCTGGTGTAGATTTAGTAACCACCGCAGATGCAAATAATCTCGGACAGATAGATTCAGAACAGTTAATTTGGGCAACCGAGCAACAACGGGTAATTTATACTTTTAATGTACGAGATTTTTGCCGTTTGCATAAAATCTACATGGAAGAAAGTAGAGTTCATGCAGGAATTATTATTGCGGAAAGGCAAAGTTATTCAGTTGGCGAACAGTTGCGAGGAATTCAAAGATTGATAGCTACTAAGTCGGCGGAAGAAATGATTAATCAATTAGTGTTTCTGGGTGCTTATATTACTGCCGAATAATAAATATTTATTTCACCCTCACAAAATTAGTATCGCGCAGAAAGTCTAAAATTGCTTCATTCACAATTTCGGGACAACTGGCAGAAGGGTCATGACCACAATTGGGTAAAATCTTTAATAGAGAACCGGGTAAACGCAATTGTAATTTTTCACCATTACTAACCTCAAACCATTGGTCTTGTTCTCCCCATAAAATCAAAGTTGGACAATTAATTTTGGGCAAGTTTTCTTGAATTTTACTGATAATATTTGGTTCTTTATTCAGTAAACATTCAATTTCTCTAGCTGAGTTTCGTAATTCTTCGGCGTATTTGGTAATGGCGTTGGTAAAGTTAATATATGGATAAGAAATCCAGTAAACATCTTCGTCAGTGATTGATTCTGGATTAACTACTACTTCGTGCCGTTCAATTTCGATAATTCGTCGTACCATTGGCGCAAAGATTTTTGTAAGTCGCAAATTATCAACAGTTCGCACTAAATCCATTGGTAAATAAGACAGTAACCTCATGGCGCGATTTGGCAATCTTTGCGGGAAAATTGGTACGTTTATGACTACCAACCCTGCAAACAATTCTGGATATGAACTAGCTGCGCCTAATGTTACTAATGCGCCTAAAGAAATTGCGACAACTATTGCAGGTTCATCGGTTAAAGCTTCAATAATTCGCTTGATTTCGATGATTTGATGTCCTACTTGTTCGGCGTATAATGGTCGATCGGAAAATCCATGACCTTTAGCATCGAAACAAATCACGCGAAAGTGTTGAGAAAGGCGATCGATGTTGTGTCGCCAACCGTAACTCCAACTGCCAATTCCATGTACTAAAAATAAAGGTTTGCCTTTACCTTTTTCCCCATAAGCAATTTTCACGGGATAACCGTTAGCGTCGGTGATTGTAACAGTTTGCCGACCTTTGGGAAATGTGGTTGACCACCAATCTTGCATTTTATTCACTCCTCACTATTGAAATATTCAGGTTATCTGTTACCTGTAATTAAACCGATCAAGAAACTAACGATCAAAACGCTAATAGTACCGACAATTGTCACGAACAAAATTAAACCTATTAACAAGAGAAACAAAAACCATTTATCTGCTTTTTGACTCGTCTCTGGTAATTGTAAATGCTCTTCTAACAAAGCGACATTTTTAACATTAGCTTTCCACGCAACATCAAATAAATCTCCGACTACTGGTACGCTTCCGGCAAAGGTATCAAACAAAATGTTAGAAAACATTCGCATTAAAATTTCTTTTGGTAATCCCAACATCGCTGATTCCCAGATGATGTAAGCGGCGAAGAAAGCTGAGACTGTATCACCTCCACCGGGGATTAATCCTAATATTGGATCGATACCAAAGCGAAATTTTGTTCCGGGAATGGCAATGGCATTATCTAGTACATGACTAATCCTCCGCAGGCGCTTGAGGGTGGATGCTTTACGTTCAGATTGTGAGATCATAGCGGCAGTAAAATAAGAAGAGGTTAACTTTTATAAGTTTTGCTTGGGCAAAATCCAGTATATTTAAAGCTAAAACTCAGATCTTGCACTCCTGAGCAGAGCCTCTTTTCTTCGTTCCCAGGTTCAACCTGGGAACGAGTATGTGGGAGGTTCCACCTCCCCGATGCAAGATTTGAGTAAAAGGGCGTTTTGTCTTTATATAAGCAGTTGGTAATAAGAAAGAAATTAAAGATATGAGTCAAGATATTAGTCAGTGGATAGCGGAAATTCAGGCTTTGCGGGAACAGGTAGCGCAAGCACAACGCGATCGCGATACGGCTTTGGAAACTGCTACCAAGTGGAGTGAGCTTTACAACACGGAAGCAGAACAACGCCGCAAGGAAGCCAAGCTATCACAAGAAATGATAGAAGCACTCAAAGCAGAAATCCAGCAACTAAAGGCTGGTATTTCGCTGAAAACAGATGATTCTTTGGATGTTGCGGCTATTTCTCAAGAGGTAGAACAACTGCAAACTCTAACCCAATTACAGCAGAAACTTATTGAAGTGACGATCGAACGCGAACAATTAATTAAAGCCTTAAAAGCGGAACAAGAAAACCACGTCAACACTCGCCAAAGCTTGACTACTGCTTTAAGCGATATGGTAGATCTCCTCACTAAACATTCTGGTAGCGACACTGGGGAAACTACACCAAAACCCAAGAGTGAGGAGAAGCAACCGGAACCTGCCAAGTTGCCCGAATCAACCAAACAACCTGTAGAATTACCAATTAAAGCTAAAAGCCCATCACTTCAGCTACCGCCGACAAGACCGGCTCCACCCCGCTCTTAAATTGGTTTTCACAGTGTTTAATTGCTGTATCTGGGTCTTTTAGTCCATTTCCGGTGAGGACACAAACTACTGTTGCACCGTTGGGAATTTGATCTTTGACTTTCAGCATTCCGGCAACCGAAGCAGCACTAGCAGGTTCGCAGAAAATCCCTTCTTCGGAAGCTAACAACCGATAAGCTGCCAAAATTTCTTCGTCGGTAACGGCGTTGAATGCTCCTTGGCTTGCTTGTTGTGCAGCAATGGCTTTTTCCCAACTCGCTGGGTTGCCAATGCGAATGGCTGTGGCTATGGTTTCGGGATGAGCGACTGGTTTACCTGTGACGATCGGTGCGGCTCCAGCTGCTTGAAATCCCATCATTTGCGGTAGGCGATCGCATTTTCCTTCTTGGTGGTATTGACAAAAACCCATCCAATATGCTGTGATATTTCCCGCATTACCAACGGGGATACACAACCAATCAGGCGCATTACCCAAAGCATCAACTACTTCAAAAGCACCTGTTTTTTGCCCTTCCAAGCGATAAGGGTTAACAGAGTTGACCAAAGTTACGGGGTAGCTTTGAGCCATGTCCCGGACAATATTCAGCGCATCGTCAAAATTTCCTTTAATTGCCAGCACTTCTGCGCCATAAAGTAAAGCTTGGGCTAACTTACCCAAAGCCACATAACCATCAGGAATCAACACAAACGCCCGCATCCCACCCCGTCGGGCATAAGCAGCAGCGGCAGCGGAAGTGTTACCAGTGCTAGCACAAATAACGGCTTTTGCACCAGCTTCTTTGGCTTTCGAGATTGCCAAAGTCATGCCTCGGTCTTTAAAACTGCCAGTGGGATTAAGTCCGTCAAACTTTACGAACACGCGGACTTGTCTACCGATTTGAGATGCGATCGCCGGAACTGGAATCAACGGTGTATTGCCTTCCAACAAAGTCACTACAGGCGTGTCCGATGTCACTGGCAAGTAAGGACGATAGGCTTCGATAAGACCAGGCCAGCTTTTTAGTTTAGAGTCAGCAAGGGAAAGACTAGCAATCACAGATAAAACAAAACTCCGAAATATACACTCAGTTTACCCTGTAAGGTTCCTTCGTGGGGGGTTAGGGGTTAGGGGTTGGGGGTTGGGGAGTTGGGGAGTTGGGGAGTTGGGGGAAAATAATTTAACTAACTACTTTTCAACTCTCCCTAACCCCTACCCCCTAACCCCTGTCCCCGACTTCAGAAAAAATTAGTTCCAGAAAAACTTAACTTTGCATAACTTTACAGGTTAGAATTACCGAATGGTGTGAGTAAGCAAATATAACTAAGCAAAGAAAATGTCAACTGGTTTATCTGCATCAACTATTCAACGTCCTGCGATCGCTGTTCAGGAAGCGAGCAATATGTCTGTAGCACTAACCAATCAAGTCCGCATGATGGAAAAGATGAAGTCAGTTTATCAGGCAGATCAGCAACTTAAGCTTTTAAATCTGCAAACCGAAGTCGAAACTTTGTTGCAACAGCTACAAAATCTCAAGCAACAGCGTTTAATAGAAGAAGATTCAGAAATCAGCACTCAGGACGATCGAGGATAGAAGAAATTAGCACTATCTATCCTCTGCGGTTGATAAATGATTATCCTAGCCTTGATTGTGGCTTAGGCTAAATTTTCTATGGGTAGTCAGCAACCTCACCTTATGGTATAAAAAGAAAAGTTTCGCTACGAACACATCTGTTTTTCTACAGAAAACCCAGTATTGTTCTCCAGCCTGACTACTACTGAAATTTAGCAAAATAAGCAAAATATCCGCCCATATTGCCTGTTACTGATTGATTTATAGTAGGCAGCTTTGCTGTGCCTATTTTGCTACACACTGTACGGTTACGCAGGAAGTTTAAGTTAAGTAATTCATGACTCTATCATTTGTAAAACCCCAAGATTCAGGAACTACCCAGGAAGTTTCCCCTAATCTCCGCCTCAGAGATATTTTGCGGACTTTACCAAAAGAGGTGTTCCTGAAAAATCGCCGGAAAGCTTGGACTTCGGTGGTAATTAATGTATTGCTGGTTTGTTTAGGCTATGCTGGCATTGCTTTTTCTCCTTGGTTTTTGTTACCATTCGCCTGGATTTTTACCGGGACGGCACTGACTGGTTTTTTTGTTATTGGTCATGACTGTGGTCATCGTTCATTTGCTAACCGTCGTTGGGTGAATGATTTGCTGGGTCATGCGATGATGTTGCCTTTGATTTATCCTTTCCATAGTTGGCGACTTCTCCACAATCACCACCACGCCCATACGAATAAGATAGATGAGGATAATGCTTGGCAACCTTTTAAACCAGAGTATTACGATAGCTTAGGTACATTGGGAAAATGGGGTTATCAAGCGATACGGGGTCGTCTTTGGTGGGTAGGATCGATCGCGCATTGGGCAGTTTTACACTTTAATTGGAACCGATTTGAAGGTAAAAAGCGGGAACAGGTAAGATTTTCGGTATTGTTGGTTTTGGGGTTTATGGCGATCGGATTTCCCACTTTAATCGCTACCACTGGAATTTGGGGTTTTGTCAAGTTTTGGTTAATGCCTTGGATGGTTTACCATTTCTGGATGAGTACCTTTACTTTGGTACACCACACATATTCTGATATTCCTTTTAAACCGGAAGCAGAGTGGAATGAAGCGATGGCGCAGTTAGCGGGAAGCGTTCATTGCGACTATCCAGGTTGGGTAGAATTTCTCTGTCATGATATTAACGTCCACATTCCCCACCACCTTTGTACTGCTATCCCTTCCTACAACTTGCGGTTAGCACATCGCAGCATCAAGGAAAACTGGGGAGAGTATGTCCGGGAATACACTTTTTCTTGGTCTTTAATGAAACAGATTACCGACGAATGTCACTTATATGACCCGGAAAAATACTACGAGTCTTTTGGGAATCATCACGCTAAAGGTAAATAAGTAATTCGTTCGTTGTGACGACTTCAGTCGTTCTATTTGGTAAGGAAACGACTAAAGTCGCTACAACAGACCTAATTAAAACTCAGCTGTTATATCGGCTGGGTTTTTTACAATATTTGTAAAATAGTATTTTACCAGTAGCGACATTGCCTAATTAATCGCTAAACTACGCGAATAAGACTTGTAAAAGGTTTAAAATCCTCAGTTAGGAAATGAATATACCAAAGCATTCGAGCAAACTAGCTCTTGAGAGCAGAAAACTTAACTATCATGATGCTTATAGTTGTCCAGTCTGTCGCTATGGTCATATTTCAGTATTGACTCTCACGGAAGCTTTTGCTTGTGACTTTTGTCGCCATATTTTTACGGCGAATATAGAAGAACAAATACTGATTATGGCGGATAGTACGCCGCCGATGGCTTGGCGGTGGACTGGTCGAAATTGGAAGTTAGCACATCAAAAAGATTCGGAATTATCTTTTGTAGTTTGGCTGTTGGGAATGGCTTTGGTAATTTTCCCAACTTTAATTGTGGGAGTTTCTACTTACATTTTCCCACCAGAAGAAGGAAGCAATCAATCTTATTTTCCTTTTATTTGGGTGGGTTTAACTTTTCTATCGCATTTAATTTTGGTACTTTGGTTGTTAGCAGAAAGTTACCAATTGCCATTTTATACTTATTTAAAAGTCAAAATTCGCAATTGGCTTAATCGGTGATTACTTGTTCGTAAAGTTGTCCTGCACGTTCCCAGATGTATTCTGTTTCTACCAAATATCGCCCATTTTTCGATAACTCTTGCCGTAATTGGGCATTTTCAAATAAGCGATCGATCGCGTTAATATATTCTGGGATGCTGTTAGCTCTTAATGCTCTTAATGGTACATTGGGAGTGTCAACGGCTAATCCTTCTAATCCGCGATCGCTACCTACTACTGGAGTTCCCGCTGCCATTGCTTCTAAGGTTTTATTTTTAATTCCATAACCTGCACGCAAAGGTACTACACAAACTGTACTTTGGTGGAGATATTCTGCCATTGATGGCACTTTTCCCGTAACAATAACTCCTTTGGTTTCTGCGAGTGCTAAAACTTCGGGGGTGGGACGTGCGCCGACAATACTAAAAGTAGTATCGGGGTAGGTTTTTTGCAGTTCTGGTAACACTTCTAAGGCAAAAAATCGTACTGCGTCGATGTTATGGGAAGCGTCCATTGCGCCGACAAATGCTAGTTTATGTCCTCCTGGATCGCTATTTCGATAAGGGAATAATTCCAAGTCTACACCATTAGGAATTACAGGGATTTTGGCATCGGCACGGTATTTAAGGAATTGTTGTTTGTCGTCTTCGGTGGTGACAACTAAGTAGTTAAATTTGCCGGAATAGCGTTTTTCATAGCGTTCTAGAAGTAGGTTGAGGTAAAGGCGATCGCGCAGCGCATTCGGTGAAGCACCCATATCTAAATGATCGCGTATCCAACCATAAACCGAACTGTGAATATCGACAATTGTTTTGACGGTATTTTTAAATTCAGGACGGACATAAATTTCATTAACGCTATGTTCGCAGGTGATGACATCACATTTTCGCGATCGCACAAAATCATCTACCCAAGCTTGAATTTCGGGAGAATAGCGATATAAAACATTTGGTGGCGTTGCTTTAATTAAAGATTCCGAAAAGCGGGAAAATTTACCAACTAATCCTTTAATTCCACTTAGTTGAGTTGGTTCTGGTGGTAGGGGAAAAATCACTAATTCTTTCACCCATTGACGGAGTTCTGCAACCTCGGTGTCAGTAACTCCTGAGTGGCGTTGAGTAACGAGGGTGATTTGATGACGTTGTTGCAGATATTTAAGTAAGTTAAAGGTTCTAATTTCCGTTCCCCCACGAGTTGGTGGGTAGGGGAACGTTGAGGAAAGCATAAGGATGTTCATCGTACTTAGGTAAAAGAGGTGAATTTTGGTTAAGTTTGCCACTGGCGACTTGAGTTATCACTATGTTAAGCTAGCTGGTCTGAATAATATGCTATGTACATACAAAAAAATAGTGCTTGTAAAAATCTACTTAGGAAATTAAAGATTAAGTGGTAACATATTTAGAATTTTAGCTGTTTGAGTTATGTATTACGGTGCATCAAGTAAACAAACGCTATTGAGGTTAAAATTTGAGTTGCGTTCTTTTTGCAGTTTGTATCCTCAATTGTTTTTTCCGCTGCGATCGCTACTAGGCAAAGGAACCAAACAAGCAGTACAAGAAAATACACAATTAGTTATAGAAGGATTTCCGCGTTCTGCCAACAGTTTTTGTGTAGCGGCAATTCAATCTGTACAGCCAAAGCCTTTAATAATAGCATCTCACTTACACGCAGCAGCACAAGTAATTCGCGCCGCTGATTTGTCAATTCCCACACTAGTACTAATTCGTCAACCAGCAGATGCAATAATTTCCTTAAAGAGTTTAGAATTAGAAATAAGTTATCGATTTAATGTAGATTATCCTGGTTGGGGAGCTTCTGTTAGAAGCTATTTAAAAGCTTGGGTAAATTTTTATTTACAGATATTGCCTTATAAAGAAAATTATGTAATTGGATTATTTGATGAAGTTACTAATGATTTCGGAGCAATTATAGAGCAAATTAATCAACATTTTCATACAAATTTCGCTGGGTTCAAACATACAGAAAAAGATGTGCAAATAATTCATGAAATGGTAGGGTTTCATTCTGGGCCATCGGAAAAGCGTGAGTATTTAAAAGATTTGTTCATCAAAGAGATAGAAGAAGATAATCTTATACCTCTACTGTTGAAAGCAGAAGCTATTTACCAGGAATTTGAGTTATTAGCGAAAAGATGATTTTCTTTCCTCCGTCAGTGTATGGGTAAGGGAATGTGGAGGAAAGTATAGCGGTTTTCATTTGGATGAAGTACACCCCAGAAACCCGGTTTCTTGAAGAAACCGGGTTTCTCCGTACCTCATACTAAGTCCGCATTAATTACTTTTTAGGAAACCACGAAGACACGATAGCGAAGCGAAACGCGATAGCGTTTTAAAACACGAAGAAAGAAGAGGAAGAAGATACGCCAATCGGATAGTTAACCCGGATTTGGTATTAATGAGCGATCGCCTTTTCAATCTAGACTACTATTTTTGCCACCCATCTATGATTTTAATCATGGTTGTGCCACCTAATTTGTAAACCCTTTTTACTACATCTTCAAATGAAGTAAACGGCTCAAATGGTTGCTTACTTCTTTCTTTCTTGAAATTCGCAATTACTGTAGAATTTACTCCAGGAATCTTGCTTAATTGAGAAAGAAGTTTGGATAATTCCATATTGTTCAGACCTCTAAAAGAGGAATTTGTACTGGTTTAATTCTTGTTTCAATTTCATCCATCCTACTTTTAAGCGCTTTGATTTCACTCAAGTACTCTGACCTTAGTTCATTGTGTCGATTTTCCGATCGAGATTCAATGTTTGTTTGGCGTGACTCTAGATTTGTTAAACGTAGTTCAAAGCTGGGTGATATTTTTGTTTCTTTGTCAACCTCACTTAGACCAGTGTTTATTGAAATTCTTTGCTTTCGCAGAACTTGAACTTGCGTGAGGAGAGCTTTCTCATTTTCTGGTTCAATAATAAAGGCTCCAATTGTTTCACCCCTTATAGGATCTATCTCTTTTGCTCTAGCAGCTGCGTAGTATTCAAAATGACCATCTACTACCTCATAGGAGTATGCGTCCGAGCTTGTTCTACAAACAACTATTGGATTGATCAATCCGCCAATTTCTAAAATTTGCTTGGCAGTATTGTCTAATTCATTCTCTGCAAAATTTGACCGAGGAACAGAGGAAGTTATTCGTTTGACTGCTACCAGAGAAGGTGATAATTTTTTCAAATTCATACTGCCATTCCTATTTTTTGCAAAACTTCTATAGCTAACAATTCAAATTCTTGAGATGCAAGCGAATCAGGTTTAAAGTCAAGTACTGAGATTGGATCTGCTATTTCCATCTCTCCAATAATTTGAACCTTTTCTGCACACTTAGCCAAATCATCTCTTTCATAAATCACAGTATCCAATAAATTAAGAGCGTAACGGTTGGGAATAATTTCTCTCCGCCTGGGTAAACTATATTCTATAAATCTAGAATTAGTCGAAATTTTACAAGCCAAAACCCCAAGTATTTGGATGTGTTCTCTATTCACCATTTTTCTGTAGCCATTGACTTGTTTAATCAACTCTTTTACATTGTTTAGCCCTTGATTAGCGAATGGTTTTAAATCTGAAGGAATTATTAAATAATCAGCAGTAATCAGGGCAATCCTAGCAAAGAAATTTAATGATGGAGGAGTGTCAATAAGTACAATATCATACTTGTCATTTACTGCTGCTAATTTTTTAATTAACATCAGCCTACTGTAGTCGAGATTATTTAATTCGTATTCAAACTCCATTAATGTAATGTGAGAAGGAATAACGTCAATTGTAGGATTACTAAACTGAGATTTTCTTGCTACTTCCGGTATAGAGAAGGAATCTTCTAACTGTAAAACATGAAGAATATGGTTATTTCTTATATCGTCCATTTCCTCATCATCAAATTTCACTAAGCCTGTAGCAAAAGTCGTGTTAGCTTGACTATCCAAATCGATAACAAGAACTCGCTTTCCTTTCTTACTTAATGCTGCTGCTAGGTTGACGACAGTTGTTGTTTTACCGACTCCGCCTTTATTGTGATAAACTGCGATCGTCTTCATTGTATTTTTCCTCGGATTTTCAGAATTAGGTTTAGAGATTTGAACAGTTGGTTTTATTTGTTCATCTTGAGATTTGATTATCACAGAAGGAACTTCCGTAGGTTTTTCTTTCAGGCTACCTCTGCCAATAAGAGATTTAATTTCATCTATGTGACTATCAAGTGCTTCGCCGGAACACTGATAAATTAACTGGATATCATCGTTGAATCTTTCATAAATTCTAATTTCTTTAGCATTTGTCAGTAACGCATATCTGAGATTCAAACTGATTAAATATCGCTTGAGTCTGGGAATATGCTTATCTAATTTTTGCTGTGGATGTTTGGCTTCCATCACTACGCCTAATGGCGAGTCGGCATCCAACACAAAAGGGATTTTTTGGATGGCAAAAGCTAAAAAATCTAGACGGATTCTGCCGAAAGCGACTTCTTGATGCCAAGTGTCGGGAGTGTAACCTAACTTAGGTAACAAATAATTGACGATAAGCTTACTTTCAACTTCGCTTTCGTTGCGGCAAAGTTGAGGATTAAAACTCAAAATTTTTTCCTCTCTAGTGCAGCATTTATCAGAGATAAGCTGACTTTGATTCTATTGTCGATCGGATCGTACTCCATTGATTGGGGGAAATTACTGATTTTGCGATCGCACTCATCACTACAAATTCCCAGCGAGATCCCCGACTTCTCTAAGAAGTCGGGGATCTGTGTCGATCGCTCTTTCCTGCCGCCTCTGTGCCTTAACTAGCAACTTAGATGACTAACAGCTGCTTACCTGCTGAGGAAAGGAAAATTACTTTGACGACTGGGGGAAATTTTGTCAAGATTGCAGAGCTTATTAGCTAAAATAATCCAGTTGCCTAAAAGCACAGGTTCATGGGAAAATCATCATCCGTTGACTCGTCTATCTCTAGGGGAAAGTTTCAGCAGTTAACGCCCTTTTGTACGACAAACATATTAAATTTATTCAAGCATGGCGATCGGTGTGTTATCTAGGTGTCTAAACAAAGTTGAAAACAGGGCGAAATTATTGAGAGGACTGAAGGAATGGGTTTAATAATTGCAACTGCTAATATGAAAGGCGGCGTGGGTAAAACAACCCTGACGGTAAATTTAGCTGCTTCGTTAGTAAAAGATTTCGGGAAAAAAGTTTTGGTGGTAGATTTAGATAACCAAATTAGTGCCACTTTGAGTTTAATGTCTCCTCAAGACTTTTCTAAGCGGCGACGCGATAAACGGACTTTAAGGCATTTAGTAAATAGAGCAATTAAACCGGATCTTAAGTTGACAATACCGATCGCAGATGTAATTAATCCTTATGTTTGCTCATTGAAAGGATTGGATTTACTACCGGGTGATTTGGATTTATATGATGAATTTTTAGTATCGGAAATGCTTTATGAAAAAGCAGTTCGTGCAGGTAGCAGCAACTTTGAGCAAATTTGGATTGATTTTGAAAGAGAGTTGGTAAGAAATATTCTCAACCCTGTGGTTAAAGAT
The DNA here is from genome assembly GCF_041929275.2 of Floridaenema flaviceps BLCC-F50. Taxonomy (NCBI): domain Bacteria; kingdom Bacillati; phylum Cyanobacteriota; class Cyanophyceae; order Aerosakkonematales; family Aerosakkonemataceae; genus Floridanema; species Floridanema flaviceps. Next base: position 989,217 of record NZ_JBHFNR020000001.1, on the reverse strand, counting down.
TATGATTTCATCATTCTTGACTGCGCTCCAGGTTACAATCTTTTGACTCGTAGCGGTTTACTTGCAAGCGATTTCTACATTTTACCAGCTAGACCCGAACCTTTATCTGTGATTGGTATTCAGCTATTAGAAAGACGCATTGCTCAACAAAAAGAAGTTCACCGAAATGAACCTGATGTGAGAATTCAAATGTTGGGAATTGTCTTTACTATGTCCGCTAATTTATTATCAGGCAGATACTACAATCAAGTAATGCGAAGAGTTAATGAAGATTACAGTGCTACTAAAATGTTTAAAACTCGCATTCCTGTTGATGTGAATGTTTCTAAAGCAGTTGATACTTTTATGCCTGTGGTTTTGTGTAATCCCCAATCACCAGGAGGGAAAGCTTTTACCCAATTAACTCAAGAATTTCTCCAAAAAATTACGGTTGTTACTAATACGAAACAGAATCCAGCGAAAATTGATTTTGGTGAATAGTCTTTGAGATCCCCGACTTCTTGAAGAAGTCGGGGATCTGGGCATCCTAAAACTTTCTCGTTCCCAGGTTCAACCTGGGAACGAGGATTGGGAGGTTCTACCTCCTTTTCCTTTTTCCTTTTGCGTTTCTCTTTCCCAAGAGGCGGAGCCTCTGCTTCTCGTTCCCAGCTTGAATCTGGGAACGAGGAACGAGGAGTAGCTTGAGATCCCCGACTTCTTCAAGAAGTCGGGGATCTGGGCAGCCTAAAATTTACCTTGCAATGCAGGAATGCAACGTTCACAAAGTAGGGGATCTGAGAGAGATTTGCCTATATTGATGGAGTAATTCCAACAACGATCGCACTTTTCCCCATCAGCTTTCACTATCCCAACACCTAGCTTTTCTGTGTGCAATTTATATTGCAAATCGGTTAAAGCATCAGGTGAATCTAGCAATTCCACTTGGGAAGAAATGAACAGATAACGCAGTTCATCCACACCTTTAAGAATTCCTGGATTTTGGGGAATAGTCTCAACTTCTAACAAAGTAATTGCTTCAGGTTCAGTAGCTTCGGGCAGAAGTTTTTGTTCGCTTATTTCCGCAGTTTTACCTAGAATTTCTTCTTTGTAAGTGCTAATTTGTGCAAACAATTTTTCGCGGTCTTCTGCTAATAGTAAATACCTTCGGGCATACCACAGTGAGTAGAAAAGTCCCAATATTCTAAAAAACTGTTCTAGTAGCGGAACTCGGTTAATTACGCCTAAAGTTCCCCCCATTATATAGACAGTGACAATTGTCGCCAGAATTAAAGCAACTGTGATTAAAGGTTGATTGTAATTGCGGACAAATTCTCCGAAATTAACATTTAATTCTTGCAGAACAGGGGACTTTTTAGTAGGAACAATTGCCCCAGGCGGTGTGTACGGTTCAGCATCAATTAGATTTGCTTCTGCTGGTACTTCTGGTATGTATTCAACAATTTCTGGGTTTAATTCCGCCAATTGTTCGCGCAGTTTTTCATCAGCAACGTAAAGCAAAACTTTCGCTTCTAAAGAAGAACCGATCGTTTTTTCACTCCGCGCCTGTTCCATGACTTTATTCACTTCTTGGCGCAGCTGTCTTAGTTGTTGCCATTTTGTTGCTAATTGGGGATTTTTCCAGCGTTCATCTACCTTCACCCAACCTGCTTCAAACACAGATTTGTAAGGAGTTGAGTAAGGGATAAATTGCCAAATATCTTCGGCTGTGTGGCATAATACTGGTGCGATCGCTTTTGCTAAGTTTTCAAGTGCGATCGCTAAAACCGTTTGACAGCTGCGACGACGATAAGCATCAGGTGCACTGATATACAACCGATCTTTCGCCACATCTAAATAGAAATTGGAAAGATCCACCACACAGAAATTTTGCACCGTTTGGAAGAATCGGAAAAATTGGAAACTCTCAAAAGCAGCTTCCACCTCACCAAAAACTTCCGTCATCCGATGCAACATATAACGGTCTAATTCCGGCAATTCTTCAACAGGAACCGCATCTTTTTCGGGGTCAAAATCATGCAAATTCCCCAACAAAAACCGCGCTGTATTGCGGATTTTATTGCGGATATCGCCCATTTGTTTGAGCAGATTTTTACCCAAAGGCACATCAGTAGAATAATCTACCGACGACACCCACAAACGCAACACATCTGCACCATAAGGCGGTTCTTCTTTCTGATTTTTCCCACCTTCAATGACAATAGTTGGATCGACAACATTCCCCAAAGACTTACTCATTTTCCGGTTCTGTTCATCCAACACAAAACCATGAGTTAAAACAGTTTTATAAGGGGCAATTCCATTACTCGCCACACTAGTTAATAAACTAGATTGAAACCAACCGCGATGTTGATCGGACCCTTCCAGATAAATCTCTGCTGGATAATGTAATTCCGGGCGTTGTTTTAACACAGCTGCCCAAGAAGAACCAGAATCAAACCACACATCCATTGTGTCAGTTCCCTTGCGGTACTTCTTGCCATTGTTGCGGAATTTTTCCGGCAAAAGTTCCTCAACGGAAAGTTCCCACCAAGCATCAGAACCTTTTTCGGCGACAATACTTTGAACGTGAGAAATCGTTTCTTCAGTTAACAGCGGTTCTCCAGTTTCTTCATCGTAAAAAACTGGAATTGGCACGCCCCAACTGCGCTGACGAGAGATACACCAATCCGATCGTTCCGCTACCATTGGTGTAATGCGATTTTCCCCTTGGGCGGGAATCCATTTCACTTCGGAAATTGCTTTTAAAGCAGCTTCCCGGAAACCAGCAACCGAAGCAAACCATTGTTCAGTCGCCCGATAAATTGTCGGTTTTTTCGTCCGCCAATCATAAGGATATTTGTGTCGATAAGGTTCTTCTTTCAACAACACATTTTCCTTTGCCAACGCTTCCACAACAGCGGCATTACCCTTATCGAGGACGTTTAAACCTGCAAATTGTCCTGCTTCTTCGGTGAAATTGCCATCAGCATCGACGGGGGAAAATGCAGGTAAATTGTAACGTTTTCCGACTTGAAAATCCTCATCCCCATGTCCGGGTGCGGTATGAACTAAACCAGTACCGGAATCAGTGGTAATGTAATCGCCACCGATGACTATGGGACTTACTCGGTCATAAAGTGGATGCTTGTAAGTACAATTTTCAAAAGAACGACCTACACCAACAGCGCGAACCGTCAACTTTACGCCCAAAGTAGCAGCTAACCGTTCCACCAATTCATTAGCAACAATTAAATACTTAAACTTGCTAAGTTTTGTGCCTTTTTGGTCAACTTCTACCACAGCGTAAAGCAAATCAGGATTGACTGCTACTGCCATATTCGCTGGAATAGTCCAAGGCGTAGTCGTCCAAACCGCAACACCCAACTGGGGCAAATAAGGTGCTAGTGCTTCCTTCAAGTCATCTGCTACGCTGACCACAGGGAAAGCAGCATAAAGACTGCGGGAAACGTGAGTCGGGTTGCCCTTTTCATCTTCGGGATATTCCAATTCCGCCTCTGCCAAAGCAGTTTTAGAACTTGGACTCCAGTGAACAGGTTTTAAACCCCGATAGATGTAACCTTTTAACACCATTTGCCCGAAAACGCCGATTTGCGCCGCTTCATATTCCGGGTTTAGAGTCAGATAAGGATTTTCCCAATCTCCCCAAACGCCGTAACGCATAAAGCTGCGACGTTGTTCGTCCACAGTGTTGAGGGCAAAATCTTTTGCCTTGCGACGAAGTTCCAGAGGCGTGAGGTTTTTCCGTTCCTCTGGTTTCATTTGCTGCAAAACTTTTAACTCAATGGGCAAACCATGACAATCCCAACCAGGAACATAGCGCACCTTGCGCCCTTTAAGTAACTGGTAACGATTAATAATATCCTTGAGAATCTTATTCAGGGCATGACCAATGTGCAGCGAACCATTGGCATAAGGTGGCCCATCGTGCAATACAAATATATCGCCCGGATTGTTTTGGGACAATCTTTCGTAAATCTGATTTTCGGCCCAAAACTGTTGGATTTCTGGTTCCCGCTTGATAGCGTTCGCACGCATATCGAAGTTAGTTTTGGGCAGATTAACGGTGTCTTTGTAGCTTTTATTTTCTGTCACGGTCGGAATGCCGGAAAAACAATTATGAAATGAAATGAGTCAATTGGAACTACATTTTTCCAATGTATCAAAATTGGGGAAAAGTCATTGGTGAGTTGTCATTGGGAAAAGGGTAAAGGTCAAAAGGCAAATTATTTATCTCCTCTGCCCCTCTGCCCCTCTGCCCCTCTGCCCCTCTGCCCCTCTGCCCTTGGAACCCTCAACTCCCCGACTTTTCAATCTTGTCAAAGGGACTTGGGGGTGAACTAGGCAGATTTTTCTCTTCTGCATCTTCCACAGCTTCTTCTACCAGTTTAGGGTCTGGAGGGTTGGGGCGAACTAGTTCCGGTGTTTCGCTGGAAGTTGTATCTACATTTAGTGTGACATCAAGTTCCGGTTGTGGGTTGTCTGGGGTAATTTCGGTGATTGTCACCTCAGCAGTAGGAGGAGTTGCTACTGTTTTTGCGGAACTTGCAGCGGGAGGAGTAACAGTTGGTTTAACTTTGGGCGGTTTTGCGGTTTTCGGTTTTCCGCTATTGAATAAGCCTAAGAGTTTTTGGGGTAGTTGGGAAACTCCTTGCGGTAAGGATACCTTGGAAGCTTGAGATTTAAGGTTTTCGCTGAGGTTTTTTGCCTCAGATAACACTTTTTCGGTTGCTTCCTCTGTGCTGGGTAACTCGGTTTGTTGCCATTTGGGAGTAAGTTCTCTGCGTAATGTCAGGGTTTGCCAACCAAACCAACCTAATAAGGCAACGCTAGCAACTTGTCCTAACAGAACGCCACCTGTAATTCTGCCAGCACAAATCCACAAAACTAAAGCATAAAACAACCCGACTCCACTCCAATAAAAATCGCTCTTACGGTGGATTTCTGGTAGGAAAAATGCGGCAAGGTAAATAGCAAGGCTACCTGTACCGACGACTAATGCCAAGATGTATGCGAGCATAAAACTCCCATCTAGTTAAACGGCTTATACCCGCTAATTTTACCTTTTCGATCGCAGTCTTAATTTCTTCTTCCAGGACAACACAGAAAGTTACCGCTAACCTGAAGGAGACAACTTTCGTAACAACAGCAGTATTAAGTAAAAAGTCCTATGGCACTACAGAGTTTTGGTGTAATCGGTTTAGCAGTAATGGGTGAAAACCTAGCTTTAAACGTAGAACGTAATGGTTTTCCCATTTCTGTGTATAACCGCACCGCAGAAAAAACAGATGCTTTCATGCAGACACGCGCCCAAGGCAAAAATGCCGTAGCAACTTACACCATTAAAGATTTCGTTGCGTCCTTAGAACGTCCCCGCAAAATCTTGATTATGGTGAAAGCTGGTGCGCCTGTGGATGCAGTAATTCAAGAATTGAAACCTTTCTTAGAGGAAGGCGATATCATCATCGACGGTGGTAACTCTTTATATGACGATACTGCACGTCGCACCCGTGAGTTAGAACCAGAAGGTTTCCGTTTTATCGGTATGGGTGTTAGTGGTGGTGAAGAAGGGGCGTTAAATGGCCCAAGTTTAATGCCTGGTGGAACCACTAGTTCTTATGAATATCTTGAGCCAATTTTTACCAAAATTGCGGCACAAGTTGATGATGGTGCTTGTGTAACTTATATCGGCCCCGGCGGTGCTGGTCACTATGTAAAAATGGTTCACAATGGCATTGAGTATGGTGATATGCAGCTAATTGCTGAAGCTTATGACCTACTCAAAAATGCTGCGGGTTTGAATGATAAACAGCTGCATGAAGTATTTACCGAATGGAACACTACTGACGAACTCAATTCTTATTTAATTGAGATTACTGCTGATATTTTCAAATACATTGACCCAGACACGAAACAACCTTTGGTGGAAATGATTTTGGATGCGGCGGGGCAAAAGGGAACGGGACGCTGGACTGTTCAAAGTGCTTTAGAATTGGGTGTTTGTATTCCCACAATTACGGCGGCAGTAAATGCCCGGATTATGTCATCTTACAAGGCGGAAAGAGTTGCTGCTTCGCAAGTTTTGACTGGTCCAACTGCAAAATATACGGGTGATGTTAGCACTTTTGTAACGCAAATTAGGGATGCGCTTTACTGCTCAAAAATCTGCTCTTATGCTCAAGGTATGGCGCTTTTGAGTTCGGCATCTAAAGCTTATTCCTATAATCTGAATTTGAGTGAAATTTCGCGAATTTGGAAAGGTGGCTGTATTATTCGGGCTGGATTTTTGAATAAGATTAAGTCAGCTTTCAAGGAAAATCCAGAGTTACCGAATTTGCTGTTAGCTCCTGAGTTTAAACAGACAATTTTGGATCGTCAAGGTGCGTGGCGGGAAGTGTTGTCTCAGGCGGCGCTGTTAGGAATTCCGGTTCCGGCGTTTAGTGCTTCTTTGGATTATTTTGACAGCTATCGGCGCGATCGTCTACCGCAAAACCTCACTCAAGCACAACGCGACTATTTCGGCGCACACACTTACGAAAGAGTCGATAAAGATGGCTTCTTCCACACAGAATGGACTAAGTTTTCTGAAGAGTCAGTGCAAACTTCAACCCCAGAACCTTTGCAAGCTCAAGAACCCGCTAAAGTAGCAAGTACTGCTGGTTCTGCTGAATAATTAATCATGGGTGGGTAATTCCCACCCTAATTTTTTATTAGACCTCTCCAACAAAGAATCTCTTTCGGCAGGCAGGATGCCTACCCCACAAGAGTTTTTGGAGATATCTATATGTAATGGATAATCATCATAAAGCCCTTCGTCTTCTGGTGCGTAACCGTTTAAAAATTCTGTATGATCCCTAATTGGTGTAACTTTTTGTTGGCATTTGAATGTAAGCATCAGGTTCTTCATTCTGCTGATGAATAGCGAAAAAATGTCGCTCGATTTCTTTAAGAACTGCTGCATCATAATAAACCATTCCGCAATCAATACAAATTTCTACTGGAGTATTAGGAACTAATAAATATTTGCCTTGATGACTGTAAAGATAGTTAATTCGGCGTTCTTCATACTGATGACTACCACAAGTATTGCATTGAATTTCTCTCATTAGTTTATCCTCTGGTTCTAGGGTCAATAAAATTTGGTGGACTGGGAATTTGGATAGTCGTCATAATACTTTTCATAGGTTATTAGTTAGTTGACAGTTGTCATTATAAAGCCGATCGCAGATAGACTAATTTATTTAGAGAGCGTGGAGCATTGTTATTATGGCAACCTTATATTAAGAATTGTGATATTAAGCATTTCTTAGTTATGATGGGTTATGATGTTGTATCTATTACATCCAGCAATAAAAAAATTCGTAGATTTACGCTCGGTTAAATGCAGTGAGAAAAAAATTTGTAGATTTGATCTGCCGAATAGTTGGTATCCAATCTATCAGTCAATTAGAAGGGCAATTACAGAATAGGCACCTGGAACTTCAGGCGATCGACGAACAACAAAAAGCACTGTACCGAGTGATTAGTAAAATTCGGGCATCTCTTGACCTGGATATCATTTTTCGCACTACGACAAAAGAAACTTGTAAACTGCTTCGAGTTGAGCGGATAGCAGTCTATCGATTTTCAGATGACTGGGGGGGTAAGTTTGTTAGTAATTTTGAATTTGCTGAACCTGGTTGGGATTTTGGCAGATTTGAAGAAAACACCGTCTGGAATGATTCATATCTGCAAGAGCATCAGGGAGGACGATATCGCAACAATGAGTGCTTAACGGTTGCTGATGTTTATAAGGCAGGTTTATCGCAATGCCATCTAGACATTTTAGAGCAATTTCATATTCGTGCATACGCCACAGTTCCGATTTTTATTGGGCAAAAGTTGTGGGGAGTTTTAGCTGCTTATCAACATTCCCAAACTCATGAATGGCAACATCAAGAAATTCAGTTTTTATCGCAAGTGGCAAATCAACTTGGGTTTGCGGTGAAGCAAGCGGAACTGATGGCGCAAACTGAGCGAAAAGCCGAGGAATTAAGGTTAGCTAATGAGCAACAAGAGATTTTATCTAATATAATTGCCCAAATTCGTGAGTCGCTCGATCTCAAAACTTTATTCAAAACAACAACTCGTGAAGTTCGCAAAGCCTTGCATACCGATCGCGTTGGTATTTTTCAATTTAATATTGACTCACACTACAAATCTGGTGAATTTGTGGCTGAGAATGTATTGCCGGAATATGATTCTGCGATCGCAGTTAAAGTAAATGACCATTGCTTTGGAAACCAATTTTCAGCCCAATATCATCAGGGACGGGTACAGGCGATATCAGATATCTATCAGGTTGGATTAAAGGATTGCCATCTAGAAGTACTGGAACAATTTCAAATTAAAGCTCAAATCGTTGTTCCTCTAATCAAAGGAGATACACTGTGGGGACTTTTATGTGTTCATCAATGCCGTCATCCTCGGATTTGGCAAGCATCTGAAATTACATTCATCAAACAGTTAGCTACCCAGTTCGGCGTTGCCTTAAGTCATGCAGAATTATTGGCACAATCTCAATCTAAAACTAAACAACTCGATCGGGCGCTTCAGGAACTCAAACTAGCTAATGAAAAATTAGAAGAGTTGAGCAATATCGATTCCTTAACTCAAATCTCGAATCGTCGATTTTTCGATCGGACCATAGAAAATGAGTGGCAAAGACTGACGCGCACAGCAGAGTATCTATCTCTGATTTTATTTGATGTTGATTATTTTAAGGCTTATAACGATTACTACGGTCATCCATCTGGAGATAAATGTCTGATGGAAATTGCCTGTGCAGCTAAATCAGTTGTGAAGCGTTTCACAGATGTTATAGCTCGTTATGGTGGAGAGGAATTTGCTGTAATTTTACCAAATACCGATCGGGCTGGCGCAGTCAAGATTGCCGAGCAAATCCGAGATGCTGTCAAGGAGTTACAGATTCCTCATCAAGGTACGCCAATCGATCGTCCATACGTCACCATTAGTTTAGGAATTGCCAGCCAAATTCCTACTCACGAGCGATCGGTTCAGCACTTGATTAAAGAAGCCGATAAAGCGTTATATCAAGCCAAGAAATTAGGGCGAGATAGGTGGGTGTGTGCAGATTCCGTAGCCTCAATTATTGAGGACTAAGTAAACGCTGAAATTTCATGCTTCATCACTATCACACCGCCAAATTTTGACTGTCATATCATTACTACCACTAACAATTCTATTTCCTTGAGGACAAAAAGCAACAGAATTAACCCAATCAGAATGATCGCTAAGAGTAGAAATTCTTTGTCCTGTTTCAACCTGCCATATTTTAATAGTGCGATCTGCACTTCCACTAGCTATAATTTGACCATTAGGGTGAAAAGATACTGACCAAACATTACTATGATGTTTGTTTAAAGTGGCTAGTTCTGTACCTGTACTTACCTGCCATAATTTTATAGTTTTATCGTAACAAGCACTAGCAAGAATTTGTCCGTCTGGACTAATAGCTACGGAAGTAACCCAGTTTGAATGACCTGTGAAAGTTTTCTCAAACTTTCCCCGTTTTAGAGAACCTAATTTTATGGTTTTGTCATAACTTCCACTAACAAAACTTTGTCCATCAGGGCTAATAGCAAGAGAGTAAACAGAGTCAGAATGTCCTTTTATAACTTGTAAAATCTGCCCCATTTCTAAATGAAAAATTTTGATAATACCATCCTTGCTACCAGTAATAATATTCTGCCCATCTGGACTAAAACCAACAGACCAAACTGGGGCTGAGTTTATGGTAAAATTTTTCAGTAATTTGCCTGTATTGACTTGCCAAATTTTAATAGTACTGTCATCACTCCCACTCACAAGAGTTTGACCATTTGGGCTGAAAGCAAGACACCTCACCCATGCGGCATGACCATCTAATGTGTGTAATAATTTCCCTGTATCAAGATGCCAAATTTTTACACTTTTATCTCTACTAGCACTAGCGAAAATTTCACCATTGGGACTGATAGCAACTGCAAAAACCCAATTGGCATGATTTAAGGTTTTTACACATTCCCAGGTTTGAGAAAGATTTGTGTTTTCGGGGTTAAGGCAATAACTCATAATGGGAGGTAGATTAACTCAGTCTATAGTTAGTATTCCCTTGAGTTTGTTGGATGTAACAGTTCGATCGCACTCAACCCCAAAATTCCTCAAACATCGTTTTTCAACGTTAATTTTAATCTTTCCAAACGCTGTTGCCGACTTTGCTGTTCTAAGATATTAATAACTGCTTGCAGTTCTAAACCAGCTATTTCCATTTCTTGAATAGCACGACGAGCTTTGGCACTGGTTTGTTTAACTTTTTCTGGGTCAGGCATGGTAAAGTTAGTCATAGTAAACTCCAATCTTGTTTATTTTGAGATTTTCCAAAAATAATTGATACTAAGAATTATTATGAGATCTTGCACCTGCCGTTTTAGCCCGCCTGCGAATCAATTCGCAGGCTAATAGCTTAACTCCACTAAAGTGGACTAAAAGCATAAGAATTTCAAATATTTTAGTCCTCTTTAGAGGACTTTCGCTATGAGCCTGGGACTTGAGTCCCAGGCGGATTTTGGGACTGGTGCAAGATCATCCCTTCGCTTTCTTCTTTCGCGTCTTACCCTTCGGGAAGGCTTCGCCTAATGCGTCCTTTGCGGTTCAAAAAAATCGATCGCCCAACCCCCATCAAACCCCTTGCCAAAACTTAATACTCTTATCATGAGAACCGCTAACCAAAAACTTACCATCAGGACTAAAAGCCAAAGATGAAACTAACTGTAAATGATGGGGAAAAGAAGCAATTAATTTCTCACTTTGCCAACACCAAATCTTAATTGTAGTGTCTTCTCCACCGCTAGCAATCATTTGTCCATCGGGGCTAAAACAAAGCGATCGCACCGAATACAAATTACTAATCAAACTATTAACTAATTCTTCGGCTCCCCAATTCCAAAACTGAATAGTTCTACCATAACCGCCAACAGCTAAAATCTTACCATCTGGACTGAAAGCAAGATCGTAAACCCAACCAGAAGGCCATTCAAAACTTTTAATTAACTTTCCAGTCCTTAAACTCCATAATTTAATATTTTGGGTTTCTCCACCACTGGCAATTATATGATGATTTGGACAGAAAGCGATCGCATTAACCTTACCCTTTTCCTCGAATTTATAAACTAACTCTTGATTGTCAAATCGCCAAATTTTAATATTCTTACCCTCACCCGAACTAGCAATAAAATAGCCATCACTACTAATAGCGATCGCTTTAATTGACCCTGAATGTCCAATAAAACTATGTTTAATTTCTCCACTTTCCAAATGCAAATATTCAATTCTACCGTCGCGATCGCCACTTACCAGAAATTTTCCATCGGGGGTGAAAGCGATCGTATTAATCGCACCCGCACCTCCATAAAAACTCTGAGATGTCAGAGATATAGAACCAGGTTGAATTTTTTCAGCATCAAAAGACCACCGCTTAATTGTGCCATTTTCGCTGCTACTAGCCAGAGTTTTCCCATCAGGACTAAACGCCAAAGAAAGCACCCTTGTAGAATGCCCAAAGATAGTGCCAATATATTTCCATTTTTGATTTAAAGGCTGAGATATCGATGGTGAAACAACAACTGGATCTATAGTCGTATTTGCTTCAAACAAATGCAAATTTAAATCGTTTAGAACTTCTTCCACACAGGGATAACGTTTTGCCGTCGCAGTTTCCAATAACTTATCTAAAATTCCACTTAACTCATCGCTAATGGGATGTTTAAGATATTTCCGCCAAACCCAAACCGCTTCTCTAGTATCATATAAATTAATAGGGTGAAATTGTGTCAGTAAATGAATGCAAGTAACACCTAAACTGTATAAATCGCTGGGGAAAACTGCCTTACCCAAAAGTTGTTCCGGCGCAGTATAACCCGCACTACCAATTACCGTTCCAGTCAATTCTAAAGCCAATCCAGAAGTTAATTTAGCCGCACCAAAATCGACCAAAACTAATTGCCGATCGCTACTGCGACGGATAATATTAGCGGGTTTAATATCTCGGTGAATTATCTTGCGCTCGTGAACAAACCGCAACACCAACAACAAATCATTTAATAATTGTCGAATTTGCGTTTCATTAAAAGCCCCATTTTCGGCCAATTCTCGATCGAGGTTTTTCCCCTCAATAAACTCTTCTACCAAATACTGCTGCCGCTCTTGGTCAAAATATGCCAACAATTCGGCTATTTGAGGATGATTACCCAACTGTTCCAAGCTAATAGCTTCATTGCGAAACATTTCCGCCGCTTTCCTAGCAGTCTCCCCATTTTGACATTGCGGAAAAAACTGTTTAATCACACAGGGAGGTCGAGAAGGCTTAAACTCATCTACAGCCAGGAAAGTTCTGCCAAAACCACCCTGACTCAAGGGTTTTATCGCCCGATAGCGATCGCCCAAAAACAACCTTGAACCACAGGAAAGACAAAACTTTGCGCCATCAGCATTGAGTAACTGCTGGCACTGAGGATTAAGACAATAACTCATATTGAAAACTAAGTAATAATGATTGAGGACTGAGTAGATTCATCCCTTAATTAATTTCTTCCTAATTCCTATTCCCATTCCTTAATTATGTTCTGAGTAGCTGCTAAAGCTTATGTTCAAACTTCCCCATCAACTCAAAACTTTACAAACACCCCACAGTGGCTATCATTGGGACGGAAGCGATCGGCGTTTTTTTGAAGGTTGGTACTATCGAGTTACCCTACCCGAACATCGCCAAACATTCGCCTTCATGTATTCGATCGAAGATCCGAAGGGCGGTAAACTCCACAGTGGAGGCAGTGCCCAAATACTCGGCCCAAATGATGAGTATATATGCCGCAGTTTCCCCGACATGAAAAAATTTTGGGCATGGCGAGACAGCTTAGGATTAGGACATTGGGGAAAAACCGAATGGCTTCCCCCTTGGCAAGGGGGACGGGAGGGGGATCTCTTAAAACCTTTTCAAGGGGGACAAGAGGGGGATCTCTTAAAACCCCGCTACCTCCCACCAGAAGAGTTTACAAGCCACATCCAGCAAGGATACCAAGGAACAGCAAAATTCCATCAAGGAAGCCTTCACGACCCCGGCACAGGTCACACAGCGCGTTGGCAATACGAGATCCAACCCGTTTACGGTTGGGGAAACCCCGGACAACCGCAACAATCAACCGCTGGCTTCTTCTCCTTCCTGCAAATATTTGAACCCGGATGGCAAATATTAATGGCGCATGGTTTAGCCACAGGTTGGATAGAGTGGAATGGCAAACGCTACGAATTCACCAACGCGCCAGCATACGCCGAAAAAAACTGGGGTGGCGCATTTCCCCAAAGATGGTTTTGGCTAAATTGTAATTGCTTTGACGGCGAACCAGACCTCGCCTTAACTGCTGGCGGTGGTAGACGCGGCGTTCTCTGGTGGATGGAGTCAGTCGCAATGGTAGGAATTCATTACCAAGGCAAATTTTATGAATTCGTTCCCTGGAACTCCCAAGTCACTTGGCAAATTGAACCTTGGGGAAAATGGCTTATGCAAGCCAAAAACTCCCAATACGAAGTGGAATTGTTAGGAACTACTGACTTACCCGGAACACCTTTACGTGCTCCCACTCGTGACGGAATGCAATTTGTTTGTCGAGATACCATGCTAGGAAATCTCACCTTAGAATTGCGCGAGAAATCCCAAACTATCCTGAAAGCTACCAGTTCCCTTTGTGGATTAGAAATTGGCGGCAGTCCTTGGGAACAACCCTGGCTATCTAAATCCGATTAACTCAGATTCCCCAACCCCCTTACTAAGGGGGCTCTCTGAAATTCCCCCCTTAGTAAGGCAGGGCTAATTCATTGTAAACAGAGAAATTGATTTTTGAAGGAGAGATAATGCAAATAAAGGAAAAATCATCTTGTCCCCTTGTCCCCTTGTCCCCTTGTCCCCCCATCCGTTTAATTTTCTTTGATGACCATGAATTAGCCCTGCCTTAGTAAGGGGGGCTAGGGGGGATCTAGGTTCCAGGTTTCACTGCGTAAGTCCGATTAATTTGCTATCATGGCTTTGTGTTTGGGGCTGTGGCTCAGCTGGATAGAGCGAGCGCCTCCTGAAATATCGGGCACCATAGCAGGAAACTCTATGTGTGAATGTGGTCAAAGTCGGTGAAACCTAAAAAGTTGAAAAGAAGCTTATCGAATTGTTTAATCTTCTTACACTTCATGGCAATACCGAGCCAAGCCTGACTTCCTCCGACAAACTATAAAAAAGAGGTTCGAGTCAGGAAGGTGTAGAGACGAGACGGCCACCACCTAATAGCTTTTAGCTGATGGTGAAGGTATAGTCCAGAGAGTGGGGAAACTCATACAAATCTGAAGCGCTAGGTCATGGGTTCAAATCCCATCAGTCCCGTTAATCGATTTTAGATTTTATAGATTTAGATACCCGACTTCTTGAAGAAGTCGGGTATCTAGGAAGCGTCCCTCCATCTGATACTCTCGAATCATAATTTTTCCAGCAGATTGCGTCTGGGGTTGAAGCTAAACCTTGAGTGGGGTATCATCTGCTGCGTGATTGCGAAAATTTAGTGGATTATTCGATCGATTCATGGTTCTAAAGATTCAACCCAGCAAGCGCAGAAAAAGGTTACGAGATAAATCTCCTCGTAAATTCAGCAGTAGCTTAAAGTTACTGATGTTAATTTCACCTTTATTGTTGTGGTTTGGCTATAAGCAAATTAGAGGTTTAGAAACACCCCAAGCAGTTTTAATGTTAGGTGGTTCAACATCTGCTTTGGAACGCGAAAAATTTACTGCCACATTTGTCAGCCAACAACCAAATTTACAAAATTTAGAGATTTGGATTTCTTCGGGCGGTTCGGGAAAATACAATAATTACGTCAGAAAGATTTTTATTAAAGCGGGAATTAACTCCGAAAAAATTCACTTTGACGATCGAGCAGTAGATACAGTGACAAATTTTACAACCTTAGCCGATGAATTAAAAGCTAGAGGTATTACCAGCGTTTATTTAATTACCTCTGATTATCATATTCGTCGTGCTCAAGTTATCGGTGAAGTAGTTTTAGGAAGTCGGGGAATTGTGTTTAAATCTGTTGCAGTTCCCTCTCAAAAATCTCCCGAACCAATTGAAAAAGCAATCCGCGATGGAGCTCGATCGATACTATGGGTAATTACTGGTAGTACAGGTAAAAATCTCAGCCGATATTTCCCTCATTTACACTCTTAATTCAATCCCAATTGATTCTTTTTTTGTTCTCAATGCCAAACCAACTAAGAAATACTCCCGCAATAGGAGTTGCCAGGAAAATTCCCAGTAACCCAGCTATGCGATAACCAACTAATAAAGCAAAAAAGCCAATTACAGGGTTAATATTTAGCGAATTTTGCATAATGCGGGGTGCTAATAGATTATCCTTAATTTGCTGAAGAATAATGGAAGCTATGAGAACATTAAATGCTAAACCAACACTTTTAGGTAATAAAATTAAACAGACTAAACTAATCCCTAAAGTAGCTCCTATTCCGGGAATTAACTGAAACAATCCTAGAATTACCCCTAAGATTAAAGCTAATGGCACTTGCAGAGCTAAAAACACAATAAAAGCAGCTATAGTAAAGAATAAACTTAACAGCAGTTGTCCCCGAAAAAATCCAACAAAATTACGTTTAACTATAAGTGTGAACCTTTTCCTTGAATGCTTGGGAATGACGCGGACAACAAAAGACCAAAGTTGTTCGCCATCCAACAGCATGAAAAAAGCCACAACTTCAATTAAAACCAATTTTACCAAGTAATCTAAGACTATTTGGGAAGTAGTAAAACTAGCATTAATAAAAGTGGGTAGTTGATCTCGCAACGATTTTTCCAGCGTACTAAAATCAACTTGTAAGTGTCGAGAACGCAGATAATTTTCTAATTGTGCTACTAAAGGAGTAAAGGAATTAACAAAATCAGGTAAAGTATCAAGAAGTTGTTGCCCTTGAGAAACAATTGCTAATCCGACAGTAACAGTAAACCAGCCAAAAATTACTAAACTTGACAAGAAAACTAAGCTAACGGCTAATCCATGAGGTAGGAAACGCTTCAGCCAGTTTACAGGGTAGCTGAGGAGAAAGGCGAGGACTGCTGCTAAACTAAAAATGACAATGATGGTTTCAAAGTATGCTAAACATTGTACTAAAGCCCAACCGGAAGCAAATATTAATAAAAAGCGAACTAAAACTAAGTTATTAAGTCGCTCCCAGAAATTATGTGGAGGTGATTCACTCATATTCTTTGAAGTTAGATGCCCAAAGGGGAGCAGGGGAGCAAGGCAGAGCAGTTAAGGTTTTTGAAGGAATCCCTATATGTTTAAGGATAATTTTGCTTAGTTGCTGCTTTGTTCTTGGATTAATACAAAAGGCTGCACTATTAGCGCATTAAACCTTTTACTCATGTTAGCTTGCCATTGTGTCATCTGATTTAAGGAGGGTTTAGAAATCAGTTGTTCGTTAATCCAATTTTCGACTAAAGGAACGTTATTATTTGCGATCGCAACTCCCACATCAACTAAATTTAGTTTAGGAGTAACAATAATCAAAGAATCACGAGCAACATGAGGTAGTAACCATTGCCATTCTGCTTCATCTACGGATGCTGTTAATTCTGCTTTTAAATCTTGCATTTGTTAAAAGTAATGGTTGAGTGATTTGTCATTTGTCATTTGTCATTTGTCATTTGTCAAAATATAAAGACATTTGTCTAATAATCAATGACCTATGACTAATAAAGTTAATTATGGCTTATTCTAACTTGCTATTTCTCAAAGGGAACTCTTTCTAGCTACAGAATTTTGCCTGGTGTAAGGGGACTCTTGACTGGGGGAAGTTTTGAGTTTTGAGTGAGAGAGTTTTGAGTGAAAGAAAAAGTTTTGAGTTATCACCTTGTCCCCATGTCCCCATGTCCCCCCATCCCCCCAGTCAAGAGTCAAGAGTCCCCAAGTTACCGTCCCAAATCATGTAGCGCATTGATTGCGGTAGTGCATTTTTGCGTTACTGCTTCCAATTCATCTTTACTGTTGGAACTAGGAGGCTGGATTATTTCGCCTATTCGTACTGTTACAGGTACTACTTGGGGAATGGTCGAACCTTTGTGCTCGATTTTTTCTGTACCCCACAAGCTGACTGGCAATAAGGGTGCTTTTGCTTTTGCCGCAATTAAAGCCGCGCCTAATTTTGGTTCGGTAATTTTACCATCGGGGGTGCGAGTACCCTGCAAAAATACGCCCGTAGCCCAACCTTGTTCTAGATATTGTAATGCGGAACGAATGGCGCTGCGATCGGCAGATAAGCGATTCACCGGATAAGCACCATACAATCGAATCGCCTTACCTAAAACTGGCACAGCAAACAACTCTTCTTTCGCCATAAAAGCTACCGGACGGCCCACCGAACAGGAAACAATTGGTGGGTCAAAATTACTCGCATGATTACTTACTACTAACAATGGCCCTTCTTTTGGCACCTGTTGGGCACCATAAATTTTCCCCCGAAAATAGAGGTGTAACATGGGGCTAACCACCGACCATTTAAAGGCGTGGTAAAGCATCAAACTAACCAACGGTTCCCGGTTTCTGGGCATAATTTCGTAACTTTATTGTTAAGGGAGCAGGGGGGCTACAGGGGTTATTAGACATCTCCAGAAATTAAAGGTGCGTTACCACCTAACCCTTGTAGAGACGTTGTATACAACGTCTCTACAATCTTTTTATACAATGTCCTTGTATACAACGTCTCTACAATCTTTGTATACAACGTCTCTACAAACTTTGAAAGGAAATGTTTATTGGGTTGGTAAATCGGCTGCGTTACTGATATTTTCTAAGTTTATATTAGGGCAGGTGCGTTTAATTAAACCTGTGAGAACTTTTCCGGGGCCAATTTCTACTACTTTTTCTACACCTGCTTCCGGTAAGGCTAAACAAATTTCTCGCCAACGTACTGAACCTGTCATTTGTTGGGAAAGACGTTGTTTTAAAACAGCTGCTTCTGTTGCTGGTGTCGGGTCAACATTTGACATTACCGGAACTTGGGCATCGTTAAAAGTTACAGCATCTAAAACTTCTTGAAATTCTGCTGCTGCTGGTGCCATTAATGGTGAGTGAAAAGCGCCGGAAACATTTAATTTAACAGCCTTTTTCGCTTTGATTTGAGATAACGCAGTTTCTACTGCTTCGGGAGTTCCAGAAATTACTACTTGGGCGGAACTGTTATCGTTTGCTAATACTAAATCTGGCGTTTTTTCGATTACTTCTGTTAACTGCTTTTCGTCAAATCCGATTAATGCCGCCATCATTCCTCCAGCGGCGCTATCCATTAATTCGGCGCGTTTTTTTACTAAGCGCAAACCTGTTTCAAAGTCAAAAACTCCAGCGACATGAAGGGCTACATATTCGCCTAAACTATGTCCAGCAACTAAGTTTGGTTGCTGTCCTTTTTCTTGCATTAGTTCAGCTAAAATGCTTTCTATTACATATAAGCAAGGTTGGGTGTAAAGAGTGTGTGAAACTTTATCTTCTTGACTTTGGCAAATTTCTAAAACTGACCAACCTAAAATTTGTTCGGCTTGGGAAAATTTATTTTTGGCATGAGGAAACTCTACTAAATCTCCTCCCATACCAATTTTTTGTGAACCTTGTCCGGGAAACACCCATGCAGTTTTTGTCATTGTTTGTTTGTTATTGGTCATTGGTCATTGGACATTGGTCACTTGTTAATTATCAACAAAATGAACCAAAAAAAGCATTAAATATTTTAATCGAATACGGGAGGCCATAATTCATTTATGGGCAATTCCCAGCCAGGAAATAATTCTGGAATGGTTAGATTTTGCTGATTATTTAAAACGGTTGCTTCACTCCCAGAACGATAAATTGTTACTGTTTGTTCATCGGGGTCGATTAATATTCCAACTCTTGCTCCCATTTCTAAAAACATTTGAATTTGGTCTTTTAGTTTTTTGATTCTC
This sequence comes from Floridaenema flaviceps BLCC-F50, assembly GCF_041929275.2. Taxonomy (NCBI): domain Bacteria; kingdom Bacillati; phylum Cyanobacteriota; class Cyanophyceae; order Aerosakkonematales; family Aerosakkonemataceae; genus Floridanema; species Floridanema flaviceps. The sequence continues at coordinate 970,139 of NZ_JBHFNR020000001.1, read as the reverse complement.
TCGGTACGAGATTTTATTTCTACTACTAAATCAGGTACTAATTCGCCAAAAGCTCTTACAGGTTCTCTGAGTCTTTCTCGCGAAACGAAGGAAACATCTGGTGCTCTGAGGTCGGTATTTGGGAGGATAAATCCTCCACTGGAGTCAAATAATCGCCCTAGTTTTTTTGGTGTAATCCAAGCAAACAAAAAGGCGGTTAATCGCACTCCAATTTCACTAGAAACGATATCTGATGGCCCCATAATGACAATGTTTCCTTCGTGCAACTCTAGTTGGTAATCCTCGTATTCTGGGGAGAGTTGCGCTTGGAATTTTTCTAAATCCCGGACAGTGAAAGTCATAGTATTTCTCCTGGGTTGATTAGCTTTTTTTAGCTTATTTACCCCATTGAAAGATTGCGGCACCCCAAGTTAATCCTGCACCAAAACCTGCGGTGGCGATCGTATCTCCTGCTTTAATTTTGCCGCATCTGACTGCTTCATCTAAGGCGATCGCAATTGATGCCGCAGAGGTGTTGCCATAATTAGCCAGGTTACTGATCACTTTTTCGGGGGGAATTTTCAACCGTTGCGCTACCGCATCAAGTATTCTTTGATTAGCTTGATGTAATATCAACCAATCTACTTGGTCAACTGTTAAATTGGCGCGAAACAGGGCTTTTTCGATGACTTCTGGGACTCGTTTGACGGCGAAGCGATAAACTTCTTGTCCGTTCATGGTGATTGGTTGAAAATTGCCTTGATTAATCGAAACTCCTGCGACTAATTCTTTAGCTTCGCTTTTGTAACTCAGGTTGAGATAATGATTTTGGGTGCCATCACTGCGGATTTCAAAACCTAATAAGCGGTCGCTCACTTCACTATCTGACTCGGTTGCCTGCATCACTACCGCCCCTGCACCATCGCCAAATAATATACAGGTGCGACGATCGGACCAATCTACCCAACGAGAGAGGATATCTCCCCCGATTAACAACACATTGCGATAAACGCCGTTACGGATGAATTGGGCACCTGTCACCAAGGCGAAGACGAAACCCGAACAAGCAGCTGTGAGATCGAACGCCACAGCTTTAGTTGCGCCGATTTTCGCTTGAATTTGGCTAGCAGTGCCAAACAGATCGTCTGCGGTAGAAGTCGCCAGAATAATCAAATCGATATCTTCAGGAGCGATCCCAGCCATTGCGATCGCCTTTTCGCCTGCTTGGGTAGCCAACTCACACAAAGTTTGACCGGGGACAGCTAAACGCCGTTCCCGAATGCCTGTGCGCGTAGCAATCCATTCATCAGACGTATCGACAATCTGACTGAGATCGTGATTAGTGAAAGAAACCGTTGGTGTTGCGGCACCACTTCCGGTGATGGCAACGCCTTTTCCTAATTGCTGCAACATTATTACTCGACCTCAGCCGCTGGTGCAGCAGGTTGGTGATAGTTGGATGAAATTCTTTCTAGTACTTGGTGATCGATCGCTTCTTTAGCCAACCGAATTGCATTAAAAATCGAAGGAGCTTGGGACGATCCATGACTAATAATACAAATTCCAGCCACACCCAAAAGCAAACCACCACCATGTTCGGCATGATCTACCCGCTGCTTAATCCGTTGTAGGTTAGGTTTAAGCAAAGCAGTACCCAATAAACCATGCAAACCTTGAGGCAATTCTTCCTTGAGGATTTGCAACATCACTTCGCCCACCGCCTCAGCAAATTTGAGCAAGACATTACCAGCGAAGCCATCACAAACCACCACATCAAAGTTACCAGAAAGGATATCTCGACCTTCCGCATTGCCCACAAAAGTGATTTTTTGATTCTGTTCGAGCATTTGGTGAGTACGAATTGCCAAATCGTTACCCTTACCCGGTTCTTCACCGATATTGAGTAAGCCGACTTTCGGTTCTGCCACACCTAGAACGTACTGACTGTAAATCGATCCCATGACAGCGAACTGTTCTAAGAATTTGGGACGACAATCGACATTTGCCCCCACATCCAGAAGTAGCACCGACTTATCAGCCAGGATAGTCGGTAAAACCGCGCCTATAGCTGGTCGATCGATTCCTTTCAACCTTCCCAGACGCAACAGTGCAGCTGCCATTGCTGCGCCAGAGTGTCCAGCCGAAACCACTGCATCAGCCCGTTTTTGCTTCACCAAATCCATAGCGACGTTGATGGAAGCTTTCGGCTTGCGTTTTATACCGCTCAGTGGTTCTTCGTGCATTTCGATCGTGCCTTCTGAAGGCACAATTTCGATCGGAAATGAGTTTGCGTGTTGACCTAGAGCCGCTTCAATTTGAGAAGAATCGCCTACCAGTAGAACTTCTACGTCTAATTCTTCTCTTGCTCTAAGTGCGCCAGCGACTATTTCGGCGGGGGCATGATCCCCACCCATCGCGTCTATTGCAATTCGTGCCCTAGCTGATCCCATTGATCAATGTAGTAGAAACATCAAAGATTTTACCAGATGGCTTCCATCCAAAAATCAACCTTTACGGAAGAAAGTTTTGATTTGGGGTTAGGGGGTAGGGTGTAGGGTGTAGGGAAAAACTCCGGCTCCCCTGCCCCTGTGCCCCTGTGCCCCTGTGCCCCTGTGCCCCTCTGCCCCTCTGCCCCTGTGCCCCTCTGCCCCCCTAACCCCTACCCCCTACCCCCTAACGTTCTTTTAAGGCAAAATCTAAATTGCTAAATGTAAAATCTAAAACCTAAAATCTAAAATCTAAAAGTTCGTGTTGAGGAGCGTTTCAAAGTGCTGGAATTATTTAGTTCTGGGTTAATGTCTGTGTGGTTAGATATGGCAGGAATTCACAGTTCTGGGTTGAATTCAACACAAGAAATGGTTTGGCCTGGTAATGCGGGGTTTGTGCTTGCAGCTGCGCCGGAACCGCAGACGGCAAGTATAGTTGAGCAATATTTAAAGGAGTTAGGGAAACAACATCCGATCGGACAACAAGCAATTTGGATGCAGTCGGGGCCAGTAGTATTAGCTAATAATCAAGGTTCTATTCCTTTGCCAGCTGCCTCTCTAACGAAGATTGCTACCTCTTTGGCTGCCCTATCTACCTGGGATCATTCCCACCAGTTTGAGACGCTCATTAGTGCCACAGGGCCGATAAAAGATGGGGTATTACAGGGAGATTTAGTTGTCAATGGCAACGGCGATCCGTTGTTTGTTTGGCAAGATGGCATTGCAATGGCTAATTCTTTAACTCGCCTGGGGATTAAAAAAGTCACGGGAAATTTGGTGATTCGGGGTAGGTTTGCGATGAATGGCAACCGGAATGCTTTGCCATCGGGTCAAATGCTCATGCAGTCTTTTAATTTTCGCACTTGGTCTAGATCGCTGATTTTGAGATATTCCCAAATGCCTCAAGGTACTCCCAAACCTCAATTGGAAATTTTGGGTGGTGTAAAGGTGGAAAACCCCGAAACAGGCGCACAACAAACTAAACCAAATTTATTATTACGTCACCGTTCTTTAACTCTGACTCAACTGTTGAAAGAAATGAATATTTTCAGCAGTAATGAAATGGCAGAAAGTATTGCGGAATCTTTGGGAGGGCCGCAAGTAGTAAGGAAATTGGCGGCGAGTGCTGCGGGTGTGCCTTTGGCAGAAATTCAATTAATTAATGGTTCTGGTTTAGGTGTGGAAAATCGGATTTCTGCGCGGGCAGTTTGTGGAATGTTAATGGCACTACAACGGAAATTGCAACCTTTAGGGTTGACGATCGGCGATTTTTTCCCGGTTTCTGGTAGCGATCTCAATGGTACAATGTTGCATCGTCGCATTCCCCAAGCAACTGCGATTAAAACAGGGACTCTACGAGATGTCAGTGCTTTAGCGGGAGTGATGCCGACACGCGATCGCGGTTTAGTTTGGTTTGCGATCATCAACCGAGGTAACGATGTTTTAGGTTTACGCGCCAAACAAGACCTTTTACTACAAAGCTTGAGCCAAAAATGGGGAACCACTTTAACTCCGCCTGTAGTAGTCCTTCCCACTCGCGCTAGCCTCAACTACGTGAAACACATTGGGGCAAGCGATCGTAACCAAATTATCCTGCAAGGCAGAACAAAGGCAGAAGGCAGAGGGCAGAAGGCACAAGCAAAAGAAGGGGAAACCGAAAAGGTTAAAGGGTAAAACTGTGGGGGTGAAATTTAATTCCCCCCTGCCCCTCTGCCCCCCTGCCCCTCTGCCCCTCTGCCCCTCTGCCCCCCTGCCCCCCTGCCCTGCGGAACAATTTCAGTGATGACTGGAGAGTTATTACCATTTCCAGTAATAGCGATTTTTTGCTCTTTGAGGTTTCCCAAGGCTTTGGGGCCATTTAAAGTTAATGGTGGGTCAGTTTGTTGATAGAAAACATTGCCATTGGCGGCAAATTGCTGAGTTTCTAAATACCAAGTCATTTCATCAGTTCGCAGGTTGGAAGGTGGTTTTTGACCTGTACCTTGGACACCGCCGATTAAGTAAGCAATTTGTGGGGTTAATTCAACTCTGCCTTGGCTAGCGTTTAAGGTGATTTGTTGTTCTCTTTGGTAAATAGTTACTGGTTGATTTGAGGAGACTATTTTAGTATTTAAATTCCAGACAATAGCATTACTAGCAATTTGCATTGGAGGTTCAACAAAGGTAACTTGTCCGTTTTTTCCCAGTTTGGCGATTTTGTTTTTTAAGTCTACTTCTCCTTGATTACCTGTGGCGCGATCGGTAATCTTTTGTCCATTGTAGCGGTCAATTTGCGTAAAGCGATCGCTAAACATTTTCTGTTCTTGCACTTGCCAAAATAACTTTTCGGTTCTCATGATTAACGGGGGATCGATCGCTTTTGCCACCACTTGTCCCATAAATTCTATTTTCTTCGCCCGACTAAACGCCCTCGCTTCTTGCGCTGATGCTTGTACTTGTTTATGAGTTCCTGTTAATTGATTCCGTACAATTAAAATATCTTCTTCTGGTCGCCATTCTAATTCATTACCCCGCAACACTACACCATTTTGTATATCTGTAGCAACAATTTGACCTTTGAGAAACATTTGTTTGCCATCTTCTTTAATCTCTCCGGTTTGACCACTAACTTGATATACTAATTTGCCATCTTGAAATAAATCTCCAATGGGACTTAAAATTTTTGCATCTTTTTTATCATTACTATAAACAGCTTGTTTGGCTTTAATTTTCCACAAAGTCCGACCTGAATCATCAACTTTATCGAGGATGACATCGTTCAATGTCAGGTTACTATCTGATTCTTTGGCTAATGCTCTTTCTTGAGCTAGTCTACTATCTTGGGCTAGCTTTTTGGCTGTCCTCCCTTCGCTATCACAGGCTACCATACCAAACAATAACCCGATTAAGATTAGTTTTAAAAAGATTAGTTTATTCAGAGTAATTTTCCTCAAACTCATCATTTCAGAGAAATTATAGCTACAAATTGCCTAAACTCAGATCTGGCACTCAAAGGAGGTGGAACCTCCCTGATCCTCGTTCCCAGGTTGAACCTGGGAACGAAGAATGGAGGTTCTGCCTAGCTGAGTGCCAGATCTGAGTAAACAGATCCCCGACTTCTTGAAGAAGTCGGGGATCTAGGCGACAGTGAATTTTAAATTGCTGTTTTTATCTTGTTATTTAATCGTCGTCTTTTTCATCATCTAATAATCCAATTCCAGACAGTGGGCGATAGATATATCCTCCCTGACGTTGAGTTTTTTGGATATCATCTTTGATGTTTTCTAGGTCAATATAGCGATCGGCAACGTTAATTAAACTATCGCTAGTCATGGAACGCAAACTGACAACTTCTACGCGCACACCACGATAACTAACTGCATCTACAGCATAAGCTAGATCGCCATCGCCACTAACTAAAACTGCTGTATCATAAGAGCCAACTAAGGCCATCATATCTACAGCAATTTCTACATCTAAATTGGCTTTTTTAGAACCATCTGGTAACTGCACTAAGTCTTTAGCAATGACGCGATAACCATTGCGCCGCATCCACAACAAAAAACCTTGCTGTTTTTCATTGGTGCGATCGACTCCTGTATAAAAGAACGATCGCAACAACCGAGAACCAGCCGTCAACCTACACAATAACTTGGTATAGTCTATTTCTATTCCCAATTGCAAGGCTGCATAAAACAAATTTGAACCATCAATAAAGATGGCGACTCTACCCCGATTTTCCAGAACTTGCTCTGGCGTGAATAGAGAGTCTTTTTCCAAATTATTTAACATGATTATTATGCCTCATTTTTTATCTTTCAAATCAATCAATGTACTCCTAATTTTTTCCACATTTATATAGCCTGGAATGGCTTATGGATTTTATTAAGAACTAGTTTCCGAAAATTCCAATTTTTGAAATATCGGACGAGGTTCGCCTAACTTTTGTTTAGCAGGTAAGGTTCCCCAACTAGCATGAACCGTAAAGTCTGGTGTATTAGATAATTGAGTTTTGTCATTAAAATTTGTACCAAAGCCTAATTGTTGATAAATGTCGTTGCTGATACCAGGGATAATTGGTGACAATAAATAAGCTGCCAATCGCACAGATTCTAAAACAGAATAGAGCACTTGCTCAACTGCTTGCTGGTTTCCTTGTTTATACAATGTCCAAGGTGCTTGTTCATCGATATACTTGTTACCAGTGCGAATCATGCCCAGAACAGCTTCACAAGCGTTGCTGAAAGCTAAATTTTCATAAGCTTGGGCAACTTGTGTACCTAATGTCAAACCAATTGTTTTTAAGGGGTTTTCTGCGGGAATGTCTGCACCTTTTACATTGGGAACTTCTCCACCACAGTATTTGTAAGCCATTTTCAAAGTACGATTGAGCAAGTTGCCCAAGTCGTTGGCTAGGTCAGCGTTAAGAATGGGAATAAACCGATTTGCTTCGTTAAAGTCGCCATCTTTGCCGAATTCGATTTCTTTCATAAAATAGTAACGAACTGCGTCGGCTCCATAGCGATCGACCAAAGCGATCGGATCGATCGTATTACCGAGAGTTTTACTAATTTTCTGCCCATCTTTGGTTAAAAAGCCATGTCCAAACACTTTTCCTGGTAAAGAGATCTTGGCTGACATTAACATTGCAGGCCAGTAAACCGCATGAAATCTCAGAATGTCTTTACCAATCAAATGTAAGTCGATCGGCCACCATTTAGCTAAAGCATTCTTAATGGTTGGTTCCTCATCCGGTTCCAGAAGAGCGGTAACATAACCTAGAAGGGCATCAAACCAAACGTAAATGGTATGTTTGGGATCTTTAGGTATGGGAAAGCCCCAATCTAAGTTAACTCGCGAAATCGAAAAGTCTTGCAAACCTTGACTAACAAAGCTGAGGACTTCGTTGCGGCGAGTTTCTGGTTGAATAAAGCCTGGTCGTTCTTGATACAGTTTTTCCAGTTGAGTTTGGTACTTAGAAAGGCGGAAGAAGTAGTTTTCTTCGTCGCGCCACTCAACTTCTTTGTTGGGGTGAAGGGAACAACGCCTGCCTTCGAGGAGTTCGCGTTCTTCTTTAAATTCTTCACAAGCTACACAATACCAGCCTTTTTGTTGACTCAGGTAGATGTCGCCAGCATCCCAAACACGGTGAAAGAACTCTTTGACGATCGCATGATGCCGTTCTGCTGTAGTCCGACTAAAGCGATCGTACTGGATATTCAGCTTTTGCCAAAGTTTCTCGAACCCAGCAACTATTTCATCGCAGTGTACCTGGGGTGATAGCCCTCTAGCTTGGGCAGCGCGTTCAATTTTTTGTCCGTGTTCGTCGTTTCCGGTAATTAGCAACACCGAATTTCCTCGCATTCTGTGGTATCTGGCTACTACGTCCGCTGCGATCGTCGTATAAGCGCTACCTATGTGAGGTATATCGTTTACGTAATATAGGGGTGTTGTCAGAGCAAAGGTTTTTTTACTATCGGTATAATTCATGGAAAAAAATGGCAATAAACCCTCATAAACTGTTTTTAATCATACATGAGGGTTATTCAATAGAGGTTTTATGGGTATTTTTTACATTTATTATAATCTAATCTCATCTTGTAACAATAGTATAAAAAATCACTGAATTAATCTTTCTCCAATACCTCATCTGTACATATTGCGTCTCTATCTGAAGATATTTGTCAATTTACCTGAAAGAAAGTTAACAATTATTAAGGGGTAGAGTTACACTTAGTCAAAAATATTAGTCAAACTATCGAAAAATTATTTATTCAACAATCCCTTATTATCTGGTTGTAGTGAATTTGGACAAGTTATGTATTCCGAACCATTGTTAGTTTCACAGTTATTGCTAGCAGCTACCAAAACCAAGCTGTTTCTCCATCATCAGGAGCGTATACCTCCATCTGGGCCGATGTTAGTGGTGAGTAATCATCGCAGTTTTATGGATGCGCCATTGCTGATGTCAGCGATCGGTCGTCCGATCCGGTTTGCTTGTCATCATTATATGGGACAAGTGCCAGTGATGCGGGATTTGGTGACTAGATTAGGCTGTTTCCCTTTGGAGGAGACGGGAAAACCGCAAAAGAAATTTTTCCAACAGGCTATTAATTTGTTTGAGAAACAGCAAGTGGTAGGTTTGTTTCCTGAAGGACCACAACCAATGGTAGAGTTTACCAAACCGGAAACGATGGGGGAATTTCACAGGGGTTTTGCTCATTTGGCGTTACGAGCTCCAGTGGAACGGTTGTCTATTTTACCTGTGGCGATCGCTTCTATGGAAGAGAATGTGAGTTCAGCAGTACCATTGAAAATGTTAAGCTGGTTCGATCCGTCGGAACCGTTGTTTAATACTTCTGGTTGGCATCCTTTGGTAGTTTATCAAAGAGTCAATGTTTTAATCGGTCGTCCTTATTGGATTACCGCTTCTGTGAGAGAAGAATTCAAAGGAAAACAGATGAAAGCGATCGTTGGGGAACTGATAGATTACTGTCAAACAGAAATTAGCGAACTATTGCGTCAAGGCTGTAATTAAGTTGTCAGTTTTGTTCTCTAGTTTGGGTAAACTTAATTGAAAATAGCTGTTTAATATCGATTGAAAAATGCCACAAATTAAAAGTCATCCCTGTTTTTTGACTCCCACACAAATTAGACCACATTTTCCTTTATTTATATTTTTGCCCGGAATGGATGGTACAGGACAACTGTTACGTTGTCAAACTGCTGGTTTAGAACAAGGTTTTGATATTCGTTGTTTAGCTATTCCGCCAGATGATTTAACTGGATGGGATGAACTTACAGAACAAGTAATCAATTTAATTGAAGCTGAGTTGAAAAAATTTCCGCGTCAATCTGTTTATTTATGTGGAGAATCATTTGGCGGTTGTTTGGCGATGAAGGTTGCTGTTAAAGCACCTTGGTTATTTGAAAAAATAATTTTGGTGAATCCTGCTTCTTCGATTAGTCGTCGTCCTTGGATGTACGCGGCAATTCCTTTAACTCAATGGGTACCAAATTCTTTTTATCAATTAGGATCGTTGATTGGTTTACCTGTTTTAGCTGCTATGGGTAGGATAGCACCGAGCGATCGCCAAGCCTTAGTTCAAGCAGTACAACTTGTGCCCCAAAAAACCTCGATTTGGCGACTTTCTCTCCTGCAACAATTTCAAATTCATCCTAATGAGTTGCGCCGCATTACTCAACCAGTGTTTTTAATTGGCAGTGCTGCCGATCGCCTGTTACCATCTGTTTCCGAAGTGCAGTATTTAGTACAACATTTTCCCAATGCGAAGATGACAATTTTACCAGATAGCGGTCATGCTTGCTTGTTGGAGACTGATGTGAATCTGTATGAGATTTTACGAGAGAATGATTTTTTACCGGAGAGCAAAGGGCAAACTAAAATGGTTTCCTCCGCAGTAAGTTAAGCTGTAATCAAGGTAGTTGAAAATTGTTTAATTAGCCAAAAACTCAAAGTTTTGTAAAAAAAACTTTGACTACTACTTCCAAAATCCGGCTAAATTTGCTATCATAATAAATCTTACGGGCGACTAGCTCAATGGTAGAGCAGCAGACTCTTAATCTGGTGGTTCAGGGTTCGAGCCCCTGGTCGCCCATTGTAAAATCCTTAACTCTTTAGTTAATCTCAAACAGAAAAGCCCTAATCATCACTAGGGCTTTTCTGTTTGAGCTTAATTTTCTCTTTTCCGTTTCTTCATCTGGTTCAGTCCCATGTCACCACGCATTCGCTCTAACTCAATGTCAATTTCATCTACTGGTTGACCTGAAAATGGTTGGGTTGATAGTTTAGCTTTGACTTGCTTTAATTCCTTCTGAATTGGCCAAGGGAAAAGCGCCAAGTAGATGAACGAGATCAGCACTGTGACAGGGAAGAAAAGCATGATGAGCAATACCCAAAGTGCAGATTCTTTAAATCCCATCTTGGCTAATATCCGATACCAAAGGAATCCCGCTATTAGCAAGGCAAGTAATATACTAGCTGGAACCATTATGGACACTCCTTCTCAAACTCAGATCCGCCCATGCTGAAACTCCAGCGATAATCCAACATTCGACCGGAGCGTACCTTCTGAAGTTCGTCCCTACTCAATAAGTAGAAATCACCGTTTCCTGACTGGAAGTATCTCGCTGTCATTTTTTCCAGAATTGCGATCGCAGATTTCCGGCTCCCCAATTTCAAAAAGGTAAAAGCCAGTGCTCTTTCTGTGTCACGGTCGTTAGGTTTATAGGTGTTAGCCAGTTTCAAATCTTCCAGCGCTTGTTTATAGTCGCCTAAGCTTGCCAGCGCTGAAGCACGGCTCTTCAAAACTATTACTGGTTGATCGGTTCCAATGCTTAGAGCCTGGTTGTAGTTTGCAATTGCTTCTGGGTATCGCTTTTGATAGTGATGAATAACTCCCCGGTAGTAGTAAGCATTTGAGTGTCGGGGGTTGAGGCGAATTGCTTGAGAAAATGAGGTCATCGCCTCACCAAATCTATCTTCGTCAAATTCGTATGTACCGCGACAAAATAAATCCTTAGCTGACTGGGCTGCTGTCGCAGGTAGAACAATTAAAACCGAAAGTATTAGGGTACTTGATATTCGTTTGAACATAACCTGAGTACTGGAAAGTACATACTTATAATTCCCAGTCCGGTTGCACTAATTCACTAATTAAGGTTCAACTTATCAGCAGAAACGATCGTAGTGGTGAAGATGAATTGGCGATCGCCAGAAAGTTTCCGTTCCAAGAAATAATCAGAAATTGCATTCAGATCTCGACTGGCACTAGGGGAAATTAGACAACGACTCATTAAAATAGTTCCCTAAGTCCCTTTGCCTGCTGAAATTTGTTCTGCAACTGCTCCATCACTGTTTCCAAGGGAATCCCTTCCCCTCGATCCAACTCGGCTGCTGCCTCATCCACCTGTTGGCGCGTTACTTCAATCCAGCTTTCATACTCCTGATACTTCTCCTGAAGCAGCTTAAAAGCTTGAGCCAGCACCTCATCTGGGGACTTGAACCGACCTCGCGCCATCTGATCTCGAATAAACTGCTCTTGCTCTGGTGTGAGGACAATGCTCATAATCTTAAACATATTTTGCAATTCATTTTACCTTAATTTTTGAGGAGGCAACTAAGATATGAGCAGCCAGAATTTCCTGGTGATTTTCACTTCTTGTATATGTGCTTATGCTGTTCTACCAACCCAGATATTAGCATTGACAACTATAGGCCAAAAAGAAGCTATTCCGTTCAAATTAATGGAGATAGCACAGTATAAACCAAAAGATCGGGGAGCCGGGGAGCAGGGGAGAATGGGGAATTTGCTAGTTCATCTTATATTGTCGAGGCTCAAGGATGGATGAGAAATTCTCAAGGGCAAGTGGTTCTTGTCGCAGATACGGCAACGGCAACATCTCAGAAATCCACTTTTATACCTCAATATTGCCATGAGTAATCAACAATCTGGGAAAAAAGCGACATTTAGCAAAAAATGGCTAACTCGCATCTCTCTAGCAATTTTAGCCGCATTTTTCAGTGCGGGAGTTTCACTGGCATTTTCGGAAATTGGCAAACAACCCCACCCCCAACCCATCCCCGTGCGACAGGGAGGGGAGATAGGGCAAAAAGTTTTTTCCCTCAAAAACCAAGACACAACAATCTCCCAATCACCGATTACAAATTCACAGCAATTATTACGAGAAGGTAAGAAGTTGTTCCAAGCGGAACAATTCTCCCAAGCGGTGACAGTTTGGCAACAAGCTATTTCTGCTTTTCATGCTTCGGGGAATAAACAAGGTGAAGCTTTAGGACTGAGTTATTTATCCCTAGCTTATCAACAACTCGGTCAATGGAAAGAGGCAGAAAAGGCAATAGTTTCTAGTCTCTCCTTAATTCAGAACTCTAGTAAAAATAAAACTGACCAACAAATTCTAGCTCAAGCATTGAACGCCCAAGGCCATTTGCAATTAGCATTGGGACAAGAAGAACAAGCTTTAACAACTTGGGAAAAAGCTGCTGCTACCTATTCCCAAGTTGGCGACACAGAAGGACAAATTGGCAGCCAAATAAATCAAGCCCAAGCATTACAATCTTTAGGATTCTACCGTCGCGCCCGGAAAACTTTAGAAGAGATAGAAACTTCCTTACAATCTCAACCAAACTCTTTAATAAAAGCTACAGCCTTGCTGAGTTTGGGTAACGCCTTGCAAGCAATTGGTGAACTGGAAAAATCCCGGCAATTGTTGCAGCAAAGTTTGACCATAGCCCAAGAATTAGGTGTATCCCAAGCTGTCAGCGCCGCCTCTTTTAGTTTGGCAAACACTTCTAGAACTTTAGCTAAAAAAGCTGAAGATTTAAGAGAGCAATCAACAGCAAAAATTGAAATAAAAAATGCTCTAGAAGCATATCAAAAAACCGTTGCAACATCCAATTTACCACTTACCAAACTGCAAGCACAAATAAATCAACTAAGCTTGCTAGCAGATACTCAACAAATTAGGGAAGCCCAAGCTTTATTATCGCTAATTAAACTGGATGAATTACCACCAAGCCGTAAGTTAGTCTACCTGCAAATTAACCTAGCTCAAACTTTGTTAAAGCTAAAGAGTGAACCAGAAAAAATTGTTTCCTTTGCCAATCACCGCGAAGCTGCTCAAATTTTAGCTAAAGCAGTTCAAGAAGCAAAAAATCTCCAAGATTTGCCAGCCCAATCTTACGCTTTGGGAAATTTGGGCAGATTATATGAGTTAACTGGACAATTTAAAGAGGCGCAAAATCTTACTCAACAAGCTCTTAGTTTAGCTCAAGCAATTAATGCTTCAGATATTGGTTATCGCTGGCAATGGCAATTAGGAAGATTGCTGAAAGATAGAGGGGATAATGATGGTGCGATCGCATCTTACACCGTAGCAGTAGAAACTCTTCATACTCTACGTAAAGACCTCGTTGCCATTAATCCCGATAATCCAGATGTGCAGTTTTCATTTCGGGAAAGTGTCGAACCTGTTTATCGCGAATTAGTTGATTTATTAGTTACCACAGATAAGCAACCAAGTCAAGACAATTTACGACAAGCACGGTCTGTAATTGAATCTCTCCAATTAGCAGAATTAGACAATTTCTTTCGCGAAGCTTGCTTAAATGTTAAACCTGTACAAATAGACCAAGTAGATCCCACTGCCGCAGTAGTTTATCCGATTATTTTAAAAGACAGATTAGCTGTAATTTTAGCATTACCTCAATCTTCTCTGAGCCTTTATACTACGCAAAAAACTCAACAAGAACTCGAAAGCGTTCTCAATGACCTGCAACAAGATATCGGAAGACCAGCCGCTGATAATGATAAGGTTTTGCAGCTTTCTCAACAAGTTTATAACTGGATTATTCGACCGATCGAAGCAGATATTAAGCAGAAAAACGTGCAAACTTTGGTGTTTGTTCCTGATGGTTTATTGCGAAATATTCCAATGGCTGCTTTGCACGACGGAGAGAAATATTTAGTCGAAAAATACAGCATTGCTCTCACCCCTGGACTACAGTTACTCCCACCGCAACCTCTCAAACGGGAACAGTTGAGAGTTTTAACGGCTGGTTTATCGGAAGCACGTCAAGAATTTCCTGCCCTTCCTAACGTAAAAGAGGAGTTGGAACAAATTCAGTCTATAATGTCTACTCAGGAGCTTTTAAATCAGCAATTTACCGATCGAAATCTGCAACAAGCACTTAATTCAGTTCCGTTTCCCGTTGTACATATTGCCACACACGGTCAGTTTAGTTCCCAAGCAGAAAGAACTTTTATTCTGACTTGGGATGAAGAAATTAATGTCAAAGAGTTAGACAATTTATTGCGTCGCAGAAAACAAGAAGATTCCCGCCCAATTGAATTACTGGTTTTTAGTGCTTGTGAAACCGCAGAAGGAGACGATCGAGCCGCTTTAGGATTAGCTGGGGTAGCAGTGAGAGCAGGAGCACGCAGCACTGTAGCAACTTTATGGAGAGTCAGCGATGAATCAACAGCTAAATTAATGGTGAGATTTTACCAAGAATTAGCCAAGGAAAACATTACCAAATCCGAGGCATTAAGACGCGCTCAACTGAGTCTTTTGCAGTCAGAGCAGTATAAAATTCCTTATTATTGGGCACCTTTCGTTTTGGTGGGTTCTTGGCGTTAATTTTACATCTTAAAACTGTAGTGTAGGTGTCTACAATATTGATATCTGGTAGACGTTGTAATGCAAGCTCGTTCTCCCATAATTGGCGGGTTGAAAGTAATGCGATCGAACATTCTACTTTAGCTCTATTTTTAACTCACCTACTTTTGTTGTTTCTTGTGTTGTAAAAACTCAGCAAAATCACGAACTTCAGCAACTAAATCATCAGATAAACTATCTAAAACCACCGTTAAATGTTCTCGAACTCCCATTGCTTCACGAGCAGGAATCGTTAAAACTAATTGATGAGGATAAACAGTTTCTACTCCAATTGTCTCCATAAATGAGCCTGGTTCATCTTGTGTCGCTGGCATAAAATCCCCATGCTCATCATACTTAACCCAGTCACCAAACAATTCTACAAGATACGCCTTTCCATTCCCCAGAACTTCCACAACTGCGCCGACTGTTCCTACCTGCGCCACTCCGCCATCAGTTAAGGGAATATTTTCAGTTAACTTAACCCCATCAAATAGTTGAAAATTAGCCATTACAATCCCCCTAGTCTATCCGGTACTGCTGTTACAAACCTAGCAACATCTTCATCAAATAGAACAATCCAAACTGTTCTGATTCTTCGGGATACTCCAGAAGCACCTGTAACTTGAATATAAGCGCGATAAATTTCACCTTGTTCGTTCTGACTCTGAGGTTGCAATATATCTAAAGATACCTCAGCTAAGATGGCTTCTCTAATGGCTTCTGGTGACTTAAAACCCATCTCTTCCTGCCAAAATTTGCGCTTATCTCCTCCTTTCCCTGGTTCAGAAGCACGACTTAAGAGATATTGTGCTTTAGCAATAGGAAAGTCAAAACGGTTAGGTAAAGTCATTATTTTGAATACTTCCTCAGATTCTGATGCGATCGAACATTTTATTCAACCTCTGCCACTTCCTAATGTCCTAAGCAATATTACCAGCCGCTAACACTTGTTCAACTGTTAACACTAACTCTGGAAAAGTCCGAGAAACAATATTTTGATTATCTGTAAAAACGGTTTCTTCATATAAACCTTCTTCCCACAACAAAACCGTAACTTTTGATTTCATTGGATCGACAATCCAATATTCAGGAATCTCTAACGCTGCATATTCAGAACGCTTAAAACGATAATCTCGACTTACAGATTCAGGGCTAACAACTTCAACTGCTAATAATGGGGGTATTTCAGTAATAGCCGATCGATCCAAAAATTCCCGCACTTGTTCAACAGGTACAATATAAAGATCGGATAATCTCGACTTTCGCCATCCCGTTCTAATTCCCGCACCTTTAAAACATACCCAAGGTAAACCTAATCGCTTAATTTCTGTATGAAATACTTCGTCAACAAACTTGGCAATAAGCAAATGCCTAAAAGTTGGCGTATTTATCAGTTCTAACCTTCCATCAACCAATTCATAGCGGTTATCTGTGCCATCGTCATAAGCTAGATATTCCTCAAACGTAAACAGTTTTTCTGCAACTTCGCTTTTCATGATCTGCCATTAAACCTTTAGTTTATTATGTCTCAAAATCTTCGCAAATAGAGATATCCAGAAATCGGAAAACCATATTTTTGTAAAGCTTATCGATGGAATGCGATCGCTTTTTGCTCAATCTCATCCTAACAACATTAAAGCGTCAACCAACTAAAAACCTGTTCAACAGTTAACTCTAAATCAATTCCTTGAAGGATTGGTAATTTAGTATTTCCTTCCAACAGTTGCACTTTGCGATCGCCAAAAACAATCAAAATACTTTCTTCCTCTGGATCGATCAACCAACCTAACTCAGTACCATTTTCACAACAATGAAGCAGTTTTTTTAGTACCTTAGTTTGACTTTGCTCCGGTGATAAAATTTCAATTGCCCAATCAGGGTGAATTTCAAAACGATTAACTATTCTTCCTGAACTACTAAATGGAATTCTTTCCCAACGAAACACTGCTACATCTGGAACAATAGAATCTCCTCCAAAGGTACAGCGTAATTCTGGAAAAGCATAAGCAATTTTCTGGGGTTTAGCTACTTGATTAATTGCTTCACATAATTCTCCTTGAAGTACACTATGTTCTCCCTGTGGCATAGCTTTTTGGATAATTTCTCCCTTGATTAATTCAGCAGCAGGTTGGGTTTCGGGAAGTTGTAAAAATTCCTCTAAACTTATCGTTTGAGTAGCAGTATTCATGATTTTACTTTACTATTAACTCTTCAACTAGTAAACATTTTAAAACCATCCTTTTCCTACAGTTGGTTCTAATAACCAAGTCAGCATTTCTGGTAAACGTTTTTGCCAAGCAGTCTCGTGATGAATTTCATCTTCACCAAGTACAAAACATAATTCCTGTTCGGTGTAACCTAAATTCTTCAAATGTTGATAGAAATACTCGTTAATCGGAACGAAATCTAATTCAGTTCCATAATAGTTGTATTGTTCAGCGCTACCGACGTACAAAAGAATTTTTGACCAAAAGCGAGTGTGTCTATCCCAATAGCGAAACATGAAATCTCCACCAAACATTAAAGCGGGAGAAATACCGCCAATGCGTCCAAAAAGTTGCGGGTAAGTTTTGCCGATATACAAAGCAAATAATCCGCCCATACTTGAGCCTAAAATTGCGGTATTCTGAGGATCGGTGAGAGTGCGATATTGGCGATCGATATAAGGTTTTAAACTATTTACTAAAAATTCTGATGTTAAATGTCCCCTTCCATCTTGCCAAGGAGAATATTCTTCCATCCGGTTCGGTAAGTGATCGATCCCAACAATAATCCAAGGGTGGATAGTACCTTGAGATATTAACTCTTCTAGGGCAATATTGGCGCACCAAGTATCATAAACCGCAGATTCGGGGTGAGAAAAGATGTTTTGCCCATCCAACATATAAAGCACTGGGAAACGCCTGTGGGGTTGTTCGTGATAAGCGCCGGGAGTAAAGATGCGAAGGGTGCGATTTGTTTGTTCGCCAAATGAGTAAAAGTCGCGGATAATTTGAATGTCGCCCATTGTTCTTAATAGTTGGGTACTTTTGTATGATAAGAGTTATTTTTTGTTTGTAAATAGCGATCGCAACAAAGTTCTAGTTGTAGCATAGATTTGGCAGCTAGTGAGTAAAAATGAGCCTGTGAACCCCAATGATACAGGAACTTCTGAATAACCGCTATCTTTTACTCCAAAAATTGGGTAGTGGCGGTTTTGGTGATACTTTTTTGGCAGAAGATACCAATATGCCATCGCAACGCCGTTGTGTAATTAAGCAACAGACAAGTTACTGATGCAGATTTGTTTGATAAGAATGCTTTAGAATTAGATGTATTGCGAAACTCAGTTTTTGCCCGTTATGGCAGAAGGTTTAGAAGTCAGGAATTACAAAAATATTTTAGTAGTCAATCTTGGTATCGTCCGATTTATTCACCGGAAAGTTTTCCCAATGATTTGTTAACACCTTTAGAACAAAAGAATGTAGCGTATATTTTAGAGTATCAAGAACGGAATGGTTTAAGATGGGTGAAGTAGAGGAGTGCGATCGCTTTTGTACGTAGTAGCGCTTTAGCGCCTCCTCTAAATTTGTCATTTCCTAACAAATTTATCTGTAAATTTGCCGCAACTCATCAAGAGTATTTAAGGTTTTAATACCTTGAACAATTGCTTCTAATGTCGCCACATCTTCTATTTGTTCAATTTCCGGCATTAGCTGTAAACCTTCTGTGCCAAATTTCAATTCTAAACCCAAAGCAATAGCTAAAAGTTGTCCTTGCCGTAAAGTTTGTTCTCTACCTTGTTCCACACCTTTTTGTAATATTTCTTGATACCAAGGAGATTCACGTAAAACTGCCATATCCCACCTCATAATTTGCTGAACTAAGGGAGTTTCTAAGACAAAGGTAGCAAAAAATGCCAGCAAAGATTCTAAATCATTTAACTGTTCATTTGTTCGTAAAAGCTGTAAAGCTTGTCGGACTTTCGATTCGTTACCACCACCTTGGAGGATGGGAACAAAAGGAATTAAGGAAGGAAGAGGTTGTTGAAAAACTAATTCTGCGTCTACTTCCCAAAGGTTAATTACTCGATAGTCTTGTCGCGCTTGTAAACCTCTGAACTCAGATTCATAGCGAGTCGGGATGGTGACGGAAGAACCGGGTGGTAGGATGTTGATTAATACTGGGTAAGTGGGTTTATTGTAGCGTTCTTCTGCTAAAGCGGCATAAGCTCGCATTCGCAGTGGCATTTCCGGTTTATAACGCAATTGTAGTTCATTGAGGACGAGAAATTCGCCATCTTCGGGAGTATAGGCGCGGACTAAAACATCACTTTCACGACTTACCCATTGGAATTCTGAAGTGATGATATCTCGCACTTGAACATTGGGAATTTGTGTTACCCATTTTACCCATTGTTCAGGGGCTAGGCTGATTAGGCGTTTGCTGCCGATGTCTGCTTTTTTAGACATAAGAATGGGGGAGTTTTTTAGATTTTGCCATAATTTTGTTGGTGGTAGTTGCTCGGAAAATAATAATTATTTGTAGCTATTTAATTGTCGTTCTTAAAGTGTAGTTGCCAATCCCATTAGGATAATAAGTAGTAACTCGAATCAAGTATTGTATCCCTTCCTTGACAGTGAAAATGAGTTGCGAGTTTCGACCTCCTCCACGCCTATCATCATTCTGAGCAATCACTTGATTATTAGTAGCATTTATAATCTGCAATGAAGGGTCAAATTTGGCAGAATCCACGTTTATTTGTATTGATTGACCAGGGCTAACTCCTACTAGCTGATAATCCCGAAATCTACCAGAAGTATATGAATTTATCGGCTCGTTTCCATTAAGACTACCGCTAATCGTTTGATTGAGACTGATGGTTTCTCTATTGATATTGGAACTAGGACTTTGAACATTACCAGTATTAGCTTGGCGAGAGGTTGGTGATGGTGTTGGTGTGGGGCGATTTGTTACTCCAACGGCAGTAGTTGAGGGTTGAATTAGACGGGCAACTTCTGGGGGTGCTATTGGCAAAAAAGTTTTAATCGGAATCCCTTTTTGTTCCCATGCTCCGGTTCGTCCATGAACGCCAACTAACTGACCCCTATCATTAATAATTGGCCCTCCACTCATGCCGTTTACTGTTGCGGCATCTCTATAGAACAAAGTATAACCATTGTCTTCTGTTCCCAAACTATTATTTGTAACTCTCCCATTAACAAATTTGAAGGAATCAGGCTTTTCTTTTGACCACCCAGCAATATAAATCGTTGTTCCCCTAGTCAGTTGACTGGGATCGGAATTGCCTATTTCAGCAACAGTGTAATCTCTATCGCTGTTGAACTGTAATACTTTTAAATCTATGTCTTGGCGCAGCTTAAAAATAGATTTAATCGGGTATTTTCTATTATCTGAAGTAACCACTTGATCTTGATTGGCAGCAACTAGTACGTGATCGGCTGTGAGGACATAATAGGTTTTTGTATTCTTTTGTCTAGCAATAATTATTCCCGATCCTGCCATATCAAAGTTATTACTTCCTGGTTTGGAAATAGGGGATGGAGAAAGAAGTTTAATTGTTATCTTCTTTGCTTTACCTTCCAAGTCGGACTGTGCCACTGCTGATGGAAAGAGAAAAGTTGCTACGGCAACTCCGATAAACACTACTGGTAGCTGATAGAAAAATTTTCCCATTTGGCGCTTGTGCAATATATTTATTATGGAGTTATTTCTAGAATAGATCTGGTTTTGGTGTAGATTCTGGAGATGATTCGGCTGGACTTTTGGTGTTTTGTCTGGTTGATTGGGGTTGGGAAACTCTGCCTGATGTAACAGGAATAGTAAATTTAGAAACTTGAGTTTGTCGGGCAAAGGTTTCAATTGGAATTGCCCAGCTAGAAGCGATCAACTCGTTTGGCGGGAAGGGAACTCGATCGCCATTTTTGAACAGATAATTATTGCTATTATTTCCACCCCAGAGGGGATAGCTATGCTGACCGTTTATGCCCACAACTTCGCCTTGCATATTCAATAACGGGCCACCACTCATGCCTTTTTTGATGTTAATACGGTATCCTACCTGGTAGCCTAACTTCATAGGTCTTTCCAGCAGATGAGAAACTTTTCCCGGATTTGTGCATTCAAATTTACCAGACTGAGCAGAAGTGGGATCAGATGGAAAACCTGTGGCAAAAACTTCATCTTCTGGTTTCAGGCTGGTTAATGCCTCTCTTAGTTTTGTAGCTACTGGGTAATTATTAGAGCTTCTAAATTGGATAATTGCCAGGTCATCTCCTGTTAGATCATCTTTATCTAAACTGCGGATAGATTGAACTGTATGCAACTTTCCATCAGGAGTCTGAATTTTATTATTGTTCTTTTCTCTGACCACATGAGCATTTGTGACGACTTGATAAACCGTTCCATTTTTGTAAATCAAAATTCCCGAACCCGAACCACCTCCTGACAGGACTTTAACAGTGATTAAACGTGCATTTTGACAAAGTTCTTTTTGGGATAGGGGTGATGGTTCTGAAACTACGGAAACTTGAGCTTTAACTACCAAACCTGAATTTGGTGTTTGTGCTGCTGTGTCAATTAACCAGGTTCCCAGACCGATTAAGAATATTAGCGATCGCCAATTCATTTCGTATCCTTCCTGCTAAATAGCGGGTCTATACAAAACATACAAAAACCGACTACACGCTCACTCAATAAATTTATGCTCCCTGGTAGGTCAATTTTATCTAGCCATAGATTTTAGCCCATGAAGAGTTGTCTTTGCTTTGATTAATTAACTGGCTAAAATCTGTGTCTATCGTCTGATTCTGTTTCTGTCCAAAGCTCTGATGAAACTGGAAACATCCACGTAAAATCGCGTTTCTCCGTTTGCCGATTCCCGTGTTAAGTAACTTGATTGTTCAACTGGTCTGTTTGAACCTAAAGTACGAATATCAAATATTTGGCGCAAAACTCGGTCTGCATCATCACCTGGTTTAAGTGTAAACAACACTTCCTGGCATTCGCCCCCTTTCCTGGCGGCAGTGCAAATAACCGTCTGTCTGCCCATCCTTCCGCTGGTAATATAATTCAATCGGTCTTTCTTGTACTCACTTTCAAATTTGTCAGAAACAGTCCGACAACGGCTCACAGGGTCATGACCACCACTCCTGAAATAGCCGGAACTCCAGGAAATAAATGGAATGTATTGACCAACTTGCCTATTATGAACAAATGTTGCGTATGAGTTTTGATAAGCTCCGCACAAGAAGGTGCGGTTGGAGTTTTCATTACCTTGAGCGAAGTTGGGCTGTACAAAAGCGGTAGTAGCACCAAAAGTAAGCGCCAATAGCGCCACCTTTTGAACTGATGTTGATTTCAAGTTCATAAGACTTTCACCACAGACAAATGTGGATATGAAAATATAGATCCAATTTACTAACTTAAATTTGCCTCGGCAAGATCGAGATTAGTAAAAATTAGCTTTTTCTGATATTACGGCTTCTGAGGTTTAAAAAGGTCTGTCTTCTGTTTCTGTTTCATGTTAGCTAGTTCTTGTTTATACCCTGGTAATACTTGCTGCACTTGTGGATAAATAGTGGCATTTGGTGGAATTGCCTCAAATTGTTTGATGGTTTCCTCCAATTGCTCGGAGGCTTTTTTCAAATCATCGTAATCTGTGGCTTTCAGGGCTAACTCGTGAGCTATTTTAGCCTGATTATCTGCTTCATAATGTTTAACTTTCCACTTGTATTGGGCGCAAATTGGCAATACATCACATAAGTTAGAAATTTCAGCGGGATTAATCATAAAAATTGCCACTACTCCGAGTAATGGCATCAGCAACAAAGGTATTAAAAAACCCATTCTAATTGGGGTACGCTGGCGCTTCTCGATTCCCGAAGTAATTCTTTGAGTTTCCTTTTGCCGATTCTTTTGTTTGGTATCAGGTGCAACTTTGATGATTGCAGGTTCGTCTTTGAGTGGCTGTGGCTGTTTGTCAGCGTAAAGGAGTTCAAAAATCGGTTCGTTGCCAATGCCTTTGAAGTCCCGTTCACCATGACGATGCACCCTCCAGCCCCTGATGCTAGCAGCACGTACTAATGCCGCCATCACTTCGGAAAGCAGAATTTGTCCCCCATTGCCAAAAGCAGCAACACGAGAGGCGTAGTGTATGTCGTACCCAACCAAATTATCACCTTTGGGAAGTGGGTTGCCGATGTGGATACCAATTCTCATCGAGAGCGGGCCAAGTGGTGTCACAATAGGGTCGGTAGCGTGGCTAATTTGCACCTCAACTGCCCACCGTACAGCTTGGATTGGGTTAGCAAAAACAAGGAAGTATGAGTCGCCCTGAGTGTCGATTTTGCGCCCGCCGTATTTCTCAAGAGTGGTTTCCACTCGCTGGGAGTGCGGCGCTAATATCGTCTCGTTGTAGGTGCGATCGCGTGCAATTGTGTCTTCTTCACACAATTGTTTTATTATGGCGGTCGAGTTCACTAGATCTGTGAACACCATCACTACCATATTCTCAGACATGGCAACTCTTCTATCTCAAGATGGTTGTTTCTAGCATAAACCTTTCTTTCTGCGATCGGAACCAGGGGAGCCAGCGTATAGTTTGGTATAGTTATTCGTTTACTAGTTTGTTTGCTGGAAATTTGAACGCACAAACGCAAACAATATGCGATCGCTCCTCTGAAGAATTGACTATTGATAATCTGAAAGTCTCAATCCCCCTGTGACAGGCAAGATGCCTATCCCACAAGAGTTGCGGATATTATTTTCAGAAAAATGAATCTGCTTTCTTTTAATATTTCCATGCTCAATTAGATATTTGCCAGAAAAACGGATATTCTTCTGGTGTAGCTGACAATTTTGCTTTTACAGGATTTTGCCTAATATATTCCCACTTTTCTGCCAACTCTCGATCGTTTCTAATAATATGGTCATATCGCTCATCTTGCCAAACTGTCCCAATATGTTTCATAACTTTAGCAATCTCTTTTGAACTATAGCTTTTAATACTGTGCATGATACTACTAAGCGACCAAAATTCATCAGCAGACTTAGGTAATGGCTGAATTAGTATATGTACATGATCTGGCATCACAACCAGGCAATATATCTTATATCTTTTGTTATCAAAAAACTTCCAAGCATTCAGAACTACTTGTCTAGCTTCTGGAGTAATTTCCAGTTTTTCCCAAGTATTAAAAGTGATAAAATAGACTGCTCCATCTAATTCCCAATGCGGTAGCCTTCTTTGGCTGATTTTCAATTTTGGCTCTTTCATTTTAATGTTAGCTTTCTACTTAATTTGAGATAATTTATTGCTGGTATAAGCAGGCAAGATGCCTGCTCCACAAGAAAAGAACAATCATTTTTTGTACTCTTGTGAGGTAGGCATCCTGCCTGCCCATTTCCAAAGAGCACTAATAGATTTTTATAGCAGGCAAGATGCCTGCTCCACAAGAAAAGAACAATCATTTTTTGTACTCTTGTGGGGTAGGCATCCTGCCTGCTTATTCCCAAAGAGCACTTTTAGATTTTTATAGCAGGCAAGATGCCTGCTCCACAACAAAGAAACAATTATTTTTTGTACTCTTGTGGGGTAGGCATCCTGCCTGCTTATTCCCAAAGAGCACTTTTAGATTTTTATAGCAGGCAAGATGCCTGCTCCACAACAAAGAAACAATTATTTTTTGTACTCTTGTGGGGTAGGCATCCTGCCTGCCCATTTCCAAAGAGCACTTTTAGATTTTTATAGCAGGCAAGATGCCTGCTCCACAACAAAGAAACAATTATTTTTTGTACTCTTGTGGGGTAGGCATCCTGCCTGCCTATTTCCAAAGAGCACTTTTAGATTTTTATAGCAGGCAAGATGCCTGCTCCACAAGAAATGAACAATCATTTTTTGTACTCTTGTGGGGTAGGCATCCTGCCTGCCCCATACCTCAAACAACTCTCAATCAATCCCTCAATCCCATTAACCGGAAAAATCTTCACACCCAACTTATCAGCAACTTCATCAACAGTCCGATCGTCCAAAAATCTTGTATCTCCATGTTTCAACATTAAAGATGGCAATAAAATCCCATCTCCTAAATCTTTCCCTTGTAAATTCAACAGCAAATCTTCCCCAGTCAACAACCCAGTTACAGTAATCTTTTGTCCCCAATATTGGCTAGGAAAAGCTGCCATCTTCACTGACAAACCTTCCACTTTGTTCAATCTTTCTAAAATCGGTTGAAAGGCTTTTTCTACTGCATTTCCCACTACCCAAGTAAACTTTCTTTCCGGCGAAACTTTCGCGGGTAAACTCTGCGCTGCTTCCTCAAATTTCCTTAAAAACAAACGAATTGAACCCACACCATTATCAATTTGTGGATAATCTTCATAATGTGATTCTGGTGGTAACTCTTCACCTGCAATCAAAAACCATTCATCGGCTAACCAAACACAATTTCTACCCTTCTTTTTACCTAATTCCGCTTGCAGTTTTTGCACTTGGGAAATTACTTCTTTCGCTTTTTCTGGTGTTACTGGTATTAATTCATCTTCTTGGGGACGAAAGCGAGTTAAACCAACTGGAACAACGGCGATCGATGCAACTGCGGGAACTTCGCCTTTGTGCAATTTGGTTAAATCTCGTAATGTGGTTTCTAAGTGAATTCCGTCATTAATTCCCGGACAAACAACTACTTGGGCGTGAATTTGTAACCGCCGTTTTTGAAACCATTTAAGTTGTTCTAAAATCTGTCCAGCACGTTGATTTTTTAATAAGCGAATTCTGATTTCTGGTTCAGTTGCGTGAACGGAAACATAAAGCGGAGAAAGTCGCATTTGTTCGATTCTGTTCCATTCTTTTTGAGTGAGATTGGTTAAAGTTAAGTATGAACCATAGAGGAAACTTAAGCGATAATCGTCATCTTTTAAATATAAAGATTCTCTTTTTCCTGGTGGTTGTTGATCGATGAAACAGAAGGGACAACGGTTATTACATTGGATTAAACCGTCAAATAATGCCGTTTCAAATTCTAAACCTAAGTCTTCGTCGTAATCTTTTTCTATTTCAAGTTGATGGGTTTTACCTTTAGCGTCTAACACTTCTAATTCTAGAAGTTCATCGGCGCATAAGAATTTGTAGTCGATGAGATCGCGGGGTTTGGTACCGTTAATCGAAACTAGACGATCGCCAACCTCAAACCCAATCTCAGCAGCGATCGAATCAGGTAAAACTCTAGTAATTAAAGCCGGACGAATAGAAATTTCACTCATAACTGTTAGTATTATTCAACTTAAACACCCCATGCCGGATTTTGGCAAACAATGTTTTTTGGGGGTATTTCTTCTATTTTGCGGGTACGACGATTAGCCCGCCAAGCTCGTCTGATATTTGTCAATATCTCCTTATCTTCATATTTTACAAGAGCAATCAATTCTGGGTCAGACACTCCTTTAAGTTTACAAGTGGGAGGGGCAATTTGCTCGCCAGTATTGAATTTTGGTAAGCTAATAGCATCTATCACTTCCCAGTTTGGATTACCAGATCGATCGCGTGACACCAAGTTTTGAAACCACAACATTTGTTGACTTCCTTGGCGCACATAACTTACCCCATAACTCTGGCGAGGTTCTGTACCAGTCCCTACTGTCCAACCCGCTATTTCCTGAATGCCCTTGGGCAGTTTTCTGCCCTGGTAACGTAGCCCAATGTAACTTCTGGTATTCTGTTTTACCTGTGGAAAATTAGCAGATTTCAGATATCCAAAAGGTTGAGCTACGCTGGGCAATTCAGTCAGCATTACAACAGACAAAAGTATTAATGTAAATTGCTGACAGTTGTTCATTTTTTCACAACTAGACGTTCTTTAACAAACCAGTGGCGATCGCCCCTAAAATCACTACGCCAAACACTAATCTATACCAAATAAACACCCAAGTACTTTGAGTTTGCAGGAACTTCAGCAACCAAGCGATCGCTAAATAAGAAAAAATCCCCGCAGAGATCACTCCAACTATTAATGGCAGTAATCCCGCATCTCCCAAACCTTCAGACAAAATGCCTTTTAATTCTACCAAACCAGCTAAAGTAATAGCGGGAATTCCTAACAGAAAGGAAAACCTTGCTGCTGTCGCCCTTTCTAAACCCATGAATAACCCAGCAGTTAAGGTAGAACCAGAACGGGAAACTCCGGGAATTAAAGCTAATGCTTGCCCTAAACCCATTAAAACTCCATCTTTCGTCCCCAATTTATCAAATTTTCGTTGGCGAGTGCCGATTTTTTCCGCTATTCCTAACAATATTGACATGACTATTGAGGCAGTAGCGATCGCCCCTAGACTTCGCAAAGGAGAATTATCAAAGTCAGGAATGAGGATTTTAATCAATAACCCAAAGAATACGATCGGGATCGTACCAAAAATAATTCCCAATGCTAATTTAAATTCTTGAGCTTCGTAGTCTTTGTGTGCGATCGCAGCGATCGAACCCATCGCAATATTTTTCAAATCCCGCCAAAAATACCACAGAACCGCCGCAATACTACCCAATTGAATTACCGCCGTAAAAGCTACACCCGGATCGCCCCACCCCAAGACAACAGGCACCACTTTTAAATGCGCCGTACTACTGATCGGTAAAAATTCCGTCGCCCCTTGCACAAAACCTAAAACAATTGCCTGAAACACATTTACCTGACTAGTCGTTGCTGTTGGTGTCGCCACCGCCGACTGAGAAAGTGCTTTTAAAGGTAAGGCAAGAAGAGCGCTAACAATTCCTAAACCCAAAAACTTATGCCATTGACGTTGTGATAAACCCATGTCTGCTTTACTTTTAACTCCCAATATGACCACCAAGCATAGCCTACCCAAAAAAATCAGCTTCAAATTTAAAGTTTCAATGTGAATTAAGGGAACAGGGAACGGGGACTAGGGACTGGGGACTGGGGACTGGGGACTAGGAAGAAGAGGTAGGGAGGTGGGGGAGTTTCTAGATCTAGATCTCTCCCCATCCCCCCATCCCCCCATCTCCCCATCTCCCCACCTCCCTACCCCATTTCCAAAATCTAAGCTAATATAAAAATACCCCCCTGGGGGATATTTGTTGTGATATATTAAATAAGGTAAACTAAAGTAACAAAAATTAAAAATCTTGCTAAACAATACCTTGTCTGGTTACACCTCTTGTCGAGCCACTGACTGGTGGCGAATCGGTTCTAAGAAAGCCTGGTTGGTCTTCCTGGCGGCATCATTCCTGGTTTCGGTGCCAGTGTTCATCCAAGCGCCCCTAGTGCGGCTGTTGCCCTTGCTGAGCTTGTTATTGACCTTGGGTTGGGTGGGTTTAAGTTTTGTGCTGCTGAAAAGGCCAAAAACCCAAATTTGGGGAGATTTGCTTTTAGGGTTTAGTTGGAGTTGGTTAGCGGGGTCAATTTATTGGGGTTGGCTGCGTTGGGAACCATTAATTCACCTGCCAGTGGAAGCGATCGGACTACCCTTTGCCTTATGGTGTCTCAGACAAGGTTGGGGCAAAGTAGGCAACTGGTTTTATTTAGGTTCCTTATTTGGTACCGCAGTTACAGATACGTATTTTTACTTAGTAGATTTAATTCCTTCCTGGCGGCAACTAATGCAGGTAGAGCCAGAATTAGCAATACAGATCTTGCAAGATGCGACAACTCATGTTAATAGCCCTGGGGGAATTGCTTGGGCTATAGCACTTTTAGGCGTACTCTTAGGCGTGGGTACTTTACCCTGGCGCTCAGTACAGTTACACTGGTGGGCGTTTAGTGGAGCAGTTTTGAGTACGATTTTGGTAGATGGCCTATTTTGGTTAGCTGCCTCGGCTGCCTGAATTAAACCATTAGCTTGACAAAACTGTTACTTACAGCTGTCATGCGACTTCAGACAGTTAAATTAGTATAAATATTAGAGACTCTGACTAACTCCACGTCGCTTCTCTAACATCCGGTGACGTTGCAACCTACATCCGTTCCCTATCTGTTACTAAAAACCGACTCTGGAAATCGGTATCTACCATTAGTGGGCAGTCATTGCTGGACTATTGGTAGAAGCGATGACAATAATTTTGTCATCCCCGATCGCTGGATTTCCCGTAACCATGCAATGTTACAGTGCATGGAAACAGGGGAATTTTATTTAATCGATTTAGGAAGCCGTAATGGATCTTTTGTCAATGGTCGCAGGGTTAGCATTCCCGTAACCCTGCGAAATGGCGATCATCTTACCTTCGGTCAAACCGAATTAGATTTCTTTACTCCCAGTAACGATAATTCTTCAGAACACGCTAACAATAGCTCTGACGAGTTAACTGCTACTTCCGCCCTGCACGTTCGCCGCTTAATCTCGGTAATGGTAGTCGATATTCGCGACTTTACCGTTTTAACTCGACAATTAGATGAGAAAGTGCTTTCGGAATTGATTGGCACTTGGTTTCGTCATTGTGGAAGTATTATCCGCGACTACGGTAGTTGGGTGGATAAGTACATCGGTGATGCAGTGATGGCTGTTTGGTTTCACAGTGGACGCACGATTACTAATGAGGAGGTAGGGAAAATTTGTCAGGCACTTAGCGACCTGTACAAAATGACACAAGAATTGGATCGGGAATATGTTTTACCATTTCCGCTGCGAATTGGGGCGGGGATTAATACTGGTTATGCAATGGTGGGTAATACGGGGAGTGGCGATCGCCCAGACTACACCGCGTTAGGAGATACTGTTAATGCAACATTTCGCTTGGAATCTTCTACCAAGCAGCTGGGAATGGATGTGGCTTTAGGTGAATCTACTTATCAATATTTGTTACCTCTAGGTGTTGAGGACGCTGGTTTTAAACAACAAGTAGTACATCTCAAAGGCTACGACAAACCAACCGTTACCTACGCAGGCACTTTTGCCGACCTGGATAGGTTTTTGGCAATGCAAACAAAAACTCAATAGATAGAAGTTCATAAAGACGGCACTATTAGACCGATAATAATCTTTTGATGGAAGCTGTGTGGACATCAGTCCAGTTTTTGAGGGAGGTATAGATAAATGAAAAAATTGTTACGCTTCTTTACAATATGCGCCCTAGTCATTGGTTGCTGGGCAGGACTGGGATTAGTTCAACGCGCTAATGCGGTTTCTTTGACCAGCGTGGCGTTTAACTCTGCACCAGTTTTGGCAGAAACATCAGCTGAAGCTGCGTTGCGAAATAAAGTAGACGCGAAGCTAGGACAAATAGCCAACAAAATTGATTTAAACAATACCAACTTACGGGCATTTAAGCGTTTTCAGGGAATGTACCCCAACTTGGGTGCGAAGATCATCAAAAATGCGCCTTATGAAAAGGTAGAGGATGTATTGGATATTCCGGGACTTAGTGCTCGGCAGAAGGAAATTCTCCAAGCTAACTTGGATGAGTTTACTGTTACATCAGTAGAATCTGCTTTTAACGAAGGAGACGATCGCATTAACAACGGTATCTATCGTTAAGTTGGTTGTTGGTAGTGGGTAGTTGGTAGTCGTTAAATAATTAATTACCCACAATTTCTTCTAACCCACCCCTGGAAAAATTTATAATGCAAAAATTCAAAACATTTCTATTTGGAATTTTGCATCATAAATTTTGAATTAAGGGTGGGTTTTTTAAGCATAAGCCTTAATAAATCAAATATTGATTAAGGCTCTGAGGTTGCTAATATCATAACCAAGGTGGTCAAAATCGTTTTTGTAACGTGCCAAGGTCGTTCTCAACTCTTCAGGAACATCGTTGTCTTCATTCTTGAGAATCAAGCCGTACTTAATGCAATTTAAGACGCTGAGTATATAAAGCTGATTTGTCGCTTCTATAGTATCAGGCGCGATCGCTGAATCGTCCTCACTGCCAAAACTACCATTGCGTAAAGCCAATGAGTTATAAGCGAGTTCTCCCCCCTCATCAGTTTGAGAATCATTCACCCAAGTGTGCCACAAGGTAGTGTGGAAGATCGCATAACGGCAGAACTCTTTTAAGTTTTCCAGATCTGCGGGACTGGGTTGATCGGAGAGGGTAATCGGTCGGAGAACCTTCACCGTACCATTAATATTTACTCTGGGTATATCCGGTTTATCAACTTCGTTTTGGTCGTACCACTCATAATCACTATCAGTATTGACCATCATTCCTTGGATTGGTTGATAAGCCATACTATGCTCTACCAAATCATCAGATAAACGGCGAATTTCAATCCATTCCTGAGCAATTTCCTGTTGATACTTCTGGAAGAAAGTATCAATATACTCTGTTAAAATCTGCCAGTAAAGATTAGCTATCTTGGCATAGCTATGAGCTTCGCAGAGCGGCTGACGTGGCTTCCAGCCTTTCCAATCGTAAGTTGCTAAGACTTCCTTACACATTTGCAAGAATCCGGCATAAGTTAATGGGCCGTTGGTAATAAATACACCCACTTTTGGCTCTACTAGTAAATCATCGCCACGTCGATTGATGTTGATAATGCTTTTCAGGTGGGGAGCTAACATCAAGCGGACAGGATTTTTTCGCAAGTTACGGAAAACAGCTACAGCATATTGTTCCATCTGTACATGAGCCTTGGAATAATGCTCGATCGCTTCACCCACAAACAAGCTATTAGTGCGGAAAATGCGTTTTGCCTGTAACCACTTTTCTCCATCATTGGGCGTATAAGTAACAGGATCTTTCAGGGGAGAATAAGGGGCAAAAGAGTCAGGATAGCGGCTTTGAATAGTGATAGCAGTGGGTATAAGTTTGTCATCTTTCAATTCAAAAAATGCTTCTACATTATTAAGGTCGTGTTCATTATCTTTTTCGTAGTTATCCCAATTAAATGTCACCTTAAATTGATGGGGATTGTTTTTATTACGCTTGAGTAAACAGGGATTCATTCCATTAAGAATTCGGAAGACAAAGTATTCATCGCTTCTGGTGTAACCCGGATTTTGCTTCTCTAATTCGAGCGTCTTATTCGGAGGATAATCAGCTTGAATTTCTGATAAAGTCGGTTGGTTAGGATTGAGGGTATTAGTGATAGTATGCTTGGCTTTAATCGGAGTTAGTTTACCAGCAGCATCATAGCCCTGAAATTTGCGACCGAGGGAATAATCATCAGGGGTGTTTTCCGGATCGGTAAGCAAAATACGGGCAAAGGGACTATCAGGATTGTAGAGCCAGTATGGGACAGTACAACTACCAAAGTCATATTCTTTCTGAGTCACATTGTCCGCACCTTTGATAATGTAGGCAATGCGGTTACTATAAACTGGCTGATTGTTGGCATCAAAAGTGAACCGATTATCAATTACTCTTAATTCCAAATCAGGTGCATCTTTGAAGCCTGCTTTTTCAGGGTCGTAGTAGATTTCAAAACGACCATTTTGGTCAGTTACACCTTTAGCCAAGTAATCATTAGGTGTGCCGATGTCTCGATCCCAGAGTTCCAGTCCCATGTTATGTAATGGTTTTTTAGTATCGCTAAATATTAACTGACCTGTAGCTTTGTGTAGTTGTGCGATCGGTTTTGTTGGTTTATCTTCTTGGGGCTTAGAGATTTTTTTCTCTGCTTTCTCTTCGATTAAGCGTTGTCCTAGTGGGCTGCTGAGCAGTTTCATCATCACCACAGCTTTTAATTCGTCAAAAATTGTTTTGGTCTTTGACATATTAATAAATCCTCTAAATTGCTATTAGGTTTCCTCTCAACAGGCATAGCTGAGTTACATTGCTAATTTTTGCAACTATCTTTTAACAAAGTTGGCAATTTCCCTTACTTTTCATCAGCAATGATAAAACGGACAGAGATTAGTAATACATGGAATCTCGATAGTTTCTATCGCATGGCTTAACCTAGAATAACCTGATTTTTGCGATCGCGGGGAAATGTGAAGATATTGCAATTAATTTACTAATGACTTTCCCAGTTGGGCTGAGTTAAATAAGGACTTCCGTCCTTCCCAGAAAATGTTAACCTGTAATCAACAGTTACTCAGCTGTTAATTGAGGTGAAAAATGCCTAATCGCAGAGTTACAGTAGAACTGCCAGAATCAGTATTTCTAGAACTAGCGAGAATTGCAGAGTTAACAAACCAATCTTTAGAAGCAGTAGCAGCACAGAGAATCACCACAAATTTACCGCCTTCTGTAGAAAATGCACCTCCAGAAATTCAAGCAGAATTATTATTATTGCAAACTTTAGCAATAGATGAATTACTAAAAATTGCCCAAAGCAAAGTTACCTTTAATCAACAAGCACGTCATGAAGAATTATTAGAGAAAAACCAAATTGGGGCAATTAATTCTTCAGAACGGCAAGAACTTCGAGAATTAAGTTTAGCCGCTGATAAATTGATGCTGAAAAAAGCTTATGCTTGGGCAATTTTGCGTTGACGTGGTTATCGGATTTAGCTGATATTAAAGTACGTTGTTGCGCTTCAGCGCCAGATAAGAGCGCTGAAGCGCAACAACGTACCTAGAAAATTTTTGAGTTGACATTTAGCGACAAAAAAACAGATAATAGTAGATTGTCTGTCTACCCCTGCTCGGATCAGGTCAAGACATTCCAAAAGCTTGATTGGCGATTCGTTATGGGTCATTGGTGATTGGTTTTCCATACCAACTACCAACTACCCATCACCCACTACCAATTGAGCTACCTGTACGGCCAAAATCAGCAAAAACTCATGACTTACGCAATTATTGAAACAGGCGGCAAACAATTACGGGTAGAACCCGGTCGCTTTTACGACATTGAACTACTGCACGTCGAAGCAGATGCCGAAGTTACCATTGACAAAGTTTTATTTGTTAACAATGACGGCGATGTAAGTATCGGTCAGCCCTTGGTTGCAGGTGCTACCGTTACGGGTACGGTGATGCGCCATTTTCGGGGGCGCAAAGTCCTGGTTTACAAGATGAAACCGAAAAAGAAAACCCGCAAAAAACGGGGACATCGCCAGGAAATCACTCGTTTAATGATTGATTCCATCAGTCTGAACGGTACAGTACTCGGTGGGAAGAAAGAAGAAAGCACTCCTGTAACCGCAGAAGTAGCATCTGCACCAGTAGAAGAAGCAGCACCTGCGATCGCAGAAGTAGTAACTACAACCGCAGAAGAAGCAGCACCCGCAACTACAGAAGCAGCTGAATAATAGTAATACAGTTGCTCTAGTTATGAGCCGAGGTTGATCCCCCATTATCCCCCTTACCAAGGGGGACTTTGAAAGGAGTTCCCCTCTTACCAAGGGGGACTTTGAAAGGGGTTCCCCTCTTACCAAGGGGGACTTTGAAAGGGGTTCCCCTCTTACCAAGGGGGACTTTGAAAGGAGTTCCCCCCTGATTAAGGGGGATTTTAAATCTGGTTCCCCCCTTATTAAGGGGGGTTAGGGGGGATCAAAGCGATAATCTTGGTAACTAGCAACTTGAGTTAGTAGAAAGTAGAAGTAGATAGATTAGGAAGGAAAAATGGCTCACAAGAAAGGTACTGGTAGTACGCGCAACGGGCGCGACTCTAACGCCCAGCGTTTAGGTGTTAAGCGCTATGGTGGTCAAGTTGTTCGCGCTGGCAACATTTTAGTTCGCCAACGGGGAACTAAGTTCCACCCTGGTAATAATGTTGGTATCGGTGGCGATGACACTTTGTTCGCCCTCATCGATGGCATTGTTACTTTTGAAAGAAAGGGTAAAACTCGCAAGAAAGTTAGCGTTTATGCTGTTGCTGCTGCTGAAGCGGAAACTGCAACTGTTACAGCTTAAGGCTAATTGAACCCCACCCCCAACCCCCTCCCCGCTTGCGAGGAGGGGGCTTTTCCGATGTTTTTTCCTGGGGGGATGGTGCGTTACGCTATGGCTGGCGCACCCTACGAATAGAGAGGCTTTTTGCCCAGCCAGATCCCCGACTTCTTCAAGAAGTCGGGGATCTGGCTGGGCAAAAATATTATCCAAATCTAGCGTGAAAACCCCTAGCTTTCAAGCAGGGGATGAAACGCTCTTCAAGGGATTTATCCTGTCGTTTCCATGATACAATTACTGAGAAAAGGAGGTGATCTAATTGTTTGGATGTCAGCAAGTTTTGATTCACACCAATAAAGATACTCAAGCAATAATTGAGTATCTTTGTAGCGAGTCAAACAAAGTTTTTAATTGTGCTGTATATTATGCAAGACAGATATATTTTAAAGCTCACAGATATGTCGGTAAGTCCGAATTGCTGGGAAAAATTAAGCACAATGCCCACTTTCAAGCAATGTATTCTCAATCTGCCCAACAAACTTGTCTTTCGGTATGGGAAGCTTTCAAATCGTTCAAGGAATTGAAGAAGCTATCTAGAAATGGCGAGTTGATAGATAAACCAAAACCACCTAAATACAGAAAGGGCGGCTTGTATACAGTTAGCTATCCCAAACAAGCATTGAAATATGAAAAAGGCAATATTCGCATCCCTTTGGGCAAACAAGTAAAAGCTTGGTTCGGGATAGAGAGTTTCCAGTTAAAATTGCCAAGTAATTTACGGTTTGAGCAAATTCGGGAATTACGAATACTACCAAGAAATAGATGCTTTTATGCCGAGTTTGTTTACGAGGTGAGTCCAGTAAATTTGGGTCTAAATCCGCAAAATACCTTGGGTATAGATCCAGGAATGAATAATTGGCTTACCTGTGTATCAAATGTGGGAACCAGCTTCATTATTGATGGCAAGCATCTGAAATCTTTAAACCGTTGGTACAACAAGAAAGTATCTACAATTAAAGAAGGGAAACCCCAAGGATTTTGGTCAAAGAAATTAGCGCAGCTGACGGAAAAAAGAAATCGTCAGGTGCGCGATGCTGTTAATAAGGCAGCTAGATTAGTCGTCAATCATTGTCTGAAAAACAATATTGGTGTGGTTGTTTTTGGCTGGAATCCAGAGCAAAAACAGGAAGCTAATTTAGGTAGGAATAACAACCAAAAATGGGTGCAGATTCCCACCGCTAAAGTTAAAGAACGAATCTCCCAATTGTGCGAACAATATGGGATTAATTTTGTAGAGACAGAGGAAAGCTATACTTCCCAATCTTCCTTTGTTGATGGCGATTTAATTCCGAAATATGGTGAAAAACCCGACGATTGGAAGCCATCAGGTAAGCGAGTAAAACGTGGGTTGTATTGCACCGCTTTCAATTGGTATATCAACGCTGATGCGAATGCAGCAGCGAACATTCTGCGTAAAGTAAGCACAACACTTAGTATTGATTTAAGTGAAGTGTCTAGGGTGTCCTTGGCAACGCCCCAAAGATTCAATATTTGGTCAGCTAAGTTGAAACGAAGGGATGTGGCCCAGAGCCCATACCGTAGTATCCGCTTAGAATCCCCTCGATTTATCGCGGGGAGTGTCAAGATTTTCTATTAGCGTATGTCAGCTAGCGCAGAGTTGTGGAAAGAATTATCCAGTTGAAAAAGGTGAAAATGCTCAAAGCTTTCTTTACCTTCTACCTTCTGCCTTCTGCCCTCTGCCTTTCATTAAATGAGTAACTCTTCAGCAAAATAAGGTTTAAAAAAAGTCATGTTTCCAATTCATCGCCCTCGCCGTCTCCGCACTTCTTCTCAGTTACGCCGCATGGTGCGGGAAACTGTTCTGACGACGAATGATTTAATATATCCTTTGTTTGCGGTTCCTGGTGAAGGTTTTGCTAAGGAAGTGAAGTCAATGCCAGGAGTTTATCAGCTTTCGGTAGATAAAATTGTGGAGGAAGCGAAGGAAGTCTACGATTTGGGGATTCCGGGT
Source organism: Floridaenema flaviceps BLCC-F50 (assembly GCF_041929275.2). Lineage (NCBI taxonomy): Bacteria > Bacillati > Cyanobacteriota > Cyanophyceae > Aerosakkonematales > Aerosakkonemataceae > Floridanema > Floridanema flaviceps. The sequence goes on along the minus strand of NZ_JBHFNR020000001.1, from coordinate 933,733 downwards.
ATTATTCTGTTTGGGATTCCTGAAGATAAGGATGCTGATGCTACTGGCGCTTGGCATGATTGTGGGATTGTGCAAAAGGCGGCGACTGCTGTTAAGGAAGCGGTTCCTGATTTGGTGGTGATTGCTGATACCTGCCTTTGTGAGTATACCAGTCATGGTCACTGCGGTTATTTAGAGGTTGGCGATCTGTCGGGGCGGGTGTTGAATGACCCGACTTTGGAATTGTTGAAGAAGACTGCGGTTTCTCAGGCTAAGGCGGGGGCGGATATTATTGCGCCTTCGGGAATGATGGATGGTTTTGTGCAGGCGATTCGCGTCGCTTTGGATGAGGCGGGGTATCAGGATACACCGATTTTGTCTTACGCGGCTAAGTATGCTTCGGCTTATTATGGGCCTTTCCGGGATGCGGCTGAGTCTGCGCCTCAGTTTGGCGATCGCAGAACCTATCAAATGGACCCCGGTAACGCCCGCGAAGCCCTCAAGGAAATCGCTTTAGATATCGCTGAAGGCGCTGATATGCTAATGGTGAAGCCTGCTTTGGCTTATATGGATGTAATCTGGCGCGTTAAGGAAGCTAGCAATTTGCCCGTTGCTGCTTACAATGTTTCCGGCGAATATTCTATGGTAAAAGCTGCCGCCCTGAACGGTTGGATTGATGAAGAACGGGTGGTAATGGAAACTTTAACTAGTTTTAAACGTGCTGGTTCTGATTTAATTTTGACCTACCATGCGAAAGATGCGGCTCGTTGGTTGAATGGTTAATTTTGAAATGGTAGTAGGTAGTAGGTAGTAGGTAGTGGGATAAGAATGAGGGTTAAAGAATGGGGTTTTTCTGACTATCTTGATTTTTATTCCAATTACCAACTACCTACTACCCATTATCAAATGATTCAGTGTTTTTAGACACCACACAATTCTAATTTAATTAGTAAAATAACTCGGTAATATACTGGGGGTTATTAAGGAATGAAGTGTGGTCAAATTCGGGTTTGCGATCGCCAATCAGATGTAGATATTGTCCAGCTACAAGGATTATTTAAACTCGCTGCTTTTTGGGCGCAAAACCGTTCATTTGAGGATTTGGAAATTGCGATCGCGAACAGCGATCCCGTAATTACAATTTGGGATGACGATCGCTTAATTGGATTTACTAGAGCTAATTCTGATTGCGTTTTTCGGGCTACAATTTGGGATGTGGTAATTCACCCAGATTATCGAGGTCAAGGTTTAGGGCGTAAGTTAATCGAAACTTTACTCGATCATCCCCGCGTTCGGCGCGTGGAAAGAGTTTATTTAATGACTACTTATCAACAAGGATTTTATCTCAAGTTAGGATTTGAATTTCCTAATCCTAGTACTGCTATGGTACTCTACAATCAACGCCGAATTAATTCTGCTTCCGCAAAAGCGATCGAGCAAATGTTTGAAAAAACAGTTTAAAATTTGAATATATAGTTGGCGGTTAAAACCGCACCTACACAAAACTTAGTCCGCCTACGCGGACTTCCAGAAAATAAAAATTTCAAAACCTGCTTCCGGCAGGTTTTGTCTGTATAGCCTGCGACTTTAGTCGCTAGGGCAATTTGGCAAAATTCCTTTAACCTTCAGCATCAAGTATTTCCTTTTTACACAAAGGAATTGAACACTGAATTTTGGTAAATTTTGAATTTTCCTCAACCAAGGGAACTGCGATAACTTCTAAATGCCCTTTCATTAATTCCAGGATAGTTTGACTCATCATCAAAGATAATCCGGGTGAAAGGGTAAAATCTTCATTCAAAGGTAAGGGTTCTTTGTCTTCTGTTGAAATGCCTTTTAATAAATCTATAGGTTCGCTTAAAGCCTCTGCTGGACGTTCATCTTCCACGCAAATATTAACATATTCGGTTGCTGGATCTAAATGTACAGAAACTCGTACATTTATCGGTTCTGCATATTTTAGCGGAGTATCTACTAAGTTTAACAATACCTGTCTTAACCAGCGCGGATCTGCTAATACAAAAATTTCTGATGCGGGTGTTTCAATTGTTAACCGATGATTGCGATTTGCTGCTTGTAAATGAGTTAAATCGTAGACTTGAGAGAGAATTTCTGCTAATTGTAAAGGTTGAATATCTAACCGATTTGTACCATATTCTGTGCGAGAAACATTGAGAATTTCATCGATTAAACCTACGAGTTTTAAAGCTGAAGCATGAGCTTGTTGGACAAATTCTCGTTCTTCTTCGGGACTTTCACACAAATCAGAAATAATTAGTTGGTGCAGACCGATGAGACTATTTAAGGGCGATCGCAATTCATGGGAAATCCTTGCCAAAAAACCTGCTTTAAATTGGCTCATTTCCGCAGCAAGATGATAAGCTGCATTAGTCAGCTTAAGTTGTTCAGAAAGAGCAGAAACACTAGGTTGAGAATCTTGAGGCTTGTTCATCAAAATGAGGATTTAAAAATTAGTTATTAAACTGTTTACTTTCACCAAATTAAATTTATCAAATTTCTAGCTCAGCAAGACAATAATAATTTACCACTTGCCAAAGGTTAAAGAACTCAGGATCAGCTTTTTTTTACCTTCAGCCTTAAAGCCTTGTTACACTAGCTTAATTGCTCCTTGTCGGAGAATTTGCCAACCATTATTTGTCCATTTAGCAACTGTGGAAGGAACGCCACCAGCCTGATTCTTCAATTCTTCCTCCCATAATAGAGTCAGAACATCAGGAAATTGCGCGTCAATTTCTGCCATAGTTTCTAGTGGTGGCTGACCAGATAAATTAGCACTAGTAGTGGCTAAAGGGCCAGTTTGGGCTAAAATTTGGCGAGCGATAGTACTATTGGGCACCCTTATACCAATAGTAGTCGGATCGAGAGGATTGACCTCGATCGGTACTCGATCGGAGGCAGGTAATACTAACGTTAACGCACCCGGCCAATATCGATCGCTAACTTCCTGCCAAATTTGGAATTCTTGGATATTTCCGCTACAAAAAGGCCAAAGTTCCTCAGCAGTTGCTGCCATCAAAATTAGTGGCTTATCTTGACTCCGCTGTTTAGCTTCAAAGATTAAACGAGAATTTTTTGGCTTAGCTGCTAATGCGGGTACTGTATCTGTAGGAAAACTGACTACAGAACTAGATTTTGCACCATCTATTAAGGCATCTATTGAAACCTTCATTATTGATATACTTTAAAAGTAATTGGTTAATATTGAGATTATTTCTTTTCCGAACAAAAGGCTAATACAAAGCGATCGATCCCTGACAAATCAGCGAAAACTTGGATATTACAGTAGCTTCCTTGATTGTTTAACAATTCTACTACTGCCTCAGTTTGTCCAGCCATAGTTTCTATCAACCAAATTCCGCCCGGAAGTAAGTATTCTGGCGCTGATGCTACCAACAACCGGATACAATCTAATCCATCATTCCCGCCATCAAGGGCTAAATGTGGTTCATGATTTGCCACTTCCGGTTGTAAAGTTGGCACGATATTACTAGGAATATAAGGCGGATTTGATACCATCCCAGTCAGTTTACCTTTTAAATTTTGTAAAGGTGCAAACCAAGAACCTTGATAAAAGTTAATTCTGGGCAAAAATCCCAAACGTTGAGCATTTTCTTGAGCAATATTTAAAGCCTCGATACTTCGATCCACTGCATGAATTATGGCATGAGGAAAAGCATCTGCCAAACCAATTGCGATCGCACCACTCCCCGTCCCTAAGTCTGCCCAATGAGTCGGGGACTGGGGACTGGGGATTGGGGACTGGGAAGAAGTGGGGGGGTGGGGAGGTAGGGGGGTGGGGGGAGTTTCTAGTTCTAGATCTCTCCCCATCTCCCCATCTCCCCATCTCCCCACCTCCCCATCCCCCCACCTCCCCACCTCCCCATCCCCCCACCTCCCCTGCACTGCTTCTACTGCTAAATCAATTAAAATTTCCGTTTCTGGGCGAGGAATAAGAACTGCGGGAGAAACAATTAAAGAGAAATTTCGCCAAGGAGTAATTCCGGTAATATATTGCACTGGCAATCTTTCTTGTAGTCGCTTTTGCCACAATTGGTTTAGTTTTGATAGGGGCATAGTTAGGGGGATTTGCGATCGATCTTTAAACAACTCCAACCGCAAAGATAAAGTACTTAACCCTGCCACTTCCTGCAAAATCCAATCCACTTCCATTGGCGAAACATCAGCCAATTTTGCCTCACTAATAGCAGCAATTCGCCACTCCCAAAGTTCTAAACCAGAAACAACTTTTTCTTCAGACATTTTTGATTACTAAATTAAGAGCAAGATCCCCGACTTCTTCAAGAAGTCGGGGATCTGGACTCCAGATCCCCGACTTCTTCAAGAAGTCGGGGATCTGGACAACCGTAATCACTTACGTTGCTGATTATTAGCCGGAGTATTTGTTGGGCGTGATTGATTATTTTGTTGAGGAGTTCTTGTTGGTGCAGCTTGATTTCCCGATGCCGGAGGATTTTGGTTATTTTGCTGCATTTGGGTTAACAAAGCCCGCAATAAATCCCGTGATTCCTTAGATGGAATTAGCTCAATTTTGCTCAACCATTCCTCTTTACGATTCTTCCAAGCATCTATCAATCCTTCCAAAGGTATAACATCTATTTGCAAAGAAGATGCTAAATCGGGTTGTTGTTTTTTAATTCGCTCTGCTTCCGCCTGTACTTCTTCTTTACTGAAAAAGAAAGGAATAATTTGTTGATCTCCTCGTTGAGCAGCCAAATAATTTTTATTCGGTCCACCGCTCAAGACAAACAAAGGTACACCATTAAATTCATTCACATTTTGCCCACTTTGGCGCAACACTGTCAACGCCGAATCCACCTGTTGTTGAGTAGGTACATAAGCAAAATTCAGCGCCTCTGGCTTATTTTTATTAGCTTCCTCTAGCTGATAAACTTCTGCTAAAGACCTGGGGACAACCTGCATATTATTAGCCAGTTGGGGATTTTCAGTTTTCATTTTTTCTAAAAAAGCCTGAGCATCCTTTTGACTAATGAAAATTCCGGCAACTTTTGCTGTACTATTTTGCTGCTGATTGCGAATTTCTCTAATTAAGGTCTGACCACTTTCGTTATTAATGGTAAAGACTAATACAGGTGCTAACTTTTGCAAAATTTGTTCTTGAGTAAGAGCCAGTACCTCTAAAGTACCAATCAGCAGAGAGCTTAACAGGGTACTGCCAACAATAGCCAGAGATGCGCCTTTGCGAAAAATTGATTTCATATACCTCTCCTAAAAAAATCTCAGCAGGAAAAATTACACATTCAGACACTTAACTAGGTATCCTATCTGATAGTTTTCTTGGCGCAATCTGCGACCAGTTTGTTTATCGCACAATATTAACTAATTAGTCCTCTGTCAATAGAACATTTGAAGATATTACAGCATTTCATTGGTTAAATTGTACTGATTCTGACTAGGCTGTAAGGAAAAGAGTTCCATTAAGAGAATCAAGTTGACTACATTGTTAGTAATGCCTCAATAGAGAAAAATTATATGAATCAGCCAAAAAGAACTCAACTACAGTGTACCAAAGTGGCAAAGTTGCTCTTTTGTGGAGGAGCGATCGCACTACTCTCACTCGCTGCTGCTTGTCAAAATAACACATCTTCGGATTCTGGACTCAAAATAGGCACTCTCCTGCCCATAACCGGAGATTTAGCTCAATTTGGCGCTTCTATGCAGGACAGTGCTAGCCTACTCGTGAAAACGGTAAATCAATGTGGTGGCGTTTTAGGTCAACAAGTACAGTTAATTTCGGAAAATGACCAAACTAACCCTGCTGCTGGTGCTGCTGCCATGACTAAATTAGCAGAGGTGAATCGCGTCGGGGGAGTAGTAGGTGCTGCCGGAACTAGTATTTCTAGTGCTGCTGTGGATATTGCGGTGCGGAATCAGGTAGTACAAATTTCTCCTTCCAGCACTGGCCCCATTTTTACAGAAAGAGCGAAAAAAGGTGATTTTCGCGGGTTTTGGTTCCGTACTGCGCCGCCAGATAATTTCCAAGGTCAAGCTTTAGCCAAATTAGCACAGGCTAGGGGTTTTAAAACTGTCTCGGTTTTAGCGCTCAATAATGACTATGGCAGAGGTTTGGTAAATTCTTTTACTTCGGCTTTTACGCCTTTAGGGGGCAAGGTTTTAAATCAGGCGAAACCTACTTACTATCCCCCTGATGCTTCTAGTTTTGAATCAGAGGTAGCAGCGGCTTTTCAAGGTAATCCTGATGCGGTTTTATTAGTTGCTTACCCGGAAACTGGGAGTTTAATCCTGAAAGCAGCTTATCAGCAGGGTTTATTAGGGAAGAAAACCCAAGTCATGCTGACAGATGGGATGAAAGATTTAAAGATTGCCGAACTGGTAGGGAAAAACGCTCAAGGAGGATATATTACTACGGGGATGATTGGTACTGCTGCTAGTGCTGGAGGTGCGGCTTTAAAACAGTTTAACGATCGCTACAAAACCGCCTACAATAATCGTCAACCCGTAGTTTATGACCCTAACACTTGGGATGCCGCAGCAGTGCTAGTATTAGCCGCAGAAGCTGCCAAATCTACTTCTGGTAGTGCTATTAAAGACAAAATCCGGGAAGTAGCTAATCCCCCAGGACAGAATGTTTCTGATGTTTGCCAAGCGCTTTCTCTGATTCGCCAAGGTAAAAAGATTAACTATCAAGGTGCTAGTGGAAATTTAGACTTTGATTCCCAAGGGGATGTGACAGGGAATTATGATGTTTGGACGATCGACAAAAACGGACAGCTGAAAGTTGTTAGTACAATCAGTGTCCGAGGTTCCTAAGTGGAGTTACTTAAAGAATCGGGATGAGAGGATTTGAACCTCCGGCATCCTGCTCCCAAAGCAGGCGCGCTACCAAGCTGCGCTACATCCCGGTTGGCAACTTTCTTAGTATACCATTTTCTTTGAAATTTGCTACACCTTATTTTGGCAAAAGTTTTGGGCATAACGATCGCGCTTCTGCCAGGTGGAGCAGATTCAAGCGAGAATAGTATTAAGCGCTGACTTATTGTCGCCTTTCGGTTCGGTCGGTAAATTAATTGGGATACCAAAACATCCCTTTAATGCCTTCCGGGTCAGAAATAAAACCTAAGCCATGATAGAAATCGAGCACATGAGGATCGGCAAATAAAGTAATGTTGCTAATATCCTCACTGCGGAGTTTTTTAATCATGTACTTCATCAGTGCTTTGCCGAGACCTTTGCCTTGGAAATCAGGGTGAACCACTACATCCCAGATAGTGGCATTAAAGGCATGGTCAGATGTAGCTCTAGCAAAACCAATCAGGCGCTTGCGGTTGCCTTTGACTTCCCACATGGAACCCACAAGGAAACTGTGTTGAAGAGCCTTTTTGACCTTTCGCAGGGGACGGCGGGACCATCCCACTGCGTCGCAGAGTTCTTCTAGTTCGTACAAATCAATGTCCCGCTCGGTAGAGAAAAATATGCGACCATTACGGTTAGGCGAATCTCCTGAACCTGCGATCGGATATTCTTCTACTTGTTTGCCCCCAGTTGAAGAGGCATTGTCAAAATCGCTAAACCAGCTTTTCCAAAAACCCATGCAGCCGTGGTTATCGTAGTAATAAGGAAGTTGGGTAGGCGTACTAGTGCTCCAAGGCTCCAAGGCTCCAAGGCTCCAAGGCTCCAAGGCTCCAAGGCTCCAAGGTAGAAGGTAGAAGGTAGAAGGTAGAAGGCTCCAAGGCAGAAGATAAAAATTCACCTTGTCCCCTTGTCACCTTGTCCCCTTGTCACCTTGTCCCAAGAGTCCCCTTGTCACCTTGTCCCCTTGTCCTCTTGTCCCCCCTGCTCCGAAAGCTCCCTACCACCCTGCACTAGTTAGTATATCTTTACGTATCCCCCTAATGCTTGACCTAATTGCGGTATTTAGTCGGTGAGTAGGGAAATTTCCCCAAAACTCAATTCATCTGCAATTTTGACCAACTTAGGTGGTAAACAGTCTATGCTCTTTGGGAGAGGTAGTTGGTAAAACCATTGCCAGGAAATCCCATCGCCTTAAAGCGTAAGAACATTTGAAAATTAGCCAGACTTTGAATCTGGTTTGTTATTTTAATTGCCCATGATGGCCCAGGGTTTAAAATCATCCACTCTAGAACTTCTAAAACGGTTCAATCGATCGTTTCCCCAATTTTACGAACAGTTTGTCAGTAGCGAGAGTCAACTGCAAAACTTAAGGTTAGCTTATCGACTCTTCAAAACCAAACGAGCGGTTATTGAAATGAAACCGGAAGGCAATAAAAGTGCGCTTTACTTTGCCTACCGAAATCAGTCATTCCTGTTGAGCGACATTTTTGGCGTACTAGCTGCTTATGGCTTAACTATCCATAGTCTGAGCCTGTACGGTCAAATTCGCCCCCCAATGCTGGTGTTTATTAAGTTAGTCGTTTCTCGTGGTAGCAAGGCTTTAACAGAGAAAACCTCTGAAAATGTCTGCCGCGCCATTCGAGAAGCACTAGCGGGACGCTTTGAGGTCGAAGAAATGCTGGCGGTGGAATTCAATCTCGATGCTGGTTTAGAACAGGTAGAAACTGATTTCCACGTTGACCAAGTATTTCATTTACCAGCGCTGTTAATTGAAGCGGATAACCAGCCGGGATTGTTTTACAAGGTAATGTATGCTATCTGGCAAGAAGATCTGCTAGTGATTAGCGCCAATTTGCTGGTATGGCGGGGACGTACTCGCTTAATACTTTATCTTTTAGGCCCCAATGAAAGCTTGATTCCAGAATATCTCGGACAAAAAATCGCTGAAAGCGTCAAGCTAAGATTGATGGGTCGATGATTGTCTAAGGGAACAGGCAACAGGGAACAAAATTTCTGCGATCTTTTCCTGTCACATTTCCCAGCGGCTAAGCTGATGTGGTGGAAGTTGTCCAAATGCTTGCTATGAGTTGTGTAAGGGGAGTCAAGAGAGCCCCCATTGATATAGGATCTATGTATGGCAAGCATCGACATCCGGGGTACAGCACACGCTTATGAGTTGACGGCTCCTACTGCTAGGAGTGATGTTTTGGTTTTCGTTCACGGTTGGCTGTTGAGTCGTCGCTATTGGCAACCTCTAATCGAGCAGTTGGCACCAAGTTATCAGTGCCTCTGTTATGATTTGCGGGGGTTTGGTGATTCCCAAATTGGTGAGCAAAATCAGAATCGGGTAGATTGTCTGGATAAGTCTTTGGTTGAAACGGTAACTGCTAAGGCTGCTCTTTATACTCCAGCTGTCTATGCTAATGAGTTGGGTCTTTTACTTAAAGAGTTAAATATTTCTAGTGCTTGGTTGGTGGGGCATTCTTTGGGTGGTACGATCGCTCTCTGGGCAGCACAACAGTTTCCTGAGTCCGTCAAAGGAGTAATTTGTATTAACGCTGGCGGTGGTATTTATCTCAAGGAAGCTTTTGAGCAATTTCGTTCTGTAGGTCAGCAGTTAGTCAAGTATCGTCCGCGAATTCTCCGTTATTTACCAGGGATTGATTTTATATTTGCTCGTGATAGTGTAGCACGTCCAGTCGATCGATCTTGGGGTCGTCAAAGGGTAATTGATTTTGTCATGGCGCACCCGGAAGCAGCTTTAGGAACTTTACTAGACTCAACAACAGAAGCAGAAGTTAATACTCTGCCAAAAATAGTTTCGCAACTTAAGCAACCTGTGTATTTTATCGCTGGTGCCAATGACAAGGTTATGGAACCAAAATATGTGCGCCATTTAGCTAGTTTTCATCCCTTATTTGAATGCTGTGGAAATAATGTAATTGAAATTCCCAATTGCGGACATTTGGCTATGCTAGAACAGCCAGATGTGGTGGCAAAAGAAATTAGTAGTATTCTGACTCGTTATGAAAGAGAGTGAGCTTGCTGTTAGTTTTGGAATTGGCGCGATCGCAAATTAGCATACTTCTTAGAAGATGTTTTAAATTTTAATTTATAGAAAAGGAAGGCGTAATGAGTGTCATTGATTTAAAAACTCTTTATGAGACTGACGAATTTGAATGGCTACAGCTAACTATTCAATTACTAAAAAATCGGCAATTAGATTCGCTTGATTTAGAAAATTTAATTGAGCAATTAGAAGAATTGAGTAGAAGAGATAAAAACGAAGTATCTAGCCTTTTAAAGCAAATTATTATCCATTTATTATTGCTTGAATATTGGACGAATGAAAGAGAACTTAATGCTAATCACTGGAGAAGTGAAATTTACGGCTTCCGCGATCAGTTGGATGAAATTCTAACAACAACTTTGCGAAACTATCTAGCAGAAAACCTAGATTCAATTTACAAACGTGCGCTTGGTCGCGTGCAACAAAAAACTGGTAATACAGTTAAATTCCCTCTTGAATGTCCCTATTCCTTTAAGCAGCTGCTCGACTTAAATTGGTTCCCTAATCAACCAGGGGATAGTGATTAATAGCGGTGAAGTTAGCAGATTAACGAGGCAAAATATCTTCAAACCGAAGTTGTAAGTTCTTTAGCAGAGGAGAAACTATCTGTTGACCAAGACGAAATTGTTGTTGAGTATAATCTTCTTCAATTAGTTGGCAAATCGTAACAGTTGGTTGTTTGGGTTTACCAATAAAAGCCACACCTCCTAAGCCTAAATAATCAACAATCCAATACTCAGGAATTCCAAAAAGCGCATATTCTTCAACTTTTCGAGCGTAATCTGTTTCCCAGTTGGTGCTGACAACTTCTACTACTATTTTGATCGATCGCCCTAAAGTAATCACAGGTTCTCTTTGCCATAAAGGTTCATTGGCAAGGACAGTTTCATCTAATACGACAATATCAGGACGACGGGCAGTAGCGACATCTGCAAAAGGACGAATTAAACAAGTGCGAGGAATGAACCAAGGGAGTTTTTCTGCTGTAATAGCAATCCCAATTTGAGTTGCTAGTTTACCGCTAACGGTTTCGTGAAGTCCCGTTGGTTCCATATCAACTAACTCTCCGTCAGCAAGTTCGTAGCGAGGATTATTACCATATTGAGCGAGAAATGTTTCAAAGGTTAAAGGTTTTTGGGTGGTGTAAGTCATTGTTTATTTGTTAATAATTCTGCCCAGATCCCCGACTTCTTCAAGAAGTCGGGGATCTCTAGCGCCCAGATCCCCGACTTCTTGAAGAAGTCGGGGATCTCTAGTTATAAAGCTGCATGACTTGAGAGAGGGGAAGGCGCGATCGCACTCCCAAACTCAAACTCGAACCATGCCCCCGATTCAAATGATCCGCCGCCGCACAACCGATCATCGCGGCATTGTCAGTACAAAATTTCATTGGGGGAAACATCACTTGTAAATTATGGGAAGCAGCTGCTTCCTGTAAATGTTTCCTCAGTCCACTGTTCGCTGCTACTCCTCCGCCTACGGCAATGGTGTTTAGTCCGTAGTCTTGGGCGCAAGCGATCGCTCTTTTCGTCAAAGCTTTAGCGACTGTATCCTGAAAACTAGCCGCAATGTCATTTACTGGCAGCGGATTTTGCCCTTCTTGCTCTAATCTTTGGGTTAACCGCAATACCGCCGTCTTTAAACCACTAAAACTAGAATCGTAAGGGTGAAAACCGCCATTGGGTAAAGAAATCTTGCCTTCTGGTAAAGGGAAAGCGTTGGGATTACCTGATTTTGCCAATTTGTCAATTACTGGCCCACCAGGATAACCTAATGCCAACAATCGCGCCACTTTATCGAACGCTTCCCCCGCTGCATCATCGCGAGTTTCGCCTAATGTTTCGTAAACTCCACAATCCTTAACATAAATTAAACTTGTGTGACCCCCGGAAACCAGCAAACAAAGAAAAGGTGGTTCTAAATCCGGGGAACTCAGGTAAGAGGCGTAAATATGCCCTTCCAGGTGATGTACGCCTAAAAATGGCTTCTGATGCAGAATCGCCAATGTTTTCGCCGCACTTAACCCGACTAACAAAGCGCCGACTAATCCAGGGGCGCAGGTGGCAGCAATGCCGTCAATCTCTGACCAGTTTAAACCCGCTTGTTGAAATGCTTGGGCAATCCCTTCGTTAATCGTTTCTACGTGCTGGCGGGAGGCGACTTCTGGGACAACGCCGCCGTATTGTTGATGGACGGGGATTTGAGAGGCAATGATACTGCTGTAAACTTGTCGATCGCGCACGATCGCCACCGCTGTTTCATCACAACTGGTTTCTATTGCTAAAATTGTCGCCATTGCTCACTCTGGGGAAAATGTTGAGAACTAGTTTGAGAAACTTTAACTTTTGTTCACTTCAACTTTACTAAAATTACCAAGCAAGAGTATTATTTCTTCCTAGATCAGCGTTTTCGACTGTACAAATTATCTCAGCTTTTTGTACAACAAACTTATTGTTTTGTAACAAAAGGAAACAATCCGATGCGACGCTTGTTCGCTTTAATTCTAACAATCAGCCTTTGGTTCAGCTTTGCTCCTGCTGCTTCTGCTTCTGGTGTGGACGACTCCTCTGTTTTAGTACCCTGTAAGGAGTCTCCCGCTTTCCAACAACGCTATAAAGATGTCCGCCCCACAACTGCCGATCCCGAATCAGGGAAAAAGCGTCTCGATCGCTATTCTGAAGCAATGTGTGGCCCAGAAGGGCTACCTCATTTGATTGTAGATGGTAGCTTAGATCATGCTGGCGACTTCTTAATCCCCAGTATTTTGTTTCTCTACATTACTGGTTGGATTGGCTGGGTTGGTCGTGCCTATCTGCAAGCTGTTAAGAAAGAAAAATCTCCAGAAGAAAAAGAGATCATCATCGATGTACCACTGGCTGTTTCCAAAATGCTCACAGGCCCATTATGGCCTTTGTTGGCATTAAAAGAATTCACCACTGGTGAATTAGTAGCTGACGACAGTAAAATCCCTGTTTCACCTCGCTAGTTTAGTTTTTGGCTCTGAAAATCTTGGAGGATTTTTCTCATGCAATATTTCCTGAAGTATCTTTCTACCGCTCCTGTTATAACGACAATTTGGTTGTTTATCACTGCGGGGATTTTGATTGAATTTAACCGCTTTTTCCCTGACTTGCTATTCCATCCCATGCCATAGAATATCTCTTTCGGCATAGTTTCTGGATGGTTTGGTTATACCTACGGGAGTATGCTAGTTCCTGCTTTTGGCAGTAGCATTAGGTAGAACTGGCAACACGCTCCGACAATTTTATCTGATGTTTAAAACTCGCGATCGTTTACAAGCGTTGGTGTAGCGTTAAGTAAACAATCGCGAGTTTATTGTTTCTAACCTGGGAATGATTTTTAAATATTTAAATTTTGTAACTTGGTAATGAGAAGCTGCACTGATTGGTCTTCCGTGTAGAGCTTTCCTTGTCAAGTTAAGAGGAGTTTTAAATGCAGTTAAACTATTTCGTCAAATATCTTTCTCTGGCACCTGTTCTGTTGTTTGTTTTGCTATCAGTACAGGCAGTAATTTTGATTGTGTTTAACTACTATTTCCCGGACTTATTGTTTCATCCAATGCCATAAAAGAGCTTGTTCAATTCAGTTTGGCAATGCTCAGATCCCCGACTTGTCGAACAAGTCGGGGATCTAGAGATCTGTTAATTAAGTGTATTTTGTATTTTTCAATTACTAATGTTTATGACTTTTGAGGGAGTTTTCATTAGCAGAGTTTTATAAAGTTAAGTAAAGAGATTTTTGTTTTGCTCAAAGCATGATCTTTGTAGTTTATCGGCTGAGAATAGCAATATGCAAACGGTAGTTAGATCGATCGATCGATCGAAAGACAGACCCAGAGATCCCAGAAATCGTGAAGTGGTTCACCCAGCTTTTGACGATCCACAAATCGGTAATTTAGAAACCCCAATTAATGCTTCGGCTTTTACCAAAGCATACATTAACAATTTGCCAGCTTATCGTCAGGGTTTATCACCAATTCGCCGGGGTTTAGAAGTAGGAATGGCGCACGGTTATTGGCTAATCGGCCCATTTGCCAAGTTAGGGCCATTACGTGATTCAGACATTCCTAATTTAGCGGGATTAATTTCAACAGTTGGGTTGTTGGTAATTTCGACGATCGCCATTTCCCTCTATGCTGGTAGCAATCCCCCCAATCCCACTGTAACTGTCACCACACCCAGACCACCACAAGCATTAAATACCTCTGAAGGTTGGAACGAATATGGTAGTGGTTTTCTAATTGGTGGAATTGGCGGCGCTTTGCTTGCTTATGCACTGCTAGCTTTGGATATTCCCCATTTTATTACCACTTACCTGTTCCAATAAATTAGCTTATTAGCTGATTTTAAAAATCGAGAAACCAAAGTTTTAAATTAAACTGGTTTCTCGATTCTGTTGGTTGTAACGACTTCAGTCGGTTGCCTGTTCGTTGTAACGACTTCAGTCGGTTGCCTGTTCGTTGTAACGACTTCAGTCGGTGCCGTGCGATCGCACGTTTAAGTTTATTATGGTTGGGAGAAGCGCCTATTTGATTGAGCTTCTAAACTATTAATTGTGAGAAAGAGTTCTTCATCTGCCATTTGCTTATTGTAATCAATGGTGATTTGGGTTGGATAGCCTAAACTGGGATGATATTTAACATCAACCTTGTAGGCATTTTGGGCAATTGCTGAACGAATAATTTCAAAGAGCTTATCGATCGAATCGTACTTTTGAAAGAACTCTCTATTGACTCTATTTCTGCTAGTTTCTGGAGTAATTGAAGCAGTCCTACCAGAACGAACATTAATATTAACTGGTTGAGTTAGATCGGTTGGGCAAAAACAACTAACACGCAAGGTATAACGGTAGTTTCTCAATTTTTGTTTAGCCCATAATTCCTGGTTTTTTCGTAACTCTTCGGAATTTGAACTTGCCAAAGCCAGTAAATTTCTTTCAGCCAACACAGGTAAGTTTGATTGAGCCATCAAAAGGGTTCCGGTGCTACTGCATAGCCCAGTTGTTAATCTAGATTCTTGACTATTACTTGCATAAGCAGAATCGACGTTCAAAATCACTAATAAGCTGGTGATTAACCAGAATAACTTTTTTATAGATTTACTCAACATTTCCCTCAACCTATAGTCTAAATTTTTGGATAACGTGAAATTATTGACTGTGACTGCAAGGAAAAGTTCCACAACTTAGAATAAAGCCAATACACAAAACCTATAGTAGAAAATATTGGTTACTACCAACATTAATCCACTATAGGTCGCCCTCAGAAATTAATTTAGCATGGTACAAAAAGTGCTGCTTCCAGATTTTCCAAAGCTTTGTCCAAGTCGTCATTGACAATTTGAATATCAAACTCATTAGCGGCGTTAATCTCTTCTTGGGCACGGCGCAAACGTTTGGTGATAGCTTCTTCTGTTTCTGTTCCCCGGCGGCGGATTCTTTGCTCTAATTCCCAAAGTGAAGGAGGTAAAATAAACAACCGCAAAGCTTGCGGAAAAGTGCGGCGAATTTGTCTTGCACCTTCTAGTTCAATTTCTAAAATTACCCACTTCCCTTGGGAAATGAGGTCTTCCACTTGTAAGCGAGGTGTACCATAATAGTTACCCGCAAATTCTGCCCATTCCAACAATTCTTCATCTGCTACCATTTGCTGGAACTTTTCCACATTAACGAAATAATAGTCTATACCGTTAATTTCTCCGGGACGAGGTGAACGGGTAGTTACAGAGATAGAAAGTACCAACTCTGGGTGCTGCATTAGGAGTTTTCGCAGTAAGGTACCTTTGCCAACTCCACTTGGCCCTGTAAAAACAATCAGTTTGCCTGTTTTCATAAGATTGATTTGAGATTTGAGATTTTAGATTTTAAATTGTCATTTGTCATTTGTCATTTGTGATTTGTCATTTGTTAAGAATTTTTTGGTGATTACCGATGATTCTTGAGAGATGACCTTTGAACGACAGCCTTTGACTGATGAGCAATAAAAATCCAAAATTTCAAATCTGAAACTGACCAGCTTAGTGTTCGTTAGCCGTAGCCTCTTTGCTGATGACAAAGCGATTAGCGACTGTTTCCGGTTGAATTGCCGAGAGAATTACATGGCTGGAGTCAGTAATAATTACTGCTCTGGTGCGTCGTCCGTAGGTGGCATCAATCAGTTGCCCTCTATCTCTGGCATCTGTAATGATGCGTTTAATAGGGGCGGATTCTGGACTGACAATGGCGACTACTCGACTTGCAGAGACGATGTTCCCAAAACCAATGTTGATCAGCTGAATATCCATGACAGATTGACGGCCTAGCAGTATGAGGAGCTTTTACGATTCTATTTCCATGATAAATCCAACAATAGCGAGTTACAAGGCTAAAAACCAAGAAATCAATTGTTTTTAGTTTTTCTTCCGGTTTTTTCACCTTTTTCGGAATTTTACTTCTCTCTAAAGGTATAGAAGTAAAAACTCAGCTTTTATTCCTAGTTTTGGGGGACTGGGGACTGGGGACTGAGGACTGAATTGCTTAATGAATCAAGCATTTTAGGAATTAATCAGGTTTACTTATGACCAGAAGGACGAAAGAGCTAAGATTTAATAAAAATAATTACTTAATATAGGCAAGAAGAGAAACGCTGGTCTAGTTTAGAAAAAAGGTAAATCGGGTACCTAAAAACACTGGAAATAGAATATTAATTATCTCTTAGGCATCCTAACAAATAAATCTATCGGGTAGCGATTAACAACAATGATTAACTTACGTAACACATTTTTTACCTTAGCAGTAGTTGGTTTAGGAGCGGTTTCTGTGCCTAAAGCGGCTGATGCTTTTACTGTAATCGATCGCACTGGTTTTACCGATACAGATTTTAACAATCTGCGGGCAACGGGACAATTTACGGAATTGTTCGTTGCTGAAAGTCGCATTGGTAACGCTAGTTTAGACCCCTCAGAACGGGAATTTGGAATTAATGATGCTAGCGGTACGCCTGTTGCCGCAGGTGATTTTTGGTGGGCAAACAATCAGTCAGTAAACTTTACCCTAGAATACACGGGAAGCTTGGTTAATTATATTGTTGGTGGTAAAACGATCGATAGTGTTTTTAGTGGTTCTGTAACTGATATTTTCCTCCGTACTAAGTCTGTTGCTGATAGCACTATGGCACTGAGCAATCTCGTTTTTGAGGGTCTGGGAATTAGTAATCTGTCTTCTTCGGGCGATGATGTTGATTATCTACAAATTAGTAATATAACTGCTCCCTTTACTCTGTCTGGTACTTCATTGATGCTTTGGAGTTTTACGGGTGCTCCACCAATGCGTTCTAATTTGGCATATCAAATTAAGGTTGGTAATAGTACACCAATGGAAAGTGTACCTGAACCTGGTACTGTGGGGGCGTTGCTGGCGGCTGGTGTTCTGTCTGTTGGGTTGAAGAAAAAGCAAAAAGTTGTTCAATCACCCTAGATCCCCGACTTCTTGAAGAAGTCGGGGATCTAGTCGCCTTAATCTTTTGTAATAATGTCTCGTTATCTGAGAAGATAGTAATAGATAGAAAATTACCTGTTCACCAAAGAAAAATCGGCTGTTTTGCAACCCGTTGATTTTACGACACTGACAGCTGCTTGTGAGGAATTAAGGGCTGGCTGGCTACCATCGCGCTTGGAACAAGTATATCAGCGCGATCGCTTCACCATATCTCTAGCGCTCCGCACTTTAAAAGGTCGAGGTTGGCTAGATATTTCTTGGCATCCCCAAGCGGCAAGACTCTGCATTGCTGCGCCACCACCGAAAGCACCCGACACATTTACTTTTAGTCAACAACTGCGTCATCAACTTGGCGGTTTAGCTTTAACAGCAGTTACGGAAATAGCACCTTGGGAAAGGGTTTTAGATTTTCAGTTTGGCAAACGTCCGGGAGATCCACCACTTTGGCATCTTTATGTCGAAATCATGAGTAAATACAGCAATGTGATTTTGACTGATGCTGACAACATTATTATTACTGCGGCGCACCAAGTTAATGAACAACAATCTAGCGTTCGCCCGATTTTGACTGGACAACGTTACGAAGTACCACCTTTACTTTCCGATCCGATTCCTAGTTTGAGCGAGTCTCAACAACGTTGGCAAGAACGGATTAGTTTAATACCGGGAAACTTGGGGCGTTGTTTGCTCAAAAGTTATCGGGGTTTGAGTTCGGCGTTAGTGCAGTCGATGGTGCAAGCGGCTGGACTTGACCCGAACCAATCCACTGATACTTTAACTCAATCGGATTGGCAAGGATTGTTTCAAAAGTGGCAGGAATGGTTGTTAGTTCTGGAAAAAAGTAACTCGGCTTTTATTCCTGGGTGGACTCAACAGGGGTATACGGTGTTGGGTTGGGGTGTGGTTGAGCCTGCTCCCGATGTTCATTCTTTGCTCGATCGCTACTACACTAATCAATTAAATCAGCAAGAATTTACTCAACTTCGCCATCAACTGACTCAGAAACTAAATAATATTCTGGGAAAACTACGGCAAAAGGCACAAGGTTTTGAGCAACGGTTACAGCAATCTGACACAGCAGATCAACATCGTCAACAAGCTGATTTACTAATGGCGCATCTGCATGAGTGGGAACCTGGAATGAAGTCCATTATTTTAGCAGATTTTGACACTGCTGAACCTGTAAAAATTAAGTTAGATCCGGAAAAAAATGCTGTACAAAATGCCCAAGCTCTTTACAAAATTCACCAAAAGCTCAAGCGGGCTCGCAATGCAGTTGAACCACTATTAGCTGAAGTAAAGGCAGAGATTTATTACTTGGAACAGGTAGAGGCGGCTTTAGCTCAAACTGAGTTTTATAGTAGTACAGAAGATCTGCAAACTTTAACGGAAATTCGGGAAGAATTGATTCAACAAAAGTATCTGGAAGACCCAGAATATCGCGCTGCTACTAGATCCGAGTCGGAGTCGCATCCTTACCGATTTCAGACTCCTAGCGGTTTTGAACTGTTAGTTGGACGGAACAACCGCCAAAATGATTATCTCACATTTCGGTTAGCAGGTGATTACGATCTTTGGTTCCATACTCAAGAGATTGCTGGTAGTCATGTGCTGATGCGTTTAGAACCGGGAATGGTGGCTGAGGAAGCAGATTTACAGTATGCCGCCGATCTTGCTGCTTACTATAGTCGTTCTCGACAAAGCGATCGCGTTCCGGTAGTATATACCGAACCTAAACATATTTATAAACCCAAGGGAGCCAAACCAGGCGTTGCGATCTATAAGCAAGAAAGGATTATCTGGGGTCGTCCTCAATTAAGGTAGTGGAAATACGACAAAATTCGGGAGAACTACCGAGATCAAACATCTACCTTTTGTAATATTATAGTTATTAAGAAAAGAAAGTTTACCTTCTGCACGAATGGGAACGCGCAGTTGGGATTTCTTCTAATCAACAACAACACATTTTAAATATTAGACCAGCCTTTTTAAGTGCTGGTCTTTTACCGCTAGAACAGCTGAATCTAGATCCCCGACTTCTTCAAGAAGTCGGGGATCTCAGCTAGATCCCCGACTTCTTCAAGAAGTCGGGGATCTAGGTAGTCTTAGAATGTAAAAGTGGTGCGGATTGTGCCAATAACAATGTCGCTGTTGTTGCTATTATGATCGGGAGCAGTTAGCCAAATTACTCCGGGGGTAATGGAGATGTTATCGGTTAACTGAAATTGGTAAAAGGCTTCAACGTGGAAAGAAACATCATCATCATCGCCACCTAAACCAGCGCGAAATAAGTCTGTGGAAAGGCGAGGACTAGCATCAGCAATGGGTTCTACACCAACTATAATTCCGCCTAAACTTCCTGGTTTTAACAAATCAGGAAAAGCTAGGGTAATTGCTCCATAATAAATGTCTAAACTACCTCGGTTAAGTTGTCCATCTAATGTGGAAAGGGTGCGAGTATTTATGTAGCCACCCCAACCACCAATGACAAATCCGGGACTAAGTTGCCAGGAAAAGCCTGCACCGTAAGCATTAGTAGAAACTGGTAAGTTGTTATTACCTACAAAAGGTTGGAATGCGGCTAAGTACGATCGCAAATTTGCTACTCGACTACCAGTAATTAGGTCAACATTGTAGGCGTTAGCGTAAGTTATCCCAAACTTAAAACGTTCACTTGGTTTAAATGTTAACTGAGCTAATGCACCATAGGCACCATTAAATAAACCTTCGTCTTTACCAGGTAAAAAAGCTGTACCTGAATCAGCATTAAAACCTAAACTCAGTTCTACACTTTCGCCGAACTTTTGTCTAATGCCAATGCCTGTACCTTCAGCAAGATAATAAATTGGTGGACGAGTACTAAAGTTAGTTAAACCACCAGTAGCACCATCACCATCAAAGTAAGGATTCAGGGTATCAACAAAATTATCTGACCCGGCAGCATTAGCAGAAATTATCACTTCTGTACTGTTGCCAATGGTAAATTTATACGATAATTCATCAAGTGCTACACTGTTGTCTAATCCCTGTTCAAATGGTAAACCAGAGTAGAATAAATCCCCTTCTGGTGTATCAGTAACACTGGAAAAAGGTGTCAAATTACCTGCTTGCAGCCTGGTTAAAAGAGTGTCT
This sequence comes from Floridaenema flaviceps BLCC-F50, assembly GCF_041929275.2. Taxonomy (NCBI): domain Bacteria; kingdom Bacillati; phylum Cyanobacteriota; class Cyanophyceae; order Aerosakkonematales; family Aerosakkonemataceae; genus Floridanema; species Floridanema flaviceps. The sequence continues at coordinate 913,185 of NZ_JBHFNR020000001.1, read as the reverse complement.
TTTCCTGTGAAACTAGTGACAAAATTCAGTCGAGCACGATAGCCCAGGATTGGTACTCTCTCTACTTTATTTCCAAAAGCATCGTCTCCGGTAAAAATAGCAGCAGTGGCAAAAAGCACTTCTCCTTCTAGTTTTGTAGTGGTGGAAAATTGCTGGGCTTCTACTTTTGTTATTCTGGCTTCTAAGTTATCTACTCTTCCCCGTAAGTTAGCAATTTCGACAGCAAATTCTTCTTGCAATCTTCGCAATCGATCTAAATCTTCTCGACTTACTCCTTGGGGTAATGTGGCAATTAATTCTTGAATTCTATCCAAACAACTGTTCAATCCAGCAGCAAATTCGTAACGAGTCATAGCCCGATTGCCACGATATGTTCGATCGGGATATCCTTCAATACAACCATATCTCTCCACTAAGGATTGTAATGCTTGAAATGCCCAATCTGTTGGTTGTACGTCGCGCAGTTGGGAAACTGATGTTACTTGTTCTAAACTGTTTTCTTCGGATGGATTTTCGTTTGTGTATTGGTTGATTTGTTCTAATGTTGTTTGGGAAATATTGGATTCGGAATCGCTGTTTTCTGGGGTGGTTGGGGGTGTGGTGGCGATCGCACCTGTGCATAAAGCGAAACTTGCACTAAGCACAGCCGACCCCATGAAGGCTTTATTGCATAATATTTTCAACATTGATGGTTTCTAACCTCACACCAAATTTAGTCAAGACCTGAACATTATACGCTTTGTTCTGGAAAAGCCAAGAATTTTATTGCAAAAATATAGCAATAATTTTTTAGACATCTATATAGAATGAGTTTTATTCTCATTTTAAATAGAGTATAATTGGATCGATTCGCAAAAAAGGCTGCGGCAATCAAAGGAGAGAAGTGTTGGTTTGCCCCAAATTGCAAAGATTGTTTTTAGGTTTGCTGCTGGTTGTGCTACCTGTGACTGGCTGTAATCAGTCTGATTCGGGTTCAGCACCTGCTGCTACGACTGCTTCTGGGGTAGCGCAAACTTCGCCACAAACGCCTAAGCTAAAGGTGGTAACGACGTTTTTGCCGATGTATTGGTTTACTAGGGCGGTGACAGGAGATTTAGCCCAGGTGGAGGTTTTAGTACCTCCGGGTAATGAGATCCATGATTATCAAACTACGCCAAAAGATGTGCAAGCGATCGCCCAAGCAGATGTATTAGTTAAAAATGGTATGGGTTTAGAAGAGTTTCTCGAAAGTACGGTAAAAAATGCCCAAAATCCTAAGTTAAAACAGATTGAAGCTAGTCGAGGTATTCAGCCTTTACAGCAACTTTCGCCTGTGGTAAAACCAGTGGAAACTAAAGGGGAAAATCGCGATCGCGATCGTGCAGAAGGTAATCCTCATGTGTGGTTAGATCCTGTTTTAGCAATTAAACAAGTGGAAAATATTCGGGATGGTTTAATTGCTGCCGATCCCGAAAATAAGGATGTTTACCAAGCGAATGCTACGGCTTATATTAAACAGTTACAAGCTTTGGATCAACAGTTTCAACAAAGGTTAAAATTATTTGGCAACCAATGTACTTTTATTACTTTTCATGATGCTTTTCCTTATTTAGCCAAGCGATATCAACTGAAACAAGTAGCAGTAGTAGAGATTCCTGAAGATCAGCTTTCTCCCCAAGATATACAGAAGACAATTGCTACAGTAAAAAAGTATAATGTTAAGGCTTTATTTGGTGAACCAGGAACGGACAACAAATTGTTAACGAGTCTTTCTCAAGATCTGAATTTGACCTTGCGAAGTTTAGATCCTTTGGAAGGGGGAGATAAAGATCCGCAGTATTACATTACAGGAATGAAGTCCAATCTTCAAGGTATTGAAGCTGCTTGTCGCTAACTCCAGAATGGCAAAATAGATATTGTTTGTTGTATCGACTTTAGTCGTATACCCACCGAAAAATTTAGAGAGTTGAATAGCCAGCAATGAACTTAACAGAAGTCCCGGTTTTAAAGGTAGAGAATTTGACAGTTTACCGGGGTAATTATTTAGCGGTCAGGGATGTTTCTTTTGAGTTAAAATCGGGAACTGATACAGCAATAATTGGCCCTAATGGTTCGGGCAAAAGTACTTTAGTTCAAGCGATTTTAGATTTATTTCCTAAGAGTTCGGGAAATGTAGAAATTTTTGGTCGTCCGCCGAAAAGATTGGGGAGTTGGCGACATTTTATTGGATATATTCCCCAGCATTTTATTTTCGATCGCAGTTTCCCCATTTCTGTAAGTGAGTTAGTAGGATTGGGATGGCAAGAAGAAAAAAGATCCAAGTTTCCTAAGTTTTGGCAACGAAATTGGGAGAAGGAAAAGGCGATCGCTAATGCTTTACAAAGAGTTAATGCTTATCATCTGCGACAACAGGCGATCGGCACTTTAAGCGGTGGAGAATTAAAACGAGTTTTACTTGCTTATTGTTTGGTTAGTCCGCGCAAACTTTTAGTTTTAGATGAAGCTTTTGCCGGAGTAGATATTTCTGGAGAAGCTGATTTTTACTATTTGTTAAATGAACTAAAAAATGAGCAAGGTTGGACGGTTTTACAGATTTCTCATGATTTAGATATGGTAAATAGTAATTGCGATCAAGTAATTTGTTTGAATCAAACTGTAGTTTGTTCGGGACAACCGGAGGCGATTCTTTCACCACAAAATCTGTTAGCTACTTATGGGCCAACTTTTAGCCGCTATCAACATCGGCATTAGTATATGTTGTATCTGTAGAGACATGAAAACCAAGGCGGGCAAGATGCCCACCCCACAAGAGTTACAGCTTTTTTGTGGGGTGGGCATCCTGCCCGCCCCATCCTCATATAACTATTATCACTTTATTTATTTGCACCTACTTATACAACGTCTCTACAGATACAACATATCTACAAGGGTTCCTGTTCGTCTAAGTGTTCTGCAACAGCTTGGTAAAGTTCTAAAACATGATGGTCTTGGAGGCGATAAAATACATTACGTCCCCGCTTCCGGTAGCTGACTAGTCTCATCGATCGCAAAACTCGCATTTGATGAGAAACTGCGGATTCAGACATTTCTAAGGCTGCTGCCATATCGCAGACACAAAGTTCTTTCACTGCTAACATGGAAAGAATTCGCAAGCGGTTGGCATCTCCCAAAAGGCTAAAAAATTCTGCCATTCTTTGGGCTTTTTCTGTAAGCAAAATTTGCCCTTGGAGATAATGAACTTCATCATTAATGGGACAGGGAAAATCGCAAGTTAGTTTTTCCGAATTAGGTAACAATTTGTTTTCAATTTGATTAACCGCAGGTTCGACTGACATTTTTAAATCGCAAGTGCTAATTGGTTTTTTGATGCTTTGTTTAAATTAAAGAGGTTCCAAAGTAATGCTTTGGCTAAATTTACTTTCTGATTACAATCCTAACTTATTAGCTGTGGCTAATGTCAGCAATTTCCTGGAATTGTTGCAATTTCCTTTTATGCAGAGGGCGATCGCAGGTGGTATCCTGATGGGATTATTAGGCGGACTACTCGGTAGCTTTGTTACTCTGCGACAGTTATCGTTTTATAGTCACGCTGTTGGACATTCGGCATTAATCGGAGTTGTTTTAGGTGTACTTCTCCAGTTAAATCCGACTTGGATGTTGTTGCCTTTTACGCTAATTTTTGGTGTAGTTGTACTTTATTTAATTGACCAAACCGATTTAGCTAGTGATACTATTCTCAATGTAGTGTTATCAGGAACTTTAGCAATTGGAATTATCCTCAGTAGCTTAATTCGTGGCTACCGAGGCGGGTTGATGAATGTGTTATTTGGGGATATTCTGGCACTTAATCAGGTGGATTTAATTCTCACCTTAATCTTGCTTTTTGGTAGTGCTATTTATCTGTTATCTACTTTAAAAGAACAAGTTTTATTAACTCTAAATTTGTCTGTGGCGAAAGTTCAAGGTGTCCCCGTTCAGTTACACCGTTATTTGTTTGTGGTGTTGCTTTCTTTAACTGTGGCTTTGGCGACAAAAGCGATCGGGATTTTGCTAGTAAATGCGTTTTTGGTGATTCCAGCTGCTTGCGCCAAATTACTGGGTCAAAAATTTAGCACTTTTCTCACTTTGTCAATAACTTTGGGTGCTCTCAGCAGCATCATTGGCATACTTTTCTCTGGTCTTTTTAACTGGCCCTCTGGCCCCAGCATTGTTTTAGTTCAGTTTTCCCTGTTTTTAGTGATTGCTGGACTAACTGGGCTGAGAATGGCGATTCAATAATACTGCTGAGATTCTAAATACTAGCTTGAAATTAACAGCCACAGCCTTGATGCCCACACCCTTTGCCTTCCGGGTGTCCATTGGCACAGGCATCGCTGCAATAGTACTTGTCATCTTTTTGAATAGCATCACCAATGGAAACTACACAGAGGCAAGATTCACAAGCGCATTTCATGGTGGTGACAGTGGGCATGGTTGTTTCCTCATCAGTTCTAATTTAACTTTAATATATGAACAACTATTCAGATATCATGCTTCATAAATCTTCAAAAAATCCCCACCAAGTTTTTTTGGCTAAAGGCTTGCAAAAATCTTAAGTTGTCTGTTATATTAATTAAGCGTCAAAAACAAACAAAAAACACGCAACAACAGTCCGCCGGGATAGCTCAGTCGGTAGAGCAGAGGACTGAAAATCCTCGTGTCACCAGTTCAAGTCTGGTTCCTGGCATCTAAAATAAACCCCTTGAGAATAGTTCATCTCAAGGGGTTTTAGGTTTTTAAATATTAGCGCTGATGTAATTTTTCGAGATTTTTGGGTGTAAAAAGGGTGTAAACGCTCTAGACTAGAGGAGTAATTACACCATCTAAGCGTATGTTCTCTGAAACTCCTGCGGGGCGGGCATCTAAGGGTTCTGTGTCTATCATAAATTCTCATAATCGATTGCAGTTGCGGTTTAGATTTGGTGGAAAGCGTCATTACATTTCTACGGGTTTAGCTGATACCCCTGCTAACCGGAAACTAGCAGAGCTTCAGGCATCGGAGATTGAGAAAGATATTCTCTCCCAGGAGTTTGATGAAACATTACAAAAGTACCAGCCACAATCTGCTCTGAGTACGGTTACACCCATTACACCCATCAGAAAGCCCAAACCCCTATTAGATGAACTTTGGGATAAGTATAGTGAGTTTAAGAAACCGCAGGTTAGTCCGAGTACTTATGCCAAGGACTTTTCTAAGCATCGCAATCACATTGCTAAATTACCAACCCGATCGCTAGATGAAGCGTCTGCTATTCGAGATTACTTATTATCGAATTTGACTCCTAATGCTGCTAAACGGTGTCTCATTCAATTTAAAGCTTGTTGTAACTGGGGATTGTCAGAGGGGATAATTGACACAAATCCTTTTGCAAAAATGAATATCAAAGTGCCAAAGGGTTTATCTGAAGAACAGGATATTACCCCGTTTACTAAGGAAGAGAGAGATTTAATTATTAGCACTTTTGCTAGCGATCGCTACTACAACCATTACACTAACTATGTACGCTTCCTCTTTTTTACAGGGTGCAGACCTTCAGAAGCAATAGCCCTCAAGTGGAAGTTCGTCACTAAAAACGTAATTCAATTTCGCGAATCTGTTGTTGTTTCCGAAGATGGTTTAGTTCTCAAAGAAGGATTGAAAACCCAGAGAAAACGAGATTTTCCGATTAATTCAGAAGTGCAGGCAATCTTAGATGAGATTCGTCCTGAAATAGTCGATCCTGAGTCATTTATATTTTTTAGCCCTAAAGGGAAATTTATTGATCAGCACAACTTTTCCACTCGTGCTTGGAAGTCAATTTTAGCTAAGTGTGACATTCCATATCGCAAAAGCTATCAGACTCGACATACTTTTATCAGCTTGTGTGTAGAAGCAAATATTAACAGTACGGCGATCGGCAGATGGACGGGAACTTCTGCCAAAATGATTGATAACCATTATGGGGCTACTAACTTTACCAATCTCAAACCTCCCGATCTTTCCTAAGTCATTTACTTACTAGAACCAATATTTTTTTCTCCTAAAACACTCCAAGGATGAGGGGTATTTAAAATTTCTGGTTGCCTTTGTAATATAGTTAAGCCTATCATTAATGATGCTATGGATAAGGCTAATGAACCAGAAACAATTTTGACTAATTTAACTAGTTTTTCCTGGCGTTGTTGGCGATCGCTTTCTACAGATAACATTTGAGTGGGAAGTTGCATCTGTACACTCAAATCTTCCAGATTCTTCACTTCCAAAGTAACTTCTGTCTTGCTAAGTTGAATAAATTGCAGTTCTTTTAACTTTTGAATAGCTTCGAGAATTTCTGTGTAATTGTATGGTTTTTCCCGAAATTCTGCTGACCATGCTTGAAAGTCTTGTAAATCAACAGTTAATTTTGGGTTAGCTGAAACTCTAGGCAACAACCATTGGTAAAGTAAAATTGCACAGTTGGTTAACTTAGTTTCTAACATGAATATCTCCTTAAGATTACTATTACTAGGGGCTAATGAAGGAGACTGGGTAGGAACAGCTAACTTGATTAATTGCTATTCTCAAAACACTTAGTCCTTACTTAATTATTTTCTCTATTTCCACTGGTTTGAGTCACCCTAGTCAATGATTTTTTACACTTCCTAAGTTAATTGTTACATAAATAACAGTTTACAATATGCTTCTGTGTATTAACTGCATAAATCTCTACAATTTGATGAACTCATGACAAAACAACGACTTGATGTATTGCTGGTAGAACTTAACTTAACTTCATCTCGGCAGTTGGCGCAAAGGTTAATTCAGGCGGGGGAAGTGTTGGTAAATCAACAGGTAGTTGACAAAGTGGGGACGTTGGTGGATACTACTGCTCAAATTCAGGTGAAAGAGCGATCGCCCTACGTTTCCAGAGGCGGAGAAAAACTGGCTAAAGCTTTAAAATGCTTTACTATTCCGATCGCAGGACGAGTTTGCTTAGATGGCGGCATTTCCACAGGCGGTTTTACTGATTGTCTGTTGCAAGCTGGTGCCAAGCTAGTTTACGGCGTAGATGTCGGGTATGGACAAGTTGACTGGCGAATTCGCAACGATTCCAGAGTAATCTTAAAAGAACGCACTAACCTGCGCTATTTGACTCCAAACGAGTTGTACGGAGATGGGGAAGTGGCTAATTTAGGGGTGGTAGATGTTTCGTTCATTTCTTTGGCAAAAATTCTTCCTAGCTTATGGCAACTACTTCAATCTCCCCGTGACGCAATTTTGCTTGTTAAACCGCAGTTTGAAGTAGGAAAGTTCAGGGTTGGCAAAAAGGGCGTGGTGCGGGATACTGACGACCAAGCAGATGCGATCGCGCAAGTAATGGCAGCTGCACAAGCGATCGGGTGGCAATATTGTGGCTTAACCTGGTCTCCAGTCACAGGTCCTGCTGGTAATATAGAGTATCTTTTGTGGTTGAGTATGGACAGCCAAAACTTAGCACCCGATCTGACAACACTCAAACAAATCACCAAAACTGCAAAAGAGGAACTTAGTAAGACAGCCGATAACTGATTTTTTTCACCACTTAACTAACATTTAATTCAATGCGGCTTTTAACACTATTATTTAGATTATTAATCTACATCTTGGTTATTTGTAGCTTGGTTTTCTTCACTGTAAGCCTCAAGCTGATAGCCAACTTTATCGGTGAAGAACTAATCTACAACATTCTGATTATTGGGGAATTCATAGCTATCTTACAAGTAGTTGAGTTTGCTAATATCATTATTTTTGCAGTACTCGGTATGGGTTTTGGCTTAGCCAGCGTCATCTTACCAAAAATTTGTCAACTCAAAACAAGCGCCGTTTTATTAATTATCCTAGTACCCCTAATTTTTGGCATTACTCCGTTCCTCAAATACAATACTTGGATCAAAGAAATTGCTGACAATGAGAATATCACATACCAACAAGCGCAAACATTAAGTGACTCATTTTTAAAATCTAGAGTTAACTTAGAAGGGTTTTTAGGTTTCTATTCTTATAGCGCTCAATTTCCCATTTTAGCCCGAACAAAAAAAGAAATGGTTATGGCGGTAAAGTGGGAGAAAAAAGTCAGATCTGAAATCACTAGCTTAACTAAAAAGGCTAATTTAAGCCAAGAAGCAATTTCTATTTTATTAGCCGCTGGGAACTGGGTAATTCGATTTTTCTACTTCTCATTATCAGTATTTACAACTATTGCTCATTTTCACATTGGTCGTCAAACAATTGAAAAGCAACTAATAAAACTTCGAGTTATCATGTTTCCCCCCATACCCCATCGTCATCAAATGCCCCAAAACAAACCTGTCAGACAACCAATACCTCAAAGAGGTAAACCTAAAGCACCTCCTATTCCGCACCGTACTCAATCTGTAAAATCAGAAACTCCTCCCGGAAAATTAAATAAATGAAATTCATCAAACTAAAGCTTAAGTCTTTTCCAATTCTGGTTTTTATTGCCACATTCTTGGTGATTACTATTATGTGGCTGATTATAGATATCACTATACCAAAGATACCTATTTTTGGGTTTCATAGTATTGTTGATACTCAAAGCTTAGAGGGAAAAAATATTAGCCAAGACTTGCGAAGAATCTATTATACCAAGGAAGATTTTGTCAAAGTTGTAGATTATTTAGTAACTCATAATTTTTGGTTTATTTCTAGTCAAGACCTCTACGATTACTTTATAACTAACTCCCGGAAAGTTCCGCCTGAACATATAGGCAAAAAACCAATAATGCTGACATTTGATGATTCTTACAAAACGTTTTATACAAATTTATTGCCAGTTTTGGAAAGTATAGCAGAGAAATATAATCAAAAAATTAAAGTAGTATTGTTTATCAATCCGGGAATAATGGCAAAGAATGAAAGTAAAACTTCATTCAATATAAGTTGTAATAATTTGCGAGAAGGATTGGCAAAGGGTTTTTTTGATATTCAATCTCATGGACAAAGACACAAAAAACTTACTGAAGTAACTACTAAAGATTTAATTTATGAGTTAGAAACAGCACAACTGCAACTGAGGAAATGTACCGCAGGTTTAGATCCTAACAAAACAGTTGCTTCTCATATAGCTTACCCTTACGGTGCGTCAAATCAGAAGGTAGAGAAGTTTACTGCTAAATATTATAAATCGGGATATTTGTACAATAGTCGATTTTTTTGGCGAGGGTGGTTAAAAAATAAGTACCAAATCCCTCGTTTAACTGTTAATCACCGAAAATCTCCCAAAGGACTTATCTACGTAGCCCAAAAAGCTCTTAAAATAAAGAATGAATGAGTGCTTAAGCCAATAAGATGAATTTGGCTGGTAAGAGTTTCAAAGAATCAAAATATACAAGTTAGAAGTTCGATCGCCAGAGAGTTAAATTATGAGTACAGAACAACAAGCGCGGGAACAAATGGCGCAACAGCGTCTGGAAATGGAACGCCTTCAAGAGTCAATGTTGAATCGTGCAGAAGCAGAAGTTCAACAAGGAGATAATCCGGCAACTGAAGATTTAGCACGGCAACAAATGACACAACAACGTTTAGAAGCTGAACAAACTCAGGAGTCAATGTTAACTCGTTCGGAAGCAGAAATTATGGAGTAGATTTGTCAAAGTGTGGCTGCAATTCTGTGCGTAAACGATAGAGAATTGTGTGGGATTCTACCTGATTTAGTATTTCTTGAATGACTGTATTTGGCCCATTATCTCCCCAAGTACAGCCTTTTTCTAAGTATACTTGAGCGGCACGACCGATCGCATAAGCCCCATAACCCGCAATCCCTGCTTGGGCGATCGCAGCACCCGCATAAGCTGTAATATTAGAAGGGTTTTCTCCCGCAGAAATTGCCGCAGCACTTTTCCCTAATCCCCACAAGAAAGTAGTGCCGATTTCTCCTAATAATAAACCCCCAGAACTTAATAAAATTGTTTTTAATAACTTGCCAGCTTCGTAACTAGTCATCGGCAAATTATACAATTTTGCTAAAGCGCGAATTAATGCTAAATCTGTTAAAGTTCCGCCGATTACATCTAAGAAAGCAATGGGATTTATAGCGATCGCGATCGCCTTATATTTAGTAAACTGCCAAATTAAATCTTCCGCTTCCTTTTCTCGCATTTCTATACTTTTTCGGGCAATTCTTTCTTCCACATCTCTAGCTTGAACTAAGGCATTGAGGGCAAGAAGCGATCGACCTTCTCGATTCAAAATCTTGAGAATTTTCTGCTTTAACTCATTAATTTGTGGTGGTGGACTTTCCCACTCATAACTTACCTTACCATCTGGCATTTCTACCCTAACTTGTAACGGTGCAGGTTCAGCTGCTACCATGACAATTTCATCAGGTGAAAGTAACTCTTGTAAAATCGAATCATCCCCACTAGCAGCACCTAATTTTTGCAAATTTGCGTAAATTGTTTGTCGATCTTGTTCGGGATAAAGGTCGATTTTATTAAATACTAAAATTATCGCTTTTTGCGCCTTTCTTAATTGACAAAGTGCTTCATACTCAGTGCGAGTGATATCTCCCGAAACCACAAATAAAATTAAATCAGCTTGACGCGCCACATCTTGCGCCATTTTCGCCCTAGCTTGACCTTCAATTTCATCTAATCCCGGAGTATCAATTAATTCCACTTGTACCTGAGAACTCCCCCCCTTATTAAGGGGGGGTAGGGGGGGGATCGTCCAACGTACAGAACGAGGGTATTGAGTAACGCCGTGAAGTGGGCCAGTTTGTAATATTTTCTGCCCAATTAAAGCGTTTAAAACGGCTGATTTTCCCCGACTAACTAAACCAAAAGCAGCAATACAAATTACGCCTTGATCTAATTTTTCTAAAGTGCTATTTAAAACTTCAATTTCCGGGCGCAACATTGCCCGCATTTTTGCCGAATGTCCAGAGATGGTGCGACGAATACTCGATCGAGCACGGTTAAAGTGAGAGTCTTGGCGACTCCGCGCTGGGGAAGGTTCAGTTTGGGGGAATGGCGTGTTACTCAAGGTTAAATCGGGAAAAATGTCTACAGTTCTATTTTGACTAATATTTAATTAATTGGGTATTTTACAATATATTTATGGTTAATTGACGGAACAAATGTAATATGACGGTTAATTGGAGAGAACATATAGTTACCACACCAGACATACTGCGTGGTAAACCGAGAATTAAAGGTACTAGAATTCCGGTAAGTTTGATTTTGGGTTATTTTGCAGCTAACCAAAGTCAGGATGAAATTATGCAAGAGTTTCCTGATTTATCAAAAGAACAAATAACAGCTTGTTTAGATTATGCCCGTGATTTGTCAGAGTTTGAGACAGTAACCTAATGAATTTACGCTTTTTTGCAGATCAATGTATCCCTAACTCTATCATTCAAATTTTGAGCGATGCAGGCTATGAAGTTTTGCTTTTGAAGGATTACATTCCGATAGAATCTCCTGATTCTCTTGTCATTTCTAAAGCCCAAGAGTTGGATACAATCTTAATTTCAATAAACGGAGATTTTGCCGACATTGTAACTTATCCTCCGGCTAACTATAAAGGAATCATTTCCATTCAGTTAAGGAATCATCCCGAAATCATTCCTCAATTAATGGAGAGGCTAAAAGTTTATTTATCAGCTAACATGAATATGGAGCATTACCAAGGTAAATTACTTTTAGTGGAAGTTTACAGAATTCGAGTTAGAGAGTAGTGCAGTGAGGTTAAACAACTTCTGTTTCAGATAATTAAAAAGGTACGATCGCTATTTCCACATTAACTATTTTTTGATATTGTCACACAAATGGCGATCGCGTAGCGTGCCGTCAGGCGTATCGCTATTTTGAACTTCTACATTCGTCCGCAAATAATCTCCAACCCAAATACAAGCATACTCCAACTCATTGAGATTCTCTATCTTTTTTAAATCCCAAATAATCACAGTGCTATCATCTCCACCGGAAACTAAAAATTTGCCATCAGGAGTAAAAGCTAAACTAATCACAATTCCTCGATGTTCCGGCAAAGTTCTTAACAACTCTCCCTGGAGATTCCATAACTTTACTGTATTATCAACCCCCGCAGTAGCAATAGTTTGACCATCGGGACTAAAAGCAACTCTAGTTAACCCTTGACTTTGCCCTGGAATAGTTTTTAAGAGTTTGCCATCCACTGTTACTTATTATTCCTAATAAATCTGTAATACAAGTTACTAGCTAATTATTAATTGTGGGTAAGTTTGTGGTTTGTCCTGTGCGTCAGACGGTAAAATTTGGGCAAGTCACAGGAATTTTTAATTTGACGGACCCTACTAATGATAACTAGCAACTTGCGTTAAGTAGAATCAACCAATTTTTTCTAACGCAGAAAGTTCTAACTGAGACGAATTCGGCATTAATTTACCCACAACTTGCTGCACAAAAGATTGCAGAAAAACCACTCTTTGATTTTGCAGAAAAACGCCTTGCAATTTTTCTTTCAACCTTTCCACACTGAAAGCAGTTTCTCCAGTATCAGCACTAATTTCTTGCTCTTGAAAATACTCAATTAAGCTCAATCCAGCAACTCTCGTTAAATAGGCAGCACTAATTCCTTGTACAACTCCCCCAGCGACAAAGGTAATCGCATGAGTTTTGAGAAAAGAACTAATTGTCTGGGTAGAAAGTTCCACTAAACCCAATTTCAACATCGCGCTTCCCATAGTTACGGCAACTGTTTGCGCTTGTTCTAAGGAGAATTTTTGCTGATAAATATTGGCTAAATCTAACACCATTTGGGCGTTAATTGCGCCTGTAGCTACTAAATCTAATACTGGTACAGGGTTAGCAAAAGCAGCAGCAGCAGAAATCCATTGATATTGTTCGATTATCGGGAGAGATCGCTCGCGCCTCACCCCATTTAAAACTTCCTTCGCTTCCCCTTTCAAAGCTACAGCTTCTCGCCAAGTTGTCGCCCAAACTAACTGTTGACTTTGTTGCGTTAAAACTACATTCAAACGTTCTGTTAAAGGTGAAATTGCCGGAACAGATTCTTCCAACCATTCCTGCATCGATCCATCAGTTTGATATTGCCGGACTTTAATCGCTTTTGGATTAGCAGCGATCGCAATTACATCTTCTTTTTCCAATATTCCCTGCATTCTTTGCCGAATTTGTTGTAAAACAATTTCCCGATCTTCCGGCAAATACTGATCTTCCTTATTAAAAACCAGCATAAACCGCTGATTAGCAGCTTTTAATTGTTGCAAACTTTGCCATTCCGAATCTGTCAAATCACCATTAATCACAAACAACAAAACATCAGCATTAGTAGCAACTTTTAAAGCTTCTGCTTCGGCTAATTTCCCAGCTTCATCAGCAACAAATAAAGCAGGTGTTTCCTGCAAATTCACAGTTTTCCTAATTTGTGTCAGCCAACTTTCTGCTAAAAGTTCCCTTAAAGTAGTTTTACCAACAGCTTTTCCACCAGCGATCGCTAAACTTAACTCTTGTCGATCTAATTTAGCCGTTACTTCCGCAACTTTTTCTCGCAGTTTGGCTATTAAATCACCATTAACCGCCTCTAATTCTAATTTATCTATAACTTTTTGGGCTTGCGCGATCGCATTAACCACCGTCGCCCTTTCCACCAGCGACAAATCAAAATCTACCTGAGTCTGTTTCGCTTTCTTTTGTCTGAGTAAGAATACACCACCTAGAGCGATCGCACTCCATACAGCATACTCTCCCAACTGCCCCACCGTATCATCCACACCTTGCCACAGCCAAAGCAAAAAGGAAAGCCCAACTCCGCCAACTAAAATCGGTCGCCGTAAATTAACATTCATAATTTTATTTTTATAACTAGATTCTAGGATAAAGCAAAACCTCATAAATATTTACTTTTTCGAGATTCGCCATCCTTAATTTTCATTTGATTGTGCTTGTATTGGCATTACGTCACCAAGAAATTCCTCGAATTTAAGAGGTTGTTGTTCCTCTATTTCTTTACCAAAAACTTTCTGTAAAATTAAGTCCCAAGCGTTACGATACTGTGCAGAACGAGGTTTTCGCTGTCGCTTTTGGCCTTCTACTAGATGGATTTCACTACCGTAGCTAATAAAGACTTCCACTGGAAAAACATAGAACAGGTCAAGTTTCTCTACATATAGTAAGGCAAAGTCAAAGTCGGACTGCTTGTAAGCTTCTCGAAGCATGAGCCTTCGATTTGTTTTGGTACGACGGTTATCTACAACAAAATTACCTGATGACTCATCAAACCAAGCATACTTAACTTGGATTTTAATCAGGGTTCCTTCTATATCAAAGACAAGATCATAGGGAAGCCGATCTCCAACAGGTTTTAAGACTCCCCAGCCACGCTTAAGTGCATGAAGAACTGCTGCTTGCTCTGCTATATCTCCTTTCAGCTTTGTATCCACAATCTATTCTTTCAGAACCAATGCTAATTAGCATAAACCAAAACCCCTAAAACATTTCCGTTTCAGGGGCTTTGCTTTTTAATTTGGTGGCGGGAAGTGGATTTGAACCACTGACCTTCGGGTTATGCTTACCACTACAGCTTTCGCTGCCTGGATTTCCAGTTTGGGGTCTGGACTCTCCCTTCACCCTCAGCCTAACTGTTAGGGTGCCTCCCATCGAGTCTCTACACCTTCTCCATTTCTGGATCTTGGCTCGGGATTACCACGCTAAAGGCTTCCCCGAATTTGAGAGGCGATCGCAAACAAGTTTCCTTGCTTACAGCCCATAACAAAATTAACTTTCAAGCGTTTAGTTAATTTTGCTTTGCGAGCCCGACGAGCTACCAGACTGCTCTATCCCGCGTCGCTTTTCTTTCACTCTGACTAGTATAAACATAAACTAGATCAAATTGCAACTATAAAAGCGATAATTCTCCAATTACTTCCAGACGCTTGTAAGTACCCAAGTTCAGGTAAGTTTCTGCCAAGGATTCTGCCACTGTAGGAGTAATCCAGCCCATTTGCCGCAACAGGTGAATAGCCACAGCACGTTTAGCACGTTTAGCACCATCGGTTACTTTAATCGCTAAACCCATGCCTTCACCCACACGACCAATGCACTCAATTCCTTCTGCACCTGCCTTACTGACTATTTCGCCTTGAGTAAGCCTCATCAATTCCGTGTCAAATTCGCCAGGGCCAGCTACCATATTCGGGTGACTAGTCATAGCCCGGACAATGCGTTCCATATCCAAATTATTCCCAGAGGACAATTGAGCATATAAAGATGCCATTTGCCCTAATTGCATCAAATAGGTAGGAGCGCCACAATCATCATGAGTTTGAATAAACTCTTCTCCCGGCATTCGCAGCAATTCAGCGATTTTGCTCAAAATTAGCTGTTGTACCGGATGATTGCGCTGTAAGTAACTAGTGAGCGACCAGCTGCGTTGCTGACAAACAGCCAGCATTCCTGCGTGTTTCCCAGAGCAATTATATTCCAGTGGACTTTGCTTGCCTTCTGGAATGGGACACTGGAGCGCGGATGGATCGATATCACAACGCCAAAGTACATTAAAAACTTGTCGTACCTGCTCAATATTCCCTTGGTGGGAACTACAGATAATTGCCAAGTCTCTGTCTGTCAGACCGTAACGTTCTAAAGTGCCTGTAGTAGTGACTGCCAGTGCTTGGAAAGGCTTGAGTGCTGAACGAGCAAAGGTAGCAGTTTCAGAATTACCTGCTACAGAAAGTACGCGCCCTTTGTCGTCACAAACAGCGGCTTGGACGCGATGTGCTGATTCAATGATGCCTTCCCGCAGCAGTCTAACTTCTAGTTCTGCGGTTTGAGTTCTTTTTCCCCTTGTCATGGGTAAGACTTTATCACTGGAGGGGGACGATTCGGGAATTTTAGATTTTAGATTTTAGATTTTGGATTTATTCCCAATATTAATTTACAACTAATTAGCAGCCAGAAAGTTAAAGAAAAACCCAAATTAGGCTGCCTAAACAGAAAATCAAGGCTAGCAATGCAAAAGATTTGTTAAGTCGCTGGAGGATGGGTTGGACTTGGTAGGTGACAATTAAGCGATCGCGAGTGATAACTTCTGGTGGTTTATTCCAGCATTGCCCATCGTACCATCCCGATTCTTCGTAAAAGACAGTAGGATTGGTCAAGCGATCGCGCACGTAACACCAGCCCAAATACAGCCGCAGCAGTGCCAAAATCATAAACAAACTGGCGATAGCCCCACCACAAAGCATAAACTGACCCACAAGTTTTTGGGGCGGAAAACTTGCCGCTGCTACTGGCCCTGCCAGAAGCCAACTCCAACCCCAAATCCAAGCCATCTTCCGCGAATAACTTCCCCAATCAAGAGTAGCCCAGCTAAAAAACCAGGAATCTTTTAGTTCCTGGTACTCATTGATGGGTTGCTGTTCAAATGGTACCGGGCACACAGAAACAGAAGACTCCATCATCATTGCCATCCACTCTTATTTGTTAAAGCTTGCCCAAAAGCCAGCACGTTAAGACATTTGACAATTAAATTGAGTAGTGTAAATCATCAATTATCTTGTTCTTGAGGCAGATTAACTCGTTCTGCGTGACCCCAAAATGCTTCCAGATTATAAAATTCTCGTTCTTTCGGCATCAAGATATGGACGATCGCATCACCATAATCCAGTAGTATCCAATTGGCTTCGGCTTGTCCCTCAATTCTCAGAGGCTTACGTTGCCAATCTTCTTCTACTTTGCCTTGAATTGCTTGGCTGATTGCCCGCACTTGGACTCTAGAAAAGCCTGTGACTAAGACAAAATAATCAGCTAAATAGGATACATCTGACACCCGCAATACAACTAAGTCAGATCCTTTACGGTCTAATGCAGCTTCTACAATAGTGGCAAGCATTTGTCGATCTGCTTCTTGACCTGCTGCTGCCTTATTACGATCGGTATTTGCCACTGCGGTGGTCAAGGTGGAATTTACAGTAGGGAAATTCTCGGACATTCAACTCCTTAACGCTATGCAATTTTTTCTTAAACGATTCCTATCTGGACAAAATGTACAGACTTTGGATTTCGTAACCAAAAGGGGTTTTCTATAGTTTAGCGTTCATGAGAAAAATCAATTTTGCGATTTTGCCTCTAATGATAACTTGCCTCTGACAGTCATGGTATCAACAGGGGCAGTCGTTCGATATTGTAGGTTTCTTTGGTTTCTGGCGATTCCCATCTACCAGTCACAGGTTAATATAGTTCGCTTTTGAGTTAATATCCCCTAAAGACAGGGTACAACCCAGTAAGTGCATACTTGGTCTGCCCAAAGTATGATTCGCGATCGCTCTTCATATTTCTTTATCAAGTACAACAAATCCATCTCCTGGGACAATCGCACTCAAAATATGTCTAGCAGAGATGGTTTGGTAGTTATATTTATCCTAATTCCGACCTGGAAACAGGGCTTTAGTTAGGCAAAGGTTTGACTTTGGAAACTGGTTGTGGCATTAAAGAGGTAAAAAGTTCCTCATAGCGATTCAACGCTTGTTCAGACGAGTAAAAATCGATCGCGTGTTGTCTACCTTGTTTACCCAATTTTTCTGCTTTATCTGGATTGTTGTATAGTTTTTCGATCGCAGAAGCTAAAGCTGCCGGATCTTCTGGAGGCACTACTATACCACCACCACTTTGTTGCACTGCCTTAGCCGCAGTTCCAGTAGCAGGTACCGAAGCCACGATCGGGCGACCACTAGCCAATATTACAGGAATTTTAGAAGGTAAATTAAAGGCAATTACATTGTGTTTTTGGGTAACTAAACTCACATCAGCCGCCCCTAACATTTCTGGCAACTTTTCTCTAGGTTGAAATGCTATAAGCTTAACGTTATATGCTCCATACATTTGGCAATAATCACTCACCCGCGCCAAAGCTTTTTCTTCACCTACAATCACAAATACAATATCTGGGTTATCTCTCAGACAAGCTGCTGCTTTAATCACCGTTGGTAAATCCTGAGTCAGAGCGATATTCCCCGAATAAAGCACCACAAATTTTCCTTCAAGTTGGTGAGCCTTACGGAAAGCATTATCTTCTTTTGGTAACGGGCGAATAAAATTGACATCAACCCAATTGGGAATCAAGTCAATTTTCTCTCTCGGAACACCTTTGCCAACCAAGTTTTCCACAAAACCATCGGCAATTACGCTAATTCTAGTTGCGGCGCGGTTAGCAAATTTTTCTAAGGCTTCAAAAGCACGAATCACAAATTTATTTTTTAGTAATCCTACATGAACAGCAGCTTCATGTTGAATATCTTGAACGTTTAAAACCACAGGGCAGTTATGCAGCCATCCCGCTAAAGTAGCCGATAAGGAAACAGGTAGCGGTGGTACTGTGGTCAAAATTACATCTGGTCTTGGCCCAACTAAAGCCGGGATAAAGCTGGTTAATACAAAACTGCCGTCTAATAGTAATCTATCTAACAAACTTGGTTTCGGACGAATCCAAACATAACTGCGCTCAATCTTAACGCCGTTTCTTTCTTCACATTTATAAAATTTACCACGATAACCTGGATAAATGCGTCGCTGCGGATAGTTTGGCATTCCAGTGATCACCCGAACTTCGTGACCGCGTTTAACTAAGCCTTCCGCCAGTTCAGTCATCAACGGGGCAATACCGATCGGCTCAGGATAATAGTTGTAGGAATAGATTAGGATACGCATATTAAAACTTTATGGAATTTGCTAGAGGAGTGGGAAGATAGTTTGTAATTTGCTTAGATAGATTTTTGTAGCGTGCCGCAGTTGCAGGAGTTAATCCCAGTGCTTCTGCTCCTGACAGGTGTTCTGCTTTGTTTGTTTCCACCACTTATTTACACCAAATGTCGTTTACTCAAAATTAGCACGCACAACAGTAGTAATACATCCCTGGTGGGTTTTGGTGAGTAATGATCTCCTGTTATTTGGATAGTATTAAACAAGTTTCCCATTGCTCACAGCCTAGCTTAAGATACCCATCAATCGTCAAGTATTTATCGATCGCGCCAAAAAAACTTTTCTAAACTCCCTTGGCTTGACGGATTCTGTTTTGTACTTTTAGATGCACCCTGTCACAGTCAGAATCTACATTTGACCTATGCTGCTCAGAAAAAAAATTTCTTTTTATCTTGAAGACATTGAAACGCCAATTGGTAGATCCATTAATTTAATTATTACAGGTTTAGTTTTATTATCATCAGTAATTTTCGTCATTGAAACTTTTAGTATTTCTCAGGATATACGTACCATACTCAACTATATTGATTCCGTAATTTTACTGATATTTGCCTGGGAATACTTATTGCGTTTCTGGTGTGCAGAGAACAAGTATGAATTTTTATTTAGTCTTTACTCTGTAATTGACTTAATTGCTATTTTACCTGTGTTTATCGGATGGATAGACATTAGCTTTATCCGCCTATTTCGTTGGTTGAGAATTCTGCGATTGTTAAGATTCTTAGATCCCAAGAATTTACCAGGTCATCTTACCACAGAAGATAGTTTAATTCTGACTCGGATTATTTTTACTTTATTTGCGATCGTCTTTGTTTACTCTGGCTTAATATATCAAGTTGAACATCCTGTAAATCCTGAAGTTTTCCGAACTTTTTTAGATGCGGCTTATTTTTCCGTAGTAACGATGACAACTGTTGGCTTTGGTGATGTTACCCCAATCTCAGAAGCTGGTCGATTTTTGACGATTATGATGATTTTTACCGGAATTGCGCTGATTCCCTGGCAGGTAGGAGATTTGATTAAGCGTGTAGTTAAGTCAGCTAATGAAGTAGAAATTCCTTGTCATAATTGCGGTTTGTTCTTGCACGATCCAGATGCTAATTTCTGCAAGATTTGCGGTAGTAAATTAGAAAAACCTGGAGATAACTAACTTATAAAATTAACCATACTGCTAAATTTGATAAGTTAATTATCTAACTATTTACCGCTCATAAATCTGACTCATTTTGAGCTTGTTTAGGGCAAATATCTCTAATCATGTGGAATAAATGACAGATAACTTATGCAGATTATCTTTATTGCCAGAATGCTCTTAAAATTTTATATTGCCTCTTAATTCAAATCATTTCAGTTATTAGTAATTCAACTTGTGGCGCTCATGAAAGTAATTTTCTCTTTTGATTTAGAGTCAGTGATAGTACCTGCTTGCTTGATAAATATCTATAAATAAATTTACTAAATATTCAAATATCTTTGGAATTCTGTCCTAACAAAGGCTAATCTAGCTAGCGAAATTTGACTCAATGAAAAAAGGGTAAGTATTTAACTTACCCTTGAAGAAACTGTTTAGTTTGCTTGAGTATTAACCCAACAATGCTTGAGCTTTAGCTAATACATTGTCAACGCTAAAGCCAAACTTCTCCATACAAACGCCACCGGGAGCAGAAGCACCAAAGCGATCGATACTAACTGTATCGCCTTCAGTTCCCACATACTTATGCCAACCGAAACTAGCGCCAGCTTCTACAGACAAACGCTTAGTAACAGCTTTTGGTAGCACAGATTCTTTGTAAGCAGCATCTTGCGCTTCAAATAACTCCCAAGAAGCTAGGGAAACAACCCGAACTTTCTTACCTTCTGCGGTGAGTTTTTCCGCAGCAGTGACACAGAGGCTAAGTTCTGAACCAGTACCAATTAAGATGATTTCAGGTGTACCTTCGCAATCAACTACGATGTAACCACCCTTGGTAACGCCTTCGATCGAAGTACCTGCTAAGTTGGGAACGTTTTGACGGGTGAATGCTAATAGAGTAGGTTCGTTTTTCTTGGCTTTTTCGATCGCTACTTTATAAGCGCCAGAAGTTTCGTTACCATCAGCGGGACGAATCACTGTTAAGTTAGGAATTGCCCGCAGAGAAGCTAAAGTTTCGATCGGTTGGTGAGTTGGGCCATCTTCACCTTGTCCCACTGAATCGTGAGTCATTACCCAAATCACGCCAGCATCAGACAGCGCAGATAAGCGGATTGCCGCCCGCATATAATCTGTGAAGATCAAGAAGGTAGCACCGTAGGGAATTAATCCTGAATGATGCAACGCCATACCATTACAAATTGCGCCCATGCCATGTTCCCGCACCCCAAAGTGGATGTTACGGTTTTCGTAATGCCCTTTCTGAAACTCACCAATACCTTTAAGTTCAGTCAGGTTGGAGTGAGTCAAGTCAGCAGAACCGCCAATTAACTCAGGCAAAACTGGTGCTAATTTGTTCAGGCAGGTTTCTGAATGCTTCCGGGTAGGTAGACCTTTATCTTCGGGGGTGTAAGTCGGCAACACTTTATCCCAACCATCAGGCAATGCACCGCTCAAGAAACGTTCAAATTCAGCTGCTTCTTGGGCATACTTAGCTTTGTATTCGCCAAAAGCCTTGTTCCACTCTTCTTCATAACCTGCGCCGCGTTCTACTGCTTTGCGGGTATGCTTGAGTACATCTTCTGGGATGTCGAAGGGTTCGTATTGCCAGCCCAAATTATCACGGGTCAATTTTACTTCGTCGTTACCTAAAGCTGCGCCGTGAACGCCTGCGGTGTTTTGCTTGTTGGGGGAACCATAACCAATGGTGGTTGTCACCTTAATCATGGTTGGTTTGTCGGTGACAGCTTTAGCTTCTTCAATGGCTTTAGCAATTCCTTCTAAGTCGGTGTTACCGTTTTCGACGTGGAGGACGTGCCAACCGTAAGCTTCAAACCGTTTGGAAACATCTTCGGTGAATGCTACATCTGTAGAACCATCGATCGAGATGTGGTTGTCATCATACAGAGCGATTAGTTTACCTAATCCCAGGTGTCCCGCAAAAGAACAAGCTTCGCCGGAAACGCCTTCCATGTTGCAACCATCACCGAGAATTACATAAGTATAGTGGTCAACAATTTTGGCATCGGGTTTGTTGAATTTGGCGGCGAGGTGGGCTTCAGCCATTGCTAATCCAACGCCATTGGCAATTCCTTGTCCGAGTGGCCCGGTAGTAACTTCTACGCCTGGGGTAACGAAGTTTTCAGGGTGTCCGGGAGTTTTGGAACCCCACTGCCGGAATTGCTTGATATCCTCAATGGAAACGCTATCGTAACCCATGAGGTAAAGCAGGGCGTACTGTAACATGGAGCCGTGACCTGCGGAGAGGACGAAGCGATCGCGGTTAAACCACTTCGGATTTTTTGGGTTATACCGCATAAAGCGATCCCAGAGCACAAATGCCATTGGCGCTGCGCCCATTGGCAGTCCTGGATGTCCAGAATTTGCTTTTTGTACCGCATCTACTGCGAGAAAGCGGATAGCGTTAATACAAAGTTCCTCTAGGGATTGAGTTGCAACTGCCATAATCTTTTCTTCTTAACGACGATCGGAAACTTGGTCGGTGTACTAAATTTTGGCGCTCTGGATCGCCCAAAACACTATCACCCATCATCCCATTTGCGGGATCGATGGGCAAGTATTTTTGCCTAATAATTTGGTAATTGGTGAGCGGTAAATAATTTGTCTCCCTCTACCTTACCAATTACCTTGTACGGGCGGGTTTAGTAGAAAAACTGTGGTCATAGCAAAAGAATTAACAGTAAAACCCGCCCCTACGAAGCAACGTACTTTTTGAAGGCTAATGTGACGTTATGACCCCCAAACCCAAAAGAGTTGGAGAGGGCAACATCCACTTTTTGAGCGCGACTTTGATTTGGGACATAATCTAAATCGCATTCGGGATCGGGGTTTTCTAAATTGATCGTGGGTGGAACTTGATCGTTAGCCACTGCCATTGCCGCTGCTACAGCTTCAATGCCACCGGAACCGCCCAGCAAATGACCCGTCATCGATTTTGTGGAACTAATCGCTACTTGATAAGCGCTTTCGCCCAAAGCTGTTTTAATTGCTTTCGTTTCGTTGGAGTCATTAGCGGGTGTACTGGTGCCGTGAGCATTAATGTAGCTAATTTGGTTTGGAGTTAAACCAGCATCTTTTAAGCATAGCTGCATTGCTCTAGCGGCTCCTTCTCCCCCAGGGACTGGGGAAGTCATGTGGTAGGCATCACAAGTCATGCCATAGCCAACGATTTCGGCGTAAATTTTGGCTCCTCGGCTGAGGGCGTGTTCCAGTTCTTCTAAAATCAGGATGCCTGTACCTTCGCCCATGACAAAGCCATCACGATCTCGATCGAACGGACGAGAAGCATGAGCCGGATCGTCATTTCTGGTGGATAATGCCCTCGCTGAGGCAAAACCCGCAAATGACAAAGGCGTAACAGCTGCTTCTGTCCCACCGCAAATCATCGCTTGGGCATAACCTCTTTGAACTAGGCGAAACGCATCTCCGATCGAATTTGAACCAGAGGCACAAGCAGTTACAGAGCAAGAGTTTGGCCCTTTTGCCCCTGTATGAATTGCCGTTAACCCCGCAGCCATGTTAGCAATCATCATCGGAATCATAAACGGGCTACAGCGATCGGGGCCACGATTTAAGAGGATTGTTTGCTGATCTTCCAATACTTTCAGACCACCAATCCCTGTACCGATGATTACCCCCACCTGTTCTGCGTTCAGTTCGTTAATGACAAACTGCGCGTCTTTTAAAGCCTGTTTGCTGGCTGCAACCGCAAACTGGGCAAATCTATCCATGCGTTTGGCATCTTTGCGATCCAGATAGTCGTGGGGGTCAAATCCTTTTACCTCGCCAGCGATACGGCAATCATGCTTAGACGCATCGAATAAAGTGATTGGCCCTATGCCGTTGCGTCCGCTCAATAACCCTTCCCAATACTCACTTAAGGTATTGCCGATCGGTGTAATCGCTCCCAGGCCAGTAACAACAACGCGCTTTTGCTCAAAATCTGTCATGATTCATCTATTAACTTGGGTTTCCCTGCCCAGAACGCAGAACAAAATAAACAATGGATAATCTGTGAGAGTTTAGGAAATTAGACAGGCGCGATCGTGCTACACATCACTTAGCGATCGCTTTTCTCCTTCAAAAAGCCTCTCCACAAGGTTTCTTATGCTGATGCCGCAACTTTGTCGTTGATGTATTCTACCGCTTGTTGCACGGTTAGAATCTTTTCTGCGGCATCGTCGGGAATTTCAATATCAAACTCTTCTTCTAGGGCCATAACTAATTCCACTGTATCTAGGGAATCTGCTCCTAGATCGTCAGCAAAGTTAGCTTCTGGTTTTACTGCGTCGGCTTCAACGCCTAATTGCTCTACCACAATGCCTTTTACTTTATCGAAAATTTCCTGTTCGCTCATAGCTCTTCCTTATCGCGGTTGCTAGAACTGCCTTTCCAATCAAGATTGTTCTAAGCATTTTTTAATCTTATCTGATATGGTGATCCCTCTATCATGTCAATAGCCAATTTTCTGATTGACACCCAAAATATTTTGCTGTGGTCAGTCCCGATCTTGGCTGAGGCTGACGCTGGGACTCTTGGGACTCTTGGGACAAGGATTGCGATCGTGGCAATGAAAATTTTCCTATCTAGCAAACTCCTGTAACCGCCCAAAACCCCTAAAAGCGCCATCATTAGGATAGGAACTACTATCCGGTTCTTGGTTACTTCACCAATATTACTTGACAAATGACTCTTAGATATGCTTACTTTCCCGGTTGTGTTGCCCAAGGTGCTTGCCGGGAATTATACCAATCAACAGCGGCTCTTACGAAAGCTTTAGGGATCGAATTAATTGAGCTAAAAAAAGCCTCTTGCTGTGGTTCGGGCACTTTTAAAGAAGAATCTCGCTTGTTGGAAGATACTGTTAATGCCCGGAACATTGCTTTAGCAGAGGAGTTAAACTTACCTTTACTCACCCATTGCAGCACTTGTCAAGGTGTAATCGGTCATGTGGATGAACGATTAAAAGAAGCGCAGCAAACTAACCCAGCTTACCTAGAAGAAATTAACGGACTTCTGCAAAAAGAAGGTTGTTCACCTTATCACGGTAATACTACGGTTAAACATCTGCTGTGGGCATTAGTCGGAGATTTTGGATTAGAGGAACTGCAAAAGCGAGTTGTTCTCAAACTGAGTGGTCTGAAATGCGCCGCTTTTTATGGATGCTACTTACTCAGGGCGCAAAAGTCTATACCTTTTGACGATCCTCACCAGCCGGAATCAATGGAAAATGTATTCCGGGCTTTAGGGGCGACTCCTGTTTATTATCGGGGTAGAACTCAATGTTGTGGTTGGCCTCTTTCTAGTTATGCTACTACCCAATCTTTTCAAATGGCCGGAAAACAAATTCAAGATGCAATAGCAGCTGGTGCAGATTGTTTGGTAACTCCTTGTCCTTTGTGTCACTTAAATTTGGATTCCCGTCAACCAGAAGTAGAAAAGGTAATTGAACAAAACTTAGGTTTGCCAGTGCTACATTTGCCCCAGTTGATTGCTTTAGCTGTGGGTGTGGAACCGAAACAACTGGGTTTAGATAGACATATTGTTTCTACTCGTCCCATACTGGAAAAGTTAGGCTGGTAAAAACTTAGGTTTGTTGTAGCGACTTTAGTCGTCTACAGGTTTGTTGTAGCGACTTTAGTCGTCTACAGGTTTGTTGTAGCGACTTTAGTCGTCTACAGGTTTGTTGTAGCGACTTTAGTCGTCTACAGGTTTGTTGTAGCGACTTTAGTCGTCTACAGGTTTGTTGTAGCGACTTTAGTCGTCTACAGGTTTGTTGTAGCGACTTTAGTCGTCTACAGGTTTGTTGTAGCGACTTTAGTCGTCTACAGGTTTGTTGTAGCGACTTTAGTCGTCTACAGGTTTGTTGTAGCGACTTTAGTCGTCTACAGGTTTGTTGTAGCGACTTTAGTCGTCTACAGGTTTGTTGTAGCGACTTTAGTCGTCTACAGGTTTGTTGTAGCGACTTTAGTCGTCTACAGGTTTGTTGTAGCGACTTTAGTCGTCTACAGGTTTGTTGTAGCGACTTTAGTCGTCTACAGGTTTGTTGTAGCGACTTTAGTCGTCTACTTCCAAATAGAAGGACTGAAGTCCTCACAACGAACGAGTTAATAACTATAAAATAAACCCTGAATAATTGCAGCTATTTCGTCAATTACTCAGGGTTTAAAAGTTAAGTTATGAATTCACTTTTAATATTTCGATCGCTCAAATTATGAACCGGAAATTTGCGGTTGTTCGTCGGTGAGGTTGACTTTGAAGACTTTGCGGCGTAGTTCTTCCGCTTTGGGCAGAGTTAAAGTCAAAATACCATTCTTAAACTCAGCTTTGACTTGTTCGTTTTCTACATGAACTGGTAGTTGTACTAGGCGTTGAAACTTACCATAACGGAGTTCAGAATGATATACACCTTTGTCTTCTGTCCGTTTTTCCGAGTGATGTTCACCAGAAATGGATACGGCTTCTCTGGTTACTTCAATGTTCAAATCTTTGGCTTCTACACCAGGAATTTCTGCTCTTAAGATTAGCTGATTTTGCTCATCTTTGAGTTCTATCGCTGGTGTCCAATTAGTATTTCCTGGTTGCTGATTAATTTCCAGAAGTTCATCAAACATCCGATCCATTTGACGACGGAGGGATTCCATTTCAGAGAATGGTTGCCAACGTACTATTCTCATAGATAACGCTCCTTTTATCAACTTCTTGGGAAATAGAGT
This sequence comes from Floridaenema flaviceps BLCC-F50, assembly GCF_041929275.2. Lineage (NCBI taxonomy): Bacteria > Bacillati > Cyanobacteriota > Cyanophyceae > Aerosakkonematales > Aerosakkonemataceae > Floridanema > Floridanema flaviceps. The sequence continues at coordinate 886,584 of NZ_JBHFNR020000001.1, read as the reverse complement.
TAGATATTTTTTCAACCTCAGTTAAAGAGCTAGGTTCAAGTTTTGTGGTTGTTCTTCCTGGCATCTTTAACTTACAAATATATAGTGCCCCAAGTCAGAGAAATTGTTAGGTCGGGAAACCCTACTAAGTTAGTACATTTTTCCGATAATGGGGGCTACTTTTCATTAGTATGACGTTTCATTTGTCTAAAGAATTGGTACATTTCTGGTAAGCGGCTGTAGATGGCAGAAGCTTTGAGAAAGATTTTGTGAGAAACAGCAGGAATACCGGAGACAATTGTCCCAGGTTCTACATCATTATGAATGCCTGATTTGGCAGTGGCGATCGCACCATCCCCAATCACAGCTTGATTAGCAATTCCTACTTGTCCAGCTAATAAGACATTGTTGCCAACTTTCACTCCTCCAGCTAATCCTACTTGTGCTGCTAAGGCACAATTGGCACCTATTTGGCAACCATGACCAATATGTACTAAGTTGTCAAGTTTGGTGTTTTGGGCAATGCGAGTTTCTCCGACAGCTGGACGATCGATCGTACTATTACAACCAATTTCTACGCCATCTTCTAATACAGTGCAACCAGATTGTTCCATTTTGAACCAACCAGATTTAGTGGGTACAAAACCGAACCCTTCGGCACCAATTACTGCGCCACTATGAATCACACAATTTGCGCCGATGATAGTGCGTTCATGAATGGTACAGTTGGCGTGGAGAGTGGTACGATCGCCAATTTCTGCACGGGGATAAATCACTACATTGGGATGAATACAAACTTCATTACCGAGTTTTACGCCCGCCTGAATTACTACATTTGGGCCTACATAAATATCTCTACCAATCTCCACTGAGGGATGAATTACCGCTGAGGTATGAATCCCAACATCGGGACGAAAAGGTTTATAAAATAAGGCGATCGCTTTGGCAAATAATAATCTGGGTTCAGCATCAGCTAACCAAGCAATTCCTCTTTCTATTGCTTCTGAGTGCAACTGTTCATCTGGCGGCAAAATCAAGGCGCTAGCGGTCGTTTTGTTCACCATCGCGGCAAACTTTCCCCCTTCTATATAACTCAAAGTGCCTGGAGGTGCGTTATCGATCGGGGCTAAACCAGTAATTTCTGGATCGATGTCGTCGTGTGATGTCAAGCTATGAAAAGGTACGTCTAGTTTTTGGACAATTTCGCTGAATTTCATGGTCTTTAAATATTTGATTGAACCGCTGACGGCGTAGAGAACACAGAGAAAAATGAAAAGCGAAAGGCAAAATTTCTAACTTCCCATTGCTTGACCAGCTAACCAAGCGGTTGTCCATGCACTCTGAAAATTAAATCCGCCAGTTACTCCATCAATATCTAAAATTTCTCCCGCAAAGTAAAGCCCCGGAGAACACTTACTTTCCATCGTTTTAAAATTTACTTCTTTTAAGTCCACGCCACCGCAGGTAACGAATTCTTCCTTAAAAACCCCTTTGCCGCTAATCTGGTATTCGCCTTGAGTAATTTCCTGGATTAATTGATTTAGCATTTTATTGGAAAGTCCTGCCCATCGATCTTCAGAGGCAATATTGACACGGGCAATTAGATATTCCCACAAACGTCTGGGGACCAGAAGTGGACAAGTTGTGGAAATTTGCCGTTGTGGTAATTGCGATCGGACAGCTAACAATTGTTTGCGTAAAAATTCGGGGTTGGAATCAGGAACCCAATTAATTAGTAAAGTTGCTTGGTAGTGATTTTCGTGTAAAATTCGGGCACCCCAAGCAGAAAGTTTTAAAATTGCTGGGCCACTTAAACCCCAATGAGTAATTAATATTGCACCTGTTTGTTCAAAGTGGGTTTTGCCTGCTATTTGTAAGCGTAATTTAACTTTTTCAGCGCTGACTCCGGCTAATTCTGTTAATTGTCGATCGGGAACGTTAAAAGTAAATAAAGATGGGACTGGTGGCGCAATTTGATGACCTAATGCTTTGGCAAATTGGTATCCTGAAGGGTTGCTACCGGAAGCTAGGAGAAGACGATCGCAAATTATCACCTCGCCATCTTTCAACCGCACTTCAAATTTGTTTAATTCTCCTGCAATTTTCCCAACTGAGGAGACTCTGACTTTTGTTCGCAGTTCTATTCCTAAATTTTTCGCTGTTTTGAGTAGGCAGTTGGCGATCGTTGCTGAATCATCAGTTACGGGAAACATTCTCCCATCTGACTCTGTTTTGAGTTCCACACCTTGCGCCGCTAACCAAGCTACCATATCCTTTGGTTGAAATCGGCAAAAAGCACCCCGCAAAGCTTTGCCGCCTCTGGGATAATACTGAACTAACTCCACAGGTTCAAAGCAAGCATGAGTCACGTTACATCTTCCCCCACCGGAAATCCGCACTTTGGTTAAGGGTTCATGACTCGCTTCTAAAATGGTAATTTCTGTATCAGGATGAGTTTGGGCGCAGGCGATCGCACCAAAAAATCCTGCCGCCCCACCACCGATAACTACAATTTTTATTGGTTTTACACTCAAGTTAATCAACTACTCGTCGTAGGGTTCAAAGTCGTCTTTTGTTGCCCCACAAACAGGGCAAATCCAATCTTCGGGAATATCTTCAAAGGCTGTACCTGGTGGAATATCGCTATCAGGATCGCCTTGTTCGGGATCGTAGATATAGCCGCAGACGGTACAAATATACTTTTCCATTTTGCTATCTCCTCACAAGGTTTTACCAGACCGTTTCTTGCAGATAGCTGAGGATGCCTGCAATTATACAAAACAGTATTAATACCCAAATTATGCCACCTGGAAGAAAACTGAGGATACCTATGCCTCGGAGTACCCAAACAACCAAGGTAATACCGAGAATTAAGCCAAAAATCGAGATAAATCTCCAATTCCCCGGATTCGGTGTTCTAGCCACAATCTTTTTTCCGAAATTCGTCTTTATTATGCCACAGGGATTTCACAATCAGTAGATCGCAAAGTTATTGATGAAAGTAGGGTATGGGGAATAGGGGTTAGGGGTTGGGTGTTAGGGAAAAAGAATTAGGTGTTGAGTGTTGGGGGTTGGGTGAAAGAGAGGGGTTAGGTGTTAGGGGTTGGGGGTTGGGGAAATTTTCTTCTTCTTCCCTATCACCTACCCCCTGACCCCTATCCCCTAAAGTTTCCCTATCACCTAACACCTGACCCCTAACCCCTAAAGATTCCCCATCCCCTACCACCTGACCCCTATCACCTAAAGATACCCTAACCCCTAACCCCTAACCCCTACCCCCTGCCTTTAAAGATCGCTTTTCGGTCTACTGACAATGGTTATTCTTCGGGTTGCTTACTACTAGCGAAATTGCCTTGTGGTTCAGAGTTACGGTAAATACATAGCAGGCAGGAGAAAAATCTTTGCGAGCTCCAAGTTTTCCCTGAGAGCGATTTTGAGTTTAAACGACCGAATTTGGAGATTAATTCCGTAATTTGCCCATCTCATTTCCCTAAAAGCCAAAAATTTGGAAAATCTTTATTGTAACTTTGCAGTTTCTTCAACTGATATGGGTATTTTAGTAAATAGGCAGGGAAGAACACCTAAGTTTTAAATTTTTTAGGGAACTTCGAGCCTTGGACTGTATTCCCTATTAGTAATAAGTTGTTTAAGCGATAATGACTACACTTTGTATATCCGAACCTTCTGTGAGTGTAAAAGACGTGGTGTGGAATCAACAACAACAGAAAGCGTTGCTGTCTGGGGAAGTTTTGCTGGAAACTAGAAATCACTCAGCTTGGGGTGGTGCTTGTACAGCTTCGATGTACTTGCCTTGTCAGCGATCGCACGCTTGGCAACAGTTAACTGATTATCCCCGTTGGGTACATTACTTCCCAGACTTAATCCGCAGCGAAGTCATCCACAGAGGAGATAGTCTCACTGGTAAAGGCAAGCGTCTTTATCAGATTGGTCGCAAAGCTTTCTTAATGTTTTCTGCTGAAGTAGAAATCTACCTAAAAGTGATAGAAGTATTACAGCAGCAAATTCAATTCCGTATGGAAAAAGGCAGTTTTAATGACTTTACTGCCGATTTAAAATTACAAGATTGGAGTAATGGGACTTTGCTTACCTATAGCGTCCAAGCAACCCCTACTATTCCTGTACCTTCACTTTTTATTCAACAAGCAATGCTCTTAGATTTACCAGCTAATATGCGAAAGATGCGTCAAGTTATTTGTGCTGCTACTTAAAAGTTGTTCCGATCGATCGCTTCTGTCACAAATTCTGTTTATTTAAACTTAAAAATGGCAATGCGGAAGAGTTAAAATCATAACCCTTCCGCATTAATGTTATTAGGACTGACACAAAACCCCTATTTGTAGGGTGCGTTAACGCCAGTGTAACGCACCATCCCACCATATTTAGTTGCGTAAGTCCTGGTTATTTTTTATTCCCTTATGAACTAGCAGCCGTTAATTCTGCTAAACGTTGCTGTTGATCTTGAGAAATACAAGCTTGGATAGCGTCTTCGATATCCCCTTCCAGAAAGCTGTTTAGAGAAAAGTTGTGGTTCAGGCGATGGTCAGTCACCCGGTTATCTTTGTAATTGTAGGTGCGAATTTTTTCCGATCGCGAACCAGTACCAACCTGCTTCAAGCGCATCGAAGAGACTTCCTCTTGCTGTTTCCGCAGTTCCATTTCATAAAGCCGAGCCCGCAAGATTTGCATCGCCCGTTCTTTGTTTTGCAGCTGGCTGCGTTCTTGAGTACAAAAAATCCGAATTCCCGTAGGCTTGTGGAACAAGTCAGCGGCTGTTTCCACCTTGTTCACGTTTTGTCCACCAGCACCACCAGACCTCGCTGTAGTCAGTACAATATCCTTCGGATCGATATGTACTTCCACATCATCCACTTCAGGCATTATCGCAACAGTAGCTGTAGAAGTGTGAACTCTCCCACCAGCTTCAGTTACAGGTACTCTTTGGACTCGGTGAACTCCCGCTTCAAATTTCAGCTTACTGTAAACTTGGTCGCCCTGAATTTCCAAAACGACTTCTTTAAAACCGCCCATTTCCGCCAGGGATTCACTGAGCATTTTTACTTGCCAGCCTTGACCTTCCGCGTAGCGCGAATACATCCGCACTAAGTCACCAGCCCAAATACTAGCTTCATCACCTCCTGTTCCCGCCCGAATTTCTAACATGATATTTTTGTCATCGTTAGGATCGCGGGGGAGAAGCAGGATCGTTAGTCTTGTTTCCAGTTGTTCTATTTTCTCTTCTAGTTCTTTTACTTCCAAAGCGGCGATTTCTTGTAATTCTGCGTCGCCGTTGGCTTCTTTAAGAACTTGTTTAGCACCGACTAACTCTTCTTGAGCAGTTTTCCACTTTTCATAAGTGTTCACCACTTCTTCCAAAGAAGAACGAGCTTTAGCCACTTTTTGATATTCTGTAGGATCGCTCGCTACATCGGGATCTGCCAGTCGTCGGTTTAGTTCGTTGAAAGTTTGTTCAACAGAGTTAAGTTTATCGAGCAGGTAAGATTCAGCCATAGTCAGTTGCCAGTTGTTGTCATTTGTTAGCGAATTAACAGTTGAAAGGTAGGTTGTTAGTAGAGAAGGCTACAAACAACGGACTACCGACATACGACTAGCCTGCTACTTTCTCTTTTTGCCACCGCCTCTCTGAGGTTGTGCTTGTCCTTCTTCGCCTTCCAACATTCCATATTTACGGAGGAAGCGCTCGACTCGTCCTTCAGTGTCGATAATCTTTTGTGTACCAGTGTAGTAAGGATGGTTGCCTGACCAAACATCAACGTGAAGTTCTGGTTTGGTAGAACCAACGGTCATCACTACTTGACCGTTACAGTAAACTTTTGCTTCTGGATACCATGTGGGGTGAATATCAGGTTTTGCCATTTTGCTTTTTCCTCAAGATCTTGTGTTCGCAGGGTTTTTGTTATGTGTCATTTGTCATAAGTCATTTGTTAACCTATTTACGAATGACCAATGACCAATTGACCAATAACCATTTTAACGGAAATGTCGCGAAATTCCCCATCCGTCTATAGGGTGGGGATGGATAGCGACCAACAAATAAATCGCGTAGCGTCCGCATAATTCCAAATTGTGTAGTAATATTTTAGAGGATTTGGTAACAAAAAACAATGGCAATCAGACGCATTACTTTTAGAATTTATCCAACCAAGACTCAGGAAAGAGTGTTGTTTGGTGCGCGTCGATTGCATTGTTATTTGTACAACGCTTGTATAGCAAATCGTCGCTATGAGTGGAAGGCGAATAAGCGCAATGTTTCCTACTTTGAACAGCAGAATTGTTTACCAGAGTTTAAGAAGGAATGGCCGGAGTTTGCTGCTCTCCATTCTCAGACATTGCAAGCCACAGTAAAACGAGTTGACTTAGCTTACGGCGGATTTTTTCAAGGGATACGCGAACTACCAAAATTCAAGTCGATCCGGGATTATTCAGGATGGTGTTATCCAGCAAAATCGGGATGGAAAATTAATAACAATGGTAAACATGGTCGCTTAATACTCAACGATTTAGGAATTGACCTAAAACTAAGAGGAAAAGCTTCATGTTGGGGAACACTCACAACTTTAAGCATTGTTTATCGACCAAGCCGGAATCAATGGTTTGCTTCAATTACTGTTGATGTGACCATCGCAGAATGCAAGTTTGGTTCAGAGTCAGACCTGAGTTATGAATCAATAGTCGCTTTTGATTTAGGGACTCAAACGGCACTAACTTTGTATGACGGCAAGGAATTTACCGAACTAGAAAATCCCAGATTCACCAAGAAAGCAGAAGCTAAAATTAAGCAGAAATCTAAGGCTTTGCGAAGGAAGCGTGCGCCGAACCGAACCACAAAGATTCAGGGTTCTAGACGTTGGAAAAAAGCGAGAAAACAAATCTCTAAACTCCAACGAAAAGTAGCGAATCAACGGAGAGATTGGCAGCATAAGGTTACATCAGATATTGCTAGTCGTTATGACATCGGTGTGACAGAGCAGCTTAATACCAAAAATATGACTCGCCAAGCCAAAAAAAGTAGCAAAAGGAAAAAACAGAAAGCTGGATTAAATAAATCAATCCTGTCTGTTGGTTTTGGTGTTCTCAATCAAATGTTGACTTACAAAATTGAGCAGAAAGGCGGCTTGATGTTGATGCTACCAACAAAACAAATAAAACCATCACAGAGATGTCCGAATTGTGGGGCAGTCCATCAAGAATGGGCTGATTTATCAAATCGCTATCACATTTGTAGTGATTGCGGTTTTGAGATTCCTCGCGATCGAGGTTCTGTGATGGTTTTTTATCATGTTGCGACCAATCAGCAACCGGAGTTGGGAACCAACTTCGTAGACTGCCGATGTTCTAGCTCTACTACATCGAACAGTAAGCGCAAGCATACTGGTTCAATGCAGCAACTAGGGCAGTTGAAGCGTCAAAAATCTTGCCGTGAGACGGATGGGATTTTAGAAACCCCGTCCGTCCATACGGCGGGGTAGTTCATCGCTTGGAGTACTGAGGTGCTTTGCGAGCTTTGTGTAAGCCGTATTTCTTCCGTTCTTTGGCTCTGGGATCGCGGGTGAGATACCCTTCAGTTTTTAAGGGTTTCCGGTTTTCTGGGTCTAGTTGACAGAGTGCTCTAGCTACGCCTAAACGGATAGCATCAGCTTGTCCTGCTACTCCACCACCTTCAGCTTTCACGATGACATCGTAATCGTTTTCTAGTCCCAAGGTTTCTAGGGGTGCTTTGGCGACGATCAGGAAAGCGGGGTTGAATTGAAGATATAAGTCTCCAGATTTGCCGTTGATGGTCATTTGACCGCTACCGGGTACTAGACGAACTCTGGCGATCGCAGATTTCCGCCGACCTGTTCCCCAGTACATGACGCGATCGTTGTTGACGATGCGATCGCTTTGTTCTACTGCTTGCATTATTCTTCTCCTCCGGGAATGGTACTAACTTTAACTTCTTGGGGTTTTTGTGCTTGATGCGGGTGATCGGGGCCTTTATAAACTTTTAGCTTAGTAAATAAGCTTCTGCCTAAAGAGTTTTTGGGCAACATTCCCTTAACAGCTTGTTCGATAATTCTTTCGGGAACCCGTTGTTGTAATTGAGCGAAAGATTCAGTCTTCATTCCACCAGGTCTACCAGAGTGACGGTGGTAAGTTTTTTGGCTGCGTTTTTTGCCTGTAACTTGGACTTTTTCAGCGTTAACCACAATTACAAAGCCACCTGTATCCAGGTGTGGGGTATATTGTGGGAGATTTTTGCCTCTGAGAATGACAGCAATTTCACTTGCTAGTCTTCCCAGACGTTGGTCAGCAGCATCGATCAGATACCACTGGCGCTCAGTATTTTGTGGGGGTAAGTAGGTTTTGTTCATCTTTCTTATGATTGACCTGGGAAATTTTAGATTTTAGATTTTAGATTTTAGATTTTTAGATTTGGGATTTTTAGATTGCTGAATCTATTTTGAAATGAAAAGAGTTGTTTCAATTAATCACAAATCGAAAATCGAAAATCGAAAATCTAAAATAGGGATGTTTGTTGCCAGAAAGTAAATTTAGGTTGATTATCAAACCAAACTTCTGGGGGAAAGGGAAATTCGGGATAACCAACGCGCAGCAAACACAGTCCGTTAGGGGGTGCTGCATATTTCACTTCTTCGCGACGTTGGTTGACCCAAAGTTGGGTAAACTCGGCTGGCGATCGCTCTCCTTTACCCACCTGCACTAACAGTCCCACCAGTAGTCGCACCATGCCATACAAAAAGCCATTTGCCTGAATTTCTATATGGATGAATGCGCCTTTGCGATCCGTGCTATCGCACACGCTGGCGCGAACGCATTTTGCCGCTTGAACTTCCACCCAAGAGTGAGCGCGACCGGAGTTAGAACGATGGAAAGCTGTCAAATCATGCTTTCCAATCATTGGATCTAGGGCGGCTTGCATCTTGGTTGAGTCTAGTGGCGCATAATAATAATGCCAAGCAAAGGGTCTGACAAACAAGTTTGGTTGGCTATCTGTATATATGGTGTACCGATAACGTCGCCAAAGGGCTGAAAAGCGAGCGTGCCATCTAGAATCTACTTGGGCTGATGCCAGTACTAATATATCTTTAGGCAGTTGAGTATTGAGAACTGTAGCCCATTTTTCAGGAGGGATCGAACCTGTAGTTTCAAAGTGAGCTACTTGAGCAGCTGCATGAACACCAGCATCCGTTCTTCCAGCACCGTAAAGGGTGACTGGTCGTTTTTCGATGCAAGCGAGTACTTTTTCGATCTCTTCTTGTACCGTGCGTTGTCCTTTTTGTCTTTGCCAACCGTGAAAATGAGTGCCAAGGTATTGAATTACCAAGGCAACTCGCCGTGATGATTTGAGATTTTTTAGATTCCCGACTTCTTGAAGAAGTCGGGAATCTAGCTCTGGATTAGTCATAGTCAATCTAAAATCTCACAAATCCAAATCGGCTCACACTAGCTCAATAATTGCCATTTCTGCGTTATCGCCGCGACGGTTTACTGTCCGCAGGATGCGAGTATAGCCACCTTGACGATTGCTGTACCGTTCTCCGACTTGTTCAAATAAGGCGTGAACTAGTTGTTTATCGTAGAGGTAGCCCATTGCTTGACGACGAGCAGATAAGGAACCATCTTTGGCTAAGGTGATGATATGATCGGCTTCCGATCGCACAGCCTTGGCTCTAGTAACCGTAGTTTCAATCCGACCATGACGTAACAATTGGGTTGTCAGCGCTCTTAACAGCGCTTTTCGCTGGTCTGCTGGCTTACTTAATTGTGGGATACGACGACCGTGACGCATAAGTTTTCCTTGTCTATCTTGAAAAAAGTTTTGAGTTTTGAGTTTTGAATTTTGAGTTTTGAATTAACTGAATAACTTAAAACTCATCACTCATAACTTAAAACTATTTATTAGGCGTTAGGTTTGGCAGATTTCTCTTTTGGCAAAGTGATCCCTAAGCGTTTTTGTAAAGCTTCGATCACTTCTTCGGCTGATTTCTGACCAAAGTTTTTGATTTCCAGTAAATCTTCCTGGGTGTAATCCAGTAGGTCTGCTACTGAGTTAATTTGTGCCCGTTTTAAACAGTTGTATGCCCGAACTGAGAGGTGCAATTCTTCGATCGGAATTTGGCTGGTCGGGTCTTGTTCGTCTGATGGTTCGGGACCGATCGCATGAGTACTAATATCAGTTAGCGGCTGGAATAAATCCACTAACAGATTTGCCGCTTGCGACAATGCTTCTTGGGGACTAATGCTACCATTCGTCCAAATTTCCATCAGCAGACGGTCTTTTTCTTGGGAACCGTCAGCCCGCACTTCTTCAACGCTGTAGTTTACCTTACGAACTGGCATAAATACTGCGTCGATTTGGAGGAAATCCAAAGCAGCGGATTCGTCATGTCCCCGGTCTACGGAACGATAACCCTTTCCGGTTTCCATCCGAAATTCGATTTCTAATTTGGCTCCTGGTGACAGTGTTGCGACATATTGACTGGGGTCTACTACCTCCACCTCGGAAGGTAAGTCAAATTGGGAGGCAATCACTGTTCCGGGACCTGTTGCCACTAGGCGACCAATTTGCGGGCCAGAAGCATGACTTTTGAAGACTATTTCTTTCATGTTTAAAAGAATCTCCAGCACGTCTTCCCGCACTCCTGGAATTGTGGCAAACTCGTGATTAACTCCGGCGATGCGGACGGCTGTAACGGCTGTTCCTGGTAAATTGGACAGTAGTACTCGCCTTAATGCGTTGCCAACAGTGGTTCCTTGACCTCTTTCCAGTGGCTCTAGGACAAATTTGCTGTATTGACCCCGATTTTTCTCAATGTTAGACTCGACACATTCAATGTGAAACTGCGCCACTTCGTCTCCCCCGTTCTTCCTAGCTCCATTGGCAGGCGGCTAAAAGCTGCCTACCCGATTTACTTTTAGCTGAATTGTCCAGATGCTTACCCAGCAAAATACTCACCCTTGTTAATGGTGAGAAGACCTAATATTCCTCTGCACACCCTCTTTAAAAACAGTCCCTTGTCTACACGCGGCGACGTTTGGGTGGGCGACAGCCGTTGTGAGGAATGGGAGTAATATCTCGAATCAGGGTAATTTCTAATCCTGCGCCTTGAAGTGCTCTGATTGCGGTTTCCCGACCTGCACCGGGTCCGCTCACCATGACTTCGATTTGCCGCATTCCTTGATCGATCGCCCGTCTAGCCGCACCTTCCGCCGCAGTTTGAGCAGCAAAAGGAGTACCTTTTTTCGCTCCCTTAAATCCACTCGAACCTGCGGAGGCCCAAGAGATCACGTCTCCACCTTGATCGCTAATGGTGACGATCGTATTGTTAAAAGTTGACTGAATGTAAGCTACACCATTGGGTACGTTGCGTTTTTGCTTTTTCGTCCCTGGTTTTCTTGCTGTTTGTTGTCGCGCCATATCGCTCTATCGCTGGGTTTTAACTTTACTTGTTGGTTGTAATATTCTGGGATTCTGTATAGGGTTACTACCCAAAGTCTTACTTCTTAGCTGGTGCTTTCTTCTTACCTGCTACAGTTAAACGTCTACCGCGACGAGTCCGAGCGTTGGTACGAGTTCTTTGTCCCCGCACTGGTAATCCGCTACGATGACGACGACCGCGATAACTAGCAATGTCAATCAGGCGCTTGATGTTCATTGCTTCCCAGCGCCTGAGATCTCCTTCTACTTGATAGTTACTTTCTACTGAGGCTCGCAGTGCTGCGACTTCAGCATCAGTAAGATCTTTTACACGAGTGTCGGGATTAATCTCAGTCTCGGCGAGAATTTCTTTAGACCTAGTTAACCCGATTCCATAAATGTAGGTCAGACCAATTTCTACCCGCTTGTCACGCGGAAGGTCTACCCCGGCAATTCTAGCCACGCTTGCTTCCCCCTAATCTTTGATGGTTGCTACAAAAGTTTTCTAGAACTAAAATGCTCTTAAATAGATCCTGCTTTAATTAACCTTGGCGTTGTTTGTGCTTCGGGTTGGAGCAGATGACCATAACTCTACCGCGTCTACGGATTACGCGGCATTTTTCACAGATTTTGCGAACTGATGCTCTAACTTTCATGCCTTTTTTGGCTTCTGACTACAAACTAAATATTATATCATTTCCTATTTTATTTGTCAGTCTAGTAACGTCTAAGTTAGAGTTAACTGATTACTGACTTGAGAGGCTTTGATCAATTTATTCTTACTTTTTACGTAAGCGATAAGTAATCCGACCTTTGGTTAAGTCGTAGGGAGTTAGCTCTACTTTGACGCGATCGCCTGGTAAGATTTTGATGTAATTACGGCGAATCTTCCCGGAAATATGGGCTAAAACATTAAACCCATTATCCAGGTCTACCCTGAACATGGCATTAGGTAATGATTCAGTTACGGTTCCTTCCATCTCAATTAAGTCTTGTTTAGACAATTGTTTTTTTCCTCAATTCGACAATTTATATGATTGAAACTGCGATCGGATGATTTTTCTTGGGCGACACAGGGCGAACCCTAGCACATTTTAACATAACTTAGCAAATTTCCTGGTTGCTCTTCACCTGACGATACCAGGGAGAGATTTTTGAATGGGTTGGTTGAGAACCCATTCAATTTATCAGGGAAAAAGCATGATTGCTAGCAACTCAAATCGACAGCTTTTTTCAAAGAAGCTGTAACTTCTTCCATCGACTGATTACCTTGAACAGAGACAAGTAGCTGACGCTGGCTATAGTAATCAATTAAAGGAGCGGTTTGTTCGCGATAAACTTCCAAACGACGACGAATTACTTCTTCGCTATCATCTTTTCTACCGCGTTTGAGCAACCGATCGACGATGATTTGATCTGGGACTTCTAGGTTGATTACGCGATCGCATTTTTGCTGTAATTTCGTAAGCAGTTCATCCAAAAACTTAGCTTGAGCCACATTGCGAGGAAACCCATCTAAGATCCAACCTGACTGAGCATCAGACTCAGATAATCTATGGCTTACCATATCCAAAATCAGTTGGTCTGGAACAAGTTCGCCCTTTTCTTGATATGACTTAGCTTGGATGCCTAAATCAGTACCTTGAGCCACCTCATTGCGTAAAATATCCCCAGTAGAAATATGGGGAATATTGCATAACTGGGCTACTTTTTGTGCTTGAGTTCCCTTACCCGCCCCAGGCGCTCCCAGAAAAATCAATCGCGTCACTGCCACTACTCTTTCACCATTCCTTCATATCGTTGAGAAATTACATAAGTCTGGATTTGTTTTGACGTATCGATCGCCACACCAACCAGAATCAACAGAGAAGTTGCGCCCAACCCTCTAAAAGTTCCCACAGTAGCACTTTCCACTGCTGTAGGGATAATTGCCACCATACCCAAGAAAACCGCACCTAAAAAAGTCAAACGGTTGAGAACTCTTTCCACATATTCGCTAGTAGCTTTACCAGGACGAATACCGGGAATACTAGAACCCATTTTCTTGAGGTTTTGTGCCAAATCTACTGGGTTGACAATCAAAGTAGAGTAGAAATAGCTAAAGAAAAGAATCAACACCAAATAAGTAATCACATAAACTGGACTACTAGGATTCAGATAAGTCGCTGCTATTCTATTTAAAGTTTCATTTTGGACAAAGTTTCCCAAAGAAGCAGGTAAAAATAGTACAGCAGAGGCAAAGATAATTGGCATCACTCCGCCTTGATTCAAACGCAAAGGCAAGTAACTGCTTTTTTCCAAATACATCTTGCGTCCAACTTGGCGACGTGCAGAAATAATCGGAATCCGGCGACTACCTTCTTGGACAAAAACAATCCCGACGATCATCACCAGGAATACAACCAAGAGAATGATTACCTTACCGATAATTTCTCTACCGCCTGTTTGAGCCAAATCAATGGTAGCGGCGAAAGACTTTGGTACAACTGCCACAATATTTAGAAAAATCAGCAGAGAAGCGCCATTACCAAGTCCACGCTCTGTAATCACTTCAGATACCCACATCACAAACATAGAGCCTGCGGTGAGAGCGATAACGGTTTTGGCATAGAACCAAAATCCGGGATTGCCTCCTTCTGCAAACGGGCTGACCCAAATAGAAATGCCGATACTTTGAATTACAGCCCATACCAGAGCTACATAGCGTGTCCACTGGGAAATCTTCCGGCGACCTGCTTCCCCTTCATTTTTCTGGAGATTTTCTAAAGAAGGAAGGGCGGCGGTGAGTAGCTGCAAGATAATCGAAGCATTAATGAAAGGCAGAATACCCAAGGCAAAAATACCCAAGGCAACGATACCGCCTCCAGAGAACAAATCCAACAAGCCAACTAAGGGGCTATTTTGCACTTGCGCTCTAAATGCTTCGCGATTAATTCCTGGTACTGGTAAGAAAACGCCCAATCTTACCAAAATTAACAGTCCTAGAGTGACAAGCAGCCTACCGCGAAGTCCGGCTGCTTGGGCCATTTGAGCGAATGTCTCCTGAGCCGTGGGAGCTTTTTCTCGACTGATCATAATTTCCGGTTTACCTCTTGGCGATCGCCTAGCGTGTGACGAGCATTGTATCCTGGCAATAGCTAGGTCTTAGGTTAACCTCTGGTCTTCTCTACCACTTCACAAGTGCCACCTGCGGCTTCAATTTTGCTGCGGGCTCCAGCTGTAAAAGCTGCGGCTGTTACTCGCAAAGCTACGTTTAACTCTCCATCTCCCAAGAGTTTGAGTGGCCCATTGTTACCTGTGATGATACCAGCTTCTATGAGCGAATCCAGGGTTACTTCAGTGTTAGCTGGGAGGGATGCCAGTTTACTTACATTGATCGTAGTGTACTGGCGAGGATTAATTACCGTAAAGTGCTTTAACTTGGGTAAACGGCGATACAGGGGTTGTTGTCCACCTTCAAATCCGGGTCTAGTGCTGCCACCAGAACGAGCTTTTTGACCGCGCATCCCTTTACCAGCGCTAGCACCTTGTCCAGCAGAAACACCCCGACCTAGACGGCGACGGCGTTTTTTTGAGCCTTCTTTAGGCAGAGCATCATTTAGTCTCATAGTCTTTTTTCCTTAGTTTTTTAGTCATTTGTCATTTGTTATTTGTCATTTGTCATTTGTAGAAATGAGATTGATTCTTTTATCCAATGACTAATGACTCATGACCAATAACTAACCGAAAATATTTTCTAGTGGGATTCCCCGGTCTTCAGCTACTTCTGTAAAAGTTCTCAGGGTTTCTAGGGCGTTAACGGTAGCTCTGGCGTTATTCAGAGGGTTGCTAGAGCCGAGTTGTTTGGCTAGAATGTTGCGGACTCCGGCTAATTCCAACACGGTACGGACTGCGCCACCTGCGATTACCCCTGTACCTGGGGCTGCTGGACGCATCATCACTTTGGCTCCGCCGCCTTTGCCTTTGATGGGGTGAGGAATGGAATTAGACTTGGTGAGGGGAATATCAATTAAGTGTTTTTTCCCATCAGCTACGCCTTTTCTAACTGCGCCGATTACGTCGCTAGCTTTGCCAACTCCGACTCCGACTTGACCGCGTTCGTTGCCTACGACTACGATCGCACGGAAGCTAAGTTTTTTCCCACCCTTAACTACTTTGCTGACCCGACGGATTTGAATCACCCGTTCTTGCCAGGTAGTCTCTTTTTCTTTAGTGCGGCTGCCTTTTTTACCGCGACCTTTCTCTTTTTCTGCCATATTTTTTCCTTGATTGTTTGTTATTTGTCATTTGTCACTTGTTATAAGTCATTTGTTGTTTCTTTCACAGATGACCAATGACCAATGACTAATGACAATTAAAAATCTAATCCAGCTTCACGGGCTGCGTCAGCTAGAGCTTTAATCCGACCGTGATAAATATTACCACCCCGGTCAAAGACAACTTTTTGAATGCCTTTTTCTAGAGAACGCTGGGCGATTAATTTACCTACTTCGGTGGAAGCTGCACAAGTAGATTTGGAGTCCAAACTTTCTCTTAAGGATGGTTCTACTGTAGAAGCAGCAACTAAGGTGTGATGTTGAGTATCGTCGATTACCTGAGCATAAATATGCTCGTGGGAACGAAACACTGCCAATCTGGGACGTTCCGGCGTACCAAAAACCTTGCGACGAATCCGGCGATGGCGATTTTCTTTTGATTCTCTGCGAGTAAGCTTCATTTCTTCCCTGCCTTACCAGCTTTACCAGCTTTGCGTCTGACTACTTCTCCGGCATAGCGAATGCCTTTGCCTTTGTAAACTTCTGGTGGGCGGACGGCACGAATTTTAGCTGCCAGATTACCCACTAGTTCTTTGTCGATGCCACTAACTGTGACGTTTACGTTACCTTCCACTGCCATTTGGATGCCGGGTGGTGGTTCAATTTTGACTTCGTGGCTGTAGCCGACAACTAAAACCAAATTGCCAGCATCTACTCTAGCCCGATAACCAACCCCTTGAATTTCTAAACGGCGTTGGAATCCATTGGAAACACCTTCTACCATGTTGGCGACTAAGGTGCGAGATAAACCGTGTAGCTGACGGAGTGTGCGGGAGTCGTTGTCCCGCAGCACGTTTAAGGTTTCTCCCTCTTGCTGCACGATGATTCCTTGGGGGAGAACTCTAGATAATTCTCCTTTTGGCCCTTTGACGGCAATTTTTTGGTCTTCAATTGCCACTGTAACCTTATTAGGTACGCTAATAGGACGCTTACCAATCCGAGACATGACAAATTTTTCCTCTGTGATTTATCACTTGTCTTATGTCTTATGTCTTATGTCATTTGTCATTTGTAGGAGTTCTCTATAACTAGTCGGGAAAGCGAATCTTAGTTAACTATTAACTAATGACCAAATGACTAATGACTTTTGACTTTACCAGACATAGCAAAGCACTTCTCCACCTACATTTTGGCGACGGGCTTCGCGATCGGTCATAATCCCACTAGAAGTAGAGATGATCGCAATCCCAATTCCACCCAAAACTCTCGGTAAATCTTTGCGATTTGAGTAAACTCGTAATCCAGGTTTACTAACTCTTTTGAGAGCAGTAATAACGGGAGAGCGATTTTTTCCTTTATATTTCAAAGAAATTACCAGATGTTTTTGTACACCTTCGCCATCCTCAGCAAACTCACCAATGAAACCTTCATCTTGTAAAACTTTGGCTATTGAGCGAGTCATTCTTGTTGCGGGAACCTTTGTGGTTTGATGCCGCGCTAAGTTTGCGTTGCGGATGCGCGTTAGCATATCTGCAATTGTGTCGTTTACCGCCATCTTTTCCTCCTTATTGATCGCGGAATGGCATCCCAAAAGCCTTGAGTAAGGCGCGGCCTTCTTCGTCGGTTTTGGCTGTGGTAATAATGGAGATGTCCATGCCACGAATTTGGTCGATTCTGTCGTATTCGATTTCGGGAAATATCAGTTGTTCTCTTACGCCTAAGCTGTAGTTACCACGACCATCGAAGCTTTTAGGGCTGATTCCGCGAAAGTCTCTAATCCGGGGTAGTGCTAGGTTGATTAATCGATCGAGAAAAGCATACATTCGATCGCCCCGTAAAGTCACCATAATTCCCACTGGCATTCCTTCACGGATTTTAAAACCTGCGATCGCTTTTTTTGCTCTGGTGACTACTGGTTTTTGACCAGCAATTAAACCAATTTCAGTCAGTGAAGATTCCAAAGCTTTGGCATTACTAGCCGCTTCTCCTAAACCTCGGTTCAGGGTGACTTTAACGATCTTCGGTACCTGATGAATATTCGTGTAATTGAATTGTTCTTTGAGTTTGGGAACAATTGTTTCTTGGTAAGTGGTTTTTAGTTTTTGTGTCATTGGTTTTACCTGTTTTTCCTGGGCTTGGTCAGGAAATATTAGCTTTTAGATTTTAGCTTTTAGATTTAGGGATTTTGGATTAATTCTAGTCAATTCGACCAATCAAATTATCAATCCCGTTCATCAAGTAAATCCTTAAATCCCGATCGGTTTTATTTGTCGAGAATTTCCCCAGTTTTCTTCAACATCCGCACTTTTTTACCAGCTTCATTAAAGGTATAGCAAACGCGACTAGCGACATTTTGCTTGGTGGAATAGTGCATGACATTAGAACTGTGAATTGGTGCTTCAAAAGTAATGATGCGACCAGATTCACCTTCTTGTTGGGGTTTAACGTGCTTAGTTCTGATGTTGACACCTTGAACTACTACCTGACTTTCTTCAGGTATTGCCCGAATAATTTCTCCGACTTTGCCTTTATCTTTGCCGGAGATTACTTGTACGGTGTCGCCTTTTTTAACGTGCAGTTTAGTACGTTCTTTTTGGGCTTTTTTACTTTGAGGCATTACAGCACCTCCGGGGCGAGGGAAACTATTTTGGTGTAGTTTTTGTCGCGTAGTTCCCGGGCTACGGGACCGAAAACGCGAGTGCCTTTGGGGTTGCCATCGGCGTTGATGATCACGGCGGCGTTATCGTCGAAACGAATGCTCATGCCGCTTTCGCGACGCATAGCTTTTTTGGTACGCACGATGACTGCCCGCACTACGTCTGATTTTTTCACTGCCATGTTGGGGATTGCGTCTTTAACGACGGCGATAATCACATCACCCACATGACCATAGCGGCTGTTTCCGGCACCTAAAACCCGGATACACATTAATTGTTTGGCTCCGCTATTATCAGCAACATTGAGGTAGGTTTGGGGTTGAATCATAGCTTTGGGATTGGGGAATTGGAAACTAGTGAATTGGGAATTGGTAGTTGGTAGTTGGTAGTTGGTAGTTGGTTTTTTGCGATTACCTATTTACCGATTACCGATTACCGATTACCGCCTGACTACTTAGAGAATTTCGGCAACTTCCCAGCGTTTGGTACGGCTTAAAGGACGAGTTTCTCTGATGCGAACGCGATCGCCTTCGTTACACTTATTTTCCTCATCGTGGGCTTTATACTTTTTGGTTCGCACCACGATTTTGCCGTATTTGGGGTGAGGGGAACGGTTTTCGATCGCCACCACCACCGTTTTATCCATCTTGTTACTAACAACTAATCCGACTCTTTCTTTAACAGCCATTGCTCTCTACTCCTATTCTGCTTCTGGTTTCCCTTGAGCAGCTGCTTTTTGACGTTCGCCTTCCACCATCAATAATTGAGCTAGACGATGTTTAGCGTGTTTAAACTGGTGTGGCTTATCCAACTTTTGAGTTGCTTTTTGTAAGCGCAACTTAAACAATTGTTGTTTAATTTCGAGTATTTCCTTGGCTAGTTCAGCATCGGATAAGTCTCTGGCTTCAGAAATCTTGGATAAAGGCATCTTTACACCTGCTCCTGAGAACGCACGACAAATTTAGTTTTAATTGGCAACTTATTAGCAGCCAAACGCATAGCTTCACGAGCGGTTTCTTCGGGTACACCAGTGATTTCAAACATGATTCTTCCCGGCTTCACTACCGCTACCCAAAACTCAGGAGCACCTTTACCGGAACCCATCCGAGTTTCTGCGGGGCGCATCGTTACAGGTTTGTCAGGGAAAATCCGAATCCAGATTTTGCCACCCCGACGAATGTAGCGAGTCATCGCCCGACGACTGGCTTCTATTTGTCGAGAGGTGATCCAAGCTGGTTCTAGGGCTTGCAGACCGAAATCACCGAAGTTAAGGTCACCACCCCGAAAAGCCAAACCTGTCATCCGCCCGCGTTGTTGTTTACGGAATTTTGTTCTTTTAGGACTTAACATACTCTTTATCCCTCATTAGAACGGTCTTCAAACTGCTGGCGGCGTTTGTTTGGCTGGCGACGGCGATTATTTCCACCGGGAGCGGGAGCAGGTTCTACTCGTTCTTGTCCGGGGATAATTTCACCTTTGAAAACCCAGACTTTTACGCCCAAAATGCCATAAATGGTTTTAGCGGTCTGATATGCAAAATCGATATCTGCCCGTAAGGTATGCAAAGGTACGCGACCTTCTCTTGTCCATTCAGTCCGAGCGATTTCTGCGCCGTTTAAACGACCGCTGACTTGGACTTTGATGCCTTCGATTCCGGCTCTTTGAGCGCGTTGAATGGTTTGGCGAACTACTCTACGGAAGGAAACCCGTTTTTCTAATTGTTGGGCGATGTATTCTGCGATTAAGTTAGCGTCAGCATCAACTTTTGTGACTTCGACAACGTTGACGCGGATTTGACGATTGTTACCCAGAGCTTGTTGTAGTCCGAGTCGCAGATTTTCAATTCCGGTACCGCCTCTTCCAACTACTACACCAGGTCTAGCAGTACGAATTTCTAAATCGATTTGGTCGGCTTTCCGTTCGATTTTGACATCGGAAATGCCAGCTTTCTGTTCTTGATTGAGTTTTTTCTCGACATACTGGCGGATTTTATGATCTTCTTCTAAGATCTCCGGGTATCGAGATGGGTTGGCAAACCACCGAGAGCGGTGCTCTTGGGTGATGCCTAAACGAAAACCAACTGGATGAATTTTTTGTCCCACTGATACGTCCTCAACGTGATTTTAGATTTTAGATTTTAGATTTTAGATTTTGGGGTTTTGCGATCTGCAATCTAAATCTAAAAATCTTTCCTCCTAGTTATTGTTCTGCTTCCGCAACGGCAACTGTGATGTGACAAGTTGGCTTGCGAATTTGGTATGCACGTCCTTGCGCTCTAGGGCGAAACCGTTTTAGGCTAGGGCCACCATCAGCAAAGGCGGTGCTGACGACTAGTTTTTGGGGGTCTAAGCCTGCGTTATTTTCGGCGTTGGCAACGGCGGAACGCAATACTTTGAGGACTGGTTCACAAGCTTTGTAGGGCATGAACTCCAGAATGATTAAAGCATCCCGATAGGAGCGCCCACGAATTTGATCGAGAACGCGACGTACTTTATACGGTGACATTCGTATGTAACGTGCGATCGCTTTTATTTCAGTACTGTCAGCCATATTTTTCTCCACTTTTGTCATTCGTTATTTGCCACTTTTCATTTGTTAATCTCTTGACCAATGACCAATGACCAATGACTAATGACAAAACAATTTATCGACGAGCTTTAACATCTTTTTTGGAATGCCCCTTAAAGGTGCGAGTTGGCGCGAATTCGCCTAATTTATGTCCCACCATCTGGTCAGAAATGTAAACTGGTACGTGCTGACGACCGTTGTGTACGGCGATGGTATGACCTACCATTTGCGGCAGGATGGTAGAAGCCCTAGACCAAGTTTTGATTACTTGTTTTTCTTTTCTTTCGTTTAAGGCTTCAATTTTGCTCATCAAATGATCGGCAACGAAAGGCCCTTTTTTTAATGATCGACCCATAGTTCGATTTTGGATTTTGGATTTTGGATTTTGGATTTTTAATTCTGGATTTAGATTTTGAAATTTTAGATGTTTTCTGCTTTTGTAATCTAAAATCTAAAATCTAAAATCTAAAATTCTAAGCATCACGACCGCCACGACCGCGTTTAGACGCTTTGCGGCGACGACGCACGATTAATTTGCTGCTGGGTTTTTTCGGTTTGCGAGTTTTTGCACCCAAGGTTGGTTTACCCCAAGGTGTGACTGGCCCACTTCTACCGATCGGTGCTCTACCCTCACCACCTCCATGTGGGTGGTCTACAGGGTTCATCACGCTACCTCTAACTTTGGGACGGCGACCTTTCCAACGATTTCGACCTGCTTTTCCGGTGCTGAGGTTTCTCGCGTCGAGGTTGCCTACTTGACCGATCGTGGCGTAGCATTCCCGGCGAATCATGCGAACTTCGCCTGATGGCAGTTTCAGGGTGACGTAGTTCCCTTCTTTGGCTACGACTTGGGCGGTAGCGCCAGCAGCACGGACGATTTGAGCGCCTTTACCTGCTACTAGTTCTACGTTGTGAACGTTGGTACCCAAGGGGATGTTACCCAAAGGTAGCGCGTTACCGATTTCAAAGGGAGCTTCTGGCCCGGAGATTATTTCCGTTCCTACTGCTAAACCGTTGGGATGAATGATGTAACGCTTTTCACCGTCTCTGTAGAACAGTAGAGCCAGCCGTGCATTACGGTTGGGGTCGTATTCTATTGCTGCTACTTTGGCGGGGATGTTGTGTTTGTCGCGACGAAAGTCAACGATGCGGTAGAGGCGTTTGTGTCCACCACCACGACGACGACTGGTGATTACACCGCGATTGTTGCGACCTTTTGGCCGATGGTTTGATACTGTTAGGGATTTCTCTGGTTCGCTCTTGGTAATTTCAGAGAAATCAGAGATGGTACATTGTCGAGTACCGGGTGTGTATGGCCTAAAGGAACGGGTGCCCATTTTTTTTGCGTCCTCAGTTCTGGGTAAGAAGTTTTGCTCTCGTGCAAGGGGGATTAAACTTCTGGGAACAGGGTTTGTCTAACTTTTTCTACGTCGTCGGGTGCTATGGTGACGATCGCTTTTTTGTATCTAGCCTTAAACCCAACAAACTTGCCGACTCGACGTTGTTTTCTCGGTGGCAAAATGGTGTTTACACTTACCACTTTGACATCAAACAAATTCTCGATCGCTGCCTTAATTTCCGGTTTAGTCGCTTTGGGTACAACTTCAAAAGTGTACTTATTCTGCTCCATGAGAATAGTTGCTTTTTCAGTTACGATCGGGCGATAAACTATATCGGCAAGGTAGCGAGGATCGTACTCACTCACTGTAGACCTCCTGTATTTTTGCCAAAGCTTGGGGTGTCGTCACTAACTTATCGGCCCACAGTAAATCGTAGACGTTCAAGCAATCAGCTGAAATTAATTTCAACTTGGCAATATTCCGGGCTGATAAGTAAAGGTTTTCGTCTTTTTCTGAAACAATCAACAAAACTTTTGTTTCTGGTTCTACACCCCAACGAGTAAGTGCCGTTACTAACTCTTTGGTCTTGGGTCGAGGAAATTTTTCAGCAAAACTTTCGATTACTATCAGATCCGCATCCCGGCTCATTAATGCTGTTCTTAGAGCCAACCGCCGTTCTTTGCGGTTCATGTTGATGTTAAATTCTCTGGGTTTTGGCCCGAAGATTACACCACCACCACGCCACAATGGAGAACGGATAGAACCTGCTCTAGCGCGTCCGGTTCCTTTTTGTCGCCAAGGTTTGCGACCGCCACCACTCACTTCCGATCGAGTTTTGGTGCTGACTGTTCCTTGCCGTGCATTGGTCATTTGCCGTACCAGTGCGCGGTGGACAATGTGAGAGGCATTCTCTTCTTTAGCAACTTTCAACTCTAAAGTTGCTTGCCCAACTTCTTGCCCTTCCCAGTTTTTTACTACACAGTTAACCATATTCTTTGTCCTTTGTTATTCGTCATTTGTCATTTGTCATTGGTTATTTGTCATTGGGTTAAAGATAATAACTAATGACTAATGACTAATAACTCATTAACTATTTGCCGACCTTTTTCTCTGGTGTAATACTGAGCAAAGCACCTGGTTTACCGGGCAATGCTCCCTTGATTAAAATCAAGTTGCGTTCAGCATCGACGCTAACTACTGTTAGTTTGCGAATGGTGACTCGCTCTCCGCCTAAACGTCCTGCCATCCGCTTACCGGGATAGACTCTTCCTGGTGTCGTACCAGCACCCGTAGAACCGGGCAATCTATGGTTTTTGGAACCGTGAGCCATTGGCCCCCGTTTAAAGTTGTGGCGTTTTTGATATCCGGCAAAGCCTTTACCAATACTTGTACCAGCAACGTCCACGATTTGATCTGGGGCAAATATATCTACTTTAATTTCTTGACCCAGCTGATATTCACTGGGATTATCCAAGCGATACTCGCGCAGGTGACGCAAGGGCGCACTGTTAGATTTGGCTAAGTGTCCTTTTTCTGGCTTGTTGATTGCCTTGGAACTAGCTTCGCCGAATCCGAGTTGGATTGCAGTATAACCGTCTGTTTCTTTGGTCTTAATCTGCGTTACGGGGCATGGGCCTGC
The DNA here is from genome assembly GCF_041929275.2 of Floridaenema flaviceps BLCC-F50. Classification (NCBI taxonomy): domain Bacteria; kingdom Bacillati; phylum Cyanobacteriota; class Cyanophyceae; order Aerosakkonematales; family Aerosakkonemataceae; genus Floridanema; species Floridanema flaviceps. The sequence goes on along the minus strand of NZ_JBHFNR020000001.1, from coordinate 862,684 downwards.
TTGAACTACGGTGACAGGAATGGCTTTTCCTGCTGAGTCAAAGATTTGGGTCATGCCTAATTTGGTGCCGAGGATTCCGATCGCCACAGTACGTGGTTTCTCCTTTATTTACGCACTACAATTCGCCAGATTCCCTTTTGGAGAACCCGTTTTCTTGACTACACTCTTCTGGACTTCAGTCGAATGTAATTGAACTGTTTCCAGATGTTCGGTCTTTTAGATGAGATGGTGTAACCTGAGCAAGATGACAATCAGACTATTATTGGACTTCCCAAAGATTTACTTCTTGGAAGTCCGATTATTAGCGTAAACTTGCTATTTAAAGCTGTTTGGTAGGCCAAGCACTAGCCTGGTCATTTTTCGCTGGCACTGGGACTTAAGTAGGGACACGGCATAATTAATTTTATCCGTGTGTCCAAAATATTTATGATGCCGTGTCCCTACTCAGTATCCTTTTGTTTAGCCAGATAAAATAATGTGGCTTGTTCGTTTACTTGACAGTACCGCCCACTTTTTGGTTACTCTTTGGCTCAAGCTGTTGGTGTTACAACTGCCAAAGTTGACCGAGCGCATCTATCCGGTTGGCTCTATTCAAGTATCCTTGCCACTCTTGAGCGAGAGCAGAGTTACTGAAATTGTTATAGTCGATGAAGATATCGCTATCTTTCACCTCTAATTCAGAACCGAACTTGAGAGTTTCCAACCTCATCCGGCTCCTGCGTGTGGTTGCTTTGTCAACAATAGTCCGTTGGATTACTCCGTTAGACCTTAACTCCTATTGGTTCGCTCCTATCCTGTTACCGCCTTGATGACTACTAGACCGTTCGACGCTTTGCTATCGCCTTTACATCCGGGCAATTACGGGAATGTCAGTCATTGGTTCACTGTACGCATAACGGTTTTCATCCCACTCTCAGTCAGTACTGGAGTCTTAGGCATATCCAGAGTTACTACTTTGGGAGCCTCCACAACGCTCATCCTACGTCTGCATATCTATGGCGTTACCCACAGCTTTGGCTTTTTAGGATGTCCTTCTCTTTAATCCATACGGTCTGGTTAACCTGCTGCTTAGTTTTAGTTGTAGGATAGATGGAATGTGATAGGTTCCTATTTAATTGTCTGGGGTATATCCTACAGACTCCCCCTTTCGGGGGCTTTTGCAGAGAAATTAAAGAGTTACTTCGTTCCTCATGTTCATTTCGCGTCAGATTTAGGTTTCTAGTATCCACCGGGGGCTGTTTTCACCACGACATTCATACGAACAAAATTATGAACAGCCTAGCCTCCCTTTTTATTCCGTGCTGGTGAACCCGATATGGTTGACTCAGTTGCTCAGGAACTACCCTGTTGCGACCATCTACCCTCTAAGGGAGACATCAATTTGGATGTCTTTGACAGCTAATTTCCATGCACGTAATTTTACGATGGTTCTTACTAGATTCACTATGCGTTAACCTTGTCTAACTCCACTAGCCGGGATTCTCTATTAGCTTCGAGTTACCGTCATTTAGCCCATGCACCGCAAGTCCGGGATACCATCCCCGAAAATGTGGGACTATGTATTCACTCCTGTGGTTTGGAGGAAGGGAATTTAACCCTCATGAACATGAAGTTGTCTAGGTTCTGTTGAAACCAGCCTCTCTCCCCATCTAACTAAGTAGTGTTTTGAGAGAACGAATCGCACTTGACCACAATTGTTTACTATAGACCATATTTTAAGAATTGTCTAGATGATGACAAAGATATTTTGCTTTTATCTATGGCAATGAAAAGTAAGTGTTATTTCTGGATTGGCTAATCAAGGACTAAAATTACTATATTTAAAGCTTCATGAAGCGATCGGGCAGTTAGCCACAGGCGATAGAAGACGAATTTATGGCATTAATTACAACTGGTAGTCAACTGATTAAAGATTTGGAAAGTTCTGGGGCGCTAGCACTCTATGTGCCACTAGAAGGGGGTTTTGAGGGTCGTTACCAAAGGCGGATCAGGGCAGCGGGCTATACAAGCTTGAACATTTCTGCTAAAGGTTTAGGCGATCTAAGTGCTTACTTGACTGGGGTGCATGGGGTACGTCCGCCACATTTGGGTAAGAAAAGCTTAGGTTCTGGTGCGGCTGTAGGTTATATCTACTATTTACCACCTCTGCTGAGTACTCAACTGGAACAGCTACCGCCTAAGTCTAAGGGACTGTTGCTGTGGATCATTGAGGGACACATTTTGTCTCGTCAGGAGATTGAGTATTTAACAATGTTACCGAAGATGGAGCCGCGAGTGAAGTTGGCGGTGGAGATGGGTGGCGATCGCTATTTCCGCTGGGAACCTTTAGCAAATACCTTAGCTGCTGCATAAGAGTATGTTGTTGCGCTTTAGCGAAGACAGCGCAACAACGTACCAGAGGGAAGCAGGGGAGACTTTAACTCTCCCCTGCTTGTTCTTTTGGGTGAAGGTAGATAAGTCTGAGGTTTTGATACCTTGGAAATAGAAATATTTAATGGAGATAAGATTTATGTTAGAGAATCGAGATTATACATTAATTATTGACAAAAGTGGTAGTATGGCTACTAAAGATCAGCCTGGTGGTAAGAGTCGCTGGGCGGCGATGGAAGAATCTACTATAGCTATTGCGAGTAAGTGTGAAGAATTAGACCCTGATGGGTTGACGGTTTACGTATTTTCAGGAAAATTCAAGCGTTACGATAATGTTACTGCGAGTAGAGTTAAAGATATTTTCCGGGAGAATGAACCTTCTGGAAGAACAGATTTAGCTGGTGTGCTTTTAGATGCAACTAATGATTATTTTCGGAGGAAAGCTGCGAGACAAACTAAACTAAATGGGGAAACAATTGTTGTAGTTACGGATGGGGAACCGGACGATCGCAAAGCGGTAATGCGCGTAATTATTGAAGCATCGCGCAAAATGGATAAAGATGAAGAGTTAGCGATTACTTTTATTCAAGTTGGCAACGATCAACAAGCAAGAACATTCTTAAAAGTTTTAGATGATGAGTTGCAAGGTGCGGGGGCAAAATTTGACATTGTAGACACAGTTACTATTGATGATATGGAAGATATGACTTTGACCGAAGTGCTGTTAAATGCAATTGTTGATTAATAGTTTGGCTGGAGAGATTCTGCAATTTAGTGATTAGCAGTATGAGGGCTAAAGAATTATGGAATCAATAGATGATATATTGGCTCAGTTAAAATCTGAGTATCAAGAAAAGGATAATCCAGGGCAACAGAAAAAGCAACCTCCTGTGGGAAAAGAGAAAGCGATCGAGCCTAAATTACCAAATCTACCACCGCCAGCAACATCAGGTCGAAAATCTTTCTCTCCTTCTTCACCGGAAGATGCTTTACTTTCACAGATTAAAGCTGAATTTGCGGAACAGGACAAAGCTGAAGAACTGAAGAGGCAACAACAAATCCAAGAGGAAAAAATTAAACAAGAAAGAATCAAACAACAGCAAAGACAAGCTTTAACTAAAGAAGCAGAAGCTTGGTTGAAGAAGTTAAATCCGCGATCGGCTGAAGGTCTTTGGTTTGAAGAATTTGCCTATAGTTATTCATCAAAATTAGAAGCAGCCATTGATTACTTGCAAGCTTTAAAAGAAACCCAATCTTAATAACTCAGTGGCATGGTGCGTTACACTGGCGTTTTTCTTAAATGCCGCAGGCTATACGCACCCTACGTATGAGCTATTTGTAGGGTGCGAAGCGTGATAACATAACGCACCATCTCACTCTTAATATTTCTGAAATTTTTCTAGCTTTGTCAATTTTATTTTTAGAGAGTAGGATAGGCTAGATGAGGAACGAGAAAAAGTTTTTCGAGTTGTCTTGTATGGGCTGGAGGTTCTATGCTTGAAGAACGCGACTATACATTAATTATTGACAAAAGCGGTAGTATGTCTACCCCAGATCAACTGGGTAATAGAACTCGTTGGCAAGCTGCACAAGAGTCAACTTTAGCATTAGCTAGAAAATGCGAACAGTTCGATCCAGATGGGATTACGGTTTATCTATTTTCCGGTCGTTTTAGGCGTTACGATAATGTGACATCGGATAAAGTCGATCAGATTTTCCGAGAAAACGATCCTTCTGGAACTACTGACTTGGCAGGTGTTTTAAAAGATGCTACTGATAGCTATTTAAAGCGGAAACAATCGGGGGAAACTAAGCCAAATGGTGAGACAATTTTGGTAATTACGGATGGGGAACCGGACGATCGCAAAGCGGTAATGCGAGTAATTATTGAAGCATCGCGCCAAATAGATAAAGATGAAGAATTAGCAATTTCCTTGATTCAAGTTGGTAAAGATCAAACAGCTACTCGTTTCTTGAAAGCATTAGATGATGAGTTGCAAGCTGCGGGAGCAAAGTTTGACATTGTAGATACAATCACCTTGGATGATATGGAAGGTTTCACTTTAAGTGAAGTGTTGATGAATGCGATTACCGATTAGGTAAAATTGGTAATGGGTAATTGATAAGATTTTCTCTGGTTGATTATCCATTACTTTTTGTTCGGGACTGGAGAATCGGAGGGATTATTACATATTAGTAAGTAATTCAGAGACTCTTTTAATCTGAAAATTCTTTCCCAGTCCCCAGTCCCCAATCCCCAATCCCCAATCCCCAAAGAGGTTATTAATATGCAAGACCGAGATTATACATTAATAATTGACAAAAGTGGCAGTATGTCTACTCCCGATCAAGTTGGTGGAAGGAGTCGTTGGGAAGCTGCACAAGAATCTACTTTAGCATTGGCGAGAAAATGCGAACAGTTTGACCCGGATGGGATTACGGTTTACTTATTTTCTAGTCGATTTAAGCGTTATGAAAATGTAACTTCCAGTAAGGTTGAGCAAATTTTTCAAGAAAACGATCCGGCTGGTACAACTAATTTGGCTGGAGTTTTGGAAGATGCAGTTAAGCAATATTTTCAGCGCAAAGCTTCTGGACAAACTAAAGCGGGTGGAGAGACAATTTTAGTTGTTACTGATGGGGAACCGGACGATCGCAAAGGTGTAATGCGAGTAATTATTGAAGCATCGCGCCAAATGGATAGAGATGAAGAGTTAGCAATTTCGATGATTCAAGTAGGTTCAGATGCTACCGCAAGTCGGTTTTTAAAAGCGTTGGATGATGATTTGCAAGGTGCGGGAGCGAAGTTTGATATTTGCGATACAGTGACAATGGATGATATGGCAGATATGACTTTAGCAGAAGTGTTGCTCAATGCAATTAATGATTAGCTGTTTGTTGTAAGCACTTTAGTCCTAGTCTGTTGTAAGCACTTTAGTGCTTCTGTCTGGAAAAGGTAACGACTGAAGTCGCTACAACGGACTCGACTGAAGTCGTGACAACGGACTTGGTGTTAATATAAAAGTGTGACAAATATTTACTCTCCTTTACATTCTCTCAGGGAAGGTCACTGGTTTAAGTTAATCTGCGGAGCCAGTTTCCAACACCTCCCAGCTGTAAGAAACCTAACATTGGTTTACACCTTAGCAGGTGCGGATTGTATTGATGTTGCAGCCGATCCAGCTGTGATTGCAGCGGCGAAAGAGGCGCTGGAGACGGCGGTGATTTTTGGCGAAGAAGCTCAACGGCGAGGGTTTGGCTTTAAAAGTTTGCCTTTGTTAATGACCAGTTTGAATGATGGGGAAGATCCCCATTTTCGGAAGGCGGAGTTTGATGCTAGTGAATGTCCAACTCAATGTCCCCGTCCTTGTGAAAGTATTTGTCCGGCGGAAGCGATCGTGTTCGATCGCCTAAATAATAATTTTTCTGGAGTTTTGGATCAATTATGTTACGGATGTGGTAGATGTATACCAATTTGCCCTAGCAACTTGATTTTCACTCGTGCTTATGTTTCCACACCGGAAGCTGTCGCGCCTTTGGTGTTCCAAACATCTGTTGATGCGGTGGAAATTCATACTCAAGTTGGTAGGTTAGCAGATTTCCAAAGGCTGTGGAGTGCGATCGCTCCTTGGGTAAATCAACTCAAAGTAGTTGCCATTAGTTGTCCCGATGGAGAAGGTCTAATTAACTACCTCTGGTCGCTGTATGATTTAATCAAACCTTTGCCTTGTGAGTTAATTTGGCAAACCGATGGTCGTCCCATGAGTGGCGATATCGGTGCGGGAACGACTCATGCTGCCATTAAACTAGGACAAAAGGTTTTAGCCGCAGGTTTACCCGGATATGTTCAATTAGCAGGAGGTACTAATAACCACACAGTTAGTAAACTAAAGACAGTTGATCTGCTTAATTCTAAGTTAGGCGATCGAGTAGCCACCTCACCCGCAAATCCTAGTCCGCAATATTTCACTAAATCCCAAAACTATATTGCTGGGATTGCTTATGGTAGCTTTGCTCGTGTAATGTTATCGCCAATCCTCGATCGGCTAGAGACAGTAGCCACGAAAACCGACTCTTTAAGTGCATCGATTATATTACCACAACCAAGAGTCAATTTGGAAGATTATCCCGAACTTCTCTGGCAAGCTGTGGCTTTAGCTGATACTTTGGTTTCCCAAATTAAATCATCCAACCTCAAAAAGTAGGCTGACAACCGATGAAATTGAAGTATGATTGTAGTATGAAAGTCAATACTCTGAATTTAACAATATCCAGGTTCTAAGGTCTAGCTAGGGCATAATCTGGCATCGTCGGCAAGATTTTTGTATTACAAGCTTGACTACAGAGATTTGCGTCAACAAACAATTCCCTTTATCGCCAATTGCTCATGCCAATCAAGATGATCAATTCCAACGGTACAAGTCAACTGAATCAACAGGCAAATCCAGAATTAACAAAGAGTGTTAAAGACGTTACCGTGGGAAAAAAACTGATTACAGACGATCTTCATAAGTTACTAGAAATTTTGCCAGCGGATATTAGACTGGCTGTGGAGCAGCACCCATTAAAAGATACTTTGGTAGAAGTAGTATTAGATTTGGGGCGGCGACCTGAAGCGCGTTTTCCTGGCAAAGCTGAATATCTTTCCGAACAGCCTGTTTCACGGGAAGATTTGAGTTATTGCATTAGTCGGGTAGGGCATTTTAGCGGCGATAACCGAGCAGGCATTGAGCAAACCCTACATCGGATTAGTGCGATTCGCAACCGCACGGATGAGATTATTGGTTTAACTTGTCGTGTGGGTCGAGCGATTTTCGGTACGATCGGCATGATCCGAGACTTGGTAGAAACTGGCAAGTCTATTTTGATGCTAGGTCGTCCGGGCGTGGGTAAAACCACCGCTTTGAGAGAAATTGCCCGTGTTTTAGCGGATGAATTAGACAAGCGGGTGGTAATTATCGACACCTCTAACGAAATTGCTGGCGATGGTGATATTCCTCACCCTGCGATCGGAAGAGCAAGACGGATGCAAGTCGCCCGCCCAGAATTACAACATCAAGTGATGATTGAGGCTGTGGAAAACCATATGCCAGAGGTAATTGTCATTGATGAAATTGGCACAGAGTTAGAGGCGTTAGCGGCGCGTACCATTGCCGAAAGAGGCGTACAGTTAGTTGGTACGGCTCACGGTAATCGCATCGAAAACTTGATTAAAAACCCTACTTTGTCAGATTTGGTAGGGGGAATTCAAGCTGTTACCTTGGGTGACGAAGAGGCGCGGCGCAGGGGTTCGCAAAAGACGGTTTTGGAACGCAAAGCACCGCCAACTTTTGAAATTGCCGTCGAAATGATGGAACGGGAACGCTGGGTAGTTCACGAAAGTACTGCGGATACAGTAGATAGCTTGCTGCGCGGAAGACAACCGAGTTTGCAAGTGCGGACTGTGAACGAAGCTGGGGAAGTGAAAATTACCAGGGAGTTACCTGTTAACCCAATTTCTGCCCATCAACCTCAATCTACACCTACTTGGAAACCTAATGGTTGGCGTGCTTCGGGACAAATGACTCCTGTTTCTTCAGCTAAACCAGAAGTTTTGACCCAAAAGCAAAGCTTTGAGCAATTGTTGGATGCTTCTTTCCAAAAGGGTGGTTTTAAGCGAGATTTTGCTTTTGCTGAAGATGAGTTTATGGCGGGTCCGAATGGGGAAGATTTGCCACTGCATATCTATCCTTATGGGATTAGTCGTCATCAACTCGATCAAGTAATTGATGTGTTGAAGTTGCCAATTGTTTTAACTAAGGATTTAGATGGGGCGGATGCGGTTTTGGCGCTGAGATCCCATGTAAAAAATCACTCGAAACTGCGGCAAATTTCCAAAGCGCGTCATATTCCGATCCACACGATTAAGGCTAGCACTGTAGCGGAAATTACTCACGGTTTGCAACGGATGTTGCATATCGATGAGGGTGAACTGCTGGATATACCAGATTTGCGGCTGTTTACTAAGAATGGCAGCAATGACGAAATTGAGGCGCTGGAAGAGGCTAGGTTAGCGGTGGAACAGATTGTGATTCCGAAGGGACAACCTGTGGAGTTGCTACCTCGTTCTGCAACGGTGCGGAAAATGCAGCATGAGTTGGTGGAACATTACCGCTTGCGTTCTTCTAGCTTTGGTGATGAACCTAATCGACGGTTGCGGATTTACCCAGCTTAAGGTTCGTTGTGAACGCTTTAGCGTTAGAACACTGAAGTGTTCACAACAAACGGGTTGGTTGTGAACGCTTTAGCGTTAGAACACTGAAGTGTTCACAACAAACGGGTTGGTTGTGAACGCTTTAGCGTTAGAACACTGAAGTGTTCACAACAAACGGGTTGGTTGTGAACGCTTTAGCGTTAGAACACTGAAGTGTTCACAACGGACTTAAGAAAAAGCTTAAAAAATTCTTACTCAATTTCTTGACAAAACTAGGTAACTGAGTGCTAATATAAACAAGGTTAACGCAATGGGGTGTCGCCAAGCGGTAAGGCACCTGGTTTTGGTCCAGGCATTCCGAGGTTCGAATCCTTGCACCCCAGTTCATCGCCCTCACTTCTCAATCACACAATTTTGAAGGAGGGTATTTTTATGTCTGAAGTTAGTCCCACTATTTTAGCTCTGGATTTTGATGGAGTTGTTTGTGATGGGCTGATTGAGTATTTTCAGACTTCTTGGCGAAGTTATTGTAAAATTTGGCATCCTGCGGATGAAACGCCTCCAGAGGGTTTAGCGGCTGATTTTTATCGGTTGCGCCCTGTGATTGAGGTGGGTTGGGAAATGCCTATTTTGTTAAGGGCGTTGATTTTGGGTGTTTCCCAGGAGAGGATTTGGGCGGATTGGGTAGGTGTGGCGCAGCAGATTACTAGCGAGGAAGGGTTGAAAGCTGCTGAGGTGGGGGCGATTTTGGATGGGGTACGGGATGAGTGGATTGGTGAGGATTTAGGGGGTTGGTTGGGGTTGCATCGGTTTTATCCGGGCGTGATCGAGAGGTTGCAAAGTGCGATCGCCAATTCAGTTAAAATCTACATTGTCACTACGAAAGAGGGGCGTTTTGTTCGTCAGTTGTTGCAAGAACAAAGTGTGGAAATCCCGGAAGAACGGATTATTGGGAAGGAATATAAACGCCCGAAGTATGAGATTTTGCGGGAGTTAATCGCTGCGGGTGGAAGTGCGGTTAAGATTTGGTTTGTGGAAGATAGATTGAAGGCGTTGCAGTTGGTAGAACAGGAATCGGATTTAGCTTCGGTCAGGTTATTTTTGGCTGATTGGGGTTACAATACTCAGCAAATACGGGATTCGATCGCAAATAATAACCGAATTAAGTTGTTATCGCTTGATCAATTTACGCAAGATTTTGCGGCTTGGGTTTAACTATTAGTTTGTAAAAATAATGACAGATAGTAATGATGTTTTAGAGGCTAACCAAGCTTTCTATCGCGCTTTTGAAAAGAAAGATATCGAGGCGATGGGTAATATTTGGTCTAAGGGTGTGGCGACTGTTTGTGTCCATCCTGGTTGGAATGTTTTGCGGGGTTGGAAGGAAATCGGTTATTCTTGGGAACAAATATTTAAAAATACTAGTTACGTGGAAATCGATGTAGAAATTGTTACTACTGAAATTCGGGGTGATTTGGCTTATTTGGTGTTGGTGGAAAATGTGTTTCAGGTTTTGGGTGGGAGGAGAACTCAAGCAAAGTCTTTAGCAACTAATATTTTTGAACGGATGGGGCAAAAGTGGTATTTAATTAATCATCATGGTAGTCCGATTATGCGGTAGTTTTGAGTTAGGATTTTTTTGAACCGCAAAGGACGCAAAGGACGCGAAGGAAAGAGGAAGAGAAGGGCTATTTCTCATTGAAATGGAGGTTTAATCTGATGGTACAAATTCCTGATTCTCAATTAAAAGTTGATAGTACAGCTGCAAAGGCGGCGGCGGGTTTTTATACGAAAGAGGTTACACCAAGTAAGTACGCAGATTTTGAGTTTTTGTTTACTCGGGCGATCGAATTTCGTCAAGAAACTATTTATTTTATTATTGTCGATCGCTTTAATGATGGCGACCCTGATAATAATCTTGGCCCAAATCCTGCACTTTACGATCCAACTAAGCAAAAGTGGGGGAAATATTGGGGCGGAGATTTGCAAGGGGTTATTGATAAGTTAGATTATTTAAAAAATATGGGTGTAACGGCAATTTGGTTGTCTCCTTTGTTTGAACAAGTGGAGGAATCACAGTTTGATTTTGCTGCAATGCACGGTTATTGGACGAAAGATTTTAAAAGAATTAATCCCCGTTTAGTTAATAGTAATGAGTCTACTTCTCTGTTTGAATGCAATGTTTTCGATCGATTGATTAAGGAAATGCACAAACGGGGAATGAAGTTAATTTTAGATATTGTTTGTAATCATAGTAGTCCTGATGTGAATGGACATAAGGGGGAACTTTATGATGATGGGGTGTTAATTGCTGATTTTTATAATGATGTGAAGAATTGGTATTATCACAATGGGGAAATTACTGATTGGGAAGATGAATGGCAACTTTTATATTGCGAACTTTCGGGATTAGCTACTTTTAATGAGAGTAATATTGATTATCGTAATTATATTAAATCTGCTATTAAACAATGGTTAGATCGTGGGGTAGATGCTTTGCGCGTGGATACGGTAAAACATTTACCTGTTTGGTTTTGGCAAGAATTTGTTGGAGATATTCAAACTCATAAACCTTCGGTTTTTATCTTTGGTGAATGGGGTTTTAGCAAACCTTGGGATGGCAAATCTGTGAATTTCACCAATAAGTCAGGAATGTCTATTTTAGATTTTGCTTTGTGTGAAGGAGTTCGGGCGGCGTTAGCGAAAAATAGCGAAGGGGGTTTTCATTTAATTCAAGATGTGTTGAATTTGGATTATTTGTACGATCGCGCCACTGAACTAATAACTTTCATCGATAATCATGATATGCCACGATTTCAAAGCTTGAATTCTGACCCAGAAATTTTGAGATTGGCGGTTAATTTAATTATGACATCGCGGGGGATTCCTTGTATTTATTATGGTACGGAACAGTATCTTCATAATGATACAAATGGCGGCAACGATCCATACAATCGCCCAATGATGGAAAAGTGGGATATGGATACGCAAATTTATCACGATTTGCAACTTTTATCGAAATTAAGAAGAATAAATCCGGCGGTTTCTTTGGGAAGTCAGGTACAAAAATATTTGACTCCTGATGTGTATTGTTATGTGCGCCGTTATAGAGATTCTCGCTGTTTTGTGGCGATGAATAAAGGTGATTATGTGAAAATTGATATTCCTTCTACTGATTTGGAAGATGGAGAATATATCTGCATTTTATCAGGTCGGAAGTTTGAAGTTAAAAATGGACAATTGCTAGGGTTAGAACTCAAGAGAAAAGAAATGATTATCCTCAGTTATTTGGGAGAGAGAGTTAAGGGAAAAACTATTGCGCGAGTCCAATTAAATGGAGTAAAAACTAAATTTGGGGAAACAGTTGTGGTGACAGGAGATTGTCCTGAGTTAGGGAATTGGGATATTAGTAAAGCTTACCCGTTAGAGTATATTAATTCTAATACTTGGTTTGCCGAAATTCCGTTTAATGAGAGTGCGGGAAAGGCGATCGCATACAAGTACGCGATGTGGCGAGAAAACCAAGAACCGTTGCGGGAAAACTTGGTTAACCGTCGCTGGATTTTAGTTCCCGAAGGTACGGTAAAATGGCAAGATAACTGGGCGTGGTGAGAATTTAGAACTATGCTAGATCTAACAAAGATTGCGCGACAAATGCAGGGTTTAAGCGAACACTTAGCGGCGGAAAGTGTTGCTAGTCGTCAACGGTTAGAGATAGCGCAAAAGTTGATGGTGGAGGCGACTGCTAGACAGGAAGAGTTAGTGGAGATACAGGAGAGATGGCGCGATCGCATGATTTTTTCTGTACCTACTCCAGTGGAACCTTTAGATCGTTGTATTGATATTCCCATTCCGCCAAAAGTTCACACGGTTATTGCTACAGATGGTTCGCAAATTTCACCGAGTCACCATGAAATTGCTTATTGTTATTTGATAAATATTGGGCGGGTGGTGTTTCATTATGGACAAGGAAGATACCCTTTATTAGATAGTTTACCGGAAGTTTTTTACCGACCTGAAGATTTATATATTTCCCGCCAATGGGGTATTCGAGTTGAAGAATGGATGGGGTATCGGCGGACTGTTTCGGAGGCGATCGCTTTAGCAGAGTTAGTTACAAGTTGGGTACAATCTCAAAGAGAGGGAAATTTTCAAGTACCAACTTTAGCGTTGGTGGATGGTTCGTTAATTTATTGGTTTTTGGAAGGTTTACCTGGGGATGCTTGCGATCGCATTTTACCGCCAATTTTAGAAGCTTGGGAACAAATTCGTTTAGCAGAAGTTCCCCTTATAGGTTATATTAGTGCGTCTCGAAGTACGGAAAGTTTAAATTTACTTCGCTTACAAGCTTGCCCTCATCCTACTCCTAATTGTGTGGTTAATTGTGGTGATGCGGATGAGAAAAAACCGCCTTGTCAGGTTTTTGATGCTTTGCGAGATCCGCCATTTTGGTTGTCTATTTTAAAACCTGGACAACGTACTCCTTTATGGAAAAGTACGATGCGAATTTTAAATTTATATGGGGAAACTCAGACAATTTATTTTTGTTATGTTCATGTGGGAAGCGAAATTGCTAGAGTAGAATTCCCTGCTTGGGTAGCAGAAAATTCTACTTTATTGGATCGAGCTTTAAGTTTAATGTTGGGACAAATTCAAAAGGGTTATGGTTATCCAATTTCGTTGTCGGAGGCGCATAATCATGCGGTAGTTAAGGGGGACGATCGCGCTCGTTTCTTTGCTTTTTTGGAACAACAAATGATTAAAGCTGGATTGAAAAATGTGGGAATTTCTTATAAGGAAACTCGCAAGCGGGGTAGTATTGCCTGAAGAATTTACTTATTTGATATTAGTTTTTGAATCGCAGAAGATTCAGAGATAGTTTGATTAAAGATTAAGGAATAGGTAGAAAGGTAATTCGATCTTGATATTCGGTTTTAAATGAGTATTTAGCAATCATAATTAATTCATTTATGGTTTCGCCAATACCCATGTCTTGATTCAGGATAAAAATACCTGGAATATGACGATCTTGAGCGAGATGATCTGCAAGGTGAACGGGCATGGAACGGCGGTTATTAGTGACAAGAATACATCCATAAGTTTCACACCAAATTAAGATTTCTGGATCTAAAGTGCCTTTGGGGGGTGTGGCAGGTTCTCCTACAACTTGAATCACTAACTCCGGTTCACGGCGGCGGAGTTGTTGAGGATAAAGAGGGTTAACATTTTCATCAATAAGATATTGAATTATCATCTTTATTTTTGAGCTTTTTGGGTAGCCTTAATTTCCATCAATCTCTTAATTCCGGGGTGGGGATTTTTTCGTTGTTCTTCTCGCATTTGGTGGCTCCACTCTAGCCATTCAGTGATATATTGACTGACTTTTTCTTTTTCGTGATGGTAATAAAGAATTGTGGCATAAACTTGTTCTAAAGTCACAGTGGGGTAGGTTTGAGCGATTTCTTCTGGGGTACGGGCGCGGTAGATATATTCATATAAAATAGTTTCGATACCAACTCGCGTACCTTTTAAACGAATATCGTCGGGTGCTAAAAAGTTAAAGTAGTCTTCTAGCTGCATATTACTTTCTCCTGGTTAATTAAGATGGCTCTCCCGTACTTGTGGTGATAACGCAAGCTGATAAGTTAGAACAATAAAAGATGAACTATGGAAATTGATTGTTTGGTACTCAAAAACTCTCTGCCTCTTCTTCCAATGTTTCAATTAGTAAATTGACCTTTTGCTTCTTTTGTGCCAAAAAATTCTGACACTTAAGCAACGCTTCAACTGCGATCGCAAACTCATCAAACACCTCCCCCAACTCCAACTCCCCCGATTCAATTTCCGCGACTATTTCCTCAACCCTCGCCACAGTTTCCTCATAATTAAAACCCTGTTGCAGCGAAACCTCTTCCGACTCTTTCCGAATAGACTTACTCATCAAAAAAACCTCTTTCTTCTCTTCTCTTCGCGCTCTTTGCGTCCTTTGCGGTTTAATAAAATAAAGCTCTCGAAAAAAACCCAAATCGTTCTTTTTTAAACGCAGATGAATACTTTACTTTAACCTTTGCGAACCTCTGCGTCCTCTGCGTCTCTGCGGTTCCAAATCTTCTAAAACCTCTCTCACCTCAACCTTAACCTTTCCCTTCCCCAACTGAATTAATAACTCCTCCCCAACCTGCAAACCTTCATCAGATTTTACAATACCTCCCGCCTGATTTCTCACCACAGCATAGCCTCTTTGTAAAACCGACTTGGGATCTAAAGTTGCCAACTTTTGCTGTAATAACTGACAACGTTGATTAGCTGCTTCAAACTGCTGTAACGTTGATTGAATTAACCTTTGCTGTAACCAAGAAAGCGATCGCCCTTTCTCCTCAACAAATCGATCGATCCGCAAACGCCGCAACCGATTTTTTAATAATAAAACTCGACTCTCCTCCCTTTCAACTTGCCGATTTATCACTTTCCGTAAATGCAAAACTCTTTCTTGATGCTCAATAATTAAATCATCTAATCTGGGAACAACTTTTTCGGCTGCTGCTGTCGGAGTATGGGCGGCAAAATCAGCTGCTAAATCAGCCAAAGATTCATCTCTTTCATGCCCAATTCCTGTGACAATGGGAATCGAACATAAAGCGATCGCTCTCACCACTCTTTCATCATTAAAACAAGCCAAATCTTCAACTGAACCTCCACCACGCCCCAAAATTATCACCTGGGCCCGTTTGTCTTTTTCTACTCGTGCGATCGCCTCTACAATCGAGTCAGGTGCTTGTTCCCCTTGTACGATCGCTGGAGATAACAACACCTGTAAACCAGGGTAACGCTGTTTCAGAGTCTTTTGAATATCTCCCCAAGCAGCAGCTTGCGGGGAAGTGACAACCGCGATAGTTTGGGGATGAGGAGGAAGCGATCGTTTTCTTTGAGGATCGAACAAACCTTCCGCTTGCAAACGGTTTCGCAACTGCTGCAAGCGTAACGCTTGTAAACCTTCCCCTGCTGGCAAAACTTGGAAAACTCGCAGTTGATACTCTCCCCGCTGACGATATAGAGTCAAACTGCCGAAAACTAGCACTTGTTCGCCTTGGGTGGGCATTTGTACCAACTCTTTCACCAAGTTACCCCAAACCACGCAGCGAATCGATGCTTTACCGTCGGAGTCTTGCAGGGTGAAAAATAACCCTTTAGAATGTCGATTAGCACTAGAAACTTCTCCGTATATCCAAACCTGTGTCAGATTTGCGTCTTGTTCTAGCAATTCTTGAATGTAGTCGGTGATTCCGCCTACTGATAAGGCTGTTTCTAGTATCAGATTATGGGAAAGGTGAGAATTCATATAAACTCAAGGGCAACTTAAAAAAGCTTAAAGCACCAGATTCGCTGGGAATGCTAGACTCCCATTAAACAAACGTCTTAACAATATAGATTAATCAAGCTTGGACGTTCTGAGCGGGAAAATCTAAACTAGAATAGTATATCTGTTCTAGTCCTGACTTCCAGACCAACAGTTTTTAAACCTCCTAACCCATGAGGCGCGGTAATGACTATTGCATCAAATGATATCGCTGGCAAGGAAAAATCCCAAAACGCTGGCAAGGAAAAAGCCCTAAACCTAGTACTTAAACAAATAGAGAGTCAATTTGGGAAAGGGGCGATCGTCCGATTGGGAGATGCCACTCGCATGAGAGTGGAAACCATCCCCAGTGGCTCTTTAACGTTAGACTTAGCCTTGGGTGGTGGCTTACCCAAAGGGCGGGTAATTGAAATATATGGGCCAGAAAGTTCGGGGAAAACGACGGTAGCGCTACACGCGATCGCAGAAATTCAAAAATTGGGTGGCGTTGCTGCTTTTGTCGATGCAGAACACGCTCTAGATCCCACCTACGCGGCGGCGCTAGGCGTGGATATTGAAAATTTACTCGTTTCGCAGCCCGACACTGGTGAAGCAGGGTTAGAGATTGTCGATCAGTTAGTGCGATCGGCAGCAGTTGATATTGTAGTTGTAGACTCGGTAGCCGCCTTAGTACCCCGCGCTGAAATTGAAGGCGACATGGGCGATGCTCACGTAGGTTTACAAGCGCGGTTAATGAGCCAAGCTTTGCGGAAAATTACTGGTAACATCGGTAAATCTGGTTGTACCGTGATTTTCCTCAACCAGTTGCGGCAAAAGATCGGTGTTACTTATGGTAATCCCGAAACTACTACTGGTGGTAATGCGCTGAAATTCTACGCATCTGTCAGACTTGACATTCGGCGGATTCAAACTTTAAAGAAAGGCACTGACGAGTTTGGGATTCGCGTTAAAGTCAAAGTTGCCAAAAACAAAGTTGCGCCTCCGTTCCGTATTGCCGAGTTTGACATCATCTTTGGCAAAGGCATTTCGACAATGGGTTGTATTGTGGACATTGCTGAGGAAACTGGCGTAATTATCCGTAAAGGCGCTTGGTATAGCTACAACGGTGACAATATCGGTCAAGGTCGGGATAATACTATTAAGTATTTGGATGAAAATCCTGAACTGGCACAAAAAATTCAACAAGAAATTCGGGAAAAACTCGATAAAGGCGCGGTTGTCTCTGCTAATTCAGTGGCGCACCCAAGCGATATTGAGGAAGAAGATGAAATTCTTGATGTAGACGAATAACTTAATTGAGAGACTCTGATTACAGGGTAGGGGTAATTCATGAATTGCCCCTACCCTGTGACGAGAGTCTTTTCTGTTTTTTTCTCTAAAATTCTAAGCGGAAGTTTGACGACTGGTGAGAAAGCGATCGAGAATTTCTGAACGCTGTGTCGGAGTTATATTGAACATCGTAGATGGCGAAGCTTCTTCCCCAGGAAAAGGTTTTTGCCTTTGATGAATCGAAGTATCTTTATCTCCAATGGGCTCAGGTTTATTTTCTTCCTCCATCTTCGCTTGCAGATACTCTGGCTTAGCTACTGCGGGTTCAGTTATTGGCAACTCATTCATTTGTGCTACTATTTCTGAGGACAATGGCTCCAACTTTTGCGCTGATTGCGCTAAGAAAAAGGAAATAGTCAAGCCTCCCAAACGAATTTGATCGCCGTCTTTAACTAGTTGTCGATGGAAAACTGGCTCACCGTTGACAAAGGTGCCATTAGTACTATTGAGATCTATTAAGTAGAATCCTTCGTTTTCTACATATTGGAGTGCAGCATGATGGCGCGAAATCCATTGATCTTTTAATGTTAAGGCTAAACGGCGATCGCGTCCTATAATCCAAATTTTCTGTGGTTGGAACAGTGTTTGCGTGTTTCCATTCACCAAGTTAGTGATCAGGTAAACTTCTCTTTCTTGTACAACACCCTGGACATAAGTTGGAACTCTGCTACTTAAATAGGGAAATGATAAATTCTCTAGTTGGAGAATCTCATCCAGTAGACCACGATTATGTTCATAAATTTTGAGAAACACTTGGTACAGACCAAGGCGTTTTTCTAGTTCCATAATTTACAAGGTTTCAGATTATAGTCAGTGCATCCCTGTTGACACACCCAGATTAACCGTGATTTTCCAGATATTCAATCTGAGATTACACGAAGGCTAGTATTTATTATTGTTGTGCTTGGTTGTATATTCCAGTGACTCCTGCCAAAAGGCTAGGTTAGCAGCCATTGAGAAACGAAGTAACAACTTTTTATTTATTAATAGTGTTCCACTTTTAATATAAACCAAACAACTTCCTTACTTCCTGAGTAGTAATTTAACTTTATAGTTAAAATCTCTACCAGTTTAAGGTCAAGTACGGACGCTATTTTCTTCTTAGAAAGCACAACCATTAATACTTCGCCTATACCTAAAGTAATATTTTTTAGTTTGTTTGATACCCGCAAATTTACTGAAAAGAAAATTTTTGATTGGCAAAATTATTATTTTTTTATTTACAATGTTTTACTATCAGTAGCAATTTAAAGTAATTATTAAGATTAATAGAATTTACTTAGTCTACATATTTGAGTAGGCTAAATCAGCAAACTATCGATAGTCGTAAGTAAGAAAAGCTTTATCAAGCTGGACTATAAAGATAAAAGTAAAAGCCAAATTTGCCGGAAAAACCTTATAAATTCTCTTTTTTTTTGACTAAAAAACTGAGCCAAAGCTCAGTCTTCTCTAAACTTTGCTTTGGCGGTCTTTACCTTTTCTTGATAAAAAGTTTTTCTGACGAACGCAGAAAATTTAACAACTCTCTATTTACTGTGTCGGGAGCTTCTTGCTGTATCCAATGTCCGCAATTGGGAACAAATTTGAGTTGAAAGGGAGCAGCAATTAATTGGTCTAAATCTTGGGTAAGTTTGTTGCTTAAGAAAGAATCTTCTTCACCCCAAAGCACTAAAGTAGGAACTGTGACTAATTTAGTTTGTTCTTCCCGATGATGCAACCAAGCTTGGGGTGAAAGGATTTGGCGGTAATAATTAATTGCGGCTGTTAAAACACGGGGTTTTGCTAAAGCATTTTGGTAAATATTCATAACTTCGGTCGTGAAAGCTGCTTTGCGAATGGCGTGTTCTCGAAACAAGTTTTGGACGAAATTTTTTAGATTGTGTTGAATTAACCACTCTGGGAGCGCCGGAATTTGGAATAATAGCAAAAACCAGGTACGACGAAATTGGTCGATGTTACCGATTAAGTCTTTGACGAATTGTTGTGGGTGAGGTGCGTTGAGGATAGCTAGTCGATCGATACATTCAGGAAATTTCTGTGCTAAATTCCAAGCAATCACGCCACCCCAATCATGTCCTACTATGTGAGCGCGACTTTTGCCAAAACCCTGGATTAAACCGCGAATATCTGCGCTCAGTGTATCCAAATCATAGCCACTCGCTGGCTTATCTGAGTAGTTGTAACCTCGTAGATCGGGAACCACCACTTTAAAGTAACGTCCTAAAGCAGGTATTTGGTGTCGCCACGAGTACCAAAACTCTGGAAACCCATGCAAAAGAATTACTAATTCTCCTTCACCTTGGGTTACACAGTGCAAGCGAATGTCATTTGTCTTGACAAAATGGTGTTGCCATCCCGAATCAGGAGCGCTCATATTAAACAGCAGGCTAAAGGTGCCAATTGAACTAACATCTCTATCTTTAGATTAGCAGTTCAGCGTCGCTGAGGGAGTAGTTTCAGCATCTAGCCGAGAGAGCTAAACCTTGATGGTGTCAAGTTCTGGCTCGCCTGTGACATCTGCTTCTAGTATCTGCTTAGATTGCTTGTGCTACCGCAGCAGTGTAAACAGAAGGGGATTCGGGTTGAGATTTGAGCAAGTTGGCGAGTTCTTGTAGCTGAGCGATCGCTTCTGCGCCCTCTAGCTTCATCAATTCTCGATCGTCTCGCATCTCTGTCCAAGTGATGCCATAATCTGACACCAAAAATCTAATCAGGTGATTATCTCCCAAGCTGACCATAAAAGATGCGCTAGACATCTGATCGCCGCAAGTATAGCAAGAAGCCAAATAACCTTTGCGCTCCAGCACGATCGCCAGTGCTTGAAGATTCATCACCAGATCTTGGACAAACTGCGAGTGTTGTTTTGCAAGTCTGATAAACACTTTTATCCTCCAGCCACCACACCTAATTTTTGACCTTCTTTAGAATTTCTTAACATTCTATCCATTATGCTCCAGATCGCGAATTTCCAACAACTTTCTTACTAAACAACTTATAGCTTTGCTTTTAAGTTAACTGAACGATTATTTTTTGGTCGTATCAGGAACGACATTCCCAGATGAGCCACAGCTATGTTAAACGTTTTCACTTCGCTCATAGTTCATTCTTGCGGGATACTTTGATCTCCGATGTCAAGAAACCCTAACTTTGTTAGTTATCTACAACACTTGCTACAGATCTAAGAGTGGGAACGCCTGTCAGATTTTAGTTAACTTGCCACAAACCCAAAGCTGGGCCAATGAACCGCACGCTTACCCAAACAACAACCAAAAGCCCAATTCCGATCCATGAGCCTCGGCTTGTCCACTTGACAAATTGCTGTGCTTGGGATTTAGTAACTGGGAACCAGGGAGTTATGTAAGATTCTTTGCCGTATTGTTCCCCAAGTGCTTCCTTGCGTCTTTTTGCTTCACCCATAACTGCTCACTCCAAGAGAGCTATACTCTGGCTTAATGATAACCTTTATCGTCTTTGACAAGTTTTTTTATACCTAACCTTCGGAAGCAAATAAGTTAGGGTCTAGGTAATTAATGCGGGCGAAAGGGCTTAAAGCGGTGAGTACTTGTTGACCGTAGCTGCGGTGAATGGTGCGGCTATCGAGTAAAGCGACGACTCCTTGAGTGGTGCGAACAGGTGCGATCGCTCGTTGCAAAACATTCAAAGCTTCTGGCAACAAATATAACCGAAACCAATCTTGATGCTGTTGCTTATAAGCAGCCACTCGACCTGCTACCAAAGGATTTTCCAACGAAGGAATCGGTAAAGTCGCAATCAATAATAGGTGCGGTGCGGGTAACACATCCTGATGTTCCAGCCAAAATTCCCAGCCAGTCACCAAAATTCCATTGTCATCCAAACAAGTTTTTTCCACCTGCACCCGCGAACCAAACTCAGCAGCAATTTCTGCGCCCACTTGAGCTTTTAGCGGCACATCACTAACCAAAAGTACCGTTAGTCCTTCTACAACTGTACTAACGACCAACAATCTGCGAATTTCTTGTAATAACGCAGCTTGAAACTGGGGAGTATTCGGCAGAGGAAAACTGTCCGGTACATAAAGCTGAATTAGCTCACTTTGACGATCCAAAGAAAACTTCAAGCAAGTTAGGTCTCCTAATCCTAACTGCTGACGATAGATTGGTGCTTCCGCTTCCAACTCCAAAGCGCCACCAATTAAAACAACAGGTTGATCTATCCAAATCGGTTTGAGTGTGGAAGAAACTTCGATCGGACCACAGTAAATCGTAAACAAACCTTGAGTCCGGGCGATTTGCGCCCAATACATTTGTCCTGGGGTAGTAAATCTTTGGCAAAATGTCTGCCAGCTAGGTGGCAGGGCGGAAAATGTGGCAGAATCTTCCTGATCTAGACTTAAAACTGCAAATAGATGACTTAAAACCTGTTTTTCTGTGACTTCGAGCAAATAGCATTCGTAGGGATTAGCGGGATGCTGAAAAATTTCCTTAGTTAGTTGTACCTTAGCATCTCGAATTGCCTCAATTCGGTGGGGGAAAGCTTGGATCAACTCTTCCCAATCGCTAGGAGTAATGGTAGCGGTTAACTGTTGGCGCGTCCAAGTTTCCAGGTCATCTACACCATCGAGGATGGTGGGGATACCATGACCAAATTGTGTTTTAGTTGTGAGGCGAGATCTCAACCAAGATGAAGGCGAAGTAATTAACAACCCAGCAAAATTAGGATCGGGGAGAGCATCACCGACAAAAATTTCCTTTTCTGTAGTCAGCCAACCTTGTAATTGGGGAATTTCCACCTTGAGGAGTCGCTGCTGTGTTGCTTCCGTCGCCACGACAATTACTGGCCCAGACCACATTAAAGCAGGTGCTAGGTAACTTAGACGATAGCGGATATTTGCCGAAGTGGGGGCACCCACTTGAATCAAAGCACTTCTTTCCAATCGTAAGGCGCGGGCCACCAGTCTAGCCATAGTTAAATGGTGGGGCCAGTATGTCTCTTTGCACTCTCTGAGGAATGCTCGCAGTGAGTTATGGACTTCTACCTCAATCATGTCGATTTTAGATTTTAGATTTTAGATTTTAGATTTGCGATTTTCTTCCCCTGTGCCCCTCTACCCCTGTGTTCCTCTGCCCGCCTGCGTGGGTTTTCGCGCTAGATTTTTGTAAAATATTGTTTAAAATTCGATGCAGATGAAAAACCGTTTTTTGCGAATTGTTCTTTTACTGATTCTCTCAGTTATTTTGGGATTAGGTTGGTGGGTTCCGTCTGCTAAGGCTGATACCGAAAACCAAAAGCTAATAGCAGAGGTATGGCGCATTGTCAATCAATCCTACGTGGATGAGACGTTTAACCATCAAAACTGGTGGTTAGTGCGGCAAAACGCGATGAAGCAACGCACCAATAGCCGAGAAGAGACTTACTCTGTAATTGGCAAGATGTTAGCTAGTTTAGACGATCCTTTTACGCGACATCTTCAACCTAGCCAATACCGAAATTTACAGGTATCTACTTCTGGGGAACTCACAGGAGTTGGGTTACAGATTGCTTTGGATGAAGAAACTGGTGTTTTGCAGGTAATAACGCCCATTGCCGGATCGCCTGCCGAAAAAGCTGGAATTAAGCCTGGGGATCGGATTCTAAAAATCGATGGCGTTTCCACTACACAGTTTACTTTAGACGAAGCTGCGACTCAGATGCGTGGCCCCAGGGGTAGCCAAGTAGTTCTGACTGTGGGACGGCAACAGGAAGATGCCCAAGAATTTACACTAGTGCGCGATCGCATTGCCCTTAACCCTGTAATTGCCGAATTGCGTTCTTCACCCGGAAAAGTTCCTGTAGGCTATATTCGCCTAAACCAATTCAATGGTAACGCGGTAACAGAAGTTGCTCATGCGATCTCTAGCTTAGAAAAACAAGGTGCAGATGCCTATATTCTAGATTTGCGGAACAATCCCGGTGGATTATTGCAAGCTGGAATTGAAATCGCCCGTCTCTGGTTGGATCAAGGAACCATTGTTTACACAGTTAATCGTCAAGGCATAATTGGTAGCTTTGAAGCAACAAATGTAGCACTAACGAACGATCCTTTAGTAGTGTTAGTAAATCGTGGTACGGCTAGTGCCAGCGAAATTCTCGCTGGTGCTTTACAAGACAATCAACGCGCCCAAATTGTCGGTGAAAAAAGTTTTGGTAAAGGTTTAATTCAATCATTGTTTGACTTGTCTGATGGTTCCGGTTTAGCGGTAACTGTCGCTAAATACGAAACGCCTAATCATCATGACATTAATAAGTTGGGAATTACTCCCGATCGCGTAATTAGTTGGGAAGCAACTGCTTTTGACCAAATTGCCACACAAGCAGATCAACAATATAAAACTGCTTTCGAGTTATTGACTACTCCTTCCGTTGTGGCAAATGCAGGTTAAAGGGAACAGGGAACAGGTAGGTGAGGAAGTGGGCAAGTGGGGAAGTGGGGAGGTGGGGAGGTAGGGAGGTAGGGAGGTAGGGGGGAGTAGAAGAGGAAGCTCCTGACGCGGAGATTTGTTCTCTTTCTTCCCCTTGTCCCCTTGTCCCCTTGTCCCCTTGTCCCCTTGTCCCCTTGTCCCCTTGTCCCCTTGTCCCCTTGTCCCCTTGTCCCCTTGTACCCTTGTCCCCTTGTCCCCTTGTCGCCTTGTCCCCTTGTCCCCTTGTCGCCTTGTCCCCTTGTCCCCTGGAACCCCACTGCTCTTAACTAAGCTTCGGTAATATTAGTATTGAATAAAGCGGCATTGACTTGGACAAGGCTTTGATTGAGGACGACACCAATAACTGGGCCATTGACAGTGAGACTAATTGCTGTACCCTGAATCAGACCGTTAAAGGCTAAATCATTTAAGTTGATTAAGCCGGATTTTTGGGCTGCTTGTAGTTCAGGGGACAATTGAGTGATAAATTGACTAACCGGAATCGGGACAAATTCTTGTAGGGCTAGCGATCCAATTCCTCCTTTAAAATTCGTAATGCCAATTTTGTCACCAACGGAGAAATCTAAAATTAAATCTGCTTGGGCTAATTTATTGGCTCCAGCATCTCCTCGCAGGATAAACACATCAACGTCTACTGCGCCAGCGTCTGCAATACCTCCAACTAGGGCATCTTGACCAAGATCTCCAATCAGGGTATCTGAGCCTTGATCGCCAAGAAGGACATCTCCACCTTTGCCGCCACGAATGGTGTCGTTTCCTGCGCCTCCTGTCAGATAGTCGTTGCCTTGATTACCGTTGAGGAAGTCGTTTCCTTCCTGCCCAAAGATGGTGTCGTTTCCTTCCCCACCGTAGATTATGTCGGCTAAATCTGGAACTTGGTTGTTGATACTGCCGCCGTAGATTATGTCATCTCCCAGATCGCCGGAAATGAAGTCTTGGCCTTGCTCTCCGGCTATGGTATCGTTTCCTGCGCCGCCAAAGATGGTGTCGTCGCCTTTTCCTAAGATTAAGCGATCGTCTCCTTTGTTGCCTTGAACAATATCTGCTAGGTTTGATCCTGTGATTGTATCGTTTCCAGCTAAGGCTAGTAGACCACCCGGTAAGGTATCTAGCAACCCAGGTGCGATCGTAAAATTATCTGCATTGTCTGTTAGCACAAAAAAGGGCGGGATGGCTGGCATTTTTAACTTCCCTCTATGAAGTGGATCGAGCTCTAAATCAATAATAATCTGAGCTAACTTTTGGTTTTATTCGGCTTTTTATGTCAGCAGACTAATCAAAATTAATCATCGGGAGAACGAAAGGCAAAAAGCAACATTTAATATTGAAGATTTGCCTTTCTAGTTAATTATGTTTAACAGCTTTCTGTAGCCAGTTCGCGACAGGCTTTGAGTCCCAAATTGGGATTGCTGCGATACTCATCGCTGGGAATCAAAGTGTTAATTTGGCGATTCATCTCAATGAAATAGATGTATTCAACGTCTGGGGCGTAGTTTACTCCAACTCGCAGGTTGGAAAAATCGTCTTCGCAAATTTCATAGCCAAATCTGACGACTATTTGAGCTACTAAACATTCTGCGTTATCGCCGTACTCGCCACAGGTTTTTCTCTCTTCCCAAAATTTCTCTAAGAATGGTTTGAGGATTGGTAAGACTCTGTTAGGTGAGCCATTTCTGCTGGCGTAGACGACTACGGGATTGCCTTCAACAACGATATGACAAGGTGTAAGCATTTTCTTCAAATCAGGGGTTTCCCAACCCAGGGTAACGCCCTTCGATATTTCAGGGATAGAGGAATTTTACAGATTATCGCTGAGGATGAAAAGAACTAGGGGATCGGGGGTGTTTGGTTAAACGATCCCAAAGATTTTTGTAACTTTTTGTAAAAAAGCAGCATTTTGTAGCTTTAGTTACAGAATTTCCTGTTATCTTAAATAGTGAAGGTATAACGAACAAGTTCAACGAGGAGAAAAGGTCATGTCTGCACAAGAACAAGCTCGGTCTTTGATGATGCGTCACCATCACTTGATTAAAAACCGCCAGCAATCTATGCTAGGTCGTGCGGCTGCGGAAATGGGTCTATCGGTTGATGTGGATAGTTGGGTACATACTCAAGGAAAAACAGAGCCTTCTTTCCGGGCGACTTACGATCGCAGCGATGCTTCTTTAAGCTAGAAATTTTAATTCTGACAACGAAAGCCATTCCTTTAAGATATTAAGTTACTGATTCAGTCATTCTGTTAACAATTGCCATATTACTTTGGGCGTTCTTGGGAAGAAGAGAACGCCTTTAAATTTTTGGTAGTCTTTTTCTGGGTATGGGATATTCTGGTTTTTTTATCAGCTTTGTTTAAATTGCTGCGGGAAATTAGGTGGTAAAGTGGGAGCAAAGCTGTAGGTTAATTTATAAGATAAAATTTACTAGTCTTCTTGCCAAAGTCCCAATCTTAAAATTTTAACCGCAGATGAACGCAGAGGAATTTTGGGAGAGTTTTATTGCTTTTGGGAGTGCGATCGCCAGCCAGAACAATTAACAAGACATTAAATTCTTTGGATATTTACGGCAAAATTAGACTACTTTGCTGGAAATGTGGCAGCATATTTAGAGCTATTAGGGTGCTAGTTCCGTCAGTTTGTCAGGCAGTATGGTAGGGAAACTCCGATCGGGGATGTGTATGTCTGTAAAGAAGGTTAGCATTCTGGTAATGGTTCTATTTAAAGCACGATACACCAAAAGTTACGGCAATATGTTGATGGGCTATAATCTGGTTTGACCGGGGAACGGTTGAAGACTAGTTATATTTTTTTTGACAAATGCGCCAAAATTATGTATTAAATCCCATAGGTAAGAAAAAAGTTACAAAAGTTAGAGAAGTTGCTTTCTCTCAGGTGATTTCTAAGTTTTGGACACTTGTAATTCTGCTGATGAGGAACTGGCGAACTTGATTTGACTATCTATTACTGACAACCTCTGCAAAATTTTTAGTGACACTGTTAAAGTAATGTTGAAAAAATCGCTTTCCGAAACGAACAGCCCAGGAGCAAAACACATCAGAAGTGTTAAACTGTCTTTGATTAACCAGAAAAGTTTGGTAATTGCTTTGTCAATGCTGGTGTTAACAGTTCCTCAAGTGGGGTGGGCGCAAGCACCAGCGGGAACGCTGAATTGTCGTCCAGGTAGCGGTCGTTTTGGGCCGGAACCAGCTTATACTTTGGGTGCGGGCGATCGCATTGCTCTAGATATCTTCAACGTTCCAGAATATAGTCGAGAATATCAGGTTTTGGTTAATGGGACAGTTAACTTGGCGCTGATTGGAAGTGTCTCACTTCGAGGTTTGACGTTGGAACAAGCTTCTAATTTAATTTCTTCTCGCTATGCCCGATTTTTGCGAAGACCGATCGTAACTGTTAACTTAGTATCCCCTAGACCTGTACAAGTAGCGATCGCTGGAGAAGTAAATCGTAGTGGTTCTTATATTATTCCTCTGGCTAGTGCGGGTGGCGCAGGTGGTGCAGGTGGTGCAGGTTTTCAATTTCCCACTTTGTCCCAAGCCTTAAGTTTAGCAGGGGGAATTACGCAGTCAGCAAATTTGCGTCAAGTTAGATTGCTCAGACCGGGTTTGGGGACAATTAATTTAGATGTTTTCGGATTGGTGACAAGAGGCGAACTCTGCGAAGATATCACTTTGCGGGATGGAGATAGTTTATTTATTCCCACAGCAACGAGTATTAATTTAACAGCGGCGCAGGATATCGTTAGATCTAATATTGCTCCAGTACAAAATGTGCCTTTGAATATTTTAGTTGCCGGAGAAGTGATTCGTCCGGGTCCGGTGATCGTTCAACCAGACCAAACAGGAGCATTCCCTACTATATCACGGGCGGTGCAAGTTGCTGGTGGTGTGACGCAAGCGGCGGATCTCAGTCGGGTGCAACTGCGTCGCTTTACTAGAGGAGGCAGAGAACAGATTATTGGGGTAAATTTGAATCAAGTTTTACAGGGTGGCGATCGCCGTCAGGATTTGGTATTACAACAGGGTGATACGATCGTGATTCCCACTGCACCAAGAATTAGCCCCGATCAAAGTTTCCAAATTACTAATAGTACTCTGGCACCAACCCAAAATCAGCCGATTAATATAGTTGTGGTGGGGGAAGTGACTCGTCCTGGCCCTTACAGTGTACAACCCACACAAACAGGTTCGCCGCCTACTTTATCACGGGCGCTGCAAGCTGCTGGGGGAATTAACCAAACTGCTGATATTACTAACGTGCAGTTGCGCCGGATTACTCGTGATGGCACTATCCAGACAATTACTATAAATTTACAACAGTTGTTGCAGGGTGGCGATCGCCGTCAGGATATCTTTTTGCAAGAAGGAGATTCGATCGTTGTTCCCACTGCTACTGCACCTCTACCAGTAGCCCAATCTTTAGAGATTGTTTCTTCTAGTATTGCTGCCGATCCTTCCCAACCTTTGAACGTAGCTGTGGTGGGTGAGGTATCACGTCCGGGAACTTATCTGATTCAACCGTTTAGACCTGCACAGGGCGTTCCGGGGGCGTTACCTTCTTTTGCGGGATTACCTACATTGTCCCAAGCGATTCAACAGGCGGGGGGTATTACGCCTTTAGCGGATGTTCGCCGGATTGAAATTCGCCGTAGTACTAGGTTGGGGACACAACAAATTTTAGTATCAAATTTCTGGCAATTGTTGCAGTCGGGCGATCGCTCTCAAGATTTAATCTTGCAACAAGGAGATACAATTTTTGTCCCTACGGCGCAGAATATCGATCCATCAGAAGCGCCGCAAATTGCATCGAGCAGTCTCTCTCCAGCTACTATCAGGGTGAATGTGGTGGGAGAAGTTGCCCGGGGCGGGGTTTTACAAGTACCGCCTAATACTTCTTTAAATCAAGCGTTGTTAGCAGCAGGAGGTTTTAATCCGACTCGCGCCCGCACTTCTTATGTGGAATTGCTCCGCTTGAATCCCAATGGTACAGTGACTAAACGGAATATTACGATTAATTTTTCCAGAGGGATCAATGAGAACGAAAATCCGATTCTTCGGGATAATGACGTTATTGTGGTGAATCGCTCTTTTGCAGCACAAGTCACGGATGGGTTGCGAATTTGGTTAGATCCAATTAGTAATTTCTTCTCGATCTTTAACTTAATCCGTATTTTTGATGGTCTGTAGGAGGAGTTGATATTTTTGAGTTAAGGATGTGCAATTTTTTCTGGTTGGTAATTGGTGGTTCTGGTGGAAAATTCTCATGATAATTGACTTAAGTTTACTGATAAAGGAGACAATGAAGAAATGAAAATTAAGCCATACGCTCAACCGATATACTCGAACAATATTAATGGGAAGACACCTCATTCTTTGCCTTATATTTATCCAGAGCAGGTACATGAAGAAGAGGCAAATAAGTTAGATTTAAGGCAGGTTTTGGGAATTTTACGTCGTCGCGCTTTGGTTGTGGTTAGTGTGGCGATCGCTGTGTCATCAGTTATGGGAACAAGGGCTTGGAATACACCACCTTTGTATGAAGGGAAGTTTCGCGTTTTGGTGGAACCAATTACTGCCGAAACTAAGGTGGCGCAAAATTTCGGCGCAATTGTTTATTCTATTTTAGATTATGATACCCAAACTGAAGTGTTACGCAGTCCTAGCGTAATGGATGGTATTGTTAATAAAATAAAGGCTGAATATCCAGAGATTAACTACGGTTCTTTGGTATCCAGTTTAATGATTAGCCGTTTGGGAAATACTAAAATTATTGAGGTGCGTTATAAAGATAGCGATCCGAAAAGAGCAGAAAGGATTTTACAGATCCTTGCTGATGGTTACTTGGATTATAGTCAGCAACAGCGCCAAAGTGATGTGCGCCAAGGAATTGATTTTGTTAAACAACAGTTACCAAATTTGCAAGAACGGGTAAATGCGCTACAAGCAAGATTACAGAAGTTTAGGCAAGAGTATAATTTTATCGATCCTGAACAAAAGGCGCAAGAATTAGGAAATAGAATTTCGGGAATTGAACAACAACAAGTAGAAGGAAATACTAAGTTAAATGAGTTGCGATCGCTTTATACTTTGTTGCAAGGACAATTAGGATTACAGCCCAATGAAGCGATTGTAGCATCGGCTTTGAGTGAAGCTCCCCGATATCAAAAATTACTCTCGGAATTGCAAGAAGTAGAAACTAAACTGGCGACGGAATCTGTGAGATTCACAGAAGATAGTCCCATGCTTACTACACTCAAGGAAAGAAGACAAAAGCTGTTACCTTTGATTGCTCAAGAAAACCAAAGAGTGATCGGTAATACTCTTTCTCCTACTACAATCAATACGCAAAGGCTCAGCAATCAAAACTCGATCCGACTATCTTTAACTCAACAATTTGTGGATACCACAAATCAAATCAAAGTTTTAGAAGTGCGGAATCAAGCGTTAAAACGCGCTGAAGATATCTTAGTACAAGAATTCAAACAAATGCCAATTCGCGCTCGTGAATATACAGATTTGCAGCGAGAATTAAAGGTGACAACGGAAAGCTTATTGAGGTTTTTATCTACTAGAGAAAACCTAGAAATTGAAGCGGCGCAAAAGGCGACTCCTTGGCAATTAATTGATGCTCCTAATCAAAGTTATCCAATTTCTCCTGACAAATATCGTAATATAATGTTGGGCGTAATTGCTGGGTTGCTCTTAGGTGCTGGCGCAGCTTGGTTAGTGGAAATGCTCGATAATGTATTCCATTCTGCGGAAGATTTGAAAAACCAAACTGGAATGCCTTTGTTAGGGGTAATTCCCTTTAGTAAGGGGTTGAAAAAAGTCGCTCCTGGGGACAATTCTGAGGTAGATGGTTTATTATTACCACACTCAGAATTGGCATTAGCTACTGAAAATACTAGAGGCCATTCTCGGTATAAAGCTTCTCAATTTGTGGAATCTTTCCGTTCTCTTTATACTAATATCCGTCTTTTGACTACGGATATGCCAATCCGAAGTTTAGTAATTAGTTCATCGACTCCCGCAGAAGGTAAAACAGTAATATCTTTGCATTTGGCGCAAGCAGCAGCAGCAATGGGACAACGGGTATTATTAATAGATGCTGATTTACGCCGTCCCCAAATTCACAAAAGATTAGGTTTGCCTAATATGCGGGGATTAACTAATTTGATTTCTTCTGAAGACCTAGATTTTAATGAGGTAATTCAAAATTACTCAGAAGAAGAAAATTTATTTGTGCTGACTGCGGGACAAATTCCCCCTGACCCGACTCGTCTGTTATCTTCAGAGAAAATGCAGACACTGATGAGTGATTTTCAGTCAGCTTTCGACTTAGTTATTTATGACACTCCTCCGTTAGTTGGTTTTGCAGATGCTAGTATTTTGGCAACTCCTACTGATGGGGTAATTTTAGTTGTCGGACTAGGAAAAGCTGACCGTTATCCGTTAATGCAAGCATTAGATACGTTGCGAATTTCGGGAACGCCAGTTTTAGGTTTAGTTGCTAATGGAGTGAAGAGTTATACTACTCGTTGGCAGGATTCTTACAATCGCTACTATAACCAATCTCCTGTGAATCAAAGAGGCACTGGGCAAATTGCGATCGATCAATAGTTGTTGGTCATTGGTAGTTGGTAGTTGGTAGTTGGTAGTTGGTTAGAAATTATCAGATCTGAAAAATGGAAATTGACAACTAACTAAAGACAGATGAGGCATTATCTCTTGTTTGGGGAAATTAGCATAAATTAAACGATTTCGGGCTAAAAACCATGCTATAACAAATAACAAATGACCAATGACTAATGACAAATAACCAATGACCGACGAATTAAAAATCCCTCCTTATACTTGGCAACGTGCGATCGGTTTGGGTTGGGAAAATTACTACAAAGTTCGCTATGCTAGTAATTTAGATGATGGCCCTTGGCATGGTGCGCCGTTAGGTGGTTTTGGTGCAGGTTGTATTGGTCGTTCTTCACGGGGAGATTTTAATCTTTGGCATTTGGATGCGGGAGAACACACTTTTCAAAATATTCCGGCTTGTCAATTTAGTGTGTTTGAACAGGTAGGAAATGAACCGGGAAAAGCATATACTTTGTGTACAAAAGCGCCGGAAGATGGTAGTTTGTCAGCTTGGAATTGGTATCCAGAAAGTAATTCCGGGACTTATCATGCGCTTTATCCGCGCAGTTGGTTTGTCTATGAAAATGTGTTTAAATCGCAGTTGATTTGCGAACAATTTTCGCCAATTTGGGCGGGGAATTATCAGGAAAGTTCTTATCCGATCGCAATTTTTGATTGGAGTATTCATAATCCTACCGACCAGCCAATTACTGTTAGTATTATGATAACTTGGCAAAATATTGTCGGTTGGTTTACTAATTATTTCAAAACTAAAGAAGTGCGGGTAAGAGATGATGGTAGTCCGGTTTATGATTATCAACCAAGGATAGGCGATAGTACTGGTAATTTTAATCAATGGATTGAGGAACAAT
This sequence comes from Floridaenema flaviceps BLCC-F50, assembly GCF_041929275.2. Classification (NCBI taxonomy): domain Bacteria; kingdom Bacillati; phylum Cyanobacteriota; class Cyanophyceae; order Aerosakkonematales; family Aerosakkonemataceae; genus Floridanema; species Floridanema flaviceps. The sequence goes on along the minus strand of NZ_JBHFNR020000001.1, from coordinate 830,481 downwards.
ATCGGGTTGGTTGTTTGTTGGATCGGGTAAGATTGGGTGAGGATGTGCGAGAAGAAGAGGGACAATGGGCGATCGCAACTCTCGCTAATCCTAGTTTAGAAATTTTCTATCACACTCGTTGGAATCCCGCTGGCGATGGCAATGATATTTGGCAAAATTTCGCTCAAGATGGTTCTTTGCCAGATATAGAAAATGAAATACCCGCAGATCCCGGAGAACAAATTGGCGTAGCAATGGCAATTAGGGTAACAGTTAGACCGGGAAAAACGCGCCAAATTCCCTTTATTTTAGCTTGGGATTTTCCAATTACTGAATTTGCTGATGGCGTAAATTATTATCGACGTTACACAGATTTCTATGGAAGAAATGGCAAAAATTCTTGGTCAATGATTCGCACTGCTTTGAAACATTATGACACTTGGAAAGAGAGAATTGTTGATTGGCAAGAACCAATTTTATCGCGGGAAGATTTGCCTAATTGGTTTAAAATGGCGCTGTTTAATGAGTTGTATAATTTGACTAGTGGGGGAACTCTTTGGACTGCTGCTTCGGAAACCGATCCGATCGGTCAATTTGGCATTTTAGAATGTATTGATTATCGTTGGTATGAAAGTTTAGATGTGAGGCTTTATGGTTCTTTTCCGATCGTCATGCTTTGGCCTAAGTTAGATAAAGCTGTGTTAGAAGCATATACTAGGGCAATTCCGACTTTTGATGATAAAGAGCGAATTATTGGTTATAATCAAGCGTCAGCTGTGCGGAAAATTGCTGATGCAACTCCCCATGATTTAGGCGCACCTAACGAGCATCCTTGGGAGAAAACTAATTACACTAGTTATCAAGATTGTAATTTGTGGAAGGATTTACCCTGCGATTTTGTTTTGCAAGTTTATCGTTATTTCGTGTTTACTGGAAGAAAGGATATTGAGTTTTTAGAGGAAAGTTTTCCGAGTATTGTTAATACTTTGGCTTATTTGAAAACTTTTGATTTAGATGGCGATGGGATACCGGAAAATTCTGGTGCGCCAGATCAAACTTTTGATGATTGGCGGTTGCAGGGTGTGAGTGCTTATTGTGGTGGGTTGTGGTTGGCGGCTTTGCAAAGTGCGATCGCCATTTGTGATATTTTAATTCAAAACCGCCCAGACGCAGAGGACGCACAGAAGAGTTGGGAGGAACAAAAGTTTATTTATGAGAGTTGGTATCAACAAGCTCAAAAAGTATACCAAGAAAAATTGTGGAATGGTGAATATTATCGTTTAGATAGTGAAAGTAATTCCGATGTAGTTATGACCGATCAATTGTGCGGTCAATTTTATAGCCGTTTATTAAGATTACCGGATATTGTCCCAGAAGAATGTGTTACTAGTGCTTTGAAAAAAGTTTATGATTCCTGTTTCGTAAAATTCAATAGCTTACAAGCAAGTAAGCAATTTCCTAATTCACCCCTTGGCGCTGCTAATGGTGTTAAACCTGATGGTTCGCCAGAAAACCCTAAAGCTACCCATCCTTTAGAGGTTTGGACAGGAATTAATTTTGGTGTGTCTGCTTTTATGTGGCAAATGGGAATGCAGCAGGAAGCATGGCAAATTACTGAAGCCGTAGTACAGCAAATTTACCAAAATGGTTTACAATTTCGTACCCCAGAAGCTATTACTGCTGCTGGTACTTTTCGCGCTAGTTATTATTTGCGTGGCATGGCAATTTGGGCGCTATATGCAGTAATTAACGCAAGTTGCTAGTTATTAATTCTTTCTTGTTCCCCCCTTGAGTAAGGGGGGTTAGGGGGGATATTCGGCTGTGATTACTAGGTTTAGATCCCCCCAACCCCCCTTACTCAAGGGGGGCTAAGAAAAAGTTAGACTTGTAACTAGCAACTTGAGTTAATTAGATGCTGATTCTGCTGCCCAGATCCCCGACTTCTTCAAGAAGTCGGGGATCTATGTATCTAGATTTAGCTCATCTTAGCCCTATAAAACATTGGTGCCAACAACCAGATTGTTAGCAATTACATTGTTTAGAGTGACTAGCGTACTAAAGGCTGCCCCTCCAGCGGTACCATCCCAATCGATCTGGACTAAAGTATTGGCACCTGATTGGATAAATCTCAGGAAGCCATCAGTAATGGGATTTGAACCCGCATAGTCCAGACTGTCAAACAATGTACTTAGATCGAGTATGTCCTGGCTGATGCTGAAGTCTGTGATGATATCGGTGCGGTTATCAAAGGAGTTATAGACAAACCGATCGCTACCTTCACCACCAGTCAGCGTGTCATTTCCTGCACCACCAGTCAAGATGTTATTGGCCGAGTTACCTACGATCGCGTTATTGAGGCTGTTACCCGTACCGTTTATGGCAGTTCCAGTCAGCGTCAGGTTTTCCACATTGCTACTCAGCGTCCAAGAGATCGAGGACTGTACCAGATCGATTCCAGAATTACTGGATTCAACCACCGTATCACCTGTGTTATCGACAATGTAGGTGTCATTTCCGGCATTACCGACCATGCGATCGCCCCCTGCATCACCATTCAGGATGTCATTGCCATCACCACCGTTCAGGGTGTCGTTGCCTGCACCGCCATTCAGGGTGTCGTTACCCGCACCACCAGTCAGGATGTTTTTGGCTGAGTTCCCTACGATCGCGTTATCCAGGTTGTTACCCGTACCGTTAATCGTGCCAGTTCCAGTCAGGGACAGATTTTCCACATTATTACCAAGGGTGTAGGTAACAGATGACTGTACTGTATCTAATCCCTCGTTGAGGTTCTCAACAATAACATCACCAATGTTATCGACAATGTAGGTGTCGTTGCCCAGTCCGCCGATCAGCGAGTCAGCACCCAGTCCACCGTCAATCGTGTCATTGCCAGCTAGACCCTGAATCGTATCAGCACCGCTGCTACCAACCAGGTAGTCGTCCCCAGCGGTTCCAGTAGTGGGGTTTGTACCGCTTGTAACCGAATTTACTGTCAGGCTAAAGCCAGTGGTGGTAGAGAGTCCGCCGCGATCGGTAGCTCGAAGTAGTAAATTAACCGTCCCAACGTTGGTGCTAGTCGGAGTACCGCTGAAGGCACGGGTAGTGGGATCGAAACCCAACCAGGTGGGCAGAGCGCTACCATCACTGAGGGTAGCACTGAGCGTTAGCGCATCTCCGGCATCGGGGTCGGTAAAGGTAGTGGTAGGAACAACATAGTTAAAGGCTGTTCCAGCAGTAGTTGCTTGATTGGCGATCGCCACCGTCACAAACGGAGTTTCATTTAAGTCTTGAATGCTGATGGTGAAGGGTTTTTCAAATATGCCACCCTTGCCGTCATCTGTCCGTATCCGAATGCTGTAAGCGGACTTGGACTCAAAATTAAAGGACTGAGCAGTTTGCAGGGTATTACCAGCGATTTTGAAGGCGGCATTATCGGTGCTGCCTGTGCCTGTTACCAGCGAGTAGGTAAAGGTATCGCCAACATTAGGATCGATCGTGCTGAAGGCTCCAACGATCGTATTAACAGCGAGATTTTCGGCAACGTTGGCATTGCTCAAGCTGAGGTCTGTTGGCGCACTGTTGACCACCGTAGTATCAGGAAGATCGAAAATTGCCACCGTCAGTGCTTTCTCGAAAATACCACCTTTGCGATCGTCTGCCCGCACTCGCACGCTATAGCTAGACTTGGTTTCAAAATCAAAAGTCTGCAAGGGAACTAAGAGATCGCCATCAATTTTAAAGACAGCGTTATCGCTATCACCAGCCCCAGCAACCAGCGTGTAAGTATGAAGATCGGTAGTATCGGGGTCAGTCGCGCTCAACCTCAGCGCTACCGAGTAAGCGTTCTGAATGGGCGTTACTAGAATATTCTCTGGAATGACAGTGCGATTAACGAAATTAATATCAGTTGGGGCATAATTCACGGTATTGATGCTACCCCCGCCTTCATAGCGAGCCATAACAAAATTACCGTTGGCGGTTCCCGTCAGCACAATTTTGCTGTCAGGCTGTATTACCAATTGAAAAGGGTTATCGGTGGTGGTGCCAAAATCAGTGGTTACTTTGCCATTGCTGCCAAAACTGGTATCCACGCTACCTGTGCTACTATAGCGCGTCAAGACAAAATCACCGTTGGCTTGCCCTGCGACGGAAATCCTGCCATCGGTGTCGATCGCAACTCCGGCAATAGTTGTTGTGGCAGAAGTCGTGATTCGACCGCCAATGCCAAAGTCAGGATCGAGGCTACCATTGCTGTTGTAGCGGAGCAAGATAGACTGGGTACCCTGGCTACTGCTGCCATCTGCCGCAACCACGATCTTGCCGTCAGTTGTCAGCGCTAATTTAGCTTGGGAACCATCATTGAAGGAAAAATTATTCGGAAGAAATTGGAAAAGCGATGTGGTAATTCCCCCCGTGCCAAAACTACTGTCAAGAGTACCATCTGGGTTATACCGCAGCAGTGTTAAACTTCTAGGTGTATCCACCCCACCTCTGAGCAGATCGGCACGAGAAATTCCCAGCACTACCAGTTTGCCGTCGGGTTGGAGTACAGCATCTCTAGCGTAATTTGTGTCATTGACCGAAGTGGTGACAGAACTTCCCCACACCTGATACTCAGGCATTGCAGGGAGAGTACCAAAACTATTATCAAAACTGCCATCACTGTTAAAGCGCTTTAACACAAAGGGGCCATAACGACCCGAAGAAGAATCTTCAACTAAGATAATCTTGCCATCCGGTTGAAGAACTGCTTTGCCCAGATTACCTGTGTAGTTTCCGGCTCTGGAAAGCGCCACACCATTGTTCCCAAAACTAGTATCCAGGCTACCATCACTGTTATAACGGACGAGGGCGAAGCCATCTAAATAACTGTAAATAGGATATGCAGAAGAGCCAGGGGTCGCGATCGTTGTCGGACCTGCTACGACAATTTTGCCATCTGGCTGCACTAAAACCACTTGACCTCGGTCTCGATCGGTAGCGGTTCCACTATAAATATCAGTGGTGACTTTGCCACTATTCCCAAAGCTGGTATCCAGACTGCCATCAATGTTGTAGCGAGTCAGAGAAAATAAGTTGTTACCGGGTTGTAGACCAGACCCAGTTGATAAAATCTTCCCATCGGGCTGGAGGGCAATCCCGTATGTATACGCAAAACCGCCGCTGGTTATCACCTTACCACCACTGCCAAAGCTGGGATCGAGCCCGCCCACAGCAAAGACAGCAGCGTAGGTCTCAATGACTTCATTCTGGAAGCAGATTCCTACTTCCATGTCACGGGTTGTGACATCTAAGTGCCAGTTGCCGCCCAGAAATGAAGCGCCAATGGGGGTGGTAGAGGCGGCGATCGCTACTCCCGTTAACTGCTGCAAGCGATCGATCAATTCACTGCCTGCATCCCCTGCTGCTACATGACAGCCATAGAGGAAAAGCTGACTCTCTGGGTGAGCAAACCAGTTTTGCACAGCCGGAGCATAGTGGGCAAGAGTGTCTAAATTAAGTTGAGTGTTACCTAGATACAGACAACCGGGTTTCCCATGAGACACAATATGCAGGGTCTGGACAGGGGGGAGATGATTGAGCGTTGTGGTAATCTGCTCAACTCCATCCTGGTAAGAATTGAGAATCAAGATTTGCGATCCGGGTAAAACTCCCGCTGCGAGAGTTTGATAATCGGGTAAACCTGAGTCAATTACCACCAGTGCCGGGATTGGGTTCAGAAAGGGGTGATGAACCGGAACTACCTTTGCTTCTTGTCTAGTTGAAGTAATTTGCGGGGTTGAACCTGCTGGGATTAAGGAAATTGCCTTCATAGAAAAACCTGCATTATATGTAGTTCGAGGGGAGTACCTTACAAAGTTGCATAGCTACGAGAAAACACGATGCTATTAAAAAATTCACCGTAAATTTCTGTGTAATTTCCGATTCCGTAACCCTGATTTTTTATTGCTAATTTTAAGCATATACTTAAGAATTTCCACTGAATATTTGAATATCCAAAATTTACTGAATCTTTATATATATGAAGTAACTGTAAACTGTTATTTAGCATTTATTCGCTTAGAGAAATTAGCAATAATGGGTAATTAAGTAGGTGTAAATAAATAAAGTGATAATAGTTATATGAGGATGGGGCAGGCTCTCCTGCCCACCCCACAAGAAAACTGTAACTCTTGTGGGGTGGGCAGGAGAGCCCGACGAGAGTTTTCACTTTATTTACATCTACCTACTTACTACAGGACTTACGCAGTAACGCTATCAGGTGGTGGGATGGTGCGTTACGTTAGCACTAACGCACCCTACAAATAGAGGCTTTGCGTAAGTCCTCTACTAATAAAAACAAAGGGAGAGGATTCAAATCAACCTCTCCCAAAGTCTTTGATATTTTTCCAAATTTATTGTTTTGATGCAGCAGTTGTTGGCGGTGGAATTGTAATATCCACGTTGGTAACTTCTGCGGCTAAAGTAGTTAGTGGAGGTTGAATTGCGGCGGCATTACCTACTACTAAAGTGGCTAACTTTTCTGGCTGAAGGTATTTTTGGGCGACACGCTGAACATCAGCTGCGGTGGTTGCTTCCACGTTGCGGCGATAGCGGAAGAGGAAGTCGGGGGGGTAGACCGTAATACTCGTAGCGAATCAACCGGGAGAGTGTTTGGGCGGGGTCTTGGAAGTTAAAGACGAAGGAATTTAACACAGAATCTTTGGCGAGGGCGAGTTCTTCTGGGGTGACTGGTTCGGCTTGGATACGCTTAATTTCTGCGAGGATTGATTTAATGAAGGGTACGGTAGCGTCGGAACGAGTTTGTCCGCCAGCGACGAAGACACCTGGGTAATCAAAGCGGGCGCTCCAGGAACCATAAACACTGTAAGCTAAACCTTGGCGCGATCGCACTTGGTTAAACAATCTCCCGCCAAAACCATTCAAAACCCCACTCATCACATCTAACGCCGGATAATCAGGGTTTTTAAATACGCCACCTAAATGTCCCATTTGCACATAACTTTGGGTCATTTGGGGTTGATTAACCAAGAAAATTCCGCCTGTTTTTGCTTGGGAAACTTCTGGTAAAGGAGGAACTTTCAGCTGATTATTTTTTTGCCAATCACCGAACTTGCTTTCAATCAATTGACGCATGACTTTGCTATCAAAATCTCCCACAACGCCTAAAATTATGTTGTTGGGATGGAAATATTGTTGATAGAAACTCTGCAAATCTGCACGGGAAATATTATTAACGGTGGCATATTCTACAGTGCGGGCGTAAGGGCTTCTTTCGCCATACATGAGTTTTTGAAATTCCCGACCTGCGATGTCATCTGGGTCATCATTACGCCGAGAAATATCACCTTTAACTTGAGTTTTTGCCAACTCCAATTTATCTTGGAGAAAAGCTGGTTCCCGGAGAACTTCCGCAAACAAACTAAAAACTTCGGGCAAATCTTTAGTTAAACTGCTAAAGCTAGCACTACCAGAAACTTCCCCGATCGAAGTTTCTACAGAAGCAGCACGTTGTTCTAACAATTGATTTAATTCATCGGGTGGATGTGTTTTGGTTCCCCCACTCCGCATTACTGCGCCAGTGATTCCAGCTAAACCAACTTTATCAGCTGGTTCCCAGCGATCGCCAGTGCGAACGGTAGCAGATCCACTCACCAAAGGTAACTCGTGATCTTCCATGAGATAGACGATCATCCCATTATTTAATTGCCAGCGAGTGTAAGCCGGAAGTTGAATTTCTGGCAAGGGCGGAAAAGTCAATTCCGTATAATGTTTAGCTGTAGTTGCTGCTACCGAAAAATCGAAATTAACAACTACCAAACCCAAAGCAACTACCAAACCAAAAATTCCCGCCAACCATTTATAACGGATGCTCAACAAAGAAAAACCTCTCTCTTTTCTTTTACTCTTTAAACCTTTCCCAGACATAAAAAATTTTCCTCTGTGTCCTCTGCGTCTCTGCGGTTCAATCATTTCTATCCCTCCTTCGGAAGCAGACGACCAATAGTGCGATTTTCCGGCACAAAAGTTGTTTTAGCTACTCGTTGAATATCAGCCGGAGTCACAGCTTCTATAGCTTCCAACTCCTTAAACAGATTTTTCCAACTACCTGTTTTCACTTCATATTCTACTAATGAAGAAGCCATACCGGAATTAGAATCTAGCGATCGCAACAAATCTGCTCTATACTGGGTTTTTACCCGTTCCAATTCCATTGCCGAAACAGGTTCACTTTTCAATCGATCAATTTCCACTTGCAAAGCTTTGGCGACTTCATCAACAGAATGACCTGGTGCTGTTAAAGCATAAAACAGCATCATTGCTGGATACTTATCATCTGGAAAACCGCTAAAACCTTGAGCCGTCAGAGCAATTCTTTGTTGTTCCACCAAAGACTTATATAAACGAGAAGTACGTCCATCACTGAGAATGCTACCAATTAACTGATAAATCACATAATCAGGATGATTAATTGCGGGTTGATGATAACCTTCAAAGTACCAAGGTTGAGTCGGCAAGCGCAAAGTTACTTCCCTAGTTTCTGTTTGTTTCGGTTCAACTGATAAATCATATTTTGGCTTAGGTTTAGCAGGATAGCGCCCAAAATAAATTTCCGCAAGCCGCTTTACTTCGGCGGTTTTTACATCGCCAACTACTGCCAATGTCAGGTTACTCGGAACATAGTAAGTCTGGAAAAATTGCGCTACATCTTCCCTACTTAAATTCCGCAAATCTCGATCGTAACCAATTACTGGACGACGATAAGGATGCACTTTGTAAGCTTTATCGATAAAAGCTTCAATCATCATCCCAATGGGGGAATTTTCCACCCGCATTCTGCGTTCTTCTAGGATGACTTCTTTCTCTTTAAAAAATTCGCGGAAGACGGGATCTAAAAATCTTTCTGATTCCAGGGACATCCACAATTCTACTTTATTAGCCGGGAAACTATAAAAATAGCGAGTAGCATCGCTAGAAGTGGCAGCATTTAAACCGACACCACCAGCTTTTTCGACTATTTGACCTAGTTCATTTTGTTTGACCAGTTCAGCTGCTTGGGCTTCAACTTTCTGAAATTCAGCTTGTAGTTTGGTAACTTCTTCTGCTTTACCAGCGGCTTTCGCTGATTGAATTTGTTGCCATAAACTATCTAATTTGTCCAAGATTGGTTTTTCTGCTTGGTAATCTTTGGTGCCAATGCGTGTGGTACCTTTAAAAGCTAAATGTTCTAAAAAGTGTGCCACACCAGTTTTGCCTTCCGGTTCATTTGCGCCACCGACATCAGCATAAGTGAGAAAGGAAACTACTGGTGCTTGGTGTCTTTCCAAGACGATGAATTTCATGCCATTATCTAGTTTAAACTCGGTGATGCGCTGCATGACTCGATCTAGATAGGGCTTAATTGAATCAGCTGTGGCTGCTGGGTTTTGGGTAAGTGCTAGGGCGCTTCCTGGTGTTATTGAGCACCATAGCATTACCGCGCATAGAAAGGAGATGAGCCTAAGCATAAAAGAGGATAGAGACATTGTTTTCCCAGATCAAATACGTGGGGATGCTGGTTTGATAATTGCTTCCCTACGGATGTTTTTTTGGTGACTATTTAGTAATTATGCTGATTTTGTGTGTCAGTAACAACATCAGCAATTCAAAATTTAAACCTGAAAATGAGAAAATCACATTTTTATTGATTTTACCAATTTATAGTTAGCATAATTTTTCAGCAAGATAGATGGAGTTAAGATGTTTTTTCATAAAAAAAAGTAAAGTTTTGTGCGATCGCTCATATTTATAGTTAAAAAGTATCTTATCCTAATAGCTGCAATTACTGAGCAGACCTTGGTTTTACATCTGCCAAGTTTGATTTAAATCAGATTCAGGAAATAGGGGCAATCGGGGTCAGAACAGGTTAATATTAGGTAATTATAGCTGCTGGAAATGCTAATACTTCTCGATAGTTTACTTCCATCAGGGAAATCTCCCTGCTGAAGATCGAACTCAGCCATATTTAATCAGTTTTCACTTCAGTTAAGATACACAAATTACTACTATGGGAATTTTGCACAAAAATCCTCAGCCTCAGTCAGAAGATGCGACGCGCAACCGAATTATTAAGGCGGCACAAAAGTTATTTGCTCGTCAGGGATATGATGGCACAACGACTCGTGACTTGGCTATGGCAGCGGGAGTAGCTGAAGGAACTGTGTTTAGGCATTTTCCCAATAAAAAGGCGATTTTAATTGAAGTAGCGACTCAAGGTTGGGTGGAAATTCTCACAGATTTGCTAACAGAATTAAGTGAGATGGAAAGCTATGAAGCGGTAGGAAAAGTGATGCGACGGCGAATGCTTAATTTCCATAAAAATGGTGATTTAATGCGAGTTTGTTTTATGGAGGCGCAGTTCCATGAAGATTTGCGCGATCGCGTTCAGTCCGAAGTAATTGATAAAATGACGAATGTAGCAGAAGCATTCTTTGAAACAGCGATGAAAAAAGGGATTTATCGCCAGATGAATCCGCGAATTGTAGCACAGGTATTTGTGGGAATGTTTGCGATCGCAGGTTTCAGCCACAATACAATAATGGAACCCCAGACCTCACCCCAAGAAATGAAAGAAATGGCTGAAGGTATTGCTGACATTTTCTTAAATGGAGTTTTAGCAAAAGGTTAATTTTAATTTAATCGAATGACTGTTTTTCCCTATGACCAATTTGCCAAAGATTATCTGAAAGAATTGTTATCACCTTTAGGCGAGGTAGAAACAAGTCGTAATATTGCGGGTGAAGTGCGAGAAATCGATGTTTGGTTTGCCCCCAAGGGGGAGATTGCACCTACTACCCAGTTGGGATTATTAGGACGCTTGGCGGCTACTGCGGCGATTTTTGAACCTTACCGGAATGCGATTAAGTGGGTGCAAATAAATAAAGTGATAATAGTTATATGAGGATGGGGCGGGCTCTCCTGCCCACCCCACAAGAATTACAGCTTTCTTGTGGGGTGGGCAGGAGAGCCCGCCCTGGTTTCACTTTATTTACATCTACCTACTGAATTTGGGTGATGTTCGTAGCTGTATGGGCAAATTGTTTGATGTTTTTGCTTTTTTGGAACGTCAAGCAAGACGAAATAATACTCGTATTGAGGAGACAGATTTACCTTTTCTTTGGATAATTGCTCCTACAGCATCAGAAGCTCTATTATCAGGTTTTGGCGCTACACTTGATGTAGAAAACTGGGGCAGCGGAGTTTATTTTTTCCCCATTCATTGGAAAGCGGGTATTGTGGTAATTCATCAATTACCAAAAACTCAAGAAACTCTTTGGTTACGCCTTTTAGGTAAGGGGAGAGTGCAGCAAGAAGCTATTGATGATTTGGCAAAAATTCCCGAAAACGATCCTTTGCGGGTTGTGGTGTTGGAGTTGTTAAGTAACCTCAAGACTATATTAGAAGTAAGCCAAAATTTGGAGCCGGAGGAGCAGGATTTAATTATGCGTTTGTCACCACTTTATGAGCAACGTTTGGCTGAAGCTACTCAGCAAGGTATCGAGCAAGGTATCGAGCAAGGTATCGAGCAAGGTGTTCGCCAAGGACAACGAATTTTTGTAGAAAATTTGTTGCGTGCAAAATTTGGAGAGTTGGATGATGAACTAAGGGGAATTATTGAGCCTTTGTTAGCTTTACCGCCCGCAGATTCAACAGCTTTGTTGTTACAGTTATCCCGTGAAGAATTGTTATCTAGGTTTAATTAGGTTTTGTTATTTGAAAAAAAAGAAACTCGGTTTATTGAAGAAATCGGGTTTCTAGATTGATGGACTCAGTTAAAAGGGTAAAGTATTATTCATTCTCCAATGTTAGACTCGTAAACAAAGCCATATTCCAAAACTTACCGATGCAAATTACCATTGATATTCCAGATGAATACATCCAAAAACTCAAACCTGATTTAGAGAACTTCTCCCAACATATCCTAGAAATCCTGGTTGTGGAAGCTTACAAAGCACAAAACTTGACCAGTGCTGAAGTCGGACGTATTCTTAACCTCAACCGTTTTGAAGTCGATGCTTTCCTCAAACAACATGGAGCTTATCTTCACTACAGCATTATTGACTTCCAGCAAGACCTGCAAACGCTTCAACAGCTTGAGCAGGGGTGAACATTTCCGATGATTGTCATTTCTGATACTTCACCTATTCTCTACTTACTACTTATCAACCAACTTGACCTATTACCGCGCCTCTACTCAACTCTAATTATTCCCGATGTTGTCCAAGCCGAAATGCAAGCCACAGGTGCGCCAGTTGTACTACAAGAGTGGATAGCTAAACCTCCGCAATGGCTAGAAATTCGACCAGTTCCCCCAGGTAATTATCCTCCTTTGCAACGTCTACAGGCTGGTGAACAGGCTGCTATTTTTCTTGCTCAGTCCCTACAAGCTGATTTACTTATTGTTGATGATTTAGCGGCTCGTCAAATTGCTCAACAGCTTGGCATTAAAATTACTGGTTTGTTAGGAATTTTGGGTGAAGCAGCTAGGCGGAAATGGATTGACTTTCCTGAGACTTTGAAGCAACTGTTACAAGCTACAAATTTCCGTGTCTCTCCCCAACTCGTTGAAGATTTGCTCAAAGAATTTTCCTGATAACTCATCATCGCTGAAAAGTTTTCATGGATGCTTTAATTCAAGAACTTGATCTGAAACTACAGTTCATCGTTTAGCTAATGGAACTGAAGCAATGGGTGATTTTGTTAATGGTAATGGAAGTACACCCAAACAGGAACCTTTGATTAACACAAATAGAATTTTGCACAGTGGACTGGATATGTATTTTGAGATTGCTTCAGATTTAAAACCTATTCCAGAAAATACAGTTGAAGCTTGGAAAAATAAACTTAACTTTCAAGCCAATTTCACTTTATAGAGTGCGTCGGACAGTATAATTTTAAGTAAAAACTGCATGATATAGGGGAATTAAAGAAACTTTTATTGCCGCTGAAGTGCTGGTTGCTATGATATAGCTTAACATAGAACTAGACAACCATCATCGCTGAAAAGTTTTTCATGGATGCTTTAATTCAAGAACTTGATATGAAACTGCGTCAATGGCAACCTGATATTGCCCAGCAAGTACGGCAATACCTAACGGAACTCATTGAATTAGCAGACCAAGATGCGCTAGATTTGGTGCGATCGAGAGTTGTAGAACAAGAAGTGTTAGATTTAATTGATGAATCCGAAACCTGGTGAAGTGTGGCTGGTTGATTTAGGGCTTGTAGCAAAGCAACGCCCTGTTGTGATCGTATCTCGCTTTGATTCTAACCCACCTCGCGCTTTAGTTCTTTATGTACCAGTAACTACCCAAAATCGCGGTAGTTCTTACGAAGTTGCCCTGCCCAAATTATCCTTTTTACAACGTGACTCTGTTGTTAATGTTCAAGGTCTAGGTTCTATTCCAACTGTGAGACTTGAGAGAAAACTGGGTGTACTACCCGATGAAGTCATGCTCAGAATCAGGCAAGCTTTGAGATTTGCCCTAGATTTGGAAGTTGAAGAACAGCAGGACGATACACTGAATGGAAATTAAATCTCTTCTAGTACCTTGGCGCATAAGGTTAATCAACCATTTGCGATGTTTTTCAAACAATATTCACAACCAACTACCAACTACCTAACGATCGTTTTCGCTTGTTGAATCCAACAAGTAACTTCTTCCACAGGGGGACAAAGGTCACGACGCTGCATTGTGGAAACTTGTAATTTTAAAATTTGTTGATGTACTTTGTGGGCGGAACTTTGGGCTAGTTGGTTGACGGAGGCGATGCCAGCGTGTAACAGTAAGCCGCAGTATTGACAACCGACGCTGGGAATCCGGGCTAAATCTGCTAATGCTACCCATTTTTGGACGTGATGTACGGGTTTCTGTAATTGACTAGCTAAGGCTAATTTTTTTTCCGAGGTATTTGCTTTTACCAACAATTGCACAGTAGTATTGATGCCACATTCGGAGAGTTGGGCGCAGTCTTGGGCACTCAATCCGGGTAGTTGTACAATTGACCAATCACTAAACTTGATGCTGTTTTTCGCAGCATTGGGCTGAAGAGTCATTCTTTTGTCCTACTCTCAAACTTAACTCTTTTGTTATTCTGAGGAAGTTTATCTGAAACAAAAACCTAACTCAAGCATCGAAGCACTACTATAACTTATGAGGTTTTCAAATAGATAGCAAATTGTTAAAATCATAAGTTAAACTTTGAATGCCAGTGCCAATTTAGAACACTGGTATCCTGAAATTGATGATCCTTTAACCGTCAGTTCGACGGGGTTTGCCTGTGGAGCGCGACCTGAACTGGTCATCTAGAATGAGGAACCCTGTCCTCTAGGAGTTTCACACTTCCTACCCTCACGTAAAAGACTGTTAAAAGAGTCCGGTCACGGTTTAGTAGGTAACGAAACAACCGGAATGCAGACCACGAAAGTAGCCGAAGCTATCAGCCTAAGATAGTTAGGAGCAAGAGGGATTTCTTTGAACGGTGAACGCAAGTGAACTGTCACAAGCTGCGTCATCAAACGAGGAACCAAATAAGGCTGAAAGGTTCCTATGAGGGGGCTAAAGACTTCCACATTCTTAAACCGTGTGAACAATAAACCTCATCGCAGTATAGACAGCACCTAACAAAGAAAAGAAAACTAGACGATACAACAGGGTAAACCCTACAAGGTCTAGGGAAAGGTCGAAAACCCTAGTAAGTCAAAGGCAACAATGACAGAAACCCCTGGAGGGTAGAGGATGGGTGAAAAAGCGAATGCTGATTTGTAATGAATCAGATAGAGGTTCAAAATTTGCCTCTGACCGAAAGGAAAGCAGACTTCACCTGGGTCTTATACGAAAGACGAAATGACTAAGAAATCGAATCTGATGACAAGTTAGATACCGCCATGAAAATGACAGTAAACGGACAAAAGAAACAGCTAGAAGATTGGAGCCAAATTAATTGGCGACAAGCCCGAAAAGCTGTGAGAAATCTACGTCAAAGAATCTTTCGTGCCAAACAACTTGGGTTATTTCGTAAGCTACGAAGCCTACAAAAGTTAATGCTAAGAAGCTACGCAAACCTACTGTTAGCAGTCAGACAAATCACTCAAACCAATGACGGTAAAAAGACGGCAGGGATTGACAAGGAGGTTATAAACACCCCCGCACAAAGAGTGAAATTTGTACGTAATTGGAAAGGAACAAAACCCAGTCCCACAAGACGAATTATGATTCCTAAACCAAACGGCAAAAAACGTCCTCTTGGTATCCCAACCATTAGAGATAGAGTCATGCAAGTAGTAGTGAAAAACGCACTAGAACCCGAATGGGAAGCCATGTTTGAAGACAATTCCTATGGCTTCAGACCCGGTAGAAGTTGTCAAGATGCAATAGAACAATCCTTCATCAGGGTATGCAAAGGAAGAGACAACTGGGTACTAGAAGCTGACATCAAAGGTTTTTTCGACAACATTGCCCACGAAGCCATTCTCGACAGTATTAGCCACTTTCCACAAAGAAAGTTAATAAGAGAATGGTTAAAAGCTGGATTCATGTTCCAAGGGAAAATTAACCCGACAGAACTTGGCACACCACAAGGAGGGGTAATATCCCCGCTCCTAGCCAACATAGGATTGCATGGGTTAGAAACATACATAAAATCCACCAATCCGAAACTTGGCGTGGTGAGATACGCTGATGATTTCATAGTTACAGCTAGGGACAAAGGAAGTCTCGAAAAAGCACAAATCCAGATTCAGCAATGGATGAGAGAAAGAGGCTTAGAACTCAGCACTGAGAAGACGCTAATCACGTCAATGGAAGATGGTTTCGACTTCCTTGGTTTTAATCTAAGACACTATAGCGGTAAACTGCTAACCAAACCATCCAAAAAGAAAGTATTAGCTTTCTGTAAAAGGATAGGAGAGGAAATCAAACGTCTGAATGGTCAAGAACAAGAAGTAGTCATCAGAAAACTGAATCCGATTCTCAGGGGTTTTGCTAACTATTACAAAGGTGGAGTTAGCAAAGAAACCTTCAGCTATATCTCACACCGAGTATGGCAATACCTTTGGCATTGGGCAAAGCGTAGACACCCCAAGAAAGGCAAAAAGTGGGTGAAAAACCGTTACTTTAAGACCATCCAAAATAATCAATGGACGTTCGCCTGCGAAAGCGAACGCCGTAGGAAAAAGGTGACAATCACCCTATATCCTATCTCAAAAACACCCATTGAAAGGCACATAAAGGTTAAAGGTAGCGCGTCACCAGATGACCCGTCCCTAAAAGATTATTGGGATAAACGTCACCAAAAGAACGGGAAATCATACTGGGAGAAAGGCTCAAAATATTACGAAGTAGCCCTTCTCCAAAATTGGAAATGTCCCATCTGCGGTGAACTATTAATCAATGGGGAAGAGGTAGAAACCCACCACATAGTACCTGTAGCTAAAGGCGGTCTAGACGACACAGACAACCTACAGCACTTACACGCAGCGTGCCACAAACAGGTACATTCAAAACCCAAGTTGAAAGGCTTGAAATAAGGCTTGAGCCGGATGATGGGAAACTGTCAAGTCCGGTTCTTAGGGGAGGTGCGGGTAGTGATACCCAATCCTTACCCGACGAGTCACATCAACTTAAGAGCATCGCTGTTAAGGATTCGATGAAGCAGGAAGTAAACATCGAATTTACTTGGTTCGCGCTTTCGCTGTTCGACTTTGGTAAATTTGAGTAAGTTTTACAGAACGGTTAGTTCAGATAATGCAACTCACGATCGAAAGGCCAGCGGAGTCAATTAACAATTTTCCTTTTATGCTGACACAAACAGCTTCTTTGGCGGAGACTAATGGCAGCCGGGTTTCCCTTGCTGATGCTCTTCGCAAAAGACGGCAAAAACTCTTTAAGATGATTAATTTTCCGGTCGTCCTCTGGTCAGGGGTTCGCAGTTCTCGGAATTATCCGGGAAATCAGCTACCTTTTCGCGCCAGCAGCCATTTTCTTTACTTTGCTGGCATACCTCTGGAAAATGTGGCGATTCGTATGGAACCACCAGGGACGCTGGAACTGTACATGGATGACCCCAGTTTAGATGATGAACTGTGGCATGGGAAACAGTTACTCAGGGAAGAAGTTGCTGAACTGATTGGGGCAAATATTGCTTTCCCAATGTCAGAATTGTGGTCGAGGGCATACAGTAGCGCTACAATTCCAGTTCAGGATGTTTACCTGCAACAGCAACAGTCAAATATGCTGCATCGTTGGCTGTATTCGGCTAGTTCCTTAAGTTGGATTGACTGGGAATTAGCTTATGCGATCGTCCAACTACGCCTTTGTCATGATGCTGCTGCTATTGCTGAGTTACGCAAGGCGGCTGCTTGTACGGTACAGGCGCATCGGGCAGGAATGGCGGCGACTCGTCACGCTAAGTTTGAGGCCCAAGTACGGGCGGCAATGGAAAATGTGATTTTAGCCCAGCAGATGACTTGTGCTTATAACAGCATTGTCACGGTTCATGGGGAAGTGCTGCACAACGAACAGCATTACCGGGCGATAAATCCGGGGGATTTGTTGCTGGCGGATGTGGGTGCGGAAACGGCGCTGGGGTGGGCTTCTGATGTGACGCGCACTTGGCCTGTTTCGGGCAAGTTTTCACCGACGCAACGTGATATTTATGAGGTGGTGCGATCGGCCCATGATGCCTGTATCGCTAAAATTGCGCCAGGGGTGGAATATAAGGATATTCATCTTCAGGCGGCGACAACTCTCACCTACGGGTTGGTACAGTTGGGCATCCTGAAAGGGGATGTGGAAGAGTTGGTGGAAAATGATGTTCATGCGGCATTTTTCCCTCATGGTATTGGGCATTTAATTGGTTTAGATGTTCATGATATGGAGGATTTGGGCGATTTGTCGGGGTATGAGTTGGGGCGGACAAGAAGCGATCGCTTTGGCTTAAAATTCCTCCGTTTGGATCGTCCTTTGCAAGCGGGAATGTTGGTAAGTATTGAACCAGGTTTCTATCAAGTTCCTTCACTTTTGAATTATCCCGATCGCAGAGAATCTTTCCAAGAGTTTGTAGACTGGGATCGCTTGGCGCAATTCTCTGATGTGCGGGGAATTCGCATTGAAAACGATGTGTTAGTTACGGATTCTGGTTGTGAGGTAATTACTGGTGAATTGCCCACTCATCCAGATGCGATCGAACATATTGTTAACAGCTAAATTAATTTTAGATTTTGGATTTTCTCAGATCTGGCAGCAATGGAGGTAGAACCTCTTTTCACCTCGTTCCCAGGTTCAACCGGGGAACGAGAAACTCCAGGCTCCGCCTCTTGGTGCTGTGATCTCAGATTTTAGATTTTCAGAGTTTTATCTAAAATCTAAAATCGAAAATCTAAAATCAGTAGGTTGCTTGCAATCGACTAAGCAAATAATCACCAGCCGAGATGGGGGGATAAAGTTGCGGAAAATCCTCCCTTACACAACTCGAAATAGCTTCAATTAGGGTATCATCATTTGGATGGCAGAAAAAAGCAATAGAATAACGAGAAACCGCTTTTTTCTCATCTTCAGGAATCATTACTCGATGTTTGGTAGAACAAAAAACGTGATTTGTCCATCGCTGCATTAAGTCACCTGTGTTCACTAAAATTGTATCTGGAATTGTCGGTGCAGCAATCCATTTTCCTGCGGTTGTACAAACTTCTAATCCGCCAATTTCATTTTGAAATAATAAGGTAATGCTGCCATAATCTGAATGTTCGCCTGCTCTTACTTGTCCGGGTTTTGGTGTTTGTTGTAAAGGTGGATAATGCAGTAAGCGTAGGGTGTGGTTTTGGTCTGTGTGGGTATTTGTGAAGAAGTTTGTTGGTTGTTGCAGGGCGATCGCAAATGCTTCTAAAATAATGTTCGCTGTTTCTGTACAAGCTTGATAAAATTTTAACACTGTTTCTCGAAAATTTTCATCTCCCGTAGGCCAGCGATTACAAGTTAAACTAGAGTTCTTTTGTTCTAAATTTAAGTTAGTTGAATTATCTTCTTTGCCCACATTAAAAGCTTCTTTTAAATCTCCTGGTTGTTCAGGATTGAGGCTTTCTCTTTCTACGCCAACATAACCTCTATTACTAAATTCATCTGACCAAGCTAATTTGCTTTTAACTTCTATTGGTAAAGCAAAAAACTTTTTCGCTTCTCTAAAAATTTGCTGAATTAAATTTTTGGATATGCCTGGATTTTTGATATACATAAAGCCTATTTCTTGACAAGCTTGATAAACTTGGTTAGCAATTAATTTTTTCTTACTGGCATCTTCATTAATAAAAGGAGCAAAATCAATAACAGGAATTTCAGTAAAGATAGTAGACATTTTAACCTCCGGCTTTTAGTACGTAGTTGCGCTTGGGCGGTAATAAGAGCGCCCAAGCGCAACAACGTACCTATTTCTCAGTAACTAGGAACAATGCTACCTTAAATGCGATCGTTAGTTTAATTCACCCAAACCCCAAGTTGGATATGAGAACAGTCATCATCACCGCAATTGCTATTAGTTTAAATAGTCTCGTTCTTCCTGGCTATGCTCAGACAGATCCATCTAATAGAACAAATACCGAGCAAAGTCAAGAAGAATTGTTAGCTTGTACTGCGAGGAAAAATGATAAAAATCCGCGTTTAGGTGGTTGGCAACAACTTATTGGTAGACAGCGTGCGGAAGCAGAAAGAAGCGCTTATGAAACTGGTGGTTTGTTTACTACTGTTTCTCCTACACAAGCTACTATTGTCACAAAAACCGGAGAAATTATCAATATCAGTTTTGGTGAGCAAGATCAAATTATTATGGGAGTTTGTCGCAGTCGTAAAGTAGAAAATTAAACTTAAGCGAGATCCCCGACTTCTCCAAGAAGTCGGGGATCTATATAACACAAATTAAACTTAAGCGAGATCCCCGACTTCTCCAAGAAGTCGGGGATCTATATAACACTCTATCGAACTTGCTTAGTTGAAGAAACTAAAACTTTCTGCTGTTGGTGCTGCATCCAATTTAACAATGTTTGTTGCATCACCAGTTTGATTGGCAATTGGATCGAAACCTAAATACTGAACTCCACTAGCAGAGTATACAAAGTAAGTTGCGGAACCCGAACTACCATTTTGTGCTGCTAATGCTGAATCCACAGCAGCAATATCGGAAAATGAGAGACTGTTGTCAAAGAGAACCAGGTTTTTGCCGCTAATATTTGTACCATCAGCTGACAATTGAGTAACAGTTACTGGGGTAATACTAGAAATACCTCCGAAGTTGGCAACAGCAAATTGCAGTTTGTCTTCATTAGGTGCAAAACCGATGATTTGGTCGGTAATACCTTGGGGTGGAACATTTGTCCAAGTAATAATATCTGCACCACCACGAGGAGTGATAATATCAACACCGTTATCATCTCCTTGGATTCTATCTCGACCTTCACTGCCCAATATTTCTACGGGTGCAGCAGGATTTCTTACTGTAGCACCAATGACAAAATCAAAGGGATTTTGGTTTGGATCGTTAGTCTTAAATGAGAGAGTTCCTTGCAAATCAGTGACTGTTGTTGTGTTTACATTAATGCTGAAAGTAGCTGTGCTATTGGGTGCGATCGTACTAGGAAAATCACCTTGTAAGTTAAATCCATCAGGTAAAGTCAAGTTACTTAAAACCAGATCTTGACTATTACTAACATTTTTGATGGTAAAGGTTTTTGACAGGCTTTGCCCAACATCAACAATTCCCAAGTCGAAGACGTTAGTACTACCATCGGTAATTTCCGAACCCCCATCTAAAACTTCAATTGTGCCACCTCCATTAGAAGAAGTTGCTTCGTTAACTGTGGCTTTAATGCCAAAATTGAAGGGGTTTTCGTCACTGTCGCTAGTTTTAAAACTTAAAGTACCATCAGGATTAGCAACTT
This sequence comes from Floridaenema flaviceps BLCC-F50, assembly GCF_041929275.2. Lineage (NCBI taxonomy): Bacteria > Bacillati > Cyanobacteriota > Cyanophyceae > Aerosakkonematales > Aerosakkonemataceae > Floridanema > Floridanema flaviceps. Next base: position 809,531 of record NZ_JBHFNR020000001.1, on the reverse strand, counting down.
TGGAAGTGTCCACATTAATGGTGATAGTTTTTTCGCTATTGGGTGCAATACTGTCAGGAAAAGTTCCAGCTAAACTGAATCCACTGGGTAAACTCAAATCGCTTAAAGTGAGTGTTCCTTGAGTGCTGGTATTTTTAATAGTGAAGATTTTGCTGAGATTGTCACCCACTTTAGCTGTACCAAAGTCAACGGGAATAGGACTACCATCCGTGAGATTAAAAATCCCTTGATCTAGAACTTCAATTTCGCCGCCTTGAGAGGAAGGGGAAGAAGTTCCTTGGTTAACTGTGGCTTTAATGTTGAAATTAAAGGGGTTTTCGTCACTGTCGCTAGTTTTAAAACTTAAAGTACCGTCAGGTTTAGCAACAGTGGAAGTGTCTACATTAATGGTGATAGTTTTTTCGCTGTTGGGTGCAATGCTGTTAGGAAGATTCCCGACTAAAGTGAATCCACTGGGTAAACTCAAATCGCTTAAAGTGAGTGTTCCTTGAGTGCTGGTATTTTTAATCGTGAAGGTTTTGCTGAGATTGTCGCCCACTTTAGCTGTACCAAAGTCAAGGGGGTTAGAACTACCATCGCTGATGTCAACACCATTGTCTAACACTTCAATTTCGCCGCCTTGAGGGGAAGGGGAAGAAGTTCCTTGGTTAACTGTGGCTTGAATGTTGAAATTAAAGGGGTTGTCGCTACTATCGCTGGTTTTAAAACTTAAAGTGCCTTGAGGATTAGCAACAGTGGAAGTGTCCACATTAATGGTGATAGTTTTTTCGGTGTTGGGTGCAATGCTGTTAGGAAATGTTCCGACTAAACTGAATCCATCGGGTAAGGTTAAATCGCTTAAAGTGAGTGCTTTTTGACTGCTGGTATTTTTAATGGTGAAAGTGTGGCTGAGAGTTCCACCGAGATTAACTGTACCAAAGTCGATCGCACTAGTACTATCATCACTAACTTCGCTACCATCATTAAAGATTTGAATTGCGCTTTCTGTTGGGCTGGGGGTAGTATTATCACCGATTGCAGCCTTAACAGCGAAGTTAAAAGGACTTTCATTTCGGTCATTGTTATTGATTGATATTACCCCTTGGCGATTACCTGCTTTTGTTGTATCAACTGATAAGGTAAAGGTGGCTTTACTATTAGGATCGACACTACCAGGGACATTTCCTACTAAACAATAACCATCGGGTATTTCCCAACTATTAATGTTCAGAGTATCAGTGGGGCTGGTATTTTGAATTGTGAAGGTTTTAGTTAGGTCATCACCAACCGCAGCGCTACCAAAATCAACGCTTCCTGTATTATCAGGAATCCCTGTTCCGCCAACGAACAAATCAATTTCTGGGTTTAATGTTGAGGAGGATACACCTTCATTATCAACAATGGTGAGGACGGTAGTATCTTGTTTGCCAATTGTTGCGCCACCTGTACAATCACACAAGGTCAAATTAACAGTTTCATTACCTTCAGTTAGTGCGTCATCAGTGATGGGAATATCGATCGTTTTAGGAGTATTATCTCCATCTTCCCATTCCACTGTGATAAAGCTGTTGTCATAATCTACGGGTGAGGCTAAGGGTGACGATCCACCAATGGCAGTACCACCATTTATTAACAGCTTGGCACTTACGGCACCGTTACTATTACCATTGCGATTCACTGTTACTGATGCTACTGGTGTGCCATCTTCGTTAACAGCAAAGGTGGGGCTGCTAAATTGAATAGTTCCTGCTTCTGCTGCTGATACACCACCGCCATTAGAACCACCATTATTATTATTTCCGCCACCATTATCATTATCTACAATGGTCACGGTAGCTTTTTGAGGTTGTTCAACTGTGGCACCGTTGAAGGGGAAACCTAAACTTAAATCAAATGTTTCTTGACCTTCGGCTATGTTATCTCCAACTATGGGAATAGTAACAGTTCTGCTGGTTTGTCCGGGGGCAAAATCAACGGCAATTGGGTTGCCATTGTAGTCAGTTGGTGATTTGGCAGTGCCGTCGCTGGTAAATAATGTAGCGCTGACTGCTTGATTAATTTCGCCTGTACGATTGATGGTAACAGCGAGCCCAGGCGTACCTTCTTCTGTAACGCTATATGTTGGCTGAGCAAATGATAAGTAGTTATTGATGCTAATAGTTGAGTAAGTGAAGTCAGCTTTAGTAATTGTGTTGAGGTCAACTCCTTGTAGGTTGGCTAAATACTGACCTGTAGATTTATCTTGAATTAAGGTATTAGCTGCGTTTTCTCCAGTACCTTGGACAATATTTAAGTTATCAAAAGTTAGCTCACCTGTTAAGGCGATTAAATCTAAACCTTTACCAAAATCTGTAATCACATCAGCTTGTGCGATCGTACTTCCACCTGTACTCTGAAAACCATCTACATCGTTGCGTCTACCAATTACAAATACATCATCGCCAATCCCACCAGTTAAGGTATCTGCGCCTAAATCTCCCCAAAGAACATCGTTAGCTTTGTCGCCAAAAAGTTGGTCATTTTCTTGACCACCGTATATGGTATCGTTGCTTTGTCCGCCGTAAATTGTGTCGTTACCTTTGTTACCATAAAGTATATCTGATTCTTCGTTGCCAGCGACTAAATCGTTGTCAGCACCCCCAAATAAGGTATCTTTTCCTTGTCCTCCGTATAGGAAGTCTTTGCCATCTCCGGCAAAGTCTACATCTTCATAAGGAGCACCATATATTACGTCGTCTCCTCGATCGCCAATGAGAGTGTCGCTACCTAAATCACCTAATATAGTATCCTGACCGTTGTCACCAGTAATAAAATCATTATTCTGACCCCCACGCAACATTTCGGCACTTTGACTGCCTCTAATTGTGTCGCTGCCTTGGTTGCCATTGATCATATCTAAGTCTTGATTAGCAATTAGAATATCTGCGCTTTCTGCGCCTAAAATTGTGTCTGTATTTTCTAATCCGGCAATAGAATCGGGTGCAGGTGTACCAATGATTAATTTATTGTCAATTGCTGCTTGTGAAATAGCCATTTTAAACTCCTGACCGCCTAATAAATTGATATCTATATGTTTAGGCTATCTATCAGGTCTATTTATTTACCTCTTCACTTATATAGATCATTAAATTGAAATATTTTAAAGGAATATGTTATTCATCTTCCTATTTATAGGTTTATTTCCGACCACAGGCATATTATTAAAAATATCTAAAAAAGGTTTTTCCTGTGATTTAGCAGATAGTTAGCTCAGCAATTTACATGGTTTTGTTAATAGCAAGCTCAAGTATAATATGAGGGTTTGAGAACTAAGTTTCTGCCAATTAACCGAGTCGATCGATAATATCTACTTTATGACTGGTGCGAAAATAATTCCTGGATCTTCTAAGTATTTCGCTACTGTTAAAATTAATGATTTTTTGTTGGGTGCGCCGATCGGATAATTATTCGCAGGCGATCGCGCAACGCCGAAATCTCCGTGCTTAAATGTACCAAGTTGCGGGAATTAATGCACCTGCGATATAGAGCGCGTATGTGGCAATATCAAAATCTTGGAGGCGAGATTTGATGTTTTTAACGGGAAAGATCAGCCAAATCAAGTTATTCGGGAAGGTCAAAGTCGGGGAGCAGATGTGCGATCGTCTGATGCTGAAGAAGGCAGAACGATCGCAAACTCAGAACCTTCTCCTGGGGATGAGATTACTTCTATGCTGCCGCCATGTTTTTCGACTACAATTTGACGAACGATCGCTAATCCTAATCCCCTAGCTCCTTGGGCAGGTTTGGTGGTAAAAAATGGTTCACAAGCTTGTTGTTTAACTACTTCGGACATCCCCACACCGTTATCTTGAATGCGAATGACAATGTGTGTTTCATGCTTAATAGCTGTCTGAATGGTAATGCGATTGGGATTTGCTTGAATATCTGCGAAACTGCGTCCTCGATTAGATTCTTTCACTGCATCAATAGCATTGTTGAGCAGATTCATCAATACTTGATTTAATTCTCCGGGGAAGCATTCAACCAAAGGTATATTGCCATATTCTTTCAATACTTCAATTGCTGGATGATAGTTGTTTGCCCTCAAGCGATGTTTCAGAATCAGCAGAGTGCTGTCGATACATTCATGAATATTAACTGTAGTAGCACCATTATCAGTTTTGGAAAAGGTGGTTAAACAGCTACTTAAGTGGCGCAAGCGATAGATTCCTTCCTTGGTTGAGCTAATCAGTTTAGGTAAGTCATTATGGAGGTATTCTAGGTCAATTTCCTCGATTTTTGATTTAATATCGGCGCAAATGCTAGGACATTGTTGCTCCTGCAATTCAACTAGGTGCAATAAATTTGTTACTGATTCTTCGAGCAAACTCAAGTTACCGGAAATCCATCCCAAAGGATTATTAATTTCGTAAGCAATCCCAGTGACAAGATGACCCAAAGTAGACATTTTTTCGCTTTGAATTAGCTGAAGTTGAGTTTTTTCTAAAGTATGTAAAGCTTGAGCTAAGTTGTTAGCTTGTGTTTCTAGGTCGATCGCATTTTGGTATGCACGTAAAGCTGAAACCACAGCAGTAATCAGTTTTTGTCGGGTTAGTTCAGTTTTAAGTTTATAGTCGTTGATTTTGTAAGCAATAATCACCGATTCTTCTGGCGCTTCCCCTGGTTGACCTGTGCGTAAAATAATTTGAATGTTTTGATTGTTCAGTTCCTCTCGGATATACCGCACCACCTGTAATCCTGCATCGTTGGTTTCCATAACCACATCTAGCAAAATGAAAGCAATATCAGGATTTTCCCCAATTAATTGCTTTGCTTCCGAACCGGAGTATGCACAGAGAAAATTCAAGGATTTATTCTCAAAAGCAAAGTTTTTTAAGGCTAACTTTGTCGCTTGGTGGACAGTCGGATCGTCATCTACGATCGCCACTTTCCAAGCGTTAACTTCCCCATCGATTAAATCAGTGTCATCTTCTACTATCAAAAAATCGTCATTCTCATCATCTAATAGAAGTTGGTTGTTATTATCCATAATCATCGACTTATCCTCAACAATAAACGAAATATAGTTTGGAGATTTGTAGGGCAATTCATGAATTGCCAACACTGAGTTTTTAATTTTGAGTTAAGGAATTTTTGGCTCCTTTGAGTTCCCCTGCTTCCTAAACAGGGAATTTCATTATAAATAGAGTTCCCGAACCAGGTTCGCTACTAACATCGATCGTTCCTTGAAGTTTTTGGGTAACTAAGTTGTGAACTATGTGTAACCCTAAACCGCTACCTCCTTGATTTCTTGCTGTAGTAAAAAATGGATTGAATATTTTATCCAAATTTTCTTGAAGAATACCACAACCATCATCACTGTACTGAATGATTACCTCTTGATTTTGTTGGTAAATTTCTAATTGCAAATTTCCGCTCTCTCCGGGTTGATAGGCGTGGGTGAGGGAGTTTACTACTAAATTGGTGACAATTTGTGCCAACGCACCTGGATAACTGTCAATGGTGATAGTTTCATCACCTTCTATTGTTAGGATATGACCAGCTTGTTTGAATTGAGGTGCAAGGCTAAGTAAGACTTCTTCTAAATAAGATTTTACGCCAAAAGTGCGCTTTTCTAAATTAGCTTGATCCACAGCTACTTGTTTGAAGCTTTGAATTAATTCTCCGGCACGTTGGAGATTATGTAAAATCAAGTTTGTACTTTCGCTTGCTACCTCCAAATAGTTGTTGAGAGTCGATCGCTTTAATTCTCCTTGTTCCACAGCATTTTTAAATGTTTGTGTAGCATCAGCTAAGGTAGAAGCTACGGTAATGCTGGTGCCAACTGGTGTGTTAATTTCATGTGCTACTCCCGCTACTAAGCTACCTAAAGCTGCCATTTTTTCTGATTCTACAAGCCTTTTTTGAGTTGCTTTCAAATCTTCTAAAGCTTGAGAAAGTTCTTGGGTGCGTTCTACTACTTTTTGTTCTAAGGTACTGTAAAGAATGGCGTTTTCCAAAGAGATGGCGGCTTGAGAAGAGAGTAGCTGGAGGACTTCTAAGCGATCGCTCGTAAAGGCTCCACAAGTAACATTATTTTCTAAATAAAGTATACCAATTAATTTGCCCTGATTGAGTATTGGAGTACACAAAAAACTCTTGGGTTGATTGGCAACGAAATAAGCATCGGTGGCAAAGGAAGTAGGAATTATCGCATCGTTAATTAGCAGAGTTTCTTGGGTACGTTTAACGAAATTGATTACAGGCAAAGGAACCTCTGTACTTGATTCTACAGGTACACTTAACCGCTGGAAATCCCGCGAACCAAAACAGCGAGCTACAATTTCTAAATTTCCCTCACGGTTAAGGATTAACATTCCGCGATCTGCGCCTGCATTTTCCATCACTACTTGCATCAATTTAGCCAGTAATTGATCGATTTGAATTTCCCCAGACAAAGCTTGTGATGCTTTAATTACTGCTGCTAAATCAAGTAAATCTAGCGCCTCAGAATTACTAGAAGTTTCCTGAGACACGGATATGTTGGTATCAGTATTTTCGAGAAATTCTCGGTTGCCTAGAGTGGCTTGCATTGACTGAAAGTAACGGATTTCTGGTTCAATAATTGAAGTAAGTAGTTGGGAATAACGTTGTTTTAAATCCTGAACTTTGATTTTGGCTCCCCAACGTTCATAAGTATAGTAAGCATCGACTAGATAAACTTGAGCCAACTTATCTCTACCTTGACTTAAATAAAATTCGGCGGCGAGTTCATTAGCTAAAGCTTCTTCTTGGAGATAATTGTTTTGTTTAGCGCCTTGAATTGCTCGATCGTATAATTCGGCTGCTTGCCAACTTCTTCCCAAAACTCGCAGATTTTCGGCGGCGATTAAATCATATTTATGTTGATAGTTCATTGGCGCATGATTCGCCCAAATTTGCATTTTTTCTTGATTGGCGTTGACTTGTTCTAAATAGGCGTTGCGGGTATCTTCTGTTGCTGTATTGGCACAAGCTAGTAAGGCAAGGGAATAGTAAAAGTAGTGTTCAGCAAAAACATCCATCCCGCCAACTGCTATGACATATTCATTTGCCGATCGCGCATTTGACAAAGCTTGCTGAAAGTCTTTTAAGAAATAACAAAGTATGGCTTTGCAGTTATACACCGAAAAGATTGACATTACCGTTTTCTTGGCAATCAACTCTGGTATCATAGTTATTTCATCAAAACTTTCGCCTATCAGTTGATATTTTGCTGGCGATTTTCCTTGGAATTGTAACCCTAATTGGCGAATAATACTGGTGTGATGAATCAGAAATTCTTGTTTATTCTTCCGCATTACATTGATATATTTCTCTTGTTCCTGAGTTACATAATCCAAAGGTTGACCGACGAAAAAGAGATTGTGGCAGTAAATAGTTGCACTATAACCTGCATATTCTAAATCTCCTACATCTATTCCCACTTGAAATGATTTGAGCAAAGGATCGAGAGTTGTCACTAAAGGATCTTGCCAATGTTTGACAAATCCATAAAATACTTCTTCTGTCCGACAATTAATTTCGCTGACACTAAATTGGGACAATAAATTCACGCCTAATTGCCCAAATTGATATCCCGCTTTAATATCTCCTAAAACTCCACAAAGTAACCAACCATAGAAAACATAAGCAAAGGTTGCTAAGGGTGAATTGCCATATTTTACGCACAAATCCACCATTTTAAACCCTAAAAGTGGCATCAAATGAGGATAGCCAATCAAGACTGGAGCAAACAAAATCATTAAAATTCGCATTGCTTCTAACTTGTTGGGATCGGTCATTAAATCTAAGCGAGATAAATCCTCAATTTGCTGAATTCCCTGAATGCTCATTTGTTCTTGAAGTTGGCTGACAAAGGTAGATGGTGCATCGGGATTTTCTGGTAATTCAACTCCTAAAATTTGTAAAGCTGTTGTCGCTGTTGGTAATACTTCAGCCAGCCGATTTTGGGTGATTAAAAGCAATAATTGCTTGGCATAAACTTTAACTTGATCTAGTCCATTGTTGGCACATTTAAGCGCAATTTGGGCTAAAAATTCGGCTTTTTTAAAGTTAGCGTTTAGGTACTCGGCTTCGATCGCTTCTAAATAAACATTAATCGCTTGCTCATATTCTGTTTCCCAGCAATCCTCACTCAGCAAATTTAAAGCGACATTCAAATATTTAGCAGCAAGTTCATAAGCTGTAGCTAATTTTGCTTTGCGCCCAGCAATGCGATTGAGTTGAATTAATTCTGCTTTTTCTGATGCAATTGTAATTTCTTCAGCACAGACGTTGAGATGGTTAACAATTTCAAAAATATTTTCTTCCCTTTTTTCTCCAGGGGTATTTTGTAAAAGCAATTTGCCTATTTGTTGGTGGGTGGAATTTTTCTCGGCTTGAGGAATCAGAAAATAGGCGGCTTGTTGTACTCGGTCATGCAAAAATTTGTAAGCAGCCAGATCGTTTAAATCACATATTAATGGAGAATTGACTTTTTCTAATTCATTTTGTTGGAAAAACTTGTAAACTTCATTTTTAGGAATTATCAATCCTTCTTGTAATGCTAACCATAAATCATTGGCGATTTCTGTGGAGGTTTTTTGGGCGACGATCGCTAAGGTATGCAAATCAAATTCGTTGCCAATACAAGCGGCAAGTTTCAGGGCATTTTGGGTATTTTTGGGCAATTTTTGCAGTTGTTGTCCCATGAATTCCACAATATCATCTGTTGGCGCTAATGTCTTGACTTGGGCCATGTCACATTGCCAGTAGCCAAGCTCAAAATTAAAGCTAATAACCTGTTCTTCATGTAAATATTTGATGAATTGATTGCTGAAAAATGGATTCCCTTTGGTTTTTTTATACACTAATTCAGTGAGTGGAAATACCAGGTCTAATGGACAATTTAGGGTGTCAGCAATTAATTGATTTAAGTCTAATAAAGCTAAAGGCGGCAGAGTAATTGTGTTGACAGTTGCTCCCAATTTTTGCAGTTTCTCTAAAGTTAAAATTAATGGATGTGTGGGACTAACTTCGTTATCTCGATAAGCGCCAATTAATAACAAATAACCAGCATCAGTTTCGCTCATCAATAATTGGATTAATTTCAAGGAAGCGGAGTCTGTCCACTGCAAGTCATCAATAAAAATTGTCAGGGGGTGTTCTTGATTTGCGAAGACTTGAATAAACTTTTGAAACAGGAGATTAAATCGATTTTGCGCTGCTTCGCCAAAAAGTTCGGGAACTGCTGGTTGATGACCGATAATTTGTTCAAGTTCGGGAATAACTTCGATAATTACTTGACCGTTTTCTCCCAAAGCGGCTAAAATTTTTCTCTGCCATTGTTGGAGTTGTTCATCACTTTCACTGAGCAATTGTTCCATTAAATCTCGGAAAGCTTGGACAAAGGCGGAAAAGGGAATGTTTCGCCCAAATTGGTCAAATTTTCCTTTGATAAAATAGCCTCTTTGTCGGACAATTGGTTTGTGAACTTCGTTGACAACTGCGGTTTTACCAATACCAGAAAATCCCGCCACAAGTATGAGTTCGCTACTACCTTGACTGACGCGATCGAACGCATCTAATAATGTGTTAATTTCTGTTTGACGACCATAAAGTTTTTCGGAAATGACAAAGCGATCGCAAATGTCCCGTTTACCTAACTCAAATAATTGAATATTTCCGGTTTCTTGCCATTGATTTAAACAAATTTCTAAATCATGTTTAATTCCCAAGGCACTTTGATAACGATCTTCGGCATTTTTTGCCATCAGCTTATCAATGATTTTTGATAATACTAAGGGAATGGTAGGATTTAAACAGTGGACGGCGATCGGTTGTTTGGTAAGGTGAGAATGTACCAATTCCATTGGATCGTTAGTGGGAAAAGGCAGTCTCCCAGTTAGTAATTCGTAAAAAGTCACTCCCAGAGAATAAAAATCTGTGCGATAATCAATTCCCCTATTCATTCTTCCAGTTTGTTCTGGGGAAATATAGGCTAGAGTACCTTCAAAAATTTTAGTACCTTTGATTTCCTGCGTTTCTCTCTTAAGTAGGGAAGCGATACTAAAGTCAATGAGTTTAACTTGTTTGGTAATGGGATTAATAACAATATTTGCAGGTTTGATATCTTTGTGTATAATTCGTTGGCTGTAGAGTCCATCTAAAGCGGTGACTATTTGGAAAGCGATCGCAAAAAACTCTGCTAAATCAAAAGTTTTATTTGCTAAATATTCTTTTAAAGAAATGCCGCCAAAATCCTCCATAATTAGGAGATAACTATTGCGGTAATTTTCTAAGCAGTAGCAGCGGATCACTCCTGGTAAATCAAGATTTTTCGCGATCGCGTACTGATTCCGAAATTGCAACAATTCTCTAAAGCTGGGATATTCCTGTTTGAGTAGTTTGATAACTACAGGTTGCTCGTCTAATTCCCTAACTGCTCGATATACCAAAGTTTTCGCACCTGTGTACAATTGCTCGGTAATGCGATAGCCAGGAATCTTGGTGCTAATATTGATCGCTTCCATATCCATAACTCATCAACTGTTCAAGATTATTATTCCCAAAGGAGGAAGACAAAAAAGCATCAAATATTATTCGTTTCTCAAATTTTAAAATTTACACAGGACAGAACATAAAGGGTAAATCAAAAATGTCTAATTGGCTAATTTCAGGCGGAACGATTCTGACTAGCGACGATGCTGGTACGGTGATCGAAAACGGATATGTTTTAGTAGCAGGGAACGAAATTGTCGCTGTTGGCAGTGGTGAACCTGAAAATACCAATGTCGAGCGAGCGATCGATGCAACTGGAATGTTAGTTTGTCCCGGATTCATCAACGCCCATACCCATTTATGTATGATTTTAGGACGTTCTTTGGGTAGCGATCGTACTCTATTACACTGGCTTTCGGAAGCACAAATTCCCCTGATGCAAGCTTTTGAGCCGGAAGATTATGCTATTAGTATGGAATTGGGCGCGATCGAAAATTTGAAAGCAGGTAATACCACCATTTGCGAAGTATTTTTCACTCCCCATTACAGCGACGGAGTTGATGAAATTGCTGTCAATAGTTTAGATCGCACGGGTATTCGTTCCATATTTTTCCGTTGTACAAATGATGAAAACTTTTTTGACGGTTTTCTCGAAACTCGTTCTGATATTGTGCGCCGTTCCGAACACTTAATTTGTCATTGTCAAACTAGCCGAACTCGCATTGGTGTTGGCCCTTTAGTTCCTTGGAGTTCGAGTCCGAAAGCTTTTGAAGATGCGGTGCAAATTTCCCAAACAAAAAATGTACCTATTCACCTGCATACTTCCGAAACTCCAGAATACAACGACTTAGTAAGACAGCGTACTGGTAAAAGTAATGTGGAGATGTTAGCAGATGTGGGAGCATTAGGAGAACAAGTAATGTTGAATCATTGCGTTCATCTTTCTGACTCCGATATTGAGTTAATTGCTGAAACTAATTCTCACGTTATTCACGACCCTACAAGCAATATGATTTTAGCTTCTGGGGTAGCTCCAATTCCCAAGTTAAGAGCCAAAAATATTAATATTGGTTTGGCGTGCGATGGGCCTGCTTGTAACAACTCTCAAGATATGATTCAAACCATGAAAGATGCGGCACTTTTGCAAAAAGTTGTTACTGGTCAGCCAGATATTTTAGTAGCAAAAGATGTGTTTCGCATGGCAACGAGAGGTGGTGCAAAAGCGATCGGCATGGGCGATTCTTTAGGTGCGATTCAACCAGGTTTTTTGGCTGATTTGATTTTAATTGATACTCAAGTGCCGCACATGACTCCGCTACACGATCCGATCGCCATTTTAGTTTATTCAGCTAGAGGATCGGATGTACATACTGTTATGGTAGACGGGGAAATAGTGATGCGAAATCGCCAAATTTTGACGGTGGATGAAAAGGAAGTTATCGCCAAAGCAAGGGAGAGAGCTAGGAAAGCTTGGGAGCGATCCCAAGGGAGCAAAAAGTTTTAACATAATGTAGAGACGTTATATATAACGTCTCTACATTTTTTCCTCGTTCCCAGGTTCAACCAGGGAACGAGGACAAAGGAGGTTCCACCTCCTAGTTGTGCAAGATCTGAGTAGAAGCCAGAAGGTAGAAGGGAAGAATGGATAAACTGAGACTTGCGCTAAGAGGCAGAGCCTCTGTTTTTCGTTCCCTGGTTGAACCTGGGAACGAGACAAATGTAGAGACGTTATATATAACTTCTCTACATTATATATAAGCAGTTTTCTTGCCCCCTGTTCCCTAAAATCACTGTACGACTGGTGCAGCAACAATGCCTCGATCTTCTAAATATTTAGCTACTCGGAAAACTAAGGCTTCTTTGTAAGGTGCGCCGATAATTTGTACGCCTAAAGGTAAGTCGCCGGGACGTTGAACGGGTACAGAAATTATTGGTAAACCGATAAAAGATAAAGGTTGGGTAAATAATCCTAAGTTAGGACGAACTAACATTTCTTCGCCAGCAATTACCATTTTTTGTTGTCCAATTTCCGGGGCGGCGCAAGGTGTTGTTGGGGCGATAATTATATCTACATTGGTGAAAATTTCTCGGATGCGATCGCGATACCAACGCCGAAATCTTTGGGCTTGAATATACCAATTTGTAGGAATTAATGCTCCGGCGATAAAGCGATCGCGTGTGGCAATATCAAAATCTTGGGGGCGAGATTTGATGTTTTTTAAATGTAAATTTGCGCCTTCACTAGCAGTAATAATAAATGCCGCTGCTCTTGCTCGATGAGGTTCGGGAATAGTGACTATTTCAGTAGTATTTAAAGCGAGAGCAACTTTGGCGACTGCTGCTAATGCTTCGGGTTCGGCATTTTCGGCAAAATATTCGCCAGCAATGGCAATTCTTAAACCTTCAATTCCCTGATTTAATTGTGGTAAACAAGGTTCTGGTGGTCTTTTGGTACAAACTGGATCGCTCTTATCTTCGCCTTGCAAAACATCAAAAATGAGGGCGAGATCTCGGACCGATCGAGCAAAAGGCCCAATATGATCGAAACTAGAAGCGAATAAGAATGCACCCGATCGAGATAAACGACCATAAGTAGGTTTTAAACCGAAAATTCCGCAAAAAGCGGCGGGTACTCTAATCGATCCGTTGGTGTCGGAACCTAAAGTAATGGGTACGAGTCCAGCGGCGACAGCAGCAGCGGAACCACCGGAAGAACCGCCTGCAACACAGTTAAGATTATGCGGGTTTCGAGTTGGCCCATAGTGACTATTTTCGGTGACAAAACCGTAGGCATACTCGTCCATATTTAATGCGCCAACGAGAATTGCACCTGCTTTTTTCAACCTAGCAACTGCGGTAGCGTCACGGGTAGCTGGAGGATTTTCGGCGTTAATTTTTGAGCCTGCTAAAGTTGTAATTCCGGCAACATCAAATAGGTCTTTGACTGCAAAAGGAACTCCCGCTAAAATGCCAGGGTCTTTGCCTTCAGTAATAGATCGATCGATTTTTTCGGCTTCTGCCAAAGCGGTTTCAGCTATGACATTAGTGAAGCAATTATACTTGTAATTTCGGTCAGCAATTCGCGCCAATGATGCGGCGACAATTGATTTAGCCGAAACTTCTTTTTGTCTAACTACTTCAGCGATTTGGGTAGCATCAGGAAAACCGTAAGCCATTCGATTTTAGATTTTAGATTTTAGATTTTGGATTGAAGAAACTAGGTACGTTGTTGCGCTTCAGCGCTAGGTACGTTGTTGCGCTTCAGCGCTAAACTATAGCGAAGACAGCGCAACAACGTACTTTATGGTTCAAATATGGGTGCTGCTTCGATATTTTCAGGTAAAGGAAATTCTGTCACTAATTTAGCGATCGCCATAATTCGCTCAAAGTTTTGGATTACGCCTGGACGATGTTCGGGGTCGATCGGCAAATCAACTAATTGAGATATTGTATCAACATATTCAGCCGCAGTGGGTATTTTTTCTTCCATGATGCTGCTTTTGCCGTTGGTTTTGTTTTTAATATTTTAACAGCTAAATTGATTTTAGACTGGTCTATGGTGAGGACGGAAGACAAAACGGCGCAGAATAAAGTAAAGAACGATCGCGCAAATGATGCCGTTAATTGGTTTAATGCCTGGGGAGAAGTAAGCGATCGCACTTGCCAAAATATATGCAATAATTCCCGCCCAATTAAATGCAGGTTGCCGAGAATCTAAAGCCGGAAATTCTCCGCCTTTAATTAACCAATAATCTGCCATAATTACTCCACCAATGGGAGGAATAAAAGTACCGAGTAAGATTAAATAGGGGATGAGCAAATTATAAATTCCGCCCCAAGCGAGAATTAAAGCTACAGTAGCACCACCTAATACAAATGCTGTGCGTTTGTTGCTGCGAAAAAAATGCGAACCTGCAACAGAAAAGGCATAGATAGTGTTATCTTGAGTTGTCCACATATTGAGAAATAACAGTACCAACCCCCAAAAAAGTAAGCCTTGTTGTACCATTACTTGAACAATATCTTCATTGCCATAAACTAAAGCGCAAAATGCTCCACAAAAAATTAAAAACCCATTGGCAAATAAGAAAGCGGCAAAAGTACTAATTAAGGCAGTTTTTCCAGAGTTAGCGAAGCGACTCCAGTTAGTAGCTTGAGTACCACCAGAAACGAAAGTGCCGACAATAATTGTTAAAGCTTCTCCTAATTCTAAGGGTTTAGTTGGTTGAATTGCTTGTAAACTTTCCCAACCGCCGACTTTGGCAAATGCGATCGCCAAACTCCAAAACATTAAAATTAACATTGCTGGTACGGCAATGCGCGACAACCAATCCATTGCGCGATAACCAATATAAGCAGTTATACAAAAGAAATAAGTAAAAAACAGAATAATTAACCAATTCCAACTAGGAGGAACTCCTAACAGTTTATTGGCTAATTCTGCCATTAAAGCCGAACCCCAAGCAAACCAACCAATTTGAGTGAAACCTAAGATAAAATCTACCCAACGCGAACCAATTTTACCAAAACTAAACTGCGCCATTAATACTGTATTTAAACCAGTCTTAGCCGCAATATAACTAAGTGCAGAAGCGTAGGTTCCTAAAATTAAATTTCCGACAATAATGATGGCAATTAAATCGGGCCAAAAACGATAAGCGGGGCCAACTAAACCTCCGGCAAAGAGTGTTCCTGAGTACAGCGTAAAACCCATTAAAAGTGGTGCCAATGACCAAATAGATTTCCGCGAAGACTCAGGAACAGCGCTTAAGGGATAATCTTCGCTAGCTGATGTTTGCCGAATTAAATCTGGTTTCGTCGTGTTCATACCCAATTTTAAATTTGCATTGAGATTTGGATAGAGTTATTTTTACGGCGATCGTACCAGATTAACGGTATCCCATTTAACTTTTTAACTTGGTTGGCGGCGTTTAATTAATGAACCGACACCAAAAGCACCAAAAGCTAATAGAGTTAGTACTGAGGTAGGTTCAGGAATCGAACGTTGTCCCCCAAAATCGTAACCTTGAATTTGAAAAGAAACGCGAGAACGAGCTTTAATTTCATTGGGATTAATATTTAGCCAACTCATCTTCACTGTGCCAGTTAAAGATGTAATTGCTTCGGGACTAGAAAAGAATTTTTTACTCAAACTTTGAGCTTCTGTTGCTTGTCCAACGGAACTACTGAAAACACTATTTGGTATTCCTGATGTATCAGTTGCATCTTGACCGTTAAGGGTTTTAATTATTAAATCGATTTGGGTTCCCTCTGCTACTCTTTGCGTTCCCAAAACTGGAGCATTGTAGCTTCTGGTATCAACATTTGTCAGTAAAGAAAAACCATTAAAAATGTTAGGTGAAGGGTTCAACAAAGAATACAAAATCTGTTCACCAGCGAGAGTAAATTTAGCAGTTTGACCATCCCAATTAAATGACCAATCTACTATTTCGCCATTGTTCCAATCTCGGTAAATTTGTCCAGTATTGTTTGCTTGGGCTCCGTTTGGACCGATCGCAAATTCATAATCTTCTCCAAAAGGTGCGCCTGCACGACCTTCCACTTTCCACCCTAAATTTGTCCAACCGCTGGGTGCTGGTGCGTAGGGTTCGTCTTGCACTAATGTTAACCCAACGGCGAATGCAGGAATTGCTAGTCCCAGACTACCTGCGGTAACGCCAAGTGCTGCCGATATAGCTAGCAAACTTGCCTTACTCATACCTTGGTTCCTTACGGTTGTTTTTACCGTGCTAGAGAAATTCAGTATTACTACACAAGCTTAACCTTAGATTCATGAATTCTTCATCAGAACTTCACATTAAAAACTAGTTTTAGCTAAAATTTACGAAACAGTGCTGACTTCTTAGGTGTTCAAACAATCTCAGCTTAAACCATGATTGCCACGCCAGAACAATCAAATAAAGAACTAAAATAAGATTTGATGCTATAAACAATTATTAAAAATCATTGGAGTATTTACGAGTGAAAATCGGAGTATTTTTAAGCGATTTAGGCAAAACAGCAGTTTATTATCCGAGATTAGCAAAAGTAACTGGTAGCGTGACATCTTGTATATTTTTTTGTCAGCTTTTGCAATGGCGATCGCGATCGAGTAATACCTATGATTGGTTCAGAATTAGCATCCAAGAAATAGAACAAGAAACAGGGTTAAATCGCAGAGAACAGGAATTAGCACGAAAAGAATTAATTGAGCGAAATTTGCTGAAAGAAAGATTAGTTGAACAGCAAAGTAACGCTTTAGAATTTTGGCTAAATTTAGAAGCTTTAGAAGAAAAGTTACATGAACTATTACATGAGTTAAGGAGTAATACTGTTGACGAAAGTGTTAGCAATAATTTGGAAGTAATTCAACCAAATCCGGTGAATAAAACCGAGCAAAATGTACCCTGGCATCGTCCACCAATTGCCGTAAAAGTTACACCTAATTATCAATTTAATGGCCCTTGGAAAAGTCCTGAACAATTTGCCGAGTTTCAAAAACTTTTGTTAGAATATGCCAAAGAAAAAGGCTTTTACAATCCGGCGGATTGGGTATTTAAAATAATAGATGGCATAACTAAAGGTATAGTTTCACCTTTTTGGGATGAATTTGTGCAGGGAATTCCGTTAGGAGAAAGTCAAAAAGTTAAGCGAGATTGGGAAATTGAACCAGGAATAGCTTATCCTGCTTTTGAAGAGGAACGCATCCAATATTATGTTCAAAAAGGCGAACCTTTAGAAGTTGCTGTATCGAAAGCGCGATCGGATTTGCGAAATCCGGTTTTAGGTAAGGATTTGTGGGAGGGTTTTTTGCGGAAGTGCGATCGCATTGCCGACGAAGCAATTAAAGCCAAAAAATCGGGAATAAAAACCCCTTATTTACCCCCATCTTTTACAGATAAACCTGCTATTACTAAAGAAAGTGTCATGCAAAAACTGACAGCAGTATCACCCCAATTCTCCCTAGAATCCTCCAGTTACCGAAGTCTCGCACAAATGAATGATAACGAGCAACAACCTCCCCAAAAAAAACCGGATTCAGCTAGCGATGTGCCTAATCTTGATACTCTAAAAGCAGTTTACAAAACTCCAATTGGTAAAAAATTAGTGGAAAAGCAAATTACGGAACACCCGGAATGGGAATATGCAATTGTTGATGATGAATTAGTAGACTTAACTCCTTTTTAGAGGTTTAAAAATGAAACGAATTAACCAAATTGATGCCTTTGATTTAGGACGATCGCCACTTTCAGACGAGGAAAGACAAAAGTTGCGTCGAGAAAGACTGCAAAAGCAGAAAGAAGAGGGATATCAACTGCTAGCAGAACTTTGTTATTTAGGTGAATATGATGCAGCGAAAAGGATCGCCAATCAAAATCAGAATTGGGGTTATGAAATTGTTTACGGGGAAGTGATGGATAAGGAACATTAGTTTAATAAAAAAATTCCAGTAATTCCCAAAAATCTAACTCTTTATTGTCTAACCAAAATTTGGCATCATCGCTTAATTTCAGATTCGTAGGGTGCGTTAGTGCTAACGTAACGCACCATCTCTCGGAAATTTTAAAACGCAAATTTGCTGCTAACATAACGCACCATCCCACTAAACAAACTCAAATTCTAATTGATGACTTTGGTAAAAGTTATGAGTGAAATGATCGATTATATTGGTATCAGCAAGTTCTAAACTATAAAAATCTACAAATTCATGATCAAAAAATGGCCCTGCGTGCCAAGTTCCTACTTCTAATTTAATAAAACAATTTCCGGGAATGCGAAAAGCGGCAATTTGTTCGATCGCAGGTTCATCAATGTTATTATTAGGAGGAGCTACCGCCATTAACCAATCTTTTCCTGCTAAAGAACCAAGACATTGAGTGCATTGAACATGACGAGTAATTTTATGAAATTTGCGTCCTCTGTGAGTTAAGTGCATAATATAAAATCGAGGAATGCCATTTTGTAAATTTAACTGTGCGTCCTCAGCATCAAAACCTTTGCCATCTTGACTGGGAAAAATCACCTGTCCAAAAGGGCGAAAATTGTCTACAGTAATTAATTGTGCAGGGAGTTGTTTTAATAGTAGTGATTGACTCATTGTTTTAGCTTAAGAGATGATATTGTTAATGTATCTCAGAATACGGTCTGATTTTGCACAAAGATTTACCTGTATAACTAATTTAGTCTCAGTTGGTAAATAAGGCGATCGCAATATGACTCAAAAACTTCCCAGACGGCAATTTATTTATTACGCTTTTGCTGCTTTTGGCAGTAGTTTACTCCTAAAAGCTTGTGCTAACAGTCCCAATTCTACTCCACCAACAGCAGGAAATACAACCAGCAACACCACCGCTGTTACTGATGCGAAAAAGTTCAAAATAGCGATGGTTTTGCCAGGAATTACTACTGATAAAGCGTGGAATCAAGCTGGTTTTGAAGGGTTGAATACTGCGAAAAATAAACTAGGAGTAGAAACTGCTTTTGTGGAAAAAGTAGCACAAGCAGATCAAACAGAAGCTTTATCAGATTTTGCCAGACGTGGGTACAATTTAGTATTTGCTCATGGCGGACAATTTGATGCAGCAATTCAACAAGTAGCACCTCTATTTCCCAAAACATTTTTTGTCGGTGTAAATGGTGCAGTAAAAGGTGCAAATATGGCATCTTTGAGAATCGATCATTTACAAGCAAGTTATATTTGCGGCATCATTGCTGCTAATATGACAAAATCAAACAAACTTGCATATTTAGCAGCACAATCTTTTCAAGCAACCGATGAAGAATTGCGAGGATTTCAGCTAGGTGCTAAATCAGTTAAACCGAATATTCAAATAACACCAAGTTACACAGGTGATTGGAATGATGCAGCGAAAGCAAAAGAAGCTTCTTTAGCGTTAATTTCATCAGGAGTTGATGTAATTTATCAGTGGTTAGATAATGCTTCTCCAGCGGTTTTACAAACAGCAGCAGAAAAAGGAATTTATAGTTTCGGAAATACAACAGATCAATTAAATGTAGCACCAAAAGCAGTATTAACCAGTGCTGTAAAAAGAATTGATTTAGCCATTGCTTATCTAGCTGATTTAGCAACAAAGAATAATCTCAAAGGTGAAATTTATACAATTGGTTTAGAAAGACCAGAAATTCTTTATATTGGCAAATTTGGCGAGATGGTTCCCCAAGACTTACAACAAAAAGCATTGCAAACAAAACAAGCAATTTTAGCCAAAAAAGTAATGTTTGAACCTTGTCAAGAAAACGGTAAAAGTACTCGCTGCGTAAAGCAAGCATAGTTTTAGGTACGTTGTTGCGCTGTCTTCGCTCTTATTACCACTCTCGATAAGAGCGCTGAAGCGCAACAACATACCTCTTCTTCTCTGGAGCGTCTGTAACGGTTTAATAATGACATACTTAAGACTGGAAAATATCACTAAAAGCTTTGGCAATTTCCTAGCTAATGACAATATTAACCTAACGGTTAATCGAGGTAGTATTCATGCTTTATTAGGGGAGAATGGCGCTGGTAAAACCACTTTAATGAATATCCTTTGCGGACTTTACCAACCAGATTCAGGAAAAATTTATATAGAAAATAAACCTGTGCAAATTTCCTCACCTGCAATGGCAATTCAGCAGGGAATTGGGATGATTCACCAACATTTTATGTTAGTACCGCAACTAACTGTCACGGAAAATATTATTCTCGGAACTAAGTTAGATTTACGGTTGAATTTATCAGAGAAAAGTCAGGAAATTTCCCAATTAGCTAAATCTTTTAATTTAGATGTTAATCCATTGGCGAAAGTGGGAGATTTACCTGTAGGGATACAGCAAAGAGTAGAAATTTTAAAAGCACTTTATCGCCAAGCAAAGTTATTAATTTTAGATGAACCAACGGCGGTATTAACGCCACCAGAGGTAAAAAATTTAGCGAAAATTTTACGGCAATTAGCCGATCGCGATCGCACCATCATCTTCATTAGCCACAAATTAGAAGAAGTGATGAACCTCTGCAACACAGTAACAGTTTTGCAACGAGGAAAAGTAGTAGCAAATTTAAACATTAAAGAGACAAATTCCCAAGAATTAGCCAGATTAATGGTAGGGAGAGAGGTATTATTTCAATTAGATAAACCTCCTCACACTTCTGGAGATGTAGTGTTGGAAGTGCAAAGTTTACAGGTGCGAGATGAGAGAGATTTACCTGTAGTAAAAGACGTATCTTTTCAATTGCGTTCTGGGGAGATTTTAGGAATAGCGGGAGTAGATGGAAATGGACAAAGAGAATTAGCAGATGCGATATACCTGCGGTACGCTGACGCGAACGCCAATTTACGCCAAATTTCCGCCGGAAAAATTAGCAGCAAACCCACAAATAAAAGCATCGCTTACATTCCCGAAGATCGGCAAAAAATGGGTTTAGTAATGGGGTTTAGCATTGCCAAAAACTTGATTCTCAAAACCTTTAAATTTCTCCCGTTTTGTCGTCGTTGGTTACTACAATATGGGGTAATTAATCGTCATGCTACTGAAGCAATAGAAAACTTTGATATTCGCGCCGAAAATCCCGGAATTAAAGTTAGCCAACTCTCTGGAGGAAATCAACAAAAAGTAGTTTTGGCGCGGGAACTTTCGGGAAATCCCGATCTAATTATTGCCATGCAACCTACCAGAGGATTAGATGTAGGTGCGACAGAATATGTGCAGCAAAAATTGTTAGCTCAAAGGGAAAGAGGCGCAGCAATTTTGTATATTTCTACAGAATTGGAAGAAGTGATGGCGATGAGCGATCGGATTGCGGTAATGTATGAAGGTAAATTCGTTGATATCCTAGACGCAACTACCGCTACTGTCGAACAAATTGGTTATTTAATGACTGGCGGTAAGATTTCAGCTTGATATATTGGCAACTTTATCGTTAACCGAGCAGTATTGAAACCACTCTTCTCTTCCCTCTGTGCTCTTTGCAGGCGGAGTGGTTCAAAAATTTTATTATTGGCAAATCATTGAGTATTTTGTCTCGGTGGATTTGAACCTTCCGAACCATCACTTGTATTTCTCCATTCCACAGAAATTACTTTAGGATTACCCCTAACTCTTTGATTCACACTTCCTTCAAAATTAGCTTGTCCTCCAGGTGGAATAGTACCAGGAATTTCCCGCGAAGCTGTTTCAATCACCCGTTCTTCAGCTGGTTCTCCATCGGGTGTAGTATTGCGAACAATAGCAAAATTAACTTTAACATTTGTCACCGGATTATTAGTATTATTTACCACTACACCCCGCACAGTTCTACCTCGAAATACAGCAGTAATTTCATTAACAGCAACCTCGCCTGTAACTGCGGAAGTTGTAGCTGTTGCTGCTGGTGTTGTTGGGGTGAGAGTAGGAGTAGTTTGGGGTGTAGCTGCTGGAGTATTTGTAGCAGTAGCAGTACAATATGCAGGAGGCCAATTTTGTTGAATTCTCGCTCTTGAATTAGCTAAACTTTGGATTTGGCGGCGATAACTATTTAGTTCGCTTTCCATTTGTGGTACTCTCGCTCTCATGCGATTTAAAATGTTAATCGCTTTTCGCCATTGTTGAGTGCAGATTGCTTGTTTTAGTTCGGCATTTAGTTCGGCATTGATGTCAGTTTGAGATAAACTTGGAGTTGGTAATAATCCCAGGATCGTGATTGTGGCGACGCTAGCTAAAAATTTCAGTTTCATAGTATTCATTTTCCAGTAACTAGCATTAGTGATTGGGAAAATACATATTGTAGATTAAATTAAATCTAAAATCGAAAGTTGCCCATTCCCACAGTTAACGATGACAAAAAAACAGCCAATTTTACCGATTCTGCTACCAATTTTATCTCCAATTGTGGCGATCGCATCCGCCTTACTCGTGGGTGCCATATTAATCGCCTTGAGTGGAAATAATCCTGTCACCGCTTATACAGTCCTCTTCAACGAATCCCTGACAAACTATTATGGTTTTGGCAGCACTTTGACAAAAACTGCACCTTTATTATTAGCAGGTTTAGGAGTGCTAGTAGCCTTAAAAGCAGGACAATTTAACATTGGTGCAGAAGGGCAAATTTACATGGGTGGGCTCGGTAGCACCTTAGTTGGGTTATATTTACCTGGATTACCTGCGTGGATTCACCTACCCTTGGCATTATTGGGCGGATTTTTGTTTGGGGGAATTTGGGGCGCAATTCCCGGATATTTAAAAGCTGTACGTGGTGTAAATGAAGTAATTACTACTTTGTTGCTCAACTATGTCGCCTTGAACTTAGTAGGATACTTGGTACAACAGCCTTTAATTGAACCTGGTGCGCCTAGTCCGTATTCTCCCTTACTTGCAAAAACATCATGGTTGCCGATTATACTACTGCAAACTCAAGCCCACGCCGGAATTTTAGTTGGGTTAATAGCGGCGGTAATTTTGTGGGTGGTGTTGGCGCGATCGCCTTTAGGATACCAAATCGCAGCCGTAGGAATGAACCCCACAGCAGCACGATATGCGGGAATGTCGGTAAAACGCACAATCATGCTGGTAATGGCGTTGTCGGGAGGTTTGGCGGGGTTAGCGGGTTCCTCGGAGGTGTTGGGGTTGAGACATCGCTTGTTCGATCAATTTTCGCCTGGATATGGGTATGATGCGATCGCGATCGCCTTTTTGAGTCGCGGAAACATTGCCGGAGTTGTGGCAACTTCCCTATTTTTTGGCGCACTTCGCAGCGGCGCAAATGTCATGCAACGCAGTGCAAATGTTCCGGTGACAGTGGTTTATGCAATTCAAGGTTTAACTGTGTTATTTATTGCCATTAGTTTTGCTTTGGAAAGAAGGTTTAAGTTTCAAGGAATTTTTAAACCGCAGATGAACACAGATGAGGTTTAGGATTATGAATTATCGATTTTTATTGAACCACGAAGACACGATAGCGAAGCGAAACGCGATAGCGTTTTAGAACACGAAGGAAGAAGAAGGAAGAAAAAGAAGAGAATAAAGATGGTAATCCGCAGATTTAGTATTACCTCTTCTTTCCTTCGCGTTCTTTGCGTCTTCGCGGTTCAATTTCCTTTAATTTTATGGACAATCTCAACTTTTTCACCGACTACTTAATTGCCAGTTTACGCCTTGCAGTTCCCCTAGCATTCGCCGCTTTAGGAGGACTTTTTTCGGAACGTTCAGGAGTAATTAATATTGCGCTGGAAGGAATGTTATTATCTGGCGCATTTGCTAGTGCCGTTGGAGCATTTTTTACAGGCAATGTTTGGGTAGGGTTACTGTTAGCGATCGCAGTTGGCGCAATAGTCGGACTTTTACACGCTTACCTTTGCGTTAGCTTAAGAGTCGATCAGTTAGTATCAGGATTAGCAATTAATCTCACTGCTGTTGGCTTAACTTCCTTTTGGGCAAGAATCCTATTTAATAGTGGACAAGCGCAGAAACTTCCCGGAATAAACGCGATCGCTATTCCCGGATTAAAAAATATCCCCATTATCGGTTCTCTGCTATTTAATCAAGACCCCTTAATTTACCTCTTATTCCTCTTAGTTCCCCTCACCACATACTTAATATTTCGCACTAGTTTAGGTTTATCTTTGCGAGCGGTTGGAGAATATCCACGCGCCGCCGATACTGCGGGAGTTTCTGTTAATTTAGTGCGTTATATAGCTGTGATAATTAGTGGTTGTCTTGCCAGTTTAGGCGGAGCATATTTAACTTTAGTTCATGTAAATTTTTTCGTAGAAGGCATGAGTGCTGGTAAAGGTTTCATCGCCTTAGCTGCTTTAATTTTCGGCAGATGGCATCCTGTAAGTACTGCCTTAGCTTGTTTATTATTTGGTGCTACTGAAGCTTTGCAATTACGAATTCAAGCCTTTAATTTGAATATTCCTTATCAATTTTTGATGATGTTACCTTATATAATTGCTCTGTTAGCTTTAGTAGGATTAGCCGGAAAATCTACCCCTCCCGCCGCACTCGGTAATCCTTATATTCCCGAAAGTCGCGATAGTTGAACTAACAAAAAACCCCACTCGTTCGCGGGGTAAAGTTGTTGTTTGTTGTAGTTTCTCAGAGAGGATAGAGTAAAAAATATTTAATTTCTCTATATGACTTTAGTTTCTCACTCTAACCTAAGTTATTACTTCCCCCATCCGTTTCACCCAACAGGGTGATATTGGCAAGAAGCGATCTCCCCTAAGCCACAACTATACTAGCCACAACTAGACTACATTTTAACTTTGCTCATACGCCGTTAAAAATTCTTCTCGCGATATCCCTGATTGGGTACAAATAGATCTAAGTGTTGAGCCTTTAATTTGTGAGTGATTTGGCATAGTTAATGGAGTGCTTGTTCCATCAGGATTTTGTCGCACCATCACTATATGTTCCCGTTCTCTAAGAATCACAAAACCGAGTAATTCCAATGCCCGAATAACTTTAGCTTTCGGAACATCTACAGGAAATTTTGTCATTAAATAGCTACCTCTGTTTCCGCAACAAAAGCCTCGATAACGGGAGATTCTTCTACAAATACGGAGTTGCCAAAAGTCTCGATATGACAGCGGATAGCAGATTTAACATCAGCTAAGGCTTCTTCGTAGCTGTCGCCTTGTCCAACTACAACGCCTTTGATGCCAAGGGGATAGGCGATGTAGCCATCCTCATGTTTTTCGACAATTATTTTGATTTGTTTCATCACTAACACTCCAAATCCAAAACCGCAGCAATTAAAATAATAATATTCCTACTTTTGGGGTTGACTGTGAGCCAAGAAATCATCACTTTTAGCCTGGATACTGAGAAGATAAAAGCACTTGATGAAATTGCATCAGTGTTCGATCGCACTCGCTCTGACCTACTCAAAGAAGCGATCGACTCTTACCTGCAAGTATACCAGTGGCAGCTAGATCATATAAAAGAAGGATTGCGACAGGCAGATGCGGGAGAGTTCGCCAGCGACGAAGAAGTAGCAGCTGCTTTTGCCAGGTGGCGTGAATGAAAATCGTCTAGCGAAAAAAGATTATCTATTTTTGGGGCAACTTTGATGAAGGTTCGTGAGGTGATAGAAAGATTAGAAGCTGATGGATGGTATTTAGCTAGAACAAAAGGAAGTCACCGCCAATTCAAGCATCCAATTAAATTAGGAACAGTTACCGTTCCAGGTAAACTTTCTAAAGATTTAGCTATTGGGACACTTATGAGTATTTGGAAACAAGCGCAATTGGAGAATGAATAATGCGTTACGCTGTGGTAATTGAAAAAGCAAAAGGTAATTATTCCGCTTATGTTCCCGATTTACCTGGCTGCGTAAGTGTTGGGGATACGATAGAAGAAGTTAAACAAAACATTCAAGAAGCGATCACGTTTCATTTAGAAGCAATACAAGAAGATGGTTTACCTATTCCTCAACCAACTACTGAATGCGAATATGTGGAAGTAGCAGCAGTAGAATAATTGATAATTTGGTATAGTGTGTAAATAATAATTAGTAATTGCGATGGTGTCTATTTATTTAGATGTATGTTGCCTAAATCGCCCTTTTGATGACTGGATGCAGGAACGGATTAGGTTAGAAGGTGACTGTATTTTAAGCATTATTGAGCGAGTTCGTGCTGGACAATGGCAACTAATGGGAAGTGAAGCGATCGCAGTGGAACTGGAAAAATGAGGAATCTGGAGAAAAAAGCAAGCATTATCAAACTATTAGAGTTGGCAACCTTGACACAGGAAATAGATGAAAATGTTGATCTGCGATTCCCTACGGGACGCTACGCGAACACAACAATTAGAAAGTTTAGGCTTTGGGCTTTACGATTCTTTTCATCTCGCTTGTGCCGAAGCTGCTAAGGCGGATATATTTCTTTCTACGGACGTTCGCGTAGCGTCTCCGAAGGAGAATCGCCTCCTCAAGAATGCACGCAGATATGAAAATCAGTTACAAGTAGCTGTAAACAATCCTGTGATTTGGCTAATTAATACTTTGCAGTCTTAATTTAAAAGGAGTAATCAATGATGACACCACTAGAGTTAAGAGAAAAAGGTTATCAGATTTTGGTCAATAATTTGGGACAATCCGATGCGATTCGCTTTTTGCAACAAATGGGATGGGGACAAGGTGACTATACCCAAGAACGGGGCGAAATTTTGGATTCTGTAACGCGGGAAGAATTTTGGCAGGATTTACAGAGAATTAGAAAGGGGAATCATTGACATAGAAACGCGATTTCTTTATCCTGAAATTGGAAGACCTGGGAGAATTCCTGGCACAAAAGAATTGGTTGTTACCCGCACACCATTTATTTTGCCGTATCGAGTTCAAGGAGAACAGATTGAAATTTTAGCTGTTATTCATGCCGCAAGACAATGGCCTGAAAGTTTTTGAAACTCGGTTTTTCATCATACAGAAAACTGCTCAAACTCGCACTTCCCCACTCAACGAAGCGATCGCACTTCCCCATCCTACCCCAAACCTCTACACCAATCCAAATTTCGCCCAATTAATAATTCTGTCATCTTCGCATGATGGGTATTTTTCATCGCCACAGCCTGTGTATCAAATCCATTTTTTTGTGCCAGTTCTAGCACCTCTTTTGTATTGTCATAAGTCATCAGGAAATCAGATGCGATCGCACTAACAACCCCAAACAGTTCTTCATGGTCAATCTCAGAATAATTATACAGCCGACTTCCCGCCTTTTTTCCTGCTGCTGTATATGGCGGATCGATAAAAAATACTGTGTCATTACGATGAGAATTTGCCTGTAAAATTTCCATTCCGTCGGCTTCAATAAAAGTAATGCGATCGCGCCTTTCCCTAATTTCCTTTATCCGCTTTTTCAGCGTCTCAGGATACCAACGAGATTTCAATCCTTTGCCATTTTCACCACTTTTCAACCTCCCAGCACCCACCGCCAAAATTCCACCGCGATTAACTCGGTTTTTCAAAATAGTTTTAAATGCTTTTTCTTCAATTAAAATAGGACTTTTAGCTAGCACTTCATTTACAGATTCCAAAGATAAATCGAAATTAACAATTTGATTAGCTAACCATTCATAATCACCGTTTAAGATGGTCTGCCAAACTGCCGCAACTTCATCATCTATTTCCACCATTGTTACCTGATTTGCCAAATCTTCAAAAGCCACAGTAAGACTGACAATACCACCACCAGCGAAAGGTTCAATAAACTCAAATGGTTGCTTTTTTAAACTACCTAACCATTGCCTAATTCGAGGGATTAACCATGTTTTTCCGCCTGGATATCGAAAAGGACTACGTAGGGGAACTGAAGCAACATTCGTAATTTGATTGAGGTAGTTATTTTCAAAGACTGATAGTTCTTGCATTTAAAATTTATCACATAAGATCTAATAATGTGGGAGCGTCGGGAGGATTATCTAATCTTTCATCTAGTTTTGATTGTAGATGTCCGATAAAATCCTCGATCGCACCAGCTTCAGGAATGGTAATTTTTTCCAGCGCCGCTTGGAATAAAGTATAAACTGTACGATAGCGATATAACTGATAGCAATTTGTCTCAGGATTGTGTTTCAGATCGTAAATTAACCATGCAATATCAGCTTCGTTCTGGTCAACTTCTGGTAAAGTAGGCAACCTATTAAAAAAGCTTTTATGCAAAGCGACAGCTTGCTTTTTATTCCAGTTTTTCAATATTCCACCTTTATAAATTAACTGCGGTGCTAATCGCTTGCGCGAAGAAGATAGATAATCAGGACGGGGATAATTTCTTTGTCCTGTCCAATCCATATTCGATCGATTTATTGGGTCTTCCATATAATACTCGAATGGCTGACGCACGTTCCCAGAAATGTAGACTGCTTGGATTTCTAAAGCCCCAAAATCGATAATGCAACCTTGATTATCATAAGCAACTAAAACCACATCAATATTGCCAGCAGACAATCCATCTTTATCATTAAGACGAATTTCTGTGAGGGAAGTCCAATTTGTATTTTCCGGGAAAAAGAAAGCAGCTGCATCTTCTGCAATCAACCAATCCTGACGAAAGCGAATCGGACAAGTAATGGCAATTTCATTTCCCTCAAATACACTACAAACTCCTAAAGGATCGTTAGCTTTATCTTTAGTGCAAGAAGGAACTTTATTATTGTAAGGACAGAGGCGATTTCGGCGATAACGTTCTGCTTCTGGTAACAGGTTATCTAGCGGAAATCCAAATACCTCTGCTAGAGGTTGTTTTGCCATAAAAATTTATTCTCCTACAATCGCTAGAGCATTCACCTTGACAACAGTCCCCATTTCTGATAAAAATAAAAGTTTGTGGAAACTTTAGCAATTTTAATAAACCTTTGGCTAACGTTATTGTAATTGGAGCCCAGTGGGGCGATGAAGGAAAGGGCAAGATAACAGATTTACTAAGTAAATCAGCAGATGTAGTAGTACGTTATCAAGGGGGTGTCAATGCTGGACACACCGTTGTAGTTCAGGGACAAACCTTTAAGCTGCATCTGATTCCTTCTGGCATATTATATCCAGATACCCAGTGCATCATTGGTTCTGGCACAGTCATCGACCCGAAAGTGTTGCTTGGAGAGTTGGATCAGTTAAAAGAACTGAATGTCTCCATCGAAAATTTAATGATTTCTCAGACGGCGCACGTTACGATGCCTTATCATCGCATGATTGACCAAGCATCGGAAGAACGGCGCGGAGATCATAAAATTGGTACTACAGGTCGGGGTATTGGCCCTACTTACGCCGATAAATCCGAGCGAACTGGTATCCGTATTTTAGACTTGATGGAGCCAAATGCACTGCGAAAACAGTTGCGTTGGACAATTAATTACAAAAACGTCATTCTGGAAAAACTATACGATTTGCCGCCTCTTGACCCGGAAGTGGTAATAGAGGAGTATTTAGGATATGCGGAGCGTTTGCGACCTCATGTAGTCGATTGCTCTTTAAAAATTTACGATGCAGTGGAGCGGAAGCGCAATATCCTATTTGAAGGAGCGCAAGGTACGCTTTTAGATTTGGATCACGGTACTTATCCTTACGTTACCTCTTCTAATCCGGTGGCTGGTGGGGCTTGCGTGGGGGCTGGTGTTGGGCCAACGATGATCGATCGCGTCATCGGCGTAGCCAAAGCTTACACCACCAGAGTCGGAGAAGGGCCATTTCCTACCGAATTAGGCGGTACACTAGGAGAGTTGCTGTGCGATCGCGGTGCGGAATTCGGCACAACCACCGGACGAAAACGCCGTTGTGGTTGGTTTGATGCTGTCATTGGTCGCTATGCCGTGCGGATCAATGGTATTGACTGTCTTGCCATTACCAAACTCGACGTTCTCGACGAACTCGACGAAATTAAAGTTTGTGTTGCTTACGAAATAGACGGTCAACGCTGCGAGGATTTTCCTAGCAGTTCTCGTCTGTTTGCCCATTGTCGCCCAATCTATGAAACTGTACCAGGTTGGAAACAATCAACGGCAGACTGTCGCACCTTAGAAGACTTACCTCGCAAAGCATTGGACTATCTGAAATTCCTTGCGGAATTGATGAAGGTGCCAATTGCGATCGTCTCTTTAGGCGCAAGTCGCGACCAAACCATCATCGTGGAAGATCCCATTCACGGCCCCAAGAGAGCATTATTGCATCCTGACGGCACTCCTGTGAACGTCTGAAGCATCAAGGATGCTCTTAAAATAATGGTAGAGGATGGTGTAAACCAGTAAAGAGGCTTAGTTTCTTAGGTAATTAACCATGAGCAGTATCATTCAAGGCTCAAGCGGTCTATTGCAAATAACACACGCTGAAATTAAGCGCAAAATAGCTCATCAAAAGCTTTTTGGGTTAGAGGAATTACAGAAAGATCTCTTTCGTTTCTGTAAAACTGTACTGACTGCCGATCAGCATACAATAGATAAATTCAGCCTTTATGATCTGGCACCATCCGTTCTACTCTACGGGCCACCAAATACAGGTAAAACTAGTCTTTGCCACTTACTTTTTGATCAAATAAAGCGAGAAGTTACTAATGAAATAAATTTTTATACAGTTGATGTGGGTAGAATGCTCGACCCAGCTTTAGGGCAATCTTCACGTAATTTGGAACAGATATTTCAAGATTTAAAAACCCTGTGTTCTGATGATTCATCTGTGTTTTTATTATTGGATGAACTCGATGCGTTTTGTATGAGTCGTAGTCGCGCCCAAGAGCATGATGGTGTGCGACGAGCAATGACTACACTGATGCTAGAACTTGACAAACTTCATCCATCTACAACTAATCGTCTATTAGTGTTTGGTATTACTAATGTTCCTGAGCTTGTAGATACAGCAGTTGTTCGTAGATTTTCTTTAAA
This sequence comes from Floridaenema flaviceps BLCC-F50, assembly GCF_041929275.2. Taxonomy (NCBI): domain Bacteria; kingdom Bacillati; phylum Cyanobacteriota; class Cyanophyceae; order Aerosakkonematales; family Aerosakkonemataceae; genus Floridanema; species Floridanema flaviceps. The sequence continues at coordinate 778,703 of NZ_JBHFNR020000001.1, read as the reverse complement.
ACATCCTGTTGATGCTAAATTGTCTTGGAATGAATTTAAATTTTATTTAGAATACCTCAATCAACCTCTAAAATACAATCCTCAAGAAGAAGAATTAAATAAGTTATACCAGATTTATAAACATCGTGAACTTACCACAGGAGACATCAAAGGGTTTTATAAAGTTTTGATGGTAGATGTAGTTTGTCATGATAGTTTGTCTATAAAAGATAAGTTGATAGACCTTTTTGAAGAAGGATTTTCAACCCGCGCTCACCTCTCACAAACTTATAAGGAGTACTTGAATGACTAAAGACTGGGAAACTGATGAAGATAGAATGAGGTATGATTTACTAGTTCACAAAAACTTGATCGGTTGGGTTATTAAAGAGTTAGATAAGGCTGGTATTCCATCGAAAAGAACAAAGGGTAATGATCCAAATGGGGATATATTGCTTATTAATCCAGAAGACGATCCGCGTGTTAAAGAAATAATAAATAATATACAAAAGCGATTTAATAGGTAAATATTTTAACTGGGCATAGAACAATGAACGAGCAACAAAGTGATATTCCAAGCAACCCACATATAGAAGTGAAAAACAAGTATCTTTACGGACAGGAAGTAGATGATATCATCAATAAAAAAAATGTGATAGGCGTGGTAAATGGCAAAAATATTTCTGGCCCTGGCAAAACCAAATTAGAAAAGGCGGGAATAGCTTATGCCGAGAATGTGCCAGAGAGCGAGTTTATGGAATCTGAAGATCAAGAGGAGGGCTAATGTTAGACATAAGTTTTCTCTCAAGAGATGGTCAGTTGACCAACAGCGTGCAAGTAGGATCGGAATTTCACGAGTGGTTGGCAAAAACTGATTTCTCAAAAATTGGTAAATCTGTAAAAACTAAAATTAAAATAGAAGGAGAAGAGGCAAGTTTACCTCTAGTTAAGTTAGGTAAGGATAATCGTAAAAAATTGCGGAATTTCTTACTTGAGGCAATTAGTGAAGAGAGTGATTCTGTACTCTCTCAACTTGGAGATTCTCCCTCAAAGCAAGAACATCAAACTCTCACTTACCGTCTAAAAAAACTCCAAGAGTTGCGGAAGTGTGTGGAAAACGAAAAATATCAGTATCTTCAGCGAGTATCTTCCTGAAGATTTGATAGTATTTGAATACTAAGGAACCAAAATCTGAAAATGGAACTCACAATAGAATGTCAAAAGCGAACAGCAGAATCTAAACCTAATACTCTGCGTCGCAACGGTTTAATTCCCGCCGTTTTATACGGTCACGATGGTACAGAATCACTAGCTTTGACCCTGAACGCCAAAGCTGCTGAAACATTAGTCAAAAAAGCTTCTCTGAATAACACGCTGATTGATGTGAACATCCCTGAAGCGTCTTGGAGTGGTAAAACTCTGTTGCGGGAAGTCCAAACTCATCCCGCAAAAGGTTTTATTTATCACCTCAGCTTTTTTGCTGTAGCTTCACAGAAGAGTTTAGAAGTAGAAGTACCTCTACATTTTGTCGGTGAAGCAGCAGGCGTAAAACTAAGTGGTGGAATGTTAGATCCTGTAATGACACAAGTTACAGTACAATGTCCTCCTGAGAGTATTCCTGATGCCATTGAAATCGATGTTTCTGCTATGAATGTTGGCGATGCACTGCATATCCGGGAAGTACCTTTACCCGCAGGCGTTAAAGTAGTTGGAGATCCGGATCAAGTAGTTGTTAGCGTTCTGCGTGGTCAAGGCGGAACGGAAGACGCAGCAGCTGAGTAAATTTGTCTCAACTACAAGGTATGATTTGTTTACTAGACCAGGGTTCTATACCCTGGTTTTTTTCTGTTTATGACACTGTAGGGTGCGTCAGACCTAAAAACTTTAAATTAACAGAGGGTTTAGTTTTTCTGACGCACCTTACAAAGTGGTAAATATGTGCGAATGGTGCGTTACGTTATCACTAACGCACCCTACAAAGTTTGTGATTTGTAATTTGTAGGTAAAAAATGAGTGAAACTAACCTGCCTCCGGTGATTCAAGAAATGTTAAAACCTGGATTTTATCCTCATCCAGTACAGGAACCAATTAAGCTAATTCAAACTCATGTTTCTTATGTTTTTTTGACGGGGGATTATGCTTATAAAGTTAAGAAAGCTGTGAATTTTGGCTTTTTGGATTATTCGACTTTGGAGTTAAGAGATCATTTTTGCCGTCAAGAATTAGAAATGAATAAACGCGGCGCTGCTGAGATTTATTTGGAAGTTTTACCAATTACCCAAACAGATAATAAGTTGGAATTGGGCGGAAGTGGTGAAGCAGTTGAATATACTTTGAAAATGTGCCAATTTCCGCAAGATAATCTTTTGATTAATATGTTCCATCAGGGGAAACTGACGGAAGAAATGGTGGAAAATTTGGGGAGATTAGTGGCACAATTCCACAGTAAATGCCCAACTAATGATTATATTCTTTCTTTTGGAGAAGTTGCTAAAATTCGTCAGGCTTTTGATGAAAATTACGAACAAACAGCGAAATATATTGGTTTAGCACAAACTCAAGAGCAATTTGATGGGACTAAAGAGTTTACGGATAATTTTTTTGCTACGAAACAAGAGGTTTTAACTAATAGAATTAAAAATCGTTGGATTCGGGAATGTCACGGGGATTTACACTTAGGAAATATTTGTCTTTGGCATGACAAGATTCTCTTGTTTGATTGCATTGAGTTTAATGAACCGTTCCGGTTTGTTGATGTAATGTATGATGTGGCTTATGGGGTAATGAATTTTTCAGTGGGAAATCGTCCCGATTTGGCTAATGCTTATTTAAATACTTACTTGGAAGAAAGTGGTGATTGGGAAGGTTTACAAGTTTTGCCTTTATATGTGAGTCGTCAAGCTTATGTGAGGGCGAAGATTACTTCTTTTCTGTTAGACGATCCGGGTGTTCCTGATGCTGATAAAGAGCAAGCTAAGGTTACTGCTAGTCAGTATTATAAAATGGCTTTTGATTGTACTAAGCTAGGGCAGGGAAGTTTGATTATAATGTCGGGTGTTTCGGGTTCTGGTAAGAGTACTGTTGCGAAAAAAATTGCTCGACAAAGTAATGCTATTCACATTCGTTCTGATGCGGTGAGAAAACATTTGGCTGGTGTTTCTTTGTCGGAAAAGGGAGGGGAAGATTTATATTCTCCTGAAATGACGGAAAGAACTTATTCTAGGTTGTTGGAGTTGGGAGTTTTGCTGGCTTCTGCGGGTTATTCGGTGATTTTGGATGCTAAGTACGATCGCCAATCCCTAAGACAACCAGTAATCGCAGCAGCCGAAAAACATCACCTACCTTTACAGATTTTACACTGCACTGCACCGGAATCAATTTTGCGCGATCGCCTTAACTCCCGCACAGGTGATATCTCTGATGCTACTGCTAACCTATTAACCAGTCAATTAGCTAATGCCGAAAGTTTCACCCAAGAAGAAAAAGTTTTTGTGAAAACTTTGGATACTACCCAGGATTTGGCAGCACAATTAAACTAGGGAAATAGTTAAAGGGGAAAGGTAAGTTTAAGCTTTTCCCTTTACTTGGGAGATTTTTTTATGAACCACTCCAGGCGCAGAGGATACTCAAGAAAAGAAAGGGAGGAGTTCGCTACTGAATAAGATTCCTACATCTGCACTTAAAGTTAGTCTGTTTTTCTTAGTGGCTTTCTTGTTATTGGGAAAACCTTTAATTTGGAGTTTTAGTTTAGCCATTCTCGCCGGAATAGCTACGGGATGGATAATTACAGGGTGGCAAAGCAAAGAGTTACCTAATGAGCAAAAATTAACTGAGGAATTAGCCGACGTTAAGGAGGGTAAAGAGGAAAATAAAAAAGAAAATAAACCTGAGAAACAGCAACAAAAAAAATCTCGGCAGCAACTTAAAAAAAGTTGCTTTTTCTGGAAAAATGCGCGTCGTCCTCCTAAAAAAAGTCGTTAAAATTAAGTAAAAATGTTTTTATTTCTCTCGAAGTTACTGCCAATTTTCTTTTACCCTTTAGGAATAAGTTGCCTGTTGCTGTTTGTAGCTTTAATTATGATTTGGCGGCGACCGAAATGGGCAGCAGGGTTAATTTCATTAGGATTGATTATCTTACTTTTCTTCAGTAATTATTGGGTTTCTACCGCCTTAATTAGGTCTTTGGAATGGCAAAATATTTCTGAAGATGAATTGCCAAATGCCGCAGCTATTGTGGTTTTGGGAGGTGCTGTTTTACCGAAAGTCCCCCCCCGGCCTTGGGTGGAAGTTAGCGAAGAGGGCGATCGCATCCTCTACGGCGCTAAACTATACCGAGATGGCAAAGCCCCAAAACTGATCTTGAGTGGGGGACGCATTGATTGGAAAAATACGGGTATTCCTGAATCAAAAGATATGGCAGAACTTGCTCAAGCTATGGGAGTTCCCAAAACAGCAATTCTGGAAGATCCGACTTCTCTAAACACTTATCAAAATGCTGTTAATGTAAGGAAAATTCTTGATTCCCAAGGCATAGAACGGCGGGTTTTATTAGTTACTTCCGCACTTCATTTACCGCGATCGCTTGCCATTTTTAAGCGTCAAGGAATAGAAGCTATCCCTGCTCCCACCGATTTTATTACCATAGAACAAGACTCAGAAAAAGTCACCTGGCAAGAAGCATTGCTAAATTTCCTCCCCGATGTAGGAAGATTAGCCTATAGTACTCGTGCTTTAAGAGAGTATATCGGCATCATAATCTATCGACTGCGAGGCTGGCTGTAGCAATTTTAAATTTTAGATTGGAAAACTTTACCCCCTAACCATCATGTCAGAAGAATTAAGACGCATTATTCCGACTCCACCACCACCAGCAGACGAAATATTTGCTGTTGTGCAGGTAAGCGGAGAGTTTTACCGGGAAGTACAATATCGCCAAGAATTTGAGCGCTACTGCCAATGGTATTACATGACAGCCCAGCGCCACCGACAAGAGTTAGAGCAAATGCGAGGTGAACTATGTATTTTCAGTTGGTTCCTGAGAAATCGCCGCTAGTGCCATAAGGCTTCCAGGCTTCCAGGCAGAAGGCAGAAGGCAGAAGGGAAGAAGGTTTTTCTGTTTAGCTTTTTAGCTGTTTTCAACTGCTCAATCATTATCTGCCGTGCTGCGCTAGTCTATTAGTTCAACCTCATTTTCGCGAAAATGAGCTTTGAATTTTTTGTCAAACTTGACCTGTATAGGAAGGTTAGCACTCACAGGTCTACCTTTCCACTCATGTATGATCGCGAAAATTTCTCCTTCCAACCCTTGAATATCAAAGGGTTGACCCTTATGTTCGGGATGATGGTAAACAATGACTGACTGTTTAACCCGAATGCGATCGCCAATTTTCATAAACTCCTGTGTTTCCTTTTGAGGTACCTTCACCATGATTTTTAGTTAATTAAGCACTCACAGGGTAGCAATGAACCCGATGACAGCTTGAATAAATAACGACTTTGTTAATCTTTGCACAGAAGCGACCTCAGATCGTTCCAGTCTAAATACTCATTGTTAGGTACACACAGGAGTTGGACACTTACTATTCAGTAGACTTAGTTGCTAATTATTGAGCTTGAGGCTGGTAGCAGGTAGTAGGAATTTCACTACCTAACTCAAGTTGCTAGTTATAAGTCTGGCTCTTTCTTAGCCCCCCTTATTAAGGGGGGTTGGGGGGATCAAAACCTAGTAATCACAGCCTTATATCCCCCCACTACCCCCCTAAGAGATCCCCCTGGAGCCCCCCTTACTAAGGGGGGAACCAGCCCAAGCTTCGCTATTAATATCATGGGGGAACTCCGAAATAATTAATAACTAGCAACTTGCGTTACCTACTACCAAAAACTTATCTCAGATTATCTTCTACCGATCGAACCTTGAATTTGATCGAACATAGCGCCATCAGCGAAAAACTGAGTTTGGGTGCCATTCCAACCTCCCAGTTGACTAACCGTAAATAAGTTGCTAATTCTAGGGAATTTGCTACTAAATTGTGCGGCTACGTTGGTGTTAACTGGTCGAAAACCCACCTGTGCAAAATCTGTTTGAGCTTCTGGCGAGAAAAGGTATTTGACAAACGCCTCTACTACCTGACGATTTTTATGCTTGTCTACATTTTTATCAACTACAGCTACAGGGTTGTCGATCGAAATATTGACTTGAGGAATAATGTAAGGTTCGGTTTCGCCTTGTTGTTTTGCTAAGAGAATTTCGTTTTCATAGTTTAACAACACATCTCCTTGTCCCTGCTTATAAAAAACGTCCGATGCTTCACGGGCATCTCTAGGCAAAACGGGTACATTTCGATAAACTTGGCTAACAAAGTTACGTGCTGCTTGTTGATTTCCCCCAGTTCTAACTACTGAACCCCACAAAGCTAGGAAGTTCCAACGCGCCACACCAGAAGTTTTCGGATTAGCAGTAATTACGCTGACACCATTTTTAGCTAAATCTTGCCAACCTTTGATGCCTTTAGGATTACCTGGTCTAGTTACCAATGCTACTACCGATCGGCTAACGATCGAATTATTTGGTAATTCTCCTTCCCATCCCGGTTGAATTAAACCCGCTTGTTGAATGCGATTAGTGTCTAATGCCAAGGCTAAGTGTACAACATCAGCCTCCAAACCATCAATCACCGCACGAGTTTGCGAACCTGAACCGCCGTAGCTTTGAGTAAAAGTGACATTCTGACCTGTTTCCTTTTTCCACTTGGCTACAAACTTGGGAATGATGCGATCGTAAGCAGATTTAGTCACTGCAAAGGAAACTAAGGTGATTTGTACATTTCCTGGTTGTTGACTCACTGCTGGGTGAGACTGCAATACCCAACCGAAACTCAAACCGAAAGCTAACAACAAAGCAAAAAGGCGGATAGCAGGTAATTGGAACCACCGCCGTAAATTCGTTCGGTTAGCGCCAATGCTGTTAAAGCGTCGCCGTACCAACTCAAAAAGACGACCATACCCCATTGATTAATTTCCCTCCCATGTTAAACTACAGTAAGTTAGTAGGAATACCGTAGTAAATAGCATACATAAGAGAATTACACAAAAATCTCTGGAAAACAAGCACTAAATTGTCTTGATTTCGCTAGTGTTATCTAAGTGAAGGAAAAAGCAGCTTAAGAGTGCGATACTCTTGTTAGTTGGGAATTCTCTAAACTTGGCTATGACATCAACTATTACCCTCAAACAATCACCCGGTCGTTTCCGTTGGTTGCAACGTATTCTTGCGATTATTGCCTTAGTTAATTTATTTTTAGTTTTCTTTGACTTGAGTTATATTTCTTGGCGCGACTTTTACTTTCGCCAGTTTCCCGAACTTACGCGATTTTATGACCAAATAAAGGGAATTGAACCGCATCGAGATACGCAGAATTATCTTCAGCAAGTAAATCAATTAGAAACATTGGTAGCGGCGGATGGTTTGCAGTCGCCGGAAGTGGAGACAGCTTTAGCGGAGTTGCGTTTGTTGAGTAATCAATTAATTGAGGATGATCCTTTTGCGATCGCCAATAAAAGCGGTTTGTTGGAGAAGATTAAGAATTTGATTCGCGATCGGTTAGCCAAAAGTTCTTCCCATCAAGCTTTTAATAGTTTTTGGAGTTCAGAATATCTTTCTCAAGTTGGTTGGTCATCAGAAATTAATTTCTTTAATTCTTCAATCCGTCCCTTAATTGCAACGAACTATTACCGCCATATTGATACTAATAGTAAATTCGTCGATAAATTCTGGAAACTTGACCTACCATTTATTATTTTATTCGCTCTCGATTACCTAGTGCGAACTTTTGCTATTAGCCTTCGTGACCCCAACCTCACCTGGTTAGAAGCAATGCTAAGGCGGTGGTATGACCTATTTTTACTTTTACCTTTTTGGCGGTGGTTAAGAGTAATTCCTGTATTAGTTCGCCTCAATCAATCAGAATTAGTAGATTTTAAACCGTTTAGATCGCAAATTAACCGAGATTTTGTGGCTAACTTTGCTCAAGAAATGACCGAAGTTGTCGGGGTGAGAATGATTGATGGAATGCAAAACTCAATTAACCGAGGTGATGTGGCAAACTGGATATTTAATCCCGAAAGTCGCCGTCCTTATGTGGATATTAATGATACTAATGAAGTGAGAGCGATCGCATCCCGCTTAATCTACCTCAGCGTCTACGATGTACTTCCCCACGTTCAACCCGATATCGAAGCATTACTACAATACATCATCAAAAGCGCCCTCGACCAATCCCCCGTTTACAAACAGCTGCAAAACATTCCCGGTGTTAACAAATTACCCAATCAACTAGCAGAAAATTTAGCCAAAGACATCTCCCAAACAAGTTACAAAACCCTCAAAGCTGCCATTGAAGATCCCGAAGTCGCCAAACTCGCCTCTAGGCTATTCACCAACTTTGAAAAAGCTCTAGAAGCAGAATTGCAGAAAAAGCACAATCTGCAACAAATCGAAAAGTTACTAGTAGATATGCTTGAAGAAGTGAAAATTAACTACATCAAAGATATTGAACTAGAAGGCGTAGAAAAAACCTTAGATGAATCTTCCCAGTTGCGCCAAATTATTCAACAGTAGCCATCTCACCTGCAAAAATTTTGTTACATTATTTAAAATAAATGAAACAGTTGTGAGTTTACCAATAATGCAGTATCGGCGCTTTGGACGTACTAATCTTTCTATCCCTGTGTTTTCCTGTGGCGGAATGAGATATCAATATAAATGGAAGGATGTCCCAGGTTGGTGCATTCCTGGGGATAATCAAAAGAATTTAGAAGCAACCATTCGTCGTTCAATTGAACTAGGAATTAATCACATTGAAACAGCCAGAGGTTATGGCACTTCCGAATTACAATTAGGCAGAATTTTACCCAAATTTCCCCGCCACGAAATCATTGTGCAAACCAAAATTGGCCCCACTGCCGTTCCGCAAGAATTTGCCAAAGCCTTTGAAAAATCCCTCAGTAATTTGCGCTTGGAATATGTCGATTTACTGGGAATACATGGCATTAATAACGCCGAATTACTCGATTACACAATTCGTCCGGGTGGCTGCTTAGAAGTAGCGCAAAAACTCCAGAAACAAGGCAGAGTTAGATTTATTGGTTTTTCCACTCATGCCCCAACAAATATTATTACTCAAGCCATAGAAACCAACCAATTTGATTATGTCAACCTCCATTGGTACTATATCAATCAAAATAATTGGTCAGCCATAGAAGCGGCGAGGAAACATGACATGGGTGTATTTATTATTAGCCCTTCCGATAAAGGCGGACAACTTTATAACCCACCCAAAAAACTTGTAGATTTGTGCTACCCTCTTAGTCCAATGGTATTTAATGACTTGTTTTGTTTAAACCATTCCCAAGTCCATACTTTAAGCTTAGGTGCAGCTAAACCAACAGATTTTGATGAACACTTAAAAACTTTACCTTTGCTAGATCAAGCTGATGAAGTTTTACCGCCAATAATTGCCAGATTGGAAGCAGAAGCAATTAAAGTTTTAGGCGAAACATGGGTAAAAACTTGGCACATTGGTTTACCGTCTCAAGAAGAAACACCTGGTAATATTAACATTCCCGTAATTTTATGGCTGCGAAATTTGGCGTTAGCTTACGATATGTATGATTATGCCAAAATGCGCTACAACTTGTTAGGAAATGCGAGTCATTGGTTCCCAGGGCAAAAAGCCAATAAAGTTAAACAATTCGACTTGCGCCAATGTTTAATTAATAGCCCTCATGCAGATAAAATTCCGGCTTTGTTAGCAGAAGCACATCAGTTGTTAGGTGGAGGAGAAGTTAAACGCCTTTCTCAAGAATAAATATTTTTAAAATGCGATTAAACTGAGAAAGTGAAACAGTTGGTATTGCTTATGATTCTCAACCGTCGCAACTTTTTAATTTTAGCTGGAAGCAGTATTGGTGCTGTGACTTTGGGTGCTTGTCTAGCATCTGGAGATAATATTACCACCGCAGAAAGTGAGACGAATGTAGCACAAAACACAGGGGTTTTTACACTGCCACCTTTACCATACAGCTATGATGCTTTAGAACCGCATATTGATGCGCGAACGATGCAATTTCACCATGATAAACATCATGCAGCTTATGTGAAGAATTTGAATGATGCGATCGCCAAATATCCCAACTTAAAAGGTCAAACTGTTGAACAATTACTGCGAAATATAAACAATGTACCACAAGATATTCGCACCACCGTTCGCAACAATGGCGGTGGACATTATAACCATAGTATGTTTTGGCGAATCATGAAACCAAATGGCGGCGGACAACCCACAGGTGAAATTGCTACTGCTATTAATAAAGCATTTGGTAATTTTGCCGAATTCAAACGACTATTTAATGAGTCTGGTAGCAAACGTTTTGGTAGTGGTTGGGTTTGGTTAGTTCGTAACCCCGATGGTAAACTAGGAGTAATGAGTAGTGCTAATCAAGACAGTCCATTAATGGAAGGAAAATTTCCCATTATGGGCAACGATGTTTGGGAACACGCCTATTATTTGAAATACCAAAACCGTCGCGCCGACTATTTAGATGCTTGGTGGAATACCCTCAACTGGGATGAAATTAACAAACGTTTTGCCGCCGCAACTTAAATAATGTAGGGTGCGTTAACACCAGTGTAACGCACCGTTTTTACTTTTTAAATTTGGGTTTTTTACCTGATTCAATAACTGCGACTTTTCGCAGATGCAAACAATGACGAATGCTGTTACTAATTGGGGTGGTAAAAGGATCGATTAATTCGATCGCACCTCCCAAACTCAATAAAGTCGATCGCAAATCTACCGCTTCTTCCTCCGTCCAATTACCACGATACAGAATTGCCAACCCCCCAACTTTGAGAAAAGGCAAAGCATAAGCCGCACAAACTAAAGCCGAGCCAACAGCGCGAATTACAGCAATATCGTAAACTTCTCTATATTGAGATTGCTTGCCCAATTCTTCCGCCCGACCTGTTAAAGTTTTAGCATTCTTAAGCCCCAATTCGGAAATCAAACTCTCTAAAAAAGTCAATTTCTTGCGAGTCGAATCGAGCAAAGTTACCTGCCAATTTGGTTGAGTAATGGCAATGGGTACACCTGGAAAACCTGCACCAGTTCCGATATCAATTACTTGGGGATTGGGGATGACAGGCAAGATGCCTGTCCTACAATCCAATTCTGTCTTCCCCAAAAATCGGGAAATTCCTCGCAAAGAATCCCAAAGATGTTTTTCCCAAAAATCAGTCGGTTCAGTAATTCGAGTTAAATTTAGTTGACGATTTCCTTGAAGAATTAACTCATAAAGCAATTGAAATTGGCTTAATTCCCCATTACTCGGTTGCCAATTTAAGGTTTTCTGCCAGAGTTCGGACATTTCCGGCAGTTGTGGCGTTTCTATTGAATTACTCATTGCTTACTTAACAGTAATTGTTCCCCCTTGTTCCTCAGCACTTCTGCTTTTGCAGTCTCCAGTTCTCAGTTTAACTGGGTCTACAGCTATTAATTCGCCGTGATTTAATGTCCAACAGCGATCGGCTATTGCTAACAAATCTCCCGCATCATGAGTAACAACAAATAAACTTAAATGTTTCTTTAATTTTGCTAACAAATTCACCAATTGACGACGCATCGACCAATCTAACCCAGCAGTCGGTTCATCCAATAATAATAAATGCGGCTGACGAATTAATTGCACTGCTAAAGCCAAGCGTCGCTGTTGTCCACCACTTAAAGAATCTGGGGAAGTACCTAATGATAAATGAGCTAATCCCACTTCTGTCAATGCTTCCTGAACTCGCTGAGCACCTAATTCTGGATGTCCTAAGCGCAATTCTTCCAAAATAGTACTACCACAGAAATAACGTTCGGGAAACTGAAACACTAACCCAGCTAATTGTTGCAAATGTTCAGGTGTCAATTCCTGATCTCGCCACAACACTTTCCCTGATGTGTTTTCACTTAACCCAGCCAATACTTCTAACAAGGTACTTTTGCCGGAACCACTCGGTCCAATCACTAACCCCATTTGCTGCGGTGCTAACTCCAGGTTAATGGTTTTTAAAATCGGTGCTGGGGTAGCTGCGGGATGATAACTAAGTTCTCGAAGATAGAGCATTCAGTAAAAAATATGAACCATTCTGTCATCATTGTGGCATAAGGGGGACTGGGGGCAGAGGGGCAGGGGAGCAGGGGGGCAGGGGAGAAAGTTTTGAGTTTTAAGTTTTGAGTTTTAAGTTAAAGAGTTTCCTTGTCTCCTTGTCCCCTTATCCCCTCTTCTCCTCTGTTCACTCGCAGGAACAGTATGATTTAACTTAGCGTCTTGGCTTTGGCATTATTCAGAATAAAGGTTTAGAAGAAATGAGGTGATGAGAGAGATGTTTTCTATTCCTAAGAAATTTTTTGCTGTGAGCGGGTTATCATCGAGTAAGTGTCGATCGCTCATCGGTTCGCTGGTGATGGCTCTCAGCTTATCGGTAAATTTGGCTCTAGCGGGAGATCCTTTCCGCGCCAATAACCCTAAACCGATCGGGGAAAAAACCGAAAAAGCTTTTAACGCTGTGTTTCGCGAGGGAAATTACAAATCAGCAACAGAGATTTATTTGCCGGAAGCAGAAGCGCAAGAACCTGATGAACCGCTCATTTATGCGATGAAAGCTTCTATGGTTTACACTGATTGGCAAAGTGATAAGAAAAATCAAGCTTTGTTGGACTCTTTTAAATCTTACGCTACCAAAACCCGTGAAACTGCGGAAAAATTAAAGGCGATCGATCCTTTACGTGGTAATCTTTACGTAGCTGTTAGTCATGGCTTGGATGCGGCTGCGGTAATTACGGAGAAGGGAACGCTCAGCGGCGCGACTGAAGCTTTAGGTAAATTACAGGAGGTTTACCGCAATTTAGATGAGGCGGAAAAGATCGCACCAGAAGATCCAGAGTTTAATTTGCTCAAAGGTTGGTTAGATTTACTAATTTCGGTCAATTTACCTTTTTCTAATCCTGAATTGGCAATTCAACGTTTGGAAAAAGCGGCTCCTAGTTATTTAGCTGATCGCGGAATTGCTGTGGGTCGTCGAGATTTGAAACAATATCAGCAAGCACAAGAATATGTCGATCGCGCTTTGCAGGAAACACCGAACAATCCAGAGTTAAACTATTTAAAGGCACAGATTTTAGTCGATGCCAAGCAAGACCAAGAAGCGCAAAAATATTTTCAGTTAGCTTTGGCTAACTCGGAACAATTACCAAAAGAAATGGTGGCGCAAATTGTCCGCGAACAATGCAAAAGTCAAAATACTATCGATCGCACTGAACAAAACAAACGCAATTGTAGCGCGATGCGAAATCAGGTCAGAGCAATGGCAGGAAAATGGGGGCCAAGTTTGAGTCAGTTACCTAAATTAGATTAGTTGAGATTGAAAACATGAAAATAGAATTTCGGGAGTTCGATCCTTTCGATTTATGGATTTGGTTACAGTTCCCTACTGTTCCTAGTCCCAAGGAAAAACAGTACATTGAAGAGATTTTTGATTCCTGGTTTCTGTTGGGAAAATTGGGAGGTTTTAATGCGGAAAATCTGCAAGTTCAAGATACTGGTATAGACATCAGTTACATGGATTATGACCAAGAGGCAGCTGATGAAAGTTTCATGGCTCTGATGCACAATATGAGTGAGGTGGAATATCAGGGAACTTGGGCGCGTTGCTGGTTTGATTTGGGTACTAGTGATGCGATCGCTCTTGATGTTTTAGTCAATGCTCTGCAACAATTGAGTAAGGAGTATGTCACCATTGAAACTTTATTTATTGGAGGCGAAAATAAAGATTGGCCTGTAACTAGACAACGGGAAGCTAGCGTTTACGATAACTAACTAAATTTATGCTCAGAGAGGGTAAAATTCGGGTTTTAGCTTTGGGGATAATTCTTGATGAGCGCGATCGAGTTTTTCTCTCCCAAGGCTTTGACCCTAACACAGAAAAACACTTCTACCGCGCTATGGGTGGCGGTGTCGAATTTGGCGAAACTAGCGAAGCAGCCTTAAAGCGCGAATTTGACGAAGAAATCCAGGCAGAATTAAACAATATCAAATATTTGGGTTGTCTGGAAAGTATTTTTACTTTCAATGGTAAGCAGGGTCACGAAATTTTATTTATCTATAAATGCGATTTTGTCGATCCTAAGTTTTATCAGTTGGAAACTATCAATTTCAATGAAAATAAACGCCAAAAAACTGCTCTTTGGGTAGAAATTGAAAAGTTCAAATCAGGAGAATTAAAGCTAGTTCCTGAAAAATTTTTAACTTATTTATGAAAGGGATTTTTAGGATAATCAATGATTAACCAAGTCAAAAAGTTATTCGGAATTGAAAAAAAATCTACTAGTACTAATACAACCAATCTGTTTTCTGTAGATTGGGTAATTCCTCAGAAATTAGCAATTGGTAGATTACCTCAAGCTGGTGATGGGGAACAACTAGTCAAAGCTAAGATTAAAACAGTGCTTTCCCTTTGTAGCGAACAAGAAGGAGTATTACCAGAGGAAATTACCCAAAATTTCCAATGTTTCCGCGTAGTTTTACCCGATCGACATTACACTACAGAAATGACAGCAGAACAGCTAGCTGAAGCTGTAGATATCGTTCACCAAAACATCCAAAACAATTCCCCGATTTTTGTCCACTGTTTAGCCGGAATTGAACGTTCCCCAACAGTTTGTATTGCCTATCTATGTAAGTACCGAAAAATGGAACTTTGGGAAGCAGCTAACTGGCTAAAACAAGTTCATTCTAGCTCACTTCCTAACGATTCAGGATTACGGGCTATTCGGGAATTACTTCAGCAAAAATAGTAGTCTCAGGAAAATCTTACTCTTGCCAAAATCCAAAGTTAACCTAATAAATTTTCCATTTTAGGAGGAGTATACACAAAAAAGTTTTTTTCCTATTTATCCTAATTCAAGACAGCTTAATTTGGCTAACTAACCGAATTAAGCTTCTCCGGGGACTTCTGCTGCTAAATTTCCATTAACAAACTTTTCCACAACTTGCTGTAATTGCTGAGCATCAAAAGGTTTAGTTAAATATTCCGTAGCACCCGCTAAACGTCCTTGTACTTTATCAAAAAGTTTATCTCTTGCCGTCAACATAATTATTGGTAAATCGCGGAACTGCGGTAAATTACGTACTGTTCGGCAAAATTCTAAACCATCGATTCCAGGCATTGAGACATCCAGTAATAATACGGAGATCTTTTCGTGGTAAATCAGCGCTAAAGCATCAACTGCATTGCTAGCTACTATTACCCGATAATCTCGCCCTAAAGCTCTTTTAATCATCTCTTGCATGACGACGCTATCATCCACCGTCAGCACTGTTGAAATATGGCCTAAATTTGAAGACATACCTTCTATCTCCCGTCTTCGAGTTGATGGTTATACCACAACTTTAACTTGTTTCCCAAGCAAACCTTAGTATTATTTTATATACAATTGTACTTGATTATTTAATATGACTACAATAGAAATAACTATTAAAAAATTTAAGCATAAATTTTTGTTAATACACCTAAAGAAAGATTAAATTTAATTTAAATTAATACAGCGTGTTATTAAAATAATTTTAAGAACCAAACTATAATAGTGGGCTTGTTGATGGGCATGATAAAGAATAAACATACTTAGTTAATTTAGGCAAAGGATAAAGGTTAAAATTGGAAGTTTAGCTAAAGTTTTACTCGAACCTTTGTGGAACGTTAGTGTAAAAGAAATATAAAAAAATCACTCAAGGGACGATCGAGCTTTTGAAAAATCAAAAAATTTTTATAGGGCTTCCCATACTAAAGAAGAGATAGGTTAATTATTATACATTCAAGGGGGCACAAAAGATGAAAGCATTGTCAGGAACTCGGACAGCACAGAAACTCTATAATTTGAGCCTGAGCCAGTATGAAACTGATAATAATTCTGAGGCTGATTTCGACGACCTGACTAGTCTAGCAGCTTATATTTGCCAAACTCCAATTGCTGTGATTAGGTTGCTTAAGGGTAAAAAACTGTTACTAAAATCAAAGTTGGGTTTGAGTACAACGGAAGCCCAACAATGTGAAGATTTGTGCGCTTTTACCAGCCATCAAACTGATTTACTAGTTATTCCAGATACCTTAGCCGATCGAAGGTTTGCCTTGCATCGAGCGGTACAGCTAAATCCCAAAATTAGATTTTATGCGGCTGTTCCTTTGGTGTCAACTCAAGGCGTAATTTTGGGTACTTTATCTGTAATGGATTATGTACCGCGAGAAATTTCTCGGCAAGTTTACCGAGCATTTCAAGCTTTAGGTCGTCAGGTTGTGAGTAAACTGGAGTTACGGAATCAACTCTGCCTCCAAGGTCATCAATTAATCAAGGTTAAATCAATGCCATCAAAAGCACCTTGGGATGTAGCTAAAATATTTGAAAGCATTACTGATGCTGTTATTGCTTTGGATCGCCAATGGCAAATTACCTATTTGAATTCAAGAGCCGAGCAGATGTTTCCGCACGCTCAAGAAGAGTTAGTGGGGAAAAACTTTTGGCGGGAGTTTTCTGAGGTAGAAGATTCAAATTTATTTACAGAATGCCAGAGGGTACTAGCTCAAAATGTAACGGCTCATTTTGAAGAGTTTTACTTGCCGCTAGGTATTTGGTTAGAGGTGAGAGCTTGCCCTTACGATGATGGGTTAGTAATTTATTTACGGGATGTGACAGCGAGGAAACAAGCAGAGGCGATGTTAATGGAACGATCGCGCCTCTCAGTTTTTAGTGCTGAAATTGGTATTACTTTAGGACAGGGTGGTAATTTAACTGAAATCCTCAACCGCTGCACGCAAATAATGGTAAATCATCTGGATGCTGCTAGTGCTTGCATTTGGACAGTCAACCCCGGAGCAGAAAATTTGCAATTGCAAGCGGTTGCTTTTGCTGCTAATTGTGCTTTTCCTCAGTCGGGAAAACAATGTTTTACCGGAGAAAGGGAAGAATTAACAGCTTGTAATTGGCTACATCCTGATAGTTCAATTGTTGATTTTATTCTGCAAAGTCACCAACCTTACTTAAATAATAAAATTCAAACACAAGACTCGCTAGGTGTAAAATCATGGCTGCAAAAAATAGGTAGTTGTAGTTGTGCTTTGCTGAAAGCTTTTGCTGCTTATCCTTTAATTGTGGAAGACCGTTTAGTGGGAGTGATGGGGCTTTCTAGTCGCCAAAGTTTCAGCGAAGAAGCACATAGTATGTTGGAGTGGATGGCTAATGCTATTGCTGTGGCGATCGATCGCACTTGGGCAAGATCGGAATTACTTTCTCGCCGGGAAACTTTGCTGTTTAGATTAGCTAGCCAAATTCGGAATTCCTTAGATTTGGATACAATTTTGGGAATTGCGGTGAATGAAATTCGCAGTTTATTACAAATCGATCGCTGTCATTTCTTGTGGTGTTGGCCTCACCCAGAAAACCCAAGTTTAACTGTAACTCATGAAGCTTGTCACCCGGATTTACCTAGCTCTTTGGGTGATTTTCCTAGCGAAAAAGTCACCAATTTAGCCAGAAAAATTTTGAATTTAGAAACAATTTGGATTGACAATATTAATAATGCAACTAATTTAGATGACCAGACGCGATCGCTATTAAATAGTTTTGGTATTACTTCACAATTATTAATTCCTTTACAAACCCATTCTGGTCAATTAGGTGCAGTAGTATGTAGCCATTGTAGTGGTGCTCGACCTTGGAGTAATAGCGAAGTTGAACTGCTCAAAGCTGTGGTGGATCAGTTGGCGATCGCGATCGATCAAGCCGAACTTTTTGCCCAAACTCGCGCCGCTGCTTTTGCTGCCCAAAGTCAAGCCCAACAACTGAGTCATGCTCTACAAAACCTCAAACAAACCGAAGCCCAGTTAGTACATACAGAAAAAATGTCTAGCTTAGGGCAAATGGTAGCAGGTATCGCTCATGAAATCAACAATCCGGTTAACTTTATTTACGGCAACTTAGACCATGCCAATGGTTATATTGCCGACCTCTTAGGACTGCTACATTTATATCAGCAATATTATCCAACTCCCGTTCCAGAAATTACCGAAGAAGCGGAAAATATTGACTTAGAATTTCTTAAAGAAGACTTACCAAAATTATTAGCTTCCATGCAGGTAGGTACAGAACGAATTCGGCAAATTGTCCTATCTTTAAGAAACTTTTCTCGGTTGGATGAAGCGGAAAAGAAACCTGTAAATATTCATGAGGGACTTGATAACACCTTACTAATTTTACAAAGCCGCTTAAAAGGTGGACAAGGTAAACCAGAAATTCAAGTAATCAAAGAATACGGCAATGTGCCTGCAATAGAGTGCTATGCTGGACAACTTAATCAAGTGTTCATGAACATTATCAGCAATGCGATCGATGCCTTGGAAAATGTCCCAGAACCGAGAAAAATTACGATTCGCACTTCCGTAATTAAAAATCACTCCGATCGTCAGTTGTGGGAAGGCGAAAATAGTTTACAGGGCGATTATTTATTAGAAAATAATGATAATTTCCACATAGTAGTAGTGAGTATTGCTGACAATGGGCTAGGAATGACGGAAGAAGTGAGAAAACGGTTATTTGACCCATTTTTTACTACTAAACCTGTAGGCAAAGGAACTGGATTAGGTTTATCAATTAGCTACCAAATTGTAGCCGAAAAACATGGCGGTCAATTGAGATGTAATTCTGCACCTGGAAAGGGAGCGGAATTTGTGTTAGAAATTCCGGTGTTTATTGGTGAATAGGAATTAGGAAACAAAAGCTGAGAATGAGGAAAAGCGATCGCACTGTTCACAATAGCTAAAATGCTGGTGCCAGAAAAATTGGGTCGGGAAATCTAAACTTTATTATAGATTTTCGCCTGGTGTGTAAACTGACAAACTCTAATGGGATTAATAGAACTAGAGTTCTCACCTGTTTTGGAGTGACTGTCAATGTTAAATTTTAGCAATCTCAAGCTTAGAGGACGCATTCTTTTCGGATATGGAGTTCCTTTATTGCTGACACTTGCTGCAACTTCAGCAGTTATTATTAACGGGCAAAAAGTAGAACAACAAGGAATAGCAACTGAACGAGGTTGGTCGCTTGTGCAAGATAGCGATCGCTTGGAGTTAACATTACATAAACGACAGTCAATGATTCGCGCCTACTTACTAACAGGTGAGGAACGATTTTTGCAGCAATATGAAGAAAGTGTTAACGAATATAATAAATACATTAAATCTTTAGAGACAGCAGTGCAATTCTCCACTCCTGAACGCAAGTTATTTTTGTTGATTTCCATTATTGAATAAGTAGATAGATATAAATAAAGTGAAAACTATGGCGGGCAAGATGCCCACCCCACAAGAAAGCTGTAACTCTTGTGGGGTGGGCTCTCCTAGCCCGCCCCATCCTCATATAACTATTATCACTTTATTTATTTACACCTACTTAATTTTATTCACACCGCCGTAACTGTGTTAGTAAAAGCACAATTTCATCAATTGAACTCCGAATAATCCCTGCTGGTTGATTTGAGTGATTCACCATAATGCTAAAAACCAATCTTTCATAATTAGGTGCATCAACATATCCAGATAATGTAGCTACACCTGTTAAAGTGCCCGTTTTCGCCTGAATAATTCCCAACCCCGGAGTATCTTTAAATCGATTTTGTAAAGTGCCGCTAACTCCAGCTACAGGTAAAGAAATTCGATAAATTTCCCCTTGGGGTGACTGGGAAATTACCTGCAAAGTTTGCACTAAAGATGCAGGACTCACTAAGTTACGTCGAGATAAACCAGAACCATCTACTAGGATAAAACTTGCGCTATCTACTCCCAAATTTGCCAAAGTTGTTTGAATTACATTTAATCCCAAAGTAGCAGTATCTTGATTTGTGATTGTTGAATTGTTTACTCCTAAAGTTCTTAACAAAGCCTCAGCATAAAGATTATTACTGGGTTGATTAGTGTCAGCAATTAACTGTAACAATGGCGGAGATTCCACAAAAGCTAATTCCGGTTCATTGGTTTTTTCTGCACTGTTTATTACCAGGGATTGCCCCACAGTAATTCCCTCTTGAGTTAAGGCTAATTTAAAATGTTGTAAAAATTGTTCACCCGGATCTCTGACAGGGATAGATAAAACTTCGGGTGGGGAGTCGATCGCCATTTGTCCGCGAATTTGTAAGCTTGGTTTTCCCAAAATTCCATTTACTTCAAACTCACTTTTCACCCCACTCGCCGCCGTTAAAGTTTGATTTTCAATTTGCCATTGCCAAGCAGCAAAAGGGTCATTCCAAGTAATTTTTACAGGTTGACCTAATTCTTGGGGAGAAAGCTGTAATTCCACTACATTTTGATTTAAAATTAAACTGTTGACAGGTGCGCCATAATCTGCATGAACATCTTCCCATTCCCAAGTCGGGTTCAGAGATAATGCTTGAAAATAACCATCTTGGACAATTAACTGCTGAATTTGGCGAATTCCTTGACGGCGTAGCTGTTGCGCCAAGTCGCGCAATTGTGCATCTGTTAAACTGGGATCGCCACGTCCGACTAAACGCAAAAGGCCATTTTTGCCATAAACAGAAGTGCGGATACGAAAGTTCGATCCTAATTGCAGCAAAGCAGCAGCGGTGGTGAATAACTTGACGTTGGAAGCGGGAGTAAAATATTGCTGTGCGTTCCGGCTGTAAAGGGTGCGCGAAGGTGATAAAGTTTGAATCAAGATGCCCCAATGAAGGCGACGATAATCGGGACGATCGACGATCGCATCGATCGCTTCCGGTAATTGAGCAGGGCAAATATTAGTTACAGAATTCTGCTTACCTGATACTATAGACTGTGGAGAAACAACTAATTGGGCTTCAGCAGAGACAGCTTTTAAACCCAAAGGAAAACCTAAAAATAATACTAAGCAACCAACTGTTCTACCAACTGCTGTTAGCCTTTTGAATTTCATAGAACACAAAAAAGTTTAGGTTTTTATAGCTTAAATTATGAAAACACCAAATCAAAATTTTTACCAACGTCCAGTTCCTAAAAAATTTCGGTTGCGCGGCAATAGTTTTTTAACTTTTTTTACGGGAGTCAGCGTTATTGTTGGTATTTTCGGGTTAACTGCTGTTGGATTTTTGGATATATTTAATCAAGAATCACCCTTGAACCAAAAAGCCCTAAAACCTTTACTAAATTCCGCCAATCCCCCAGTAAATATTCCCAAGGTAACTACTCCTAATATAGCTTTAGAAAGCAATTCTACAGTACAAGAAAATTCTTATTTGCAATCTATTTTAGATGGTAAAGGACAAATCCAATTAGTTTCTTTACAGCGAGATTTCGGCAAAAATGATGAAGTGAAGCTGCAAATGCGAATTTATCGCCAAGTCGCAGAAGTCAGCGCTGCTGATACAATTAATATTGGTACTATATCAGCAAAGAATTCGATTTCTGGAGAAACTTACCAAGCAATAGATCCAGTCAAGCGATCGTCGGGAATAATTAAATTATCGGATATCCCCGTTGGTAAATCCGTAGATGCTTACGTGGTGTTGAGAGTGCCGAAAAATGCGATCGTACTTGATATCATTAACGACAATGTTACCAAATTCAAAAATGCCTTAGTTGGCATTGCTGAACCAGTAGCTACTAGTTTAAATAATAATTCCTCACTCCCCCCCATTAGCGGAATTTCTGGGCTACCAACAGCCCCAACTCCCGGAAATATTGCTTATCCGCTGCCTTCAGCTATGCAAAAAGCCAATTTACCCGATGTTTCTATAGCCAGAAATCCCACCGATCAAGATATTAGCAATGCCCTAGCAATTGCCTTGGGACAAACTCCCACCTCAACTACAACTACTACCTCTAGAACACCCACAAATCAAACTACAACTACTACTCCCGTTCCCATTCCTTCGGCGGCAAATCTAATCAATCAAGACAGCAAAAATCCTACCACAAAGCCTAACCTTCCGCCGCCTCCAACTGTCATAAATCCCGCAGCAAAAACCTCAGAAACTACTCCATCTTCTAATATTTCACTAGCAGATAAAGCAGTACCAACTCTTCAAGAACATAGTCTAGTATTAGATAATAATAATAATAATGAACTTAAACCTGGTGAATTTGCTCAATTAGCTTATGGTAGTAAAGCTAGAGTAGAATTAATTTCTGTGCAACGAGTTCCCGATCCCCAATCAGGTGAGCCTAATATAGTAAGTGTACAGATGCGAATTAGCCGCTTGGATGAAAAAGTTGCGGATACTAATGTAATTAAAGTGAGTGACACAACTGCTGGTAATTCAGTTTCTCAACAAACTTATAAACCAGTAAATTCTTTGGAAAATGTTCCTCTACCTGTAGCTTTGAAAGATATTCCTCAAAATAGTTCAATAGATACTTATGTGTGGTTAAAAATTCCCAAAGGAGTCTATGCAATAGATATTTTTGTTCCCGAAACAGGTGCATTTAAAAATGTGCCAATTGCTAATTACCCAGAAACAAAGGGACAAGGGAACAATGGGACAAGGGGACTAGGGGACTAGGGGACTAGGGGACTAGGGGACTAGGGGACTAGGGGACTAGGGGACTAGGGGAAATTGATTAACTCAAATCTGGATCGGGATTTATTGATTTACATGATGATTAAGATTAATCAATAAATCTGCTAAATCTGTAAATTTTGGTCAAAATTTTCCCTGTACCCTGTACCCTGTTCCTTGTTAAGAAATATCCATCTCTGATGAAGATGAAACTGTCCAAGAACGCTTTAGTAAAAACCAAGCGCAAACTATGCCAATAATTGCCAGAATAGCAGTGACATAGAAAGCGTAAGTGTAGCTGCCGAAAATGTCTCTAATTCTGCCAGCTACGATCGTACCAAAAAACGCACCGACCCCATAAGCCGTGAAAACAATACCGTAATTTTTGGCGTAATTTAATGGGTTAAACAGCGTTAAAGTCGCTGTGGGAGCAATAGCTAACCAACCGCCTAAAGATAGCCAGAATAAACAAAAAGCTGCCAAATAACTAGCGACATTCCCTTGTCCAGCGCTACTCATTAAAATTGAAGCGATTAAGATTAGGACGTAGTTAATCACAGCAGCATTTCTCGGTTTATATTTATCTGCTATCCAACCGAATAAAGGACGACCTAAACCATTAAATACGGCAAAAAGTGAAACTGTGGCGGCGGCAGTTCCGGCATCCAGTTTAATAATTTCTTGGGCAACTGGGCTGGAAATACCGATCGCTGACAGCCCCACAAATGTCCCTATTGTATAGCAAATCCACAATCCATAAAATGATGAAGTTTGCATCATTTGTACATCATCATTTATGGCTATTCTAACTGATTGGGAAGGTTCCCATCCTGCGGGTTTCCATCCTGTTGGCGGAAAAGTTAGAGTAGCAGAAATCAACAGAATAATGAGGGTAAAAGCAATACCTAAAATCAAAAAAGTTGGCGGTACTGTATTGGTTTCAATCAAAGTTTTGGCTATTGGTGCAGTGACTAAAGGCGATAAACCAAAACCAACTACTGTTAAACCAACTGCTAATCCTTTTTTATCAGGAAACCATCTAGCAGTGACGGCTAATGGTACTCCGTAAGCAATTCCTACTCCTGCACCTGCGATGACTCCATAAGTGAAAACTAGGCTAGAAATATCGCTGGCAAAACTTGATAATATATAACCTAATCCGGTGATTATACCGCCAACTGCTGTTACTAACCGACAGCCATATTTATCGATAAAAAAGCCAGTAATTGGCATCAAAATCGCAAAAACTACCAACAATACTGTGAATGGTAATAAACTTTCCGTAGCTCCAATACTAAATGCTTTTTCTAAGGGCTTGCGGAAAATGCTCCATGAGTAAACTGTACCCAGACACAGTAAGACAATCAATCCTAATGGAACGTACAACCATCTGCCTTGTTCTGGTGCCATTCCAAAAACTTTTGTTCTTTCCATTTGTTTAATTTCTCAAACGCAATTTCCAGGTACAAGCTCTATTACCTAGTCAACCGATTTTCGATTTTCGATTTTCGATTTTCCCTGCCCACAGGGGACAGGACTTGAAATCAAAATCTAAAATTGCTAGTCAATTAGTTAGGAACATTATACTAGAGTTCGGTTTGCTTAAAGCGATCGCTAACTAAAAGAAAAATTACTGAATTCCATAGATAGAAATTGATAATCTTTTGCTGAGAGTTATAATGCAAGTAAGTACTTGCATACTAAGCAAAGATAATGGATAATACTAAAACCGCAGTAACTCGGAATCGCTTGTTAGAAGCTGCTAAGGAGGTGTTTGCCAAGGCGGGGGTGAATGGAGCAACAACAAAGGAAATTGCTCGTGTAGCGGGAGTCAATGAAGTTACTTTATTTCGCCATTTTCAGAGTAAAGAGCAATTATTGAGCGCAGTAGTGCAGCAATTTACAGCTTTGCAAGCTGAGGCTTTGGCTCATCAGGAGGAGTGGACTCAGGATCTTAGAGAAGATTTGAGGCACTATGCTTTGCTCTATAACGCTATGTTGGAAGAGCATGAAGCGTTGATTCGCACCTTTATTGGTGAAGCGCAACGACATCCAGAAGCGGCGCGTCGCATCATTTACGAAACAACGCAACCGTTACGGGAAAAGTTAATTACTTACCTGAGCAATGGTCAAAGACGCGGGATAGTTCGCCAAGGGGTTGATTTAAGAGCAGCAGTTGATATATTCACCGGAATGTTGCTGGGAGGAATGCTGCGCCGTAGTGCTAGTCCGATTCCGCTTGGTTATAGTAGCGAATCTTATGTGGAAACTTCCGTTGATTTATTTGTCTTAGGTATTAGTACGATTAAAAGTAGGTTAGAAAATGAAGCACAGCACAACAGTTGAATCTAATGGCAAATCTGACTCTAATGGCGAATCACATTCAAAAGTATTGACTGAAGAAAAAGTCTCTTTGCCAGAGGTAGAGACAGAGGAAAAAAAGGATCAATCTGCTGCTAAAGAAGCAACAGTTGTACAATCAACTTCGCCTGTTCCTACTAAAAAGAAGAATAAAACATTATTTTTGTTAATTGGATCGATCGCAATTATTGGCGGAGGAATTACTGCTTGGCATTGGTGGCAATTCAACAGCACTCATGTTACTACCGATAACGCGCAAATTGAAGGACATATTTCTCCAATTGCGCCGAAAGTTTCTGCCACAGTACAACAGGTTTTAGTTCAAGAAGGCGATCGCGTTCAAGCCGGACAAGCATTAGTTATTTTAGAAGATCGAGATTTAAATTTAAAAGTTCAACAAGCAGAAGCTAACTTACAAGCGGCGCAAGCACAATTAAATAGTGCTACTCACACAGTACCTTTGACAGAAAATACTAATACTAGCGACATTCAACAAGCGCAATCAAACTTAGCGGCGCAACAAGCCGCAATAGTTGCTGCACAAACAGGCGTTGAGCAAGCGCGATCGACAATGGAAGCAGCGCGATCGCAATTACAACAAGCTTTAGCAACAGTAGCAGCTAATCAAGCTAAAGTGCAAAAAGCGGAATCAGGAGTGTTAGCGGCTCGTGCTAAAGTTGCACAAGCGCAGACAGAATTAACTAAAAATCAAAAAGATTTTCAACGCTATCAAACTCTTTACCAACAAGGAGCAATTTCTGCTCAACAACGCGATGTTGCACAAGCGGCTTTTCAAACTGCTCAAGCAAATTTAGATATGGCAAATGAAGGAGTGAAAGAGGCGGAAGCGGAAGTTAACGATGCGCGATCGCAACTCCAGCAAACACAAGCTGCTGTTAATAGTAGTCAAGCACAAATTCAGTCAGCACAAGCAGCGATAAATAATGCAGAAGCTCAAGTACAAAAATCTCAAGCTGAAGCTGAAGCTGCGAAAGCACAAATAGCCGGAACAAAAGCAGCGACTCAAAAAGTAGTTGTACAACAAGATCAAACCCAAGTTGCTAACGCTCAAGTTAAGCAAGCAGAAGCCAATTTAGCCCTAGCACGCCAGCAACTTGCTTACACTACAATTTATGCACCAGTAAGTGGTTCTATCGGTCAATTAACTGCTGAAGTTGGTCAAAAAGTTGAGCCAGCACAACCTTTGTTAGCTGTTGTACCATTACAAGCCGACCAAATTTATGTGCAAGCTAATTTTAAAGAAACAGCTTTAAAAAATTTGCGAGTTGGAGAAATAGCCGAAGTAGAAGCAGATGCTTATCCAGGTCAAATTTTCCCAGCCAAAATAGCAGGAATTAGTCCTGCAACTGGATCTCAATTTGCTTTACTACCTCCTGATAATGCCACTGGTAACTTTAATAAAGTTGTGCAGTGGGTACCAGTGCGTTTAACTTTTCTCCCTAACTCCGATCCCGAACATAAACTCAGAGCAGGGTTAAGCGTTCGTGTCACAGTAAATACTGAAACTAAGGAGAAAAAATAAACTGCTTACAAAGATCAGTTCTTCCATTTGTGATTAATTTACTATTTCTATGTACTTAATCCTCGTTTGTCTTTCTTCCTCTTCTCTTCGTGTCCTTCGTGTCTTCGTGGTTCAATAAAAAAGCTGTTCTAACATTATTATATGCAATTAGTGAAAAAGATTTCTTTAAACCACGAAGACACGATAGCGAAGCGAAACGCGATAGCGTTTTAGAACACGAAGAACCAAGAGAATAAGAGGTTTTTACAATTGATTTAAAATTGCTAAATTAATGCCTGTAAATCATCACATTTCTAGTAAAGCTAAACCAAAATCAGTGACAAATACTAACATTAATAGTGCCAAAGTTAATCAATCGGGTTATATTACTGGGCCGCTTAAATGGGCGATCGCAGCCACAGCAGCTTTAGGCGCATTACTAGAAGTAATCGACACCAGTATTGTTAACGTTGCTTTGACTGATATGCAAGCAACTTTAGGAGCAACAGTTAGCGAAATTGCTTGGGTTGTTACCGCTTACGGCATTGCCAACGTGGTTCTAATTCCCTTAAGTGCTTGGCTAGGAGATTACTTTGGGCGGAAAACTTATTTTACTTTTTCAATGATCGGTTTTACCCTCGCTTCGGTGCTATGTGGTTTTGCTTTTAACTTGCCGATGTTAATTATTTCTCGGATTTTACAAGGCTTATTTGGAGGTGGATTATTAGCTAAAGCGCAAGCAATTTTATTTCAAACTTTTCCACCTCAAGAACAAGGTTTAGCTCAGGCTGTTTTTGGTGTGGGAGTGATTGCTGGGCCTGCGATCGGTCCCACTTTAGGAGGCTATTTAACTGATACTTTAGGTTGGCGATGGATTTTCTTTATCAACCTGCCAGTTGGTATTATTGCTGTGATTATGTCTGTGGTATTTTTACCAAAAGATAATAAGCAAGAAAACAAGCGTAATAGTGTTGTTGATTGGTGGGGAATTCTCTTATTAACTATTTCCATAGGTAGCTTACAAACAGTCTTGGAAGAAGGAGAAAAAGAAGGGTGGTTTGATTCAAGTTTTATTAGTATTTTGAGTGTCGTTAGTGCGATCGCAAGCGTATTATTTATCTGGCGAGAAATGACTACCAAACATCCAGCTGTAGATTTGCGCGTACTCCGTCATCGTTCCTTAGCAGCCGGAAGTATTTACTCAGGTATTCTTGGCATGGGACTTTACGGCGCACTTTTTGCCATCCCAATTTTTGCCCAAAGCATAGCCCACTATACCGCATGGCAAACAGGTTTATTGTTAGCTCCCGGTGCTTTGGCTTCAGCAATTACTATGATTTTATTAGGCAAAATATCCTCAAAAGTTGATGCCCGAATTTTGATTGGTATAGGTGCAGTGGGATTAGGTTTTACAATGTTTAATTTAGCTAATATAAACCCGAATACAGGTGCTCACGATCTATTTTGGCCTTTAATTTGGCGGGGTGCATTTACAGTGCTGATGTTTTTGCCCTTAAGTTTAGCAACTTTAGGGCCACTTCCTAAACAGGATATTTCAGCTGGCTCTGGATTTTATAATCTTACTCGCCAATTAGGTGGCAGTATTGGAATTGCGATTTTAACTACTTTACTTGACCAACGCGAACATTTCCATCGAGCCGTGCTTTTAGCTCATATTACCAGCTATGATTTAGCAACTAATCAGCGTATTGAGTTATTTACACAGGCATTTCAAAGCCGGGGAATGGATGCTTACACAGCACATCAACAAGCATTAGCAGCAATTAGTCAAATTGTGAATCTTCAAGCAGCTATTCTATCTTTTGCAGATATTTTTCGCATAGTTGGGTTAGCTTTTCTTTGTTCTTTACCATTGTTGTTCTTTTTGGGTAAAGGTGGAGCAAGAAATTCTGCTGCTAACGCTGCTCATTGAGGATCGGTAGACATTTCCACAAAAGAATGTAGAGACGTTGTATACAAAGTCTAATCAACTTGATTTCGTAATCCTTGACTTCGCAATAATTCATCGACCCAAATAGCATCTTCTGGTTTTAATTTTGCTACAGGCTCCTGATTGTAGTCTACTCTTAAACCAAAACCTGCGCGATCGTACACACCGTTTAATAAGCTTTGCAACTCGATTAATGGTTCAGTTTCCCTTGACTGCAATGGTAAAGGAAATGAGGGTATTTGATCTGGTAAATTAAAAGCATACAAACTGGCGCTAGGACGGCGATCGCTACGACTAATTAAAATGCGATAATCTGACTGAATCTTTTCGATTATTCGCATTGGTTTTCCATTTCTGAGCAAGTCAATTTCTACTAAATTAGTTAAGCTTGCTAAAACTTGCTGGCGCTTCCGTTCATAAGCTTCTCTTCCTTCTTTTGAGCGTTTGTTTTTCGGAGAAAGGATTTCTACAACAGTAACAACTACACCTGTTCCTGTTTCTTTAATTGCTAAATAACTCTCTCTAATTTCTTCGGGTTGCGGTATTGTAACTGTAATTGCTTCTGTTTGAGAAGTGAGTGTAAGAGTCGATCGCGTTTCACTATTATTTGAACGTCTAGAAAATATTGCTACATCTGGAATTCCTACCAAAACGCTATCTTCAATGTCACTTAAGTAAGTACGCTTCTCGATGGCAACATAATATTTAGGGAGCAACGAAGGTGCTAGTGCATCGGCAATAGCTGTAATTAACCGATGATGAACCTCAGACCACAATTCCGGGTCTTCTAAATAAGGATTCATTCCGGGAAAGGGAGAAGGCATTTCATTCTCTCCAACAAATTAGTTCTATTTTAGCTAATCTAATCACAACCTTAAATAAATCAATTTACCAATGTGGATTCCGCAGCCAATTTTTCACTTTTTCCGACCATAATTTCGGGCTATCATCAGGGCGAATCTTAGCATCAAACATAGAAAGTAAGAGCGGAATTCCCCCCACTTTTACACTCATTAATAAATGCAGTGCCAAGGCAACTACAACGCCACACCAAGCAATCAAATGTGCATAATACCAAGGATGATTTAGTTGCCCTTGCGGTAGCCAATTTTCGTCTTGAAATTTACCAGATAGTAAGGCAAATAAAGCAGAGATTAACATTAAAGTATTGGCGAAACGTTGCAGATTATACCACCAAATAGGTTTTCCAACTTCTTTGAGGTTACTAAAGGAATCTGCTTGAATTAAACGCCGATAACCAACCCGAATACTGTAAATTGTAAAAAGTATCATGATTGGCAGAAAGAAAAACCCAAAAGTGCCGTGAATATCAATAAATTCGCGATTTTTTAAAGTAACTGCAAGGCGACCGAAGCGACCATCCCAGCTATCATATACTAAAAATCCGGTGATAGCAGCACCAATTACCAGTAAAGCGGTAATACCGTGCAGTAGTCGGAAAATTAGCGGTTGATAAGGTTTTGTGGGTGGCATAATGTGCAGGAAAATTCTAGTATTTTAGATGATATCAAATTAATTTTCGGATTGGCGATCGCAATGCTCTTAATTATAGTTTATGTTTCCATAGCAAATTCTTCTGGGTCAATTCCCCAATTTACCCAACGAATAGCTTCTCTAGCAGATTTCAGATTTGGCGGAACGCGCAAAGCATGAATGTATCCGGTAGTAGGACAAGTCATTTTTAATAAATAAGTTGCCTCTATTGTGCGGTCATCTTCGATATCGAAATCATCGAAAATATCGATTTTTAATAAGGTGTATTCGCGCCAAGTATCTAATTCTGTAGCTTGTAGTTCTTGGCAAATGCGATCGTACCCAATTTGTTGAATTAAAACGCGGCGAATTCCTATATTCTTCTCTTCTAAAATCCATTTAGATTGCCATTTTTGCAGAGGCAGAAAATATTTTTTCGGCAAAGTTACATTGTAAATTTCGCAGTATTCTAAAGAGTTAAGTGATTGTAAAGGACTCAAGTCTGTGATTTGACTGCCTTCGAGATAAAGGTAGGTCAGATTGGAAAGAGTTGAAAGTGGACTCAAATCTTTGATTTGATTGTTGTGGAGATACAATTCTGTCAAATTGGTGAGAGTTGAAAGTGGACTCAAATCTGTGATTTGATTATTGTGGAGATACAATTCTGTCAGATTGGAAAGAGTTGAAAGTGGACTCAAATCTTTGATTTGACTGACTTCGAGATACAGTTTGGTCAGATTGGTGAGTGTAGAAAGTAATTTGAGATCTTTGATTTCATTAGCTTCAAGATAAAGTTCTGTCAGATTGGTGAGCACCGAAAGTGGAAGGTAGTCTACGATTTGATTAAGGCGAATATTCAGTTTGCTAAGATTGGTGAGTGTGGAAAGTGGATTTATATCTGTAATTTGATTGTTGTGAAGATACAGTTCTGTCAGATTGGTGAGAGTTGAAAGTGGATTTAAATCTGTAATTTGATTGCAGTGGAGATTCAGTTTAGTTCGACTCATCAGAATTAATTCTGCTTCATGGCAATCAGTTGTACCAGCTTCTCTGAGCAATACCTCAACTGTATGTTTCGCTGCTGGAGAAAGGTGATCTTTGTGCCTACACCAATCAGCAAAGCTTTGAAAAGTTTCTGTTAAATTTGATTGTACTTCGGACATGGCGTTAAATTTTT
Source organism: Floridaenema flaviceps BLCC-F50 (assembly GCF_041929275.2). Classification (NCBI taxonomy): domain Bacteria; kingdom Bacillati; phylum Cyanobacteriota; class Cyanophyceae; order Aerosakkonematales; family Aerosakkonemataceae; genus Floridanema; species Floridanema flaviceps. The sequence goes on along the minus strand of NZ_JBHFNR020000001.1, from coordinate 747,584 downwards.
ATCAATTGATTACTTCTCAATTTTCCACAACCCAATTTTCACCTGATGTAATTGGTTCTCCTGGGAAAAAACTACCATCCAAAACTTGCTCAATACTGTAAGAACATTCAGCAGGAAAATCTTTGTCTGTAAGGGATGTTTCGCGTGCAGCCAAATCAATTCCATCTTCATAAGCTATTTGCAATGCTTCAGGAAGATAAGGTTTCAAGCTGGGATTTTCAGCCAACAATTGTCGTATTCTACGCCGTTGTTCTCGCAAGGTAAAAAACCAGCTTTTCGACCTTTTATTAGGTTGAAATTCCCATTTCAACAAATGACCGAGTAGCACTCCCAAGCGATTTCTTAATTCCTGACGTACTTGCTTTCCCAAAGATTCAATTTCCTCAACTAAATTGACAATATCTAAACTTTCCCATACTCCTTGTTGCAGGAGTTTCGCTTGTTCCTGCGTCCAAGCATAGAAGTCAGTTTCGTAGAGGTTGGAAGTTTGGGGAGAGGATGCGATCGCTTTTCTATCCATAATTAAATCTGAGGTAACAATAACGATTTGAAATTTCTGGGGATTTAGTTTAAGTATTAATTCTAGAACTTATTTTAATTTTCCACCACCCAGTTTTGACCCGATTCCAGGGGTTCTCCGGGAAAAAAAGTAGCATCCAGAATTTGCTCAATACTGTAAGGACACTCAGATGGAAACTCTTCGTCAGGGAGAAATGTCTCGCGTATAGCTAAGTCAAGTCCATCTTTATATGCTTTTTGCAACACTTCGGGAAGATAGGGTTTTAAGCTGGGATTTTCATCCAAATGTTCGAGAATTCTGCGACGTTGTTCCCGCAATGTTAAAAACCAGCTTCTCGACCTTTTATGAGGCTGAAATTCCCATTTCAACAAATGACCGAGTAGCACTCCCAAGCGATTTCTTAATTCCTGACGTACTTGCTTTCCCAAAGATTCAATTTCCTCAACTAAATTGACAATATCTAAACTTTCCCATACTCCTTCTTGAAGGAGTTTCGCTTGTTCCTGCGTCCAAGCATAGAAGTCTGTTTCGTAGAGGTTGGGAGTTTGGGGGGAGGATGCGATCGCTTTTCTATCCATAGTATAAATTTGAGTAACAACAACTCTTTTAGTTTTCTTTAGTTAAATATTTGAAATGCTTTTAAGCCAACAATTCATCAACCGCCACACTAAAGCCTGGTAGCATAATTTGAGTACTAACTGTATCACCTAAAGTAAATAATTTTTGTTGCTGTTTAGTAATTACCAAAACCCATTGACTTTCAGGAAAAACCAACCATATTTCCTGACAACCAGAATCTAAATACTCTTTGACTTTAGTAAATACTTCCTCAGCTTTATCAGTAGGAGAAATAATCTCAGCAATTAGTGGAAAACTTTGCGGTAGGACTATAAAATTATTCCCATATTGTGCTAATAATTCTGGTGTCAAATAAGCCACATCAGGACAACGCCCTCTTTCCACTGTGCGACAAGATACTTCCGTGTAAACTTCTCCACCCTGATTACTAGAACTCATGTAATTTCCCCAATACCGAGTGAGTCTAGCTTGAATTCGACTATGCTTCGCTGTCATTCCATTTTTCTCCAGTAATTGTCCATCCACCCATTCTGTATTATCAGGCGGATTGAGCATATAATCTTCAAGAGTAAAAACTTTTGATTCTGGGGAAATTTCGGCAGTAGTTAACATTCCTAATTCTCCAATTCAGCCCTTAATCACTATCCTTCATTAACCCCTACTTTAACATACTGTTTTACCACAGGTTGCAAGTTAAAAAGCGTTTCATTACCTTGGTTGATTTTGGCAATTAATGAACGCCTTCCCAAAGATTGCATAAGATAGTCAAACACTAATCTATCTCAGTGTCTATAGCAAAATAACGAGAGTTTTTCAGGTTGAAATGTCCGTTTTCTTTAATTAAATCTCCTGTACATATTATGGGAAGACGTTCTTGATAAGCTTTGATAGCTTTGATATAGTCACGATCTGCTAATTCAGTTTGAATTTTTCGCAATTTATCGACGACTATACCAAGCAAAGTGATTTCACCACTTAATTTGTCGGCATTGGGAGTTTGAATTTGCATGACAACTCCCCGAATAGTAATATTGACAGCATTGGTAATTAGTTCGCTAATAATATCAAGCTGAGAGCGATTTTCGACTTTTTCTAAAGTATCTAGTATGATGCTCATAGAAACAGTAAAACCTGGGGTTTCCTGATGCAATGGTAAAACAATTTCTATTGCTTCGCTTGCGGTGTTTTGCTTTCTCCAAATAGTGGCTTTATCGAGAATTTGTTTTTGTTGATGCCAACCGTTTTTTTGCAGATAAACAGTGATTTGTGAGGGTTGGATAGATTGGAGAAATGCGATATCTTTTATAGTAACATTCATAAATTTTCTCCCTGAGCAATGCTTTGCATCAACTGTTGAAGTTTATTAGCGGTGAAAATATTTCCTCTGGGAATAGATAGGGTTACAGTTTCTTTATTTGCTGTGGGTGAAGCACCAGCTAAGGAAATCCAGTAAGCGCAATGTCTGAGACAGAGTTCTGTTTCTGATTGATTTAACCAGTTTTCTAAATTATCGGGAACTACAACGACAATTAAAATTAGAGGTGGATATTGATTGGGTGTTCGGAGTTCTTCATAGTTTTTAATTCTTAGAGGATATTTCAGATAAGTTTCGTCCAAAAGTTCTCTTGATGTACATTTTAATTGCACGAAAAGTTGAGGAAATCCCATCACTCCTTGTACGCTAACTCCGGTAATGATTAAGTCAATACCCAGTTGATCTAAAGGAGTAGTGGTTCTCTGGAAAAAATAACCTTTAGCAGCAGTGACAGCGTAAACATAGGCGTAGCTGAATTCTTCTTTTTGGATGTTAATTTCCACTGATATTTGTATTTATAGATAGTTGAAACGAGTAGCTAGGTTATTCACTTGGTTATTATCTCTTATCCTACTGCATTTTAACATACTGTTTAACTACAGGTTGCAAGTTAAAAAGTGTTTCATTACCTTGGTTGATTTTGGCAATTAATGAACGCCTTCCCAAAGATTGCATTGCATTAATTAAATCTGAAGCAGGTAATTGTAAATGTGACAATATTTGAGAAATAGCAATAGCTTCTGTTTCTCCAGCAATACTACAAATTATCTGTTTTTCTATTTCGGATAAACGATCGCACTCCTGAAACAATACATCCTTTAAATCTTCATTCAACAAAAGGTTATCATATTTAACAAATTCCCCAACTCTCCCACCAAACAAATCTTGAATCATGGTAGCAATTATTTTTAACCATAAAGGATTACCTTGGTATTTTTCAATTAACTCTTGCCATTTCTCTTCTTCAACTAATCTCTTTTCTCTGAGTATTTCTTTAGCCGATCGCAAATCTAAACCCTGCAATTCTAAACAACAAACCTGACGATTTTCTGCTTCTAATTTAGCAACTTCTCTCGGTTTATCCCAACTAAGCAGAACTAAGCAACTTTGATGATGTAATTCTCCTAGTCTTTTGAATAATTCGCCGTAATTTTCATAACCGTTTTCATAACAACCAGCTAATTGTCCCTTGCTGAAAATTGAATGCACATCATCTAATATTATCAAGCAGCGATGTTTCCGCAAATATTCGATTAATTGTGATAAGTTAATGTTGAGCTTTAATCCGTTTTCTGGTTGATTAGAGAGGAATTGAATTAGATTTGTTTGCAGTTCTTCAAGTAATGGTTTGCTGTGTAAGCTGCGCCAAATTACATATTCAAATTTATCTTTTATTTGTTCGATTAATTGTAAAGCAAGTGCAGTTTTACCAATTCCGCTCATTCCCAATATTGTTACTAGGCGAGAGTGTTGTTGTACGATCGCTTTTTCCAGCTGATTTAGTTCTTCACTCCGTCCAAAAAAAGGAGAAATATCAGGTGCATCTTCCAGAGAGATTTGGGTTTTGGGGTGGTGCGATCGATCTTGTGAAACTTCTGGAGGTTGCAAAGGTTTTTGACAGAAGTTGACGTTACCAATTCCTACAAAGTCTTGAGCGAAATTAGATGAAACTATAGAGAATCGCTGTCTCTCAATAGTAGATCGTAAATTAGATTTACTAACATCTTCACCTAAGATATCTGAAATTCTTTTCCATAAATCAGATGCAACATCTTTAATATGACCTTCGCTACAATGAAATTCTTCTGCTATTTTCGAGTATTTCTCATTTTGCCAAACACCTTTCAATATAGCTTGCTCTAAATCGTCTAAATGCTTTCCCGTTTTCTGAAAAACTATATCATCTGCAAATTTTAACACTTCCTTAATGTCCATAGCTCGGATAGATGCTTGGGGTTTCGCTTATTATAATCCGACTTTTTCCTACTTTCTCCGACTTTTACAACTCAAAAGAACTTAATTTTACATTTATTTTATAAATAACCCTACTTTTTCCGATTTTTCCCGACTGTACAAAATTGAACCAAAAAAAGAAAATAAAAATACAGATAGAGCCATTATCTGATTAATTTTTGTATCTAAACTTGTTGAAGCCTAACCCATCAACACAGTCTCGGCACGTAAAGAATAAATCTAAGGTTAAAAACATGAAAAATACAACACCAATATTAGCAATAACAGCTTCTTTAAGCTTTATTGGCTATAGTTTAGGATTTGCTCAAATCACTAATGCTAATCCAAGAGAAGTCAATTCAGGGGAACAAAGCTTGAGACTTTTAGCACAAAGTAGTCCTTGGGGGCAAGTTGAATCTCCACAAACATACACAAATCCTGATACTGGACAGGTTCTTTGTTTCTATTCATCAGGACGTTGGGCTCCTTGTCCGGGTCAAGGCAATACAATTATCATACCTCCAAATGCTAAGTGTAGAGGTCAAAGAGCTAGCGGATTTGAAACTAATTCCTGTCCAATAAATCTTTGTTCTATGGAAAATCTACATTTTCCCCAACCTGGCGAACAAAGACCTCCCTCTTTACCTTGTACTGGTCTACCATAGTAAGCAAATTATTTTTAATAATACGGGAAAGAGCGATCGCACCCTACCCAAGATATGTGCGATCTCACTTCATTCTAAGATCCAATCTCACTCTTCTGCTTACTAGAAATATCTGCTATTTTCCACACTCGCCCTTGACAGTGAACTTCATCATTGATGATCCGAACACCAAAAATTTGACGTTCTAATTCTCTCGATTCTTTTCGTTCTTCATCAGTCATGTAGTCATCGCCCTTTAAACCACTTGGACAACGCTTGGGATCTCCCCCAGCATCCAAATAACGCTGTTTTGCTATGGCAGTCAATTCTAGCAATCTTGCGTACTGCTTTTTCTCTTGTTCCGTCGGTTCTCTCATACTTATAATATCCACTCAGGAGGGACAATATCACCGTTTGGTAAGATGATAGCAATTGGTAAAACAGGACTTAGAGTGTGAATTCGCCAACGTCCTGTTTCTTCATCATAAAGTCTCCACTCAAGCAATTCAAGGGTTTCCAAAGCATTAATTATTAAATACTGTGCTTCGGTTGGTTCCATAAGTTTTTAGTTCTTAATTTTGACTCTAGTTATCGTACCAAAACGAGCCATATTCTTTTCCAAAGCTTTGAATTGAAGGCGAATGACTACGGTTTTTTAGCCTAATTTTGTAGCAAAACTATTAGTTAATTGCGATATGCTTACAGCAGGCTACGCCAACGCACCATTACCAAAATATGTGCGATCGCTTTTATACAATTTCACTTCATCGAAGCTTCTTTAAATTCACGCAGACGTTTTTCATACTTTTGTGCGAACGCCTCTCCCATCTCACAAAGTTCTTTAGCTTTCTGTTCAGTAACTTTCGCCAGTTCCAGCATTTCTCCCAGTTCTGCCAGTTGCTTTTCGTTCAATTCCGATTGTGTCATAGCCAGTTTTCCAAACGAGTTTTGAGCCTATTACTGAGAAGCTAACTCCAGTTCTTCAGCATAAAAATCACCAATCTCCACTGGAAATTTTAAACTATTTCCCTCGCGCATCTGTGAAACCAGCTTATAGATTTCCACTCCCAAATTCTGATTAAATCTAAACAGATGTAAAAAATATTCATCTCCTCTGATACCTTGAATTTGGCGATCGGCAATCGTAGCACTTTCAACATTTAAAGTAAATTCATGTTGCTCCGTACCAATTAACACTACAACATTGAAACCCAGATTTCTTGATGTAGGTTCGATAGAAATAACTTGTGTTTTCATTGTTCTATCCAGTAAACAGCTGGCGATCGCCACTCACAAATCAGCAGCTAAAAGCCGACCTTCTATAGGTTCATACTCATCTTCTAATAACCACAACTTTGCCTCCTCATAGTTATTACTAGAAAACACAATTTTATATCATGGCAAATTTTGGGATCGATGCTAATATTTTCTTGCCAATCGTTCATTTTAATTGCTATCAATTTTATTACAACTATATCTTAAACTTTGGCTATTAGCGATCGTACATATTATGTAGAGCGATCGCTAATCACCAACCCATCAAAAACCTTATTTTTCCAATTTCTTAATCTGTTCCTCAATTAATTTCGGAACTTTTTCCCAATCTTCAGGAGTCTTAGGACATGGATATCTGACTGCATCTTTATTATCAGCCTTCAAGCGGTCAACCAACATATAAAAAGCTTCATTATCATCTCTATGAGCCATTACATAGCTTCGTAATTCAGCTTTGCTCATCGTTTCAAAATCTGGTTTCATATCAAAAACTCCCATGTTCCATCACGATAAACTTGGATTTGAAGTTCTTCCCCTGCAAAGATGAATATCGAGCCATCCCGCTCATCCAAACGTAATATTTCGATCGAACGGTAAAAATTAGTCAAAGCTTGACATAGCCTAATGCAGGTTAAACCTTGTTCTGTAGTTGGAAGAATATCCGCTCCTTTTTTTAATATTTTACAGCTTGATTACAACTATATCTTAAACTTTAGTGATTAGCGATGTGTCTACGGCAGGCTACGCCAAAGCACCTTTTTGATTCCAGTTCTTCAGATAGTAAAATTATCTAACCACCTGTAAGTTAAAATCAATATATGCCCCAGCTAAATAATTAATTAAATGGCTTTTGATAACGCTTGTAAATACCTATCAGAAACCTACCCCAGAGAATTCGCTACTTGGATGGCAGCAAGATCCCGAACCCTTATTACAAAATTCCGCTCTCTTACCCTTAGCAACCTTATGCCGCACAGAAACCCCCTCACAGTTACTTACTCAAGTCTCCCAGCAATTAGCTAAAATTGAAACAGTCAACGAAAGGGGGATGCTAACAGCTGTTAGTAGTATTTTAGCAGGTTTGCGCTTTGAAAAAAACTTGATTAATCAACTATTTCGCGAGGACATTATGAGAGAATCAGTCATTTATCAAGAAATCCTCGAAAAAGGATTACAACAAGGCTTACAACAAGGTTTACAACAAGGTTTACAACAAGGTTTAAAAAGCTCTATTTTAGAGGCACTGTCAGACCGTTTTACTTCAGTTTCACCAGAGGTAATTCAGAGATTAGAAGGATTAACAATTGAGGAGTTAAAGCGGTTAAACCGTCAAGCTTGGACTTGTGAAACTTTGGCTGAATTTATCTCTCAGTTACCTGCTTAGAATGGTTCAACTGATATATTTCTCATCAGCTACGTGAAAGATAATACCTGCAAGGTAACGGCTAAATCTAAATGGGAAGGTGGGGTTCTATGATTCAAGCTAAATCAAAAACATGATATAACATCAAAAAAGAAAAAAATCCTATTTTAAGTCCCCCTTGGTAAGGGGGATTTAGGGGGATCTCCATTTTCAAATTACATGATCTGGTTCCAATACACAAGGATGATTTGGATCGCCTGTTTCTATTTGTAATGTTGTATGTTCAATGCCAAAATGATCGTGAATTTCATGACAAGTTTGGGCTAAAAAAGCATCGCCAGGATGTCCAGAAGGCATTACCAAATGAGCAGTTAGCGCCGTTTCTGTCGTACTCATTGCCCAAATGTGCAAATCATGAACTTGGGTAACTCCGGGACGTTCTCTTAAATAAGTTAACACAGCTAATGGTTCAATTCCTGTGGGTACAGCATCGATCGCTAAATTAAAAGAATCTTTCAACAATTCCCAAGTTCCGACAATAATCACCCCACTAATTATCAAACTCATTGCCGGATCTAACCACAGCCAGCCAGTAAAAACAATAATAATTCCGGCTAACACCACACCCACTGATACTAGCGCATCAGCTGCCATGTGCAGAAAAGCCGCCCGAATATTTAAATCCGTCTTTCGCCCAGACAAAAACATTAAAGCCGTTATCGTATTAATTACAATACCTACCGCTGCCACAGCAATAATTATTCCTCCCGCTACAGGTTTAGGATGGATCAAACGCCCAATTGCTTCCCAAGAAATTGCGCCTACAGCTATTAGTAAAAAGATCGCATTTAACAGAGCCGCTAATATGGAAGAACGTCGCCAACCATAAGTATAACGGTGTGATGGCTTACGCTGGGAAAGAATAGTCGCAACCCAAGCTAATACTAAACCTAATACATCGCTTAAATTATGCCCAGCATCAGCAAGTAAAGCCACTGAATGAGCCAAGAAACCATAAATAGCTTCAATAAACACGAAGCCAAGATTCAGAATTAAACCGATCGTAAAAGCGCGACTGTAATTATTTAAACCATGAGTATGTTCATGATGATGATGTTGGTGGTTATGATCGTGTCCCATCACTAATTATCTCTTATAGAAAACCCATACTATGAACAACTAGCCTGATAAAAAGAGGCGTGAATATTCACGCCCCTAGAGTAACATTAATTAGTGCAAATCAACTTACAATTTTGTGCCACATTCTGGACAGAAATGGTTAGTTGAAACATTTTTCGCACCGCAATGATCGCAGTAAATTAACTCAGCAGCTTGGTCGGTTTTCGGACGTTCGGGCAAACCGATCATCTGTGCATTGCTCTTACCAGGAGCTACCATTGGGTAACAGTTTTCATCGCGCTTCACATGAACATCTAGCAACACAGAACCTTTGTGCGCTAACATTTGAGCGATCGCATCCTTCAACTCTTCCCGTTTACGAACCACAATCCCTTTTATGCCGTAAGCTTCTGCCAACTTCACGATGTCAGGCATTCCCGATTCCATATTCGATGCCGAATAATGCCCATCATAGAAAGTTTCTTGCCACTGGCGCACCATTCCTTGCCAACCGTTATTAATAATCACGGTTTTGATATCGATGCCATACTGAGCGAGAGTTCCCAACTCCTGAATATTCATTTGGATGCTGGCATCTCCGGCAACACAAATTACCTGTTCATCACCCAGCGCCACCTTAGCACCCATAGCCGCTGGCATTCCAAAACCCATTGTGCCTAAACCAGCGCTGGAAATCCACTTCCGAGGGCCATTTTTCAAGAATTGCGCCGCCCACATTTGGTGTTGACCAACATCAGTGGTGTAGCAGGCATTAGGTGCTTGTTGTGTCAATTCCACAACCACTTCTTGGGGAGACAGTACATCAGAATATTGGGGTACTACCAAAGGATAATCATTTTGCCAGCGATTGATGCGTTCCAACCATTCCTTAGTTTGGTCGGTATTTCCACAAGCGCCAGTTTCATGGCAACGGCGCAACAACTCCATCAAAACTTGGCGCACATCACCAACAATTGGCACTTCGGGGGCGCGGTTTTTGCCCACTTCTGCTGGGTCAATATCAATGTGAATTACTTTAGCACGGGGGGCAAATTCATCTAATTTCCCTGTTACCCGGTCATCAAAACGCGCACCCACAGCGATTAACAAATCGCATTCTGTCACTGCAAAGTTAGCGTATGCGGTGCCGTGCATTCCCAACATTCCCAATGCCAAGGGGTGATTTTCATCGAAAGCGCCCTTACCCATCAAGGTTGTAGTGACTGGGATTTGGAAGCATTCAGCCAAATCTTTGATTTCGGAATGGGCGCTGGCTGCGATCGCACCACCACCCACATATAATAGTGGTCGATTCGCTTCCCGAATTAAACTAATTGCTTGGCTAATTTGCCGAGGATTACCTTTAAATGTAGGTCGATAACCGGGCAATTTCACCGAACCTGGTTCTACTGGCACATAATCAAATTCTTCTAATCCTACATCTTTAGGCACATCAATTAAAACTGGCCCCGGACGACCTGTACTGGCAATGTGGAATGCTTCTGCCACAATTTTCGCCATGTCTTTCGGGTCGCGGACTACATAAGAATGTTTAACAATTGGTAGAGTAATTCCATAAATATCAATTTCTTGGAAGGCATCAGTACCAATTGCAGGGCGTGGTACTTGTCCGGTAATTACTACGATCGGAATTGAGTCCATATAAGCCGTAGCAATCCCAGTTACTAGATTAGTCGCTCCCGGCCCAGAAGTACCGAAGCACACACCTACCTTACCAGTTGCCCGCGCATAACCATCAGCAGCATGAGCAGCACCCTGTTCATGTCTCACCAAGAAATGCTTGATATCGCCTGCTGCTTCAAAACGATATACTTCATCATAAATTGGTAGAATTGCCCCACCTGGATAACCGAAAATATGCTTTACGCCATGACGTTTGAGACTATCGAGCAAAGCAAACGAACCTGTGGCTCGTATGGCATGAGGGGCAGAGTTTTCCTCCCCACTACTGGATTCTTTGGCAGTTACGGTTTGAGTAGACACGGGATTAGACCTCACTATAGACGACAAATAAATTGCTGGAGAATTTTGTATCTCATAATACTTTATGTTTAGCTCTCCTGATTCGTGTTCCTACATACAATTTTTATACGGATTTTTTTAGGCAAAACTAAACATACCCATCTTTTTAATATTTCTAAAATCGATCGGGGGTAATAAAACAGTATTATAGCTGAAGCAAATGCCTAAAATACTTACCAGCAAAGCCATTTAGAAAAAATTGTCCGATCCGCTTGTGAATATGTATCATGCTGCCACAACAATTTCTGAGTTGTCTACACTTTTTACATCTAATTTGCGGAACTTTACCTTAAATAAAATTGTATCTAAAACTTTTACGTTTTGTATCTCTCTAACAACATAACTAAAAATTGGGCGGCTGTGGTCTGCGTTTTCTGTTCAGATTTGTCGTTTGGCGAATGTATCCACCAACCGACAACTGTTTGAGGTTGTCGCCAAAGTTCTAAATGTTCCACTGACGGTTCAGCCCAGAAGCTATCCTCGCCACTCCCTAGCAAAGCCGAACTCCAATGGGTAAAGTAATCATGGCTAAGTCGATGAATGGGAAAGCTACCCGTTAAAGGTACGCCCCAACCATCTAAGGCAATGAAAGCTTTGACTTCGCCGCCTAAAAGTTGCCATCCCCAAGCTGCGCCTATTGCTCCCACCACACCAGCGCTGAAGCTAATAATTGCGATCGGTGAAGTTAGGGAATGATTTTGGCACAAAAACTGCAAAATATGCCCAGATGAGTAAGCTGGATCATCTTCTATTGGAAAAATCAGGATATCTTGCCGTTTTTGGTTATCTTTTAGTTGTAAGCCTGTCAGAAAGCTTTCTGTTAATTTCGGTTCGTGAATCCCAGGACAAATAATTAAGCTCATCAGTTGCTAACAAAATCAACTTATCTAATAACTCAAGTTGCTGGTTATAAGATTGAGGCTGGTAGTGGATAGTAGGTAGTAAGAATCGGATTCCTACTACCCACTACCTATTACCAACCTTAGTATAAAGAAAAGTTTCTTAGGTAATAAAATTTACTTGGGTAAAAGTAAGCAGATAACCAAATATTATTCAATAGCTAATTAATAAATTTTTCTTACTTTTTAATAAATTTTCTAAATAAATTAAAATTTTTGGTAAAAGTCTTAAATTATTCTTTTATTTAACGAACCTATTGATCCTTTTTGCTAAATTATAGTTACCTAACCAGATTTGCATAAATCTAATGATTACCAAAAAACTAAAGTCGATCGCTTTAAGTGAGCATCAACTAAACCTAACTAAGTAGTTATAAAAATTATTTATTGAAAAGTAATCATTATAGGTATCTGATTAATAAATATAAAAAATTAACCTAGTTTTAACTTAGTCGATGAGCAAAGCCAGGTTTTATTTTACTTTTATTTCCCAGTTTATTGTTTACTAACTTTAATAGTGAAGAGTAACCGTGTAAATCAAATGGAACCAGACCAAAATCACCAACCACAAGAACTGCAATTATTAGAAAAAATTGCCCTTAATTCTGGTGGATTGAATGAACAGCTATTAGTAAAAGAAACTTTACTTGCCAAGGGGGAAGTAGAACCCACCTCGCAAACAACCAAAAGCCAACTAGAAACGCAACTGGCTCAGACTATTCTAGAATTGCGGCAAGCTTATCAACAAATTGAAATTCAAATTATCGAGAATGAGCGTAGCCAAAAACTTGTGCAAGAGCAAGCAGAACTGCTCGATTTAGTTGATGATGCCATTCTGATTCGAGACTTAAATAACATAATTAGCTTTTGGAATCAGGGTGCAGAAAAAATGTATAGTCTCTCTAAAAATGAAGCGCTAACCAAACCTTATAATATTTTACTAAAAACCCAATTTCCCAGACCTCTATCAGAAATACAAGCTGAACTTTTTCACAAAGGATACTGGGAAGGAGAATTAATTCATACCAAATCAAACGGTACACAAATAGCAGTTTTCAGTCGTTGGGCATTGAGAAAAGATGCGAACAATCGACCAGAAAAAATTATCGAAATTAATAAAGATGTTACTCTTGTTAAAGGTACAGAGGAAGCATTATTTACCCTGGGAGTGAGATTGGCAGGAATTTTAGACACTGCCAAAGATGCAATTGTTTCTCTAGATGAACAAGGGGAAATCACTTTATTTAATCAAGGGGCAGAAAAGATTTTTGGCTACAAGGCAGAGGAAGTTTTACACAAGCCAATAGATCTCTTAGTTCCCTTTAATTCATTAGGAAATTTTCCCGCAAATAATGGATTTGAATATTTTAATTATTTAAATAAAATACCAATAGAAAATCATCAAATTTTAGGGCAACACAAAGATGGTACAGAATTTCCTATAGAAGCTTCTGCCTCTCAATTAGAATTAATCACAGGCAAAGTATTAACCCTGATTTTACGGAATATTACTCAGCGGTTGCATTCAGAAGAGACTTTGCAGAAAACTAATGAAAAACTAACTGGTCGGATCAGAGAACTTGAAGCCCGTAATCGAGAGATTGTTCTTTTAGGTGAAATGAGTAATATTTTGCAAGCTTGTTTAACAACCGAAGAAGCTTATCATAATCTTGCTCAATTAATTAAGCCGCTGTTTCCTAATATGTCAGGAGCAGTATTTGTGATGAGCAACTCCAAACAATTAGTTTCTGCTGTTGCTAGTTGGGGCGATGCTAACGCTACTACTGAGATGATATTTACACCCAATGAATGTTGGGGGTTACGACGTGGACGATCGCATTTAATGGAATCTTCTTGTCGAGGTATTAACTGCAAACATAGCCGTCATGATTTACCAAATTTTGAATCTCTTTGTGTACCTATGATGGCACAAGGAGAAGCTTTAGGAATTTTGTATTTAAGTGCAACTGAAACTGGAGCTTTTACCCAATCTAAACGAGAATTAGCGATTACTGTAGCAGAACAAATTGCTTTAGCCTTGGCTAACTTAAAATTACACGAAGCTTTACAGCAACAAAGTATTCGCGATTCCCTCACAGGTTTGTTTAATCGGCGTTATTTGGAAGAATCCCTAGAACGAGAAGTTAGTCGTGCCGAACGCAAGCAACAAACTGTGGGCATTATTATGTTAGATATCGATCACTTTAAACGATTTAATGATACTTTTGGTCATGATGCTGGAGATACAGTACTCCGAGAATTAGGAATTTTTATTAAGAAAAATATTCGGGGTTCAGATATTGCTTGTCGCTTTGGCGGAGAGGAATTACTAATAATTTTGCCAGAAGCTGATTTAAGCGTTACCCTACAAAGAGCCGAACAAATTCGCGAAGGAATTAAGCATTTAAATTTACACAGCCGTAATCAACAATTAGGCACTATTACACTCTCTTTAGGAGTAGGAATTTTCCCCCAACATGGCATAACAGGTGACATGGTAATTCAAGCAGCTGACTCAGCTTTGTATCAAGCTAAGGCGCAGGGGCGCGATCGCGTAATTGTCGCCAGTTAAGCAGGGGAGCAGAGGAGCAGGGGAGCAGGGGAGCAGGGGAGCAGGGGAGCAGAGGAGCAGAGGAGCAGGGGAGCAGGGGAGCAGGGGAGCCAGAAAAGTCCATTACTCAAAACTCTCTTCTTAACTCAAAACTCAAAACTTCCTACCCTCTCTTCCTTAATAAGTAATTAAGATATCAGCATCCTATCCTGGGGGAGGGGATGCTAACCTAGAGGAATGAGTGGCGCTTTGTAGGGATATTAGCCGCAGGAAAAGGCATCACCGAGAATCGCACTCTAGCTTAGACATTATTTTCTAGAGGAATCCAACATGGTTGCTACCCCGGAAAAGCTGCACGCATCATCTCTACAGTCAAATGCCAACGATCGGGTTGCTGTATTACTGATGGGTTATGGTGAAGTCGAAAGTTACGAAGACTTCGCTAACTACAACGAACAAGCGTTAAATTTACTTACGGCTAAGTTTGCTCCGGTGCCAACCTGGATTTATCCACCATTAGCAAAAATTTTGGCAATATTCGATCGCCATGAATGGGGACATCAACACGATCATTTCATTTCCCCCCACAACTCAATTTTTGAACAACAAAGAGCCGGAATTGAAAAGAATTTACAAGAAAAATGGGGCGACAAAATCAAAGTTTTTAAAGCTTTTAACTTTTGCGCTCCCTTTTTACCCGAACAAGTAATCGCGCAAATTAAAGAGGAAGGTTTTGATAAAATCCTGATTTATCCTTTGTTAGTTGTTGATTCTATCTTTACCAGTGGCATTGCCGTTGAGCAAGTTAACAAAGCTCTGGCAAAATTAGCAGATAGCGACGAACATTGGGTAAAAGGACAGCGTTACATTCCCTCTTTCTACAATGAGCCAGCTTACATTGATTTGATGGCTCAATTAGTAGAAGAAAAGATTGCTCAAGAATTAGCAAATTCTTACTTGCCTTCTCAAATTGGCATTGTATTAATGAATCACGGTTGTCCCCACAAAGCTAAAGGTTTCACTTCTGGAATTATGGAAAGTGAAGCACTTTATGAACTAGTGCGGGAAAAATTGATTAACCGCTATCCTTTAATTTCTGTGGGTTGGTTAAATCATGACACGCCGTTAATTGAATGGACACAACCGAATGCGACTGTAGCAGCGAAAAACTTAATTGATTTGGGTGCTAAGGCGATCGTATTTATGCCCATTGGTTTTGCTACTGAAAACCACGAAACTCTACTGGATGTAGATCATATTATTCATGGTTTACAAAGTCAAAACTCAGATGTTAACTTTGTTCAAATGGCTTGTGTCAACGACCATCCAGAGTTTTTGCAAATGGCAGCAGAATGGGCAAATCCCCAAATTGAAGCTTTGTTATCTGAACAAGCATTAGCGGTGAATTTGCATTCCGCTACTCATCACCATCACCACCACGATCACGATCATCATCATCACCATCATGATGATCATCACCACCACCATCATCATTAAAAATTCGTAGGGTGCGTTAGCGATAGCGTAACGCACCATCTCACCATATTTAGCAGAAATGGTGCGTTACGCTGCGCTATTTAGCAGAAATGGTGCGTTACGCTGCGCTATTTAGCAGAAATGGTGCGTTAGCGCAGCGTAACGCACCCTACATTTAGGCGGCTTTTCGTAATTTTTGGGTGTTTTGGACTAAGCTTTGGGCGAATTCGTCGAAGCGTTTAGAGAGTTTTTCATCGACAATTTTGCCATCTTTAGTAAACGCTTTCCATGCTTGTCCGATCGCAATTTGTTCGGGAATCACCCAAGCATGAACCCAACGCATTATCACCCTTAAATCATTCAAGGCATTACTATTTGATTGACCACCCAGAACACTAATTAAACCAGTTACTTTGTCACTGAGTTGGTCGAAACTCATCAAATCTAAGGCGTTTTTCATCACACCGCTAACACTGCCATGATATTCCGGTGTTGCTAATATTAAACCGTCCGCTTGTTGCACTGCATTTCGCAACTTTTCTACATCAGGATAGTCTGGGTATTCATCTTCTCCATTGCAAAATGGTAATTGCATTTCTCGTAAGTCCAGAATTTCTACTTCTGCGCCTAAAGCTTCGATTCTTTGGGCGGCTAATTCTAGCGCTAACTGACTGTAGGAGTCTTCTCGCAAACTACCGCCAATGCCAACTATTTTCACCATACTATTCTTCCTTATTTGTCAAGATGCTCTTCAATAAAAGCAAGAATATTTAACTTCACTTAACTAGGGCTTGCTGCTCCTTGCCATCTACCAGATGGTTTGTCTGGAATCAAGTCATACTCATTACGACTACATATAAGATAGCAAGTTTTATTCCGGCTTGTCAACTTCACAGGAAAGCGCTTCTGGCTCAAAATAGAAATGAAGTCAGTTAGCGATCGGGAAAATTGTGCCAGCCAAAATTTCTTTTGGGTTAAAATCTGAAAGCATCTTTAGGTGGAGACGATTTGGGCGATCGGAAGGAACTGACTTTGCTGCTGTGACATGGACTTTGCCGGGATTCGATCGAAGAAATCCATGATAATAAACAATTCTGTGCTGGCAGATTTGCTGCAAGAACAACCCGATTTGCGGCCTCAAATGTACTTTAAGTCTTCCTTAACGGCGCTTTCGCACGCAATGGAAGACCAAGTTTTGGCGAGTTCAGAGGCACCTTTAGTAATTGCGAGTTTTCAGCAAGAACGCTTTTACCGTCAAGAAGCGCACCGTTATCTGAAAATCGCCCAAAAAAGCGATCAAATCTACGTACTAGCGGCACCAGAAACTAGTTTTACTAGTGGTTACGATAAGTACGAGATGGTAGCTTTTGACCCAGAGGACAGCTTAGCGCAGGAATGGCATTTGGTAGTGATTGGACAACAGTACGCCAGCTGTCTTGTCTGTCATGAATGCCCAGAGTCAGCATTGCCGGAATCTGAAGAAAATTTAGTAGATATAGATACTTCCCGCAGATTTGAAGGGATTTGGACATTCGATCGCCAAGTGACCAAAAAAGCTGCGGAAATACTACTCAAGCGGATTTTAGCTTACCGACCGGAGTTAAAAAGTAAAATTAAGCGGGCACAGAAACAGTTTTTACTTGTTAAAGCAGCGGAACAAAAGATCAATGAATTAGCTGAATGTCCGATTTCTAATCCCGATCCTTTCGTGCAGCGTTTAGTTACCTATCTGCAAGCGGGTCAATATAAATTATTGAAAGCTTATAAGTCAATTACTGTACAGGAACGTAAAGAACGTTTAGTCAATTCAATTACAGCGGCAATTCGGCAATCACTGAACACTCATGAAATTCTTTCAAAAGCCGCAGAAGAATTAGGACAAGCAATGCAGGTTTGTCGGTGTTTGATTTACCGCTGTAAACAGACAGATAAATTTGCCACAAATCACCATGAATTTTTGAGTCATGGAGTTTGTTCGTTGGGGGGAGTAAATTGGCCGTTACAAGATAATCCTTTGTTTCAGGAAGTAGTAACGAAGCAGGAACGAGTTTATGTAGCTAATACGCAGACAGATGGGCGGGTGCAAAATTCGTTGGTATTGCAAAATGTGGTGCAACGCTTTGGGATTATTTCTTGGTTATTAGTGCCAGTATGGGATAAGGGTAGATTGTTGGGGATGTTGGAGTTACACCATTGCGGCACAGTACCGCATGAGTGGGAAGAAGAGGCGCTAGAGTTAACAGAAGCGATCGCATCTCAACTGGGAGTTGCCTTAATTCAAGCCGAAGCTTACGCTAACCTAGAAGACCTCAACGAACAACTAGAAGCATTAGAACGCACTCGCAGCAACTTAATTGCCATTACCGGACATGAACTGCGAACTCCATTATCTACAATTCAAGTTTGCCTGGAAAGTTTAGCCAGCGAACCAGATATGCCACCCGAACTGCGACAGATCATGTTGAACACAGCATTATCTGACGGGGAAAGAATGCGGAAATTAATTCAAGACTTTCTCACCCTTTCCCAATTAGAAAGCGGTCGAGTAGAATGGCATCCCGAAGCCTTACAAGTCCAAGAATGCGTAGACTTAGCCCTCAGCAGTACGAGAGTGCGAAGTACCAAGGAAGAATTACCACAAATCACCGCCCAAGTATCGCCTGAGTTGCCCTTAGTGCAAGCAGACGGAGAATGGTTAGTGGAGGTACTCAATAAACTGCTAGATAATGCCTGTAAATTTACCTCTCCCCAAGGAGAAGTGACGATTCAAGCGAAAACTAACGGCAATCAAATGCTGGAAGTGACTGTAGCGGATACGGGAAGAGGGATTGAACCGAATAGATTGGAGAGAGTGTTCGATCGCTTTTACCAAGAAGAAGGCGCATTGCGGCGCACCACAGGCGGTACAGGCTTAGGACTAGCAATTTGCCGTCAAATCGTCACCGCTTGGGGCGGTAGAATTTGGGCTGAATCTGCTGGCAAGGATCGAGGCTGTCAGTTTCATTTTACGGTGCCGATCGCAGAATCAAATTAGAAGGCAGAAGGCAGAAGGCAGAAGGCAGAAGGGAAGAAGAGGTGGGGAGGTAGGGAGGTAGGGAGGTGGGGAGGTACGGAGAGTTGAACAGATAGTTAGTTAAATTATTTTCCCCCATTCCCCTTGTCCCCTTGTCCCCTTGTCTCCCCTTCCCCTCTGCCCCCCTGCCCCCCTGCCCCCCTGCCCCTCTGCCCCTCTGCCCCTCTGCCCCTCTGCCCCCCAGTCCCCGACCAAACCCTAAAGAACTGTTACAGTTCTTATCAGAGTAGTAATACTAGCGCTGAGTGAGTGATAGGATTCCCTAAAACGTTCAGAAAGGAACCTATGACAGAAGAGCTTAAAGGACAAGCGCCTCTGTTCGGTGGCAGCACAGGCGGCTTACTGAGCAAAGCAGAAACCGAAGAAAAGTACGCTATTACTTGGACTAGCCCCAAGGAACAGGTATTTGAAATGCCGACTGGTGGCGCTGCTGTAATGCGTCAAGGCGACAACTTGCTATATTTAGCCCGCAAGGAACAATGTATCGCTTTGGGCGGTCAGCAACTCCGCGCTAAATTTAAAATCAACAATTACAAGATTTACCGCGTTTTCCCCAACGGCGAAATCGAATACTTGCATCCTGCGGATGGCGTGTTCCCTGAAAAGGTAAACGCAGGTCGTCCTTACAATGGCAAGAAAGACCGCAGCATCGGTCAAAACCCCGAACCTGCAAAACTCAAGTTTAGCGGTACTGCTACTTACAACGCTTAGTTAAGCAAAACTGTTTTAGGAAAAGGTACCGGAGGACAAACGGATAACCTCCAGGTTTTTAATCTGGTAAATGCTTGGGAATTAGGTTAATAAACCTCAAAAACCAAGAATCTCGCAGAAAATTTCTGTGCTGAATGTCCAAAATAAATTGGCAATAGTCCATTACCCTTAAATTACTCAAGTCTCGGAGGGGAATTTCTTTCCGAGGCTTGAGTTATTAGCATTATTGTTTGTTGTAAGGACTTTAGTCCTAATTGGTGATTTGGTCGTGAAAATTAAGAAAAATTTGACGATCGCTAAAATATTAATAGGCTTGGGTTTAAGTATCATTATTTTCAAAGTCTTTTACTTACAAGCTTTCGCCCAAACCTTTTCGGAAAGATACCCAACACCTACAGAATTAGTCAGATTGCGGGAGAAGTTGCGCGGACAAATTCGCACCATAGAAAATAATAATCAGTTAGGAGGTTCTCACACTTCAACTGATAAGCAACGTCACGCTTCTTTGGTTTGGGCATGGGCAAAAGTCGATCCAATTGTCGCACCTTTTTTAGGATATTGGTCAGGATATGAGGAAAGTTTGCTCATCTATCCGAGAAATACTAAAGGTCAGGTTTGTATAATTTACGAGGGGTTAGGAGAAGTTGAATTATATTTCGGCAATGTAGTTAATGAACAAATCCGCACCGAGCAGAATGAAAGTATTATTAAAGAGGGAGATTATTTAGCAATAGCTACTGTGAGAAATAATCAAGCCGATATCTTTGTCACACCTCCTTATATGAATCCGAGAATTACTCTCACAACAAGTGAATTTATGAATCGGGCGAGAATGAATAGACCAGATATTGCCACAATGGTACAAAAATTTAAGGCTTCTGGTTGTCGAGATGGTTTACCATCAAAAAGGTAAAATTATAGAGTTGTTCAAAAGTTATGATATTTCCAGATTTTCAACAGTTTTCCGAATTAGCTAAACAAGGTAATTTTGTCCCTGTTTATCAAGAATGGGTGGCTGATTTAGATACTCCGGTTTCAGCTTGGTATCGCGTTTGTGCGGGACAAAGTTACAGTTTTTTGTTGGAATCTGTGGAAGGTGGCGAAAATATTGGTCGCTATAGTTTGTTAGGTTGCGATCCTTTGTGGATTTTGGAGGCGAGGGGAGAAAAAACTACGCAAACTTATCGGGATGGGACGAGTGTAGTTTTTGAAGGCGATCCTTTTCAAGCTTTAACTTATTGTTTAAAACAAGTTCGTCCGGTAAAATTACCGCAGCTACCTCCGGGAATTGGTGGGTTGTTTGGTTTTTGGGGATATGAGTTAATTAAGTGGATTGAACCTCGCGTTCCAGTTCATCCTGCATCAGAAACGGATTTGCCTGATGGGTTGTTTATGCAGGTGGATAATCTGTTGATTTTCGATCAGGTGAAACGGAAGATTTGGGCGATCGCATACGCCGATTTACGAGATGCTAATGTAAATTTAGAAAAGGCTTATCAACAGGCTTGCGATCGCGTTTCCCAGCTAGTCAATAAGTTACAATCTCCCTTATCTCAGCAAAGCACTTTAATTGCTTGGAAACCTCCGGGAACTGGTGCGGGAGAAATTACTTATACTAGCAATATTTCCCAAGCAGATTTCTGTGCGAATGTGCAAAAAGCGAAGGATTACATTAAAGCTGGGGATATTTTTCAAGTAGTACTTTCCCAACGATTAACGGCAGAATATTCTGGCGATACTTTTGCGCTTTATCGGTCTTTAAGGTTAATTAATCCTTCGCCTTATATGGCTTATTTTAACTTTGGCGATTGGCAAATTATTGGGTCGAGTCCTGAAGTTATGGTGAAGGCGGAACTTGACGCGGAAGGTGAGTTGGTGGCGACTTTAAGACCAATTGCAGGGACAAGAAAACGGGGTAAAACTGTTGCGGAAGATGTGGCTTTGGGTGAAGAGTTGTTGCAAGATCCCAAGGAAGTCGCCGAGCACGTTATGTTGGTTGATTTGGGAAGGAATGATTTAGGTAGGGTTTGTAGAAGTGGGACGGTTACTGTTGATGAGTTGATGGTAATTGAGCGTTATTCTCATGTGATGCACATCGTTAGTAATGTGATTGGAAAGTTGGGGAATAACAAGACGGCTTGGGATTTGTTGAAGGCTTGTTTTCCGGCGGGAACTGTTAGTGGTGCGCCGAAAATTCGCGCTATGGAAATTATTTTTGAGTTGGAAGGTTGTCGTCGAGGGCCTTATTCTGGGGTTTATGGTTATTATGATTTTGAGGGTCAGCTGAATAGTGCGATCGCAATCAGAACTATGGTTGTTCGTAGTGAGGGAAATTGTAAGCATTCGGTTTCTGTGCAAGCTGGTGCAGGTTTAGTTGCTGATTCTGTCCCGGAAAAGGAATATGAGGAAACTTTGAATAAGGCGCGGGGTTTGTTGGAGGCTATTCGTTGTTTGCGATAGGTTTTTTTTGAACCGCAAAGACGCGAAGGACGCAAAGAGAAGAGGAGAAAAAGGAGAATTAGGAGGGGTTTTATTAGGTTATTTGTTTTTTGCGGTATCTTTTTTTTGAACCACGTTCGCGTAGCGTGTGCGTAGCACGTAAGACACGAAGGACACGAAGAGAAGAGGAAGAAGAGAAAGAAGAGGAAGAAAGGGGGTGTGATGTTGCGGTTTTATATTGTTGATGTGTTTGCTGAGGAAAGGTACGCTGGTAATCAGTTGGCTGTTTTTACTGGGGATGGGGTGGCGCGTCTTTCTGATGGGGAAATGCAGAAGATTGCTAAGGAGATGAATTTTTCGGAAACTACTTTTATTACTTCTAATGAGGCGATAAATGGTGGTTACAATGTCAGAATTTTTACGCCGGGACAAGAGTTACCTTTTGCTGGTCATCCAACTTTGGGAACTGCTTTTATTTTACAGCAGGAAATCATTAAAAGTTCGGTGGAAAGGGTGGTTTTAAATTTAAAGGTGGGACAAATTCCGGTTACATTGAATTATAAGGATGATGAGGTGGAATGGTTGTGGATGCAGCAGAAAACTCCTACTTTTGGTCAGGGTTTTTCGCCAAATCAGCTTGCACCTGTGTTGAATTTAGAAGTTGAGGAAATTGATTCTCGGTATCCGATCGAAGAAGTGTCAACGGGTGTACCTTTTATTATTGTACCTTTGAAAAATCACGTTGCTTTGAAACGAATTAAGGTCAATAAAGATAAATATTTCGAGTTGGTGGATAAGACAAACGCCAAGGCAATTTTAGTGTTTTGTCCTGAAACAAATAAGCTGGAAAATGATTTGAGCGTGAGAATGTTCGCTGATTATATGGGTGTACCAGAAGACCCAGCAACGGGTAGCGCAAATGGTTGTTTAGCTGGGTATTTAGTAGAGTATAATTATTTTGGTGAAAAACCAGTTGACGTAAGAGTTGAACAAGGTTATGAAATTGGTAGACCTTCTTTACTACTGCTAAAATCCCAAAGAAGCGCCACAGGAATTGAAGTATTTGTCGGCGGAAAATCCATTATGATAGCCAAAGGCGAATTCGTCTAAACAAACTATAAGTAGGTGTAAATAAATAAAGTGATAATAGTTATTTATGGATGGGGCGGGCAGGATGCCCACCCCACAAGAGTTATAGCTTTCTTGTGGGGTGGGCATCTTGCCCGCCTTAGTTTTCACTTTATTTAGATCTACCTACTTATCTAAAAAAACAATCTGCGTCCATCTACGATTATCTGCGTTCTAAAAAAATGTCCAACCTCCCACCATTAAACACCGACACAATTTGGTCAATTATCAACGAAGAAATTGACACCCAAACAGTTAACCAATTACTTTGGTATTACTTAGGATACCGCTACAACGAAGCAACCGGAAAATGGGATAACTCCGCCGTCGCTGATGAGTGGAAAAGCGAATATCCCGAACCTCCAGATTTTATCGGTTGTCGTCCTCCAACAGTTAAATTAACTCGTTCTATTCCCCAAGAAAACAAACAATTATTAAAAGAAAAGTTGGGTTTTAAAGGTTATAAAGTTGGGGAATTTAGTCCTGAACAAGCTAGGAGAGCAACAGCGGCTAATTGGTTGTTGAGTTATATGGAAATTCACGGTAATTAATTAGATCTAATAACTCATTCAACAATTTAATATTAGCCGCACCAATCAAAGTGGTAGCAGTATAATCAAAAGCTTCACCTGTCAATTGTTGAAATACTGCACCCGCTTCTTTGGCGATTAAATACCCTGGCATAATATCCCAAATATCGTAGGAATAAACCAAGTAAATATCGGTTTTTCCAGAGGCGAGAGAAGCTAAATCATAACAAGCAGCACCCCACATTTTTAGTCTATTTATGTGATTAGCGATCGCACAAACTCCCCCCAACCTCTCCCGGTTTTTAGAAACGCGATCGCTTCCCTTACTAAAATCTCCCATACTAGCGATCGCCTGACTCAAATCCTTACTAGAACTAACATAAATTCTCTCACCATTCAAATAACTCCCCCGATCGATCGCAGCAGAATACATCTCCTCAAGTTCCGGTAAATAAATTGCCGCTACCACAGGTTTTTTATTAATTAACAGCGCCATTTGAATCCCGTAAATCGGAATTTTTCTCGCATAATTACTAGTTCCATCCAAAGGATCGATTACCCAAGTTCTCTCATCAGTAATTTCGGCTATATGTGTTTCTTCCGAAATAATCCGATCGTTGGGAAATTCCTTTAATAACTCATCAACTAGAAATTTCTCAATTGCATAATCTGTAGAAGTTACCTGATCGAATTCACCTTTTTGATAGACATTTGCTGGCGCTTCTCGTACTTTTATATATAAGCGAGAAGCTTCTTTAATAATATGGGTAGCAAATTCTAATTCTGCTGTAAAATTATTCATCTAATAACCAATCACAAATTACAACTTATACCCAATCTTTCGCAAAAATTCCTTCCTCGCTTTCACATCATCTGCACTTTCCACACCTTTTGGTGAAAAGCCATCAACAACCCCTAAAATTCCTCGTCCTTGTTCTGTTTCAGCAATAATTACTTGCACAGGATTTGCTGTAGCACAATAAATGGTGCAAACTTCCTGACACTGTTTAATTGCATTTAAAAAATTGATCGGAAAAGCTTCTTTTAAAAGAATCACAAAACTGTGTCCAGCAGCAATATCCTGTGCATTTTTGGTAGCAGTTTCTTCCAATGTTTTTTCGTTTCCCGCTACTCTAATTAAGCATGGCCCAGAGGCTTCACAAAAAGCAATACCAAATTTAACCTGTGGCGAAGTCCCCACCATAATTTCATACAAATCTTCCACTGTTTTAATAAAATGGCTGTGACCAATAATGATGTTACTTCCTTCAGGAATTTCCACTGGGATTGCTTTGAGTTCCATTGTTCTTTCCTTTACCTCACTAACCAAATTTTACTTTTATAGCGTTACTTTTTTGGCTGTTACTAATCTTCTGACCAATCTTCTCGACCTAGTAAATCAATGATGCGATCGCGCAGCAAATACCCATTGAATTCCAACTCTCTTTCCACATATACCCACTCTCGCGCCGGAATGAATTGACATAGCGTATAAATTGGCTGACTACGGCTGACTATCCCCTTTCTGACTAGTTCTCTTGCTTCTTCTTGGATCACGTCTATGTCATAGCGAATGGTAGTAATCATAGGGTTATCTATCCTTTACTGGAAAATTATGAGTAGAAACACTCAATTTTTGATTCACAATTAACTCTAGCAAATCTATGTCAGAAATTGATCGAACATTAACAAACTGACAGGGAAAGTCCCGGTCAGAATGCTGATGCAGAAATGATTAGTGTAGAAAAAATTACTAAACTTTACAAACCTTATTCTCCTCGTAAGCTGTGCAATACTTGTCTCTTAATATCAAAGTCGTTGGAATATAGTACGAAAAGTGATAATTCCGGCAACTTTTCCTAATGTCTTAGATACCCAGGAATTGATCTGAACCACAGGCGATCATCAAGCTGAGAAATTTTGGTGACTGTGTATTTTTTGGTGAGCTTCTTTCCTCTCCAAGTTACTGTTCCCAATACTTCCTCATCAACCTCTAATTCTTCTATTTTTCATTTTTATAAAGTTTAATCAATAGGTAAAGTAAACCAAAAGGTTGTGCCTGCTCCCAATTCACTTTCGACTCCAATAGCACCGCCATGTGCTTGAATAATGTGCTGGCAAAGATACAGTCCTAAACCTAAACCAACTGACTTGCGTTTTTGACTTCCTTGAAAGTAAAGGTCGAAGATATTTTCACATTGTTCTTTGCTAATACCTACCCCGTTGTCAGCGACGGTACAACGTAACCAGCCATTTTCCACTTGAGCATCTAAAGTTAAACAAAATCCTGGTGGGTTGTGTTTTAATGCGTTACCAATTAAGTTCTGATAAACCCGAACTAAGTGGAGAGAGTCGGCTTTAATTAAAGGTAAGTTGGGGGAAATAAGTAAACGCAATACCACCTGTTCTTTATCTAACATTGGCTGCAAATCTATTAATGCTGATTCTACCAATGACTTTAATTCTAAAGTTTGATAATTTAATTTCAATCCCCAAACTTCTGCCGCATGAGTTTCAATTAAAGAGTTAATTAACCCTAATTGCCGCTCATTACTTTCTTGCATTCTTTCTAAGACTTTGCGCGGAAGTTGAATTGTTTCCCCAACTTGATTAGTCAAATTATTTAATACCATTTTAGTGCCAATTACCGGATTTCTTAAATCGTGAGAAACCGCATGGAGAAACACATTTAATTGTTGCCGCAATTGAGTTTCCAAAGCTTTTAATTGAGCATTTGCTTCTTGTGCTGACAAACGATGGAGAATTTCTTCTTGCAGTTGGGAATTTTGTTGTTGTAATTGTTTTTGCAATTTTCTAATATTCAAATGGGTATTAACTCTGGCTAAAACCTCTTCTACCTGAAAAGGTTTTGTAATATAATCAACGCCGCCAGCTTGAAAAGCCTTTACTTTATCGAAAACATCATCCAAGGCACTAATAAAAATTACCGGAATGTCGCGAGTTTTATCTGATTTTTTTAAGCGGCGACAAACTTCATAGCCATTCATATCTGGCATATTAATATCAAGCAAAATCAGATCCGGTGTTACTACCTCTACCGCTTGTAAAGCTCTTTCCCCATTAATCACTTTCCTCGTCTTATATCCATTTTCAGTTAACATCACAGATAACAGACGCAAGTTATCAGGAGTATCATCAACTAATAAAAGATCCGCAGAGAAAGATTGAGGAGTATTCATCGGTAAAAGTTACTACTGTTTTGAAAATTAGTTAATGGTTAGCTGTAGGTAAAAAAATACAACTAACCACTAACTAGTTTATCCTTAAAAATTATAGCTGGTGCGAATTACGCCAACATATTGGGTATCATTTCTACTGTCGTTTTCTGGATTAAAAATTACCCAGAACCCAGGAGTAACAGTTATGTAGTTATTCACCTGGAAGCGGAAGAAAGCTTCTACGTGATAGGAAGTATCGCGCTCTTTCCGAACATCGCTGTTAGTTACTCGTGGTGGTAAACCAACTAAAATACCGGGTAAGTTACCTTTTTTACCCACATCTGGAAAAGACATTCCCACAGCACCAAACCAAATATCAGCATCGCTACCTTTGGTGACGAAAGTGGTAAATTCTCCCGCCCTACCATTAGTTATATTACTCAAACCAGAACTTTCTGCTTGAGCATTTATATAACCTCCCCAACCGTGAATTTGAAAGTTAGGAGTAAAACGATAATAAGCTTGAATTCCAAAAGTATCGCTGGATGTAGCAATGGCATCTCCAAAAGGACGAACCGCTAAAAAACTACCTGTACTTCCGGTGAGATCTACTAATCTTCCTGGTGCATAAGTGCGGGAATATGAGATCCCGATCGCACCCGAATTACCATATAAAGCTAATTGAGCCATAGCATTATATTTGCCATTAAACAAACCATTCCCATTCACAGGATTAGCCGGATCTCCTGCTAAATAACCCAAGGTAAGAATGACATTTTTGCTAAAGTTAATATTGGTAGCAATACCACCGCCTCCTTGCCGGAAAAATGGACTATATTCACCAAATTTAGAAGGGATTCCGCGAGCATCATCAGCAATTCCCGGAGGAGTAATTGTATCAGTAATATCAGTGTAACCTACTCCAACTGGCCCTACTATAAGTGTCACTAATGAACTTAGGGGAACCCGATATAACAGGTGGGGAATGAACACTCTGTTGTCAGTCGCGCTATCAAAGTTCAAGCTAGTCATGTTTGTGTTCGTGACTTCAGAACTAGGGCGAAAGTTACCTACTTCTAAACGAGTTCTCAGTAAATCTTTGCCTGTAAAGCTAGTTTGTAAGTTCAACCGAATCCGATAAGCGAAAATAGTTTGAGATCGATCGGAATTACTACCAACAGCATCACCAAATGTATCTTGAATTGCTGTAATTACTTCAGCATTCAGTTTGGTAGTAGTAGAAAATTGATTCGCTTCTATGTTAGTAGTACGCGCTTCTAAAGCATCAACTCTACCGCGCAAAGTAGCTAATTCTACAGCAAATTCTTCTTGTAATCTGCGGATGCGATCGAGATCTTCTCTACTCACGCCTTGGGGTAAGCTAGCAATTAATTCTTGGATTCTATCTAAACAACTGTTCAATCCGGCAGCAAATTCATAGCGTGTCATTGCCCGATTGCCACGATAAGTTCTGTCTGGGTATCCTTCAATACAACCGTAACGTTCTACCAAAGATTGTAATGCTTGAAATGCCCAATCTGTTGGTTGCACATCGCGCAATTGAGAGACCGATGTTACTTGATCTATTCCTTTAGTATTAGTATCGGATAATTCATCTAATTGTAATGAATCTGTTTCTAGAGAATCTAGTGGTGTTGCCCAAGTTGTAGGTGCTACCAAAAGGGTGAATACAAGACTAAATCCCAAATATTTTTTCTGCATAGAGCACTCCTCAGAAGTACTAATTTTCAGCATAAAGCAGAAAATCAGAAAAATTTCTTTTTAGATACAATTCATTAAAATTATTGATAATTTTTTCGCTTAACTAAGGGCTGCCTTAGCAATATCACTAATCGTATCTAGGCGATATTTATCAATTAAATTTGATAAAGCATTTGCTAAATTATGATGCTCTTGCGGGATTTGTTTAATCAATTCATCAGCAAAAGCATCATCACCACTAACAGATGCTTGATGTAATTGGGAAATCCATTCTAATGGCATGACTTTTAAAGCTTCGGAAGTTAAAACAAATTGGGTATTTGAGATTTGATTACTGTTAGTTTCGGGATTCGTTACCTTTTCTTCTTCATAGATATAACGCAATCCTAAATGTTTTGCCATTGCTTCCCAAATAGTTGCTTCTCGAAAAGGTTTCCTAACAAAATCATCGCATCCTGCTGCTAAAACTAAAGAACGATCTTCTTCTAAGGCGCTAGCAGTAACGGCAATAATAATGGTATTTTGTCCTTTTGGTTGGCTTTTAATCCTTTTAGTGGCTTCGTAGCCATCCATTACAGGCATTCGCATATCCATCCAAATTAAATGGGGTTGCCATTTTTCCCATTGGGTAACAGCTTCTAAACCATTTTCAGCTTCTTTAATTTCAAATCCCAAAGGCGTTAATAGCTGATTTAAAAGTAACCGATTATCTTCAATTTCATCAACTATTAAAATGCGATAATTGGGTTGGTTTGGTGCTAAATTGATTACTCTTTTCAGGAGTTTATCATTGGGGATATCCGTAGCATTACCAACCTCTACTCGAATATCAAATTTAAAGTTACTACCTTCATCTAGTTTACTTTTGACAACAATATCTCCTCCCATTAATTGGACAAACTTGCGGCTAATAGCTAGTCCTAAACCTGTACCTTGTTGGAATTTTCTCCCCATTTCTGTTTGGATAAATGGATCGAATAATTTTTCTAGTTCATTTTCAGAAATTCCCGCACCAGTATCTTCGATTTCAAAAGTTATTAAACAGGTGCAACCATCTCCTTTTCTATTACTTATTCGTAAATTAATTCCCCCTTCTTGGGTAAATTTAATCGCATTCCCTAGCAAATTAATCAAAACCTGACGTAATTTATTTTCATCGGTTTTTATATATTGAGGAACTTCAGGATCTCGATCGCATATCAACCGCAAACCTTTAGCTTTAGCTTTCAATTGCAACATCTCTTCTAAAGTATCAAGTAAATCATATAAATCAAACCAATTTTTATTAAGGATAATTTTTCCGGCTTCAATTTTCGACATATCTAAAACATCATTAATCAAAGATAATAAATGCTCACCACTGCGAATAATGATGTCTAATTCTTTAGCACCAGAAGCAAAAGCGGGATTTTTTGCCATCAATTGTGTAAAACCCAAAATCGCATTTAATGGCGTTCTCAATTCGTGACTCATGTTAGCAAGAAACTGGCTTTTGGCTCGATTTGCGGCTTCTGCGGCTTCTTTTGCTTGCTGAAGTTGCATTTCTGATTTTCGCAATGCTTCTTCTGTTTCTTTGCGGCGAGTAATATCTTTAACCGTTCCTTCGTAGTAAAGTAAATTGCCTTTTTTGTCTCTGACAGCACGCGCATTTTCGGAAATCCAAATAATGCTGCCATCTTGCCGATAAATTTGCGCTTCAAACTCTAATAATACTCCCTGCTTTTCTAGATTTTCAATAAATCTTTCCCGGCTTTTCAAATCAACATAAAGCTGTTTAGCATTAAGGTTTTCCATTAAGGAATCGGGAGAATCATAACCATAAATTTGCGCTAAAGCTGGGTTAGCACTAATAAAAACCCCGTCTATTGTGGTTTGGAAAATGCCTTCTGTGGCATTATCAAAAATGCTGTGGTATTTTCTTTCTGATTCTTTTATTGCGGCTTCGGCACGTTTGCGTTCGCGTAGCGCAGCTTGCTGTTCGCTAATATCCCGAATCACAAAAATCGATCGCTGCCAATCCCCAATATCAATTAATTCAATGGAAATCAATGCCGTAAATATTTCCCCGGATTTCCTTCTAAATAATACTTCTTGATCTCGGACTGACTCTCCATTTTGGACTTTTTTAATTAACTGAAAACGTACTTCAGAATTTACCCAAATATTTAATTCTAATGTGGTTTTACCAAGGGCTTCTTGTCTGGTATAACCAATAATCTTGGGGAAAGCATCATTGACTTCAATCATTAATCCATTGCTAGGATTAGTAATCACAATTACATCAGGACAAGCTAAAAAAGCTTTAGAAAATTTCTCTTCCGAAAGTCGCAGTTCCGCTTCAATTCTTTTGCGATCGTCAATTTCTGATTGCAGCATCGCATTTGTTTCTTTAGTTTTGGCGATCGCTTCCCTTAACTTACTCGGATCGCGCATTAAAATAAACACCTGAATCCCACTAACTAACCCCAAAACTCCGCCAATTATACTAATTAAAATGTTGTTTGGTGCGATCGCCTCCCATCCCTGTTTCGGAATTGCCGCCAATTGCCAATATCCATTAGGCAAACTAACTCTTACTATCACCGGATTTTGCTGAAAAATTTGCTCATCCCCAAAAAATACTTGCCCTTTTTCCCCCAATCCATCTTTCCCCCGCAAGGCATATTTTAAAGTAGTTTTATTGTCTAAAATACCTGCTTTTTTATACAAATCTTCCGGGTTAATTACAATTCCCACAAATCCCCAAAACGTACCACTAGCAGGTTTACCTTTTGCTGGAGTTACAAAAACTGGAGTATAACTAATTAACCCTATACCTCCTTCTATTAATTTAACAGGGCCAGTCACCATAGTTTTTTTAGTATCAATTACTCGCTGCATTGTTTGCCAGCGATCGGGAATTTTCTTTAAATCAGTCCCCACTAAAGATTTATTTACTTCCGGTGGATAACCAAAAGCAATTACACTACCTTTGATTGCACCAATAGAATAAACATCTTCTTGTTCTAAAATTACCCTAGCAATCTGATTAAATTCGATCGCAGTAACATTAGGATTAACTGATATATAAGCAGCTAAACCACTTTTTGTTGCTAATTGAGTATTCAAAGCATTTTCTAATTTTGCCCTCACAGCATCGAGTTTATTTAATACCTCAATACGCTGGTTTTGACGGTATTGCTTCTGTTCAGTTTTCGCCAAAAACCAGACTCCGCTTAATATCAATATTGCTGTAGAAACTGCTGCTAGGTAAGGTAAAATTTTGGCATTCATTGGAAAACCCCAAGACTCATACGCTCAATTAAATTGGGCAATTCTCGTTAATAGTTCATGCTTAACTTCTTTAATATTACTCCTTAAAATGTCTTGGGTTGCCAGATATTCAAATTTTGAATAAAGACAAACTTCCGCACTGCAAATAAAGGAAAGTTACTCATATTACTCAGTCAATCTATTTTGGCTTTCCCTCCACTGTAACTAAGATTTTCGCAGTGGTCTTATTTAATTAGTTGACACTCTCCCCTTAAGCTGACGCTGTAAGGGGAGATTCTTGTTTCATTGAGCGTCGCTTTCTAGTACTAGCATTTCTACTTTTACGCTTCGAGTCTTACACCCTCTCCACAAGCTTGAAATTCTGCGTGTCCCGCAGTATTTGTTGACAGTATTCTTATTCCTTCTTCCCTGATGTTCTTCGCTGCATTCTTATCACGGTCATGAATTGTTCCGCATTTCGGACAAGTCCATTCTCTGTCTTTTAAAGTGAGTGAGTTATTCTTGTGTTTGCAGCAATTACAAAGCTTTGTGCTGGGAAAGAATCTATCAACTTCTACAAGCTTCCCCCCAACTCTATTCAACTTGTAGTCTAGGAAGTTTACCAACATTCCAAAACCAGCGTCTAACACTGATTTCGCCATTTTGGTACGTGCTATCCCTTTAACGCAAAGGTCTTCCACCACAATGACTTGGTTTTCGTCAACTAATTTACGAGAGAGTTTATGAAGGAAATCAAGTCTAGTATTCGCTATCTTTTCATGAACTTTAGCTACTCTTTTAATCTGCTTTCTGCGATTACTGGAACCTTTCTTTTTCCGAGACAAGGATTGCTGTCTGCGTCTTAGGCGTTTAGCGTATTTCTTGGTGGTTTTAACTGGGTCAACCTTATAGGTTGTTTCTCCGTCAAACACTGTCACCAAGCTATTTAGTCCTAAGTCAATTCCAGATATCTTACCCTCTTTCTCTTTTGGCTCATCAGCAACCTCAAATAAGATTGATGCGTAGTATTTGTCTGTGCTTGTCTTACTGATAGTCACAGACTTAATCTTGCCATCAATCTTTCTGGTGATTACTGCTTTGACAACGCCTATTTTAGGAAGCTTGATACCTTTCTTTTGAATCGAGCAACTCTCAGGATATCTCAGGGATTGCTTGTCATGCTTACTTTTAAAGTTAGGGAATTTCGCCCTGACTTCAAAGAAGTTGGTAAACGCAGTTCCCAAATCCATTAACGATTGTTGCAGGGTAGTAGCCGTTGCTTCCTTTAACCAAGAAAGTTCGGGTTGCTTTTTGAGTTGGGTCAAGTCCTTTGCCATATCGCAATAACTCATTCCCTTCCCAGTCTCTTGGTATTGAGCATTGGATTTGTTGAGGTAATAATTACGAACAAAGCGGCAACAGCCAAAGTTTTTTGCTAAGGCTACTTGCTGTTCTTTATTCGGATATATTCTTACCTTCAACGCAGTTAGCATTCATTTACATACGCTCAATGTTAATATTTTAATGGTTAACGCTATTAGATGTCAATCATGTACCATCATGGATTTAGGTCTGTTTACAGGCTTAATGCTCACATCATTCTGGTCGTAAAATACCGCAAGAAGGCTATTGATAAGGTGCTCCTATCTAGACTCAAGGAAATATTTACCGACACTTTAGATAAGTGGGATGCTCAGTTAGTGGAATTTAATGGAGAAGCAGATCATATTCATCTGCTAATTGATTACAAGCCAGATAAGCCTTTATCAACTTTGATTGGCAATTTAAAAACTGTTAGTAGTCGGCTAATCCGCAAAGAGTTTCCCGAACTTTCTGAAAAACATTTTTACGGTAAACCTCACTTCTGGACTGGCGCTTATTTTGTTGCTAGTTGTGGTGGCGTTACCGTTGAACACCTAAAGCGTTATGTTGAGAATCAGGCTGAATTATAAGGATTCGCACAGCGAGGTCTGAGGAACGTTGGTCACAATTCATCTCACCGTCGTAGGGGTAATTCATGAATTACCCCTACGCTGTAACGGGAGTCCTCTTGTGACATTTAAGATAGAAATAGTACGTTGTTGCGCTTGGGCGCTCTCGATAAGAGCGCCCAAGCGCAACAACGTACCTAATTTTAATCTCAATTATCATAATTTCCATCCTAAATGAGTCGGTTGTTGATAAATCCGCTTCAAAGTATTAATATCTCTCTGAGATATTGGTGGCGAATCGCGAACTTGAGAAAAATATAACGCATCGGTTTCTACAGGACTGTGACCCCAAATACCTAACGCATGACCGAGTTCATGGCGCATAGTTGGTAAAATGTAATCACTTACTTTATTGGGATTTACTTGAATGGTAAATTTTTGAGATAAAACTGTTTCACCTTTGGCAGATTGACGACGGTAAAATTCATAACGAGTCTCAGCAGTACGGGCGCGAGGTAACTGAAATCTACCTGTATTGCGATCGAAAGTCGGTTTCCAAGCAGGCGCAGAACGCCAAATTAAAATATCCGCAATCTTAGAATCTTCAACAACTTCTAAAGGTAAATAAACATTCCATTCTTTAATAGCTTCCCATGCCGCATTTACCCATTTTTTCGCTTTTTCGGCATTGAAAGACTCTTCCTGAGAATTTTTTTCCGGTTCCACAAATACTTTAATTGGAAATTGCGACCAAACTAAATAACCTGCTGGCGTTGGCTTAATTTCCGTAAAATAATCACCGCTGTTGCTGCTATCTTGCCATTGCGCCAAAGTGGGCGGTAAAGGATGTGGTTGCAAAGGGGGTAATTTCTCTTCCCCCCAAACTGCAAAGGTAAAGACGAGGATGCAGGTAAAAACTGCTAAACCTATAGCCCAGAGTTTACGCATCCTATTCGCCTTTTTAACGAGGGGCTAACCAGTTGGCACTTAAAACAATGGTTAAACCCATAAAAACGATCGTCAGTGCCCAAGTTACACGGTTAAGAGTGGTTTCTGCACTCTTGGTGCTGCTAAACAATTGCGCTTGTCCACCAATAGCCCCAATTCCATCTCCTTTGGGACTATGCAGCAACACTAATACAATCAAAGCTAGGGCGGAAAAAGCCCAAATTCCCTCTAAAACAGTAATAACAGTCATTGGTGATTGATGATGGGTAATGGGTGATTAGTGAGCAGCGAATCTCAAATTTTAGACTTTGAAATTGTCGATCGCAAATTGAATCGCCAATTCAAAATCTCTCATTGAAAATCGCCCATTACCCAATTATAGGGAAAGTCGGACAGGGGTGCGATTGGCTTTTGTTTGATACCCTGCCGCAAGGATCATCGATCGACCTGTCATTTCCGGGGGTTGCGGGATCTTCAAAATTTCCAGAATTGTCGGTGCAATATCTGATAACCGACCATCTTCGCGCAGGGGAACTTCTGTTCCATGTCCGGGAATTTTCAACCCTTCGCCTTCTACCAGGATAAAGGGAACTACGTTAGTTGTGTGAGCAGTCCAAGGATTGCCGTTTTCGTCATACATCAATTCAGCATTACCATGATCGGCAATAATAATCGCCGTACCACCAGCTTTGCTAATGCCCTCCAGCAGTTTTCCCAAACATTTATCTACCGTTTCTACAGCTGTAATGGCTGCTTCCATTTTTCCGGTATGTCCTACCATGTCTGGGTTAGCATAGTTGATTACGATCATAGAATAGATGCCTTTTTCCACTGCGCCGATCGCCACTTCCGTAACTGCTTGTGCGGACATTGCGGGGGCGCGATCGTAAGTCGCTACCATTGGACTCTGGATCAACTCCCGGTCTTCACCCGCTAATGGTTCTTCTAAACCACCATTAAAGAAGTAAGTAACGTGGGCATATTTTTCCGTTTCCGCCGTGCGAAACTGCTTTAAACCACGATTTGCAATTACTTCCCCCAACAAATTGGTCAAATTTTGCGGTTCAAACGCCACCAAAACCGGGAATTCTGGGTCGTACTGGGTAAAAGTAGCATAACTCAGGGGCTTAATTTGTTCCCTGGGAAAACCATCAAAGTCTGGACTAACAAAAGCGCTGGTAATTTCTCTGGCTCTGTCAGGACGGAAGTTAAAGAAGATGATACCATCTCCAGATTCTACCGCTCCTGGAGCAATCCGAGTTGGGAGGACGAATTCATCAGTTAGGTCAGCGGCGTAGGAATTGAGCATTACTTCTGGAGCACTTCGCCCATCGACTTCCCCATCTTGGGTCATAATATCGTAGGCTTTTTGCACTCGATCCCAACGCTTATCCCGATCCATTGCGTAGTAACGACCGCAAATGGTTACAATGCGTCCTAAACCAATGCGATCGATATGGTTTTGAATTTGTTGAATTACCTCTACACCATCTTTCGGGTTAGTATCCCGACCATCTGTAATCGCATGAACACAAACTTCAGACATACCTTGCACTTTGGCAAGGTCTAGCAGTCCTAATAAATGGCTGATATGAGAATGTACACCACCATCGGAGCACAAGCCCATTAAATGCAGCTTACCTCCGCTACTTTGTACTTCCTGACAAACTTTTACCAAAGCTGGGTTTCTCAGTAAAGAACCATCTTCTACCGCATCAGAAATGCGAACTAATTCTTGCGGTACTACCCGCCCAGCCCCAATGTTCAGATGCCCCACTTCCGAATTACCCATTTGACCTTCTGGTAATCCCACTGCTTTCCCAGAAGCACTAATTAGGGTGTGGGGATAAGCTGCCCACAGGCTATCCATCACGGGTGTTTTTGCCACAGCAATGGCGTTGCCGTCAGTTTCTTCACGAAATCCCCAGCCATCTAGAATTATTAGCACCACTGGAGAGACGGGCACTTGAGCCATGATTTATTCACTCTTAGTTCAGATATTCATCCGAATCATATCATTTTGTTACATCCAAGAAACTCAGTAATAATTGCTATTTGTCAAGGCTTACACACATAACTTTGTATTAACCAACCTGATGGAAATACCAATATGTGTGGTTTTTTTTATCTCAGTAATTTGGCAAACTAATTTCTCAATGCTTCAACTCACTTGTTAAATAGCGTAAGTTCGATCCCCCATTATCCCCCTTATCAAGGGGGACTTTGAATCCAGTTCCCCCCTTTGTAAGGGGGGTAGTGGGGGGATCTAACCAACAATCCAAGTAACTAGCAACTTGAATTAAATAGCGAACTCTAGTGCTAATAAAAACCCAACTTTCATTTATATTTAACTTGCCTAATTTGTCAATAATAAAATATTCCTTTAATTCTCTCCCCTGCTCTTCTGCTCCCCTGTTCTTCAATTATAAGACTTCTGGACACTGAGCCAACTTTTGGCGATCGCCATATAAGTTTTAGCCGACTGTTCCGAAACCTGACAGTTTGTTTTTAGCCAAGCTAACCATTCTGACTCAGGTAGTAAACTCTGGGCTCGCAACAACCATTCTCCAGCATTTCTGGCGTGTAACATGGCTGCGGCTGGTGTAGTGAGCGATCGCTCATATTCCCGATTAATCAAATCGGCTAATTCTAACAACTCTCCCCAGTAAGAAACCTCTTCTTCTAACACTTCAACAACTGCTGTTACCGTCTGCATTTCGGGAATTCTTTCCCCAACAATTGGCGTAATAGATACCTCTTCTTTTTCCGCAATTTCCGAACTTTTTGCAGGTAACAATACTGCTGGAGCAACTGCAATAACTTGCTGCTTAGTTTCCTGAAATCGCGGATTTTCCATATCAATTATCCGACCATTCCAAATTGGATGGTCAGCAATATGAATTTGCACTAAATCCTCACCTTTTTCATACCAATGTAACACCGGAGACATAATAAATTTTAAACTATCATCTTGAATAATCCCGCCTTCCACTAACCCATCCATAACAAATTTAGCCGCCGCAGAAATATTATCAGGATCGCGACGAAAATTTTTAATTTTCCAGATAAACTCAACCCAAACGCGATCGGGGAACTGCTTGCGACCAAAACATTCTACAGCAATTCTATTTGTCCAAGCCCGCTTTTCTTTGGCACTGGCATAAACATTGCTTCTGGCAGTGCCAATAATTTCATTTAATGTCGGAGGAAGAGGGAACACAAATTTTGACAACATGAATTTATAACCGCTTTGCCAAGTCAGATGATATGGTATCTTTTATTGAAGATCTCAACTATAGTTCATATCTTAGGGTAACAAAGTGAACATTTTAACTACTGAGCAAGGAGAAAAACTCAGAGAAATAGGAAGCTACCTCCGCAGATTAAGAAAAGAGCAGTCAATTTCTTTAGACGAAGTGGCTGCTAATACATACATTCGCGCCAGTCTCTTAAAGGCGCTAGAAGAAGGAAAAGAGGAGAGTTTACCTGAACCAGTTTATATCCAAGGGTTTATCCGGCGATATGCAGATTTTCTGGACTTAGATGGTAACGCTTTAGCCATGACTTTTCCCATAGAATTACCACCAATAGACTTGAGCGATCAATTATTAGATGCGGAAGTAATCGGCGGGAAAAAATATAATGAAAATAATGATGCTGAACGCGCCAAGGAAGATTCGGCTTCCCAAACAGAAAAATTTTCCCTACCCTCCTTACCCAAAGAATTTTCCATCCCTTCTATTCCCTACTTACCTTACATTTTGTCAGGAACACTAATAGCAGTGGCGGGAATTTTATACTTACTAAATCGTCCGCAAACATCGCCATCTGTTGTCCAAAATAAACCATCATCAACTGTCAAACAAAAGCAAGTAGAAAACACTT
This sequence comes from Floridaenema flaviceps BLCC-F50, assembly GCF_041929275.2. Classification (NCBI taxonomy): domain Bacteria; kingdom Bacillati; phylum Cyanobacteriota; class Cyanophyceae; order Aerosakkonematales; family Aerosakkonemataceae; genus Floridanema; species Floridanema flaviceps. The sequence continues at coordinate 709,049 of NZ_JBHFNR020000001.1, read as the reverse complement.
TAGCACCAGTCACGCCCAAAAGTAATCCCGATTCGCCTACCATTTCTACACCATCTCCCACTCCAGCGCAACCAGTTGCCGCAACACCAGAAAACACTGCGCCCAACACACCTATTCAAGTAAGCGCCCAATTTCAAGATGATTCATGGATGCGAGTAACTGTTGATGGCAAAGTGGAATTTGAGGGAATTATCTCTAAGGGAACACAACAATCTTGGACTGCTAAAGAAAGAATTGTCATTCGTTCCGGTAATGCGGGTGGCGTGTTAGTTTCTGTGAACAACCAAGAAGCAAAAGCTCTCGGAGAACCAGGTAAAGTAGCACAAGTTACTTTCACTCCCCAACAGTAAGCTGTTAGTTATTTAAGCGATCGTTGAGGCAGCAAGAAAGCAAGGGGGCAGGGTGGGCAGGGCGCAGGGAGAAGGTTTGAGTGTGTTTCCGAAATTTCCCAAATATGTGAATTAAATGCCTAAAAGCTTAGTTGAGTAAATAAATATGAGTGTATTTCGTGTGGGAATTGCTGGCCCGGTGGGGTCAGGAAAAACTGCTTTGGTTGATGCTTTGTGTAAAAATTTGCGAGAAAATTACAGCATTGCTGTAGTAACAAATGATATTTATACTCAGGAAGATGCTCAGTTTTTAGTCCGTTCTCAAGCTTTAGAGCGCGATCGCATTTTAGGCGTAGAAACAGGCGGTTGTCCACACACGGCTATCCGCGAAGATGCTTCGATTAATCTGGTGGCGATCGAACAACTGGAACAAAAATTTACTAACCTAGATTTAATCTTTGTCGAAAGTGGCGGAGACAACTTAGCCTCCACCTTTAGTCCCGAATTAGTAGACTTAACAATTTACGTTATTGATGTCGCCGCAGGTGATAAAATTCCCCGCAAAGGTGGCCCCGGAATTACTAAATCTGACTTAATGGTAATTAACAAAATTGACCTCGCCCCAATGGTAGGCGCAGACTTGGGAGTAATGGAACGCGATGCCAAAAAAATGCGCGGCGACAAACCTTTTATCTTCACCAATTTAAAAACCCAAGAAGGACTGTCCAAGATAGTTGAGTTTATTCGTTTACAGATGGGTTAGGGTTGCCCAGATCCCCCCCAGATCCCCGACTTCTTGAAGAAGTCGGGGATCTTCTACGTTAGGGTTGCCCAGATCCCCGACTTCTTGAAGAAGTCGGGGATCTTCTACGTTAGGGTTGCCCAGATCCCCGACTTCTTGAAGAAGTCGGGGATCTTCTACGTTAGGTTGCCCAGATCCCCGACTTCTTGAAGAAGTCGGGGATCTTCTACCTTAAGAATTTATTAAGAAATGTAACGATCGCCATCAGAAGTTAACTACCCTGATTGGAGTAACAACCCTCAAAGTTAGCGACTGAAGAAGGAGCTACTGATGGAATTTTTCTCGAATACCGTTGCATTATCACGCGCCCAGTTTGCGCTGACGGCAATTTTCCACATGCTCTGGCCTGTGCTGTCTACAGGCATGGTGATATACTTGGTCGTTGTCGAGGGACTGTGGCTAAAAACTCGCAACCCTGACTACTACTACCATGCCCGTTTTTGGTCAAAGCTCTACATTCTCAATTTTGGCATTGGTGTAGCCACAGGAATTCCGATGGAATTTCAGTTTGGTACGAACTGGGCACCTTTTTCCGAAGCTGTGGGTAATTTTTTCGGCAGTGTAATTGGTTTTGAGGCTTCTTGGGCGTTTATGCTAGAAGCGGCTTTTTTAGGAATAATGGTGTTTGGTTGGGAAAGAGTCAATCCTGTCATTCATTTTTTATCGACAATTTTGGTTGCAGTTGGTGCCAACCTTTCTACCGTTTGGATTTTGACTGCTAGTTCTTGGATGCAAACACCTTCAGGTGGAGAATTAGTCAATGGCAAATTTATTGTCAATGATTACTTTCAGGCAATTTTAAATCCTTTTGCAGCAGTAAGTGTTTCTCATATGTTTTTGGGAACATTGGAAACTTCGCTGTTTGTAATTGGGGGAATTAGTGCTTGGTACATTTTCAATAATCGTCAACCTGCTTTTTTTAGCATAGCTTTTAAGATTGCTTTATTCTCTGCGATCGCCGTTGCACCCCTACAAATCTACTTCGGACACTTAAGCGGCGAACAAGTTCTCCACTATCAACCTTCCAAATTAGCCGCAATGGAAGCACAGTGGGAAACTGTACCTGCTGGACAACCTGCTGATTGGAGTTTTTTGGCAATTCCTAATGAAAAAGCCGAAAAAAATGATTGGGAAATTGCGATTCCCAATGCCTTGGGTTACATTTTGGAATTGAAACAAAATCTCTCCGCACCTGTTAAAGGTTTGAAGGAATGGCAACCGGACGATCGTCCTCATTTGATTGGTTTAATTTATTATGCCTTCCGCGCAATGGTGGGAATTGGATTTTTCCTAGCTGGATTAATGTTAATTACCACTTTGTATTGGGTGTTGGGTAAACTTTCACCAGAAAAGATTGCTCAACAAAAATGGTTAATGGGTGCTTGGATTTTATCTGCACCTTTGGGATATATTGCAGTAGAATCTGGTTGGATTGTGCGTTGTGTGGGTAGACAACCTTGGACACTTTACGGACAAATTCGCACAGTTGATTCTGCTTCCCATCTTCCTCCTAGTAATGTATTAACTTCTTTGACTGGTTTTGCTGTAGTTTACAGCATTTTGTTCGTCGCAGTTTTGTATTTTGGTAGTCGCATTATCCGCCGAGGCCCAAGATTAGATTTGCCAATTCCCGGAGTAGAAGTTACTCGACCTGCGATCGAAACAACACCCGGACAATTTGTTCCCGACGAACGTCCTGTAGAAGCACAACAATAGATTTTTTTAACCCACAGATAAACACAGATAAACACAGATGAAATATAGCAATCCTCCTCTTATTCTCTCTGTGTCCTCTGTGTTTCTGCGGTTCCAAAAAAATATTTTTCACAAATCAAAACGGGTTATAAACTCTCTACATGATCGGAAGATTCACTGTAAAAAATGGAAACACTCACTTATTTTCTCCCACAAGTTTGGTTTGGAATTTTAGCATTATTCCTCTTCCTTTACGTCATGCTAGATGGATTTGATTTAGGAGTAGGAATCCTATCTGTTACCGCTTCTTCCGAAGAACGACGTGGCATTTTAATGACCAGTTTAAGCAACATTTGGGATGCTAACGAAACTTGGTTAGTACTCATGGGTGGTGGTCTTTTTGGTGCGTTTCCCCTCGCTTATGGAACGATTCTCAACGCCCTTTATATTCCCATTTTGCTGATGGTTTTTGGCTTTATTTTTCGGGCGGTGGCGTTTGAATTTCGCGAACAAGCAACTCGCAAATTAGTTTGGAATTATGCCTTTGGTGCTGGCAGTTTTTTAGCTGCACTTGGTCAAGGTTTTTCCCTTGGTGGGGTGTTAGCTGGAATTAAAGTAGATGCAGCGGGTCATTTTATTGGTGGAACTTGGGATTGGTTAACTTGGCAATCAATATTAGTCGCTTTGACTTTGATCCAAGGTTATGTTTTGATCGGTTCAACTTATCTCATTTGGAAAACCACTGGAGAGTTGCAAACAACTCACTATAAAACTGCTACAATTGCGGCAATTACAACTTTGATAGGGGCAATTTTAATTACGATCGCAACTCCCATATTTTACGATTACGCCAGAGAACGTTTGTTCCATAAACCACAAATTTACATCTTTTCCTTAATTCCCATTTTAGGAGTTTTGTTAATAGGATTATTGCTGAGAAGTTTAGGTCGCAAGGAAGAACGATCGCCTATTGTTTGGACAATTCTCCTATTCTTATTGACTTTTATCGGCTTGGTTTTGGTAGTTTTTCCCTACATCATTCCGACAGAAATTACCATTTACGAAGCATCTGCTGACCCCAGTTCTCTGGTAGTAATGATCATTTTTATCGGAGCTTTAATTCCGGTGATGTTGTTTTATAACATCTATCAGTATGTTGTCTTCCGAGGCAAAATTACTGGCGGAAATTATGGCGAATAACTCAAGTTGTTAGTTACATAGATTGTCGCTTAGATCCGAACTAACCCCCCTTACAAAGGGGGGAAACAGACAAAGCTTCGCTATTAATATCACGGAAAACCTCATATCTCTCCTTCAGCCGAAAAAATCTACTAAAAGCTAGAGAAAAATGTCTATTCGGCTAATTATCATTATGGTGTCGCTTTTCAATCTTCTGAGAAATTTAGGTATTTTTTATGACTCAAAAATACGATTTTCAGTACTTTCAGGGAAATTCTTTTTCTGACCTGTTTGCCGCAGACATTACCGATGGTGATTATGCCTTTATTTTACATTACCCTGCTACTGCTAGTTGGGCTACTTACCCAAATACAAAAAAATATTACATTCAAGATGGTAGTGATGAATCTAGTAAAACTTCCTATGATAAAATTTCCCAAAAAGAACCTTGGAAAAATCTAGCGGTACTAGGCGATAAGATGGCGGGAATTACTGTTAGACAACCAAGAAATATATTAGTTGATTATTGGCGCGAACATTTTGGTTTTCAGTACGAAAATATCGAAATTATCCAACGTTCTGTTTATTTAGATTACTTGAATCAAAGCGATCGCTTCCATAAAATCCTCACCCTCTTCCCCTTCGATGGATTAACTCCTGAAAAACACGCTGTCAATCCTGATACTCATTATCGTCTACTAAGTAAAGTCAGTTTAGCTGAATTAGGCGTAAATTGTCCCAAATATAAAAGTTACAATTTGCGGGAAATTAGTCTTGATGAGATTGAGTTACCCCAGGAGTTTCCCTACTTAATTAAAACATCTCACGGACTCTCAGGAGAAGGAACTTATATCATTAAAAATTCCGGTGATTTAGAGTATTCTTTGCTGGAATTGAGAAAATATCTAGATATTAATTTATTGGATACAATTATTGTTTCAGAATTCGTCAAAGATGAGATCGAAAATTACTGCGTGCAATTTTATGTTAACAAGGTAGGAGAAGTTTCTTTAATTGGTGTAACAGGACAGTTAGTTACTCCAGATGGTAAATATTTAGGGGGATTAATTCGCTATGAAGAAACTGATATAACTAAGTTTTTTGAGATGATTTTTGCGATCGCGAACTACGCCCACAAACAAGGTTATTTTGGAGTAATTGGTTGCGATGTGTTAGAAGATAAGAATGGAGAGTTGCACGCGATCGATGCTAATTTTCGCGTTAACGGTTCAACTCCTTTATGTTTACAACGTCACAGATTATTAAACTTAGGAAAGCAAGTAGCAAAATATTCCAGTGATTACTGCATGAATGGCACATTAGATTCTATTTGTGCAACTTTAAAATCCGAATTAGAACGGAAAGACTTTCTGATATTATCAGCTTTAGAAAAAGTGAAATACGGCAAAATTTACACCGAAATTTATGGAATTGTTGCGGGAGAAACTATTGAAGATATGCAAAGGATCGAACAAAAATTGCAGAGTAAGGGATTGTGCTTAACTTAAGTTTGGGTAATTACAGATCCCCGACTTCTTGAAGAAGTCGGGGATCTGCGGGGGATCTACCAGATCCCCGACTTCTTGAAGAAGTCGGGGATCTGCGGGGGATCTGCGGGGGATATACGGGAATTTGCTGATGTGCTTGAGCGGATATAAAGGAATAATAAAGGCAACATCTACTATTCAAATCCTATGCCGCAAAGACGGATTCCCCTGCAAATAGGGAACTTTTACCATGTCTACAATCGGGGGAACAATCACCAAGAGATTTTCTTTGAGCGTGAGAACTATATTTATTTTCTCCGCTTGCTAAAAGAACATTTGATCGCCAATGCAGTAGATATTGTTGCTTACTGTTTAATGCCCAATCATTATCATTTTTTGGTTTATCTGAAAGATGAAACCCTATCTGATGCAATGAAATCCCTCTCACTTTCATACACAAAAGCAATTAATAAACGTTTTAATCGTTCAGGGGTGTTATTTCAGGGAAGATTTCAAACTATTTTAGTATCACAAACTGATTATCTTGTGAATTTATCACGCTATATTCATCTTAATCCAGTGAAAGCAGGACTCGTGCAACAACCTGAAGAATGGGAATTTTCCAGTTACTTGGAATATGCAGGATTACGACGAGGAACACTACCCAAAATAGAACATATTAAAATGCAAATTCAGGAGGAATCAGTTTATCAGCAATTTTTGGCAGATCATAACCTACCTAATAGCGTTGGGTTTAAAAGATTGCTGCTGGATGATTGAGATACCCCGCCACAGATCCCCGACTTCTCTAAGAAGTCGGGGATCTTGAGGGATTTGCGCCACAGATCCCCGACTTCTTAGAGAAGTCGGGGATCTTGAGGGATCTGTCTCATCATCTGCTGATTAAACTTCGTCCCTCAGCCATACCATGTTTGATAAAATGTTCCAATCCATTGCGGAAAAAACCTTCATTAACAGCTACAGCGACATCGGAATTTTGAGCCAGATAGGAAGTATGATCGAAGCTGTTAAAGGATTACGAAACTGATCGGACATTTGACTAAATAATTCTAATTTCAATTCCGGCAATTTTTCGATAATTTGAGGTAACATAGAACCTAATTTAGTTCCCTTAGAATTAACTGAATCGAGCTTTAGATCGGCTGTTCTTAAAGGATCTAATTGCACCGCAGTTAATCCGCGAAAAACAGCTGACTGAATTTGCGGTGCTAATTTTTCTTTAGCCTTTTGCTTTTGCACTTCCCATCCTTTCTCACTGGTGCAATATAACGGTGGTAACTGATTTAGCGCAAATGCTACAGCTTGTGAAGAATTGAGATAAGGAATCATTGTAGAGGGTAAATTCTGGAGTTGTAATTGTACTTCTTCCACAATTATCGGTTCTAGTGCATTCACGTAGGGTATAAGTTGCATAATTTTTGTAACTCCGAATTTAGGAAAATTTATTTTGAATTTGAGGTTTTTTGTTAACCAATCAACCTTAATATAGAGTTTGCTACAAAAACACTGATAAAGTCAGTAATAGTAAGGGTTAACTTCAGTATGACTTTAGTATGAGTTCGGTATGACTTTTAAAATTAAGTGGTTACAATTGGTAAGGAAGCAGTTTTACTTGATTAAACACCGCGCACCAAAATTACGGTGCAATCACAACCACGAGCGATCGCTTCTGGAATATTCCCCTTAATTACCTGTTGCAATAACCCATCCCGACTCGCCCCTAAAATAATTGCATCGCATTGATCTTTACAAGCAATATCAATCACAGCATCCGGTACAGAAGCAGCACATACAGGTATAGTAATTACTGGATGATTAATGCGATTAGACAGAAATTTGGCAGCTTTTTCTAAACCCTTGGTATCAGGTAATGATTGAGATTTAGAAAACACCTGAGTTATTCTCACTTCACAATCATCAGATAGTTTACACAAAGCTGGTAAAAGCTGAATTGCTTCTTGGGCATTTGGTCCTCCTGCTGTCGGTAATAACCAACGATTAAATGTTATTTGATCCTTAGTTACTTCTAATTTATTACTAAAAGATAAAAACCCATTAACAGATGTTGAATGACCTAATTTTACGACTATCGTTTCACAAGAAGCTTGGCGAATTACAGTATCAACTACATGACCAAAAATGCGACCTCTGGTGGGCGGAGTCGGATTCCAACCCATAACAATTAAATCGATATGTTCGGTTTTAATTGTTTCTAAAATTGCCTGTGCTGGATCGTGAGCAACGCGAATTTGTGTATGTATGGGAATCCCCCATTTTTTCGCTGTCATTTCTGCTTGACGCAATAAACGACGACTTTTTGTAGTTTTAACTTCTGCTTCTGAAGGAGCGGTACTGCGGGGGGCAAGAATAACTTGTAAACAGTCTAATTCATAATCTCGATCGCGAGCAATTGCCGCTGCTATTTGTAATAATGATTGTGCAGTTTGGGGATTAGCTAAAGGCACAAGTAAACGCCCTTTACCTGTACTTGGCGATCGCGTTTGGTAAACTATATAAGATGGTTCTGGTTGTGGGCCTGTTTGCACTCCCACTAAATGATCCGCTTCCGCTCGAATAATATCTGCCCTAGTAATAATTCCTACTAATCTGCGACTTTCAACTACTGGTAAACGACTTAATTCGTAACGATTTAGCAGAAAAAGTACATCTGCAAGCGAGGTATTTGGCTCCACAGAAATCGGTTGAGGAGTCATAATTTTATCTAAAGGTGTATTGAAATCTAGCAACCTCTGACCAATTTTTGCTAAATCACTTTGGGCAATAATCCCCACTAATTTACCATGATCGACAACAGGAAAACCGCGATGATGAGATTTAGAAAAAGCTTGCAAAACTTCATCTAAAGTCATTTTACTAGTGAGAGTTTCTACCCGTCTTTGCATGACATCTGCGGCGGATAGTTGTTCTAAAAGTCCTTGTTTTGGTGTTTCCTTATATTTATCTAAATCAATCCCATTCCATTCTAATATGCGATCGTACAGCGATCGGGGCATCAACACTTCTGCCACCCAAAAAGAAGTACAAGCCGCAATCATCAAAGGTAACACCAAATTAAAATCCGTCGTCATTTCAAACACAATCACAATAGCCGTGATTGGTACTTTAGACACCGCACTAAAAAACGCCCCCATTCCCGCAAAGGCATAAGTTGTTGGTGTACCTAATCCGAAAAAATTCTCTGTTCCTAACCCGATCAAATAACCTAAAGTAGAACCTAAAATTAACGAGGGTGCAAACAAACCTCCCGGCGTTCCCGAACTAAAGGCAATCACAGTTAAGATAAACTGAGCTAAAAATGCTTGAGTTGCGATCGACCAATCAGCACCACCAGTTAAAATAAATTCCCGTAATCCTGTATTGTCGCGGAAGTGAAGCGGTAACATGGCAATTGCTAATCCAGAAAGTAACCCCGCCATGCCAATGCGCCAAGGTAAACTTAACTTTAATTTATAACGCCAAAACCTCAAAGCCAGGAAAATTCCTTGACAAAATAGGGCAGAAAATACCCCTGCTAAAATACCTAAAAATAAGAAACTTGGAATCTCTGGAAAAGAAAAAGTAGTTTTACTTTTGACTAATTCCGTCGTTAATTCTAAACTTCCACCCCCCAAAAGTCGCGACACCACCCCACCAATAAAGGAAGCAAGAATTGCTGTTCCCAAAGTAAAACCTGAGACATCTTGCAAAAGTTCTTCCACGACAAACAAAACCCCAGCTAAGGGGGCATTGAAAGCAGCAGCTAACCCAGCACCAGCACCACAAGCAATTAATTGTTTTCTATGTTCGGGAGATGTGGGCACCCATTTACTCATTTGGGCGGCTAAAGCTGCACCTACTTGCACTGTTGGCCCCTGTCGCCCTACAGTCATCCCAGAACCTAGAGCGAGAATGTTGCCCAAAAGCTTGACAAAAGCTACACGCCATGATAATGACATAGGGAACCCGGCGAGGGCAGCTTTAACTTGGGGAATCCCGGAACCAGAGGCTTCTGGGGCGAATCTTTCTACTAAAAAGCCAGCTAAAAATCCGAAACAAAAACCAATTGCAGGCAAAGCAATCCAGGGGGATAAGTAATATGAGATGCTGACTCGCCATCCCCCAAGCCATCCTGAGCTAACTTTAAGTAGGACTGATGCCAAGGCAGCAACTAATCCAATTAAGGAAGCTTCGATGATTGCTAAACGTCTTGTTGGTCGTAGTAGTTGACGCATTAAGAAATAAGTTCAGCTATTTCAGAAGTTTTAAGCAGGTTCGTTGTCAGGACTTTAGTCCTTCTTTTTGGCAGGTTCGTTGTGAGGACTTTAGTCCTTCTTTTTGGCAAAGTACGACTGAAGTCGATACAACAAACTTATACGACTGAAGTCGATACAACAAACTTATACGACTGAAGTCGATACAACAAACTTATACGACTGAAGTCGATACAACAAACTTATACGACTGAAGTCGATACAACAAACTTATACGACTGAAGTCGATACAACAAACTTATACGACTGAAGTCGATACAACAAACTGAAGTCGATACAACAAACTTATATTCACAGGGGAAAACTTAATCTGCTTTACCAGTCACAGATAATCCTTCGACAATTATTGAAGGAGTATAGCAGTAACCGTTCCACTCGGCATCGCCACCTAACGCGACTACTTGTTTAAGTGCGGTGTAGACGTTGCCTGCGACCATTGTATCTTTGACGCGACCGATTACTTTGCCTCGTTTTACCCGATAACCGAGTTCGACGTTGATGGAAAACTCGCCAGAAATGCCAGCGCTACCGCCTAACATTTGGTCTACGATTAAGCCATCTTCCATCATTTGGATTAAGTCGAGCATTGTCCCAGTTCCAGGTTTGATCAGGAGGTTATATAAGCTGGGGGTGGGATAGCTGCCTAACCCTGGACGAAAGCCGTTTCCGGTGGTATCGGAACCGAGATGGCGACCTGTGGTTCGATCGGTGTAAAACAGTTGCAGGATGCCATCTTTGATGAAGGTTAAGGGGTGGGTGATTGTACCTTCGTCGTCAAAGGGACAGCTAAAAGGGCCGATATCTGGTTGTTGATAAAGGGTGATACTGTGGTGGGTAACAGCTTCGCAAAGTCGATCGCTCCAAGGAGATGCAGCTTCCAAAACTCGTTTACCATTTAGAGCAGCGGAAACTGTGCCCCAAAGCATATCAGCAGCTTTAGCGGTAAATAATACAGGTACTCTACCGATCGGTGGGGGAACATTTTCTTGCGCCCATTCCAACCTTTCGATAATTTCTTGGGCTAATGCTATGGGAGTGAGCGTGTTACGCTGAGTTTGACCGTCAGAAACGCTTAAAAAATCATCGCCTCTGATCCATTCAGCGGCTAAATAACAACTGAGGGTAGTATCTGTATGGGAACAGTCCAGTCCTTTGGAGTTGATTAAGCGGGTGCCTTCGACTTCGCATTCCCACTCGCTACTTACTAGCACTTCTGGATAAGAGTCGCGGATGTAGGCGATCGCTTCTTTACCCCACTTGACTAACTGTTCTACCTCAACTGTGCTACCTTCATCTGGGTAGGTTTGCTGGGAACCGCTGACTAGTTCTATAGGTTCTGGGTGATTCAGCAGAGAAAGTGCGATCGCTCTTTCCACTAAAGCCGCTGGTTCCACTGTACCGTAAGCCACTGCTAAACCGGGACGACCATTTTTCCACAGTCGCAGCGCTGTACCTTCAGATTGAGCTATTTCCAACTGTTTGAGACGATTAGCCTCAAAAAATACTGGTCTTGAGAGCGATCGCGACTGATAAACCTCAGCTGCTTCTGCTCCGGCTTTTGCTGCTAGTTCCAGCAATTGTTCTGCTAGTGCCTCTGACTGCCAAGTTTCCGAACCCATACAACCAAATTTTTCTTTTTTAGAATTTAGATTTTAAATTGAAATTAAAACCTAAACTCTAAATTACTTTAAATTGGACTCACATCTTGCAATAACCAAAAACCTGCAAAGGATTCGGCTTGGGGATCACTCTGAACAGCTAAAAAATGCACGCCGTTGGCTTTTTGTTTTGCATCTTCAAAGCCTTGGGCTTCTGCGATCGTTCGAGAATCCTTAATATTAGCAAGAATCCAGCTATCATTTACCCCTGTTTCTAACAGCAGATTTGCTAAGGGAGGTGATTCAAATTTCATACTAGCCAATTCTAAACCAGAAATCCAAGCAGCTAAAGGTAAAGCCCGTGATGAAAAAAAGATCATCCCTGGAATACTGGTATCAGGATTTACGCCAAAATTCTTTAAAGGAAAAGCTTCCTGAAATCCAATTTCCCATTCCGGCATTTCTGCAAAAGCAGCTGCTTCTAAACTCACAAAAGCCCATTTTTCTGCTAACAAAGCTTCGGGCAAAGTTTGCGGTGTAGGATTTGGCATTAACACCGAAGGATTAGCACCAGCAGGCGTGTATCCGGGATGATTTGGGTAAACTTCTTCCATTCTTTTTGCTAACCATTGATTCAGGTTAAAAGTCCGACGACTCGCCGCAGATGCCATCCCCAAATCTTTGCAAGCTTTGGTAATCATGTTATTCATTTGAGTGCGGAAGAAGCGAATTTTTTGGGGAGTTTGCCCAGATTTTGCCATTGCTTCTTTAATTGCATTTCCTAACCAAACCGAATTCACTTCTTGATTAGAACAATACTGGGAATAGCGAAATATTTCCTCCCCAGAACCGTTGACATTTAAGGAACTTTCACAAATCAAAACTTCCCAAATCTTTTTCTTGTTTTCATCCACAATTGGACGAGAATAAAAATCTAACTCCCAGATTGTTGTCATTTGTCTTTTGGTAGTTGGTAGTTGGTAGTGGGTAGTTGGTAATTGGTAGTTTCAGGAACAAGTACGAATTTTTAACCTTTTCCCTTCCTACTACCCACTACCCACTACCCACTACCCAAATTATGGTACTTCGATCGCAATCAAAGCATTTTCCGGCAGATAACTGCAATAACGTTCATTATCGGACAAAACGATCGTCAACCGCAAAGGATAATCCGGTTCAATTTGCAAATCTGCCCAAGGTACTGCTATTTCTAAACATTGCTCGAATGCCACTTGCGCCCGACTAAAGCGGGGATGCCATTTATAATGTTCTCCTGCTTCTTGAAAGTGCGTACTCATGGTGAGCAAATTCACCCCTAAATGGTGATGAAACAGGTAATTTAATGGTGCTTCATTGGGTAAATCTCGCAAGGGAATGGGGCTGTTGGACATTTCGCGATCGGGATAAAACCACAACAAATTCAACTCTGGCGGGCAACCTTTTCCAGGCAAAATTCCCGTTTTAAAATCCAACCGTAAATATAAATTCAAGTGATCCACACCATACCAAAGCCTTTGTACGGTCGTGCTTTGGTGCATTGTTCCCCGCGCCCCACCGATTTCAATTCTCCCCGCTTTATCCCAATCTTGTTCATCACCAACGCCATCAATTACCGGGTGAATAAAACTTTCCGGGCGATGATCTCCTCTCGCTTCGTGAATTTCTAAAGGTTTGAGCAAATTATCAGGAACAGGCGCATTTAAAGCCTGATAAATTGCCGACAAATGTTCCCGAAATAAACGATCAAAAATAGCATCTTGGTTAGAAGAATGCCCTTCACCAAACCACCAAAACCAATCCGAACCTTCAGCAGCATACAAAGCTTCCCAAGCTTCCGGGTTAGTTTCCGGTGTTGCTTCGGGATGAGATGCTAAAAACTTTCTCGCATCAGTTAATAAATCCCAAGCCTTATTTTTTATTGGATCTCCTACCCAAGTAGTTAAATTACCATCAACCCAAGAACCTGTATGTAATTTTTGGGCGGGAATAGTGGCGGTAGCGGGGAATTTTTCCAAGTACTCTGAAACAGTAACTAACTCAATTTCTCGATGATCGCTGAGGGTTTGATACAACGCTTCTAAGAAGGGTTTACCATCTAAATCATAATGTTCCCAACAGTTTTCACCATCGAGGGCAATTGTAACCAACCAAGGATTTTCTAAAGTTGTAGTATCATCAGGTTGGCGATGTTTTAGGATGCGGGCGATCGCTTCTAAATGCCCCACTAAATCAGCTGCCGCTTTCTTCGCTTCCATCGCCCCGTAAGTAAAACCAATTAAATCCGACAAACGGTGATCGCGGAAAACAATTGACAAATCTCCCGCAGGAGTTTCTAATCGATAAGGTTGATAAAGTAACTCAGGTTCGCTAACATTTCCCGATCCATCTCTGTGGAAGAAATGATCGATCGACCAACCTAAAACCGCCTCATCCGAACAAATCCACTTAAAGCCCTGTTTAGCAATATAAGGCAAAATTTGCGGACTAACCGCCTGTTCTGAAGGCCACAAACCGCGAGGTTCGCAACCGAAACATTCCTCATAAATATCCCAAGCTTTTCGCAAATGTCGAGGAATATCTTCTGACCATTGAAAGCGATTTTGCGGCAAATTCATGTTAGGAACCGCAACTCTACCTACATCACTATCCGCTAACAATGGCAAAATTGGATGAGTATAAGGCGAAGTAATTACTTCTAATTGCCCAGTTTCCTGCATCTTCCGGTGTTGCGGAATGATGCGACTCATAATTTCTTGTTGTTTGGCGTAAATGTTTTGGCGATCGGCTAAACTAAAATTCCGACCCTTTTCCAACCAATGAGCAATTTCTGCATCGTCCCAAAACAAAGGATCGAACCAAGCTAAATTATGCCAAGCTAAAAGATCGCTGTAATCTTGCGCTTGCCAATTTTCCTTACACCACGCCCGTCCTTTATCCTGACGTTGCTCGTAAAGTTCGCTATAACGAGGATTAGGATCGATTAAAGTGTGGTGATTGGCATCAAAGAAATGCTCAATAATAAATAATCGCTGTTGTTCCGTCAGACTTTCTACTGGCGACAAAGCTACAGCTAGGTAGGGATCGATCGCACTTCCCGCAATATAATCTTCTAATTGCAGAATCAAAGAAGGAACCAAATTAACCGTTTGGCGCAGCTTCGGATAACGTTCCAACAACAACACTAAATCCAAATAATCTTTAGTACCGTGCAAACGCACCCAAGGTAAACGGTACTCAGAAGCTAAAGAAACAGAAGCAGAAAAAGTCGGATCTTCTGATTCCAGAAACTCTCCCTTAACCCTACTCTTGTACAAAGGTTGGTGTTGGTGCCAAATGAAGGCAACATATAAAGGATGGGGCATAAGCTTTAGTTACGCTTTCAACGGTACTTAATCAACAGTACTTAAAATAAAAAGGCAATCATCGATGCAAAGACTTAAATGATTGCCTTTTACTTCTAGAGTTGCCAGGGTATGATTATCAAATTGCCTTTAGAGAACTTGTTCGACTTCTGCAATTTCAGGGATCATTTCCCGCAGTTTCCGTTCAATTCCCATTCTCAGAGTCATAGTCGAACTAGGGCAAGAACCACAAGCACCTTGTAGCCGCAATTTTACAACAGGGCCATCCAGTTCAACTACTTCTACGTTACCGCCATCAGCCATTAAGTAAGGGCGTAATTCATCTAAAACGGTTTCAACGTTATCTAATGTTAGTTCCATTGTTTCCATTGGTTAAGACCTCTTTTGCTATAGCAGGTTAGTACGTGCTTTTGTGGATATTTTCATCCTAGATCTTTTCTTGATAAAAACCTTAACAGACTTTTTGGGGAGTGGGGACTGGGGACTGGGTGAAGTTTTGAGTTTTGAGTGAGAGAGTTTTGAGTTAAAGAGAAAGTTTTGACTTAAATAATTTCCCCTTGTCTCCTTATCTCCCAGTCCCCAGTCCCTAGTCCCTAGTCCCTAATCCCCTTTAAACTACAGCTGGTTCCAATAACTTAACATTGGAATATTTGAACTCGGTAGTTGTCTGCTGTCCTTGTTCATTGGAACGCACTACCTGATGAGTCATGATGTAGTAATTGCCAATTTTTTCATAGCTGTCCTCAAATTCCAACTCATTGGTAACTTCGCCTGTTTGAGGATTGCGGAAAATGGCATCATAGCGAGAGGCAATGTAACCTTCCCCAGTATTCACACTTTCATGGGTATCAATGGTAAAGGCAACTCTACCCATAACGCGACTAACTTGGCAAATTTCTGTGCCCCGAATCTTATAATTCGAGCCCATCGCGTCGCCTTTGACCAAAATTTCCATTGCGCCTGTAGTGTCAGTTTCGCCTAAGCTAAACTCGTTTTTCCCATGCGCTTGTTCAAAGTTGCCACGTTTGCGGTGAGTAATCACGTCCCGCATCTGAGTATAGATGCTTTCCTTTACTTGTTCGTCTTCTATACCGCTAACTTCTACACTCATGTCACGCTTAACGCGCACTTGCCCAGTGTAAACTTCATCTCCCTGCTTAAGTTCAATATCAGCACTGAAGCCAGGAAATTCATTGTCCCAAGTGTAACGGTTTTCGTAAGCACTACGAAATAGCTCCTTAGCACTCTTCTCAGTCACGGAACTCTCCTTGGAAGATCTGTACTCTTTCTTAGTTTAAAGCGTATTCGGGATTGGGGAGGTGGGGAGGTGGGGAGGTGGGGAGAGTTGTTGATATAGATTTGGGATTCCCCCCAGTCCCCAGTCCCCAGTCCCTACTGATTAGAAGTAAGTACTGGGTCTTGATACAATGGCACTGTGAAAGTTACAGTTGAGCCGAGTCCTTCGCCCATGCTGTAAAATTCGACTTCGCCTTTCATGGCTTCGATGAGTTTTTGGGAGATGTAAAGTCCTAGTCCAGTTCCACCGTATTGTCTATTATGTCCGCCGTTGACTTGGCTGAAGGATTGGAAGAGTCTACCTTGTTTTTCTAAGGATACGCCAATTCCAGTGTCTACCACACGGACGATCGCCATTCCCGGAACTTCTTGGTTGTTGGTGGGTTTTTTGCGTTGCACTTCGGCGCTAATCATCACTCCGCCTTCGTGGGTAAATTTAATCGCATTCCCTACCAAGTTCAACAATACTTGTAATAATCTTTGGTAGTTACCATTGAGGATAATTTTGTCTCTGGTGGCTGGTTTTTGAATGCGGAAGCTGAGGTTTTTCTGTTGTGCCTGTGTTTTGGTAAAGTCTTCGACATCTTCAAATAAGTCTTCCAAGCCTACTGGCCCTAACTCTAATTCCATTTTGCCTGCTTCAATTTTGGCAATGTCTAAAATGTCGTTAATGATGCTCAGTAGGTGTAAGGCTGAACGATAGGCTTCTTGGATGAACTCCATTTGTTCTTCTGGATCATCGGTCATGCCTTCTAAAATTAATTTCAGGAAACCTAACATCCCGTTTAGGGGTGTCCGCAGTTCGTGGGAGGTGTTGGCTAAAAATTCGCTTTTTAACCGGGAGGCTTCTTCGGCTTGTTGACGGGCTTGTTCTAGTTCATGGTATAGGGTAGCATGAGCGATCGCACTCCCCACCAAATCCGCCAACTCCCGCATTAGTTCTACTTCGTCGATCGTCCAGTGACGATTTTCTGTGCAGTCGTAAAGGATAATCAAACCGTTCGGTTTATCTTGGTAAAAAGTCGCGACTGCTAGCTTGGATTGTGGCTGTTCTGGGCTATTAGAGTCTTGTTCTATTCTTGGTTCTAGGGACTCTATCGCCTTGGTAAGATAATCTGATTCCGAAATTTTAATTTTTTGCCCCAGTAAGGAACTGACTGATTCTGCGCGATATTCTGCCTTTACTGAAGCTTCCATAACATCGCTTTTGTAGGCGCAAATTACACAGCGACTTACATCTAATCCTTTGCCTAAATCATCTACTGTCCTTTGCCAAATAGTATCTAAATCTAGGGTGCGGCGAATGTTGCGGGAGATTTTTCTAATCAGTTTTTTGTAGTGTTGCCCCCAGTGTAATGCTGATGCTTTGCTTGTAGTAGGCGTTGTCTGTGAGGCACAGGCAGTTTCTTCTTCCAGTTGCCTACCCATAACTAATACTCTACTGGCAGAGCCATCCGCTACTAATATGGGACTGATTATTAAATCAAACAAAAATTTCTGCTCTTGGTAGAGAAATTCACAACAGAAACGTTCTGGTAGCTGATGTTCCAGGATTTGTTGAATTCTTTCTAGGTAAGGCGCAGCTGCTACTGGGCCAAATTTTTCATTTAGGCAGCTATTGACGATCGCTTCTGGATTTACTTCATATCGTTCTGCTTGTTGCCAATAAAAGGAAAGGTATTGGCCTGTAGCTTCTTGAACGTATACTAACTCTGATCCCAATCCCTGTAAACCGATCGCATGGTTTGTCCAAGCAGAATCTGATTTACCGTAAGACCCTTTTTGCCAATTCTGTAGATCAATAGGCACGCTCATTGGAGTCGGTCACAATTTTTGTAAATTTCAACTCAGGTCATCTCGTCAATAGCACCCTGTTCGTTCGCTTTAGCGTGGCGTAGCCGTATCGCTTGCTAGCGTTCGCGTAGTGCGTATCGCTTTAGCGAATTAGTGATAGTTATTTTACCATCACTAATTCGAGTTTATATCTTTCACGTCAGAAAGCCAAATTTTTTTCCTTTGCCGACATTGTGTATTAATCATTCCACTCCCCTCGCGGCGGTACTGGTGTTCTGTTAATGGTGCGAGTCAATTCGTCATCTCTTTGGTTAACTCCTCCTTTCAACCATTGCCGAATCGCTGCTTCAATCACTTTGCTTGGATCGTTGGTTAAATGCTTTAACTGACTCAACAAGTCTGAATCTAGGTGGATCGATATTTCCACCTTTTCATCATTACGCCGGGAATCAAGAACTGGTTCTTTCATTTGCAACTGTATATACTGAACTATAGTACAAGCCTTAAACAGGCTATCATCAGTTTAGACTGACTCGCCACTATATCAAAGCGGTCAGTTTACACTATGTCATGCAGTAGTTATCAATATTTTTAACAATCTTACTGCTTAGAATTAAGTAAACTTTGAGTTATCCTCAAGCTGAACCCCTTTATTATAGCGTTTTAACAACTTGGGATACTGATTTGTGTCACCCTGAGCAAGTTAAACATTAAAATATCTTAAGCAAGATATCGATTTTTTGATTGAAGTTCTGCGCCCCATCTTTGAGCAAAGTTTATGACTGACGTGCCCGTTTCTCGAATTCGGAATTTTTGTATTATTGCCCACATTGACCACGGTAAGTCAACCTTGGTTGACCGTCTCTTACAGGCTACCGGAACGGTAGCTGCGCGAGATATGAAGGAACAGTTCCTCGATAATATGGAACTGGAAAGAGAACGAGGCATTACTATCAAGCTGCAAGCTGCCCGGATGAATTATAAAGCAAAAGACGGGCAAGATTACGTTCTCAATTTAATTGATACTCCCGGTCACGTAGACTTTTCTTATGAAGTGTCGCGGAGTCTCGCTGCTTGTGAGGGTGCTCTGTTGGTGGTGGATGCTTCTCAAGGTGTAGAAGCACAAACCTTGGCTAATGTTTATTTGGCGCTAGAAAGTAATTTGGAAATTATTCCGGTTTTGAATAAAATTGATTTGCCGGGAGCGGAACCGGAACGGGTAAAAAAAGAAATTGAAGAGGTAATTGGTTTAGATTGTAGTGGTGCGATTTTAGCTTCGGCAAAAGAAGGGTTGGGAATTGAGGAAATTTTAGAGTCGATCGTCCATTTAGTACCCCCACCTCAAGATACTGTTAACGAACGCTTACGAGCGTTAATTTTTGATAGTTACTATGACAGTTATCGGGGAGTAATTGTTTATTTCCGGGTGATGGATGGGAAATTGAAAAATGGCGATCGCATTCGCTTAATGGCAAGTGGTAAAGAATATGAACTTGACGAATTAGGCGTACTTTCTCCTAACCAAATTCGCGTTGACGATCTCCATGCGGGAGAAGTAGGCTATTTAGCAGCTGCAATTAAAGCGGTAGAAGATGCCCGTGTCGGTGACACAATTACTTTAGCAAATGCAGCGGCAACTGCACCATTACCCGGTTATACTCAAGCTAAACCAATGGTATTTTGTGGAATGTTTCCCACCGATGCCGATCAATTTCCTGACTTGCGAGATGCCTTAGAAAAGCTGAAGTTAAATGATGCCGCTTTGTCTTATGAACCGGAAACTTCTAGCGCTATGGGATTTGGTTTCCGTTGCGGTTTCTTGGGTTTATTACACATGGAAATTGTCCAAGAAAGGCTGGAAAGAGAATACAATCTAGATTTGATTATTACCGCTCCTTCAGTGGTTTATAGAGTCACAACTAACAAAGGAGAAGAGTTATTAATCGATAATCCTAGCACTTTACCAGACCCGCAATATCGAGAGAAAATTGAAGAACCTTACGTGCAAGTAGATATGATTACGCCGGAGGAGTATGTCGGAACTTTGATGGAATTAGGTCAAAGCCGACGCGGTGTTTTCAAAGATATGAAATACTTGACTTTAGGACGGACAACTTTAAGTTATGAATTGCCTTTAGCGGAGGTGGTAACTGACTTTTTCGATCAAATGAAATCTCGATCGCGCGGCTATGCCAGCATGGAGTATCATTTGATTGGTTATCGCGAGAATACCTTGGTACGTTTAGATATTTTGATCAATGGCGATCCAGTAGATTCTTTGGCGATGATTGTTCACCGAGATAAAGCTTATTATGTCGGTCGAGCTTTGGTGGAAAAGTTAAAAGAATTGATTCCCCGTCACCAGTTTAAAATTCCTTTGCAAGCAGCAATTGGTAGTAAAGTAATTGCTAGCGAACATATTCCCGCATTGCGAAAAGATGTGTTGGCTAAATGTTATGGTGGTGATATCTCCCGGAAGAAGAAGTTGCTGCAAAAACAAGCTAAGGGTAAAAAACGCATGAAAGCAATCGGTACAGTAGATGTACCCCAAGAAGCTTTTATGGCAGTGTTACGCTTGGATAAAGAATAAGTGGGAATTAGCCAATAAAAATGAAAGCAGAGGCTCACTAAGTAAGTCATCTGTTTTCATTTCTAATTCTTTAGAATTTTATCACTAAATCATCATTAACTAATAATTATCAAGAAGTATGAAGAAGTTGTTAGTCGATCTCACTGTCTGATAAAGATTTAATGAATTGGATGAATAAACGTAACTTTTTGCTAAATAATCTGCTAATCTTTCTACTAAAGCAGTTAATTTTGATGGAACAAAGACAGCAGTTACACTAGAGAATCCATAAATATAAAGCGATTCCAAGCTCTACTACTATCTTTCAGGTTAAAGATAATTATAGACTGATGGATATCGATGGAGTTATAGTTGTAACAGCGGTCTTAACTGCCTAAAATAACCTACCGCTTACTGAGAAACTATGAGAATTTTAGTAACAGGTGGAGCCGGATTTATTGGTTCCCATCTTATCGATCGCTTAATGGCACAAGGTCATGAAGTATTGTGCTTAGATAATTTTTATACCGGACATAAACGCAATTTGCTTAAGTGGTTAGATCATCCATATTTTGAACTGATTCGCCACGATGTTACTGAACCCATTCGGTTAGAGGTAGATCAAATATATCACTTAGCTTGTCCAGCTTCTCCCGTACATTATCAATTCAATCCCATCAAGACGGTAAAAACAAATGTGATGGGAACAATCAATATGTTGGGTTTAGCCAAACGGGTGAAAGCCAGATTTCTCTTAGCTTCTACCTCAGAAGTATACGGCGATCCAGAAGTGCATCCCCAAGTAGAAGAATATAGAGGGAATGTAAATATGATCGGGATTCGCTCATGTTACGACGAAGGAAAGCGAATTGCCGAAACATTAGCTTTTGACTATCATCGGGAAAACGATGTGGAAATTCGGGTGGCGCGGATTTTCAACACTTACGGCCCCAGAATGCTGGAAAATGATGGTCGGGTAGTAAGTAACTTTGTCGTTCAAGCTTTGCGGGGAATTCCTTTAACAGTTTACGGTACAGGTTCGCAAACCCGGAGTTTCTGCTATGTTTCTGACTTAGTAGAAGGACTAATGCGGTTGATGAATGGAGAGCATACTGGCCCTGTAAACTTGGGAAATCCAGACGAGTATACTATTTTAGAGTTAGCACAAAAAATTCAGCAAATGGTTAACCCGGATGCAGATATTAAGTACGAACCTCTACCACAGGATGATCCCAGACAAAGACAACCGGATATTACTAAAGCTAAAACTTGGTTGGGATGGGAACCTACTATACCTCTGCAAGAAGGTTTGAAGCTAACTATAGAAGATTTTCGTGATCGCATCTCCAATTCTCCAGCCTCAGCTGTTAGTAAATAAATTTGCGACGATAGCGATCGGATTGGGTGGGCTGGGTACTATAAATAAGTCCTGAACAGGACAATTCCCACCTGATATCGAAATAAGCTTTATCGCCATGCCAACAATCCTGACGTTGGCTGGACAATTTGACTAAGGCTGATGATTTACTGTGTAAAATTTGTTTTGAGGATTACCTAATATGCGAGTTTGTGTAATTGGTACTGGATACGTCGGTTTAGTCACAGGCGTTTGTTTGGCACATATTGGACATGATGTTATCTGTATCGATAACAACGAAGAAAAAGTTAAGTTAATGAAGTCAGGACAGTCACCAATTTTTGAACCTGGACTGTCTGAATTAATGCAGTCTGCGGCTAAAGAAGGAAAATTAGAATTTTCATCTGACTTAGCTGCTGGTGTTAATCATGGAGAAATTTTATTCATTGCTGTTGGTACTCCGCCTCTACCTACGGGTGAAAGTGATACTCGTTATGTAGAAGCAGTAGCTAGAGGAATTGGCGCAAATCTTAATGATGGCTACAAAGTAATTGTAAATAAATCTACCGTACCTATTGGTTCTGGTGACTGGGTGCGGATGATTGTCATGGATGGAATTAAAGAACGGCAAAAAGTGCTCGTCGGTGCTGGTGGCGTTGTCAGCGATGAAGAAGTAGAAAAGATTGCAGCTGAATTTGATGTAGTAAGTAACCCAGAATTTTTGCGGGAAGGTTCGGCGGTTTATGATACATTTAATCCCGATCGCATTGTATTAGGCAGCAATAGCGAAAAAGCGCTGAATATGATGGAAGCACTTTATGCTCCCATTACACAGCGGAAGTATGCTGAAGATCCATCTTTACCACCAGTACCAGTGGTGAAAACGGATATCAACTCAGCAGAAATGATTAAGTATGCGGCGAATGCTTTCTTAGCAACTAAAATCAGCTTTATTAATGAAGTAGCAAATATTTGCGATCGCGTTGGCGCTGACGTTACCCAAGTTGCCAGAGGTATTGGTTTAGATTCTCGCATAGGCGGCAAATTCCTGCAAGCGGGAATTGGTTGGGGTGGTTCTTGCTTCCCGAAAGATGTTTCCGCTTTGGTTCATACTGCTGATGACTATGGTTATGAAGCACATTTGTTAAAAGCTGCTGTGAGTGTTAACCAACGTCAGCGTTTAATTGCTGTAGAAAAATTACAGCAGGAATTGAAAATCCTCAAAGGTAAAACTGTTGGTTTGTTAGGTTTAACTTTCAAACCTGATACTGATGATATGCGCGATGCACCTGCACTGAATATCATCGAACAATTAAACCGCTTGGGAACAAAAGTTAAAGCTTACGATCCTTTGGTTTCTCAAACTGGTTTGCGTCACGGTTTAACTGGTGTAATTGTAGAAACCGATCCCGAACGGTTAGCTGATGGTTGCGATGCTTTAGTTTTAATTACTGATTGGGCACAGTTCCTCACTTTAGATTACGCTAAAATGGCGAAACAGATGCACTCTCCAATCATTATTGATGGACGGAATTTCCTCGATCGCAAAGCTCTACAAGCTGCTGGTTTCCATTATGTTGGTGTCGGTAGATAGCATTTTTTGAATAGCTAATAATTATTACCAAATCCGAACTGTGAAGTGATATTTGCAGTTCGGATTTTTTATGTGAATTAATCATACGGGTTTTGGGTGCGGTGAATTTAAAATCTAAAATCTGAAATCTAAAATCGGTTGACTTTTTCCTGAAATTACTCGTTGTTCAAGGAAATATTGGAATAACACCAATTAAGTCTATTACATGACTCTCGACTTGGGCGGATTTTTATAAAGGAGTGTTAGTTAATGATTAAGTTTTGTTCTCAAGCTGCTGTGGGTACAGCTGCGACGATCGCGATCGCTGCTACCTTAGTAGGAGTTAAACCTGCTCATGCTCAAACTACCACTGTTTGCCAAAGTATTGATTACCAACCTGCAACTTGTTCTTTGGATACTCGCCGAGGTGTGGTTTTAGATAAAGAGTATTCTAACTCAATTTGTGCGGGTAATTGGGGTTATGAAGATGGTTTTGTGTGGGTAGAAAATGGCTGTCGGGCTAGGTTTCGGGCTGTTGGTAACTTCGGCTTTGAGCCAGAAAGAGGTCAACCTTACCCCAGAGAATATTTTTGCCCAGTTTATTGTGTTGAAGAGGGCTATATCGAATATTATTAAGAAGGAAATTGGGGCGAATGCTCTGTTTTAGTCGCTAATTTTATACTGGTATTTGGTTGATTGGATTAGCGATCGGCATTAATTCTTACCAAAAATGTTAAGTTTTTCTAAAATTTACAGGTAGGAATTTTTGCCGTTATTTTTGTTAAAAAATTTACCTGATAACTGCGATACAATTGGGGGAAAGCACAAAATAAAATCGCAGTTTATGATATGTATGTGCGGTTTTATCGGTGGGCGGTCGATCGCTTAGGAAAAAAGGGGTTAATTGCATTTGTTACTAATCGATCGTTTATTGACGGTAAAGCATTTGATGGATTTAGAAAAGTTGTAGCTCAAGAGTTTAATTATGTTTATATTGTTGATTTAGGTGGTGATATTCGTAGTGGAGATACAAGCGGAAATGTATTTGATATTAAAGCAGGTGTAGCTATAATGTTTTTAGTAAAGACTGAACAGGAGAAATAATCATGAAACAAACATTGGTTATGCAAAATATTGAGAAAATGCTGCATCAATTTCCTGAATCTCTACAAATAGAAGTTCTGCATTATGTAGAGTATTTAGGTAGTAAGTATGTTAAGCAAAGTAATGAAAAGGTCTCTGATTTCCCACCAGAAGACAATACCCAAACTTCGGAAAAAGAACAAACTAAAAAACGACGAGACGGTTTCGGTATATGGAAAGGTAAGATTTCGATGGCAGATGATTTTGATGCGCCGCTTGAAGAGTTTGAGGAGTATATGTAAGCATGAATGTACTTTTAGACACTCATACATTCATCTGGTATATAGAAGGTAGTTTGCAGTTAAGTAGACAGGCTAGAGATATTATTGGAGTTTCAGATAATAATCTATACTTTAGTATTGCTAGCCTTTGGGAAATTGCAATCAAAGTTGGTAAGGGAAGGCTGGTTCTTCAAAATTCATTTGATGAATTAGTAGATGTTTTGAAATTCCTGGAAGTCGAAGTTTTGCCAATTACGTTGGCGGATGTGCAGGGTTATCTCACTCTGCCATTACATCATAGCGATCCATTTGATCGAATGTTGATTACTCAGGCTATAAATCATAGTTTAATTATAGTTGGCTGTGATGTGGCTTTTGATGCTTATCCAATTCAGAGGTTATGGTTATAAAGTCAAAATTCAAAAGGCAAAAGAAGTGATGTTTACTCCTTTTGCCTTTTAAATTTCCGATAAGCTAAATTTTAAGAATCAGCCAGTTTTAGGAAAGTGTTCAATTTGAGCATAACCACTGAAAAGTAATTTTTTTCCTTGAGTTTCTAAACGGTTAATTCTCATGGTTACGCCGTCGAGGTCGAAGCGATCGAGATCGACCATGTTATTTAACACATCTGTCAAAGCATTTGCCAAAGATTGGGAAATTTCTCGGAGAGATTCGGGGATAGCTTCGGCTTGAAATACAGGGTCTTTAAAAGCAATGCGGCGACGACGTTCTACGGCTAAGGTCATCAGCATTGCAATGGGTACGGTGCCATGATTGGGAAGTTCAGCTTTAGCAAATAGGCGAATCCGGTTGCCATTTTCCAGTTCTATCTGCACTTCGCTGAAGGAAACTGGTTGACCACCGGATAATTCGTTCAATGAGTCGGAGGAGAGATTTTTCAGGCGTTTTGTAACCAATTCGGCTTGGAAAGCGTCGTTGATGCCAGCTTCGGAGAGGGTAACTTGAGCGATCGCCTGGGTTGGCTGTTTCAGGGAAATTTTCCCGCTCAAAATGGAACTGAAGTCAATGGAAACAGCATCCGTCTCAAAAGACATCTCCTCAACCGGAAATTGTCTGCGGATCACTAAGCCCCGACCATTCATTTTAAAGCTGTCAATGCTGCCTTGTAACAACTTGTTAGAAGGCGAACAACGGACAAATACCTCCACAGACTCGCTCTTACTGAACAAGTGGCGGATGGATTGGCTGGCAACGGTGTTGAGCATTTTTTCGCCCCAATCAGTGCCAGGATTATTATTAAAACCAGTCAGACCACCTAACATAAAGATTTGTGTCTACAGAGGATCTTCATCCTTTGTAACAAAATATAAAGGACAGAGCAATAATTTTTCGATACTAAGTTGCAATCTCATTCATAAGTAAGGGATGGGGGACTGGGGATTGGGGACTGGGCAAGGGGACTAGGGGACTAGGGGACTAGGGGACTAGGGGACTAGGGGACTAGGGGACTAGGGGACTAGGGGACTAGGGGACTAGGGGACTAGGGGACTAGGGGACTAGGGGACTAGGGGACTAGGGGACTAGGGGACTAGGGGACTAGGGGACTAGGGGACTAGGGGACTAGGGGACTAGGGGACTAGGGGACTAGGGGACTAGGGGACTAGGGGACTAGGGGACTAGGGGACTAGGGGACTAGGGGACTAGGGTAATTTTTATCTTCTGCTCCGAGAGCTCCCCTGCTCCGAGAGCCCCTCTGCCCCTCTGCCCCTCTGCCCCTCTGCCCCTCTGCCCCTCTGCCCCTCTGCCCCCCTGCCCCCTGCTCCCCTGCCCCTTCAGGAATGGCTCGATCGCAAAATGTAGAGCAAGGCTGATGCTTTATCTGCATAGGTGAAGTTGACCTGGATATATTGATCTTCGCTGGGGATGTCGGTTTCTGGTCAAATTTTGTCTCCAATTGGAGACAAAATTTGTGGTTCAGGTGGGCATCCTTAGCTGAGAAAGGTACGGAAAATTTTTTGTCCCAAACAATCATGTCAAAAGAACTGGCTATTTGTACTCGCGGACTGACTAAGCAATTCGATCGCCACATTGCTGTCAATGATGTTGATTTAGAAATCAAGGCGGGGGAAGTTTATGGTTTAATTGGGCCAAATGGGGCAGGGAAAACTACCCTAATCCGAATGTTGGCGGCGGCGGAAGAACCGAGTATTGGAGAAATTTACATTAACGGTGACAGGTTGTTGCGCGATCAAAGTAATCCGACTTTGAAGCAGCGACTCGGATATCTTCCTGATGATTTTCCGCTTTATGATGATTTGACGGTCTGGGATTATTTAGATTATTTTGCCCGACTTTATCGATTACAAGAACCTCGGCGCAGTCGCAGGTTATTTGAGGTTTTGGAATTGGTGCAGCTAACTAATAAGCGCAATAGTCAAATTAACACTTTGTCGCGAGGGATGAAACAGCGCTTAAGTTTGGCGAGAACTATTATTCATGAACCGATTTTACTGTTGTTAGATGAGCCTGTTTCGGGGTTAGATCCGATCGCCAGAATGCAGTTTCGGGAAATCATCAAAACTTTGCAAGAAGCGGGAATGACAATTTTAATTTCTTCCCATGTTCTGAGTGATTTGGCAGAACTTTGTACTTCTGTGGGAATTATGGAGTTGGGATATTTGGTGGAAAGTGCGAGTTTAGCTGAACTTTATCGCCGTCTCAGTCGTCAGCAAATTATTATGTCTACTTTGGGAAAATTAGATCCGCTACTGTCGGAGTTGAAAAATTATCCCTTAGTTGAAGGATATGAAGTTTTGTCAGGAACTAATCAGGTAAGGGTTGATTTTGGCGGGAATCCAGAAGATTGTGCTAAGCTGTTGCGATCGCTAGTTAAAGCTGGCATTCCCTTAAACGAATTCCATTGTACCCAAGAAGATTTAGAAACAATCTTCTTAAAAATGGGTCATAAACAAGCATCTTAATCGTCATTGGTGAAATCCTAACTATCAATATACAGAGGATGAAAAATGGCAAGTAATGCGATCGACAAAATAGGTGATTTAAATCCCCAAATGTGGCGAGAAATTAAAGGTCGCCTCAAACCTCGGAATCTAGTAATTAGTGTAGCTATTTCCCTGCTCACCCAATTTTTTATTTTTCAATATTTCCTCAGCCAACTCCCCGCCGAACCTTTTCCTTATCAAAACACTTACCCCATTTACAACAATTACTGTACAGGCGAACGTTCTTACCGAGAATTTCGCTGTCTTCGAGATAGTTTAGGTAACTTTATTATCAACTGGGAAACCTGGAATCGAGATTTATTTGTTTGCTTGAGTTTTATTGGCATCTTTTCCTTATTAATTGCCGGAACTTATCTGCTAATCAGTGATTTATCTCAGGAAGAACGCCGGGGAACTTTAAATTTTATTCGCCTCAGTCCCCAATCCAATAAAAACATTTTAATCGGCAAAATACTGGGCGTTCCCATTTTGCTTTATTTAGCCATATTGTTGGCAGTTCCCTTGCATTTGTGGGAGGGTTTATCAGCGCAAATCCCTTTTATTCAGATTTTAGGTTTTGACTTGCTTGTTATTGCTTGCTGCATTTTATTTTATAGTGCAGCCTTACTCTATTCTTTAGTGAGTAATTGGTTAGGAGGTTTTCAACCTTGGTTAGGTAGTGGAATAGTTTCATGTTTCCTTTGGTTGAATTGCTTGCTTACCTATTCTCCCCTAAATACGCCACTTTCTTGGCTAAGAATATTCACGCCATTTGATTTAATTCCTGATGTTTGGAAAACCTCTTTTTATACCTATAACTACGAGTATTTGAAAGACTCAGGAAAACTACAATGGTATAACTTACCAATTGGGGAAACTTGGGCTATTTTACTTTTGTTTTCTTTGGTGAATTTTGCCCTGTGGAATTATTGGATTTGGCAAGGTTTAAATCGCTCTTTTCGTAATCCAAGTACAACTATTCTCAGCAAAGCTCAAAGCTATTTACTAACAACTTGTTTTCAGGTTTCCCTAATCGGATTTACCGTACCAGGATACACCTACGAACATCTTTCTGATAAAGATTGGCTTTTCCAAAACTTCATTTTTTTATGTAGCTTGAACTTCCTGCTGTTTTTGGGTTTAATTGCCATTCTTTCACCCCATCGTCAAGTGTTACATGATTGGGCGCGTTACCGACATCAAAATCAGGGTAAATCACTGATTAAAGATTTGATTTTTGGGGAAAAAAGCCCTGCATTAGTAGCCATAGCAATTAATTTGGGAATTGCGATCGCACTAATCAGCCTCTGGAGTTTAAGTTCCGGGGCAAAATGGGAGTATAAAACTGCTACCTTAGTCAGTTTAGGTTTCGCATTTACTTTAATGATGCTCTATGCTGTACTCACTCAATTACTGTTGTTTGTTCGGATTAAAAACAATATAATTTGGGCAATGGGTACCTTAAGCGCCGCCATTTTTCTGCCCCTAATTGTGTTAGCAGTATTCCAAATTAGTCCCGAAAAAGAGTTGGGATTTCTCTGGTACTTTTCCGTATTAGCACCCGTAACAACTTACTGGGAACAAACATCTGCGATCGGAATTTTTGTAGCAGCTTTAGGACAGCTAACTGTAGTGGGAATATTGACCGCACAATTAACCAAAAAACTACGACTCGCTGGCGAATCTACGACTAAAGCTTTATTACAGAAACGACGGGCTTTACCCTCAACAAACCTGTAAAAAAATCAATGGTTTAGGACTTACGCACTGGCACTATATATGGAGAAATGGTGCGTTACACTGGCGTTAACGCACCCTACGGATAGAGGTTTTGCGTAAGTCCTGTGGTTATTGATGGGAAAATTTCTCCCAATAACCGCTTACAAATGACGAATGACAAATGACAAATGACAAATGACAAATGACAAAATATAAATTTCGAGGAAAGATGATGAAATTAAATTGGTTAGACAGAATAGGTGATGTGAATCCTCAAATGTGGCGGGAAATTAAAGGACGCTGCAAACCACGCAATTTAATTATTGCCACTAGCATCTCTCTTTTGGGGCAATTCTTAATATTAATGATGGCTATGGCAGGGTTGCCTACGGACGATCGCTATCTGAGTCCAGACGGCAAAGTTTTCAACAGATATTGCACAGGAGTTTATCAAGAATGTTTGCCAGATGGTTGGGGAAATTTTGTCATTAACTGGCAACTTTGGTGGATGGAAATATTTACAATCTTGAGTGTAATTGGCATTTTTATCCTGTTAGTTGCAGGTACGTATATGCTAATTAACGACTTAGCTAAGGAAGAAAAAACCGGAACTCTGAATTTTATTCGCCTCAGTCCGCAAACTAGCAAAAACATTTTATTAGGTAAAATTCTCGGTGTTCCTTTTTTACTTTATCTGTTCGCTATTCTGGCTTTACCTTTGCATTTTTGGGCGGGGATTTCCGCTGGCATTCCTTTCATGGGAATTCTGTTTTATTGGGCGGCTATTGTTGGCAGTTGCTTTTTATTTTTCAGTGCCAGTTTGCTATTTGGCTTGTTTAGTTCGGGGTTTAGTGGATTTCAACCTTGGTTAGGTAGCGGTTTAGTTTTAATGTTTCTCTGCATAACTTGCGCTATACCAATAACCAACACTCCCACAGATTGGATAATTATATTCTCTCCTTATAGAGCTTTGCTTTATGTGGTAGATGCAAGTCCGGTAGAAAATAGCTTTTCTTTTTCCTATCTTAATTTAGATAGTTGGCAATGGTTTTACTTACCATTGGGTAGCAATGCTGTGACAGCTATCAGTTTTTTGCTGTTTAATTATGCCTTGTGGAGTTACTGGATTTGGCAAGGTTTGCAGCGTCGTTTCCATAATCCAAGTAAGACAATTCTTAGCAAAGGTCAAAGTTATTTACTGGTAGTTTGTATTGAAGTAATGACTTTGGGTTTTGCGCTACAAACGAGTAGATGGTCATCTTCACTAGAAAACAATTTCTATGCTGTGCTAATCTTAAACCAAGTGCTATTCTTGAGTTTAATTGCTGCTTTATCTCCACAGCGACAAGCTTTACAAGATTGGGCAAGATATCGGCGGGAAAGAATCACAAATCGTTGGGGTTTTTGGAGTCGAGATTTAATCAAAGATTTGCTTTGGGCGGAAAAGAGTCCGGCTATTTTGGCAATAGCAATTAATCTCGTTCTGAGTTTTGTAATATTGTCTGTTTGGATTGTTTTAAGTCCTAGTGAACTTAACTCAATGCCGATATTAGCTATTTTGGCAATTACTATGACTTTGACATTAATTTATGGCACTGTTCTACAATTAATGTTGCTAAAGCCAGTTAAAAGACAGATGCAATGGGCGGCTGGTACAATTGTCGCTTTAATAGTTTTACCGCCAATCTTTCTGGGTGTTTTATCACTTTCCCCCGATCGAGCTCCTCTGTTTTGGCTATTTACAGCCTTTCCTGCGGCAGCTATGAAAGATGCGTCAGTGGAAAGCTTTTTCGCTGCTTTTGTCTCTCAGTTGGGAATTTTCGCTTTGTTGAATCGGCAGTTAAATCGACAGTTAAAACTGGCAGGGGAATCGGCTACTAAGGCTTTACTAAAGTCAATGTAGCTACCCAGATCCCCGACTTCTCGAAGAAGTCGGGGATCTAATACCCAGATCCCCGACTTCTCGAAGAAGTCGGGGATCTAAGATTTAAGGCTTAATTTTGAGTGATTTTTTGATTAATTCGGGGACTTGGGATGGGCGATCGGCAATGGGGATTTTTGCTTGTCTAAAGGTAGCAATAATATTTTCGGTACTTTCTGGATCTGTGCCTAAAATGGGTAGGGAAACTATTAAGTCGCTGGCGTGAAGTTGGCGTTTGCGTGGTGGGCCTAAACGTCCGGCGATGTAGGCAACTACGGGTTTTTCAATTTTTTCTTTAATGTATTGGGCGGCTGTTTCTTGAATGCCATCGTCTATTTGACTGACTAGGGCGATCGCTTTTGTATTTTTATCTTCATTCAAAATTTTTAACCATTCCCATAAAGAAGAACCGATAATACTATCACTACCAATACTGACGCAAATTGATTGACCTAATCCAGCTTTTGTCAGTTCTAATGCCACTTCTGAAGTTAGGGTACCACTGCGGCTAATAATTCCCACCGTACCATGAGTGTAAAATTCTACGGGATAAGTTCCCAATAATATTTTGTCTGGGACTATGATGCCCAAAGAATGTGACCCCACAACTAAGGTATTTGTCGCTTCCGCTTTTCGCAGCAGACAAACCATATCCAGGGGGGGAACTCCCTGAGTAATAATGATAATTTGATGAATATCAGCTGCGATCGCTTCGAGTGCAGCATCTAAAGCTAGATAAGGCGGGACAAAGATGATCGTAGTATCGATCGCACCTACTTGTGAGACAGCTTGTTCTACCAAGTCAAAAATGGGAATTCCATCTAATGCCTGTCCCCCATCTCCGGGGCTAACTCCAGCCACTACATTAGTACCATAAGCTTTCATCCGAACAGCATGGACAGCAGCGAGTGGTTCGTTGATACCTTGAATTAATACTTTATCGTCTGGGCTGAGTTTCATAATCAGGAGTTTAGCACTCTAAAAGTGCTGGGGCATCAATGCGCCTTATCATAACTTCTACAGTTTAACAGTTAGTTATTAACGAATTATATTGGGCTATTTGATCGTATCGGGCTGCTGTATCATTTGGCTGCATCTGCTTACCGGATGACTTTTTGTTTCTCGTGACTAGGTTGAACCTAGTCACGAGGTGAAAGGAGGTAGAACCTCCTTACAGGAAGCAAGATCGCAGTTAAAGCTGTTTCACCTCAGAAACCAACTTCGCTACCATATCTTTCGCACTTCCGAAGAGCATCATTGTTTTATCTTTGTAAAACAATTCATTTTCCACGCCAGCGAAACCAGTGCTCATGCCGCGTTTAATGACGATCGTATGTTTAGCGCGATCGACATCTAAAATCGGCATACCATAAATAGGACTAGCACTATCATGACGCGCCGCTGGGTTCACTACATCATTCGCCCCAATTACCAAAGCTACATCAGTTTGGTCAAACTGAGGATTAATATCATCCATATCGTACAGTTGGGGATAAGGCACATTCGCCTCTGCCAATAACACATTCATGTGCCCCGGCATTCTTCCCGCAACTGGGTGGATAGCATATTTTACCTCTACACCCAACCGATCTAATTGATCTGCCAACTCCCGAACTGCGTGTTGTGCTTGCGCTACCGCCATTCCATAACCAGGAATAATTACCACAGAACGCGCATAACCCAACATCATCGCGCCTTCTTCCGCATCGATGCTGTGGACTGTTTGATCGGTTGCGCCACCTGCTGCGCTTGCACTGGAACTGCCACCAGTACCGAAAGCACTAAACAGAACGTTAGCCAGCGAACGGTTCATCGCCTTACACATAATTTCGGTGAGGATCAAACCAGAAGCGCCCACTAAAGCACCAGCGATGATTAACATATTGTTCATCACCACAAAACCAGCAGCAGCAGCAGCTAAACCAGAAAACGAGTTCAATAGCGAAATTACCACTGGCATATCACCGCCACCGATGGGGATAACGAACATTACCCCTAAAATCAGAGAAATTACCACAATTCCCAAGAATACAGGTAAATTACCCGGATGGAGAATCAAAAAGGCACTACCAGCTATATAACCGATTAAAAGTGAAGCGTTAAACGGTTGTTGTAAGGGAAAAGTGATCGGAGAACCACTCATAATCCCTTGCAGTTTAGCAAAGGCGATAAAACTACCTGTAAAAGTGACACCGCCGATTAACACATCTAGCAGCATCGAAATATTAGAATCCAATGGGATATGTTCGCCAGTACCCAGAAGTCGCCAAAATTCCCCAACCGCGACAAGTGCGGAAGCTGCGCCGCCTAAACCGTTCAACAAACCAACCATCTGAGGCATTTCCGTCATTGCCACTTTATAGGCAACAACGGCACCGATGACGCTACCAATGGCGATCGCTAACAAAATCATTTCATAGTTGAGGACATGGCGATCGAGCAAAGTAGCCACAATAGCCAAAAACATCCCCACCGCAGCCCAAACATTACCCGCACGGGCGGTTGCTGGAGATCCCAACTTTTTCAAACCCAAAATAAACAGAGATGCTGCTACTAAATAAGTCAGCTGAATTCCAGTCGGCAAAAAATCAGTCATATTCCTTCTTTCTTCTTATTTTCAGTAACTATGGAAATCGTGAGAAATTCTCTTTCTTCTCTTCCTTCGCGCTCTTCGCGTCCTTTGCGGTTCAAAAAAAAGATCCTTCCCACCAATCAAAAACACCGAACTAAGCCTTAGCTTCCTTCTTCTTAAACATTTGCAGCATTCTGTCTGTCACCAAAAAACCGCCAACAACGTTAACTGTTGCCAGAATCACCGCAATTAAACCCAGAATTACTGTCAAACTAGTATTACGTTCGCCAGAAACGACGATCGCACCTAGAACAGCAATTCCCGAAATAGCATTTGAACCAGACATCAAAGGCGTGTGTAAAGTTGGCGGCACTTTGTTAATCACTTCAAACCCAGTAAAAGAGGCAAGCACAAACACAAACAAAGCCGCTAATAATGCTTCTGTCATCGATTTAAAACTCCTAAAAATTGCTGA
The DNA here is from genome assembly GCF_041929275.2 of Floridaenema flaviceps BLCC-F50. NCBI lineage: Bacteria > Bacillati > Cyanobacteriota > Cyanophyceae > Aerosakkonematales > Aerosakkonemataceae > Floridanema > Floridanema flaviceps. The sequence goes on along the minus strand of NZ_JBHFNR020000001.1, from coordinate 674,702 downwards.
TTAGTGACTGGTAATTAGGGATTGGGTAATTGTCAAAATTCCCAGTCCCCAGTCCCTAATCCCCAGTCCCCTTAATTAAGCATTTACCCGCAATTGATCCAATGCTTCTTGAACTTTTTGATTGCGAATTTCCCCAGCGTGAGTAACGCAAGTGCTCTTCACGATATCATCTTCAAAATTGAGGTTAAATTCTCCTTCTTTATTAATCAAGTATTGTAAGAGAGTGAGAATATTTTTCGCATACATTTGCGAAGAGTGAATTGGGGTTGAAGAAGGCAAATTAATGGTGCCAATAATTGTTACACCGTTATAGCGAATATCTCTTCCTGGCTGAGTGCAAGCACAGTTTCCGCCTTGTTCAGCGGCGATATCAACTATTACTGAACCGGGCTTCATTTGCGCTACCATTTCTTCAGTAACTAGTAATGGTGCTTTCTTACCAGGAACTTGGGCGGTGGTAATTACTACATCAGAGATTTTGACGTGCTCGGCGATCGTTTCTTGAGTTTTCTGTTTAGAAACCTCAGAAATTTCTTTCGCGTAACCGTTGTCTGCCACCGTTTCTTCGTCTAATTTTACTTCTACGAATTTAGCGCCAAGACTTTGCACTTCTTCTTTGACAGCAGGGCGAATGTCAAAAGCTTCCACAACTGCACCTAGTCTCCGGGCAGTTGCGATCGCTTGCAAACCCGCAACTCCCGCGCCGATAATAAATACTTTGGCAGGTGCGATCGTTCCCGCAGCAGTTGTTAACATGGGGAAAAACTTCGGTGCTGCCGCTGCTGCAATTAACGCCGCTTGGTATCCCGCCACAGAAGCTTGCGAAGAAAGCGCATCCATGCTTTGCGCCCTAGTAGTGCGGGGAATTAATTCCATGCTCAAAGTAGTAATGCGGCGTTGGGCTAATCTTTGCGCCAAAGTCGGATTTCCCAAAGGATTAGTAAAACCGACTAAAATCGCACCTTCTCGCAGCATATCCACTTCATGCCGTCCGTCTCTTTCTTGAGGTGGGCTGACTTTAACTAAAATGTCAGCTTCTCCCCATAAAGTATAAGGATCGGAAATAATTTTTGCTCCCGCTGCTGTGTATGCTTCATCTGCAAAAAACGATCGCTCACCAGCACCAGCTTCTACCCACACTTCTATTCCTTGTTTAACCAACCGAGCTACAGTGTCAGGTATGAGGGCTACACGATTTTCACCCATTTCAATTTCTTTGGCAACTGCTAATTTCATTGAACCTCCTTGCTAGTTTAAGTAATTCTCTGTAGCCAAACTACAAATTTAGTTCGTGACTACTTTTCCGTTCCTATTTAGTTATTTGGGCATTCTCATGATTCAGTTTGTTGATAGCGCTGCCGCAATTCAATCCAATTCGCCCTGCCAACTCTTCTACTTTTTTATAATATGTTGATCCCCAAATTTTGGGGCATTCTCTTTAACTTATTTTATAGATTCATCATTTGGCTGATGAGAAAATACCTATTCTTTACTTATTTCGCCTATTTATCTCTATTTTCTTAATATTCAGACAAAATTTATATACAATTAGACACATTTAGAAATATGATTTTCAGCAAATAATGTTACTTTAATTACCGAATTATCAAAACTGCTATTTGACCAACTTAAAGTTAACTTAATATGTTGCCGGAAAAATTTACGAAAAAAGCGTTATTTTTATACTTCTGAGGTAACTTTCTGCCTCGATCCCCTATAATCAGAATTGCTTTGCCGGAACTGCTAACAGTTAGAAAACATCTTTGATATCGTAAATTGAGTGTAAGTTAAGTTTGGTAACAAACCCTTTACTCTGGAGTGACAACAGAAACTACCGCTATGTCTTTGCAACTTTCCTTTCGACGTATCCTTTCAGCCTTAGCAGTCACCAGTTGCTTACTTACTGGAACTTCTAGCATTGTCTGGGCAGATAGCCTCCCCGGATTTACCTTATTTGGTGGGCCACCACGCGAAAATCAACTGCCGTTTCGCTTAGACTTTGGCGGGAGAATTAATACTTGGGATCGATATCGGTTAAAAATTCCTCAAAAAAAGATGAATTTGGCTGTTTCGCAGTTTTCGATTTCTTATCCTGACTATTACAAAGGCACGTTTGACACCAAAGACGTTGAGGTGAGAGTCAAAGGCAAATCTGTAAAGCTGGATGAAGTCACTTGGGATAAGGAAAACCGGACTATTCAGATTTTCCCAAGAGAACCAGTACCAGCGGGGAATCAAGTCGAGTTGATTCTCTCAAATGTCAAAAATCCCTCTGCTGGGGGAATGTTTTACTTTAATTGCAGCATCATGACTCCGGGGGATGTGCCTTTAATGCGCTACATCGGTACTTGGTTGGTGAGTATTGATTAGGGGCAGAAAACTAGTGATAAAATAAGAGATTGTGACTTTTTGATTTAATTTTAGGCTCCCAGCTTGGAGAACCCGTAATGACTCAGCGCACGTTACATGGCACTAGCCGTAAGAGAAAAAGAACTTCTGGTTTTCGCGCCCGGATGCGAACCAAAAATGGAAAACTTGTACTGAAAGCCCGTCGGAAGAAAGGTCGTTATCGTTTAGCAGTTTAAAAAAGCTGTGGTTTTGCCAAAAGCACATCGACTGAAAAATCGGCAGGACTTCTCTGCCTTATTCCGTAAGGGGATGCGTTGCAGCACGCCCCATCTTACTTTAAGAGCCTTGCGGCAGTCAGCCAAAGCGGAATCAGGGAAGCAGTCGCTTTCGAGATTGCCGAATTCGGCTGCTGCTGTTCAGGGGAATGATGCCGCGATCGCGCTCTCCTCACTTCCCTCGCTTCTTGGCATTTCCATCAGCCAAAAAGTCAGCAAGCGAGCAGTTGTGCGAAACCGGATAAAAAGACAGCTAAAAGCGGCTTTTCGGCAACTATTACCCAAAGTTGCTCCCGGTTGGTTACTAGCGATCGTAGTAAAACCATTAGCTACGCAGTGCGATTATCATCAAATTCTGCAAGAATTAGAGCAGTTGTTGGTAGAAGCTGAGGTATTCAATGGGCATTCGTGAAGAAGTTTACTATGAGGGCGGCCCTCATATTGGAGATTTAATTTTAAATATTCTCATAGGACTGACGGTGATTGGCTTACCGTTAACCGTAGGTGCGATCGCTCGTGCCCTGTGGCTGCGTTATCGGATTACCGATCGACGCATCTCCGTTACAGGCGGCTTTCGCGGTCAAGATCGCACTGACATCATTTACTCAGAAATAGTCGATGTGAAAAAAGTTCCTCGTGGCATTGGTTTGTGGGGCGACATGGTAGTAGTTCTCAGAGACGGTAGCCGTTTAGAACTCAGAGCAATTCCTAAATTCCGCGAAATTTACGATTACATTACCGAAAAAGCCAAAATTAAGTCAGTAAAAACTGTCGGGTAGTTAAATCGTTACACAAAGGGAACCGCAGAAGATAGAAAAAGTTTTTTCATCCTCTCCTAATTTCCCTCCAGATACCAGACAGTTATCTCTCTGGCTGGTTCGCAAGATAGATTAGATAAAGACAATACAGCGCTTTTAGGTAGACTTCATAAGCATGGATTTTGGTGTAAGTTTTCTTTCCAACAACGTAATGCTGCCGATCCTGGATTTTTTCTACGGGATCGTCCCCAGCTATGGGTTGGCTATCGTAGCGCTGACTCTGGTGATTCGTTTCGCACTCTATCCCCTGAGCGCTAAATCTATTCGTAGTATGCGCCAGACGCGAGTCACCCAACCGCTAATGCAAAAGCGGGTTAAGGAAATTCAGGAACGATATAAAGACGACCCAACGAAGCAACAGGAAGAAATGGGCAAACTCTACAAAGAGTTTGGCAACCCATTGTCAGGTTGCTTACCCGTAGTAGTACAAATGCCAGTGTTATTTGCCCTATTTGCTACCTTGCGTGGTTCACCGTTCTCGGATGTAAATTACACCGTGAATGTTCAAGTTCTTCCCAAGGAACAAATCGAGCAAGTTCAAAGACAATCTTTTGCCACTGCACCCCAAAATATTTATTTTGCGGAAAGCGCTCATGCTCCAGTGATTGCGTTATTACCTGGGGGAAATAAAGTCGCAGTGGGTGAGAAAACGCAATTAGAATTTCAAACACCAGCAGGTAAGCCTTTAGAAGCTTTAGTAGCGGAACATCAAGAAACGAAACTAACTCCGACTTGGAAGGTTACTAAAGGTGAGGAGCGGGTAAAAATAGATGCCAATGGCAATATAGAAGCCTTAGAACCTGGTGATGTCACTATTCAGGGAACTATTCCAGGTTTAGCATCTGATAAAGGATTTCTATTTATCGACGCTTTAGGAAGAGTTGGTGCATTCGATCAAGACGGAGCTATTCACTGGGATATTGTGGGAATGGTGCTGTTTTTTGGTATTAGCTTATATATCAACCAGCTACTCTCAGGACAACAGCCAGGTGCTAACTCTAATCCTCAGCAAGATACGGTAAATAAGATTACGCCAGTAATTTTTTCGGGAATGTTTTTGTTCTTCCCATTGCCCGCTGGTGTATTAATGTACATGGTGATTGCTAATATTTTTCAAACTGCTCAGACCTTTATTCTGTCCAGGGAACCATTGCCAGAAAATCTCCAAAAATTAGTGGAAGCTCAAGAAAAAGAAGCGGCTACTAAGGAAGGTAAGGGAAGAGAGGCACTCCCATTTGAACCAGGTCGTTCTAAGAAAAAAGCCTCGGGTTAGTTTTCATGACAGACACTCGCATACAACGTGGTCAAAAATGGCTGGAAGAACTGCTAAAACTGATGAAAGTTCCAGCTATGGTTAAAGCCCAAAAGGGTGAAGCACAAGCAGAATTAGCAGATCCAGAGGAACCAGAAGAAGCGGCTAGCTACTGGTTAACAATTGATGAAACCCACCTGTCGCAATCGCAAATTCAAGCATTGATTGGTGAAGAAGGTCATACTTTAGATGCCATTCAATACTTAGTTAATGCCATTCTCAATATGGGTAAAGAGCATGATGAACAAGCTGCTTACACTGTTGAATTAGATGGCTACCGCGTTCGCCGACAAGCAGAACTTTTGGCTTTGGCTGAGTACGCCATTCAGCAAGTACGCACCAATGGTCAAGAGTTTGAAATGAAGTCTCTTTCTGCCGCAGAAAGACGACAAATTCATACGTTTTTAAAAGAGTTCTCCGATGTAGAAAGCTATAGTCGGGGTAAAGAACCAGACCGTCGTTTGGTGGTGCGACGGCGCTAAGTCGGCTCCAAGGGAGGTGGGGAGATGGGGAGATGGGGAGATGGGGGGAAATTTTTTAACTATATCTAAAACTCCCCCTACCTCCCTACCTCCCTACCTCCCCACCTCCCTACCTCCCTTGGAGCCTTCTTGTACTAGGATGGAAAAAAAAGGTAACAGACTATGGAAGCAATTTATATTCCCCGTCTGACGAAAGCACCGCAGCAAACTGAAGTAATTGAAGTAGATGAGTTTCTCCCTGATTTGGAAACTTTAACACCAGTTAGAGGCAAGATTAAGGTAGCTCATAAAGGAAATTATCTGGATGTTTCTGCTCAAGCAGAAGCAATTGTTACCTTAACTTGTCATCGTTGTTTGCAACAATACAATCATCGGTTGTTGGTGAAAACTTCGGAAATGATTTGGTTAGATGAAGCAGCAAATCAACCTGATGATGTTTTAGAAAAAGAAACGGCTTTAGAGGATTTGGTGGAAAGTTTACCGCCAAATGGTTATTTTTATCCTGATGATTGGTTGTATCAGCAAATGTGTTTGGCTATTCCTCAAAGACAATTGTGTGATAAAAATTGTCAAGGTATTCAATTAGAAAATAGTAACAGTTCTGGGGGAGGAACGATCGATAGCCGTTGGGCAACGCTTGAATCTCTGAAGGAAAGACTCAATAATGGTAAATAACGGTTTTGGGGACTGGGGACTGGGGACTGGGGACTGGGATTTATAATGGAAAACGCACTTCATTCTAAAAGCTCAATTTAAAAACCTAACAATTTACCATTACCTTTTACCAAATCAGCAAAAAATATGAGTTTTAGTGATGAGTTTGAACTGCTGTTACGCGCCCGTTACCCGTTAATTTATATTCCGACTTGCGAAGAAGAGCGAGTGGAAAGTACGATCGCTAACATCGCCAAAAATCAAGGTAATCGCGGGGTTTATATTTGGGATTTTGTTGATGGGTATCAAGGTAATCCCAATGATGCGGGGTTCGGTAAACGCAATCCTTTACAAGCTTTAGAATTTGTGGAAAAGCTGCCTACTTCTGCGGCAGCTATTTTTATTTTACGGGATTTTCACCGCTTTTTAGAAGATGTGGCTGTGGCCCGGAAGTTGAAAAATTTGGCGCGTTTGCTGAAGTCACAGCCGAAAAATGTGGTAATTTTATCGCCTAGATTGGCTATTCCCGAAGAGTTGAGCGAAGTGCTAACTGTTTTGGAGTTTCAGTTACCATCAGCACCGGATATTAAGGTGGAAGTGGAACGTTTATTGGCGGCTACGGGACAATCTTTGGAAGGTCGAATTTTAGATCAAGTTGTGCGTTCTTGTCAAGGACTTTCTTTAGAAAGAATTCGGCGGGTGTTGGCGAGAGCGATCGCAACTCATGGCGAATTACGCCCGGAAGATGTAGATTTGGTATTAGAAGAAAAGCGCCAAACGATTCGCCAAACGCAAATTTTAGAGTTCTATCCAGCAACAGAAAATATTTCCGATGTGGGAGGATTGGATAATTTAAAAGAATGGTTGTTGCGTCGGGGTGGTGCTTTTTCGGAACGGGCGAGACAATATGGTATACCCCATCCGAGAGGTTTATTGTTAGTAGGAATTCAGGGAACGGGTAAATCTTTAATGGCAAAAGCGATCGCGCACCATTGGCATTTACCTTTACTAAGATTAGATGTAGGAAGACTATTTGGCGGTTTAGTGGGAGAATCAGAATCTCGCACCAGACAAATGATTCAATTAGCCGAAGCTTTAGCACCTTGCGTATTATGGATCGACGAAATTGATAAAGCTTTTTCCGGGATGGATGGCAAAGGTGATGCAGGTACTAGTAACCGGGTTTTTGGTACATTTATTACTTGGTTAGCTGAGAAAACTAGCCCGGTTTTTGTGGTAGCGACAGCGAATAATATTCAAACTTTACCAGCGGAAATGTTACGAAAAGGGAGGTTTGATGAAATCTTTTTTGTGGGTTTACCAACACAAGAAGAAAGACGGGCAATTTTTGGGGTACATTTAACTCGGCTACGTCCCCATAATTTGAATAGTTACGATCTCGATCGTTTAGCTTACGAAACACCTGATTTTTCGGGTGCAGAAATTGAGCAAGCTTTGACAGAAGCGATGCACATTGGCTTTAGTCAAAACCGAGATTTTAACACCGATGATGTTTTAGAAGCGGCTAGTCAAATTGTACCTTTAGCCAGAACTGCTCAAGAACAAATCGAGTTTTTACAAGATTGGGCGGCGGCGGGTAAGGCGCGTTTAGCTTCTAAACATAGCAGTTTGAGCGATCGGATTAAAAATCAACTCCGATAATATATAGTACGTAGTTGCGCTTTAGCGCCAAAGAAGAGCGCTGAAGCGCAACTACGTACCTAATCTGGATATATACTTGCATTGAGCAAAATAGGCGTGAGTGGGTGATCAGTTATGAGCTTTTCTGGAATAGTTAAATTTTTGATTGGTTTTGTGATTGCTATTGGTTTATTAGCGGGTGCGGGTGTTGCGGGGGCGCTGTATTTTATCACCAAATTAACTGCACCTCCAGAAAGACCTGTATTCGCCAACGAAAGAAATGCCAACAAAGTTAAGCCAGTAGCAGCTAAGACTGAGCCATCAGCAGCGAGTACTCCTACAACGACAGAAGTTAGTAATAGTACGCCAACTAGTGAAACTAGCGAAAAACCTTTAGAACCAGGAGCATACAGAGGACGGGTAACTTGGTCAAGTGGTTTAAGCATTCGCAGTAATCCTCGCCCTGATTCGGAAAGAATTGGTGGGGTAGCTTATAACGAAGTGGTGGTAGTTTTGACTGAAAGTGAGGACAAACGTTGGGTAAAAATTCGATCGGAAAATGGTAGTAACGAAGGTTGGGTAAGAGCAAGAAATATTAAGCGGGTAGAAGAAGGTGAACAAGCACAAGCCTCTAATCAGTAGAAACTCAATTAATCTGTTAAGAAAAGTAGCAAAATTTTAAACTTGGTTGCAATATTGAGGCAAAAGCTTAATCAATTTAGCCCAGGATGATAGTTTGGAAAACAGTAAATTGATCTGGTTTCTTTACTAGTTCCTGGGATGAATTTATGTACAACAAAAACTCGAATAAAGATCTCGTAGGTGCTGTGGTGACAGCTGCTTTAGGTGCAGGTATTGTTACCTCTTTCGCAGTGAGTCAGGGACAACATCCCCTAGTAGCGCTACAGATTACCATTTTTGCAGTTTTGGTAGCTTTGCTGTGCGATCGCTTGGGGTTAATTTAAAATTTTAAACAGGCATTAAACAAGTAAAGTTTCGGGAAGAAATCCCAGAAATGAAGTTTATAACTGTTTCCAAGCTCGATCTTTGTAGCCATATTGGAAAATTTCTGGGTGCAGTATATCTGCTAAAATTTCTACTGACTCTGCTAATCTCGGCCCCGGACGGTTAAAATAAGCATTGCCATCTGTAATGTAAACTCTTCCGGTTTGGACAGCGTGTAAATTTTGCCATTCCGGTCTTTGAGTTAAAGGCATAGCTTCTTGATGAGTGCGGTCTAAATTGAAGCCGCAGGGCATGAAAATAATAATGTCTGGATTGGCATTAATTATTGATTCCCAAGTTAATTGGGGTGAAGGTTGACCGATGACGCAAAAAAGCGGTTCTCCTCCAGCAATTTTTACCATTTCGGGTACCCAATTAGCTGCAACCATTAAGGGGTCTGTCCATTCAATGCAAAGCACTTTGGGGCGATCGTCTGAGGTGAGAGATTGAGTTTTTTGTTCGCAAATTTTGACTCGCGCTTCTAAGTTTTTGAGCGCTGATTCTGGAGATACATTGAGGGCTTTACCTACGTTTTGAATATCTGTCCAAACATCTGTTAAATGCTGCGGTTTTAAGGAAATAATTTGGGGTTGAGAGTTAATCAGTTTAGCCACAGCTTTTTCAACTTCTGCAACGCTAACCGCGCAAACATCGCATTGGTCTTGTGTTAAAATATGAGTAGGTTGTAATTGTTCTAAAGCATCAAGTTTGACTTCATAAATGCTCAATGCCGATCGGACTAATTCGGTAACATCTTGATGAATAGCAGCGCTAGGTTTTTCCGAATTAATTTTTGCTTGGGTGCAAACAGGTAAGTTTTGGACTTCGGGGGGATAGTCGCATTCGTGCGATCGTCCTACCAAAGCATCAGTTAAACCCAAACAAGCCACAATTTCTGTCGCACTGGGAAGTAGAGAAACGATTCTGAGTTGTTGACTATTATTCATAATTTATCCCCATAGAATTGTAGTTTCTCTCAATTTACCTCTGTCTCTAGAATTGTTAATCCTCCCTACGTTATACCAAAAAAGTACGTTGTTGCGCTTCAGCGCTAATTGTAGCGCTGAAGCGCAACAACGTACCTCAGTTTATTGTGAATTCTTGTTAAGAATTGGCTGAAGTTGTCGCCAAGCTTTTATAAGATTACCTTGCATTGCGGAAGCGACACCGCTAAGGGCTTGTAATTCTGGCGAGTTAGGATTGATTGCTAAGGCTGGCTGAAGGGCGATTTGGGCAGCTTTGGGGTTCCAGTTGTATAGGTGTACGAAGGCGAGATAGGCGTAGGCGTAGGGGTTTTGGGAGTCTAGTTGGGTGACTTTTTGCAGGGATGCGATCGCGCCATTAACATCTCTTTGCAAAACTTCCGACAGTGCCAAATTATAAGCTAATTCCCAATTACTTGGTTCTTGTTTTAAGCGAAATTTCAAAGCTGTTTCTGCTTGTTGCAAATAATCTTGAGTCGGGTCATATTGATTGATTCTACCAATTTGATCGAACACGCGATCGAGTGCTTTTGGCCCTTCGGGTAAAGAAATTGCTAAACTGCGTAATTGAGTAATTAAATCCAATTCTGGCGCAGGGATTTTGTTAGCATTAGGGTCGATGGTTACAGTAACTTTTGGTGTTTTAATTGGGTAACTTTCACCAGTTTGGCGATTTACATAAGTTGCGGATAAAGTGTAAGTTCCCGGTGTTAATTCTGCGGGTGGAAGCATTGCCATTTTTTCCACCACGCGAAACCCTAAAGAATTATTTGACAGATTTTGCGGATATAAATTTCCCATAGCCAAAGCGCGATCGTGAAACCAGCGATATTGCTTAGGATTAGCAGTATTATACCAAGTTAGAAGTACTACGCCTGATTGTAATTGTTGCCAAGAACCAGACCAATCATAGATTACCGGAACGGGAGATCCAGGTGCAACTTTTTGGGGCACAGTAACTTTATTTAAGGTAACTTTTGCCAAAGGTTTCGCCAAAGGTTGAACTATTACAGGTGGTTGTTTACTCCGGTAAAGATTCAGATTACTTTCATCAGGTAACTTCCAAGTTTTCTGTAATTTAAAATCCTTTCCTTGTTCGACAATTTGCGTTATTTGACTTTGCGCTTCCGAGGGAACTGAACCTTGATCGCCTGTTTTAGTCACAAACCAAGAAAGACTCCTCGCATCTTGAGGAACAAACTTTTTGCGAGTTCCCACTTGCCGACCGTAAACTTGGAAATTTTGCAAAGCACCGAAGTAATTAAAATTATGCTGATTCAGCTTAGGAGTAGAAGGTAAAACCCCTAAATTCGAGCGTAAATAAGGTTCAGTTTGGATAATTTCCTCGATAACTTCTCGTTGGGGAAACTCCGCACCAGTATAAATATAATGTTGAAATCGAGGACTCAAAACTTGAGTTAACCAAGCACCTCCCAAAGGGTAAAGATTGAACAACATTAACAAAAACGCTAACCCAATTGTACCCCAACGAATCTGTTGAGCAAATCGCCCTTTCCACAGAGTCAAACAATAAGCTAAAAAGACAGCCAAAACTGGCAAATAAGGCAAAACATAACGAGTATCTTTATTGATATTCAAAGAACAAAGCAGATAAGAGCCAATCCAAAAAACCGCCAACCATGATAAATTCGGATTTAAAACCTTAGCTTTCGGATCTTTTGCCTTAGATTTAAAATAATAAATCACTAAACCGACGATTGGCACTAATAATAAAACCCAAGAAACCACATAAGGTAAATCTTGCCAATAAAAAGTCCAAGCAGCTAAGGTATTGAGAGGGGGATCGCCTTCTGCGATCGCAGAATCCACAGTAGCCCTTTTCCCCGAAGTTAAAATCAACAACCAATTAATCCGATACCAAAAACCAAACACCAAAACCGAAACCAAAAAAGCAGTAAAAAGCTGTGCTAACCTTTCCCATTTTTTCGCTTTAATCGTTCCCACCAAAATCCACAAAATTGGAGTCACCAGAAAGAACAAAGCAGTTTGCTTCACCATCAGACTTCCTCCGAAAGAAAGCCCAAAAATTACCGCCCAAAACCACTCCTTCCTTCGCGCTCTTCGCGTCTTCGCGGTTCCCAAAAAACGCCAAACCGTCAAACAAAAAAAACTAAAAGTAACAACAGCCGTTAGGGGATAATCCAACAAAAAATCTAAGCGAAACCGATATAAACCAGGCAAAAGCTGACAGATAACAGCCGCCAACAAACCCACTTCTACACTAAATAGATAAACCCCCAAACCATAAACCGAAAATAACAAGATAGCGCTAAAAAATAGATTAATAATAGTTGCTTGATCTGGCCCCGTACCGAAGACATTTTGGACAAAGCCTGCTAAAATATAAACCAAAGGTGGTATTTTGGACGAGATCTGCCAAAAATTAACCCACCATTCTCCAGAAAAGATCTCAGGATTGCGTAAAGCTTGCCCATAATTTAAAGTACCTGTGAGATATTCCGCCTGATCCCAAGCCGGGGTAGAATGGTCGAGAGCGAACCAAAGGCGATCGCACAGAGCACCCAACAGCCAGATAATTGCCAGAGCAATTAACCCTTGGAACTTTTTGTCTTTTTTCTCTTCCATCATGGGCTTAGAAATTCCCCAACTTAGACTTAATTATAGAATCAGTATTTTGCCATTCTTCAGAATTAGATTGTGCTGCCAAATATTGTTCATGCCCTAACCTGAGTTTTTCTTCCAAATCATAAACCAAGTCAGGCTGATTTTCACAATTTGAAAAATAAAAACTTAAGGCTAATTCTACAGCAATCCAAAGGGCAAAAACTAAACCTACATTTTTTCCATCTCCCAAGTTGCCTAAAAAACTTGAAATTCTGGTAGCAATTCTGCCATACTCTTCTTCAGCCTTGTAATGAGATAACCCTATTTCGGCTGCCAGATCGTAGAGTATATCAGAATATTGATTTTTACCGTAAGTCAAAAATCTATTAAAAAGTGCATCAGTATCAAACTTTTCCCCGGTATTTTCTCTATTATTGTCGATGTTGCCAATAGAGGTTAGGGTATCGACAAAAACAAAGTATAGAGTGTAAATTTTGGCTGTGTTGTCCATAGTGAATAATTTGAGTTTATGGTTAATATTAACTATATGGGAAAAGGGAGAAGAGCGATCGCACTTCCCAGCGAAACAATTACAGAAGAAGAGTTTGAAATAATGGTCGATCGATTAACTGATGAATTTGCCAAAAGTGTGGGGGAAAATGCACCTTTGTTGTCAGACTACGCTATTAGAGGTACAGGAATATGTGATAATAATGAGTAGCCTGATTAGCATTCATTAGACCTTGATGCAGTTTGAATGGGACGAAGCGAAAAATTTGCAAAACATTCGCAAACATCAAATAGACTTTGCAGATGTCCCTGAAATGTTTGAAAGTCCTATGTTAATCGAGGTTGACGATCGAATTGATTACGGCGAAGATCGGTGGATTGGAATTGGATTTTTGAGAAACGGTGTAGCGGTTGTTGTTTGGACAGAACGACAAAATAATTTAATCAGAATTATTTCAGCAAGAAGGGCTAACCGATATGAGCGCAAAAGATTTGAGCAATACCTCTCGTACTAACTGGGATGCACTGGAAGCAATGACGGATGAAGATATTGATTACTCGGATATTCCACCATTAACCGAGGAATTTTTTGCTAAGGCGACGTTGCGACTTCCAGCAGATCAAGCGCGTAACTTAGTAAAACTCGATCCAGATATTGTGACCTGGTTTCAATCTCAAGATGTGGATTACAAAACTTTGATTAATTCAATTTTGCGTCGATATATGGAGAGTAAAAGCGATCGACAACTGAGTTAACAATTTTTTGTATTAGAATACTTGAATAGAACAGAAGTGCGATCGCACTTTACCCCACAAACTTACTTCTTGTAAGCATAGTGAGCATTTATAATTTGTGATATATCGGCTCGATTTGGAGTGGGAAGAACAGGAAGCGATCGCAGATGAAGGCATAATAGAAGAATGAATCGCACTACACCCCACAAACGCAATGTACAACTAGCACTCAGTCCTCGCAAACGTAGCAGCTGATTCATCAGTATCAACTTCTGATAAGCTAAGTTTGTCATATATTATATTTAGGAGCTACAACTTGCCGACACAAAGCCAGTGCTACATGGCAATATTTGTTTGTCAGTTACTTTCTAATTTGTATCAACCAATTCAAGTTTTTCGTTATGACCAAAAGTTAAAAACAATCTACATTCAATATAAAACTCGTTGTCATTTATCTAAAAATTGGGTTTTTAAAATCAGGTGCAAGATTTGAGTTGAAACTAATAGCTTATGGAATGAAAAGTCTCCTTGAACCTCTGTAGTCATCAATGTCAAAGACAATCTCAATGAGCCTGTCAACACAACGATTGCGATAATCAGGATCGCTCAGAACTCGATCTGCATCTCCGATGGTGACAACAGGTAATGAAGTTGATATATTTTCTTCACGTATGACTTGTTCCAGAGAATCTTTACCTTTCATACTTCGATTAGCTGTTAACAGGATCATTTGATTTGCCTGTGCAAACCGCCAAACTTCTCTATCATTGCTAGTAATAGATAATTCGATCTCTTCAAAGGTAATAAACTGAATTGGGAGTAGATCTAGCCAGCCAAGCATCACAATATTACCCGACAAAAGTAGAGCGTGTCCTTCAAGATTATGATCGACGAGGAAAATCATGAGTAGGATTTAATTTTAGCTCGATGTTTTGCCTTCTGGGTTTGAAGCTTTTCCCAGGCAGCTTCCATACCTGGTTTTGGTGGTTTTGTAGCAAGTCGAGTAATGAGATCGCGATTTTGCTCTTCATAATACTGTCGAAGTTCCTCAGTTTCCTTAAGTACAATTTGATACTCAGCCTCGACTTCAGCGCGGTTTGCTTCAATATAGGCAAGGGCAGTATTAATTTGCTCATCAGTTAGGTTGAAAAGCCCACGAATGAACTTAGGAGGATATTGGGCAATTAGGTAATCCATCACATCATATAGCGTGATGCGCGTACCTGAGATTGTCAGTCCACGTTCAGTAAGAATAATGGAGGTTTGCTCACTCGATGCTGAAGTCATATTTCTAACTCGTCAGAATCTATTTTCATGCTATCTCAGAGAGAACTAGAAGAAAATAGGGTTAAACCGCAACTACACAGACAAAATCTGCCTTCACAGATTAAATAAAAATCACCAGATAGAGAGCGATCGCAAATGAAAGCATAATAGAAGAATGAATCGCACTACACCCCACAAACGCCACGCACAACTAGCACTCAACCCTTGTAAGCGTAGTGGCTGATTTATCAATCAGGTGTGTTAACCATTTACAGCTTATTAATCTTCCCATGCAGCTTTTGCGCCGATATATTGAGAGCAGTAGCGATCGACAAATCAGTTAACAATTTATGGATGCGAAAGATTCTGCTGCTATTGTTCGAGAAATATTTGCTCATCTGCAGGAGCAAGAGGGGCTTCATTTTAACCATTCTAATTGGTACATAGGAGTTACTTCTGATATTGAATCACGTCCGGGAAACCATATAGCTCGGTCAAAAGAACATAGCTGTATCGTTCTACGAGCTATTAAAGTTGAGGATGCTAGGTCAGCACAGCAGTATTTTCTTTCACTTGATGATTATGACGGTGACAAGGAAGTTACAGACCAAGGGGGTATTTATGTTTATGCCTACATTAAAATGCCTTCTAAGCGGAGAGTTAAAGGTAGCCGTTTTTCAGGAATAGAGGTAAGCGCTGAAGAGATTTTGGAATATTACGAAGCAGGAGAAAGAAATTTTTCTGAGGCTAGGTTGAAGAATATTAGTTTGGACAACGTAACGTTAACAGATATCAATTTACAGGGAGCAATGATTAGCCACATTAACCTTATAAACGTTGATTTGAGAGCAGCAAATTTTCAATCTGCTAGGATAGTAGATGTTAATGTTACTAAGGTTAACTTGAATAAAGCAAACTTAAACAATGTTCAAATACAAGGAACGCAGTTAAGTCAAATCAATCTAACAGCAGCAAGCTTGCGAAAAGCAACATTGGCATTTGTTAGAAATATTGATAATAGTGATTTAACGGATGCTAATCTTGAAGAGATTTATGTAGAGTCATCTAAAATGAGTAATTGCTGTTTGATTAGAGCTAACCTAAGTGGTGCAGATTTACGTGAATTGTACTTAAATAATTCAAATTTGACAGAAGCTAATCTAAGTAATGCTAACTTAACATTTGACTCAGAGTTTCCTTTAGGAAAGTCGAGGAAGTTAAGTGATACTGAGTTAGTAAATGCAATTATCACTAAATACAGTTCGCGTCATGTTTTTTTTCATAATACAGTTATGCCGGATGGAAGTACTTGGAGTAGCTAGTAGGGTGCTTTTGATTTATCAATCGGGTGCATTAACTATTTACAGCTTCGTAATCTTCCCATGCAGCTTTTGCGCCAGCTTCTATTATTAAACCCAAGTCACAACCATACTCTCCAGCGCAACTAAAAGAGCCCAATTCTAATATATAAAGCTCTCCTTCGGACTCACAAATATCTATAGTGTAAAGCAATTCTGGATACCAACTCACTTGTTTTAGTACTTCACTAAGGTAGTTTTCTAAATAACCCCCTTGGATTCTTTCATCAACTCTTTCCTCTCCAATCAAGTAAAGTGACCCTGTGATAATTTCATTCTTGTAAACAAAGAATCTCCACTCTTTGGCTATTGGTCGCTTGCTGCTAACTAATACTAAAATAGTTTCATTGCTGGTTAATTCACTTGCTAAACTCTGCATGGTATTTAACACTTGAAGGTCAAATATTCCTGCCCGAAATGGCTTCATGTTGCTATCTGGTCTTATAAAAATCTCACCTTCGGATTTAAAGTATTCTAGGACTTCATCTTTTCTTCTAATCAACTCACGCAAAGGAAAAATAAAATATTTATTGTTTAGTAAGTATTCACCAAAATAAGCATAGTAAGTAGAACAGCGAAGGTTTTTTTCATTCATGTACGCCCCCGGAATCCAAGAAGTGCGTAAAATATCTCTACCGAGATTTAGAGTTCCTCTGAAGAGAACGCATTCACCATCTGGAAAGTATTTATTTGCTTCTTGTGCTCGAAAATTAAGATATTTAATTTCTTTGTAAATGTATCCCTGCTTCCTTAATTCTTCTAAAAATTGTTCATCTGCATCAAAAATATTCCTTTCAATTAACCAGTTGACTTTTTTTACGTTCATTTTGGCTTTATTCAATTACTATAGACATTGTTTATATTTTAATAGCTAGTAGCTAGTAGGGTGCGTGAAAACCAAGGCGGGCAGGATGCCCACCCCACAAGAGTTACAGTTTTCTTGTGGGGTGGGCATCCTGCCCGCCCCATCCTTAGATAACTATTATCACTTTATTTATTTGCACCTACTTAAACCGCAAAGAACGCAAAGGAAAGAGAGCAAAAAAACAGGGTGAGCATTGCCCACCCCTACGGAGTTGATAGACTAGCAAGGGAAACTTAGATTATTCTGCCCCTTCGATTGGTGCGAAACCTTGACGTTGGATATTTTCCGTCACCACGCGGGGTTCAAGGAATTGTAGCAGATAATCGGGCCCTCCGGCTTTAGATCCGACACCAGAAAGTTTAAATCCTCCGAAAGGCTGACGCGAGACGATCGCACCTGTAATTCCTCGGTTAATATAAAGATTACCCACCTCAAACTCTGCGGTTGCTTGTTCAATGTGCGAAGGTGTGCGCGAGTACAAACCGCCAGTTAAGGCAAAGTTCGTACCATTGGCAATTTGCAAAGCTTCTTGGAAATCTTTGGCGCGAATGCAGGCGAGTACAGGGCCGAAAATTTCCTCTTGGGCAATTGTAGCAGTTGGGGAGACTTCGCTGAAGATTACGGGACCGATGAAATATCCCGCTTCCGAAGAAGGCATTTCTAAAACTAGTTTCGCTTCCTCTTTGCCTTTGGCGATGTATTCCCGAATGCGATCGCGTGCCTTAGAATCAACTACAGGGCCGACTTTTGTACTAGGATCTTCAGCATTACCGACATTTAAACTGCGGGTAACTTCCACTAAGCGATTCACAAAGGTATCGTACACTGAATCGACGGCAATCACCCGCGAACAAGCGGAACATTTTTGTCCGCTGTATCCGAAAGCGGAATGCACAACCCCAGCAACGGCTTGATCTAAATCGGCACTTTCATCGACAATGATGGCATTCTTGCCACCCATTTCGGCAATTACCCGTTTGAGATGTTTCTGACCGGGTTGTAAAATTGCAGCATTGGCGTAAATGCGACATCCGACTTCTTGCGAACCTGTGAAAGCTATCATGTTCACATCGGGATGCTTCACCATGTACTCGCCAACAATTGAACCTCTTCCAGGTACGAATTGGAAAACTCCGGGAGGCATTCCCGCATCTACCAGGATTTCTGCTAGTTTAGCAGCAATTACGGAAGAAACTTCCGCAGGTTTCAACAGCGTGCAATTTCCGGCAACTAACGCCGCTACAGTCATTCCTGTTGCTATTGCAAAGGGGAAATTCCAAGGAGAAATTACCAATGCAATACCCAAAGGTTGATAAATGTAACGGTTAGTTTCGCCAGCGAGGTCGTAGTTGTATCCTTGATCTAAACGTTCGATTTCGTTGGCATTGTAACGACAAAAATCGATCGCTTCTGAAACTTCTCCATCTGCTTCTTGTAAAGGTTTGCCAACTTCTAATACAATCCAAGCACAAAGTTCAGCGCGACGTTGTTCCATTAAATCAGCTGCTTTTCGCAGAATGTCGGCGCGTTCTTTGGCAGATTTTTTCCGCCATTGCGGAAACGCTGCTTTTGCTGCTTTCAGTGCTTCTTCTGCTTGTTCAACAGATAATAAACCGATTTTACCAACAATTTCCTTGGGATTTGAAGGGTTAACAGAATCAAAAGTTTCGGAAGTATTTTCGTACTTACCATTAACTAAAGGTAAGTAAGTTTTACCCAATTGTCCTCTCACAATGCGGAATGCTTCTTGTGCTTTTTCCCGCTTTTCTTTGTCAGCGTAATCTGTATCTGCCACATTGGGAAATGCGCGTTTCGCCGCTAAATCTGATACAGTATTCTTAGGAGAAGGCGCAGCTAAGAGTTCTTCAATTGGACGGTCTTCTAAGTTTTGTCTGAGGAATGAACTATTAGCAGTATTTTCCAACAAACGGCGAATCAAATACGCCATTCCCGGAAGTAATTCCCCATAAGGACAATATACTCTCACCCGATAACCTTTATCAGCTAAAGCTTTAGCTAACTTATCTCCCATTCCGTACAAAACTTGCATTTCAAAGCAACGCTTGGGAACATTGAGAGTTTCCGCAATTGCCATTGCGCGTGCTTGAGTTCTGACGTTATGACTACCAATTGCTGTATATATATATTGATAGTTTTCTAACAGCAGTTGAGTAAGTTTCTCATAATTAGCATCAGTCGCCGCTTTATCATTATAAACAGGTTGTTGCCAATCTCTTTGAGCAGCTTTGATGGTTTCTTGATCCCAATATGCGCCTTTTACTAAACGAACAGTTACCGGATATTCGCGCAATTTCGCCCATTCGATTAAATCTTTCAAGTCTTTTTCACTATCACGCAAATAACCTTGAATGGTAACACCAATATCGGTACGCGAACGAAATTCCTCTTCCAACAAAACTCGTTTTAAAATTGCCAGAGTCAAATCTTTGTAAGCATACTGTTCCATATCAAAATGAACAGCCGCTCCCAACTCTTGTGCGCGACGGAGTAAAATACGAATACGATCGCTAACTTTCGCCTCACTTCCCTGATCATCCAAAGGATCAAACTGGGAGTAAAATGCAGTTAGCTTCACCGAAACTTGTACTTTCGGAATTGGTTGTCCGTCAGCTTCATCAATTTGAGGAATAGTTTTCCAATTCTGAGAAGCTTCCGTCAACTGCTGCATCAATTCCAAATACTTTTTCAGATACAGCTGTGCTTCCGACTCAGCAATTACCGCCTCACCAAGAAGGTCGATGGTAAAAGCCATTTTATCCTTTCTGAGACGTTCGATCGTCTTAATTACCTGCTCAACATTTTCCCCAGCAATGTACTTATGCGCCAAAGCTTCCACCGCAGTCGATACAGTTGTCGCCGCCACCTGTCCCGGCATAGAATCTGCAGAAGCAAAATTTAACATTCCCTTCAACGCGCTGGGAAGTTCTACAGACTCATCACTGAGGTATTCTTGTAAATGACGAGCAACCTCAGACTTGCTACGCAGTGCCGGAAGACAGTCAATGAAGCGAAACAGCTGCACGCGCAAACCTGGGTTACTCATCGCCCATGCCAGCATTTTATCATCCCAGCGCATTTGGTCGCGCACTTTGGCAAAAAACGAGCGATTTTCCTTAGTTGCTGCTAAAAGTTGCTTCGCTATCTCCTGGGTTTTAGGTTCGTAAGTGCTGTTAGTTTGTGCAACCACAATTGTGGACTCCTATTTTCGGCAAGAATAGGGATAAAAATCCCGTATCCTCTATTCTTACGTTTTGGGGTGACTTTGCGATCGCATCCCCTCCCAAATATACCTCCACATCTGCGTTCATCTGCATTCATCTGCATTCATCTGCGTACTAAAAAAAGAACTCAGGCAAAAACAGATAACTTACATATACTATCTGTGTTCATCTGTGTTCATCTGTGGACATCTGTGGTTAAAAAATCTTACGCCTTCTCTGTCAAATATATCTATAAATTTACGTACCCTACAGGAAAGTTTCGCCTACATCGCCGTTCTTAACCGTAAAAATCTGTTTTCTTTGCTTAATTATGCGTAATTTCTGTTAGTTTCAGAAATACATCAAGGTCATTTGCTAATTAATTTCAGTATTAATACGGTTGTGTATTATGGCGTTAGTTAAGTGTGTGCAAAACATACTTTTACAGTTCCTATAAAAATTTTGTATGTTTTTTATAAGTTCAGCTAAAAACTATTGACGCTCCTCATGGAGCATAGGTTACTATTGATATATATCAATAAATTGCATCTACGCAATAGTTTCAATTATTCGGCAAAGCTTATCCCTTTACCAAAATGGGATGTCGTTTTTGCATGGTCTAAATCAGGGATAGATTGTAATGTTAGAGGAGTTTCTTAGTAAATAATGTTAGCTTCTAATTCAACATTAATTGATCTTCCTAAAGATAGAGATTCAGCTTTTTGGCAACTATGGCAGCAACATCAAGATTATCTTTACCGTTGCTGTGTGAAGTGGATGGAGGGGAATACAGCGGAAGCAGAAGATGCCCTCAGTCGGGCGATGCTCAAAGCTTGGGAGAAGCTTAGAAATGGTAATCATGTTATCAATAATTTTAAGGCTTGGTTGACCCAACTTACTCGAAATCTCTGCGTGGATATTCATCGAGAACGCAACAGAAGTTCTCGGAAATTTGAAAGTTGGGAAGAAATTGCTCCTAAAAAGGAAGAAGAATTTGCTAGCCAAGAAGAAACACCAGTTCTTGCCGCTACGCGGCAAGAACTCGATTTATTTTTACGTAATATAATTGATGAGTTACCAGATAGATTGCGGCAGACTTTTGTTCTGCATTTTGAAGCAGATTTATCTTATCGAGAGATTGGCGAACAGCTGAATATTTCCTACGATAACGTTCGTAAACGAATTTCTCAGGCGCGGGAAATTTTGCGAAAGCGGTTGAGTGAAGATTTTGTTGGGGAGGATGAAACTAACTGTGATTTGTCTGAGTTTAAGTCAAAGGTTTCTCCCGAATCTCCCAAACAAAGAAAGTCTAAGAATACTGCACGAAAAGAACTAGTTGCAGAGGAGAATTTGGCATCAACTGAGGAATTAGAAAACGTCGAAACTGTTGAGGATGAAAAAACCGATGTTTCTAGCTTTGAGGAACAAAATTCCAGTTGCAATTATACTGTAGGGACACGGCATCATCAAATCATGTTGCTCATCCAAAATTTTAATTGTGCCGTGTCCTTTGAGGAACAAAATTCCAGTTGCAATTATACTGTAGGGACACGGCATCATCAAATCATGTTGCTCATCCAAAATTTTAATTGTGCCGTGTCCTTTGAGGAACAAAATTCCAGTTGCAATTATACTGTAGGGACACGGCATCATCAAATCATGTCGGTCATCCAAAATTTTAATTATGCCGTGTCCTTTGAGGAACAAAATTCCAGTTGCAATTATACTGTAGGGACACGGCATCATCAAATCATGTCGGTCATCCAAAATTTTAATTATGCCGTGTCCCTACAAAAATGTTCACGTTGGCACACCTGCATCATAATTGTTAAAGACCCAGAAATCGAATTTCTGAGAATCAATACTTTTAATAAAGAGATAGATTCAAGCTAAATCCGGGCAATACATTTTCACCTGATAATTCTGTAGGAAGATTTCGCACTTCTACACTTTCTCCTTGGCGATAAATTTCCACTTGTTGCTGTTGGGGGTTAATCAACCATCCCAATTGCACCCCTGCATCCATATATTCTCGCATTTTGGTACGCAACATTTGCAAATGATCTGTTGCTGACCTTAATTCGATGACAAAATCGGGTGCAATGGGAGGGAATTTGCGTCTTTGTTCGGGTGTTAATGCTGAGTATCGTTCCCGGCGAATCCAAGCTGCATCTGGGGAACGGTCAGCGCCATTTGGTAACTTAAATACAGTGGAGGAACTGAAGATATAACCAAGGTTAGTTTGCCGATTCCAAATTCCCAAATCGATAATTAAGTCGGCTTCTCGATTTCCGCTATCGCCTCCTACTGGTGGCATAATAATTAATTCTCCCTTAGCCGTTCGTTCAAAGTTCAACTCGCGGTTATTTTGACATAACTGATAGAACTGTTCGTCGCTGAGGTGAACGGTGTCTAAATTTAATATCACAGCACTCATAATTTTAGACTTAGCCTCAATAGTGATGAATATTATATCAGGCTACTTTTTGCTTGACAAAAAATGCTGGTTTGGTAAAGAAACCAGTCACCTCTGCTGGAAGAGGGGGACATCCTGGAAGCAGTTTTATTGGGTGCAGCGAGTTTCAGAAATTTGTGCAGGTGAAGAGTTCACAATCTGGGAAGAGGAAGCGTCTAATAAATAGATGACGATGATGCACCAGCATTAAGCAGCCCAAGGGAATAGAGAAAAGCTGTCAACTTCTCATAGGCGCAATCCTATCCTGGACTGTATCTTCTGTGTTCCAGAAAAGTTCACTCTTTTTTGTAAAAACTTAGGTCACTTGATATGCCACCAGAATTATCTTTTCTATCTCCCCGAAAATTCGTTCCAGAGATGCTGCTGGAAACTACAGAATTTTTTAAAATTGACGGAGATCCCTTATCTAAAATAATGTGGGATGCCGCCCTACCGATTGCGGAACAAGCGCTGCAAACTTGTCATATTCAAGGCATTAAGTATGGAGATTTAGATCCTAACAAATACGGAAACTATACAGTGCAAGATGCTATTTACTGCTATCAAGCCACTGATCAGTACAATAAATTGGCTGAAAAAGCTACAGATACAGAAATTAAAAAATTTGCCGAAGCACGGCGCGAAAGCTATAAAAAATATACTGAGGCATTATTTAAGGCTTGGTGTATAGAAGATCCGAATGGGATAAAGTTAGCTCCAAAGCTTCAAGACTACATTCAATATAAGTCTGAAGTTTTAGAAAAATACGATCCTCTCTATTTTTTAGTGTCAAATATGCCATGTTTGGGGCTTTGGTACTGGCTGGCAACTCAATTAAGAGACCCCGATAAAGGTCCGGCAAATTTGTATGGTTTTTGGGTTAAAGACAATTTAGGCCATTCAAGCTATGACAAGCTCAAAGATTTTGTTGATAGCAAAGCGAGTCAACTGAACGTAGACGAAGCCATTGCTGTCTATAAACGGTGTATGCAAGGAGAATTTGAATTTTTTGCGCTAGCCGGAGAAGTAAGAAGCTACCTGCAAGAAGGTGATTTTTTACTACCAGGAGACAAATTATTCTCGCATAACAAAAATTATTACCTTATTTATCAAGACGATGGGAATCTAGTAGTTTACGAAGTTTCTACTAGAAAACCTATATGGGCTTCCAATACAAAAGGAACTTATGCCTGGAGAACCTATATGCAGGACGACGGCAACTTTGTTGTTTACGAAAATCACGCTCAGCCTGTTTGGTCGTCTGGCGTTTATGGGCCTCAATACAAAGGCAGCCAATTAGTTCTTGAAGATAATGGCAAATTAGTCATATACGACCGCAGTAAAAACCCTATATGGCAAAGCAAAAATTAAATTTTGGCAACATCTTTTAACCTGAAACTGTTGGGTGAGAGACAGCGATCGCTCCACAAACCGATTAAATTTCCACATCAAAAGAGCGATCGCCTTTTCGAGAAAATAGCTTCTCCCGCGTGCATTCCAAAAACAATCTGCGAATCAAAGCGGAATTTTTGCAAATTTAACCAACTGTGTCACAGAAAAATGGAGTGCATCTAATGACTATAAGTAAAATAAGAAATCAGAGAAAAATGACAAATTTTCAGGCATTCCCTATACCTAAAAAAAAACTCTTGGTCTGGGCGTTTATTCCCTATAAAATTACAGAACAAGGGCTAATTGGAGAGTTTTATGACAATCCTGGTTATCGTCAAGAACTAGCAAGTGTTTTTGCGGAACTTGGCATTAAATGGAAATGGCAGCCAATTACTCTGGAGAATATGCAAGCAGTTGTTGAGGAAGTAGTAGCTTCTAGCCGTGACTATACTCCTGTCGTGCTGAATTATTGCGATGGTTTTGACGAAGTTGATGGTTATCCTGGTCTTTCTGTAATCAAGTTGTTGGAAGCGAAAGGAATTATTTTTACAGGTGCAGATTCTAATTTTGAATATCTCACAATCTCCAAAATTAGAATGAAGCGGGCTTTGGTTGAAGCGGGTGTAGCGACTGCTCGTTATGAAGTAATTTCAGACCCGAACTGCATACCAGGAATTTGTCAGCGGCTTGGTTCTCCTCTGATTGTAAAACCATCAATTTCTACTGCCAGTGAAGGAATTTGGCTGGATTCTGTTGTTCAAAATGATGAACAGATCGGGTTACAAGTCCAGCGTTTGGCAAACAAAGAGCATGGGAAACAATGTCCCTTAAATAGCATTTTTGTGGAAAGATTTATCAATGGCCCAGAGTTTGCGGTTTTCCTGATAGGAAACTTTTAGATGGGAAAATTGAAAATGAACTTCAAGAAGGATTGACTTACTACAGTTTAGAACAAAAATTTTGTTCGGGGGGAATGATTGCAGAAGCAGATATTTATATGGCCAGTCTTTTCAAATGTTTTGATTTTGGGATTTTGCAACGAATTTTATTTAAGTTAACCGAGCGACATTATGATGAAGAATTCTTGCAATTGTGCCGAATTTCAGATCAAATTTGCAAAATATGGGCAGACATCCAAGAATATGAAGAAGATATCGAGCGCAATGTTATTAATACCTATCGAATGTTTGTTCGTCTCTATAGTATAGAAGCTCCTCAACGCTTGCATCAGTATATGGAAGACTTAAACTCAGAATTACAAGAGCGACTCAAATTGCTAAAACAAACTCAACCCGAATTAGCCACAAAGTTTATTGAACTCTGGAATGCAGATCTGAAGTTAATGAAGATGTGGAATCCAGAGACTGAAGAATTCGCAGTACCCGAAATTCCCGCTCCAATCTTGGAAGAAGGCACTACCGTTTCACAATAAATCATTCTTACTCTATAACAGGAGGCAGCTTGTTAAATCAAATAGCTGAGAAAGCAACACCAGAACAAGCAACTCTAACCCAAACCCGTAAAGCTGACCATTTGCGAGTTTGCTTAGAAGAAGATGTACAATTTCATCAAACAACCAATGGACTAGAACGCTATCGTTTTACTCACTGCTGTTTACCAGAAATAGACCGAAGCGAGATTGACCTGAGTACAACCTTTTTCCAGAAAAAACTAGGCGCTCCCCTCCTGATTTCCTCAATGACGGGCGGAACGGAACAGGCGAAAATGATTAATTATCGTCTCGCAGAAATTGCCCAACACTACCGAATTGCGATGGGAGTCGGTTCTCAGCGGGTGGCAATTGAAAACCCTCAAGTTGCACCCACATTTGCTGTACGTTCTCTAGCACCTGATATTCTGTTGTTTGCCAACTTGGGTGCAGTACAGCTTAACTATAAATACGGCATTGACGAATGCTTGCGGAGTGTGGATTTACTAGAAGCCGATGCCCTAATCCTACACCTGAATCCCCTACAGGAGTGTATTCAAACCAACGGAGATACCAACTTTCGGGGACTACTCGCCAAAATAGCGACCCTTTGCCAAAAGCTTCCTGTTCCCGTCATTGCCAAAGAAGTCGGTAACGGCATCTCGGCACAGATGGCTGAGAAACTCATAGAGGCGGGAGTAAGCGCCATTGACGTAGCCGGGGCTGGAGGAACATCTTGGGCAAAAGTAGAAAGCGAACGGGCATCAGAACCACGACAACGCCGACTGGGAACAACCTTTGCCAACTGGGGATTACCAACCGCAGAATGCGTTACAGCAGTGCGGGCGATTTCTCCCCAAATTCCCATTATTGCCTCCGGTGGACTTCGCAATGGTCTTGATGTGACTAAAGTGATTGCTCTGGGTGCAGATTTAGCGGGTTTGGCGTTTCCCTTTCTCAAAGCAGCCGTTGAATCTGAAACTGCGCTATCGGAGTTAGTGGAAGATTTACTGGCTGAAATGACTACGGTTTTATTCTGTACTGGCAATGCCACGTTAGCGGGCTTGAGAACTCCTGGTGTATTGGAGCGAGTCACCTTTTAGTTTAAAAATAAATGAATCTAATTTGGTTTCTCAAAGAACTGAATAAATACATCGTACCCTACCGATGGTTAGCTATTCTTCTCATCGCTCGTGGTCTTTTTGAGGCGGCTTTTGAATCCTCAATTAGAATGAGCTTAAAATTTATGATCGACGCAGCCATTATTCCTCAAAATTACCGTCTCCTAGTTCTAATTATCCTATTGCTGGGGGGAGCAGCAATTTTATTTGTTTTCGTTGGTTTAATAGGAGATTATTGGGCGACGCGGTTTAACATTTCAGTCATCAACAATATCCGCCACTCTATGTTCGTTCGCCTGCAAAACCTATCTATAGAGTTTTTTGGGCGACGTTCAGCCGGAGATATTGTCAACTGTTTTTCAGGCGATACCGAAAAAATAGAAAATAGCTTGGCTTACGGATTAATAATAATTTTAGAACTAGGTAGCATTCTATTTTCTGCTATTTTAATGTTTTTTCTCAACTGGCAGTTAGGTCTAATTAGTTGCATTGGGTTAACCTTCTGCACCCTAGCACCCGCAAAAATTGGTCAAACAGCCACAGAGCAAACCTATCAACTGAGAGACAAACAAGGACAAATTGCTAATGTCGTTCAAGAAAATATTCTCTCCCAAGCAGTTGTTAAACTATTTGGATTGCAACCCCGAACGATTACCAATTTTTCCAAAGATTTGCAGGCTCTAAAAAAAGTTTATGTAAAAGCCAAGTTTTCTTCTTATTTAGTCCAAAGGATTCCCACTCTAGTCTTTGTATTTGTCCAGCTTGCCGTCATCAGTATCGGCGCAGTAATGACCTACAGAAACATGATTACAGTAGGTACGCTCGTCTCTTTTCAGGTTTTATTAGTCGGTTTAAATCTAAACATCCTCAGCTTTACTTTTTCCCTCCCTTACCTAATAGAAGGAATAGCCGCGATGCAACGCATTTCGGTTCTGTTGGCTGAAGTTCCCCAAGTCCAAGACGCACCGGATGCCATTGAATTACCCCATTTTTACCAGGAAATTCGCTTTGATAACGTTACCTTTAACTATTCCTCTGAGCGAAAAGGAGTTAATAACCTATCCCTAACGATCCACCAAGGGGATTTTGTCGTTTTTGTTGGACATTCAGGTGCGGGTAAAAGTACCATTGTTAATCTCTTAACCCGACTTTATGACCCAGATAAAGGTAGCATTCTATTTGATGGCATTGATTTACGTTCCTGCACTCAAAAATCACTGCGGGAGCAAATTGGACTGGTTTCGCAAGAGGTAATTTTATTTAACACTTCCATCCGAGAAAATATCAGGATGGGATATTTAGAAGCCACCGATGAGGAAGTAGAAACCGCCGCTAAAAATGCGGAAATTCACGATTTTATTTTAACTTTACCCCAAGGTTACGATACCCCTGTGGGTGACAGAGGCGGACAATTATCGGGGGGACAACGCCAAAGAATTGCCCTTGCTAGAGCATTAGTCAGAAATCCTGCTATTCTCATTCTGGATGAAGCCACATCAGCACTCGATTTGACAACAGAAGCGGGTATTCTGGCAACGATCAATCGCATTGCCAAAGAGCGCACAGTGATTATGATTACCCACCGCATTACCCATGCGTTGCGTGCTAATAAAATTTTTGTGCTGGAAAACGGAACCATTGTGGCATCAGGTGAGCCATGCAGATTTGATGCAACAAAAAGGAATCTATGCCACACTTTGGCAACAAAGTAATCAAGGCAATAATTATAAAGAAGTTGCTGTTTCCTAAGATGAGATCCCCCCTAGCCCCCCTTAACAAGGGGGGAATTGTCTTAAAGTCCCCCTTGTTAAGGGGGATTTAGGGGGATCTCATCTGTGTTGCATTCTTTTTTCAAAGTGCGATCGCAAACAGGTAAATTAATGGAGATGCGATCGCAAAATTACTCTCCCACATATTCCAAAGTCAAAATACCGTTTCTTTCATCAATAACCAGCTTCATTAAACTTAACCATTGACGACCTAAGAGAATTTCCGGTAACTCTGAACCCACATGAACGGGGACAATAAATTCTCTGCCATCCACAATTACCCGACCTTCATAAATATCAAAATATTCAGTTCCTCTTGCTGTTTGCATTTCAATTTCAGAAGCTAAAATAACCCAACCTAAAGCTTCGATATCATCCGCATGAACTGCCAAAAAACCTGTTGTAAAACCTGTATCCAGTAAAGTATCAACAGCAATTTCTTCTCCGTTAGCTGTAACTAATTCAATCTCAAAAATCAGTTTCCCCTGTTCCTCAAACCGACCCGAAATCATATTAACCCACAATAACCATCTTCGTTCAGGCGAAAAGCGGTTAACCTGACTTTCCCATTAGACGGATAATTTACTTTCACTTTTTGCATTAAACCATCAAACTTTTCATCAAGCAAATAGTTACCCGTTTCTGCATCAATAGCGATAAACCAATTGTAATGAGTTGACATTAATTGTGGGCGAATTTGCTCAAAAATTTGGCGACATTGCTTGCCTAATTCTTCCCTTTGCGCGATGCGTTTAGCGCGAATTTCTGGACTACTCTGGTGTTCGGGAAAAATGCGACCTCGACGAACTTGGCGTTTCTGGGTTGATTCTGTCATTTGAGTAAAGGGACGGATTAATTTTGAGATATTCTGATTGTATAGCACAGAAACCGGGTTCTGCTCGTTCCCACGTTCTACCTGGGAACATAGAGGTGATAATGTTCGTAAGAGAATTGGAGTATTATACTATGTCATCCCGGCTCTTTCGGGTTAATGGGGAAAAATGTTCATAAATGTTACAAACCAGGGAACGGTGCGTTAGGCACGGGAATTTATTGATGGATTGGAATGCTGAATTTATCGCCCGTGCCTAACACACCCTACGATTAAATAAGATTTTGTTATCACCATAAATCCGGGAGAGCCGTCATCCCCAGCAATTACTACCGTAATAGCTATGATGGAGTCTTTACCGAAAACTTTGCAAGAGCAAGTTGCAGAACATTTACGAGAATATATTGCCGATTTGGAAGATGAAATTAAATGGGATAAATCTTTTCAGAAAACGCAACAGCAACTAATTAAAGCAGCACGACGCGCCAAACAGGAAATTGCAGAAGGAAAAGCCAATTTATTAGATTACGAACAGCTATGAATTCTGCAACTCTTCAGTGTTTTGTAGTTTTTTGGGAAATGCGATCGCTCTCGATCGCTCAATGTGATAGTTTTAAATTGCACCTCTAGATCGAATCGTCTGTTGTGGCTAAGGATCGTTTTCATCAAGTTGTTAAGACGGCTCTTACTAAGGATGGGTGGAATGTTACTCACGATCCACTTAAGATTAAAGTAGGCGGTGTAGATATGGAAATTGACTTGGGGGCAGAACGATTACTAGCAGCAGAGCGAGGAGATGAGAAAATTGCGGTAGAAGTCAAAAGTTTTTTGGCTAGTGCATCAGCAATTTCAGAGTTTCATACAGCACTGGGGCAATTTATTAACTATCGCGCTGCATTACGTCGTGAAGAACCCGATCGCACTCTCTATCTAGCCATCCCCGATCTAATCTATAATAGCTTCTTTCAACTTGATTTTCCAGCATCAATGCTGCAAGAAAATTCCGTAAAATTGATTATTTACGACATTGAATTGGAGCAAATTTTACAATGGAAAAACTAACAGATAAATTAACCAATTATCAGCAAATAGTCCAGCAATTATTGATAGATTACGCAGAAGTTAAGCCAGCTTATGGTGATATTGAAGTTGAAACTATCTTTGATACACAGCGAAATCACTATCAAATTGTGCATCTGGGTTGGCAACATAAACGCTGGGTGCATCATTGTATAATACATCTTGATATTCGCCATGAGAAAATCTGGATTTTTTACAATTCAACAGAGCATGATATTGCAGCAGATTTAGTTAATTTAGGCGTACCAAAACAAGATATTGTGTTAGGTTTTTATCCTCCTTTTATGCGGGAAATGAGTGATTATGCAGTAGGCTAAAAGCTGCAACCAAGCAAAACATTGTTTTGTAGAATTACGAGGATCGATCGCTATTGTTAGGTTAGGTTGAGGAACCCAACCCAAAATTAAACCTAATTTATTTTCCCAATAACTCAAAGAAAGTTTCCTTGTTAATACCCATATCCTGAATCATGCCCATTAAAGTCCCTGATTTTAGGTCTTTTCCTGAATGAATCGGAACAACAACTCTTAGTCCTTGGCTATTCTTATAAATAGCATGACTCCCCTTTTGACGGTCAAGATAAAAACCTAAATTTTCGATGACTTTGATAAATTCTTTAGCCTTGACGCTGGGAAAATTACTCATGCCAATATCCTTAAAGGCTTAACAATTAAATCTTCTGTAGGGATTGATTGATTATCAGCCCTTAAACTTTCAATATATAATTCTATAGCTTCTGTAATATTAGCGATCGCTTCTTCAAAAGAATCTCCTTGAGAATGACAACCTTTTAGGATAGGACAAAAAGCGTGATAACCTCCATCTGATTCTTTTTCCAGAATAACTGTGTAATTGTAAATTTGTTTAGTGTTGTTATCCATAAATTTTCAATTTGTTGGTAATCTACCTACTTTTAGCTGGGCATGATTCCATAGTAACTCACAATTAGATATTGTAGATAAGATGTTCGAGAATTGGTGAGAACCCAATCAAGTTTTCCAAAAGCAAAACATTTAGAGTGATGGGGATCTTCTTCCAGCATAGTTGCTACCAGCACAGATGTATCAAACAAAACTCTCGTCACGGCATAAATTTCCTAATTCTTTCTTCTCGCATTTCTGGGATAAGACTTTCCCATTTAACTTCTTCTCCCGCTTCTCTTGATGCAGCTTTCACTACTAAAACTCCCTCTACATAATGTACGATCGAATCATCGATAGGCGAAAATTCCGAAGGAGAATTTTTATCAGGTGAGCTTGTTTCCTTTCCTTTGCTGTTTCGCCATAACAAAAAATCAACAAAATCCAGAACTTCCTGAAGTTCACCTTTTGGTAGTCGTTCTAAATTTTCGGCAATCTTTTGTTTCAAATTAGATTCTGTCATCGGAGGAAAGGGAAGCGTAGATTGGAGATATTCTGATTGTATGACTTTTCAATGGTGTTTTGTAGTTTTTTGGGAAATGCGATCGCACTCATTCCCCTTCATCTTCGTGAAAATCTTCTGGATATTCTTCAACTTCCACTTCCGCAAAATCAACCTTATCATAAATATCTGCCAAAGGTACTTCCACCTGAAAAGAACTGAAAGTTAATGCCGGATCTTCTTCATCATAAACGCTATAAGACCAACGTTTATTTTTTTGCTTAGAATACTGTTCGATAAACATTAGATTCTGAGCGAGCAAAATATATTCTTGAAAGCTAGGGATTGTTTGATAAAATCTAAATTTCTCGCCTCTATCATAATTTTTAGTTGATTTAGATAAAACTTCAATAATCACTTGAGCATTGGTAATAGTATCTTTTCGGTTATTGTAATATTCCGGTTGACCTGGAATTACCATTACATCATGATAAGTAAAACGTTTAACTTTCGGTATCCATAAGCGAACATCACCGATGAAAACTCGGTAATTTTGTCCTTTTAAAGCTAGACTTAAAGCGATGTAAATATTTCCAGCGATTTGATTATGATTTGTAGTTCCACCCGTCATTGGTACAATCTCCCCATCGTGATATTCACTTTTGAATTCTGCGGTTTCTTCTCTTGCTAAATATTCCTCTGGGGTGTAGTAGTGTCGTTCTGTTGACTGTAGAGTAGCGGTCATAATTATATTCCCCCAACTTAACTCTTGCCTTGTGGCTATTTTAACATTTCAATGCCCTACATCTGCGGTTAGAAAATTCATAAAAGCATTCACCGCATCATATTGATCTGCCATGCGAGAATAAAACTCTAGCGATCGCAAATTCAACTCCGGCAAAACTTCACTATTACTCACTAATTCATATCCCGTTTCCCGCAAACAATAAACCGAAATTACGCCATCTTGCCAAAACCAAACTTCCCGAACTCCCACGCGACGATAAATTTCTAAGATGTCAATTCCCCCGCTACTTACTATTACTTCAATTGCTAAATCTGGGACTGATTTGCGCGTACCTAAACAATAAGATTCATCTGGTTCTTTTCTTGCGCCTAACTCCTTTTTTCCGATCGTTGTACTCCCCCGTCCGTAGAAACGAATGTTTTTCATTCGCATATAAATCTCCAACAATTGACCTAAAGTGTTTTTAGGTTCTTCGTGTTCTTCAGATAAGGGAGACATAATTTCTAAACACCCATCCAAATAAGTTAAACGTGCGCCTGTTCCTGTTAAATCTGCATCCAGCTTTAAGAGAGTTTCCCATGTTACATTTGAGAGCAAAGCTGCATTTGTAACCAATCCTAGTTGAGAAGTTGCGACAAACATCTAAGTCACCTTTTGCGATCGCATTTCCAGTTTAACTCGTTCTCGAAATTTAAAATCTAATGACTCGACAACCACACGATCAATTTGCCAAACAATATTTAGAAGAACTCCTGTCAACTATAGGTAATGTCGAAATTAGCCGAGAAATTGCCGGAGAAGTTCGACTAGTTGATATTTCGTTTGTACCCAATCCCACAGGCGATCGCGATATATTAGGATTGTTAGGTAAAATGGTAGCAACTCCCTGCTTGCTCGAACCATTTCGCAATCAACCTAGCAAAACAGAGATTCGCAATTGTATCCTCAAACTATTCTCCCTTCACAGCGAGTTACAGCGCCGAGCTAGGCGGGAAGACGAGGAAATTGCTGAAGATCAATTACCAACCTTGTGGATTTTAGCAACTTCTGCTTCCACAGCCCTAGTCGATAGCTTTGGTGCTAAACTAGATTCAAACAATTGGCCTGTTGGTGTTTACTTTCTAGCAGAATCTCTGAAGACAGCAGTAGTAGCAATAAATCAACTACCTGTTAATTCTGAAACACTTTGGCTGAGAATTCTAGGAAAAGGAACAACCCAGCAGCAAGCTATTAATGAAATTACCGCACTTTCTCCCGAAAATCCATTACGCAGAAACATTTTAGAATTGATTTCTACCTGGCGAATTAGTGTGCAAAGGAAAGAAAATTTAACTGAAGATGAGAGGGAATTGATCGTGAATTTAACACCAGCTTATTTGGAATGGCGGGAAAATACTTTACGAGAAGGAATGCGCGAAGGAATGCGCGAAGGAATACAGGAAGGAATAAGAGAAGGAAGTTTACAGGAACGTCGCTTAGTTGTAGGAAATTTACTGAGACTTCGATTTGACTCTGTGGATGAGGAACTGTCGCAGGTAATTGAACCTTTACTACAGTTACCTCCAGAAGAGTATTCGCGCTTGATACTTCAATTATCTCGTGAAGAATTGTTGGCTAGGTTTGGGATTAAGTAGGTGTAAATAAATAAAGTAATAATAGTTATCTAACCTTGGGGCGGGCTCTCCTGCCCACCCCACAAGAAAGATGTAACTCTTGTGGGGTGGGCAGGAGAGCCCGCCCTATTTTTCACTTTATTTATATCTACCTACTTAGTACTAATTAATATCAAGTCTTTGTCCGGTGTAGGGTGCGTCAGAAAAACTAAAACTTCGCTTAGTTTAACAATTTTAGATCTGACGTACCCTACTTGTTTACTATTAAAAGAGAGAAAAAGATTAATTATGGCGTGACTTGGTGCGTTCACTGTTGAACTGTGGGTGGTAATTCATTGGGGGCGATATTAATAAATGGTAGCGCACCATTGCCACCTAAAACAGTGGGGAAATGTCCATCCCATTTGTCGATCGCTCTTTTTTGCAAAATTTCCGCTGTTAAATTTTCTCGCAGTAATCTTTGCGCTTCTGCTTGTCCTTTAGCACGGTTAATTTCTGCTTGTGCTTCTTGGGTAGCTTTTAGGGCTAAAAACTCGGCTCTTTTGGCTTCTTGTTCGGCAATTTGTTTTGCTTCTACTGCTTCGCTAAACCTTTGGGAAAAGCGAATATTTACCAAGGAAATATCATCAACTGCAATGTTATATTGAGCTAATCTTAATGTTAGTTGTTCGTCAATACCAGCTTTGACTTCTCCTCGTTTTGTGATAATTTGTTCAGCAGTATAAAGCGCCATTACTGCTTTTAAAATTTCTTCAATTGCTGGATTAATTATTCGTTGTACTACTTCATTCTCATCACCAATTTGTTGAAAAACAATATTAGATTTATCTGGGACAATATGCCAGTTAAGCGCTACATCTGTAAAAACATCTTGCAAATCTTTGGAGGAAGCTTGACCGGGAATTTGATGTTTTTGCACCCGGACACTGAGAGTTTTTACAGTGTTAACTATGGGGATAATAGGGTGTATTCCTTCGGTTAATACCTGCTCTTGAACTTGCCCGAATTTCATGACAACGCCACGTTCTCCAGCATTGATAATCACAAAAGGTTTGAAAAAAATTGCGACTACTAAAAGCAATATGGTAATAGCTGCCAAGATGTAAGAACTATTGGAAGATTTCATTAGTTATTGACCTGACTTTTTAGCTGTTATTGCTAATATAGCGAAGAAATGCTGGAGCGAAATATAATTTTAAAAGATGCCCCACTGCTAGAATCTACATTGAGATTACCACCAAGCTGTTCAGTTAAGTTATAATTACTTTAACGGAGTGAACTGATAACCGTTTTCTGGTTTTTCGGGAGTTTTGGGAGTAATTATTACTAGTTGTACAGGGGCTTCCCGATCGCCAGTAGAACGAAAACTCACATCTCCAGTAGCTCCAGAAATGGTAAAATCTGGTGCCCCAAGCGATCGCTGTACGCCTTGCCGAGTAGGATTTTTACCAATAGCAGCTATTAAAGCTTGGGTAGCATCATAAGCAAAAGCCGTGCGCCAATTGACATTTAGACCCCAAATTTGTAAGCCCTTTTTCTGAAAAACTTCGCCTTTTTTTCCGTTAATATTTCCCGGAATTGCTAACACCATTCCGGCGGCAGCTTCGCCACCAATTTCTAAAGTTTTCTCCCCGTAAAAGCCATCTCCGGCTAATAAATTTAAGCGGCGACGGTTGATTTGTACAACTTGCAAAGCGCGATCGGTTACATCATTACTAGGTACTAGCATAATTACTTCTGCACCTTTTTCAATTGCTTGCTCGACACTAGCTTTAGCGTTAAAATCAGGTCTAGCTAAATCAATTTCGGTTAAAACTTTACCTCTTCCGGCATAGAACAAAGCATTTTTAAATTCATCTTTCAAAGATTTACTATACAGACTAGCAGAATTATAAAAAACTACCACTTTTTCTTTTTTCAACTGAGTTAACATATAATTACTTAAAGCTCTGGCGGTGAAGCGATCGCTCGGCATAGTGCGGAAAATATAACCACCAAATCCCGACAATTGCACTGCTGAACTAATCGGAGCAATTGCCACTAATTCTGCTTCTTGATAAACTGATGCAGCTGCCAAAGTTGTATCACTAATTCCATGCCCTACTACACCTAAAATTTCGGGATTTTTCACTAATTCTTGGGCTACAGATTCAGCAACTTTTGGTTGATTATCATCATGAGCAATACCCACTTTCAGGGGAATTCCATTAATTCCACCAGCAGTATTAATTTCTTCCTGTGCTTGGGCTACACCGCGCAACATTTCCAAAGCACTCTGAGAACTAGTAACTAATGGTACAACTGCGGCAATACTGTAAGATCTAGCATTACCAATGCGGGCATTATTCAAATAAATTAAAGTTTCAGGATCGCTACGATTAACTTTTCTGGCATTTTCCAAAGCCGAAACTGCTTGTTCATAAGCGCCAGATTTAATTAAATCTATTCCTTCTTGTTTATAAGGGTTAATTTGCCAGGGCGTTAAACTTTTAGTACCAAAACTAATCCGATCGCCAGCAGAATCCGATTGATTACTTGGCTTAAATAAAGAATTAGGAGGGAAATTTATAGATAAGGTAATTAAAGTTTTCCCGAACAAGGCAACTAATAAAATAACTGCTGCTACTCCAGTAGCAATCAGCAATAATCGCTTTACTTTTCCTAGAGATGGTTTAATTTCTGAAGGTAATTCTGTTTGAGGTACAGGACTAGAAATTTCTCCCAAAGCTTCTAATACTTGAGAGACTGATTGATAGCGATCGCTCCAGTGATAACGCACCATTTTATCTAAAATAGCTGCCAAGCTTGGGCTAATTTGAGCGTGATTTTGCCAGATAATTTCATGAGTTTGTGGGGAATTTGGCAGATGTAAAGGTTGGATTCCTGTTAAAGCTTTAATCGCAATCATTCCCAAGGCATAAATATCACTATTAAACCTGGGTTTTCCTGCCAATTGTTCGCAAGGCATATAACCTTGAGTACCAATTCCTACCGTTAATTCCATCTGATCTTTTGGCTCACCTGCCATTTGAGTTTCGATCGATTTAACTGCACCAAAATCAATTAAAACTAACTTACCATCCGAATTCCGGCGAATTAAATTACTGGGCTTAATATCGCGGTGAATTACGCCTTGATTATGCACATAAGTGAGAATTCCTAAAACATCTTCTAACAAATTTAATACATAAGCTTCTGATTGTTTTTTGTTGCTTCTTAATTCATCACTCAGGGAAGCCCCTGCAATAAATTCTTGAACTAAGTAGAATTCTTTTTCTTCTTCAAAGTAAGCCAATAATCGGGGAATTTGGTCATGTCGTCCCAACTTTTCTAGTGTTTCTGCTTCTGTATAAAAAAGTCGTCGGGCTACAGTTAAAAAACTTGTATTCTGATTGGTAGGACGAAAGCGTTTGACTACACATTTCGGATGACCTGGGCGTTGCCGATCTTCAGCAATATAGGTTTCGCCGAATCCTCCAGCACCGAGAACTTCAATTATTTGATATCTTGCCCCTAAAAGTTTTCCCAACATAGCTCACTGTTTAATTAATTTAATTGTTAAGTTTGAGGAATATATTAAACTTGATTTTAAGTATGATTAATCGCTCATCAGATTTTTTATTTAGGATTTAGGATTTGGGATGTATCCCTCTTTGGTTTTATTCATGTTTGGTTGAGTACACTTATAAATAAAAGGTATCTAAAGATGAAGATAAATCAACGTCATGATTGGCCTTTGACAGCAGAAGAAGCAATTATTATCCAGCAGCAGTTAGCCTCAGAGGTAATTACTTCGGATCAATTGACTACTGTACAGCACGTTGCGGGAGTTGATGTAGGATTTACGGAATCTGGAAGCACGACACGAGCCGCTGTAGCAGTTTTAAGTTTTCCTGACTTGCAGTTGCAGGAGTATACTCTAGCCTACCGTCCTACCACCTTTCCTTACGTTCCCGGATTTCTCTCTTTTAGAGAGGTTCCCGCTGTCATAGAAGCACTGGAAAAACTCAATATTACACCCGATTTGATCTTATGCGATGGTCAGGGAATCGCACATCCCCGTCGATTCGGTATTGCTTGTCACTTAGGTTTACTTACGGATATTCCGGCGATCGGAGTGGCAAAATCTTTATTAGTTGGCAAATACGATGAATTGCCAGAACAACAGGGCGCTTGGCAACCTTTAGTATATCGTGGCGAGACGGTAGGCGCTGTTTTACGGACACGCACAAGAGTAAAACCTGTTTATGTTTCCAGCGGACATCGCATTAGTTTACCTACAGCTATTGATTATGTTTTGCGTTGTATTACCAAATATCGTTTACCAGAAACAACTCGTTGGGCAGATAAATTAGCCTCAAATCGTGGTTCGATATTACCCGCAAACTAAAGCTGATTTTTTATACTCAAATTTAGTAAGTTTACGTTATATTCTTGTTATGGAGAATCAGGAAAATAGCTCACTAATAAATTATCATCCCTTGACTGCTACAGCAGAGACAACAGTAGATGTAGCGATCGCCTTAATGAACCAAAATTCTACTAGTTATTTGGTAGTATTGGCTAGCGCTGAACCAGAAAGCCCTGTAGTTGGCTTATTTACAGAACGGGAAATAATACAATTAATCGCTTCCGGTGCTCAATTGAGTAAATTATCTCTCGCTTCTGTAATTAGTAAAGAGTTAATTACTATTAATGAAAGCGCAATTAAAAATTTGTTTGCCGTTAATTCTTTAATGCGTAAACATCAAATTAATTATTTACCTATACTCGGAAAAACAGGTAATCTAATTGGTGCGATCGCTCGGCAAAATCTTCAACAACACTTGCTAGAAGCAATCAATCCCCAAGAAGTTAATCAAAAGCTTAACAAATTACAAAGTTTAGTTGAGCAGCAAGAAACAGAATTAAAGACGTTAAATCAGCAATTAGAAAAGACAAGTTATCATCATCAATTAGCTGAAAAAAAAATTCACTCTGCCGAAGAAAAGCTGCGTAGAGTCTTTGCGGCAATGACAGATTTATTAATGGTTATCAATCTAGTAGAAGGGCAAATCAAAGAAGTAGAAGTTTTTCCGACTAATTTAGGTTGTTTAGCTCATAGTAATGAGTTACTGAATTATACATTAGATAATTTATATTTAAAAAGTCAGAACTATCGTAATTGGTTAGGCAAAATTCGAGAATCATTAACCAATAATGAACAAATTAATTTTGATTATAAAGTAATTATAGAGCAACAAGAACATTGGTTTTATGTTACTATTTCTCCATTTTCAGCTAACTCTGTACTGTGGTCAGCTAGAGATATTACTGCTCGCAAACAAGCAGAACAAACCTGGGAAAAAAGCCAAGCGCGGTTCCAAAAATTAGTCGCTAATATACCGGGAGCAGTTTATGAATTTGTCATAAAATCCAATGGTGCGATCGGTTTGGAATATATGAGTCCATCGATCGAAGAAATTTACGAATTCCCACAAGCAGAAGTATTAGAAAATCCCCAAATTCTGTTCGATGCTTTTCATCCTGAAGATTATCAAAGCTACCAAGAAGCTGTGGCGATTAGTAGCCAAAATTTAGCACCTTTTTCCCACGAATGGCGGATCGTGACAGCTTCGGGAAAGTTGAAATGGGTACAAGCAAAATCGCGACCAGAACGACGGGAAAATGGTGATACTGTTTGGTACGGTGTATTATTTGATGTGAGCGATCGCAAAATTGCTGAACAAGCATTACAGGAGAGTCAAACTAATTTAGCAGATGCTCAAAGAGTCGCCCATATTGGTAGTTGGAAATTTGATGTAATTAAAGGAAAAGTTACTTGGTCAGAAGAATTATTCCACATTTTTGGATTAGATACCACTAAACCAGAGCCAACATTTGAAGAACATTTGCAATTAATTTATCCAGAAGATCGCGATGCTTGGTATCAAATGGTTAATCATAGTTTGCAGAGTGGAAAGTCTTTCACAATAATCTATCGAATTATTCGTCCTGATGGAGAGATTCGTTACATTGAAGGGAGGGGAGAAGCTATTGTTAATGATGCCCAAGAAGTTATCCAATTATATGGCACAGCAATGGATATAACAGAACGCAAGCAAGCCGAAATAGCTTTGCGGGAAAGTGAAGAAAAATTCCGTGCCATTTTCGATCGAGGAATTCAATTTGTAAGTTTATTGCAACCGGATGGAACGATTTTAGAAATTAATCAAACCGCACTAAATTTTGCGGAAATTACTAGAGAGTCAGCGATATGTAAACCATTTTGGGAAACTAAATGGTGGACAATTTCGGAAGCAACTCAGTCAGAGTTACAATTAGCGATCGCAGCAGCAGCAGCGGGAGCTTTCATGCGTTATGAAGTAAATGTAATCGGGAAAAATAATCAGATAGTCACTATTGATTTTTCCCTACGTCCAATTTTCAATCAACAAGGAGAGGTAACTTTATTAATTTCCGAAGGAAGAGACATTAGCGATCGCAAAGTCTTAGAACAAAAACTCGCCTTAAGAGAAGCTTTACTCAATGCCTTTTTCTCCTCAGCACCAGTAGGATTATGTATTACAGATGAAGAATTTCGCTATATAAAAATCAACCAACAATTAGCAGAAATTAATGGCTTACCTGCCTCAGAACATATCGGCAAAAACTTTTACCAAGTTTTACCTGAAATTGCACCTAGTTTAGTTCCTTTATGTCAGCAAGTTTTAACCAAAGATGAAGCAGTACTGAACTTAGAAATTAGGGGAGAAGTTCCCAGCCAGCCGGGGGTTTTACGTGATTGGATAGTTTCTTTATTTCCCATTCCGGGAGAAGATGGACATTCTCGCATCGTGGGATCAGTTGTCGTAGAAGTTACAGAACGGAAACGAGCAGAAAAAGCTTTACAGGAAAGCGCCAAAAGAGAACAAGCACTCACACAAGTAATTCAAAAAATTCGCCAAACATTAGAATTGTCGGAAATCTTTAGCGCGACAACCACTGAATTGCGACAACTTTTAGATTGCGATCGCGTCACCATTTATCGCTTTCATAATGATTGTAGTGGGGAATTTGTCGCTGAATCAGTAGCAGATGGTTGGATTTCTTTGTTAGAAGCACAAAACCAAAATCCTCAACTAACAGCTTGTATCTTAAATAAACAAGAATGTGTCATCAAAAAATTAAATCAAAGCGAAAGAGAAAACCGTACCACCAATTACTTAGCCGTAGCCGATATCCATCAAAGCGAACTTACTAATTGTCACATTGAAATTTTAGAGCTATTCCAATCCAAAGCTTATTTAACTATCCCCATTTATTCTGGCAATCAATTCTGGGGCTTACTCGCAGTTTATCAAAATTCGCGCCCCAGGCAATGGCAAGAATCAGAAATTAAGGTAGTACTTCAAATAGGCACTCAATTAGCAGTTGCCTTACAACAAGCTGAACTACTCTCCCAAACACAAAGGCAATCTTTAGAACTGATGAAAGCTAAAGAAGCCGCCGATGCTGCCAACTATGCTAAGAGTCAGTTTCTCGCCAAAATGAGTCATGAACTGCGTACACCCTTAAATGCAATTTTAGGATTTAGCCAAATTATGGTGCGGAATAAATCTGTTTCCTCAGAACACAGAGAACATTTAGAAATTATCAACCGGAGCGGCGAACATTTACTCAATTTAATCAATGATATTTTGTCAATGGCTAAAATTGAATCAGGACAAATGAGCTTCAATACAACCTGTTTTAATTTACATCAAATGCTAGAATTACTCAAAGATATGTTCCGCTTAAAAGCTGAACAGAAAGGCTTGAAACTGAACTGTGTAATTGCTCCCTCACTCCCCCGAAATATCAAAACCGATGAAAGTAAATTGCGTCAAGTTTTGCTTAATTTATTAGGTAACGCCATTAAATTTACTCAAACTGGCTATGTAACTTTAACAGTTTTCTTAGCTCAATTAGAAGCCCAGTCAGCCGAAGATGTACAAATAGTTTTTACAGTTACAGATACAGGCCCAGGAATTGCCCCCAATGAAATTACTACATTATTTCAACCCTTTTCTCAAACCCAAACAGGTCGCCAAACCGGACAAGGAACTGGTCTAGGTTTAGCCATCAGTCAACAATTTGTCAAACTAATGGGTGGAAAAATTGTTGTCGAAAGCCAATTAGGTATCGGTTCTATTTTTACTTTTAATATCAAAGCTAAGTTAGCACCTGAAACCGAAAAAAATATTAGGTTAAATACTCAACAAGTTATATCTTTAGAACCAAATCAACCAACTTATCGAATTTTAGTGGCTGAAGATATCAAAGAGAATCGGCAACTACTAGTCAAATTATTAGTACCTTTAGGATTCGAGGTGCGAGAAGCAGAAAATGGTCAACAAGCCGTGACAATCTGGGAAAGTTGGCAACCCCATCTGATTTGGATGGATATGCGAATGCCAGTCATGGATGGCTATGAAGCTACTCGCCAGATCAAAGCTCATCCTCAAGGAAAAAACACAGTGATTATTGCTCTTACTGCTAGTGTTTTTGAAGAACAACAACCAGCTATTTTAGCGGCGGGATGTAATGACTTTATGCCGAAACCTTTTCGCTCAGAAGTTTTATTAGAAAAAATAGCTAAGCATTTAGGTGTACGCTACATTTATGCGGATAATTCGCACCCCATTACTGAGCATTCCCAGATTCCCACCTTAACACCAGAAGATCTCAAGGTAATGTCTCAAGAATGGATTGCCCAATTACATCTAGCCGCTGCCGCCGTTGACGATCAACTAGTTATAGAATTAGTTGAGCAAATCCCGGAAACTTACATTAAGTTGGTAAATATTTTAATAAGTTTAGTAGAGAATTTTCGCTTGGATCTGATCTTGGAAATAACTGAACTATGCCTTAAAGAATGACATATTTGCTCCCAAAACTACTGTCCCGTTAACCTGTCGGTATAACGGGAGTATTGTTGCTTTATTTAGGATTTTGAATGCTTGGTTGATTTACGCATTGCGGCACTAGTTTAGTGAATGCACCCTTGAGGAAAATTTTCAAAAATCAATTTTCTCTGCCTTCAATCCTCCAGCTTTCCAATCAGTAATAATTTCATTGACTCGTTTAGGATCTGGTTCAGCAAATATCGCTAGCCGATCTAAACGATTAATGGTTGAGAGAATTTCTGGATAGGGCAAGTAACAAACAATTACTGTTTCTCCCAATTCTGTGTAAAGCAAAATAATTGATTCCAGAGTGTCTTCAAACAGCCGAATATCTTTAGACTGCGGTAGGTTTTTTGTGAC
Organism: Floridaenema flaviceps BLCC-F50; assembly: GCF_041929275.2. Lineage (NCBI taxonomy): Bacteria > Bacillati > Cyanobacteriota > Cyanophyceae > Aerosakkonematales > Aerosakkonemataceae > Floridanema > Floridanema flaviceps. The sequence goes on along the minus strand of NZ_JBHFNR020000001.1, from coordinate 631,554 downwards.
AATAATTCGATTTTCGGCCAGAATGGTTGACTGCCAATCTTTGACCCCAGGAAAACCTAATAATAATCCCGCATGATGAGGAACTTTTTGGATAAATTCTGCGGAATTAGGATCGCCACAATACAGTAAATGTCTTCTACCTAACTGCCACCATATTCCTGTTGATTCGCGTCTGGCAACAGTGGGAGATGGCTGATGAGAAATTGGCACATTTGAGGTTGTTGTTACAGAAATGGGAATTACTCGTTTAATTTCCGGTAATTCAACTTCTTTTTCTTTCTTTAATATCGTCACTGGTTCTTTGGCGGGACGAGTGGCGACAATTTCTACTTTTGGACGCGATTCATTGGCAGGTAATTGCACCGGAACAGGCTTTAATGCTGGAACTGATTGCACTGCTGGAACTGATTCGGTTTTAGATTTATTGCCCGGTAAACTATGTTTTTGCCTAATTTCTTTGGCGATCGTATAGGTGATTGGTTCCCCTGCTTCCGCACGAGCGATCGCTTCCGATCGCGCACTTGCTGGCGTTGACGGTGCCGCTAGAACATATAAGGCAGATGCAGCAAATTTGTCAATTTGATAAGTTTTTCTAAACGAATTCGCTACCTGCATAAATCTCGCCGCTGTGGGATAGCTCCACTCAAATTCAGCCGCTATCCAATCTAAGAATCTCCCGTGGGCGAGTTTCTCTTTAACTAAAATTAACTTTTGTCCGATCTCGATGATATCTTGTGCAGTGCGCTTCATGAGCGCTCGAATTTCCCCAGTTTGTTGCTGAATAAATAAACTGGTTTCTGCATCAAGCATGGTGTAATCAAACACCTTTTGCAGTGAAGATTGCGCTGAGGCTGGCATTGGCTACTCTAAAATAACGTTAATTGGCTGATGTGCTTATCAACTTATCTTGTAGCACATCAAACACAGTATTTACCTCTGTCTAGAGTTGGATATTACAATAGATTCTCATCAACAGAGTTATACAATTGTTAAATATATCACAGAACAGGCATATCGCAAAAAAGGCGATCGAAAAATTCTTGATTACTTAATTACACTAGAGTCGAGGATCGGTAACACTTACTTAGTATTCTCGACTCTTGATCCCTAAACTTTAAGAAACTTTACCCAATTTTGCCGCTCCTACGGGAGAAACCTCTACCTGAGAAGCATTAGTTGACCAACGAGTTGGTAAATGTATTTCCCACAATTCTTGATTCATAATTGACTTAGCCAACAAACAACGATAAAGATCGCTCAACTGTCCTGCTACATAAGCCCAACTAAAGTTTTGTCTCACTCTTAGCGAAGCTTGCTTCCGCATTTTTTTCGCCCAAACATCATCAGTTAAAATCCGATCGATTGCCGCAGCAAAACCAGCAATATCATTATGTGGTACTAACAAACCTGTTTCTTCAGGAATAACAGTAAACTTCAAGCCACCAACATTGGAAGCTACTACAGGCGTACCGCAAGCCATAGCTTCAATTGCCACTAAACCAAAGGGTTCATAATAGCTAGGAACTACACAAACATCAGCCGCTGCATAGTAAAAGGGTAGAATATCATGATTTAAGCGACCTGTAAATAGAATGTTTTCCGTCAATTCTAATTCTTGAGCTAATAGTTTTATTCTTTCCTCTTCTCGATCGCCTTCTGAGTGCGGATCTTCTCCCCCAGCAATTACTAGCCGAAAATTGCCCTGATTCTTTGCCTGACAGTTCGCGCCAGCTTGTAACAAGGTTTCCAAACCTTTACGAGGATCGAATCTGCCGACATACAAAACTATTTGTTCGGTTTGATTAAATCCTAATTTTAATCTAGCTTGGCTCTTAGATAATAACCGGAAGTTACTAATATCTGTACCGCCAGAAATTACTTGAATTTGCCCAATTTCGGAAACTAATTTTCGCAAAGCTTCTTGTTCTTGAGGACTGGTAGCAACTACACAATTTGCTTGCTCACTTACTTGTTTTTCAATTGCTAATCTAGTTTCACCAATTGGCGGTTGATAACCAGCCGCTTGATATTTGACAATACCTAGAGAGTGATGAGTATGCACCAATTGAATATTGCGTAATTTTTGCAATTGCAAGCCAACCCAACCAGAAAGCCAGTAGTTTGTATGGACTAAAGGATAATTTGTGCCTTCTTTGCTTTGAAAGTTGAGAAAAGCCTCTAAAAATTCTGGCATATATGCAAACAAATCATTCTTATGAATAAATTTCTCTGGCCCTGCTGACAAGCGAATTGTGCGACAATAAGGCGAATGTTGCACAATTTTCGGATCGTTGGGATTAACTTTGCGGGTAAACATATCAACTTGCCAACCCAATTTGGCTAATGTTTCTCCCACATTCCGCACATAAACATTTTGTCCCCCAACATCTTGTTGTACCACTTCTGCTGCTGGATCGGCGTGATCGGAAATTAGTGCGATCGGTTGTCTATTAAGCTGTGACATATCCTTTTCTCCTGCAACTTTCAAGTAAATTAATCGTGGCGATAACTTGTGATGGTAAGGCGATAAGAAATTAAAAAATCCACCTAAAGTCTAGGTGGTTATGTTAATGTTGAGTTTTATATGAATTGCATTGCTTTTACCGGGCGAGAATGACCATTTCGGGTATACCGTTCTGCCAAAATCTTTTGATAAACTGCTTCGTAACCCGAAGTCATTTTCTGCACGCTAAAGTTCTCAATTACGTGCTGACGGCAACTGTAGCGATCGAGTTGCTCCGCTGGCTCAATTGCCGCTACACATTCTTCTACACTATTACACAGAAAACCTGTCTTACCATGAGCAATAATTTCGGAAGTTGAACCTAAATTCATCGCCACTACAGGTGTTCCTGTCACCATTGATTCAATCATTACTAATCCGAAAGGTTCTCGCCAAGTAATTGGGAAAAGAGTCACAGCTGCATTACCCATTAATTTACTTTTTTGGGCGTGATTAGCTTCCCCAATAAACTGAATTTGTTCGCCATCAATATGCGGTTTAATTTCTTGCTCAAAGTATAAGCGATCGACCACATCAACCTTACCCGCAATCTTTAATTGCCAACCAGAACGTTTAGCAATTTCAATCGCTAAATGCGTTCCCTTTTCGGGGGAAACACGCCCCAAAAATGCTAAATAAGGCGGAGCTTGCGGCTTTTCATAAAATTTATATGTGCTAACATCAATCCCATTATAAACTGTCGCCACGCAGTTAAGATTTAACCGAGCTTCCCTTTGAGCATCAGAAATACTCACATAAGGTTGCTGGCGAGCATGAGCAAACAATTTCTCATTATCAGGCGTAAAAATCCCATGCAATGTATGAATTGTTGGCGTTTTTACTAACTTAGAAAAAGGTAACGCGGAACAACCCATGTGGGAGTGAATTACATCAAACTCAGAAGCTTTTTCATACACCCGACTCAGATGCAACATCTCATAGATGTTATATTCTTTGACTGTACTATCTAAGCGCAAAGCACGAGGATGAACCCACTCTAATTTGGCTAGACTAATCGAGTCTCCAGAAGCAAACAAAGTTACTTCATGTCCTCGTTTGACTAGTTCATTACAAAGTAATCCTACTACTAATTCAATTCCTCCATAAGCTGGAGGGGGAACACTTTCCCATAATGGTGCTATTTGAGCAATTCGCATTTTTTCTCCTGGCACTAAGCAATGATTCTAACCATGTATTTCAAACTAATTTGCAGTTAATTTGCTACGTTTTAGTTGGCAGATGCTGATTCAATAAAAAAGCTCAAATTTCTGCCTAAGAAATTAAATTGGTTTTAGCTTTTTTTGTGTTATGCAAATGTTATCCATCTCTTAGATAGCTTTTACTCCATCTCTAGACGGAAAATAAGACAAATAGTTTTTAGCTTCTTTGCTCTCTCAGAAGATAGATTTAGCAGAACTTTATGTCAGGAAAGTGGCAACTGCTAAGCGATAATCAGCTATTTTATATAGTAAACAATTATCAAAAAAGTGTTGTCAATCAGTCTCAGAGGATATCTAAAAATCAGTTATATTGTCTAAAAAAAGTTTAGTTCATCTAGTTGTCCAATAGTTACATCTGCGATCGCCAAATGAGTCGCTTTGGAGTTTCCCCAACAAATACCAATACAACCAGCAGCACCAGCTTGACGCGCCATTTCCAGATCGCTGACAGCATCACCCACCATCAAAGTAGCACTAGGTTCTATTCCTAATTTTTCACAAGCTTGCCAAAATAAAGTCGGGTCTGGTTTACTCGGCCCCTCATCAACTCCCATTGCTAATTGAATATAATCAGTTAGCTGATACCTTTGGACAAATGCTTCCACTTTTGCTGTAGTATCAGCTGAAAGGATGCCTAATTTTAAACCAGCTTGAGAAAGTAATTGCAAAACTTCTAAACTTCCCACAAATAAAGGTGAAGGTGCAGCATTTTGGAACTGTCGATCGGCTTGTGTAAAAGCGCGACGTGCGTGAGCCAAAGCTTCCATCCATCCCCTACCAGTTTGGGCCACATAAGCCGCCGCCGCAATTTCATTTTCCCGCCGACTTCCCACCGCCATTAAACCAGTCGGATCGATTTGATTACCATTAACACCAAACGCCATCAACAACGGATCGCCAACCCCCGGAATTTCTGCATCCAACAAGCCCGATCGCTTTTGTGCTAAGCTTCGCAAAAACTCCGCAGAATTTTCCAAAGTCCCATCCTTATCAAAAATTATCCCCTGAATCTCAGGAAAAATTACCTCTCCACAACGAATACTTACCACAGTATTTTGCTCCTGGGCTGTTAATCATTTAAATTGCTTTTTGAAGGAGATGAGGACTATAATCAAAACGCCATAAAACGGAGTAAACCGTAATATTTCGCTTGACTGTTGTTTTCGGTTTGAGAGGTTCGAGGTATTGGTGGATTATGGCAAATCCTCCCTCGCCACATCTAAACCACTTGGCACGAGTCCTTAGCCTTATGCTTTCCTCGCCTGTAACGCTCCAAGTGTTTGGAAGAAAGCCAACCTAAGTCAACTGCACAGGCGAGCGTTAAATCCATTTGAGCGAGGAAAGATGCTGTCCTGCGAAGCAGTAAACTATTAATTGCATCAACTTTCATGAACCGAGTAATTTCGGTATCGTCTTTTCGTTGCAGCAAATTAACAGCAGCATTACGATCTGCTTGTAACTCCATCCCGTCGAACGTGAAGAATGAATCGCCGTCTCGGTGTCCCAACAGGGTTCCATTACGACAATCCACCTGTGATGAATAAGCAGCATTTACCAACACCACAGACGATTTGCGACGCTGGGAAATCTCTTCTAATGCTTTCTGAATTTCTCCTTTACACCATTCAGAAAGCTGTCGATTCTTGGCGCAAGAACGGCTTTTTCTCTTGATTGTGGCGCTCAAATCTTCCGTTACCGCTACCTTGTGAGAATCGAAAAACTTATTAACTCCTTCTCTGATACGATTTATTAGGCAAGACCTCTTTTTCTTCTCTCTTCTGTTCCACCGCTTCTTGCCTAAATTGCACCGAAAAATATGCTTTTTATTTTTGTTTTTAGCAACGGCATAAAGCTTGTTTCTAGCCTTGCCTCTTACGTGACGTTTCTTGACTTCGCGGGTCATTACTTTGCCGATGCCATCACCATAAACTACCCCGTCAGAGTCAGTTAGCGCTTCGGTGAAACCTTTATCCAGTCCCGATGACGAGGTATTGCTATTCTCGGTCTTTTGGATAATCCTGCTGTAATGAAGTTCGACACTTCCCGCCTCATCATTAAACATTATTCTCAAGTTCCCGGTTGGCGTAATCCTGCCAACCTTGAAACGTAATTTAATCTTTTGATATTGACGGGGCTTGATTAAGTCGCCACTGATTATCACTTCCACAACATTTCGAGAAACCCGTTTGACGATAGGGGACTTCTTTCTGTCGGTAACATTGATCTGGTGATTTTTCCAAGTATGCCCTCGATGATAATGTTGTCGCACCCATCTATTAATTAACGGGTATTGCATCCACTCTAATGAGTTTAAAGATTTAACTAATTCACCCCTAAACCCTCCTTCGCTAAACTTCAAATAAATGCGACGAATAACTGCGGTTTTTACTGCTTCTTGATATGTATGTATTTCATCAATACAGCGTTGGAATGCTTTTTCCCATTGCTCATAATCTAACTCGTATTTTTCTGGAGGATTGGTCAACTTGAAGTCTTTGATTAACTGATTAGAGTTGATGCCCCAAGTCTGCAATCCCCCGTACTTATTCCAGATATCAGAGCGCAACTTGCCAGCTTTTTTAGCTTGGATTCTAGCTAGTTCGACATCGCCACCAACGCAGTAGCCAATCCCTGTTACGACATATTCGGTTTTGGAGATTAGCTTTCGTGCCATTGATGTAAGTTTTCGACAACAACAGCATTGTATATCAGTTATCGCTTGGGGTCAATAGCTCTAATGAGGATAATTTCCCCTCTGGCAACTGCGTCTAATAGTTTGCCAGTGCTGCCGTCGTCGCCGTAAACACAGCCCAATTTAAGGGCTATCTCTTTTATCTTTGCTGGGGTGTCAATGTCAACCCTGGCTAGAAGCATCGTCCTGCCCTCTTTCTTTCTAGGCATCAAATTACCTCAATCTTCCGTTACTGATATACAAAATAGCAAAAGGCTTGAGGTGGATTCCGATTAATTACAATTTACGGCGATTTACTACTTTTTTGAGCTATCTAATGCTACGGGGATGAGGAAAATTATTTAATTACCTTTTCCATCTCCCCATTCTTTCCTGTTCCCTGTAAAAAAAAAGAGGGTATTTCCCTCTCAGTTTGTCGTTAGTTTTTTTCAATCAATTATTCTTCAGATGAAGGTATTGCTGCTCCTGCAACTGCTTCCGGTTCAGTTGTAGCCACAGCACCTACAACAGCTGGAACAGCTTCCACTTCTTCCTCAGCAGACGGAATATCTTCTTCGGCTGTTACTGCATCCACAACATCAGCTTCCTCAGCAGGCGGAATATCTTCTTCGGCAACCGCATCCACAGCTACCGCTGCTTCTGCTGCTGGTGGAACTTCACCTAGCAACTTCGCCCGTTGTTGTTCGCGATACTTCGCCGCCATTTCTTCGGCCATTTCGTAAACGCGATCGCGATTACGGATCATATCCCCAGCTTCGGGTTCTAATTGCTTAGTAGAAAGCGAAATTCTCCCTCTTTCCGCATCCAAATCAATGATCATCACCTTAATTTCATCATTGACATTGAACACACTATGCGGCGTATCGATATGTTCGTGGGAAATTTCCGAAATGTGTAGCAACCCACTCACACCACCAATATCGATAAAAGCACCATAAGGTTTAATACCACGTACTGAACCAATTACCACTTCACCGACTTCTAAACGGTTCATCTTGCGCTCAACTAATGCGCGTCTATGCGAGAGAACTAAACGATTTCTATCTTCATCTACTTCTAAAAATTTCAGTGGTAATTCTTCCCCTACCAAATCTTCTTTAGGCTTACGGGTACTAATATGAGATCCTGGAATAAAACCACGTAACCCTTCAATTCTGACTAATGCGCCACCACGATTGGTAGCAAAAACCTGAGAACGCACTGTCGCATCTTCAGCTTGCAACTGACGCACCCGTTCCCAAGCACGCATATACTCAATGCGACGAATCGAAAGAGTTAATTGTCCATCTTCATTTTCATCTGTAAGAATGAAGAATTCGCGAGTTTCGTTGGATTGCAGCACTTCTTCAGGAGCGTCTACTCGGTTAATCGACATTTCCTGAATCGGAATATAAGCTGCCGTTTTAGCACCAATGTCAATCAGAGCGCCCCTCGGCTCTATACTAAATACAGTACCAGCTACAATATCACCTGGATTGAAGTGATAATCGTATTTATCGAGTAGAGCAGCAAAATCGTCGAGAGTAAAACCAATATCGGCAGTTGTTGTTTTCTGATTGACCATGCGAATCGAACCTTGTCCTTGTTAGTTTTTAGAAAAATTACGCCTCCTGTCGATGTATACGCACGTTTTTAATGTGCCGTTTACACCTTCATCCCTCCAAATCTCATATTTTAGCAGATCCAGCTAAGGTGATTTAGAGTCCAGACATATCATTCTATCTTAACTAGCACCAGTGAAACTACTTTTTCCCATTTTCTTGGTTTTACGCCCAGACATGGCAGAATACTTTCTCTGTAACTGCTGAGATTGACAGCAGCAGAGAATATCTCCTGCATAAAAAAGTTTATTAAATTTTAAGAATGGGCGATAAAAGTTACAGTTTTTTCGGTTCCCTCAGTCTTTAAGCCAGAATTTTCCGTGCTGGGAGTATTTGTTGTCGAGATTCCTTCTTTGCGTGCTGTAATATTGTCGTTGCGGAGTTGATTTAAGGTATAAATAAAATCAGCAATGCCACGAAACTGACGATACACTGAGGCAAAGCGCACGTAAGCTACTTCACTTAGATAGCGGAGTTTTTGCAAAACTAATTCCCCAATTTCATTGCTGGTAACTTCCCGCACTTCTCGCTGTTGTAATTCAGCTTCTACCTCATCTGTAAGTTCTTCTAAACGCAGTTGAGGAATGCCAGTTTTTTCGCAAGCCCGGACGATTCCTCTTAAGAGTTTAGAGCGATCGAAACCTTCTCGTCTCCCATCTCGCTTAATCACCGTCACGGGAACAAATTCAATTTGTTCATAAGTGGTAAAGCGACGCTTACATCTAAGACATTCTCGACGACGGCGAATACTTTGTCCGCCTTCTGCTGAACGTGACTCCAGCACACGATTATCTGGGTTATTACAGAAAGGACAGCGCATTTTGTAAAATCCTTTTATACTTAAAATAGCTTGGTAAGCTAATTGTGATTTAAGCTGCATCTTCGGTATCTTGGTCAGAGATGGAAAAAATGCTTTCCTGATCCTGATTAGCCGATCGCCCTTCTATCGAGATTTTGACACAAAACCTAACTTTTTAGTAAACACAGCAAATTCAGCTGTTACCAACTTGGGTAACAGCTGTTGCAGATTTTAAACCGTAACCGTTACAGGACGAGAGAGTTATTTCTTTTCGATGCGGGGGGGTTCCCGAAAAGCGATCGCAAAGAACAGCACGCCCAGAGTAATAGCAAAGATGAGAACGTAAGCAATGCTTTCCATATCAAAAAATCCTGACTATCCTGCCAATTAAGATTTTACCAATTACTAACAGAGAAAGGTCTAACGCCCTAACAAAATAAATTAAATTAGTTAGTCGCTAGACCTTAATCACAAGTCTTCAAACAAGAGATTAGATAGGTTGGTTCCGGCGGGTAGACTTATCACCCACTTTCTGATAGAAGCCCCATTCCACTTGCTCTTCAGACAGGTCGGGATCGACACCCGCGAATACATCACGGTAGATGGTACGAGAACCGTGCCAAATATGACCGAAGAAGAACAACAGTGCAAATACAGCGTGTCCAAAGGTGAACCAACCGCGAGTGCTGGTACGGAACACACCATCAGAACCTAAAGTTTCGCGATCGAACTCAAAAGGTTCGCCCAATTGAGCTTTCCGCGCATATTGCTTCACATCAGCAGCATCGGTGAAAGTCTTGCCATCGAGTGCGCCACCCAAGAAGCTAACAGTCACACCAACTTGCTCAAAGCTATATCTAGATTCAGCACGACGGAAAGGAATATCAGCACGAACAATGCCATCCTTATCAGTCAGCACCACTGGGAAGTTTTCAAAGAAGTTAGGCAAGCGGCGAACACTCAATTCGCGACCTTCCGCATCTTTAAATACTGGATGACCTAACCAACCTTGAGCTAGACCATCACCGTTGTTCATTGGGCCAACGCGGAACAAACCACCTTTAGCAGGGCTGTTACCTACGTAATCATAGAAGGCCAATTTTTCGGGAATTTGTTCGTATGCTTGAGCTAGAGTTGCACCATCAGCTACGCTAGCTTGGACGCGACGTTGGATTTCTTGTTGGAAGTAACCCTTATCCCACTGATAACGGGTGGGGCCGAATAATTCGATCGGAGTGGTAGCATTGCCGTACCACATAGTACCAGCGACCACAAAGGCAGCAAAGAAAACCGCCGCAATACTGCTAGAAAGCACGGTTTCAATGTTCCCCATCCGTAAAGCTTTGTAGAGTCTTTCCGGTGGTCTAACTGTCAAGTGGAACAAACCAGCAATAATACCTACAACACCTGCCGCAATGTGGTGAGCCACAACGCCACCAGGGTTGAAGGGGTTAAATCCGGCTGGTCCCCATTCTGGTGCTACGGGTTGAACGTGCCCGGTTAAGCCATAAGGATCGGAAACCCACATACCAGGGCCAAATAGACCTGTGAGGTGGAAAGCACCGAAACCAAAGCAAAGTAAGCCAGATAAGAACAAGTGAATGCCAAACATTTTTGGCAAATCAAGCGCAGGTTCGCCAGTGCGGGGATCTCTGAATAGTTCCAAATCCCAGTAAACCCAGTGCCAAACGGCAGCTAGGAACAGCAAACCAGACAGAACGATGTGAGCGGCAGCAACACCTTCAAAGCTCCAGACACCTGGATTAATATTTGCTTTGTCAGGGATGATGCTCCAACCGCCCCAAGAGTCCGTTACTCCTAAGCGTGCCATGAAGGGCATGACGAACATACCCTGCCGCCACATAGGATTAAGAACGGGGTCACTGGGGTCGTAAATAGCTAGTTCGTACAGGGCCATCGAACCAGCCCAACCTGCCACGAGGGCAGTGTGCATAAGGTGTACAGATATTAATCTGCCTGGGTCATTCAGGACGACTGTATGTACTCGGTACCAGGGTAGTCCCATTGACTACGCTCCTCCTCGATGAGTGATGTCGGATCAACGAACTTTTGTGCAGTTTGTTAAGGTTTTGTTTGCTGCGGCTGTCCAGGAAATCTCGATCAAGTTGCCTTTAATTAAGATACCTTGGGCAGTTTAACAATGAGTTTAACAAAATGAGAGTATTTAAAGAAGTGTAACTTTTGAGTGCGCCTATTGCAAGCATATCTATGCGCTGTATTGTTGACAGCACTTGAACTCACAGCTAGGTTCACTCCCCAAGTTACAGTTTTAAGTTTAAGTTACAATACGACCGATTGAATATTTTTTACTTGACAAACTGTTTCGGCGGCACTCAGCCGTTCTAGCACTTGGTCGCCGCTGATTAGTCGCTTGAGGACTACTTGACCGATCGTATTTGTCGCCCGTTCAATTTGGTCTGCGGCTACAGGTTTAACTTCGACGGTTAAAATGGCATCTTCGACCCGATACAGCCACAATTGTTCGTTTTGCTGCACAAAATAAAGGTTTAAGCGTTGAATGTGGGGTTTGCGTCGCCAGTTTGCGTCGTTCCACAGTCCCTCGGACGACCAGACGCGCCCATAAGTCCAACCATCAGAAAGAAAAAAATATTTCACAGAGTCCTTTAATATAACGTCACTTCACTGGGTTAGTTTTTGCCCGCTCGCAGGAGTTATCCCCTACAAGGCGATTCGATTATATGTTAAACCAGAGGAAATGCACCACTGTAATTTAAAGAATAGTCAAATAAGTTTCTGTAGGACTAATGGGTAAAACATTTAATCTTTGATTTTTGAATCTTCCCAAAATCACGTAGTCAATCATACTATCTAGCTGGGGCGATCGTAGTTGTAATTGTATGCCACCGAGCTCCGTCAACTTCAACTCTAACCAAGCAACCATTCCGAGTTGCGCTTTGTCGCTTTAAAACCGTACTTCCCGCATTACCACCTAAATTTACAGGAGGAGTGAGCGATCGAGAACGATATGTTTGCTCAATTAGATTACTCGAAAAGTTTGCATCTTTAATTTGGCAAACATTGTTTAAAAGTACAGCTAAAATCCTTTTATAAGGCCAGGTTTCATCATCTATGCCATTGTAAACCATATTCAACTCCACTTTTTTTGGATAGATGGCAACTGTTGGCTCTCTAGAAGTTTTAAATTGGTAGGCAGATAAACTTCCTGTTAAAGTAATGGATTTAGTTAATTCTGGAGGGAACATTGCTGGAATTCCTCCAGGTTGTTTAAACTCAGAATTAGCAACTTCCGCATTTAGTATGACAAAAGCGAACGATAAAATAGCCAACAGATATTTCATATTTAACCCCTACAAATTCTGATACAATTCATCATCATTACTATCATTGAGAATGCTTCCTATGGTAAAATCTGTGCCGTGCAATTCATTGTAATTGGTTATGACTTCTTCTAGCGTAACAAATTCTTCATGTTCCTCCATAGCACGCCGCATCATTTCCGCATCTCTGGGATCTTCTAAAGTTTCTAATCGCTTTAAATCCTCATAGCTAATAATCGCTGCTACTGCTTTACCTTCTTGTTCAATTACAACTCTGTCGCCGCGATCGCCTACACTAGTTATAATCTCTGTTAATCGATTTTGAGCTTGGATTGCATCTACTTTTGTCATACTTACGCCTTGTTAGATAATCAATTTTAACAGATGGGATTATCGAGTGCGATCAATTTTCTATAATTCTAAGTTTTTGGTTTATAAAAATATGTCGTTACCGCAAATTAGCACTATAATTACGACTATTATAGTATAATATATTTTGTATTTAATTTAAGGTAATCTAAAAGATGCGCTATAAAGTAAAGTTAGAAAAATCTGAAGAAGGGTATGCGATTTGGTGTCCAGCTTTAACGGGTTGTTGGTCGCAAGTAAACACAGAAGAAGAGGCTTTAGAAAATATTAAAGATGCGCTTCAAGCTTATTTGGAGACAGTTGAAGAATTAACTAAAGATGCAGAATTTCGTTATGTGGAAGTAGGATAATTATTCTGTTTCCTAACTTTGCAACTGTGACTTAATCATTTTACAAAATTCTATAAAATACTGGAAACTAGGTAAATGCTCTAATTGAGCTTCCGTTCTTTTTCGTAATTCCTGTAGATAATACTCTTGCAAAACAGCACCAGGATTTTTCTTTGAATAGCTAATACGTTTTTCTTCAAATAATGCTTTTAAATAAGCTTCATGAAACTGAGCATGAGTGTTAAAATTCTGATATTTTCCCATTTTTTCTGGGCAGTCTGTTTCCACGTTATAGTAACGGGTGTAATTTAAAAGATGTGGACTTTGAGGATTTCTTGTGTAAATCTTTCTATTGCCTAGAAACCAAGTTTCTATACAACGATTTTGGATAATCAGCACCATCTGGGTATTATCCAAATCAATTTTTTCAGATTGCAAAAAACCATCAACTTCCTCTCTAATATCATTAACGCTACTCTCTTCGGCATCCAAACAAACAACAAAGTAATTATACTTTCCTATTGAACGAATATCTTCTATAGCATTAGGAATATGATCGTAAATAATTGACGGATAACCTTCACCACTAAACAAATAATAATTATTTTTATCTACTTCATCGTAACTCTGGACTCGTTGGAGTTCTGGTAAAAGGTAAGCAAGCCAAGCTGGATAAACTTTTCTTTCAGTTCTTTTCCCTTCTACAAGGAAGTAAATGTTCATCAAACTTTTATTCCTTCAGCATATTCTTCAAGATTAATTAATTGCATAAAAGCTTGATGTCTCGATTTTCCTAAGTTAAAATCCTTGGCATCTCTTGCAGTAACTACTCCACCTTGACGAGTCACTATTTTCCAATGTTCCATACTAATTTTATTGATAATATAGGGATGATGACTGGTTATGATAAACTGTAAATTACGATTTTCTAAGAGTAACTCAGTCAAAACATCAATACAATTTACTCCTAAACTATTCTCAAATTCATCGATTAGAATTACGCTGCCTTCAGCACATAAGTAAAGTTCGCTAATGTGCATAAGTGTTCTAAACATTCCCGAAGATATATGAGTTTGAGGTATCCAATGATTCACTCCTTTTTCTTTTATGTAAACAAAAGGGTAGTATCGGGACTTCAAAGGCATATATTCCGTTTCAACAATGTGGATTTGAATATCTTCTACTTGGCTAAATATATTTATAAAGCTTTCTTTAATTTTTTGAAATACTTCACGGGCATGGATGTAAACTAACGCCAATTTAATTTGAATATAAAAATTGCTGTTTTGAATTTTTTCTAATGAATTATAGTTTTGTACAAACTGAATATAATTAATTGAATCAACTGGATTAACTAAGCTAGTACCTTCACTATAAATAATTTTATTAAAAGCGTTACGAATAGGAACAACATCTTCTTCTTCGCTGAATAGATAAACTACACTTTGAAATGGTGAGAGTTTAGGTAGTTTGTCACCTTTAAATTTTATTTTGTTGTCGCTTCTTTCTATAATTAAAACATTGTTAAAATATAATTCTTCCCAAATCAGCCTAAATTTCAATCCTTCTGACTTTTCATCTTCTTTACTCAACATTGCGGGTAGTTTTTTTGTTTCAAATTTTCCTTTCCATTGATACTCACGATCGTTGTTAATTGAAAAATATATATCCCATTCTAATCCATTTATTGAGCCACCTTTTGCTATTTCTTGTAAAGCTATAATTGACTTAATAATTTGGGTTTTACCTACCCCGGATATACCAACTAACAAAGTTAAATCGGAAAAATGAATTGGATTAAACCGCCATTCTAATTCACGATCGCAATAAGTTAATTCATTAATTTTCATTTCTTGTTTCCAGAAACGTTAAAATTAATCATAGCAGGATTTAAAGTGCAAAGAGCGGATGTAAATGCTAAAGTCGAATATGAGTCCTTGTTACTCAAACCCTGACTCCGATCGCACGTTTAACCCCATTATGTCCGTACAATTCCAAAAAGAATTTGATATTGTTGTTGTTGGTGCAGGACACTCCGGTTGTGAAGCTGCACTTGCTACTGCACGACTTGGTTGTAGTACCTTACTTTTAACTCTTAATCTTGATAAAATCGCTTGGCAACCTTGTAACCCCGCAGTGGGTGGCCCTGCTAAGTCTCAATTAACACATGAAATCGATGCACTTGGGGGCGAAATCGGCAAAATGACCGATCGCACTTACCTGCAAAAACGAGTGCTAAACTCTTCTAGAGGGCCAGCAGTTTGGGCTTTACGCGCACAAACAGATAAGCGAGAATATGCAGCGGTAATGAAGCGAATTGTCGAAAATCAACCCAATTTGACAGTCCGCGAAGGCATGGTGACAGATTTAGTTTTGGGGAAAAACGAAGAAATAATTGGTGTCGAAACTTACTTCGGTGTAGCATTTGGATGTAAAGCAGTAATTCTCACCACTGGCACATTTTTGGGTGGGAAAATTTGGGTGGGAAATAAGTCAATGTCTGCCGGACGTGCGGGAGAATTTGCCGCTGTTGGATTGACGGAAACTTTGAATCGGTTAGGTTTTGAAACGGGAAGGTTAAAGACAGGAACTCCGGCAAGAGTTGATAAGCGATCGGTAGATTATACTAAAATGGAACCACAGCCCGGAGATGCGGAAGTTCGCTGGTTTAGTTTTGACCCGGAAGTTTGGATAGAAAGAGAACAAGTACCTTGTTATATGACAAGGACAACCGCAGAAACTCATCGTTTAATTCGGGAAAATTTACATTTGTCTCCCGTTTATGGCGGTTGGGTTGATGCCAAAGGGCCGAGATATTGCCCTAGTATTGAAGATAAGATTGTTCGATTTGCCGATAAGGAAAGTCATCAGATTTTTATCGAACCGGAAGGTCGAGATATTCCTGAATTGTATATTCAAGGATTTTCTACAGGGTTGCCAGAAGATCTACAATTATTAATGTTGCGGACTCTTCCCGGTTTGGAAAACTGCGAAATGTTGCGTCCTGCTTATGCGGTGGAATATGATTATTTACCCGCGACTCAGTGTTACCCAACTTTGATGACGAAGAAAATTGCAGGGTTGTTTTGTGCGGGACAAATTAACGGAACAACGGGTTATGAAGAAGCAGCAGCACAGGGTTTTGTTGCGGGGGTGAATGCGGCGAGATTTGCCAGAAATCAGGAGATGATTGTTTTCCCCCGCGAACAAAGTTACATTGGGACTTTGGTAGATGACTTGTGTACAAAAGATTTGCGGGAACCTTATCGGATGTTGACAAGCCGATCGGAATATCGGTTAATATTGCGATCGGACAACGCCGACCAAAGACTCACACCATTAGGAAGAGAAATTGGGTTAATTGATGACCGTCGTTGGGAATTGTTTAACCGGAAACAAGGGAATATTGCAGCGGAAAAAGAGCGATTGTACAGTCAGCGGATTAAAGAACATGATGATGTGGGAAAAGCGATCGCAAATGACACCCAACAAGCAATCAAAGGTTCCATTACCTTAGCAGATCTGTTGCGTCGTCCCGGATTTCATTATCTTGATTTAAACAAATATGGATTAGCAAATCCTGACTTAACCCAAGCAGAAAGGGAAGGCGTAGAAATTGACCTGAAATATTCAGGTTACTTGCAACGTCAGCAACATCAAATCGACCAAATCGCTAAACACGAACATCGCAAACTTCCCCCTGATTTGGATTACTCTGTCATTGAAACACTTTCCAAAGAATCTCGCGAAAAACTGACAAAAGTTAAACCTTTAACTATTGGACAAGCGGCGAGAATTGGTGGAGTTAACCCAGCAGATGTTAACGCCTTGTTGGTGTATCTAGAAATTCGTTCCCGTCAGTTAAGTACAGCAGGTGTCGAATAAACTCCATAAGTATGTTGTTGCGCTTCAGCGCTCTTATTACCAAATAAAATAAGAGCGCTAAAGCGCAACAACGTACTAATTAATGGAAATTCTCCGGCAATAATTTTACCAGTTGCGTATAATGTCTGGGGTTTTAGGCAAAATTTTTATGGAGACATACTTAATTCAATTCGTTTATTACGCATCTTTTGAACATCAAAACACTGAAAGCGCACCTACTGAAGATAAAGAGTGGGTGAAAGCTTATCGGATAATTCCCAGAGTGGGAGATTGTGTGTTTAAAGATGGAGAATGGTTTCAAGTAGAAAGGGTTTTTCTGTACCAACCATCGGGAAAGGGAATAGATGCACAAGCGCAATGTTCTTTTTATGGCAGCGATAAGGTGTGAAAATTTAAGGTGATGGTTTTTACCAATTTACTTAAATTTAGAAGCACGAGCTATAAGCTTTTCCATGACCAAGGACTAAGAACCAATGACATAAGACATAAGACATAAGACCAACAGGCGAAAAATCTGCTGTAAGCTATAGCTGATTAGAAGCTTATAATTGTTAGGGTTCTAGCAATATTTTTTATAGAAACTTTAGCTTCGCACCTAGCGTCATCCGCACCTTTAAACGCTATCGTTAAATTCAGCAAGGAGTGAATGAGCCATATATGCCACAGGAAGTCAGTACTAACCAGATTGCGGTAAAGTCTTTAGAAGGAAAATCAGACCAACCTTGGTCAATGGATGCGAACGCCAATCGTTTGATGGACGATATTTTCGCAGATGTGGAAAGAATACTCGAAACAGGTAGTGAAACGCCGACTATACCAGCTGAACCCGCAGAATATGTTTCTTTCCCAAAAATGGCTGTTCCGTCTGTCACCATTCCAGCGGAAATTACCTCTCGTTCAACAGTAGCAGAAGAAATTACTAAACCAGAAACAACTCTCACCAAGCGCCAGCAGTCAGGGAAGTCCCTGGAAAAATGGTTGTTGATTGGTGCTTGTGCTTCTTTGGCAATTACTTTGTTATTGTGGGTTTTAGGTCAAGGTAGACTCAATTCGTTATTGGAGAATAATTCAGCTTCAACCCCGAAAGCGACACAAGCTTCACAGAAGGACTTAGCTTTTGTAGATTATATGCAGCGATCGCTAGAAAGTCTCGATCAAAAAGCAGAAAATCGCCAGCAAGTTCCTGTAGTTCCCCCAGCACCTCCACCGACTCAACCACCATTACCTGTGTTGACTCCCGGTAATTTACCCCAAAATGCTAGCCGTCCTAATGTTTTAGAACGAGTTTACATCCCAGTTTATCCCCAACCCAGAATTATTTACACCAATCCTCCCTCTCCAGCAGCAACACCTTCCCCCCAAGCTGCTGCGCCAAGTCGAGCAACTTCTCCAACTCCAAAAGCAACTTCTCCAACTCCAAAAGCAACTTCCCCAACTCCAAAAGCAACTTCTCCAACTCCAAAAGCAACTTCCCCAACTCCAAAAGCAACTTCCCCAACTCCAAAAGCAACTTCTCCAACTCCAAAAGCAACTTCCCCAACTCCAAAAGCAGCTTCCCCAACTCCAAAAGCAACTTCCCCAACTCCAAAAGCAACTTCCCCAACTCCAGCACCAAGTCCGAAACCTGAAGCTAGACCAACTTCCCGTCCTGTAGCAACTGCGCCAACTGTTCCCAGACTTAGTGCTGCTTTACCAACTCAAACCGCTTCACCCACTGCTGGGCCGACAACTGCTGCTGCTAAACCAACCCCTTCCCCAACTCAAACCGCTTTACCTTCACCGACTGCCAGACCGACAACTGTTGCTGCTAAACCAAACCCTTCCCCAACCCAAGCTGCATCAGAATCTCCTAGAGTAGTTGCAGTTCCTCCTTCACCTACTATGCAACCTACTTTTAGAAATCGGTCTCCACAAGCTACCGCTTCTACTCCTGGTAATCAGTATAGTTTGCGCGGAGTTTTAGTTTTGGGAGAAAGGTCAGCGGTATCTTTGAAGTTGCTGGTGTTTCCCGGCGAGTTTATGTTGGGGAAAGCATTGGTTCTAGTGGTTGGACTTTGGTAGAAATTAACAACGAAAATTCCGAAGCTGTCATCCGCAGAAATGGTGAAGTTCGCTCTATTTTTGTTGGACAACAGTTTTAGAAGTTTTGAGTTTGTAGGGGCGGGTTTAGTAATTTATTTTCGCTGACAAACAGAGAAGTTTTTACAAAACCCGCCCTGAGAAAGTTTTGAGTGGTAAATTCAAAATTCAAAACTTATAAGTTATAAAAAGGAGTAAAAGCTGTGGGTTTATTTGAAGATTTAAGTCGTTTTTTAGAAAGTCGCTTAGAAGAATACCTTCGCAATAATCCGCATTTGGAATTACAAGCTTTAGAAGAACAATTGCGGGAACAAGAAGAAGATACCAAGCGGTTAATTGCTGATTTGAGCTTGCAGGAAAAAAAGGTCGAGGAGCAAATTTTTAATACTGCACAAGAAGTGCAACGCTGGCATATCCGCATTGAAAAGGCGAAAGCGGCAAATAGAATGGATTTAGTCAAACCTGCACAGGAACACGAAGCTGCTTTGTTGCGCCAGGGCAATCAGCTTTGGGGACACATGAAAGGAATAAAAGAGCGCATTACTAAAACTCAGGAATTGTATCAACAAATTCAAGTGCGAAGGCAGGAAGTGCGGGCAAAAGCGGCGGAAGCACAAGCGGCGCGTGCAAGTGCAAAAGCAGGAACGCAAAATGTTGGTTGGAATCAAGGTAGTACTTTTAAACCTACTGGGGGGATGGATTCTTTAGAAGCGGAATTTAGTCGTTGGGAAGCTCAGGAAGAGTTGGACCAAATGAAGAAAAATATGGGACGCTGATGATTGAGATTTGCAATGGTTATAGTTGGAAATCGTTATGGTCTGGCTCTGAGTTTTTTGTGTTCTGTAAGTGTAGCTTTGATAAGATAGTTGCGATCGCTCCTTTACCAACCAAGCAATTCTCGTGATAGAAGCGTGCGTATTAGCAACAATATTTTGCGGATTTTTCGGCATCATCCTGAAAAAAAACCTGATGATGAAGATCATCTCTATGGATGTTATGAGTACCGGGGTGATTGCCTATTATGTGGTAATTGCGTCACGAGAGGGTTTGTTCACACCAATTTTGGGTAGTGTGAAAAAAGGTGCTTACGCCGATCCAGTCCCTCAAGCAGTCATATTAACAGCGATCGTGATCGGCTTTTCGATTCAAGCATTAATGCTGGTTGGTGCCATGAAACTGGCGCGGAATAATCCGACATTGGAAAGCAACGAGATCGAGAAGAATAATACACCATGAATACTATTACGATCGCATGGGTTACACTCCCATTTTTTGTCGGGTTTTTCATCTATCTATTCCCATTACTCGATCGCTTTTTAGCACTAGGAGTCGCCTTAGCTTCGGCTGGATTTGCCTCACTCCTATTCACGGAAAAATCTCCTGTTTCACTTCTATTACTCGATAATTTTGGTGTCAGATTATATGCCGACCAATTAAGTGCATTCTTTATATTGACAAATGCGCTGGTAACGGCAGCAGTAATCTTCTATTGTTGGAACAGCGGAAAGACGACTTTTTTTTATACCCAAGCCATTATTTTACATGGCAGCATTAATTCCGCTTTTATCTGTGCGGATTTTGTAACTTTATACGTGGCGTTAGAAGTATTAGGAATTGCCGCGTTTCTCTTAATAGTTTATCCTCGGACGGATCGATCGATCTGGGTGGGCTTGCGCTATCTCTGCGTCGGCAATGTAGCATTACTTTTTTATCTGATTGGCGCGGTATTAGTCTATAAAGCCCATAATTCCTTTAGTTTTGCAGGTTTGCGCGATGCACCCCCCGAAGCCCTAGCCTTGATTTTTCTGGGACTCTTGACAAAAGGGGGAATTTTTGTATCGGGATTATGGTTGCCGTTGACTCACTCGGAATCGGAAACGCCTGTATCGGCACTGATGTCGGGAATTGTGGTAAAAGCTGGGGTTTACCCATTGGTGCGTTGTGCGTTAATGGTGCCAGATGTTGAGACGATCGTCAGAGTTTTCGGCGTGGGCACGGCACTTTTGGGAGTGTTCTACGCCGTCTTTGAAAAAGATACAAAGAGGATGCTGGCGTTTCACACCGTTTCCCAGTTAGGCTTTATCCTCGCTGCCCCGATTGTCGGGGGCTTTTATGCGCTGACACATGGATTGGTTAAATCCGCACTGTTTTTAATTGCAGGTAACTTACCAAGTCGCAACTTTAAGGAACTGCAACATCAGCCGATTAGTACGCCGATTTGGATTGCCTTAGTTATAGCTAGTTTCTCAATCTCTGGATTTCCCTTGTTGTCAGGTTTTGGGGCAAAGGTGTTGACATCGAAGAATCTTTTGCCTTGGCAAGCGATCGTCATGAACATTGCCGCTTTGGGCACAGCAATCTCATTTGCCAAATTTATCTTTTTGCCGCCTGGGGGAACAGAAAATAATACAAAGCCAGGTTTCTGGGTGGCAGTAATCATCTTAATCGGTGGGCTGTTTATCGCCAATGTTGCCTATTACGAAGCTTATACCGTCGAAAATATCATCAAACCCCTGGCAACGATCGGCATTGGATGGCTGGCATACCTTCTGATTTTTCAACACTTAGTAATCAAGCTGCCTCGTGCCCTTGAACAGTTCGATCATTTGATTGGTGTAATGACTTTGATTTTAGTCTTTTTGTTCTGGAAGGGGTTTGCATGGTTGGGTATTTAAATCTGATATTGCGATTGTCAATTTGGTTTTTGCTCACCGCTAATTTTAGTTGGCAAAATATCATAATTGGCATCATTGTGGCATTTCTATTGCCCGGTCTTCAAAGAACTCCGGTAGTATTGAAAGACTGGCTGCGGGTATTCCGTGAAATTCTGGTGGCGATTCCCCAAGCATACATGGAAGCATTTCAAATCATGCTTCGTCCGCATAACGAAGAAGATATCACAATGGAGCGAGTCAAATCGCATCGGACTCCAACATTGATATTTATAGATATCTTCTTAATCACTTTTACGCCAAAGACTATTGTTGTGAAATATCACGAAGATGGCTGGTACGAAGTTCACTGGGTACGGAGGAGGAAAAACCAATGAATGTGGTGCTAGTGGCAATGATTGTAGCCCTGCTCATACCCATTTACCAAGCATTGAAAGATGATAATATTTGGCAAAAGATGTTATCACTTACCAGTGTGGCGAGTAAGACATCAATTATCATTTTGGTCGTCTCTGTTATCCGCGATGATTGGATGGTTGGTGTGGCTGGAGTGATCATTTTAAGTGTGGGAAATGCGGGATTCATGTTGTTGGCTCAGATTCTCAAACGATTAAATGAGGTGTAAATTATTCATTTATGATCGACTTATTAAGTTACATTTTGATTGGTTTAGGACTCGTCTTTTGGTTTTGGGGAACTTCTCATCTACTGAGGAAGCGATCGGTATTATTTAAGCTGCATAGTCTTTCGGTTGCTGATACTTTGGGATCGATGGCGATCGTCGTCGGGTTAATATTAGTCAGACCTAACGAATGGCCTTTGCTACTCTTGGCACTTATTTGTTTAGCAATCTGGAATACAGTGCTCGGATATGTGTTGGCATACTCTTCCGGTAGCGAGGGAAGCCATGAATGATAATTATATTTATGCACTCGTCCCCTTGCTTCCCTTGGCTGCTTGCATGGTGGTATGTGAGGTCAATCCGTATCATGCTTTGGTGATTCGTGGCATCCTGGGAGCAATAGCAGCAATGCTATATGCGATTTTGGGCGCAGCAGATGTGGCTTTGACGGAAGCATTGGTGGGTACAATGCTGGCGATTACTTTGTATGCGGTAGCGGTGCGATCGTCGTTGGTAATGCGTTTGGGTGTGCTCAAAGATATGGCGATCGAGTCAGAGGAAAACCGGAATTTTGAACGACTCAGAAAAGAGTTACGCAGAATTTTTAATAAACGTTATATGCGTCTGGAACTCGTTCCTTTTAAAGATACAGAAGACTTACAACAGGCTTTAAAGGAAAGGGAAATTCATGCAACTTGTGTTCCATTTGTGCGATCGGAATCGGACGATGCGGAAGCAGAAAAACAACCATATCAGACTGCAATTAGGGTTAAACGCATCTACGAGATTATGGAAAGTGAACTGTCCTCAGAAGAAACTAGCTTGACTTATGTAAACATACCAGATTCAGGGGAGAAGCATTGATGAATTGGGTCTATATTGTAGCGGGAATAGCACTGTTTCTCAAAGTCTTAGCTGTACCTAATCCTAATCTGGTTTCATCACTGCCGATCGTGGAAGCGATCGTCAAAGATACTGGCATACCTAATGCCGTTACGGGAATTATTTTAATGAATCGCCTCTATGACACGATCTTTGAAGTGGTAGTTTTTACGATCGCGATCATGGGTTGTTATTATCTAATGGCGAATGAAAAAACCCAAAGCCAGGTTTATCAATTTACAGATGAACCCTCGATTATTTTGGCACGTTTGGGAGCTACAATTTCGGCGTTAGTGGGAATTGAATTGGCAATTAGAGGGCACTTGAGTCCGGGTGGTGGATTTGCGGCTGGGGTAGCTTTGGGAACTGCGATCGGACTTGTGGCAATCACTTCATCTCCAGAATGGATGCAAGCGATTTACCAACGTTGGAAAGCTGCTACTTTAGAGAAAATTTCGGTTTTAGTTTTCGTTGTTTTATCAGCAATTACTTTGATCGGAATAGAATTACCACACGGACAGTTGGGCGATCTTTTCAGCGGTGGTATTATCCCCATTCTCAATATTTTGGTTGCCGTAAAAGTAGCGTTAGGTTCTTGGGCAGCTGTGTTAGTTTTTATTCGTTATCGAGGATTGTTGTAATATTGCCATTCCTTAAGGTAGTTTCTTTTGTAAAGAAAGCCATAAATTAATTTCTGGAAGTAAAACTACTTTACCACTTTCGGCTAACACTAATATTGGTTGCAAACGATTTTTGATTTTTCTTAATTCTCGAATTTCTTCAATATGACATTTTTTCCAATTAGCTGCTTTCGTTGTCGCTTCAGAGTAGGACATCTTTAGACTATCTTTGAACCAATGCAGTATCGAGTTGAGATCGAGAACTGGATGATCGGGAATAGCACCAAATTTTACTATCATAGCGGCGCGTAGCATCATTGAGGAATTGAGCAAAGAATCTCTAGTATCAACATTTGCTGATTTTGCCAGTCGATCGTATACTTCGATCGCTACTTCTGCCCATTTAAGGCTAGTGTTTGGATGGTGGCGATCGTCATCAAGAGCATCAAAACTCGCTGCTTCGGCTAAACCTAACCAGTTAAATCCTTCTGGCGCTGAAGAAGGTTCTAATTCTATGGTTTTTAACCAATCTAGCACCCAGTCAGCATCCTCTTGCAATATTTGATTTAGTTGGATTGCCGATTTTGATTGAGTCATAAATTTTAGCGCCCTCCATAATATTTTACTACAGCATTTATTGGGTCGATATTTTGTTGTCTAAACGCTTCTGCTCAGATCTTGCACCAGTCCCAAAATCCGCCTGCGAATCAATTCGCAGGCTAATAGCTAAACTCCTCTAAAGAGGACTAAATACTTAATAACGCAAGTTGCTAGTTATTAATTCTTTCGGAGTTCCCCCCTTAATAAGGGGGGTTAGGGGGGATCTTCGGCTGTGATGACTACGTTTAGATCCCCCCAACCCCCCGTGATGTTAATAGCGAAGCTTCCGCTGGTTCCCCCCTTAATAAGGGGGGCACAGGGGGGATCAAAGGGGGGCTAAGAAAGAGCCAGACTTGTAACTAGCAACTTGAGTTAATATTCAAAGGCTTTCAGTCCATTTTAATGGACTTGAGCTATTAGCCCGGAAATTGATTTCCGGGCGGGTTCGCATCGCAGGTGCAAGATCTCAGTCTGTGTCTATGGTTAGACTTCAGCATATACCGCAATTGCTTCGGTCATTTTTAACTTAATTGAGAACGAAAGCGATTAATACTAATTGTGAGCAGAACCACGGCGAAAATTGCTAACATTAATACGTTAGGCCAAAGTACTTCAATTCCTACGCCTTTGAGTAATAAACCTCTGGTAATAGTGACAAAATGGCGTAAAGGATTGAACCATGAGAGATCTTGAAAAAATATGGGCATACTTTCAATGGGTGCGATCGCTCCTGAAAGCTGAATTACTGGTAAATTGATAAAGAAAGATATTAAAATTACCTGTTGCTGACTGCGTGCTAAAGTTGCTAACATAATCCCAATCCCAATTCCCACAAACACATAAAGTCCAGCAAAGATAAAAAAGAGAATTACATTACCTCTAAATGGCACTTTAAACATAAATCGAGCAATAGTTAAAGCTAATACAACGTCTCCCATTAACAGCACAAAAAGCGGCACAATTTTGGCTAATAAAATTTCCCAAGCATCCGCCGGAGTCATTAATAATTGTTCTAAAGTACCGGAATCTTTTTCTTTAACTACTGTGGTTGCGGAAACCAAAGTACTAGTTAAATTTAAGACTAATCCAATTACTCCAGGGACAATAAACCAAGTACTAAGTAAACCTGGATTATAAAGAAAAACGCTTTGTACTTGCACTAATGGCGGCGATTGATTTTCGTTCAAACTGCGGCTATATTGATTGACAATTTGATTAATATATC
Organism: Floridaenema flaviceps BLCC-F50; assembly: GCF_041929275.2. NCBI lineage: Bacteria > Bacillati > Cyanobacteriota > Cyanophyceae > Aerosakkonematales > Aerosakkonemataceae > Floridanema > Floridanema flaviceps. The sequence continues at coordinate 606,136 of NZ_JBHFNR020000001.1, read as the reverse complement.
CATTGGCAATTCCGGCGGTGTTTGCGTCAACGCCATCAATTAAAACTTGGATTTCTGCGGGTTTGTTTTGGGACAAATTGCGATCGAAGTCAGGCGGAATTACTAACCCAGCTGTAATTTTTCCGGTTCTTACTTCTTGACTTAATTCTTCTTGACTGTAAGTATAAAGTTTGGGCTGAAAAATATCATTTTGGGTGAGAGCAGCAACTAATTCTCGACTTTCATAAGTGTTAGCATAATCAATAATTCCCAGTTTGATATGTTGTACATCTGGGTTAAGAGAAAAGCCGAAAACCAACAGTTGTACAGTTGGCGGAAACAAGAGCAAAAACATTAACTGTTTATTGCGTAAAATTTGATTAACTTCTTTGATAATCAAAGCTATTAAAGGAGTTCCTAATAAACGATTTATAAAGTTCATAATTTCTGCTCTCCTTAAAAAATGACTAATTTTAAGTTAGGTTTAATCTGGTAATTGCATTTTACTTAAGTTACGTCTAGCGACATTGAAAAAGAAGAGAAATATTAAAAATAAAACTAGCGGTACATACCAAACACCTAGCCAACCTGTACCTCTAACAAAGGCATCTCGGCTTAATTCAATGTAATATCTGGCTGGAATAACATTAGAAATTAACGATAATGGAAAAGGGATATTGTTCAAAGGATAGATAAAACCAGAAAGTAATAATGCAGTGGTAAAACCAGCAAAAGTAACTCCTTGAACGGCGGCGTTTTGACTGTTTGCTCTCGTACCAATCATTAAGCCAAAAATAACGCTAGTCATTAAAAACATTAGCGTTCCAACTAATAGAGGTGTTGGTTCTGCGACTAACCCAATTTGAAAGCAAATAGCACCTAAAGTAATTACAAATATTGCTTGAGCAACACCTACTAAAAAGTAAGCAAGTAATTTGCCAAGTAATAGTTCGCTAGCAGTTAAACTAGAAGCATAAACTTGTAAAATTGTGCCTCTTTCTTTTTCTCTTACCATTGCGATCGCAGCTAATAAAGAAGGAAAAATCCACAAAATTACCCCAAAAACTCCCGGTACAATGTAAAGTGATTCTTTCCTTCCGGGATTGAACCAAAGACGAGTTCGTGTCACAATATTATTATTATTTGTTTGCCACTGAGAAGTTCTTAAAAAAGCTTGAGTTGTGGCTTTAATATAATTTTGAATCACTCTGGCATTATTGGCATCTGTACCATCAATTAAAACTTGGATTGTACTCTGTTGATTCGAGTTAATTTGTTTGTCAAAATCAGGGGGAATAATAATTGCTGCTTTGGCGATTCCGCGATCGATCGCACGAGCAACACCATCTTTTCCTATCCCAGGTGCAGGTGTAAATGTGTTAGTAGAAAATAGCTGTTCTACATAGCTGCGACTTAAAGGAGTCATGCTCAAATCTTGGACAACTATGGGAATATCTTTAGTTTCTAAACGAATGGCGTAACCATAAATAAATAATGCAGCTACAGGTAATACAATCGCTAAGGCAAGAGTTAAGCGATCGCGCCTAAACTGTGCTAATTCTTTAATACATTGGGAGATGATTCTTTTCATTTTTCTGTGTTAATCCAGTTAGTCATTAAATAGCGATCGTGTTCCACAAAACCCGCTTTTTGGTAAAGAGTTTTTGCTCTAGTATTTTCCCGATCGACTTCCAAATGTACAGCTTTAATCCCTAAAGTTTGACAAGTTGTTTGGACAAATTCTAATGTCTGTTTACCAATTCCTTGATTGCGATAATTTTCTCGAATATAGAACTCATCAATAAAGGAATCTCTTCCGTAAAATTCCAAACTATAACCATAAGTCAGGACTAAATAACCAACAGATTCTCGATCGGCATAAATTATCCATATTGTCGCTAAATACTCGTTAGTAAAAATTTCATCAAAGCATTTGTTTAGCGCCTCCACATTAAATGGTAAATGTTCGATTTGATAGAACTCTTCAATCAAGGTTAAGAGTAAGTTGCGATCGCTATTATTAGCCGTTTTAAAATTTACTTCCATAAACTAAACCTTTTGTTGTGCGCGTTGTACTGTTCCGATAAAAGCATCTTCTAAAGAAAAGGGAATTGTCCGTACAGATTGGACATTTATTTCGGAATTTTGTAAGAATGAACGAATTTCGGGGAGTTCGGTTTTTGGACGATCTAGAACGATGTGTAAGCGATCGCCAAAAATCGAAACTCGCCAAGATTCCAATTGGGTTTTTAGTAAATCAGAAGCAGCTTGAGTGTTGTTAGTAACTAACTCAATTAATTCTCCCGGTTGTTCTGCTTTAATTTCGCTTGGTGAACCTTGAGTTACAACTTCACCTGCTACCATAAAACCCATTCTATTACATTGTTCTGCTTCTTCCAAATAGTGAGTTGTAACTAAAATTGCCGTTCCTTGACGCGCAAATTCATTAATAAATCGCCAAAATTGTCGCCTTGCTAAAGGATCGACACCAGAAGTAGGTTCATCCAAAAATAATATATCTGGTTCGTGCATTACCGAAGCGCCAAAAGCAACTCTTTGCTTCCATCCTCCGGGTAATTGTCCGGTAATCAAATTTTCTTGTCCCGCCAACCCGCAAGTTTCTAAAACCCAGTCGATTTTTTGCTTGCGCGATCGCCTTGGTACGCCATAAACCCCACAATAAAATTGCAGATTTTGCAAGATCGATAAGTCATCATAAAGCGTAAATTTCTGACTCATATAACCAATACGTCGGCGCAATTCCTTACTGCGTAAATTGCTAGTTTGTCCGCCTAAATAAATTTCTCCATTACTAGCTTCCAACAACCCGCAAAGCATTTTAATTGTCGTCGTTTTCCCCGCACCATTTGCACCTAACAATCCATAAATCTCTCCATATTTAATTTCTAACGTTACGCCTTTAACTGCTGCAAAATTACCGAAAATCTTTTGTAAATTGTAAGCACCGATCGCAATATCGGACTGGGAACGAGAAGGTTTTAATTTCGGATAAGGAACAAAAGGAGGATCGGAACCTTGTTGACGCAAGCGAGTTACAAAAACATTTTCTAACGTCGCTTCTGCACTTTCAAGAGAATTAATTGCTAAATCATAATGATGGAAAATTTCCTCAACTTGCGATTTACCCTTGGCAGCATTTTTCACTAAAACATCTAATCTGTCGCCAAAAGTTTGCACATCAGCGATATTTTGGGAATTGACGATCGCCTTTAGCAAAACTTTCTCCGCCGTTTGTAAATCATCAGTGCGAACTTCTAAACGTTCTAAACCCAAACTTTCCCTTAACTCTTTTAACGTCCCAACTTGATGAATTTCCCCATCATACATTAAAGCGATTCTGTTACATCTTTCCGCTTCATCTAAATAAGGAGTCGCCACAACAATAGTAGTTCCCTCATTAGCTAAAGTCGCCAAAATATCCCAAAATTCTCGCCGGGAAACTGGATCGACACCTGTTGTTGGTTCATCTAAAAGCAGAATTTCCGGTTGCGAAACTAACGCACAACAAAGCGCCAATTTCTGCTTCATTCCTCCCGAAAGTTGTCCAGCTAGGCGATCGCCAAATTTCTCCAATCCCATCAACCGCAAATACTTAGTTCGACGCTGCATAAATAACTCATTTGGAACCTCTCTTAAACCCGCACTATAGCGGAGATTTTCATCAATACTCAAATCCAAATAAAGAGAAAATTGCTGCGTTAAATACCCAATTCCTAACCTAGCATTGCGAGGAACTTTACCCAAAACCCAAACATCCCCCGCTGATGCTTCCATCACTCCCGCCAAAATATGAAAAGTCGTCGTTTTTCCCGCACCATCTGGCCCAATTAAACCAAAAATTTCCCCCCGTCGAACCGCAAAATTAACCCCCCGAACTGCTGTTAACTTACCATATCTTTTATAAAGTTCTGCCACCTCAATAACTAAATTATTCGAGGGTTGTTGCATCCTAAAATCAGCATTTTCGATAATAGACTGACTCATTTTCCCAACTTCTTAAAGTTCGTTGTATCGACTTCAGTCGTATCTTCGGTTAGTTGTATCGACTTCAATCGTATCCACCAAATTGTAGGACTAAAGTCCCTACAACGAACCTGAAGAAATGATTTTTTCTTTTTCTCTTTTACTGAGTAGAATTGGTTGAGGATTTTTGTTCGGGGATAATTTCTGCATCCGCAGGCATTCCTGGTTTTGCAAATCCTTGGGGGTTGTCAAGAGCAAGTTTTACACCAAAAACTTGTTTAACTCGATCGTCTTTAAAGTAGATATTTTCTGGGGTGAAAGATGCTTGAGTGTCGATCGCAGCAACATGAGCATTTAAAGCTTGTTTGGGTGCAGAATCTAAGAAAACTTTAGCGTTTTGTCCCACCCGAACTTCGCCAATTTTACCTTCAGGAATGAACCCTCGTAAATAAACCGAATCTGGGTTAAGTACTGTTAATAAACTTTTGCCAGTAGCTACCACTTCTCCCGGTTCAACGCTGCGAGTAATTACTACCCCACTAATCGGACTAACTACATTTAAATAAGACAATTGTGCTTGAATTTGCTGTTGTGCTGCTTGAGCATTTTTAACTTCTGCTTCCGCCGCCGCTAACTGTGCTTTGGCAACATTTAATTGTCTGCGTAAAGCATTCACTTGAGCATTGCGAATATCAGGATTAATACTTGTAGTTTGTGCTTGCAATAACGCACCTTGAGCAGCATTTACTTGTCTTTTTGCCGCCTCTACAGCTGCTTTTCTACTTTCTAAAGTTGCTTTGTTAGTTTCTAATCCCGCTAAAGCATTTTCATAAGTTGCTTGAGCAGTTTCAAAAGTTGTTTGTGCTTGATCTAATACTTGTTTGGAAAATGCACCCTCTTTGTAAAGTTGTGCGTAGCGATCGCGATTAATCCTCGCTAATTTTAACTGCGATTTCGCCTGATCTACTTGCGTTTGCGCTCGAATAACTTCCGCTTGTGCTTGATTAACTATCGCTTCTGCTTGACTGGTTTGCGCCTGTGCAGCAGCTAAATTTGATTCTGCTTGAAAGATTCTTCCCTTAGCATCTCCCATCGCCTGCTGCATATTTAATTGTGCTTCTTGAATTTGGCTATTAATTACCTCAATTTGTGATAACGCTTGCTGTTTTTGTTGTTCCGCTGCCGTAATTCTTGCCGCTGCTCCTCTTAATTGTGCTTGAATCTCTGCATCGTCCAATCTCACAATTATATCGCCTTGATTTACGCGATCGCCTTCTCTCACCGTAACCAAGCTAATTCTTCCCCCTACCTTTGCACCTATATCTGTCGGATATCCCTCAATTCTTCCACTCAGTTCTAAACCTTCCTGCTGCGGACGATTAAAATAATTCCAACCGAAAAACCCTACTCCGCCAACTATTAATAAAGCTAACGGAATTCGCAACAAACTAGGTTTAAATTTCCGCTCAGGTTTCGGTTTTTCTGGAGCATCTGGAACCAAGTTACTCGGTTTTGAACTTAATTGTGTCATAGCTTATACCCCCTGATTTTGGTACTGGGGACTAACAAAAATTATGTTGTTTTATCAAGCCAAATCTTCAATAGTTATCACCTAATAGCTAAACTAATCTTGATTAAACTAGACTGTTTAGTATGAATCTATATTTGTTATACTATACCTTGCAGTATGCTTGAGCGAAAACCTTACAAAAATTTACAAAAAAATTCTAACGTAATAACTTTAGGCTGAGAAAAACAATGATTCAAAAAAAAGCAACCTTAGCAATAAATAACAAGCGGGAACAAATTTTACAAGGAGCTATGAGGATTTTTTTACATCATGGATATGCTACAACCAGCATGGATCGAGTAGCTGCGGAAGCGGGTGTATCTAAACAAACAATTTACAGTCACTTTCAGGACAAAGAAGGACTGTTTAGAGCATTAATAGAGCGAGTGACAATTCGACGCTTGCAAGCAGAATACCAATCAGAAGCCGAAGTTTTTCAAGGCGAACCAGTAGCAGTGCTTACCAAACTAGCAAACAGTATACTACGCCGAATAGAAGATCCAGAGTATATTGCTTTTATTAGATTAGTAATTGCGGAATCTGGAAGATTTCCCGAATTAGCCCAACTTTATACTAATACTGTCTTGCAATATGGTTATCGGAATTTGTGTACTTACTTCCAGTCCCATCCTGAATTAAACATCCCCGATCCAGAAGCCACAACCCGTATTTTTATGGGAACAATTGGAGGATTTATTCTATCTCAAGAAATATTGCAAGGAAAACACACCATGCCAATGGAAAAAGAGCGTCTAATTCAAAGCTTAATTCGTTGTATTTTAGGGGAAACCACAACTGAGAATTAAACAAATTAGAAAATTGCACAAAGAAAGGCTATGCTAACAACTCTCACCAAAATAACAGTTATCGTGGCAACGATCGCAACTTGCACCAAATTCCCCCAAACAGCGATCGCGCAAACCAATACCGAACACTTCACCAAACAAGCAAAACCCTGCACTCCCCAAACTTGCACCCCCTACAGACTAAATTATGAACGCGCAATTGCCAGAGGCATAATTCGTCGCCCTCCAGGAGTACCAGACGAAAGTGTAGCCATTAAATTAGCCGATGAAGCTATTGCCAAAGGCAACAAAAATGAAGCCGCCCTTCGGTTAGCACAAGCCTTAGTAATTATGTCCGAAAAACCCCAAGGAACCGCAAATGCTCAAGCCTTAGAACGCTCCCTAGACACAGATATAAGAGCTAGACACAAGCAATCTCTAAGAGCTTATTTACCCTTATTTGGACGCATCTTTCCCACAAGGTAAGGGGGCAGAGGAGCAGAGGGGCAGAGGGGCAGAGGGGCAGAGGGGCAGAGGGGCAGAGGGGCAGGGGGGCAGAGGGGCAGGGGGGCAGAGGGGCAGAGGGGCAGAAGGGCAGAGGGGCAGAGGGGCAGGGGGGCAGAAGGGCAGGGGGGCAGAGGGGCAGGGGGGGCAGAGGGGCAGGGGGGCAGAGGGGCAGGGGGGGCAGAGGGGCAGGGGGGCAGAGGGGCAGAGGGGCAGAAGGTAAAAATTCTCCAGAGTCCCCTTGTCCCCTTGTCCCCTTGTCCCCTTGTCCCTTTGTCCCCTTGTCCCTTTGTCCCCTTGTCCCCTTGTCCCCTTGTCCCCTTGTCCCAGTCCCCAGTCCCCAGTCCCCAGTCCCCAATCCCCAGTCCCCTGCCCCTCACAATCCTAAATCTACAGCCACGCGATGAGCACAGGCGAAACCGGAAAAAGCTACTGCGTTTAAACCTTGACCGGGAAAAGTACTATCTCCCACACAATATAAACCAGGGACAGCAGTGCGATTAAAAGGCATTCCCAATAATCCCGCTAACTTGCGCTTAGGAATCGGACCATAAGTACCATCATCTCGACCTAAAAAGCGGCGATGACTGCGGGGAGTTCCCACTTCCATATAATCCAAACCCGCATCTAAACCAGGAAAAATCTTTTCTAAACGTTCAATAATTCTGCCAGCTGCCTCTTCCTTTTTCTCCTCATATTCATTCTCTGACATTCCCCGCCAATCTTCAAACCAACTAGGGGTGAAAACGTGGAGAATGTGATAACCTTCGGGGGCTAAACTAGGGTCGAGTAATGTCGGAATCGAAACAAAAATTGTGCCCTCTGGTAACTCCATTTTTTGCCAATCTTCTAAAACAATGTGATGGCATTCCGTACCCAAAGGTAAAACATCTGCTTCTACGCCCAAGTGCAAACTTAAAAAACTGGGAGATTTTTGATAACGTTGTTGCCACTTCTTCTCAGTTGGGGGCATTTCCTCAGCAGGTAGTAATTGCTCAAAAGTATCCCAGCGAGTAGCGTTAGAAATTATCCGCTTTGCTCGGTACTCCTCTCCTGTAGCTAATTTTACGCCTACAGCCCTGCCATCTTCGGTAATAATCTTGGTTACTCTAGCTTTGTATTTAATCTCACCACCAGCTTGTTCCAAACCTTCTACCAGTTTTAAGGCAATTTGACCAACACCACCTTTAGGATAATTGATGCCACCATAATGGCGATCGGAAAACACCATTCCCGCATTAATCATCGGTGTCATTTCCGCCGGAACAACTGACCAGCAATAACACTCAATATCGATAAACTTTAGTAAAGTCGGGTCTGTAATGTACTTGCGGGCGACATCACCAGCATTCATGGGTAAGTACTTCACCAACCCTAAACAAGCCATCGGATGCTCAAAAAACACTCGCGTCAGATACCTGGGTTCTTCGAGTGAAAGCAAATCCATTGCATTTAAACAATTAAAAACCTGCCAGCACTCGTCATAAAACTGACGAATGCCGTGCCGTTCTTGCGGAAAATTTTCTATTAGTTCTTGCAAAAATTTCTCATAATCACGATGTACTCTAATATTTAAATCCTCTGGTAAGTGGTAATGAATCTGTACGGCATCGGGAATGGTTTCTAAGCTGACATTTACTGCTTGCAAAGCGCGAGTCAGAAGATTAGTAGTGCCTTTGTTGCCAAAGCCAAAAATCATCGATGCCCCGACATCAAATCTATAACCCTCTCGTTCAAAGTAGCCAGCGCTACCACCGGGAATCAGGTAGCGTTCGAGCACTAGCACTTTCGCGCCCTTAGCCGCTAGCTGAGTTGCTGTCACCAACCCACCAATACCAGAGCCAATTACGATCGCATCCAATTCCATCAAGTTACCATTTGCAGCCAAATTAAGGGATTTTTTCACCGAAGGCATGGGGTTAGTAAGAAAGAAACCTATTGTTATTGACGTATTAGAGTCTAACGTTATCGGTCTGTCCGTGCTAGCAAAAAAAAATACGGACTCTATCTGCTACTGCTGACCGAGCCCGTCTGCCGTACCTCAAAGAGGAGAACACGAGAGAGGAGAACACTTAAACGCTAATATAAACTTATTGAAAACTAATGTCAATACTATTGAAAATTATTTGCAATTAACTGATGTAATCTCGATCGCAAACAGATTTAGCAAAGTAGCGGAAACAGCTTATGATGATTCAGGGTTGAGAATTAGCTTCTTTCCAGGTAGGGAGGTTTCCTCCCCAAAACTAAGGTAAAAAATGCAAAAAAATTATTATGACTTTCCAGTTACGAGTTTATGTACCGCCCCATCCTTTAATTAAACATTGGCTAGGTGTTGCCCGGAGTGAGACAACCCCAACGCCCTTATTTCGCAGCGCCATGACAGAATTAGGACGCTGGCTAACTTACGAAGCAGCACGAGAGTGGTTGCCAACAATGGAAACCACAGTGCAGACACCTTTAGCTGAATGTCCTGCTACCTTCGTTAACCCAGAAGTTCCTATAGCAGTAGTGCCAATTTTACGCGCAGGTTTGGCGCTGTTGGAAGGGGCGCAAAGTGTATTGCCTTTGGCTTCGGTTTATCACCTTGGTTTAGTGCGAGATGAGAAAACTTTAGAACCAAGTTGTTATTTAAATAGATTGCCAGCAAAGTTTAAAGAGCAAACCAGAATATTAATCAGCGAACCCATGTTGGCTACTGGCGGTTCAATTATGGCAGCAATGGCAGAATTAACATCTCGTGGTGCCGATCCTAGTTTAATTAGGATTATTTCCATAGTAGCGGCTCCCCCAGCCTTACAAAAACTCAGCATCGCTTATCCGGCATTGAATATCTACACTGCCACCATAGACGAAGTAGTAAACGAGCATGGTTTTATTGTGCCTGGTTTAGGGGACGCAGGCGATCGCACCTTTGGGACTGAGTGAGGATGGGGCAGAGGGGCAGAGGGGCAGAGGGGCAGAGGGGCAGAGGGGCAGAGGGGCAGAGGGGCAGAGGGGCAGAGGGGCAGAGGGGCAGAGGGGCAGAGGGGCAGAGGGGCAGAAGGTAAAAAACTCTCCTTGTGCCCTTGTCCCCAGTCCCCAGTCCCCAGTCCCTTGTCCCCAGTCCCCAGTCCCCAGTCCCCAGTCCCCTCGCTAGGCATTTGTCATGAGCAACAGGTAAGCTGAAGACAGTTGTAATTTGTGTGCGATCGAAAATCTTCAATCTAAAATCGGAAATCTAAAATCTAAAATCTAAAATCGATATGAGTCAGCGAGATGGTTTTGCAGTAGGTTTTCTGGCAGGGTCTGTAGTTGGTGGTGTTGTTGGTGGTGTATTGGGAGCTCTACTAGCTTCTCGAATCAGCACCCAAGCATCAGAAACAGAAGCACCAATATTAAATGCCAATCAATCAGAAGCCAAGGTTGAGAAAAATAAAAAGCGTCCAATGGAAGCTGCTTCCGAACCGCGAATTGAAATGGCTAGGCGCAGCTTGGAGGATAAAATTGCTCAATTGAATCAGACAATTGATGAAGTTCGCCTTTCTTTGGGCAATGTCAATGGAAATATTACTTCTGAGAGGGGGGAACGTACTGGTGAAACTGATTCGTCATCGCGATCGATCCTCACAGACAATTCCTGAATCTGTTTCTTGGCTTTAAGATCTAAATATAGATAGTTATGCTGTAACTATTTGTTTAGCCGATGCGGAATCAGCCAATATCGGTTAAATTAAATTGAAACGCAGATAATTTTGTAAATTTAGCGAAAAACCACAATAGTTATGAGTCCAGTTGTTCTGCTGCTAACTACACTTGCCACCTTTCTCAATATTTACATGGTGCTGTTGATTATTCGGTTCCTGTTGAGTTGGTTTCCGAATCTCAATTGGTACGATCCACCACTTTCCATTCTCAGCCAACTTACCGATCCTTACATCAATTTCTTTCGTTCAATTATTCCGCCCATTGGAGGCATTGATTTTATTTCTCCGACGATCGCAATTTTGGTTTTACAGTTGGCGGCTGGCTTTTTGACTGGGTTACAAAGACAATTTTTGTACTAAATTCTTTTCCAGAGCGTGTTCTAAATCGGCAAAAGCACGCTCTTGGATTGGTACTAATTACCATGCTGGTTTAACGCCGCACTTTGCCAGTGAAACCCGTAGCTTTGAACTGTTCTAGCTGTAAAGGTGTGGGTTGATTAGCTGCTACGGAAATTCTAAATTCAAAGTCGCTAACTCCTGGCGGTACTTCCTCAATTAGTCCAACCCGGTTGCGATTTTCCATGACGGAATTGCCCTTGGCATCGTAGATTCGACCAAACACATCGGCATTGTACACATATTTACCGGAAGTGTTATTAGCTTTGCCAGTAATGAGAAAGCAGTTAGCAGCCATCGTTGTACCACTGGTAACTGCTCCGGCTGCCATTTCTGGCGGACAATCTTTGTATGAGATGTTAGTTAGCTTAATCTGAACGAGGGCTTCTGCGGGTGGAGCGATTACCCAACTCAAAATGACAATCAAGCAAGAGACTAGAAAAAGTTTTAAGGCTGGAAACCTCATAAAATATACCGTAAACTTTCTAAACCTCAGCATATCTCGAATTGTTAACAAACGAGTGAAGTTAAATTCTCTAAAAATTTTGCAATAATTAAAAAATCATACCTGATGTGCGTTGCCACAGGAAACAGCTACGCAATATCTCAACACTTTAAGAATTGTGTGGCATCTAGTCCTATTTCCTAATAGTGTGCTATGTCCAAGGCTGAGATCGAAGCTGCTTTAAAAGCTGCATTTGACCAGTGTATTGCCGCTAACTGTCCTTTAACTGAGGTGCAGAAACAGATTTTACTGCAAGTAGCCCAGAGATTTGTTAGCACTCCGGGCGAAACGGCAAACTCAGAGGGAACAAATCCTTTGGATGAGTTGACTGCCCAAGAACGGTTAGCTTTGCTGGAGTTTGTCAAGGAAAAAGAGAGTTTAAATCAACCTTGGAAGGTTCAGTTATTAAATGATTGGTTGAATAATACTGATTCTGGATCGGTGCAGTTTATTCGCGATCGCTACGGTTTGCAGTGGTTAAATTTGGTGCAACCTTCGCATTTAGCAGAGTATTTTGAACGTTTGTCAGATGAGTTAAAGCTGAAAGCTGGCGATCGCATTGAAGTATCAAATGGTTTGTGGGAATGGGTGCAAGAAGAAGGCCCTTGTAGTCAAATGTGGGTTCCTTGCACGGTAACTAGTGTTGAAGAAAGGGAGGATTATAGTAGTTGTATTATCCGTTTTGATAACGGTACCGAATACGAAATTCAAGGAATTTATGATTGGAATCGTTATAATTGGCGTTTTCCTGCTGGGTAAGATCCCCGACTTCTTGAAGAAGTCGGGGATCTAGCTCAATCCTAAATATTGGCGTAAAGATTGGCGCATTACATCGACGGGTACTTGTTGTTTTAGCCAAATTTTTAATGCTGCTGCGCCTTGTTGAATTAGCATTTCTAAACCATCGATCGCATCTGCACCCTGTTCTTTAGCTATTTGCAAAAATTTGGTAGGATTGGGTGTGTAGATTAGGTCGTAGGCGATCGCATTTCTCGGCAATTTTTCCATCAAGTATGCACTTACAGGTGATTCCTCAATGTGAGGATACATTCCCACTGGAGTACTATTTACCAATAAGCTTGATTCACCCATTAAATCGGGTAATTCTTGCCAAGGATGAACGCTTAAATTAACTGAAAGTTGGGAATTTTGCCAACTATTTTGAAAAGCTTTTAACTTTTGCGGATCTCTCCCGACAACTTGGATTTTGCCACAATTTAATTGAGCGCAACCTGCGACTACTGCTCTCGCTGCGCCGCCATAACCTAATATTAATGCTGTAGTTTGATGCCAATTTTGGTTGTAATTTTTCAAAGGTGCGAGAAAACCTTCGACATCTGTATTTGTGCCATTCCATCCGTTTTCGGTGCGCCAAACTGTATTGACTGCGCCTATTTCTTTGGCGATTGGTGATACTTCTGTTAATAGAGGAATGATTGCTTGTTTGTGGGGAATGGTGACACTAAAACCCGTTAAACTAATAGCGGTAAAACCGGATATTGCTTTCGGTAAATCTTCTGCTTTGATGGGAAAAGGGAGATAAACGTAGTCTAATTGTAAATTTGCGATCGCAGCATTGTGCATTACTGGGGAAAGGGAATGCTCGATCGGATCGCCTATTACACCTAATAGTTTAGTTTTACCTGTAATCATTATAATTTGATAATCTAATGTCCTGACTGTTTTTGAGTTTTTTCTGAGTTTTCTTTTACAGCTGTAAAGCCAACTATTTGAGGAATTGTCTCCAGCTTAATTTGACCTTTGAGGGTTTTATCATTTACTAAACCACGAATCGAAATAGATTGATTTTGACATTCTTTGATTTCATTTAATGACCCTGTTAAATTTAACGGTTGAGTTTTATTTTGATTGTTCCACTTACCTGTAAGTGAGGGTTTTTGTTCCATTGCTGTTGCTAACTGTTCTTCTGTTTTTACAGAAACTAAAGAACCATTTAAGTATACTCCTGATTGTTGAATAATCAATAACAAGCTTTCCGAATTTAGGCATCCTGGTAAATTTTGGGTAGTAATGCGATAACTTCCGTTAATTGGAGGCGGTGCTTTCATAGTTGTACCATAAGTGGTGACACCTTTAAACAACAGTACAACTAAAGCGATCGCAGATCCATAAAAAGCTAAAGATTTCACGCTTAAATGACTCATTTTACTCCAGTAATAAAGGGGATAACAGACAAGTTGATGGGAGAATTTTTATAGTTTATTTACCTCAAAAGTCTGAATCACTGATTGTAAATTTTTTCCGATTCCAATATAGAAGAAATGTGAGAAGTTACTTGATTATAGCGACGGGTAATTAACAGAGAAGAACGACATTCTGTAGCTAATAAATCAGTATAGCGCCCTAATGTTTGGCGTTCAATTCCCCAAGCGCGACTAGTACCAGCAATGGTGAGATCGACAGTTTCGGATGCTGCTACTACTGCTTCGATAGGTTCGCTCGCTTCTACAAAATTAATGTCAATGCGATCGCGTACACTCTTTGGTAAACGTTCTAATACGCTGCGAAATTCATGACTCAATTCATTTTGACTTAGTTCATTTTCCGCCACTTGTAAGACAGTTAAACAACAAGTATCACGATTGAAAAGTAACCTTAAAGCAATTTCCAAAGCTAAATCATCGTGAATATTAGTCGAGTATGGCACTAATAAATTTTCTAACCTTTCTTTGCCGTGATCGACAAATACTGCTACATCGGCGGGTGCAATAGTAAGAATTTGCCCAACTCTTCCTCCCAAACGGTTAGTACTAAAAGCTGGACGATGCCAACCTACTAATATTAAATCGGTGCGATCGAGTAAGGCAATTTCTGCTGTTTCTCTAGCCACATCCTGTGAAATTCTGATGATTGGATGCACCAGTTGCCGAACTGCTGGAGGTTCTAAACTCTGAATTAATTCTTCTAAACGTTGGCGACGTTCTTGGATCAATCTATTAGCTTCTAAGGGAGTACTTTGAAATAAATAATCCTCTTCAAATTCAATTAAACTGAGGGGATGTACTACAGATGATTCTAATCTCATCCCAGCAATTGCTACTGCTAATTGTAGTAAACCTTTTTGGGTTCGTGGATTAGCGACTGGTACTAAAATGCGATAGTTTGGCGTTGCTAGATTAGAATTGACAATAGCAGGTTTAGTTTCTACAATTCCTTCTTTTTGTTCGCTAATCGACTCTAAAACATCGAGTTGAATTAATCGTTTGGGATAAGTCCATTCTAGTAATGGCGAAGTCATGAATGTAGTCACCAATGCCATGATTACCAACATGGTGAATAACAAAGGAGAAATTACTCCTAAACTTAAGCCGATATTGAGGACGATTAATTCAGTTAAACCGCGAGTATTCATCAACCAACCAAGTGCGGAAGCTTCGCGTTTATTAATGCCGGAAACTCTTGCTGCCACATAAGTTCCAGCGTATTTACCCACAATGGCGACGGCAACAACGGCGGCACAAAGTAACCATAATTCTGGTCGATTCAGTAAGCCTATTTCTGTACGTAATCCGCTATAAGCAAAGAAAACTGGCAATAAAAATATTAAAACAAAATCTTCGGTTTTTTCGGCTATTTCTCTGGTCATAGCTGGATTTTTGGGCATAACTGCGCCTAATAAAAATGCGCCAAAAATTAGGTGAATGCCAATGAATTCTGTAATTAAAGCGGAAGCTACCACAGCCATATAAATTCCGGCTAATTCAAGTTGACTGAGGCGATTTTTGCGATCGTAGTGAGTAGCGAGTCTTTTGAGGAACGATCGCCCCACTGTCACCATGAAAGCAATATAAATTAAAGATTCAATAATTGTTGGTACAGCTTCTATCATACTGTTGCTGCGAGTGACTGCGATCGCTAAAGCCAACAAACACCAAGCTGTCACATCATCAACAGCCGCACAAGTTAAAGCTAAAGTTCCTAACCTCGTACCTTGTAAATTATTTTCTGTAATAATTCGCGCCAAAACTGGAAAAGCTGTAATCGACATTGCTGCCCCTAAAAATAGGGCAAAAGCAGTGAAAGAAACACTGGAATTAGAAAGTAACGGATAAAGTAAAAGAGATAATAAACTTGCTAAAGAAAAAGGTACTAAAATACTGACGTTAGAAGTTAAAATAGCGATATCTAAATTACCTTTAAGATACTTTGGATCTAATTCCAAGCCAATTAAAAACATGAAAAAAATTAATCCTACCTGAGAGAGCACATTCAGGTAAGGAATAGTTTCGGCGGGGAATAAACTTGCAGCGATTCCGGGTGCAACTAATCCTAATAAAGATGGCCCAAGCATGATTCCGGCGACGATTTCTCCTATCACCAAAGGTTGCTTAAGCAAGCGAAATCCTAAACCTACAAGTCGGGAAAGTCCGATGACAATAAGGACTTGAATTAAAACTAGAACGACTGTCTGCATAATTCCCTCAAAGACAGTTAAACTTGACGTAGTTTAACGTCAGATATTGGACTAAGAAAGTGTACAACAAATTTACTGAGCCGTTTGTATCATACTAAATCCATTTTGCTTACTTTTTGGCAAATCTGTCTAAGTTTCTCTCGTCTCTTAGTCTATCTTCGTAATACTTTACAACCACTGACCACCGCGAAACCGCCAGCGAGGAAATATAATCCGCATAATAGTTTGAGATGCTAGATAAACACCTAACCAAACCAAACTATAGTGACGGATAAACAAGTTTAAATCTAGGTTTTGCACTCCGGGTAAAGGCAATTGCAACAATTTAATAATTATTATTAAGAAAATTGCTTCCCAAATCCCCGCTAAAAGTTGAAATATTCCAGGCCAATCTCGATCCCAGCGAAATTTTTGCCAATAATTATAAAGAATGTCCCAAAAAAAGCCAAAAACGGCGATATATCCTAACACCCAAAAATAAACCGAACTGGAATGAGGGCTAGTAATTCCTAATGCAAAAGGTAAAGTTACTAATACACCAACTGTCGCCAATAATAATAAACGAGTTTGCCATCTACCAAAAAGTGTAGGAGTCATGGGATTTTAGATTTTAGATTTTCGAGGATTTTAGATTTTTCTTGACCCAGCATTAAGTTTATGTCTACATCTGTGTTCATCTGTGTTTATCTGTGGATATCTGTAGTTAAAAATCCCAGATTAAGGAGACTGATTATTAACCCATTTTAACCATTGAATCAAAGAAGTAATCGCATTTAGTTGATGTAATTTTGGGGCTTTAACGGCGGCTAAACTATCCACAGCGCAAAGGGCGGCATATTGTAAACCCAAAAAGCTATCAACTGCGGCATAAGGGCCACCTAAAGTTATCGCGCCGCTAGCATATATTCTACCTCCTTGATTTCGCATTTCTACTATCTCAAAATCATTGGCGATCGCAAATCTACCATTATCAAGTAATGGCAAATTATATTGTTTTACTAAGTCATTTAATAAAGGGCTGGCTATGACATGAGCATCTAATCCAGTCGCATCAATAATAAAATCTGCCTCTAGGCGGATCTGTCCTTTTAAACTTTGCTCTTTAATGTAAGTAACAGTTCTATTATGGGTATCTCGTTCAACTTTTTCTACTTCGCCAAAGGTAATTTGATACCAGCCTTCTTTTAATCCTTGAGAAACGATTCTTTTCCAATCTTTGCGATCGGCAGTCGTAGTCCCTCCCCACTGTTTCAATAACTGTTTTCTGGTTCCAGAATCGGCTTTTTCTAATATTTCTCTTAAGTCGCCACCCCAACAAGCTTTCGGCCAGTTAAAGGGTTGAAATTCATAATGATTTTCTACTTGACGTTGGGCGAAATCAAATTTGTTGCCTTGGGGTTTGGGCGATCGCATTAAATGCAAAATCGAAATCAACTTATTATGTTCTCTCGCTTCATAAATCCTTTGCACAATCCGCGAAGCTACAATTCCCCGACCGCGAATTAAAACTGTACCTCCGTTATTTTCAAGATATTGGTAAACATGATCGTGTTCTTCATAAGCGTTAACTACTGATTTAAAATCCCCAGTTTGTTGACGGTAAGCTTGCAAATCAGGTAAAAATTGAATGGCGGGATAACCTGTAGCTAAATGGATAAATTGGGTGACTAAAAAAGCGTGATCTGGGGGTGCTGTGCTGGAACGACGGCGCGAATATGCGATCGCATAACGCCCATCTGTAGTTTTCCGAATTGCCCGCACGCTGCCATTACGAAATATTTTATCCCAACCTATTCTTTGGGCTTCGCGATCGATAGAATCAAACACATTTTGCGATCGAGGCGTGTAAGTTTGAGCAAAACTTGGTTCCGCAAAAACTTGCCACAAATAACCCAAAGCATCATTCAATTTTCCCTTAGTTAGATCGTGCCAAGCTTCCCTTAAAGCATAACTAGGCCAACCCCAAATATTATCAGGGCAAGAATCAGAATTAGAACGCAATCTTTCATGAGGAGGAATTTGCGAATTCAGGCACAAACGCTGATAGCGTGCATAAGGTTTTTCCTCCAAACCTAAAGCGGCAATTTGATTAGTTTGGACTCCACAAATTCGCAATAAATCCACCCAAACAAAGCTTCCCAAACCTGCCCCAATTGCTGTATAATTAACTTCATCAACTGCGTGACCAGTGGCATATAAATCTTGGACATTGACTTGGGGTGACTGAAACAAATTTGGCGGAAAAGTTTGCCCTAAAGAAACAGCAGGGGGAATAATTACCGACTCAGGTAAATCTGTATCAGGATTAAAATTAATTGTGGGTGGAATGGGAGAAGTTACTGGGGGTGGAAGAGTAGCGAAAGAAACGGTAATTTGATAATCAGCAATTTGTAAAATATCGCCATTAGCTAATAGCGATCGCGCCTGACGTTGACCATTAACAAAAATCCCATTAACAGTATTTTGGTCAACTACTACTAACTCGCAGGCTTCGAGATCGATTAAAGCATGAAAGCGAGAAATTGCCGGAGTATTTAACACAATGCGAGAGACAGGCAAACCTCTAATTTGAGCGGGCATTTGGGAAAATTCTCGTCCTAAAGCAACGGGAAGATTTAAATTAGGTTCTCGCCGTTCTCCAGTAACGGGATCTTGCCAACTCAGGCGAATTTTTAGAGGTTGAGGATTCATAATTTAGTGACTGTTAGGAGTAATTAATACGCTAGAAGCTGCTGCTAAAGAAGTACCGCACCAAGGACAACCCAAGTCTAACTGTTCAAAAGGGGAAATGCGATCGCACTTGGGACATTTTAAACCATAAACTTGATTGTTCGTAGTTCCTGAATTAGGCGGCATTAAAATAGTAGGAGGAACACTACTACCAGCCAACATCACAGCCACAACTTTAATTTCTATTTGTCCCAAACAAATAGTGCTACCCTGGCTTAAACTCATTTCACCTTGAATCAAATTTTTTCCATCCACCATTGGAGGATTACTTTGGCGCAAGTTTCGCACCTGAAAACAATTACAATTTTGGTTAAAAAATATCTCTACGTGCAACCCGGAAACTGTAGGATGAGTTAAGACAATATCACATTGGAGAGGGTCACGACCTAAGCGCACTGTACCGGGATGTTTGCTAAGTTGTTGAGCGCCAATAATTGCTTTTCTAAGTTGACTTGTTTCTTGCCATTCCAGAGTAATTTCGTTCATCATGGGATTCTCACTTAGTCTTAAATATATGAATAAAACAACTTACAGTTTTAACTCTGATTTTTCCTGAAATTACGCTAGCTTCAGTAATTCATTCCAGTTACTTACCTCAATTTCTCATAATATCGCGTTGGCGTAGTCTGTGCAGGCGCGATCGCACTTGTCAGATTACCGGACTTAAGATTTCATTAAGAATTAATCCTTAACGAAACCATATCAATTAGGCAATGAAGCAGATCTTGTTTCTGGATTAGGGGTAGAAATATTGTTATGATGGCTCTTTACAGTGGTTGAATTCAGCCCAGATAGTTTAGTTATTACCAGCCCACATTCTCAAGGAGGAGCTACCTTTGACTCGTCGCTACCTATTCACCTCCGAATCTGTCACCGAAGGTCATCCTGATAAAATTTGCGATCAAATCTCTGATTCTATTTTAGATACGCTACTCGCTGAAGACCCCTATAGCCGTGTAGCCGCAGAAGTGGTAGTAAACACAGGCTTAGTGCTAATTACCGGAGAGATTACCACCAAAGCGCACGTTAATTACGTCGATATCGTCCGCAAGAAAATCGCGGAAATTGGTTACACTGATTCCGATAATGGCTTTGCAGCGCATAGTTGCACCGTTTTAGTGGCTTTGGATGAACAATCTCCCGATATCGCCCAAGGGGTAAACACCGCCCAAGAAACTCGCGAACAAAATGACTCTGATGCTTTTGATGCCATTGGTGCGGGAGATCAGGGCTTAATGTTCGGTTTTGCTTGCAACGAAACCCCTGAGTTAATGCCCTTGCCGATTAGTTTAGCGCACCGGATCGCCCGCAGACTAGCCGCAGTCCGCAAAACTGGAGAGTTGACTTACCTGCGTCCAGATGGCAAAACTCAAGTTACAGTAGCTTACGAAGACGGAAAACCCGTAGGTATTGACACTATCCTAGTTTCCACTCAGCATACTGCGACCATTGGCGATATTACTGACGAAAGTGCAGTGCAAGCCAAAATTAAAGAAGACCTTTGGGAAAAAGTGGTGATTCCTGTTTTTGCTGATATCGATGTGAAACCGGATGCACAAACTCGCTTTTTAGTCAATCCTACAGGCAAATTTGTGATTGGTGGCCCGCAAGGTGATTCTGGGTTGACTGGTCGGAAAATCATTGTTGATACTTATGGCGGTTACTCTCGTCATGGTGGCGGTGCTTTTTCTGGTAAAGACCCCACAAAAGTAGACCGTAGCGCCGCTTATGCTTGTCGTTATGTGGCTAAAAATATTGTGGCTGCTGGTTTGGCGGAGAAGTGCGAGGTACAGCTTAGTTATGCGATCGGGGTAGCTCGTCCTGTAAGTATGATGATCGATACTTTCGGAACTGGCAAGGTAGACGATGAAACTTTACTAAATTTAGTAAAAGACAATTTTGAACTACGTCCAGCCGGAATCATCGCTGCCTTTAATTTACGCAATTTACCCGCAGAAAGAAACGCTCGTTTCTATCAAGATGTCGCCGCTTATGGACATTTAGGACGCACAGATTTAGACTTGCCTTGGGAAAAAACCGACAAAGCACCTTTGTTGGAACAAGCACTCAAGCAAGAACTTTCTGTTCCCGTAAGTTAAACCAGAAAAGGGATAATATCATGTCCCCTTGATTACCCATATTGTAGAGACGTTATATATAACGTCTCTACAAGCTTTTAGATTAATAATGCTATTTACAACTTATTATGGTACAAACTATCTCAGCCAAAGATAGTAGCCTAGAAGAATTAGAAAGGCTATTCAACCTTCAATTGGTTGAAGATGAAGATTTTTTTCGGGAATGGCTAGAGGATTTACCAGAAATTACGGATTTACAAAAACAACTTTTAGATCAAGTGAAAGCGGGTTATTTTAACCTGATTAAAAAACCCCCGTTTCTCGAAAAACCGATTAACATCACTATCGTCTCTCCCATTCTATTCATCGGAGAATTTTATTTAGCTCCTTTTTATATTAAAGCAGAAACCAGCATCGAAATTACCGCAGAAGATGAAGGAGTAATAGTCAAAGGAAATCTTGATACCTTAGTTCTAAAAGATCAAGTTTGGCTGATGATTATTGAATCTAAAAGAGTCACTTTTTCTATTGAAGCTGGATTAGCTCAAATCCTAGCTTATATGTTAGCTAATCCTAATCCAGAACGACCTAAATTTGGCATGATAACCACAGGTAGTACTTTTATTTTTATTAAATTAATCCCCGGAAATCCAGCGCGTTATGCAACATCAAATCTTTTGGCAATTCGCGATCGTGGCAATGATTTATATTCCGTGTTGCGGATATTAAAACGCCTAATTCAATTAGCTGAATAAAGCATAAAAGTAAATTACTTCACTAGTAGGAGTTTGTTCATCTATGCAGGCATTTGGAAACGTTAGCGCATCAGATCCCCGACTTCTTCAAGAAGTCGGGGATCTATGATCTATAGGCTTTAAGTTTTGATAATTACTTCTACCCGCCGATTTTTCTGTCTACCTTCGGGATTATCTAAACCATCTGTTTTATTATTAGGTGCAATTGGTTGAGTTTCGCCTAATCCTTTGGTTTGTAGTCGCTTTATTGGTACTTTGAAGACATTAATAAAATAATACATTACTGCTGCGGCTCTGAGTCGAGAAAGTTTTTCGTTGTAAGCGTCATCGCCTTTATTATCAGTATGTCCGTTAATTAAAACCTCTGATTTGCCGTAGTAAGTCAAAAGTTGATTGATTTTGCTTAAGGTAGGTTTTGCTGTGGCGCGAACGTGATATTTGTCAAAGTCAAATAAGATATGTTCTGGAAGGTTAATTTTAATTCCTAATTTGGTTTTTTCGGCTTTTAATTCAGTCATGGTCTTTTCCACTGTAGCCGCTGTAATTTTTGTCGGTGGTGGTGTTTCAACTTCTACTTTGCTAGGAGTAGTTGGTTGAGTTTCGACTTCGACTTTAGTTGTGGGAGTGGGGGGAGTTTCGACTTTTAAATTTGTACTTGTTGACGATTCAACTTCTAATTTACTCGAAGGAACATTTGGCTTTTCTGTTTCAACTGTAGTTGTGGGAGTGGGGGAACTTGCTACTTCTAAATTAGAACTAGAAGATTCAACTTCTAACTTAGTTTGAGGAACGGTTTGATTTTCTGTTTGTAATTGAGTGGTGGTGGTGGTTTGATTTGCTGTTTCTACACTTGTGGAAGTGGTAGATACAACTTCTAACTTGGAAACGGCAACTGGTACTATTTCTAATGTGGTAACTTTGGCGTATGTATTATTCCGGCGAAAGTCCAAATAGGAAAAACCCACTACAGCAAATAAGGCAAACAGCAAATTTAGCTGTCTAATTAGCTTAATCATTTTACTTTCCTCTTTGAATCAATAAATTACTGAAACTTATCCGAGGAAAGTTTTTTGTATTAGTATTCCAATATGGCAAATTAGAATTTGTGGCAATAGTTAAGGTAGTAGCTTGTGGTGAAACTCTACCAAGGAAAACGAATTGTCCTTTTAAGGTAGTTCCTGGTTGAATTTGGATTTTAGGATTATCTGATGGAACTGCTAGACGGTATTTGCTATCATACACATCGTCATCAAGAATTAAGTCATCTTTGGCGTTCAGCTGAATAGCTTCCTGACTAACATTTGTAAATGCGATAGTGACAACAATGCTGTCATCGGTAAAGGCAATTTGTGTTAATCTTGCTACAACTTGATCTTCATTCACTTGCAAATCATAAGTTTGCGCTGGTGGTAAAGAAGTTTTAGGAGTTGTGCTACCAGGAGTTTGAGTATTTGGTGTTGTAGCGGTAGAAGATTGCTGTGTTAGGTTGGATTGACAGGCGATGCACAGCAGGGATATTGCGGTTAAGATTGGTATGATACTAGCTTTCATAATCAGGTTCTATTTGGCTTCGATCGATATTTTACGACTAACGATCGCACATAAGATTCCAGAGAAATACGGAACTTTGCCGCAGTGTAAACACCTGAATTACAGAGAAGTTATTATTTCTAATCAATCCAATAGAAAAAATATTTTTAATTCACTTAACTAAGGAACAAACTTGGACAAACTTCCGGTGAAAGGTTTAGAAATGGGATATGCTAAATCTCCGGTTTTACTGGTGCTTAATCCCGCACCAACCAATGCTTCCACAAATTTGACTGCTACACTCACCCCATCAATCACAGGAATTCCTAACGCATCAGTCAACCAAATCGACAAATCAGCCATTCCTGCACATCCGAGGATAATCGCACCGCAATCATCTTCTTTGAGCGCTGTGCGACATTCAGCTAACACAGCTTTCTTAGTATCAGCTTCTTCTAAACTCAACACTGATAAATCGATCGATCGAATTTGCCGACAAAAACGAGTCATGCCATAACGTTCTACAAGATGTTGAGCAATTATTCTGGTGCGTCCCAAAGTCGTCACAATTGAGAATCCAGTAGAAATCATGCTTGCAGCGTGCATTGCTGCTTCTGCAATGCCAATCACAGGGCCTTTCGCTAATTCTCGCGCTGCCATTAACCCCGGATCGCCAAAGCAAGCAATCACATACCCATCAATTTTTTCTGCTTCCCCTGTGCGAATTTCATCCAGAATACCGATGACACTTAAGGCTTCATCATAGTGATCTTCAATGGAGACAGGCCCCATTTTAGGGTTGCAGGTAATTATCTCAGTAGTAGAATTGGCGATCGCTCGTGCCGCTGACCCAATTGTTTGAGTCATGCTCACCGTTGTATTTGGGTTAATTACTTTAATTTTCATATAGCAGTTTTACTTTAAATCATCTAGAGATTGTATGCCAAGATTGTATACAACTCAAGTTATCGATATTTCCAGCTACAGCAAATGAAGCATACACTTAGTGGAATGGTGCGTTACGTTAAAACTAACGCACCCTACGGATAGAGGCTTTGCGTCAGTGGAATGGTGCGTTACGTTAAAACTAACGCACCCTACGGATAGAGGCTTTGCGTCAGTCCTGTTCACGATAATGATGGGGTTCTAGATTTTAAAATGTCTACCAGACTTGCTGTTTGATTGAGCGCGGCGCGGGCATTGAGTCCAGCTTCGATACCATCTAAATGACGCATGGCAGCTGCAACCGCTGCGTCCGCATCCCTAGATGCAATGTCATCTAAAATTTCGCTATGTTCGTCTTTAGTGCAAATCGGCATATTTCGCACTTCGTAGAAGAATGCCAATGAAGTTAGTGGAACTAACTCTTTGAGAAATCTGCCTAAATACTTGTTCGTGCAAAAATCTGCTAATTGGATATGAAATTGTGCAGACAACCGGGTGAGTCGAGGTAGATCTTGCTGTTCGCAGGCAACTCTTTCTTCTGCGACCAAAGTCCGCAGTGCAGAGATCTGCTTTTTTGTAATGGTTTTGGTCACATCACGCACGATCGCCGCTTCCGTCAATCGCCATGCCTCATAGATCTGTTTAGCTTCTGCTAGTGAAAGACTGGCAACAAAAGCTCCGCGATTTGGTTCGAGTTTGATTAAGCGATCGTGAGACAAGCGCATTAACACCTGACGAATAATTGTCCGGCTGACTCCATAATGCTCTGCCAGCAAATTTTCCCCTAATTTAGTCTCTGGAGGCAAGCGACGTTCCAAAATTGCATTATAAAGCTCGGTGTAGATAAAATCCTCCGTTGGTTTTGGTTTCATCTGTGTTTGTATGGGTTGCCGAGCAGTTTGCATAGTAGTTGATTGACATACTCCCCCGTCAAGCGTTGCTGTGACGGGGGATTCTCCCGGAGTCGCCTACCGGAATTACTGGCTCAATGAAACGGCTTAAATCTTCAACATCTCTGTTGAAGACCAAGAGGCCGGATTCTCCCCAGTCGTTTGGGTCGGTTTCTGTTTGCCCAACAGTACCGTTGAGATATTCTCCCAAGTATTTCAACCCTTTTTTAAGAATGTTTATTGCTGCGTTCAAGTCACGATCTAAAACTGTTTTGCAATGGGGGCATTGGTGAGTTCTAGTACTCAAAGACTTATAGACTTTCGCCCCACAAACAGAGCAATCAATAGTCGTGAATTGTGGCGGTACAGCGATGCAGGTTATCTTATGAATCTTGGCGAAGTAATTCACCCATTGCGTGAATTGATACCAAGAAGCATCGCTAATGCTTTTCGCCAACTTGTGATTCTTTACCAAATTAGACACCTTCAAGGCTTCGTAGACTACCAAATCGTGAGATTGGACTAACGCCAGAGCATCCTTGATGCTTCTGTCCTTACGTTGTCGAGAAACTTTTAGGTGTAATAAGGCAACTTTTTGTCGTTGCAAGTGATAGTTATTTGATTGTTTATTACCTCTTCTATGACGCTTGGATAGCCGACGCTGGGCTTTTCTCAAACGCTTTTCTGTTTGACGGAGGAAGCGAGGATTTTCTACTGTATTTCCTTTGGAATCAGTGTAAAACTCCTTAAGTCCTAAGTCAATTCCCACTACAGAACCAGTGAATTCGTGCTTCTCTTCCCGCTCATAGTCAATTACGAATTGACAATAATAACCATCAGCACGTCTAACTACCCTTAACCGCTTAATCTGCTGTTCCGAATAGTAAACAATAGTTTTCTGGCTGCACCATAAATCAAATGTTCCCGCCTTAAATCCATCAGTAAAGGTGATTTGTTTTCTATCATCAGAAAGCTTGTAACCAGTAGTTTTGTACTCCACCGATCTACTGAACTTCTTGAATTTAGGAAATCCTTTCTTTTTAATTGATGAATCCCGACAGTTAGCAGAAAACCGAGCAATGGAATTCCATGCTCGGTCTGCGCTTGATTGTCGTGCTTGTGAGTTTAATTTGTTTACCCAAGGGGTTGTAGAGTCTTTTGCTAAAATGGCACAAAGTTTCTGCAAATCATTGCGCGTAGTCCCTTTGTTGTCCATCCAATACCGGACGCATTTGTTTCTCACAAATTGCGCTGTTCTGATAGTTTCTTCTAGCTTTTGGTATTGTTCTGGACTACCGTTTTTTAGCTTAGCTTCTACAACCAGCATCTATTTATCCTCGACCTTGGATTAGCTTTAGTTTAACACGCTTTACCCATAGATGGTAGAATTAAATCGTTGCTTCGCTTCTCTCGTTAATTGGTCGGATTTCATCCCCCGCTAAGCTGCGCTCTCCACGGGGGCATTCATCCGACATTTTTAGGTAACAACACGATATTTTGTATTTACAACTTTAGATAGATGCAGACTTTTAATTAAATGTGCATTTTTATCCATTTCTAAAATTTCCTTCCTAAAATTCGCCCTTAAAATTCTCTGAGTGTAACAAGCAATACATTTTTTTGAAAAAACATTGTGTACAAGATTTGTATACAATTTTGCTTCGATTTTAGCACGCAAATTTTGTATCACAAATATCAGCAGAGGTACTTTATAGCATTTATTAATAATTCAATGCACATCGTCAAATCGCAGCTTTTAGGATAAAACACCTTTATTTTCTATTACTGGGCTGAGTGTGTTGCGGGCGAGGAGTTCTAAAAGCGCAGCACTCAGGAATTCAATTCCACCTTAGTCCACACAAGTTTTATTTTGCCATCAATACCGGATTTGTAAGGAGAAATCATGACAATTGGAACCGGAAAACGAACCAATAGGGGAATTTTAACTGCCCAACAAACTGATATTCAACAGGCTCTAGCAGAAGCTGCTGCTGGTGTGTCGTTGCGATCGGTAACGAAGAAATACGGTGCAGTAACGGCAGTTGAGCACATCACCTTCGATATTCCAGCCGGAAACTATTGCTGCTTGTTAGGGCCTAGTGGTTGTGGTAAAACAACATTGTTGAGAATGATTGCTGGACACGAAGAAATCAGCGGTGGAGATATTTTGATTGGCGATCGACGGGTCAATGACTTACCAGCCGCCAAACGCAACACCTCGATGATGTTCCAGAGTTATGCTTTGTTTCCCCATAAAACCATTTGGGAAAACGTAGAATTTGGCTTAAAGATGCGGAACGTACCGTTAGAAGAACGGCGAAGTCGTGTGGGCGAAATCTTAGAAATGGTAGGACTGAGCCATACAGCCGATCGCAAACCCACTCAACTGAGCGGTGGACAGCAACAGCGAATTGCACTAGCAAGAGCATTAGTTACCCGTCCGCAAGTATTGATGCTTGATGAACCACTCAGCGCTTTAGATGAAAACCTGCGAGTGCGGATGCGAACCGAACTTCGTAAGATTCAAAAGCAGTTTGGCATGACTTTTATTCAAGTTACGCACCACGTTGAGGAAGCGTTCTCGCTATCCGATCGCGTGGTAGTAATGACACATGGAAAAGTCGATCAAATTGCTACACCAGAAGAACTGTTCGATCGCCCAGGTTCTCAATTCGTTGCCAAATTTATGGGCGACAATAACATCTTTACAGGTAAGGTGTTAAACGTTGTCCAAGACGCAAATCTTGACCTAATTCAGCTAGAAGTTGAAGGAATTGGAGCTATATACAGCCGAGGCTACGGAACTCCTATAGGTTCTCAAGCAGCTTGCTCTGTACGTCCCGACTTAATGCAAGTTACCGCTCACTCTCCTAGTATCTCTGTTAAATCTTCCTTGGCAGCTAATCAGGTGGTTGCCCGAATTACAGCGATCGAAATGACTGGATATGTCACGCGAGTTTCCCTAATGACTGAAGCAACCGGACAAGAACTTCTTTATAAAGCTCGAACAACTGATTGGAATAGCAATGACTTGCAGGAAGGACAGTTAGTTGTCCTGAGTTGGTCAAAAGACGATTGTGTGTTTTTACCACATTAACTTTCTAAAGAAGTCGATCGACTCATCCCGAATCATCTGTGTACATCTGTCTTTATCTGTGGATATCTGCGGTTAAAAACTCAGATTTCAAACCTTTGCCAAAGATCTGAAAATTCAGAACTTAATAAAACAAAAACTATGTCCAAAATCAGTCGGCGCAACTTCGTTAGAGGTGGGCTAGCGGCTGGGGCTACGATCGCAGCTGCTAGTTGCAATCCTAACCGAGGCCCAACCATCATTACCAATAAAATCAAAGATGTCACTCTTCGCCTGATGGGAACAGGTGCGGCTCAAATTAATGATATTAAAGCTCAAGCAGAAAAAGACCTGGGCTTTAAGATCAGAATGCGGGCGCTCAGTACAGCTGAGAACATTCAAATTGCGATTACCCAACCCAAACAGTACGACATTTATGATGGAGAGTTTTTCAGCTTACCATTAGTAATTCCTTCGGGAAACCTGCAAGCGATCGACATTCGTAAAATCAAAAAATTTAACAAAATCACCCCCATTTTTACCACTGGAGAACTTTATCCCGGTGCCAGAGTTAACACTTCACAGGGAACAGCCCCCCGAAAAGTGATGTTTGTCAAAGGGCGAGATTCGATAGAGTTTGCCAGCAATCCAACAGATTGGGCAACAATGATTCCATTCCAATTCAATGCTGATACATTGGGTTATCGTCCCGATTTAGTCAGCAGAAAAATTGAATCATGGGCAGAATTGTTTAACCCAGAGTTTCGCGGCAAAACATCAATTCTTGACATTCCTTCCATTGGCATTATGGATGCAGCGATGGTGATGGAAGCACAAGGATTGATGAAATTTGGCGATAAGGGCAACATGACTCGTGAAGAACTCGATAAAGTGACAAATATCTTGATTGAGCAGAAAAGAGCGGGTCAGTTTCGCGCATTTTGGAAGACATTTGATGAATCAGTTAACTTCATGTCTTCTGGAGAAGTGGTGTTGCAATCGATGTGGTCTCCTGCTGTAACCGCAGTGAAAGCCAGAGGGTTAAAGTGCGTCTATGCTCCCTTGAAAGAAGGGTATCGCGGCTGGGGTGGAGGTTTGGGATTATCCAAAAATCTCTCTGGAATCGAATTAGATGCGGCTTATGAATATCTCAACTGGGTATTAGAAGGTTGGGTAGGTGGATTTCTCTCGCGCCAGGGTTACTACAGTGCGGCACCGGAAAATGCCAGAAGATACATGAAACCGGAGGAGTGGGATTTCTGGTACGAAGGGAAACCCAGCTGCGATCGATATGATCGATCCGTTTGGTAAAAAGATTGAATCTCAAGGTGCCGTGCGGGATGGGGGTTCGTTTAACGATCGCATGGGTAATGTCGCTTGTTGGAACTCCTTTATGCCCGAGCAAGTATATCTTGTGTACAAATGGACAGAGTTTATTGTCGCATAGGGAGCTCTGGGGGCAGAGGGGCAGAGGGGCAGGGGGGCAGAGGGGCAGAGGGGCAGGGGGGCAGAGGGGACAAGGGGACTCTTGGGAAATTTCTGAACTTAAAACTCTCCAAACTTTCCCTAACTCAAAACTCTCTCTAGGGCGGGTTTTGTTGTTAACTCTTCTGCTGTGACTACAGACTTATCTGCTCTCACCCGCCCCTACAACTTAAAACTCAAAACTTTTCAGTGGTGTGAGGAATTGAATGATGTTGAATTTGCTCAGGCAATGCCTGGGGAAAGGCTTTGTTGTACCTTTTTTCCTAATAATGGCTGTTTCATCTGTATGTGCTACTGAAATTACTAGGAACGATCGCAAATCAGCGATCGATTCTTCAGTTATTGCTTGGGAAAATACTGAACAAGAAGGCACTTTATCAGAGCGAATAACTGCGATTTCTGAACTTGAAACAAACCCACTTGATGACTTACAAGAGCAAGTAACCTCTGTTTCTCAGTTAACAGATGTACAGCCAACAGATTGGGCGTTTCAAGCATTGCAATCTTTAGTTGAACGCTATGGTTGCATTGAAGGATATCCTGATAAAACTTATCGTGGCAATCGTGCCATGACAAGATATGAATTCGCCGCCGGATTAAATGCTTGCTTGGATAGAATTCAAGAACTCATTGCTGCCGCAAATCCTAATCTTGTCAGCCAAGAAGACTTAGAGGTTTTACGGCGATTGCAAGAAAACTTTGCCGCAGAACTGGCAAATTTACGCGGTCGAGTAGATGCGTTAGAAGCTCGAACTACGACAGTAGAAAGGCAACAGTTTTCCACTACCACTAAACTGACTGGACACGCTGTTTTTGCCTTAGTAAATGTATTTGGAGACAAAAAAGCAATAGGTTCTGGTGCGGGAATTCTACCACCAACACCAGGGGAATTTGGTACCCCTAATAGAGCTAAACCTTCTCCTCTCGTCCCTGAAGATGTTGATGACAATTTAATCTTTACAGATCGAATACGTCTGATTCTCACTAGCAGTTTCACAGGAAAAGATAAGCTGATTATGCGTTTGCAGGCAGGTAATACTCCCGCGCTGGGTGGGGCTACTGGAACTGCAATGTCTAGGTTGGCTTTTACTTCTCCTAGCGACAATAGAGTTTCCATCAACCAGTTAGAGTATCGTTTTCCGTTAGGCGATCGCGGTACATTTTTTCTGGAAGCCTTTGGGTTTTTGGATTTATTTGTCCCAACTCTACATCCTCTTGATGGTGATTACGATACTGTTCTCACCGGATTTGCTCTACGGAGTCCAATTTACTTTCCTAGCGGTGTCACAGGTGCAGGTTTTAATTACAACATTACCGATGCAATTAACATTGGTGGTGGTTATCTGGCAGGTACACCAACAGCAAACGATCCAACTAGGGGATTATTTAATGGCCCTTACGGTGCATTAGGGCAAATTACTATCAAACCCTTCGATAAATTCGCAGTCGCTTTTACTTATTTGCACTCCTACGATGATGGCAGTGGGAATGCTCCACCAGGAGGTTTTTTTGGTAGCGAAAACTCTGCTTTTCCCTTTGGGCCTTTCCCTACTACAACCAACGGATACGGTATTGAAGCACAGTATAAATTCAGCCAGAATTTTATTTTAAGTGGCTGGTACTACTTCGCAAAGGCGAAAGCAGAAAGCGGATTTGGTAGGGGATCGGATGCTACGATTCAAGCTTGGGCAGCTGCTTTAGCATTTCCAGATTTGTTCAAAAAAGGTAGCTTAGGTGGCATTGTAGTGGGAATGCCTTCTAAAGTTACAGAAAATGATGTGAAAGGTTTTGAAGATCCAGACACTTCGATTATGGTTGATGCGTTTTACAAGTTTCAAATTACCGACAATATTGGCATTACACCGGGCATTATAGTCATCACTAGCCCGGAACATAATAGCTCGAATGACACAGTTTTTGTTGGTGTTATTCGTACCAATTTTAATTTCTGATGTTGCTTAATCAGGATATTCATTATGGCAGTTACTCAACTCCCTAGTTCGGAAAATCGATCGCGCACTCCCAAGTCAATCAACTGGAAAACACTCCAGCCTTATTTACTTTCAGCACCGCAAACCCTTGTGTTCTTGCTGTTTTTGGTGATTCCCATTGCCGCGATCGTTGTAGTTAGTTTTTGGAATTTCAATGGCTTTGCCATGTCTCCCGGATTCACTTTAAACAACTATCTGGGAATTTTTACATCCAAAGTCTATTTAGCAACTTATCTAAATACGCTGAAGTTTGCGTTTTTAGTTTGGTTAGTGTGTTTGTTAATTAGCTATCCAGTTGCTTATTTCTTGTCCTTCCACATCAAAAATCCCAAATGGCAAACGATTTGGTTTTTAATTTGCACCGTTCCCTTTCTCACTTCTAACATTATTCGGATGATTTCTTGGATTCCTTTTTTGGGACGGGAAGGCTTAATTAACCAAGCTTTGATGGGAATAGGATTGACTAAACAACCAATTGAAGTTTTTCTGTTTTCCGATTTTTCTGTAGTGCTGGCAATGGTGCATCTTTACGCTTTATTTATGGTGGCACCAATTTTTAATAGCATGATTCGGATCGATCGCAATCTCGTTTCCGCTGCCGAAGATGCAGGAGCCTCACCTTTCCAAATTCAAAAAGAAATTATTCTGCCATTATCAGCACCAGGAATTGCTATAGGTTCCATTTTTGTGGTGACTTTGGTAATGGGTGAATTTGCCACAATGCGAATTATGAGCGGTGGGAAGTCTTCTTCTGTGGGCTATTTAATTAAAAACCAATTAGATAGTTTGCAATACCCATTAGCAGCAGCAAATGCTGTAGTTCTCTTAATAATAACGCTGATGATTGTGTTTGCAATCCTACGTGCTGTTGATATTCGCAAGGAACTTTAAATCATGACCCAAAAGAAAAAGAAACCTCTGTCTTATTATCTGTTAGCTGGCTTTTTTGGACTGTTTGTGCTGTTTTTGTATGGCCCAATGTTTGCCGTTTTTCTGCTGTCTCTTCAAGGGCCAGAAGGTCAGTTAACCTTCCCAATGCGAGGATTTAGTTTCTATTGGCTGGGTGCGGTTTTTGGCGAACAGCGAGTAGGAAACTTTGTCGAGGCGTTTTGGCGATCGTTCAGTTTAGGATTAATCGTCATGGTGTTGACGGTTGTCTTCAGCGTTATGGCAGGATTGGCATTCCGCCGTCGTTTCACTGGCTCAAATCTAATTTTTTACCTGACCATATCTAGTTTAATTGTGCCTAGTATTCTAGTTTCATTGGGAATAGGAATTGTATTTGGTTTGGTAGGACTTGATAACCAATGGTATTCCTCTGCGCTAGCAGGACATTTAACCTGGACATTACCTTTTGCATTTTTAATTATGCTCGGTATTTTCGGTCGTTTTAATCCTGCTTATGAAGAAGCAGCGCGTGATTTAGGTGCCAGTGAAACAACTACTTTCTGGCAGATTGTCTTTCCCTTAATTGCTTCTAGTGTTGTGGGAGTTGGTCTGCTTGGCTTTACTTTATCTTACGACGAATTTACTCGTACATCACTAATTTCTGGAGAAACAAATACTCTGCCTTTGGAAATCTTTGGCATGACTACTAATGTAACTTCTCCGACTTTATATGCTTTGGGTACTATTACCACAATCTTTTCGTTTCTATTGATTGGGGTAGCTTTGTTTGCTATTCAATACCTTTCCAACCGTCAAAGCAAGCCGAAACAAGGATAAAACTAAACTTGTCATACAGAGGCAGAACATCTAAATGTAGGGGTAATTTATGAATTACCTCTACATTTAAATAACTCAAGTTGCTAGTTATAAGTCTGGCTGTTTCTTAGCCCCCCTTATTAAGGGGGGTTGGGGGGATCAAAACCTAGTAATCACAGCGTTAGATCCCCCCTAACCCCCCTTACTCAAGGGGGGAACTCCGAAATAATTAATAACTAGCAACTTGCGTTAAATGTTGTCCTGTTCCACTTAAATGAATTAGCCCTGCTCTACCTCCCTACCTGCTTTCTTGCATTAGTAATAGAGGCGTTCTTCAAGCCAAATTTGAACTTCTTCCTCAGATTCTAAAAAAATTTCCTCCCTTGTCAAAGGGTCGTAGGCACACCAGAAAACTTCTCCTCGATCGTCGCTCAACTGGCGGATTATAGGTTCAGGAGAGGTGGGAAAGCTGTTATTAAAAATGGGTTGATTTAGGAACAGCCAAACAGTAGATGCAGTTGTAGCCCAATTTCTATTTTTATGCTCAGTTCCATTGAGAAACCAGCATTTTTCTAAATGCTCAACTTGTCGTTCTAGTGAAAAGTTGTCAATAATTTTGTTAACCAGCGATCGCCAACCTTTAGTTAATCGAATTACAAATGCTGAGTTCCTCGCTTGAGGTTCTGTTACTGTATCAGGAATCAGTTCTAAGTTCCTATAAATATGCCACTGAATGTTCATCACAGACGCTCCATCGCATTTTCACAACATGAAGCGCGTTCCTTCGGGGAATTCCCTACTTCCGTCCCATTCTTCAAACTTCATGCTAAATAGTTTCTCAGAAATAGGATGAACGTTTATTTCTGTATTTATTGTTACATAATTTCTCCTACAACGGCAACTTTATTGTCGCTTTCCTAAAACAAAGGCGGGCAAGATGCCCACCCCACAAGATTTTCAGCTTTCTTGTGGGGTGGGCATCTTGCCCGCCCCATTGATAGATAACTATTTTCACTTTATTTATTTGCACCTACTTACTATCAATAGACATCGACAAAAAACCTTGTAGAGACGTTATATATAACGTCTCTACAAGGTTTTTTGTCGATGTACCTTTTATTTTTGGAGATGCTAAAGGTTTTTTAATTAAACGCTCCTCGACTTTAATCAGGTGAGTACGTCAAATAATGGAGTGTTTGTTACTGGTGGACTTTGGGGTTTGGCAATTAAAAAACCTTGAATAAAAGTAGCTTTGTGTTCCTGTGCCCAATGTAATTCCTCTAAAGTTTCTATCCCTTCAGCAATTGTTTTAATTTGCAAATGTTGAGCGATTTCTAATAATTTTTTAGTGATTACTGCTTTTTGGGGGTTGCGATCGATATTAGAAATTAAATCTCTGTCTAACTTAATAAAATCAGGGGACAATGCGCTAATTAAATTTAAGTTAGAATATCCTGTGCCAAAATCATCTAAGGCAATCTTAAAACCTGCATCCTGGTAAAATTTCAGAATTTTAATTAAATGTTTAATATCTGGTGGTTGTTCTGATTCCATCACTTCAAAAACTACGCGATCGTGAGGAATACCTGCCTCATTAATTGCCCGTACAGTCATGCGTAAACAGGTAGTTGGATCGTAAACTGCGGTAGGCGAGAAATTAATAAAAATCAACTGTTCAATCCCATGTTGATTAGCTTCGCGAATCGCAATTTGTCGCGCAAAAGCATCTAACTTGAACACTAAACCTGCATCATAAGCATGAGAAAAAATTCGACCCGGACTAATTAAATTTCCTTGTTCGTCAATTCCCCGAAGTAATGCTTCTTGGGCAAAAATCCGCGATGTATCTTCAGCATATACGAGCGGTTGAAAATGACAAGTTAAACGCTCAGATGCTAATACATCTAATAACCACTCCGCCTTGTTCAAACTAATAAAATTATGTAGCGAAGTCACACGAGAAAAATCCCTAAATTGCGGTTCTCTTGTCCCGGAAATCCATAAAGCTTGTGTTTCTCTTAATTCTTTATTGGTTAGTTTAGTCGTTAGTACATTAATTAATTCTTCATTTTTAGGATCAAAATATACTTGACAACCTTCATTATCTTCGAGAAGTTGATAACTCTGGTTGATTTGATCTAAAGCTGAAATTACCTTGCTTGTAGTGTGTCCTACAGGAAACCACAAATATAGCGTTCCTTCACCCTCAATTTTGTTTGGTATGGTTTCACAACGAGTACAATTTGGCAGCATAACTTTTAACCAATCTAGTGCAATGAGTTAGCTATCGAAATATTTTATCTTAACAAAATTTATTCTAGTTATTTTTTAGACACATCTATCTTACGAAGTACGAATATTTTTGTAAGAGTTATCACATATTAATTTAACACTTAATCAAGTTTTTTCTTAATTATAAAATGTTGCTGTTAATAAATTAATTATATAATCTTATAGGATTCGGGGAATTGTTTTTATTATTACAAACAAAAGACTTTGATATGGTTTGGGAATAGCTGTAAAGTCTTTCCCTGTAAAGGGTTGAGTATTCATCCCCTCTCATTGTTGAGGTAATTTTTTTCAATATCTATCTAAAGGTAGATATATATAATGGATATAATTTAGTTTAATAAATATTAAGTTTTAATTTACTTTTGGAGCTTTAGTAAAAAATGTGTAAAGGCGATCGAGGAATATTTAAAGGTTCTGTAAAAAAGAGCTTTTAATTCGCTCAGATAGCTTTTATTTGTAAAAAGAGTTACAGGATAATATCTATCTGTGGTCAAATGCAATTATATTTGAGCCGTGTTTTAATTTAATTAATTAAATTAGTTTTTAAATTTTTAGATGAGAAGAACGTTAATTTTTAACTGAATTAATTGTTCAAAGTTATTCCTCATCCATCGGAAAAGTAAGTCAATGATAGCTAAACATCCAACTATTGTTACGTCTTCGCATCATCAAGCATCGTCTGAAAGTAAAGAGGCAAATCTACTAACGCCTGCAAATATTTCTTATACAACTCCCAGGAAACCACAAGTTTCAATGAATAATACAGTGGGATTAATTTATCAATTTCTGCTGCGTAAAGATGGTTCCCTGAGTTTCTTGATTCTCAGTCCAAGCTTTCAAGAATTCTTCGAGATGGAATCAGCAGAGATGGAATTAGATACGGATATTCTGCTCTCCATGATTCATCCTGACGAGCAAGAAGATTTTTACGACTCTATATTCAAATCTGCCAAAAAATTGCAGTCGTGGAGGTGGGCAGGACGGTTTATTTTACCCACAGGAAGAGTGAAATGGATTCAATGGGATGCTCAACCTTCATTACAGGGTAACGGCAATATTTTTTGGAATGGGTTGTTAGTTGATATCACCAGTCAGCAGCAATTAAATAACGAAGTTAAAAGGCTTTCTTTTTTATTTGGTTTAACTGAACGCTTGCAAAGTACTACTGATGTCAAAGAAATTGCTCAGTTTGCACTCAATTATTTAGTGCAATCTAGTAATTGCACTTTCGGCGATATCAAAGAAATTGTTACTCAGGAAAAAAACTATCAAGCTTATCCTTTAACTAATTATATTTCTGCTGAACTTATAGCCACTTATGGTGAACCGATAATGGCAGAAATGGAAGCAGCTTTACGTAGGGGAATTCCTAAAGGTAAAGGATTACTTTGGCAAGTTGTAGAAACAGGGAAACCCTTATTTATTGAAGATTATGCCAGCCATCCTGATGCTATTCCCGAATTTTGTCATCCAGCAGTTCGGGCTATTGGTATTTTTCCAATTCCAGCAATAGATGGTAGCGTCATCGGTGTAATTACTTTATCATCGCATAATTTTCAAAATATTCAAGGCGCTCATCAACAAGAATTACTCATAGCAGCTTGTCGAATTTTGGGAACGCGCTTGGAAAAAGCAAAAGATCAAGAAAGATTGGCGCGTGCCAATGCAGATTTAGAATTAACTTCTCAGAATTTGCGACAGCAAACAGAGCAATTGAAGCAAAGTTTATCTGAACTCAAACAAGCTCAAGTTTTATTAGTTCAAAATGAAAAAATGTCTAGCTTGGGGCAAATGGTTGCTGGAATTGCCCATGAAATTAACAATCCGATAAGTTTTATCCAAGGCAATATTACTTATGCCAAGCAATATTTTGACAATCTTTTATCTCTGGTACAAGCTTATCAACAGCATTACCCAGAACCAGTACCAGAAGTACAATTAGCCATAGAAGAAACTGAGTTAAATTTTTTGTCTCAAGACTTGCCAAAGCTAATAAATTCTATGGAAATAGGGGCGCAGCGAATTAACGAAATAATCCTTTCTTTGCGGAAATTTTCTCGTTTAGATGAAGCGGAAATGAAGTTAGTAGATATTCATGAAGGCATTGACAATACACTACTAATTTTAAATAATCGATTGCGATCGCACTCCAGTCAGCCCGGAATTCAAGTAATCAAAGAATACGGAGATTTACCAATGGTTGAGTGTTACGCCGGACAACTTAATCAGGTATTTATGAATATCATTGGTAATGCGATCGATGCTCTAGAAGAACAGACAAATCAAGGCGTTGAAGAACAAAAAAATAGTGCAAAATATGCCCATTGTCATTACGCATTACCAGCAAATCAGCAATTACCAACCATTTACATTCGCACTGAATTAATTAAAAATTCTCAGGTTCAGATTCAAATTTTAGATAATGGCCCAGGTATACCACAATCCTTACAATCACGGATTTTTGACCCATTTTTCACTACTAAAACTGTAGGTAAGGGAACAGGTTTAGGATTATCAATTTCCCATCAGGTGATTAAAGATCATGGAGGTAAATTGAAGTGTATTTCTGCACCTAGACAGGGTACAGAGTTTATCATAGAGATTCCTTTGCAACAAAAAGCTAATTCTGCATAATCAAAACTTCCTCTTATTTGTAGCCTTTTGCCCTCAGCCTTTCTTTGGTAACTAAGAGTGCTATCTCCCGCCTTCATTTTTGCTAAGATAAATTTTCTTTTCTATTGAGCAGATGCCTTGGGAATGACGTACTATTAGAAGGCATATTCTGCGGTTTTAGTTAAGGGTAGGGGCGAAGCATTCGGATCGGAGTTGATGACCTAAAAGCCAGATTTTCTGCCCGAATGCTTCGCCCCTACAAAGCAATTATGACAACAATTTCTGATTTTCTTAGCCATCTTAACCCTAGTCAACGTCGCGCAGTGGAACATCACTGCGGTTCTCTGTTGGTTGTTGCTGGTGCAGGTTCCGGTAAAACTAGAGCTTTGACTTATCGTATTGCCAACCTCATCCTTAAGCATAAAATAGATCCTGAAAATATCCTCGCTGTCACTTTTACTAATAAGGCGGCGCGGGAAATGAAAGAACGGATCGAAAAATTGTTTGCGGAGCAAATAGTAGAAAAAACTACTGGTAAAAGTTTTGCCTCTTTGTCACCAGAGGAGCAGACACATTGGCGATCGCGCATTTACAAACAATACATTAAACCTCTGTGGGTGGGTACTTTTCACAGTCTTTGCGCTCGCATTTTGCGATACGATATAGAAAAATATCAAGACGCAAAAGGTCGGAAGTGGAATCGCAACTTTTCTATATTTGATGAGTCTGACACCAGAAGTTTGGTTAAAGAAATTGTTACTAAACAACTTAACCTAGATGATAAGAAATTTGATCCTAGTTCGGTTCGTTACGCCATTAGTAATGCGAAAAATTTAGGTTTATCTCCCCAAGAATTTGAAAAAGAACAACCCAATTTTCGGGGTAGAGTAATTGCTGATGTTTACAGTCGATATCAGGATGCGTTAGCTGAAAATAATGCCCTAGATTTCGACGATTTAATTTTAGTTCCGGTGCGACTATTCCAGCAAAACGAATCAGTTTTAGGTTATTGGCATCGCCGTTTTCAACATATTTTAGTTGATGAATATCAGGACACTAACCGGATTCAATATGAGCTAATTCGATTGTTGGTTACTAACGGGGAAAACCCGAAAAAATTTGATAATTGGGAAAGTCGATCGGTCTTTGTAGTCGGAGATGTAGACCAAGCAATTTACTCTTTCCGCATGGCAGATTTTCGGATTTTGCTGGAATTTCAAGAAGACTTTGGCGATGGTTTACCCGATGAAAAAACACAGTCAATGGTGAAATTAGAGGAGAACTATCGTTCTAGAGAAAACATTTTACAAGCAGCAAATCAGTTAATTGAAAATAACACCCAACGCATTGATAAAATATTGCGTGCAACTCGCGGTGAAGGAGAGCCAATTTTCCTGCATCGTGCCGAAAATGAATTAGATGAAGCTGATTTTGTTTTACAACAAATTC
The DNA here is from genome assembly GCF_041929275.2 of Floridaenema flaviceps BLCC-F50. Taxonomy (NCBI): domain Bacteria; kingdom Bacillati; phylum Cyanobacteriota; class Cyanophyceae; order Aerosakkonematales; family Aerosakkonemataceae; genus Floridanema; species Floridanema flaviceps. The sequence goes on along the minus strand of NZ_JBHFNR020000001.1, from coordinate 566,757 downwards.
GTCAGTTATCACGCCAAGATAACGGTTTTAATTTGGGTGATTTTGCAATTCTTTACCGGACTAATGCTCAATCTCGTCCTTTTGAAGATGCTTTGTTGCGATCGGGAATTCCCTACACAATGGTAGGCGGGTTAAAGTTTTACGATCGCAAAGAAATCAAAGATGCTTTGGCATATTTGCGCTTAATTGTTAACCCCAATGATACTGTCAGTTTGTTGCGAGTAATTAACACTCCCCGTCGCGGAATTGGCAAAACCACAATAGATAATTTAGTAGTTGCTGCTAGGGAATTAACTATACCTTTGTGGGAAATTATCAGCGATGAAGTATCAGTAAATAACTTAGCTGGACGTGCGGCGAAATCAATTAATAGTTTTTGCCAATTAATTCAAAAATGGCAAATGCAATTAGAAGTTTTACCAGCTTCGCAAATTGTCCAAGGAATTATGGAAGATTCCGGTTATATCGATGATTTGAAAAAGCAAGGAACTGATGAAGCGCAAGATCGCCTACAAAACGTCTTTGAATTGTTGAACGCCGTCAAACAATTTGAAGAAGAAAATGATGAACCAAGTTTAGGTAATTTCTTAGAAAATGCTTCTTTATCTTCAGATTTAGATAATTTGGAAGAGGGAGAAAAAGCAGTTTCTTTAATGACATTACACTCAGCTAAAGGTTTGGAATTTCCTGTAGTATTTTTAGTCGGAATGGAACAAGGGTTATTACCTCACACTCGCAGTTTAGACGATCCAGAAGGATTGGAAGAAGAACGACGTTTGTGTTATGTTGGCATTACTCGCGCACAGGAAAGATTGTATCTTTCTTATGCTAGAGAAAGACGCTTATGGGGTGAAAGAGCACCAGCAATTAATTCGCAATTTTTGAAAGAATTACCCAAAGAATTGTTGAGTAGTAAAATAGACGTAGGTGTTCGCAGCGATCGCACAAATTTAACTGCTAAATCTCAAATAGAGAAACCTAATAGCACTCCGACAACTAGCGGACAAGGTTGGAAAAAAGGCGATCGCGTAGTTCACAAAACCTTCGGAGTAGGCGAAATTAGTCACGTTTTTGGTTCAGGAAATAAACTCTGTATCGCAGTCAAATTCCCCAGCGTAGGACAAAAAATCCTCGATCCAAAAATTGCTCCCCTGCAAAAAGTTCAATAAAAAGTAAGTACGTTGTTGCGCTTTAGCGCTCTCGATAATAGCGCTAAAGCGCAATAACGTACTGATTTTTTAGTAACTACATATTTCTTAAAAGTTTTGTATAATTCTATGAAAACTTATTAATTTTTGATGATCTATCCGGTGCGGAAAAGTCTCAAAGCTAGCTAGGACAACCATTTCCATTGTGTTACTTTTTTTAATGAAGTTCTCAGATTAACTGATAAAAAATACGCCAATAGAGAGATGATATAAATACAGCGAAAACTGCTACCAAATAAAATTATGGAGTGAAGCGATAATGATTACCTCTAACTTGCATTATTCAATAGACGTGATCAAACAAGAAGCGCGGGAACTTGTCAAGAAAGGTTTAGTTAGTCCTCAACAACCAATCTATACTCTTTGTCAGTATATTCGTCCGGGAGAATGGGTTTGTGTGGAATATGAATTAGAAGATTCTGGTTATTTATTGCGCGATCGCATTTGTGATTTGATGGGTTCTGAACAATGGAAAAATGATTAAGTTCCCTATATTTGTAGCAACTAAAATAGGGTGGGGTTTCCCCATTCTATAATTTTTTATTGATACCTTGCATTGCCAAAATTGCCGAACCATAAGCCGCTTGTGTGTGCGTTGGTTTTAAAATAGGGACTTGTAAATAACGTTCCCGAATCTTCGTCCAAGTTGGATTTTTTGCACCCCCACCAGCAGTATAAACACAACTTAAAGGTGTTGCACCCAACTGTTTTAATAATTCATATCCTCTCGCTTCAATTCTGGCAATACTTTCTAACAAACCATGCAAAAATTCAACTGGATTTTCTGGACGTGGTTCTAATTTTGGTGGTAAATTAGGGTCGTTAATGGGAAAGCGATCGCCAGCCTTCAACAAAGGATAATAATCAAGATTACTGGGTTTTTCCGCATCAATTTGTGAGCTTAAACTTTCTAATTCCCCATCACTAAAGAAACTTTTTAACACCGCACCTCCCGTATTAGAAGCACCACCAACTAACCATAAATCTCCTAACTTATGACTATAAATTCCATATTTTGCATCATCAATGCGAGTGCTACTCAACAGTTTAATCACTAAAGTAGAACCCAAAGATGTGCTAGCTTCCCCCGGAAATTTTGCGCCACTAGCAAGAAAAGCTGCAATACTATCAGTTGTACCTGCACATACAACACAATCTTTTCTTAATTTCAAACTTGCAGCTATTTCTGATGTAACTTCAGCAATAGCAGTTCCCGGAGTAATAACTATTGGTAATTGAAAAGGTATTTCTAAATTTTCAATCCATTCAGGATAGCAAAGTTTTTCTACATCATAACCCAGTTTCAAAGCATTGTGATAATCGCTAATTCCCAATTGTCCATGTAATAAAAAAGCTAACCAATCAGCTTGGTGTAAAAAAGAAAGATCCCCCCTAGCCCCCCTTACTAAGGGGGGGATAAGATGTTGCCACCATAAAAGTTTTGCTAATGAGGAAGTGGCGCTAATTACTGTATGATTTTGTGGTGCAATTTCTCTGAGTTTATCGATTACTTTTGCACCTCTGGAATCGTTGTATAAAATTGGTGAATCAATGGGGTTGCCAGTTCGATCGCATAACAACACCGTTGAAGATGTGCCGTTAATTGCGATCGCACAAATTCCCCCTCTAATTTCTTCCGGTATTTCCGCAATTAAAGAAAACAAAGCTTGTCGCCAAACTGCTGTTAAATTATCAGTTGAATCAGCAAAGGAATATTGTGATTCAGCTTGAATAGTTCCTGCTGAATCTATTACTATTGCCCGTGCGCCAGAAGTGCCGAAATCAATGCCAAGGTAGAGATTCATGAAAAACTCTTTGATTTATCTAGATCAGAGCAGCGTTCGCATTTATATTATGGTGAAAAGTGCGATCGCTATTTTCCCAGATGATAAAATTTAATAATTATGCCGATTCCATCAGAACTTAATGCACTCATTGAGCGGTTAAATCAAGAGCTAGATATAATTGAGCGGGAAGCAACAGAGGGGCTTAACTTAGCTAGAGTCAGTCAAGAGCGTTTTCCAGATAATGCTACATTAATTCAAATGTTTGCTTTTTTGAATAACGCTGTTTTCTATGTAAACACCGAAAGAGGACTGATTAGGGCTATAGTTGACAATCTGTTAGTTCAGCAGGTGTCTACAGATGAGGAAATTCGAGAAGCTGGAGAAGATTTAGGCAACAAGCTAGGTCGAGTTTTGGAAACTAAAATACTTGTTAGTAGTGTTAAAAGTCGTTTGGAGAACTTGCAATGAAACAACAAGAAATGACAGAAAAACAACTGGCTATCCTAGAAGAAATTCAAGAAATTGTGACAGTTGGGCAACAGAAGCTTGAAGAGTTTATTGAGGAATCAGCAAAAGCAACAGAAAAGTGGCAATTGAAGGCGGAAGCTAAACGGGCGGCTGCACAAAAACAGCAAATTTGAGAGAGTTTGGAAAAGGGCGATCGCATTTATATTATGGTGAAAAGTGCGATCGCTATTTTCCCAGATGATACAATTTAATAATTATGCCAATTCCATCAGAACTTAATGCACTCATTGAACGGTTAAATCAAGAGCTAGATATAATTGAGCGGGAAGCAACAGAGGGGCTTAACTTAGTCAGAGTCAGGCTGGAGCGTTTTCCCAACAATTTCTTACTTATCCAAATGTTTGCTTCTTTTAATACCGCTTTATTTTTTGTGGCTACCCACAGAAGGCAAATTGAATCTCGTATTGAAGATCTCTCAACAAAGGTGGCTACAAATGAGCAAATTCAGGAAGCAGGAGAAGATTTAGCAATAGAACTAGGTCGAGTTTTGGAAAGTAAAATAATGGTAAAAGGGATTAAAGCTAGGTTGGAGAACTTACAATGACAGAACCCAAATCTGATGAAAAAGAACTGTTAGAAATTCTGGAAATGGTTAAAACTTTTGAACAGAAAGCTAAAGAAATGTGTGAAATATCAACGGCTAATACAAAAAAGTGGCGACTAAGGGCGGAAGCTAACCCGGATGCTGCACAAAAGCTTGAAGTTTGAGAGAGTTTGGAGAAAATGACACAAAAAGAACTGCTAGAGATTCTGGAATTGGCAAAAGAAGCTGAACAGAAAGCCAGGAAAATGTGTGAGACGATAACAGCTAATACAGCAAAATACAAACGTTGGTATGAAGCTAAAAAAGCAGCAGAAATAGCGCCACAAAAGTAAAATGGGTAAGGTTGGCAAAGGTCGATCGCATTTATACTATGGTGAAAAGTGCGATCGCACCTCAAATTTCCTTTAGCATCAGTCATACTACTGGAATTTCAATAATCACTTCTTCAGAATCGCTTTGCTGTTTAAATACTTGCAAAACCTTTTGTTTCAAAGCTGCTAAATCATCGGTAGCTGCATCAGCTTCATAAATAGATTCTGTTGCTGCATTGAAGGCATCGGCATCTAAGGCAAAATATAGAGAGTTAGCCGATCTTGCTTGTTGAAAAGTCGTTAAATAGATTGATAACTCTGCCTCACCTGCATCCATCTTTTCTTGTAAATCCCATTGAATTTCATCCAATTGGTTAACCAAAGCTTCGATTTTTTCCCTTAAAGATTCGTCACCAAAATTGCCAAGTTCTATTGCTTTTAATGCTTGGGAAACAATTGGATCGTTTAAGTTAGTGCGTTCAATTGCAAATTGGCTGGCAATTAAAGCCGCATTTCTTTGTTGGGAAACAGAGGCTTTTTTGAGAAGTGTAGATAAATCGCGATCGAGCAATTCTAAACGATTTTCTGTCATCTTTACTTAGCTCCAAAGCTTGTTGTAATGCGATCGCTCTTGCATAAGCAACATTTTCAGGATTACTGAAAAGTTCGCCTTCTGTGTAATCTTCTGACAGTTTTGTTTCCTCCTTAGCAGTAAACGCATATTAATGAATAAATTATTAACTGCGATCGCACTACTAAAACTGAACTAAGAAAACGCCTCTTCCTCCTCATCAATTAACTCATCAATCATATCTTGCGCCACATCTTCAGAAATATCCAAAGCTGACGCTAACTGAGACAAAAAACTTTCCTCATCATGCTCAATTTTCTGATCGACTAACATCATTTCTGCTACTGCTTGAAACGCAACTTCCCCCAAATCATCAACAGACTCTACAGCTGTTTTAAATAAAACGCCAATTCCATCGTCATTCAACATTCGGATAATTTTATTGAGCATCTTCTCAAACTCATCAACTGAGTAACTCTCGAAGATATCTTGAGTATTGATAATATTAATGGCTTCCTCATTTTCCTCTTCTGAAGGTTGTCCATTAGCGTAAACTGCTACCATGACGATCGCAGCCACAGCCTCTTCTGGACTCAACTTTTGTTTGCTAGTAATATCTACATCAAAGATTTCTTGGTACTTCACGGCTGTAATCTCCTCCCTAGTTGATTAGTTATGAGTTCTGCTCAATAAAAATGCCTACTTTACTAAACTAAACACTGTTCAATTGTTGCCACTACAGATTCAGCCAAAGTCGCTAAATCGTAACCTCCCTCTAAACCAAAAACAATCCGTCGAGTTAACTTTAAGCAATACTCTGTAAAGATGGCAAAATCATCAGGTTGCAACTCAATTCTGGCTAAAGGATCGGCAGCATTAGCATCATATCCAGCACTAACAATTAGTAAATCTGGGCGATAAATCGATAGAAATGGCATTACTTCCGATTCAAATGCCCTTTGATATTCTGCAATAGCACTACCCGGAGGCATGGGAATATTTAACACATTTTTATATTCACCTCGTTCCTCTGCATAACCTGTTCCCGGATAACAAGGCGACTGATGCAACGAACAATATGCCAATTTAGGATGATGTTCCACAAAGTTTTGTGTGCCATTCCCGTGATGCACATCCCAATCTAAAATAGCCACTCGTTTAATTCTCGGTTGTTCCAAAGCGTAAGTAGCTGCGATCGCCGCATTGGAAAACAAACAAAAACCCATCCCCCGATCGCGTTCCGCATGATGTCCCGGTGGACGCGCCAACACAAACGCTGGATCTCCTGTTGCCAAAACGCGATCGACTCCATCCAACCAAGCATTCACCGCTAACAACGCCACATCGTAACTAGCAGCAGAAACCGGAGTATCACCATCCAAATTTCCCCCACCACGTTTGGCAATTAATTCCACCCTTTCAATATGTTCCTGGGAATGCACTTTTTGCAGCCAAGGCATTACATCTCTATTTGCCACTGGTGTTGGTAATTGCCACTTTAATTGGTCAGCAAAAGGAACATTTTTCAAAGCTTCCACAATTGCAGTTAAACGTTGCGGACGTTCTGGATGAAATGAACCAGTATCGTGTCGCAAAAATTCATCAGAATAGATGATAGGTAACATAATCTTCACTAACTAGAAAAAAGTTTGGTTTTTCAGAAAATTTTCCACCTTAGCAACAGATGGAATGAGGAATTAATACCTGAGAAAGTTCCCTCTTCAGAAGCAAGACACTTAACATATACACACTAAATGTTCTGTATCTTTAGTTTCACTTTTCTCATTTCGTAAATAAATGGTGCCACCAAAAAAGCATTCCCCCACCGATCGAACACAAAGTTGGACACCCTGCCCGCAATTGTTGGGAATAGTAAAGCGTAATCCGCTGATGATTTCCCGCTGGGTTTTACGCTGGATGGTACTCGGTACAGTTTGCGGTTTATTCGCTGGGTTGTATTGGAACATCCTGGAGTGGATGATTCACATTTTGAGCCAGTTTAAAGGTCTGACTGTACTGATTGTAATGCCCTTAGCTGGTTTGATTATCGGTTTAGTAATTCATTTTTTAGGAAATCCGGGCGAAATTGGCGTAATTGTCGATAATATTCATTTTCGTGGTGGTAGACTCGATGCCCGCAAAAACCCTGCCATGATTCTCGCATCCTTAGTCAGTATATCTACGGGTGGTAGTGCTGGGCCGGAAGCACCTTTGGTACAGGTTACGGGTTCTTTCGGTACTTGGGTTGCAGACCGCTGGCGATTAGAAGGCGAAGACTTGAGAACTATTAGTTTAGCAGCGATGGCAGCGGGTTTCACGGCTTTATTTGGCGCACCTTTGGGAGGTGCTGTATTTGCTTTAGAAATTCTGCATCATCAGCACGTTTTGGAATACTATGAAGCCTTGATGCCAGCGATCGTTTCTAGCTGTGCAAGTTATTTAGTTTTTGCCACAATTACTCATTTAGGAATTGCCCCTACTTGGCATTTTCCCCAATATGGTTTACACAACATTGATGATTTTGCTTTAGCGATCGCTTATGGCATAATTGGAGCCGTAGCCGGATGGATTTTTATGGCAATTTTCCGCAGTTGCGATCGCATTTTTGCCCAGCTTCCCATCCCAATTTATTTTCGCACCACAATTGCAGGTTTAGCATTAGGAATTTTCGCCTTTTTCTTCCCCTTAACTCGTTACTTTGGACATGAAGAATTAGATGTGATTCTCAACGAAAATTTCCCGGCAATATTTCTGTTAACTTTAGCCTTTGCTAAAATGGCAACCATTAGCATGACCGTCACAGGTGGATGGCGAGGAGGTTTCATTATTCCGCTGTTTTTCACAGGGGCTTGTATTGGAAAAGCGATCGCCCTTTCCATCCCCGGATTAAACCCTGCATTAGCGATGATTTGTACAATGGCAGCCCTCAACTCCGCCGTGACGCGCACTCCTGTTAGTACCACTTTATTACTCTCCAAACTGACAAATATTACCCCTTTTACTCCCATACTTTTCGCCAGTTTAATCGGCTTTTTCCTAGCTCCCAAAGTACCCTTAATTGCCTCGCAATTGAAAAAACAAATACCTATTGGTATTGAGCGGACTGGGAGCCAAATGGAAAGTGGGAAGCCCTCCACAGACTGAGCGCCCACCAAACCAAATGAGTAAATTGGGCACACTCAAACCAAGTAAAGGTAAAGATGAAATAACAAATTATCACAGTGGCAATTCTTACGCCTGACGGTACGCTACGCTCACGACTTGGCGTGAGCATCCCACGCCACCAATAAAAACCAAACAGCGCCGTATAAGATAGCATCCCCAGAACACCCACAGATAAAGTCATGTCTAAAATCAAATTGTGGACTTTATAAGTGGGGATAATTCTCGATCTCACTTGTCCATTTTTCCCTATATAATCAAAACTTAAATCCCCCAAATTGACAACCTGTGGTTTTTCCCGTTCGCTGAACACAAAAGGATAAGCAATCCCAAAACCATTCATTCCCCATCCCAGTAAAGGGCGAATGCTAATTCCCTTCAGCGATAACTCCCAAAGATAAATGCGATCGGATGTCATTTGTTTAATTCCAGGTAAATTATCAATTTGTCGCTGACTACCCAAAAGCAAAACTATTAACAAACCTCCCAAAAAAGCTGTAATTAACAGTTTATAATATCTTCGTCCCAACAGATAAACACTTGCTCCAAGCAAAGCTAAAACTCCCGCCCTAGTCTGAGTCAACACCAAAGCTGGAATCATTACAATCAAAGCCATTGTTGTTGGCACAGCACCGAGCCATTTTTCCTGCCAACTTACCAAAAAAAGCACCGAAATAGCTGCCAACACAAAAGCTGCATGACCGCGATGGGAATACAAACCGATCGGCTGTTGATTTTGAAAAATCGTACTAGCTAAAATATTTTCTTTAATCACTTGACCCATTGTAACTGTATAATCAATCTTCCAATCAATGACTTGGGGGTAAATACTAATAGCTAGAATAATGCCACCAATTAGTAGACCGTTGAGTTGACACCGGAATAAGTTTGGATAAAGTTTTAAAACTAAGGTATTGCTGAGAGTAAAAGTAGCAATTATTAACCAATATAACCAACCATCGCCCATTTGTTCTTGACCAAAAAGAGAACGAAGTGGGAAAGGGCTTTGTAGAGTTGAAAGCAGTCCGATTCCCAAAAAAACTTGCCACAGCAGAAAGCTGATTTTTTCATGTTTATCAAATTTAACAAATTCTCTTTCTTTCCACAAAATGAGCAGGTTCGTTAGACTAATCAGCAGGACAAGAAAAACTTTTGGCCCTGTCCAGATTTCGCCTCGCAAAAAACCCCAAGGATTAATTGCTGTAATGCTCAGGGCAAACAGCAGGGTGTAAATATATTTCATTCTAGAGAATCTGAGCTAATTTTTATTGCTTGAAATCCGCCCCAAATGCTCAAAACCAATAAACCTAATACAGACATCGGTTCGGGAACGCGCTTGGGAGTTTGTGTTTCATCGGCGTGGAAAGGACGCATTTGGAAACTGCCGACTGATTTATTAAATGCTAGTTGAATCGGAAAAGCCGTTTCTTCTGTGTTGCCAATTAATGCGTCGATATCAGTAATTTTAAACTGAGAAACTCCTTGACCAAATAAGGAAACAAAATCCACTCTATCTCCCGGACTAAATTCGCCTAAATAAGCGTTTCCCACTGAGACTTTAAATCGATTGTCCAGACCTACGGGAAAGTCGAGTATTTCGGTGAATAAAGTATCTTCTAATGCCTGAAATTCAAAGCCGTAAGTAGTGTGGGGGTCGTACCAACGACAACTGGGTACGTTGTTGAAGATTTGCCAACTCCCAGAATTACTAGTTGGTAAAATGGGGTTTTGTTGCGTGTTGCCCGGTCTAGGTCTGCTGACTCCACCACCGCCGCTACTGCCAATTATTATCGAGGGTGGGGCAGGTTCAGAATCGTACACTTTGACGTTTAGTTCGTAGCTGCCTCTGTCTTCGCCACGAACACCACTGTTAGCACTAACAAACAGGTCGATGATGCCATTGTTGGGGACAATTCCTGAGAGGGCAGAAGCAAAACCATCTCCTACGGAAGAACTATCGTTGTCATAGTTATATCCAGTGCCAGAGGTGGCGTATAAGTAGGTGTTTGGATTGCAGCGATTTGAGGGGATGCTGTTATTTGTCCAGGCATAGAAGTAGTTGCCAGGGGTGAGTCCGTCTAGTTTGTATTGGTCTGTTTGAGAACCTGATTTTAGGGTACCGGAGAAGGTTTTGGTAGGTTGAGAGGGAGGAGAGCAATTAATACCAATGTTAACGCTGATCCCACCCATGTCAACCGTAATGCAACCGGAAGGAGTAAATCTGTTTTTCCAACCCCATCTAATCCCGTTATAAATCGTTACGTCTCCAACATTTTTACTTCCAACTCTCCTAGTTGCAGTTTGTTCTACCAGATAAAGTTCAGCAACAAAGTAATGGTTTATACGGGGGTTGACGGTATATGGTGTGTCTATAAAGTAGTCTGTAGTTGCAGTACTATCAAAGTCATAGTAAGGATTGTCTTGACCAGGATCTATATCGAGGGAGTCGCTCGGTTTTTGCTCGGAGTCTTCAGTGTAGCTACTAATCACCCGCTGAATCCAGTGGACATTATTGCCATAAGGATCGTTTGTTCCTGGACGATAGTTTAAACGAAAATGAGAGCCGACTGAACCCTGATCGAAGTCGCCAGGGAAGTCCTCAATTCCACAATTCGTTGTAGGCTGGCAGGCGTAATTGTGTAAAATTTCAAAACTTCCCTTCAAGTTATTGGGTGCAACATTAAAAGTCCAACCTCGATCTACGAAAGGTTGCAGCAGGTTCAAAAGACCCCTCGTTCCTCCTCGTGCAATTTCGGTAACTCCACCGGAAATGTCCCGCCATGTGTCTGGATACCACAATAAATAGGTATCCAAAAATGTCTCGCCAGTCCCATTAGACAGATTGTAGGGAGCTAAGGGATTGTAATTTCCATTAGCACCTGGTTGTGGAGGCGTAATAGTAAACGCTATAGTCGATTGCTCTGTGAGTGCAACTAGCAAAGTCGTTGCTAACCCAAGTAGACAAGATTTTCGTAACGCCATTTTCTAAGCTCCTTTAAACAGCAAATTTGTGAAAAAATACCAACTTTTTTCGGAATCAGATTATAGATGGCGATCAGGTTTAACTTCAATTCAGGGTTAGATTAGACGAAATTCGACAAAGGGTGTAAACACCACACCCGTCCAGAATCCTTCTAATAATTTTGTGTCCGCCCATTCTTGGCTTTGACCCTGTATTGTCTCCGTCGCCATTTCGTTTTTATAAGTAAATCGAAACTGATATGTCCCTGGATTGAAAACATCAAAATTCCAACGGCCTCCAGAACTCTTTGCAATACTAAGATTTAACTGGCCATGCTTGCTCCATAAGAGAATTACGTCTGGAAAGAATGTCGCACTTTCTCCGGGCATAACTAAGGGAAAATGGATTTCTTTAGGTTTTCGGCGTCTAATGCGAAGGAAAACTGGCTGTACAACTTGACCATCCGCCCTCAAGAGTTCAGGGGTTATTCTGCTATGGAAATTGAATCGCCAAGGGTTTGAAGTGTTGTTAGTAATACGGATACCAAACTCGACATTAATATTAGTTTCCGGCTGGGAATTAGGAACAGTCAACACGGATTCCGGCACTAATGTTTCAAAGCGAATCCCATCCACTTCAACGGCATTGCTATCATTCAATTCTCCAGATTTCATGTTGGCTACCCTCCCAATTTCTAAGTGCTTAAATAGTGCCAATCCATCAGGAACATGACTCAATATCACCACCACAAAAATCAAAAAAGCTAAACTGAAAACAAAAAAAAATCTCATGGTCTATTCCCTTACCTAAGAATTCCATAAGTCAGTGATATCGCATATAAAAGTAATTTGTACAGTTCCCCTATTATTGAACTTTTTGTATTTTATTTCACCCTAAAGATTCAAAGCTGAACTTGCTTAAAAGTTAAACATGAAACTCCAAATCCCGTCTATTAGTAAGACTACATAATTTTTTGATGAAGAATCTATGAAGATAATTATAATTAAATCTTTGGAGTTTTTTACCAGCTAATTGTCAACCTATTCCCCTGCCATTAGCAAGTAATTTTAGCCTTGATACACGCTTCAGGAATTACCACTTGCGTAGATTAACCGCATTTCTTCTGTAAATTCAATAGTTAAACGGTTCTTACATAAATACTGGTAGTATTTACTATAATATCAGTATACGGACATTTTTAGCTAATAAAATCTGCCCTATAGATGCTATATTTGACAGTTATTTGCATCTTGATAATTTTTTTGTATCAATAAAATCTATTTTTAGAACTGATAAATTAAAGCATATACCGAGTATTCATCGGCGAATTTTAGAGGTAAATTTTCAATTTTTCTCTCTGTTCAGTTAATTTAAATAGAAATACCAAGAAATTTTTATAGAATAGTATTTTAAACCATAGCCCTAAGAGTAAAATAGTCTAAAATATAATAATTAATTGTTATTAATTATTTGTCAGACAGACCAGATAAAATTGTCTTTTTAACCAATAATATAAATTTTAAGGTTTAGTTATTTACCATAAATCCGGCTTCTAATCCAGGTACAAGATATGAGTAAAGTTAGTTTTTCTTTATTCATTAATTGCTTTTTCAACTTAGTAATAACCAACGACCAATGACGAATAACCAATGACTAATGACAAATTCCAACTGACAACAGCCAAAAAAGCCAAAATGTGATAGAATTTTAGTGATGATTTTCAATTCTTGAAAGCCAGATTCACTGACTTTTCAATTAGTTGTATTTTAGCAACATTTATCTCTCATTTTTGGAGTTTTTCACTGTATGACCACTTCCCAGGAGCGGATTATACCCACGGATTTAGGGAACGAGATGTCCCGGTCTTACCTGGAATACGCAATGAGCGTGATTGTAGGGCGGGCACTCCCAGATGCTAGGGATGGTCTGAAACCAGTACATCGGCGCATTCTGTATGCAATGCACGAATTGGGACTCACCCCAGACCGCCCGTTTAGAAAGTGCGCCCGTGTGGTAGGGGAAGTGTTAGGTAAGTACCACCCACATGGAGACACGGCAGTATACGACGCGCTAGTACGGATGGCGCAAGACTTCTCCATGCGATCGCCCCTGATCAACGGACATGGCAACTTCGGTTCGGTAGACAACGATCCACCAGCAGCAATGCGTTACACCGAATGTCGCTTGCAAGCACTCGCCACCGAAGCAATGTTGCGGGATATTGAAGCTGAAACCGTTGATTTTGCGGATAATTTCGACGGTTCGCAACAAGAACCCGTAGTTTTACCTGCTAGAGTTCCCCAATTATTACTCAACGGTTCCTCCGGTATTGCTGTGGGAATGGCAACTAACATTCCGCCACACAATTTGGGAGAATTAATTGATGGTTTAATCGCCTTAATTCACAACCCAGAAATTACCGATCTTCAGTTAATTCGGTATATTCCTGGCCCTGATTTTCCCACAGGCGGACAAATATTAGGAACCTCAGCAATTAAAGAAGCTTATACCACTGGACGCGGTTCCATTACAATGCGGGGTGTTGCCAATATAGAAACTATTGAACATCGTGGCAGACCCGATCGAGAAGCAATCATCATTACTGAATTACCTTACCAAACAAACAAAGCAGCATTAATCGAAAAAATTGCCGAATTAGTCAACGATAAAAGACTAGAAGGAATAGCTGATATTCGGGATGAAAGCGATCGCGACGGCATGAGAGTCGTCATCGAATTAAAACGCGATGCCTATCCCAGAGTTGTGCTGAACAACCTTTATAAACAAACCCCATTACAAGCAAATTTTGGCGCAAATATGCTGGCGTTAGTCAACGGCGAACCCCAGCTATTAACCATAAAACAATTCCTCGATGTCTTCCTAGACTTCCGCATTGAATGTATTACCAGACGCACTCAATACGAACTGCGAAAAGCGGAAGAAAGAGATCACATTTTACAAGGGTTGTTAATTGCTTTAGCTAACTTAGATGGAATTATCGAATTAATTCGCCATGCCGCTGATGCGCCTACCGCACGCCAGGAACTAATCGAAAATTATGGACTTTCTGATGCCCAAGCTGACGCAATTTTACAAATGCAATTGCGCCGTCTGACAGCTTTAGAAGCCGAAAAGATTAGCCAAGAACACGAAGAATTAGTTGCTAAAATTGCTGATTTGCGCGACATCTTACAACGTCGGGAACGCATCTTAGAAATCATTGAAACCGAAGCAGCACAGCTAAAAACCACCTTTGCCACACCCAGAAGAACAGTCATTGAACACGCCGAAGGTGAACTAGACGACACTGATTTAATTGCCAATGAAAAAGCCTTGATTCTATTAACTGAACAAGGTTATATCAAGAGAATGCCAGTCAGCACTTTTGAAGCCCAAAGTCGGGGAACTCGTGGCAAAGCAGCTAACAAAATGAAAGAGGATGATGTCGTGGAACATTTCCTCACCTGCTGCGATCACGACAGCGTTTTGTTCTTCAGTGATAAAGGCGTTGTTTACTGCTTAAAAGCTTACCAAATTCCCACATCATCGCGTACTGCCAGAGGCGTTCCGATCGTCCAAATGTTACCCATCCCCGTCGATGAAAAAATCACCTCAATGGTAGCGGTAGCCGAATTCAGCAACGATGAATACTTGGTAATGTTAACCAAGCAAGCCTACATTAAGAAAACCCAACTTTCAGCATTTAGCAACATTCGGGCAAATGGATTAATTGCGATTTCCTTAGAAGAAGGCGATCAATTACGTTGGGTAAGACGCGCCAGAATAGAAGATAGTATTATCATCGGATCGCGTCAAGGAATGGCAATTCACTTCAAAGCAGATCACGATCAATTACGTCCTTTAGGTCGCGCTACCAGAGGCGTAAGGGCAATGCGATTAGAAAATGGCAATGAAGTAATTAGCATGGATGTTTTGCCCGGTTCAATTGTTGCTAACATTGCCGAAGTAAGCGAAGTTGAACCAGAAGTGGAAGCCGAAGAAACTAATAGTAATGGAGAAGAAGTACTCAACGGAACTCAAGGGCCTTGGGTGTTAGTAGTCACCAATGGCGGCTATGGAAAACGAGTCCCAGTTTCCCAATTTAAGTTGTACAGTCGGGCAACAAAAGGCAAAATTGCCATCAAATTCCGCAAACAGAATGATACATTAGCCTCACTTTTAATCGTCAATGAAGATGATGAATTGATGATGGTAACAACGCGAGGAATTATTATTCGTCAAGCGGTGAATGCCATTCCTTCCCAATCTCAATATGCCACAGGCGTAAGAGTGCAAAGGTTGGATGACGAAGATGCGATCGCAGCCGTCGCCCTAGTTCCTCCCACCAATGGCGAAGAAGAAGAAGCCGAATAATTCTATATCCCTAGATCCCCGACTTCTTGAAGAAGTCGGGGATCTGAGTTCGCTTAAATTCAATGAAAACTTACACCAAATTACGTTTAATTATTAGCCTTATCAGTGGCATCTTAATGGGAATGACAGCCGCACCTTTTGGTGTTTGGCCCTTAGCTTGGATCGCTTTAATTCCCCTGTGGATTTTTACCGTTAAGAGCCAAAAAACAGAAAAAACGCTTTACCTTTACGCTATACTTTGGGCTATAGGTTATCATGGCTTAACTTTATCTTGGATTCTCGGACTTCACCCCTTAACGTGGTTGGGAATTCCTTGGATTTTGAGTTTAGCGATCGCCTGCGGAGCACTACTATTATTTACAATTTGGGGCATTGTCCTAGTAACAATTTGGGCAATTAGTAGCAGAGCAATTTTCCAACTAATTAACAATTTTAAATCCCCCATTCCCAACGGTTTAATTCGCGTATTAATAGGAACAACAATCTGGTGCGTTCTTGAATATATTTGGAGTGCTGGCCCCTTTTGGTGGACTTCCTTATCTTTTACTCAAAGCCCCCATAACTTAGCCATTTTACATCTGAGTCAAATCTCTGGCCCAAATACAATTAACGCTGTAATAGTCGCCGTAAATGGGTTAATAGCTGAAGCTTTAATCTCCCGCGAATTACAGACAAAATCATTATATAAAGGTTATTTGAGTTTTGCGATCGCACTACTAATTACTTCCCATTTAGTCGGATGGATAATTTACAGCCAACCATTAAACGAACAACCAAATAACGCTTTAAAAGTAGGAATCATTCAAGGTAACATTCCCAATAGAATTAAATTTACTCCCGAAGGTTTGCGCCTTTCCTTAATTAGATATATCAATGGATATCGCAACTTAGCACAACAAGGAGTAGTAGCAGTTTTAACCCCAGAAGGTGCTTTATCATCTCAATGGAGTGACCCACCATCGCCAAAAAACCCCTTTTATCAAGCTATTTTGGACGAAAAAATAGTTGCTTGGATAGGCGCACATCGTCGCCAAGGAAATAGCTTTACGAATAGCTTATTTACTGTTAATGGAACAGGTGAAATTTTCAGCCGTTACGATAAAGTAAACTTAGTAGCCTTTGGCGAATATGTACCTTTTCGAGACATTTTCGGGCGGATATTTCCCCAAGTTTCCGCAGTAGGATCGGATCAAGTTCCTGGTGTATCTAATCAAGTATTTGATACACCTTTTGGTCGTGCCATTGTTGGTATTTGTTATGATTCAGCATTTACCCGACATTTTCAACGCCAAGCAGCTTTAGGAGGTGAATTTATCCTCACATCATCAAACAACGATCCTTACAATGCTGCCATGCAATTTCAACATCATGCACAGGATGTTTTACGGGCTATTGAGAGCGATCGCTGGGCAGTAAGAGCTACAAATACAGGTTATTCTGCTATTGTCGATCCTCATGGCAAAACTAAATGGCTCTCCCAAACTAAAACATATCAAATTCACGCTGACACAGTTTATCGCCGTCAAACCAAAACCTTATATGTCCGTTGGGGAGATTGGTTAACACCGCTTTTATTACTAACTTCCGCAATTATTTTAACCTTAAGTTCGTTGTGAGCACTTCAGTGCTCCATCACGACTAAAGTCGCTACAACGAACTTATTCTACTGGGTGTTGACCGTAAAAAGGTAAAGCTTCCGACCAATGAGGACGTAAACCTTGTTTCCAATCTAAATATGCCAGTTCTAGTAAAGGAGAAACCGACGCACCTATGTTACCGGAAACTTCAATTAACTTGTAAGGATAACTCAAATTTGCCAAAGTTTGTTGCCAAACTTCCGGTTTCATCACTGTATCTGGTAACAACTCAATTTGCTTTAAATCATCGACAGATTTTTGGTAAACTGCGCCAAATACCTCGCCGCGACTAGCTGGCATTTGAACTGCGATCGCTAACCGATCGTCATTAGAACTATGTGACCATGCGATCGCTGCCAAAGTAGAAATCGCAAACAAAGGAATCTCTAATTGCTGCGCCAAAGTCCGGGCACTCACCACACCAATTCGCGTACCCGTGAAACTACCAGGGCCTTTTGCAACCGCAATAAAAGCCAAGTCTGACCAAGATTGTGGTTGAATAAATCCGGCTAAATACTGATGCAAGTGCGTAGATAAATCATGCCCTAAATTCCAAGTTTGACAGCGAGTATCATCCGTGAAATTACTGATACTTATTCCTAATTCCGGGCTACTACTGTGAATACCCAAACCGTATTCCGCCAACTCTATACACCTCTCCATGAATTCAACCATTCAACAAATTATTTTGAGCAAAACTTTTCTGTAATACTCCTAGTATAATTCCCATTTCACCGCAAATACTGCGTTAATTAACTAGATACACGAGCTTTATAAAAGCTAAATTTTCCGGGTTACTTAAGAAGCCAAGTGAATTTTAAAGATTAAAATAAATTTTCCTTCGATTCCTGTAATTTGCCAACAGCGATGGGTAATATAGAACTAGGTTGAACTAAGTATGGGAACAAGAGTTAAGCTAAATACTTGATTCAGCAAAAGACAATTAGAATAGAGTTTTAAACTTTTTCCATAAAACTAGTAAAGATCCCGATCACAAAATAAAAAAAAACGACATTATTATCGTATTGTTTGTGAACAAAACAACAAGGAGCAACAAAATGAAATTACAACGCACCGCGACTTTTCTAGGTTTAGCTTGTAGCACTGTTTTAGCCTTTTCTGCTACTGCTCAAGCTGCCAGTTTCACCAGTAATGTTAGCCAAACAACAGACCCCGAAGCTGACATTTGGTTAAACTCAATCACTCAGAATGGTGCTACATTTAACAATTTTAATCTGGTCAACCGGGTTAACATTCTTCGCAACGACCAGATCAAGGATTTACTACCTGGACAAACTTCCAATCCAGAACTCGGTCTCTCCGTTAACAACACTGGTGCTGCTAGTACAGACCGAGGCGATCGAGCTACTGCACCAGGCGGTCGAGAAGTATCTGGTTTGAGTAACCCTACAGGTGATGACATTGCTGCATATCTGGGTAATACCAATCTCAACAATATTATTGATGTTGAGGATGGTGGAACCATGAAAATGAACCTGTTCTTCCAAAATACTATTTTCGCGGATAGTACAGGGTTAGATAACCTGTTCTTCTGGGAACGGGGTGAAGGACAATGGAATGCCAGCGACTTGGGTATTCAAGCAATTGATGCGAACGGCAACCCGATCGGTAACTTTCTCAGGCTCGACGGCTATGCTAAACAAGATGCAGGCTTTAGCCTTGACACACTCGAAATTGCTGGGGCACAACGAGTAGGAACCTGGGGAGTTAAACTCAGCGAGTTGGGAGTAACATCTGCTGCGGGTATCCAAGTCTTTGCAAATTGGGAGTACAGAGGCCCTGATTTCAAGGTGATTGCGCGATCGAGCTCACCCAGCGCCAGCGTACCTGAACCTGCAACCCTCGCAGGTTTAGGATTAGTAGCTGCTTCTTTAGCCGCATTTCGTCGTCGTCAAGCTAGCAAAAGCTCTTAAGACAGTTCCACTATACTTTCCTTCTTTAGGGAAACAAAGAGGTACACACTTAAAGTAGTACCTCTTTGTTTTTATCTGTTTTGGTTTCATCAATAAATCATCACCTAAATTTTCATATCTATAACAAATATCATCTGTAAACTTACTGATTACTATGCCTAATTCCCAGCCAGTAGCGTAAAAACCGATCCCGTACTTCCCTTGACCGAGTAAATGCCGTATTAGTTAACCTAAAAAATTAAATTTATTCTCTATATTTTCCTAGATAATTTCATGATAAATCTAAGATTTTCTCCTACGTATCAGTCCTTATACGAAAATTTTTACAGGTAAATACTTATGTTATTAAATAAGTATTTATTTAGGTTTACTGAGTTATTTAAGTTTATGCAAATTTCACTTTTATCACTTGTCAATTTGATTTTTTATGCTTAAGATTGAGTTGTGTGAATCCCAAATGACTTCGGTAGGAAATTACATTGTGTCTATTGGTTACTTTACTAAACCAGAGTAAGTTAACTGATTTAGCTTTAAAGTTCAGTAACAAAATCATAGAAATCAGGAAATAAACACTCTTACTCAACTCGAAACCTCCGAAAGAACAACAAAATGAAACTTAAAAATACAGCTACAATTCTCGGCATTGCTTGCGGAACAATTCTTTCTATTTCTACCACCGCACAAGCTGCTTCTTTCTCGGTTGGTGTTAGCCAAAGCACTGATGCTAAAGCAGATATTTTGTTGCAAAGTATTACGCAAAATGGTGTCACATTCAATCAATTTAACCTGATTAATGAAGCCAAAGGTGATATTGTCTTCAATGACATGATTAAATTGACTGGCAAAGAAGGAGAAACAGCCAATCCTACTCAAGGTGGTTCAACCAACAACACAGGTGCAGCTAGCACAGACAGAGGCGACAATGCCAGCAAACCCAATGGTTTAGAAGTATCTGGTATTAAAAACCCGACAATGCCTGAAATTGCCACATACTTGGGTAACACCAATTTGAACAACATTGTTGACACTGAAGATAATGGTTCTTTTGAAATGAACCTATTCTTCACTTACCTGCTTCAGGAAGATAACAAAGGATTGGATAGTATCTTTGTTTTTGAACGGGGTAGAAATAGCGACTTAGCTATTCAAGCAATTGATGAAAGAGGCAACAAGATCGGTAACTTTTTGCAACTCGATCGCCAAAATCAAACCAATCTTGGCTATAGCATTGATACCACAGAAATTGGTAGTGCACAAAGCGTAGGTGGATGGGGAATTAGCCTCAGCCAATTGGGAGTTACTTCTGCGGCTGGTATCCGCATTAGAACCGAAAGCAGTTTTAATGGCCCAGACTTTAAAATGATCGGACGCTTGAATGACAACCCTGTATTACGGGAAAGAGTACCCGAACCAGCCACCTTAGTTGGTTTAGGATTAGTTGCAGGTTCTTTAGTAGCATCTCGTCGTCGTAAAGTTAGTAAAGCTGGTTAATTCTCACAACTAAGCAGTTTAATAAGTACTGCGGAAAATTTAATCAGGGCGATAAAACTGCATCTATAAATTGCCTATATTAAATCAAAAAGGGTTCTCTCAAAAAGAACCCTTTTGTTTTTTATGAAAGCTGGAAGGAGAAGGGTTTGGATCAATCCTTCCCCTTCCCCTGCTTCAAGTAGGTACTAACTCACCGGGGCGTAACTTCGCCCATTTGCCCATTTCTTGTTTAAAGCTAACGCAGCCGACAACATCCCATTCCATTTCCACATAATCTTGTTGGGGACGAATGTTAACATTGATGCTGGGTTCAATTGGTTCAAAATCAGGATCTTCGGCGATGTGAGGTACCTCATGCTGCGTTTCTACGGCGTGGTAGGTAATGCAGCGATCGACATAATGGCAGTTAACGCAAAGGTTGAGTCGAGGGGGAGTATTACCTCCCGCCCCTCTCATTTAGATCCGTGCTTGCGGGTTTCCCTGCACACGGCTCCCGACAATCTTGTTTTGCTCATGTGGATGTAGTCGTGACAGCTTTCGTGTACAGCCATTAGGTTGTTAGCTTTCCAGTTGCTGTGATTGCCGTCGATGTGGTGTAGATGCACTTGTTCTTCATGTGTGAAGAACATTCCACAATGTCCACAAGTATGGTTCTGCTTTTTAAGCAGTCTAGAGGTTGTACTGTCATATTGTGCGCTGTTGCGCTTTGTCCAGTACAAGATATCTCCATCGAAAGGTGTTTTATTTCCTTTTACGTTTACGAAATTATTTTCGTGATAAGGGAAGTATGGAAATGCTTTTTTGACCAATTCATTGACTTGGTTTCGATTAAGCTTCCTTTCTTTGTTGAATACCTTCCAGGCTCTGTTTGCGATGTACCATAAACTATATCTTGAGCCATCTAACTTGCAGAACTGGTGGTAGTTTCTCCATCCTCTGACAATGGGTGCTAATTTTTGCGCTTTCACCCTTGACCCATAATTCGAGTTGTTGACGATTTTTTTGACTTTTTCTCGGAACTTTTTGAAGTTATCCACTGAGGGCTGACTCCGAAATTTCCCATTTTTTTGCACTTTAAAGTGCCAACCTAAAAAGTCAAATCCATCTGTCGCTGCGGTGATTTTCGTCTTTTTCTCACTAACCTTCATTCCTCTTTGGGCAAGGAACTGACCGATTTGCTCAAGTATCTTTTGCTCGTCATCGTTTGGTTTGAGTATGAACACCATATCATCGGCGTATCTGACAGATTGGTGTATGGTTTCGATACCATTCAATGCAATGTTGGCTAGCAATGAGCTAACCACTCCGCCTTGTGGCGTTCCTTGTTCTGGGAACTCTGGGTTTACTCCTGATTTTAAGCAACGGAAGATTCCTTTGCGAACGCCTAATGGGGCAATGAGTCTTTCCAGTATGGCAGTGTGACTTATTCTGTCAAAGCATTTCTCGATATCTAATTCGATGACTCGCTTATTCATTCCATTTACTTTGGAATTTAGGTTAAGAAACAGGATTTTCTGAGCGTCGAATGCCGCTCTACCTGGCCTGAATCCATAGCTTCTTTCATGGAATGTGGCTTCGTGTGCAGGTTCTATAGCGTATTTCACTAGGCATTGCCATGCTCTGTCGTCTATAGTAGGCACTTTTAACATTCGGGTTGACCCATCTTTCTTTGGTATGGGAATTTGTCTCAACCCGGAGTGCTTCCAGGTGTTAACATTTGCTTTGAGCCGTTCGCTCAAATAATAGCGTTCCTGATGCGTCAGGGACGCTTTGCCGTCAATGCCTGGGGTTTTCTTTCCTGCATTTAGCTGTGTTACTTGACGGATTGCCAGTAGTCTTGCTGCACGGGACTTCAGAATTAGCTTTTGTAATGACTTAGCTTTTCGCTTGTCTTTGGCTCGAATAGCTTTGTACACTCTCACTTGTAGGCGGAAAAGGTTACGTCGAAATTGCTTCCAAGGTAACTTTCTCCAAAATTCACTAGCTTTGAGACTGTGCCTAATCATGCTCTACTCCTGTTTATGTACTCTGATTGCCTTTGAGCAATTACGCCCAATCCTACCCGGTTCTAAGGGGTTCCGCGTCTCGTCTCGCCTACCAGGGGTTCGACCTTCCCCAAGACCTTAGATCCGTTTTTATTCGTTCCCTCAATCGATTGTCTTGTCCCTGTAGGTGTAGCCATTTCAACTGCTAGATACCCTGGTATGGCTAGTCTTCGCGTAACAGCTAGCGGGTATTATTTCTAGCGAAATCAGGGGGTAGTATTCTTTTCCGTCCTGATTCGACCTTAAGTTGCTTTTGTAGGCTCTGTTTCACCTTGGGGACTCCCCTAGCGCCAGTGCGCCCTCGGTCAGGCTCTGATTGCGCCCTACTTCCAGCTTCGACCTCCCGAATTCCGAGTCGGGTCATCGTGGATAGATTGGGAGTCACACGCATACCTCGTGGGAGGGACTTGCACCCTCATCGTATTGAGAGTTTCACAGCCTCTATTGGCTATGAGCCGCTTTATTTCGTGGTTTTATCCACTGATTCGGCGGCAACGAATCGCACTACACATAGCGTCTTCTCCAGTGGCTTTTTTGTTAATCTAGCTTAGACGAGTGGGCGATCGCTTAGTCCCTTGGTTGATTTTTGTTGCGACAATGTGAAGAATTAGCATGAACCACAGAGACACAGAGAACGCAGAGAAAGAATTTTCTGCATTATCTCCCGAAAATTGGCCTTTCGATTTAGAATTTTTGCCCCAATCTGCTTATATGGTAGGTGGTGCGGTGCGAGATGCCCTTTTGGGGAAACGGCGCGATTATTTAGATTTGGATTTTATTATCCCGGAAAAAGCAGTGAAAGTCGCCCGCCAAATTGCCACTCACTACAAAGCTGGGTTTGTTTTGTTAGATCCCCAAAGACAAATTGCCAGGGTGGTTTTTCCTAACGCTACCGCTGATTTCGCCCAGCAAGAAGGTGACTCGTTAGAAACTGATTTGCGGCGACGAGATTTTACCATGAATGCGATCGCCTACAACCCCCACACTAACCAACTCATCGATCCTCTGCAAGGTTACTCCGATTTAAAGCAAAATCTCATCCGCATGGTATCATCTGCTAACCTGCAAGATGACCCTTTGCGCTTATTAAGAGCATACCGTCAAGCTGCCCAATTAGGTTTTACAATTCAACCAGAAACTCGTTCTGTAATTCGAGAAATGGCACCTTTACTCGGTAAAGTGGCAGCTGAAAGAGTCCGAGTAGAGTTAGGTTATTTGCTCAATTCTCCCTCTGGAATTCCCTGGTTAACCGCTGCTTGGGAAGATGGATTAATTAATATTTGGTTGAGTCACGCCACAGAGAAAAGTTTCCACCAACTTGTCGCCGTTGACTGGGCAGCTACCACATTAGTAGAAATTTGGCCTCTATTAGGAATAGAACTTTCTCAAGCAATTCGTGATACTATCAAAACTCCTTGGTTAAGTCTTGCCAAACTCGCTTGTTTAGTGACAACCGATCCCATTTTAGCGGAAGTAGAATTACAGAAACTATCTTACAGTCGCGCCGAAATCAAAGCTGTAACCACGATATTGAAACTTTTACCACAGTTGCGAAGGCAGCAAGTTTTACCCAATGGAATGTCTTTAAGACAACAATATTTTTTCTTTCGTGAAGCTGGAAAAGCTTTTCCGATTGTCGCAGTTTCAGCTTTAGCTAACGAAATTTCAATCGAGGTAATTTCGCCTTTAATTAACCGTTATCTTAATCACGATGACCAAGTTGCCCATCCCATTCCCCTAATTTCCGGCAATGATTTAATCAGAGAACTTAACCTCACACCTAGCCCAAAACTTGGCGAATTACTCACAGAAATTCAAATTGCTCGCATTGAAGGTAAAATTTCCACTGTTGAAGAAGCGATCGCTTTTGCTGCTGAATTACTCAAGAATATGCGAGCTTACTAACACTAAATGATAAGATTGCACTAACCTCTCCTAAAAAATTTCTCCTCTGCCCCTCTGCCCCTCTGCCCCTCTGCCCCTCTGCCCCTCTGCCCCCCTGCCCCTCTGCCCCCCTGCCCCCCTGCCCCCCTGCTCCTCTGCCCCCCTGCCCCCCTGCTCCCCTGCCCCCCTGCTATGCCCTCACCAATCTGGCCTTATGTTACCCCAGGAATCCCAGACGATTTGTTTGATCGCTTACCGGGCATTCCCCTAAGCAAGCGAGAAGTGCGACTGTTGTTAGTTTCTCATCTGCGTTTAACTCCCGACACAATTTTGTGGGATATTGGCGCAGGCACAGGGACAATACCCGTAGAAGTTGGGTTACTTTGTCCACAGGGTAAAATTATTGCTGTCGAACGAGATGAGGAAGTAGCAGGATTAATCAGCCGGAATTGCGATCGCTTCAGTGTCCCCAACGTAGATATAATCATAGGAAGCGCTCCTGAATGTCTCAAAGACTTACCAGCACCACCCAATCGAGTTTGCATTGAAGGTGGTCGCCCAATTAAAGATATTCTGTTTGAAGTGTGGCATTACTTGCCACACCAAGGCAGAGTTGTAGTTACAGCAGGCAACTTGGAAACCCTTTACAGTGTCTCTGAAACCTTTGCTCAGTTACAAGTACGGAATATAGAAGTTGTACAATCAGCTGTTAACCGCCTGGAGAAGCGAGGAAATCATCAAACATTTGCTGCTGTCGATCCGATTTTTATCCTCAGTGGCGAAAAGTTAGAGTAAAAGCAAAGTAGATTTTAGATTTTCGATCCACTCTAAAATCTAAAATCTAAAATCTAAAATTTACAGAACGTCTCATGTCTTGGCCTAGAATACTTAGCGGAATTGTTGCGATCGTCCTAGCTTTAGGAATGATTTTCCTGGGAGGTTGGTATTTCACCCTTTGCTTTTGCATAATCATTTATTTAGGTCTATTAGAATATTTTCAACTAGTACGAGCCACCGGAATTGCCCCCGCAGCTAAAACTACACTCGCAGTTAGTATAGCATTATTGATAATAGCTACAGTTTCTTCTAGCCTAGCTGATGCAGTATTACCAGTAGCCGGAACTTTTATCTGTTTTTATCTCTTATTTCAGCCCAAATTAGCCACTATTGCTGATATCTCAACTTCAATTTTAGGGCTATTTTATGGCGGTTATTTACCTAGTTATTGGGTACGTTTACGCTCTCTTGGTCAAGCAGAATGCAGTAACTTACTTTTAGGCGGTTATTGGCCCCAAAATTGGACAAACATCAAAGATTGGCCCCAAGGACTGATCGTTACATTACTCGCCTTTAGTTGTATTTGGGCAGCTGATATCGGCGCTTACTTTATTGGTAAATTCTTTGGCAAAACTAGCCTTTCCCACATTAGCCCGAAAAAGACCGTAGAAGGCGCAGTTTTTGGTGTTAGCGCTAGTGTAGCCGTAGCTGTAGCTGGAGCGTGGTATCTCAATTGGCATTTATGGCCTATTACAGGAGTAGCTTTAGGTCTGTTAATTGGTATTGCTAGTTTGTTGGGAGATCTCACTGAGTCAATGATGAAACGCGATGCAGGTGTCAAAGACTCAGGTCAACTGATCCCCGGACATGGCGGAATTTTAGACCGCGCCGATAGCTACGTTTTCACCGCTCCCTTAGTCTACTATTTTGTTACTCTCCTTTTGCCTTTGCTACCGAAGTGAGGCAGGGGAGATGGGGGGATGGGGGGATGGGGAGATGGGGAGATGGGGAGATGGGGGAAAATAATTTAACTTCCTCTTCTACTCCCCCCACCCCCCTACCTCCCCACCCCCCTATCTCTTTCTCCCAGTCCCTAGTCACTAGTTACTGAGATGCTGCCTCGACAGATTAATTGACCATTGCTTAAGGTTAGTTCTTGAATATCTACATCTGCGCCTAAGTCTATGGTTAAGCTGGCTAAATTAGGGGAATTGAAGCCTAGATCTCCTTGAATTTGGGGATTATCTAAATGTAATTGATTGCGATCGCTGATTCTCACACCAGTACTAATTGCGATCGCAGAGTTACTATCTAGCAAACAGGCTTTTAAATGAATCTGATTGCCATCAACTGTAATTTTTTGCCAATGAATCTGTTGATTTGGGAGAGTTGGGGAATTTGTACCTGTCGCTTTGAGCAACATTTGGAAAAATTCATTTAAACCGCTGATGAGTAATTCACTCTCTAAAGAAGCATTCAAGTCATCTTCAGATAAGAGTAACTCACCTTGGGCGCGAATCGGTTCTAGCAAACGTAAAGGTTTACCTTTGATTACTTGACCCAGGTTAACGCGAATATTTTCGGCAACTAACCCAATTTGTTGCAGGTGTAAACCTTGGTACAGAGCGCGACTCGTAAAAAGTGTTACTTTCGGAATGTACCCAGATAAGATTTGTCGATCGCCTCCCTCAATGCGAAGTTGCAGGTCTTCTGCTTGTTCCACTTGCGATCGCAGCCACAATTTTACCGCAGGTGACAACACCTTACTAATAATTCGACTGCGTTGCTCTTGCAAAGTTTCTGTACTTTCTGTATTTTCCGTTCCTTGAACCTCATTTGCCGGGAGACCGAACATAAACACCACCTATGACGATACATTGAATAATGTAATATTTGTACATAGTTTACTGATTCTGGAAAAAACCAGTTAGCCCAGCAGTCAAAATTAAGTATGGAAAGGCTGCAAAAGTTACTTTCACAGTGGGGGGTCGCCTCGCGCCGTCACGCAGAAGAAATGATCCAAGCAGGTCAAGTGCGTGTTAACGGCGAAATTGCTCATTTGGGACAAAAAGCTGACCCCTTGAGCGATCGCATCGAAGTAAACGGTAAATTGATTAAATCTACTAATCGACCAGAACAGATTTACTTATTACTCAACAAACCAGCTGGAACAGTTTCCACCTGTAGCGATCCCCAAGGACGACCCACTGTGCTCCATCTGTTACCCGCGTCACTGCAAAGAGGACAGGGAATTTATCCTGTGGGACGCTTGGATGCTGATTCTACAGGAGCTTTACTATTAACTAACGATGGCGATCTTGCCTTCCGCCTGATCCACCCGCGTCATAGTGTGCCGAAAACCTACCAAGTTTGGGTAGAAGGTCAACCTCCAGAAAATATTCTGCAAATGTGGCGGGAAGGAGTTATCCTAGAGGGCAAAAAAACCTTACCCTGTCAAATCAGGGTATTAGAAACAGGGTCTAACGGCAATATGGCTACGCCACGCTACCGCGACCGCACTCTCTTAGAAGTGATTTTAAAAGAAGGGAGAAATCGCCAAATCCGGCGGGTAGCTGAACAACTGGGATATCCTGTAATTCAGCTGCACCGCACCGCAATTGGCCCAATTCAACTACAGTTACCCAAGCAGAGACTTTTGCCAGGAGAATACCGATATCTGACAAATGTGGAAATTAATTTTTTACAAAGTCGGTAAATCCAGCGTAGATTTTTCTGTTTATCAGTGTAGAGTTTTCATTGATGACAACTTTGCACAAAAAAGTTAAAAATATTTACCCAACCACCTAAGCCAGTAAATGAGCTAGTAAATGTCAAGGATGCAGCTGATGAAGACGAATAAAAGAGACGATCTAGGTTCTTATTTAGAAGAACAACGAGCCATAAAGCTAGCAGAAATGGGTGAATATCTGCGTCACCTGCGGGAACAACAAGCCCTTTCTTTAGATGACGTAGCATCTATCACTAAAGTTCCCGTCCGAATGCTCAATGCCATAGAAGAGGGTAGGCTAGAACCCTTACCGGAACCAGTCTATACTAAGGGTTTCATCAAACGCTATGCTGATGCACTCGGTTTGAATGGCTCTGAATTTGCCAGCGTCTTCCCCACAGCGCAAGTTTCCAGTACTAAAAGGAAATTTTGGGGAGAAATACCAGCTGGTCAGTTAAAACCAATTCACCTTTACCTGTTTTACCTGGTATTGATTATCTTCGCAGTAGCTGGGCTGTCGCAAATGGTAGATCGCTCTGCTCAACAAGCAGTGATTCCCACAACAGAAAAACCAGCAACTCCTAAAAAACCTACCAATTCTAAGCAAGGGCAAACAAAAGACAACGTGGCGCTTGTCAGCATGAAAGATGGCAAAAACAGTTCTGAACCTGTAAAAGTTGGTTTGAATGTCACATCTGACTCTTGGGTGAGGGTTGTCATTGATGGCAAAACAGAGTTTGAAGGAACGCTTTCCCAAGGAACTCAGCGCACTTTTTCAGCAAAACAAGAACTAGTTTTACGTGCTGGTAATGCTGGGGGAGTCATGGTTGCTTATAATAACGAGGAAGCCAAAACACTGGGAAATCCCGGAGTCGTCAAACAAGTGATTTTCAAAGCTAATTAATCGGGGATAGAGGAGGAGAAGTCGAATTTTACTCTTCAACCTTCTCCTATTTATCCCCTAATTTTCATCAAGCACGACCAAAAGTTTCCGTTAACTTTCTGAAGATTTCAATTTCTTTGTAAGTTAAAGCACCTGGTAGATAACGCCACTCCCAGTTACCCACGCCTTCACTAGGAACATTCATCCTCGCTGCACTTCCTAAACCTAAGATATCCTGTAAGGGAATGATTGCTTGATTTGCTACGGAACTCAGAGCTAATCGAATTAAATCCCAGTGAATACCCTCGTCAGAAACGCAACCTATGTAAGCGAGTACACCTTGCTTTTCATGTTCGGGTAGGAAGTCATACCAACCGACGGTCGTATTATTGTCATGGGTGCCTGTGTAAACTACGCTGTTGCGATCGTAATTAAACGGCAAATAAGGATTACCTGCACCAGAACCAAAGGCAAATTGTAAAATCTTCATGCCAGGGAATTCAAAATCATCCCGCAATTTTTCCACTTCTGGGGTAATTATGCCTAAATCCTCGGCTAAAACGGGTAATTTGCCAAATTTATCCCGAATTACTGTGAATAAAGCATCTCCAGGGGCTTTAATCCATTCGCCATTAATAGCAGTTTCTTCGCCTCTTTCCACTGCCCAGTATGCTTCAAAACCTCGGAAGTGGTCAATACGAACAATATCAACATAATCTAATAAAGATTGGAAACGCTCTACCCACCATTTAAAATGATCTTTTTGCAGGCTTTCCCAATCGTAAACCGGATTACCCCACAATTGTCCGGTTTCGCTGAAGTAATCTGGTGGTACTCCCGCCATTAATGCTGGTTCTTTGCTTTCTTCATCTAAGCAAAAGTATTCGGGATGTGCCCAAACATCGGCGCTATCATGAGCGACATAAATGGGGATGTCGCCGATGATTTGGATGTTGCGATCGTTAGCAAAGCGCTTAATATCGGACCATTGGCGGAAAAACTCAAATTGTAAGTATTTCTGGTAGATTATTTCACTTGCTAATTCCCGTTCATACTTCGCTAATGTAGCAGGATCGCGTTCGGCTAATTCTGGTTCCCACTTATGCCAACTTTCTCCTTCATGTGCGTCTCGCAATGCCATAAACAAAGCATAATCATCTAACCAATAAGCTTTACTGGTACAGAATGATTTGAATCGTTGTTGAACCTTTGGCGAAGTTTGTTGGACAAACTTTTCGCAGGCTTTTTTCAGCAGGGGAGTTTTGACTTGGATTACTGATTCAAAGTCTACTTTGTCTGCGGGAAATTGTGGTAAGTCAGCAAAGTCTTCTTCACTCAATAATCCATCATCTCGCAACCGTTCCGGGCTAATCAATAGCGGGTTCCCAGCCATCGCTGAAAAACACATATAAGGAGAGTTACCATATCCTGTGGGGCCCAATGGTAGAACTTGCCACAGTTTTTGTTTGCTTTCGGCTAAAAATTCTACAAAACGATAGGCTTCTGAGCCTAAGTCTCCCACTCCAAAACGGCTCGGAAGTGATGTGGGGTGCAATAAAACGCCACTTGATCTAGGAAACGGCATAATTTACCCAAAAAAGGTCGATCGAGGGATATCTGTGAGATTATCACGGCAGAGTTGTGTTTAAACCTGACTGTCGAAAGGTTTTTTCTCTAACGTTTGGCAGAATCCTCGGTTTTGTGGTTAACTGGCTAATTATTACACCTCTCCAAAAAAGAATCTCAAAGGCAGGCAGGATGCCTACCCCACATGAGTTATTGGAGATGTCTATTACACCTCTCCTTTCAAAGAATGTAGAGACGTTGTATACAACGTCTCTACAAGGGTTCTAAAATCGAAAATCCATGATGACTTACCGCAATCCTACTCCTACTGTTGACATCATTATTGAGTTGATCGATCGCTCCCAACGTCCCATCATCTTAATTGAACGCAAAAATCCTCCTTTCGGTTGGGCTATTCCTGGCGGTTTTGTAGATTATGGCGAGTCTGTGGAATCTGCTGCTGTTAGGGAAGCTGAGGAAGAAACGGGCGTAAAAGTAGAATTGGTGGAACAGTTTCATGTTTATTCTGACCCGAATCGTGACCCGCGTCAGCATACTTTAAGTGTGGTGTTTATTGCGACGGGTAAG
The DNA here is from genome assembly GCF_041929275.2 of Floridaenema flaviceps BLCC-F50. Classification (NCBI taxonomy): domain Bacteria; kingdom Bacillati; phylum Cyanobacteriota; class Cyanophyceae; order Aerosakkonematales; family Aerosakkonemataceae; genus Floridanema; species Floridanema flaviceps. The sequence goes on along the minus strand of NZ_JBHFNR020000001.1, from coordinate 535,777 downwards.
GGTGAACCAAAAGCTGCTGATGATGCGAAAAATTTAGGGGTTTTTGAGTTTTGGCAGTTGCCAGATAATCTCTGTTTCGATCACGATCGAATTTTAAGGGATTACTGGCATTATCGGTTTTATGGTTTGCGTCCCAGGTTAGGGTAATTTTTGAACCACGTTCGCGTAGCGGTGCGTAGCACTTAGACACGAAGGACACGAAGAGAATTTTTTTTAACCGCGAAGACGCGAAGAGCGCGAAGAGAAGAAAAGAAGAGATTTTTAGGTATGTAAATGGGAATACTTGTTGATGGAGCGATCGCAAGTGTTGTTTTTTAGGGTGCGATCGAATTTTGAATTTATGTTTGCAGATGAACTGCTTGAAGCTTACGCTCAGGGAAAAAGAGACTTTAGTAAACAAGATTTAAGAGGAGAAGATCTCAAAGGCGCAGATTTGAGTGGGATCAACCTAACTCAAGCAAATTTATCAGGGGCTGACTTGAGTGAAGCTAATCTTGCAGGGACAAAACTTTACCAAACAGATTTTAGTAGAGCCTCTCTTACAAATACGGACTTGACAACAGTAGATTTGCAATATGCGAGTTTGATTTGGGCAGATCTTAGCAGTACTGATTTAAGTTGGTCAAATCTGAGTAACGCTAATTTGAGTTATGCAATTTTGGATGCAGCTAATTTGACTGGTGTAAACCTAAGTAGTGCTAAATTAAATTTCGCCAATTTAGATAAGGCAAATCTAACCGATTCCAACTTAACTGCTACAGAATTAACTGTTGCTTCTTTAAATTATGCAAACCTAAGTAAAGCAAATCTAAATAAAGCTAATTTAACAGCGGCTTATCTGCTAGGAGCAAACTTAAGTCTGGCAAATTTACTCGAAGCAACCCTTCAAGATGCCAAACTTCAAGGCGCTATATTCGATAGATCTAATCTTTATAAAATCGATTTGTCTAACATGAATTTGACTAAGGTAAATTTTAAAGCAGCAAATCTCCAAAGTGCAAATCTTATAAAAGCTTGCCTTCAAGGAGCAAATTTAGAAAGAGCTAATCTCCGATGGGCGAATTTAATTAATGCAAATCTAAAAGGAGCAAATTTAAGAAGGGCAGATTTATCTCGTACAGAAACTTATGGTATGAGTATTGAAAATGCAGACCTAACTGGTGCGATAATGCCAGATGGAGAAGTTTTTCACCCAGAAGTTTTTCCGGGGGAACTTCGCCACCAAGAAGTTTATTTAGAAAAAGTGATAATGGATCGCAAAGTTATCTTTACAGAATCGGCACCCTCGCCCGTTGGCCCTTATAATCAAGCAATTCTTGCTAGTGGACAAATGCTGTTTGTTGCTGGACAAATTGCGATCGATCCCAGATTAGGCGATGTCGTCTACAAAGATGATATCACTAAACAAACAGAACGAGTTATGGCTAACATTGAAGCCATCTTAACAGCCGCAGGTGCTAAATGGTCAAATGTGGTAAAAACTTCCGTCTTCTTGGCAAACATGAATGATTTTGCCGCCATGAATGCAGTTTATTCTAAATACTTTGACGAAGCAACTGCCCCTGCACGCGCTTGTGTAGAAGTCTCCCGTCTACCCAAAGATGTCTTAGTAGAAATTGAGTGCATTGCCATGATTTAAAAATTGGTCATTAGTCATTTGTCATTGGTGAACTGGTGCAAGGGTGAAGCATTCTGTAGATTCGCCCCCACCACTACAAATAAAAGTAGTTAGGGCTTGCTGAATAAAGGTAGAAAGTTAGATATTCAAGGGTTTTCTCCATTTTTTGTCCACAATAAGTATAAAGTTATCGCATCTAAAAGTGCAAAAACCTTGCCTTTTTGGGAGAAATTGTAGGGACACGGCATTCAAAAGATAACGCAGGAATTGCAAATATTAATGATGCCGTGTCCCTACTTGCCGGAAACAATTTAGAATTTGAGATAAAAAGAACTGGAGGATACGAGCCATGACAGCAGCTAACTATGATGCAATGAGTCTTGATGAATTACGGCAATATGTTTTAACTAATAGAGAAGATATCGATGCTTTTCATAGATATATCGATCGCTCAAAAGCAGCAGGTCGTATGATAACTATAGACTTAGAAAACGAACATTGGGAAGAAAATATAACTGACCAAATTAAGCAAAAAGACAATAGGTAATAGATAAGAGAAATTCCCATTACCTACTACCTACTACCTACTACCAACCTACACCAAATATTCTTGAATCGCTTTCACGTCTAATTGTGCAGATTGTAATCGAGAAATGGCTGCTGCGATCGCTTTTGCACCCGCTATAGTTGTGATTACAGGTACTTTATAGGATAGCGCAGTCCGTCGCAATAAACGCGCATCTGTTTGCGCTTCTTCTCCAGATGGGGTATTAATAACCAACTGGATTTTTTCATTTTTAATTGCGTCTACAATGTGGGGACGACCTTCATGTACTTTTAGCACTAATTCCACACCTTGTAAACCGCTATCTTTCAAGACTCGCCGAGTACCATCAGTGGCGACAATATGAAATCCTAATTCCATGAATTGTTTCACTACTGGAACTACGGCTTGTTTGTCACGATCGCTCATTGTAACAAACACTGTTCCTGATAATGGTAGCTTTTCTCCGGCACCTGTTTCTGCTTTCGCAAAGGCTTTCCCAAAGTCAGTATCTATTCCCATTACTTCGCCAGTCGATCGCATTTCTGGCCCAAGTAATGTGTCTGTACCTGGGAATTTATTAAATGGTAACACGGCTTCTTTGACAGCGATATGATTGGGAATAATTTCGTGTGTCATTCCTAATTCTTGCAGGGTTTTTCCTGACATAATCAAAGAAGCAAGTTTCGCTAAGGGTTTGCCAATTGCTTTGGAAACAAATGGTACGGTTCTTGATGCTCTGGGATTCGCTTCTAGAATGTAAACTTTGGGGGTGTAGCTGTATGCGTCTGCGATCGCATATTGCACGTTCATCAATCCAATTACATTCAATGCTTTGGCTAATCTGATAGTTTGATCGCGAATTGTCTGCAAAATTGCTGGTGCTAAAGATGTAGTTGGTAAGGTACAAGCAGAGTCGCCTGAGTGAATTCCTGCTTGTTCAATGTGCTCCATGATTCCGCCAATTACCACATTACCAGTTGCATCTGCGATCGCATCTACGTCTACTTCTACAGCGTTCTCTAAGAACTTGTCAATTAACACTGGTTTTTCCGGTTCAACTTGTACCGCCACTGTCATATAACGCTGTAAGTCAGCATCAGAATAAACGATTTCCATCGCCCGTCCACCTAATACGTAACTCGGACGCACTACCACTGGATAACCGATTTTTCCAGCAATAGCGATCGCTTCTGATTCCGATCGCGCAATCCCATTTGGTGCGGTTAATAATTGCAATTTTACCACAATTTCGTCGAAGCGTTCTCTGTCTTCGGCAATGTCGATCGAATCCGGCGAAGTTCCCCAAATTTTCGTCTCGGTGACGTTGTTTTTCGTCAGGTATTCTTGCAAAGGAACCGCTAATTTTAACGGAGTTTGTCCGCCAAATTGAATGATAATTCCGGCGGGTTTTTCGGTTTCGATGATGTTGAGAACGTCTTCTTTGGTTAGGGGTTCAAAATACAAGCGATCGCTAGTATCATAGTCAGTCGAAACTGTTTCTGGGTTAGAGTTAACCATGATGGTTTCAAAACCAGCATCGCGCAAAGCATAGCTGGCATGACAACAACAATAGTCAAACTCAATCCCCTGTCCAATTCGGTTAGGCCCACCACCCAAAATCATTACCTTCTGCCTGTTTGAATCCATTACTTCTGATTCTGGTGGCAATAAAGTAGCACTATTTTCCTCTTCTGTGGTACTGACAGCACCTAATTCATAAGCTGAGTAATGATAAGGTGTGAAAGCTTCAAATTCTGCGGCGCAGGTATCAACGGTTTTATATACCGGAATTACGCCTAAATCTTTGCGGTAATGGCGCACTTCGTCTTCGGTGGTTTTGGTAGCAAAGGCAATTTGGCGATCGCTAAATCCTTGCTGTTTAATCGCATACATTTGCTCTTTACCAATCTGTTGCAAAGGTGTGCGTTTCAGGAATTTCTCGGTTTCCAGTAATTCCTGTATTTTATCCAAAAACCAAGGATCGATTCCCGTCAATTCGTAAATGTCTTCTACCGACATTCCCAACTGCATCGCATGGCGAACAGTGAAAATTCTTTCTGGGTTAGGGGTGCGTAATTGGGCACGAATGTGTTCTAAAGATGGCAGTTTTTCCTGTTTGTCGCAACCCCAACCAGCCCGCCCAGTTTCTAAACCGCGCAAAGCTTTTTGGAAGGACTCTAAAAATGTCCGTCCAATTGCCATTGTTTCCCCAACAGATTTCATTTGAGTTGTTAATACTGGTTGAGTTCCGGGGAATTTCTCAAAGGCAAATCGGGGAATTTTGGTAACTACATAGTCAATGGTTGGCTCAAAGGATGCTGGCGTTTTCTTGGTAATATCATTGTTAATTTCATCCAGGGTGTAACCGACTGCCAACTTAGCCGCAAATTTCGCAATGGGGAAACCAGTTGCTTTGGAAGCTAAGGCGGAAGAACGAGACACACGAGGGTTCATTTCAATGACAATTACTTCTCCATTTACCGGATTTACGGCAAACTGAATGTTAGAACCTCCAGTCTCAACACCAATTTCTCGAATGATTTTAATTGAGGCATCCCGCAAGCGTTGATATTCTTTGTCGGTGAGAGTTTGGGCAGGGGCAACGGTGATTGAATCTCCGGTGTGAATGCCCATTGGATCGAGGTTTTCAATGGAACAGATAATTACTACGTTATCTGCCAAATCTCGCATCACTTCTAATTCGTATTCTTTCCAACCCAAAAGTGATTTTTCAATCAAAATTTGGGAAACTGGACTAGCATCAATTCCTGATTGGGCAATTTCTTCAAATTCTTCTTGGTTGTACGCAATACCACCACCAGTTCCACCCAATGTAAATGCTGGACGAATAATTAAAGGGTAACTGCCAATTTGTTGCCCGATCGCTTTAGCTTCGTTAAGATCGCAAGCAATTCCAGAAGGGCAAACATCTACCCCAATTTTCAGCATTGCTTCTTTGAATAATAAGCGGTCTTCTGCTTTTTCGATCGCTTCTAACTTCGCCCCAATCAACTCCACGCCATAGCGTTCTAAAACCCCATTCTTTGACAAGGCTACCGCTAAGTTTAATGCAGTCTGTCCACCCATCGTGGGCAATAAAGCATCAGGTCTTTCCTTGGCAATCACCTTTTCCACCATTTCCGGTGTCAAAGGTTCGATGTAGGTGCGGTCTGCTGTTTCAGGATCGGTCATGATCGTAGCAGGGTTAGAGTTGATCAACACCACCTCGTAACCTTCACTGCGTAACGCCTTACAAGCTTGCGTCCCCGAATAATCAAATTCACTAGCTTGACCAATTACAATTGGGCCAGAACCCAACAACAAGATTTTCTTAATGTCATTACGACGAGGCATACTCTTTGCTTTAGGTTACAACTATACAAATCCCACTCATTTTAAAGGCTTTCACTCCCTTTAGCCCCTCGATTTCATTCTTGTTTTACAACTTTCGATGACAAATGGGTGGGGACAGGGGAGATGGGGGGATGGGGAGATGGGGAGATGGGGGGATAGGGAGATGGGGAGATGGGGACAAGGGGACTCTTGGCACAAGGGGACAAGGGGAAGTTTAACTCAAAACTCAAAACTCAAAACTCAAAACTCTCCCCAGTCCCTTGGATTAACCTATGCAACTTTGTATTAAAAATGTTGCGATAATTGCATCTGGTTTAAACTTAATGTTATAGGGTAAAAGCAGCTATCACTAGGTCACAATTCTTATGCTGAAATTGGATACTTTTATCTCTGATGAAATCTTATTTGCTCAACCTCATCCATTAGCAGAAAATAGCAGTCTGTCTTTAGCTAGTTTCGAGAGTGTAACTTCTCCCGAAGAAGTTTGGGAAATTCAAAAACGCGATCGCATTTCCGGTTTACACAAACGCATCTCGCCTTTAGATTATGCCAAAGTTTGGGAATATTGGTGGTGTATTCCAGGGCGAATCCTATTACCGGAAGATATGGAAGTTCTCAGAAGCGATCGACCGAGAATAGAAACTATTTTAGGACAACTGGTTTGGTTATTGGGCGGACATTGCTTAGGCGTAGACTCTCACTTCGACGGCAAAAATCAACCGCTTTATGATTGGCAAGAAGTATTGCAATTTGTTCACAGTTCGGGATTAAGTGCTGATGTCATCGATATTGACTTTTTCCCCACAAGTTTGCAAAGAAATAATAAGCCGATCGCCAACATTCCCCTAGAAGAAACTGCTGATTATGTAGCCATTGAACCTGCACATCTACATATTGAATTTTTTGAATTGCAAGCCATAGATGGCGGATTTAAACTACAAGAACCAAAGCCTTTGTGTAGCTGTCAAATTTGGACTGGAAAACCATTACTCAAAAATATGAAAACGGGAGAAACTTTTACTCGTTATGATTTGTGCATTTCCACTCCTTATGATACAATAGGTATTCCTTCAGTAATATACCTCTAAGAAATCAATTTTATTTCTTACTAAAAGGCAGCGTGATATTTAGCTGAGTTTCGCGATCGAGTCTACAAGAATAGATTGGTCAACTGAATGTTGCATCTAATTCCATGCCAAACAATTATGACATCAAATAACCCAAAAAAAGCTAATACCTTGGGCGACTGGGCTTATATTGCCGTTGAGAAACACTTCAACAAAACAATTAAGTATGAAGCAGAAGTCCTCAAAGATAAAGATCCAGAAGCCTTACACCAAATGCGTGTAGGAATGCGCCGCCTCAGAACCGCAACCACAGGTTTTGCACCTGCCTTAGATTTACCACCAGCAGCCCAAGAAAGACAAGTTGGGAAAATTGCTCGCATTTTAGGGGTATTACGAGACTTAGACGTACTCAAAGAAGCATTGGAAAATCAGTACAAACCAGCTTTACCTAAGTCAGAACAAAAAGTTATTAACATTGCCTTAGATTACTTAGAAACAAAACGATCTGAAGCTTTCAAACAGGTAAAAAGGACTTTAGAAGAAAAGTCAAGTTACCAAAAACTGAAGCAAGGATTTCAGGATTGGTTTAAAGAACCAAAATATCAAGTAACGGCTCAATTACCAATTCTAGAAGTGTTACCAGATTTACTTTTACCCGAAGTTAGCGAGTTTTTATTGCACCCTGGTTGGTTAGTGGGAGTAGAAAGCGAAGAAAGTGGAATTCGCCCCAGGGAAAACTTGAATCATCAGGCGGTAGAAGAACAGTTAAATCAACAAGGAGAAATGCTGCACGACTTACGCAAACAAGCAAAGCGAGTTCGCTACCAAATGGAATTATTTACCGATTTTTATGGGGAAAGTTTTGCCACTTACTGCCAAGATGTCAAGAAAGTTCAAGAAGTGTTAGGAAATATTCAGGATAGCATGGTTTTAGATGAATTCCTCACCGAAGCTTTGCGAACGGAAAAAGCAAAATTACCTGATACTTTGAGTAAAGAACTAGCAGAAACTCGTTACCAAGCATGGCAAGAATGGCAAGTTTTACAAGCGCGATATCTAAATTTCCCAGTTCGGCAAGGTTTCCATAAAGAAGTGTTAGAACCTCAAGGTTTACCGGATTAATCTAGCAAGTCAGATCCCTGTCAGATCCCCTGTCAGATCCCCGACTTCTTCAAGAAGTCGGGGATCTCCCTGTCAGATCCCCGACTTCTTCAAGAAGTCGGGGATCTGAGTAACTCAACTTTCAAACATACTCTAAAGTTCCTGAAAATTAACTTGATTTCGCCCTAAAGTTTTAGCTTGAGAAAGAGCTTCCTTGGCTTTACGCAACAAGTTATCTGAGTTAATATTGTTATCAGGAATAGTGCTTGCTACTCCTAAACTTACAGTTAACACCGGAGCGGGAAGACCACCAATTTTAGGATCGTGACTAATAGCTAAACTTTTGACTTTTTCCCGAATTCTTTCGGCAACTTCACAGGCAATGTTAGCATTAGCATTGGGTAAAATGATGGCAAATTCATCTTCTTGATAACGAGCAACAACATCATAAGATCTTCTCACTAGTTGACGCATTACCTCTGCTATTTGGCGTAAACAATTATCTCCGGCTTCCGAACCTTGAGTTTTATTATAAATTTTGAAGAAGTCAATATCGCATAAGATTACAGACAAAGGTGATGTTGTGAGAGCTAACTTTTGCCACTGTTCTACTAGATATTGTTCAAAGTAACGCCGATTAGCAAGTTTGGTAAAATCATCAATGTCTCGCAGGCGGCGCAATTCTAAATTTTCTCTTTCTAACTGGGTAAAGTTCTGAGTCAGAGAATCATTTGTGGCAATTTCTGCTTGGCTAGGTAATAGTTTTCTGCTAAAATAGAGGCGATAGAGTTCACAGCTAGGAACTACGCGATCGCCATCAATATTTACTAACCCGATACTCTCTAACTTATAAGCAACTACAGGATCTAACTTCACTGGTTCCTCACTCCTGATTACCTGTTGCAAAGCTACTTCTAATCCCGGTTCTGCTTGCACTGTTGCCAAAGAATAGCGCAGATATTCTTCATAAATTCCTGATTCAGTCGCCGCTTGTTGCAATAATTCTTTTAGTCCCACATCTTGACGATGTAAGTGATAGAAAGCTAGTTGCACTAAATAAGGATGTCCTCCTAACAAAGCGATTAGTCTTTTAGTTTTTGCATGATCCGTCCAATCTAAGTTGTAGCGTTGTGCTAATTCCTGAACTTGCTCCGCAGTCAAAGGTGGTAATTTTAGAGGTAAGCCAATATTAAAGGGTGATTGATTGAGCTTTAGTGGCACATAAATTTCTGTAGAGTAAACTACTACCAAACGCAGCTTTTGCCAAACTTCAATATATTTAGCTTGTTCGTGCCAATAACGCAATAAAGGCAGAAATTCTTGAGCAATTTCTGGATACTCAAAAATCCGGTTAACTTCATTTAAAACTAAAACTAAGGGAGTTTGCAGTTGCTCTAATAAATAAGATTGCCAATAAACCGTGCAACTTACCTTACTACCAATCTCCTCATCCCAGTAATTATCTATTCTTGATTCTAGCTCTAACTCTCGGCAGACATTAGCACTAACCCAACGCAAAAACTTATCGATATTAGCGAAAAATGCTCGATCGGCTTGACGAAAATCTATATTTATAGTGCGATAATTTAAGCTATCTGCATGAGCAACAACACGCAGCACTAAAGAACTTTTTCCCATTTTCCGGGGAGCTTTAATTCGCACTAAACTTCCTGGTTTGGTAATCTCTTCATAGATAAGTTCTTCTATTGGTGGTCGGGGAATGTAAAATTTAGAGTTGATGGCTAGGGGTGCGCCTGGGAATTCTAGGGGTGAAGAACTACTAGAATAGCTAAAATCTCTAATTAATTGCTGCTGTGCTTTGGTGAGTTTGCGGGGTTCCAAAGTCGCACGAAAGTTATATTTTGTAATTGTCTCTCCCAAAAATTCACTTAGCAATGCCCATAACTCAGAAGCAGTTTTTCGCAGATATTCATCGACATAATTACCCTCTGCTGCCATCCGCGAGTAAGTTTTTCCCTCCCAAGCTTGATGCAGTACCCATTCTTGCAGCGATGTCAAGGGTTTTTTCTGAGTAGCATTTAACAATTGTACTAATTCATATATAGTCATTGTAAAAACAGATTTAAATACAACTTGCACCCTGGTTAATCAGCTATTAACAGAACTGTCGTCAATAAACAGCCTGATTTGTAACTTTTTAGTAGCCCATGTAGAATCTTAGGTAAACTTGTTTACCTTTGTTCTGGGAAATTTGATTTTATATGAGACCAGTATTATAACCTTGTATGGCTCCGGCGATCGCCTAAATGTAATAGAATTACCACTGACTTTGATTGGAAAAGCTCACGTAATTCCTAGTAATAGGTTATACAAAAATTTTTTTGTTAGTAAATATAAAACTTCGCTTACTTGTTTTTGTGAGTAAAACGATAGCTAGCTTCCAGATGTTGGCGTAATTTACTACTCAGAGCATCGATCGCTGTCACCACAACCAATAAGACTAACATCATGGTCGTAGCTTTATTGTACTCAAAACCTTTAATGTAGTTAACCAGTTCAAAACCAATACCTCCGGCTCCCACTACCCCCAAAACAGAGGCGGCGCGAATATTGTACTCAAACATATACAGAGTATAGCCTAAGCCCAAAGGCAACACTTGAGGCAGAATGCCATATTGTGCTATTTGTAACCACGAAGCGCCACAAACCTGCAATGATTCAAGAGAACGAGCTTCAACAGACTCAATTGCTTCTTGATAAAATTTTGCAAGATAACCAATTGTATAGATACCGAGAGCCAAAGTTCCCGCAGGTGCGCCGAGTCCGGTTGCTGCAACAAACAGTAATCCTAAAACAATTGAGGGAACAGAACGCACTACGTTTTGTAAGAAATTGGCGAATAATTGCATCCAGCGAGGTGCTAAATTTCGCGCCGAAAGAACTGCTAAAGGTAAGGAAAGAATTGCGCCAATGGTAGTTCCCCAAATTGACATTTGAATTGTTTCTATTAAGCGGACAATGGCAATATCCAAAATTGATAAATCAGGAGGCCACAAACGGGTGATAAAATCTACTATATGAGGCCAGCTATCTTTGAGAAGTTTTAAATCAACTTGTAACCCTTTTAATGCCCAAGTATAAACGGCAATCACAACTGATAAAATGGATAGTCGTTTTACCCATTTGAAGAATAAAGGATGTTTAAATTTGAGGGTTTTAAATGTTTTTGTCATTGGTTTTACTTCAGGTTTAACCAGCTTGCAGAATTTCTGGTAAGTTATGGCATTTGCCATCATAAATAATGCTTCCGGCTTCAAGGACGATCGCTCTTTGAGCATAAGCAGCAGCTAACGCTAAATCATGCAATACTACCACAATTGTGATTCCCTGTTCCGAATTTAATTGAGCTAAAGTTTCCATTACTTGTTTAGCTGCTAAAATATCTAAACCTGTAGTTGGTTCATCAGCCAATAGTATCTTAGGATTTTGAATTAAAGCTCTGGCGATCGCAACTCTTTGTTGTTGTCCACCACTTAAATAAGCAGTTTTTTGATAAGCGTGTTCTTTTAATCCTAAGCGATCCAAAAGTTCTAGGGCTAAACGGCGATCGCGTTTCGGAAACCCCCACAAACTTTGCCAAGCAGATAAACTCCCCAAACGCCCACACAGCACATTTTCAATTGCTGTTAACTGGCGAATTAAACCTCCGCCCTGAAATAACATCGCCACATCAGAACAATGTTTTTGTTGCTGATTCTGCACTATGTTATTAACTTTGATTATTCCACTTTCCAAAGGAACTAAGCCAACTATAGAACGCAGTAAAGTAGACTTTCCCGCGCCATTTAATCCTAATAAAGCAACAAATTCACCCTGTTCAATTTGGCAACTAATCCCGTTTAAAATCGGACGATTCAGATTGGCACTATAGGGAGTAGTTATTTTCTCACATTCGATCGTCATCGGTAGTTGGTACTTGGTAATTGGTAGTTGGTCATTGGTCAAAAGTTAACTTTCACAAATGACCAATGACAAATAACTAATGACAAAATTATGGTTCAATTCCAGCGCGTTGCAATGCTTCACGCATAGGTAGTAAATGAGTGGTGCTGTTAACTTTTACAAAACTTGTCGAATTGTACAAATTTTTCAGCAATTGATTATTTTCTGGCTTATTCATTTCCATCAAAGCGTTGATGATTTTCTCACGCATAGCTGGAGGAACACTATCATCAATTGCTACTCCATGAGCAGGTACACCTGAAATAGCATAAAGTATCCGCAAGCGACTTGCTTCTTGGGGAGTGATATAAGGTGCGCCAAGGGTGTATTCGGAAACTGCTGCTACATCTGCTTGTCCCCGTAAAACGGCTTGTAATGCTCCACTGTAACCGTTTCCGTAGCTAACTTGGCTAAAGAAACCGTTAAGGCGATCGCGATTTGGAACTAAACTCAACTTAACTAATTCTCCCACAGGGAAAATGAATCCGCTACCTGAAGTTGGAGAAGTGAAAGCGATTTTTTTTCCTTGCAATTGTTTAAGAGTATCAGGAGAATTGCCACTGCGTAAAGGGCTATCTTTAGGAACTACAAATATCGATCTGTAAGTGTGTCCACCAGAATAATTCGGACGTACTTCAGCTAAATACAATTTAGCATTGGCTAATTGTTCGGCTTTAATTGCTGGACGACTGCTCAAAAAAGCTACTTGGGCACGATTTGCTCGTAAAGCTTCTACAGCAGCCGTGTCATCAGCTACTAACGCTTCTACAGGCATACCTAGTTTTTGGGAGAGGAATTGAGCCACAGCATTAGCTTTTCTCTGTAAATCAGCGCTATCACCACGAGCGGGAAAAGCAATTCTAATCTTTGTCAGAGATGCTTGAGCCAGAGTATTTTCTAACTTCTGAGGAACATTTGGTGCTTCTGCCCATGACTTTTTCCCGGTTGTGTTCAAAGTCAAACTCGTTAATGCTAAGGCTACCGCACTCACACCAAGTAAAAATCTTTTTGTCAGACCCATGACCTTACAATGAAAACTAGGTATTTAAACTGCGTTTATATTATACGGGCTAATTGAGATAATTTTTCACTTATTTGACTATCTATTGAGAAATCAAAGCAATAAATCTCTCCTGCCTCCGTCAAGACTGATGTACTCAGATCTTGCATGAGTCCTAAAATCCGCCTGCGAATTGATTCGCACCGCGAGTAGCTAAAGTCCTCTGTCATAAGACTAAATACTTAGGGCTTGCTGAAGAAAGGAAGAAAGTAAGATAGGTAAGGGTGAAAGCGCCTTTTTTGCTCAAAACGAGTCTTTGCGATCGCATCTTTTGGCGAATTCCCCAAGCCTTTTTCAGGGAAATTGTAGGGACACGGCATTCAGGAGATAACGCAGGAGTTGCAAATGTTTTTGATGCCGTGTCCCTACCCTCACCAACAGACTTATTCAGCAAGCCCTACTTAGGATTCAAAAATTTTCAGTCCATTTTAATGGACTTGAGCTATTAGCCAGGGACTTGAGTCCCTGGCTAATAGCTCGCATCGCAGGTGCAAGATCTCAGTAAGTCCTAGTAGCTTTAGTCTTGAGCAAACCTTACTAGAGATGTAAGCTGAAATCTTCTCTTTGCCGTTATTCTAGGGAGAGGTTAACTTTTGTAAAGGGTTTGAGCTTGGCAGTTGTGCAGGAAGTCTAAAGAAATTATGAAAAGAGCCAAGGTAAAAATTTCATATTCGTACATTTTGGCTTTTGGCTTTTGCCTTGCACCGCTGCTGCTGACTTTAACGGGCTGTAGCGGAACGCCCAAAGCAGAAGCGGAAGCACAAAGTCGGGGATCTGGAGCCCAGAGAGGAGCCGAAAGGGGGCCAACCTCTATAGCAGTGGATGTGGCGATCGCACGTCCTGGCGTTCTCCAGGAAGCACCTATATATATAGGTACAACTAGACCTGCAAGGGAAGTTTCTTTGCGATCGCAAGTTGAAGGGCGATTGCTGAACTTGAACGTTAATGTGGGCGATCGGGTGCAGCGGGGTCAACAGTTAGCGCAGTTGGATAGCACATTATTATTAAATCAAGTAACTCAAGCGGAAGCGGAACTAGCTACCCGTGACTCAGAAGTAGCACGCGCCAGAACTCAAGTTAGTAACGCCAGAGCTAGAGCCGAACAAGCTAAAGTAACACTGAAACAAGCCCAGTCAACCGCAGCAAGACGAGCATTTTTACAAAAACAAGGGGCAATTTCCCTGCAAGATGCCGAATTAGCCCAAACCGAAGTAGGCACTAATAAACAAGCAGTTTTAGCCGCAGAAGAACAAATTCGTACCGAACAGCAAGCAGTTGCCGCTGCTCAAGGTAGAGTAGTTGCCCAAAGAGCCGTAATTGCTGAGTTGAAAGAGCGCTTATCTTACGCCAAACTCATCTCGCCCGTTGATGGCGTAGTTATTGAACGAACCAGCGAACCGGGAAATTTGGTACAACCGGGAGGCGAGGTTTTAAAACTGGGAGAATTCAATCAAGTAAAAGTGATAGTTCCGCTTTCCGAATTGGAACTGCCTAATATTCAAGTCGGACAGTCGGTACAAGTACAATTAGACGCTTTTCCTAATCAAAATTTTGCAGGCACAGTTGCCCGAATTTCTCCTGCTGCCGATCCTACTGCAAGGCAAATTCCCGTAGAAATTTTAATTCCGAATCAAAATGGGCAAATTGGTAGCGGTTTATTAGCAAGAGTCCAATTTACTCAACAAAATGCCCCCAAGGTTCTGATTCCAACGACAGCGCTAGAAGTTTCTAGAGGTAGAGGCAGGGGAGCAGGGGAGCAGGGGAGCAGGGGAGCAGGGGAGCAGGGGAGCAGGGGAGCAGGGGAGCAGGGGAGCAGAGGAGCAGGGGAGCAGGGGAGCAGGGGAGCAGGGGAGAATAATTCTTTCTCTCCCCCCATCCCCCCATCCCCCTACCTCCCCAGTCCCCAGTCCCCAGTCCCCAGTCCCCAGTCCTCCAACCAAGGGACTATTTTTGTGGTGACGGCAGAAGGTAGGGAAGGGAAGGTGGCGGCGCGTCAGGTGGTTTTGGGCGATCGCGCTAATAGCAAAGTTGAAGTAATTTCCGGTTTGCAAGCGGGAGAAAGGTTTGTGGTGCGTAGTGGCAGACCTATAAAAGATGGGGATGCGGTGCGGTTTAGTATTTTGTCTGAAGGTGTGGGGCGGGGAGGGGGCGGGCGCGAACGTCAGTCTTCTGCACCAACTCAAGAAGAAAACACTCAACAAAAAGGTCGGCAATGATGGAAAATGTCAAAACATCTGGGTTTAGCCTGAGTGCTACTTCTATTCGTCAGCATATTGGTACTTTAATGCTGACTTTAACAGTTTTGGTATTAGGATTTTTCTTTTTTACCCAACTGCAAGTTGATTTGTTGCCTTCTATTACCTATCCGCGCATCGGCGTGCGACTCACCGCCCCTGGAGTTTCGCCAGAAGTAGCAATTGACGAAATTACTAGACCTTTGGAAGAAGCTTTAAGTGCTACAGAAGGTGTAGTGCAAGTTTATTCCCAAACTCGCGAAGGTCAAGTAAACGTAGATTTATACTTTGAACCAGGGGGAAATATTGACCAAGCATTGAATGATGCAACTGCTGCTTTTAACCGCGCTAGGGGTAGATTACCAGAAATAATTGAAGAACCACGCTTATTTAAAATTGACCCTTCCCAACAACCAGTTTATGAATTTGCCTTACAATCTCCATCTTTAAAAGATGTTGATTTACGGGTGTTTGCTGATGAAGAATTATCCCGTGAATTGAATGTGGTTTCTGGTGTTGCGTCAGTGGATGTAGCGGGGGGAGTTCAAGAAGAAGTAAGAGTAAAAATTGACCTGAAACGTTTACAAGCATTAGGTGTCAATTTAACTGATGTTTTAAATGGTTTAGAAGAACGCAATCAAGATGTTTCTGGTGGTAGATTACGCGGTGAAGATTCGGAACCTTTAACTCGAACGGTGGGACGATTTCGCGATGCAGAAGAAATTAGAAACTTGTCTTTTTTAGTGAGAACTCCGGGAGCAAGTACAACATCTACTATTTCCAATCGTCGGGTTTATCTGCGCGAGTTTGCTGAAGTTATTGATGGTACGGAAGAACAAAGAATATTTGTATTTTTAAATGGCGAACCAGCTGTTAAAGTTAGCGTGACTAAACAGCCTGATGCTAATACTATTACTGTTGTCGATGGAGTAAAAAAACGCATATCTGAGTTACGAAAGTCGGGGTTAGTTCCCGAAGATATGCAAATCGTGGCGACTTTGGATGAGTCGAGATTTATTAATAATTCAATTTCTAACGTTACAAGTTCGGGTTTAATTGGTGCGGGGTTAGCTGCGATCGCAGTTCTGTTATTTTTAGGTTCGCTGCGGCAAACTTTAATTATCGTTATAGCGATTCCTTTAGCGACAATTGCCGCAATTATTTTAATGCAATTATTTGGACTTTCGATTAACGTTTTCAGTTTAGGTGGTTTGGCGCTAGGTGTCGGTATTGTGGTGGATAACTCGATCGTCATGATGGAGACAATTGCCGAAGGTGCGGGGTTAACTCCCGGAAAAGATTCGCGCACTCGCCTCAGTTCCAAACAGTTAGTTGAAAGCGCCGTTAATAGCAGTCAAAGTGTAGAATCAGCTTTACTTGCTTCCACAACTACTAACTTAGTTTCAGTTTTACCATTTTTGTTAATTGGTGGTTTCTTTTCCTTACTTTTCAATGAGTTAATTCTCACCATTAGTTTCTCTGTCGCCGCTTCGCTCTTAGTCGCTTTAACAATTGTGCCAGTGATCTGTTCGCGACTCTTAGCTATTCGTTGGACAAGCGGGGCAAGTAATTTTTGGCTGTTGCGAAAGTTCAATGAAAGATTTGAAGCTTCAATGGGCAGTTATGGAAGGTTTTTAGCTTTTGTATTGCGGTTTCGGGTGTTAATAATTCTGGCAGCTTTCCTAATTTTAGGCGGCGGTAGTTGGTGGATGGCAGGACAAATTCCCCAAGAAATTTTACCTAGAATTAATACTGGTCAAGCGAATTTATTTGCTCAATTTCCACCAGGAACAACTGTAGAAACTAACAAAAAAGTAATGACAGTTGTCGATGAAATTCTGGGCAAACAACCCGAAACAGATTTTGTATTTACTACTGCGGGTGGTTCACTTTTCGGCAGTAATACTAATGCTAATCCAGTCCGTAGTAGTAGTACAATTACTCTCAAACCGGGAACAGATGTTGCGGCATTTGTACAACGAGTTACTAGGGAATTTGAAAAGCTAAATTTAGCTGGAATTCGATTGCGTTTAAGTCCTGGTCAAGTGCGCGGTATTATCTTAAGTAACTCGCCTGTGAGAGGTGCAGAAGTTGATATTATGCTCCAAGGCGAAAATGAACAAAGTTTGCAACGCGCCGGAAGACAAGTATTAGCAGCAATGGATGAAAAAGTAACTTTAGCACAGTTTCGTCCTGATGCAGACGATCGCCAACCGGAAATTCAAATTCGCCCAGATTGGGAAAGAGTTGCTAGTTTAGGATTAAATACCAAGTCAATTGGCGATACTATTCAAACTGCGATCGAAGGTTCTACACCGACGCAATTACAAAGAGGAAACCGCTTAGTCGATGTGCGAGTACAATTAGATCGAGAATCTGTACAACGCGCTTCTCAATTAGAACAAATCCCTCTCTTTGTTAACAATAATGCCTTAATTCGTTTGGGTGATGTAGCAACAATTGTAGAAGGACAAGCACCCGGAGAAATTCAACGAATTAACCAAAGACAAGTTTTCATTATTGCAGGAAGTTTGAACAAAGGTGCTAGTTTAAGTGAAGCTTTAAAACAAGTAGATAGCGTTTTAGCTGAAACTAAATTACCGCAAGGTGTTTCGATTTTACCTAGTTCCAACGCCGAAACAAATAGACAGTTACAAAATTCATTAAAAATTCTGGGAAGTTTAGCCGCTTTCTTAGTATTTGTAGTAATGGCGGTGCAATACAATTCCCTGATCGATCCGTTAGTAATTATGCTGACTGTACCGTTAGCTTTAGCGGGGGGAATTTTTGGGCTTTATATTACGAAAACTGCGATCGGTGCTACGGTTTTAGTTGGAGCAGTGTTATTGGTGGGAATTGTCGTCAATAATGCGATTATTATGGTAGAAATGGCGAATCAAATTAGGGAAGAAGAAGGGCTCGATCGCACCACCGCCATTTTAAAAGCAGCACCCCAACGTTTGCGACCAATTTTAATGACAACTATTACCACTGTTTTAGGTTTATTCCCCTTAGCTTTGGGAATGGGTGAAGGTTCGGAATTTCTGCAACCTTTGGGAGTTGTAGTGTTTTCTGGGTTGTCTCTAGCAACGTTGTTGACTTTATTTATTATTCCCTGTTTTTACACCTTGCTGCATGATTTCCCATTCGGAAAAAGGTTGTTTGGGTAAGTAGATGTAATATTTAATCCAGACAAATCGGCTTACTCAAGCTGCTGGGGATCTTCTGAAGGAGGATGCCAACCAGCCTGAACCCACAGCGCACGAGCTTCTTGGATAGAACGTTCTCCTCTGTAGCGTTCATCATTAAGGTCAAGACGTTCGCAAGTAGCTCGACCGATGGGAGTTGTACCGAGAATCTTTGTACCGTCTGCGCTCCAGATGAAGTGGTCAGACCACTGCTGTTGACGGGGATTAAATAAGGGTAGAATTGCTGAGGTTTCTACATCCCGACCCACTATGAAGTTATAACGACGCTGGTTACAACGACTGCAAACCAGAGCTAAGTTATCAGAATTGTCAGAGCCACCCAAAGAACGTGGTTGAATGTGATCGATGGTGAAGCGAGAAGTGCTGATTTTTTCTGGAGAATGGCAGTATTCGCACAGGTAGTCTGCGCGTTTGTGTACCAATTGCCTCGTCAATTCATTAATAGTCATTGCTGGGCAACCAAGAGAGAATTGAGGTAGGTAAAGATGCGGTCTAGTTCTCCTATAGCATTGAGTTCTGCCTCCTCTTCTGGGGTTAGCGAACCTGTCTTGTTTTTTTCTAACAAATCTTCGAGGTGAGATTGTAATTCGTCGGTAAATTTGAATAGTCGAAGGTTATCAACCTTCTCAACTTTAATGCCCGTTTCTAACAAAGATTGCGGGCTAATTACTACTTGGATCATAATTTTGCGGCTCTTAAATAAAGGACTAGCTTAATCCTAGATAGTTTTGGGTATGTAATGTGGGCTATATACTCATCTGCTTACCTACGGGAAAGCTGCGCCAACATCTGTGGACATCTGTGGTAAAAAAATCGATTATTTCCATTTTCTCCTAATCAACCAAGTTAATCCAGCAGCGATTACAAACACAAGAAGACTAAAGAGAACCGGAGTTTTACAAAATAGGGAAGCTTGACCAAAAATCGGTACACAATTTTTATCTGCGGGTGCGAAAGAAACTCCAGCGACTCCAGCACCGACGACAGCGACAAATTCTTGAAAATTGCGATCGCGTTCCGCCTTAGCAAGTTCAATCCCACCTCGCACAGCGTTAATATTATCTTCCAACAATCGCAATCCGATTTGCATATTTTCTGAGTCTTTATCGATTTGAACGATGTATTTCTTGGTGACTAAATCAGTAAATTTTTGAAAAAAATCTATTTGGCTATTTGCATCGAGTTTTTTCTGAATAAACTCTAGGCGAGTTTCATAATTACTTAGATTGATTTCAATAACTTGCTTTTGAAATGACATTCCCAATAAATCAACGCTATATTGCTTTATCTCTTGTTGCAGGCGCTCAAGACTTTGCTTGTAATCATTTAATTGATAGCCAACTTTTGGCGGCTCATATTTAGTTATTTTTTGTCGATCGCCTTCAAGTTTTTGATAGTAATCTAAAATAGATTTTTTGATAAAACGGCTTTGATCGTAACTCCAATTAATTTTGCTATAATAACAAAACAACCCCATCCAATCAGGATAAATATCTGCAACTTTTTGGGCGTTTTGTTGCGGATAAATGAGAATCAAAACGGGAGTTTTACCAAAAAGTATGTAAAATATATTCCCGCCAAAAAACTTTCCTTTCCCTTGAAAATCTCGCTGCCAATCTGCATCTTTGCTGAATGTTTTATAACAATCTTTAGCAATTGCTTCGGGATTTTGAGGAGAATTTTCAGGCAACCAACCAGATAGAATCCAAGCTTGTCCAAGGGTGATGGGTTGTTGGTTTAAACGCGATTCTATTTCCGCTTTTAAATTGCTAAAATAATTGACTGATTGAGGATCGGTCTGGTTATTTATTGAACAATCAATTTGCAAACCGTAGGTATCGTTAAGGCGGACAGGATAATAGTAACCTTGCAGTTTATCAGTTTTAAAGTGTTTAAACCTGTCTTGTGGAAGGAGTTCTAGATATTCTACTTCTTTATCTGGGTCATCGAGATTAACATCACTGGGTAATTTCTTGGTGAAAATTTCTTGATTTTTAGTGATTGCTTCGCCAGTACTGTTAAGGGCTTCCTTTAAATCATACAGAAATAGATCGAGAGTGGGATAAATAAGATTACTCATGAGTTGGCAGAATTCAATTTAGTTGATTGAAGATATCTTCATAGATCCCCGACTTCTTCAAGAAGTCGGGGATCTAATGCGTCTCTAACCCAAAAAATTGTTTGACTTTCTCAGGAAAGCTTAATTTTTTAATAGCTTCTTTTGGATCTTCAGAACGACTAATGACAATGACTAAATTATTAATTTGTTGCTTGTAACCTGTCGGTATTGATTGAGGTGGCAATCCTCTAGTCGCCACTGTTTCATCTCTGCTTAATTGTTCGATTTCGGTTGTGGTTGGCAAAAGTTCGTTGGGGAAATCTTCAATAGAATCGAGTTGAGGTTTATATAATTGATAGAGTTGATTTAATGGCTCGTTGGACGCAATCATTCTT
The DNA here is from genome assembly GCF_041929275.2 of Floridaenema flaviceps BLCC-F50. Classification (NCBI taxonomy): domain Bacteria; kingdom Bacillati; phylum Cyanobacteriota; class Cyanophyceae; order Aerosakkonematales; family Aerosakkonemataceae; genus Floridanema; species Floridanema flaviceps. The sequence continues at coordinate 515,170 of NZ_JBHFNR020000001.1, read as the reverse complement.
AATAAAAGTGGTTCGGTAACACTTGACCAAGCTAGAGGTTGGGCATAAAGTTGATCGGCAACTTCTTTTAAAATTTGCTTTTCTATGTCGTTTAGCGGCGTGTCTAAATCTTGAAGGGCTAGCAGGAAAGCTAAACCAGTTGTGTTAATCTGAGAGTTCATAGGCTTTTGCAGAAAAACAAGGGATATATACAATAATATAGAAGAGCAGGTATTACTTGATAAATTGATTATTTCTAGAAAATTTTACTCTGATATCTCTAGTAAAAATCTTTAAATTATCTCACTATGACATCGGAATGGGAAGCCCTAGTGGTTGGGATCAATCGCTATCCTTCACAGACAACCCTAAAAGATCTTAGTGTAGCAGCGAAGGATGCAGAAGATCTTGCTGTCCAACTAAAAGAATACGGCTATGAAAGCTTTCGTGTCCAGTGTTTACCGCAACAAAGGGATCAAAAAGGCGAGGCACAAATCGACCCGAACGGGATGGTAAAATCAGAGGAATTAAAAGAGGCTCTGTCAAATTTACTCAACCCCCCGCCTCCTAACGAAGCGCCAGAAACAGCGCTATTCTTCTTTTCTGGGCATGGATGGCGGGAAACTGTGGATGGTAAAAGGGAGGTATTCCTAGCCACCAGCGATGCTTTTCCCCAAGAACAAATTTATGGGATTGCTTTGAGTTGGTTAGGAGAGGAATTGCAAAAAAGCCCGGTAAAACGGGTGATTGTTTGGCTAGATTGCTGTTACAGCGGCGAATTGTTGAAATTTATCCCAACTGATACTGATAAAGATTACTGCTTCATTACTGCGACTCGTTCTTACGAACCAGGGTTGGAAATATCCCACGAACAAGGTTTATTCACAAAGGCACTACTGGAAGGATTAAACCCGGAAAAATACTCGGAAGGGAAGGTTAATAGCCGCAACTTAGCTGACTTTATCAAAAAGCAGATGGCGCGGACATCCCAGCGCCCGTCAATTAAACACTCCCAGAGGGTAATTTGGCTGACGACGAAATCACCCAAAAAACGGTTTGAGAATACTTGTCCTTATCGTTCTCTGTCTTACTTTACGGAAAAACAAGAAGATGCAAAGGTATTTTGTGGACGTAACATTTTAACCAAGGAACTAATTTCACGAATTGAGAACAAACATCGCTTCATTACCGTTTTAGGTGCGTCGGGAAGTGGTAAATCTTCCCTGTTGCGGGCGGGATTATTGTATCAGCTAAAGTTGGGGCAGGAAATTCCTGGGAGTGATAGTTGGATATACCTGGAACCCTTTACGCCACAGGGAAATCCTCTGGAAAATCTGGAAGCAGCTATAAAGGGACTGGGGACTGGGGACTGGGGACTGGGGACTGGGGAAGAGATTGATAGTCGGTTTCAACCGACTTTAGCTATTAGCCTGCGAATTGATTCGCAGGCGGGCTCTCTGGGAGATGTTCCACCCATTGATTCGCAGGCGGGCTCTCTGGGAGGTGTTCCACCCATTGATTCGCAGGCGGGCTCTCTGGGAGGTGTTCCACCCATTGATTCGCAGGCGGACTCTCTGGGAGATGTTCCACCCATTGATTCACAGGCGGACTCTCTGGGAGATGTTCCACCCATTGATTCACAGGCGGGCTCTCTTGATTCGCAGGCGAGTTCTCTCGAAGGTTTTCAACCTGTCGTCATGGTAATCGATCAATTTGAAGAAGTTTTTACCATGTGCGATGAACAGACGCGAGAGAAATTTTTTAACCATCTGATCGAATTAAACCAAAACAACCCAAACCTCTACATTATTATCGGGATGAGGTCGGATTTTCGCAGTCGGTTGCGCGAACATCCCCAATTAACTGAACGCATCGAGAAACCTTATATTAATGTCGGACACTTAAACCGAGAGGAAATTGAAGAAGCTATTGTTAAACCTGCTGAGTTGGTGGGGTTAGGTATTGAAGGGGCGTTAAAACAGCAGATTATTAATGATGTCGAAGATTATCCTGGTAGTTTGCCTTTGTTGCAATTTACCTTGACGGAACTTTGGAACAAGGCGCAAAAGCAAGGGGAACAGTTTTTACGGTTAGCCACTTATCAAAGTTTAGGGGGAATTGAGGGAACTTTGCAAAAACGCGCCGACGCAGTTTATGAAAGTCTTGGGGAAGCTGAAAAAATTGTTGCTAAACGTTTGTTTTTGGAACTGACGCAGGTGGGGGAAACTCTGGATACTCGCAGGCGGGTTTACCTGGATGATTTAGTTAATTCTCACCAAGACTTGGCAGTTTTAGATAAAGTTACTCAAATCCTTGCCAATGAACAAAATCGCCTGATTACTCGCACAGAAGATCCAATGTCTGAGAAATCAGATGAGGAATCGAAAAGCGAAAATCAAAAATCGAAAATCCTCATTGATGTGGTTCACGAAGCTTTGATTCGCCATTGGAAGCGGTTGCGGGATTGGCAAAAAGAGTACCAAGAGGCGATGATTGTGGAGCGGGAAATTGAAACCCAGGCACAGCAGTGGGAAGCTGCGGGAAAACCCAACGATTTGGGGTTGTTGTTGCAAGGGGCGAAACTTGCCAAAGCAGAAGATTATTTGAGTAAATATGGTGAGTTGGGAATGCTCGATGGGGTGGCGGAGGACTATATAAAAGTTAGTCGCCAACAAAACAAAAACCGCCGCCGCCGACAACAGTTAACCGTTGGGGGAGTGATTGGGGTTGTATCTTTAGCAGCGCTTGTTGCCATCTTTTTTGGTTTAGACTCGCGCAGACAAGCGACATTGGCAAACTTGCGGGAAGATGCAGCCAACATTAAATTACTCCTCCCTTTGGGAACTGCCACACCTCTGATTAAAGCCATCGAAACTACTGAAAAAAGTCAAACATCTGTCGGAAATGTCCTGAGTGAAGTTTACTCCAGCCTTTATAACGCAGTGGACGAGGTGCGGGAACGCAATACCTTTACCCGACATCAAGATTCTGTCTATGCTGTTGCCTTTAGTCCCGATGGCAAAACCATCCTCAGTGGCAGTGATGACAAGACGCTCAAACTCTGGGACACTTCTGGCAAGTTGCTCCAGACTTTTACCGGACATCAAGATTCTGTCTATGCTGTTGCCTTTAGTCCCGATGGCAAAACCATCCTCAGTGGCAGTGATGACAAGACGCTCAAACTCTGGGACACTTCTGGCAAGTTGCTCCAGACTTTTACCGGACATCAAGATTATGTCAGGGCTGTTGCCTTTAGTCCCGATGGCAAAACCATCCTCAGTGGCAGTGATGACAAGACGCTCAAACTCTGGGACACTTCTGGCAAGTTGCTCAAGACTTTTACCGGACATCAAGGTTATGTCAATGCTGTGGCCTTTAGTCCCGATGGCAAAACCATCCTCAGTGGTAGTGATGACAAGACACTCAAACTCTGGGACACTTCTGGCAAGTTGCTCAAGACTTTTAGGGGACATCAAAATTCTGTCAATGCTGTCGCCTTTAGTCCCGATGGCAAAACCATCCTCAGTGGTAGTGATGACAAGACACTCAAACTCTGGGACACTTCTGGCAAGTTGCTCAAGACTTTTAGGGGACATCAAAATTCTGTCAATGCTGTCGCCTTTAGTGCCGATGGCAAAACCATCCTCAGTGGTAGTGATGACAAGACACTCAAACTCTGGGACACTTCTGGCAAGTTGCTCCAGACTTTTAGGGGACATCAAAATTCTGTCAATGCTGTCGCCTTTAGTGCCGATGGCAAAACCATCCTCAGTGGTAGTGATGACAAGACACTCAAACTCTGGGACACTTCTGGCAAGTTGCTCCAGACTTTTAGGGGACATCAAAATTCTGTCAGGGCTGTCACCTTTAGTGCCGATGGCAAAACCATCCTCAGTGGCAGTGATGACAACACGCTCAAACTCTGGGACACTTCTGGCAAGTTGCTCCAGACTTTTAGGGGACATCAAAATTCTGTCAATGCTGTCACCTTTAGTGCCGATGGCAAAACCATCCTCAGTGGTAGTGATGACAAGACACTCAAACTCTGGGACACTTCTGGCAAGTTGCTCCAGACTTTTATTGGGCATCAAGGTTCTGTCAGGGCTGTCGCCTTTAGTGCCGATGGCAAAACCATCCTCAGTGGCAGTGATGACAAGACACTCAAACTCTGGGACACTTCTGGCAAGTTGCTCCAGACTTTTACCGGACATCAAAGTTCTGTCTTTGCTGTCGCCTTCAGTCGGGATGGCAAAACCATCCTCAGTGGTAGTGATGACAAGACACTCAAACTCTGGGACACTTCTGGCAAGTTGCTCCAGACTTTTACCGGACATCAAAATTCTGTCAATGCTGTCGCCTTCAGTCGGGATGGCAAAACCATCCTCAGTGGCAGTGATGACAAGACGCTCAAACTCTGGCCTACACCGGAAAATTGGCAATATGTACTACAGTTGGGTTGTTCTCAATTGCGCTTGCATCCGCAACTCGCTTCTCCTGACAATGTAGCAGCAGGAGAAACCTGTAGGAAATATGGCGGTTGGAAAAAGACAGAGGAAGCTCACTTTTTGGTGAGACAAGGGAAAGCTTTGGTGCAAGAAAAGGGAGATGGGGATCAAGCAATGCAGAAATTAACCGAAGCCAAAAAACTTGACCCAAATCTCAACTTAGCTGCCTGGAAAACTCAACTCGCTGCTGATTTAATCGAAGGGGGAGAAAAGCTAGTTAAAGAAGGGAATGTCAAAGCGGCTTTAACTGCTTACGAAAAAGCCCAACAATTTGACCCGAAGTTGAAAATTTCTGCTGGATCATGGAATACTCTGTGTTGGTATGGCAGCCTCTACCGCTCTGCTAAAGAGGTAATGTTTGCTTGTGAAAATGCTGTCAAACTTGCACCAAAAGATTTGTCCATTCGCGATAGTCGCGGCGTTGCTAGAGCTTTAATTGGAGATAAAACCGGGGCAATTGAAGATTTACAAGCTGTTGCAAATTCTCCTGAAACCTCCGAAGAAGATAAAGCTCAAAGGCATGATTGGATTAAGGATCTCAAAGCGGGTAAAGATCCTTTTACTGATGAAGTATTGCAACAATTACGGCAATGAGTAAGTTTATTTTTAGGTAGGTTGTTGCGCTTTAGCGCTGAAGCGCAACAACGTACTTAGAGCTTGCTGAAAAAGTCTGTTGGTGGGGGTAGGGACACGGCATCATCAATATTTGCAATTCCTACGTTATCTCTTTCATGTCGTGTCTTGCTGAAAAAGTCTGTTGGTGGGGGTAGGGACACGGCATCATTAATATTTGCAATTCCTACGTTATCTCTTTCATGCCGTGTCCCTACAATTTCCTGGAAAAAGGCAAGGATGAAAGCGCCAAAAGGTCTGAAAAACTGGCACTTGTTTTGAGCAAAAAAGGCGCTTTCACCCTTGCCTATCTTACTTTTTACCTTTATTTAGCAAACCCTACTTAATAAATGAGAATTTTTCCTACTATTAATTAAGTAATTATTCAGAACTCAAGGTCAAAAATCTTGAGTGAAATTCCCTAAGCCTTCTGCAACAATACTTCTAGCTAATTTATTTGAGTAATTAAATACTAGAACCCCCATAAAAAAATACTAGTACCCCTGGCAAAAAATACTAGTACCCCTACCCCAAGAAAATTTCTCAGTGCTGATTAAGGCTAAATTAGAAGCTTTGAGTAGCAGGTTAATTAGTCTAATAAGTTTGATCCGTCGCGGTGCAAAAGTGGGAAAAATAGCCGTCTGATATAAACCTAATATCAGGAGACAAACACAAACACAGCATTAATTATTCTAGTTCAAAAGGAGCAAAACTCATGGCGGTATTAACAGCAACAACGTTCGGCGGAAAGACTTGGACACCACAATTTCTTCAAGACATCAAAATTGCTACTTGTTTGGGATGTGGCAGATGCTTTAAGGCTTGTGGACGTGGGGTGATGGAGTTAAAACCAGTCAATGAACATGGCGAGTTTATTGAAGATGAGGATGAGGAAGAAAACCTCGTAAAGTAATGACGATCGCCAATGCCGAAAATTGTATTGGTTGTGAAGCTTGTTCCAGAGTTTGCCCCAAAAATTGCCACGTTCATGCCCCATTAGATGCGAATTGATTAACGTCAAATTCGATACATTTTGGGGAATTAAATTGACAGCTGAATCAGGAGTTATTTGTTCAGGAATTGTCGCTCTGCAAAGAGTATAGTAAAACACAAAAATTGAGCGACAATTTTCCTGCTTCTGTCAAATTTAGGTAGGATTACCTGCCGCCCTTAAGAAATAGTTACGAATAAGACAGCAAATCACTTATGCCCTTAGCTTAAATAAGAGTAGGAAACAAGTGCTAAATGGTAGAAATATCTCCATGTGCACAGGCGACTACTATACCTTAAGGGTGAGAGTCGCCCCAATCAAGGAAAAATATCTATGAAACAAATTCCCGTTTCACTCTTAACCTTAGTAGCAGGGGTTGTAATTGCATTTCTTAGCCTTTGGGTTGGTCAAAACCATCATTTGTTGCCAGAACAAGCTTCGGCACAAGCGCCTTTGGTAGATGGTTTCTTCAACGTCATGGTGACGATCGCAACAGCCTTGTTTATTGTGGTTCAAGGTGCAATTTTAATTTTTGCGATTAAGTATCGGAAACCTAAAGATGATGATAGCGATGGTTTGCCGATCGAAGGTAACTTCTCTTTAGAAATCTTTTGGACTGCGATTCCAGCACTAATTGTGATTGTCTTAGGAATCTACAGTGTGGAAGTTTACCGAGCTATGGGCGGTTTCGATCCGGCAGGTTACGAGATGATAGCACATCATCATGGTGGCTCGTCTCAAATGGCGAAAATGCCGGGAAGTGCGATCGCTGCACCCCTAATCGCTGATTCAGAAAGCATAACTTCCGAAGTAGCTGTACCACCTGTAGAGAAAAAATACGGCATAGGTGCGACACCGGAAGAAGAAGGAAAAGCCGCTAGTTTGGTGGTAGATGTCACCGCAATGCAATATGCCTGGATCTTCAATTATCCCGATAGCGGAGTTACTAGCGGAGAATTGCACGTTCCCATTGGCAAAGATGTGCTACTGAACATTAGCGCTGTGGATGTAATCCATTCATTTTGGATACCACAATTTCGCCTCAAACAAGATGCGATTCCCGGACAACCAACACAGTTAAGGTTTGTCGCTACAAAAGAGGGAAGTTATCCGATCGTTTGTACGGAATTGTGCGGTAGTTTTCACGGTGGTATGAGAGCAACAGCTGTTGTAGAAACACCGGAAGCATTTAACAGTTGGGTAACAGAAAATCAGGTAGCGCAGCAACAAGAATCTACTCAAACTGTTGCCGCTAATCCCGCTGATTTACCAACTTCAGAGTTTCTTGCGCCTTACGCTAAAGAAATGGGAATTGATGCTCATTCTTTAACTCATTTACACCCAGGCGCAATAGTTTCCTCCATGAGTAATTAAAATCTCTGACTAAATTGGTCATTAGTCATTGGTCATGAGTCATTAGTCATTGGTAAAAAACAAAGGACGAATGACGAAGAACAAAGGACAAATGACAAAGTGATTAGTCAGGGAATTTTCTTATTAAGAGTAAGAGACTGATTTTAGCAGACGAAAAACGGTTTATGGCACAAGCACAACTTCCCTTAAATACTCCGCCAGGTATATCAGGTGATTCCTCAAAGGAACACCCAAAAGCTTGGAAATGGTATGACTATTTCACCTTTAATGTCGATCACAAAGTCATTGGCATTCAATATTTGGTGACAGCATTTTTCTTTTACCTACTTGGTGGGTTAATGGCGATCGCCATGCGTGCGGAATTGCTAACACCTGATTCAGATTTTATTGACCCGACTCTCTACAATGCTTTTTTAACCAATCACGGGACATTTATGATTTTCCTGTGGATTGTACCAGCAGCGATCGGGGGTTTTGGTAATTTTCTAGTGCCGTTAATGGTTGGCGCTAGAGATATGGCTTTTCCCAAGTTAAATGCGATCGCATTCTGGTTAAATCCACCCGCAGGTGCAATTTTAATTGCTAGTCTGTTTTTTGGTGGATCGCAATCTGGTTGGACTGCTTACCCACCATTGAGTTTAATTACGAATAACATCGGTCAATCGTTGTGGATTCTCAGCATTGTTTTGGTGGGAACTTCCTCAATTTTAGGTTCGGTGAACTTTGTTATCACGATCCTATTTATGCGCGTACCAAGTATGCAGTTGACCCAAGTTCCTCTGTTTTGTTGGGCAATTTTAGCAACTTCGGTATTAGCGCTTTTCTCAACTCCAGTATTAGCGGCAGGATTGGTATTACTATTATTTGATATCAATTTTGGCACGTCTTTCTTTAAACCAGATGCAGGCGGAAATGTAGTTATTTACCAACACTTATTCTGGTTTTATTCTCACCCCGCAGTTTACTTGATGATTTTGCCGATTTTCGGCATTATGTCGGAAGTAATTCCGGTACACGCCAGGAAACCGATTTTTGGTTATAAGGCGATCGCATATTCCAGTTTAGCGATTTGTTTCGTCGGGTTATTCGTCTGGGTACACCATATGTTTACCAGCGGAACACCCCCCTGGATGCGGATGTTTTTTACCATCTCAACTTTGATTGTTGCTGTACCTACGGGAGTGAAAATTTTCGGTTGGGTGGCGACACTTTGGGGCGGTAAAATTCGCTATACAAGTGCGATGTTATTCGCTGTCGGTTTGTTATCAATGTTTGTCATTGGTGGCATCACTGGCGTAACTTTAGGAACTGCACCTTTTGACCTTCACGTACACGATACTTACTATGTTGTGGGACATTTTCATTACGTTTTGTTTGGTGGTTCTGTTTTTGGTATTTATGCGGGGATCTACCATTGGTTCCCCAAAATGACCGGAAGAATGATGAATGAAACTTGGGGAAAAGTTCACTTCATTATGACTTTCATTGGCACTCATTTAACATTTCTACCGATGCACGAATTGGGATTACAAGGAATGCCTCGTCGCGTTGCTATGTATGACCCCCAATTTATCACTTTGAACCAAGTTTGTACCTTCGGTTCCATACTCTTAGGAATCTCTGTAATTCCCTTCTTTTTTAATGCTCTTTGGAGTTGGATGTATGGGGAAAAAGCTAGTGACAATCCTTGGGATGCACTAAGTTTAGAATGGACTACTAGTTCACCACCTCTAATCGAAAATTGGGAAGTTTTACCAGTAGTAACTCACGGCCCTTACGATTATGGTATGAATGGTCATAGTGCTACAACTGAAAAAGCAACCAGCGAATCTGTAAGTTAATTTTGATTAGTGGTTTGTGCTTCAGTGTCTTCGATCCCCCTAAATCCCCCTTAAAAAGGGGGACTTTGAATCCGGTTCTCTCCCTTAAAAAGGGAGACTTTGAATCCAGTTATCTCCCTTAAAATGGGGGACTTTGAATCCGGTTCTCTCCCTTAAAAAGGGAGACTTTGAATCCAGTTATCTCCCTTAAAATGGGGAACTTTGAATCCAGTTATCTCCCTTAAAATGGGGAACTTTGAATCCGGTTCTCTCCCTTAAAATGGGGGACTTTGAAAGGAGTGTGAATCTAGTTCCCCCCTTGATAAGGGGGGTTAGGGGGGCTCAAATCCTGGAGCTAAATACAAATCACTGATAATTGGTAGGAGGTAAAATGCAAGGCGCAATTGAAACATCAGAAATTCTCAATTCTTCTGTCGATCCAGCAGTGACAACAGAAGTTGCCCATCATGAAGGACATCCCGACCTAAGAGTATGGGGTTTGTTGACTTTTTTAGCTTCTGAATCTTTAATGTTTGGTGGCTTTTTTGCCACTTATTTAGTTTATCGTGGTGGTGCAGCAAATTGGCCGCCCGAAGGGACAGAAGTTGAGTTATTATTACCCACAATTAACACAATCATTCTGGTTTCTAGTAGTTTCGTGATCCATTTAGGCGATACAGCAATTAAAAAGAACAATGTCAATGGCATGAGACTTTGGTATGCTGTCACCGCTTTAATGGGGGCGATTTTCTTGGGTGGTCAAGTTTATGAATACCTAAGTTTAGGTTATGGACTGACTACTAATATCTTTTCTAACTGTTTTTACTTAATGACAGGTTTTCACGGGTTGCACGTTTTCGTGGGACTGTTATTAATTTTGGGTGTGCTGTGGCGTTCTCGTCGCGCAGGACATTATTCTGCTACTAAGCACGTTGGTATCGAAATGGCGGAAATTTACTGGCACTTTGTCGATATCATTTGGATTGTTTTGTTTAGTTTGCTCTACATTTTGACACTGTTCTAAGCAACTTTGTAGGGTGTGTAAATCAACGTTCGTTGTGAACACTTCAGTGTTCCCTTTAATTCAGGAATATACGACTAAAGTCGCTACAACAAACAATGATGATGTAACGCACCCTACGTCTAACTCTCTCAATTAGGTCTTACGTTATGCAAGTTACAGATAGAAGTTTTTCTTGGTACGATGTTCCCGCCGAAGTTAAAGATTTGTTGGTTTTGGCGGCGAAAAATTGGGATAATACGGCAGAGTCGGAAAAGTATATTAATGATGCTTTAGCAAAAACTGATAATCCAGAAGTTCTAGTAACTGCTTATCGTTATTTTGTTTATAAGTATAAGTATCCGCAAGCTTTACAAGTAGTGGAAAAGTTAACTAATTTGATCAAAGATGCTCAAGAATTTCCTGATGATTGGGAAGAGTTGAAACCTATTTTATTAAGTCGATCGCAAGACCCTCAAGTTAGATTATTTCTCAATGCTTATGCTGCTTCGGGTTTTGTTTTAGCAAAAATGGGTGAACTGGAAAAGGCGAAAGAAGCGACGGCGCGAGTTAAGGAAGTTGATCCAAAAAATGAGTTTGGCGCATCGATTATTTTAGATATTTTGACTCGTCCGCCTGAAGAGGAAGAAGATTAAATTTCGCGCCAAGACAGGGCGAAGCATTCGGATTGTTATATCTTGGTTAAGTTTCAGGAATTGTCGCCCGAATGCTTCGCCCCTACACTATTTAATTGTCCAAGATATGAGTTAATTCAATCATTACGATCGCTTTAAATAAATCCCTTGAGGAGAACCGATTATTTGTGTGCGATCGAAAATCAAATTACCACGCAAAAATGTATTTTTCACTCTTCCTGTTAACTCCATTCCCTCAAAAGGAGTGTAACCTTGTTGGGAAAATGATTCCGCAGCACGCACAACAAAAGTTTCATTGGGATCTACTAAAACCAAATCAGCATCATAGCCTACAGCGATGTCTCCTTTTTGCGATAAGCCAAATCTTTGTGCGGGATTCCAACATAATAATTTTGCCATTTGATTGTAAGACATTCCTCGTTTGCTTCCTTCGCTAATCACGCCGGAAAGCAAATATTCTGTTCCACCAAAGCCAGATTTAGCTAACCATATATTATTCGGATCTCGCAAACTTGCTTTTTGTTCTGCTGAACAGCAAGCGTGATCGCTGACAATCCAATCTATCTGATTTTCTAATACTGCATTCCATAAAAATTCCACATCTTCACGGGGACGAATGGGGGGATTAACTTTAGCCCATTTACCTGTGGGCGCATTTACATCTAATAATAAATGACCGATCGTAACTTCTCGTTTAAAGTTGATGTGGGGAAAAGTTTTTTGCATCATTAACGCTGCTTCTACAGCTTTGCGAGAACTGAGATGCAGTAAATTAATGTTAACGCAGTTCGTTTCGTGCGCCAGATAAGATGCAATACAAATGGCTAATCCTTCGGAGTGGGGCGGACGAGCCGCGCTATAAGCATTAAGTCCGGTGAGGCTAGTATCTTGTTGCACAATTTTGGTGTAAGCATTGAGAATATCGGCTAGTTCACAATGCAAACTGAGGCTAATTTTGTTTTGTTTATCGGGGTAGCGTTCTCGTAGTTGGGACAATCCCCGCATGATAAATTCAAAGTGGGCTAAGTCGTAGCGATCGTCCTTATTAATCATTAAAAACAAATTTTGTTGATCCGACAATCCATGCAGACCATATCCACCATAAAACATAAAAATTTTGAAGGAAGCAACCCCATGTTCCTCAAATAACCACTGCATTTCTTCAATATGCTGTGGGCTAATTGGCGCGATATGATAACCGTAATCAACAAAAAAATTGCCCGCTGACAAAACCAACACTTCTGGGAAAAAATCCCTGTAAGAACCACCTTTATTCAGATAATACTGACCCGTGCGAATATAATTTAAAGTAGTAGTCACTCCCCCCATAGCTGCTGCTTTAGTTTCACTAATCGCATCTTGTTCAAGGGGTTGATAAATCCCGATGTGTGTATGAGCATCAACGACTCCGGGAAAACCGAGCAGATTTTGCGCGTCGAACACCTCTTTACCCTGTTCCGGGCTGATTTGCGGCGAAATCTGACTAAATTTACCATCCTTAATTCCCAAATCCAAACATTCAACCGATGATTGATTCGGACGAACTACACGGACATTTTTGATAATTCTATCTAGCAATAGAGTTTCAGACACAACGCCTCTTGTTACACTCAGTTAAACTAATTGTTTAAAATAAAACTTCTAGCATCAAAATTATATAGCAATCCCAAATCAATTGTAAAAATTCCTCCTTCTCCTCTCTCTGCGTCCTCTGCGTCTGGAGCGGTTCAAAAAAATCATTTAGACTCAAAATAACACTCACTCAAACTCAGGAGAAAAGACAATGACAACATTTACCGAATATAACTTAAACCCCAAACAATTTACTTTTCTGAACGAACTGCAAGAAAACTGGCAAGTAATTAGAGATGAATTCACCAACTTCAAGAATCAAGCATCGCAGGAAGAATTGCAGTTTAGCTTAGATGTAATGGGGCCCAAAAACAAAACCATTAAAACAAAAGGTAACTCCAAATATAGCGCTTTTGGGGTATTATTTCAAGGTAAGTTTATAGAAGAATATATTCGATCGCACCAAATCCCCTATCCCCATTACGAATCACAAGATGTACCGCAAAAAGCATTTGAATTAAGAGAAAAGTATTTTCCTCGGTTGAGTAGTGCGATCGCCAAAACCAACGAAATCACTGATAATGTTTTAAGAAACGTTTATTTTGGTACATTTCATCCAGGGTTAGACGTGAAACTTCATGTTAACTATAACCCACACATGAATCGGGGTTATTTAGGGTTAATTGTTCCGCCTGGAGATATAGCAATGAAAATATGCCATGATAAACTTTATTGGCATGAAGGCGAATTTTTAGTTTTAGATCATAGCTACCCTCATTGTCCCCATAATTACACCGATTATGACAGAACTGTTTTGGTTGTAGATTTCTTTAAAACTGATAAACCTAGAGCCGAAGTGAGTCAGTTTGAACAAGAATTAGTTAAAGAAAGAATGCAAGAAAATCCTTATAGTTTAGGGGTTTTTGGTAAAAATGATAAAGCTTCAGAAGAAGACTTTATTAAATATGGTTTAAGTCATCAGCTAGAATGGGATAAAGCATTGTAGGCAGATAAAAAACCTATCAAATTCTCAGTTTTGATAGGCAAAAAGTCAATGATTGGGTGATTTAAACAAAACCTAATAAGGAAAAACAAAAGGAAAAAGTTTCGTTTGTTGTAGCGACTTCAGTCGTACATTCCTCGGATAAAAGCACTAAAGTGCTCACAACGAACCAGGGATATGCTTTTTCCTTTTGTCTATCTCTAATTCCACTCAGTTTCAGCTGTTGGAGCGTGAAGGTAAGCCAACATCTTGGTGTTGTGAAACTGAGGGATTAGTTTTTAATTAACTGCTACTGCTTGTGGTTCTTGGAACTGTTCTCTGGCACTTTTTTCTGGTTTTGGTGCGCCATAAAATATCGCTTCTGCTTCGATTTCATCTACCAAATCCCAAGCATCTACCGCTTGTTCAGATTCAGCACCAAAATTAGCAGTAGTAGCACGAGCGTTGGAGATAGCTTTTTGCAGTTGTTGTTCTAAATATTCTAGTTTTGGTTGTTCGATGAAATCGCCTTTATTCAGGATATCAGTCACAGAAATTATACCAATTAATTCTCCTTGAATTACAGGCGCACGCCATACACCAGTATTAGCAAATAACCGGGCTACATATTCAACACCAAGGTCAGGATTAACTACGATACAAGGCTTACTCATTATTTCACAAACGCGCACTTGTTTGGGATCTTTTCCGTAGGCGACGACTTTGGCAATTACATCCGTTTCGGTAACTATACCATAAGCATCTTCTTCATTCCGAGCTTCCACAATTAACGCCCGCACTTCTTTCAATCTCATTAGTCTAACTGCTTGGGCTACTGTTGCAGAACCGCGAATAGTTGCTACGTCTTGGGTCATAATATCTTTAGCTTTCATGATTCACCGCTCCATAAATTAGATTTGTGAGTAAAAAACTTTACTCATTCGCCACAATTGTTACGAAATTGTCAAATTCCCTGAAAAGATTCGATATGATAGCAATAGGAACTTTACTTTTTGTTCAGCCCCTTCAGGCAACTTGGGTTTAGCCAAGTAACTGTTAGGGCAATTTTTTTTGGGAAGAATTACGCTTTTTTGCGATCGCATTTAAGAGAAAATCTCTTTTCCCTCTGAAATTAGGAACTAGCCCAGAATGCGTATATCTTCCTCAAGTTTTTACTCTTCAGGGCTTGGGTTGAGATTTTTGCATAAAATCTAGCCCACTGATATATTACCAGCAATTTATCTGTGGTACTCAATTTTATAGTTTAGAGTTTTAAATGTCAGGAAACAAGAACAGTTAGCGAAATAAAAAGTTATTTATGAACTATTTTATAAATTATTTATAATTAAAAACTACTCAAAAATACTAGTACCCCTACTAATATTAATTCCTCAAATTAGCTTGTTTATTGATGAAGACAAGAATTACGATCGCAACAAACAAACCAATTACAGATTATTTTAATATTTTGTTTGTCGGATTATTGTCAAGAATTCCTCTTAAAAAAGCCTCAAACAAGCAAGATCATTGATAATCTTTTTTAAAGAGTCCGAAAGCATTGCCACTATTCAACTGTAGCAGATCTAATTTAATCTTTAAGACTGTAACGAGGATAACTGATTAAATATTAGAGCAATTCTTCTGATTGTCAAATCAAAGAGTTTATGTATAAAGTACGTAGTTGCGCTTTAGCGCTCTTATCACTCTGACATCAGCATCAGTCTCAGCGGATGTAGATAAACTTGCCAAGGGAAGGGGCGATCTTTTAATTTTGCCCATTTTTCTTTGAAAACTTCCGCTTGTAAGTGGTAATCTTGGGGGCTGTTGGGAGGAGAATTGAGTTTGATATAAAGTGTCATTCGGTGTTGAGTTTCGCTGGTGTGAGCTAACCAACAGGGAAAGGAATTTTCTGTTTTTTCTTGGTTGGTATCTTTAGGAAAGCTAATTTGGTGGGCGCGAATTCCCACAAAAGCTAGGGATTCGGGAATTGGTTCAATTAATTTTAGGGTGCATCCCCAATCAATTGCTTCTATTTCTTGGGAAGTTTGAGCTACGGCACGAGAAAAGTTTTTACATCCGGTAATTTGAGCAGTGCGGAAAGTTCCGGGATGTTCAAAGATGTTTTGTTTGGAATCAGATGCGATCGCTTTTCCCCGATCGATCACCAACAAATTTTCACAAACTCGATAAGTTTCTTCTAAGTTATGGGAAACCATCAAAGTAACGCCGGGATATTCAGCTAAAACTAACTGTAATTGTTCTTCTAATTGCGCCCGTAAATAAGTATCAAGCGCGGAAAATGGCTCATCTAATAATAATACTTCGGGATTGCTGGCTAAGGCTCTGGCTAAAGCAACTCTTTGTTGTTCGCCTCCAGAAAGTTGACGGGGATAGCGATCGCCAAATCCCTCCAATCTTACTTTCGCCAATTGCGCGGTTACTAATTCTTTGATTCTAGTTTTAGGTGTGTTTTTCGGTAAACCAAAAGCGATATTTTGGGCGACTGTTAGATGAGGGAATAAAGCGTAATTTTGGAATAGGAAACCAACTTGGCGATCGCGAGAAGGTACATTAATCTTTTGTGCCGCATCAAACAACACTTTCCCATTTAAAACAATTCTTCCGCGATCGGGTGTTTCCATTCCGGCGATACAGCGCAGAATCATACTTTTCCCTGCACCAGATCCGCCTAATAAACCTAATGGGCGATCGCTACTCGTAAAACTCACATCTAAAGTAAAATCAGCTAATCTTTTTTGAATATCTACAAATAAACCGGAATTGTCGGTAGTTGGTAGTTGGTAGTTGGTAGTTGGAGTTATTTCTGTTGATTTGTTAATTCTGCCTATTTTTGACTTTTGTTTTCTTTTCTGTTCCCAAAAATTTACACTACTAATTGCAGAAAACGAAATGGCGATAATTGTTAAAGCCCAAATCCATGCTTCTTGATTTGCTCCTGCTTCTACGGAAAAATAGATGGCGATCGGCAAAGTTTGCGTTTGTCCGGGAATATTTCCTGCTAACATTAAAGTAGCGCCAAATTCACCCAAAGCGCGACAAAAAGCCAACGTTGCTCCCGCTAAAATTCCTGGTAGCGCCAAAGGAAAACTTACTCGCCAAAATATACTAAATTCTGAAGCTCCCAGAGTTCTAGCTACACTTGGTAAACTGTTATCAATTTGTTCAAAAGCTCCTAATGCAGTTTTATACATTAAGGGAAAAGCGACTACTGTTGAAGCAATTACTACAGCGTACCAAGTAAACACAATATCAATGTTTACTATCTGTAAAATTTTACCAATCGGGCCATTTTTTCCCAACAACATCAACAGTAAAAAACCCACAACTGTTGGTGGTAAAACTAAGGGAGAAACAAAGATACCTTCGATTATTGCTTTTCCTTTTCCCCGATAACCTAACATCCAATAAGCTGCTGCAATTCCCAGAAAGAAAGTTACGATCGTTGCTATAGAAGCAGTTTTTAAAGAAATCCACAAAGGGGATAAATCGTTAGGCATCGTTCTTTATACTATTTCAAAACTTTTTCGCCGTTGCCGTCTCCAAATCATATTCAAATCTGGTTTTACTATTAGTTTCACCGTAAATATTAAAAGTAATTGTTGGTTCGTCCCCGATCGCTTCTACGCTATGAATTGCGTTTGGGGTAAAACTAATAATGTCTCCAGGTTCTAAAATTTTTTCTCCCACTCTCTCAATTTGATCGGGAAATTCTGGGTTATTCGTTCTGCGCCAAAAGGTATTTTTTTCTCTACCTTTGATTACTGCTACTACTCCCCAAGTTCCGTGATTATGAATCGTAGAAACAGTACCCGGAGCGAAGGTAACTGTTTGCACTGTTAAGGGAAACCCGATTTCATCGTACAAAATTAATACGGAAGCGCCAGTTTGGGGAGAAGCTTCTGAATATTGAGTTTGTACCCAGTAAGAATTGAGGACTAACTGACGTACTAACCGACGGATTTCTGGTAATAAACTGCTTTCGTCTGAAGCTTGAATTATGGCATCTTCGACTTCTGTCAGAAAACGGTAGAAGCGATATTCTTCTCGTAATAATTCCCATTCTCTTACAGCTTTACAAGCTTGGCAGATGCCATCGTTAGTTAGTAACCAATCCGTCGCGTTCACTCAATTTTTACCCCTATTTAGCGATACCAAATCCGTATTTTGTAAAGATACTGCGGGCATTGGCACTCTGCAAAAATTGAGCATATTCCTTAGCAGCGGCTGCGTTTTTACTATTTTTTAGCACTGCCATTGGATAAACTACTGGAGAATGCAGATTTGCTGCCGCAGTTTCTACCACTTTTACTTGATCCGATATCTTGGCATCTGTAGCATAAACAACACCCGCATCGGCGTTTCCGCTTTCCACTGCTGCCAGAACATTGCGAACGCTGTTACCGTAGGTAAACTTGGGTTTTAGTTGGTCTAAAATTCCCAAATTCTTAAAGATTTCTTCGCTATATTGTCCTACTGGTACGCTGCGAGGTTCACCAACAGCAATCCGTTTGATGTTGGGAGATGTTAAACCTTTGAAACTGGTGACAGTATTGGAGTTTTTCGGCGCAATTAAAACAACAGTATTAGTTAGCAAATTACGTCTGGTTTCTGGTACAATCAGATTCTTTTGTTGTAAATCGTTCATCTGCTTTTGTGCGGCAGAAATGAATACATCCGCAGGGGCACCATTTTCAATTTGTTGGAGTAACGCGCCGGAAGCACCAAAGTTGTAATTAACTGTGACGTTTGGATTGGTTTTTTTGGTAAAGTGGTTTGATTTCGTCCAAAGCATCTTTTAAACTAGCCGCAGCAGAAACTATTATTGTAGAGTTACCTTGAGCGGCGATCGGTTTTTGATTCCACACCCCGATGCCAACTACTAAAATTAAGGCAGCAAGAATCCAACCAATAAAGGCAATAACTCGTCTTTTGGTCATTTTTCAGTAGATAAGTTTGTTTGGCTATGTCAGCTAAATGACTATTAGGACTGGCTGATTGGTATGATCGAGCCAAGAATGAAAATACTATACCAACAAAGTTGGTGAATGTCTATGCCCAGAAAAGAACAAGGTTGGATTACTTTTCAATCTTCGGAAGAAGAGCGCAATTTATTAGAGCAGTATTGCCAAGAATCGCAACGCTCTAAAACTGAAGTATTGCGGGAGTTAGTTCGCGGTTTAACTCAACAATGGCAAAAAGTTTCCCAAAATTCTTCTAGTGTAACAGAGGTAAAATCAACAGTTCCATCCACCTATCAAGTGTTGGGAATTAGCGCCCGCAACAACATTCGGGGTAAGGTGAAACAGGTGTTAATCGGCGATATCACCGCAGAAGTAATTGTAGAGATTGCCCCTAATGTAGAAATTGTATCTGTAATTACTAAATCTTCAGTGGAACGGTTTGCGATCGCGCCTGGAAAAGAAGTCTGCGTGGTAATTAAATCCTCAGATGTGATGATTGCCATAGAACAGTAAATGTTATCAAACCTTGACTTTATCAAATAAGTAGTGAATAATCTGCTACCATAACTGAGCAAGAAATCTACGCATAGGTAAAAAAATGAAAATTAGTGCTCGTAACACGCTTAAAGGTACAGTTAAACAAGTCATTCCCGGTGCAGTTAATACAGAAGTTGTTGTAGAACTTGCCCCTGGAGTAGAAGTAACATCTATTATCACCAAAGCTTCAGCTGAAAGCCTGGGAATTGAAGAAGGTAAGGAAGTTTATGCTGTGATAAAATCCTCAGATGTCATGGTAGCTGTCGATTAAAATATCAACTGCTGAGTGTAGTTTTTGTCTTTAGCTGAGAACTACCTCAGCGATTTTATCCTACACATTTTTTTGGTAATTTATTATTGATTAATTCGCACAACAATAGCACGGGCAATTTCTTTATCCAGTGCGATAGAAATATTGCCAACTTTAACAATAAAAGTAGGGTAACGCTGTTGCAGAGAAACAACACTTCCCAACTTAATTCCCATTGCTATAACTCTTTGAAGAGTAGTTTCGCTGAGATTACGAAAACTACTTACTACACCCTGTTCATCAGGTTCAAGCAACTCTAGGGAAGATAGACAAACCGTAAAACCTTGATTCAACATGACAGCACTAAGTTCAACAACAACTAAAACTTAGTATGATTTAAATTGTCTATTCTGCTTGTAATATAAACTACTATTTCCCAGAAATTTGCTGATTTTATCAATAATAAAAACCCCTTGTTCCTAATCTCAAAAACACATAACTACAATAGTAGTATTTTGAGTGAAAGATGGTCAGGGGCTAGAAAAAATGTGATTGATTATGACAATTATAAGCTAACATATAATTTACTAAATCAACTCAGGAGAAGAGAGCGATCGCAATATTATTTAAAGTGCGTCGCAATCCAGTATAATTCCATCCAAAGATGGGGGTTTTCTTGCTTCAATTGAGATAAAGGATCGCGCAATAACTTGGAAGCATTGAGACAAGTTACATCTACTAATCCCATATTTTCGGCAATATCTTTGAGCAAACTTTTCTCAGATTGTAATTCCGGGATTAGGTGATCTGGACAATATATAGTAATATAATAAAATCGTTTTTTTAGCCTTTTAACGGAAAATTCGACTACTTTTACATAGCAGCTTTGGAGTAATTTTCCTAATTTGGGGTGAATTCGATCGACTATCTTAGCAAACTCATGAGCTAAGTATTCTTCGCTAATCATTTTATTGGGGTTAAAACCGACAAGAGTGCGTAAGTATTTTTAGGGTGTCATGCTTGAAGGAAGTAAAACTTCTCGGAAAATTAGAGTAGATTTAACAGGTATAATTGATGGATTTGTCAAATTAACACTAATGAGTAAATAAATCAATATTTCCAAAGTAGCTAACAAATACCACCAAAAATGTTTCCTCATTTCATTCCTTCATCCATGTCAACTGACAGTAAAATGGTTTTAGATTTGAGAAAGAGCGATCGCAAATCTAAAAAGGGAATTTTAGAAGCCGTAGAATTTGCATAACAAACTACGACTTCTATGTAGAAAAAATGCGAACAGATTTTTAAACAAGATAAGCTTCTTGATGAGTCCGAATCGTACAATCAGAGAGAGGCTTAGCTACACAAAGTAGCACGTATTTCTTACCTAATTGCTCATCATCCAAGAAGCTTTGGTCTTCTTGATCAACCTCACCTTCCTCAATTTTACCAACGCAGCTAGAACAACCGCCAGATTTACAGGAAGACGGTAACTCTATATCTTGTTCTTCCGCCGCATCTAAAATATAAGTATCTTCATCGACCTCAATTGTTTGGTCAGATACGATATTTTTACCTTTTTTCTGAATCAAACGTACTTTGTAGGTAGTAGCCATTTTTGGAACCTCGGACAATTCTTCAATTCAAGTAATTTGCTCATCTAGTTAACTGCAAGAAGTACCAGCAGGAGTGCAATCTCCCACTTTAAAAGACTTACCGCAGCCACAAGAATCCGTTGCATTAGGATTGCTAAACTTAAACCCAGACTCAGTTAAACCATCAACAAAATCAATTTGGATTCCTTCCAATAAAGGCGCACTTGCTTTGTCAATGTAAAACAACACTTTGTCTTCTTCAAATACCAAATCATCAGGTGCAGATTCGCTGGTGATATTCATTTTATATTCGTAACCACTGCAACCACCATCACCTACTCCTAATCTCACAGCTTTCCGAGGCGCACTTGGATCTTCTGCATTAGAAGCTCTTAAGAAAGTGCGAAGACGAAGTGCTGCTTTTTCAGTTAAAGTAACTGTCATAAAATCTCCTTCAGATGATAGTAGGTGAAAGTGTACTAACGTAAGTTGCTAGTGAGTTCCAGCATTTTTGTTCGCGTAGCGTGCCGTAGGCAATCCCCCTAAATCCCCCTTAATAAGGGGGACTTTGAAATTAATGATGTTAATTCTGGTTCCCCCCTTTGTAAGGGGGGTTAGTCCTCTGGTTCCCCCCTTGTTAAGGGGGGTTAGGGGGGATCTCCACTAATGGCTATGATTGCCACAAACGGGACAATGAGGGTCATGGTAGGGGCGACGTTTGGCAAAATTTAGCCCTCCCAAATCCATCGTCAAAAGTTCAGATAACAGAGGCTTTTCAAAACCAGTAATTACCTTGATTGCTTCTAGGGTTGTCAAACAAGCTAGCGTTCCCGAAACTGCTCCTAAAACACCAAAACTGCGGCGATCCCAATCAGGTTTTTCGGGGAAAATACAAGATAAACAAGGAGTTTTTCCCGGAATAATTGTGGTTAAATAAGCCTCCATTCCATTCATCGCCGCCTCTACCATTGGCTTACGCCAACGCACACAAGCAGCATTCAATAAATCCCGTTCGTCAAAGTTATGAGCGCAGTCAAGAGCGACATCTGCCTGTAATACCAAAGAATCCACATTTTCTGGGGTGACATATTCAGGAATTGCCTCAATTTCTACATTTGGATTAATAGCAGAAAGGGTTTCCTTAGCTTTGAAAACTCTTGGTTTTCCTACCCAATCATCCGTCATTAAAATTTGACGGTTCATGTCATCTTGGCGCAATTCGCCACCCCGAACTAGGATCAGTCTACCAACTCCAGCCACCGCCAAATATAGCGCCGCCGTACCGCCTAATCCCCCTACACCTGTGACTAATACAGTTGCTTGGCGGAGTTTTTGTTGTCCTGCTTCTCCAAAATTAGGAAGCATCATTTGGCGATGGTAGGTTTCAATTTCCGTCGGTGTAAGGTTTAACATTTGAATTCTCCTGATTTATGCTTCTAACTCAGAGAGAAGAACCACATTTTTGGGCTTTTCTTTGAATACTTTGAACAATTTTTGTTCTACCCCTGAAGAAGTGATGAACAAGTTATAAGAATCGATCAGAGCATCCTTATATCTTTCTAATTTCTCTTCATCACTGTCATCAGGAAAATTAGTATCAATTTCAGCCATTAGGTGAGAGAATTTCTTCAAAATGTGCAAGCGGTTGACATTTACCAATTGCTGATCGTAAGGGAGTTGGAAAAACTGAAAATATTGTTCAGCATCAGTGAGTTTGCGAAATTCTGTTAAACTTTCTGTCATTTTTATTGCTCCCGTGCTTTTAGTTGTTTCTTCAGTTCATCTAGCTCGCAATAAAGCTCGTAAGTTCTAGAAGCTACTTCCATGATTTGCTCGAAATCAGTTGGTAAACCTTCTGCTAAATCATGAAGCTCCATTTTTAGTTGTCCACCTTTGCTATTGAGGCGTTTAATTTGAGTTTTTAACTCCTCAATGCTAGGTTGGCTGGAAGTTGCAACGTCTGCTTGCACCATAGTTTTTCTCCCTTTTAGTCAATCGAAAATTCAAAATCGAAAGTCGGTTGACTAAAGCTGGGCAACATCCCCATATTTCTTACCTAATTCAATGCCAGATTTGGCAATTTTTTCGCCTTCAGCTACCAATTTTTCCAAAGAGTCAAAGCCGAAACGTTGGGCATCGCGCAGGGTTTTTGATACCAATAATAAGCGACCAGAAAATACTAAAACCCAGCCAAAACCTTCATGACTTAAGTCGATGACGACTTGAGAAAGTAATCCAGTTTCTTGTTCGATTAAAGATGCGATCGCACGATAGAAAGTAATAATCCTGGACTTAGTAATTACATCGACTTCGCCATCAACAGAAATCTTCTTTTTTTGCTCTCTGGTAACAACATAAGGTTTGAGAATCAACTCATCTGACCAATTACGGAAAGTACCATAAGGATCGTGGGCGCGGAGTTGACGGACTATTTCTTGCAGAAGTGGTGTAGTTTTAATTAACTCTTCAGCACTAATTTGGGGGGTAGCTTCCGTTGTTGTCATTGTACTTCGATTTCCTCTTGATTTAAGTATCTAAATTTACCAGTGAGAGCCTTTTAGTCAGCTTCAAAATCTCGGAATTTTGTTTCTTGTCCCAATGCTTTTCGCAACCAAGGTGGAGGACTTCCTTTTAAGGTTTCTACTAACCTTCCCAGGACATCATCAATTTCGTCTGCTTCAGTTTTTGACTGAATTGGAGTGACGTTTTTGCGAATTAATCTCGCAGCTGCACTCCCGCCGATCGCTGAAACATAGACAATTTTGCAGTCAGCTAAAGCGTTTAATTTGGGTTCTAATTTATCCTCATTGCCATCTTCTTTGAGGTCGCCTTCAAAGTCTAGGGTATCTACTAATTGATAGCCTTCAGTTGACACCTCATAAACTGTCATTTGCTTTGCCCAACCAAAGTGAGCGTTGATATGAACTTTGTCGTTTGTAGCAAATGCAATTTTCATAATTCTACTCCTTTTTTAGATTAAATGGGCGTAAAAAAAGAAAGATTTAATGTTTATGTTTTGTCTCTTCTTCCTCCAATAAAATATTGCCAATTCTGAATAAAACCTCCTTAGTTCCGCGATAACCAACGGAGGCAAAGTGACCGTTGCCTAAGCGATCGTAAATCGGTAAACCCTGGCGATAAAGAGGTATACCTAGTTTCTTACTAACCCTCTTCCCTTGGGAATTAGTAATCAACAAATCCGAACCAACTGCCAAATTTTCCAGGTCTTCTAAATCACCAATTGTCACAGATTCCACAGGTATTTCTGCTAATAAAGGTGACTGGGTAGTAGTGATAGCAGCTTGAATTTGTGCCCCCATTTCCTGTAAAAAACAGCTAGTCGAATATAACAAATCTGGTTCCAATCCCAAAGATACTTTCTTCCGTCCAAAATAGAAGTGAGTATCTAACATGGCATCCTGCAATTGCCCCCGTTGATGACGATATTTTTGGGGAATAGGTTGCCCACTTAATTGGGATAGTTTGACGAGAAAATCATCAACAACTTTTAACCCTGTTAGTCGGGTAAAAACTTGATATTCGGTGCCGAATCTTTGCTGTAAAATTTCGGCTGCACCCCTCATACTTTCACCAATAGCTAAGGTAAAAGCAGAAGCACCCACACTCCGCAACTCGGCTACACTTGTACCACCTGTAGTGACAGCACTAAAATCACCATCAGTTAAGTGCCCATCTAGCGATTGAGAAAGGTCGGGAATTGCGATCGCCTTTAACCCAAAAGCAGTTACAATCTCCTTAATCTCCTCCACATCCCCAGGCGCAAAAGCCGAACTCACCAAAATTGTGACTTGATCTTTTTGCGTTTCGCCCTTCTCTGGAATTTGACCTACAATTCCTTCAATAGCAGCAGCATAACCATCTTGCAAAGCACCCTTAAAATCAGGAGTAGAAACGTAAACTAAAGGTAACTCATTGATACTTTCATGGCGTTTTTTAATCTGTTTGATGATACCTTCCATATCATCACCTCTAGTTTCCGTTAACCCTGTTGTACAAAGACCAATTATTTCCGGTTTTGCCTTTTCCAACAAAGTTAAAATCGCCGTTTGGATGTTATCTTCTCCCCCTAAAATTGTGGTAACTTCCGTCATCGCCGTAGTGCTTAAAGGAATCGCTTCTCGGAAGTGCCGCACCAACATTACTTTAGCAAAAGCTGTGCAACCTTGGGAACCATGAAATAAAGGCATCATTCCCTTCAAACCTAAGAAAGCTAACGCTGCACCTAGCGGTTGAGATTGTTTGAGAGGATTAACAGCAACGGGTTTTTTTGGGTTAAGTACAGTAGCCATTTCTTTTGGTAATTGGTAGTTGGTCGTTGGTAGTTGGTAGTTGGTCGTTGGTGATAGTAATTGGTAGATAGAAAGGGAAATTACCCAATCCCCAATCCCCAGTCCCCAGTCCCTAATCCCAAGGTGCAGGTTGACGTACTTGTTCCCAAATTGGACTGTGAAGTGCTTCGTCTAATTCCCTTGCCATTTCCACCATTCCTTCATAACCTGCGTAGGGATGATGGCGTTCTTGGTTAATATCAAGGAAAGGAATTTTTGCTTTTAAAGCTGTGTATTGATTTCTGCCTCCAGCAATCAACATATCTGCCCTAGTTTTCTCAATTACATTCAGTAACTCGGCAGCATTTCCCTTTTCCAACATCATGCCGTCTTTGCCCAGCAATTCTTTAATTCTTGCCTTATCTTCTTCGGTACTTTTCTTCGTACTCGTGGCGACTACTTCCATTCCTAAATCTTTAGCAGCAGAAATAATTGACCAACTTTTTACGCCACCTGTGTAAAGTACCACTCGTTTACCTTGTAAGCGGGCGCGATAAGGTGCAAGGGCTTGGTTTAGCTTTTCTGTCTCCTCAGCAATCAATTTCTCAACTCGTTCTTGCAAATCTGCATCGCCAATTTTAGCGGCAATATTTCGCAAGCAACGATTCATATCATCAACGCCATAGAAAGATTCTTCAATGAAAGGAATCCCATACTTTTCTTCCATCTTTCTCCCCATGTTGATCAGTGCTTTTGAGCAGATCATCACATTGAGTTTGGCGCGATGGGCGGTGCAAATTTCCTTGTAACGGGCATCACCTGTAATTTTTGCCAGAACGCGAATGCCTAACTTTTCAAATAAAGGTAGAACACCCCACATTTCCCCAGCAATGTTGTACTCCCCAATCAAATTAATATCATAAGGAGTGGTATATTCTGGTTCCTCAGTTCCGACAACATATTCTAATAATGATTCGCCACCGATGCGATTACCCAAGTTTTTGCTGCCAACAAAACCGGGAGAATTAACTGGAATTACCGGAATCCCAATTTTTTGGGAAGCAGCATGGCAAACGGCATCTAAATCATCACCAATCAACGCAGTTACACAAGTTGAATAAACAAAAACCGCCGCTGGTTGGTAACGATTTTGCACATCTACAATTGCTTTGTAGAGCTTTTTCTCACCACCAAAAATGACATCATTTTCACCTAAGTCGGTGGTAAAACCCATTTTGTAAAGACTAGGGCCAGAAGAAAGACTTCCGCGACTTCCCCAAGAATTTCCCGCACAAGCGATCGGACCATGAACCAAATGCGCTACATCTGTAACAGGTACTAAAGCAATACTAGCACCATCAAAAGCACAACCACCTTGAGCAGCACCAGGTTGGGCTTGTTGCGTACAAGATTTGTTCTTCTTTTGCCCGTCTTTGTGGTGATTATGTTCGCAAGCTTTTTCGCTGAGAAGTTCGTTGATTTTACCTTGAGTAATTTTCATGACTCTCCTGGTAATTGGTAATTGGTAATTGGTAATTATTGATTAATTCTTGGCTTTTGGTAATTGGTTTTTGGTAATTGGTTATTTCCGATTACTTATTACCGATTACCTATTACCCATTAACAGAGGTATTTGCTGACATCCTCACCGCAATCATCAGCAAGGTAACAAAGGGCGCGGAGACGCAGAGAAACAAATTCGTAATACAGAGGGTTTAATTTACAAAGAGGGGGGATATGAAAAGTGTGACCGAATAAAGTCACATCTCTTTCAAAAGGGCAGCAGCAGGGAATAAACTTACAAAGGAAATGAGCTAATTTGCGATCGCTTACCTTTAAATTATCAACCCACTGCCGCAACGGGAATAAAATATCAAAACCAGGGCGGCCTCTGGGAATCGGATGATCGTGATCGTGAGTAATAGTAGACATGGCGAGCAAGAGCAGGTAAAGGGGGTAGGGGGTAGGGGGTAGGGGGTAGGGGTTAGGGTGTAGGGGTTAGGGTGTAGGGGGTAGGGTGTAGGACAGGCATCTTGCCTGTCATTCCCCAGTCCCCAGTCCCCAGTCCCCAATCACCTCTACCGAATCAAGTCAAAGGAGATATCGGTCTTACCAGGAATGTCAGTCTTGCGATCCAACTCATCGAGGATGGTGTTAACAATCCAGTTGAGTAGGTTCAATGCACCTTGGTAGCCGTAGATAGGATAGCGGTGTAGGTGATGGCGATCGAAAATTGGATAGCCAATGCGAACCAGGGGCACACCGATATCACGCCACAGGTACTTACCGTAGGAGTTGCCGATCAACAAATCAACTGGTTCAGTGAAGATCAAGCTGCGTAGGTGCCACAAGTCTTTGCCACCCCAAACAGTTGCATTTGCACCATAAGGACTAGAAGCTAACAAAGCTTTTGCTTCAGCTTCAAATTTTTCGTTGCTGTTAGTAACAACAATGTGAGTAGGTTCTGCACCAACTTCTAACAAGAAGCTAATCAAACCCATTACCAAATCAGGGTCGCCATACATAGCAATCTTTTTGCCATGCAACCAAGCTTGGGAATCGTTCATTGCGTCAATAGCGCGACCCCGTTCAACTTCCAATTCGCGAGGAATAGGTTGTCCGGTAATCTTAGAAAGCGCTTGCAAGAATTCATCAGTACCGCGAATACCAACTGGGCGATAAACTGCGGTTTCTTGCTTCCACTCAGTATTGATGTAGTTCAGGGTTTTTTCTGTGGAGTATGCTTGGAAAGAAATCGTACCTTCAGCATTGATAGAATCTGCACCTTCTTCCAAAGTGGTCAGACCATTGTACATCACGAATTCGCCTTCATTCGGAGCATCAAAAGAATCCGAATTGTCAGCCAAAACAGTGTAATTAACACCCATCAAATTGAAGATTCTCTTCAATTCCCGAATATTGCTGGTATAAGCATCAAAACCAGGAATAAAGTTCCATTTGCCATTCTTGGTTTCTGTCTTCTTGTCCTTAGTCAAGCAAGAAAGAATACCCTTCATCATGTTGTCATAACCAGTAATGTGAGAACCCACAAAACTAGGAGTATGAGCGTAAGGAACTGGGAAATCTAAAGGCACAGAACCTTGATTCTTAGAAGTGGTGATAAATGCACCCAAGTCATCCCCGATTACTTCTGCCATACAAGTTGTACACAGAGCAATCATTTTTGGCTTGTAAAGAGCATGAGCGTTTGCCAAACCTTCAATCATGTTTTGCAAACCACCGAACACCGCCGCATCTTCAGTCATCGAAGAGGAAACAGCAGAGAATGGTTCTTTGTAATTCCGGGTTAAGTGAGTACGGAAATAAGCAACGCAACCTTGAGAACCATGTACAAAAGGTAGAGTACCTTCAAAACCAGCAGCCGCAAAAATCGCACCTAAAGGTTGGCAAGCTTTCGCTGGGTTAACTGTTAAGGCTTCACGAGAGAAGTTCTTTTCCCGATATTCCCAAGTCTTAGTCCATTCGCGTACCCGATCGATTTCTTCGTCCGAATGTCTGCCTTCAAATTGTTTTTTGTTCTCGAACAGTTCTTGATATTCTGGTTGGTGGAATAGGTCAAAGTGGTCGGCAACTTTATTTACATCGTTCTGAGCCATGATTTTTCTCCTATGTTTTCGCTACTGTCTGGACTTCTTCTGTAGTGTGCAGTGCGGGGAAGGTAAGAGGAGGTGACTAAAGGAAATCGAATCGAAAAGCTAAATTTCCCAGTCCCCAGTCCCCAGTCCCTAGTCCCCAAACTAGTCCTTAGTCTTCGTTCTTCCAAGGAGCTTTAATCAAACTCCAAGTTGGGTTGTTGATCGCTAAATCCATGTCGCGTGCAAACACTGCAAATCCGTCATAGCCGTGATATGGGCCAGAGTAATCCCAGGAGTGCATTTGCCGGAATGGTAACGCCATCTTGTGGAAGACGTATTTTTCTTTAATTCCAGCAGCGATCAAATCTGGTTTCATTTTTTCAGCGATTTGCTCAAATTCATAACCAGAAACGTCATCGTAAATAATGGTGCCGTCTTCAACGTATTCAGCAGTACGTTTGTAGTCGTCGTTGTGACCGAATTCATAACCTGTACCAATTACGGTCATTCCCAAATCTTCAAAAGCTGGAACGATGTGACGTGGACGCAGACCACCAACCATCATCATTACGGTTTTGCCTGCCAAACGAGAGCGATATTTTTCAACTACTGCATCTGCTTGGGGTTGATATCTGGCGATAACTTCTTCTGCTTTAGCTTGGATAGTTTCGTCAAATTTCGAGGCGATTTTGCGAAGAGATTTAGCAATTTGAGATGGGCCGAAGAAGTTGTATTCAATCCAAGGAATACCGTAAGCTTCTTCCATGTGACGGCAGATGTAGTTCATAGACCGATAGCAGTGAATCAAGTTCAATTTTGCTAACGGGGTCATTACTACTTCGTTAAATGTACCATCGCCAGAGAATTGGCAAAGTACGCGCAAGCCGATTTCTTCTAACAGAATGCGAGAGGGCCAAATGTCTCCACCGATGTTATAGTCACCGATGATGTTCACATCATAAGGGCCGGGAACGAAACCTTCGGGAGTTTGACGGTATTGGTCTGCTTTGGGGAGTACCCAGTCTCTTACGGTGTCGTTAGCGATGTGGTGTCCTAAAGATTGAGAAACACCCCGGAAACCTTCGCAACGTACAGGCACTACTGGCTTACCTGTGTCTTTAGCTTTCTTCTTGGCGACTGCTTCGATGTCATCTCCAATCAAACCAATTGGACATTCAGATTCAATGGTAATCCCTTTGCTTAAGGGGAAGAGTTCTTCCATTTCATCGATCAGCTTCGCCAGTTTTTTGTCACCACCGAATACGATGTCTCTTTCTTGGAAGTCGGAGGTAAACTGCATGGTACCGAAGGTATCAACACCTGTAATACCGATGTAATAGTTACGACGACCAGACCAGGAATAGTAACCACAACCAACAGGGCCGTGACTTATGTGGATCATATCCTTGACTGGGCCCCAAACCACACCCTTAGCACCTGCATAAGCGCAACCACGAGTGGTCATTACTCCCGGAACTGATTTGATGTTGGATTTAACTCCGCAATCAGATTTTCCTTCTTCGTATACGTTGAGGTGTTTTGCCCGCTTCTTACCGCCTTTCTCTGGGTAAGCTTCAATAATTTCCTTAAGTAGTTCTTTCTTCTCTTCGTTCGTTGTGGGTATGGTGTTGTTGGTTGTTGTCATGATTCAAAGCCTCGTTTCAATGTAGGGAGTAGGGAGGTAGGGAGTAGGGAAAGGGAGGAGTGTAGGGAAGTGAGGAATTTTTCCTCCCTATCTCTATTCCCTATTCCCCAACAAATAACGGATTAGACTACAGCAGCAGCTTTTTGTTGGTCTGCTTGGAGTGCTTTTTCGTACTCTTCTTCACCGCCCAAGATACCGAATTCAACTAGTAAGTCTTCCAGTTCGTCCATTGTGATTGGAGTAGGAACGGTGAGGTTCTTGTTGTCGATGATCTTCTTAGCTAGTTGCTTGTACTCTTCATTTTGTTGGCTGTCGGGTGCATATTCGTTAACAGTCATCCGACGTAGTTCTGCGTGTTGAACAATGTTGTCACGAGGAACAAAGTGAATCATTTGGGTGTTCAGACGTTTTGCCAAGGTTTCGATTAATTCGAGTTCCCGGTCAACTTTACGGCTGTTACAAATCAAACCACCTAAACGTACACCGCCAGAGTGAGCATATTTCAGAACGCCTCGTGCAATGTTGTTAGCTGCGTACATCGCCATCATTTCACCAGAGGTAACGATGTAGATTTCTTGTGCTTTTCCTTCACGGATAGGCATTGCGAAACCACCGCACACAACGTCGCCTAATACGTCGTAAGATACGAAATCGAGGTCTTCATAAGCGCCATTTTCTTCTAAGAAGTTAATAGCGGTGATGATGCCACGTCCCGCGCAACCTACACCGGGTTCTGGACCACCAGACTCAACGCAACGTACATTGCGATAACCAGTCAACAATACTTCTTCGAGTTCCAAATCTTCAACAGCGCCCCGTTCAGCAGCTAAGTGGAGAATTGTGGTTTGGGCTTTGCTGTGTAACATCAAACGGGTGGAGTCTGCTTTGGGGTCGCAACCTACGATCATGATGCGTTGGCCCATTTCTGCCATTGCTGCGATCGTATTTTGTGAAGTGGTAGATTTGCCGATACCGCCTTTGCCGTAGAACGCAATCTGTCTAATTTTTTCGTCAGTCATTGGTTTGTCTCCTTCGTGTTATGCTGTGAAAATTGTTTGTTTACTTTGAGTAGTGAGAGTGTGGATTGGGCAGAAATGTGGGTTTGGCGGCGACCGTCCCACAGGTAATCCTGGGGAATCTTGATAATTTTTCATGATTTTTCCTGACTAGACTGATTCAACTACTAAGCTGGGTAATACCAGCTGTTTTAATTTTTCTTCGATCGCAATCTTCAAAGTTACTGTGCTGCTAGGACAAGAACCGCAAGCACCTTTGAGTACAACTTTTACTTTGTCGCCTTCTACATCGTAGAGTTCAACGTCTCCGCCATCTGCGGCTAAGAATGGTTTAACTTCTGTCTCTAGAACTTTTTGAATGAGTGTGATTTTTTGCAGGTTGGTTAACTGAGGTAAGGTGTCTGTTTCTGGTTTAACTACGGGAACCTGAATTTTTTCTTGTTCGACTCCTTCCCAAACTGCTGCAATTAAGTCGTCAATATCTGCTAAACAAGTGGTGCAACCGCCTCCGGCTTTAATATAATTTGTGACTTGTTCAGCACTGGTGAGTTGATTTTCTTTAATTGTCTTTTTAATCCTGGTTTCAGTAATCCCAAAGCAGCGACAAATCATGGCACTTTCGTCTTCTTCATGCTGCGCTAGCGGGATACCTTTGTAGGAGTAAATCGCTGCTTCTAATGCTTCTTGCCCCATTACGGAACAGTGCATTTTTTCTTCGGGTAATCCGCCTAAGTATTCGGCAATTTCTTTGTTGGTTAAGCTTAATGCTTGGTCTACTGTCATGCCGACAATCATTTCGGTTAGGGCAGAAGAAGAAGCGATCGCACTTGCACAACCAAAGGTTTGAAACTTAGCATCTAGAATTATGTTTGTCGCTTCATCAACTTTGAGGTGCAATCTGAGGGCATCTCCGCAAGCAATGCTACCTACTTCTCCTGTAACAACTTTGATTCCTGTTTCGTTTGCTGCTTCTATCAATCCTTGGTTTTTCGGATTGTAGAACAAGTCCATTACCTTATCTGTATATTCCCACATAGCCTTGGCGATTTTTGTTGTAAATGTTGCAGTTTTGGTTTATTTTTTGTCATTTGTCATTTGTCATTTGTTCTTTGTCATTTGTTAAATTTTGTTAGCTAAACCAATGACGAATGACCAATGACGAATGACCAATGACTACTTAGCATTAGCAAGGGCTTTTTCTTGCTCTTGCAACCAGGATTCCTGGTCATTTTTGAAGGGAGATAAAGCTCTTAAACGCTCAATTACTGGTGGCAGTATTGATAAGACTTTTTCGACTTCTGCTTGTTTGGTGTAACGAGACAAGGAGAACCGAATCGAACCATGTAAAACTGAATAAGGTAAACCCATTGCGCGTAAAACATGGGAGGGTTCTAAGGAACCAGAAGTACAAGCCGAACCAGAAGAAGCACAAACTCCAAACTGATTCATGGAAAGCAGAATTGCTTCACCTTCGATATATTTGAAGCCAATATTTGTAGTGTTGGGAAGTCTGTTTTTGGTATGTCCGTTAACTACTGTATCGGGTACTGTATTAAGAATACCTTGTTCTAACAAATCGCGCAAGGCTTTTTCTTCAAATACATTATCTAAATGTTGTAGTGCTAATTCACTAGCTTTTCCTAATGCAATAATTCCCGGTACATTTTCCGTTCCTGCACGTCTTCCTCTTTCTTGATGTCCGCCAATTAACAAGGGACGGAATCTTACACCTTTTCTTACATATAAAGCACCAAGACCTTTGGGGGCGTGCAATTTGTGACCAGAAATCGTCAACATATCCACAGTGCTAGTTTTCATATTCAGCGGAATTTTGCCTGCTGCTTGCACTGCGTCTACGTGAAAGATCGCGCCATTTTCCTTAACGATTTGACCGATTTGTTCGATCGGAAACACCACACCAGTTTCATTATTAGCATACATGATCGAAACTAAAGCCGTGTTACCCGTAAGGGATGCTTCCAACTCATCTAAATCGATTTGACCTTGACCATCTACGGAGAGATAAGTAACAGTATAACCTTGACTTTCTAGCTGTTTGCACTGATTTAAAACAGCAGCGTGTTCAACTTGGGAAGTGACAATGTGAGTTTTGTTGGGACGTGCTGCTAAAGCGGCGCGAATAGCTGAATTATTACCTTCTGTGCCACAACTTGTAAAGATGATTTCTGTAGGTTCTGCACCTAACAAAGCGGCAACTTGTTCTCTGGCTTCTTTAACTGCTTTGCCAACTTGACCACCAAAGGTGTGCATACTAGAAGGATTACCGTAAAGCTCGGTCAGGTAGGGCAGCATTGCCGCTAAAACTGCTTCATCAACTTTCGTAGTTGCATTGTTATCTAAATAAATTACTGACATAATGCTGCTCCTACATTTCTGAGATTAACGAGATACAATGACTCTTTTTAGTTCTTGGGAATAGGTGTTAAACCACTTTTGCCAGTAAGGGTTTTCTTTGGTTTTATTGATGCGGCTAACTAAGTGATTGAAGGTGTTAAACCAAGACTCCCAGTAATCCTCAGAAGAGGCGATCGCACTTAGACTACGAACACACCCATTATTAGTTGGACAAACCGCTTGACATTGGGGAACACTGTAAAAACCGACGCAACCATTACATAAGTTATTATCTATTTGGTAGGTCTGTCCTTTAACAGAGATTGCGTTAGTTGGACATTGAGGTAAACAGCGATCGCAAGCAATACAGTTATTCGTAATTGTGTAAGTCATCGCCCCTCCTTAATCGATTTTGGATTTGGGATTTTGGATTTCGGATTTGGGATTTGGGATTATAGATTTTAGATTTGGGATTTAATTAATTAAAAATCGAAAATCTAAAATCTAAAATCGCAAATTGTTACACTGTTGCAGTTTGAGTGGAGAGCCACTTTTGATAGAATTCCAAAGCCACCTTATCGATCAAGTCGAAAGCTTCCACTGGTTCAATTCCGGCTTTTTGCAAAGTTTCTTGGGGACAATGACCAATCTTGGAAACTAGGACAGCTTTGCAATCTTCCAGCATCTTCATCATGCCGTCTAAAGATTCCTCTTCACCGAAACCGCCTTGGCAGTATTGTTCAACTTTGCGGTGTCCGACGAATTTGGCGCTTACGCCATCAACTTCGTAAATTTGGAACTCTCTAGCATGACCGAAGTGTTGGTTAACTAAACCGCCACCTTTTGTTGCTACTGCAACTAAGATTTTGGGAGTGTTAGCAGCTTTCTTAGCTAACGCTTTGGCAACTTTGAGAGATTCTTGTTCTTCACGAACTTTATCAATAGCTGCATGGACTTCCTGACGCTTCTCTAGGTTGTATTCCGGTGCCATTTCCAGGAACTTATCTTTGGTAAATTCTTGAGAACGGTCTTCACCCAACAATCCCACCGCATCAGCGCGACATTGACGGCAATGGCGCATCATTTTCATATTGCCGGAACAGTTATCTTGTAGCGCCTTCAGTTCCTTGGGTGTAGGCCCGCGTTGCCCTGTTAAACCGAAGTGGGTGCCATGTTCCGGTGCGGAAATCAGGGGCATAATGTTGTGCAAGAATGCTCCATGTTGCCGAATTACTTTGTCAACTTCAACTAAATGTTCGTCGTTAATACCGGGAATCATTACTGAGTTGACTTTGCAGAGGATATCGGCTTCTCTGAGGGCTTGCAAGCCTTCCATCTGTCTTTCGTGGAGGATTTTAACTCCTTCGATGCCTCTGTAGCGCTTGCGTCTGTAGTGTACCCAAGGATAAATCTTGGTTCCTACTTCCGGGTCTACCATATTAATAGTTATGGTGACGTGATCGACGTTTAGCTCTTTGATGCGATCGACATGATCGGGAAGCATTAAACCATTGGTAGACAAGCACAGTTTAATATCTGGGGCTTTGTCAGCAATTAAATCAAAGGTGCGGAAGGTCTTTTCGGGGTTAGCCAAAGGATCTCCGGGACCTGCAATTCCTAAAACCGTCATTTGAGGAATTTTTCCGGCGATTACCAATACTTTATGTGCGGCTTCTTCCGGTGTCAGGAGTTCACTAACTACTCCAGGACGGCTTTCGTTGGCGCAATCATATTTACGGTTGCAGTAGTTGCATTGAATGTTGCAAGCTGGTGCAACAGCAACGTGCATTCTGGCGTAATGGTGGTGCGCTTCTTCGCTGTAGCAAGGGTGCTTGGCGATTCTTTCTTTAATCTTTTCGTCGAGGGTTGTTTCAGTGGAAGAAGAACTGCAACCGCAACCGCCAGATTTTTTGGTTTTAGCAGTGGCTGCATCTGATGTTGTCGTCGCTTCCGGTGTCGTCGTGAGTAAAGTTGTGGTTGAAGACATCGAATTTCCCAGTAACTTGCTGTGTTTCCGGCGTGAGTACACTTACCTGCAAAAGAAGCGAACCTTGTTTGGTCTTCTTGCTGAAATTTAAGTGCCTGACGTTAATGGATTTATACCAAGAGGTCTTCAACCAGTCCCAGTTTTTGCCCTGGATTCAGATTTATTGAATTTATTAGTTTTGTACTCAAGCCCTCAAAGCCTATATTTACCTAGATCGAAAAATTTTTTTGGGGTGAGGGTACAAGTATTTCCGGGTAGAGGTCTGAGTATTTCTGGTAAGGGGTGCGGGAATAGCTTGTACTCAGGCTTAAACCTTTATAAATCAAAGGTTTGAGCCTTATTTACTGCTTAGTTTTCACGCTTCAACCCTGTACTCAAAATCTATTTAGAGTACCTCTGGAGCCGATTTTCTAACTACTCCAGTGGTGCGTTTTGCGAATTCAATTGTTGTTCTGTATCTAAAATAGCACTTTAATAATTTAAACGGTAGTCTTTGCGACAAAATTTGTTAAACTCAATTTGAAAAGGCAGAAGAATGTAAAGATTCAAGTTGCTAGTTATGAGTTTAGGCATTTTCGATCCCCCTAAATCCCCCTTAACAAGGGGGACTTTGAGATCCGGTTCCCTCCTGGTTGCTGGGAAAGGGGGACTTTGAAATCCGGTTCCCTCCTGGTTGCTGGGAAAGGGGGACTTTGAGATCCGGTTCCCTCCTGGTTGCTGGGAAAGGGGGACTTTGAAATCCGGTTCCCTCCTGGTTGCTGGGAAAGGGGGACTTTGAAATCCGGTTCCCCCTTGTTAAGGGGGAAACCAGAAGACGGTGAGATCCGGTTCCCCCCTTGTTAAGGGGGGTTAGGGGGGATCGATCGACCTGTTCCGCTCAAGAAAACTGACCTGTGAGTACAGGTTAACTGAGTAGTAATAGTTGGGTGAAACCCTTACCAGTTCAGGAAGTTGGGGTTGGGTTTTGAGTACAAAAATGCAAGTACCCCCGATCAAAAATACTTGTACCTGATGGGAAAAATACTCGACCCCCTACCCCCAAAGTTTTTTTTATCTATTAAATAGAGAGGTTTTGAGGACTTTGAGTGCAAGGTTAATAAGTCTAATAATTCCAATCCACTCAGAACGATCGCACCCTGCGAAACCAATTTGTTATAAGCAGGAGAACAGCGTTGGTTCCTCTGTCGATGCTACTGCCTTTCACCAAACCGACTGACAAAGTATCTCAACACCAGAGTTTGAGGCGTTCTCCTAGTTCTGAGACTCCTAAATCTGGTTCAGAAAATAGCGATTCTTCGGGATTTAAAGCAATACAGGCGGATTTTCAGATTATCTTTGAGCGAGATCCAGCGGCGCGGAATTGGCTGGAGGTGATTATCTGTTACCCTGGTTTTCATGCTCTGTGTTTGCATCGCGTCGCCCATTGGTTGTACTCACACAAGGTAAGTTTTTTCCCGCGCCTGATTTCGCACATTGGTAGATTATTCACGGGAATTGAGATTCATCCGGGTGCAACGATCGGTAAAGGTGTGTTTATCGATCATGGCATGGGAGTAGTGATTGGCGAAACTGCGATCGTTGGCGATTACTCGCTAATTTATCAAGGCGCTACTCTCGGCGGTACAGGAAAAGAAAGCGGTAAACGCCATCCCACTGTCGGAAGCAATGTGGTGGTGGGTGCTGGCGCAAAGGTGCTGGGTAATATCTGCGTTGGCGATAATGTCCGCATTGGTGCAGGTTCGGTTGTGCTGCGCGATGTTCCTACTGATTGCACAGTGGTGGGAATTCCGGGGCGAATTGTTTCAAAGCAGGGTAAAGGTTGTCCGTTAGAACATGGCAAGTTACCTGATACGGAAGCAACTGTAATTCGTGGGTTGCTCGATCGCATTGAACAATTGGAACAACAAGTAAAAGAATTGAAAAATTTAGCGAGAATCAATCAAGAAAATTATGTTTGACTCTCATAGTGTTCCCCCTTTAGCTAGTCAAATTGTCGAGATTTCTCGCCCAAATCGTTGGCAAGTTTATCACCGTTTGCAAGAGTTAATGATTTCCTGCTGCTGTCCAAATGATGGTTCTTTGCGAGTTGAGATAAATAACAGTATGGAAGCAATTTTAGTTCGCAGTGTTGTGCAGCAATTCATTGCTTCTCGCGGGGAATTAGTTGATTGGTTAGAGCGCTGTTGGCGCACTAAAATTCCGGGGATTTAAATAGTTCCGGTTAGATTAATCCAAGTACGCGAGGTAAGGTCATGGATCGCAGTTTGAAGTTTAACGAATTCATCAATTTTCTTCAGCATGATTTAGAGATTTCTAGTCCTGCGATCGCAATGGCACTCCGTACTCATCAGCAATGGCATGACCCTTTACCGATGTTACTTTGGCAGTATGGATTAATTTCGATCGAGCAGCTAACCAGAATTTTTGATTGGCTAGAAATGCAGACCCATAAAGATTTGAAACTCTAAAGTTGTGCAATATCATGAGTGAAATTATTCAGATTAATGATACGACTCTCCGGGATGGCGAACAAGCCGCTGGTGTTGCTTTTACTATAGAAGAGAAATTAGCGATCGCAGTTTTCCTCGACAGCATTGGAGTCCAAGAATTAGAAATTGGCATTCCCGCAATGGGGAAAGAAGAGCAAAAGGCGATTTCTACTGTGGTAGAAGCTGGGTTGTCTGCCAAACTTTTGGGTTGGAACCGTGCAGTTTTAGCAGATATTGAAGCTTCTATAGCTTGTGGTTTGCAACGAGTTCATATTTCGATTCCGGTTTCAGAAATTCAAATCAATGCCAAGTTTCAAGGACAATGGCAGTTGATCTTATCCCGACTGAAAGACAGTGTTAGCTTCGCCTTAGATAAAGGTTTGTTTGTTTCAGTTGGTGGTGAGGATTCTTCGAGAGCAGATGATAATTTTTTGTTAGATGTAGCGCTCTCAGTTCAAGAATTAGGTGTTTCAAGATTTCGGTTTTGTGATACTGTAGGAATACTCGATCCTTTTAGCACTTACGCTAAAGTTAAACAGTTAGTTTCGCAGTTAGAAATTCCAGTGGAGATGCACACCCATAATGATTTGGGGATGGCAACTGCAAATGCGATCGCGGGAATTTTAGCAGGCGCAAAATCAGTCAATACTACTGTTAATGGATTGGGAGAAAGAGCAGGTAATGCTGCTTTAGAAGAAGTAGTCATGGGGTTGAAACGAGTATATGCAATGGAGCTTGGAATCAACACCCGCAAGTTTCAAGAACTCTCACAATTAGTCGCCAAAGCATCAGGAAATGAAGTTCCGCCTTGGAAAGCAATAGTCGGTCAAAATACCTTTGCTCACGAGTCAGGAATTCATGCTCATGGTGTATTAAAAAATCCCCTAACTTATGAACCTTTCGCTCCAGAAGAAGTAGGTTGGGAACGGCGTTTAGTAGTGGGAAAACATTCCGGGAGGCATCTACTAATTAAGGTTTTAGAACAGCATAATATTGTTCTCGAACCAGAGGAAATAGAGTCACTTTTAGAAAAAGTGCGTCAGCTTTCAGGACAAGTAAAACGCGGTTTGACTATTGAAGAATTGTTGGATTTAGTTAATACAAGGAGGATGGCTCATGGGATCGGCATCAGAAGAAAATGAACTATATGGCCCACCTGCCTTTGATATGGAAGATAAGGTAAGGGTGAAAAAGTTAATCCGTAATGATGGAACTTTTCCTAATAAAGAAATCGGAGAAACTTTAGCAAAAAAAGGAGATACGGGATATATAGTAGGTATAGGTGACTATTTGCAAATGTACTATATTTATGCAGTACATTTTGTAGAACGAGGTGTAATAGTTGGTTGCCGGAAAAAAGAATTGGAACTAGTGGAGGAATTTTATGAAAGTAATGTTGCGTCATAATTGCGCCGGACATTTAATTGCTTATGTACCCAAGAAAGATTTAGAAGAGGAAGTTGTCAGCGAAAAGGAAGTGTCGGAAGGCAAACATTTCGTTTTGGCAAATGGTTGGGAATTAGTAATTCCTGATTTGACCGATACTTTATCTTTACCAATGACTGTAGAAGCTAAGGTAATTCGCGACTAAATCGAATTTCTTGTAGGGTGCGTTAGTCATAACGTAACGCACCATCCCATCACCTGATAGCGTCACTGCGCTTTGATTTAGGAATGTACGACTAAAGTCGCTACAACAAACCAGGTTCGTTGTGAGCACTGAGCGTGCTTTTATTCCTGAGAATGTACGACTAAAGTCGCTACAACAAACCAGGTTCGTTGTGAGCACTGAGCGTGCTTTTATTCCTGGAAATGTACGACTAAAGTCGCTACAACAAACTTAACGTCCACATTTGTAAAGATTAGGAGTTACCCCGATGGATATGTGTAGTTTTCAACCTCAGTCAAGCTTCTTTTTGGAAGGACAGTTTTTAGGTTTTGAACAAAAGTCCAGTGGGAAAATTAAATCTTTGCGAATTGCGGTAGAAAATAATGTGTTGGAAATCAAACTACCGAAAGAAACAAGGGGGAAAATTAAACAGGTTTTAATTCCTGGCGATCGCATCGAAGTATCTGGAGAAAAGAAACAAAAGCATTTTACAGATTTACCTAAATTAACAGCTTATCAAATTAATAAAGTAAGTGAATGTTTTGGAGAAGATTGCCCCAATAACTGCTTACCAACAGTAGATATTGTAGAATCGACTCCTAAATCTAAAAAAGTCAAGTTATTAATGTGTAATAAATCTGGTTGCATGAAACGGGGTGGGAAAAAGCTGAGTCAACAACTAGAAGCAGCTTTGCGCGATCGGGGTTTGCAAAATCAAGTAGTTATTGAATACACCGGATGTTTAAAATGTTGTTCCTCTGCACCTAACGTCCTTTTAATGCCAGGAAAAGTCCGCTGTAGCAAAATGTCTCCTGAAAAAATCGTTGATTTGTTAGCTGATAAACTCTCACCAACCATGTACAGCTATCAACAATTTCCCTTGACTTAATCCTAACCTAGTTCACTACAATTAACCTACGATGTCTACCGTAATTTTTTACGAAAAGCCAGGTTGTACCAACAACAAAAAACAGAAAGCTTTACTCTTAGAAGCTGGACACCAAGTACAACCTGAAAATCTCTTAACTACTACTTGGACTAAGGAAAAACTACGCTCATTTTTTGGAAATTTGCCTGTTAAAGAGTGGTTTAATTATACCGCACCTCGCGTTAAATCAGGCGATGTAAATCCTGAGTTTTTAGATGAAGACACAGCTTTAGAATTAATGATGGCAGATCCTTTATTAATTCGCCGTCCATTAATCCAAGTTGGTGATGTGCGAACAGTGGGATTTAACTTAGAAAAAATTAATGCTTGGATTGGCTTAAAACCTGAAGTTCCTGTGAATCAGGACTTAGAAACTTGTCCCCGTACCAAAGCAGCAATCTCTCATTGAAGAGATGGGGAATTATTATGAATCTTTCTTCTTTACCATTTGAAGATTTACCGCCTGATACTTCCGGCTTGGACGATACTTTACAACGTCTACAATTGGAAGAGATGCTTGCTAAATATTTTTATGATTCTTGTCATCCCCAACAGCAAGCATTACTCTCTAATTGTGAGTGGTATATTACCACTTATAGCGAAGTACCAACACTAATTATCGAATGTCCAGATCAAGTAATTAACTGGCGAGTTTTAAAATCTTTAGTGAAAATAGGTGGTGTACTTAAACGCATAGCCAAACAAGGCAAAATTAGAGTTTCTTCGCCTGGAAGTAAAGCTGCACCATTTGAAATGCGAGTAGACGAGTTACCTGTTTATCGCTATCCAGGAAGTTAAGCAAGAGGGAGATGAGACGAAAGAAACCCGGTTTCGCAGAAGTTACCGG
This sequence comes from Floridaenema flaviceps BLCC-F50, assembly GCF_041929275.2. Classification (NCBI taxonomy): domain Bacteria; kingdom Bacillati; phylum Cyanobacteriota; class Cyanophyceae; order Aerosakkonematales; family Aerosakkonemataceae; genus Floridanema; species Floridanema flaviceps. The sequence goes on along the minus strand of NZ_JBHFNR020000001.1, from coordinate 473,554 downwards.
GTTTCTTGGCTATGGTGCGTAAGTCCTACAACTTTTGCCAATTTGTTGCCTACAATAGAATTAATTTAGGTGATTGTGAGCAACGAAGATTGTTGCATCTGTAGAGACGTTGCAGGCAATGTCTCTACAGTAGTTCCGAATAAGAGGAGGCATCGTTGCAGATTTGCTATGACTTACGGCTTGCTAAGTTAGTTTATCAAGGTAAATGTATGAAGAGGATTTTTCAACCAGCTATTTACTTAATGAACCAACTAAAGTATCCGCAAAAGTTTACTTTAATTACGATGTTAATGGCTTTACCTCTATGTATAATTATATATTTATTTTTATTAGAAACTAATATTAGGATAAATTTTACTCAAAAGCAAACTTATGGAATTGAATATTTAAAACCTTTACGTGAACTTAGAGGAGCTATTTTTGAAAGTTATTTAGTTGAGCAAGACTTAAGGTATAACTTTAATTCGGAAATTCATCAAAATAAGCGTAAAGAGGCTAATCACAGAACTGAGGAAAATTTACAAAATTTGATAGATAAAGATCGGCAATGGGGAAAGGTGTTACCAAGTACTACTAAGGTGAATGAAGTTAAAAGTACCTGGGAGCAATTACAAGAAAATTATCAAATTTGGAGTCCAGAGACTAAGGATGTTTTTTATAATAGAGCGATCGCGCAAACTTACGAACTCACAGCAAAAGTTGGAGAAAGCTCCAATTTAATTTTAGACCCTTATTTAGATGCTTATTATTTCAGTGATGCTATTCTCGCCAAACTTCCCCAAATTCAAAGAACTTTAACCGAAATTAAAATCCTCGGTAATAGTATTAATCGTAATCAGGAAATCACCCCCCAGGAGCGAGGTAAATTAGTGCAATTATCAGGTTCATTAAAAGATTATACAAAAGATTTATCTCGCAATTTAGAAGTAGCCTTTAATCAACCTAATTCCCAAAGTTGGCGAGCTAAAGTTAATCAAGATTTACAAGCTCTACTCCTAACTACTAAAGAATTAAATAAGCAACTTGATATTCTCACTAGTCCATACGCCAATGTACAACCACTTAACTATATACATCAAGCTGACCAAACTTTAAAATTAAGTTCTAAATTAGAAAATGAAATTTCCCAAGTTTTAAATGAAATTTTACAAGCTAGAATTAAATATTTGACAAGAAGACAGCAAGTAATTGTTATTTTAGTTTTACTAATTTCGGCAATAGTTATTTATCTGTGGATTGCTTTTTACAAAGCAGTTATGCTGACAGTGGAGCGTTTAGACGAAGCTGCTAAACAAATGACAAGTGGTTTTGTTGGCGAAAATATCACGTTACAAAATAAAGATGAACTTGGTCAAGTTGTCAATTCTTTTAATAAAATAGCTACGGCTTTACGCTACTCTAACGAAGAAATTACGCGCTTAAATGAACGACTAAAAACAGAGAATTTACGGATGAGTGCTGAGTTAGAAGTAGCCAGACAATTACAAGAAATGATTTTACCTAAAGAGGAAGAACTTAAACAAATTGCCGACCTTGATATTTCTGGTTTTATGGCACCTGCTAATGAAGTTGGCGGTGATTATTACGATGTTCTGCAACAAAATGGTAAAGTTAAAATTGGGATTGGAGATGTGACAGGTCATGGGTTAGAAAGTGGTGTGGTGATGATTATGGCACAGACAGCTGTGCGAACTTTGTTAACGGTAGAAGAAACCGATCCTGTGAAGTTTTTAAATGCTTTAAACCAAATTATTTATCGCAATACTAATCGCATGAAATCCCCGAAGAATATGACATTATCGCTGCTGGAATATGAAGCGGGGGTAATGCGTTTAAGTGGGCAACATGAAGAGTTAATAGTGGTGCGAAATAATGGAGAGATAGAACGAATTGATACTTTTGATTTGGGGTTTCCTTTAGGGTTAGAACCAGATATTACGCAATTTATACAACAGGTAGAAATTACTTTGCGATCGGGAGAAATTGCCGTACTTTATACTGATGGTATTACTGAAGCTGTAAATTCCCAAAATGAACTGTATGGCTTAGAAAGATTTTATACAATTCTGCAAAAAAATCATCATCTCTCAGCTGATGAAATTCGCCAAGCAGTGATTGATGATGTAATGAGTTATATCAATGAACAAAAAGTATTCGATGATATTACGTTAGTGGTAATTAAACAGAGATAAGTTATTAGTCATTGGTCATTGGTTATTGGTGAAGAAGTTATTATCCGCTCATTTTTTGACCATTTCGCAGATAGGTGAGAAATATCAAAATTGAAAACGCCATGACCAAAAGACCGATCGCAGTTTCCGCGAAAGTATTGTAAAATCCATGTAACACAGCTGGAATAGCCCAACCAATCAAAATAATTGTGGTTTTTTGGGAATTACTCATAGCTGATAACCCCAAAAAGTAACCAAAAATTCCCGCCCAAATTGCATGAAACAGCGGCAAACAAACAAAGCGAATTGTACTAACTAACAGATATTCTCCTAATAAATTTGTGGGTTCAATATTTCCGAAAAAAGTTGCTGTTATACCTTCTCCTAAACCCATTGCATATTGAATTGAGTAATTTACGCCTTCGGAAATTGCAAATCCTAAACCGGACATTGCACCATAAAATGCTGCGGTGTAAGGGTCTTTTACTTTACCTGGACGGATTAAAAATAAATAAACAGGCAAAGCTTTCACAAATTCTTCTAACAGTCCGACACCAAAAACGAACCCAAATAAAGTAGGTAGTCCACCTCGATCGATTCCGGCATAAAGAAAGTTAAATGGGGGAATTTGTTGCAATAATAAATCTATGGGAATGCCAACTAAAGCGGTAAATGTTACGCAGGTAATAGTATTGCCCCAAGAAAATCGCTGTGGTTTAATTAAATTATGCAAAATTACTCCCCACATACAAGCGTAATAAATTCCTAAAAACCCAGCAGTTTGCCGCAAGCTTCCCCCGACACCTGTGATGTTGATTAACCAGCTGAGCACCATTGGAAACAAGGCAAAAAATAGAAGAAACTTTGCTAAACCCTGACTGTATAAACTAGGACTAAATGCTTCTTGGTAGGGAATGATATCTGAAAGGCTCAATGGTTCCTGTGGTGAAGGTTTTTGTTGAGAACTGGACATTTTTTATTTTCCTTTAATGAGCTTTAACTTATAATATGGGAAGTTAGATCAAGCATACAGAAAAATGTAGAGGATTACAGGACAAAAGTCAGAATATTTTTATTTTTAATTTTTTGAGCAATTTTTGGATTTTTAACTCTAATCATTACTGCGTTGCTCATTGCCAAATTTTCTCCCGTTCTCCTGCCCCCAAAGTGGGAACTGGTTCATAAATTCATCTATTTAAGTTTAATAGCAAGGAGAGTTAAGTTCAGAATATTTCTCTTTCCCGGAAGCGTCAGAGAACTGCGGGAGATTTGTCAATCTTAGGAGTTACGCACTCAGAGTCCCCAACCTCCTTCCCAAGGCAATACTGCTTGGGTTTTGGGTAAGGGCGAAGCATTGGGGCGATACTAGAGAGAGTGCGGAAGTCCTAAATCTTACGGCATAGAACTTCCCCAATGAAGCAAAGTTAGCTGCCACGCTCCAAGCAGGGACATTTCGAGCTATTCTTTACTAGAAAAAACATGACGGGATTTGGACAGAGGGCACAATGCAAACAGTAGAAGAAAAAGTCAACCCCCTGGCGGGAAAGCCAGCACCCGACGACATTTTGATTGATGTCGCCAAACTTTTAGACGACTATTACACAGTTCATCCCGATCCGGCAAATCCGCTGCAAAAGGTGAGTTTTGGCACTTCGGGACATCGGGGTTCTTCCAGCAACGGCACTTTCAACGAAGACCACATTCTCGCGGTTTCCCAAGCTGTGGTGGAATATCGCCAGAGTCAGGGCATTAATGGCCCATTGTACATGGGAATGGATACCCACGCCCTCTCTGCACCCGCACAAAAGACGGCTTTGGAAGTGTTAGCGGCTCATGGCGTAGAGGTTTACATTGCTGCTGGGGAAGGATATGCTCAGTTTACGCCAACTCCGGTAGTTTCTTATGCCATTCTCACCTACAACCAAGGCAAAACCACTGGTTTAGCAGATGGAATTATCATCACTCCTTCTCACAATCCCCCTTCTGATGGTGGTTTTAAATATAATCCCCCTTCTGGAGGCCCTGCGGAACCAGAAATTACCAAATGGGTGCAAGAAAGGGCGAATGAATTGTTAGCAAATAACAATCGAGATGTGCGGCGCATTTCTTATGAAGCGGCGTTGAAAGCATCAACAACTCATTTTTATGATTTCATTACTCCCTACGTCAACGATCTAGAAAATGTGGTTGATATTGATGTAATTCGATCGGCAGGACTTCGCATAGGTGCCGATCCTTTAGGTGGTTCTAATATAGCTTATTGGCAACCAATTGCCGATCGCTACAACCTCAACATCACCTTAGTTAACAAAACCGTAGACCCAACTTTCCGGTTTATGACCGTAGATTGGGATGGTAAAATTCGCATGGATTGTTCTTCGCCTTATGCGATGGCGAGTTTAGTCAAATTTAAAAATGATTATGACATCGCTTTTGGTAATGATACCGATTCCGACAGACATGGAATTGTAACTCCTAGTGTAGGATTAATGAATCCGAATCATTTCCTATCAGTAGCGATTTGGTATTTATTTACTAATCGTACAGGTTGGTCGGGAGAAAGTGCGATCGGGAAAACGTTAGTTAGTAGTAGTATGATCGATCGCGTCGCCAAAGAGATCGATCGCAAACTGAGCGAAGTGCCCGTAGGTTTCAAATGGTTTGTTGACGGATTATTAGACGGTTCCTTTGGTTTTGGCGGAGAAGAAAGCGCTGGGGCATCATTCTTACGCAAAAATGGTACAGTTTGGACAACCGACAAAGACGGAATCATCATGGATCTTTTAGCCGCAGAAATCACCGCCAAAACCGGAAAAGATCCAGGATTACATTATCAAGACTTAACCGCACGTTTAGGCACACCTTACTACAAACGCATTGACTCTCCTGCTACTCCCGAACAAAAAGCACGTTTGGGTAAACTATCCCCAGAAGATGTGAAAGCAGGAACAATGGCAGGAGATCAAATCACAGCTAAACTCACCAAAGCACCCGGAAATAATGCTTCAATAGGCGGACTAAAAGTAACCACAGAGAACGGTTGGTTTGCTGCACGTCCTTCCGGCACAGAAAACGTTTATAAAGTGTACGCCGAAAGCTTCCAAAGCGAAAACCACTTAGAACAAATCTTGCAAGAAGCACAACAAATCGTCACCGACGCACTTTAGAAAAAGGCGCAGAGGGGCAGAGGGGCAGAGGGGCAGAGGGGCAGAGGGGCAGAGGGGCAGAGGAGAGGATTAAAGTGATTTTCTCTTCTGTCCAAATTATCTAATTTGAAAGTGAAACAATCTCAAGCAACTCACAGTAAATATAGATATATATCTGCGTTCCTCTGCGTCCTCTGCGTCTCTGTGGTTTCAAAAATTATTCATCTTGGGAGTGGGGATTGTGCGATCGATAACGTCGCATCCCCTTAGAAAGATAAGCAATTAAAAAAGTCGTCAATCCCATCATTGCAAAATTATAAGAATGGCTGAACCAAGTCGCTATGCCAATTACCAATAAAGCCAGTAGCAAATATTTAACTTTATTAGACATTTTTTAAACTACCTTTAACTTAATTAATTTTGAACCACGAAGACACGAAGGACGCGAAGGAAGAAGAAGAAGAAGAACTTTATTATAACTGAAAGCAGTTATGGAGAAAATTGATTAAAATTAGACAAGTTATCAATTCTATTTAAACATACAGAGATGAAAAGATTCAGACTCATCAGGAAGAGAAACTCAGCTTTAATCATTTTATTTAGCATCTCAATTTTACTCCTTAGCTGGCTAATTTCCCCAGTAATTCCTAAAATGCTGGCAACCCAGTCAAAAACTTTTAATTCCGTCTGGGAGATTGTCAACAACAACTTTTACGACCCTAAATTTAATGGCGTAGATTGGAAAGCAATGCAATCTAAATATGCCCCCAAAATTAACCAAACTCAAAACATTGACCAAGCGGCAGTTATCATCAATCAAATGCTGGGAGAATTACAAACCTCTCACACTAAATTTTACACGCAAAACGAGCCAGCATACTATCAAATTTTGGGCATTTTCGCCCCAATGAATGAAGAATTACAAAAGCAGTTAAAGAATATATTCCCATCAGGAAAGATTGAATACACCGATATTGGCATTTACACCAAAACTCTGAATAACAAGACCTTTATTAACACCATTTTAGACGGTTCTCCAGCAGCTAAAGTTGGACTAAAAACAGGTGACGAAATAATTAATGCTGATGGTAAACCATTTCATCCTATTAAATCTTTTGCCGGAAAAGCTGGACAAAAAGTTACTCTCAAAATTCAGCGTCAACCTGATGCAAAAAGTCAGCAAGCAATCACAGTAACGCCAAAAACGTTTGATACAACCACCATGTTTTTAGATGCCCAAATTGCCAGTACCCAAATAATTGAAAGACAAGGGAAAAAAATCGGTTATGTTCACATTTGGTCTTATGGTGGCGACCAATATCAGCAACAATTGGAAGACGACTTAATTTATGGTCGGTTAAAAGATGCAGATGCCTTAGTTTTAGATTTGCGTGATGGTTGGGGTGGTGCGCCAATGGTGGGTTTGAATATCTTTTTAGCACAACCTGGCTTTTCGTTAACTAATATTAACCGCAATGGCAGACGCAGCACTTATTATTCTCATTGGAAAAAGCCAGTAGTAATGTTAGTAAATGAAGGCAGTCGCAGTGCTAAAGAAGTAGTAGCTTATGGTTTTCAAAAAGCTAAAATTGGCTCAGTAGTTGGCACTAAAACGGCTGGTGCAGTAGTCGCGGGTCGTCCTTTTTTATTAGCAGATGGAACTTTACTTTATGTAGCGGTTGCCAATGTTTATGTTGATGAAAACCAACGCTTAGAAGGAAAGGGCGTAACGCCGGATATTATAGTACCTTTTCCCATTGAATATGCTCAAGGAAATGACCCCCAAAAGGAAAGGGCGATTAGGGAGGCGTTAGCAAAACTATAAAATTTGCTGATTCTGAATTACAATAAATAAAACGTGGTAAGGGCGATCGCATTGTGAAAGAAAATTCTCAGGGTGTTTATAAAGTTCAAAAGCGAACAAATCACCAATTCCAAGCTGAAACTTTACTACCAGTCAACAAACTTTTAAAAGTATCAGCTGCTAAAGGTAGTTATCATTTTGAAGGGAAACAACCTGATCCGGGATGTCCGAGAATTCCTGACTCTTTGCAATTGCGCCCTTACCAAAAACAGGCGGTAGAATCTTGGTTTGCTAACCAAGGCAGAGGCACTTTAAAAATGGCGACGGGTAGCGGAAAAACGATTACCGCCTTAGCAATTACTACCGAACTTTACCAAAGAATTGGATTACAAGTTTTGTTAGTTGTCTGTCCTTTTCGCCATTTAGTCACCCAATGGGCGCGAGAATGCGAAAAGTTTGGGTTGTCGCCAATTTTGGCTTTTGAAAATCTGCGTCGTTGGCAAGATAAACTTTCAACTCAACTGTATAATGTGCGATCGCAAAAACAACCATTCCTCACAATCATTACCACCAACGCCACTTTAATCAGCGAGGGGTTTCAATCTCAACTTAAGTACTTCCCGGAAAAAAGTTTAATCATCGGCGACGAAGCGCATAACTTAGGTGCTCCCAAATTAGAGGAAAGTTTACCGCGACAAATCGGTTTAAGACTCGCACTTTCCGCAACTCCCGAAAGACACTTTGATGATTTGGGCACCGAATCTCTGTTTAACTATTTCGGCGCAGTTTTACAACCAGAGTTTAACTTAAAAGATGCCATCCAAGCTGGGGCTTTAGTTCCTTATTTTTATCATCCCATCTTAGTCGAACTCACCGAAACCGAAACCCGGAGTTATATTAAGTTAACTCGCCAAATTGGACGGGCGTTACTGTATCGTCAACAGGAAGGACAAACATCTAGTATTTCTGATGAAGAAAATGAAGATTTGACACCTTTGTTAATTCAAAGGGCGAGATTAATAGGTGCAGCAGCGAACAAGTTAAGGGCGTTGCGAACTCTGATGGCTAATCGTTTGGAAACTTGCCACACTTTATTTTATTGTGGGGATGGTTCGGTGGAAAGTACCCGCCAACTGAAGGCGGTGACGAAGATTTTGGGAACTGAGTTAGGTTATCGAGTCAGCACTTATACGGCAGAAACTCCTTTGGATGAAAGGGAAGATTTGCGGCGACAATTTGAATCGGGAGAATTACAAGGTTTAGTGGCAATTCGCTGTTTGGATGAAGGGGTGGATATTCCGGCGATCGAAAATGCCGTAATTTTAGCAAGCAGTAACAATCCCCGGCAATTTATTCAACGTCGCGGACGCATTTTGCGCCCTTATCCCGGTAAACAAAGGGCGACTTTATTCGATATGATTGTCCTACCGCCAGAGTTAGACCGGGAAACTTTGGAAGTGGAACGGAATCTGTTACGAAAAGAGTTGCGTCGCTTGGTGGAATTTGCAGATTTGGCGGTGAATGCCGGGGAAGCAAGGTTGAAATTACTGAGTTTGCAAAAACGTTATGGGTTGTTGGATATTTGAGGGGCTGGGGACTGGGGACTAGGGACTGGGGACTGGGGGAAGATCTGGTTTTTAGATTTATCCAGTCGGTTTTAGTTTCAGTTTTTTGCTCTCGGTCCGATCGCTTCTCCTCAATCCAGGTTAATTCAGCTTTTTTTGAACCGCAAAGAGCGCAAAGGACGCGAAGGAAGAAAGGGAAGATTTGGTTTTTAAATTTTTCCAGTCGGTTTTAGTTTCAGTTTTTTGCTCTCGGTCCGATCGCTTCTACTTAATCCGGGTTAATTCCGCTTTTTTTCAACCGCAAAGGACACAAAGGACGCGAAGGAAGAAAGGGAAGATTTGGTTTTTAAATTTTTCCTATCGGTTTTAGTTTCAGTTTTTTGCTCTCGGTCCGATCGCTTCTACTTAATCCGGGTTAATTCCGCTTTTTTTCAACCGCAAAGGACACAAAGGACGCGAAGGAAGAAAGGGAAGATTTGGTTTTTAAATTTTTCCTATCGGTTTTAGTTTCAGTTTTTTGCTCTCGGTCCGATCGCTTCTACTGAGATCTTGCAGCAGCGAAGGTGGAACCTTCCAAGACCTCGTTCCCTGGTTCAACCAGGGAACGAGAAATAGAGGCTCTGCTCAGGAGTGCAAGATCTGAGTCTACTCAATCCGGGTTAATTCCGCTTTTTTTCAACCGCAAAGGACGCAAAGGACGCGAAGGAAGAAAGGAGAGATTTGGTTTTTAAATTTTTCCTGTCGGTTTTAGTTTCAGTTTTTTGCTCTCGGTCCGATCGCTTCTACTTAATCCGGGTTAATTCCGCTTTTTTTCAACCGCAAAGGACACAAAGGACGCGAAGGAAGAAAGGGAAGATTTGGTTTTTAAATTTTTCCTATCGGTTTTAGTTTCAGTTTTTTGCTCTCGGTCCGATCGCTTCTACTGAGATCTTGCAGCAGCGAAGGTGGAACCTTCCAAGACCTCGTTCCCTGGTTCAACCAGGGAACGAGAAATAGAGGCTCTGCTCAGGAGTGCAAGATCTGAGTCTACTCAATCCGGGTTAATTCAGCTTTTTTTCAACCGCACAGGCACAATAGGATGCAACTAACCCGAATTTAGTATAACAGGGAGACTGGAGCAATCAAAAGTCGATATTATACAATTGAACTGCTATTTTGTCAAACTCAAGCCGAAAGTCCCTCGCCAAAAATTGTGGCACTTTGCCCTGGAAAATTGCCTTCAAATGCTTAGAATCAGAACCTACCCGAACGCATTTACAAGGCTTTGAGCAGTTAGAATCAGCTAAAAATCTAAAATAGTCATACCAACCGTTTGATTATGAAATCTTACCATAAGGCTGGAATGAAGTAAATAGGTGGAATAATTAAGAATTCCTCTCAATTATGACTGAGCAATAAAACAAGGGAAATTTGTAATTTTAAAATTCGCGCTGGGCGAGATAATTATATCCTTATATATATAGGATATGACTAGCGCGTTAAAATCGATCGCACTCACCGCAGTGAGATTAAGCAAATTAGTATTTTTACTGTTCAGAAATCTGGGCAAATACAATAGATTAAATAAGAGATTACCAAGTTCAGGGTAGTAGTAAAGATGAGCGAAGAACTCAACCTGAGTTATGTGCAAGAACCGATCGCCACTGCGCCGCCAGAAGTGCGACAAATCATTGATAGGGTGAGACAAGCGGAAAAAGATAAGCTTTATATGAAAACACCTTATAAAATTAACGAAGACATTTTACTCATCGTTAAGGATGTAATTCGATGAGGTTAATTTCGCTGAAACTTTGTAACTTTCGGTGTTTTTATGGCAAGAGTCCAGAGATTTCCTTTGCTTATGGAGAGGAACAGAATACCACAATTATTCACGGAAATAACGGTTCGGGGAAAACCACTTTACTCAACGCTTTCACTTGGGTATTGTATAACAAATTTACAGCGGCTTTTGCTTCGGAAGAATACTTAGTAAATAAAAGAGCAATATCGGAAGCTAACCCTGGAGAAGGGATAGAATGTTGGGTAGAAATCGTTTGGGAACATTTTCAAAAACGCTATCGCGCTAAACGGGAATGTCGCGGTTATAAAGGCGAAACCATCGAACAAGGCGAAAGCAAATTATATATGCAAATTGCTGGCGATGATGGGAATTGGAAACTTCCTACAGAACAACCTGATGATATTATTGGTAAAATTTTACCAGAAAGTTTGCATCAGTATTTCTTCTTTGATGGAGAACGAATTGAAAGAATCGTTCGTTCTGATAACAAAATCGAAATTGCCGAAGCAACTAAAACTATGCTGGGGGTGGAAGTTTTAAATCGTTCCATCAAGCATTTGGGGGAAGCAAAGAAAAGTTTAGAAGATGAGTTAAAGGCGATCGGAGATACGGAAACAAAACAGCTATTAAAACAACAGCAGCAGAAAGAAAAAGAAATTGAACGTTTAGAAAATCGTCAAACCGAAATTTCTCAAGAATTAGCGCACCAAGAAACACTGAAGCGAGAAACTAGTACCCGCTTCCGAGATATTAGTGGCGCTAAAGATTTAGAAGAAAGACGCAAAGAATTAGAAGCGCAAAAAACTGCCAGTCGAGAAAGACTGAAAAAAAGCAAAGAAGCGCTAAACCGTGCGATTTCTAGCAAAGGTTATACGGTTTTATTGCCGGAATTAACTGCTGAATTTCGCACAATTTTAGAAGAATTAAAACAGCGAGGTGAATTAACATCGGGAATTTCTCGTGAATTTATTCATCAGTTACTTAATACTCGGCGTTGTATTTGTGGTGCAGATTTAAGCGATGGCACACATTTTCATGAAAATGTAAACAGTTGGTTGGATAAAGCTAATATTGCCGCAGTTGAAGAAACCGCAATTCGCATCAGTGCCCAAGTAGATGAAATTGAGCAACAAGCGGTTAGTTTCTGGGAAGATGTAGACAAAGAACAAGCGAGTATTAACCAATTTCGCCAAGAAATCTTTCAAACTGAAACTCAGTTAGAAAGTATTAGCGAACAGTTACGCAAAAATCCCGCAGAAGAAATTCGGAACTTGCAAAAGCGACTGGATGAAATTGAAAGTAAAATTCGAGAGTTAACCTTAGAAGAGGGAGAGAATAAGCAAAAAATTTCTGATTTCAAAGCAGAAATTGATGCGCTTGTAAAACAAATTACTAAACAGCAATCTAACGAAGAAAAACAATTGTTAGCACAACGAAGAATTGCTGCAACTCAGGATGCTATTTCTCGATTAAATGAGTATAAATCTCGGTTAGATCAACATTTTCGCAGTCAATTAGAAAAGCGGGTGCAGGAAATTTTTAGTTCAATTTCCTTTAAAGCATATATTCCCAAACTTAGTGACAAGTACGAACTAACGCTGATTGAAAATACATCGGGTAAAGAAGCGTTAGTGGGTGCTTCAACGGGGGAGAATCAAATTCTCAGTCTGTCATTTATTGGGGGAATTATCGATCGCGTGCGAGAATGGAGTAAAGAAGAAATGATGGTTCCTGATAGCAGCACATTTCCGATCGTCATGGATTCGCCGTTTGGTAGTTTAGATGAAATCTATCGCCGCCAAATTGCCAAAATCATCCCCCAATTAGCAAATCAATTAGTAGTTTTGGTGACAAAAACTCAGTGGAGAGGTGAAGTAGCAGAGGAAATTACTAACAGAATTGGCAGAGAATATGTATTAACTTATTACTCTTCCAAACCTGATTGCGAACAAGATGGAATTACATTAGGTGGGAAAAGTTATCCTTTAATTAGGCAAAGTCCGAACGAATTTGAATACACGGAAATTACGGAGGTGGATTATGGTTTCTAGTTCTACTTTCGCTACTGATATTTGGGTAAAGGCGAGTTGGGAAGAGTTTTTAGAATTAGCAGATAACCCGGAATATGAAAAGGCAAGGTTTTATTATAATCAAGGTTACATGAGGATTGAAATGGCAGCACTTGGTTCTCGTCATGGTAGACAAAATTCTTTAGTTGCCAATGTGATTACGATATTTGCTACCTTGAAAGACATTGAAATTGTTGAGTTCACTAATACTAGTTACCGAAAAGAAGGGTTAACAGAATTTCAACCTGATTCTTCTTTTTATATAGGTTCAGGCTTAAAAATACCTCCTGAAATTGATTCACCTATAGATTTAAATGAGTACGATCTACCAACATTGGTGTTAGAAGTTGGATCGACAACTCTTAGTGATGATTTAGGATTTAAACGTTTACTTTATGAACAAGTAGGAGTGAGAGAATATTGGGTAAATAATGCCAAAGCAGGTGAAGTAATAGGTTTTTCCATTTCTGAAGGTCGCAGTGGACAAATTCATCAATCCTTGGTGTTGCCAGGGTTAAGTTTATCAGTAATTAATGAAGCATTGCAACGTCGGAAAACTCAAAAAGATAATGAAATCAATCGTTGGTTAATTCAAACTTTTAACCAAATGTAAAGGAGAAATTTGGATGCGGAAAGAGTATGACAAACTGGTAAGAGATAAAATTCCCGAAATCATTCAGCAAAGTGGATTGAACTGTGAAACTTTAACGCTTTCCGAATCTGAATATCGGCAAGCTTTACGTCAAAAGGTAGTTGAAGAAGCGGAAGAAGTAGCGGTAGCTGATGAACAAAATTTAATTACAGAATTAGCTGATATATATGAAGTTATTGATGCGATTGTAGAAACTTACGGGATTAATCGGGATTTAATCATTGCCGAACAAATACGCCGTCGTCAGGAACGAGGCGGTTTTCAAAAACGGATTAAACTTTTGTGGACTGAGTAATTAAAATGGGTGCGAATCGAGTTAGAGTTGGGAAAGATAAAGCTGATTTAGTGAAAGCTTTAACCTTGGGAAATGATACAACTGGGCCATTTCAAACTTATGCAGATGCGATCGCATTTGCCGCCGCTTTAGGTGCGAAAAGGAAGAAACGGGTTGCTTTGCAAGAAGTTTCTAAAAAAGAACCGGGTGCGATCGCGCAAGAGATTTTTATTTCTAGAGGTTATGATAGACTAATCAAATTACTAGCAATATCCGAAACAAAAGACATTAACATAATTTCCCCTAATGACGCAGAAGCAGAAGAAACACGCATTGCAATTTTTGAAGAATACGCCAATGGCGGATTAGAAATTTTGCAAGAAGAACTCCGAGGCGCAGTTGATTATACCGAGAGGTTGCTATTAATGATGATTTCCGAAAGAGATCAAAAAAATCAACCGGAAGGAGAATTTAACTTAAGTAGATTTTTGTAGGGTGGGACGGGCAGGATGCCCATCCCACCAACCACCATCAATAATTTCAGGTAGTCTGACCTAGTTTGTGCTTAAAGATTTCTGCCCTGACTGATGCGAGGGATCGGGACGAGCAAAGGCGGATTTAGAGATTGCACTTTACGGCTTTATCAGCCGCCTCGTTAGTAACAGTGTTTGATTGGGAACACTAAGCAAAGGACGAGAGATTGCCCCACATTTCGATTTTATTTACCTAATCAATTGACGGCTCAAACCCCCATTGAATTTGTCCTGCAAGATGCTGCTGAAAACTACGTTTACAACGACCGTTTCACCGCTGCTGGAACTACAAAAAATTATATAAAGTTTTACCAAGAAACGTGCATGAAAACCACTTTTTTTAGACTCATGATTGTAGTATTATAGATGTACAGTAATCAGAAATAAAGATATGCCTATTAAAAATAATTCTCAATATCGATTGAAACATTTTTTTAGTCGATCGGACACTCCTTATCTTTTAGTGTTTTTCATTTCCTTGTTAGTTATTTCTTCTTTAGTAATTTTATTAAAAAATAAGTTTTTGTTTAGAGAGCTTAATTGGCTGGCAAAACCAACAGTTCAACATGGATTACTGACAGGATTTTTATTGTTATTAACTTGGTTAGCTGCTGTATTTTTAATTATTCAAGGAGAAACCATAGCCAAAGAATGGTCAAAAGGCTTGCGAAATACTGGTGATTTTGATGAAGATGATGCTGTATTTCAAGAAAAAATTCAAGTGTACATAGATAATTTCAATGGTTCAAAGAGCGAAAAACAAAGAATTAGGGAACAGTTGGAAGAAATTAAACTGAGGGCTAAAAGTCATTTCAAAGTAATGACTTATTTTTACGTGCGTTACTACACATCGATCGCAATTACATCTAGTGCCGCCATCATTGCGGCGATTTGTTTAATATTCATCAGTAAAGACGGCTTAACTAATGCTAATCCGTATGTAATTAATCTATTTTTAGCTTCTTCAAGCATGGGAATTCTCTTTGGTACTTTTCCGGCTGTATTTAAACAAGAAAAGAATGTATCGGACAATAAAGCTTTATACTTGAGATATAGTGCATTAGAGCAACAAATACTTACTTATTTAGCTACGGGTAAAGATCCAATAAATCAACCAGACGAGGAGGAAATAAAAAACTTTATTTACTATCTTGACAAACAGATGGAAAAGATTAATCAATTAGCAATTGGCTTCGATTCTACTCGCATTCCTAAATATCAAGATATTTATCCAGATAATTTTAAATTTTAGAAGTGAATTATAGGATTCAATTCAATTGCAGTCTTTTTTTTAACATACCAGAAACTTTCACTAATATATCTAAAAAAACAAGCAATTTTGATTTTTTCTTGCCTTTATTAAGGTCATGAAAATATCTAGATAAAGGTTAATTTTCCCTAATTTTTTAATAGTAAATTTTGTAGAGACGTTATATAACATCTCTACAAACATAGATAATCAAGAGGATATAATATGATGAGAGTAAGCAAAATGCGGCAAGATTTTAATAAAGTGATGTCAACACTTTATCAACACCTGCCCGGAATGCTGTAGCGGCACCTGCACTCATATCACGAGGCGCACAAATGCGATTTCGCAGATATGCCAGGGTTATTGCTCCTACAAAGGCAAAAAATGCTTAACCGAGCAGTATTGAGATGCGCTTTAGCTTAAAAACTCCCCACCAAAAACCCACAAAAACATCTGTGTACCCTGCGGGAAGGCTGCGCCTACATCCGTGTTCATCTGTGGTAAAAAAACCCTAACTCAACAAAACAGGTAAACCCACCTTTCGAGGTTCCACAAACTTGCCATTAAAACCGATCGCACGATCCTCAACCGTCCTCGCTTCCGCCACAGCGCGACGAATTTCCGCTCGTTCCATATCATCCTCAACCCCACCAACCAAATAAACAATTAACTTCGCCGCCAAATCCCTCCCCGACACCAAAACCCGCTTTTTATTAGCATCAAACAAAATCCCATACCACAAAGATTGAGGACTTTCCATATTACTAAAACCCCCATCAGCATCATACTTTTGCAACTTTTCAAACACCGACTCTAACGAAAAACCCTTTTTAAAAACCAGAATTCCCAAAGCTTGAAACAAAGCAATTTGCCCCACCGGACGAAACAACAAATTGCCCTCACCAGCAGGTTTTTCAAAACTAAAACGGCGCAAATCAGGAGTTTCCGTTCCCCCATATTCCAAACGTTGAAAACTCAGCAAATTCGCCAAATTGTCAAACACAGCTTTAAAACTTTCTATTCCTTCTTCCAGTTCATCATCTTCAGGACGTAAAGGAATCAAACCCTTTTTTTCCAAAGGTTTCCAATGGGGAAACTTATGTTGCAAATAGCGTTCCGACATTTCTTTAAGTGCTTGCAAAGTTGTTAACACAGTAGCCTTAGCAGCAACAGTCGCACTATCCCAATTAACGCGAGGATTTCTGCCTTTAATATCCTTCAACAAAGGATGAGTAACCGCAACTTTTCTCGCCACAATTGAGAACCCATCATTTTCATCTAATTGGGCTAATTGTCCTTTAGTTAAAGGTACTGCCATTAAGTTAACATGAACAAAGATCGATCGCACTCTCCGCCTAGCTTCCTCATAAGTTTCCCCCGGAATCACCGCCGAAATAAACTCAATGCCAATCTTTTCTTTAGCCAAATTTTGCA
The DNA here is from genome assembly GCF_041929275.2 of Floridaenema flaviceps BLCC-F50. NCBI lineage: Bacteria > Bacillati > Cyanobacteriota > Cyanophyceae > Aerosakkonematales > Aerosakkonemataceae > Floridanema > Floridanema flaviceps. Next base: position 456,874 of record NZ_JBHFNR020000001.1, on the reverse strand, counting down.
AATAAACCGGATCAACTTGATACTGTTCCCGCAAATCTTCAATAGTAATCACACTACCCGAAGGTTTCTTATCTTTTTTATAACGGGGAAGCTTTCCAGTTTGCAATAATTCCATCAAACCTTGCACGCCCATTAAGCGATGTTGACCATCCAAAGCGAAGATTGTCACATCAGGAGAAACATCCAATAAACCGACTTTATTATCTTTATCCAAAGGCATAAAGTTAGCCGCAGATTTCATCGCCCTTCCCTCATTATTCCATTCATTAGCATGAGGAATATCGACCCAAGGTTGATTAATTACTACTAAAACTGGGGGAAATTTGTGATGTTTTCTTGCTGCTAAATATTGCGCCAGAGAAGCTTGGCGAGTCCAATCTAACGGACGTTGTTGAATTTCCTCGATGCTTTCCGCATCAATTTCCACATTTTCCGTGTGGGAGTCGAACTTTTGCCGCAGCAAAGGCAAGCGAGAGGCAAAACGAACGCGACTGGCGAACCATTCCAGAGTAACCGAACCAATATAAGCTTCACTTCCCCCCATTTCGATTTTTTGTACCAAAATTTGGTCGTTTCTGCCCAAATATCGGTCAAGTAGGAGGGCTATAGCTTGTTTCTCTTGATTTTCTCTCTCCAAAATTTGACTCGCCAAGTCGCTAGCCGGGTTGTTATTCATGGGTTATTTTTTAAATTACTGGATCTGATTTTAGAAAAAATCCGGTTTGAAAAGATATGTGTAAACTTAGTTTTTTAAAACTTAGGGATATGTAATACTAAGATAGTAGCGAAATATGCTTAAATTGCATAAAATCGTAAATATGTCAATACGTATTGTTACTAAAAATATGACCCAGACACCAACTAACAGTAATTCCTCTGATAGATTAGACCGCATTGAGGTGATTTTAGAACGGTTTATCGAACAAAGCGATCGCAATATCACCCAATTAGCCCGAGAACAAACTATCACCAACCAGGTATTAAGGCAACTAATTGAAACTCAAATTGAAACAGATAAAGCGATAAACAAAATGGTAGAAATTCAGGCATCTTTAGCCGCAGAACAAGAGAAACAAGAGAGACTTTTAGAATATTTAATCCGGCGACTTGAGGTGGGAAATGGTTAAAACTGCGATCGCTAACTTTGAATATATTTTACCTGTAATTCGGGGCATTCAAGCTGGGCGCGAGTATTATGTTTCCATGTGCCCAGTGCGAATTTTGCCGAAACTTTTCCCCTTAGATGATGAAGAAATGCCTCCAGAGTTACGGGCGAGTCGCGAGATTAATTTAGCACGAATTCCCGAAATAAGTCAATATATTTTAAAACATCCAACTACTTATATATTTTCAGCAATTACCGCTTCTATCGATGCAGAAATTGCATTTGAACCAATCGGAACGGAGGCGGAAGAACGGAAAATTGGACGGTTGCGAGTGCCAATGGATGCGCGATTTTCAATTAATGATGGCAAGCATCGGCGGGCAGCTTTGGAGTTAGCATTAAAGGAGAATCCTGATTTAGGATATGAGACGATCGCACTCATTTTGTTTTTGGATATTGGGTTAAAGCGATCGCAACAAATGTTCTCTGATTTAAACCGTTTTCCAGTAGCGACTGACTCTGCTTTAAATATACTTTATGACCAGCGCGATCGCACCGCAGAATTAGTTAGGGAAGTGGTGAAACAAGTTACAGTTTTTCGCTGTTTGACTGATACTGAACATAGTGTTTTGTCGGCGCGATCGGGGAAGTTATTTGCGATCGATCGGATTTATAATGCTACTATTAATTTGTTGGTTAATTCTCAGCATCTCCCTTTGTTTCAACAGCTAGATTTAGCAGTGCGGTTTTGGAATATTGTCAGCGATAATATCCCTGATTGGCAACAAGTTTTATCTAAAAAAGTGGCGGCGGGAGAAGTGCGAAGAGATTACGTTCATTGTCATCCAGTGGCGCTTTTAGCTTTGGGTGAAGTTGGGGCTTTTTTGCTTTCTTTGGATGGTTGGGAGGGTTATTTGCAGGGGTTGAAGGAGATTGATTGGTCACGTTTTAATGTTGATTGGCAAGGGAGGATTTTGGTTAAGGGGGGGTTTTCTAAGTCTCGTGATAGTGTTAGTTGGTTGAGGGGGTATATTTTGCAATGTTTGGGTTTGGGGTAAATGAAGGGCAGATGTTTTTGGGGGTTTTTGGTGGGGAGGTTTGAGCTTTTTTTTAAACGCAGATGAATGCAGATGAACGCAGATGAACGCAGATGAACAGAGTTTAGGATACTAGTCAATTTCGTTTTAGCAGCCCATTTTTAAACTGATTAGTGGCATCCGCAGTCCTTTTTTCGACTGCAAATTGCCAAAACTCACTTTACGAGCTATGCTGTTGTTATATATAACACCAGAGGTCGCTATGATGCTCAACAGTCCTTACCAAATAATGGAAATCGGAAATGCTAATAATGGCAAGCGTTCCAGTGCTAATGTTGTTTTGCTTCCCACTCAACAGGAGGCGCAAAACCAAGCTTACGCAGATGCGGCAACTTCTGGTGCAAGAGTCTTTTTGTGTCACCTATACGAGCAAGGTCAAAGAACCCATCTCACATTTTCTTTGCCGTTTAACCTTCTGCTGGAAATGGCACGGTTGCAAACTGCTGATACTAAGAAAAACAAATCTAACGCAGAAGAGTTAATTAACCGTCCTTTAATTCCGAAGCACGTTGACGAGATTGCTAAGTACTTACTGGAAACAGAAAATTATATTCTTCCTCCTTTCATATTTAATTCAAATACGCCTATTAAGGTCTTTGCTTTTGGTACTGGAGCAGTTAAATTTGGTTATGCTGTTATTCCCACAAATGTTGAGCTTTATGTAACTGATGGACAACATCGACTTAAAGCAGTTGAGAAAGCAATACCAGAAAGACCTGAGTTAAAAGATGATAGCGTCACAGTTTTAGTTGTCCAAGAAGATGACATCGATCAGATTCATCAAGACTTTGCCGACTGTGCCAAAAACAAACCAATTCCTCCAGCATTACTAGCAGCATTTGATGTAACGAATGTTTTAGCCAAATTAACCCGACAAATTGCCAAAGAATTAGTTATTTTTGACGGTCGTATTGATAAAATTTCTGGAAAACTGGGCAAAGATCCAAATTATCTATTTACAATGAACCAGCTTCGGATTGGTGTAGCTGAATTTTTATTCGGTTCCTCTCGAAAACAGGTAATTGAATCTCGCTCTAATCAACAAAAGAGCGAATTCAAAATGCTTTTGGAAAAAGCAAAAACCTTCTATCTAGAATTTGCTCAAATTAATGATACTTGGAAGTTACTGCTTGACCCAGCATCAAAAACTGTGAATCTAGATTTGTATAGCTTGCGGCAAGAAAGAATAGATTTCAATACAGTAGGGTTTCAGATTATTAATCGTGTTGGACATTTTATTTGCTTTGGTAAGGATTTCGGCGACGAACAGCGACGCTTACTAATTGATGCTCTTGCAAGTATTGATTACAGACGTAGCTCAAGACTGTGGGATAACAGCGTTGTAATAGATGATGCTGACGGTAACAGAAAGATAGTTACCCAATCAGCAGGAGTAGACAAGGGTTTTAGAATTGCCTTCAAACAAGTAGAGGAAAAAACAGGAATAAAATTGCTTTAAACCCTATAAAAATAAAATAATGGATGCTCGATGCGTAATTTGTGGAGAGATAATCTTACCTCATCCCTTATACAGAAAAGAACACAAAACCTGTCGTCGTCCTGAATGTATGAAATCCTACAGAAGACAACACGCTTCTGTAGGTGACATCAATAGGCGAAAAGTACAAAGAGAAATTGATGAAAAAAATGGCAAGGAAATGGTTGCTTGTGCTGTCTGCGGAGAACGTTTTGAGATTATCCAATACTCACATCTCAAGAGGCATGGATTGACACCAGCACAATACAAAAACCTCTATCCTTTAGCATCCTTAATGACTAATGAAATGAAGAAAAGACGAGGTAAAGGAGCGGTAGTACAATCTTGTTATTTGAATTATTCAGGTAAAGAACCTGACCCTAGTTTGTTTGAATTTCTTACAGGGGCAATGTTAGGAGATGGTAGTATTGAAAAACGAATAGACAGACTCAATGCTAGATATGCTGAAGGAGGAAAAAATGAACTTTATTTAAAGTGGAAGCATGATTTTCTCAGTCAATATTTTCAGTGTTCTTTTAAGGCACGTATCTCATCGCCACATACAAAAAGTGGAAAACGTTATCTGGGATGGTGGTTGAGAACAACAGTACATCCTTTGCTTACAGAATGGCATAACAAATGGTATATAGAAAGAAAAATAGTACCGCGAGATATTGTAGAGCAGTATCTTACTGAATTTGCTCTGGTAGTTTGGTTTTGCGATGACGGATGTTCTACCAACGGAGCCTATCTTTATACTATGGCTTTTTCTAAAGAAGAAGTCATCTTTTTATCTGAACTGCTCCAATCTAGATTTGGACTTGCCAACAGTATCTTGAAAAACAAACAGGGACAATTCTATATTCGCTTCCGTGCTGCTGCAAGTCGGAAGATAAAGAAAATACTTACTTCCTTTGAAATCCCTGGAATGGCGTATAAAAGTCAAGATACAGTTACAATTCCACAAGAAGGAAGAAATAAAAGGTCATTAGATATGACAGATGTCCAGCAGATGTCACTATTTCCGCCGCGCACGGTTGGTGATTTAGTGGAAGATATAGAAAAGTTAACTAAAGAAATCCAAGAATTGTATTGTCAAGATGATGTTCCTTGGATCGTAGGTGTATCTTTTGGGAAGGATTCCAGCGCAGTATTGCAACTTGTCTGGTATGCGATCGCTAATCTCCCCCTTGAAAAACGCACTAAGACTATCTATGTTATTACAACTGACACATTGGTAGAAAATCCCATAGTTTCTGCTTGGGTTAGCAATTCTATTAAACAGGTAAAATTAGCGGCTCAAGAACAGAAAATGCCAATAGAAGCTCATCTGCTACAACCAGATCTTAAACAAAGATATTGGGTTGGTTTAATAGGCAAAGGTTATCCAGCGCCACGTCAAATGTTCCGATGGTGTACAGGACGACTAAAAATTGACTCGTCTAACCGTTTTATTCGTGATGTAGTAAGAACCAGCGGGGAGACAATTCTTGTCCTGGGTACTCGAAAAGCTGAAAGTGCTAGACGTGCTGCCACAATGAAAAAGCTGGAAGAAAAGCGGGTACGCGATCGCCTTAGTCCTAATGCCCACTTACCTAATTCTCTTGTCTATAGCCCGATAGAAGATTGGAGAAATGATGAAGTTTGGCTTTATCTAATGCAGTGGAAAAATCCTTGGGGATGCAATAATAAGGACTTATTTACGATGTATCGCGAGTCTACAGCAGATAATGAATGTCCTTTAGTTGTTGATACTTCGACTCCAAGTTGTGGCAGTTCTCGATTTGGGTGTTGGGTTTGCACTTTAGTTGACAGTGATAAATCTCTAACAGCAATGATTCAAAATGATGAAGAGAAAGAGTGGTTACAACCACTGGTTGATTTTCGTCTGGAATTAGATGTGGAAAATGACCGGGATAAAAGAGACTTTCGGCGCATTTGGGGTGAAGTCCAACTTTTTGAGCGTAATGTAGATGGTGAAAAAACTGAAGTTGAGCCAATTCCCGGCCCTTATACTAAAGAATGGCGGGAGTATTTGCTAAGAAGACTGCTTGAAGCACAAACCCAAATTCGCAAAACCGCCCCCGCAGAAATGCGCGACATCACTTTAATAACTGAGGAAGAACTCAGCGAAATTCGCCGCATTTGGCTAGAAGAAAAACACGAATTTGACGACAGCTTACCCCGCATTTATGAAGAAGTCACAGGTGAACCCTTTAAAGACACCCGCCCAGGAGTAGAAAGAAGATTACTCGGAAGCGACGAATGGGCAGTTTTAGAAGAAATATGTGAAGACCAAATGCACTTAGAACTGATGGCGAAACTATTAGATACCGAACGGCAATATTACACCAAAACTCGCCGTACCGGAATCTACGACACCATAGAAAAATCCTTCGATACCAGTTCTCGCCCCAAAGAAGAAGCAATAGAAAACGCCCACTACCAACGTCACTTAAAAAACGCCGTCGAATCCCTCAAAGAAAACGCCGAAAACATTGATCAAATCAGACCAGTATTAAACGGCGAAACCCCCGAACTGAACAAAAAAGACGAAGAAAACCCAACAACAGAAGACAACGAACAAGGCAAACAACTCTCTTGGGCAGACCTAAAATTTAAAGAGATGGGGGGATAGGGGGATGGGGAGATGGGGAGATGGGGGGATGGGGGGATGGGGAGATAATTTAACTACATCTTCAACTCTCCCCACCTCCCCACTTCCCCACCTCCCCACCTCCCCAGTCCCTAGTCCCCAGTCCCCAGTCCCCAATCCCCAGTCCCTAAAAAAACCGTGATCTTCCTCGAACTTTCCTTAGAAAACTTTGGCCCTTACCTGGGAAAAAATATCATCAACTTGCGCCCAGAAAATGATGGCGAAACTCGTCCAATTATCTTATTTGGTGGCATGAATGGCGGCGGAAAAACCACCCTCATGGATGCCATTCGCCTCACGCTTTATGGAAATCGCGCCCAATGTTCCACCAGGGGAAATTTAAGTTACAGCGAATTCCTAAATCAGTCAGTACACCGCCACACCCCACCCACAGAAAACACCCGCCTTGAATTAACATTTGAACATATCCAAGAAGACAAACCGACAATTTTTAAAGTCGTCAGATATTGGACAAAAGAACCCAAAGACGGCAAAGATACATTAGGAATTCTCGTTTACGATGATTATCTCAAAGAATGGTGGCCCGACAAAGCCTTAACAAACGCTTGGGATGAATATATCGAAACTCTCTTACCATTAGGAATTTCCAACCTCTTCCTTTTCGATGGCGAACAAGTCAAAGAACTCGCCGAATTAGAAACACCTCCGCCCTTAGTTGTCGATGCAATTCGATCGCTTTTAGGCTTAGAATTAGCCGAACGCCTCTCAGTAGATTTAGATATATTAGTTAGCCGCAAACGCAAAGAAATCGCCGGGGCAAAAGAACTCGCCACCCTAGAAAAATTAGAAACCAAATTTAAAGATTTGATTGTCGAAAGAGACAACGCCACCCAAGAACAAGGAAGCTGTCAAACACAATTAGAAGACAAACAAAAAGCCCTGCGACTAGCCGAAGAAAAATTCATTTCCGAAGGCGGAAAAATTGCCGGAGAACGCAATCAATTAGATCAACAACAAACCGACCTCAAAGAACAAGCCAACACCACTCGGCAAACAATGGTAGAATTAGCCGCTGGAGTATTACCATTAGCCTTAATAACTCCCCTGTTAAACCAAATTCAAACTCAAGCCGAAAGTGAAACCCAACAACAACAGGCGAAGATTGAAAAAGAAGCCTTACAAAAGAGAAGCGATCGCCTAATCCAATATATCACCAAACTCGACCTAAAAGCCAAACAAATCGAGCAAATAAAAACCTTCCTCGACCAAGAATACCAAGAACTAGAACAAGCCGCCAGCAGTAGCGAAAAACCCTGGTTACAAGCCGACATAGAAGTAATAGAACAACTAGAAAACCTGCTGAAATACGAACTAAAAGCCAAAGAAGAAATCGGCGCAAAAAAAATCAACCAACTCAAAGAAATCGAGAAAGATATTGAATTTTTAGAGAGACAATTAGCGATCGCCGCCTCCCCCGAAATCTACGAACAACTGCAAAGAAACGTGCGTTTAGCCCAAAAAGAATTAGCCAAAGCCCAAGCCGCCAAAGAAATGGCAAATCGCCGCGTCGAAGAAAGCAAAAGAGAACTAGAAAAAACCCGCAAAGAAATCGAACAATACAGCCAAGAACACATCAAACTAAGAAACAATCAACACATCATTACATCTGCTGCCAAAGTACAAAACACCCTCAAACTATTCAAAGAAAAACTAACCCTAAAAAAACTCAACAAACTAGAAAAAGAAGTAACCCAATGCTTCTGTTATTTGTTACATAAAACCGACCTAGTACATCGCATAGTAATAGACACCCAAACCTTTAGCCTTTTCCTATATGATACCCAAGGAAAAGCCGTACCAAAACATCGGTTATCTGCCGGAGAAAAACAACTATTAGCCATCTCATTTTTATGGGGATTAGCAAGAGTATCAGGTAGACATTTACCAGTGGCGATCGACACCCCATTAGGAAGATTAGACTCCTCCCATAGACAAAATTTAATCGAGAGATATTTTCCCGCAGCCAGCCATCAAGTAATCTTGCTTTCTACTGATACAGAAATAGGAAAAATCGAGGTAGAAAACTTGAGAAAATTGGAAGCGATCGCCAGAGAATACCTATTAAAATATGATGGAAATGAGCGCCAAACAATTGTCAAAGATGGGTATTTTTGGTAAGATAAAATATTAAGATTTTAACCACAAATGGAAGGAATTATTCCTGTAGGGACACGGCATCATAAAATAATGTCGGAGAGCCAAAATATTAATGATGCCGTGTCCCTACAAAACCTTTGCGGTTAAACCATGTCTGCCTTAAAAAAACATAATGGAACCCCCAGTAAACACCATCAAACTATCCCAAACAGCCAAAGACCAACTACTAAAACTGCGCCGCAACACCAAAATAGACCAATGGAACATCCTTTGCCGTTGGGGATTTTGCCGTTCCCTAGCCGAGTCAAGCATACCCTCCCCCGTACCCATCCCCGCCGATAGCAACGTCGAACTCACCTGGAAAGTATTCGGCGGCGAAATGTCCGATATCCTCATCCTCGCCCTCAAACAACGCTGCCACAACGACAAACTAGGAACAGATAAAGAAACCCTCGCCCACCAGTTCCGCCTCCACCTCCATCGAGGCATCGGCTACCTAGCAGGCGATCCCAATATTAAAAAGATAGAAGACCTAATAGCGATCGCCACCAAAAAGTGACTGGGTACTGGGGACTGGGGATTAGGGATTGGGTTAACAGACTTTTCTTGCCCCTCTGCCCCTCTGCCCCTCTGCCCCTCTGCCTAAACTATGGGCGGGGAGAGAATCGAACTCTCATTCCCTCGCGGGAGCTAGATTTTGAGTCTAGTGCGTCTACCAGTTTCGCCACCCGCCCTTGGATTCAGCTTTATTACTATAACGCATAGTCTCACCTTTTAGCAACCCCTGATATTCTTTACTACTTGCCCAGCGATCGATCTCCCTAGCCCGCAACACAGGCACCGGATGCGTCAAATTCACCGTTTGCGCCTCTTTCAGCATTTGCCCAATTTCACTATTGCTAATGTCATCGTAAGCCCGCGCCTGAGCCAAAAACGCATCCAAATTCAACTGTGAAGCTAAAGTTGGCGAACCACCCGCCAACTTCATCAACAACGAACTCACCACACGCGGTTCTTGAGTTGCTAGCAACGCCGCGCGATCGCAAGTAAACTCCGCACACCGTAACCATTGCAACATCTGCTGCTGTAACCCTTGCGCCAACACCGCCCCCCAATTAGGTAACTGCGCCGCTGCCAAAACCATAATATTTGCGATCGTCAAATAAACCCCATGATCGCACTTCAAATGACCCAACTCATGAGCAATCACCGCTTGAATTTCCGGTGGTGAAAGCAACTCCAGCAAAGAAGTATGCACCACAATAAACGGCTGTTTCCCGCGCATCGCGAAAGTATAAGCATTGGGTACTGGATGCTGGCGTACATAAAGCTGAGGCGGTTCCATATCCAGAACTTCACAAGCCTCTAACAGCATCTTGTGAAATTCTGGCAACTGTTTCTCACCCACCAGCACGCTAGCCGCAATATTTTCTAAATAAAAAAACTGTTCAGCCACCGGACCGAGTAAATTTCTGACCATCACATCTATCCCTGGCAACTGCTTAATCGCCTGAGTTGCCTCTAAATCCAGAGGATGACGAAAATGATCTGCTTTTAAACCGAGTAAAGTAGTTTTTGGGGAAAACATGAGGCGAACTTCTTTGTAAACAACAAAATTTTATTTATAAATCTGCATTAAGGGAAAAGATCCACTCTTCCTGAAAACATCTTAGACCCCATAACTAATTTTTATCCAAATTCCCATCAATCAGGCTCCAAAGTTAAAGGGTAGCCTTGTTAAAGCTACCCACAATCTTTTGGTTTGGCAACCAACTTTTATCCAGCTAGAGTGGACGAATTCAACTTAGCTGACTCATCCTCGCTTTTCCCTTCTGCCTGAATACGGCGTAAGCGGGCTCCCACTTTTTGCAGTTTCATCTCTAGATTTTCATAACCTCGATCGAGGTGCTGTAATCCTTTGATAATAGTTTTACCTTGCGCTGCTAACCCCGCCAGCACTAACGCTGCCGAAGCCCTTAAATCCGTTGCCAAAACAGGCGCACCGGACAAAATGGGTACACCACGCACGATCGCATGATTACTCTTAATGCGAATATCTGCACCCATCCGATTTAACTCTGCCACATGACGCAAGCGATTCTCGAAGACAGTTTCGGAAATTACGCTATCTCCTTCACTCAAAGTCAGCAAAGACATAAACTGCGCCTGCATATCCGTAGGAAATCCCGGATAAGGCAGAGTTTCAATATCCGTCGCACTCAGACGTTCTCTAGCAACTATCCGCAAGCAATCAGACCCTTCGGTAAATACCTGGGCACCGATCGCTCGTAATTTAGAAATTACAGCCGTTTGATGATCTGGAACTACAGGATACAAGCTGAGATCCGAGCGGGTAATTGCTCCTGCTACCAAAAAAGTCCCAGCTTCAATCCGATCGGGAATGATACTGTATTCCGTAGAGTGGAGGCGTGGAACCCCATCAATCACAATGGTTTTAGTTCCTGCACCCTGAATTCGCGCTCCCATCGCTCTACAGAAATTCGCTAAATCCACGACTTCTGGCTCTTGCGCCGCATTTTCGATCGTCGTTTCTCCTTCTGCTAACGTCGCTGCCATCATGATTGTCTCTGTGGCACCAACGCTGGGGTAATCCAAGTAAATGTGGGCACCTTTTAAGCGACGGCTTTTGCCTCGAACATAAGCGTTAACCATCCCATGCTCGATTTGCACATCTGCACCCATTAACTGTAAACCCCTGACATGAAGATCTACAGGTCTGGCTCCGATCGCACAACCACCCGGAAGCGGCACCTTCGCCACCCCTAACCGCGCCAGTATTGGCCCCATTACAAAAAAACTAGCCCGTAGCTGACTAACTAATTCGTAGGGTGCTTGGGATTGGCTGATGTCCTGGGCGTTGATGTCTAAAACGTCCCCATCTTGTTGTACCTTCACACCTAAAGCTGACAGAATTTCGCCCATCCGCCGTACATCCATCAATGACGGAACGTTCCGCAAACGGCAATCTTCTGAACAGAGCAGAGCACCCGCCATAATCGCTAGGGCGGAATTTTTCGCCCCGCTAACTCTGACTTGCCCTGAGAGGGGAGTGCCACCCAAAATTTCTAAAACCGATTGGTCTTCTTTGGCGTTGGCATTAGTGTCGGTTGAACCAGTAACGCGAGTAATTGTCCTGTCCTCCGAATTACTTCACAATTCGTGCGTCTTCATCTAATTTTGGTTTGATTCTACAGGAAAGTTTCCAAATGTCCATAATCGAGAAGTTTTTTTTATGACAAGATTGGGGATTGGGGACTGGGGATTGGGGACTGGGGACTGGGGATTGGGCAAACAGGGGACAAGGGGACAAGGGGACAAGGGGACAAGGGGAATTGAAAACACAACTTCCGAAACTCCCTCCTTAACTCAAAACTTCTCCCAGTCCCCAGTCCCCAATCCCCAATCCCCAATCCCTTATTGACAAATCAAACAACTTACTGCATGATAGTAGATTGTGTGCTAAATTAAAAAAATACAAGCGGAACTGGCGGAATTGGTAGACGCGCATGATTCAGGTTCATGTGGTGCAAGCCTTCCGGGTTCAAGTCCCGGGTTCCGCATCTCAATTTTCGATTGGCGATTTTGGATTTTAGATCGACTGTAAAATCCAAAATCTAAAATCTAAAATCTAAAATTACTATGTTGACCAGTCTGCAAAATCCACTGGTAAAGCAAATTCGCAAGCTGCATCAAGCCAAAGATCGACAAGAACAGCAGCTTTGTTTGTTGGAAGGAACTCACCTGTTAACAGAAGCGATCGCAGTTGATTATCCCTTAGTCACGGTTTGTTGTACTCCTCAGTGGCAGGAGAAATACCCCCAACTTTGGCAGCAAGTTTCCCAACGGTGTCAGAGATTAGAATTAGTCAGTGCAGAAGTGATTAAGGCGATCGCCACCACTATCCAACCAGATGGTGTAGTAGCCACAGCAGCCCGCGCAGCCACCTTCCGCACCCAAGTTCCTTACACTGGGTCAATATTAGCCTTAGAGACGATTCAAGACCCCGGCAATTTGGGGACAATGATTCGCACCGCAGCAGCGGCTGGAGTTTCTGGTTTGTGGTTGAGTGCTGATAGTGTAGACTTAGACCATCCCAAGGTGTTAAGAGCCTCAGCCGGACAATGGTTTCGCTTACCAATGGCAGTAACAACAGATTTAAAAGCTGTAGTTGGCGAATGTCAAAAGCAGGGAATGCAGGTAGTAGCAACCTTACCCGAAGCGAAATTAACCTATTGGGAAACAGACTTTGAAAAACCTAGCTTAATTTTAATGGGCAACGAAGGCGCGGGATTATCTGCGGATTTAGAAGCTTTGGCAGATAAACAAGTGAAAATACCCCTTAGTCCAGGGGTGGAATCTTTAAATGTAGCGATCGCAGCTGCTTTAATTTTGTACGAAGCCCAACGCCAACGTTATCAGAAAAACTTATGATTTGGGGTGCGATCGTTTTTCCATAAAAGCATCAATGTCAGCTAAAGCATCCTCAAAAATGTCCTCTTCTTTCTTTTTGCTCGGAGGCTTTCCTTTCGGAGAAACAGAAGTAGGTTTTTCCTCTGTCTGGGTCAACATACTCTCAAAGTCGTTAAGGGAAGCCATAAAAGCTTCCGCAGCCTCTTGACGCATTTTTCGCTTCTCGTTTTCCATAAAGAACTCCTAAAGTGTGACAGGACTCCAGGGGCAGGGGAGAGAGGGAGATTGGGAAAATACTCCCCCTACCTCCCTACCTCCCCATCCCCCCATCTCTTCTTCCCAGTCCCCAGTCCCCAGTCCCCTCTTCTAAATATGCCCAATTCTCACATGATGATTGCTGATTGCAAAAAATGTTGTCTAAATTACCCCGTCTAGTTAAGAATTAATAAGGGCAGTGAGCAACTGGAGAGGTTCAGGTGAGTCAGGGATTTGATTATGATTTAGCTATAGTTGGTGCTGGCGTGGGTGGACATGGTGCTGCCCTTCACGCTGTCAGCTGTGGCTTAAAAACTGCGATCGTAGAAGCTGGCGATATGGGTGGAACCTGTGTTAATCGTGGTTGTATCCCATCAAAAGCGTTATTGGCAGCTTCGGGGAGAGTGCGCGAACTACGCAACGCCCACCATTTGAAAACGCTAGGAATTCAAGTGGGCAATGTAGAATTTGACCGAGAAGCGATCGCAAATCATGCGGTTAACATTGTCTCTAAGCTGCGCGGAGATTTAACCAACAGCTTAAAACGCATCGGCGCAGATACAATTTTAGGCTGGGCAAAGTTGGCAGGGCCACAAAAATTATCCATCTCTACTAGCGATGGACAGGAAAAAACCATTACAGCCGAAAATATTATTATTGCTTCTGGTTCGATCCCTTGGGTGCCTCCCGGAATTGAAGTTGATGGTAAGACAGTTTTTACCAGCGATGATGGGATTAAATTAGATTGGCTACCGCAATGGGTGGCAATTGTTGGCAGTGGTTACATTGGGTTAGAGTTTTCCGATATTTATTCCGCATTAGGATCGGAAATTACCTTAATTGAAGCCTTACCGGAATTAATGCCCGGATTCGATCGCGATATTGCTAAAATTGCCGAAAGAATTCTGATTACTCCCAGAGATATTGAAACCAAAGTTGGGATGTTGGCGAAAAAAGTTACTCCCGGTTCGCCAGTAATTATCGAATTAGCAGATGCTAAAACTAAAGAAACTGTAGAAGTTTTAGAAGTAGACGCTTGTTTAGTCGCCACAGGTAGAATTCCCTTTACCCAAAACTTAGGTTTGGAAAGTGTAGGTGTAGAATTAGACCGTCGTGGCTATATTACCGTTGATGACAGCATGGCTGTACTTTCTGGTGGGGAAGTTGTGCCACATCTTTGGGCGATCGGAGATGCTACTGGTAAAATGATGCTAGCTCATGCCGCTTCTGCTCAAGGAATTGCTGCTGTAGAAAATATTTGTGGCAGACACAAAACTGTAGATTATCACAGCATTCCGGCAGCTGCATTTACTCACCCAGAAATTAGTTTTGTGGGAATGACAGAAACAGCAGCGAAAGAATTGGGAAGTAAAGAAGGTTTTGAAGTTGCCAGTGTCAGGAGTTATTTTAAAGGTAATTCTAAAGCAGTTGCCGAAGGAGAAGCCGACGGAATTGCCAAAGTGATTTACCGAAAAGATAATGGGGAAATTTTAGGCGTTCATATTATAGGTTTGCACGCTTCCGACTTGATTCATGAGGCATCAAATGCGATCGCAAATCGTCAATCAATCCACACCCTAGCATACCTAGTTCACGCCCATCCCACACTCTCAGAAGTCCTAGACGACGCATACAAACGCGCCGCCGAAGCAGTTAAATAAGGCAGAGGGGCAGAGGGGCAGAGGGGCAGAGGGGAGGAGAATTCAAAACTCTCTCACTCCCGAAACTGTCCCTAACTCAAAACTCAAAACTCTCCCCTAGTCCCCAGTACCCAGTACCTAGTCCCGAAAAAATGGAAATTCGTCGTCGTCCCCCAAATCCCGCAGTTGCAGTTCAAGAGTTACGCTATCAAATAGTAGCTCCTGATGCTGCACCAAAAAACATTTTGGAAGAAATTGTTTGGCATAAAGAAACCGAAGTCGATCAGATGCGGGAACGTTTGCCTTTGGTAGAATTACAAAAGCAAATCGCTAATCTTCCCCCGCCTCGCGACTTTGTTGGTGCTTTAAAATCAGCAGCCAAAAAACCTGCAATTATTGCCGAAGTGAAAAAAGCTTCTCCCAGTAAAGGTGTATTGCGGGAAGATTTTGATCCGGTAGCCATTGCCCAAGCTTACCAAAACGGCGGCGCTTCCTGTATTTCTGTGTTAACAGACAGCAAATTCTTTCAAGGCGGATTTGAAAATCTAGCCCTAATTCGCCAAGCTGTAGACATACCTTTATTGTGTAAGGAATTTATTATTTATCCTTACCAAATTTATTTAGCCCGTTCCAAAGGTGCAGATGCTATCTTGCTAATTGCGGCGATTCTTTCCAATCAGGACTTGCAGTATTTTGTTAAAATCGCCCAAGTCCTGAAGATGTCAGTGTTGATTGAAGTTCATACCTTAGAAGAATTAGATCGAGTGTTAGCCTTAGAGAAGGTCAATTTAGTAGGGATTAACAATCGCAACTTGAAAGATTTTTCTGTGGATTTACAATTAACCTGCGATCTTCTCGCCACTCGCGGTCAACAACTAAAAGAACGCGATATCGTGGTAGTGAGTGAGTCTGGATTGCATACTCCTGATGATTTACAATTAGTAGTAAAAGCAGGTGCTACTGGTGTACTAATTGGTGAATCATTGGTGAAACAACCAGATCCAGAATTGGCAATTAAATCCTTAGTTAGTGAGATTAAGCCTGACTAATTGATTGGCTATTCGTTAACCTAATTTAAGTTTACTTACATGGAGCCAATACCTCTTCCCTCGCCCGTCCAATACGAATTAATACTGCAATTGTTAGAACGGAAAACTAATTTTGCTGTATCTGACAATACAGAAGTGAAAGAAAAGGTGAGGCAGTTGATTATTACTTTGCGGAAAGCTATTGCTCAACAAAAGCAAATAGAAGATATTTGTTCTCAGGCGAAATTACCGACTGAGTATTTTTGGTCTTTAAATCATGTTGTCGATCGCTCAGCAGTAGAGGTAAATAGTGGGATAGAGAAAAGTCAGCCGCCAGTTTAAGATTTGAGATTTTGCATTTGACTAAATCTCAAATCCACAATGTATAATTAGAAACTCCTCATAGCTTACCTATAGTGTTGCTGGCGTTGGGGAAAAGCCAAGAGTTTTGAGTGAAAAAAAGTTATTTAATTCCAAACTTTTTGAGAAATTCTAAATTCAGAACTCACAATTAAAACATAGCAGACTGTATCTAGGAGAGACTGATGGACAATAAGTTAATATTAATGATTCCGGGACCAACACCTGTACCGGAACAAGCTTTACTCGCTTTGGCGAAACACCCAATTGGGCATCGTAGCAGCGAGTTTACCCCAATTATGGCGGAAGTTTTCCAAAATCTGAAATGGATTCACCAAACCCAAAATGATGTGCTAGTTTTGGCAGCTAGCGGTACTGGGGCGATGGAAGCGGGGATTATTAATTTTTTGAGTCCTGGCGATCGCGTTTTGGTAGGATCGAATGGCAAGTTCGGCGAACGTTGGGGCGAAGTTTGTCAAGCTTACGGCTTGAATGCAGACATTATTACCGCAGAATGGGGTAAACCTTTAGATGCTGAACAGTTCCGCGAAAAGCTAGAAGCTGATACAGAGAAGCAAATTAAAGCGGTAATTGTGACTCACAGCGAAACTTCTACAGGCGTATTAAACGACTTGGAAACTATTAACCGCCATGTGAAAGCGCACGGTGAAGCTTTAATGATGGTAGATGCGGTGACGAGTTTGGGCGCAGTTAATTTACCCATCGATGAATGGGGAATTGATGTGGTAGCTTCGGGTTCGCAAAAAGGTTATATGATTCCTCCAGGTTTAGCTTTTGTGAGTGTGAGTGCCAAAGCTTGGGAAGCTTACAAAACTGCCAAATTACCTAAGTATTATTTGGACTTAGGAAAGTATCGTAAAGATGCGGCGAAAAATAGTTTTCCCTTTACGCCACCAGTTAACTTAATTGTGGCATTACAAACAACTTTGCAGATGATGCAAAAAGAAGGTTTGGAAAATATTTTTGCCCGTCATCAACGGTTGAAAAATGCCACTCGTGAAGCGGTAAAAGCTTTGAGTTTGCCTTTGTTTGCGCCAGATAGTGCTGCTTCTCCTGCGATTACAGCAGTTGCGCCAGTACAGGTAGATTCCGAACAAATTCGCAAGGTACTCAAGAAACGCTATGATATCGCAATGGCGGGAGGACAGGATCATTTAAAAGGTAAAATCTTCCGCATTGGGCATTTGGGTTTTGTGAGCGATCGCGATATACTAACTGCGATCGCATCCCTAGAATCAGCCTTACTAGAACTAGGCTATGATGCCTTCACCCCCGGCGCAGGTGTCGCCGCTGCCGCCAAGGTATTTAATAGTTAGTTGAATGGTAATTGGTAGTTGGTAGTTGGTAGTTGGTAATTGTAATTTTTACCACTACCCACTACCCACTACCCACTACCATTCACAGCCAATTTCCCACCAAAACATAAGGTGCCCAAAAATAAGGATTGCGGTAACTACGATTATTTAATAAAGTAATTTGAGCACGACGTAAAGCTTCAGCTTTTGTGATTCCAGGTGTTGCCAACTCTCGATAAAATTCCGCCATTAATACAGCAGTAGACTCGTCACTAACTTTCCACAAAGTCGCCAAAGTACTGCGTGCCCCCGCCCTAACTGCTACACCTGCAAGCCCTAACGCCGCCCGACTATCGCCAGCGGCAGTTTCGCAAGCACTTAAAACTAATAATTCAATTTCGCTGGGTAAATTGGGATTTCTAATTCTGAGTAAATCATCTAATTGTTTCACATTTATCGGCCCATCCCAAGCTAAAATAAATGTTTGTTTAAAGTTAGAACTAAACTGTCCGTGAGTAGCTAAATGAACCACAGGAAAAGGCAATTCTGCTACTTGTTGTGACAAACTTCTACTAGTAAAATCTTGATTTAAAAGTGTGATTCCGGGAACTTCAGCATTTATTTGTTGCAATTCCATTCTGACTCCTGGTAATGCTGAAAAACCCTCCCTTTCTTCACTTAAACCTCCCGTTAATGCCCGTAATCTTTTCCGATTTAAAGGCTGAGTTCTTAATAATTGTAACCCCGGAGTTAGGGCAATATTATATTTTTCTAGTAAATATTGTTGTCCATCATGTAAAGCCGCCATTGGGATATTTCGCAAAGAACCATCTGATATAAACACCAAAGTTTGTACGCCACTCGCCTGTAAATCTGCTTGCATGGGGCGAATTAACCAATCATATACTTGCTGAGAAATTTGTAAACGTTCTTCTTGATTAGAATGGCGAATTGCTAAAGCTTGTTCGAGTTGGTTAATGGTGCTTTCTACTTGATTTTGCGGAATCGATACTTTATAATTTTTTAGGGGTTGTTGCGGTAAACTGACGATAATTTCCAATCTATCAGGAAGAATTACCGGATAAATAATGGCTGCTTTTACATCCAGTTTTTCAATTTGTTCAGGTTTAGCATCTAAACAAGCTTCTCGGAAAAAGTTATCCAATTCAGCTAACTGCAAAGATTCAATTACTAAACGCGCTTGGATAAGCTTTGTTTGAGTAACTCCCCCTCTTTCCCCCCCGTTGACGGGGGGGATGGAAGGGGGGGTAGAAGGTTGTAAAAGTAAATCAACCAATTCCCGATAAACAGGTTCAACACTATCCCGGAAAGTGAATTGCACTTCTGGGTTAATGTTTACTAAGTCGCTGCGGAGAGATTTTAAGGTGTTAATGGCTGTGGTGTAGGATGCGATCGCATTTTCCCAACTTTTCTGAACTTTGTAAAGTCTCCCCAATTGCCATTCCCACAAATAGCTAATATCCGTTGCATTAATAGAATTAGCCTGTTGTAAAGCTTGTTTAGTTAACTGTTCAGCATCCCGAAATTGTCCGGTTTTTTCGTATAATTCCCCTAGAACACCCAAAGAGTATGATTCGGCGCGTTTATCTGCTAAACTTTTCGCTTCTTGAACTGCATTCGCCAGTAACTTTCCTATACTCTGCGGTTGCGTAAATTCCCAATTAGGATTAGCCGTTTTTAACAAAGAGTTAGCTAAATTAATTTGAGCAAAAACTTTATTTCTATTAGCTGGAGTTTGAGCAAGTTCAGCTTGAATTTCTTGCCATAAACTTTCCGCTTCCTTCCATTGTTTAGTTTCCAGTAACAACCGCATTTGATTAACTTGCGCTTGCAGTTTTTGATTACTGAAATTCGCTATAGTAGCAGCTTTTTGATAATAGGTTAAAGCTGCTATTTTTCTTGGTTGCACTTGTTGATTATCTGCTGTATCCTCCGCTACTGCTTCAACTCTTCTAGCTAAAGCTAATTCTGTATTACCCAAATTAATTAAAGCCGTAGTTAAAGCAGATGGAGAAGCTAATTTTTCCGCAACTTCTAGAGCTTGTTTACCTAATTCTTGTGAGGTTTCTAAATCTCCATTAGTGCGAAGAATTGAGCTTAAACTAAGTAAACCTTTAAGTTTAAGCTGCGGATTGGTTTGATTTTGGATATTTTGTTCTAATTGTGTTAAAATTTTAGCCGATCGCTGATAAAAACCCAAGCTTTGTAAAGTTTGTGCTTGATTGATTAAACTGCCAATTCTCCCTTGTTCATCACCAGCTTTTTGGTAAGCAGCGGTAGCTTTTTGTAAGGTTAAAAGAGCCTCTTCCGTTTGTCCTAATGATTGTTGCAAGCGTCCTTGGGTGTTTAAAACTGTTGCTAAAACCTGATTTTTTTCTCGGTTGGAGTCGGGAATTGTCTGCAATAAATTTAAGCTTTGGTCAATTGTGGATTGGGCGGATTGGCGATCGCCTAATTTCTGGTAAGCTAAAGAAAGAAAACTAAGAGTTAATGATTGGCTTAAAGTATCTTTTTGGGCAGCAAAGTTTCGTTCTGCTTCTCGCCAAAGTTTAATTGCTTCCGCAAATTGTTCTCCTTCGTATAAAGTTTTTCCTTGTTGGAGTAATTGCGAAGAATTAAAATTAGAAGAAATGGAACCACAGAGACGCAGAGAACGCAGAGAAGAGTTACACAGAAAAGAGAAATTCGCTGTTGCAGGAGATGGGAGAATCAAGTTTTCCCAACAGAGGGAAATTACTAGTCCCAAGCATAAAACTAAACTGAATTTAAAAGGTTTAAACATTTTCCTAAAACTCGTTCGTTGTAACGACTTCAGTCGTAAAAGTTCGTTGTAACGACTTCAGTCGTAAAAGTTCGTTGTAGCGACTTCAGTCGTAAAAGTTCGTTGTAGCGACTTCAGTCGTAAAAGTTCGTTGTCACGACTTCAGTCGTAAAAGTCCGTTGTCACGACTTCAGTCGTAAAAGTTCGTTGTCACGACTTCAGTCGTAAAAGTTCGTTGTCACGACTTCAGTCGTAAAAGTTCGTTGTAGCGACTTCAGTCGTAAAAGTCCGTTGTCACGACTTCAGTCGCTTCTTCCCAAAATAGAAGCACTAAAGTGCTCACAACAAACTTATTTAAAAATTCACCTCGAACGACAAGCAGGTAAATTAAAAGGTGCATCATGCAAAGTAAAATTAGCAGTTTCAGCAGTCAAAATCACCTCACCTTTACTTCCAATTACCCAACCTTGAGCTTCCACAATAGTTGGAGATTGATAACTCTCCCCTGGTGCTTTGCGCCCCTGCACCCCTGCATCCTTACTTACTTGCGGAATGCGTAAATCTTCCCAAAACAAATCACCACTTAAAGGTTCATTCGGATTAGTAGGAATACCACCCCTTCCAGTCACATAAAAAGTACTAACTTCTTCACCTTCGGGACAAGTTTGAGCAACTAAATTAGTAGCATCCACAACTTCTACTTTAGGCAATTCCGGTGCTTTCACTTCCACCTCGCCTTCAATTATCAACTCTCCACGAGCATTAATAATACTATCTGGTGAAACCAACAATAATAAATCGGAACCACTAGGAGCAGAAATATTAATATTACTTCCACCAGTGGGAGATTCTGCATCAGTAATGATTTTGCTTCCTCCTAACAAAACCATAATTTGAGTATTAATCTTAATATTTCCCTCACTTCCCCCTGCGCCTGCATCAGCAGAAATCACACTTTGACGGCGTAACACAACATTTTGCGAATTGAAAGTAATATTCCCCCCTGTACCTTTTTGCGATGCAGCCGAAATACTACCTTGATTATTCAGCAAAATACTCGGAGAATCTATGCTTAAATTACCTGGAGTTCCAACTCCGGTAGATAACACCGAAATTTGTGCAGGGTTAGCAGTTCCATCAGCGTTCTTACCAACTCCCGCTACTTCTACATTATTAGCGCGAATTGTCACATTTCCCGCTTTCCCTTGTTCCAACGGATTATTTAATGGTGCTTGAGTTAAAGAAGCTGCTGCTACTCTTGCACCATCTCTAACAGTTAAACGTCCTGTTTCTACGATTAAATCTCCCCCATTTCCTGTAGCATTTCCTTCCACTCTTGCTAATAAACTACTGGGAAAAATTCCATCGGGAGAACGACCATTTAACTGCACATTTTCAGCTTTGACAGTTAAACTTCCCCCGTTACCACTTCCTGTAGTAGAAGCAGTAACTTGACCTCCATTTCCTACAGTTAATTCCCCAGATTGAATATTTAAAAAACCAGCTGTACCAGTTCCGGTTGTTAATACAGAAATTTGCGTTGGGTTAGAACTTCCATCGACATTTTTTCCCACTCCATTAACTTCTACCTTTTGGGCAGCACGAATTGTTACACTTCCCGCTTTTCCTTCCCCCAAAGAAGATGCTGCCACTCTTGCGCCATTGGTAAGAGTTAAACGTTGGGTTTCTATCACCACATTTCCCGCATTTCCACTTGCTTTTGGTTCAACTCTCGCTAATAAACCACTGGGAAAACCGCCATCGGGCGATCGACCAATTAATTGCACTTCTTCAGCTTTTACAGTTAAATTTCCCCCATTACTAATTCCCTGAGTAGAAGCAGATATTTGACCTCCATTTTCAGCAGTTAATTTTCTAGTTTCAATATCTAAAGTTCCAGCTTCGCCACTTCCAGTAGTTAAAACTGATATTTGCGTAGGATTAACTGAACCATCAATATTATTACCCACTCCCGTTACTTCTACTGAATCTTGGGCAAGAATTGTTAAGTTTCCCGCTTTTCCTACGCCTAAAGAAGCTGCGGCAATTCTTGCGCCATTTGTCACTGTTAAAGTGTCAGTATTAATAATGATATTTCCAGCGTTTCCTGTGGCTTCTTGTTTAGTTCTCGCTAAAATTCCACTAGGCGCTGTACCATCAAATGACCTACCATCGATTTGGATTTGATTGGCTTGAATATCAATGTTTCCTGCATTTCCACTCCCAAAGGTTTCCGAAGATATTTGTCCACCTTCACGAGTCACTAAATTTCCGGTTTCAATGTTTATCTTTCCAGCATTTCCTGCGCCTGTGGTTTGGGTAGATAATGCACTTGGGTAAATTATATTTTGTTCGTTTTGGGTAACATCTTTTACCCCAATTATTTCTACTTTATCTGTCGCTTGTACAGAAATATTTCCGGCGTTAGCTGGTGTATCTGTTAAGGAAGAAGCGGCTACTCTCGCCCCGCCTTCGACTCGCAAATTTCTGGTATTAATGTTGATATTTCCACCATTACCATTGGCGTTTGATTCTACTCTAGCTTGCAAGGCGCTGGGAGTTCCGTCTGCTAATCTACCAATTACTTCTACAGATTCAGAGGCATTTACTGTCAAGTTTCCTCCGGGTTCTGCGCCTAAAGTGTTAGCTCTGATTTGAGAACCGTCGGTTAATCTTAAACTTCTAGTTTGAATTAAAATATTACCACCACCAACCCCACTGGTATCAACTGTGGCTGTTTGGGAAAGTTGGATGTCCCCTAGTTGGTTGATTAATGGTTGAATGTTACTAAATAGTGACCATGAACCATTGGTAATTGATGCTAATTCTATTCTGCCTTTTTCTGCTTTCAGGTTGCCACCAATAAAGTTTATTTGATTAGCTACTAAAGAGATAGTTTGACCTGAGTTCACTTGTAAGTTTGAACCTTGGATGGTAATTCCAGGGGAAGAAATTGTGGGGGAATTTATTTGTAAACCAAGAGGAACACTGACGGTTAATAGGGGTGTGCTTCCTGTAGAATTGGCATTGAATTGAGTGCCATCGGCAAAGTTAATTGCTTGGGCGGTACTGGCGATAAATGCGCCACCAATATTTAATTGAGCATTTGGCCCAAAAATAATGCCGTTGGGATTTAAAATGAATAGGTTGGCGCTACCGTTGGCTTTAATTAATCCATCAATAATAGAAATCGAGTTACCTGTAACGCGAGTAATGATATTTTGAATATCTACTGAGTTGTTAAAGTTGGCGGTGTGTCCTGTGGGAAGGGAAAATTCTTGAAAGCTATGAAATAAATTTTTACCTGCTTGTGTTCCGCCGTTAATCAGGTGAATTACAGGTGTTCCTTGTCCAGGTGTGGTGATTCCAGGTGATGTGTCGTTAGTTGGTGTCACTATGGAATTATTGGGTAGCGTTCTGTCGGGTACTATCTGTGCTGAGGTGGGATGAGATAGAACTAAAAAAAATAGATAAGTCCCTACTCTTAGCCAGAGTCTGAGATCAGCTATTTTGTTCATAAAATTATTCCTTAAAATTGAATCGGAAATTTGCTTTTTTTCGTGATAGATTTGTCGGCAAATTTCCAGATAAACCTTAATAGTTTATCAAGGTTTTATGGGGATAATTAACATTTGTTCAGAGATTTCACTTAGGCCAGCCGATCGCAATAGTTCACTCCACTCAGTAGTTACCTGTAAATTTTGTGGTGAGGAGTAATGTAACTGAGCTAAATTAGCCAAAGCGTCATACCAAATGTTGTACTGACGGTACAAAGCAATGCGATCGCGTAATCCAGCTTTTTGTATTTGTTCGTTGATTGCTGCACGTAACTGTGTCCGCCAAATCCAGCCTTCGACAACTAAATCCTTCTTTCTATTTGCCCGATCGCAGCGAATCACGAAATACCACTGGTAGCTTTTCCCAACATCCAGAGCCGGAGCGGTTTCTGGGAGTTTGAAGCCAAAGATGCCTGGAACTTTTGGAGTAGGGAAATTAGCCCGGTAAACTTCTTTTTCGCCAGCATCATTAAGAATAAATTCTACAGTATTAGCACCTGTCTTGGGAAGGTAGACAAAAAATGTCGGACGTGCTTCTACTGTTAATCCCATGAGTAGGGTAATTTTCGTCCGTGAGTTGGCAGTTTGTTCGCTAATTTTTGGGACTAAAGCTGTTAATGGTGGATTGGGAACCTGTAAATCGTTGGGACAGTTTAGTATTTCTCTAGGACGCTTGCCACCTGATTCTCTTCTTCCGGGAGAACCAATATCTGGTGGTGGTTCATAAGCAGATGAACTATCTATTTGATCCCAAGGACTAGATGTATTTTGATTAGTTGGGGTAGTTTCTGCTTGGGTGGGTAAGGGAGTAATAGTAAATAATTTGCAAATTAGTAGCAAAGTTACAGAAACTAGATATGGAGATAATTGCTGTGGCATAATCAACACTTTTAAGTTATTTTTGGCAATGCTTACCTTTCGGACTACGCACCATACCCTAAGAAACCCGGTTTCTCATTCTTACCCTCAAGGTAAAATGACGAATTACGTTAAGAAACCGGGTTTGAAGCGTAAGTCCAAAGATAAGAGCACCAAGAGTCCGCCTCTGTTACTCGTTCCCTGGTTGAACCTGGGAACGAGATCGCAGGAGGTTCTACCTCCAAAAGTGGAGCCAGATCTGAGTAAGTGCTTACTTTATTATTTTAAGTTTTGGGCATAAAAGAATGGGTTAGCGATCGCTAACCCATTCGGGAGCTCTGGTATGGAATTTGGTGTCACCCCTCGATTCTGTGGTAACTTACTCAGGAATACTTGATTTGACATGATCGCCAGATCCTTGGGGATAAATAAATATTAAGCTTGTTCCAACCAATCATATATTCTGTTTAACTGTTCTAGTGTTACCAAACCATATTGCCAAAGAATCATTGGCAAAGGGCCTGGATCTTTTTTGCTGTGTCTTAGGGCGATCGAAAGCGATGCGCCGGAAATCGACAACTCTTCTTGCAAAAATCTAATAAATCTCGAATAGTTTGCGGGTGCCACTCCTACATCACCTCCGGTACTAGACACCATTTTCTAATATTTGTCTCTCCGGCATATAAATCCGGTAGACAGTATTCTCTTTGTCACTGTTCTTGGGTTCAAAAGTGTTGTTTGTCGATTTACCCAAACCCAAGTGTAATCAGAGCTTGGCAGCACAGACAATACTCAAAAAACCTGAGCAACGTAGATGACGAGTTGAGGATTAGTTTTAATTGTGTTCAGCAGCTTTTGGCTAAAACTCATCATTTAAAAAAAGCTTTTTATTCAGCTTTTTAACCTCAACAAAATTGTTTTTTTATTGTGATCTTGTTTTACCTCAGCGCTTTCACTAACCTCATCTCTAACAAGGAAGATGTCGGAATGCTTCTGCCACTATATCTACAGGAGTATAGTGGGAAATTCCCTGCATCTTTAGTTAATAATTTTTGCTTTTTTGACTTAACTCTTGGGGAGAATTTACAATCTCACGAAAAGTTATTTTCGCCAAAGTCGGCAATTTCCGTGTTGAGCACGGTTCCTTTAGTTCTGGCTGTTAATTTCTTTCGCCTCACACCTAATTCCCATCTGCCTGAAGAGAAATATCACTAAGCTTTAACTCACAATTCTTAGGCTTTTCTCCTATTGGCTCTGCAAAGGGATTCAGAACTCAGAACTTATGGAATTTAAACAGTGCCAGTACTTTAAGCAAGCATACTTTACTGATAGTAACTTACTTTTTTACTGACTCAATCTTGCACTTCCGGTAGTTTTGCCTACTGCAAGGGCAATTCTCTCTCGAATTCGCATTGCCAGGACAGCGTAGCAAATTCTTAGAGTTATTTATCAATATAGACACCAATATTAACATTTGGGTTCAAAAGTTATAAGATTTCAACAAGTTATAGTAAAGATTTTGTATGCTTAGGGGATGGAGGTGATAAAAACTCAATTTTCACCTGTTGTCCGGGTTTAATCCCCAATTGTGCGGCTCTACCGCCACGTAGCTCAATTACTTGGTCTATAGTTCCATCAGGGCCGTATGTAGGGCAGGGATCTTCCTTACAGGGGGGGACATTGGCGGCGATCGCTCTGACCACGCCATCCCTTAAAAAAACCATATCCAAAGGAATCACCACATTTTTCATCCAAAAGCTGACTCTTTGAGCAGGAGAAAAGGAAAACAACATTCCGCGATCGTCTGGCAAATTTCGACGATACATCAACCCCAAAGATTGCTCAGAGGGAGTGCGAGTCACTTCTAACTGCACAACTTCACCGCTAGCAAACTGAGCTTTAGCTGAAATCGGTAACATTTGACCCAAATTTTCGGCTAATTCCTGTTTATTAGGAGATTTCGTGCTTTCTTGTTGAGAAATCAAAGTTATATTTCCAGAATTCACTGGCGCAGTTGTAGAACAACCCATCAGCCAAATTCCCAATACCAAACCTAGTAACTTAGGAGTTTTCCTGTTACTCATCACTGTACCACTCCTAACTATCTGTTTTAAGTTTCCCGCAGTACGTAACCTACGCCTCTGACGGTTTGAATTAAGCGTCTTTCGTTTTCTTGTTCAATTTTCAGACGCAAATAACGAATATACACCTCAATGACGTTGGATTCTCCCATAAAATTGTCACCCCAGACATTTTCCAGAATTTGCTCTCTGGTCAAAACTTCGCGAGGATGTTCCATGAGATACTTCAACAAATCATATTCCTTCATTGTCAAATCAATGATTCTGCCATTACGCAGGGCTCGGCGCGTACCCAAATCTAAAACTAAGTCACAGAATCGTAACTGTTCCGAGCTATAGTTATCCGGCTGGAGGTAAAGACGGACTAACTTTAAAAATGTTTCCGATCGATAAGGTTTGAGAAAGTAATCATCTGCGCCTGCTTCTAGGCAAGCAACTCGATCGTCCACACTGTCACGCGCCATCATCAATAATACTGGGGCTCTACTTCCCGCACGGCGCAGATTTTTACACACACCTAATCCAGAATCCCCAGCTAACATCCGGTCTACTACAATTAAAGCGGGTTGGCGTTCTATGGCTTGTAGCATTCCCGTATTCGCATCGTGAGCTACAACTGGTTCATAGCCTGATTCTTTCAAGTCAAGGCTAACACTTTGCGCCAAGGCTTCATCAGTTTCTATGACTAAGACGCAAGGGCTGTTGTTGATGGTAATAGTATTCATAACTCCCCGGTTTATAAGCATTAATACTTGAGCTTACTGTAACATCATCAGTTTTAGCACGTTTGCAAAGACAGGGGGGGCTCTGTTAAATTTAGAACAAACTTTTCAGCTTAATGCTGTAGAATATTTGTCAAAGGAAAAAACCGATCCAGATTTGGACAAGATCCGGGCTAACCAGCAATTTCAAAGTTTACTAATTGCTAAGCTTAGGAAAACCAACTTAAACATAGACAACTTATCAATTAGCAAGATGCACAAACCTTGCGTTTCTAATATTACCAATATTCCCAACGCTCTCGCCATTCAAGTTGAACAGGTGACAGAATTACCAGATGCTTTACAACAAATAGGATTGCAAGGATCGCGCCCTACTCTAGTGATTGTCGGCGGTGCTAGTGGATTAACCCAGGAGTATGTTACTACTTTGCAAAGATTATTTGAAGAAAAAATAGCTCCCTTAGCAGAAAAATTTCAAGCTTATGTAGTAGATGGTGGTACAGATGCTGGCGTAATGCAATTAATGGGAAAAGCGCGTTTAAATTCAGGTGGAACATTTCCGTTAATTGGTGTAGCTGCAATTGGAACTGTGATACTTCCAGAGATCGAAAACACATTTGCTGATGCTGCACCTTTAGAACCAAATCATACACATTTTGTATTGGTTCCTGGTAATAACTGGGGAGATGAATCGCCTTGGATTGCTGACGTAGCAACTAGTTTAGCAGAGGGCGCACCCTCGGTAACAGTTTTGATTAATGGTGGAGGAATAACTTTAAGAGATGCCAGTAATACGATGAGACTTAATCGACCATTAATCGTAGTTGCAGGTAGTGGCAGAACAGCCGATCGCATTGTAGCAGCTTTGCAAGGAGAAGTTGCCGATGAGCAAGTAAACCAAATCGCTCAATTCGAGAAATTAACCGCCGTTGAACTAGAAAATGACTTTTACTCTATTGAACAAGCGATCGCCCAAAAACTTTCCTCTAACTAGTCACCATAAGTCATTCAATTTTCAATTTTAGATTGGATATTTTAGACCCAATTTGGAAAAAGGCGATCGCCAATTGTGTGAAAGCAACTTCACAATTAAAGACTGAGAGAGGGAACAGGGGACAAGGGGAGAAAGGGATTTTTACCTTCTGCCCCTGGAGCCTAAGCGAGTCCCCTTAATCAAGGCAACTCTACCGAAGTAGGTTTAGCAACATGAGGCAAACCCCAACCTAATTTTTCGCGTAAAACTCGGAAAAACTCAGGTGATTGTAAGCGAATAAACCGGGCACAGTAGGGAGACTTTTCTACCAGAACATAATCAGTTGGTAAAACATAACACCCAGCATTGCCATCTACTACCATTACCAGTCGCTCTAAATTTACCGGAAAAATCGTCACAGGCTCAGTATTAGCAAACACCAAAGCACGGGAAGCCATTGAATGAGGGCAAATAGGCACTAATTGTAATACTTCCACATCAGGCGTAATTACTGGCCCACCAGCACTTAAAGCATAAGCCGTTGAACCAGTAGGAGTAGAAATAATCACCCCATCGGCGGCAACATCAACCAATGCGTGTTTACCCACTTTAATTTCAAAGTGGCACATACTAGTCAGTGGTTCCCGATGAATCACCATTTCATTTAAACAAAGGGCTTCCCATAACATTGCATTGTCCCGAAACACCCGCACTGCAATCATGGTTCTCTGTTCAACTTCATATTCTCCTGCCATTACCTTTTCGATCGCTAAAGGCAATTGATTCAGGTATGTCTCGGTCAAAAATCCCATGTGACCCGTATTTACAGTCAACAAAGGAATTCCAATGGATGCCACTTGACGAGCCGCTGATAGAACAGTGCCATCTCCTCCCAAGACGATGCCAAAAGACATTTCTTTGTCAAATCCAGGAGGGCTTAATAGGTCGATAGGCGTGTGGCAAACTGGGCTTTCGGGAGTAGCATAGCCAAGAATACCGCCTGCACCTGTGGTCATGACAACATCCCATCCAGCAGCTTTTAGCTGGTCTTTTAATTCGCCAGCAACACGACAAGCTACAGGTTTAACGTCGTTATAAATAATCCCAGCTTTGGGCACGCGAAAAAGTCCGTTTTTTGGTCAATATGATAAACGATTTTAGTAGTTCTCTAAAATCTTAAAGACGTTTTTTTCTTTTTATTTTTCGTTTGGCTAGCTTGATAATCTAACTCTTTGAGTTTCTTCAAAATCCGACTAAAGTAATCTTGTAAGTAAGCTTCCAAGGTAGTCGTTTCTTCTGGATTCAAGCCAAAAACAGGATAAACTGCTTCCATTGAAGCATTGAATGGTTTATCTGTCGCTAAAACTTCGGCAAAAGCTAATCGATCGGCTAAATTCCAGCCCCATTGGAAAAACCGAGCCACATGACGTGCTGTACGCATTAAGTTCGTCGGTAGGCGGGTAACTTTAGCTTCTTGTCCAGATAAACGTTCGCACAAGCGAATGATTTCCTCAGCTGTCCAAGCTCTTGTTCCCACAACCGGAAAAGTACCTTTTTCAGTTTCGGGAACAGACAAGGCGCGAACGGCAAATTTAGCTACATCTTGAGTATCCATGTAAGCAACGGGGGCACTTTGCTGAGTTACCCAAACTGCCTGTTTGTCTAAGATGGGAACTGCATACTGACCAATCAATCCCTGCATAAAACCACAGGGGCGGAGAATGGTGTAGTTTAAACCTGATTCTGCCAAAAATAGTTCCGTACAACGTTTAATTTCCATCAGTGGGACTTGGGGATATTTTTCCGCATCCAAGATGGAAAAGAAAATGAAACGTTCCACACCCGCTGCTTTGGCAGCTTGAATTAATGCTACTTTGCCTTGCCAGTCTACCTGTTTAATGCTCAGGGAGTCTGTGGGACGAGCAGTAGCAGCATCAATAATTGCTGTTACACCTTCTAAGGCTGGGGGTAAGCTTGCCGGATCGCACAAGTCACCAAGAACTAATTGTGCGCCCCATTCTTTTAAAAAAGCTGCTCTTTTAGAACTTCTGACTAAACAGCGAACTTGGTGTCCTTCATCTAGGGCGCGACGGGCTATCTGCCTTCCCAAGGTGCCTGTGGCACCGACGATTAATAAGCTCATCCCGAATTTTAGTAAAGAATTTTAAACTTTCTATAAGATGTTATCAGAATTTGCTCATTAATGCTTCTTCTTTTGGGGAATGGGGGGATGGGGGGATGGGGAGAGATCTAGCGCTTTTATCTCCCCCCATCCCCCTACCTCCCCACCCCCCCACCTCCCTACTTCTACTCTTCTTTGCCTTGGATTTTCAATAATGCAAAGCCCATTGATAAGCCTACAAGCACTAGGACAATAGCCAAGAATGCTGCATTAAAGATTTCACCGCTCATTAGTTAAACGCTCCTTTGCCTTTGTGATGATTTCAAACCCGCAAAGTTAGTATAAAACAGCGAGGGGGATCTCTCCCTAATAGAGTTGGGGTGGATGGGAAAAATGAAAACAGAACAAAGTTTCTTTACAGAAAGTGGCTCGATACTCAGAAATGATGATTTGCGTCCTTGTTTGGCGGTGACGTTGGGAGATCCAGCGGGTATTGGGCCAGAGGTGATTCTGAAGGCTCTGGCTGATCCTAGTGTGACCCAAAGTTGTCGGGTGACTGTGGTGGGTAGTCGATCGCTACTCCAAAAAACCTACTCTCATTTACAAAAGATTCTGCCAGGGGAAAGTCTGGCCCATCCAGATTCTCTGTCTATTTTGGATGTGCAATTTCCTGATTTAGAGGGGGAAATTACTTTTGGTTGTGGTAATGCTGCTAGTGGGGCGATCGGTTTTGCGTTTCTGGAAACTGCGATCGCCAA
This sequence comes from Floridaenema flaviceps BLCC-F50, assembly GCF_041929275.2. NCBI lineage: Bacteria > Bacillati > Cyanobacteriota > Cyanophyceae > Aerosakkonematales > Aerosakkonemataceae > Floridanema > Floridanema flaviceps. The sequence continues at coordinate 425,538 of NZ_JBHFNR020000001.1, read as the reverse complement.
AACTTTAGCAAATCAGTTCCAAGGTATTGTCACAGGACCGATCGCCAAGTCTGCTTGGCAAGCGGCTGGACATGATTACCCTGGTCAAACTGAACTTTTGGCGCAAATGTCTGGTGTGGAACGCTTTGGGATGTTGTTTGTGGCGCGATCGCCTCACACTGGCTGGACTCTCCGCACTTTACTTGCTACCACACATATTCCTTTATGTCAAGTCTCCGAAGTGCTGACACCGGAATTAATGAGTCGGAAATTAGATTTGTTGGTAGAGTGTTTGCAGCATGATTTTGGCATTGCTCAACCGAGAATTGCGGTTGCTGGTTTGAATCCGCACAGCGGGGAGCAGGGAAAATTAGGTAATGAAGAGAAGTATTGGTTAAATCCTTGGTTGGAATGGGAGAGGAAAAGGCGATCGGATTTAGTTTTAGATGGTCCGATTCCTCCCGATACAATGTGGGTAAAACCGGGTCAAGCTTGGTTTGGTAATCATAGTAGTACCCCTCTATCAACTCATGATGGATATCTTGCGCTTTACCACGATCAAGGTTTAATTCCTGTGAAGTTGATGGCGTTCGATCGAGCAATTAATACTACTATTGGTTTACCTTTTGTTCGCACTTCTCCCGATCATGGTACAGCTTTTGATATTGCAGGTAAAGGTATTGCTAACCCTACAAGTATGAAAGCAGCTATAGAGTTAGCGGTGGAGTTAGTGAAGCAACGAAGTTGAAAGTTTAAGCAGCTTCCGGGAAAGCATCCAATTCTAAATAAGTTTCACTAACTAAAGATAGCGTTTGCAAATAGGAAGCAAAAACTTTGTTGTAGAGAGCGCCCCGTCTCTTTTGGCGTAACAGAGCTACTGCATCAATACCGCTCATACCAAGGTACATCAGAATTAATCCAGCTACTAAAGCCGATCGATTGTGCCCCATCCCGCAATGAGCTAATACCCGATGCCCACTTTTCACTAAACTTGCGCCGAGTCTGACCAGCGAGTGCAGCCTTTTTAAATTAGGTAAATCTCGATCTTCAAAGGGGAAATAAATATAGAGAATTTGATTAGATAGGTATGGAACACCTACATCCGAGTCACCATCAAGATCGAAAATTACATTAATGCCACTGTCAATAATAGGTTGCCAGTCGTCTATATCTGGGGAAATGAATAATTGACCGTTTTTATCTATGGGGAAAAGTTCCATAATTGGGTAATTCTGCTATTGGCTAGTAAAACACTTTTCTCAGAGTGCTACTTACTTTTTAGTTGCTTACTTTAGCTTTTGAAAGTACCCGCTTGGGGTACTCTTTTATTTGCCAAAAGCAGAAAAACTATTAAGCGAGATCCCCGACTTCTCAAAGAAGTCGGGGATCTAGAAAGCGAGATCCCCGACTTCTCAAAGAAGTCGGGGATCTGTTGTCTGCTTGCTACTTTGTACCGTAAAGTCGATCGCCTGCGTCACCTAAACCGGGAATAATATAACCTTGTTCGTCTAAATATTCATCTATTGCTGCTGTGTAAATTGGTATGTCGGGATGTTGTTCGTGAAAATGGGCAATTCCTTCGGGTGCAGCTAATAAACACAAAAATTTCATTGATAAAGGATTGAGTTCTTTTAATCTATCTACTGCTGCAACCGCAGAATTCCCAGTTGCTAACATGGGATCTACGATTAATACATCTCGTTGTTCAATATCATGGGGCATTTTAAAGTAATATTCTACTGCCATTAATGTTGTGGGATCTCGATATAGTCCAATATGTCCGACTCTAGCTGAGGGCATTAATTCTAAAATACCATCTAAAATTCCCTGTCCTGCCCGCATAATGGAGACAATTACCATCTTTTTTTCTGGGGCTAACATGGGTGCAGACATGGGAGATAGTGGGGTTTTAATTTCTACATATTTTAGGGGTAAGTCTCTGGTTACTTCATAAGCCAATAATATGCCAATTTCTCTTAAAAGGTTGCGAAATTTTGCGGTGCTGGTGTCTACTTGCCGCATTAATGTTAATTTATGTTGGATTAAGGGATGGTTAATTATAGTAACTTCTTTCATTATCTACCTTTTAAAATACGGTTCCGTCGCTGTGAATTTTGATGGGAGGAATGCCACCTGTTCTTAATTCTAAGGCAATTTTTCTCCCAGCAGTCCAAGTTCCGCCTTGCAAAACTTTGACTAATGGTAATTCTGTGGCAGTCATGTTTAACTTTTCTCTAATTGCGATCGCAATGCGATCGAGCAAACAAACGGTTAACGCTCTCCATTCTACAATTAATTCTGACTCTACAGGATGAGTTTTTTGCAAATCTTCGGGATTTTTCAATTGTAATAAACCCATATCTAAACATAACCCACCGTTGCGATATTCAGGTAAACCTGTTAATTGGTTTAATTCAGTAATTTCTAAACCTAATTCTTGCAAAGGTTCTAATAGAGAATAGGTTAACCATTGGGAGAGTTTGTGGAAGGGGATAAAGCGATCGCTTTCTTCCTCTCCCCCCAAAGCTGAATGAATCCAAACATCGCCTAAATTAACTCCATCAATTGTCAATCTCCCAGGCCAAATTTCGCCTAATCCTGTTAAAACTGCTTTTAATACTTGACTAGCACTTAATTGATGATTTCCCTGTTTTAATAAGTAGTCTACCATATTTCCGGGTCGGGGATTTTTTTGACCAAATATTTCGATGTTTTGGGTTAAAACTGTTCCCAAACTTTGCAGTAATTTTAATCTTCCTTCTCCCCCAACTAAAGGATTATTCTCAGTTACTTGAAATCCTTGTTGCAATGTGGTTAACTCTAAAGTTTGTAATGCTTTAGCATCTGCTTGTAAAGGTAAATCACGATTACTAGAAAAAGCACCTTGAGAGAACATCCGAAAACTGGCAACAGCTAACCCTTCCGAACGGCGAAATACTTGCCCACTTTCCTGTTCAAAATACTGCCAATTTGCGCCAGCGCCAGCATCTAATAAAACGCTAATAATTGCCAAATCAAACTTAACTTTCGCTTTTTCCAGAGGGGAAAATTCTGCCAAAGCTGCATCTAATTCAGTGATGCGAGAAACATTTCCTACCTCAAAATGTCGCCAGCGACTATGAAAAGGAATATCTAAATTTGGATAATCATCGCGCATTACTTGAATAACATAATCAGCGCACTTTTCCAACTTGCTTAAATCAATGCGAAAGTAGGGCAATTTATCATCTAATGCTAGAGTAAAAATGCGATCGCACCTTTCCCGAATTGCCTCTGGACTTCGTAAATAATCAATAATTTGCATTTTTGGGTAGTTGGTAGTGGGTAGTTGGTAGTGGGTAGTTGGAATGGTTAATCATTATTTCCTCTTTGTTGTTTTACAGCATTGTCAAGATATTTTAAATAAGCGTTTATTTTAGGAGATAATTCATCAATGATTGGTTTTAGTTGATTTACTTGTTCAGTTGTTAATAGATTCCGTCTATAAGCACGTCTTAACCAATGTCTTGTTTCATTTAATGAACCTCTTGCCATTCTTACAAAACGGCGATTATCTGAGAAATTGTAACGACCTCTTCCTTCGGCTATATTGGCACCAATGCTATCAGCAGCACGAATAATTTGTTTGCCAACTGTATCTTGAGCTATTCTATGCCAGCCTTCAACTATTTGCCAAATTGCATCTGCTAAACTTTCAGATAGTTGATAAACTTTTAACTTCTCGAAATCTGGTCTTTCCATTGTTAGGTAGTTGGTAAAAGATGATTACCTATTCTCTCATAATTCCTGAGCAATTACCAACTACCAACTACCAACTACCCAATACCTATTCTGATAAACTTCTGCCTTTGATTTGAGAAAGTGCGATCGCATCTGGCACAGTATTAGGAGTATAGTAACCAGCTGCTTGTTTTGCTGCAATTTCTACCTGTGCATCTTCAGGAATTCGATCGTCAGGAATAGCGATTCTTTCGATTACTTGAATTCCCGAATTAACAATGGCATTGTACTTCATATCGCTCATGGAAACTAGGCGATCGATCCGCGTAATGCCCAACCAATGTAACACATCTGGCATTAATTCTTGAAAGCGCATATCTTGCACGCCAGCGACACATTCGGTACGGGTAAAATAGGCATCTGCGCGATCGCCACCTTCTTGGCGTTTTCTGGCATTATAAACCAAAAACTTAGTGACTTCTCCTAACGCCCTGCCTTCTTTTCTTAAATAAACAATTACTCCCACACCACCAGCTTGTGCTGTTTGAATACACACTTCAATTCCATGTACTAAATAAGGGCGACAAGTGCAAATATCAGAACCAAAAACATCAGATCCATTACATTCATCATGCACCCGAACTGCTAATAATTTATCCGGGTCAGTAATTGCTTCTACATCGCCAATTATGTAAACAGTATTGCCGCCAATTGGAGGTAAGAAAACGTGCAAATCTGGGCGAGTTACTAATTCAGGAAACATCCCACCAGTTTGTTGAAACAGCACTTGCCGCAAATAGCTTTCTTGCACGTTTAATCTTTTAGCAATTCCGGGTAAATACCAAACAGGATCGACTGCTATTTTGGTAACTACTAAATTGCCATTATCCTTCAAAATTTTGCCATCAACTTGCAAAATTCCTTGATTGACCACCTCTTGCAATTCTGGCATATTAATATGAGCTTTAGTAATGGCAATTGTCGGGCGAATGTCGTATTCTTTTTGATAGTAGTCTTGGAAAACTTCGCCGACTACGGCACCAAAAGGATCGAGAGAAACTATTTTATCTGGATCGGACCAACTAGGATAAGGGCCAATATGAACTACAGGAGAAGTATTAGTTAAATCTGGGCGATGATTTGCTTGCAGTGAACCGGAAGCGATCGCCAAAGCGCGATAAACTGAATAAGAGCCAGAATGAGTGCCAATTACATTTTTTTGGGCAGGATTTGTTAAAGTTCCAATAATAGGCCCGCGTTTCATTCCGTCAATTTCTCCCCAATTAATTGACACTGGTTTTTGACTCGTTCTACCCGGATGAGATGTGAGAACAATATGTTTGTATTTAGATGTTGTTGTGGGTTTTTCCATAAAGTTGACTCTGTATGATAAACTAATATCATAGCAAACCAAGTATAAAATTCGGGTGTTCTAGACAGCATAATTGATAAATTTACGATGTAATTTCAATTAGTGGTGCAATTTTTCTGGATGATGATTTTTATTCCTGAATCTTTCTGCTTAGTATCTCCCGATACAAAAATCTCAGCAGTTACCAATTTAAAATATAAACTTTATAAATAAAGTTCAACTGATAGAATTGAACCCTATTAGGGAATACTATCTTATAGAACAAAACTCACTCACCGATTTAAAGAAAAGTTTTATGAAATTTCACCCACCTTTAATTGGCGTTACCACATCGATTCAAAATAAAACAAATGACTACTGTCTACGGCATGAGTATATAACAGCAATTCGTTTAGCAGGTGGGTTGCCAATGTTAATACCACCGGGCGAACCTAACTTAAATAGTATTTTAGAATGGGTAGATGGAATTGTGTTTTCTGGAGGTGGCGATCTCGATCCTGCTACTTACAATGGTGCCGAGCATCCAGAGATTTATAATGTGAATAAGGAACGCGATCGCTTTGAATTATCCCTAGCAAAATTAGCCTTAGAAACAGATATTCCTATTTTAGGAATTTGTCGCGGATTAGAAATATTAGTAGTCGCTAGCGGGGGCAAATTAGTACCACATTTACCCGATGAATTTGGAGAGAAAATCATTCATCGCCAAGCCCAAAGTTGCCCTGCTGAACATAAAGTACAAATCATTCCGGGAACTCATCTGGCTAACATTATGGGTGTCGAAGAAACAAAAGTTGTTTCATGGCATCATCAAGCTGCTAGTAATATACCCAAAGGTTGGCGTTTAGCAGCAAAAGCAGCAGATGGAGTTATTGAAGCATTAGAACATTTGGATCATCCTTGGGCTTTTGCTATTCAATGGCATCCTGAAATATCCTTAAATGATGCCCGTCAACAGCGAATTTTTCGCACTTTTATTCACACAGCACAGCAACGTCAAATGATGCTTTCGCAAAAAGCTAGTTAATTATTAAAACTATTGTGCCTATTTGTCTCATTTTCGCTAATTATCTTCATGTTAGCGACAAATCAACTTTTTCATTTTAAAATAGCTTGTAAATCTTTCTATTTATAGATGAGCTTACTGGATAATATGTCTTATTATTCACTTAAATTGCCGATCTCAGCATCTACTTTGTAGCCGATAGTTCCATAACCCTGAGAAAAACTCTCAAATTCCAATTAATATGAACTCAAATAAAAGTCGATCGCACAGATTCCCTAAATCTAGAATAGGGCAATATTTAGCCAAAGTTACTTTAGTTGCGATCGCCTACTTTGTTGGAGGAAAGCTAGCGGTTTCCATTCCAGGTGTCGCACTCTTAGGTTCTTCGGTATGGCCTCCCGCAGGAATTGCCCAAGCTGCACTATTATTATTAGGACTGCGTTATTGGCCTGGAGTAGCTTTAGGAACATTTTTCTTCGAGATTGTCGGGATAAAACCCTTATTAACCTTAGCATTACAAGCAGCTTTTGGTTCCACATTACAAGCAGTATTTGCAGTCGCTTTCCTGCGTCGTTTAGGGTTTCATTCTTCCCTGAATAACCTCAGAGATGTAATTAATTTTATCGTTATTAGTGCGCTAATTTCCACCCAAATTAATTCCTTTTTAGGGCCACTGCGAATGTGTTTAGCCGGACTAGTGGACTGGAGTCAATATTGGGAAGTTCGCTGGAATTGGTTTTTGGGAGATGCAATGGGAGTGTTGATTTTTACCCCATTATTATTAATTTTATTTCAACTAAAGGCAAAAATTAATTTTCATAAAATAAACCTAATAAATTTACCTGAAAATTGGTTGGCATCTGGCGTTTTACTGATTTTATTAGTCACAGTAAGTTGGATTGTTTTTACAGCCAAAACTGAAGCAGAAATTTCCCGTTATCCATTAGAATACTTACCTTTTCCGTTTATTATTTGGGCTGCTATTCAATGGGGTCAGCCTGGTGCTGTTTTTGCTTCCTTTCTCATCTCTTGCATTGCTATTTGGGGAGTGATTAATGGAGGAGGCCCTTTTATTGCTAAAGGGGAAAATATTAATCAGGCTATACTATTTTTACAAGCTTTTTTGGGAGTAAGTACCATGACCTCCCTGTTATTAGCTGCTACAGTAACCGAACGCGCTTCTTCGGAAAAATTACTCCGACAAAGTGAGACTAAATATCGACAACTAGTAGAAACCGGAAACAGTATTATTGTCAAACTAGATACTAAAGGAAAATTTACTTTTTTTAATGAATTTGCTCAAAAATTCTTTGGTTTCTCGGAAGAAGAAATCCGGGGAAAAAGTCCCGTTGGTACGATTATTGCCCAGAATGATACAGGAGAAAAAAGTATCGCAGCGATGATGATTGATATAGTCCAACATCCCGAATTATATGAGCAAAATGAGTATGAAAATATCCGCAAGAATGGGGAAAAAGTGTGGGTATCTTGGTCAAACAAAAGCTTATTAGATGCTGAGGATAATTTCATTGGAATTATTGCTATTGGTACAGATATTACCGAACGCAGAAAAGCTGAATTAGCGCTACAAAAGCTGAATGAAGAGTTAGAAATTAGAGTGGCAGAAAGAACAGCTACTTTAGCAGCAACGGAAGCTGAACTCCGAGGATTTATTGCGGCAATGACTGATGTAATATTGATAGTCGATCGCCAAGGATATTTCCTCAAAATTGTTTCTACAAATCCGGCACTTCTGCTTAAACCTTTATCCGAACAAGTAGGAAAAACCATACATGAAGTTTTACCAAAAGCACAAGCTGATATTTGTTTTAATCATGTACAAACTGCTTTAGCAACGCAACAAACTGTCAATTTTGAGTATAGTTTGTCGATCAATAATCAAGAGGTTTGGTTTTCGGCTAATATTTCGCCTTTGTCAGATGAACAAGTGATTTGGGTAGCTAGGGATATTAGCGATCGCAAAATATTAGAAAACAAGTTACGCGATTCTTATGCTCAATTAAATGCCCTTTTAGAGTCAATGACTGATATCATATTAGTCATTGACTCTCAAGCCAATAATATCGATGTTGCACCGACAAATCCCCAACGTTTATATCCACCTGAAATTGATATTATTAGTCCCACTATTGAAGAATTTTTAGTAGGTGAAAAAGCCGAAATCTTCTTAAATCAAATTCACCAAGCACTAGAGACAAGACAAACCATTAATTTTGAGTATAATCTGCTAGTTAATGAAACTGAATATTGGTTTTCTGCCAGCATTACACCAAAATCTGAAGATTCAGTAATTTGGGTAGCTAGGGATATTAGCGATCGCAAAAAAGCCGAAGCCGAATTACGTTTAGAAAAAGAGCGATCGGAACTATTATTACTCAATATTTTACCAGAACCTATAGCCAATAGACTCAAACAAGATAGCAGAGTTATTGCCGAAAGTTTTAATGAAGTAACAATTATGTTTGCCGATCTTGTTGGCTTCACTTCACTTTCCACCAAACTGCCACCTATTGAATTAGTTAACTTATTAAATCAAATCTTTTCTACCTTTGACCAATTAGTAGAAGAATTAGGCTTAGAAAAAATTAAGACAATTGGTGATGCTTATATGGTAGCAGGAGGATTACCAATTCCGCGAGTTGACCATGCAGAAGCGATCGCTGATTTAGCAATATCCATGCTAAATGTAATGCAGCAATTTCAACTTAGCATCGACGAAAAACTACAAATTCGCATTGGGATAAACACAGGAATAGTAGTAGCTGGAGTCATTGGTAAGAAAAAATTTATTTATGATTTATGGGGTGATGCTGTTAATGTTGCTAGTCGCATGGAATCTCATGGAATACCTGGTTATATACAGGTTACAGAAGCCACATATCAACGACTCAAAGATAAATATTTGTTTGAAAAACGCGATCAAATTCATGTCAAAGGAAAAGGCAACATGACAACCTATTTTCTCAAAAGCAAAAAACTTATATAGGTTGTCCAGATCCCCGACTTCTTCAAGAAGTCGGGGATCTAGATCAGATTAAAAGTTTAAATTGTGACTCATCAATCCTACCAGATTGCAGTAAAGTTTCAGCAATTTCGGAAATAGTTAAAACAGCATGACCCCGATAACCATTTTCCCTTAATCTATCCTTTACGCCTTTTTCATGGTCGATAAACACGACAATATCTTCCACTTTTAAACCAGACACTTGCAATTTTTCCGCGCCTTGCATGACACTTTTGCCAGAAATCAAAATGTCATCCACCACCACAACTTTTTCCCCTGGTTGATAATACCCTTCAATTACTCTTTGAGTTCCATGTGCTTTCACCTCTTTTCGCGGATAAATCATGGGACGATGTAACCTCAAAGATAACCCGGTTGCTGTGGGTAAAGAACCATAAGGAATTCCCGCTATTCTGTCAAATTCCAAAGTTTCCAAAATTTCTGAATATGCGCTTAAAATTTGATGGAAAATTTGCGGTTTAGAAATGATGATTCGCAAATCAATGTAATAGGGAAAAACCGCGCCAGAAGCTTGCACATGATCGCCAAAAATAATGCAACCAATGTCATAAAGTTGCAAAATTAAATCTTGGTGGGGATGAGAAAGAGAAGGTAAAACATCAGGAAGCCAGAGATTACAAGCGGGGCTTGTTTGCACAATGCGTTGACGTTCCTGATTCACTAAATCTCGTAATTCTCTCACAGATTTACGAGTACTTTCTCCAGTTCCCTCGATAATTTCTGGCGGTACTGGTATTAGCAACCCCTCTCCTTGGGCATCTAAACCAGCTGCTAAAATACTCGACAAGTCAACATTTTCGGTTACACCTTCTTGTAACAAAATTAATCGTTCCGGCGCAGCTTGGCGAATATTAGCTAAAATATCCAACTTCGCCACACCTGCTTTTAATCCTAATTGTTCGGGAGTTCCCCAATTTTTTGCTTCTTGTACCAAATGTAAATAAAAAGGACGATCGCGATCGGGAAATTCTTGCAATGCTGCGGCACTGGCATTAGCATGAACGCATTGGATAAACACGGCTTTATCGGGATAGACCAAAAATGGTGCAACGTGATCTAGTCCCGCTAAAGGAGTTAAGGTGACAGCATCTACTTGCCATTGTTCAAACACCATTCTGGCAAAGACTGTGCTGGTATGAATATCGCTGTGTTTCGCGTCCAAAATTACGGGAATTTCTGGGGGAATTTTCGTCAAAGTGCGTTTTAGCAGTTCTAATCCCAGCGTGCCTAATGCTCGGTAAAATCCTAATATCGGTTTATAAGCACAAACTAAATCGGCGGTTTGTTCGATAATATAATCCAACCTTTCCCACAGCTGCCCTAACAAGCGGTCATGATCCTGACCATTTTGCCCAATTACTACTTCGTCCAAGTCTGGATCGAGGGCTACGTAAAGTAAACTCTGGTTACGTTCGATCGCATACAGCAACTTATCAAAAAATTGCATTGGTTAACCTTTCTCAGATGGTGAATCTATTAAATATTATTATTGTTCCATTTCCCAGCCGAGAAAGTCTGCAATCTGTTCAGTTAATTTAAAAGGGTCAAAGGGTTTAGAGATAATGCCATTAATACTCAGTTCTGAAAGCATTTTCGGATCGGCTGGGTTGATTTTTGCAGTCAGGAGAACTACTGGGATCGATCGCCCTTCTGGTCGAGTTCGCAACTCTCTTAAGAAGGTAAGCCCATCCATTCCCGGCATCATTACATCTAAAACGATCGCATTAGGTCGATCTACCATAACTTTAGCTAAACCCTCTTGACCCGATGCAGCGGTGACGACATCCCAACCTGCAATATCCTCCAAACATCCTTGAACAACCGCCCGCACATCGGGTTCATCGTCAACAATTAAAACTCGTTTTGTTGCCATAGCTAAAATAGCTTCTTTAAACATATCGGAAATCCTGTTTATTTTATGACTATTTCTATGTACAGAAGTAGTCTTGGTAGTTGAGCTTGCTTGTATCTTTCCGCTTGTAGTCTCTCTAAATCTCCGTCCGATCGTTTCTAATTTTGTTATTTAAATAACAATTTGGTTCTTTTTCCAAGAATTGTGTGTTTTTGTTTCTAAATTTTGGTAATTGATTACACCATGAAAATAGAGCCATTTTCCTTAACTTTAAAATGAAATTTTGAAGATATTATGAAGTTATAAAATTTTAATCTTTCCAACCAAAAACCCTGGAAACCCGATCTACTAACGTCATTGGATCGAACGGCTTGATTATTAGACCGACAATGCCTAAACTGGCAAACTCTTTTTGTTCATCTGGTAAGACTTTAGCCGTTAACAAAGCAACAGGAATGGTTTTAGTGTAGGCGTTTTCCTGAAGTTGTTGTAATGCTTCTATCCCTCCGATTCCTGGCATGGTTACATCCATTAAAATGCCATCTAATTGTTCTTTTTCAGCGATTTCCAAGCATTGTTCGCCGGAATTTGCTAAGATAACTTTCCATCCAGCAATATCTTCTAAACATCCTTGGATAACTGCTCGAATATCGGCTTCATCATCAACAACTAAAACTCGTCTAGAGGGCATAATAATTAGGTTAATTGAATTAAAAATTAACTAGATAAAGGAAGAGTAAAATAAAAAGTGCTGCCTTCGTTTAACACACTTTCTACCCAAATCTTACTTCCGTGCTGTTCAATAATATTACGACAAATAGCCAGCCCTAAGCCAGTGCCACCTCTTTCACGAGAATCAGAGGCATCGACTTGTTGAAATTGTCCAAAGATGGTTTCTCGCTTATCTTCTGGAATACCTCGACCTTGGTCTTGCACCCAGAACAGCGCAGAGGATGGGAGTTGTTTTTGAGTTGCTAAATCTTCAGGAATCACTTTGGCGCTAATGGTAATAATTGAATTTTGCGGAGAAAATTTAATTGCGTTACTAAGAAGATTGGTTAGTGTTTGGACGATCGCATCACCATCCGCCCAAACGTCTACAACCGAAGGAATTATAGACAGAGTAATTTGGCTTTCTTCGGCTTGACCTTGCATCACATCAACTGATTGCTGGATTAACTCAGCAGCAGTTAACTGTTGTAAGTTAAAGTTTGTTTGTCCTGATTCCAAGCGTCGCAAATCGAGAATGTCGTTAACTAGACGCACCAGACGATCGCTTTGTCTAGCAGCAATGGCAATCATTTCCTTCATCTTTTCCGGTTTTCGATCGTACACCCCACCAGCAATTAAACCCAGAGAACCGCGAATTGAGGTTAAAGGCGTTCTCAGTTCATGACTGACTACCGAAATAAATTCTTTTTTCATTTGGTCAATTTTACGTCTTTCGGTAATATCTTCCACAGTCCCGACGAACAGAATCACCGTTCCATCACTTGACTTAATTGGTACGGTTCGCACTTGGGTATAACAAACTTTTCCTTGACGATCTTGATAGCGCAGTTCGTTAAATACACCTTCGTTACCTGTAGCAACTAAATCTGACCAATATTGAAACACCCATTGGCGATCGTCAGGATGAATAAATTCTTTCCAACGATCCCCCAAAGTTTCCTCGCTTGATGCACCGACGATCTGCTGATAGAGGGGATTGGTATAGACACATTTACCTGCAATGTCGCAGAGGAAAATGCCGATCGGAGAGAACTCACTCAACAAGCGGAATGTTTCTTCACTTTGACGCAAGGCTTTTTCGATAAGTTTGCGATCGCTAATATCAAACAAGCTCGATCGACTCATGATAAAGTTTCCTGCTCGATCTCGAACTGCGGTAGCGTTTAAGCTTACCCAGCGAGTTGTTCCATCTTTGTTGAAGATCTCAAACTCTAAATTATCGATCTCACCGTGTTGCTTAAACTTGGGAAAGTTTTGGTAAAAAATTTCTCTACTCCCAGGAGTGATTAAATCGGAATATTTCTTTTTGTACAGAACCTCTTCACGGGTATAACCCAACCAGTTCAACTCCGTATCATTAATTCGCACAATGAATCCATCAACATCCAAAGAGTGATAACCACAGGGCGCGTTATTGTAAAGATCTGCTAGTTCTGCCGATCGTTGAGTTACCCGTGCTTCCAGTTCGGCATTTAGTTGTTGTAAAGCAAGTTGAGTTTGTTTGCGTTCGGTAATATCTCGACAAACACAGAATCGGAGAATCTCTTTTTGCCATTGGACGACACTATAACTGATTTCTACATCGTAAATTGAGCCATCTTTCCGGCGGTGGCGAGTCTCGAATACTCCATTTTTTAACTTAATGCTGTCATCGAGTAATTGCTGAAGTTCTTCGCGAGTTAAAAGAGCATCCCAGTCAGTAACATTTAGCTTTGCAGTTTCTTCTGGTGTGTAGCCCAGCATCTGGGCAAATCGAGGATTGGCATCTATGACATTTCCTTGCCGATCTAAAGTGACGATGCCATCGAATGAGGTATGGAATAATGTTTGAATCCGAAGTGCGGCTCTTGCTAAATCTTGTTCGGCTTGTTTGCGTTCTGTAATGTCTTCACAAACGGTATTGATGCCAATAATTCGATCGCCATCTCTTAAAGGCAAAAAACTTTCTAACCAAATTCGTTGTACCCCTGGTTGCGCTGGAGTTTCCCCAGTGATTTCTATATTTAACAGCGGTTCTCCCGTTTCCAAAATCGGGCGCAACAGTCGTTGAGCAATATCAGCCAAATCCGGTAGTAACTCATGGATTTTCCGACCGATATGTGCCTCAATAGAAAACCCATTGATTTCTGCCAGTCGTTGATTAATTCGCACAAAGCGAAGTTCAGTATCCAAAACATTTAACCCAATGGGAGCAGACTGATAGATAGTTTCGATTTCAGTTAATTGGCGCTGAATTTGGTTTTGACTTTCCTGTATGGCGAGTTCAGCTTGCTTGCGTTCTGCCAGTTCCGTTTGCACTTTTTCCAAAAGTTCGGATTGCTGAAGCGCTATACTCACTTGAGCGGCTAACTGCCGCAAAAGGTTGATTTCTATATCTTGCCACTGGCGAGGCCCTTGACAGTGATGGGCTGCGAGTAATCCCCACAATTTATTATCTTTGGTAACGGGAACAACCAAATTTGCCCTGACTTGTAATTGGGCGAGAAATTCAACATGACAGGGACTAATGCCCGAATTATAGATATCCGATTTGGCTGTAACTAAACCATCGATAAAGGGTTGAACGTAATCTTCGCCAATGCAAGGGTCGTAAATCTGGAGTGGTAAAAGCGGCATCCATTCATCTGCTACCGACTCGACTATAATCGTTCCACCCCAACTAGGGGTAAATTGAAAAATCGTTACCCGATCGGTTTTCAGATATTCCCGCACTTCATCCACTGTCGTTTGCAGGATTTCTTGTAAATTGAGCGAATTCCGTATGCGTCGGGTCATTTCTAACACCAATCGCTGTTGCTCAAATTGCTGTTCCAGCTGTAGAGACGTTGCTTGCAACGTCTCTACAGCTTTTTTTCGGGCATCGATCGCCATAATCGTTCCCGACATCCGCACAGGTTGTCCCTGTTCGTTATAAAAACCTTTTCCCCGTCCTTCTACCCAGTGAATGCTGCCATCCCCCCAAATAACTCGGAACTCATGCTGATAGGGAAGGCGATTTTTTAAGGATTCGTCAAGCGCCCGATTTACTCCTTCTCGATCTTCAGGATGGAGACAAGCAGCAAAGGTTTCATATCTGCCATCAAAACTACCAGGCGCAACACCAAATAACCGTTGATGTTCCTCCGACCAGGTAATTTTCCCGGTTAGCAAGTCCCAGTCCCACATCCCCATTTGTGCCGCACTCAAGGCTGTTCTTAGGCGATCGGCAGTCTCTTGGCGTAATATCCGGTTGAGTTGTTGAACTTTGCGTTTGCTATTTTTTAAATTATTACTGAGAAAATGGATCAGCAGCGCAATGAGTGTAAAGATAACTAAGCGCACCAGATCGTCGGTAGTGAATATCGATAATTGGTAGATTGGGGGAATCAGGAAGTAGTCGATCGCCAGTACTGACAGAACAACGGACAGCATACCGGGATAAAAACCGCCATACCAGGTAGTGACAATTATGGCGATTAAGAACAACGGGCTACTTGTCCGGGTCATTAACGGCTCTAACCAGTGCGTCAGCAACAAAGCGACTCCTGTAGTGTCGATCGCCACTACATAAGGGAATAATCGCCGATAAATTCTGGAATCCATTCGGCTTCCTTTAGCGCTGCTACATTTAATTTAGTGCAAGAAGGCAAAAAGTAAAGAAAGCTTAGATAAAGCTTTTTCAGCTTTTCTAACTGGTGTATTATTTCTCGCACGCTACGCTTTATACCAGTAATTTCGTTACGCTAATTATATCAAAGCCGGATGAACATAGACATCTTCAAAAAACATGGTAGAGACGTTGTATACAACGTCTCTACCATCTATGTAACGCATCTTTTATTTCTGGAGATGTTTAATAGACATCTCCAAAAACTCTTGTGGGGTAGGCATCCTGCCTGCCTTTGAGATTCTTTGTTGGAGAGGTCTAATGATTAACCTCGATTGAGACGGTATAAAATTTGCGTTGCTAATTCGGTTCCGGGTATCCCTTTATTAATATAAGCATCGGCTCCAGCGGAGTATGCTTTGGCGATCGCTTCTGCTTCTACGTGCGCTGACAAAAATAGGACTTTGAGATGATGCCATTCTGGATCTGCACGCACCACCTGACAGAGTTCAATGCCATTAATTTCGGGCATTTCTAAATCGAGAATTAGCACGTCGGGATTACAGCTAGTTAGCACTTGCCAAAACTCTTGCGGATGAGCAGAAGTTGTTACCTGCATTCCATAAGATGACAATAAAATTGATAACAACTTCAGAAAACCTGGGTCATCGTCCACAATTAAAACGCGATTACTACCAACTTCTTGAGGTTTCTGCTTTAACACATTGGTAACAGTTTTGAGAATTTCGTAAGCTGGCAAAGGTTTGTGAAGAAATACGTTTGCTCCCAACCGAGCAGCGGCTACACGATCGCTCAACTCTTCCCTTGCAGTAACAACAATTACAGGAATTTTTGGCGATCGACCTTGAATTTCCTGCATCAAACTTAATCCATCTTCTGCACCTGGAAAGCTGAGATCGAGCAACAATACACTCGGCGGACTCTGATCGATCATCTGACGAGCAACGTTGAGATCTGTCGCAATTTCTATTTGAAGATGCCAAGCGAATGCTTCTATTCTTAGGCGATCGGCTAATTCCAAGTCATCATCTACAATCAAAATTCGGGCAGATGAAATAGCTGGGCGTTGATTTTGTTGAATTGGTCGGGTTTTGGGAGGTGAAATTGTTTGTGCTTGTTCAACTGTCTGCTGCAACAAACCAACTAATTTAAACGCCTCTTGAATTTGCAACATTCCTAAAGGATTCTCTTTGAGGAAAAGTTCAATTTGTTTCGCTTGTTGCGCCGCTTCCATTAACCCAAACATTCCCAGCGAACCAACTAATTTATGAGCTAAACTAATCGCCTCTTGCTGTTGTTCCCGCGAAAAATCACCAGTTTTGAGGATATTTATTAATTCTGCCAAAAGTCTAACTTGTTCGACATATTTAGTTTTAAACTGATTCCATACTTTTAATGTCACTGCTTGCGCTTTTTGCTGATTCTCAGATTCGTTAGTTTGAGAGTCAGATGGCACGTATGTTTGAATTGTAGGGGAAATGGGGGTGTCAACTTGGGGAGAACGTAGCCGATATCCTAATCCATAAACAGTTTCAATGGGATCGCTTGCCCCAGCTGCTTTGAGTTTTTGCCGAAGACATTTAATATGAGTATTAACTGTTTCTTCGCCTGGTGCGTCGGCAAAATTCCACAGGCAATCAAGAATAGCACGACGGCTATAAATACGTTTAGGATTAAGCAGAAACAGTTCTAATAAGCAATATTCTTTAGCAGTAAGATGTATCAGTTTGCCCTCGCAAGTTACCTCGCCGCGTGTTGAATTGAGTTGAATATTTTCATAAGTTGCGATCGTTGGTAATGCCTTAACCTTGCGAAGAACTGCGCGGACTCTGGCAAGTAATATCTTTAAATTAAATGGTTTGGTTATATAATCATCTGCTCCAGCATCCAACCCCGCAAGTTGAGCTTCTGTACTATCTTTCCCAGTTAATAACAAGATGGAATTCTTATATCCCTCACTCCGCAGTTTTTTACAAAGACTAATACCATCCAATTTCGGCAAGTCAATATCTAGCAAAATCAAATCATATTCTTGAGCTTGTGCCAATTTTAGTCCTGTTTCTCCATCAGTAGCACGATCGACAATCCAATACTGAGCCACCAGAGTTTCTTCTAAGACATCTGCTGTTGCTCGATCGTCTTCTATGAGTAATACTTTCATGGTTTCTGCCTTAGCGAAAAGTTTAGTTAAAAAGCTCATCATTATATCTTTACTTTTACTTGAAGCTTTAAGAGCAATGCCGTCAAAAAAAACAAAGTGTCTCAAATCAACAGGGAAACAGGAGTAAAAGGTTTATCTGTTAATCATTGCAGGATACTGTTCTAGAATGCCTAAAGTACTTGATAAGTTAACTAACAGTGATTTACTGCGGAGTTGTGGAAAATTAGGCATTTCCTGTCAGCAGTTGCGACAAAACCAGTATATTTGGTTACTACGAATATGTCGGAGCATGGTGTGAGAGCAAAAAGGACAATTTGACATAATAACCTCAATTGGCTAAATCTTTTGATAAATGGCGGTTAAACATTTTTTTTCTGCAATGATTTAACTTTATGGTCGAAAAATGAAGAACTGGTGAAGTTGTCAAAGTTTACATCATGACTAAGTACTCTACCCCTTCCCCCTTCCCCTTGTCCCCAGGGCTAATTCATGTTCGGAGGAGAAAATAATTTGCTTAGGATTGAGATATAACTTGCGATGGCTCACATTGGAAGAATCATCAAGCATCTCTTTCCCCCCATCTCCCCATCCCCCCATCTATTAAATTGCTTTGGCGACAATGAAGTAGCCCTGCCCTTGTCCCCAATCCCCTTTTGTGCTAGTCTTGCCACTGTAATAGCGATCGCATTTGTTCCACTAAATCCGTTGCTCTAAAAGGTTTAGTAATTACACCTGCTATTTGTAATTCTGTAAACTGTTTTTGTTCGCTTGGTTGGGCTTTGGCAGTTAGCAAAATAACTGGTATTTTTTGAATATTCGGATTTTCTTTGATTTTTCCCAGTGTGGTAATTCCATCCATTCCTGGCATCATTACATCTAGTAAAATTGCGTCTGGTTGTTCAGCTTGAGCAATGTCTATACCTTCCATTCCCGAAGCGGCAATTAGTACATTCCAACCTGCCACTGCTTCTAAGGAAATTTGCACGATTTTGCGAATTCCTAAATCATCATCAATAATCAAAACTCGTTTAGTTACCACCACAATTTTCCTCCCCTATTGGCAACGTGAAATAAAATGTGCTGCCTTCACCTAAAATACTTTCTACCCAAATTTCTCCGCCATGTTGCTGAACAATACTGCGACAAATAGCTAAACCTAAACCAGTTCCGCCTTTTTCACGGGAATCTGAGGCATCAATTTGATGAAATCGCTCAAAGATGGTTTCTAGTTTATCAGCAGGAATTCCTCTACCTTGGTCTTTGATGCTAAATTTAAGTTGATTTTGCATTATTTCTATTTTCAACCAAACTGTACTTCCATTGGCAGAGAATTTAATGGCATTACTTAATAGGTTAATCAAGACTTGCAGGAGACGATCGCAATCTGCATAAATTGGGCAACTTTCAATGGTTGTACTTAATTTGATGCCGCTTTGATTTGCCAATTCTTGCATTTGGTCGATCGCTTTTTTTACTACTTGTGCAGTATTACAGCAGCTTTTTTCTAGGCGAATTTTCCCAGATTCTAGTCGCTCTAAGTCGAGAATATCATTGACTAAACGCACCAAACGCTCGACTCCTTCGGCAGCAATTTGAATTACGCTTTGTCCAGTTTCGGAACTTGGATCGACAATGTTTTCTGAGAGTAAGTTAAGGGCAGCTTGCATAGAAGTAAGAGGGGTGCGAAGTTCGTGACTGACTATTGAGACAAATTCACCTTTCATCCGTTCTAGTTTATAGCGTTCGGTAATATCTTCTCCGATGCTGATTGAGCCGATCGCATTACCTTGTACATCATGCAACAAAGTGTTGCTCCAGGCAATGATTCGCTCCTCACCTGTCAGCGTCACAATGGGATTGACAAAATAACTATGAGCGTTCACACCTTGAATAATTTCTTGAAAGCTTCTGCCAAGTTCTAATTTTCGCGTGCTTGGCACAAAGTTATCGAACCAGGATTTTCCCACAACTTCTGTTTCGCTATATCCTGTGAGTTTCAAAAAGAAGGGATTTACATATTCTACTAATCCTTGTCGATCTAAGCCAATTACTATTAGTTGTACATTATCTAGGAGCGATCGCCAACGACGATTTTTTTCTCTTAAGTCGGCTTCTGTTTGTTTGCGATCGCTGATATCATTGGAGATTACAATTGCTGCGGAAATTTCTCCATCTTGCCAAATTGGAGCAAGGCGCGTTTCATACCAAGTTAAATTTCCTTGGGTATCTTTGTAGCCTAAAACTTCAAAGGTAGTTGGCTCACCTGAGAGGAAAACTCGCTCAACTGCGGCTATTTGAACTGGCTGATATTCAGGAATAACATAGTCATAAAAACTCTGACCAATAACAGTTTTTATGGAAAATTCAGGTAAAACTCTATTAATAAAAATGATTCTCGCCTCTCGATCGATCATGAGGACAAAACTAGGAGCATTTTCTACTAAACTGCGCCATCTGGCTTCGCTTTCTCTTAAGGCGGTTTCTATGCGTTTGCGATCGTTAATTTCCTGTAGTAATTCTTGGTTTGCTTGAGATAATTCTGCGGTTCTTTGTGCGACTCTTTGTTCTAGTTCAGCAGTCAATTCAAAGAGTTCTAATTCTATTAGTTTGCGATCGGTAATATCTAGGGTTACGCCAATCATGCGATAGGGTGTACCATCATCTTGATAATATGCTTGTCCTCTTGCCATTAACCAATGAATACTTCCATCTGACCAACTACAGCGGTATTCTGCTTCATAAGGAATATGTTGTTCTAAAGCTTTTCGCATCAATGCTTGCTGCATGGCGCGATCGTGCGGGTGAATCAATTTTTCAACTAATTGACGATAGGTAATTTCATCTTTTGGAAAAACTCCGAAATTGGCTTTATATTGATCGGAAGAAATTAATTCCTGAGTGAACAAATTCAATTCCCAAGAACCTGCTTTGGCTGCTTCTAATGATAACTGCAAACGTTGTTGACTTTCTTGTAATTGTAATTTGGCTTGTTGGCGATCGCGCAAAGCAGCTTGCTGTTCGGTAATATCTAAAGCCGTACTAATGACTAACCTTCTCCCATCGGCAAGTTCTCCTAACCATGCTGAAGAAAAATTCCAAATGCGAGTTTCTGATGTTTTGGTTTTAATAGTATATTCGCCTTGGGAAACGCGATTTTTTGAGTGGAAAAGTTGTTGAATATCTGCCTGGAATTGATGCCGCTGTTGGCGATCGGCTTTATTTATCCAAGCCATCATTGTCGGAATTTCTGCCAAAGTATAGCCAGTAATTTCTGTCCAAACTTCATTAATTAACAACACTTCTCCATCTTCAGCATGAAGCATAATCGGTATGGGAGCGTTTAAAATTGCATTACGAAAGTGAGCTTCGCTTGCTTGCAATGCAACTTCTGCTTCGCGACGTTCTTTGAGTTCTGTTTGTAGTTGGGTAACTAGTATTGCTTGCTGAATTCCAATGCCAACTTGAGTTGCTAATTGAGATAAAAAATCAATTTCTGTGGCTTTCCAATGTCTAGGGGCTGTACAATTATGAGCTATTAATAAACCCCAAAGATTTTCTCCTGACAAAATGGGAACTACTAGATTTGCTCGAACTTGAAAACCAGATAAAAAATCGACATGACATTGATTGAGATCGGTAGCGGTGTAAATATCTTCGATCGCCCGAATTCGCCCTTGTTGATAAGGTTTTACCCAATTTTTTCGGAAACAATCATCTTTGATTTCCCATCCCAACATCGAAAAGCTACGATCGACAACTGATTCAACAACAACTATGCCACTAAAATCAGGTTTAAAGCGATAAATAATTACACGATCGCACCCAAAAATGCGTCGAACTTCATTAACTGTAGCTGTCAGAATTTGATTTAAATCTAAGAATTGACGAATATGCAGGGCTGTTATAGAAACTAATTGTTGTTGTTCCTGTTGTTTGGGTTGTTCTTGGCTTAATTGAATTCTTTCTAAAACACTTTTAATAGTTTTATGTAATTTGGTAGCGGTGAGGTGAGTTTTCTTGAGATAATCTTGGGCACCACTTTTCAAAAGTTCTACTATAATTCTGGTGCGATCGCTCTCAGTAATGACAATTACGGGAAGCGAATTTCTCTTAATCAGTTTGCCCAATTGAATTAAAAATTCTTGTGCAGTCATATCAGGTAACAGTTCATCAACCAAAATTAAATCTGGCATCATCTGTTGACACTGCTTTAATGCTGCTTGTGGGCTAGTAAATTCTAAAATTGTATAGTTGTATTCTTTATCTTGACTGAGATATTTTTGATAAAGAGTGCGATCGCTTTGTTGAGTTACCAGTAACAAAATAGTACAAGAAAGCTTGGCATTGAGAACTTTGGGTATATTTAGCGATCGATTAATCTGTTGAGTAAAACCTGCTAATAGACGTTCTTGCTCGATTTGTTCTGCTAATTGTGCGCCTGTTTCTTTAATTTGGCGTTGCAGTTCGCGGTTACAAGTTTGCAAAAGCAAAATATTCTCGTTTTGCAGGCGATCGACTTCTTGGCGCAATATTTGAATTACAGAATATGCCTCAGCTGGATTCATTGCTTGCAAAATACTGCGCTGAGTTAAAATCCCCAATAAACTACCTTTTTCATCACATACAACTAACCGCCGAATTCGATGGCGATTCATTAATTGATATGCTTGTAATAGCGAATCTTCTGGGGAAATTGGCAACAACGGCGTACTCATCACCATTGCTGCTTGAGTTTGGTAAAAGTCCAATTCTAAAGTATGAAATCTGACAATATCCCGTTCGGTGATAATTCCACGAGGTAAAATTATTCCAGTTTTATCTGTTTCAGCAATTACCACACAACTAATTTTTTCTTGCGCCATTAATCGCACTATTTGAAATAAGCTACAATCGGGAGGCGCATAAGTTACTTGTCGTACTAACACTTCTTTGACTCGGCGCAAGCGCAGCAAATCGCTTGGTTGAAGTGACTCGCGCAGACTTTTCATCGTAATTAATCCGAACATCATGCCAGATTTATCTAATACTGGGAGATGCCGAATTTTTTGCTCTTGCATTAAGTTAAATACAGTGACAGCATCTTGTAATTCTGTTAAAGAAATAGCAATTAATTGCCGAGTCATGACTTCAGCAATGGTTAATCGATCCAGGGAAATTCGTTCAGAAATCAGCTTTACTAAATCCCGTTCCGTGAAAATTCCTACTACTAATCCTCGATCGATAACTAACACGCTGCTAGAGTGTGCTTGCTCCATTTGCTGAATAACAATTGGAATTGTTGTATCGGGAGTAACAACCAGTGGATGACGGTTAATTGCTTGATAAACTGCTCCTAATTCAGGAGATAGAGCTATTCTACAACCTTCTGGTATATCGGCTGTTTCAGATATTTTTGATATGCAGATTGGTGCAGTCTTTTTCTCTTGCTTGAGGGCGACGACTTCGGCGCGTAGTTGCTCCAATTCAGCAATTAATTGATTTTTGGTTTTGTGGCGATCGCTCATTTTTAATTTAAAATCTACAATTCCTTTAACTTTCAGTGGCTAAAACTCGATTTCTCCCTTGGTTTTTAGCTTGATAAAGTCTTTGATCTGCGACTCGATAAAGTGTTTGCAAGTCTTCTCCATCTTCTATAAATTGAGCAATTCCCGCACTAAATGTTACTTGAAATTCACTGCCATTTCTAGCGCTAAATTTAATTTTTCGGAACGAATCTAGCATTTCCTCCAATCGTTTGACTCCATTTTGTTTAGAAATTCCGTACATCCCCACCACAAACTCTTCTCCTCCCCAACGCCCTAAAACATCTTCCATACGGAACGATTGATTAAGTAATTGCCCAAAATAGTTGAGAACGCGATCGCCCATTTCATGTCCATACCGATCGTTTACTAACTTAAATTGATCTAAGTCTAATACAGCTAAACAAAAAGGTTGTTGCTGACGAACAGCTAAACGCAATAATCGGGTAATATCCAGCATAGACTTGCTGCGGTTACTCACTCCCGTTAGTAAGTCTAATTCACCCTGACGGCGAATTTTTCCTTGTTCTAATCTTTTTTTAACCCGAATTAGCAGTTCTGCGGGCGCAAAAGGTTTGTATAAAAAGTCATCTGCTCCCGCCTCAAAACCCTTTAATATAGTTTTAGAATCAGTATGAGCCGATAAAAACAGAATCGGCAAATTGTGCCATTGAGGATCGTTACGGATAATTTGGCAAAGGTCAAAACCACTTAATTCCGAGGTAGAAGAAATTCCATTATTTATGGAACAGTCATGCAATTCTACATCGAGAATCAACAAATCGGGAGCAGTTTGTTCTAAAACTTCCCAAAATAGTTGAGCCTTGTCCAATAGTATTAAATGATAACCTTCTGGTTCTAAAACCTTTTCTAGTAGTTTCAGAATTTGCGGATCGTCATCAACAATTAACACTTTGGATAAAGTTTGATGGGACTGTTGCAAAGTTTGGCTAATTGCTGCTAGTACTTGAGAAGGCGCGATCGGCTTTTGTAAAAAACCCTTACTTCCTAATCTAGCAGCTTGGACGCGATCGCTCATGTTATCTCTAGCTGTAAATACCAAAACCGCAATCTCTGGATACTCTCTGTGCAATTGAGCCAAAAATTCTAAACCACCTTCGCCAATTTCCCCAAAGCTTAAATCCAACAATACCACATCAGGTTGTTGCTTTAAAATTAACTGTTTAGCTTGCTGCAAATTAGTTGCTACTTCCGCCTGAATACCCCAAGCAACCGCTTCTTTAGCCAAATGTTCCGCTAATACTAAATCATCATCAACTATCAGCAAGGTAGAGGAATCAGAATCAAAATAAACAACTTTATTTTCTGAGATTTTCTGAGCTTTTTCTAGCTTTTGATCTCCTGTGATTATCCAGCGTAAATTTTCAAATAATTGGTTTAAAATTTTAGCTTCTGACTGTTCCTGAACTGAATCATACTTGAGAATTTGCTGGATTTGGCGCGAGATGTGGGAAGCTTCTTCTAAGCCAAAACTACCTAAAGAGCCAATTAAAGTATGTGCTTCTCGTTCCGCTTGATGTTGTAGTTCTCTTGTCAAATCACCCCTATTTAATGCAGTGATTGCTTGTTCGATAATGGTAAGGCGATCGACATAAGATTGCCGACACTCCTGCCAAATTTCCCAAAGATCTGAGGAAGGAAGTATCAAGGAAGAAGCCGCAGGAGTAGCAGTATTTAAAGATAAAGATTTCTGCTGATTACCATTTTCTTGATTTGGTCGCCGCAGTCGATATCCCAGCTTATAAATTGTTTCAATCATATCTTTAACTCCGGCTTGTTTTAACTTCTGCCGCAGTCCTTTAATTTGCGCCCTGACAGCATTTTCCGTTGGCGTTTCATGCTCTGCCCAAAGTTGTTCGCTCAATCTACTTTGACTAAATATTTGTTCAGGATAACGCAAAAACAACTCTAACAATTGATATTCTTTTAAAGTCAGCGAAATCGGGTTTCCGGCAAATGTCACCTCACAGTTTTTGGGATGCAGCTGCAAATCTCCCCACTCTAATTTAGACGATCGCTGCACCTGAGTTCTGCGCCCCAATGCTCGAATTCGTGCTAATAATTCGTCTAAATTAATCGGTTTTACCAGATAATCATCTGCTCCCGCATCTAGACCCATAACTTTATTCGTTACAGTATCTACTGCGGTCATTAACAACACCGGAGTTTCTTGATTGGGAAGATGAATAGCATAATGTCCTCCCGTCCGTAACTGCTGGCAAAAAGATATACCATCAAGTTTAGGCAACATCACATCTAGTAAAATCACGTCATACTGGAACACCTCAGCTAACTCCCATCCCTGTTGACCATCAATAGCAGTATCAACTTGATACTGCTGCCAATTCAACGTTGTTTGTAGCAAGTTCGCCAAGCTTCGATCGTCTTCTACTAAAAGAATCTTCACAAATTTATTTACTCCAATTTGTCTGCTTGATTCAGTAGGCAAACGCTTGTTTTGTTAAAGTTTTCTGCTTTAATTCGGTATTTACGCAAGTGGGAAAGCACATAGTATAAGAATGCACCAGGCTTCCTGCTTACTGAATAAGGCTTTTAAATGATTCAACGCTAACAAAAAGATGTAAGAAATTTATGTGGTTTTTGTGAAAATCAATAATAATTAGTCAAAATCGCCAAACCGTTGTAATTACGTACTTTTTATTTTTTGCCAGGAACCGACTAGGTAAAATTACAGCTATTAAACTTTTGTATAAGAATGTTACAAATTCACAAATATTTCACGAATTTTTTAGACCCTGAAACCGTTATCAAATTTTTTTATTGCCCGATCGTTCAGGAAGCTCCATTCCAACTCATCAGTTGCTTTAATCTCTTAGGTGAAAAACTACTATGAATAACTGCCCTTGCTGCTCCCATCAAATGCTCCGCCACATCCGACACCATCAAATTTATTGGTTCTGTCGCCACTGCTGGCAAGAAATGCCCCTTCTAGAACGAAAAGTCCCCAGTTTAATTCCAACTTTGGGTAAAGATTTGCTGATTGCTTCTTTAAAACCTTCTTTAGTCAGTGCTTAAATTTGTGCAATTTTAGGGTTCTTCTACTGAAAATGAGAATTATGAGTCAGAAGATTGAGCATCTGTGTCGCTACTATTGTTTACCGAAAAATCCGGCATCCAGGCGCAAGATTACTCGAAATTGCGAAACAAAACTAAAGCGGCGACCCAGAAATGTTTGGTTAACGTTAGAGCGATCGTAAATTATTCCCCTCACATCCGGCTATTCCCGGAAATAAAACCAATTTCAGCCAAAATGAATAAATCCCGAATTTGAGCTTGACGCTGACAGCTATCTCTGCTAACTTTGAATTTAAGTAGATATAGTCAATCTCAAGCATTCTATCTAAAAAGCAAACAAAATGTTAACCAAGTCTTATTACTTTTATTTTTGGTATCCAGCGGTTCACCGAGAGTGATCCAAGAACGCTTGGAACCAAATCGGTGAACCGCAGATAACAAAATCTGCGGTTTTTTGTTTATTTCAGGACAACAACAATGACTACATCACTTTTCAGTTGGTATTACGGATTTTATTTTTGGCCCAGAAACAGTTCCGGGTAAATATGTCCTGTGTGCCAACCTGACAACCACCCCCGGAACATGAAAAAAGGTTCCGGGTTTTTTATTAACCACACTTTTTCACCAAGGAGAAAAACCAATGTTCAACGCAACCCTAGCATCCCAAACCGAACTCAACCAACAAACGATCGTCAAACTAACAGACGATGTGCGAATAGGCGGCAAAGACTTAGTAATTATCGGTGGACCCTGTGCAGTCGAAAGTTTAGCCCAAATGGAACAAGTCGCCAATCATTTAGTTAACTCAGTGCAAGCATTAAGAGGTGGAGTTTACAAACCTAGAACTTCCCCCTACTCCTTCCAAGGTTTAGGTGAGGAAGGACTAAAAATATTCACACAAATTCGAGAGCGTTATAATTTACCAGTCGTCACCGAAGTAATGTCAATCAGTCAAATAGAAACCGTCGCCGCTTATGCCGATATGCTGCAAATTGGCAGCCGAAATATGCAAAACTTTGACTTATTAAAAGCATTAGGACAAGCAGGTAAACCAATCTTACTCAAACGAGGTTTAGCCGCAACTATTGAAGAGTTTATCAATGCTGCCGAATACATTTTAAGTCACGGAAACCCCGATGTAGTACTTTGCGAAAGAGGGATTCGCAGCTTCGACAACTATACAAGAAACGTCTTAGATTTAGGAGCAGTAGCCGCACTCAAACAATTAACGCACTTGCCCGTAATTGTAGACCCATCGCACGCCGTAGGAAAGCGGGAATTAGTGGCACCTTTGGCGAAAGCTGCGATCGCTTGTGGTGCAGACGGATTAATCATAGAATGTCATCCAGAACCAGAAAAATCCGTTTCCGATGCCCGTCAAGCCCTTTCCTTAGAAGACATGGTGCAACTAGTAAAAAGTATAAGACCTGTAGCTGAAGCGATCGGCAAAAGAATCCCAACCTCAAAAAACCAACCACAACTTTTAGCAGCATAGAAATAGGATAGGCAAAGTCTATCCTATTTTTATTTCGTAGGGTGCGTTAGCGACAGCGTAACGCACCATCACCTCTGAATAATTTATGCTGTTTTCAAATTAACAATTTGTTGAGCAAACCAAGCAGCCGCACTACCATTTGTTCCCTCTTTCAACCGCCCCAAAGTTTGCGCTAACAAAGAAATAGGCAACCCTTCTAACGCCAAAGAAGAATCACATTCCTGATACTTACCATTTGTATCCAACTGAAACGCAAAAACCCTTAAACATTGAACATCAATCACCCAATATTCAGGAATTCCCATATCAGCATAAAGCCTTTTTTTCTCATCCAAATCAGTTGCCAGAGTTGTATCAGAAACCTCGCCAATTAAATTAGGTACTCGCCACCGATTCAAATCAATTCGACGCGGTTCACCTTCTTGCCAACGGGGATAATCATCACCCAAATAAAGCACTAAATCTGGCGCACCCGCTTGTTTTGGCGCTTTTTCTAACAAACAACCGCCTAGCAAGCTGTATATTTGTTCTGGTTTTGTGAAGAACCAGAAACCGAATATCAATGTGAACAGTTCGTTGATAGTAGCGTGATTAATTCCTTCCCAACCCATATCAATTACCAAAATATAGTTTTCATGGAAAAATAGCCGCATTCTATTATTAGTTCGATCGTCCCGATAAACTAAATAGTCTTCCCAAGTAGCGGGTTGCCAATGATGCAGAATTTTTGCATTTTTTTCGCTGACTGTGGTAATTGATGCAGTCATGGTACTAATATTGAGATAACTTTAGTAAATTATAGCTAATTTAAAATATAAGTTTGTTGTAAACGCTTCAGCGTTTTAGCACTGAAGTGCTTACAACAAACCTGAATATAAGTTCGTTGTAAACGCTTCAGCGTTTTAGCACTGAAGTGCTTACAACGAACCTGGATTATGCTTTTAATTTTGCGACTACATTCGCAACATTTTTACCGAGTTGTTCCACTGATTCTTGTTGTTTTGGATCTACCAAACTCCCATCAGCATTAAAAGCTTCATAAGCTTTGGAAACAGCGACTTGATCGGGGAGGACAATTACTTTGATGTTACCTAAGATCGATCGCACAGTAACCAACCCCCGCAAACCCCCCAAAGCACCCGGAGAAGCACTCATAATCGCTGCCACCTTATCAACATAAGCCGCTAAAGGTGGCTCATTTTCCCCAGGACGCGAAGCCCAGTCGATCGCATTTTTCAAAACCGGAGTAATCGAACTATTGTACTCAGGACAAGCAATTAAAAGCCCATCATGAGCTATCATTAACTCCTTGAATTTAAGCACAGTTTCCGGTGTTCCCTCATCCCGTTCTAAATCTTCATCAAACAGCGGCATCGGAAAATCACGCAAATCGATATAAGTCACCTGGGCACCCGCTGCACGCGCACCATTAGCAGCAACTTGGACAAGTTTTTTATTATAAGAATCCTTGCGAGTGCTACCTGCAAATGCCAAAATTTTGGGCGTATAAGCCATAAATCCTGTTCCGTTGTGATGAGTTTGTCAGCGAACAATTTTTAATTGCTCAGAGCAATTATACTATAATCAAATCATCGCTTTTGGCGAGAATTTTGGATAATTTGCTGTAAATCTTGTACCAGTTGAGGATTCTGCTGCAATAGCTGTATTAGCTGCTGATTTTGTTTTCCTACCTGTTGTACAAGTTGCGGATTACTTTGAATTTGGTCGAGCAACTGCGGGTTTGATTCCACCAATTGTTGCACTAACATTTTGACTAACTCTGGATTTTCGAGTAATAACTGTTGGGCTTGTTGAGTTAAAGCGGGATTTTGTTGAATCAGTTGTTGTACTTGTTGTAAATCAGAAGTTTGAGCAATTAAATCAGCATTAGCGAAATTTCCCAGACTCAGAAAACCCCAAAAACTTCCCGCTAAAACAGTAGTTAAACCTAACTTAGTAAGTTGCATCATTTTTGTTAATCCAGCGAAAATTAGTGGACTGATGTACGTTGTTGCGCTTTAGCGCTAAAGCGCAACAACGTACCTAATTTTAAGCTAGATCAAACAGCAAAAATTCAGCAGAATTTGTTGCCTCAATAGCCACACGATTTTCTTCACTGATAGCCGCACCATCGCCAGCTTTTAAAGCCAAATCATTGAGCATAATTTGCCCTTTAATTACTTGTACCCAAACATGGCGTTCTGGCTCCAGAGTGTGAACCACTTGTTGCCCTGGCTCAAGTAAACTAGCGTAGAGATCCACATTTTGGTGAATCGTAACAGAACCATCTCTACCATCGCCAGAAGCAACTAAGCGCAGTTGACCACGCTTTTCTTCATCAGCAAACATTTTTTGTTCATAACCTGGCTTTAATCCTTTTTCATTAGGCAAAATCCAGATTTGTAAAAAATGCACAGGCTCAGATTTAGAATGATTGTACTCGCTGTGAGCAATTCCAGTTCCCGCACTCATTCTTTGCACTTCACCGGGACGAATTACCGAACTAGTACCGATCGTATCTTTGTGTTCTAATGCACCTTCAACCACATAAGAAACAATTTCCATATCCTTGTGAGGATGTGTACCAAAACCCATTCCAGGTGCAACTCGGTCTTGATTTATCACTCGTAAATGACGAAATCCCATAAAATTAGGGTCATAGTAAGAAGCGAAAGAAAATGAGTGATAACTATCAAGCCAACCGTGATTTGCGTGTCCTCTTTCTTCTGCTGGGCGGATGATAATCATAGTAATTTCCTGTTACTTACTGCGTTTTATTTCTATATCTACTTTAGAGCCTATAACGCTAAAATGAAAAGTATGCACTTTAAAGTAAGATAGTTCCCAAAAAGTTACTATGGAAAGTTTTGATACTTCAGAAAGGTTATCTTGTTCGGTAGAAATAACCTTAAAAGTGATAGGCGGACGTTGGAAAGTATTGATTTTACGAGAACTTTTTCTTGGTATCAAAAGATTCGGAGAACTACACCGAGCTTTGCATGGAATTACACAGAAAATGTTGACGCAGCAGTTAAGAGAATTAGAGCAAGATGGGATTATTAATCGCCATGTTTATTTGCAAGTTCCGCCGAAAGTCGAGTATTCGCTGACAGAATTAGGGGAAACTTTAAAGCCAATTCTTGATGCAATGCACGATTGGGGATTAAAGTATTTAGAAAACAGATAAACGTAGGGTGCGTTAGTGCAACGTAACGCACCATTACCACGAATGAACATTTTCCCCATCAACCCGAAAGAGCCCGCACCATTCTCGCTTAATGATAGTTAATTAACGATCGCAATCCTATTTAAGTTATTAACTCTTCCTTCTCTTTCCTCTGCGTTCAGGAGCATCTGGAGTGGTAGAAGAAATATAATCTTTACAAATAATCAGGAGTTACACAGGAGAGATGGTGCGTTAGTGATAACGTAACGCACCCTACGTATAAGAGAAGCTACCAGCTTTGAGCATAATCACTAAATGTTCGATTTGCTCGTACTCATCTAATTCCAGACGTTCTTGTGTAGTTAATTCACCCGCTTTACTGCGTTCTAGAAGAACACGCAGACGTGATTGCATTTCCGGTGTGGGACTAAAAGCGGTAATTTGTTCAGGTGTGGGATTGCTGGCAAGAAAGTTGAGAATATAACGATAGATGTGGGCTGATAATGGTGGCTGTTGCAAACTGAGGGTAAGCAGTTCTGGGAGTCTATCTCCTAGTTGTGCTAATTGTTCGGAAAGTTCATCAGGTATTTCTAGGATAATTCGAGCCACTGGGTAGCACCTTCCTTGGTGAGTTTTTTTCCCTAATTGTATCTACAGGGTGAGCGAGAAAACATGAGAAACAAATTTTCTGCATAAGTCTGAAAATGTGAGACATATATGTTTAGGGAACGGTCATCTTAGTTGCTGAAGGATAATTATCAACTACCATGAAACTGCAAAGAATTGGACTGACGGCGCTTTTCACTCTGCTGACAACTCTGAGTTTTGGGGATTTTCCAGTTATTTCAAATTCCCAATCTAAAAGTTTAAATGGATTAGCTTTGGCGCAAACACCAGAAGCGCGGAAAGCAGAAGCCGATCGATTATTGCAGCAAGGGAATCAGCAGTTAAATAGCAATCAATTTGAAGCTGCATTACAGCCTTTACAACAAGCACTTGCTGTCTATAAAGAAATCGGCGATCGCCAGAGAGAAGGAACAGCATTGTTATTAATAGGGACTGTTTACACTAATTTAAAAAATTTTCCCCTTGCTATCGAATATTTAAAGCAGAGTTTGCAGATCGCACGTTTAACTAATAACCCTAATCTAGAGATGTCAGCTAAGCAAATTCTATCACTAGTTCAGATATTTGAAGCAGAGCGACTGTTGCAGCAAGGGATTCAGCAATTAAATACCAATCAATTTGAAGCAGCATTACAGTCTTTACAACAAGCACTTGCTATTAGTCAGGAAATAGGATATCGCTTGGGGCAAGGGAAAGCATTGTTATTAATAGGGGGTATTTACATTCAGTTAAACAATTTTCCCCGTGCTATTGAATCTTTAGAGCAGAGTTTGCAGATCGCACGCGCAATCAATAACCCAGAGATAGAAAAAGTAGTTCAGGAAGCTCTATCTTTTGCTCGAAGTGAGAGTAACCCTCGGATAGTTGAAGCATACCGACTTTTACAGCAAGGGATTCAACATTTGAATATCGGTCAAATTGAAACAGCATTACAGTCTTTCCAACAAGCATTAATCATATTCCAAGAAATTAAAAACCGAGAAGGTGAGGGAGCAGCACTAAGACATCTGGGAGTTGCTTACAGGAAACTGGGTAACTACCTAAGAGCGATCGAGTACTCAAAGCAGAGTTTGGCGATCGCAAGAGAAATGAAAGACCGAAAAGGTGAGGGAGCAGCACTGGGAAATCTGGGAAATTCTTACTTTGCTCTGGGCGACTACCTAAGAGCGATCGAGTACTCAAAGCAGAGTTTGGTGATCGCAAGAGAAATGAAAGACCGAAAAATTGAGGGACCAGCACTGGTAAATCTGGGACTTACTTACCTTATCTTAGGCGACTACCCACAAGCAATCAATTACACTGAGCAAATATTGGTGATCGCACGAGAGATTAAAGACCGAGAAGGTGAAGGAGCAGCATTGGGAAATCTCGGACTTACTTACCTTATCTTAGGCGACTACCCACAAGCGATCAATTACACTGAACAAAAATTGGCGATCACACGAGAGATTAAAGACCGAGAAGGTGAAGGAATAGCACTGGGAAATTTGGGAAGTGCTTACCTTAAATTAGGCGACTACCCAAGAGCGATCAAGTACTTTGAGCAATGGTTAGGAATTGCCAGGGAAATTAAAGACAGACGAAATGAAGGAGTAGCATTGGGAAATCTAGGAGCTACTTACCTTGCTCTAACTGACTACTCACGAGCCATCAAGTACTCTGAGCAATGGTTAGCCATTACCAGGGAAATTAAAGACCCACAAAATGAGGGAAACGCTCTGGGAAATCTGGGATTTGCTTACTTGCTCCTGAGTGACTACCCACAGGCGGTCAATTACTTTCAGCAGGTTTTGGCGATTAACAGGGAAATTAAGGATCGACAAAATGAGGGAAAAACACTGACAAATCTGGGAGAAGTTTTATTTAAGTCTGGCAATCTCGCAGCAGCAGAGACAACTTTAACCAACGCTATTGAAGTATACGAATCTCTCAGAGGTGGGTTAAAAGACTCGGAAAAAATCTCAATTTTTGAAACCCAGTCTAGTCCCTACCGCACTTTACAACAAGTCTTAGTTGCTCAGAATAAAACTGACACTGCGCTAGAAATTTCCGAACGGGGGAGAGCGAGAGCTTTTGTCGAGTTATTAACACAAAGGTTATCTCCTAATTCTCAAAAAACATCACCCGAAACTAATCTCAAGCCAAAAATTGCTCAAATTCAACAAATTGCCAAAGCCCAAAATGCCACTTTAGTACAGTATTCAATTACTTATGATAATTTTCAAATTCAAGGTAAACAACAATCAAAAGAATCAGAACTCTACATTTGGGTAATCAAACCCACAGGAGAAATCATCTTCCGTAAAGCTGACCTGAAACCTTTATGGCAACAAAAAAATACTACTCTTCGCAACTTAGTCATCAACAGTCGAGAATCAATTGGTGCCAGAGGTCGGGCAACTGTGGAAATCGTATTACAGCCAACTGCTGACCAAAGTGAACGTTTACAACAATTACATGAAATACTCATTGAACCAATTTCCGATCTTCTCCCAACCGATCCCAACTCCCGTGTAATTTTTGTTCCTCAATCCTCCTTATTTCTAGTTCCCTTCCCCGCTTTAAAAGACAAATCGGGTAAATATTTAATTGAAAAACATACAATTTTAACTGCGCCTTCCATTCAAGTTTTAGAACTAACTCGCCAACAAAAACAAAAAAGTAGAACCACAGGAGAAGCGTTAGTTGTGGGAAATCCAATTATGCCCACTGTATCCTTAGATCCTGGTAAACCTCCGCAACAGTTAATTCCTTTACCGGGTGCCGAAAGGGAAGCAATAGCTATTGCTCCTTTACTGAAAACTCAAGCAATTACAGGTAGTTTGGGAACCAAAGCTAATGTTGTGCAAAGAATGTCAACGGCGCGAATTATTCATTTAGCAACTCATGGTTTATTAGACGATTTTCGCGGTTTGGGAAGTGCGATCGCTTTCACTCCTTCCGGCAATGATAATGGATTACTAACTGCTGAAGAAATCCTCGATTTAAAATTATCTGCCGACTTAGTTGTTTTGAGTGCTTGCGACACTGGAAGAGGGAGAATTACAGGTGATGGTGTAGTAGGTTTATCTCGCGCTTTAATTTCCGCAGGTGTACCCAGTGTAATCGTTTCCCTTTGGGCAGTTCCCGACGCACCAACGGCGCAATTAATGACAGCATTTTATCAAAATCTGCAAACTAATCCCGATAAAGCTCAAGCTTTAAGACAAGCAATGTTAACAATGATGAAAACCTATCCTAATCCGAAAGATTGGGCAGCTTTTACTTTAATTGGGGAAGCCGAGTAATGCACAGCAATTAGACGACGTTCTCTGTCAGCAGCAAATTCCAAACACGCTCTGATATCTTCTTCCGTCAACTCAGGAAAATCATCTAAAATTTCTGCATGAGACATCCCAGCTGCTAACCAGCCTAAAACATCATAAACTGTAATTCGCATTCCTCTAATGCAGGGTTTTCCACCACGCTTGCCTGGTTCAATAGTAATGATGTTGCGGTAGCTCATACAAACTTAACTTTTAAACTTAAATTTCCTACTTAAGTTTAGTCTCTCTTATCTTCCCTGCTTAGATCTTGCATTAGTATCAATACCCGCCTGCCTTATCAATTCGCTTTTCTTATAGCGAAACTCCTCTGAAGAGGACTAAATATCTACAATCAAAAGCCAGGACTTACGCAGTGAAGCTAAATGTAGTAACACTTTTCTTGAATGCCGTAGGCTATACGCACTCTACTTGTAGAGGTTTTGCATAAGTCCTAAAAGGCTTTTAGTCCACTTGAGTGGACTTGAGCTATTAGCCTGCGAATTGATTCGCAGGCGGGTATTGGTACTTGTGCAAGATCAAGATATTGTTTCTACCTTCTACCTTCTACCTTCAGCCTTCTGCCTTTTAGCTTGCGGCAACTACGCTGATAACATACGGTTCTCACCACTGCTATTCCTCACCCTACAGAGCTAACCTTTATTTAGTACACAAAAGTTCACACGGGATGAAGATTCATCCATATTTTTGAACGCTCGGCGAGGTAATGCCCACTATGTTTGAGTACTTTACAGACAAAGCAGTTAAAGCGGTAATGCTAGCTCAGGAAGAAGCGCGTCGCCTGGGACACAACCTCGTGGGAACCGAGCAAATTCTCCTGGGGTTGATTGGAGAAGGAACAGGAGTACCTGCTATAGTCCTGAAAGATAATGGTGTTACTCTGGAAAAAGCACGTAAAGAAGTAGAAGGTATTCTTGGTCGGGGTAGTCGTTTCGTCCCCAGAGAAATTCCTTTCACCCCAAAGGTTAAGCGGGTTTTTGAACAAGCTTATCAAGAAGCTCGTCAATTAGGACATAATTACATAGGCCCAGAACACTTACTGCTGGCAATTATTCGGGAAGAAGCTGGAGTTGCAGTTAAAGTGTTGGAAAATTTGGGCGTTGACATTGCTATACTTCGCACGGAAATCATTAAGCAGCTGGGAGAAGTAGCTACCGTTGCTAAAGGTGGTAGACAGCAAGGATTTTCTCGTGGGAAAACGAAGACTGCAACCTTGGATGAATTTGCGAGTAATCTAACGAAGTTAGCCGCAGAAGGTAAATTAGATCCAGTTGTGGGTCGGGAAAAGGAAATTGAACGGGCTGTTCAAATTCTAGGTCGTCGGACTAAGAATAATCCAGTCTTGATTGGAGAACCGGGAGTTGGTAAAACTGCGATCGCAGAAGGTTTAGCACAACGCATCGCTAATGAAGATATCCCGGAGATGCTGCAAGACAAGCAAGTTTACAGTCTCAATATGGGTTCTTTAGTTGCGGGAACTCGTTTTCGCGGTGATTTTGAAGAACGCATCAAAGCAATTCTTGATGAAGTTCGTCAAGCTGGAAATATCATTTTGGTAATTGACGAAGTTCATACTTTAGTTGGTGCAGGTGGTGTGGAAGGCGGTATGGATGCTGCTAACTTAATGAAACCTGCATTAGCGAGAGGTGATTTGCAGTGCATGGGAATGACAACTTTAGATGAATATCGCAAGCATATTGAAAGAGATGCTGCTTTAGAACGTCGTTTCCAACCAATTATGGTCGGTGAACCTTCTGTAGAAGAAACGATCGAGATTTTATATGGTTTGCGTTCTGCTTACGAACAACATCATAAGGTAAAAATCTCTGATGAAGCGTTGGTTTCTGCTGCGAAATTCTCAGATCGTTATATTTCCGATCGCTTCCTTCCCGATAAAGCAATTGACTTGATTGATGAAGCTGGTTCTCGCGTTAGATTCAGAAATTCTCAAGCTTCTGGAACTAAGGAATTGAAGCAAGAATTGCGTCAAGTTACCAAAGAGAAAGAAGAGGCTGTTAAAGAGCAAGATTTTGAGAAAGCTGGCGAATTGCGCGATCGCGAAATGGAGTTAGAAGCTCAACTAAAAGCGATCGCTGACAACAAAAATCAGCCAATTCATCCCGAAGCAATGCCGATCGTTGATGAGGAAGATATCGCCCAAATTGTAGCAGCTTGGACTGGTGTTCCGGTTAGCAAACTGACGGAAACTCAATCGGAATTGCTGTTGCATTTAGAAGATACTTTGCATGAACGGTTGATCGGTCAAAATGAAGCGGTGACAGCGGTTGCGAAATCAATTCGTCGCGCCAGAGTTGGGTTGAAAAATGCTAATCGCCCGATCGCCAGTTTCATTTTCTCAGGCCCCACTGGTGTTGGCAAGACCGAATTAGCTAAAGCATTAGCCGCCTATTTATTCGGTTCTGAAGAAGCGATGATTCGCGTCGATATGTCCGAATATATGGAAGCTCACACTGTTTCTAAATTAATTGGTTCGCCTCCAGGTTTCGTCGGTTACGATGAAGGCGGTCAATTAACCGAAGCAGTACGCCGCAGACCTTACTCGGTGGTGTTGTTTGATGAGATTGAAAAAGCTCACCCCGATGTCTTCAATACCTTGTTACAACTGTTAGATGATGGTCGTTTAACTGATGCCAAAGGTCGCACGGTAGACTTCAAGAATACCTTGTTAATTATGACTTCAAACATCGGTTCTAAGGTGATTGAAAAAGGTGGTGGTGGATTAGGTTTTGAGTTTGCCGAAAATCTAGGTGAAGCGAATTATAATCGAGTTCGCAATTTGGTGAATGATGAACTTAAGCAATATTTCCGTCCTGAATTTCTCAACCGAATTGATGAAATTATCGTCTTCCGTCAGTTAACTAAGGATGAAATTAAGCAAGTTGCTGGCATTATGTTGCGCGAGATTTCTTCTCGGTTAACTGAACAGGGAATTAGCTTGAATGTGACTGAGAGATTTAGCGATCGCTTAGTCCAAGAAGGTTACAATCCTGCTTACGGTGCGAGAGAATTAAGACGGGTAATTATGCGACTTTTAGAAGATAGTTTAGCGGAAGCAATGCTATCTGGTCGCGTGCAAGAAGGTGATACTGCTGCGATCGATATTGGCGAAGATGGCGAGGTAGTTGTCACCGCAGAGAAACAGCATGATTTAGTGCTGCAACCTGTTGGTTAAAGCTTTGCACTGTTGGTTTTCCCCTGGTAGTAATACCGGGGGATTTTTTCTTAGGGTTTAACTACCCTAACTATTAAGAATCAAATCGATGGAAATGGCAATATCAAGAAAGGCTAAGGGCTGAATTGTTCCGCTTGTCAAGATTTGTTTTGAATTGTACTCCCCGTTTTGTGGGTCACGAAAGACCACTAATTGTAATTCGTTTAAGTTAACGACCCAGTATTCAGGAATGTTAACTTCGGCGTAGATTTTACTTTTAATTTCTAAATCCTTACTCAAGCTAGATTGCGAATATTCAATAATCCAAAAAATGTTTTCGGGATATGGATGATGCTCTCGATATTCTCGTCCCAGATTTCGTACAACAGCGATATCTGGTTCTGGTTCAGAATTATTGGGTAAAGTAATCGGACTGTCTTGACGAACTTTAGCTCTATCCCCCATTAATCTTGTCAGATATTCTCCAGCTTCATTTCGAGAATAGGCATGAGGTTCCCCTTCTGGTGCCATTTCAACAATTTCTCCTCTCAATAATTCAACTTGACGATCGTCCAAAATACCTGCTTGAATTATGCGGTGATACTCTTCTAAAGTCCACTTGGCTATAGTTACCGACATATTATTTCTCCTTCTTTGAAGTCCGGCATCTGGTTTGCATAGTGTTGAATTGAATTAGACCAGAATTTAAGTGAGTTGAGAGGACGCAGAAACAAGAGCGAGAATAAACCCAGATTTGGTTTATTTACCTTTGCTCAAAAAAGCGGCTGGCGAAACATGGAAAAATTCAGCTAGTTGCTCAATATTACTTACAGTTAATTCCTGCTCACCGCTTAAAATTTCGGAAATGTTTGTTTCGGTTTGGAAAATAGGAATTAGGTCTTTTTCTTGGAGATTCAAATCTTCCATTAGAGCTTTTAACAGATCTATACCGGAAATACTAGGCATAGATTCATAAAGATCTTCATAATCACGGATTAAACTACCTAAAACATTAAGATAGTCTTGTTCATCTGGTGTTAATTCATCACGATCGATCAGTGAATCAATTACTTTTTGGGTAGCAACATAATCTTCTTCCGAAGCGATCGGTCTTGGCGGAAAAGCTGCCAGTAATGACATATACTCGCTATTGTTAGGAGTACCAGGGGTCGTTTTTCCAGTTGTCTGTGTCATATTCTGCATGGGTAAGTACGTTGCGAATGAAAACTTTTTTGTACTTATAATCTACCAAAGCAATCAAGCGATAGTTGTTGCCACTAATGTTAAATACTGTGAGTTTTCCAACTAAATCTGCTGAGGGAAAAACTTGACGAAGGTCTGCAAAAGTTTCCCACTGAACCTTTTTTGTCCGTTCGTACCACGTTTGGAGGCTCGTTTGGGAATTTGGGTGTTGTTCCCAAAACTCTTTGAGTCTTTTATAGGTAATAACGTGCATGAGAGCCTTTTTACAATTTTTATTTTATACAATGATGAATCAGAGTAAACCATAAATAGGCCAATAATATCTTGCACAAACCATTATCCCATCTGTGTTTATCTGTGGGTATCTGTGGTAAAAAATTCAGTCTAGATATTAGGACTAAAGTCCCTACAACGAACGGGGATAAAAAAAAGGCTCCTGCCTTGAGGCAGGAGCTTTAAACTGTTTAGGAGAGAGAAATTTAAACTTACCTAACTCCTTAGTCAATATCGCCCATGAATAATACTGGCTCGGTTTCGCGATCGATACCTTTTTCAAAGCCAGCAGCAGCAGCACGAGCACGTCCTGCGTGCCACAAGTGACCAACTAAGAAGAAGAAAGCCAAAACAAAGTGAGAAGTCGCCAGCCAAGCGCGTGGGTTTACGTAGTTGAAGCCGTTGATTTCAGTGATCAGACCACCTACAGAGTTCAAAGAACCGTTAGGAGCATGAGTCATGTACTCAGCAGCACGACGTACTTGCCAAGGCTGAACGTCATTCTTGATCTTGTCTAAGTCAAGACCGTTAGGACCACGTAAAGGTTCCAACCAAGGGCCCCGGAAATCCCAGAAGCGCATGGTTTCACCACCGAAGATGATTTCACCTGTAGGAGAGCGCATTAGGTATTTACCAAGACCTGTGGGGCCTTGTGCAGAACCGACGTTAGCACCTAAGCGTTGGTCACGCACTAGGAAGGTAAACGCTTGAGCTTGAGAAGATTCAGCGTTTGTTGGGCCGTAAAATTCGCTGGGATAAACGGTGTTGTTAAACCAAACGTAGCAAGATGCCACAAAGCCCATCAGGGACAATGCGCCCAAGCTGTAGGAGAGATAAGCTTCTCCAGACCAGATGAAAGCGCGACGTGCCCAGCCGAAAGGCTTGGTGAGAACGTGCCAAATGCCACCAGCGATACAGATCAAACCGATCCAGATGTGACCGCCGACGACATCTTCTAGGTTATCAACGCTGACAATCCAGCCATCGCCACCGAAAGGAGATTTTGTTAAGTAACCAAAGATGACAGCAGGGTTCAGTGTGGGGTTAGTAATTACCCGCACATCACCACCACCAGGAGCCCAGGTGTCATACAAGCCACCGAAGGCTACAGCCTTAGCCACCAACAGCAGGGCACCAATGCCGAGCACAATTAGGTGAAAACCAAGGATGGTGGTCATCTTGTTCTTATCTTTCCAGTCATACCCGAAGAAAGAAGAGTATTCTTCGAGGGTGTCTGGCCCACGAACGGCGTGATAAATACCGCCCAGACCTAAAACAGCAGAGGAAATTAGGTGCAGAACACCAACTACGAAGTAGGGGTAAGTATCGATAACTTCACCACCTGCACCAACTCCCCAACCTTGGGTAGCGAGGTGAGGTAGCAGGATCAAGCCTTGTTCGTACATGGGCTTTTCTGGGTTAAAGTGAGCGACTTCAAATAAAGTCATTGCTCCAGCCCAGAACACAATCAGACCAGCGTGGGCAACGTGAGCGCCCAGCAGTTTACCGGAGAGGTTGATTAAACGGGCGTTACCAGCCCACCAGGCAAAACCTGACGATTCTTGGTCACGATTGCCCGCAACCATTGCACTGTTAAATGATGATTCCACGGGGCAGTACCTAAATTAAAAGGTTCTAAGGATTTTTTAGGATTTAAAGGTGAAAGATTGAAGGTTGAAGGAAAAATCTAGCCTTAATTTTTCATTCATCCTTAATTTATCTAGCTCGTTTTACAGAGCGTTACCACGAGGCAGAACTTCTTCAGGGAAGACAAAGTGCTCGTGAGGTTGGTCGGCTGGCGCTAACCAAGCACGCAGACCTTCGTTGAGCAGAATGTTCTTGGTGTAGAAGGTTTCAAACTCTGGGTCTTCCGCC
Organism: Floridaenema flaviceps BLCC-F50; assembly: GCF_041929275.2. NCBI lineage: Bacteria > Bacillati > Cyanobacteriota > Cyanophyceae > Aerosakkonematales > Aerosakkonemataceae > Floridanema > Floridanema flaviceps. The sequence goes on along the minus strand of NZ_JBHFNR020000001.1, from coordinate 384,350 downwards.
GCACGTAACTCTTGGGATACGAAGTCATACGCCCGTAAGTTGAGTGCTAAACCGACAATCCCTACAGAGCTCATCCACAAGCCTGTGACTGGTACGAACAACATAAAGAAGTGTAACCAACGTTTGTTGGAAAACGCAATCCCGAAGATTTGCGACCAGAAACGGTTCGCTGTCACCATCGAGTAGGTTTCTTCGGCTTGGGTGGGGTTGAATGCCCGGAAGGTGTTGGAGCTATCCCCGTCTTCAAACAAGGTGTTTTCTACTGTGGCTCCGTGAATGGCACAGAGTAAGGCTCCACCGAGTACGCCTGCTACTCCCATCATGTGGAAGGGGTTGAGTGTCCAGTTGTGGAATCCTTGTAGGAACAGGATGAAGCGGAAGATTGCGGCTACTCCGAAGCTGGGTGCGAAGAACCAGCTGGATTGTCCCAAGGGGTACATCAGGAACACGCTGACGAATACGGAAATCGGCGCGGAAAATGCGATCGCATTATATGGGCGAATCCCCACTAACCGAGCGATTTCAAATTGCCGCAACATGAACCCGATTAACCCGAAGGCTCCATGTAGAGCCACAAAGGGCCATAATCCACCCATTTGGCACCAACGGGTAAAGTTCCATTGGGCTTCGGGACCCCACAAGAACAACAGGGAGTGTCCCATGCTGTCGGCGGGGCTGGATACGGCTACTGTTAGGAAGTTGCAGCCTTCTAGGTACGATGAGGCTAGGCCGTGTGTGTACCAGGAGGTAACGAAGGTGGTTCCGGTGAGCCATCCGCCGAGTGCTAGGTATGCACAGGGGAATAGCAGTAATCCAGACCAGCCGATGAAGACGAACCGATCGCGCTTGAGCCAGTCATCGAGGACATCAAACCATCCTCTTTCTGCTGGGGCGCGTCCGACTGCTATGGTCATTTCAAACCCTCTTGCCTGATTAAAACTGGGAGGTTTTTTAAGTAAGTTAACATAACTATATATTAATTTGTTGCCAAAATTAGGAAAGTTCATAAATTTTAGTTAGGAGATTGACTGGCGCAAAGGTTATGAAGAGTGGGAAACTAAAGGACTGGGGACTGGTTAGGGATCGGGTCAACCCATGCTCACCAGACTGGGAAAACTCCTTTTCTTCCAAATTTTTTAATAATTAAGCTGGGCTATTAATCTCCCATCGGGTATTGAAGTAGCCCAGTTAGTCAGAGATAATTTTGTTAATCACAGCCATGACCACACAAACAATTTCCACAAGCGATCGCATTCTTTGCCAGCAAATTCTTGGTTCGCGTCGTCTCAGCAATTACTTGTTGGCGACAGCAGTTACGATCGGCGGTGTAGGTTTTCTCCTAGCTGGGCTTTCCAGTTATTTACACAAAAATCTGTTGTTCTTTAGCGATCCTTCTCAACTAATATTTGTCCCTCAAGGACTCGCAATGGGATTTTATGGAGTTGCCGGATCGCTCTTAGCAACCTACCTCTGGTTGATGATTATTTTAGATGTGGGCGGCGGATATAACGAATTTAATCGGGAAACTGGATTTGTGAAAATTTTCCGTTGGGGTTTTCCCGGCAAAAATCGGCGAATTGAGGTAGGCTGTCGGATTGAAGATGTTCAAGCTATTCGAGTTGACATCAAAGAAGGTTTAAATCCCCGTCGCGCTCTTTATTTGCGGATTAAAGGACGTAGAGATGTACCTTTGACCAGAGTTGGACAACCCATATCTCTGTCAGATTTAGAAAATCAAGGCGCTGAGTTGGCACGCTTTTTGGGAGTACCACTCGAAGGGTTATGATTGTATATCTTGATTCAAAATGTTAGTTGAGTATCTAACTAAGAAAATGCAAATCAGAATTTCGCACTGGTTAGTCTCACTCATAATTGTTGGTGCATTATTTCTGGGAGGATGCACATCCCAAGAAGGTTCTTCCCAGACTTCCGAAAATTCATCAGCAACTACTCCTGTATCCACCACTCAAGTAAACAATCCTCAAATGACTAATTCGCCGCGCTTGGAAGGAAAAGCCACTGTTGTTATGGTGGTGAATGGTTCCCCGATTACGATCGAAGTTGATGGCACTAACGCCCCCGTTACTGCTGGTAATTTTGTCGATCTTGTTGAGCGGGGTTTTTACAACGGGCTAATTTTTCACCGAGTAGTCAAAAGTCCTGAACCTTTCGTTGCTCAAGGTGGAGATCCTCAAGGTACTGGAATGGGAGGATTTGTCGATCCCCAAACTAAAAGACCGCGCAATGTTCCTTTAGAAATTAAGTTACAGGGTCAAGCGGAACCCAGCTATGGTAAAGCTTTAGGCAGACAAGCTGGATATTCCGATCCTAAAGTTGTGTTAAATCACAAGAAGGGAGCTATTGCTATGGCTCGATCGCAAGCTCCAGATTCAGCTTCTTCTCAGTTTTATTTCGCCCTCTCAGATATAGACTTTCTCGATGGCGACTATGCCGTGTTTGGTTATGTAACCGACGGAATGAATGTGGTAGAAGGAATTAAACAGGGCGATAAAATTGAGTCTGCTAAGGTAACTCAAGGCGCAGAAAACTTGAAAAAATAGTTATTTGTCATTGGTCATTTGTCATTGGTTATTGGTCTAGCAGTTATCTTAAAAAAACCGAGTTTTTGCTTAACTTCTAGTGACAAATGACAAATGACTCATGACAAATGACAAATAACTAATGAATGTAAAGATTTTTATCACTGGCATCGGTTTTTTCTCAGCTTTGGGTGATTTGGATTCCAGTTGGCAAAGTTTGTTAGCTGGAAAATCTGCGATTCGGTTGCGTCAACCTTTTTTGGAACTAAAACCAAGACCTTTGGCGATGATTGGCGATCGACCAACTGAACTATTAACTTTAACTCAACTAGTTGTAGAATCTGCCTTAAAAGATGCCGGACTAAACCCACCTTTACCAGATTGCGGCGTAGTAATAGGCTCAAGTCGCAGTCAACAAGCACGCTGGGAGCAGTTTGTACAGGAGAGCAGAGGGGCAGAGGGGCAGAGGGGCAGAGGGGCAGAGGGGCAAGAAAACTTTGGGAGGGCGGGTTTTGTTTTTAACTCTTCTGCTGTGATCACAGATTTATCTGCTAAACCCGCCCCTACAAGTGAAAACTCTCCCAGTCCCCAGTCCCCAGTCCCTAGTCCCCAGTTCCCTTGGCTTGAGAGTTTGCCAAATATGACGGCGATTTGTGCGGCGCGGCAAATTGGGGCGACAGGGGCGGTTTTGGCACCAATGGCGGCTTGTGCTACCGGAATTTGGGCGTTAGCGCAGGGTTTTGAGTTAATTCAAACTGGGCAATGTCAGCGAGCGATCGCAGGTGCGATAGAAGCACCAATTACACCCTTGACTTTGGCAGGTTTTCAGCAAATGGGCGCTTTAGCCCAAACGGGCGCTTATCCTTTTGATAAACAGCGCGAAGGTTTGGTTTTAGGAGAAGGTGGGGCGGTTTTTGTTTTGGAAACTGCCGAATTAGCTAGAGAGCGAGGGGCAAAAGTTTACGCTGAAGTTTTGGGTTTTGGCTTGACAGCAGATGCTTTTCATGCTAACGCACCAGAAGAGGGCGGGAAAAGTGCCATCTATGCGGTTAAGCAATGTTTAGAACGCAGCAATCTTTCACCTATTGATATTAATTATATTCATGCTCATGGGACTGGGACTGTTTTGAATGACCGAAATGAAGCACAATTAATTAATTATTTATTTTCCGAAAATGTAGCAGTTAGTTCGACAAAAGGCGCAACTGGGCATACATTGGGAGCATCGGGAGTTTTGGGAGTAGCTTTTAGTTTGTTGGGGTTGCGCGATCGCATTTTACCCCCTTGTGTAGGTTTAAGAGAATCAGAATTTGATTTGAATTTAGTTAGGGTAGCGCGATCGAGCGAAATTCAGAATTTGCTATGTTTTAGTTTCGGTTTTGGCGGACAAAATGCAGTGGTAGCATTAGGAAAAACATAAAAAGTACGTTGTTGCGCTTCAGCGCTAAAGCTGAATTTTAGGCAAAATAAAAGAAACACCTCAACAGAGGTAAACCAATGGTTAAAATTCCTACCAAACAAGAGATTATTTATCCCGAAAGAGACGGCAACCCAATGTCAGATAATACAAAACAGTTCCGTTGGATTACCACAATTCAAGGGGGACTGGATGCACTTTTTCGGGATGATCCAAATGTTTTTGTAGCGGGAGATTTGCTTTGGTATCCAGTTGAAGGGGATAATAAAACTCGCTGTGCCCCTGATGCGATGGTTGTATTTGGTAGACCAAAAGGTGACAGAGGTTGTTATGTACAATGGCGAGAAGATAATATTGCGCCACAAGTAGTTTTTGAGGTACTTTCGCCAGGGAACACTTTAACGGAAATGGCTAAGAAGTTGGCATTTTATGACCGTTATGGCGTAGAGGAATATTATCTTTACGATCCTGATAAAGTAGATTTGAGTGGTTGGGTGCGTTCTTCTAGTAATGGGAGATTAGAGGTAGTTGATTCGATCGCTAATTGGGTAAGTCCAAGTTTAGGAATTAGGTTTGATTTAAGTGGTGAAGAATTGCAAATTTTTGCGCCTTCGGGACAGCGATTTGCTACTTATGTGGAATTACAAATAGCAAGGGAGGAACAACAACAACGAGCAGAAGAAGCAGAAGCTTTGTTGGAAGCAGAAAGACAACGAGTGCAAGCATTAGAAGCGCGTTTGCGAGAGTTGGGTATTGAGCCTGAATGATACCAAATCTGGGTTAGTTAGCGATTGAAATCGCAGCTACACAAACAAAGTCCGCCTACGCGGACTAAAGAATCCAATTATCTATAATGCAAAATTCTGAAGTGCTTGTTGAAAAGTTTTGATCGCATCAACATGATTTACATAATTGATCAAGATAATTTATAACATTAAACTTTACCTTCTGCTAGTCGTGGAAACATTTCTTATAGTAATAGTACCTTTGTCCCCTGATTTCTTAGCGTTGTTGTAATCCATTAGACGTGCCAGCGTATTTAGAGCATTACCACCTTGTCTCACAGACCGGACAAATGTGCCTAAGCCTGGAAGTAAAAACCTATCAATAGCATTTTCTACACCAACATTGCCTGTATCTAAGCCTACATCTTTGAATGCTTCATATAAAGGATTCTTGGGTTCCTTCCAAAAACCATCTGACTCATTGAAACTGATGGTTTTTGTGTACTCCCAGAGGTTTTGCAATACTTCTCCTACTTTTCTCTCATCAAGAAAGTCTAAAGTGAAAACTCCTTTTAAACTCGGTTCACTTTTAAAAATATTAATTACCGTTTCAGAATTTTTGGAAAAAACAGCCTCTTTAGCAAATCCCAAAATAAATTTTTTCACCGATTTTTGTTGAGTAAATTCAGGATCTTTTAATTGAGAAACTTCAATGACTAACATGGCTGTGTTATACCAAAGAGCTAGATTACTAGATTTAGTAATATTTACAAAGCCACCAGCCGGAATATTTATATTCTTAAATTCCTGCTCTTTTAAGTCTCTCCTATAGTCTCCTTGTGGATACTTACTCCACCATGTCTGAGGATATTCAACAAACATTCGATAACCAGATTGTAGAAATCCAGTAGGTGGTTTGTTTCCATTAATTATTTGGCCATCCACAAAGTTTCCATTAGCGTCATATATTTCAATTAATCCATCTGCTGAACCTCGGTTAAATAATGTTATATCAACGGTAATTGATCCGTCTGGATTCTTTGTTTGTTGAAACTTGTCAAACAAAATACCAGAGTCGGCTTCAGCACTGTGGCAGTAATCAGGTGCGCTTTGACCTAAAATATTCCGCAGGTTACTGGTACATCCCATATTTGAAAATACTAATTCCTGTGAAGAAGCGGTTACTGGTGATGATTGACTAGGAGTAGATACTCGCCCTGTCGCTGTTTGTTGCCCTGAATCTCTTGGCAAAGAAGCAGTACAACCAGCATTCTCTAGCTTTTGATTATTTGCTGAATTTAAATACCAGGTATTTAACGGTTGAGCACCAATTAAGAAATGCTTGGTAGAATCAATATATTCTGTAAAATCCACAGGTCGATTAAGGGTAAAGTTACCGTTTTGTGTTCTAATAGTGTTTCCATCAACTGTTCCTTCAATAACATACTGCGAATTTTCAGAAATTCCTATAATACATACTTTGTTTTCTCTATAAGAAGGCCATATTGAAATAGCGATTTCTTGGGAAGTTTGCGGCCAGTTTTGATTTTGCCAATATCCTAAGAAAGGTGCTATGTTTCTATTAGAGCGAGCCCAAGCTTGTCTGAAAGATTGTACATTGCGTTCTTGTCTTGCACGGGAATTTTCTAAGCGACTGATAAGTTGAATAGCAATGTTACGAGGAACTCCTTTACGCACTAAACAATTAACGTCAGCACGACAAGAATCTGTTTGACAACTGCCTCTGGCACAAGACGTTGTTTGACGACCCGCAACGATTCTCCAGCGACCATTCTGACGTGCTAGTGTAACTGTGTCTCCATTTTGTCCGAAAAAATAATTCAAACTAGCATAGTTATCAATAATAACTATCTCACCAATAGCTCCATAACCACGTACTAAATTGAGAATAGAAGAAATATCGTCATTAGAATTATTGGAAACTCCTCTGTGCTGAGACTGCGCCAAAACTGCTAACGACCCAGCATCCAAAACAGCCAAACTCACTATCAAACCAAGTATCGATCGCCCCTTCATAACTACTCCCCATTCCCATCACCCAAATTTATAGCAAACGGGGAATTAACCTACCTCAGCAATTTTTCGGAGAATCAGGAATTTTAATATTAAGAAAAGCGATCGCACCCGTACAAACACCGAAAAGATTTGATTTTTATTCTGACTCAAAGGTTCGTTTCCTACCTCTTCCCAGTTTATTATTGTTGCGATCGTCTGTGATTGGCAATCGAGGTTTCTAAATTTTGGGATGTGTTGCGATTGCGATCGTTTTAATAACTTGGCTGGATGGTGCGTTACGTTATCACTAACGCACCCTACAAATGATTATTAAGTATGAGTACGGGAGAATTGATTTTAGGAAAATGAGTGATATTGATTAATGTGTGGCGATCGTCTGTGGTTTGCGATCGAGGTTTTTAAATTTTGCAATGTGTTGTGATTGCGATCGTAATCTCAATAAAAGGGAATTTTTTTGCATCAAGCATCGTTTTTTCTCTTGTCTTCCTCTAACAATTTTGCTAATTTCTGGACAGCTTCAAATGAGTTATAGAGGGTGACGCTGGAAAAACTTGGCTTCTGCTGTGTCTCTGCTTCTTCTTTAGCTAATTCTGATGCTAAAAACTCGCTCGCCTTTAACTTATCAGCACGAGATAAACTTTGCAGCATTGGTAATAAATCAGTCACATTCATGGAATAGCATTTGAAGTAATTACAGTCAAATTATAACACCCTCAATCCCGCCTGCAAATTGATTCACAGGCGGATATTAGGAGAGAGATTTAACGAATAGTTAATTTAAAAGTATATCGAGGATTACTCAATCTATAAGGTTGTGCAATTATTATTTTGTAATCGCCCGTTACTGTCGCTTCAAAAGTATCATTTTGGGGATGTTCATAAGATTGCCCATCAGGTGTGATAAAAGTAAATCCAGAAAGTCCTTGAATATCAGCAGGATCGTTATTATTGGGAGGATCGACTCTTTCACCTTTCCAAGTGATATCAGCAATTATTTGTTGACCTTTGTTAGCCCGAAAAATATAAGTATCTTGATTACCTAAAGTTACAGCACCATTAATTATAGATGATGAAGCGCCGGGGGCAAACTGCACGCGACGGGTGATTCCTCTGCGTTGTTGGGCGTTAACTTTTTGTAAAGAAGTCGCGCCGAAAACTGCTAAACTGATTCCTAAGTAAAGAAGCGATCGCCTTTTCACAACTCTCTCCTAATTCCCCAAAACTCAATCTCCTTTGAGTTGTCCGAGTTTAGCATATTTGGTTGCGATCGCCCTGAGCAGCCAACCTGATACTTGATAAAGGAACTAATCAACGGACAATTTTTCAAATCTTAACTTGGAAAAATTGTTATTAAAACGATTGTTTTACGAAAATTTACTAAAGTTAAAGTTAACGTTTTTATAAATAATACTGATTTTTGCGGATAAATCTTTTAGTTTATGAACAAGTCTTCAAAGATATAATACTTAATTTTATTAAGAGCCGCTAAAAAGTATACCTATTTAATACATCTGCCGTAGGATAGAATTAGGTCATTAGTATGTATTAAAAAGTAGGTAACTCAATATGGAACTAGAAGTGCATCAATTTATTTCCTATTTTGAGCCAGCGCAAGCGGCAGAGTTATGCAAAATGGCTATAGTGGAAAATTATACTGAACAAAAGGTCGTCTTTGAAGAGTACGACGTTCCTGATTATTTATATTTAGTTTTAGAAGGGCAAGTGGAGTTTAGAAAAAAAACAACTTGTGATAAGTATCATGTGATTGCTGTAGCTAAACAAAATGAATTTTTTGGGGAATTTGGGGTTTTGGATGGACAACCGCGCAGTGCTCAGGCGATCGCTTATCCAGACACAATTTTAGCTAAAATTCCTCGCGCTCAGTTGATGGAAATATTAGATAATACAAAAGGCTATGTAATTCTCAAACTGTTAAGTTATATTATCCGTCATCTCCGTGCTACCACTGCACAGTATGTTAACCAAATGGTTTATCAAGAAAAAATGGCTTTAATCGGAGAAATGGTTAATACTATTATTCATGATTTTAGAAGTCCGGTAACAGGCATTCAACTAGCCAGCGCCATGTTAAAAGAAACCCATCCTGATGAAGATACAATTGAATGGTGCGATATCATTCAAGCACAAGTTAAGCGAATGTTGGGAATGGCAGAAGAAGCACTAGAATTTGCTAGCGGTAATGCAGTTTTAAAGAAACAACCTGTCAAGTTAGCAACATTATTAGAACACTTTGAAAAGCTGAATCGAATTTATTTCAAAGATGCTCATGTAAACTTCAAATTTGATGTACCAGAAATTTTGGTTAATGTTGATGAAAACAAATTGATGCGAGTTTTGCAAAACTTAATTAGTAATGCTGTGGAAGCTTTTCATGGTAATGGTGGTTGCATAGAGGTAACTGCTAATAATAATGGCAAGTTTGTCCAACTTCAAATATGCGATAATGGCCCTGGAATACCAGAAGCTATTAGGGATAGTTTATTCGATCCTTTTGTGACTCATGGGAAACGAGGGGGCACAGGATTGGGAACTGCGATCGCCAAATCAATTATTGAAGCACATAACGGAGAAATCTGTTTTCAAACTAACTGCAAAGGAACTACTTTTTACATTGATTTACCTCGCCAATTAGATATTAATTGCAGTTAAACTGGATTATTATAGCGATCGCTAACTGCATCGAGTATTACTTGCTTTTTTTGTTGGGTTAACTGAAAATAATTACTTATCAAAGCTATAAATAATTCTTAGGAAAAAGGGCAGACACACATTGATCTGCCCTCGAAAAAGAGCAATCACACTCTTCTTAAGTCTAGTACAATAGTGTTAACAATCAGTCTGGTTTTTTGCATGACTCTAACTGAACAAATCCTTAGCCAAATTCCCGGAAATGCTTTAGAAGGATTACGGCGAGTCGATCGCCTTTGGCAATCCTTAAAAGAAGATACCATACCAATACCTCAATTAGTCAAACAAAGCGACTTACCATTAGGAACATTAGACTGGGATGTGGTAATTTGTGGTGGAACTTTAGGCATTTTAATTGGCGCAGCTTTGGCAAATTTAGGTTGGCGAGTCGCTGTAATTGAACGGGGAATTTTGCGGGGAAGAGATCAAGAATGGAACATTTCTCGCAAAGAGTTAGAGGTATTTTTAGAGTTAAATTTGCTGACAGAAGCGGAATTAGAAAAGGCGATCGCAACTCAATACAACCCTGCGAGAGTTGGATTTTTAGGTGGTAAAGACATTTGGGTGACAGACATTCTCAACATCGGTGTCGATCCAGTTTATCTCCTAGAAACTCTCAAATTAAAGTTCCTCGCTGCTGGCGGTAAACTCTTGGAAAATTCACCTTTTCAAGGTGCAGTCATTCACCCTGATGGAGTATTAGTAGAAGCAAGTGAAAGTTTAAAAACTAGATTATTAATTGATGCAATGGGCAATTTTTCTCCCATTGTGCAACAAGCGAGACAAGGACAAAAACCCCATAGCGTTTGTTTAGTGGTGGGAACTTGTGCTAAAGGTTTTCCTGAGAATAAAACCGGAGATTTAATCTATTCTTTTACACCTTTAGAAAATCAATGCCAATATTTTTGGGAAGCTTTTCCCGCCAGAGATGGTAGAACAACTTATATGTTTACTTATTTGGATGCAGATTCTCAACGTCCAAGTTTGGAAGAGTTCTTTGGCGAATATTTGCGGCTTTTACCAGAATATCAAAATGTACAATTATCACAATTAGAATTTGTCAGAGCTTTATTTGGGTTCTTTCCTAGTTATCGCCAGAGTCCGGTTAAAATGCCGTTCGATCGCATTTTACCAGTAGGAGACAGTAGCGGCGCACAATCGCCTTTAAGTTTTGGTGGTTTTGGTGCAATGGTGCGTCATTTGCAGAGGTTAACTAATGGGATTCATCAGGCGTTGGAGTGCGATCGCATAAGCCAATCCGACTTATCATTATTACAACCATACCAACCAAATTTAGCCGTAACTTGGTTATTTCAGCGCACCATGAGTGTAGGGATAAATCAAAAAGTCGCACCAGAACAAATTAACCAGTTACTAGCAGCAGTATTTTTAGAAATGGAAAATCTCGGAGATTCAGTACTCAGACCATTTCTGCAAGATGTAGTACAGTTTACCGCTTTAACAAAAGCGCTTTTAAAAACTCAACTGTCTCACCCAGAGTTAGTAATTAAAATTATTCCCCAAGTTGGCATATTAGCATTAATTGATTGGTTGGTGCATTACTTCAATTTAGCAGCCTATTCAGTTCTAAATCAATTAGGTGCAAGCATCCAACCTTGGGTAAAAGAATTACCACCAGTACCACAATATTACATTCAAAGATGGATTGATGCGTGGAAATATGGTTCTGGTGGTGATTATTAGGCAGTTTTTAACCGAGAAACAGGCTGGTATTTCTCTGCTTTTACTGGCGCATTTTTAGGATATATCACTGTATATGTTTCCATCACAGTGCCATCATCTAAACAATGGCTAGGATAATGTCCTTTAATTTCTTTGTTGAAAAATTTGCCCTTAGAATCAGAGTCTAGAAACCGTTGCCAAGTTTCCATTTCCACATCAGCATATTGATAAACTGAACCGCTATTAAACTCGATTTGCAAGATTTTTCTTTGTTTATCATATCCCATTGCTGATGCCATAGTTGACCTAATTGGCACCATCGGAATTTCTGCTTCTTCGTTCGCTATTTCAGCAAGTTCTTGTAGTCCTTCGTAAACATAAGAAGGGGCAGGAACTTCTAAATATTCCATCTGGTTGCCGCGATCGATCAAAAAGCCTAAATGGTCATCTTCATAACCAACAGCTACGACATTTTTTAAGTCAATATTGATTAGCTTCATTGATAATTCTCCTGCCAATCTTAGAAAAATAATTTTATTTGGTATTTATGTACTATAATTATAGCAAAAAATTTTTCTCGTTGCCTGTAGAGACGTTGTATACAACGTCTCTACAATGATGGGTTATTTAACTAGTTACACCCGAATGTTGGTAACTATCGATTTCCTTTCGCAACTGTTCTGCTTTCTCCAACAAATCAACCTGAGAAATAGTTTGCTGTTCTTTCGTCGCCATCCACTTTAACTTAACTGTTTGATTTTCCGCTTCTTCATCTCCCAAAATCAAACAACCAACAGCACCACTTTTGTCAGCACGGGCAAACTGTTTCTTAAATGCACTACCACTTAAATCTAAATCCAAGCTAAATCCAAGTTGGCGTAATTTCTGCCCTAGAATTAATGCTTGTGCTTCCGCTTTTTCCCCTCTGGAAACAACGTAGAAATCAAGCGATCGCGCCGAACTCCCCTGCAATTTTTGCAACAGAATAATCAACCTTTCCAGACCGATCGCCCAACCCACCGCAGGCGTATCAGGCCCACCTAATTCGGCTACCAAACCATCATATCTGCCACCACCACAAACCGTTGCTTGAGCACCCAAATCATCGGAAATAATCTCAAAAGCAGTGTGAGTATAATAATCTAAACCTCGAACTAACCGAGGATTTAACTGATAAGAAATTCCCAAATCAGTTAACAACTGCAATACTTGGTCAAAATGCCGTTTAGAATCAGCGCCAAGATGATCTAAAATACTCGGAGCATTTAGAGAAATTTCCTTAGTCCGTTCATCCTTACTATCTAAAATCCGCAAAGGATTGCGAGTTAATCTATCTTGAGAATCAGCATCTAACTCATTTTTATACGGAGTTAAATAATCAATCAAAGCTTGGCGATATTGTTGGCGATCTTCCGCATTTCCCAAAGAGTTAATATCGAGGCGGAGAGATTTTAAACCCAAAGTTTGTAGGATGTTATTGGCGATCGCAATCACCTCCACATCCGCCCTGGGATCGGAACTTCCTAAAACCTCAACCCCTATTTGATGAAACTGTCTTTGCCTTCCAGCTTGCGGACGTTCATAGCGAAACATCGGCCCAGTATACCAAAGACGCTGCACGCCACCTTGAGCAAAAAGACCATTTTCAATAAAAGATCTCACTACTCCAGCAGTACCTTCCGGGCGCAAAGTAATCGATCGTTCACCCCGATCCAAAAAAGTGTACATCTCCTTACCCACCACATCAGTAGCTTCACCGATGCCACGTTCAAAAAGTCCAGTTTCCTCAAAAATCGGAGTGCGAATTTCTTGGTAAGCAGCTTTGCCCAAAATTTCCCTGACCGTTGCTTCCACCTTCTGCCAGTAAACAACCTCTTCTGGCAAAATATCTCTCGTTCCCCGTAAAGCTTGAATCGTACCCATAATTTAATAATTGCTGATTGTAATGTAATTGTAATAAGTAGGTAGATATAAATAAAGTGAAAAATAGGGCGGGCAGGATGCCCACCCCACAAGAAAGATGTAACTCTTGTGGGGTGGGCATCCTGCCCGCCCCAAGGTTAGATAACTATTATTACTTTATTTATTTACACCTACTTAGTTCATTGCCAAATAATTAAGGAGAAAAACAAAAAGGAAAAGGTAAAATCCTTTCCCCTTTTCCCTTTCCCCTGTCTTCTTATTAAAGATTACCGATAACTGCCTTGCCGTATCGTTGTTGATAGTAAGCCAAAATTTGCTCTACTCGTTGCTGAGAAGCTGAAGTAGCCGTTTCCGAATACTCAATCCACAAACTTCCCACTTGACTCTGAAGATAATCAAAATCCTGAGACAGCTGCGGTGTTAAACCTGTTTCCACCCCAGAAACTTGGCGCAAATGAGCAGCAATTTCTCGATACACCGCTAAAGGCAGTCTCGGAAATACAACTTCGTACTTAAATTGGTTTTTTTCGCCTATCTCGCTCATATTTTGCCGTAATTAAACATTAGTTTGGCGTTTAGCTGTCACAGGAGTAGGAGTCACAGCTTGTGTTCCTTGTGCTCCAGGCTGTGCTGGTGCAGGCGCTCTTTCTCCCACGAGTTTCGACACTTCTACCCCATTTTGCTCCAAAATCACAATTGGTTCTGAGCCTTCATTAAATTCAATCCGTTTTACCAACACCTGACCATTTGCCAACCGCTGCCCTGCTCTAACATAACGGCTAGTTGCCTCATTTGGTGCTTTAACAATTGCTTGAGGTTCAGTACCAACAATTACCACTCCAGACACTTCCACAGCTTTCGCCAAAACGGGATCTGGTGGGGCTGGTAGGGTAGGAATTTCGGGAGGTGCAGGCGGTGCCACAATTGCCGGAGTTGGGGCTGGTGTTGGTGCAGCTGCTACGGTTGGGTTAGGTGTTTGGGTAGGTTGTTGTGGCGTTCTAGCTACAGCGCGAGGCTGTTGAGTCCGTTGTGGTGTCCTTGCCACAGTTCGGGTTGGTTGTTGAGTCCGTTGCGGTGCTTGTGCCGCAGTTCGGGTTGGTTGTTGAGTCCGTTGCGGTGTCCTTGCCGCAGTTCGGGTTGGTTGTTGAGTCCGTTGCGGTGTCCTTGCCGCAGTTCGGGTTGGTTGTTGAGTCCGTTGCGGTGTCTGTGCCGCAGTTCGGGTTGGTTGTTGAGTCCGTTGCGGTGCCTGTGCCACAGTTCGGGTTGGTTGTTGAGTCCGTTGCGGTGTCCTTGCCACAGTTCGGGTTGGTTGTTGAGTCCGTTGCGGTGCCTGTGCCACAGTTCGGGTTGGTTGTTGAGTCCGTTGCGGTGTCTGTGCCGCAGTTCGGGACGGATGTTGAGTCCGTTGCGGTGCCTGTGCCACAGTTCGGGCAGGTTGTTGAGTCCGTTGCGGTGCCTGTGCCACAGTTCGGGCAGGTTGTTGAGTCCGTTGCGGTGCCTGTGCCACAGTTCGGGTTGGTTGTTGAGTCCGTTGCGGTGCCTGTGCCACCTGAGTAGGTTGAGTTTGACCAGTGGTGCGTGTGGCTGGAGTTCTTACTCTTGGTTGTTGTCTAGTCCCAGTTATGCCAGGGCTAGCAGGAACAGGAACTACTGGTGCTTGGGGTATTCGGATCGGTGTTGTGGTTGTACCACGCCCTGCTGTTTGTTGCGGAGTCGCTCTCCTGGGAATACTAACTACTGGTGGTTGTGCTTCCGGCACTCCTCCCACTGTAGGAACGTTCCTTGCTGTAGGTGCAGTAGTGGTGCTAGGAATGCTAACTACTGGTGGTTGTGCTTCCGGCACTCCTCCCACTGTAGGAATAGATCTATTGGGTGATTGAGTAGGAGTTCTATTAGCAGTATTTGGGGTTGGTTGCTGTTGATTTAAATCTAAAGGCGGCAACCCAAAAGGATCTCTGTTAGCTTTATCTATTTGTGTTTGTACTTGTGCTGCCCGCTGATTTGGGTCTGTTGGTGGTATTAATTCTGGTGGTGCAGTAACAATAACATTTGGTGCTGGTTTGGGCGCAGTCGCCCCAGGCGTAGGTGTGGGTTTTTGTTTTGGCTCAACCATTGGACTGGAAAATGGTTGAGTTGGTGATGGCTGCGCTGTTGGTTCAGTGGCAGGCGTTGTAGCAGCGGATGTAGTAGCAGCGGGTGTGGTAGCAGCGGGTGTGGTAGCAGCGGGTGTGGTAGCAGCGGGTGTGGTAGCAGCGGGTGTGGTAGCAGCGGGTGTGGTAGCAGCGGGTGTGGTAGCAACGGGTGTGGTAGGTGAAGGAGAAGAGGCGGTTTCATTTTCTCCGCCACCGCATCCACCCATTAGAATAGCCAGTGTCCCAAATAAGGCAATAAATGATAATTGACGCATTGCCTGTCTCCCAAAAAGTTTTTTAGCCTCCACTATCAATGTCTATTTTTTCTATTGGACATTTAGTGATTGCTCAGTACTGTTATATATTAAACTGCAATTCTCAAACTATAGCGGGACTAGTTCCTACAATTTGAGCGGTTACATCTTTATTGCAGTTAAATTTTTGTTTCGACTTCTCTGGAGGAGGGGTAATTTTGTATTTGTTTATATCTCTATCCAGTAAATCAGCAGATACACCTTGATTTGTTAAATTTATTTTATTGAAAGTTCCTGCCCAGAAAATGAAATGAAGAACTTTTGGGTCTGAATTTTAATCGTTGCTTCCTGCCATCAACTGCTTGAGGACATCCAATCCTTTTTTAACCCGTCGAGAGACAGTCACTACGCTAATGTCTAAGCGTTGTGCTACTTCTTTTTGGGTTAGGTCTTGGAAGAAAACGAATTCTAAAATTTCGCGAGTTCGTTCTTCTAATTTAACTAAAGCTTGTTGTAGGCGAATCTGATCTTCTTGGGCTAACTGAAAACTGCGGTAACGAGGATCGGGGACGAGTTCTGCTAAAGGTCGAGATCCGTCTTCGTCATCTCCTACTGGTATATCTAGACTGATGGGGGCGCGATTTTGACAAGCTAATTTAATTTCTTGCCATTCTTCTGGAGGAATTTGTAAGGCAGCTGCAACTTCTGCGTCTGTTGGTTGGCGGTGCAGTTGGCTATGTAATTCTCTGGTGGCTGCTATTCCTTGTCTTTGCAGTGTGAGCCAGCGCCGGGGAATGCGGACTGAGGAGCCTCGATCTCTGAGGTAGTGTTGAATTTCGCCTCTAATGTATGGGAGAGCAAAAGAGCTAAAGGCGTTGCCTTTGCAGATTTCAAATCGCTCGATCGCTCTAATTAATCCTAAGCAGCCTACCTGAAGCAAGTCTTCATAGCTTTCTGTACATTGATTGCTCCAGTAGTGCGCTTCCTTTCTTACTAAGCCGAAGTTCAAATTTACCAACTGATTACGAGTAGTGGCAAAGCCAGTTTTTCGGTATTCTTGCAGCAATTGCAAGCTATCATTTTTTAAATCGTGAGACAGATTGGTAGGCATAGCGGCGTAATGGGGGTAGGTAGGCTGTACCAGGGTTATTTTCGATTCAGTTTTATCACTTTGGCAGTCTGGTGGGCTGTGATCTGCAACAACATAAGTTATTGGGTAATGATTATGTTTTGCTGATTTGCTTGAGCAGACTGGAAATAGAACTGAACCTAACCAAAACTTTGTTAATTTATCACATTATTTGGCGGTGAGTATTACCCAACAGAAGGGTGCTGCTCTACCTGGTGCGAAGTTATATCTTTACCTTAGTCACCTACTATAAGCTCTAACAACCCCATATTTACGGAAGTTTTGATTTAATTGAAACAATCGCTCGACTGCGAAATTTTAATTAAGTGATTTATATAAGTGCAGTTAGGCGATCGCGTTACGTATTTCTAAGTAGAAGCGGGATAATCCTCAGCAAGATTTCATGGTTTTGGTTCCTACTGGCGATTGTACCCCGCCTCCACTCTCGTTTATTGATAGCGTCTGCTGTTTTACTTTGACGATTTTAAGCTCTGTTGAGCGATTCTCTGGGCTTATGCCTGGGATTCAACTCTGGCGTAAAATACGCCCCGAATTTTCACTTCTTTGGGTTCAGCGGCTCCCAAATCGGTATCCGAGGGCTGTTCGCTCTCAAATGTACCAGCAATTTCACCAGTGTTGCTGTCCACTTTGGCTACTCGGAGGGAAATTTTTCCTTTGCCTGTTTCGGCGCGTTTGATGTTAGCACGGGCTAGTTCTTCCCGATCGGCTTGGGAGGGAATTGCCACGGCGCTATCATAACCAGTCGCTTCTCCACGAGCTTTCGGGTCTAGGAAGGCAGCAGACCGATAGGAAGGAACCTTGAATTGTCCTTCAAAGTCGGTGGAAGTGTTGATGCTTTCCGATCCGGGTTGGGATGTGGCTACTAAGTTCTTAATGGTGAACAGGAAAGGTACTCTTTCGCCACCTGGTAACTGAACGGTAATAGCTTGGAAATCTAAGCCATCTTCTTCAACGAAGGTCAAGCTACTGTCAGAGTTAATCTTCAGTTTGCCTTGTACTTGGTCAATGCTGGAGGTGTAACGAGTCAGTAGTTTGCCGGGAATGAATTCAGCTTGTTGGCGTTTGTTAACTGGTTCTTCTTTAACAAAGAAAGTTGTGGGTTGTAAGCACAATCCCTTAATTGCGTATGACTCACCGGATTTAAGTGCGATCGATCCACGAGTTGTTTCTTCTAACTGTGGACAGTTATTTGCTAAACCAGTGCCTTTAATTTGATCGTATGTCAGTTGCTCGGTAGCTGTTGCTGGGCCGTCGCTACAAGCTGTTAGCACGCATAAGCATAATGCTAGGAGTGCAACGATAAAACCGCGATACCTCATGGTCAACCTCTGTACCTAACCTCAATCTCTACTTAAACTCAAATGTGAAAATTATTGCCACTGCCATCAAACATCAAGCCATTTGACTTAGGCAAATGCCAGCTCTGGCTTTGATACCTTGAGTCGGAGGTAGTCGGCTAGACTATTCTCCCTCGAAAAGGAAACCTTTTGAACTGTTGCCTTGTTTTAGGCTAGATTCATTAGATCTTTCATTGGCTCGGCTAAATCTCATACAGCATTTTACAGAATAATGTGCTCACTCCCACTGTTAAATTAACTAATAATTGATCTTGGCTAGTTTGTGTTACGTGGTAGCTGGGACGATCGGGAAAAAAAACTTTTACCCATATCTTCTGGCTTTCAAAAATTAATCTGAATATATTACGATTGATTAACTGATGGTTATTTTTACTAATTATGTGCTTTTAGCTTGACTAACTAGTGCGATGTGGTAGAAATAACTATACAGTAAAAAAGCTTTGTGTTAGCTTTATTTGCCGTCAGCCTGGGAGCCTTGAATCTCTAAGGATGGCAGTCGCTCTGGGAAAAAGTAAGATATATAATCGGATGACATAATTGGATTGTTAGGTGACAAATGATTAAATATTGCGCTAAAACATTTTATTGATAGGAAATAAGGGAGATTGTTTACCGATGTTTAGCCCAATTCAGAAGTTAGGAATCGTAGTATTAGCGGCTTCTAGTTTGGGAATCATTACTAATATAATGAAACCCATGCCATCGTTGGGTCAAGTTGTGATCAAATTTGCGGATGGCACTTACTGTGAAGGAGCATTTCAAGGCGATCGGCTCAACGGTAAAGGGGTTTGCTCGTATAACGATAAAGGTTCTTACAGAGGACAGTTTCGTAATGGTCAGCCGAATGGAATAGGTGTATTTACATTTAAGGAAGGCGATCGCTACCAAGGGCAATTTGTTAACGGTCAACCAAATGGCTATGGAGAATTCATATTCAAAGATGATAACCGTTATCAAGGAGAATTTCGCAATGGTCAGCCAAATGGTAGGGGTACATTTGTATTTACAAATGGCGATCGCTACCAAGGGCAATTTCGCAATGGACAATTTCACGGTACGGGCGTATTTTCTTACGCCAATGGCGATCGCTACCAAGGTCGTTTCGTGACAGGACAAATTCTTGGTGGCGGTGTGTTTACCAGTAATGATGGTACACGCTGTCAAGGAGAATTTTTTAATAATGATTTAGATGGCAGAGGAGTTTGTGTCGATAGTAAAGGTAATCGTTATCGGGGTGAACTTCGTAATGCTTTGCCTCACGGCAGAGGTAACATTGTGTTTGCCGATGGACGCAGTTTTAGCGGTCAATTTCGTAATGGTGAACCAATTCGGTAAACTAATTTGAAGCTAGAAGGAGCCTTAGTTTTTAATTCGTAACTAGTTTAATTTGGACTTTGGTAGTTTTACGCTTATGGCTCCTTTTGGTGAAATAATTACTTTTCCTCCCTGTCTCTCTATTCTATCTATTACTTGCTTGCGAGTACGTTCGTCATTAGCATTTAAGGCATTTACTAATACCATTGCCCAAGCAGCTTCTTGAGCTGATGTCAGATCGGGATCGCCAGCTAAAAATTCAGCGGTTCTTCGAGAAATAGAAGCAATATTTTGACTTTCCTCATCGGAATGTTCACTCGCCCATTCTGCTGCCTTGGCAAAGGATTTTTGCGCTCTTTTAGAATCTCCTAAAAATAATAGTTCATCAATTCCTTTATAGCGCCAAACGTAATAAGCTCCAAGTTGTTGAGGAGTCAGAGATTTTAAGCCTTTTTCCATTAAGGAAATAGTTTTTTCTGGTTCTCCTGCAAATAGAGAAACACTGGTAGATAAAAGTAGATATGATTGCAAAAAATGGGGATCGCGGTCTACAATAATTTCAAAGTAATCTGGACTCAATTCGTACCCAGTGCGATCGCGGGCGACATCATCTCCGAAATATTGGATAAAACTCAGCAATACCCAATCAGCTATTAAGTTACTAAATCCCAACGAAGGTATTTTTTGGATTAACTCAAGTCGGAGTTTTTCTGCTGCCACTTCTCTTCTCAATTCTTCGATCGGTGCAGTTTTGGATTTAGTAATTAATTGGTTCAACTGAGGTAGTTGCAGCCCTATTAACGCTAACAAGCATAGAACAGCTACTAAGGAAGTTACCAGAGAAGGGGCGAATTTCATTCGAGATACACTAAACATAAACATCAATCCACTATTTGTCCGTTAACTTTGAGTAACTCTTTTCTCTATTCAGTACATTTGTACTAAGTGGCAATTAATAAATTTATTTAAATGTCCATAATAGCTAATTGAAGTAAGATATAAATATTGTAACTCGTCTGATGCTCAGGAAGTAATTACAGATATCCTCCTAGTTAATTCTTTATCAAATTATGAAATGCAAAATTTGTCAATCAGAAAGTATTCATTTTGCTAATGCGAAAATTCTGGATAAATATAATATTGATTACTTTAAATGTCAAAATTGCGGGTTTGTCCAAACAGAAGAACCCTATTGGCTATCAGAAGCATATACCAATGCTATAGCAAGTAGTGATGTAGGCTTAGTCTTCCGCAACCTCCAATTCTCTAAGATTACCAGTAACATAATATTTTCTATTTTCGATCATTCTAGTCAATTCTTAGACTACGGTGGTGGTTATGGCTTGTTTGTCCGCCTGATGCGAGATGAAGGATTTGATTTTTATTGGTACGATAAATATTGTGATAATATTTTTGCTAAAGGTTTTATAGCTGAATCAGAAGAGGAGAAATACGAACTAGTAACCGCTTTTGAGGTATTTGAACATTTCAGCGATCCCTTAACAGAAATTCAAAACCTTTTCCAGTTTTCTCGAAACATATTGTTTAGTACAGAACTACTACCCGAAAATAATCCTAAGCCTGGTGAATGGTGGTATTATTCTCTACAAGATGGGCAACATATTGCTATCTATACTGTTAAATCTTTAGCTATAGTCGCTAAACAATTAGGGCTAAATTTCTATTCTAATGGGTTGAATCTACATTTAATCACAGAAAAGCAGATCCCCGAAGTATTATTTGAAAATTTATCTTATGCTCCCCCTCCCAATAATAAAAAACCTTCTTTAATTACTAAAGATTACTTGCAGGTCATTGGTAAAACTGAAGAAATTGAACAAGAATTAACGACTACAAGCCCGCTTGCGCCACAACAAGAAAAATTTAAAGTAATTATCGATGGAGTATTTTTCCAATCATTTAAAACTGGGATTGCTAGGTTGTGGAAATCTTTACTAGAAGAGTGGGTAAAAGACGGTTTTGCAGAGAATATTTTGGTACTAGATCGAGGGGGAACTGTACCCAAAATTTCGGGTGTTAATTACCGAAATATCCAACTTTACAATTATAGTATGACAGCTTTCGATCGCGAAATATTACAAAAGATTTGTGATGAAGAAAATGCCGATCTATTTATTTCTACTTACTATACAACACCTATTTCAACGCCATCTGTATTTATGGCTCATGACATGATTCCCGAAGTTTTAGGATGGGACCTTAGTGAAGCTAGCTGGCAAGAAAAGCATTTTGGTATTCGTCATGGGGTGGCTTACATTACTGTTTCAGAAAATACAGCCAGAGATTTAGTGAGATTTTTTCCCGATATTTCACCAGAGTCAATTACTGTAGCTTATTGTGGTATTGATAGCAATTTCTGCCCAGCAAGTTATGAAGAAATTAGTAATTTTAGAACCAAGTACGGAATTACAAAACCCTACTTTTTATTAGTAGGTGCAAGAAGCGGTTATAAAAACGGCATTTTGTTTTTTCAAGGATTTGATAAACTATATAATAAACATGGATTTGACATTGTTTGTTCCAGTTTCGATCCGGTATTTGAAGATGAATTTCGTGTCTACACTTCTGGTTGCACTGTCCACAAATTACAGCTGAACGATCGGGAGTTAAAAGCTGCTTATTCTGGTGCTGTAGCTTTAGCTTTTCCCTCTCAATATGAAGGATTTGGTTTACCTGTTCTAGAGGCGCTTGCTTGTGGTTGTCCGGTTATTACTTGTCCTAATTCTTCTATTCCAGAAGTAGCAGGAGAAGCAGCATTATATGTAAATCATGATGATGTTGAAGGGATGGTAAATGCTTTATGTGATGTGCAAAAACCTGGAATACGTAACTTATTAATTGAGCTTGGGTTGACGCAGGCGAAAAAGTTTTCTTGGACAAAAATGGCGAATGAAGTGCGATCGGTTTTAATAAAAACAACTCTTCTCAATTTAAAACTCAGAGAAGTTAATCTAATAATTTTCCCTGATTGGTTGCAGTCAGAAGAATCTATATATTCGGAATTGGAAGCAGTAATTAGGGTTTTGGGAACTCATCCAGATAGAAACCAAATCACTCTACTAATCGACACCAGCAATATATCTGAAAATTCTGAAATAGATGTTAATCTCTTTTTATCTAGTGTTGTCATGAATCTTCTCATGGAAGAAGATGTAGATGTTACTGATGGACTGGAAATTTCACCTATTAGCAAACTAGATTCACTGCAATGGGAAGTTTTGTTACCTCGCCTTCATTCTCGGATTAGCTTGAACAATGAAAATGAACAGGCGATCGCACAAGCAAGGCTAGAGACTCTACCATTAATTCAATTAGATAACCTTACCAATATGCGATTTATTTCGGAAGCTTAAATCAGCAGCAGTCTACTGACTAATTTTGAATATACCTTGCCCACATTTGCTGGAAAGCAGTTTCCATTTCACGAGTAAACTGTTCGGCATTCCATAGCGGCGATGTTTGCCTCGACTGTCGTAATTTTCCAGCTATTTTTTGCCGCAAAGCTGCATCTTTGCCTAACTGTACACCCCAGTCTATATATTCTTCATCTGTCCAAGCAATTCCTTCAGTTACGCCGACATTCATCATCATAGTGTAACTATTACGGCTGGCAAATTGTTCGCCCACTTTTGTCACTAAAGGAATACCCATCCACAAGGTTTCTAAAGTAGTGGTTGCTCCATTATAAGGATAAGTATCTAATACGATATCAGCAATTGCTAAATTAGCTCGGTGGATTTCTTCAAAGGCGACATCTGGAAGGAATCTGAGTCGATCGCTACTTATACCTTCTGATTCTGCTATTTTAATAAAAAAGCTTTTCAGGGAATTTTGTTCAGCAGAACCTTTAATTAAAAAATAGCTATTGGGTACTTGTTTAAGGATTTTCATTTGTAACCGAACTGTATCGGGATGTCGCTTAAAACCCATTTGAGAGCTAAAGTAAATAATGGCATCTTGAGGAATTTCTAGGCGATCGCGACGTAAGGTAGGAACTCCAATTTCAAAACCATCTACAGCTAAATAAGTTTTTGGTAATCGCCAAAGAGTTTCGCTATATTCTTGTTGTGCTGTTTCCGGTAAAACATAAGGATCGACTATAAAATAATCAACTGCTGGTATTCCTGAAGCATCCCAACCTAACCAAGTTACTTGAATTGGTGCTGGTTTAAGAGAAGTAATTTCCGAGATTACATCTAATGTGATACTATCTAAATCAACTAAAATATCTATTTCATCTTGATAAATTTGCTCGGCAACTTCCGCTGCTTCCAAACCAAATTTATAAGCTTTATTTACTTGGTTTACATACCATTCCTGTAAGGGATCTTGGCGTTTTTGAGCATTAATTAAATAAGCATAAGTTTGAAACCGATCGCGATCGTGATATTTAAACAACCAACGTGCAATCCAACCTACCGAATGTCTTTTTAAGCAGTGGGATACATAGCCAATTTTTAAAGGTCGAGCGAGAGGATATTTTTGGGTATCAACTTTTCTTGGCGATTGGGAGTAGCGATCGCCAGAATATGATTTAATATTAAACTGACAAATTTCCGCCACTTGATTTTGCAGCCGTCTATTATTTTTCAGGTCATCACGAAAGTAAGGTAAAAAGTAAGTAGAAGAAAACAACCGGATAACTGTCGTTAAATCCAGAGTTTTATCTTCAGCTGTAAATAGAGACAGCAAAAGCGATTCGTGTCTTTGAAAAACCGCAACAGCTTCTGACCAATATTCACCAGCTGCCACCATTAATCCCCGAATAATCAGATGATTAGCAAAAACTTTTTGAGCTAATTCCGGTAATAAGGAATAGCAAAATTTCGCCATTTCTATTCCTTGGGAATACTCACCTGCATCTTGATAAAAACTAGTCAACTGAATCACAACTTCTGGACTAACTGGCTCGAAATTCAAAGCCAATTCCAAAAAACGTGCTGCCAATGCCGCTTTTTGAGCAGAGTAAGCTATTTTAACTGAAGTTACAATTAACCGATCGATAAAAACATAAGGTTCCCGAACATAAGGTATACAAGCAGCGGCAAATTCCAGAGACGATGGATGCAAAGGAGCCACATCTAATACTTTTTCCAATACCTGCATTAACAGTTGGTCATCCAAACCTTGTAATTCAGAAGACTGGAGAATTTCCACAACTCCTAAAGAGTTTAATTCTTCTCCGGTAAAAGTTTCTAACTTAATTGCTAACAAAATTAAGTGTAATAAATTATTAATATCTCCGGGATTAATTTCCCGCAAATGCTGACGAATTAACCAAGCAACTGAATTATCTGATATCGCTTCTCGCCGTTGAGCTTCTGTTTGCAGAACTTCCCACAATTCAGCCGTAAATAGTTCAATTTGTTCTGGATCTGCCTCCGCCATTACTGAGAACCAAGTCATTTGAGCTTCGGCTTCTTTTTCCTGCAAAAGCAACATTAATCCCAAATACCAATAATGGGAAATAGTATCTGGTTGGGCTATTATTGCCTGTTCGTATAAACTAGCAGCCTGACTGTAGTTCCCTTCCAGCAATAATTGATGCCCTTGCTGCTGCCAATTGCCTACATCAGAAGGAGTCATATAAATAAAAGTAGCTCAAATGTAAAATCCCAGTGAGTAGCTTAGACTTTCTACTACCCACTTGGGAAAAAACTTTAAATTATTCAAGTAAACCAAATCTCTAGACTAGATAGGGTTCATGTCATTACAATTAACACCGTCGTTAGTCACATTACCCGATTTGGGGCTATCAGCAGCGGTCTTAGTTTCACACACAACTGCCAAAGAGGTTTTGTCTTGGTTGTTTCCACCAATCAAACCTACTGTTCCAGAATAAGATCTCAAAGCAGTAGGAATTTTGGTTGCCCAAACGCTGACACCGTTAGCTGGTTCGTTTTTGATTTCGTATTTGTAGTTAGCGGTTTGAGTTTTGATACCAACGCCCAGAGAACCCCAAGCCGCTGGTGTGGTCTCAGTGACGAACGAACCATTTTCTGTGTAGTAAGCTTGTTGACCTTTGTTAATCGAACTTACATATTGCTTACCTTCTGCTTGTCTGCCTTTGTTAGCTTGGTTGAGGAAAGATGGCAACGCAATAGCAGCGAGAATACCGATAATAATGATAACTACCAACAGTTCAATTAGAGTGAAACCTTGTTCTCCAGATGCTTGTTTCTTTTGGTTAATGTGTAATAAGAATTTGGTTTTGAATGTAGTATTCATGAGAAGTTTCTCCTTCGGCTCTAGGTGGGTTTTGTTTTCTCCCTTATATATAGAACTTACCCACATCACCTCACTTTCATATCACCTGGTTGAAAATTTTTTTTGGATTTAGCTCAATCCTTTGCAGATTGAGGCTCCAGAAGAATCAAGCCAAGTTGTTCCCAGGTGATTAGCATCTGTTGGAGAGTTTCCCCGGCTTTGTTTAGCGGGGTGGGTTCTAAGGTCACGGGATCTAGCGGTTTTACTTGCAGCCAGCGCTGTAGTAGGGAATTCATAGACTGTCGGCCATCAAATAAAGGTAGAAGGCAGGCTACCGCTGTACTGTCCATGAACAGGGTGGGTTGTTTGACGAAGGGCAGAAATCTGGCGATTTCAAGCATTTTGAGGTTGGTAACGGAGTCCACCATTTCTTGTTTGACTTGTGGGGTTTTCAAGACCGGATGTAGATGCACTAAAGCTGCCTCCCAGTCTGAAATTGTCCAGTCTGCTATTGGTAGGGGTGGGTTGCCAGCAGGGGGGTGAGCGCACCAAAAGTCAAGTAAGCGATGGACAGGATGTAGCAATTCAAATAAATGCAAGCGCTGTTCTTGGGAAAGCTCCGGTAAGTTCATTCCCAAGAATACAGGTAAGTTGTCTGGCTCTTGAAACAGATCGGTCAACTCCCAATGTGGCCAGCGCACCATATTAATGAATTCCAACTCAGCTGCTCTCAAAGCGGCGAACATTTCCTGTACTGTGTAGCCTGTATCTCCCTGGAACAAGTAATTCATCAGAAACCATTCTTCTTCTTGTTCATGTTCGGGTCTCCAGGTACGGGCTTTGAGAAAAACGTCTTCTTTTAAGGCTTTCATTGTTTCCCGAACTACGTCAATTTCTAGTTCTCCGGGGTTTTCGTCCATTAAGCCCATCATTTTAAAGACTTTCTGGGCGGTGAAATAGTTTTTTCGTTGTAGGGAACTATGTAGATTAGTACGGATGATTCCTTCTGGTTTGAGAACCGACTTCATGGCCTGTAATCCCGATGCGATATTCGGCAGAAGATACAGTACTTCGTCGGCGTTAATATAATCGAATTCTTTGCCTAGTTTTGGTAAATCTTCTATGGCGAGAACATGGAATTCTGTATTTGTAAACCCGTGATAATGTAAGCGCTGTTTTGCCAGGTTAACTGAGTTTTCTGATAGGTCAATCCCAACTATTGTTGCTCCTGGATTTGCTACTGCCAAAGCTAGGGATTTGTAACCGCTGCCACAGCCAGCATCTAAAATTACCTTACCTTCTGTTTCGGGGACTTTTTGGGATCTCATGTAGTAAGGAGTGACTAGGCTATGGATATATAGCAATTGAATGTCTGTTGGGTAATAATCTAATGGCTTTCTGGGATAGGGGGCATAATCAAATTGCTGGCGAATTTTCTCGATCGAATCAGATGCTTTTTCCATGACCAAGCTCTCCTAAGTAATGATTCAAAATTAAGTTGCGCTCAAGAATTAACTAGCCATAGTAAGAGTGACAATGGCTGGTATGGGTGTGAGCGATCGAGCCTGTAACCAAAATTTTTTGACCAGGCTCAACCCTATTACTGTGGGCGTTCTAGAAGTACAAACGCTAACGGCTCTAGGTTTGTTAGCATCTGCTTGAGAATCTCGAAGGCTTTTCGTTCTTCGGTGGGCTTCAGGGTGACTGGATCTACGGGTCTGTATTGTAGCCAACGTTGGACTAAAGACTTCATTGGCTGTGAGCCTTCAAATAAAGGTAAGATGCAGGCTCCTACTGTACTGTCCATTAACAGGGTATTACCTTTGAGAAATGGGATAAATCTCCCTATTTCAAGCTGCTTATTATCTTTAAGGCCATCTAAAATTTCTTTTTTGACTTCTGGTACTCTTTGACTGGGATGCAGATGTACCACGACTTTTTGCCAATCTGAATCAGTCCATTGGGCTACAGGTACAGGGGTAGGAGCTACGTTGGGATGACCACACCAAAAGTCTAGCAAGCGGTGGATGGGATGCAACAGTTCATATATATACAACTGTTCTTCGATCGAAAGTTCTGGTAAGCTAATTCCGATTAAAGCAGGTAAATTATTTGGCTCTTTGAACAGATCCAGCAGGTTCCATTGATGCCAATTCACCATGCTGATAAATTCTAAGTCAGCTGCTTTTAAGGCGGCAAACATTTCCGGGATGGTATAGCCGCGATCGCCCTGAAGTAAATAATTAGCTAAATACCATTCTGGGTTGTTTTCATACTGAGTTTTCCAGGTGTTGACTTTGAGTAAAACATCATCTTTCAAAGCGTTCATGGTTGCCCGGACTTGTTCGATTTCTGAGTCTCCTGGAGTTCCATCCATTAATCCCATCAATTTGAACAATTTTTGTGATGTCAAAAATTGAAATCGCGTTCTATAATTATGCAGGTTAGCTCTAATAATTCCTTCGGGTTTGAGAACTGATTTCATTGCCTCTAATCCGGCAATTGCATCTGGCAGTAAGTATAAAGTATCATCGCAATTAATATAGTCAAATTCCCTTCCCAGTTTCGGTAAATCGTAAATGGATAGAGGATAGAATTCTACGTTTTTAAAGCCGTGATAATTTAAACGTTTTTTTGCCAAATTTACTGATTGTTCTGATAAATCAATGCCAACAACTTTGGCTCCTGGGTTTGCTACTGCCAAAGCTAAGGATATAAAACCGCTACCACAACCTGCGTCTAAAATTACCTTACCTTCTGTTTCTATCAATCTTTGGTTTCTGAGGTAATAAGAAGTAACCAGGTTATAAATAGATAAATATTTCCTATCATTTGGATACTGATCCAAGGGAATTCTTGGATAAGGAGCAGCATCAAACTGCTGACGAGTTCTTTCTATTGAGTCATATTCTTGTTCATCCATTTTGGGGCACTCCTGTAGCTGAATTTGGTAAAAATTTGCAATATGGATAACCAGCCTATCTTTATTTAAGTATTCCCCTGATTAGTTAAAAATTACCATCAGCCACTAGAATAGCTTTTGCATAAAACCAGCCTACAGCCTGTGACAATTCGTTAAACTGACGATCTGAGGAAAGCTATGCTATATTAAACGTAGTCGTTATGAGTTTAATTAACTATGGCAAACTCGAATGTAGAGAATGTGGTAATTATTGGTTCTGGGCCTGCGGGGTATACGGCGGCGATTTATGCGGCGCGGGCTAATTTAAAACCGTTTGTATTTGAAGGTTTCCAAGCTGGGGGGTTGCCTGGTGGACAGCTGATGACGACGACGGAGGTGGAAAATTTTCCGGGTTTTCCTGAAGGGATTACTGGGCCGGATTTAATGGATAGGATGAAGGCGCAGGCGGAACGTTGGGGTGCCCAGTTGTTCACGGAAGATGTGACTTTTGTGGATTTAAGTCAACGTCCGTTTGTGGTTCGTTCTGAGGAAAGGGAAGTTAAGGCTCACAGTATTATTATTGCTACAGGCGCGACAGCGAGACGGTTAGGTTTACCTAGCGAGCACCAGTATTGGAGTCGGGGGATTTCGGCTTGTGCGATTTGTGATGGCGCGACTCCGATTTTTCACGGTGCTGAGTTGGCGGTAGTTGGTGGTGGTGATTCGGCGTTGGAAGAGGCGGTTTATTTGACTAAGTATGGTTCTCGCGTGCATTTGTTGGTGCGAAGTGAGAAGATGCGTGCTTCTAAAACGATGCAGGATCGGGCCTTGAGTAACCCCAAAATTACGGTACATTGGAATACTCTGCCTGTGGATGTGGTGGGTGAGGGCGATCGCATGACTGGGATCAAAGTCCGCAACACCCAGACTGAGGAAGAAAGCATTCTAGAGGTGAAGGGTTTGTTTTATGCGATCGGTCACACTCCCAACACTTCTTTGTTTAAGGGACAATTAGAACTTGATGATGTGGGTTACGTTGTCACTAAGCATGGTTCGGTAGAAACTAGTGTGGAAGGCGTGTTTGCTGCGGGTGATGTGCAGGATCACGAGTTTCGCCAAGCGATCACGGCTGCTGGTACTGGTTGTATGGCGGCGATGTTGGCGGAAAGATGGCTTTCAGCTAATAGTTTAATTCAGGAATTCCACAAAACACCTGATGCGGAAAAGGCGGATAGTCCTGATGAAGTGAAGGAAAGCAAAGAGGTGTTAGCGGCTGAGTTTAGTATTGATGATACTCGCCATGAGGGTGGTTATGCGTTGCGGAAGTTGTTCCACGATAGCGATCGCTTGTTGGTAGTTAAGTACGTTTCTCCTCATTGTGGCCCTTGTCATACTTTGAAGCCAATTCTTAATAAAGTGGTAGATGAGTTTGAGGGTAAAATTCACTTCATTGAGGTGGATATTGAGAAAGATCCAGACATTGCGGAAAATGCTGGGGTGACGGGAACTCCGACGATTCAGTTTTTCAAGAATAAGGAGTTGTTGACCCAACTCAAGGGTGTTAAGCCAAAAAGTGAATATCGTGAGTTAATTGAAAGTTATCTCTAATGTTTGATCCCCCCTAACCCCCCGAACTTCGGGGGGGATAAGGCTGCACTTTAAGTCTGCTTCTCAAGCCAAACTTATACTCAGATCTTGCGCCTAGAGGCAGAACCTCCATTTTTCGTTCCCAGGTTGAACCTGGGAACGAGGACACAGGAGGTTCTACCTCCTTTGAGTGCAAGATCTGAGTTTAAGTCTCTCTGGGGGAGGGGAATCTCCGATTTATGGGATTCTTTTTTCGATTTAATATTATGGTAAGGAATGGTCAGATCTAGGTAAAGAAAATAATTTATAGAATGATGGATTTGGCACAACAAGCGGCGGAGTTTTTAGTTAAGGATGAGTACGATCGGGCGATCGCTCTCTACGAGGAATGTATTGCTGCCGATCCTAGTGTTTTGTTTAATTATTGGATGTTGGGATTGAGTTTGCTTTTACAAGGAAGAGAAGAGGAGGCGCAAGCTTGTTGGTTGTCAGCGATAGTAGGAGAAAATTCTCACCAAATAGAAGCGGCAACTAGGGAATTAATTGAGATTTTGGAACTTGCGGGAATTCAACGTTTAGAAGCAGGAAAATATGAACAAGCAGAAAGAATTTATTTACAGATTATAGAACAAGTACCCGATCGTGCTATTGCTTATAAAAATTTAGGTAATGCTGCATTGAATCAAGGGAAGTTGGAGGAGGCGATCGCCTATTACCAACAAGGGATTGAATTAGAACCAAATGAGGCAATAAGTTATTATCATTTGGCGATTGCTTTTCATCAGCTGGATAAGTTAGAAGAAGCGATCGCTTGTTATCAACAGTTTCTGAAGTTTAATGCTAACGATCCGATAGTTTGGAACAATTTGGGTAATGCTTTGCAGAGACAGGGTAAATTTGCGGAAGCGATCGATTGTTACCAAAACTCACTTTCTTTAGATGGCAACAATGCTTTAACTTATAATAATTTGGGAACTGCCTTTAATAGTCAAGGCAATTTAGCCGCAGCACTTGCTTGTTTTGAACAAGGTTTGATTTTAGAACCAAACAATGCTGAATCTCATTACAATCTAGCTACATTTTATCAGGAACAACGTCTGTACGAAAAAGCATTAGCCTGTTGCGATCGGGCTATTGAAATAGAGCCAAATTATACAGATGCTTACTGGGCTCGTTCATTAATTTTGCTCAGATTAGGAGACTTTAAACAGGGTTTTATTGAATACGAATGGCGCTGGCGACGAAAGGAAAACAAACCACGTACTTTATCAAAACCTATTTGGGATGGCGCAAATTTAGCAGGTAAAACTATTTTACTGCAAGCGGAACAGGGCATGGGAGATTTGATTCAATTTATCCGCTATGTACCTTTATTGGTAAAGCTTGGAGGTCGTGTTGTAGTGGAATGTCACCCGCCACTTGTCAGGTTATTAAAAAGTGTTGCAGATCTAGAAAAAGTAGTAGCTATAGGCGAAAAGTTGCCGGAATTTGATGTTTATATTCCCTTTCTCAGTTTACCTAGACTTTTTGGCACAACTTTAGAAACAATCCCCGCAGAAACTCCCTATTTAAAAACTGTGGAATCGAGCAGTTTAAAACTGGAAACACCTCTGGATAATTGTCTAAAAGTTGGGTTAGTCTGGGCGGGTAATCCTGAACATTTAAGCGATCGGCAAAGATCCACTTCGTTGCACAATTTTTTACCACTGTTTAACCTGAAAAATATTACTTTTTACAGTTTACAAAAAGGTGCAAAATCAGCAGAAATTAGCGAAATTGATTGTCCGGCAAACTTGTTAAATTTAAACAGTAAAATTCATGATTTCGCTGATACTTCGGCGGTGATATCGCAACTGGATTTAGTCATCACTGTAGACACCTCTGTTGCCCATTTAGCTGGTGCATTGGGTAAGCCAGTATGGGTGCTTTTATGTTACAATGCCGACTGGCGATGGATGACTGAGCGAGAGGATAGCCCTTGGTATCCAACTATGCGTTTATTCCGTCAAAATCGCTCTGGAGATTGGCAAGAATTAATCGAAAGGTTAGCCCAATCTTTGCAAGAATTAGCATCAAGTAATCATGGTTAAAGCTACTAAGTGATTTGTCCTGTGCGTCAGACACCAAAATGCCTGGTAAATTGCGTTAAGTAAGTAGGTAGATATAAGTAAAGTGAAAACTCTCGTCGGGCTCTCCTGCCCACCCCACAAGAGTTGCAGCTTTCTTGTGGGGTGGGCAGGAGAGCCCGCCCCATCCTCATATAACTATTATCACTTTATTTATTTACACCTACTTAATAGTCTTATTTTATAACTTCTAAAACCATTTCAATTTGCTCTATCAAATTATTGTAATATGCGCTTTCTGAGAGTAAAAATGCGACATCAACCTCTGGTTCTGGGTGGAGGTTGAACCAAAAAGAACTCGGTTTATAAAAGGTTTCAATTAATTCAAAATTAACACCTAAATATAGTCCAAGTGGCGAATTAGCAGCTTGTTCTTCTATCCATTTACGATTTAATCTTTGGGAAAAAAGCGATAATCCCATAGGAGTTACTACACGCACATGAGTAGGGTCATCAAAAAAGAAATCGTGACGATGATGAGGTACAACAATCCTAATTTTTGCTCCTGGTTGACAGATGCGATACATTTCTTTAATCATATTCAAATATATTTTGCTATCTTGCCCTAAATGTTCCAAAACATGAATTAGCAGGATTTCAATTACTGAATTATCTTTCCAAGGCCAAGGAAAAGTTTCTAAGTCGTGTTTGACATCGGGATTACCGTATTTATCTACGTTGATATAACCCTCAAAGTGTCTTTCACCACAACCTAAATTCAGCCGTAAGTCAGTCATACTTGTAGTTTGCATTGATTTTTCTAAGTTATGCCAGCGAAATTTAAAATGTTTAAAAGTTGGTTGGGATTGACGAAAATATCCTCGATTCTAGCGTTGGGATATAGAAGTTTATGTAGATAGAATCCTTCAGGATTTTCACCTAATAAATAGTGATTTGTCCTGTGCGTCAGACACCACAATGCCTGGTAAATCACAAGAATTCTCTGCTTCTGACGCACCCTACGGAATATAACTAGAAGATAAATACGGCAAGGGTTCAAGTATCCTTAGTCCAAAACTCTGTAGTAGAGACGTTGTATGCAACGTCTCTACTCTACAGTATGGCTCATCCCAGTTTTTCAATTATTACTTGATATCCTTGATGAAGAACTTTAATTTTATCATGAAAAGCTGTTAAAAAAGCATCTACCCCAACTTTACTACTTTGATTAGGTTGATCGGTAAGATTAAAACCATAATCATCAAAAATTATTATTCCCCCCACTTTTACCAGATCCCATCCTAACACTGCATCTGTCAGAACATCACTTGCTACATGAGAACCATCAATGTAGAGTACATCATAGAAATTTAAAGGCAGAGTTCGCATTACCTCTTGCGACCTTCCAATCTTTTTTTTGACTTTTTCTGGTGTTCCTGTGCAAGCAATATTAAAATCAAATCGCTCCTCAATAGTCTTAAGACAACCCTCCTGATTATCCTCAAAGATATCTATGCAAGTAATCTCGGCAGATTCATGAGTTAAAATGTTATCCAATAGCCAACAAGTAGACCTCCCTTCCCAAGAGCCTATTTCTAAAAAGTGTAGGCTAGCTAAATTCGCAAACTTTTGCAAATACTCTTGCCAGATTGGAATATTCCAACTAAACCAATCTTGGCTAAATTGATATCCTTTTTCTTTATTATAGATTTCATATTTTGCCCAAGCTAATTTCAATCCAGCGTCGCTAAAATTTGGTTCTACCTTCAGAGCTTTTTGAAAATAATTTATTCCTTTCTCCCAGTCACCTATACTCACTAAGGCTATTCCTAAATTGTAATATACTCCTGCCTTATTTGGACTAGAGATATTTTTTTCTATTTCTATATCTTTTGGCAATTGATTAATAGCTTCTGCTAAGATTACTTTGACTTCATTTAACAATCCTAATTCCACAGATAGCCAAACAATAAATAGTAGATTATCCAAATTTTCTGGAGCAAATTCGTAGATATACTGGCGAATAACCAGAGCATATTTCAAGTCAGCAATTGCTTCCATTTTTTGGGCTGCTACTGTTAATATCTCAACTAATTCGGCTGTCCAGGTATCAATTTGTGCCAGACTTCCCTCAACCATTGCTGACATCCAGGTAACCTGAGCTTCTGCTTCTTTTCCTTGTAACAGTAAAGCTAGCCCTAGATGCCAATAGTTAGACATCTGTGTTGGGTCAGCTACGATACTTTGCTCGTAAAGAGCTATTGCTTCAGTATTCAATCAGACCTCTTTTTTTTCTTGAACATAACCGATTTAGTCTAACTCCAGTTGATCAGCTTATGCCAGCCAAATTTACAATGTTTAGTAAATCAGTGGGGTTGACGAAAATATCCTCAATTCGAGCATTTGGATAGAGAAGTTTATGCAGGTAGAATCCTTCGGGATTTTCGCCTAGTAAATAGTAATATTCAAGGTTGATTAGATTGCTAACTAGCCAGTAACAAGGATATACATAATTAGGTGAAAAAATTTCTATCACTTTTGTTCCTGGTTGGCAGAAGACAATGTTAGTTAGTCCGCCGCCGTGAGGAGCTATTACTACTTTAGCATTGGTTAACAATGCTGCTTGTTCAATTACAGACATTGATTCTAAAACGATACTTTGAAAACCCAACTTTTCCAATAAGTCAATAATCTCATATTCGTTAATAATTCTCCGATTGGCTGTGTCTTTGCGACTAATATAAAGGCGTTCTATTTTTTCGGTTTTGGTAATAGCTGGTTGTGGCAAAAATTGAGTTCTGAGAAAATCACAAACCCATTGGGGCATCCAGGCTATAGTACTAGGAAATGATGGTATTACTAATTTAGTTGCTTGGATATGAGGATATTTATGAGTTTCGAGGATTTTTGTTTCGGGAATTCCTAATAGGTTCAGAGTTTCTTTCTGAAAAGGAAGATGACTACTAACTAAAAATTTTTCTATTTCGGTGATTTCTATATTACTACGATGCAGTAATTCTATGCGAGGAAGGATATCAAACATCCAATGAAAATATGTGTCATTTAAAAGTCCGGCTAAAATTGCTACGGTTCCATTTAGCTTTTCAATAGGCGGTAATTTACTTAAGGAAAAAATCGAATGTTTGCTAGGATGATTATCTGGATGTCCGGGACTTAAAACTGGAAATTCTGGGGAAATATCGCCTAATAGCTGATTGTCTGAGGTGATGACGGCGCTTTTATCTTGGGCTTGATTTAACCAGAAATGTGCATTTGGTACGATCGCCACAAAGCTAGCTGGTAATTCAATTTTATTGCCAAATCTAAAACTAAAATGTATATTTTTATCTGGGGTAAGAGGGGGAGTTAAATGAATTGTTTTTTGCGAATAAATCGGCAAGTAATTAGTATTTTCTAACCTTTGACTAACAGCCCAATCTAAGGTAGTCTCATAAAAGTTTAGGGGCGTTTCTACTGGCAACAATTCTTGAAAAGATTGAGCTTTTTGATTCAGCCAACTTTGCTGAGACAAATTTATCATTAAATCATAGATTGATTGAGCCATATCTGGCTTAATTTGCATTACTTTTTGGAAACAGGTAAGTGCTTTTTCGGGCTGATTTTGTTGAGCTAGAGTAATTCCTAAATTCCAGTAAGTTTGGCTAGATTCTGGCTGAAGTTCTAGGCTTTTGTGAAAATTGGCGATCGCTTCATCCAACTGACCAATATTTGATAATGCACAACCTAAATAAAAATAAGTTTCGGGATTTTCTGGGTTGATTTTTAATGCTTGATTGTAAATGGCGATCGCTGCTAATAAATCACCTTTTTTAGCTAAAGCTATTCCTAAATTTAGATAAATGCTATCTTGGGAGGGTGCTAGATCGATGGCTTTTTGATAGTTGGCGATCGCACTTTCCAATTCTCCTATCTCTGCCAAGACTTTTCCCATTTCTAAGTAAATTTCTGATGAGTCAGTTTTCAGTTCAGATGCTTTCTGATAAAGGGCAAATGCTATAGGTAAATTTTTAGCTCTAGCTAGTATATTTCCTAAATAAAAATAGGTTTCAAAACTATTCCCTTGCAGGTGTAAAGCTTTTAATAAGCAAGCATTAACATCAATATTTTCGCTGGATTTTTCCTGTTGATTTATAATTTCTTGCCAATGATAGTAGGATTGAGCAAAACTTGGACTTAGCTGAATAGCTTGACTGAATAAAGAAATGGCTTGTTCAAGTTGGTTTTGCCGCAATAAAAGATATCCTAAATCGCTGTACGCCAGGGTATAATCTGATTTAATTTCTATTGCTGTTTGGAAACAGGCGATCGCTTCATCGAAACTACCTATTTGATCAAAGCATAACCCTAAATTATAGGCTGTGTAATCATCTGGTTGCAGTTCTAAAACTTTTAAATAATTGGCGATCGCATCAGGAAATTTCTCTAACTTTTGCCACACACTTGCCTGATTTTTATAAGCATCAACTAAATCAGGTTGAAGTTCTATTGACTGTTGCCAACATTCGATTGCTCGATCGAAATTTCCCTGCTGGGCTAAAGCATTTCCCAAATTATAATAAGCTTCAGTTTGAGTGGCATCTAGTTCTAAAATTTGCCAGTAAATTTTTTCTGCTAATTGCAGTTTTCGCGAGTCAAGATATTCCTTAGCTTTTGTTGTCAAAATCTCCAGCAATTCTACTATTAAGTTATCCATTTCTTCTGGCGTTTCCGTCATTACTGATAGCCAGATTGCTTGTGCTTCTGATTCTTCTCCTTGTAACAACCAAGCAAGTCCAAGATACCAATAGTTAGATGTTAAAGCTGGATTCGCCTGAATACACTGTTCGTAGAGTGCGATCGCTTGATTGTACTCCCCTTGATTCAAATATTCAGTCGCTTGTTGTGCGATTTTAGTAATATCCATTACTCAGTAGATTCTTAATGAATTTATATATTTGGCAAACTCAAAGATTCTTGAGTCAAAGCAAACATATCTGACAGTTATAATAAAACTAATTTACCCAAATGGCTAAGTCGAAGCCGAAAAATTTAACCATAAGCTTTAAACAAAAGGTAAATTCAGATGGATATCTTAATTATTACTGCGGCAGATGCTAAATACTTCGATCTAGTGCAAGGAACAATTCTGTCAATTCGGCAGAAACCAGAGGGGAAAAATGTTAACATTGGATTTTTTGATTTGGGATGCACGCCGGAACAAGTTCAGTGGTTAGAAAAGCAAGTAAATTTCATTGAACGCCCAAATTGGGAGTTTGATTTTCCGGGTAAAAATGAAGCACCAGAACATTTTAAGGGACTGTTAGCACGTCCTTTTTTGCGTCGCTACTTTCCGAATTTTGAAGTTTATTTTTGGATTGATGCAGATGCTTGGGTACAAGATTGGCAAGCAATCAATTTGTTTGTTGAAGGCGCTAAAAAACAGGGATTAGCAATTGTTCCCGAAATCGATCGCAGTAGTCATATTCAATATGGTGAGCTACCCGAAGGGAGATGGCAATGGATGTTTCGACGATATCAAGAAGCTTTTGGCGAAGAAGTTGCCAATAAATTCTATAGTTATCCTTTATTAAATGCTGGGGTTTTTGCGCTACATAAAGATGCGCCGCATTGGGAAATTTGGGCAGAATGTTTGCAACAAGGATTGCAGCAATCTGTCTCTTTGATGACCGATCAATTTGCGCTCAATTTAGCTATTTATAATCGAGGATTATTTGAGCAAACTGAACTACTTCCGGCTTGGTGTAACTGGACTTGTCACTCGGCTGCACCCGCTTGGAGTAAAGAAAAATCTTGTTTGGTAGAGCCTTATTTACCTCACACAAATATCGGCATTGTACATCTGACTTACGAAAAGTACGATCGCGTAGAATTGCTAACCACAGATAAAGATTTAATTGAAGTTAGCTTACGTTATAGTGAAAAATCATTGCCCAACAAAGGTGAAGCTATTAAAAGGGAAAAAATAGCAACGGCAAATGATAACGAACAAGCCGACTCTTTACCCGTTGGGGATTACGTTTCTCCAGGTTGTGAAATAATCCGTCCCGATGATTGTTTTCCTAATATGATTATCGGAGATCGAGATAATTGTAATTGGCCTTATTTGCGACGAGAAATCCCCCATAATTGGTATGCGGATCGACGCTATGCAACTGTTGGATTTGTTAGTCGTGATGAAGCGCATATACTTTATAATACAGCCCTTAAATTTCCAGGTAAAAAAGCTTTAGAAATTGGCTGTTGGTTGGGTTGGTCAGCCTGTCATTTAGCTTTGGCAGGAGTTACATTAGATATCATAGATCCTATATTAATGAATGAGGAAATATATGAAAGTGTAGTTAGCTCACTTACAGCGGCGAAAGTTATTGATTCAGTTAAACTAATTAAAGGTTTTAGTCCTCTGGCGGTAGAGGAATTAGTTAATCAGTCGCCAAGGAAATGGTCGTTAATTTTTATCGACGGAGATCATGAAACTCCTGCACCTTTGCTAGATGCGATCGTCTGCGAACAATTTGCCGAAGCAGATGCAATAATTTTGTTTCACGATTTAACTTCCCCTGATGTAACTCAAGGTTTAGATTACCTCAAACAAAGGGGATGGAACACCATGATTTATCAAACTATGCAAATTATGGGAGTAGCATGGCGCGGAAATGTTGAACCTTTTATTCATTATCCTGACCCTAATATAGAATGGAATTTACCATTACATTTGCAGCAATATCCGGTTAGCGGTATCGACAACAAAGGGAAAGAATCCCATGAAAATTTAGCTGCAATTGAATCAATTAATTTAGTAGAAAATCTGCCAATAAATATTACTTTTAATTTTCCTGAATTTGATAGCAAAGAAGTAGTTGAAAGTTTGCAGAAAGGAAAAGCAAGTTTTATTGCTGGAAATTTAGACGAAGCTTTGCCCGAATTTACTAAAGCAGTTCAACTAAATCCCCTCTCTTGGATGGGTAACAAATACCTGAGTTTAATTCATTGGCAAAAAGGAGATTTAGAAACCAGCCTAAAACATTATTTAGTAGCAACTCAATCAAGTAATTTGCTAAGTAGTTATAGCAGTAATGATGAATTTTTAAAACTTATTGCAGCCGTTCGTTCCTATACAATGCTGAGTCAAGCGCGATTATTTTCTCTTTATAACTTAGCAAAACAAATTTGTTTAGATGATATCCCAGGCAATTTCGTTGAGTGCGGAACTTGGCGTGGTGGAACAGCAGCAATGTTAGCTTTTGTAATCAAAAAATATAGTTTACGTCCGCGAATTTTATATGTATTTGATACTTTTGCTGGAATGCCCGATCCTACTGATGCGGATCTACATGATGGCATACCTGCAAATGATACTGGTTTAGGTTCTGGTACTTTAAAAGCTTCCATAGTTGATGGTTTAGATGTTGTTTGTAAATCTCTAGATGTGAGAGATATTGTTGTTCCAGTACAAGGGTTATTTTCTGATACTTTGCCGCAATATAAATCAGAAATAGGTGATATTGCTTTGCTGCACGCTGATGGGGATTGGTATCAATCAACAATGGATATATTTAATAATTTGTTCGATCGCGTTGTCGATGATGGGATTATTCAAATCGATGATTATGGTTTTTGGGAAGGATGTAGAAAAGCGATTCATGAAATTGAACGCGCTAAAATGATGACTTTTTCTCTCAGGGCAATTGACGATACTGGTGTATGGTTTCGCAAAGAAAATACAATTGAATATGATGCTTGGCGTGGTGTATGGTTTTTAGCAGAAACAGCAGAAAAAATGGGTGATGTAATGTTAGCCCAAAAAGCGGCACGCACTACTTTAAAATTAGTACCAAGGTTGCTAGCAGCAGAAAAAATGCTGTCTCGTTTGCACCAACCTTCGGTTAAAGAAGAACTAAATTTGCGAAAATTGAATTTTATTTTATTCCCTGATTGGAGTCAACCGGAAGAGTTATTGTTGCCAGAAATAAAAACTATAATGAGAGGTATTTTAACTCATCCTGAAAGAGAGCAGATAACTCTGTTGATTGTAACTGACGATCGCCACAAAGAATCAGCAGAAATGACTATTTCCGGGACGGTAATGGAGATTTTATACGAAGATGATTTAGATATTTCTCAACAACCGGAAATTACTTTTGTCGGTAAACTAAGTAAAACGGAATGGTCAACGCTGCGTCAGCAAATTAACAGTAAAATAAACATAAATAGGGAAAATAGTCAAGGAATTGCCGAAGCAGGAATGACAGATTTACCTGTTTGGGAGTATGATTTAGTTTAAGTAAATTCTCGCTGGTGCAATGACTCCGACAAAAGTTCAGTTTCCCCAATTTTTACGATTTTCCCGAAGTGCTAACCTTTCGATGCAATTAATGGCGATCGGGTTTATCATTACTTTATTCTTCGTCTTGGTTGCTATTTTAGCGCCGACATTTCAATCTTGGGGATGGTTACAAGATCCCACACAGTCATTAAAAAATCCGATTAACGAACCTCCTTCTTGGCAACATTGGTTTGGTACAACTAACCAAGGTTACGATGTTTTTTCCCGGACTTTGTTTGGTTCTCAAGCAGCATTACAAGTAGTAATTCTCGCCACTGTTTTAAGTTTATCCATCGGTGTACCTTTAGGTTTAGTTAGTGGATATTTAGCAGGAAGATTAGACAGAATATTGCTATTTTTGATGGATAGCATTTACACTTTGCCGGGGTTATTATTGTCGGTAACTTTAGCTTTTGTGGTGGGTAAAGGGGTGGTGAATGCGGCGATCGCACTTAGTATATCCTACATTCCTCAATATTACCGAGTTGTGAGAAACCACACAGTTAGCGTCAAAAACGAACTATTTATTGAAGCAGCGCAAGCAATGGGTGCAGACACTTGGACAGTGCTTTCTCGCTACTTGTTTTTAAATGTAATTCAAAACGTTCCGGTATTATTTACTCTCAACGCCGCCGATGCTATTCTCATACTTGGAGGTTTGGGATTTTTGGGATTAGGACTTCCCGACGAAGTACCAGAATGGGGACATGATTTAAAATTAGCCTTAGAAGCATTACCCACAGGTATTTGGTGGACTGCCCTTTTTCCTGGTTTAGCCTTAACCTTATTAGTAGTAGGATTATCCTTATTAGGTGAAGGATTGAGCGAATTTTTCAATCCCAAATCTAGAAGACAAGAGTAAAATCAAATCGAAAATATAAAATCTAAAATCGCAAGATGGCAGCAGAAGTAATTGGCATAGACTTGGGAGGAACCGCCATTAAATTAGGTCGGTTTTCGGAAGATGGTAAATGTGAACAATCTTTAACAGTACCGACACCCCAACCTGCAACACCAGAAGCAGTTATTCAAGCATTGGTAGCAGCAATAAATACTTTGAGAACTGCGGGAGTAAAAGCGATCGGTGTCGGTACTCCTGGGCCAACTGATGCAGCCGGAAAAATTGCTAAAATTGCGATTAACTTAGTAGGATGGAACGATATACCTTTAGCTGAATTATTGGAAGCAAAAATAGGTTTACCAACCATTATTGCTAATGATGCTAATTGCGCTGCTTTGGGGGAAGCTTGGTTAGGTGCAGGACGAAATTTTCGCGATTTAATATTACTAACTTTGGGTACTGGAGTTGGCGGCGCAATTATTTTAGATGGCAAACTAGTTACAGGACATCAAGGCGCAGCAGGGGAATTAGGCTTAATTTGTTTGCATCCAGAAGGGCCAAAATGTAATAGCGGAAATCATGGTTCTTTGGAACAATATGTCTCAATACAAGCAATTCGTCGTCTTACAGGTTTAGAACCAAAAGAATTAGGAGAATTAGCTCAAAAAGGTGATTCTAAAGCTTTAGAATTTTGGCAAAGTTACGGGAAAAATTTGGGTATAGGTTTAGCAAGTTTAATTTATGTTCTCACGCCGGAAGCAATTGTTATTGGTGGGGGAATTAGCGCTAGTGCTAAGTTTTTCTTTCCCGCAGCTTTGGCGGAAATTGAACAAAGAGTTTTACCTATTTCTCGCACAGGTTTGCAACTTTTATTAGCAGAATTAGGCAACCAAGCGGGAATGGTAGGTGCAGCAAAGTTAGCATGGCAAATGTTAAATAGTAAAGGTTAGTTGTGAGGACTTTAGTCCTTTTTGCTGACAGCAGGACTAAAGTCCTCACAACAAACTTTTCTCTAATTATTAAGGTAAAGATAGACCTGTTGATTGTTTGATATAGTTTTGGACTTTTGCGTATGTTTCTGAGCTATTAGCGGGATGAATTATTATTGGTAAGGCTCCTTCTGCTAACCAAAAAGTA
Source organism: Floridaenema flaviceps BLCC-F50 (assembly GCF_041929275.2). Taxonomy (NCBI): domain Bacteria; kingdom Bacillati; phylum Cyanobacteriota; class Cyanophyceae; order Aerosakkonematales; family Aerosakkonemataceae; genus Floridanema; species Floridanema flaviceps. The sequence goes on along the minus strand of NZ_JBHFNR020000001.1, from coordinate 342,003 downwards.
ATTCTGCCATTTGGTTCAGAGGAAAAAGCACCAATCTTTTTCAGATTGATTAAATACTGTTTGTTTTCGTAGTCAATTTTTACCCAATGTTGCTCAAAAGCTATTTCAGTAACGTGCTGAATGTAAGTTAGCAAGTTTTTATGTACTTCTGGGTGCGCTTGCGAGTTGACGACAATGGGGTAAGCGCTATCTGGTAACCAAAAGGTGATCCTGGCGTTTGGTTCATAAGCGAAACCACTAACGCGGTCTAGGTCTACTATATATTCTTTCCTGTCGTAACTAAATTTAATCCAATATGCCACAGAGATTCTTCCTCGCGATCGCTATTTCCTCTATTCGCTCGCTTTTTCAATAAAGCCGTATAATTTTGTTTTCCTGAGTATAAAGGAATTCAGCTAATTTAGATTTAGGATTTTTGATTGATATCACTGATAAATTTTGAGGAAAGGCTAAAAAATTCTTTTCTCTTTCACCTTTCCCCCCATCTTCCCTGGAAAACTTCTGCCTTTCTTGGGTGAAATTGTCCATTTTGAATTATTTATTATTTAACTTCGCTTGTAGCATTCAAAATGGGATCTCTATCAGCATCAGCAATTATCACTTGTTCGGCAGCATTTATTCCGGGTGCAATAATCAGTTTTTGACTGGTTGTAGGAGTTGCACTTTCTCCAGATTTAACTTTGAAAGCTGCTTGAATAAACCCTTTAAATAAGGGGTGAGGTGTGCTGGGACGAGATTGAAATTCTGGGTGGAATTGGGTAGCAATGAAGAAGGGGTGACTGGGAAGTTCGATAATTTCTACTAACCGTCCATCGGGTGAAGTTCCGCTGATAGCGTAGCCATTTTCTAAAAACAGGTTACGATAAGCGTTGTTAAATTCGTACCTGTGGCGATGGCGTTCATAAACTACTTCTTTTCCGTACAAACGCTTAGCTAAAGTATTAGGTGCTAATCGACAAGGATAAAGCCCTAATCTCATTGTACCGCCCAAGTCTACTACATCATGTTGTTCGGGCAAAAGGTTAATTACTGGATTAGCAGTATTAGGATCGAATTCGGCACTATTGGCATCTTTTAATCCTGCTACATTTCGCGCCCATTCCATGACGGAACATTGCATTCCTAAGCATAAACCTAAGAAGGGAATTTGATGATTTCGAGCGTATTCTACTGCGGCGATTTTACCATCTACACCGCGACTGCCAAATCCTCCAGGGACAACTACGCCATCAACATTTTGCAGATATTTTTCTGCACCTTCAGTTTCAATATCTTCTGAGTTTACCCATTTTAAATTGAGGTCGAGGGAAAGTTCGATCGCAGCATGACGCAATGCTTCTACCATTGATAAATAAGCATCACTTAACCGAACGTATTTACCAACAATGGCAATTTCAATGCTATTTTTGGGACTGTAAAGCCGATCGACTAAAGTTTGCCAATTACTTAAATCAGGTTGGCGCTGTTCTAATTGCAATAATTCTAATGCTTGTTGCGCTAATCCTTCCCTTTCTAAAAGTAGTGGTACTTCGTAAATACTTTTAGCGTCGATGGAAGCGATGACGCATTGTTCTGGTACGTCGCAAAATTCCGAAAGTTTATGTTTGAGACTGCTGGGAATTGGGCGATCGCTCCGACATACTAAAATATCTGGTTGTATCCCGATCGATCGCAATTCTTTCACCGAATGTTGTGTCGGTTTAGTTTTCATTTCCCCAGCAGAAGCAATCCAAGGAACTAAAGTAACGTGCATATACAGCACATTTTGCCGTCCCACATCTTTACGAAGTTGGCGAATCGCTTCTAAAAATGGCAATGATTCAATATCCCCAACCGTACCACCAATTTCAGTGATTACTACATCCGGGTTAGTATTTTTAGCAACTCGACGAATCCGTTCTTTTATTTCGTTAGTAATATGGGGAATCACTTGTACTGTTCCCCCCATATAATCACCGCGACGTTCTTTATTAATTACCGCCTGATATATTGATCCAGTAGTCACACTATTGAGGCGCGACATTGAAGTGTCTGTGAAGCGTTCATAGTGTCCTAAATCTAAATCTGTTTCCGCCCCATCTTCGGTGACAAAAACTTCCCCATGTTGAAAGGGACTCATTGTTCCCGGATCGACGTTAATATATGGGTCTAGTTTCAGGATGGATACTGAATAATCCCGCGACTTGAGCAACCGACCTAAGCTAGCTGCTACAATTCCCTTGCCAATACTAGAAACTACACCGCCTGTTACAAAGACAAACTTAGCCATAAAATGCTTAAATGAGAGCGTTCTTCCAACCTACCCGGTTAATTGTGCCACAATCTCAACCTTTGCGATTATGGTCTACAACCCCTTACACAGGATAGCATTTTTGTCAAAGATTTATTCTGTTAATTTTAGCTAATTTTTGTCTGGTTCAAACTTTTGTAAATTTCCAGTTCTATTTGGAGGTTGTTTATGGCTAAATTTTACACTCAGTTGGACGATTATTTACGCCAATTCATTGCGGAACAAAAGGTATTTTTTACTGCTACTGCGCCCCTTTCGGGTCGAATTAATTTATCACCCAAAGGAATTGATACTTTTCGTTGTATCGATCGGAAAACTGTGGCTTATTTAGATTTAACTGGTAGTGGTAATGAAACAGCGGCTCATTTATATGAAAATGGGCGAATGACGATTATGTTTTGCAGTTTTACGGAAAAACCTTTAATTTTAAGACTTTATGGCAAAGGACAAGTAATTAGCCCTAAAGATCGGGAATGGTCGCAGTTTTATAGTTTGTTTGATTCTTTGCCAGGAGAACGGCAAATTATTGTGTTAAATATTGAGTCGGCGCAAACTTCTTGCGGCTATGGTGTACCAATTTTTGAGTTTAAAGAGGAAAGGGAAACTTTGAAACAATGGGCAATTAAAAAGGGTGAACAGGGAATTTTTGACTATTGGCGTGAAAAGAATCAAACTACTATTGATGGACTGCCAACCAGAATTTTGGAAAATCATTAAGGAGCAGTATTAACCAATGGTAAAAGCTGTAAAATTAGCTGGTTTAGGAATTGGAATTGCTTTCATTACACTTAACTCAATTATAGATATGGCTGTGGCACAACAATCACTAGTTATTTCTTTCCCTTCGCAGACAGAATATCAAACAAGTTCTGATAAAATGTTCTTTTTAGGTTCGGCACCACCCGCAGGGAATGTGTTAGTAAATGGGCAACCAATTCAAAGGAGTCCGGCGGGACATTTTGCGCCAAGATTTCCTTTACAAATGGGCGAAAATGTCTTTGTTTTCCGTTATCAAAATCAAGAAAGACGGATCAGAGTTAATCGCATTTCTCAACAAGCAAATTTACCAAAAGGTTTTGCTTTTGCTCAAGGTTCTTTGTCACCTTCAGTGAATATTGCTAGATTACCGGGGGAGTTGATTTGTTTTAGTGCGATCGCACCCACAAACGCCACAGTTACAGTTAAACTAGGTAATCAGAATATTGAGTTATATCCTCAAGGAAAAAAGGTAGAATTACCTCCTAATTTAGCAGTTTTAGCCGACCAAAATCAACCGATCCCCCCAACCCCCCTTGATAAGGGGGGCTTAAATGCGAGTGGAAAATATGAAGGTTGCGCCGTAGCATCAGAAGCGGGAGAATTAGGATTTCCCGAATTTCAATTAACCGCCAATGGAAATACTGTATCTCAGGTAGGGCAAGGGAGAATTTCGATCTTAACTCCCGCAGATTTAGAAATAGCTGAAGTGATTGTAGATGCTGGGGTTGCCCGTACTGGGCCAAGTACAGATCATTCGCGTTTAACACCTTTACCAAAAGGAACAATAGCAACAATAACTGGGCGAGAAGGTGACTGGGTAAGATTAGATTATGGTGGTTGGATTAAAGCTGAAGAAGTACGAATTTCTAGAGGAAGTGTACCACCAAAATCGATTATTCGCAGCGTGAGTGCGCGAGAAATTCCTGGTGCAACTCAGGTGATATTTCCCTTACAAGTTCCTGTACCTGTGAGTGTACAACAAGGCGATCGCACTTTCACCTTAACACTTTACAACACCACCGCCCAAACTGATATTATTCGGCTTGATGATAACCCATTAATTTCCCGTTTAGATTGGCAACAAGTCGCGCCGAATCAAGTGCAGTATACCTTTAATTTAAAGTCAGGGCAACAATGGGGTTATCAACTAAAATATGAGGGAACAAGTTTAGTTTTAACTTTAAGACATTCGCCCACAACTTCCTCACAAACCGAGAAACCTTTAACGGGTATTACTATTTTATTAGATCCTGGACATGGGGGAACAGAACCAGGGGCAGCAGGGCCAAATGGTTATTTAGAAAAAGATGTTAATTTGAGTGTATCTCGATTATTGCGAGATCAATTAGTTGCCAGGGGTGCGACAGTTTATATGACAAGAGAGGATGATAAAACTGTATCTTTGCCAGAAAGGATGGCGATGATTGATAGCGTACAACCTGCGATCGCAATTTCCATTCATCATAATTCCCTTCCCGACTATGGTGATGCTTTTAATACTAGCGGCGTGGGAACTTTTTGGTATCATCCCCAAGCCCATAGTTTAGCAGTATTTTTGCAAAAATATTTAGTGCAAAAATTAAACCGCCCTTCCTACGGAGTATATTGGAATAACCTCGCATTAACTCGCCCCTATTCTGCCCCTTCAGTATTGTTAGAATTAGGTTTTATGAGCAATCCTTTTGAATTTGAATGGGTAACAAATCCCCAAGAACAAAGTAAACTAGCTGCAACATTAGCAGATGCAATTACAGAATGGTTTAAACAGTGATTGGGGATGACAGAGTAATTGGGGATGACAGGCAAGATGCCTGTCCTACAAGATTGGGGAAAATGACCAATGATTAAAAAATGGAAAATCCTTAAATCGAAACTCGTTTTTCATAACAAATGGGTAACAATTCGGCAAGATGAAGTAGAATTACCGAAAGGGGAAATCATTGATGATTTTTTTGTCGTTGTTCGTCCAGATATTGCCTTAGTTTTCCCCGTTACTGAAAATCAAGAAATTGTATTTGTGCGCCAATATCGACACGCGACAGGGGAAATTTTATTAGAACTTCCTGCGGGAAGTTTTCACCCAGAAATAGAAGATGCGGAAGTTGCGGCGCGAAGAGAACTGGAAGAAGAAACGGGTTATGTTACAGAGGATTGGGTTAAATTAGCAACTTTGTATGATAACCCGATTAAAGATACAAATAAAATCCACTTGTTTCTAGCAAAAAATGTGCAGTTAACAGGGAAACAAAACCTTGATGTTACAGAAGATGTGGAAGTGGTTTTAATGCCGATCGATCGGGTAATGACTAAAATTAATCAAGGAGAAATTCGGGTTTCAGGAACGATCGCAGCTATTTTCCTGGGGTTGAATTTTTTGTCTCAAATGTGAGAATTATTAGAATATTCAGTAAATTGTTAAAATATCGGATTCCCTGTTTATAATTCATCAATGTTATAATTACGATTGATGAATAATAAGTGATGGAAAACTGATGAGATCTGCTACTGTAAGTTCTCCTCCTTCAACGATTCCGCCATTAGAAAATGGCGACAAACTAACCCGTGTGGAGTTTGAGCGCCGTTATGAAGCAATGCCTGAAGTAAAGAAGGCAGAATTAATTGAAGGAATTGTTTATATGGCATCTCCAGTAAGAGCAAAAAAACATGGCAAACCCCATTCTCACATTATGACCTGGTTAGGAACCTACGAAGCAGCTACGCCGGGAGTGGAAACACTTGATAACTCAACTGTGCGCCTTGATGCTGATAACGAACCGCAACCAGATGGTTTATTAAGAATTGAACAGGCGGGACAATCTCGTATTAGTGAAGATGATTATGTCGAAGGTGCGCCAGAATTAATTATAGAAATTGCCGCTTCTACTGCGTCTTTAGATTTACATCAAAAGCTTAACGTTTATCGTCGCAATGGAGTACAAGAATATTTAGTCTGGCGAATTTACGATCGAGAATTTGATTGGTTTAGATTAAATGCCGGAGAATATATTAAAGTTGAACCCAACAGTGAGGGTATAATCTCTTCTGTTGTATTTCCGGGATTGTGGTTAGATAAAGCGGCTTTGTTGGCGGGAAATTTAGCTAAAGTTTTAGAGGTTTTGCAGCAGGGATTAGTTAGCCAAGAACATCAAGATTTTGTGCAACAATTGGGTAAAGGCTAGTTAGCGATCGCTGGTTAACACATAATCAACTAACTATAATATAGAGAAAAAACTTCAACAGGTGGATTTATCCAGGCCACCAAGTCCGATCGCGTAGTTCATCAAGTGAGTAGGGGCATTGAGAAGGAAACTCAACCGAGTTCTGAGTTTTTAATTCCACATAACCTTTTGCATCCTGATAGATTTGTTCTAATTCATTTTCTAAATAATTAAAAAGGGTTGTAGTTAATTTTCGATTTAGCTGTAATCGGAAATTATAGATTTCGCTTTGCCAATGAGCAGAATTATTGTCTTTTTCAGCCGTCCAATATTTTAGCAATAATAGATGCCGAATTATCTGCTCTAAAAGACTGACTACAGAATTTCTCTCTCTTTTCCCCAATTCTTCTAATTCCTCAATTAAATTTTCCAGATCGAGTGAATCAAATTGACGATTTTTCAGAAGTTTGATGGTTGTATCCAACCATTTAATGTCATCAACTTCATAAAGCTCTTTTAAATCAGTAATGTTGAGCATGATTTCCTCTTTTTTAGCAAAGAATATATTTGACTGTTTTTATTAACCAGGAAATCTATATGTTTACAGGTGATATGTTAGCATAACAAGCGACCTCTAATAAAAAAACTGCCCAAAATTGCTAACTTAGGGCAGCTTAAATAATTAAAAGATTGGACTTAATTAAACAGTCTTAGCGATGTGATAAGGACTGGTTAGTTTATCCAATTGTTTGGTTAACAAACTGAGGAATAAACCCACATCGGTAACAACGCCGACAGATTCAATAGAACCCCGATCGCTTAACTTTGTCACCACAGCTGGGTTAATATCCACACAAACCATCTTCACTCCCGCAGGTGTCATATTACCCACACCGATCGAGTGCAACATGGAAGAAAGCATTAAAATCATGTCGGCACCTTGGAGCAATCTGGCATACTCTTCTTGTGCCTTAATCAAATCCATTTCGGTATCTGGTAACGGGCCATCATCACGAATCGAACCAGCTAAACAGAAAGGTACATTGCTGCGAACACATTCGTACATTACCCCACCATTAATTACGCCATTTTCCACAGCTTTGGCGATACTTCCGTAACGGCGAATCGTGTTAATAACCTTTAAGTGGTGACGGTGCCCACCGCGAACAGCAACGCCTCGCTTCATATCCACACCTAACGAGGTTCCCATCATTGCTTGTTCGATGTCGTGAACTGCGATCGCATTTCCGCCCAACAAAGCTTGTACATAACCTTCCCGAATCAACCGGGAAAGGTGTTCCGCACCACCAGTATGAATCACCACTGGCCCTGCTGTCACCACTACTTTACCGCCTTGGTCGCGAATTTGCCGCAATTCCCAAGCGATTTGTTCCACAACCAATTCTACACGGCGTTCGCTGGAAACACCCGAACCCATAAAACTGAATTCTTGAGTATTTCTTTGTTCGCGAGACTCAGTTTTGCGGATAGTGCGGATACCTTCCACACCTACAATTACATGATCGCCAATTTCCAAATCTCTGAGCAATTTACATTTAGCGATCGGTCCGTCTGGAGTAAAGTTTACTGCGATCGCGCCATCCATGCGCTGATTTTGTACCTTCACCCATTCGCAATGTACCCGCACTTCCGTTGGGTAAATCGTAGTAACGTAAAAGTCATCTGGTGCAACACCTGGAATAGTTACAGCTTCCGTATTAACATCACAAATTTCTTGAGGCGGAGGTAAAGCACCCAGATCGATCAACTGAGACATAATCTCTTCCATAATCTCATGATCGGGAGCAGAGACTTTGACCTCAGCAGAAGAAGTACTTTGGCGTTGTTCTCCCAAGTTAAAATTCAAAACTTGGAAACTACCACCATTTTCTACAATTAAGTCTAAGGCGCGACTAATTAAACCAGAATCTAGCAAATGACCTTCCATGCGAATAGTGCGACTTTCCACAGAAACTAAGCTGTGGATTTCCACTCTCACAGGTTCAGTAACGCGCAAGGTCAAGCATTTCGCTGCGCCACCAGCTTTTAAAAACTCAGTTAATGGTGTTTCTATTACCTGAAAACCGCATTCTTTCAACCGTTGCTTTAAGCTGTCGCTTGTTTTATTCATCACCACCACGTCATCAACATTGACAGCGTTACAAGCAAAGTTAACTGCGTCTGCTTCTGCGATCGCAATCCGTTTTTCTGGCGCAACCCGCATTTCAATCAAGCGATTTGAGTAAGAATCAAATGCTGGAGGATAGTAAAGTAAATAACCACCAGCTAAAGGACAAAAGCAAGTATCTAAATGATAGAATCGCTCATCAATTAAGCGCAAAGAAAGTACTTCAATATTTAGCCATTTTGCCAAATAAGGGTGAGAATCTAGTTCAGAACGGAAACCATAACCCGCCCATAACCAGCGACCTTCGCGATCGAGTAAAGCATCACCCGCGCCTTCAAAAGGTAAATCTTTCGGTAACTCGTAAACTGTGTAACCTTGGTCTTCAAACCATTTTTTAAAATATGGTTCTTCCCCTTGGCGTTCTTTGTGATAAAAACGACTCAAAACAACGGTTTTACCTAATACTAAACCTGCGTTAGCGGTAAATACCATATCAGGCCAACCTTTTTCCGGGTTAACCAAATCTACCAACGCATGATCTTTTAGGACATGGTGCAGTTTTTGCCATTGTTCGACGGCGCGATCGCGTGAAGACTTGTGTATATTGCCCTCCATCCAGGGATTAATCACATAATCTACGTCGTAATGGTCGGGAGGGCACATCAGGAAGCGAATCGGATCAGTCATAATAAATTAGCTAGCTCAACTGTACGGCTTGAGACTTTATACATAAGCCGCAATAAACTTACCCCTAGTCAAACTCTCAGGAGTAGATGCGGGTCATACATATTAAAGGCCAAATCTCTATTCTAAAGGAGATAGGTCAATATTTTCCTGCTCATCCTGTACAATTCCTACCTCTGGGTGATGTTTCAGAAGCGCGATCGCTCTCCTCATATCAGTTTTAGGTTTTTTCCTCTAATCACAAATACCTATATCGATACCTATGTAAATAATCTAACTCAAGTAGAATTGCTGAGAAATTAAGTAACCCATCTTTCTCATCAGAAATTTACTTATAAAAAACCATTCTAAATTTTGCTCAGGTAAAAGTTCTCAACTATAATCTCGCACTAAATAGACAGCAAAGACTTTGGTATAGGAATGTAAATAATCCATAGCACCAATCTTTAAAGAGTTTACTTAAAGAGGTTTGAGAACCTGATTCTGTTGCAATCAACAAAGTACTGGCAACATCAAATGTGTAATTTCTCAGTTCGGGATACCAAGTTAAGGTATTAATTTGTTGCCATTTTTGCAAATATTCCTGAGTAATCTTTTCCATCTCCGGTAAATAACCTGCTAATGCTTTGGGTTGGAAAGCATAAGAAAGCAATTTGCGCCGAGACTGGTGTTGACTACCCTCTTGTAAGGATAAAGAATTCGGCCCCAAAAGAATTTTTGTACTTTGGGGCAAACTAACAGCAAAATACTGGTTATTGGTAAGAACAAAACGGTTTGCTTCTGCTCCGACTATGACAATTGAATCAGCGCCAAAAATTCGGGTTTTAAAAATAGAACCGTATTTCTTTTGCCGCTTTTCCATGAAATCAGGGTCACGAAGAAACTGGATTGTTTCTCCAATCAAAGGCAAACCAAAATTTCCAGGTGGCAAAGGCAGTGTCTGAGAATTATCAGTTGTAGTAGTCATCTTGCTTATTCCAGGGAAAATAGATATTGAGTGCAAATATTTCAAATTGTAAACTCTTTGCCAATTTCCAACTGATAATTCTCCTAAACTACTTTTAAAATCATTCCTTCTTTAGCTAAGACAGCATTAGGAGAAGCGGCGAGGATTTTTTCTTCGAGTCGATCGAGAAAATCATCGGTATGAGCAGGTTCGTGATGAAACTTCACAAACCTTTTGACTTTAGCTTCTTCGCATACTTTTACCCCTTCTTCCCAGGTTGAATGCCCCCAGCCAACTTTCGGAGATTTGGGATTATGATATTCCTCATCGGTATACATGGAATCGTAAATTAACAGGTCTGCATTATGAGCTAATTGCAGCACATTTTCATCTATATGGTCTGGATAATGTTCTGTATCCGTACAGTAAAATACCGAATGTCCTCGCCAGGTGACGCGATAACCCATTGCGCCATTCGGATGATTTAGGGGGCCTGTTTCAATGATGATATCGTCAAGTTTGAATTTATCCCCGCAAGAAATGTGGCAAAATTCTATATTTGCCTGCATTCCTTTAATGGGAACTGGAGAATTGGGGTGAAGTACTCGCTCCATAAAATGTTGTTCTAAAGAGCCATTTTGATCGGGAACTGCGCCAAAAATTTGAAAATGATTACCCTCAACAAAAGCTGGGATAAACATTGGTACGCCTTGAATGTGATCCCAATGGTAATGGGTAAAGAACATATACGCTTTTACGGGCATAGTTTTGAGTAGTTCTCTACCCAAAACGTGCAAACCGCTACCGCCATCGAAAATTAGGCGTTTGCCACCAATTCTCATTTCGATACAAGAGGTGTTACCTCCGTAACGCGCAGTTTGATTTCCAGGGGTGGGGATACTACCTCGGACACCCCAGAATTGAACTAGAAATTCGTCAGAAGAATTGCTATTTTCCATGTGTAACTTCAAATTTCAAGGTGCCGCATTGCCCCTGTTGCCGCAGAAGGTGATCGCATAACACTAAGGCAACCATTGCTTCTACCATAGGCACTGCTCTTGGTAGTACGCAAGGGTCATGTCTTCCTTTAGCTGCCAAGGTGGTTGCTTCTCCTTCATTGGTTACAGTACGCTGTTCTTTTCGGATCGTAGCAGTTGGTTTAAAGGCTACTCGGATGATGATATTTTCACCGTTGGAAATGCCACCCTGAATACCACCCGATCGGTTGGTAACGGTTCGGATGTGTCCATCTGTGTCAGTATAGAATTCGTCGTTGTGTTCGCTGCCTGTTAGTAAAGTACCAGCAAAGCCGGAACCAATTTCAAATCCTTTACTGGCGGGTAAGGACATCACTCCTTTTGCTAAGTCTGCTTCTAGTTTATCGAATACTGGCTCACCTAATCCGGGAGGAATGTTGCGAGCAACGCATTCTACTACCCCACCGATCGAATCGCCTTGTTTCCTTATTTCCTCGATTAGCTCAATCATCCGGTCTGAACATTCTAAGTCAGGACAGCGAACGATGTTGCTTTCTACCTGTTCCATCGTCACTGTATTGGGGTCAACGATTCCTTCCAGGTCTTTGATGCGTTTAACGTAACCGATAATTTCTGTGTTGGCGAATTGTTTCAGGATTTTTTTAGCGATCGCACCCGCTGCCACTCTCCCGATTGTCTCCCGCGCCGACGATCGCCCCCCGCCTTGCCAGTTGCGAATCCCATACTTCGCGTCGTAAGTTGCATCGGCATGGGATGGACGATATTTTACCGCCATTTCATCATAATCTTGGGGTCGAGTATCTTGATTTTTCACCAAAATTGTGATAGATGTTCCTAATGTTTTACCTTCAAAAACACCGGAAAGAATTTCGCAACTGTCGGCTTCTTTCCGGGGAGTGGTAATCTTACTCTGTCCAGGTCGTCTTCTGTCTAATTCTTGTTGAATTTCTGCCGGAGTTATTTCCAGTCTTGGCGGACAACCGTCGATGACTACTCCGACTCCGCCGCCATGAGATTCACCAAATGTGGTAATGCGAAATAAATGTCCGAAAATGTTACCCATGATGTTGTTGAGGATGCTGAAAACTTTGATTTTATCAGCGATTGGTGTTTGGGGTTGCAGGCTGGGTAGCTGAACTTAACTAAATTTTAGCTAAATCCGCAATTCATCTCATCACCTACCCGACAGGGTAGGTGATGAGATGAATTGCTCTTGTGTTGACGACAGTCATTAGACCAATGCGATAGCAAGGGAGGAAGACAGGTCCCAAACGTAGCTTGCTTCCCGCAGGGTACAATTCCTGTGTTATACTCCTTTATAACAAACGTTGTTTACTCTAATATGTTAAAGGTCGTTAAAGTTAGGCTATACCCAGATGTCCAGCAACAGCAGTCATTAGCGCAAGCTTTTGGCTCTTGTCGTTGGCTATGGAATTATTGCTTGGATTTGACAAACCGAACATATAAAGAAACTGGCAAAGGGCTGTCTGGATACGAAGTCAAAAAGATAATCCCTCAGTTAAAGAAAGAGTATGAATGGTTGTCTTTGACCTATTCACAATGTTTGCAGCAGGTTTGTTTGAATCTGGGAGTTGCATTTAATAACTTCTTTGAAAAACGAGCAAAGTATCCCAAGTTCAAATCTAAGCATGGTAAGCAGTCAATACAATACTCTCAAAATGTCAAAGTTGGAAACAATTATTTAACTCTCCCCAAAATAGGAGATGTAACAGCAATTATCCATAGACCTATTGAGGGTAAAGTTAAAACCGTAACTGTATCTAAAAACTGTTCTAATCAATACTTTGCAGCAATCCTTTTTGAGGACGGCAAAGATAAGCCAGAACAAAAAGTCGAAGGCAAAGCAATAGGCATCGATCTGGGGTTGACTCACTTCGCTGTTACTAGCGATGGCTCTAAGTTTGAAAATCCAAGAATACTCGCCAAGCATGAAAAGAATCTGAAGCTAAAACAACAGCACCTATCCAGAAAACAGAAAGGCTCTAATAACCGCATTAAAGCAAGATTGAAAGTTGCTAGAGTCCACAGGAAAATAACTAACTGTCGTGAGGATTTTCTGCACAAGCTATCTCGTAGGATAGTGAACGAAAACCAAGTCATAGTGCTTGAAAATCTTAATGTGAAAGGCATGATGCACCAATCTAAACTAGCTAAATCTATCCACCAAGTCGGGTGGGGAATGTTCTGCACTATGTTGAAATACAAGGCAGAAATGTCAGGAAAGATTTATCTAGAGGTGGATAGATTTTTCCCTAGTTCTAAAACTTGTCATGTTTGTCTTAATCAAGTTGGTAGTTTGCCACTAGATGTAAGATTTTGGACTTGCGAACACTGCAACACAAAGCATGACAGAGATGTGAACGCAAGTATTAATCTCAGAGATGAGGGTCTACGAATTTTAAACCTGAGCGCAGTCGAAGGTTTGACCTCTGGAACGGGGGATAAAGCCTGTTGTCCAGATGTAAGTCGCAGTAAGGGAGGACGTAAGAAATCCACTACTGCGCTTTCTGTTGGACAGGAAGCCCACACTGACCTGACGGTACAGTGTGGGTAGTTCACCTAACTGCTTTGAATCCAGAGGGCAGATAATGGATAAATATGCTCTCAATTATTGATCTGTGGAAAATAGGCGTTAATATTGATGATGTTAGTTTGTGTTAGTTTTGTCTGCTACAGGTGCATTAACTTAGTTTGACAGACTATATTTTGGTTCCCTGACAAGATTTCCAGAAATATTGCTTATGGTAGTTTTGCATTATACTTCCAGAGGTGATAATAGCCGTTAAGATAGCAAAAGCTTAAGACTTAACCTGAAAAGCATCACCTGTTTGATAAAACGATGCTATCTGTGTAATTAATCATGGCAAAGATGGCAAAGTGGTAGATTGTGAAACAAAACAAACAATTGCTCGAACAAGGGAAAATTTATGCTAACCTTTGGCGAGTACAGTCTGAGTTGAAATTTGAATTAACATTGGCAAAGACAGAACACAAGTAATTATGATGTTTGGTAGTACCCAGTCAAATCAGGGCGCGAATAACTGGCGACAACAGTTAAATGATTTCGTCAAGCAAAATCAGAAAGAATTAGCAGCCCTAGCTTGGGGGTTAATGCAACAAAGGGGAGAAAGTGAAGATACTTTGGGTATCGATCTCGAACCATCACCGCATTTTGTATACTGCCCCAGAAATGCGATCGAAGCATTGAATCAAAAGGTCGAGAATCAACTTCAGGAAATTTTGGGCATTTTAGATGCACATAATCCGAAGCAAGAAGTTTTGATTATTGGCATTGGTAGCGGTCAAATTAAGTTGGTGCAATTTGAACCGGAACCTTCACCACCTGATTGTTTTGCTGAGGTGGCGAAAGATGTGGATACTTTGTTGGAACATTTAGAAGAAAGGATGTGCGAACAAATAGCGATCGAATAAGCGATCGCTAAATTATACAAAGTTTAGGGGCATTTTCCGCAAAGCTCGGCAATTGTTCAACTTGCTAATCATCCGGTTCGGCGATGAAGTTGAGAATATGTTGGGCGGTAATTTCTGGTTTTTCTAAGTGGGGTACGTGACCACAGTTGGCGATCCAGATTAGTTTGCTATTGGCGATCGCATTCTGCAATTTTTCCGCGTCACCAATACCCAAAATTCGGTCAGATTCTCCCCATAAAATTAAAGTTGGTTGCTCAATATCTTTGAGTTTTTGCCGAAAAGAACCGTAACCGCCGCTTTTGGTAAAGGCAATTAAAGCTTGTGCCCAACCAGAGGTTTGTAAATGCAATGCGGCACATAATTGAGCATCAACCGAAGCAAAACTAGGGTGACAATAAGCGTTAACACTAATACGTTGACGGACTTGAGGACTCCGTAAAAATTCAGTAGCTAAATAACCCAAAGGCGGAAATAAAAATTTGCCCATTGCGGGTCCGGCGGTGAAACCTGCACTATCAATTAAGATTAACTTTTTAACTGCTTGGGGATAAGTAAGAGTAAAGTCAATTGCAGCTGCACCTCCCATAGAAGCGCCGACTAAAATTACTGGTTGGTTGATTAAAGTTTTCCAGGAATAGTAGAGGTGTGTGGCGATCGCACTAGGACTAAAGCTAAGTAATGGGTTTCTTTCTGTAAAGCCAAAACCTAAGAGATCGATCGCCCAAGTTTCTTGTTTTTCGGCAAGAATGGGTAATAGTCGGCGAAATTCTAAAACTGAACTATCGAAACCATGAAGTAATAAAATTGGTGTTCCATTTGTACCCAAATTGACGTAAGTTGTGCCAATTGGTTGTGTACTCAAGGGAGTGAAAATTGGTTGATATTGGATCTTTTGTGCTAGAGCAATTGAGGTAGATTCTGTCAGTTGCTCGACGGAATTAGGAAGAAAAGAAGGCCACATGAGCTTTAGTATAACTGATATGCGATCGCCCGAGATAATAAAGATTGCTGACACTCAGGAGCAATTTAAGCCAAACTAGAGTCTATCTTGTAAATAGATTAGAAGAAGATTCGAGCATGAATATGAAATTGGCTCTCACTGGGAAGACTTTGCTGGTGAGTCTGGGTTTAGGATTGGCGATCGCTCCCAACTTAATAACAGAAGTTAAGGGGCAAAATCAACAAGTAACTCCAGTCAAAAATTTAACCAGGGAAGTAAGTCAGAGTTACCAGCCACCAGACAGAAGCGCACCTTCAACGACTGCCGGAGGTGCTTCGCGGGGAGGTTGTATAGAAAGTGCAGGAGTTCTCACTTCCTTAATGCCGCAAAATAACTTAGGATTAACACTATCAGGGTACCCTACATTCTTTTGGTATGTTCCCAAATCTAAAGCCGAAGCATTGGAATTTAAGCTGCTAGACGGGGAAAATGGTAAGGTAATTTACAAAAAAACTCTTGCTGTTCCGTCTAATTCAGGTATTGTCAGTTTTACTTTACCCAAAGATGAATTATCCGCACCTTTAGAGGTGGGCAAAATGTATCATTGGTTCCTCACAATGGTTTGTCCACCTAACCCAAACCAAGAACTTCCAGACAAAAGTGGAAATGTTATCGTAGACGGATGGGTGGAGCGAATCCAATTGAACCCTAGTTTAGTGAATAAACTAGAAAAGGCAGCACCAACCGATCGTCCAGCCTTGTATGCAGCAGCAGGTATTTGGCACGAAAGTTTAACAACTTTAGTTGACTTACTTCGCCAGAAACCGGATGACCGAAATTTAAAAAATCAGTGGAAGAAACTTCTAGATTCTGTCGGATTAAATGTATTAGTAGAAAAGCCAATGCTTGATTGCTGTACATCCAAACCCAACTAAAATTTAGTGATTACCAATTGGTATATTTAATATGCTTTCTAAGCTAAAACTAAAACAGCTAATTTGGGAATGGCGTGGTGTATTAATTACTGTACCAAGCGTCACTCTATTAGTAATTGCTTTACGTTTCGCGGGATTGTTTCAGTTTTGGGAATTTTCTGCATACGATCAAATGTTTCACTTGCGTCCCAAAGAAGCTAGGGATTCTAGAATTGTGATTGTGGGAATTAATGAATCAGACATCCAAGAATTAAAACAATGGCCGATTAAAGACAAGATTCTAGTAGAATTGTTGCAGAAAATTAAACAACAAAAACCTAGAGCCATAGGTTTAGATATTTATCGGGATTTACCTGTAGGAAGTGAAGCCGAGCAGCAAAAATTATTACAGTTATATAGGACTACGCCTAATTTAATAGGCATTAAAAAAGTCGTAGGCGGTGCAGGAGGCCCAGCAGTAAATCCGCCGCCAATTTTAAAGGAAAAAGGACAGATTAGTGCTAACGATTTACCTTTAGATACGGATGGGAAAATCCGGCGACAATTCTTATATCTTGGTAAAGTAGAAAGCTTGGGCTTGAAATTAGCTTTAATGTATTTGAAAAAAGAGGGTATAGTTCCCAAAGGAGCGAAAAATAATTATTTGCAATTGGGAAAGGTGGTATTTGTTCCTTTTGAAGCTAATGATGGCGGTTATGTTCGTACTGATGCAGCTGGATATCAGGTAATATTAAACTTTCGTGGGGCGGGAAATTTTCAAGTTGTTTCGCTGATAGATGTGTTAAAAAATCGCATCCCTAGCGATTTAATGCGCGATCGCATTGTCTTAATTGGTTCAACAGCAGCCAGCTTAAACGATCTATTATACACGCCTTATAGTAGCAATTTTGTCGGCATTCCCCAAAGAACTTCCGGGGTAGAAGTTCATGCTCATTTAACCAGCATGATTTTAAGTGCAGTTCTGGATGGTCGTCCTTTAATTAAAACTTTACCAGAATGGTTAGAGTGGTTGTGGATATTATTTGGTGCTACCATAGGCGCAGTTTTAACTTGGCAGTGGCGATATCGAGGAGGTGTAGGCAAGTTTTCTGTAAAAAGAACGGCTAGTATATTGTCAGTAATAGGCGGTTTTTTCTTAATAGGTTATCTCGCTTTTTTAGAAGGTTGGTGGGTTCCGGTAGTTCCGCCAGTAATTGCTTTTGTTGGCTCGGCAAGCGTGATTATTAGCTATATTGCCCGTACTGCTGGAGAAATTCGGAAAACATTTAGTCTTTATCTTACAGATGAAGTAGTAGCTAATTTGCTGGAATCAACAGATGGATTTAAACTTGGTGGAGAACGCCGAAAAGTGACAATTTTAATGTCAGATTTGCGCGGTTTTTCTTCAGTTTCCGAAGAGTTAGCGCCAGAAACAGTTGTTTCCATGTTAAATATTTATTTGGGGGAAATGGCAGATCAAATTGTCAAGTATCAGGGAACGATCGATGAATTTATTGGAGATGCCATTTTGGTGCTTTTTGGTGCGCCAACGCAAAGAGAAGATGATGCAGAAAGGGCGATCGCTTGTGCCCTAGCCATGCAATTAGCAATGGACAGTGTAAACAAGAAAAATGAGCGTTTAGGATTGCCAAAAATCGAAATGGGAATTGGCATTAGCACAGGTGAAGTAGTAGTAGGAAATATTGGTTCCACAAAACGAGCCAAATACGGCGTAGTCGGACATCATGTAAACTTAACTGCCCGCATTGAATCCTACACAGTAGGTGGGCAAATTTTAATCTCTGAATCTACCCTCAAAGATGCAGGAGAAATCGTAAAAATAGATGCGGAAATGAGGGTACAACCTAGAGGATCTACCAATCCAATTTCAATTTATGAAGTAGGTGGAATAGAGGGAAAGTACAACCTCCATTTGCCGAAAGAAGAAAATATTCTGCTGCCATTAAAAGAGGAAGTTCTATTACAGTACTCTATCTTAGAAGACAAGCATATAAATGATAAAATATATGATGCAAGTATAGTCAAACTATCAACCAAAGGAGCAGAAATCAGAACCGATCGAAATATAGAGATTTTTAAAACTATCAAGTTAAATTTATGGATGAACTGTGAAAAAACATCCCTTAGTGGAGATATCTATGCCAAAGTATTAAAGAAATTACCCAATGAAGAAAACATTTATTATATAGGATTGACAACTGTAGCATCAGATGCCAAACTTCTATTGGAGCAGATACTTAACGTCAGTGCAACTCAAGTAGAAAATAATGTGGTTAAATAAGCAATTGAGATCAAACCAATTGTATAAGTAAAATCAGGAGGTTTTGGGAAATTTTATGCAACTGCCATCAAAGCAAATTAGATTAAGTGTTGCCTTGGTGACTAGAAATAGACCAGAGAGTTTAGAACGCTGTTTGCAAAGTTGGCCTATTGCCTAATAAGCTCTTCTTGTGGTAAAAAAATAATGTTTAGCAGTAGCAATGATAATTTATTAAATTATCAAGAATCACCAGTGGACGAGAGAGAAAAAAAACCATTAGTATCAGTAGTTATGCCTTGTCTTAATGAAGCAGAGGCTATAGGTATTTGCATTCAGAAAATTCAGGAAACCTTTGCCAATGCCAACATTAACGGAGAAATAGTTGTCTGCGACAATGGCTCAACTGATAGCTCAGTAGAAATTGCAGAAAGTATGGGTGTTCGCGTAGTACATCAATCGCTACGCGGCTACGGTAATGCTTACTTGAAAGGGTTTGCCCATGCTAGAGGTAGTTACCTAATTATGGGTGATGCAGATGATACTTACGATTTTCGTTTAATTCCACAATTCTTAGAAAAATTAATCAACGAAGGCTATGATTTTGTGACTGGTAGCCGATACATCGAAGGTTTTGAAGATAAATCAATGCCTTTGCTCCATCGCTTTATCGGTAATCCAGCACTGACAGCTATTTTAAATACTTTGTTTGGAACGAAATATACAGATGTATATTGTGGATTTAGAGGGTTTAGTCGGGAAGCTTACGATCTAATTCAACCCGTAAGTCCGGGCATGGAATTTAACTTAGAGTTGGCAATTAATGCTGGTTTAGCTGAACTAAAAATAGCCGAAGTTCCAATTAAACTACATAGCCGCAAGGGGCAGTCCAAACTACGCACATTTCGAGATGGATGGCGCAGTTTACGGATGATGTTGCTGTATTGTCCAAACAAGGTGTTTTTTTGGCCTGCTTTTATTTTTTTGGTCATTGGAGTAATAACTCATTTGTTACTAATTTTAGGATTAATTTATCATGGTGGCAGACCCGCTAGCAGTGTCACAGGAATATTCGCCACAATTTTTAGTGTCGTGGGATTTGAAATTTTGAATTTAGGTTTACACGCAAAGACTTATTCATGGAGTCGCCGCTTTGATAAACATAATCCAGTATTAGAAAAATTTTACAAATTCTTTAAATTAGAAACAGGTCTTTTGATAGGCAGCGTAATGATACTAGTAGGTAGCTCTATACTAATCTACTTAGTGGCTGAGTGGCTAAGGTCTAGTTTTTTACCTTTACCGAATCCAGAGTGGGCTACTTTGGCAGCAACTATGGTTATTATAGGCTTTGGAACTTTATTTTCTTCTTTATTCATTTCAGCTATGTCGATGACTACAGCAGACAGTTACACTCATCAAAGAAGATAGGGGAAATATATGAATTTAACAGATTTATTAGCAAAGAAGTTAGTAAAACCTATACACTCCCAGACTGTTTCGGGGAGAAGAGTGAAAAGGTTAAGCCATCATTTGAACACCATGATTCCACCTAATCAATCGTTGCTAGGAATCGATGTTGGTTGTGGTAGTGGGGAAATAGCAAGATATATACAAGATTCAAATCCTCAATTAAAAATTGTTGGTGTAGACATTTTACAGAGAAAAGATGCTGTTATAGATATTGTAAAATTTGATGGACAAAAGCTGCCGTTTGAAGATAAAAGTTATGATTTTATTATCATAGTTGATGTGTTGCACCACACTGACAATCCTCTAATATTGATGAATGAATGTGCCAGAGTATCTCGAAATTTTATTTTAATAAAAGATCATATCTGTGAAAATTGGTGGGATAGAGTTCGTTTGCGATTCATGGACTGGGTGGGCAACCGCGCTTATGATGTACCGCTTCCTTACAACTATTTGTCTGTTAACCAGTGGAATAAATTATATGAATTATCTGGAGTCGTATGTGAACAAAAGAAGCATAAATTAAACCTTTACTCGACCCCATTTTCAATGATATTTGATAGTAATCTGCATTTTGTAGCGAAACTATTAGTAGAGAATAAATAATTGGTAGCAAAAATGACTTTTAATAACTCTCGTTTTGATAATTTTGTACCATACTTAATAACGTTTTTTTTAGTTACCCTACTCTTTGGAGTTAGCTTAATTCACCCTTTCCGAATAGATGCAGATTCAGCATTTCAAATTAAATCTGTCCAGCAGTGGTTGAGGGGAGAATCGAATTTAATAAATGCGCTTGTTCTACCCAACCCTCAAGACATATCCAAAGATGTGCAGGCTTGGACATTGTGGTGGCCTCCGGGAGTTCCTGTGTTTTTTTTACCGTTAATAGCTATTGGATTACCGTTAGGAATTGCTGCCAAAATAACTGTATATTGCTTTTTTTTGTTAGGCTGTTTAGGTTGGCTTAAGCTAGCGGATGCTATCCGCACTAATTTGCCTACAAAGTTAGTAATTGCTTTCACACTACCCATATATTCCATTACAATCGCCAGTCTAACTGAGCTAATCGGAGATGTAATACCTTTTGGGATTATGCCCTGGTTATTTTTATACACGCTATACGTTAGCTGGCGATTTAAGTCGCAGGAGAGCAACTATAAACAAACGATCGTGCATTCTGGAATGCTAGGTGTAGTCTTAGGGACATTGTACTGGCTAAAATACTCTGCTTTTCTTGTGTCATTAGGCATTGGCTTGTATTTGGGTATTTCTTTGCTTTTTTTTGATTCTAAATATTCATTAAGCAGACGGTTGTTTCTGTTGGGAGCCTTTACAGTTTGCCTATTTTTACCATTCATTTCTTTGAATTTATTGAATCAATATCTAACAGGGATGAGTACGGCAATGACTCAAAATGCTGAATATTTCAAGCCTGGGCTTGCTACTCAAGGAGTGGGACTTTTAGTCTCATTCTTGGGTTCGCTCGGGCTAGCTCTTTTTCAGGCTTATGGCGGGCTGATGCACCTGATTTACTTTAGCGATCGACTCATCCCTTTGTTTGCATCTTGGGGACCTGGAGAAAGAGAAATTCCCTTAGCGATCGCAGGTATTCCCGGAACAGTAGTTGTTATCTGGTTACTTTTGTACTCCCGTAAGCTTTACGACAAAAGTGTATTCATTCTATGCTGTTGTGTTACTTTTGTTCCCTTTTTACTACTAGGCTACTTAACAGGTAAAGTGGGATTTAACTTTATCGTTCATAATATCCGATATGTGTCAGCGTTCTTTATATTTACTCAAATACTTTTAGTAAGTGCTTATATACATTATTTCAAAAATAATCATAAACGAGCAGCTAAATTTTTGGCAGTTATTATATTAATACTTTTTTTCATTTTTCCTAATTTTTTCACAGTTGGTAATTTTGCTAGAAACGGAGTTTTTGAAAGAATAGGAGAGCATTACATTACAACAGCAAATAAACTTTATGTTCCGGTTTTATCTAAAGTTAATGTTAAATCAGTAGTAGAGCAGATTAACTCTGTGGTCAAGTCACCTCAAGATATTGTGGTCTTAGCTTTGGATGAGCCTGCACCATTCGGAGCCTGGTTAGAAATGAAGCAGCGAACGCTTCCGCTAGTTGATGCTTGGGGGCCTCTAGTTCAAACTCATGGTACAGAGGGAGCTAACCTCAGAGGAGCATCAAAATTTACAAGCTCAAAAGATTTGAGATTGATTTTGGTGATTTCTAAATCTTTTGAAAGTGATAGTAAAATGGTATTGCAAATAAAGCAGAGGTTTCCCCAAGCTACTAAGTGGATTAAAGTGAAAACTCCTAAAGATGAGGAAGTCGCAGTTGATATTTTATATTCGGCTCTGAAAGCTTTGTAAGCTAATAAAATTATTAACTGTGGACAAATATTCAATTGAATTCAAAGTCTAGGATGCTCAATGATGAATTTTTATAACCAAGGAAAACCAGAATATTTGACACAGCACAAGCAAACGGATTCTTCGCAAGTTCGCCTTAGTGTTGCCTTGGTGACTAGAAATAGACCAGAGAGTTTAGAACGCTGTTTGAAAAGTTGGCGCTCTCAAACTGTCGCCCCATTTGAAATAGTAGTATCAGATGATTCCGATGAAAACTATGCACCAAAAATAGAAGACTTAGCTAAAGAATTTAACTGTGTTTATACTAAAGGGCCACGCCGGGGACTATATGCAAATCGCAATCATGCTAGTTTAAATTGTCGAGGTACTCATATTCTCTCAGGAGATGACGATCATACACACCCCCAAGATTATGTAGAGAGGATTTTAGAGGTTGTGGAAAGCGATCGTCAAAGAGTTTGGATTTTTCCAGAACGCAATTACAACGAGCCTAACGCTCCTTTGCTTTGTCCTCCAGAGTTGTATCGAAGTGGCTGTGGCTGTACTCCCAAAGATCCATCAGATTGTGCGGCGATCGCTGATGGTTCTTCTGTTTATCCCCGACAGATATTTGACCAAGGTTTACGCTATGACGAAACTTATCGTTTTGGGCCAATATGGTATCTTTGGGGCAAAATCCTGCGTAAGCATGGGTGGAGAATTTCCTATTCAGACGCTACATTTGTGTGGCATTGGCATTATGCTATAAATGAAAACAGATATGATGATCCTAAACAACTGCATGATTTATTAGAATGTACAATGTATGTTTTGTTCGTTCATGCTTTTTGGATTGTTCCTTCTTGGGAAAATATTACCTGGTCAATTTTATATTTGTTACGAGCCACAATTTTTCCTGGTACCGCACTAGGATATAGTGTCAAAGTCAGGCTGAAATTAACTTCTGTATTTAGGTTATTGAAGCAGGCATGGCAGTTTCATGAGCGAGAAAATTCTCAGTTAAATAGTAAAAATGCCGCCGTTGAAAAAGCGATTAATTCTGCTTAGACAACTTGGTTTGGGGGCAAAAATTATTCTAGTTAATTATTGAGATTTTGAGAAATATAATATTTTTTCAGATGCTACGCTCCTGTTGAAATTCACATCCATACAAATTTTGAAAATAACATTAAAACAGTGAAGAACAAAAATATAGTCAGTGAACTACTGAAAAACGATTTAATCAGAGCCAATATTATCAACCTAGTTCAAATTACCAACAGAGGTCGGGGTTGGGTCGATCGAAACTGCCCAGAGAGCTACCAAACTATAGTTAAATACTTTAAGTCTGCCAAGCTGAATATTGATACTAGTTATTACATTGAAAAGTTAATATTTTTGTATGGTTATTTTGACCCAGAAGTAATTTGGTTTATCAAAAAATATTTACCTAAATCAGCAACTATTTTGGATATAGGTGCAAATATAGGAACTTTTTCTATTGGTGTTGCTACTCACCTAAATAAAAATGGACGGGTTTATGCCTTTGAACCAGGAGACAAAGTTTTTCAGCGATTTCGTGCTAACTTAGAAATTAATCCTCAATTACATGAAATTATATTGCTGAGTAATTATGGAATAGGCGAAAAGCAATCTACCTACTTTAGGAGAGAAGTCTTACCAGATGGAAATGGATCATTAATTGATGAAGAAGGAAAACCATACAACTCAGGAGAAATTGTAAATATTATTTCCCTTGATGAGTGGGTAAATCTAATGAATATAAAGTCAATAGACTTTATTAAAATCGATGTAGAAGGCTTTGAATATTTAGTTTTCACAGGAGCTAGAGAAGTTATAAATTATTATCAGCCAATGCTTTGGTTTGAATCAACAAATGTTCGTTCTGGCTCAGTAGACGCTATGATGAAGTGTTATGATTTTTTACAAGAGTTAGGCTATGTAATAATTAATCCAGCCAAGATATACACTTCGATTCCACAGTACGGTATATATCCGCAAGAATCGTTGGCAGTTCACAAAAGTAAAACAGATTTTCTGAATGCGTTTGTCACCCCATGAAAAAAGTGTTCTCCGTAAATATGGTTGGAAGATTTCTTATTCGGATACTACATTTGTTTGGCATTTCGTCAATGCTTTATGGATGGAAATAATTTAAATATGAAAAATTTTGATGGTTTAGCAATTAATTCATATCAAAATATGACTCAAATTAGTTATGCACAACATGATGAAGACTTAGAAATAATGAAACTTTTTAAATTCAAAGCTTCTGGATATTATGTAGAGGTTGGCGCTAACGACGGCAAAACTAATAGCAATACTGCTCTTTTAGAAGAAAAAGGGTGGAAAGGTTTATTAATTGAAGCTAACCCAGATTTAATTGACAGTTGTGTAGAATCAAGACCTAATAGTATAGTTGTTAACTATGCTGTAGTCGCGCCTGACAATGTAGGAAATGTAGACTTTTATAAAGTGGTAGGTGGGCCTGGTTCTTTAGATGGTTTGTCAACTACGGTAGGTAGTGAAAATTTTACGGAAATGATTAACCGTTATGGAGGAGAGGTTCAAAAAATATCTGTCCCAGCTACCACATTGGACGAGCTTCTAAAACGCTATAATTCTCCTCTAGAATTTGAGCTTCTTTCTATTGATGTAGAGGGTGCAGAGATGGAAGTATTAAGAGGTTTTTCGATAGCTCATTTTAAACCTAAGATTGTGATTGTTGAAGACAATTCTCATGGAGAAAATACTACTGTAGCGAATTATCTCAGGCAATATGGCTACATAAGAGTACATCGTACTGGTGTTAACGACTGGTATGTATGTCCTCAAGACGCTGATTATTTTAGAGTCAAACGAGTAATACTGAATTTAAGATTACTAAAGTGGTGGTTAAAGAGACACCTAGTTTAAGAAGAGGACTTTATAAGGTACTATATGCAAATTGCAATCATGCCAATTTAACTTGTAATTAGGTACTCTGGATTGATTTAATAATTTGAATTAAAAATGACTAAAGAAACAAAAATTTCTGTAACTATTGATGGCTACCGTTTGAGTTATCCTGCAACTGGTTTAGGGCTGGTGACTGCTGAACTTTTACGCGGGTTGCAAGAGCTTGGATATACTAAGTCAATAGCTGTTTTTGTGGAAAAGTCATTTCGTCCTCAAATATTTGGACTTGAGAATTTGGATGTGCAGTGGATTACAGTTGATTTTAAAAATCGATCGCCTGACTACTTGGGACGTTTGGCTTGGGGTTTGGCAGTAACTAAAAAAATTAAGAAATTTTTTCCTAACTCTCGACACTTTATTCCGTACTTTTACAACTATGGAAATCTTAGCCAAAATGTAGTACTTGTTCCAGACCTAGTTTGGAGAATTGTTTCCGAACAAGACAGTATCTATCCCCACCGTCCTTGGTGGAATTTGCGAGGGCGGCTACCATTTCGTCCAATGTTTGTCAAATGGGAAGAGTGGTTAGTAACTAGAGCAAAGAATTTAATAGTATACACAAAATTTGTTAAAAATCAAGTTCACCAGGAATTTGGTACTTCTTTGGATAGAATAATGATTATGCAACATCCTGTACCTAGCTGGTGTATTACTAAGTATCAAGAGAGTAATAACTTATTAGTGCAGAACAAGTTTAATTTACCTCACCGTTTTGTCCTCTATGTAGGTGGTTTTGCGGGGAGAAAAAATGTTGCTATGCTGTTGGAAGTTTGTGGACAAATTTACGATGCCGATCCTTCATTTCGCTGTGTATTAGTTGGATTAACAGAGCAAGTAATTCAAAGAGATTTTGGAATAAGGGAAGCTATGAAAAGAAATTCTGTCAGGGCTGCTATCATCCCATTACCAATTATCAATTATCCAGATTTAGCTGCTCTTTATCGATTAACTGAATTTACAGTTTATCCCAGTTTGAGTGAAGGCTTTGGTTTACCAATCTTAGAGGCTGGCTCTGCAAAAAGATTATGTTTGTGTGGAGATAACTCTAGTATGAAAGAAGTTCAAACTAATGCTGAGTACCGAATTAAGAGTGACGATCGCTCTGCATGGTTTGAGAAAATTTTGTATTTTTGGCAAAATCCTGAAGCAACTAAAAAAGCTGGAGAAGATTGCCATCTACTTTTCCATCAGTATGACTTGTGTAAAACTGCTCAACAACTATGGAACATCTTGCAAAGTTAAAATTTATTCTTTGCCGCCTAATCCGGTTATAATAGCTAGCAAAAAAAATATGTATGGGAAAAGAAAATTGGCTGATGAAGCGATTTGGTTAGCAACCAATTTCATAAGCTCCTCAAAAAAGATCCCTGAAATACCAAAATCGATTTTGGTGTTAAGAAATAACGATATCGGCGATCTTTTGATAATCACGCCGCTTTTTGAGGCTTTAAGACGAAGATTTCCCGATGCTCATATTGTGGCAGGAGTCGGTAATTGGAATGTGGAAATTCTCAAACTAAATCCCTATATTTCAGAAATACTAACAGTTAATGCACCTTGGCACAATAAATTTATTCCTAATCAAAGTCTGTTGAATGCACTCAATTACATTGCTTTTTCTCCCGAAAGTCAGGAGTTAGCAAAACGGCGCTTTGATATAGGGATTGATGTTTTAGGCAGTTATTTTGGTTCGTTGTTGATGATGCGATCGGGCATTCCCTATCGCTTGGGTGTGAAGGGATATGCAGGCGGACATACGGCAGTACAAAAATATGTTGAGTACAACGAGTACGAACAGGTAGGGCGATCGGTTCTTCGTTTTGCCGAACTGTTGGGGGCGACTGAACTCCCAGAATGCAGACCGCAGATATTTCTGAGTCCGAGTGAAATAGAGGCAGGTCAGCGTCGGTGGTCGATAAAAACTCGGTCTACAGAGAAACGGATAGTTATTGGCCCTGGTGGTGGTTTTCCCGAAAAGTGCTGGCCCTTAGAAAATTATGCAGAGCTAGTAAAAATGCTTACGGAAATAGGCAACTTAGAAGTTATTATCATTGGAGGCAAACAAGACCGCGAGGCAGGCAAACAATTAGCCAACCTTTCCCCGTTAGTTAAAAGTCTGGCTGGAGATCTGACGCTAAGAGAAAGTTTTGCTTTGGTTGCCGATGCTGATTTGGTAATCTGTAACTCTAGTATGTTGATGCACGCTGCTGCTGCTTTCTCAATTCCTACGGTTGTTTTGCTGGGAGAGTGTTTTACCTCAACAAAACAGCACGCAGCACAGTGGGGGTATGAGGGAATATGCCACATATTTGGTAAGGAAGGCGATCGCCTTGAGATTTACACTCCAACCCAGGTGAGAAAAGTTATTGCTAATTTATTAAAAATTTAATCACTATGATGTAATTGAGTTTTATGGAGAGGAATTTTGGTTAGCAAATTGGCAATTGTCTATGGCTTTCATAGCCCAAAAGCAAAATTGGGTGGCTTTTATGGCAAACTGGACTGCGTGTAAAGGTTTAAATCAGCTAAGTGCAGTTATGAGCCGGGTCTTGACAAAAAACCCAACTGTGTATTTTGATGTCTATGGCACAGGAGGAGCCAATGAACAGCCAGCCATATTATGCAATTTCGATGATATTGATGCGATGGAAAATGCCGTTTTACGTTTGTTGGATGATGAAGAAATGCGAATAAAAACTGCCAAAAACGGCTGGGAGCGAGTACGATCGCTAACATGGGATGCTAATATCAACAAACTGTCAAACCTCTATTGCCAGTGGACAGGATTTAATTTTTAACGGAGTGAATAAAGATATTATGACGATTATTCTTGTAACAGGATCGGCTGGTCTCATTGGTTCGGAATCAGTGCGTTTCTTCTGCGATAAAGGTTATACAGTTGTCGGCATAGACAACAATATGAGAGAGACTTTTTTTGGTAAAGGTGCTTCTACAGAATGGAATCGCGATCGCTTGCTAGAAAAATATGGAGACAAGTATATTCATCATTCTATTGATATTCGCGATCGAGAAGCAGTTTCTAATTTATTTAATACCTACAATAAAGATATTAGTCTAATCATTCATACAGCCGCTCAACCTTCCCATGACTGGGCTGCTAGCGATCCTCACACCGATTTTACCGTCAACGCTAACGGCACTCTAGTATTACTAGAAAATACTCGCCACATTTGCCCAGATGCAGTATTTATTTTCTGTTCAACTAACAAAGTTTACGGAGATACTCCAAATTATTTACCCCTCATTGAGCAAGAGTTTCGTTGGGAAATAAACGAAAATCATCAGTATAACCAAGGTATCGATGAGACTATGAGTATCGATAATTCCAAGCACTCTTTGTTTGGAGTTTCTAAAGTAGCTGCCGATTTACTGGTTCAAGAATATGGTCGTTATTTTGCCATCAAAACTGCTAGCTTTAGAGGCGGTTGCTTAACAGGCCCTAGCCATTCGGGAGCAGAATTACACGGGTTTTTATCTTACTTAATGAAGTGTACCATGACCGGAAAGCCTTACAAAATTTATGGCTATAAAGGCAAACAGGTACGCGATAATATTCACAGTTACGATTTGGTAAACGCTTTCTATCATTTCTACCAAAATCCTCGCGTAGCTGAAGTATACAATATCGGGGGAAGTCGTTTTAGCAATTGCTCAATGTTAGAAGCAATTCAACATTGTGAAGCTATAACTGATAAAAAACTCGATTGGGTTTATGAAGAAACCAATAGAATTGGCGATCACATCTGGTGGATTAGCGATATCCAAAAGTTTAAGAAACATTACCCAGAATGGAACTTAACTTATGGGATAAAGGAGATATTGAAAGAAATTTATACCCAAAATGTCAGTCGATGGGTATAAGTGTCAGAAAATAGAAAGTTTGAATTTGTTGTTTATAAATTGACAAAGATGTTAGCAAACTTATTTCGTGGGCGGGTATTTAAGTTTCTTTTAGGGGGTGGACTAGCAGCACTAGTCAATCTGTTGCTTATATATTGGATGATCGAGCAACTGGGATTAAACACACCTGTTTTGCGAAATATTGCTAACGTAATTGCCATTGAAATATCATTATTATTTAGTTTCTTTATTTACCGGATTTGGGTTTGGCCGGGAGGTGCTTGGACAGTTCGAGAAGTTTTGTTGAAGCAGCTTCCCCTTTACCATTTGTCCGCAGGTGCGTCTGTCATTGCTCGCATCTTTGTGATATTTCCTGTTTTGGATTGGCTGAAAGTAAACTATGCAATTAATACTTTAGTTGGTGTAGTGGTAAGTGCTTCAATCAACTATTTAATCAGTGATAAATTAGTATTTAAAACTCGGAATAAGGCTCCAAATAGCCAGGATTCTGAACTTTATTACCCAGAGGGTTTAGAGCCTGCTTTAGCAGATAGACCTAATTTACAAAGACCTTCTTCCGGTGAGAAGAGTCGATCGCCATCGCCAAATTCCGGTAACATTAAACTGCTATCGGTGGTAATTCCGGCTTATAACGAAGAAGGTTCGCTCGGAGAAACAGTTCATTCTATTAGCAAATTATTAGAAGAGCATAATATTGATTACGAAATTCTGGTGGTAAATGATAATAGTCGCGATCGCACTGAAGAAATTTTGCAACAGCTAAATTCGGAAAATAGCAAAGTAGTTTATATCAACAACTATTATCCTAATGGCTTTGGCTTTGCAGTGCGCTGCGGCTTAGAAAATTTTCAAGGAGATGCTGTAGCCATTATGATGGCAGATAATTCTGATGAGCCGCAAAATTTAGTTGATTACTATTACAAGCTGCAACAAGGCTACGATTGTGTCTTCGGTTCCCGATTTATAAGGGGTGGTAAAGTGATTGATTATCCGGCTCATAAGTTGACGATCAATCGCCTTGCTAATTTGTTTGTTCAAGTCTTATTTGGCTTAAAATTTAATGATACAACCAATGCTTTTAAAGCCTACAGAAGAGAAGTAATTGATGGAGTATCTCCGCTGTTATCTCACCATTTCAACTTAACGGTGGAAATTCCACTCAAAGCGATCGTTAGAGGTTATTCTTATACAACAACACCCATTATATGGCGCAATCGCAAAACCGGAATTTCCAAATTGAAAATCAAAGAAATGGGCAGTCGTTACTTGTTTATCGTCTTGTACGTCTTTCTAGAAAAATGGCTGTCTAGAGGAGACTATATTCGCCCGCATTCTCACAGTAATATAAGGATAAAAACCAACTAACCTAGTGAAAACTTTAACTTTAACCCATGAACCAAGAAGAATATTTGAAAAAACTCTACTCAAATCGTTTTGATCCTCAACAAAGAAAAGCAAAAATTGCTTTGTGGAAAACTTTAACTGACGAGTTTTTACAAAAGTATATAGACCCGGAATCAGTTGTTTTAGATATAGGCGGAGGGTACTGTGAATTCATCAATCAAGTTAAGGCTAGAGAAAAATATCTTATAGATTTGAACCCAGATTCTCAACTATTTGCCGATACTAATGTAACAATATTTAACGTTAATGTTCTCAACATCCAGGAGCCAAAGGTACTGAAAAAACAGTATGATATAATTTTTGTTTCCAACTTTTTTGAACATTTAAACAGTAAAGAAGAGTTAATCAAGGTTTTATTGTTCTGTTTCAATCACCTAAATCCCGGAGGCTCTTTATTAATTATACAGCCAAACTTTAAGTACTCAGTTAAAGAATACTATGACTTTATCGATCACCAATTACCAATCACGCATCTTTCTCTCAAAGAAGTACTAGAAGCTATTGGTTTTAAAATTAAAGTTTTAATTCCCAAATTCTTGCCTTATTCAACAAAAGGTAGACCAAGTTCGCCCAAACTTTTGAGCTTGTATCTCAAGTTACCCTTTGCTTGGCAGTTTTTAGGTGGACAGATGTTTATTCAGGCATCAAAGCAGTTTTAGAGACGAAAGCGATAATAATTTAAGAGGCAAAGAAAGTGAGCAGAAGAGTTTTAATTACAGGAGGAGCAGGTTTTGTTGGTAGTTGTTTGGGATTAGGTTTAGCTGAACGCTATTCCGACTGGAAAATTATTGCTTTGGATAACTTAAAACGACGGGGTTCGGAGCTAAATTTGCCGAGATTGAAGCAGGCAGGAATTGAATTTATTCACGGCGATGTTAGAAATATAGAAGACCTCGATCCGATCGCACTAAAACCAGATTTAATTTTAGAATGTTCCGCAGAACCATCGGTATTAGCTGGATATAATTCTCCTGGTTATGTTCTCCAAACTAACTTGGTAGGAACTGTAAATTGTCTGGAATTAGCTAGACAAACTCAGGCAGATTTTATCTTTTTGTCTACGAGTCGAGTTTATCCGATCGCGCATCTGGGCACTTTAAAATATAAAGAAACAGAAACTCGTTTTCAACTGTTAGATGAGCAATCTTTACCAGGTGTATCGAGTCAAGGAATTTCCGAAGAATTTCCTTTAGATGGAGCTAGATCTCTCTATGGCGCAACCAAATTAGCTTCGGAATTGTTAATAGCTGAATATGCTGATGCTTATGGAATGAGAACTTTAATTAATCGCTGTGGCGTGCTGACAGGGCCTTGGCAAATGGGGAAAGTCGATCAAGGCGTATTTGCTTTATGGATGGCATTTCACTATTTTAAAAAGTCGCTTAAATATATCGGCTATAACGGTACAGGTAAGCAGGTAAGAGACTTTTTGCATATTGCAGATTTATTGGATTTAATAGATATCCAAATTCAAAGGTTTGAAGAATTAAAAGGGAAAACTTTTAATGTTGGTGGTGGGGTGGAAAATACACTTTCCCTCTATGAAACAACTCAGCTTTGCCAAAAAATTACTGGGTATGAGATACCGATAGCTCCAGTTTACGAAACGCGATCGGGCGATGTACCGATTTATATTACAGATTCTCGAAAAATTACAGAAACTACAGGATGGAAACCCAAAAGAAATGCTGAGAATACCTTAACTGAAATTTATGAATGGATTCATAAATATAAAGATGTAGTTAATAATGTTTTTTCGTAAACCTTTCAAAGGAATCACTGGAAATAAGATAACAATTAATTCTGTACAAGAAAATCGACCAGGTGATGTACCAATTTTTATTACAGATGCTCGTAAGGTTAGACAAGCTACTAAATGGATACCAAAAAGAAATGCTGAAACTACATTAACGGAAATTTATAGCTGGATTCATCAATTTAAAGAGCTAGTAAATAATATTCTTTTATAATCTGATTATTTGTAATATGTTCAGCCAAAGAAGTTACTCTTTCAAAAACTTTCTGCTTACAGTAGCTATACCTATTATTGCATTTTGGATATTGGTATTTTTGTTAGGTTATCCTTTACCAAGTTTAGACGATATTTTCTTTACAGGAGCAGCAATTAACTTATCTAAAGGAGGAGAATTTACTAACCCCTACTTAGAAGCATGGAATTCTGTATTGAGTAGCGGTAAATTCTACTATCAACCGCCTTTTTACTCCTATACTTTAGCTGGTTGGCTAAAAATCGCAGGTATTAATACAACGAGCTTACGCTTATTTCAGTATCTATGCTACGCTACATTCTCTTTATCTTCTGCGCTGCTACTAAGATTTTACGGTTTTCCCAGAATTACAGCTTTTTGCGTAACAGTTCTTTTTGCTTTATGGCATTGTAACCCCAACCCATTCTACAGTACAGGGTTTCGTCACGATGCTTTGGGAATGGCTTTTTTAGCATTAGGTTTATGGTTATTGGCACAGGATAATTGGTGGCGATACTTTCTGGGTTTTAGTTTTATTGGTAGTGCCGTTTTTACTTCACCTATTACCTCTGCTTACGGATTCTCCTTTGGTTTGGCTATCTTAGCAATCAACGTCATTTATCGAGGTGGCATAAATAAAATTGATAGTAAGTATATTCTACTGAGAACTTTAGCTCTGTTAGCAGCATCCGGGCTGGTTTTCACCCTCTTCTTGCTCTGTATCAATTTTGAATTGAAGACTTTTATATCAGACTTTGTTCTTACTGCTTCCTGGCGAAAAGCTGCAAATATCAACGGAATAATTATATTTTTTCAAATGATAAGTAGGGCGTTCGGAATTGTGCTGAACGTCCCGAGTTACCTTTTATTTTTGGCAATAACTGTAATACTTTTTAGGAAACGGCATTTAATTCCCATGTACCTAAAGATTTTATTTTTTGGGTTAACTATGGGGATGATTTTAAATATGTTTCTTTATGCTTTTGCATGGGGGTTTAATTTTTTCTTTTGTTGGGTGGGGATTGTCTGTATAGTTTCTCTGATAGGAAAATCAAAGTTAAGGCTATATGCAGTTATAGGCACATTTATTATTTATTTGTCCAGTCAGACTCTAAATATTATCTCTTTGGTTGGCAGAGAAGATGTACCAAAATCAAAATATGAAGAAATTAAAGAAGCTGTCTTAGCGAAACCAAACAGAAAATATGCTATAGATTCAGTATCAGCTAGGTTTGTATTTGACTATAATTTGCCAAAAAATTCTATTGATTGGCTATATATGAAACCAGCACCAGCTGGGATTCCAGATTCATTAAAAGATAAAAAGCCTGATGTAAGCTGGATAGTTTCTAGATCTAACTTATCGAAGTTTATTCCAGAAATGCAGCTAGATTATCCAAGAGTTAAATTTATGGGACAAAAATTCGATTCACTGCCCAAAAAGCCTTTTGATATTATTTTAATTCCCTAAGACTAACCCTCTTTTGTCACTCTCGCTAGA
This sequence comes from Floridaenema flaviceps BLCC-F50, assembly GCF_041929275.2. Taxonomy (NCBI): domain Bacteria; kingdom Bacillati; phylum Cyanobacteriota; class Cyanophyceae; order Aerosakkonematales; family Aerosakkonemataceae; genus Floridanema; species Floridanema flaviceps. The sequence continues at coordinate 307,855 of NZ_JBHFNR020000001.1, read as the reverse complement.
AAATTTTTGGGAGTTATTGATTTGTAAGGCTTTCCCCTGGCAACACCAATAATTATTGATAATCGCTAAAATCTAGACAGCGCAAGGCGAAAGTGTTTTTATCTGCCGAAAGTGACAAAAGAGGGCTAAGGAATGAACGCCCTAAAGGAGATATAATAAGATGTTTAATCTTACAAACTGCTGAGTAGTGAAGTAGTGAGTATGATCCCCATAATTTCTATTGTTTCTGGTCTTCCCCCTGCTATTGATGGCGTTGGAGATTATGCACTTAATTTAGCTCGGCAACTTCGGAAAGACTGCGCCATAGATACTCATTTTATTGTGGGTAATCCCAAATGGGTGGGAGCAGATGAAATAGAAGGATTTTCTGTTAGCAAGGTGAACGATCGCACTGTCTCCAACTTACTATCCCTACTAAACAAAAATTCTGCACCATCTACCATTCTTTTACACTACGTCTGCTACGGTTATGCCTTACGAGGCTGCCCTTTTTGGTTAATAAATGGCTTACAAAGGTGGCGAAATGCAAAAAGCGATCGTCTAGTAACTATGTTCCACGAAACTTATGCTTTTGGCCCACCTTGGACGAGTGCTTTTTGGTTATCACAGGTGCAAAAATATCTGTTAGCTCGTTTGGCGCAGATTAGCGATCGCGCTCTCACCAGCAAACAAGGTTATGGCAAAATAATCACTAAATTAAGCCGGGGAAAACAAACCCAAATCCCTGCCATACCAGTCTTTTCCACCATTGGAGAGCCAGAAAAATTGCCCCCACTTGCAGAACGTCCTCGACGGCTAGTAGTGTTTGGGGCAACACCTACTCGACGGCGAGTTTATCAAAAATCTTTAGCGGCTTTAGAGCGCACTTGCCAAGAACTATTAATTGAGGAAATATTGGATATCGGACCTGCTACCGGGCTGGAAATTTGCGAAATCAATGGAGTACCAGTTGTAGCTAAGGGCGAGATAGCCGCAGCAGAGATTAGTAAAATTTTGTCAAATTCTATAGTAGGTTTTTTTGATTATCATACCGAATTCTTGGCTAAATCAACTGTCTTTGCTGCTTATTGCGCTCATCGGCTAATTCCCGTAGGCACATTTTATACTAATGTTCAAGAGGATGGCTTGCAAGCCGGAAAACATTATTGGTTAGCCGATCTTGCCCAAGAAAGTCTGAGCTTAGCCGCCGGACAAGCGATCGCAGACAATGCCTACACTTGGTATCAAAACCATAATTTATCCTACCAAGCTAAAGTATTTGCTGCCCAATTAACAGATAAGTAACTAGTCAGTTATTAGCTTCTTTGCCATGAACAAAATCGTACTATTTACAAGTTTTGCTCCCAATATAGGTGGCGGAGCCGTCAATCTCAATAGCATAATTCCATATTTTAAGGAAGTGAAGGTGGAGTGGCTTTATTTACACGATCGAGACCTAAAAATTGCTGGTTGCACTCACATAGGAAAACCATTAACCGGAGGGAAAATATGGCAGGACCTCACCAATTCTCTATTCTTATGGTCGGGAATTAAAACTAAAAGTTCTGAAAAAATATTAACTAATATTTTAGATAAAAAAGCTGATGTTTATTGGATTGTAGGACTAAACGAAGCAATCCCGATCGCTGGCGAACTAGCCAGTAGAACCAGTACACCCATACATTTTACAATTCAGGATGATGTCCCTTATGGTGTATTTGCTAGATCTCGTCGTTATCAATGGCTTTCGGGAATAGCACAAAAGTGCTTGGCAGACGTAATGCGCCGCATCCGCAGCCTAGACGTAACAAGTGATGGAATGCGTGATTACTATCAAAAAACATTAGGTATAAATGGAGTTGTCATCCATCCTTATGTTCCTTCTTTGCCAACTTTTGAACCCATATCTTTAGATGCTAATAGTTTAACTGTTGGACATATCGGCACTATTTATTCTTTGCCGGAATTCCGTTTATTTTGTCAAGCATTACAGGAATATGCTAAATCAAAAGGATTAAATGCTCAGTTAATTACGATCGGCTTAGCTCGAAAATATGCAACCATTATTGAAGAGTTTCCCGAACTAATTTATGATATTCCTCAGTTAACAGAAGCGGAAGCAATTCAACATCTGTATAAGTGTAACTTTTTATATGCCATGTATCCTTTTAATCAAGCTTCAGCCATCTTCCGGCAGACAAGCTTACCAACTAAGTTAACCACATATATACAAGCGCAAAGACCTATATTTGCCCATACAATAGCAGATAGTTCTTTAGCTTCAGTTGTTAGAGAATATAATTTGGGGTTGCTCTGCGATCGCTTGGATATTTCTAACTTAACTAAAGCGATCGAACAGATGAGAAACTATGAATTAAGTTCCAACTGTTTTGAAAACGCTCGTGCCGCTTTGTATGGATATGATAATGTAACAAAGCTAGAAAAATGCCTGAAGCCAAGCCTATAATTTGAGAGGGCAAATTAGTGAAATTGCTAATTGGTTTAATAGTTATTTTCGCTATAGTATATCTTTCATTTCGCAACTGGAAAACGGCGATTAAAACCGTTTTATTACTTGTGGTGCTTGAGGGGGCACTACGAAAATGGTTTTTACCACAAGCAAGCGAATTGATTTATTTTTTGAAAGATTTAGTACTTTTGGGCGCTTATATTCGCTACTATGGAACATTACTGTTTCAAAGAAAGCTGGGCATTAAAAATCACTTTGTTAATGTAATGTGTTTCCTGGCAGCAGGATGGTGTATATTTCAAGCTTTCAATCCCAGTTTAGGTTCACCTATAGTTGGTTTATTTGGATTCAAAGCTTACTTTTTCTATGTACCATTAATGTGGATATTAGTAGATTTATTTGAATCAGAATCAGAGCTATATCAGTTTTTACGTTGGCAGCTTTTGTTAATAATTCCAGTAGGAATTTTAGGGGTAGTTCAATTCTTTAGTCCTCCCAGTAGCCCTATTAATGCCTATGCTCCGGGACTAGAAGCGATCGGAGGAGTAGCCACATTTTCCAAATTTGCTAGAATCACAAGCACTTTTGCCTACATCAACAATTACGCCTTATACCTAATAGTATGTTTTGGTTTATTGATACCTTTTCTTTCTCTTAACCAATCTCGTTTGTGGAGATTAGCCACTATAAGCGAAATTTTCCTGGTAGTTGTTAACCTAGCTATGACTGGTTCTCGGAACCCTGTGATTAGTTCAGTCTTGTTTTTATGCGGTTATTTAGCTGCTAATTTACTCACCTATCCCGGCAGAGCATTACGTTTTGTTGGGCGGTTATTGCCCATAGCTATTGTGGTTACTATAGTTGCCTTTATTTGGTTTCAACCAGCTATAGATGCCTTTTGGAATCGAGCTAGTTCTAATACTGACGTATCCCATCGCATTGAAAACTCTTTTACCGAAGCCTTTACGTTTTTTTCAGTATAAGGATATTGATGGCTATGGTACTGGAGCAACACATGGAGCAACTAAATCACTTCGCAACACTCTAGGTTTACCACCGGGAGAACCTATTGCTACAGGTTTTGAAGCAGAAATGGGCAGAATAGCTTTGGATTTAGGGCCGATAGGTTTTACTTTATGGTATGGTTTTCGGGTGAGTTTGATAATTGCCCTTTGGCTAGTTTTTTGGCAATTGCAAAGACCTTTTTTGAAGAATTTAGCACTCGCCGCTTGTCTAATTCAAGCTATTCAAATAATAGGACAGGTGGTAACTCTCCATACTTTCTCGGTTTATTATTGGTTTTTAAGTGGCTTTATATTCCTATTACCTGAATTAGAAAGAAAAGAAAACTTTTATCGACATTTACAACTGTTTAACCAAAATGCCCAATCCACGCATCTCCCTGATTCACCCAATGGGGAATCCGAACTCCCGTGAAGCTGCATTAGCTTTGGCAGAAGCAGGTTTATTATCGGAAATAATTACTACAATTGCCTACAATCCAAAAGGCTCTTTTTCCCATTACTTAAATTTCCTGCCAAGTTCAATTAAAAAACGAGTTGCTGATGAATTAGGAAGACGTACTTGGGTTGCTCCTGAAGGTGTTTTTTTGCGATCGCATCCGCAAAAAGAAGCACTCCGAATCGCTTTAGTCAGAACTGGATTACATAACCGTTTAGGCATTAGTTTACAACAAACAGTTGATTGGATTTATGCTTCGATCGATCGCCATGTTTCCCAGCATCACCTCCAAAATTTAAACGCCGTTTATGCTTACGAAGATGGCGCAGCTGCCACATTTCAAGCCGCTAAAAAACAGGGAATTTTTTGTTTTTACGATTTGCCAATTCTCTTCTATCGTGCCAGTCGCGATATTCAAACTGAGGAAGCTAATAACTTTCCCGAATTAACCTCAGCATTACAAGCAGCAAAAGAACCAGCTTGGAAAATTGAACGAAAAGAGCAAGAAATTCAGTTAGCAGACCACATTTTTGTCGCCTCTTCTTTTGTGAAAAATTCTGTGGTGGAAGCAGGAGTAAACCCAGCAAAAATTAGCGTGATTCCCTTTGGCGCTCCCATTGATTATTTCCAACCAAAACCCAAAACAGACAATCTATTTCGCGCTTTATTTGTTGGTAGAGTTAGTCCCCGAAAAGGCGTTCACTATCTATTCCAAGCATGGCAGAAATTGCAATTACCAGAAGCCGAATTACTGCTAGTAGGATTGAATGAATTTCCCGAAAATTATTTGCAACAATACCAGGAAAAAGTTCGCTTTGTTCCCTCTGTTCCCCACGCTTCTTTAAATAACTATTACAGCAGTGCGAATGTTTTTGTTTTGCCAACTTTGGTGGAAGGAATGCCTTTAGTAGTTTTAGAAGCAATGGCTTGCGGTATTCCCATTATTACTACCCCCAACTCTGGTGTTGGTGATATCATCACTAATGGGATTGAAGGCTTTATTATCCCGATTCGCGATGTAGAAGCACTTCAAGAAAAACTCGAATGGTGTTATTCTCATCCTTTAGAATTAGCAGAAATGGGAAAAGCTGCTCGACAAAGAGCCGAACAATTAACTTGGAGTTTATATAGGCAAAAATTGGCAAATCGGGTGAAAGAAATTTTGAATTAGGGTACAAATAAACCATTAGTGTAGATAGGTAATTCATCAGGAATATAAAGTTTGCCGTTTGATTTAAACAGGTAACACTTATAGCCAAAATTAGCTAAATATTCTCTAATTCGCTGACCATTTTCTTTCATTAATTCAGCATAAATAACGCGAATTCGCTTTTGTTTAATTAATTCTTTTGCTCCTTCTAAAGCGGGAATTTCGTAACCTTCTACATCTAGTTTCCATAGATCGACTTTTTCGATCGCCCTCTTCTCCAATTCATCTGCCAATCTCACAATTTGTATTGGTTCGCCTTCGGTTTCTGATACTTCACACCAATAACCATGAATATATTCTGGCCCATGAGTACGAAGTTTCAATTGTGTGGTAGTTGCACCTAAACCGCAACGAATCAATTCTACTGGTAATGTAGAATTAACCGCTAAACATTCTGCTAGCCAGTCTGCTTGCTCTTTTCCCGGTTCAAATGCTAATACTTTGCCTTGTGGTACAAACTGAGACAGGTATAGTAGTATTTGACCAATGTTTGCACCCGAATCTACAATGACACCATCTGGAGGTAAAAACTCTCTAGCCCAGTTAATAAACTCTGGCCCTTCGTATTTACCATACACGATCCAGCGATGAACGGGGTTTGCTAGATCCAATTTCCAGGGAATACCAGCGGCGGTTTGTACCCAGCAAATTCTTTGATTGACGATCGCTTTTCCGAAAATTCGATCGCATATTCCCAATTTGTAAGGAAAGTCGAAGGGTTGCAACCAAGGTAAACCAAAAGGAAGAGAAATAGTATCCATAAATTTACTTTAATGCCGACTTCTAAGATAATATCAACTTTTAATAAAACTATGCTTTCTCAAAAATCGCTGCTTCATCTTTGGATTCCTAATATGTTTCAATTTACCGGGGGAATTCAAACTTATTCAGCTTTTTTTCTGGAAGCATTACAAAGTTTATACCCAAACATAGATTATCATGTTTTCCTGAAACATGATACTTTTGCATCAAGCGATTTTCCCTTTTTACCTGATACCAAATTTCACTTTGCCGGAACTGTACACCCCAAGTTTAAAACACTATTTTTTGCTACTAAAATAGCTGGATATGGACTTTGGCAAAGACCTAATTTGATCGTATCTACTCATCTAAATTTTACCATTGCTGCCTATTGGTTAAAACGGATGGCGAATATTCCCTATTGGGCAGTTGCTCATGGTGTTGATGCTTGGAATATCGATCGCCCCGCCCTAAAAACTGCACTGCAAAATGCCGATAAAATTATTTCTGTTAGCGGTTATACGCGCGATCGCCTACTCGCAGAACAAAACCTAGATCCAAGTAAAGTTGTCCTTTTACCCAATACTTTTGATGCCAGTCGTTTTCAAATTAGTCCTAAACCAGAATACTTATTAAAACGTTATGGATTAACAACTAATAATTCGATTATCCTAACAGTGGCTAGGCTCGATCGTAGCGAACAATATAAAGGATACGATCAAATTATTCAAGCATTACCAGAAATTCGGCGTTATCTTCCCAATGTTCATTATATTTTAGGGGGAAAAGGAAGCGATCGCTCCCGAATTATGCAATTAATTTCTCAGCTAAATTTACAAAATTGTGTAACTTTAGCAGGGTTTATTCCTGACAATGAACTTAACGATCATTACAATCTTTGTGATGTCTTCGCCATGCCAAGCAAAGGCGAGGGATTTGGCATTGTTTATTTAGAAGCTTTAGCTTGTGGTAAACCAACTTTAGCAGGTTCTAAAGATGGTGCTGTTGATGCTCTTTGTCATGGCGAATTAGGTGCTTTAGTAGACCCTGATAACATAGCAGAAATTATCCAAACTTTGATTAAAATATTGCAAGGTACTTATCCCCATGCAATTATGTATCAGCCAGAAACATTACGCCAAAAAGTTAAAGAAATTTATGGCTTCGATCGCTTTAAACAAAGCTTACAAGAAATTATGCAAACGGAGTTGGTGAAATGAAAGTTTTGCACGTTATTCCCTCAATTAGTCCAACTCTTGGTGGCCCAACACAAGTAGTTTTAAACTTAGTAAAAGCTTTGCGAGAATGTAAAATTGAAGCTGAAATAGTTACTACTAATGATAATGTAGATGTGCCATTATATGAATGTACTGAATATGAACAAGTTCCGGTGTGGTTTTTGCCTAAATCTTCTCTATCCTTAAAAGAGTATTTCTTTTCTCCCGCTATTACTAAATGGTTATGGCAAAATATCCGAAATTATGACATTTTAGATAATCATTATCTTTTTTCTTACGCTTCCACTTGTGCTGGTGCGATCGCACGTTGGCAAAACATTCCCTACACAGTTCGCACAATGGGACAACTTGCACCTTGGGCACTCGCGCAAAGTCAGCGCAAAAAACAAATATATAGCTTACTTATTGAACGGCATAATTTGAATCGTGCAGCGGCTATTCATTGCACTTCCGAAGGAGAAGCTGAAGATGTCCGAAATTTTGGCATAAAAACCCCTACCGTTACTCTACCTTTAGGAGTAAATCAACCAGAAACTCTGCCAGATGCTAAACAAAAAATCCGCGAAATTTATCAAATTTCTCCTACAACTCCCATAGTATTATTTCTCTCTCGATTACATTACAAAAAACGTCCAGATTTATTAATCCGTTCCCTGAGCAAATTAGCATTAAATCAAACTAAATTTCACTTAATTTTAGCAGGTACAGGAGAGCCTGAATACCTGCAATATTTGCAAAATTTAGTATTAGATAGCGGGTTAACTGCTCAAACTACCTTTTCTGGTTTTGTCACAGGAAAAGATAAAGATTTACTCTTGCAAGGATCGGATATATTTGTATTGCCATCTTTTTCGGAAAATTTTGGCATTGCGGTAGCAGAAGCGTTAGCAAATGGATTACCTGCGATCGTTACCCCAGATATTCAAATTGCGCCGGAAATTTCCAGGGCTAATGCTGGGTTAATTGTACCAGGAGAAGAAGCCGCAGTAGCAAATGCGATCGCTCAACTACTCTCAACTCCAGAACAGCGTTACCAATTAGCGGAAAATGGCAAAAAATTAGTCAAAGAGCGTTATTCTTGGAATGCGATCGCTTGTCAACTTACCGAAGTTTATCGCACCATTATTGAAAAACAAACACTTCCCAACAATATCAATTTCTCTTAAGCACAAAATGACCTACTCTCAACGTTTATTACAACAAGGAAATCCCTTAACTCGACTAGCACATCGCTCTCGATTTAGTGCAGTTTTAAATCTCTTGGGTAATACCAAATATCAGCAAGCGATCGACTATGGTTGTGGTGATGGTTGGTTACTAAAAACAGCTTACGAACAAGGCATAATCTCATCAGGAATTGGTATAGATGTAGCAGATTATATGCTAGAAGCCTGTCAAGAAATGTTTACAGAAACACCAGGATTTAAATTCTGTAAACCTGAAGAATTATCTAAAGTAATAACGCCTCAAAGTTGCGACCTAATTTTTTGTACAGAAACCTTAGAACATATTGGCAATCCTGAAAAGGCTTTAGCACAAATTTTAACCTATAGCCAACCAGGAGCCACAATGATTATCTCCGTTCCCATTGAAATTGGGCCATCACTTTTCTTAAAACAAATCGGACGTTATTTTGCCAATCTCAAAGGCAATTATGGTTACGAAAAATACACCTTAAGAGAGATAGTATCTGCCGCTATTATGTGGGATGTGGAAAGTTTTCCCTCATCCCATTCCTTAAAAAATGATTACACTGCTCATAAAGGGTTTGATTACCGTAAAATAGAGAAATTGCTGAGTGAAAAAGTGAAAATTCAGCAGCGAAAATTTTCGCCTTTTCCTTGGGGTAGCAATCTACTTAATAGCACGGTAATTTGGGTATGTAGAGTTGAAAATACCTAAAAGCGGTATGTTGTTGCGCTTTAGCGCTCTTAGACGGTATGTTGTTGCGCTTTAGCGCTCTTAGACTAATTAAATTAGCGGTATGTTGTTGCGCTTTAGCGCTCTTAGACTAATTAAATTAGCAATCATTAGCTTTTTAGTGGTGCTAATTAGTGTTATTCCGGTGCGAATAGCGATCGCCAAAATCCAAGCACCTCAGCCACAAGCCATATTAACTCTGGGTAGCTGGCTCGATCGAGAATACTTTACCGCCCAATTTGCCACCCAACATCCTAACTTAGAAATTTGGGTTTCTTCCGGTACAGGCCCCCAATTTGCCAGCCCAATTTTTCGCGCCTTTGGCATCCCAGACAGCAGAGTGCATCTAGACTACCGCGCAGTTGATACCGTCACCAACTTTACAACTTTAATCGACGACTTTAAAAGTCGAAAAATTCAACATCTTTACCTGATCACCTCTGAATATCACATAACCAGGGCAAAAGCAATTGCTATCGTAATTCTAGGTAGTCAAGGTATTATATTTACTCCCATAACTGTTCCTTCCCATGAACCATCCGAATCTTGGCTTCGTATCTTACGTGACATTTTTCGTTCCTTACTCTGGATTTTTACAGGACGTACAGGAGCCAGCCTTAACTCTCACTTTTAAGCAAGATTTTAAATTTAATAATTGGTTAAAAAGCAGGAGTAAATAATTATTTCCCCTATTTCCAGGATTTTCAACTTTTTACTTTTGACAAATGACAATTAAAACTTGAGGCTAGAACTTGACACTCTCCCGGAGGTTTTTAGATGAAAATACCTGCAAAGTACTGGATACCTGGTTCTGTACTTGCTGTTTTTATTGGACTCGAAGTAATACTCAGAGTAGCATTTGGATTAGGAAACCCGGTATTAGTACAAGCAGACTCTTTTACTGGTTATCGGTTTAAACCAAATCAAAAATTATTTCGATTAGGTAAAAAAATTCAGTACAATCAGTACTCGCAACGCTCCGAACCAATTACACTAAAAAAGACACCCGGACAACTGAGAATATTAATGATTGGTGACTCAGTTCTCAATGGTGGCAATCCTACTGACCAAAGTCAAACTATTACCGAACTATTTGAAGCAAAACTATCTGCATCTGGACATCCAGCAGAAGTATTAAATGCTTCAGCTGGTTCTTGGGGAATTGGCAACGAATTGGGGTATCTACGAAAATTTGGTACTTTTAACGCCGACGCAGTAATTCTACAAATCGGTACTCATGACCTTACACAGCCTACCAGTACCAGCGCAGTTGTTGGGCATCATCCAGCTTTTCCCACCCACCCACCATTACTGGCAACCCAGGATACTTGGAATCGCTATATTTGGCCCCAAGTAGCTGGTAAATTAGGCTACAACTTAGCAAACGGCGATTTTGCATCATCTCCCATATCTCTCACCCCAGGTCAGCAATTTAAGCAAAATATGCAGCAATTTAAAGAGATCGTTACTCTGGTTCGTAATCAAAAGATACCTGTTTTTGTCTTATTCACACCAAATCGTTACGATTTACTACCAAAAGCCAATGTACCAAAATACAAAACAGAGTTTTTTCGGTTCCTCAAATATTTACAGGTTCCTGTCATTGACACTCACACCAATTGGTCAACCTTGTCACCAACGGAAGTAGCAACTTACTTTCGGGATGAGGTGCATCTTACTATACAAGGTAATCAAGCCGTAGCGCACAGCCTCTTTGGTCAACTTTGTTTCCAGCGCCAGTTAAAAGCCTGCTCCAGTCCACAGCCTCCTCTTGGTTCTCCAACTAGACAAAATCAAAAACTACGCAGTTGAAGAAACATTGATAAAGTGGCTCGATCGCTAAATTCAGTGGTAAATGTATTAAAGCGCTCTCCTCACACAAAAAATTTATACTCTTTCGTCGCCTAATTTATGGAATAAGGAGAAAGGTTTTGTAGAGTTAATAGGTGTAATGGGTAACTTGGGCTCTTCCGTAGACAAGAACAGGTTACTTAAGTAAAAGCTGCCTTTCCACTAATTTACTATGTAAAAATTAAACACTATCAGGAAAGAGGTGGCGGAAAATTAGTCTCGAATTTTGTTTTCACAAACACCTTTAGGGCATCATCAATGGAAACTATCCAAGGGAAAGGGAAATTGCAGAGATTCTTCACTCCACAGCCAAGTGACATTAAGGAAGAAGATACAGCCAAACAGCAACTCCCAGTCAGACTGTCTATTATTACTCAGTTTTATCCGCCAGACTATGCTCCCACCGGGCAACTTATTGAGGAGTTATCCACACAGTTACGGCATCAAGGTTTACACATACACATTTTTACAGGTCAACCAGGTTATGCTTTCAAAAAAGAATCAGCACCTTCTATTGAAAAAAGAGATCATCTTTTAATTAGGCGATCGCGCACCGCCAGACTTTGGCCCCAAAGAATTCGCGGCAAAGCTGTCAATGGTTTATTATTCTGTTTACGTTCCGCCTTCCATTTACTCAAAACCTGTTGGCGTGGCGATATTCTTCTCCTGACTACAGCACCTCCCTTTTTACCAATTTTGGGTTACTTAGCTAATCTTTGTTTTGGTTTACCTTACGTATGCTTACTTTACGACTTGTATCCCGATGTAGCAGTAGAGTTAAAAGTTGTTCCCGGACACCATTGGCTAGTTAAATTATGGAATTTCATTAATAGAGAAGTTTGGAAAAATGCTAAGGGAATCATTGTTCTTAGTTCCACAATGAAAGAACGCATTGTCGCCAAATGTCCAGAGATAGCCGACAAGATTACCGTAATTCACAGTTGGGCTAATCCTGATTTAATTGTTCCCTTAGCTAAAAAAGATAATTGGTTTGCTCACAAATATAACTTGGTAGAAAAATTCACCGTTCTCTATTCTGGTAATATGGGTCGCTGTCATGATATGGAAACGATCATGGAAGCTGCTAAACAATTACAAGATCAACCCATTCAGTTTGTCTTTATTGGTGATGGTGCTAAACGCAAATTTTGTGAGGAACAAGTAGCTGCTTTAGGATTAAATAATTGTTTATTTTTGCCCTACCAAGATAAACAATATCTTCCCTATTCTTTGACGGCTTGTGATTTATCTTTAGTGAGCGTCAGTCAAGGCATGGAAGGATTAGTTGCTCCGAGCAAACTTTACGGTATTTTAGCAGCTGGTCGTCCTGTAGCGGTAGTTTGTGAGGAGCATTCCTACCTTTGCAATCTAGTAAAAGAAGCTAAATGTGGTCAAACTTTTCGCAACGGTGATGCCACTAAATTAGCTGAGTTTATTAGTCATTTAGCTACTAACAAACAGTTAGTCAATCAAATGGGTAAAGCTGGTCGTCGTTACTTTCAGTCCCACTTTACACTAGAAATTATTGCTAAGGAATATTCACAAGTGTTCTATAAAGCCTTAGTGACAGATCAGAAAATCGATCGCTCAATATGGATGAAACAAGTACATTAATTAGTTTAATTAATTAATACTTACTCATCTTCAGGATTGAGTTGCATCATTTCATAAGTTGTATAAGTTCCAATGGGACTCCAAATTATATATGGAACTAGCAACAAACTTGCCCAAGGAGAAACAGACCAGACTGTTAGAGCTAAAATAACCCCTAAAATCGAACCAACAGCGCCAACAATGGTGCCAGCTTTTAAACTATGGAGCCTTAACATTACTGGGTTATAAGCTACGATCGCAATTTCCACTAACAGGTAAAAACCCATTAACCACCATGTTTTTTGGCTCCCTGGATCTGTTTCCCAAACAATATAAGCTGACCAAGCTCCACAAATAAAAACAATCGTCCAAATAATCGGAATAGCAGCTTCAAAAGTTAGCCATCTGGGACGCTGCAACCGTTTAAACCACTTCACATCTTTGGGCAAAATTATATTACTACCTAACGCGACTAATAATGTCACTGCCCCAATTACCATCCAGGATTTAATCATTACTTTAATACAGCTTTTACAAATAGTTTCCTTAGTGATTGTGTCAGTTTTTTTAAATAAGTTTAATCAATCTTTGGTAATAAGATTTTGTGCATCTATCTTAGGGTTGAGGTTGGGCAATCAATTTTTTTACTTAAATAAATGTTATAATATTAGCAATTTGTAAAAATTAAATAAATTTTGCCATAAATAGAAATATGACCATTATATCAAACGGACGAGCGGAAATTATTCGCACCGAACGCGGACTGACAATTGCAGGTACGCGCATAACTCTTTACGACATAATGGATCATCTCAAAGCAGGATGGACACCTAAACAAATTCAGAACTGGCTTCCTTTGAGTGATGAACAAATTAATGTAGCATTATCTTACATAGATACTCATCATCAAGAAGTGGAAGCTGAGTATCAAACAGTCTTGCAAATTGCTGCGGAAAATCAGAAATATTGGGAAGAAAAAAATCGCGATCGCTTTGCCTATATCGCAAATCTACCTCCGCAAACTGGCAAGGAAGAAATTTATGCTAAACTCCAAGCTTGGAAAACTAAACTTGGATTAGCTGAATGAAGATTTTAGTTGACCATAATTTAGAGGGTTATGTAGTTTTAATAGCCGGAGTTTTAGCTAAGGGAGGATGGCTGGAATTAATATCAATTCGCTTCGTAATGTTTGCAGAGGTTGGCTTGGCAACTAACAGCAGCGATCGAATAGTGTGGCAAGTAGCTCAAGATCAGCAAATGATTCTTTTAACAGCAAATCGAAGCATGAAAGGCGTAGGTTCTCTAGAAGAAACCATCCGTCAAGAAAACACACCTACATCACTACCTGTACTTACTATTGGGAATGTTGCTCGGTTAGTAGAACCTGAATATCGTGAGCAATGTAGCCTTCGGTTGTTTGACATAGTTCTTAATACCGATAATTTTAGGGGTGTTGGTCGTTTGTTCATTCCCTAAATTAACTATTAACTACGATAAGGCGATCTATCTTTTTTAAACCGCAAAGAACGCAAAGAATGCAAAGGAAAGAAAGGGGCGATATGCTTACGGCAGGCTAGACCAACGCACTTCATAAAATTTCTATTTTGCTCTACCTATTCGTTCTTTTGCTTTATCATAAGCAGGATCGTGTTCGGCAAAGCTTACCACATAAACTCGTTTAGGCGCTGGCGATTCATAAACGCGATAAACTAACCTATATGAAATGCCATTCCAATCGATTTCCAGAGTACGATAATTTTTTAAGCGTCCTTCTAAAGCATGGTTAGGAAAACCACCACAACGGAAAGGATCAACCATTAGGATAGGCTTGTATATCTCAGAGAAATCCTCTTGTAACTCCATTGGCAAAGCTGGTAAATCTTCGCTGTCAATCTTCGGGTGTTTCTGGAAAAGATAATTCGATTTGGTAGCCACGTTCTTTCAATCGCTTATTTATTAGATTTACGTCAATTTCTTCCCCGATTTCTCCCTCTATAATTATTCCATTTTTCAACATCTCTTGTTCTTCTTGCGTAAATTCCTGATTTTCTTTTGGGTTACTGCCTATACTTTTAGGCCAAGCTTCATCAGGTATTTGGAGTCCTACTTCTGAAACTCGGTGAATGCGGCGCAATAAGTCTTGGTGCGCTTTGCGATCGCTCGGTGCTACCTCAATTTCCATTTCCAAACTTTTGACTAAGTATTCTAAGTCTTTAAGCACAGTTTCTAGGGGATGCTGTGTGATTTTTTCTGTCTCTAGGGTGGTGTTCTCTGACATGGCTTTATTATTGCTGCTGTTCAACTACCTTTAATTTTAACCGCAGATGAAAGCAGATAAATATTTACAGGAATGCAAATGTCTTTTCTTCTTGCCAATTTACTGACTCTTCACGTTTTCCTAATTCAGCAAATATTTTACTTGCTAGTAAAACTGTCTGTAAATTAATACACATTTTTTCTGGATAATCTCCTACTTGCCCACCAACGACTAACTTTTCTATTTGTTCAGATTTAGAAAAATTAACCAAGTTATAAAAACTCATATTATCGAAAGTTACATTGACGATATATTTTCCCGCTTCACCACCGCCAATACTCATATAAGTTTCTTCATCTGCACCTAATGTCACTAAAGTTTTGCTCTTTCCATTTAATTCAAGAATTGCTGTTTCTATTTGCTGCCAACTTGGGTTTTCAATGAAACTACTTTCATCTTTATTGCCAACCCTATTTTCTATAGTGAGATTTGAAACAAACATTATTGCCTCCTTCTATTTGGGGGTTTAACAGCTATTGTTTTACTACCGCTTGGAGTAATAATTTCTAATTCCTCATTATTGCATTTTCTATTCTGTTTTTTTGGTTGGCTGATCGCATTTCCCTATTTTCTGTTTGTTTGCTTGGTGCGATCGAGCTTTTTTAAACCGCAAAGAACGCAAAGGAAAGATAGGGCGATCGCACTTTACTACTTTTGCTTATCATCTTCTTGTTTAACATCCGGCCAGCGATCGAAACCTAATAACTTACCAATTTCAGAATTTCTCCAAAAAGCTTGCCTTTCAGCATGAGTCACGATCGCATTTGTTCCAACTCGGACTTGTTCAGGAGTCAAAAATTCGGCGGACTCCCCATTGTCTTTCTTGTCTTTGGCAGAAGGTGACGACATTGTTTCTTTAGTTTTTGATTGTTTGGTTGCTGCGACATTACTATAATAGTAGAAGTAACAAATCATAAAGTACTTAAAATGCTGATAAATTATGTTGAAGCTGCAATGCGTCAAGCAAAGTATCAGTTGCTAGAAGATGGAACTTTTTACGGAGAAATCCCAGGATTGCAAGGTGTATATGCAAATTCAGAAACACTAGAATCCTGTAGAGAATTGTTACAAGAAGTGTTAGAAGGCTGGATTATTTTAGGATTGCGGTTGCAGCATTCATTACCAATTGTAGATGGGATTGATTTGAATCCACAATTAGAGGTAGCCTAATGCCGCCACTAAGAGCTATTAAACGCTTGGATTTGATTCGCTTTCTGAAACAGCTAGGATTTTCCGGCCCCTATTCGGGTGGGAAGCATCAGTACATGATCAAAGAAAATCTTAAAGTTTGGATTCCTAATCCCCATCAGGGAGATATTACTCCCGCATTGCTTGTTCAAATCTTGCGTCAGGCTGAAATCACCAGAGAGGAATGGGAGGAGTTATAAGCGCGATCGCACTTCCCTATTTTCTGTTTGTTTGTGGCGTGCGATCGATCTTTTTTTTGAACCGCAAAGAACGCAAAGAGCGCGAAGGAAAGAGAGTCCGATCGCATTTCCCTAGTTTCTGTTTGTTTGTGGTGTGCGATCGATCTTTTTTTGAACCACGAAGACACGATAGCGCAGCGAAACGCGATAGCGTTTTAGGACACGAAGAGAAGAGGAAGGCGATGATTTATACTGTATCTTTGTTGAGGATGCTGTTCGGAATTATTAGTAGTGCTATTGAGAATTTAAGCTTGGATAACTCAAACTTAAAGTACAACGACATTTCAAGTTCCAATTATCTTCATATTCATCCAGCTGAAAATGGCAGTCTGGGTATATTTTTTGTTGTTGCTTTATGACTCGTTTAGCCTGTTTTAGATCATGAACAGCCACAAGGCGAGTAGGGCCAGATTTACCTCCATCAGGATAAGTGACAGTCATATAGTAAGTTTTTTCCATGTGTATCTTTTAAAACAATCTTTATATTTTTTGCCATTATACAGTAATAGGAAGTTCAAAAAAATTTGCAATCCTCACTTTACATTCCTAAATAAAAGGCTTACTAAACAATTTATTGCTTCCCTCAAACTTAAAACTAACTCCTTAAACTCATAATTCTCTTAATCACTCTCACAACGTCGTAAAGTTCATTCACTTGCGGATTAACAAGTGTAAACTTTTTCGACAAAGCATACTGCCTTGACTGCTGATTCAACTTAATAAAAATATAATCTTCACCAGTCATTATTAACCCAAAAACAGGCGTTTCCAAATTAGGATTTGCCACCATATATGCTAAAGTTTGCGGCAATGCCTGTAAAACGCTAAAACTATATTGTTTCGCCTCTATTAACACAACCCAAAATAAATCTTTAATTACTAAAGCATCAATAAAACCCTCTAATTGAGTGTTTCCATTCTCAATTTCCACTTTGACAAACTTTTCGCCGCGAATCTTGAACGGAGAATCACACAATCCCAACAATTCTAAGAGAGGCGATAAAATAATAATGCTGACAGTTCCTTCTAAGACGAAACCATCAGCAGCATAATAAAGATAGCGATTTTTTAATCGATTTAGCGCCTGTTTTTCTTCTTCTGTCAGTTCCGGTAAATCTTGCCACCATTCAGTAAAAAAATTCGGCTCATTAGTTGGACTTAAATTTAACCTTTCATGAGCTACATTTAAATTAGTAATCGCTTTAGAAATTCCAACGACTTCAGGCATAAATTCTAACTTTTATTATAAAAAAGTTTCTGCCCAGACCCCCGACTTCTTGAAGAAGTCGGGGGTCTAGATCCAACTACGATTTTACCCAAAAATTCCGCCAAAAAATTCGATCGCTTCCCTCAAAGCAGCAATAAAAACATCAATCTCTTCCTTCGTATTGTAGAAATACAAACTCGCTCTCGCAGTAGATTGAGCTTTAATATAACGGTGTAAAGGTTGGGTACAATGATGCCCCGCCCTAATCGCCACCCCAGCTTGATCTAAAATCGTAGATAAGTCATGAGGATGCACATTTCCCGCAGTAAAAGAAGCGAGTGCCGCTCTATTTTCTCCTGTAGAATTAGCTTGAGGGCCATAAATTCTAATTTCGGGAATTTGGCGCAATTGTTCAAACAAATATGCCGTTAATTCGGCTTCGTAAGCATGAATTTTGTCCATGCCAATATTAGATAGATAATCAACAGCAGCACCAAGTCCAATTGCTTCAGCTATTGCCGGAGTTCCCGCTTCAAATTTATGAGGAATATCCGCATAAGTTGAATTTTCTAAAAACACATCGGCAATCATTTCACCACCACCCATAAAGGGAGGCATCGCCCGCAGAATTTTTTCTTTACCATACAAGAAGCCAATACCTGTTGGCCCACACATTTTATGTCCAGATGCTACCAGCCAATCACAGTCAATTTTCTGGACATCAATAGGCAGATGTGGTGTACTTTGGCAAGCATCAATTAATACTTTTGCGCCATATTTATGAGCAATTTCGGTGATTTCTTTAACCGGATTGATGCAGCCCAATGTGTTAGAAACATGAACGACGGAGACGAGTTTTGTTTTATCAGAAACTAGAGTTTTGTACTGTTCTAAATCGAATTCTTCGCTGGGTGTTAGTTCGACAAATTTTAATACCGCGCCTGTAGTTTTAGCTACTAATTGCCAGGGGACTAAGTTGCTATGATGTTCCATAACGGAGAGGATGATTTCATCTCCGGGTTTTAAGTGAGTTAAACCCCAAGCATAAGCTACTAAGTTAATTGCTTCGGAGGCATTGCGAGAATAGATGATTTCTTCGGGTAAGTTAGCATTAACAAATTTGGCGATTTTTACTCGCGCACCTTCGTAAGCGTCGGTAGCTTTTCCGCTTAAAGTGTGAACTCCGCGATGGACGTTTGAGTTATATTGTTCGTAGTAATTTCGCAGTGCGTCGAGTACCGCTAAGGGTTTTTGTGAGGTAGCGGCGTTGTCGAGATAAACTAAGGGTTTGCCGTTGACTTCTTGGTGTAAGATTGGGAAGTCTTTACGGACTATTTCGGCGAGGGTTCTTTCTTTTGTGATTGTCATTTGTTTTTTTTAACGCAGATGAATGCAGATGATTTATTAGAATTTTTGGTGTTGCCAGAAAGTCTTGGTTTTTTGAACGCAGATGAATGCAGATGAACGCCGATGAACGCAGATGTTTTTGTAGGTTACTGGTGAGGAGGCGAGAAGTTAATTTGCATTATTTCCCAGTCCCCAGTCACCAGTTCCGTAGGACAGGCATCCTGCCTGTCATTCTTAATTCATCCTGCCTGTCATTCTTAATTCATCCTGCCTGTCATCCCCAATTCCCCGTCTATCTTTCCATTTGTTTCACTACTGAATAAAGGGTTTCTCGCAGTGAGGGAATGGGTAATTTGTTGATGATTTCAGCGGCGAAGGCGTTAATTAAAAGGTTGCGGGAATCGTTTTCGTTTAATCCTCTACTTTGAAGATAGAAAACTTCTTCTGCATCCAGTTGACTAACTGTTGCGCCGTGCGAACATTTGACGTTATCAGCGGTAATTTCTAGTTGAGGTTTGGTGTCAACTCTTGCTTTGGGGGAGAGTAACAAGTTGCGATTTAATTGTCCTGCATTGGTGAGTTGTGCTGCTTGGGGAACGAAGACTTTTCCGTTAAATACGGCGTGTGCTTTATCGGCAACAATACATTTATGTAATTGGTTAGTTGTACCGTGAGGTTTGGTAAGATTGATGGCGCTGTGGGTGTCGGAAAGTTGTTCGCCAGCAATCATTGTTAAACCGTTGAGAACAGTTTCGGTTTGTTCGCCAGTTTGTAAAACTTCTAGGTTATGACGGGAGATTTTCCCACCTAAACTAATCGCATTACAAGTATAGCGACTGTCGCGAGATTGCGCGATCGCACTCTTCCCCACATGAATCGCTTCTCTACCCTCTCTCTGCAAGCGAATATGGTTAACGGCGGCGTTTTCTCCTAACCAAATTTGTGTCACTGCATTGGTGAAGGTGGCAACATTACCGATAACTGCAAAATCTTCAACAACGGTAACACTACTACCAGATTCAGCAACTATTAAACAGTGGGGTTGTGCCAAAATTGGAGTTTCACCTGGCATAGTAATAAATAACAGATGAATCGGAGTTTCAATCTGTTGATTTTTTGGCACATACACCACTGCTGCATCCGCCAACCCTGTAATATTTAGGGCGGTGAACACATCATTATATTGTTGTTCTTGATTGAGTAATTCGCGGATACGGGCGTGATAATTTCCTGGCGCATTCGATAAGTTCCCAGCAAAAAACTCCATCGCCAAAGTTGGCAACAGCGATGCTTCCATCGTTGACAACTGAGGTGCATAGTAACCGTTAACAAACACCACCCGCAATGGCAAAGCATCCTTAGCACTAACTGGCAAAGTTAAAGAAGACAAAGCCAAATTTGGTTCATGAGTTAAATCAGGAACTTGCAAAGGAATTTCTAAAAGAGGCGAGATATCAGTAAACCGCCATTCCTCATCTTTAGTAGTAGGAAACTTAGAAGCAAGCACATATTCCGCAGCAGCATCGCGCAAATCTTTTAACCCATAAGCGCAACCTTCCCGCTTACCTTTACCCAACTTGCGGCACTGATTTACCAACTCCGGCAGAAAAGTTTCTCTATTAGCAACTTGTGTAATCATCGTACCACCTCAGTTGCTTTTTCTTCCAATACCCAATCATAACCGCGAGCTTCTAATTCCAGGGCTAATTCCTTAGTTCCAGTAGTGACAATTCTGCCACCTTCCATCACATGAACATAATCAGGAATGATGTAATCCAACAATCTTTGATAGTGAGTAATTACCAACATGGCATTTTCCGCATTTGCCAATTGATTAACCCCATTTGCCACAATCTTCAAAGCGTCGATATCCAAACCCGAATCAGTCTCATCTAAAATTGCCAACTTCGGTTCCAACAACGCCATTTGCAGAATCTCATTCCGCTTCTTCTCCCCCCCAGAAAAACCTTCATTCACACTGCGGGTTAAAAAACTCGGATTCATCTTCACCACTTCCAACTTTTGTTCCACCAAATCTTGGAAATCAAAAGCATCCAACTCTTCCAAACCCTTACTCTTCCGGTGAGAATTATAAGCCACCCGCAAGAAATCCAAATTACTCACCCCTGGAATTTCCAAAGGATATTGAAAAGCCAAAAACACCCCAGTTCTAGACCTTTCCTCCGGTTCCATTTCCAAGAGATTTTGCCCTTGAAAAATCACCTCACCGCCAGTCACCTCATAAGCAGGATGTCCAGCCAAAACCTTAGAAAAAGTACTCTTACCCGAACCATTTGGCCCCATGATAGCGTGAATTTCTCCCGCCCTCATCTCCAAATTCAACCCCTTCAAAATCTCATTCCCATCAACATTCGCCCTTAAATCGCGAACCGACAAAATCACCGGACTATTCTCAACAATCATCTTTCCTCTCTTTTGCTCTTACTCTGTGTTCTCTGTGTCTGGAGCGGTTTATTTTCTGACATTACTTGAGCAACATTCTTGCCTTATCAGGACTCTTAGGATTGACAATCAATCTCTCATTTTTTGGGTCAATTAAAACATCCATTCCTTGGAGGGGAATTGCACCGAGTAAAACTTCAGATTCGCCCGGAACAACCAGCGCATCAGTAGTTACTCTCCGATTTTCAAACCTGATTTCTACTGGCCCAACAACAGGCAGGTTTATTACAGTTCCATCTGCTAATTCTGCTTGTTGTTCGTCCACTTTTCGCAGATTAAGTTGAGTTTTAATTGATTCAGGAATAGCCAGCATGGATGCACCGCTATCTACTAATGCTCTCACCTTGACTCGCCTGATTTGTTCTTCTTGCAGAAAACCTACTTCTAAGAGTGCCAAATCATCGCTGCGAATCAGTTCTATTTCTGCGTAAGTTATTCCCATGTTTGCTGTTTTCATGTCAACCTAACCATCCCTGTAGGTTGGTATTTTTTAGTTAATGGCAGGCAATAATGGTAATAATGGCAGGGTAATAATGGCAGGCAAGATGCCTGCCCTACAATTATTAACCAACTGAACCTTCCAACTTCAGACTTAATAAACGATTAGCTTCCACAGCAAATTCCATTGGCAACTGATTAAAAACATCCTTACAGAAGCCATTAATCATCATCGAAATAGCATCTTCTTCCGAAATTCCCCGTTGCGAGAAATAGAACAACTGTTCCTCGCCAATTTTAGAAGTCGAAGCCTCATGCTCCAATTTCCCTGTGTTATTCTGCACTTGAATATAAGGGAAAGTATTCGCTTGAGCATTATCCCCAATCAACATTGAATCACATTGAGAATAATTTCTTGCCCCTTGAGCTTTCGGCCCAATTTTCACCAAACCGCGATAACTATTCTTAGAATTCCCGGCAGAAATACCCTTAGAAATAATCGTGCTGCGGGTATTTTTCCCGATATGTACCATCTTGGTTCCAGTGTCAGCTTGCTGCTTATGATTTGTCAGCGCAACTGAGTAAAATTCGCCAACAGAATTGTCGCCAACTAACACACAGCTGGGATACTTCCAAGTAATAGCTGAACCTGTTTCTACTTGAGTCCAAGAAATCTTGGAATTCACACCTTGGCAAAGTCCGCGCTTGGTGACAAAGTTGTAAATTCCGCCTTTGCCGTTTTCGTCTCCGGCGTACCAGTTTTGTACGGTGGAATACTTGATTTCGGCATTATCCAAAGCTACTAATTCCACAACTGCGGCGTGTAATTGATTTGTATCAAACATCGGCGCAGTACAGCCTTCTAAATAGCTGACATAACTGCCTTCTTCGGCAACAATTAATGTCCGTTCAAATTGTCCCGACTCTCCGGTATTGATGCGGAAGTAGGTAGACAATTCCATTGGACATTTGGTGTTTTTGGGAATATAAACGAAGGAACCATCGCTGAAAACTGCTGAGTTAAGTGCAGCGTAGAAATTATCAGCTACCGGAACAACGCTTCCCAAATATTTCTGCACTAATTCGGGATATTCTTGCAATGCTTCGGAAATTGAGCAGAAAATTACGCCTTCTTTCGCCAATTTCTCTCTAAAGGTAGTAGCGACGGAAACGCTATCGAAGATAGCATCGACCGCAACGTTGGAAAGCCGCTTTTGTTCGGAAAGGGGAATTCCCAATTTCTCGAAGGTTTCTAACAGGGTGGGGTCTACTTCTTCGATGCTGTTGAGCTTTTTCTTTTGCTTGGGTGCGGAGTAGTAGATGATGTCTTGGTAATTGATTGGTGGGTAGGTAACATGGGGCCATGTGGGCTCTGTCATCTTTAGCCATTGCCGATACGCCTTGAGGCGAAATTCCAGCATGAACTCTGGTTCGTTCTTTTTGGCAGAGATGAGGCGAACTACATCCTCGCTTAGTCCTTTGGGGATGGTGTCTGCCTCGATGTCGGTGACAAAGCCGTATTTATATGGCTGATTGACTAAAGTTTTGACAGTGGCACTCATTATCGGTTCTCTCGTGTTCTCTTGTGTTCTACTCTTTGATGGAAGACGGGTGGTTGCCTTTGGGCTGACAGGCAGGATGCCTGTCCTACGTCCCGGTTCTACGTCCCGGTGCTTCCGTCCCTCTAGCAATCTGGGGCTAGACAGGTTAGGATCTAGTATGACTAAAACAACTAATTTGTTTTCTAAGTCTATTTTAAGCTACATTAACAACTAGTAAGTTGTCAAAGTAACATTTTCTGCATGGAGTCCTGGGAAGAAGATGACGACCACAGAGCAAACTTCGACTAAGCAAGATATCCTGGAACATCTATTGCAGCGAGGTCAAGCAACGGCGCTGGAATTGGCTGAGAGTTTGGATATCAGTCCTCAAGCAGTTCGCCGTCATCTGAAAGATTTAGAAGCGGAAGAACTTATCGAGTATGAGTTGGTGCAGGCGGGGATGGGGCGACCTCAACACGCTTACCGTTTGAGTCGCAAGGGGCGCGATCGCTTTCCCAACAATCATGGTAAATTCGCTGTATCGCTGTTGGATACGATCGCACAAACTCTAGGAAAAGAGCAGGTTAATAATATCTTACAGAAACAGTGGCAACAAAAGGCGCTGGAATATCGCGATCGCATCGGTAGCGGTAAACTGGGAGAGCGTGTTGCTAAATTAGTAGACCTCCGTCGCGCCGAAGGTTACATGGCAGAATGGTATCCCATCGAATCGGAAACTACTCAAAATGGGAATTGTTCTCAGTTCATGTTTACCGAACATAACTGCGCCATTTCTGATGTCGCGGAAACTTTCCCCAGCGTTTGTTCTCACGAATTAGAAATGTTTGCCACGATTTTACCAGACTGCACTGTTGAGCGTACCCACTGGTTAATTAATGGGCAACATCGCTGCGGTTATATGATTACGAAAAAATCCCGAAGTTAAGATATTAATTATGAATTCCCAAGGACAACCAGGAGCGCAATTTTTAACTTTAGAAGAGTCAGCAATGGTTGATAGTGCGTTGCTGGCAAATCATGAAAAGTTTTTAACTAGATTAACTATTTCCTCTTTAAAATTATTGCAGCATATCGCCCAAGAATATGGAATTGCTATTGAAGATTTAACAACTCAACAAATTATCGCTTGGTTTGAAAAAGATGGCAAAATTCGCCGGGAACAAGGTGTGGAAGCGGCGTTTTTGAAGTGGTAAGTAGGTAGATGTAAATAAAGTGAAAAATAAGGCGGGCAGGATGCCCGCCCCACAAGAGTTACAGCTTTCTTGTGGGGTGGGCATCCTGCCCGCCCCATCCTTAGATAACGAACGCGGTTCAAAAAAAGATAACTCTAGTTTTAAACTTAAGTTAAAATTTGACTACTAAGCTAGGTATTGAACCATGAAACATATTGCCGTAGAGGAGTTAGCAGAACACTCTATTAATTATCTTACAGGTAATGAAGCTTTAGCGATCGAACATAATGGCGAAGTAGTAGGATTTTATTATCCCAAAAAACGACCAAATCAGGAAGAAGTCGAGCGTGCTGTTAAACAATTGAGTGAAACAGTACAGCGCGTACTCGCTGAAACTGGGATGACAGAGGATGAATTAGCTGACCTTTTTGATACAAGCAAGCCGTTTCCTTATGATACTAATAGTTGACGCAAACATTTTAATAGGAGAACTGCTGCGACAAAGAGGGCAAAATTTAATTCAAAACCCCGAACTGATGCTTTACATTACTGAACAAGTTTTAGATGAAATTCAATATGAAATCAGACGACGGATACCGTTCATGGTAAGCCGAGGTAGACTAACTGAAGCAGATGCACAACTTTTACTTGCTCAAGCAATACATTTGATTGAAACTAAAATTACAGTCATTACAGAACCTAACTATATCCACTTAGAAACTGAAGCCAGAAATCGCATTCCTAGAGATCCAAATGATTGGTCAACTGTAGCGTTAGCATTATTAATGAATGCAGCAATTTGGACTCAAGACTGTGATTTTTTAGGTTGTGGTTGTCCAACTTGGACGACAGAAACTTTATTAATTCAAATGCAGACAAATCAAATATGAAATTTAAAACTATGAAACTTCACATTGGCGGAACAGAAGCACATCCCGAATGGAAAATATTAGACATTGAACCTCGTCCAGAAGTAGATTTTGTGGGTAATGCGGCGAATTTAGAACAATTTGCTGATAATTCCATTGAAGCGATTTATGCTAGCCATGTTTTAGAACATTTTTATCATCGTTTAAATGGTGAATTATTAAATACTTTAAGCGAATGGTATCGAGTATTGCAACCAGGAGGAAAACTTTATATTAGTGTTCCCAATTTACGGGTTTTGTGTTGGCTATATTTGAAAGAGAAATTATCTGTTTATGACCGCTATTACTTAATGGCGGTAATGTTTGGTGGTCAAACAAATGAGTATGATGTTCATAAAGTTGGTTTTGATTTAGAAATTTTATCCATGTTTTTAAAAGAAGTTGGTTTTCTCAACTGTAAAGAAGTAGAAGGTTTTGGTTTATTTAATGATACGAGTATTATGCGAATAGATAATATTTTAATCAGTTTAAATGTAATTGCTACTAAATAAACTAAAGTATGTTGTTGCGCTTTAGCGCTAAACAAGAGCGCTAAAGCGCAACAACGTACCAATTAATCTCCCAAACAAATGTTTAAACCTCTGGCGGTTTTAACTAGCATTCCATTGGGATCTACTGTACTATATTTGCCGATCGCTTCAGGAATTGGTACGCTCACTACTTGGCGATTTTGCCAACTTACCATGCAATCATAATTACCTTCAGCAATTAAATCAACTGCTGCTACGCCAAACACAGAACCAGTTAATCTATCCAATGGTGAAGGTGTACCGCCACGTTGGATATGTCCTAATACTGTTACTCTGGTTTCTGCACCGCTACAGGCACAAATTTTATCAGCCAAATATTGACCAATACCGCCATATCTGGTTTGTCCTAAACGATTTATATTCTTAATTGTTTCGCCATCTTCTGCCTTCACAGCTTCGGAAACAATTATCAAAGAATAGTTCTTTCCAGACTCTTGACGTTCCCGAATTTTTTCGCAAATGCTCTCCAGAGAATAAGGAATTTCTGGGATCAGAATTATATGAGCACCACCAGCAATTCCGGCACTAATTGCTATATGTCCAGCGTCACGTCCCATGACTTCTAAAATCATGACTCGGTTGTGACTAGCGGCTGTAAAATGCAAACGATCTAAGGATTCTGTGGCGATATTAACAGCTGTATCAAACCCAATAGAACGTTCTGTGCTCCCTACATCGTTGTCAATTGTTTTGGGAATAGCTACTAAATTCATCCCACCTTTTTGGGCAATCTTTCGCACAATGTCCATGCTACCATCGCCACCGATTACTATTAAGCAATCTAACCCTAATTGATGATAACCAGCGATAATTTCGTCTGATCGATCGCGTATTGTACCATCAGGCATGGGGAAAGCAAAGGGATCTCCCTTGTTTGTTGTTCCTAAATATGTACCGCCATAAGTTAACAACTCATCAATTTTATCCATCTCTAGTGAAATAAAGTCTGGAGGAGAACTCATCAATCCCATTGTGGCTTGACGAATCCCTAAAACTTTCCAGCCATAAGTTCCCACAGCACGGCATACTGCACCTCTAATTGCTGCATTTAAGCCTGCACAGTCGCCACCACTAGTTAAAATTCCAATGCGTTTTTGTTCTTGCATATCTTTGTCTTTAAGAGTAACTGGCATTAGTTAAGTAGTGAATTACTGGTAAGTAGCTATTGCTTAATTATTTGGAAAATATCTCACCTAAAGTTGCTCAATTCACTACCTAAAATTTGCTCTGACGGTGCTAATCTCAGAGGAAGTAATCCTACCGCAATCAAGTTCAATCTATCTAGGAGTTACAGATGATTCCGACAATTTCTCAGCTTCCTCTGGTACAACTTGCCTCTGGCGATCGCTTTTCCCTCCAAATATACAAATTCATTGGTTCCACCCCCGGTAAAAAAGCTTATCTTCAAGCCAATTTACATGGTGCTGAAATTGTTGGTAATGCCGTCATTCATCAGTTAATTGAGTTTTTGATTAGTATCAATCCCACAAATATTGCTGGTGAAATTTGGCTTGTTCCCCTCTGTAATCCTTTTAGCACAAACCAACGTACTCACTACTTTTCTACTGGAAGATTTAACATTTATGATGGTAAAGATTGGAATCGCATATTTTGGGATTTTGAAAAAGAATGTAAAGATTTGGAAATATTTGTTAAAACCCAACTAAATTTTGATGTTGATGCTATTAGACAAAATTATCTTCAGCGAATTAAACAAAGCTTTGAAAAACTAGCAGACAAAATAAATGCTCCCAGTGGATCACCTTTAAGCGAGTTATACCGATATCAATTGCAATCTCTATGTTTAGATGCCAATTATGTTATTGATATTCACAGTTCTAGCAATCAAGCGATCGATTATATTTACGGCTTTAAAGGTAGAGAAGAAAGCGCCAAAGCCTTTCTTTTAGACTATGAAATTTTACTCAACGAATATGACGGAGATGCCTTTGACGAAGCCTTCTTAAAGCCTTGGTTAGCCTTGGAAGATGCCCTAGCTCAACAAGGAAAACCGATACAATTCGATTTGGAATCGTGGACATTAGAATTAGGGTCTGGGATGCAAATGAATCCCGAATCAGTTGCCAAAGGAGTACAAGGAATTAAAAACTACTTAGCCCAAAAAGGTATCTTATCAATCCCAGGATTTCCCCTGCCAGAAACAGCAAACCATCAAATAAATTATACCCGAAAAACCCAACTAAAAAAATACTACGCGCCCATTGGCGGAGTAATTCAAAATCGCCTAAAATTAGGAACTTCAGTAACATCAGAAGAGCGAATTTACCAAATAATTACCTTTAACAAAGAAGGCAAATTACCAGTTATAATAGACGTTAACGCTGAAAAAAGTGGCATAATTTTCGACCTATCCACCAACCATTCAGTCAACCAAGCAGAATACGTCCTCACTATCTTAGAAACTGACACTTAAACTAACTCTAATATTAAAATAAGTAGGTGTAAATAAATAAAGTGATAATAGTTATCTAGGGATGGGGCGGGCAGGATGCCCACCCCACAAGAGTTATAGGTTTCTTGTGGGGTGGGCATCCTGCCCGCCAAAGTTTTCAGTTTATTTATATCTACCTACTTAGTACGTTGTTGCGCTCGACTCGCCTTTCTTTAGCGCTAAAGCGCAACAACGTACCTAAAAACTATCTTTTCGGAACAGTAAAACCCTGCAAAGGTTGAGTTATTTCTTCATCCCTTAAACCTCGGCATTGCAGCAAAACACCGAAACCGCCCAAACCCATCGGGTTAATCATTTGGTGTAACGAATCTCGGCGTTGTAGAACTTTTTGAATATCCTGATAATTTTCAGCGTTGCTATCAGAAATAGCCGAAATGCGATCGCCCAACCCCAACGCCATCAAAAACAACCCTTGCTGCGTAAAATCCAACCGCCGCAAACTGCACAACTCGCCCCACTTTTCCAAACCCGTAAAATCCACATGGGCGGTAATATCTTGTCGTCCTATATTCAGATAAGGATCGTTATGATGACTGTGGCGATAATAGCATTGCAAAGTTCCTTGACTGCGCCCTAAACTATAATAACGATAGGCAGGATAGCCATAATCAATTGTTAACAAATAACCCCGTTGGATTTTATCAGCAATCATGCTTAACCAATCCAAAGCCAGTAAATTTACCTCTGTGCGATAGCCCTCTGGATAAGCATTTTTTGCAAAATCAATTCCCACCAAATCAAAATATTCAACTAACCGATTTGTAGAAGCTTCTCCGGTTACTTCCACAAATTCCTCTTCCTTCCCTAAAGTTACATAAATTTCTTTTAATTCCCCTTGTTCCCAAATTACCTGATGCACCGGAAAAGCATCTATCAGTTCATTGGAAAAGCAACATCCAACCAGGGAATTAGCGGGTATTTCCTCCCATTCACACCACCGCAGCGGGAAATTAGACAACCGTTGTTGTTGTTCCAGCCTTAACGCAGAGGACTTTTCGACAATAATGTAATCTAATGCAGAGAAAAACTCGAAATGATGCTTGTGTAAATAACGCAGAATATCTCCGGCTAAAATTCCCTGCCCTGCGCCCATTTCCACTAAATTAAAAGGAATCGGACGACCTAGAACTTCCCACATTTGGTAAAATTGGGCAGCCAATAACTCGCCAAAATCTGCCCCTAAATGGGGAGAAGTAAAAAAATCACCTTGCGAGCCAATGTTAACTTGATTTGTAGAGTAGTAACCGTATTCTGGGTGATAAAGTGCCAAATTCATGAATTCGGCAAAAGTAATGCGCCCTTCGGGGTGGGAAGTGATTTGAGATGCGATCGCCTCCCGCAAACCTAAATTAGAATCATCCATAAAAACTGGGGATTTTAGATTTCAGATTTTAGATCTTAGATCGCTCTCAATCCAAAATCCAAAATCCAAAATCCAAAATCTCTTAGCGGTCTACCGAACCCATGATAATGTCGATACTGCCCAAAATTGCCACAATATCAGCAACCTTCACACCCTTTAACAGATGAGGCAGAATTTGTAGATTCACAAAATCAGCAGCGCGAATCTTCCAACGCCAAGGGAACACATTATCATCACCAATCAGGTAAATCCCCAATTCCCCTTTACCACTTTCCACACGGGCGTAGTACTCACCTTTAGGAATTTTGAAAGTTGGGGCGACTTTTTTGGCGATGTACTGATAATCGAAACCATTCCACTCAGATTTCGGCCCACCTGCCAACCGCTTCGCTTCCAAATTCTCATAAGGGCCACCGGGAAGTCCCTTTAACGCTTGGCGAATAATCTTCACCGACTCCCGCATTTCCCGAATTCGCACATTATAACGGGCGAGACAATCACCAGAATTTTCATAATGTACTTCCCAATCGAAGTCATCGTAACATTCGTAGTGGTCAACCTTCCGCAAATCCCACTTCACGCCAGAACCGCGTAACGTTGGGCCAGAAAGACCCCAGTTAATCGCCTCTTCGCGGGTGATAGTACCCACACCTTCAGTCCGTCGCCGGAAAATCGGGTTATCAGTAATTAAGCGTTCGTATTCGTCAACCACAGGCATAAAGTAGTCGCAGAAATCGTAACACTTATCCACCCAACCGTAAGGCAAATCTACCGCTACTCCCCCAATGCGGAAGTAGTTATTATTCACCATCCGATAACCTGTCGCCGCTTCCCACAAATCGTAAATGTATTCCCGTTCCCGGAAAATGTAGAAAAACGGAGTTTGTGCGCCAACGTCAGCCAAAAATGGGCCAAGCCACAATAAATGGTTAGCAATGCGGTTCAATTCCAGCATAATCACCCGAATATAGCTGGCGCGTTTAGGAACTTCAATTCCTGCCAACTTTTCCGGCGCATTCACGGTGACAGCTTCGTTGAACATTCCCTCTGCGTAGTCCCAACGACTCACATAAGGAACATACATAATATTGGTGCGGTTCTCGGCAATTTTCTCCATGCCGCGATGTAGGTAGCCAATTACAGGTTCACAATCAACTACATCTTCCCCATCTAAGGTAACAATTAGCCGCAATACCCCGTGCATTGAGGGATGGTGCGGCCCCATGTTCAGAACCATTGGTTCTGTTCTCGTTTCGATTCTTGCCATAGAACAGCAACTTTAAATTTTGTTTCGTAGCTTCAATTATATTGGCTTGAGCGTTGAGTGTTCGGTTAAAACTGACTGAGCTAATATAGCGAAATTTTTGGGTAAGGATTAGCTAACTCCTAAGTATTTCGGTGAGTAGGTGCACTTCCATGATGATGACTGACGAAAAGTTCGATGCACTCGTGAAGCGCTTGGAAATTTTTGCCCACAGCAAGCCCGCAAGTTATAAACTTCGAGTGGGTCTTTTGGCTGTCCTTGGCTATGCGTACATTGTTTTCGTCCTAGTGGGACTATTGCTAGTCTTGGGTTTAGTGGTGTTGTTCGTCTTGTGGAGTCACAGAATCAATGCAGCTGTGATTAAGTTTGCCTTTTTGTTACTCATTGTATTTTTTATTATTTTGCGATCGCTCTGGGTAACTTTCCCCCCTCCGCTGGGACTACCACTCAAACGCCGAGAATTTCCCCGTTTATTTGCTTTCGTTGACGAACTAACCGCCAAGCTACAGGCTCCCCGCTTTCACCACATCCTACTCACTAATGAATTAAATGCTGCGGTTGTCCAAAGACCGCGTTTAGGTTTGTTCGGTTGGCAGCAAAATTACCTGATTCTGGGGCTACCGTTGATGCAAGCCCTTTCTCAAAACCAGTTTCAGGCTGTACTCGCCCATGAGTTAGGACATTTGTCTGGCAATCACAGTCGTTTTGCTGGCTGGATTTATCGCGTCCGCCTCTCACACACTCAAATTTGGCAACGGCTGTACGAAAGCGGGCAACATGGTTCTTCTTTTCTATTTGAGGCGTTTTTTAAATGGTATTTCCCCTTTTTTGGGGCTTATTCCTTTGTTTTAGCCCGAATGAACGAATATGAGGCCGATCGCTGTGCCGCAGAATTAGCAGGTGCCAAAAATACTGCCGAAGCGCTGATGAATGTGGAAGTCAAAGCGAGATTTTTGGAAAATACTTTTTGGCCTGATGTCTACAAACAAGTCCAGCATCAAGTTGAGCCACCAAAAACAACTTTTACAAAAATGTCCTCTGCCTTGGTTAGTAGTTTGCCTGATGAAGATATTAGCAAATTTTTAGACCAAGCTTTAGCCGAAAAAACTAATAACGCTGATACTCATCCTTGCTTGAGCGATCGGTTAAAAGCTTTAGGTTTTCTTGGGGAAAAATCGGAAAAATTACCTTTACTTTCTCTCATTAAAGTCAACGCGGCACAACAGTTACTCGGAGAAAATTTAAATAAAACTATAGCTTATTTTGACAGTAATTGGACAGAGCAAATATCAACTACTTGGCGACAGCAATATGCTCAGGTTCAACAATCGATCAAAAAATTAAAATCTCTGGAAGAGAAAGCGGCAAAACAAAAGTTAACAGATGAAGAAGCTTGGGAACGAGTTCGCCTCACCGCCCAAGTTTCGGAAAATGAAGCTTTAATTCCTCTGTTGCAAGAAATACTGATAAATCAGCCTAATCATGCAGCCGCTAACTACAGTCTCGGTCAAATATTGCTGCAAAAAAATGACTTTTCAGGCATTGAGTACCTAGAAAAAGCCATGAAAAAAGACCCTGACTGCGTTATGGAAGCCTGCCAAATTATTTACTATTTCTTGCTCCAACAAGACCAAGAAGCAGAAGCTAAAGTTTATCAAAAGCGTGCTGAAGACCACTACGAATTACTCCTGAAGGCAAAGCAAGAACGGTCTTTTGTGAACAATCGAGATAAATTTATCCCTCACAATTTGCCAGATCAAGAAATTACTCTAATCTATCAGCAATTATCACGTTACCCGGAAATTAAGCAAGCATATTTGGTTCGCAAACAAGTTACTTACTTTCCCGAAAAACCATTTTACATACTAGGTATTACCCAACAGAAAGCCTGGTATAAATGGCATACTTCTGACCAAGACCAGCAACTTCTGAATAAGATTATCTCGGAAGTAGACTTTCCCGGTCAAGCTTACGTTATTCTTTTGAACGATTACAGTGGCTATAATAAGCAATGGGAAAAAATTATCGGCAAAATAGAAAATGCTTGTATTTATAGTAGCTCAAGTTGCTAGTTATGAAACTTTCACTCCTGCAACCGGACATGATATCAAAGAAAAACCGGGTTTGATTTGCCACTAAAAACCCGATTTTCTCCTCAATTTAACTACCAAAAAAATTATCTTCTTACTGGTTGGCAGGAAGTCCGTACTTGATAAGAGCGTCCGTTCCAAACTCTCTCACGACAGCAATAGAAAACTCGTCTACCACGACGTTCATAGTAGCAGACACGACGATCGCGATCGCGCCACCGATCGTCCCTGTCTCTATCCCTGTATCTATCCCAATCATCGCGATCGCGCCGCTGTGCAAATTGCTGTGTTTGTGCTTGACTAGATACCTTTTCCGCAGCAAATGAAGGAACTGTCGGAGTCGCAGTCAGTACCGCCAATCCAGCGATCGCTACCCCAGCGAGCAGTCTATTTAAACTCATGAATTTCTCCTTAATAAACTGGTGAAACAATCTACTTAAAAACAAGCAATGCTTGCTTTATTCTTCATCAAGAAGCACCACTTTTAAATAGCTATTAACCAAATCTTACTAAAAGAAAATTGGCTGTTCATTTACTATAATATTCTCGGTAATTCTCTGCTGTCCATAATGTTTTTTAAAGTAATGTAAATATCTTAAATCAGAGTATGTGAATATTAAATGCCACAAAAAATTTTATACAATCTACTATTGACTATCACATAGATAAATAGTTTAAAATTTATTTATTATCAGTCTATTGTCATTAGTTATGAACGCGATCGAACCGGGTGACGTAAATCAGCAAGCAGAATCTACCTTTGTCCATGTATCAGTTTTAGCAAATGAATTAATTTCTGGGTTAGCAATTAGTCCCGGAGGAATTTACCTTGATGCGACAGTTGGCGGTGGGGGACATACTGGGTTAATTTTGCAAGCTGCATCAGATACTCAAGTAATAGCGATCGATCGCGATGCCGAAGCAATTAATGCTGCTAAAAATAAATTAGCTGAATTTAGCGATCGGATCACCTTTTGGCATGGTAATTTTGCTACATATCAACCACAAGATTTAAAATTTGATGGCATAATTGCTGACTTAGGCGTTAGTTCCTTTCATTTAGATACAGGTTCTAGAGGTTTTAGCTTCCGCCAAGAGGCAGAATTAGATATGCGAATGGATCAAAGAGAAAACTTAACCGCCGCTGACATTATTAACGACTGGGAAGAAGCAGAATTAGCAGATATCTTTTATAAATATGGCGAAGAAAGATTATCGCGCCGAATTGCTAAACAAATAGTCGAAAAGCGACCATTTAAAACTACCACCGAATTAGCAAACGAAATATTTCACAGCGTTCCCCGTTCCTACCGTTATGGCAGAATTCACCCAGCAACTCGCGTATTTCAAGCATTGCGAATAGTCGTCAATCAAGAATTAGCATCTTTAGAAACTTTCCTAAAAACCGCACCCAATTGGTTAAAATCAGGAGGAAGAATTGGGATTATTAGCTTTCACAGTTTAGAAGATAGATTGGTGAAACATTCTTTCAAGGAATCACCAATTTTGCAAGTGATTACCAAAAAACCAATCGTACCCCAAGAAGAAGAGATAGAGGAGAATTTGCGATCGCGTTCTGCCAAACTCAGAATAGCAGAAAAAGTCAAATCATCTGAGTAACCTTCTGCCACATTTACTTGTGTGATTAAGCTGCGGTATATGACGAGGAATTTCTACTTGGAAACAGGAACCTTTCCCCAATTCACTTGTCACATTCACCTTTCCCTTCATTAGTTCTACCAAAGATTTAATAATCGCCAAACCTAAACCAGTACCATAATGTTTTTTGGTGATACTTTGATCTACTTGCCAAAACTCAGCAAAAATATTTTTTAAATCTGATTCAGCAATTCCAATTCCCGTATCTGTCACCCGAATAGCTAATCGCATCGAATCAATTTCAAATACTTCTATTTCTACTTTACCAGCCGAAGTAAACTTAATCGCATTCGATAGCAAATTCATTACAACTTGCTTTAACCGATGAGGATCATTAATAATTATTGGATTACTCAAATTAGCGCTTAGTTGTAAATCTATCTGCTTTTCCTCTGCCAACAAACGTGCTTCTTCACTAGTCTCCCTAACCAATGATTCCAAGTTGAATTGTTGTCGTTGCAAATTCATTCGACCTGCTTCAATTTTGGAAAGGTCAAGGATATCATTAATTAATCCTAGCAAGTGTTTACCATTATTTAAAATCCTTTCTAACATACTCATCTGTTCTGGCGAAAACTCAGAATCAGATTTCTTATTTCTCATTTGGCGCAACAGTAATTGTGAGAATCCAATTACTGCATTCATCGGCGTGCGTAATTCATGAGAAACTGTTGCTAAAAACTGAGATTTTAGTTTAGCTGCTTCCAAAAGTTGCAGGTTTTGTAAATGAATTTTTTGTCGTTGATTTTCTAGTTCTTCATTTTGCCTTGCCAGAATTTCATTTTGGATAGCTAACCGTTCTTCTCGTTCTTCTAAAATTCTAATTATTCTAGCATTATTAATAGCTATAGCAGCTTGTTCTCCCACAGCAATTAATAATTTTTGTTCATCTTTACTGAAAGCATTAGTATTATCCCAATTACCAATAGCTAACAACCCTAAACGTCCTGCTTGTGCCGATTCAATGGGAACCGCATAAACACAAGCAGGTAAATCATCCCTACCTTCAATATGTTGCAAAAAACCTGTAGAAGCAACCTTCGCTAACCAACCTTCCCCCTTGCCAAAAGCATCTTCTAAGCGCAATTTTTCTGTACCAACTCCGGCAGTGACAGATAACATTAAGCGGTTACATTGGGGATTATGTAGTACTAGTAAAGAAAACTGTGCTTTCGGAATAGCATCACAAACAGATTGCACCATGAATTGCAGCAAATTGGATAAATTTGCCAGCCTTTGATTAAGGAGATTTGTTAAACGTTGCAGAGTCATTAACTGCTGTTGCTGTTGACCTAAAATGGCGATCGCTCTCCGCAACTTTTCTGTTATTTTAAATTGTGGGTCGGTTTCTTCTCCCAAGTCTACCGATAGATTATCCCAACTTTTTAAGCGATCGTCCTTTGCAGATTTATATTCTAACAGCAATCGTTTTTTAGCTCCATAAAGCCGCATTAAATGCGCTAAATTACTTTTAAGCAAAGCCGATACCTTAGCTTTACTTACATAATCAGATACTCCCATTCTTAACAATTGCTCATAAGTTGCTTCATCCTCCTCATTAGTTAACACCACAATTGGCACCCGCACATCTACAGCAGATAACCTCTCTAATAACCCTAAACCTTGAGCATCTAGTAAACTCTCATCTAAAAACACACAATCTAACTTTTGTGCTTGTAAAATTACTAAAGCCTCAGCAAAGTCAGACGCTTCATAAAGCTCTAGTAACTCATCAGTATCTCGAAGACACTGACAAACTGCCCTGCGCTCTACTGCGTTATCATCGACCACCAAGACTAGAAAATTTTTTGCCATAATTATTGAAAATTTTTTTGACAGATGTAATTAAAGTTCTTTTAAATACAATTCATAGTGGTTATCCCAGCCCCTCTTATGAGAAAATTTGGCACATAACCCCAACAACCCACAACTTCGACCCGAAAAATGCTAATATTTGGGAAAAATCGCAGCTTATGGGATTAATTAACTGCCAGCAGGGAAATCAAGTTTGACCCCATCTGGAGCTATGACAACGCTAGTGCGGGCTAACAAAAAAGTTTTGTGAGAATAACCCTATAGGACAATCTCACTCCCACTTATTCTCCTGCCCCTTACCAGGTATACTGAATAAGCGTTGGCAACTAAATAAAAGTTGACTATTGGAGATGAGAACTCAGAGTATAGAAGGTATTTCTACCATTAAACTGTAATACCCCAGCCAGCAGTTACTTGCATCTACTAGCCAAAAACCCTTGACTGAGCGGAATTCACTCAATTACTGGAGTAGAACACCCACACTCAAGAACTAGTGGAGCAAGCATTACGATCGTCTCGTAATCCAAACAGTATCAAACAGGTCACATTAAAACCCTCCTTGGTATTAGTTTCACAGCTGAGTTTTTTAAGCAAAACTTGAAAAATGCTAATTAACTACTCTATTACTTTGAATCTATCGAGATTGAGGAAAATATCTCTCCTGCCAAGGGGTGTAATTTAACTAAACCCCTGGAAACATTTGTAAACTAGTGTGGCACAAGTCAAACTCATAAATTATTGGGAACGTTGACAATGAAAAAAATTCGCGTTGCCCTCATTGAAGATCATGACCTCACTCGCGTGGGGATTAAGACAGCCTTGCAACAACGGCAGGAAATTGAAGTTGTAGGTGAAGCTGCTAATGGTACTGAGGGACTAAACTTATTACAAACATCTCAACCAGATATTGCCATAGTTGATATTGGATTGCCAGATATAGACGGCATTGAGTTGACGAAAAAGTTAAAAGAGACTGAAGACGAAAACAACCCAGTGCCAAAAGTCTTAATATTGACCTTGCAAGATAACGAAGAAGCTGTAATGGCAGCTTTTGCTGCTGGTGCAGACTCATACTGCATGAAAGACATTAGCTTCGATCGCTTACTAGAAGCATTGCAGGTAACACAAGAAGGCAACTCTTGGATCGATCCGGCGATCGCCAAAATTGTACTCAGTCAAACCAGGCAACCTATAGAACCAGGCACCACAACCCCTCAAGCTCCAGTTAGTTCCAAAACCGTAGCCATCCAAGCCACTGAGCCAGAATATACCAATATGCTGGAAGCATATCCTCTAACCGAAAGGGAATTGGAAGTGCTACAACTGATTGTGGAAGGTTTCAGCAACGCGCAGATCGCAGAAAAACTGTACATCACCGTCGGGACAGTGAAGACTCACGTCCGTAACATTTTAAACAAACTCTGTGCTGATGACCGTACTCAAGCGGCTGTGCGAGCCCTACGCTCTGGATTAGTAGGGTAAAACAGAAACCACGAATTTTGAATTTTAGATTCTCAAATTTTGAATTTCCGAATTTAGAATTCAAAATTCCCAATTACTATGACTTGGAAGTGGAGTAATAGATGAGTCGGGGAGATGGCAGCAAACTCAAACTCATGGTAGTGGATGACGAGCCTGATAACCTCGATTTGCTGTACAGAACTTTTCGGCGGGAATTTCAAGTATACAAAGCCGAAAGTGGGCCAAGTGCCTTAGAAGTACTCGACAAAGAAGGCGAAATGGCAGTAATTATCTCTGACCAGAGAATGCCCCAAATGAACGGAACAGAATTCTTAGGTCGGACAGTAGAACGCTTTCCAGACACAATTCGTATCCTGCTTACAGGATACACAGATGTAGAAGACCTAGTAGAAGCAATCAACTCAGGTCAAGTATTTAAATACATCACCAAACCTTGGAATCCTACGGAATTAAAAGCTGTAGTTCAACAAGCTTCAGAGACTTACGGAGTGCTCAAGCGTCGTACTGATGAACTACGCCGCGCTTTACAGCGAGAAACTATATTTAATGCTGTAACTAGTGCGATTCGGGAATCTTTGGACTATCGCAGTATGCTGCAAAAAATTGTGGAAACCATCGGTCAAACCTTTGGCACAGCTGCTTGTTTACTGCGACCAGTGGAAGGCTTACGCTTACTATCAGAGTCCTTTTCTTATCATGCAGCGGGAATCGATATCGAACTGGCGATCGATCCTGCTGGCTTACAAACAGTCCTAGAAACCCAACAACCAAAAACCATTCAAAGCAACGACAACGAAGGCAAACAATCAACACAGCTAATCATTCCCTTAATCTGTCAGCAGGAACTACTCGCCGTCCTGTGCCTGTATCACCAAAGCAACCGGGAAACCTGGACATCCGAAGACGTAAAACTAATCGAAAGCGTCTCCGAACAAGCAGCACTAGCACTTTCCCAAGCCAAACTTTACCAACGCACCCAAGAACAAGCACAGCAAATGCGAGCCGAACTCGAAGTAGCTCGGCAAATTCAAAATAACCTGCTCCGCCAAAGTTGGCCCGATTTAGAAGGAATCAGAATCCAAGCTTGTTGCTTCCCAGCTAGAGAAGTCGGAGGCGATTTCTTTGAAGTTTTTGTTCATCCAAAAGGAGACATTTGGTTAGCAGTCGGAGATGTTTCCGGGAAAGGTGTCCCCGCAGCATTGTTTATGGCAAGCGCCATCTCAGTCATGCGAAGAGAACTCTCCCAAGAAAATCCTCCCACTCCTCACGTTCTCATGCAGAATCTCAACAGCAGCCTTTCCGAAGACCTCATCGGGAATAACTGCTTCATTACAATGGTTCTGGCACGTTACACCGCCTCGACTGGTGAGTTAGTTTACGCTAACGCTGGTCACATTTATCCCTTGGTCTGGTCATACAAAGACGTAGCCAAAAAAATAGACGGAGTTCAACCGAACTTCCTTAAAGCTAGAGGCGTTCCTTTGGGCATACTACCAGTATGGAAAGGAACTGCTGGCGAATTACAACTCAAACCAGGGGAAGCACTTCTTTTAGCAAGCGATGGCATCACCGAAGCTACCGTTACCCAAGAAGACCTCACCCCCGGCAGTGGTAATGGTAGCGATCCGAGCCAGAGGTTTATGCTCAAACAAGAAGGTTTATGGACTTTACTCACCCAAGAGGCTAGTCCTTTGGATTTGACCCGCTTACTCGATCGCATTCGCGGACACAACCAAGTACAAGAAGACGACCAAACCATACTTTCTTTGGAGGTTCTGTAATCAATGAGAACGGAGTTACATATTCCCAGTGACCTGAAATTTTTAACTATTGTTGAAAGCTGGTTACTTGGGTGTTTAGAAGTAGAACTAGGAGACTCAGTTGATTGGCCGCGTCAATCTAACCGCCTACGTTTAGCTCTGGTAGAAGCATATTCTAACGTAGTCCGCCATGCTCACAAAGACCAGCCTAATTTACCCATCCTCATTCGCTTAGAACTCCAAGAGCGAGATTTAGCTCTGGAAATTTGGGATCATGGCAAAGGCTACGATATATCTACTTATCTACCACCCAGCCCAGAAGATAAACAAGAAAGCGGTTATGGTTGGCTAATTATGAATCGATTAATGGATAGAGTAGAGTACCGTTTACAAGTAAATGGTCGCAACTGTCTTAAGTTAGAAGCTAGTCTGCCCAGTAAAACTAAAGATAACTGAAATCAAACCACAATCCCCAATCAGCCAGTTAACAAACGAGCGCTTCCATTCTCAGAGCAAGCCGCTCTTGATTCAGGGTGCTGTAAAAATGGCGAAGTAACTTTACAAAACTTCATTAAAAAGTGAGTGTATTTAATAGGTTATATAACTTTTGCTAATTTTTGTTGCAAACGTATTCACCTTTAGATAAACAAACCTTAAGATTCATACAAGATTCGCAAAAGCCTTAGACCTTCTTGACCCTAAAGGTTTTTGCATAAATTGAAGTTTTGAAAGATTAACCTACTGTCATGACTCAGCTGTTTCTCCTTTGCCCCCGTTATCGTCTAGATGATGAATCTCAGTGGCTTTTAGGTATCGATCCCGCCCGTCATTACTGGATTAGTATTAATGGCGAAACTGCTTTCACAGTAGCAATTCCCGGATTGACTGTATCTTCGGTGACTGAATGGAAGCAAATTATGCGCCAATTCCGGGGGCTACAACCAGGAGAACAAATGGAGTTAGTGCGCGTTTCCCAAAGCGTGAATATTATCTGCATTAGCGAAAATTGCTTTGCGATCGCCACCGAATACAACAGCGCCCCAGTGTGGCACCTATTCGATCAAGAAACATTAGAAAGCTTACTCAGAACAGCCCATCCAGACTGGCGATGTTCTGAAAAAGACGTTGATTTAGGTCGTCGGATGCTGTTCCGTTCCCTGCAACAACCAGCAGTTTCCGTCGCTTAAATGTAGCTTAACGACGCAGACTTAATAACTCTTGGGGAGAAGCTAGCAGTTTAATCGTCGCAGCAGCAATTTCCTGTTGAGCATTTAATAAAAATATCCAACCCACATTCACACTAAATAAAGGTGTCTTAACTTTTCCCTTCACCTGAATTTGAGTGTCACCATCTTCGGTTTTTTGGGCAGTACCTTCTTTGGGTAGAAGCTGCATTCCGGTTGCTTCTTGCTGTAAGTAAGTTGCGATCGCCTCTGGCCCAATAACAGGTGATTCAAAAGGAGGATTTAACTCCCCAGTAGCAGCAAACAAAGCCGCTGTTGCCGAAAAATCACCTGCATTTAGCGTTTGAAAATACCTTAATATCGTACTTTCTGTTATTCCCTCAATAACTAAATCACCTTGCTCATCTAAAACAACAGGTGTAGCATCAGCAGTTTGCATCTTAATTCCTCAAGTTTGGGCAAATATAAAACCAACTTAAACAGAGAAGCAGGCTCAATTACCTGCTCCTCAAGAGTGAAATTTAAGTTACTGCTCAGTTAGCAGTATTCGATTAGTCTGCTAATGGATCGATACCCATATCGATCGCAGTATTACGCAGAACAGTGATTTGTTGACCAAAGTCCAGTTGCTTAATCGCTTCTAAAACCTTTTCACCATCGCGAGACAGCTGATAGCCTGGAGGCATGGGAACAACAAAACCTTGTACCATCCATTCTGCTAATTGATACCAGAAAGCTAATTTAGTGTTGGGGCTAAGAATACCGTAAGAACGGCTGATTTGAGTGTTCCGCTTCGCAGCTAAATCGCGCATCACTTCTAGCTGCTCGGTATGAGACATTTGCTTAATTTGATTCAACAGTCCTTCAGCTAACTGTAAGCGTGCTGCTCCAGGTGCGGCAGGAGTAATGGAACGACCACATTCTGTATAGACATACCACAATACAGCCAATTGGTCATCAATGTTCAGACGCTTGAATAATGCAGTAGTTGCAGGTACAGCATTAGCAATCTGATTGCTGGAAGCGAAAGCGTTAGAGAAGTTAGTTGAAGCTAAGTCTGCTGTAAAAGTCATATCTGCTAAAGAGATTCTTGATAATTACTGGTACAGCCGATGGGCTTCTTGAATCTCGTACTCCTTGATTTCTATAGTGCAACATAATTTTACGAATTACAAATAAATATTACAAATACTTGAGTTAGGTAACAACTTATATATTTAAGGTTGTTATCATATATAAATTTTCAATATGTATATTGGACTGTTGACAAAACAGGCTGGCAGTTGTTACCCTTAGTGTTCGCTTAAAATGCCGAGAAATTGTGGTAAGTGCAATAGTTGATAGCGCTCAGGTGAAGCAAAAAGCCTCGGAGTTAGGATTTCATCAAGTCGGGGTAGCATCTGTGGACGCAGAGGATGAATCCGAAACTCAAAGGTTGCAGCAGTGGTTGGCTTTAGGTTATCAAGCGGATATGCAGTGGATGGCAAATCCAAAGCGGGAAAATATTCGCTTATTGATGCCTGAAGTACAGTCAGTGATTTGTGTGGCGCTGAACTATTACACACCTGCTCAACGTTCAGAGGGTAAAGAGTACGCTAAAATCTCCCGTTATGGCTGGGGACGGGATTATCACAAAATCATGCACAAAAAATTAAAAGTGCTCAGTAATTGGTTAGAGCAGCAAGGAGAAGGAATTTTAGCACGTTATTATGCTGATACTGGCCCAATTCAGGATAAAGTTTGGGCACAGCGGGCGGGAATTGGTTGGATTGCGAAAAATACGAATGTGATTACCAGGAAATATGGATCTTGGGTATTTTTAGGCGAAGTGTTGACTAACTTAAAATTGGCTCCAGATACTCCGCATACTCATCATTGTGGTAGTTGTACTCGTTGTATCACGGCTTGTCCGACAAATGCGATTCGTCCTGCGGCTGATGCGGACTTTAGCCATCCCCAAACTTTTGTCGTAGATGCGAATCGTTGTATTGCTTATCATACGATCGAAAACCGTAGCGAAAATTTACCAGATGCGATCGCACCCCATCTTAACAATTGGGTAGCAGGTTGTGATATCTGTCAAGATGTTTGCCCTTGGAACCAAAGATTTGCCCAAGAAACAGACGTTTTAGAATTTCAACCTTACCCTGGAAATGTCGATCCTACCTTAGAAGAATTAGCCCAAATGTCCGATCGAGAGTGGGAAAAAAAATTTCCCGCCTCCGCACTACGCAGAATTAAACCAGAAATGTGGCGAAGAAATGCCCGGACTAACTTAGAATATTTGCATCAAGAGCGGAGCTTTCTCTATAAATTTATCAAGCTATGAGTATAAAAGTAGTTATTTTTGATTTTGATGGCACAGTTGCCGATACTTTTGATGCCTTGGTCACAATTAGCAATAGTTTAGCCCCGGAATTTGGTTATTTACCTGCTACTCCTGAAGATATCCCTAAAATCAAAGATTTGACCACTAGAGAAATTATTCAAAAATC
Organism: Floridaenema flaviceps BLCC-F50; assembly: GCF_041929275.2. Classification (NCBI taxonomy): domain Bacteria; kingdom Bacillati; phylum Cyanobacteriota; class Cyanophyceae; order Aerosakkonematales; family Aerosakkonemataceae; genus Floridanema; species Floridanema flaviceps. The sequence continues at coordinate 264,415 of NZ_JBHFNR020000001.1, read as the reverse complement.
TGGTGTGGCAATTTATAAATTACCTTTTCTCCTCCGAAAAGTTATAGCCCAATTAAACAGTACAATTGATACATTATCTCCAGTCGAGGGAATGAAACCCGCCTTATTTGAATTAAAAAAGCAAGGTAATAAACTCGGAATTATTACATCTAACGATCGAGAAAACGTGCAAGTATTTTTGCAAAACAATGGTTTATTAGATTTGTTTGATTTTATTTATTGTGGTACTAGAATATTTGGTAAAAGTCGAGTAATTAACAACTTCTTGCGCCAAGCTAATCTTCAACCAGGAGAAATCGTCTATGTCGGGGATGAAACTAGGGATATAGAAGCAGCAAAAAAAAGTAATATTAAAGTAATTGCAGTTAGTTGGGGATTTAACTCTGGAAACATCCTCAAGCAACAAAAACCTGATTTTTTAATCGAACATCCCCAGCAATTAATAGAAGTGATTAAACTTTTGCAAAATCCTCCATCTTAAACGGTTAAACAAGACTTTTGGAAATGATAAGCTAAAAACACGATCGAAGCAAGCTACCTAGAAAAATAACAGGATTTCAGTGTTTTAGATCACTGATCCCTTTACTAACGCACTGTTAGGATATGGAATTGACCATTTGGCGCTGAATTTTTCGGCAAATTGCCCAAAAAATATCTGCGGTAAAATCTGATGATGGAAGTTTCTAAAGTATGGCAACTAGTGCTTGATATCACACTCACAGGTAATCATCTTTAGGTAAACTGAATATAGACTCAGCAAACAGTGGAAGTGAGTATAAAAATTCACTCTCACCACAATAAGCAGCTATATTGTTAATTCTGAGGTGATACTTGGATGCCCCTGTACTAAACCAATTTGGCAGCACAGATGAGAAACTTGATTTCAGATTAAGCTAAAAAGTAGTAACCTCTCTAGCAGTTGAGTAACCAAAGTGAAACCCTATGGGAATCAATTGCCTCAGTAATGCTGCCTTTGCTGCTAAGCTGACCAAAATTATTTGGCTGCATCCTGTGAAAATAAACCCCAGCATTTAAGCTGGTTTTCCTGGTGAAGGTTAACATAAAGTGAGATTTATGGAGTAGTGCAAATTACCTTTTGAGATTACTGGGGTATGATTGTACAAAGCCATCCGCAAAGATGCAAAACCATAACCAGGGACTGCTTGAGGAAGAAAAGCGAGCAACACCCATGTCTGTGATGCAAAACCAATTTTTAATTAACTTCTGGGGCGTTAGAGGTAGCATACCCTGTCCTGGCCCACACACGGTACGTTACGGTGGCAATACACCTTGTATCCAAATGCAGGTAGGTGGCAAACACCTGATTTTTGATGGTGGTACGGGGCTGCGTGTTTTGGGACAAACACTCCTGTCTCAAATGCCTTTAGACGCTTACCTATTTTTCACCCACTCCCACTGGGATCATATCCAAGGATTTCCCTTTTTTACACCTGCTTTTATCAAAGGAAATCGCTTCAATATATATGGAGCAATTGCCCCCAACGGTGCCACGATCGAGCAACGTCTGCACGATCAAATGCTTCATCCTAACTTCCCCGTGCCATTGCAAATCATGGGGGCTCAGTTGAAATTCTTTGACTTTAAGCCAGGAGATTTCATCGAGCTAGAAGAGCATAACATAACATTGGAAACGGCACTATTAAATCATCCCGGAGAAGCAGTAGGTTACAGAGTTAACTGGCGTGGTTGTTCGGCAGCTTATGTGACTGATACAGAGCATTATCCCGATCGCTTGGATGAAAATGTGTTGTATTTGGCACGCAATGCCAACGTACTAATCTACGATGCTACCTACACCGATGAAGAATACCATTCTCCCAGGACTAGCAAAGTTGGTTGGGGACACTCCACTTGGCAAGAAGCAATTAAAATTGCTCAAGCGGCTAATGTTGAAAAACTGGTAATTTTTCATCACGATCCCTTACATGATGATGACTACCTGGATTTAGTTGGAGAACAGGCAGCGAAAGTATTTCCGAACACAATCATGGCACGGGAAGGAATGTCCATTCAACTCCCAGTACCAGCACCACAACCTGAAGACTTAGAAGACATCAAATTGTCAGTATAAATTTATAAAGATTAGGGGTAATTTGCTCGGTAAGATGAAACTTGTTCAATTTGTGTCAAAATGTAAAGCGTGTGGGTTACCTCATCGCTAACTACTGCTTTAACTCCAACTGCTGTTGCCCTGGGAAATTTCGACGGCGTTCACCAAGGGCATCAACAGGTAATTAAACCTGTATTACATAGTTCGGATGCACGTAGTCCAGCAGTATCAACTCAAGGGGGTCGTCGATTAGACAACGGATTATTAATAGATATAGATAATGATTGCTGGGAAAGTGATTATCGAATTAGTGCCAGCGATCGCCCATTACCCACCGTTGTCACATTTAATCCTCATCCGCGAGAGTTTTTTACCGGACAACCGCGTGCTTTACTAACGCCGTTAGACGAAAAAGTAGAATTATTGACCGCATTGGGAGTAGAACAATTAGTTTTACTACCGTTCGATCGGGAAATGGCAGATTTAAGCCCTCAAGAGTTTGTCGAACACATATTAGTCCGACAGCTAAAAGCTAGATGGATTAGTGTAGGGCAAGATTTTTGCTTTGGGAATAGACGTTCAGGAACTTCAGCAGACTTAAAAAAACTTGCTGCCAAATATGGCGTAGAAGTAACGATCGTGCCAATACAAAACAACGAAGGGGAAAGAATTAGTAGTTCTGCTATCCGTCAGTTTCTCTTAGAAGGAGAAGTTGAACGGGCAAATCAATTATTGGGAAGACCTTATACTTTAATCGGTTGTGTGATTCAAGGTCAGCAGCTAGGAAGGACGATCGGATTTCCTACTGCTAACCTAGAATTACCCGCAAACAAGTTTTTACCTCGTTTCGGAGTTTATGCCGTGCGAGTTTCGATCGACCAAGCTCAAGAAACGGAAACTGCTTTGCTACCAAACACAGCAACAGAGGGAAATTCACCTATTGTTACTCCCTTGAGAGGGGTGATGAATATCGGTCATCGCCCTACCGTTAATGGTATCAATCCAACTGTAGAAGTTCATTTGTTAGACTGGACGGGAGATCTATACGGTAAAACTTTAACAGTTAGTTTAGAAAAATTCCTGCGCCCAGAACAGAAATTTGCCTCCCTCGAAGAACTCAAACAACAGATTACAGGTGATTGTTTACAAGCGAGGTCGATTTTGAGTTAACTAAAAGGTGAAAGTTGATGGAGATTAAGAACTGGAAAATGGGAAAACTAGAATAGAGATTTCTTTACTCTTAACTATTTACCTTTTACCCCCTAAAATATGAGAACAGGTATTGAGCGGCTAACTGAAAACCTGGGTTTAACCCTCGTTGGCAAAACTGAAGCCATCCGTTTAGTATTGGTAGCATTGTTAGCTGGTGGTCACGCTTTGCTAGAAGACGTACCAGGGGTAGGAAAAACTTTACTCGCCAAATCTCTAGCTCGATCGATCGACGGTAAGTTCCAAAGAATTCAGTGTACTCCAGATTTACTCCCTAGCGATATTACAGGCACTAATATTTGGAATCAAAGTAAGGCCGAGTTTGAATTTTTACCAGGGCCAGTATTTGCTAACGTCGTATTAGCAGACGAGATTAACCGCGCCACACCCCGCACTCAGTCGGCGTTGTTAGAAGTAATGGAAGAACGACAGGTAACGGTAGATGGGGTATCGCGACAAGTACCCCATCCCTTTTTTGTGATTGCGACACAAAACCCGATCGAATATCAAGGTACATTTCCTCTGCCAGAAGCGCAAATGGATCGGTTTACCATATCCCTTTCTCTCGGTTATCCTTCCGAAGCAGAAGAACTGCAAATGCTACAAAGGATTAAGGGAGGGATTACCGTTGAAGAATTAAAACCTTGCATTTCTTTAGAAGAAGTTTTAGAGTTACGCCGTTTGTGTAGCAACATCAAATTAGAAACTTCTCTGCAACAGTATATTATTACCTTGGTTCGTGCCACTAGAGAACATGAAGAAATTACTCTTGGTGTAAGTCCGCGTGGTGCAGTAGCTTTACAAAAAGCTACTCAAGCTTTAGCTTTTCTCTTGGGTAGAGATTATGCTATTCCCGATGATGTGAAGTTTTTAGCGCCTTACGTGCTTTCCCATCGCCTGATTCCTTCAGGAGGAAGACGAGCCAATACAATAGTAGAAAGATTGTTAAAGGAAGTTGCTATTCCCTAATATTTTGTTGATAATTGATTGCATCTCCCGACTGAAGTTGTGGAGATAAAAAGTTTTGTCTTTTGATCTGTAGGGTAAAATCTAAAATCTGAAATCTAAAATCTGAAATCGAATGATCAACCTTGTCAGGTCAAAAACTCAGAAACAAAAACGGCGATCGCTCGGTTTATTCTTATTGCTCCTATTATGGAGTAGCATCATTGCTTGGGGTTTGACTTTATTCACTCAACCTCAACTTGTACAAAGTCAAACAGTAACCAATACTCCGTCAGTGGGAACTGTAGATGTGATTCCCCAACGCTATCGACTCGGACAACAACTTTACTTAGAAAATTGTGCCACCTGTCATATAGGAGTACCACCAGCAGTTTTACCTACAGAAACTTGGGCAGATTTAATTCAAGATGCTCAACATTATGGAGTACAAATCAAACCGTTGATCGATCCACAGCGCTTACTAGTTTGGGAATACTTGCGGACTTTTTCCCGTGTGCGATCGCAATACGAAGAACGAACCCCCTACCGCATCGCCCAATCCCGCTATTTTAAAGCATTACATCCCCAAGTCAAACTCCCCCCATCTCTCCCAATGGCTAGTTGTATCACCTGTCACCCTGGCGCAGATAAGTATGATTTTCGCAGCCTCTCCGCCCAGTGGCAAGATTAGCAGGGGGGATGGGGAGATGGGGGGATGGGGAGATGGGGAGATGGGTTCGGTCAAGGAGATGGGGAGATGGGGAGATGGGTTCGGTCAAGGAGGTAGGGAGGTGGAGAGAGTTGTTGATGTAAATTAAGGAAATTCCCCCCATCTCCCCATCTCCCCATCTTCCCAGTCCTTCTGCCAGAAAATGATAATATTATTAAGATAGATTAAAATTTTGCCAGTCAGAAGCGGCTCAGAGGGGAGCGATAGGTGCTGACGCACAGGCTAAGCCAACGCGATCGTCAGTCAGCTGTTACTAGCCATTGAACGCTATACTGGCACTGTCTCGAAGTCTGTCCGATCGAAAGTTAAAAGGTCAAAGGCAAAAAGAATGGATTCTTGCGCTTACTCTTGCTTCAATAATGCCAAAATATTTTTTTCATCCTGTCTAAAATTTAATGAATATTTAAGCCATATTAGAGGTGAACATTTACCATATAAAAATAATTAGTAAAAGCTAACAAATTTTTATCTCCCAATCATTGCACTAAACAACTAACAACATTTAAGCTACTGCCATGTTAAAAACTCTCTTAGGCGATCCCAATGCTCGTAAGCTAAAAAGATACCAACCTTACATTACCGAAATAAACTTACTCGAAGAAGAAATTAAAGCCCTTTCAGATCAAGAATTAAGGGGCAAAACAGCGGAATTTAGACAGAAACTCAAAGCCGCTAAAACCCTGGCACATGAAAAAGAATTACTAGATGAAATTCTCCCAGAAGCTTTTGCCGTAGTCCGAGAAGCAGGTCGGCGCGTATTAGGAATGCGCCATTTTGACGTTCAATTACTCGGTGGAATTATCCTGCACACCGGACAAATTGCCGAAATGAAAACAGGGGAAGGAAAAACCTTAGTTGCTACACTACCTGCTTACCTGAATGCGATTTCTGGCAAAGGCGTTCACGTCGTAACTGTTAACGATTACCTCGCCCGTCGGGACGCAGAATGGATGGGACAAATTCATCGCTTCTTAGGATTAACAGTAGGATTAATCCAACAAGGGATGACACCAGCAGAACGGCAAAAAAATTACGCCTGCGACATTACTTACGCGACAAACAGCGAAATTGGGTTTGACTACCTGCGCGATAATATGGCAGTTGCCATGTCAGAAGTCGTGCAACGTCCCTTTAATTACTGCATCATTGACGAAGTTGACTCGATTTTAATCGATGAAGCCAGGACTCCTTTAATTATTTCCGGTCAAGTAGAACGTCCCGGTCAAAAATATATCCGCGCTTCCGAAATAGCAGCCCAATTGAACAAGGATGAGCATTACGAGGTAGATGAAAAAGCTCGTAACGTTATCTTATCGGATGAAGGTTTTGCCGAAGCAGAAAGATTATTGGGAGTCAGAGACCTTTATGACCCCAACGACCCTTGGGCGCACTACATTTTTAATGCCATTAAAGGCAAAGAACTGTTCATTAAAGACGTAAACTACATCGTTCGCAATGACGAAGTAGTAATTGTTGATGAATTTACTGGAAGAGTACTTACCGGACGGCGTTGGAGTGATGGTTTACACCAAGCGATCGAAGCGAAAGAACGAGTAGAAATTCAACCGGAAACCCAAACTTTAGCTACCATCACCTATCAAAACCTGTTCCTGCTTTATCCTAAATTGGGGGGAATGACGGGGACTGCGAAGACCGAAGAAGCAGAATTTGAAAAGATTTACAAGCTGGAAGTTACGATTATTCCCACTAACCGTGCCACAGGTCGCACTGACCTCTCCGACGTAGTTTATAAGAAAGAGTCGGGTAAGTGGGTAGCTATTGCTGAAGAATGTGCCGAAATGCACCAACTTGGTCGTCCGGTGCTAGTGGGTACAACTAGTGTGGAAAAATCAGAAGTACTCAGTAGGTTACTGCGTCAGAAAGAAGTTCCCCACAACTTGCTAAATGCAAAACCGGAAAACGTAGAACGGGAATCGGAAATTATCGCCCAAGCAGGACGTAGAGGCGCTGTGACGATCGCCACTAACATGGCAGGAAGAGGCACAGATATTATTTTGGGTGGTAACGCCGATTATATGGCGAGACTGAAATTGCGGGAATATTTATTACCCAAAATTGTTCGCCCTGAAGAAGATGAGGATTTTTCACCTTTACAAGTACCGGGCGCAGAACATAACCGCAGCGGTGGTGTAGGTTTTACACCAGGGAAAAAGGTAAAAACTTGGAAAGCTTCGCCGCAAATTTTCCCCACAGAACTTAGCAAAGAAACGGAAAAAGCCCTGAAAGAAGCAGTAGATTTTGCTGCCAAGGAATATGGGGAACGCAGTCTGCCAGAATTGGAAGCAGAAGATAAAGTAGCGATCGCTTCCGAAAAAGCCCCGACTGATGATATAGTCGTGCAAAAATTGCGCGATGTTTATAACCGCATTCGCCAAGAATACGAAGCCTTTACCAAACGGGAACACGAAGAAGTTGTACAATTAGGCGGTTTGCACGTAATTGGTACAGAACGTCACGAATCTCGAAGGATTGACAACCAATTGCGGGGAAGGGCGGGAAGACAGGGAGATCCTGGTTCTACCAAGTTCTTCCTCAGTTTAGAGGATAACTTATTGCGGATTTTCGGGGGCGATCGCGTCGCTGGATTAATGACCGCCTTAAGGGTAGAAGAAGATATGCCCATCGAGTCGGGAATGTTAACCCGTTCCTTAGAAGGTGCCCAAAGAAAAGTCGAAACTTACTACTACGACATTCGGAAACAAGTATTCGAGTACGACGAAGTAATGAATAACCAACGTCGGGCAATTTATGCGGAAAGACGGAGGGTATTAGAAGGGCAAGATTTGAAGGAACAGGTGGTTAGATACGCCGAAAAAACGATGGAAGACATCGTAGACGCTTACGTTAACCCAGAGTTACCTTCCGAAGAATGGGATCTCAAGAGTGTGGTTAGCAAAGTTAAGGAATTTGTCTACCTGCTTTCTGATTTACAACCAGAACAATTAGAAGATCTATCGGTTGGGGAAATTAAGTCTTTCCTTTGCGAACAAGTGCGAATTGCCTACGATATCAAAGAAGCGCAAATCGATCAATTTAAACCCGGACTAATGCGGGAAGCAGAACGTTTCTTTATCCTGCAACGCATTGATACTCTGTGGCGGGAACACTTACAAGCAATGGACGCATTGCGCGAAAGTGTGGGACTGCGCGGTTATGGTCAAAAAGACCCGTTAATTGAGTACAAGAGTGAAGGTTACGAAATGTTCTTGGAAATGATGACCGCTATTCGTCGCGATGTCGTCTACTCCTTGTTCCAATTCCAACCCCAAGCACAACCACAGATGGAAACTGCCTCGGAAATGGTCTAAAGGTAGGTTGTTGCGCTTTAGCGCTATCTTTTAGCGCTAAAGCGCAACAACGTACTTTCTAAAGGTAGGTTGTTGCGCTTTAGCGCTATCTTTTAGCGCTAAAGCGCAACAACGTACTTTATTCTAGGTGGAGATGTCGATCGGCACCAACACCTGAGACAGAATTCTGCCATCATCGAGAATATATAGGTTGAGGAAACCTCCGATCGCACTGATGAGTAACTGACAAATTCGTAAGTGTAGTCCGGGGGGTTGGCGCAAGGTATGGGGCGCTAAATCATCTTTGGGTAGCTTTTGTAAATCAACGATTAATTGCGGATCGATGTTGCCATTGTCAGTAATCGACAACTCCAAAAAATAATCCGAATGAAAACATTGGGGATAAGGTATTCCTGTATCTTGGGCATTCAGTTGACGATACCAAATATCGATTCTTCCGCCTTCTTCGCCACGTTGACAGGCAGCTAACAATAGTTCGTAAACTACTAGCTGTACCAAGGTAGAACCTCGGTTGAGTAACAAAGCGGCAGAAGTGAGAGCGGTTTTTCCTTGTGTTTCAGTACGCCAGTCTCCCACATCATGTACTTTTGCCCATAGACGGCGACTTTTAATCAAATCATCTACCCGTTCCAAACTCCGACGCAGCAAACTTGTGACTCGAATCGGATCTTCTGAGTGCGATTGTAAAACCGATTGGGTATTCCACAATTCCCGCGCTAGCATTCGGGAAAGCGCCGCTAAAGAACCACCTAAATGAGAACAAAGTTGTTGATAGCGCACTTCCTGGGCAGCTTCTTTAGGGGCAAGAGACGCAAATACCTTTAAAGAAGATGCTACAGTGCGGCAAAAATCTTCTATTGCCCGATGTTTGTACCAGTTTAAACATTGCAGTTCTTCGCGTTCTTGTTGCAAACTCCTGGCGATCAAAGATTCTCGGCGGAACCAAGCAAATTGTGCTACAAGTAAACCAAAGGCTGGTAAGGCACTTTCGGGCCAATGAAAACCTAAGCCATTACAAAGCACTACTACACCTGTGGGAAAATGTTCCGGTGTAGTTCGCAAAGCCATAACGATAATTTCTTCAACTCCTGAAGCTGTTAGCCATTGTTTAGTATTAGGCGTTAGCTGTTGGACATTTTTATAAAGTAAACCATCAGTATTTAAAGCTTCTTGAATCAATTCATCAGCGTAAATTGAAACTGTTTGTTCTGTATTAATGGCAAACTCAGCACTAGGAGGTGTTGTCGCCGTAACTTGGGCAATTTCATCTCCTGGTTGCCAAGAAACTAAGGCAGCTACAGGCGCTTCTAGCAAACTAGCACAAGCCTGTAGCGCACATTCTTCTAACTGTTGCAGCATTTTTGGTAGTTTTGCTGGAGCATGGTTAAACCCCACTGCAATGTTTGGTAGGTTTTTTGTTCCCTTGCCGATTGTTTTTGGATTTGCCATTGCTGTAAGATTAAGCCGATTTGTTGGCTAACTACGCGAAAAACTTCTTTTTCTGCCGCAGAAAAGGTACGGGCACTTTCGCAGGTAATCATCAACAAACCTTTGAGTGATTTGCCGATGCTGGTGTTAGAAATTAAAACGCTTCTTACTCCTGCTTCTAAAAATCCGTCTCTCCAAGAAAGTAATTTTAAGTCTGTTGTTAGGTCTTCTATTACTACTGATTCTGAACTACGTTCTAGTAATTTCCAATCTACATCGCTTAAATGAGGCAATATATAAGGATTTTCTGAGGAGGGAGTTGGATTGCTAACTCTGCTTTCTTTGCCGTTACGTTTTGCTGGTTTACTAGTTGAACCTAAAGGTCGGCGATTAGTGGGATGATTTTGATAAGAGATTTCAAAGTGTTTGTGGTCGCTATCAAAAAGTAATACCAAAAATCGCTCGGATTGAAAGCGTTCTTTTAGCCGATCGCTAGCTTCTTTCAATGTATTATACCAATCTTCATCGCTATAAATGCCTTTGGCAATTTCTGCTAATAATAATTGATCTTGCTTAGTTTGCTTAATCATTGTTTCCATTTGTTCGATCGGGGAAACTAAAGCAATTATTCTCGCTGCACCTCTTAAGTAATTTTTTTCTTCCTCTTTCCAAATTCGCGGGTCGTTACCTTCTACTGATAGAAATCCTAATAGTTCATCTTGTAAAAGAATTGGTGCAGCTAATAAGGATCTAGCTCCCATTCTCTGCAATAACCTACTAGTAACATCAGCCTTTAGGGAACTCAAACTTTCCCCAATGGCAACAATTTGATCGCCCAACATCGCACTATAAAAACTGCCTGATTCTTGCACAGTTATCCCGGAAGCTGGTTGTTGACTATCCCCAGCAATCCCGGCTAAACGATTACTCATGTAACGCCAAAAATAGCGTTTATCTGGTTCAAACCAGTAAATATTTGTGCGAGTTGGGTTGACAAATTGATGGGTTTCGGCAACGATCGCTTCTAGTCGCTGCAACATTGTGGGCAGAGAAGGCAACTTCTGCATGATTGCCAACAAAGGTTCATCAGGGCGCTTAATCCGTTGATGATTCCAATTAATTTCAATCTGATTTAATGAAGCTGCTAGAGTACCTAAAAGTACAGATAATTGCGCTTTTTCTTCAGCTTGCGGCGAAATTCCCCAACCTAATAATCCCAACAATACTACTCCAAAACAGCGATCGCGATGGCGAATCGGAAAAATTAAGGTTCCCCGAATCTTAAAATTAAGTGCTGCTTTGCGCCACTCTCCCGCCCGATTTGCGTCTCCTAGATCGGGAACTCCGATCGGTCTTTGTTGTATTACTACCTGTTCTAACAAATCTCCCGGTTGCAGGAAAAACTTTTGCTTCAAAAAGCTAATATCTCCATTTGGGGTAATGCCACCTTTACCCAAAATGCGATGCTCTATGTGATCGTACAATCCTAACCAAATTAAATCGTATTGAAATTCTGATTGGAGATAATTTAGGGTTGTTTCAATTAATACATCTACGTTTTCTTCTTCCCGGAGGATTTGAAGAACACGACCCAAATTAACAATTTTTTTGTCTTCAGAATACCGCTTTTGTTGTTGGGCCATTTACTATCACTCCCGTTGGGTAATGGGTAGTTGGTAATGGGTTGGTAATTAGGTAATTAGTTAGAAGAGGTAGTGGACAGCGATACGGCAGGAACTTCCTATCTGGCACCAGTTAATTAACTATAAGGTGCTGTCAGGTAAAAAGTTAAAGGATCAGAATAAAAAGAAAGAATTTTCACATTTCCCTTTAAACTTTTTTCCTTTCCCTAGTTGACCAAGGCTTTGCCACTTGGTACAAGAACTGAGGACTACCCAGTTCCCAAAGTAATAGGTAAAATCAACTTACCATCTACCACTTAGTATCTACTACTTAATAGCTTTGGACATATATCAAGCCGTTTTACGCCCCATTGTATTTTCTGGATTAAAAACCGATCCAGAATTTTTGCATAAGCAATTTATGCAAATTTCGACTTGGTTGGATTGTCATAGCGATCGCCCCCCAAGTAGCTGGATACTCAACCAACTACAACAAAACTTCTCGATCGCAGATGCACGCCTGGAACAAAAACTTTGGGCTCACCCAAATCAACCGGAGGTACGATCGGAAAATTCCACTCCAATTTCTCAGTCTTCAGTTATTATTCCCCAATCAGTGGTGTTTAAGAACCCTATGGGATTAGCAGCTGGATTTGACAAGAACGGGACAGCATCGGGTGTCTGGTCAAGCTTTGGTTTTGGCTACGCTGAACTAGGTACTGTCACCCTGAACGCGCAACCGGGAAACCCGACTCCGCGCTTGTTTCGGCTGTTGGCAGACGAAGCCGCACTCAACCGTATGGGTTTTAACAACGATGGTGCAGCAGCGATGGCAACCGCACTGATCGCAGCTTTACAAAGACGACCTAGACCGATCCCCGTAGGAATTAATCTCGGTAAATCTAAGGTAACACCATTGGAGGAAGCAGCCGCAGATTACCTGGGTAGTTTTCGCCTGTTAAAGGATTTGGGCGATTACTTTGTAGTTAATGTCTCCTCTCCCAATACTCCAGGTTTAAGAACTCTCCAAGATGCGCCGATGCTAAGTGCAATCTTGTCTGCTTTACAACAAGAAAACCAAAAGGCTAATAAGCCAATTCTAGTCAAAATTGCCCCCGATTTGGAATGGGATGCAATTTCGGATGTTTTAGATGTTACTTTATCTCATAATTTGGCAGGAATTATTGCTACGAATACTACTATTAGTCGTGAGGGTTTAAAGACTAAAATTTTGCGGGAAACGGGAAATTTGGTTAAGGATGAAGCTGGAGGGATTAGTGGTTTGCCTTTGAAAGCGCGATCGACCCAAGTGATCCGTTTTATTAGAAAAGAAACTAAGGGAAAATTGCCAATTATGGGTGTTGGCGGAATTTTTACGGCTGATGATGCTTGGGAAAAAATTACTGCTGGCGCTTGTTTGTTACAAACTTATACTGGTTGGATTTATCAAGGCCCTTTTATGGTAAAACGCATTTTAGAAGGCTTGTTGGCGAAGTTGGAAGAAAGAGGTTTGTCGAATATTTCTCAAGCAGTGGGATTAGAAGAAAATTGAACCGCATTAGGCGTAGCCTTCCCGTAGGGTAGGACGCAAAGAGCGCGAAGGAAGAGGAAGAATTCGTAGGGTGCGTTAGTGCAACGTAACGCACCATTCCCGCTAACTTTAATAAGCGCAGAAGTATAAACTTGCGCCTTCATACTCCTTCACTTTTTGACCATCGGAAGCCAGAATTGCAAAACCGTTTCCCTCGTAACCTGGAACCCAGAAAACAATAGTCGGAGTAATATTTGGTTTTAACTTAAATACACCTATAGGTTCGGAAATTCCCGGTTCACCATTAGCGGTGGCAAGATTGAGGGGTGGTCGAGGTTCGCCATTGTTAAAGAAGTATTTTTCTTGGATTTGATTGAAGATAACTTGCGAGTTATTAGCGACAGTCATCTTCACTTTATGAGCACTTTCTTTACGCTGTAAAATAATAATTGAACCTGCTTTCCAAGCACGGGCTTCACTGTTTTTCGGCAAAGGTCTGGGTAACAGATTCTCAGGAACCTGTGCTAGAGGCAACTTTTGCACGGGTATGGTGGTAGCTGTTTGGGCATCCCGTTCCGGTAACAGCCAAACAGGGCCTTCGGGGGGTCGTTTGGGTGCAGAAAAAGCTGCCATTGCTGTGGGAATGCCATCACAGCCGTAGCGTTCCTGAGAAGAACGCAGGAATGTTACTTTTTGTTTGAAATTTGGGGCAACTGCTACTAGGGGAGTGCCTGCCTTCACTTTCGCCCAAGCTTCGGTATCAGAAACAATGACCGCTTGCCCGTTTGGGTGCGCTGGCGACCAAGGATATTGCTGCCTTCCCCCGCCTGCAACTGTGGCTAACCCCAACCAACCAGGTGTGGGCAAAAAGGGTTGTTTGGGTAAGTTGGCTGTGGTGGGGGGAGTTTGGGCAGTTGCCGCACTTTTTAATCCCGGCTGTGTTCTTTCAGTTATCAGGAATGGGGTGGTGGAGAGTGCGATCGAAACACTAAGTAATAACCAATATTTTTTAGCAATCATTTCTGCGTTTTTAAAGGCTAAATAAAGTTTTTAGTGTCTTGATTTTAGCAGTATCAATTCCGCATTCCAGTTTAGCAATAGGACTTAAGCTTTTCCACTTACTTTTACTTGCGGTAAAGATAACATCTGCTGCTCGATCGGGATCGATCGCTTCAAACCCACCAATTTTGTATTTAGACAAATAACTCAAACGGCTAAAAATCTCATCTCTAGATGCACGTTTAATACTGATGATTTCTGGTGCTGGTGGAGATGGTTCAGACGGTTTTGGTGGTGAAAGAAAAAATACTTTAGAAAGAGCATCTAACTTTTTACCCTTAGTAATTCCACATTTTAAAGTTGTAATAGGGTTAAAGTTTGACCAATTTTCCCTTTTTGCTTCTGATATTTTATTCGCTGCTATAACTGGATCTACTCCTTTCAAAACACTACCAGGTTCGGAAATTAAGTATCTCAATGCAGAGAGTATAGTATCTCTTGTAGCTATAGATAGGTTAACTTTAGGAGTAGTTTCTCTTGCCAAAATTTTAGCCTGTTCGATGCTTTTTTCATCTGGTTCAATTACAATACACCAAACTCGCTCTAACTCAGCTTTTTGAGCAACTGCGTAAATAAAATAATTACTAACTACTTGGTATTTACCGTCACTTGTTTCTTTGACAATTACAGGAATCCAATTCCTTCCACCTGCTTGCAAAACTGCCTCTGCTGCTGCGGAGATAATAAAATCTGACTCATAAGATTGACCATCAGCTTTAATCTCTTCCAGAGGCAAGTACATTAACTTAAATATTATCTTTTTTAATTATTTCATTATTAGTTGCTGGAATTACAACCCTACCATGTCTCCGAAATAGTTGAATATGAACTCCATTAGTAATAATTCCCCATTGGGCTGTTTGGCAGTTAGGGGCAAGCAGGTACTTTTTAATTTGCTGTCTAGTAGCTAAATATTGAGGTGTATCTTCTGCTAAGTTTATTTTATTGCCAGCACCAGTCGCTCTTGCTTTCACTTCAACAAGTAAATAAGGATTAACCTTAGAGTTAAAAAATATATCACTATCCTTGTTGTGACGAGCAGCAAAATCTACTTTATCTGCACTGTTACCTGTCTTAAACTGGGGACGACGCTCTTGTGCATTAAAGCCCAGAGCTTCCAGAAGAGGTTCTACAAATTGATTACAAATGACTTGCTCTACGCACTCATCGGGCAGGATTTTGTCTAAAATGTTACTCCACTCTGCTAGCAGCATTACTTAGTACCTCAAAATTTAAATAAGTTATTTTACTCACCTAACTACTAGAATCAGCCTTTTGAGTTAATAATATCAACCGTATTTCTTCCTATTTAGCCTGTTAACCAAACACCATTAAAACACGATTATTACTTAAAACTAATGCCTTAAAGCTAAAATATACCATTTTATTTGTTGAATTTAAAGCAATCTGTAGAGACGTTTCATGAAACGTCTCTACAATTTTTATAACGTTAAATTAAGTTAAAATCGCCATAGCCTCACCTACTCCCCAAACACTTACCATGAAACTTACTGTCAAACACTTAGAACAAATCCAAGAAATTCTCCAAAAAGAACAGCTTGACTACCAATTAGAGCTAGATGATGGGAAAATAATCATTATGGGGCTATCTGATATCCAATCTAGTGAAATAGGTAGCCGCTTTATCTGGTTACTCATGAATTGGGTTGCACCTCGCAACCTGGGACGAGTTTTAGATTCAAGTGGTGGGTTTATTCTGCCCAATTCTGATTTAAAAGCGCCGGATGTTTCTTTTGTTTCGGCTGCTAGACTGCGGCAAAGTCCACGTTATTTTGCTCAGATGGTTCCTGATTTAACTGTTGAAATTAAATCACAGAGCGATCGCACTCCACCCCTACAAGAAAAAATCCAACTCTTTCTCACTTTAGGTTCTCAAATTGGTATACTCATCGATCCCGATCGCTTAACTCTAACAGTTTATCGTCGCAATAGCGAACCAGAAATATTAACTAACTCAGATATACTAACTATCCCAGAATTATTTCCCGGTTGGGAACTGCCTATTTCTGAACTTTGGCCTCCCGTATTTGAATAAATCTTAAGCTACAAAAGATTTTGCCATTTCCATAAAAGTTACTTCCCAAACTAACCTGGGTTGAGCATATTTTTGTAGCATTTTTTTTACTTTCTCTAACTTTTCAATCATTCCTCGCTGCTCGAAGTGCTGCCAATAATACTGTTGTAAATAATCTGCTAACCAAAGTTGTGCTTCCGTATCTAAATCTTTATCAATATCTCTTGCTAAATCTAAAGCTTGGCGCAAACTTTGCGGTACTTTTCTTACTTTATTTAACAACTCTTCGGGAATCGTTTGTAATTGTTGCCAAGCAAAAATTGCTTCTCCCGGACTTCCTGCGGCTAATGCTAAAACTTCTGGATGTTGTAGAATTTCCTGGTTTCCGGTTTGGGTTAATACCTGTTCCATCGCTGCTGAATTTAACCGATTAAACGGGATTCTTTGACAGCGGGAAATCAAAGTAGGTAACAAAGATTCCACCGCCGGAGCAATTAAAATTATTGTGGCTTTTCCGGGTTCTTCTAAGGTTTTTAATAAGCCATTTGCGGCGGCTTCTGCCATACTTTCTGCTTGTTCAATTACGACAAAACTTCGGGATGCTTCCAAAGGTGGACGACCTAAAAATTGGCTAACTTCGCGGATTTGTTCTAAGCGAATTTGGGGTGGTGCTTTGCGTTTTACTCCTTTTTCTGCTGCTTCGGCTGCCGAAATTCTCTCACCATTATGTAAATATGTTGGTTCTACCCAAAGTAAATCGGGGTGATTTCTGAGTTGAATGCGTTTTTTTATTGCTGCGCTCTTTTCGGCTCTTTTTTCAGGAGGTAGGGAATTGTAAAAGATTAATTCAATAAAACAACTAGCTGTTAAACTGCGTCCAATGCCATCAGAACCAGCAAATAAATAAGCGGGAGCAATGCGGTTTTGTGCTACTGCTTGCTTGAGGAGTTCTACTGCTTTTTCTTGACCTATAATTGGCTGAAAAAATTCCATGCAAATAAATTACTCGTAATAAATCAGGTTCGTTGTGAGGACTTTAGTCCTTTTATTGAGGCTAGGAACGACTGAAGTCGCTACAACGAACCTTTAAATTAGGTTGGTTGTGAGGACTTTAGTCCTTTTATTGAGGCTAGGAACGACTGAAGTCGCTACAACGAACCTTTAAATTAGGTTGGTTGTGAGGACTTTAGTCCTTTTATTGAGGCTAGGAACGACTGAAGTCGCTACAACGAACCTTTAAATTAGGTTGGTTGTGAGGACTTTAGTCCTTTTATTGAGGCTAGGAACGACTGAAGTCGCTACAACGAACCTTTAAATTAGGTTGGTTGTGAGGACTTTAGTCCTTTTATTGAGGCTAGGAACGACTGAAGTCGCTACAACGAACCTTTAAATTAGGTTGGTTGTGAGGACTTTAGTCCTTTTATTGAGGCTAGGAACGACTGAAGTCGCTACAACGAACCTTTAAATTAGGTTGGTTGTGAGGACTTTAGTCCTTTTATTGAGGCTAGGAACGACTGAAGTCGCTACAACGAACCTTTAAATTAGGTTGGTTGTGAGGACTTTAGTCCTAGTACGACCCAAGTCGCTACTACGAACTTAATTATGAAATCTTAAATTTAGTGTTTGTACCATTGAGTAAATTTGGCATTTAAAATTTTTTGGATTTGTTCGGCGATTAATTCTTCTTTTTGGTTGGCATCTACCCTGATAATTCGCTGGGGATGAGCTTTGGCTAACTCGGTAAAGCCTTGTTGTACTCGGCGGTGAAAGGCTAAATCAGCTTGTTCCATTAAGGTGATTTCCCCTTGTTTGCGCTTTCTTGCTAAACCAATTTCGACATCAATATCTAGCCAAACAGTTAAATCGCTTTCTAAGCCATTTGTAGCTACATGATTTAGCTGGGAAATTAAGGATAGATTAAGTCCGCGACCGTAACCTTGGTAGGCGATCGTAGAATCGGTAAAGCGATCGCACAAAATCACCACACCCTTAAGTAAATTCGGCTTTAACAACTCTTCAACGTGCTGGGCTCTATCCGCAGCATACAACAACAATTCGGCTCTCTCCTGAATCGTCGTCTCTTTACCTCGTTCTAGCAACAATCGCCGCAACTCTAAACCCAAATTTGTCCCACCCGGTTCTCGCGTTACCATTACTGGTTGAGCCTGAATCTGCTCTTCTCGAAATTCCCCCCAGCCACTTTGAGTTAACCAATCATTTAACCGCCGCAACTGAGTAGTTTTACCACAACCCTCCACTCCCTCAAAGACAATCAGTTTGCCAGAGTACCCAGAATTACTCCGTGAAAACTCAGAAACTTTTGCCATCTCCTGCTGATTTCCTTGACCCATTTTCCTGAATGTGAACATAATTTAAAGACAGTGCTAGCAGAATAACAAAGTTGGCAAAAGAGAATCAAAACATCTCTTTGATCTTTGCAAAGGTTAGGTATTATAAGAGGGTCTTGGAACAAAAGCTGGAGGAATTGATGGCTCGTTACACTAGCTCGTATACAGTTGGCCTCCCCTTCCCACGCATGGGGGAATTGGTGGTAGAAGTTTTAAAATCTTGTCCATTAGAAATCACCTACAACACAGGGGAATATATTATGGCAAGGGAAACGCCTGGTAAAGTTTCTTTTTCCAAACTTGCCAGCGTCGAAATCCTGATTGACCGCACCACTTCAACTGAGAAGGAAACTAAAATGACTTTGGTGGTCAAAAACGAAGAGTTACCCTTGCAAGTTGAGAACCACTGCTATCAAATGTTTCAGTTGGTAAGTCAGGCGCTAGTTGGCTATCGCAGTTGGCAAATAATTGAACCAGTAGCTGGATAGCTATCTAAGCTTTAGGATACTTTATATAAGTTTATCCAATGGAATCGATCGGCATCAGTCGTCAAAACTAGCAGGATTAATCAACGTAATGTCGTAAGGGTCTTCAAGCGGTCCCGTGGGTACAGTAGTGTCTGGCTTCAATTGATAATAAGTCGCTTTTACACCAGGACCGAAGACCACCTCATCTTCATCTTTGAGATCGTGAGCAGATGTTTTGCGGCCATTAATAATCAAACCATTGGCGCTAGCCTTGCCAGTAGCATCTCCATCCATAATCCGGTAGTAATAACTGCCATCTTTTTTGGGTAGCTGAACTAAAGTAGCATGACGACGAGAAACAAATTGGGAGTATAACCGAATATTACACTCTGGATCTCGACCGATCGAATAAGCAGGCTTAGTGAGTACAAACTCCTTACGCCCCTTGTCATCTTCCACCATTAGAACGTATTTACCGTTTGATCTTGCCATTGAAGAACCTGTCCTGCAACGAAATTAAATAAGACTATCATCCACCTTAGTGTCAAAATCAATTAACTAAAACCGTTTGTGTGAAACACAAAAGTAAAAAGAGCAACAACTGTAAATTTTCTGGCAGTTTGACCCTTTTTACTGTTTTGGTTTTTGGTATTAGTTAATCATTAGGGTTTTGTTGACTCCCAGGTAAGCGACGTAACAGCAATGAGTTAGTCACTACACTAACAGAACTAAAAGCCATCATTGCACCAGCCGCCGCCGGATTGAGAACTACCCCAAACTTAGGTAACAAAATACCTGCGGCTAAGGGAATTCCCAAAATGTTGTAAGCAAGTGCCCAAAATAAATTTTGGCGGATTTTGTTGAAAGTGGCACGGGAAAGTTTAATCGATGCCACAATATCCATGACGGCATCCCGCATTAAGATAATTTGAGCGCTTTCGATCGCTACATCCGTTCCTGCGTGCATGGCAATACCCACATCTGCTTGCGCTAAAGCTGGTGCATCATTGATCCCATCACCAATCATAGCGACTCGATGACCTTGACTTTGGAGATCGGCTACAGTTTGCGCTTTGCCATCTGGTTGTACCTGCGCCAAAATATCCGCTGCGTCAATTCCCAATTTTTGGGCAACTAACACAGCTGCTTTTTGCTGATCTCCAGTCAGCATCATAACTCGCAACCCTAGCTGTTTCAAAGCGTCCACTGCTGTAGCAGCATCAGATCTCACCGAGTCAGTAAACGCAATTAACCCTAACAGACAATTGCCAGCAGCCACATAAACTATAGTTTTTCCGGCATCTGCCAAGATGCTGGCTTTCTGACTCAGACTCGGATCAATTTCTACACCATGCTGTTGCAACCAACTTTCCGTTCCGACTAATACTAATTGCTGTTCGACTTTTGCAGATACACCCTGTCCTGGTTCAGTATAAAATTCTTGAGCAGCCAGAATCGATAAACCAGCTTGATTTGCGGCTTGGTTAATGGCGGAACCTAAAGGATGGCGACTACCACTTTCAGCTGCGGCGGCAAGTTGCAGCAGGGAAAAGTTCGCTTCCTGCGAGTTTTTTGATTCTAAATTTGGGTTGGGGATACAGTCGGTGACGGTTGGATAACCACTGGTGAGGGTGCCTGTTTTGTCGAAAACTACTGTATCTAAGGCAGATACTCGTTCCAAAACATCTCCACCTTTAATCAGTAATCCCATTTCTGCGCCGATGCCAGTACCAACTAAAATGGCGGTTGGGGTGGCTAGTCCCAAGGAACAGGGACAAGCGACTACCAAAACTGCGATCGCTAATTTTAAACTCAACAGTAATGGTGATAACTGTTGAGTTACATGGTGTGCGCCATGATTCATGGCTCCATTAACTAAAACATCGGGCCAAATCCGAGTTCCGGCAAAGTACCAAAATAAAAAGGTGAGTGTGGCTATTGTCATCACCCCGTAGGTGAAGTAACCTGCTACGGTATCGGCTAATCTTTGTACTGGTGCTTTGCGAATTTGCGCCGTTTCAACTAAATTGACAATCTGAGCTAAGGTGGTATCCTTACCTGTACGGGTAGCTTGAATGGCGATCGCTCCACTTTGATTGAGAGTTCCCGCAGCCACCAGATCTCCTTTTTTCTTACTCACAGGTATGGCTTCCCCGGTAAGCATTGACTCGTTTACCGTAGTTTGTCCTTCCACGACTTCGCCATCAACAGGGATTTTTTCTCCCGGCAATACCTGTAAAAATTCTCCCACGCGCACTTGATCTGCGGGAATTTCCACGCTATTTTGTCCGAATGCTGCCACACTAGGATCGGCGATTAAACGAGCCTGGGGTGGTTGTAGAGAAAGCAAGGCTTCAAAAGCAGAGGCGGCTTTAACTCTAGCTTGTTGTTCTAGGGTTCTGCCTAATAAGATAAAGCCTAAAAGCATTACTGGTTCATCAAAAAAGCATTCCCAACCTAATTGGGGGAATAGTAGCGCGATCGTACTCGCAGTATAAGCGGTAAACGCCCCCAAACCAACTAAAGTATTCATGTTGGGGGAACCATGCCGCAGTCCGCGAAACCCATCTACTAAAATAGAACGACCAGGCCCTAATAAGGTAGCGGTAGCTAGTCCCCAGTGAAACCAAAATGAAGTGAGAATTGTCAAATGTTCGCCAGGGATTAAGGAATGTCGGCTTAAATGACCAATTCCTGAGAGAATTATCAGAATAGTTGCTATTATCAGTCGTCCAATTGAAGATTTTATTTCCTGACGATGACGTTCGGCTGGACTAACATAATCACTGCCCTTTAGCTGATTTTGCGAAGTTCTCGGTTGACTGGGGAAACCTGCATCGGTCAATTTAGCGGCTAAAGTGTATGGTTCGACTTTACCGGATTTTACCTCACAAACTGCCACTTCCGTAATCAGGTTGACACAGGCGGAGATCACGTCTGGATGTTGTGTCAGCTGATTTTCTACAGCTTTGACGCATCCAGCGCATTTCATTCCTGTAACATCCAGGGTAATTGTTTCTGATTCTGGGTGAGAGTTGGCGATCGCTAATTCGCTCTGCACTTGCATAGACTTTATAATTTACCTTGACACCTACGCGCATCAAATAGTGTACCTATTTTGAGGGTAGGCGAAAGGTAGACTAATTGGCTGTAAATCAACAACTTTTTTAATCTACCAGCAGGTGCTAAACAAGATGCCGATAGGAATAAAAAGGTAAGTTTGTTCGCCTTTTAATATCGATCGCTGATTTATATTCGCCGCGTTTTTGCCTTTCGGCAACTATTTGGAATGCCACCTCTGATTCTAGTCCACTGGCAATTAATTCCTGAACTGACATCACGTTTAAGCGTTTCCAAGAGGAGTGTGCCTCTTTCTTGTAGTCATAACTAAAAGTTACCAGCGGTGCTATGCGAGGCAAATAATTTTCTGGTATTCCCGCTATTTCGTGTAACTCTTCTAAGTGAGTAAAAATGTATCCTTCTTTTTGCAGCGATTCTATATCGTTAGCGTAGACAATAGGTAATCCTAAAAGATTCACTAAGTCATCTTTAGAACAATTATTAATGTCTACTTTACCCCGAACTTGGGCAATTAAAGCAGCCGTTTGGGAGGTTTCTGGTAACAATACTCCTTTAGGAGCAGTTTTAATCAAGTACCTTTTTTTTAAATAGAAAGCAATAACTATTTGTGATACCCAAATTGGTAATGCTAAATGGCTCGAAGATAATACCAATGCTGCAATAGTAATTCCTGCTCCTAAAACAATCCAATTGGATGTGTTAGCTTTATAACCTGCATAAACAAGTGCTAACCCTCCCAATCCTGGAATACAGGAACACCAGACCCATTGCGGAGTTTGTTGCAACCATGAATCGCGTGACATTTTCCTGAAAGTTTAAATGATTAATTTACAAGTGATCGAGTAACTTTCGGCGTTTTTGTTCGTATTCTTCGGCAGTAATTACACCTTGTTCGTAAAGTTTCTTTAAATCACCTAAAGCACTAGTAGCATCTTTGGCTGAAACTGCTCCTCCGGCAAAACTTCCACCCCTACCGTTAAATTTAGCATCAAATTCTCGATCGGACATGAATAGAAGCATGAAAAATTCCACGAAAGCAATTAACGTAGGAATAAAAGTCCAGGAAAATAGTAAGTAAACAATTCCAGCTAAATTTTGCCCCAGATAAAACTTATGAATTCCTAACCCGCCCAGAAAGAAGCATAAAACGATCGCTACGCCTCGATTTTTCATTTTTTCCTCGTTTTAAAATTATCAGTGATTTTGCTATTTTATAGCTAATATTACGGAACATACTGTTCTTGAATTAGCTCAAACTAATTGATATCGATGTCTCTATTTTTGGCGAATTTAGTATTTAGGAAGTAGAGTAAAACTATAATTACTTTGACTTCCAACAATACCAAATAAGCTCTTAAATAAACGTTTAGCTCGGTTGCTGAAGTCAGGGAAAATGCGATCGCGCCAATTACGACAAAAGGCACCATACGCCACCCAGATAAAAGCCAATTCCTCTTAGGATAGATGGAATTATTCATTGCTTAAGTTACTCTATGCCTTTTTGGATCTTCTTTCTATTTAGCTTAAGTGTCAAGGGATTGCTAAGTAATGTGTTGTTTTTGCAGTTAATCGTTACAAAGAAACTGCAAAATTTACACATTCCTCAGCAAAGAGTTACAGCTTTTCCTGAAGGAAAAACTATACACCACTACCCAGGATAAACAAACTAATCAAAGTGCCGCTATTCCAAAGACTGTGGAGAAAAATGGGTGCTAAGAGATTGCGTGATCGAGTATACACTACACCTAATACTATGCCCAAAGTTGTTAAGGGCAGAACTTCGGAAAGGCTAAGATGTGCGATCGCAAATATTAAACTACTAGTAATAATTGCGCCCCAAACTGGTAAGTAACGAGTTAAAGAAGGCAACAAAAATCCCCGAAATAGGAGTTCTTCAAAGATGGGGGCTGCGATCGCTGCTGTGACAAAAAATATACCTAAAGCCACCAGATCTTTTGTTTCCAATGCTAAAGATAATAGCGGATTACTACCGCCTTGTCCCTGCCAAATCCTCTGGTTAATTAAGGAAATTAAAATCACCAAAGGCAAAGCTGCCAAATAGCCACCAAATCCCCAAAATAACCACTTATCTAAGATTTTAAACCGAAACCATCCTTCAGGTAAAGGTAAGAAAGATTTAATCGACCCATACAAAACCAACAAAGCAGCAGCAGCTACTAAGAGATAATTAACAAAAACTAAAAAAGCCTTCGATCGTAAATCAAAATTTGTCGTATCCAGACCCAGCAATTTCAGCGTTATTGGTAACACCAAAACAGACACCAAAATTTGCATCAGAAAAAAGCCTGCAACAAACACCTGTAAAATAGTTTCCCCATCCCAAGGTGTTGACCAACTTAAATCTCCATTCCGCGCCAACAGAGAATCTTTACCTTTAATTGCTCTTTGAATTAACAAGAACAGTAGTAATCCTACCCCTATTAAAAAACCTATTGTCGGTACAGCCCCCACAAATGCCAATTTTAAAACCGCCTGTTCTGCTATTTCTTGTTCCGCCGCTTTTAGTTGGGATAAAGCCTCTTCTCTTTGCTGTAATGTATAAAGTTGAGATAAAGCTTGATAACGAAACCAACCATCTAAAGATTTTTTGATTGTCGCTTCCGAATTAGGTAGAATTTGCGCTGGTTGATTCCACAAACCAAGCAAAACCTCAGCAGTTTTTCCAGATTTAGAATTAGAATTTTTTGCTTCTAATCTTTTAATTACTGATTGCCAAGTTTGAATGGCAATTTCGCTTTCTCCTTGTTTAGCCTGTAAAATTCCTAAACGCAAATCTACTTGATTAATGAAATCTTGTAACTGCGTAATAGTTGTTTCCAGTTGTTCAGTTTTAGCTGGCAAAACTTCTGCTTGCGCCTTAGCTTTTGCTAAATTAGTTTCAGCTTGTTCTCGCGCTTCTTGATATTGCTTTTGGGCATTTTTCAAAGGTTCTATGCCAATTAAAGCATCCCGCAAAGATTTACTATTTGCTTCCTCTCCTGGTTCCCCTTGCCACTGAGTTGCGTGTAGCAGTAAATTAGTTTGGTATAGTTCCAAACGGCTTTGAATTTGTGGCTGTTGCCAACTACCCAACAAAGATGGGCCAATGAAAAACACAACTAAAAAAACCGTTAGGAAACCTAAAATTATTCTTTTGAGTGTCATTTAACTCTCCGCAATTTATCCTTACCATTAAAGCTTATTTGGGATCTAATGAGTGTAGCTGTTGATGTCTCAATTAAAAAAATGTTACTAATTCAGTTTAAACTTGACCAAAATAGAAAGTATCTGTATTAGGATCGATCGCAAATCGTATCCTCTCCAAAAACCCATTTAACCCAATAAAGGAAGGAAAATCACCCCAATACTCCTCAACTTCTGGCACAAAAACTGTAGAGTCAACATCTAAACCTTCACCTTCTCTTGCTACTAATCTGATATTCAAACGAACAATAAACCCATCCAATCGCATACCTCTAATTAACATTGTCCTTCTTTCCAATGCAGCAGCGGGATTTACTCCTGCAATTCGGGCAATTTTTGGTGCCAAAATTACATAAGGTGCGCCTGTATCAACTACAGCTATAGTTTTAATACCTTGAATTTCCACTTGAAGTATAATTCGATTTGTGGTTTCCGTTGGCGTTGCAGGTCTATAAGAATAGGGAATAGCACCTGTGGCAAAAAAATCACCGTTAGAAAATAGTAGTAGCATTAGTAAATCGGTGTCACCAATATGCCTGTATTCTTAATTTCACCTATCTGTTTAATTATTTCATCTAAATCATTCCCAGATGCTAAAAGTTTACCGTTTTTTAGTGCTACCCAACGTCCGCGATACTCAGCAATATTTTTCTTAATCCATTCATGATCGGCTTGAATTTCAGGATGTCCTCCGCGATCGACAGTAGTTATCTTAGCAGGAGCTAAAATATAAGCATACTTTTGCAATTCTTGATGTTCTGGATAATGCTTAAGACCTTCAGTTGCTATCTGCCATGCTGCTTTCCAATCATAGCGATCTAATTCTCGATCGGCGGCGTTAATATATTCTTCAGGTGTGTTGTACATCATGTTAATTTACTCATTTTCATCGGATTTTACAGTGACAGTTAAT
Source organism: Floridaenema flaviceps BLCC-F50 (assembly GCF_041929275.2). NCBI lineage: Bacteria > Bacillati > Cyanobacteriota > Cyanophyceae > Aerosakkonematales > Aerosakkonemataceae > Floridanema > Floridanema flaviceps. The sequence goes on along the minus strand of NZ_JBHFNR020000001.1, from coordinate 238,443 downwards.
TTTAAACCTAACTCTTCTAACCAAAGACTTAAATTGTATATTTCCGCACTACCTTCGACGGATAAAATGCGATCGAGTTTTGCCAACTGCTGTTCATTACCAAGTGCTTCGGCTACATCTTGCAACGCCGCTTTGAGTAAATTTGGTTCGGGATCTTTTTCTTCTAAAATAGCTTCAATGTAACCAGCAGCATATTCAGGATTTTTCAGCCTTTCAATCAAAGATTCGTGATAACCTACACTTTTACCCATTTTCTCAACTCCGATAATTTGCCCAGTACATTTTAGCAATTGAAATATCTTGTTCTTGGGTACTTTTATCTCCACCGCAAAGAAGAAGTACAATAGTAGATCCTAGCTGTCCAAAGTAAATTCTGTAGCCAGGGCCATAGTCAATTCTTAACTCAAAAACACCTTCACCGACAGATCGATAATCTCCTAAATTACCTTGTGTAACTCGCCTGAGTCTGGTATCAATCTTAATTTGAGCTTTCTGGTTACGCAGGGAATTAAACCACTCCTCAAAAGGAATTCGTCCGTCAGGAGTGACGTAACGTTGAATTTGTCTTGGTTGAGCTTCCATGATTTAGATTGTAGTAGAGCATCGAAATGTCCAACCATGAGGTAAAATCTTCTTGGCACAATTATGCTCTGTCGCCCTCACCGAAAACCTTTGTGGAGGATAAACCCCTGTCAACTCGCGTTATCCTTGTCCGTCACGGGCAAAGCAGCTACAACAAAGAAAAAAGAATCCAAGGTCGCTTAGATGCGTCTATCTTAACGGAAGAAGGTCGTGCTACTGCCGTTCAAGTTGCTAGCGCCCTCAAAGGACTGAAATTTGCTGCAATTTATAGTAGTCCTTTACAACGTGCTAAAGAGACAGCATTAACTATTTTTTCCTGTTTAGAAACATCAGATCCAACTTCAGTAGAAGTCAAAGATAATCTGATGGAAATTCACTTACCTCTTTGGCAAGGAATGTTAAAGGAAGAGGTAAAAGAAAAGTTTCTCGAAGATTATAAATGTTGGAAGCATCGCCCTCATGAATTGCGAATGCTAGTACCAACAGAAACAGGCGAAAATGAAGAGTATTTCCCGGTACTAGCTTTATTTGAACAAGCTAAGTCATTCTGGGAAGAAATATTACCGCGCCATCAAGGGCAAACAATTATGATTGTGGCGCATAACGGGATTAATCGATCGCTAATTTGTACAGCAACCGGAATTCATCCAGCTTCCTATCATTCAATTCAACAGTCCAATTGTGGCGTAAGCGTTTTGAATTTTCCTGATAATTTCTCCTTTGACGCAACCGGAGAAAACAGCAAAGGAGTTCAACAGGTACAACTCGAATCAATGAATGTGACTAGCCATTTAGGGGAAAGTTTACCGAAACCTCGCCCTAATCATAAAGGCCCCAGGTTATTATTAGTCAGACATGGGGAAACTGAGTGGAATCGTCAGAAAAGATTTCAAGGGCAAATTGATGTGCCTTTGAATGAGAACGGCAAAGAACAATCAAAAGCAGCAGCAGAATTTCTGAAAAATATAGAAATTGATTTGGCTATTACAAGCCCAATGTTGCGCCCCAAAGAAACAGCGGAAATTATCTTAAAATATCACCCAGAAGTTTCATTAGAATTGCTGACTGATTTGCAAGAAATTAGTCACGGACTTTGGGAAGGAAAGTACGAAAATGAGATTGAAGAAAGTTATCCTGGTTTGTTGAAAAAATGGCAGAATGAGCCGGAAACTGTGCAAATGCCAGAAGGGGAAAACTTACAACAAGTTTGGTCAAGAGCGATCGCAGCATGGCAATCAATTATAGTTAAATACAGCCAACAACCAAAAACCATTTTAGTTGTCGCCCATGATGCAATTAATAAAGCTATTCTCGCCCATCTATTCAACTTAGGCCCCGAACATTTCTGGAACTTTAAACAAGGCAATTGTGCCGTCACCGTCATCGATTATCCTGATGGAATAGAAGCTTTACCAGTCCTGCAATCAATGAATATCACCTCTCACTTAGGCGGAGGCGTATTAGATAAAACCGCAGCTGGCGCATTATAAAAGTTTTGAGTTTTGTTAGCGTAGCGGTGCGTAGCACGTTTTAAGTTTTGAGTTAGAACTGAAAACTTTTGCGGCAAAAGCCTTAGTCATTTGTTTAGTTATCAGTTATCATTATTTCCTCTCGAATGACAAATGACAAATGACAAATGACAAATGACAACTAAACAAATGACAAATGAATGAATTACTCCAACAAGTAAGAATAATAGACCCTATTTCCGGGACAGAAAGAACAGCTGATGTTTTAATCATGGATGGTTACATCAAAGCTGTAGAAAATCAGATTTATGAATTTCCTTCTGATGCCCAAGTGCGGAATTGTCACGATCTAATTTTAGCCCCAGGTTTAGTAGACCTTTACAGTCATTCCGGCGAACCAGGATTTGAGGAACGGGAAACTTTAGAATCATTACAAAAAGCTGCTATTTCTGGAGGTTTTACTCGCCTCGCCATCCTCCCCGATACCACTCCGCCAATAGATAACCCTGCTGGTGTCGCCAAATTGCAAAAAACCTCTCCCCAGTTGTTTCCTTGGGGCGCAATAACTCAAGGTGTGCAAGGTCAACAAATGACCGAAATGGTAGAATTAGCCGCTGCGGGAGTGGTAGGTTTTGCTGATGGCAAACCTATTGTAAATTTGGCTTTATTGCGAAGAGTTTTGGAATATCTTCAACCTTTGGGTAAACCGATCGCACTATGGGCATCCTACCCCGAATTGATCGGCAATGGCGTAATGCGGGAAGGTAAAGATTCCATTCGTTTGGGACTACCGGGAAACCCTGTGATGGGAGAAACTTCCGCCCTCGCTGCTTTGCTGGAAGTTGTCGCCGCTGTGGGTACGCCTGTCCACATTATGCGAGTTTCTACTGCTCGTAGTGTACAACTGATTGAGGATGCCCGATCGCGCAATTTGCCCATTACCGCTAGTACAACTTGGATGCACTTATTATTAGACACCGAAGCGATCGCAACTTACAACCCATCATTAAGAATAGAACCGCCTTTAGGTACACCAAGCGACCGTTTAGCCTTGCGAAGGGGAATCAAGCAGGGGATAATTGATGCGATCGCGATCGATCACACACCCTACACTTATGAAGAGAAAACCGTCGCTTTTTCCGAAGCCCCTCCCGGCGCAATTGGTTTAGAATTAGCCTTACCCTTACTCTGGCAAAACTTAGTAACAACAGGCGAAATTTCCCCCGTAGAACTGTGGCGACTTTTGAGCACTCGCCCCGCCCAATGTTTACAACAAACTCCCCCAACAATTAACCCAGGTTCTCCCGCTGAACTAACCCTTTTTGCCCCCCAAGAAACCTGGCAAGTAAATAATAACAATCTCTCTTCTCTTGCTACAAATACCCCTTGGCTAGGCAAACAATTAACCGGAAGAATTTTGCGAACTTGGTGTTAGAAGTTAGGGGTTAGGGGTTAGGGGTTAGGGGTTAGGGGTTAGGGGTTAGGGAAAATCTCCCCATCTCCCCATCTCCCCATCTCCCCATCTCCCCATCTCCCCATCTCCCCATCTCCCCATCTCCCCATCTCCCCATCTCCCCATCCCCTCTCCCTTACTTAGCCGTTGGATAGATGGGTTCGCGATCGATCCCGCCTATACTATTTAAAGGCCAAAAACGTACTGAAGCTTTACCAATAATGCGATCGCGTGGCACTAAACCCCAACAACGACCATCATAACTATTGCGACGATTATCACCCAAAACTAAATAAGAATTAGGAGGTACAACTACTGGTTTTGCCAAAAAAGCTGGTTGTCCTGCTGGACACACATCAGTACTTGTTTCCTGTCCGTGAGTATATGTCTCTTGTAAAACTTTACCGTTAATGTATACCTTGCCATTTTTGAGTTCTACTTTTTCCCCTGGTAAACCAATTACTCGTTTAATAAACGCATCATGAAAGTTTTGTTCTTCTAGGGCTTTAGTAGGATTGAAAACAATAATATCGCCCCGGTTAGGAGAGCTAAAATTATAACTTAGCTTATCAACAATTAAGCGATCGTTGATTTGTAAAGTTTCTAACATTGAACCCGAAGGAATATAGCGGGCTTCAGCAACAAAAGTACGAATCCCTAAAGCTAAAACACCACTTAGTAAAATGGTCTTCAAAACCTCTAACCAGGCATTATCATATTTTTGTTGGAGGTTTTTTTCAGGGTTTTCATTCTGAATTTCGGTCATAGAAATTTAATCAATTAAGCGAACGGGAAGAAGAATTTTAGCTCTATTGAGCCTTCGTCAGATATACTCTCAGAGTATGCGATCTCTACAAAGTTTTACCTTCTACATCTACTTTAATTTAATTATTGCCATGTCATCTGCTACAAACCTATTAATTCGACAAGCCAGAATACTTTTACCTACTGGAGAGTTTCTGGTGGGAGATGTCAAAATCTCAGATGGGAAAATTGTCCAGGTTGCATCGGATCTTAGCACCAATATAGATGAAAGTGCCGTTAAGATTATCGACGCGGCTGGTTTAACTTTGTTGCCGGGGGTAATTGACCCGCAAGTACACTTCCGCGAACCAGGACTAGAATACAAAGAAGATTTATTTACGGCTAGCTGTGCTTGTGCTAAAGGTGGGGTAACTTCGTTTCTGGAAATGCCCAATACTCGCCCTTTAACGACTACACAGGCAACTTTAGATGATAAGCTACAACGCGCCGCCCAGAAGTGCTTAGTTAATTATGGCTTTTTTATGGGGGCGACAGCAGAGAATTTACCAGATTTATTGACAGCTAATCCGACTCCAGGGATTAAAATTTTTATGGGGTCAATGCACGGTCAGTTATTGGTAGATGGAGAAACAGCTTTAGAGGCGATTTTTGCTAAGGGAAAGAGGTTAATTGCTGTTCATGCGGAAGATCAGGCAAGAATTAACCAAAGAAAACAAGAGTTTGCTGGTATAACCGATCCGGCTATTCATTCGCAAATTCAAGATAACCAAGCTGCGCTGTTAGCAACTCAGTTGGCTTTAAAACTTTCTAAAAAGTACGAAAGACGTTTACATATTTTGCATCTTTCCACTGGGGATGAAGCCCTATTGTTGCGTGAAGATAAACCCAGTTGGGTAACAGCTGAAGTCACGCCCCAACATTTAGTACTTAATACAGAAGCTTATCAGAAAATTGGCACTTTAGCGCAGATGAATCCGCCTTTGCGATCGCCAAATGACAACGAAATTCTCTGGCAAGCATTACGGGATGGGGTAATTGATTTTATCGCTACAGATCACGCCCCCCACACTTTAGAAGAAAAAGCCAAAGGCTACCCAAATACGCCATCAGGGATGCCTGGGGTGGAAACTTCTTTGCCAGTAATGTTAACTCAAGCGATGCAGGGAAAATGTACAATTGCCCAAGTTGCTAACTGGATGTCTACGGCTGTGGCTCAAGGTTATAAGATTCCTAATAAAGGTGCGATCGCTCCCGGTTACGATGCCGATTTAGTGTTGGTAGACTTAGATAATTATCGCCCAGTTTTGCGCGAAGAATTACAAACAAAGTGCGGTTGGAGCCCCTTTGAAGGATGGCAATTAACAGGTTGGCCCGTTATCACTATTGTCGGCGGAAATGTAGTTTATGAAAGAGGGAAATTATTTACAGAAGTCAGAGGCAAAGCCTTAACATTTGATGCTTAATTAGCTCAAATTTAAGGTAAAATTTCCCAGAGGAATCAGTTTAGCTATCCGCCGCTCGTCGGGAGTATAAATCAATTGGATTTGCAGGTAATTTTTCGGCATATATGTCAATTTCTCTGCCCATTCAATTGCCACAATTCCCAAAGAAAACTCTCCACCTTCCCAGTAAGATTCTAAATTCAATGCTTCTACTTCTGGCGGTGACAAACGATACAAATCAAAATGATACAGAGGCAAACGTCCTTCGGGATACTCATTAATTAAAGTAAAAGTAGGACTAACTATGGGATCGGAAATTCCTAAACCTGCACCAATTCCTTGAACTAAAGTAGTTTTGCCAGCACCTAGATCGCCTGACAATAAAATTACAGTACCAGCAGTGAGATTGCGCCCTAACTGAATTCCTAGCTGACGAGTTTCTGCGGCATTTGCTAGGAGAATTTCCTGTGATTTAAAAATCATAAGTTATGGAATCCCATAATTGATTCTGATTGAGCGCGACTATACCAACGGAGTAACACCCTAGCTAATCGTGCTGAATCATGGCGAACTAAACCAGTTTTTTGGTCTTCATAGATAATGTTAGAGAGAACTATCCGCCGACCTAATAAATTGATCGCTTCTCTATCTAAGTAAACTGGGTGAGAATCTTCTTGGGCATAGCGAATTAAAGCTTTTGCCGAAGGAATTTTTCGCTGAACTAATACAGCATTAAATAGTTTTTTACCACAAGCTTTGTCGATCGCATTAATATGATCGGAAACCGTGTAACCTTGAGTTTCTCCTGGCTGAGTCATCATGTTACAAACATAGATGCGGGGAACTTTCCGTTGCGCGATCGCATCAGCAATTTCTGGTACTAATAAATTAGGAATAATGCTGGTATAAAGACTGCCAGGGCCAATAATAATATAATCAGCTTCTTTGATTGCCTGAACAGCCTTGGGTAAAGCCGGAGGATTAGCAGGGATACAGCCAATTTTGACTATTTTACCCATTGCTTCCGTAATATGAGACTCGCCCTCCACCCGTCGTCCATCTTCCAATTGAGCCCACAGACGAACATCAGAAAGTGTAGCAGGTAAAACTCGACCTCTTACTGCTAATACTTTAGAACTTGCGGCGATCGCTCGTTCCAAATCTCCCGTAATCTCGCTCATCGCCGTCAAGAACAAATTACCAAAACTATGCCCCACTAAACCATCCCCAGCGCTGAAACGATAGCGAAACAGTTCCGTTAACAACTTCTCTTCATCCGCCAAAGCAGTTAAGCAGTTGCGAATATCTCCAGGAGGTAACACCCCAATCTCGCGCCGTAGCCGTCCAGAAGAACCCCCATCATCAGCTACCGTAACAATGGCAGTAATATTAGCGCTGTAAGCCTTTAAACCCCGCAATAAAGTCGAAAGTCCCGTACCACCGCCAATCGCCACAATTTTTGGCCCCCGATTCAACTTCCGGTGAGTCAGCAACACATCAATTAGTTCTTCCTCTCCACTCGGCTTCAGGGCTTCCGTAATCGAATTTAAACTGCGAGTATGTCCCCAAAAAATCAACAATAGACCACCAGCAATCACCAATGGCCCACTAATATAATTGGGAACGATCGTGGTAATCTTCTCTAAAACATCGTTAACTAGTTGAATCAAGCGGTTAATGGGAGTCAGCTTCACCCAAATTGCCACACCCAAAGTTGTCAGCAAAACACCACCAGCACTAATTAATAACCAGCGTTTCACCAACAAACCAGGAGCCAACCATTTAAACCACCTGTTAAACCGCTTGTTAAACCGCTCCGGCGTGCGACTGCGGGATTCATTCGACAGGAAAAGCAGTGCTTGTTTGAATAAACCGATTGACATGACTGATTCAGAAATAAGGAATTAGGAAATGTGTGTCAGACGAGTGTATAGTAAAAAGCTTTGGCTTTTATGAGGAAATATTTCACGGCTCCAATAGATTTGTCTAGGTACTTGTACCAGAAAAGTCGCCTATTAAGCAACTGTAAACCCCTATACAATCAGAGCAAGTTGCCACCCAGTTGAACAATTTCGGTAGATATATCCTGAAAATTACTGTGGTTGGCATACAGTATTTCATGATTTTAAGGATTCTAATATAAAATTTTTGTTTATTTGTTTAAGACTAGGATGAAAAATTTGTATGCAGCAGAGAATTTTAGGATTAGATCCGGGATTAGCGGTAGTTGGATTTGGGCTAATTGTGTGTGAAAAATCGGGGCAAATTCCCGCGAAGTTAGTAGATTTTGGAGTGATTAAAACTTCTGCTAAAATTCCTATGGGGGAAAGACTCTGCACAATTTATGAAGATTTAAACACAATAATTGAGCAGTTAGAACCAGATTTAGTTGCTATAGAAAAACTGTTTTTTTATCGCATGGGGAATACGATCGCCATCGCCCAAGCCAGAGGAGTACTAACTTTGGTATTAGCACAACATAAATTACCCACAGTTGAATTCACTCCTGCAGAAGTAAAACAAGCATTAACCGGAATGGGAAATGCAGATAAACTTGATGTCCAACAAGCAGTAGCCAGAGAATTGAATTTAGATTACATACCTAAACCGGATGATGCCGCTGACGGATTAGCTTTAGCGATTACAGCCTGGTTTAACGGAGAATAAAGTTTTGAGTGTTGAGTTTTGAGTTGAGGAAAAAGTTTGAGGCTAAAGACTTTTTTGCCCCTCTGCCCCTCTGCCCCTCTGCCCCTCTGCCCCTCTGCCCCTCTGCCCCTCTGCCCCTCTGCCCCTCTGCCCCTCTGCCCCTCTGCCCCTCTGCCCCTCTGCCCCTCTGCCCCTCTGCCCCTCTGCCCCTGGAGATGCCTCAACAAGCAATCCTAATAGACTAACAGAAAACGGGTGCGACAGGACTCGAACCTGTGACTCGCAGCTTAGAAGGCTGCTACTCTATCCAGCTGAGTTACGCACCCAAGTATACGTTTGCTTATATTATCAAAATTTGTGGGCTTTTGTCTGGTCGAAACCGAAAATTTAGTGAAAATTCGGAGATGTTGGCAGGGGAAAGAGACTTATTGGGCATAATAAGCAAGAGATAGTCAAAATCATCTAGACTGTCATCACAAAGCAAGTAAGAATTAAAGATCTGAAGAACTAGAGGCAGGGATACTTGCACTTCTGGTTTTGAGGGGGAAAGGCGCAAGAGTCTATCTGTGGCACCGAAAAGTGTTAGATAGGATAGTGTGTAAGTTGCGATCGCTGCTTGAGCCGCACCTGTAACACCAGCATTCTGCATTTAAAGCTAGTCTCTGGGAGGTTACGGTTCTCACTTGCTGCACCCCCGGTTCTGACAGGAGTCAATCGCCAGTGTCATGTTTATTTTGAAACGGCAGGATGTTGAAATATCTAGCATTCAGCACCCCAAACGGGATCAGCCAATACCGATTCTTAATTACCAAGGGCAAACCTTTCGCCTAATCAGTGTGTTTAGAGCCAACCAAGAGGAAGAAGCCAAAGCCTTTTGGCGGGATCTAACAGATAACCGAGGTAAAGCCTGTGTATTATTGGAAGAACCGGAAAGATTCAGTGTTTGGGGCAAAATTCGCCTAGATCAGCTAGGCAGCGATGGTGCTGGTGATGCTAAAACGACGACCCTTACCCAAGCTTGTCTTTTGCTGCTCCAAGCGGTAAGTATAGACATTGAGGATATTTTAGGTAACAAGCAAGCGGGATTATTTGAAAAAAATCTCATTGAAGTTTTCCAGCAGTGGCGCTTCCCCCAGACTGAATCAGCAGCAGCAGTAAAGAACTTGCTGTCAATTGATCCGTTGAGTACTAACCAACTTCCGGCTTGGGAAGAACATCATTTAATTACCCTCTTGCGAGAATTGCATCGTCTAGGTAAAGAATGTTTTGGGAATACCAGCTTTGTGAGTCGCGCAAAGGATGCCCTAGAAGACCTGCAACCTCCTGAGCGCAGCCTGTTTGTCAGTTGGCTGAATCAAACTCCGGTTGTAGGTAATTTGTGGCAATAGCTGATGAAATGCTCCATCAAAGTTACTATGACTTATGTGGGCATTAATCAATATGCTGTTTAGTAGTAGTCTGTTGAGTGCAATAGCTCTCAAAGTTTATTCAGGTTGTGCTTTCCATTCCCCAGCTATTTTGTGAACCGCTATGAGCAACATTTCGGATAAATCATCTAATCCTAAACCCCTGTTCTCAGTGAAAACGATCGTCATCGCTGGCATTGTTTGGGCAGTTCTGGCGCTGTTGTTCTTTTTGCTGTTTAGTATTACACCACCAGGGGTGGAGCGTCCGAAATGGTATTTAATCGGAACTTATGTTTTTGAACAGGTGGCTTACTTATTTGCAGCGATACTCTGCTTTAGAAATTGGCGTAGTCCTCAAATAGTCAGCGGTCGTCAAGTCTGGCTGGGAATAGGTTTGGGAATGCTGTTCTATTTTTTGGGCAACTTTTTATTTGGTTTTTGGGAATTAGTTTGGCAACTTGAACCAGATGTCTCTTTAGGAGATCTGTTTTTTATCGGTACTTATATTGCTCTGGCTTGGGGCATGATCCAAGCAGTAGTAGCTCGGAGATTGAATTTGGAGAAATGGCAATGGGTAATTGTGGTGGCGATCGCAGCGATTGGTATAGCCTTAGCTTATTGGGTGACTACCTTGGGTAACACCTCTGCTCAAGCCGCTATCCTACCATCTAGCAACAATGTGGCTTTGGTTGCTCAAGCTTCTCCTGCGCCAGCGGCTGCACCACCAGCTGCTAAACCCCCAGCTGCCAAACCACCAGCTGCCAAACCACCAGCTGCTAATTCAACTCCCACACCTGCCAAGGAAACAAAAGTCACCCCAGCTGCATCACCAACGCCAGCAGCCAAACCTACCGTCACACCACCAGCAGCAACTACACCAGCAGCTAAACAAGCAAATACATCAGCACCCCCTTGGATTGTCGCGATCGATGAACAACTTAAACCTTTCGCTACGCCAGTAGGTCTATTTTATGTAGTGGCAGATGTTCTCCTGTTAATCATTGCCACAATGCTACTATTAGCTTTCTGGGGAGGACGTTTTTCTCAGTCTTGGCGGATGATTGCCGCAGCAGCTTTGTGTCTTTACATTGCAGATATGTGGTTTAAATGGGCAGAAAAACAACGAGATTATGAAAGTGGTTCTCTGCCAGAAGTTTTTTGGGTGTTCAGTGGAGTGTTGTTTGCAATTGGCGCTGCCTTAGAATACGACACATCGACATCAAGCCGTTCTCGGCGTTCTGGGGCAAGGAAAAGGGGTTAGGGGAATTAAAGTATAATGGCTAAAAAATTAACAGAAAAAGATAAGTCGGAAATTCTTAAGCTGTATTACAACCCAGAGGAGACAACTTCTACTCTGGCGGCACGGTATGGTGTTAGTCACTCAACAATTAGTCGGTTGCTGAAGAGCACTTTGTTGGCTGATGAATATGAAGTTTTGATTCAGCAAAAGCGATCGTCTCGCGGACAAAATGTTGCTGATGTTGTTGAACCGGAAGTAGTAGAAGAACCCGAACCGGAAAAACCGAAACCAGTACTACCTCAACCAAAAAAGGTTGTTAAAGAAAAAGAACCAGAAGAACTAGAAGAACCAGAAGTTTCTTCAGAAGTAGAGGTAAGTTCTGCCAGACGTTCTAGAAAACGTTCTTCTGCTGTGGCTTCACCAGTGCATGAAGTAAAAGAAGAATTGGCAAATAAACCTGCTCCTCCACAAGTAGAATTCTCCGAAGATCCGCCAGAAGCAAAGACAAATGATGAATTGCTTGATGAAGCATACAATGCTGATGTCAGCACTATTAGGGAAATGTTGGGCGAAGATTTGCTCGATGGCGAAGAAGATTTGGATGATGATGAAGATGATGATTTAGATGATGATGAAGATGATGATTTAGATGATGATGAAGATGATGAAGTGCTACTAACTCCTAGAAGAAGAGTGCAGATTGGCGCTTTGATTCAAGTTTTACCACTCTCGGAAGCTTCTTTCCCTAGACCCTGTTACTTGGTGGTAGACAGGGCAGCAGAATTAATTACCAGACCTTTAAGGGATTTTGGTGATTTGGGTGAAATTCCTAAAGACGAAATTCAACAAAGAACTCTGCCTGTGTTCGATAATCATCGCATCGCTAGACGTTTTTCTAACCGGAATCAACGGGTGATTAAGGTTCCTGATGGTAGAATGCTCCAAAAAGCTAGCCCTTATTTGAAAGCCAAAGGAATTACCCGCTTGCTAATAGATGGGCAAGTTTATTCTTTGTCGCCAAGTTAAATTTAAATCTGAGCTTTTTCTGGCATTAAGCTGCTTTGGAGAATGTTGGTTCTCACACAAAGCAGCTTAGTTTTTGTTAATAATAAATGAAATTATGAAAATATTTGTAACGCTAGGTGGTTTGGGGTATAACAAAGAAAAAATTACATAGTAAAATTTTAATTAAAATCCAAGTGTTAATCATATTAGTTTTGTCTTTTTAATTTTGGATAAAGCTTAATTGTATTTGGGCAAAGCATTTAAAATACTAAAAAAGTAATTTACGGTTTTCCTGTTCGATGCTCTTTTAGTTAGTGTAATTTGTTTGAATTTGGTTGGTAATTGAGAATCGAAGAGCATTTTATAGTTAAAGAGAAAGGGGCAGAATCATTATGGAAGTTAGTACTTTATTAGAGCTTTATGAACAAGGAAAGAGAAATTTCGCCGGAATTGATTTAAGCGGCACTAATTTGACGAAAGTTAATTTAATGGGGGTAAATTTATCGGGAGCAAATTTAAGGGGGGCGAATCTGGCTCATGCTTTGCTGGATAAATCAGATTTGAGTGGTGCTTTGTTAAATTGGGCAAATTTGAAGTTTGCTAAATTGGGTGAAGCGAAGTTAGTTGATGCTGATTTAACTAAAGCGGAGTTGAGAGGTGCTTTTTTGGTAAAGTCTAAGTTACCAGGGGCAAAGTTGAGTGGTGCTAATTTGAAGGGTGCTAATTTTCGATCGGTAAATATGTGGGGCGCAAATCTTTGTGGCGCTAATTTGCAAGGAATTAATTTGCGAGGTGCTAATTTAAGTGGCGCTAATTTAAATTGGGTGAATTTGGAAGCTGCAAGATTAATTGGGGCGATGCTTTATGGCTCTTCTTTTAGTGGAATTAATTTAAGTAAGGCGTTTTTGAGTGGTTTAGATTTGAGTGGAGTAGATTTGGCTACGATTAATTTAAGTGGTGCTAAATTAATCGGGACAAATTTAGAAGGGGCGAACTTAATCGGGGCAAATTTAAGTACAGCAATTTTGCGGAATGCCAATTTAGCGGGAGCAGATTTAACGGGAGCAAATTTAGTTGGAGCTTGTTTAGAAAAGGCGAATTTAACTTGGGCGAGGTTGAATCAAGCTAATTTAACGGATGCTGATTTAACTGAAGCAACGCTGACAGGTACGGATATTGAACCTACTGGATTAAAATGTGCGATCGCACCCCAAAAAAAAACTAAATTCTATTTCGCTTTACCCCAAACTGCGCTACATTTTGAAGCAGCAGAATTAAGGGTTGCAGGTAATGAATGAGATCTCAGAAATTCAATATGGTGTAGTGTTGGTAACAGCACCTTCCCAAGCTGAGGCGGAAGAGATAGCCCAAAGTTTAGTAGAGTCTAAACTCGCCGCTTGTGTCAGTTTGGTGCCAATTAAATCCATTTACACTTGGCAAGGTGAGTTGTATAAAGAGGAAGAATGGCAACTTTTAATTAAAACTGATTTGGCAAAGTTTGAAAGTTTAGCAGCGAAGGTGAAAGAGTTACATTCTTACGAAGTTCCTGAAATTATTGCTTTACCTTTAGTGGCTGGGTATCCGCCTTATTTAGCTTGGATTTCGGAAAATATCCATTAGTTTTTTATTAAACCACAGAGGACGCAGAGAACGCTCCTGGAAGAGAGGAGGAAATTTAGCTGTGTTGTTGAAGTTTTTATGTGATGAAGATTTCTGAGCAAGAAATAGTAATTCGCTTAGTTGCTAATGAAGTTGAACTAAGTCAGATGTTCTATGTGCGCTGGCTGGTGTTGAGAAAGCCTTTGGGAATGGCGTTAGGTACTGAGCAAGATCAATATGAAGGAAATTCTTTTCAGTTAGTTGCGATTTTTGGCGATCGCATTATTGGTACAGCTAGACTGCGAAAAGAATCAGAAAACTTGGGAATTATCTCTTTTGTCGCTGTTTTATCAGAATTTCGCGATCGAGGAATAGGAACAAAACTAGTAGAAAAGTTAATCGAAAAAGCACAGCAAGAGAAGTTGCAGGTTGTTAGATTAAAATCTCGAATTACAGCAATAGATTTTTATAAAAAAATAGGTTTCTCTGAACAAGGTGAATTTTTTGATTATCTTACTATTCCACATATCACTATGGAAATAAAGCTTTAATACCTAAATTATATGAATTAATTTGACTATACTATTTATATTAGTACCACTGAAAAGGAGTTCTGCCATGAGTTATGCGAAAACTCAGGGAGTGCGTTGGACTACCGCAGATATAGAGCTTTTACCGGAAAATGAGGGTACGCGCTACGAAGTTGTAGATGGGGATTTGTTTATGACAAGAGCGCCTCACTGGAAACATCAACGGACTTGTGGTAAATTTTTTCGAGAACTTGATACTTGGTCAGAATCAAGTGGTTTAGGAGAGGCAAGTATCACTGCTGGTGTGCTTTTTGGTGAGTCAGATGATGTGATTCCTGATGTAGTTTGGGCGAGTAATGAAAGATTAGATTTACTATTAGATGAAGCCGGACATTTGACTGGTGCGCCTGAGTTAGTGGTAGAGGTTTTATCTGCTGGTAATGAGAATGTGAGGCGAGATAGAGAAGCAAAATTGAAACTTTATTCTACGCGGGGTGTTGAAGAGTATTGGATTGCTGATTGGCGGTTGAAAAAAGTTGAAGTTTATCGCAGAGAAAATGCGCGGTTGGTGTTAGTGGCGACGTTGATTAATGATGATGAATTAAGTTCGCCTTTGTTACCTGGATTTAGTTGTGTTGTGTCGAGGTTTTTTGTTTAATGAATCGCCATGTCGATCGCCCTTCTCGTTCTTATCCTGCTAATAATTATGTTGTGACAAAATTGGGGCCTTCTGATGAGAATTTGAAGAAGAAGGTTTTTAGCAGATATAAACAGATATTTTGATCTTTTCCTCTAAGTTCTGCTTTCTGCGGTTGATTGCCAAATTATTCGCCAAGCTAATGTTATTTTAGGGCAAGGGTGGAACGGAAAAGTTGGTAAATAACTGCACGTTATAAGGTGCATTGGTGAGAGTATTTACTAATCTTTGATCTAATGTGAGTAAAGGGGCGCTGACTCGGTGAGAAAGCGCAACATAAGAGGCATCATAAGCAGAAATTCCGTAAGCGATCGCAATATTAACGGCTTCTTCCATTAGTTCAGCTGTGGAAACAACTCGGAGAGATAAACTTTTGAGAGTGGCTAAGTCTGCTTGAACTTCCACAGCCGTATACATTCCTGCGCGGACGTATTTCCAGAAGATATTGGTAACTTCAATATAAAACAGGTCTGGAATATAGATTTCTGTGTTCGAGATGTTCGAGTGTGCCAGAAGTTGATTAACTTTCGGAGTCAGCGGATCGGCAATAAATTGCTTGATGCCGACGTTGGCATCGATAACACACTGTAAAGGGTTGCTCATCTTTCTCGATCCTCGCGAATGAGTTCGGTACTGTCGGGTAGTCCGAAGTCTGCTGGGTTCAGGCGACGGCGTTTTTCCATGTCGGCAAGAATTTGCGGGACGGTTTTGCGGCGTTCTTCCCAGGTGGGATCTGTTTCGGGAGAGATGAGAAATTTTAGGGGAGGTTGGGGTTTTTGTACTGCTTGTTTTAATAGGTTGATGATTTGTTCGTTGATGGTTTGATTGTTTTGGCTGGCAAGTTTTTGCAGTTGTGCCATTAAGTCATCGGGTAGGTTTTCGATGGTGAGTGTTGCCATAATTTATCTCTACTGTTGCTTACGGTTACTCAACAAGTTAAAAGCCATTTTAGCCTTAACACTACGACCTTATATGGAATAATATGATTACCCCTGTATGCAGAGTATTAAGAATGAATAACGACTTCGATAAGGATTTATTGTATAAAACACTTCATTTCTTAGATTGTTTTGAGACAGTTTTTGACAACGATTGGTATCATACCAGGGAAAATATTCGAGACAAAGATGCTAAGTGGCAATGGATACCAGAAGATAAGACACTTCTAGATCCTGAATGTGTTAATGACAATTGGTCTAACCATGCAAATCTTGTTGAACGCTATTTGGCTCTTAGAGCCTATCTTGTATCAAACTACTTTGCAGAATCAGAAGAATGCTTGCTTAGTGTTCGCTATTCCAGAATTACTGGAGAAGAGTTGTAGAAAATTTAAAAGCCGATAGTGGGATTTGAACCCACGACCAACTGATTACGAATCAGCTACTCTACCACTGAGCTATATCGGCACAATTATTAATTATATCACAACTTCCCGAAAATTTACATCGATAATCTTAACTGGGAACCGTTGGGAGTTTTGTTGACTTCGATTCGCGCTTGGAAGGCTTCTTTGAAGTATGGCATATGGGTGACGGTGAGGATGCAGGCGAAGTCGTTGGCGATCGCATTTATCGCCGCAATTAGGCGATCGCACCCTTCCTGATCTTGTGTTCCAAAACCTTCGTCTACAATTAGCATTTGTAAGGCTGTTCCTGCACGTTGCGCTAGCAGTCTTGCTAATGCTAAACGAATGGAAAAGTTAATCCGAAATGCTTCGCCACCCGAATATGTTTCGTAAGCACGAGTACCCCGTGCATCTGCGATCAAAATATCCAGGGTATCAATCATTTTTACTTCTTTTTTAGATGATGTTCTACCGCTTTTTCCTGCTCTTTGAGTGACGAATTGAACGTGCAATTGATTCCCTGTAAGTCTCGCCAATAAAGAGTTTGTTTCGGCTTCTAATTGTGGTAAAATGTTTTCAATCATGTATGCTTGAATGCCTTTTTTACCGAAGGCTTCAGCTAAAGAGCTATGTACTTTGTATTGACGTTTCGCTTGTTGTAATTGGGAATTTTGCGCTTGATATTGTTGATTTAGGACTTCTAAATGCTGTAATTGTTGTTGCAAACTTCCCATTTGGCGCAGTTGTTCTTCTAATTGCAATTTTCGCCATTGCATCTGCTGTTCTAATGTTTGAATTTCATTGATTGTGTTGGGAATTTGCTCTAATTGTTTGATGATATTGTTAATTTGTAGGTTAGCAGTTTCTACGTCTTGCGATCGCACTTCCCACACTCCCGCTAACTCTTGACAGCGTTGGCGAATTTGCGGATATTGTTGTTGCGCCGTTGCTAATTGTTGATAGCGCATTTCCCAATTCCGCGCTTGACGCACCGCAGTTCTTACAGAGTTGTACTCGCTTTCTTTGTAAGCAATTTCGGCTATTTTTTGGTTAATTGCGGCAATTTGACGCGATAATTCGGAATCAGTTTGTTGTTGCTCGATTTGGCTTTGAATTTCGGCGATTTCGGCGTGAAGTTCAGGTCTTCTGGCGGTAATTTGCGTTTGACGACGTTGCGCTTCTTTGATTCTATCCTGCTTAATTTCCGCCCAACGCCATCTTTCGACTTCATTTCGGGCTAAAGCGTGGTTTTTCTCATCGTAGCTCAGGTTTTGTAACTCTTGCTCTAGTTGACGCAGTTCTTGCTGGACTTCTGTGGCATAATTTCCAGTGGCTAGCGATCGCTCAAGTTGCTCAACTTCCGCCCTCATTTGTTGCAAACGTTGTTGTACGTCGCCTGTCGCCTGAAGTTGGGCTTGCAATTCTCCTCTTTGTTCCCGTAAATTATCATAAGGAGCTAATTCTTGGGATAATTGACGATATTCTCCCCGAAGTACCTGGATTTCTCGTTCGCAGACTGCTAATTGCTCTCGGATTACCCAAAACTCTTGCTGAATTTCTTGGTGTTCGTTTTGAGTTTTGTGAACGACTCGATTCCAGTGGTGTTCGTCGAGGGGGCGATCGCACAATGGGCAAATTGCATCAGGATTTTGCAACATATCGATTTTTTGCTGCAATTCTCCGAGTTTTTGCTCACATCCCCTCTGATTTTCTTGCAGACGCTCCATAAAGCTGCGTCTTTCTAAACCTTTCTCCTGCACGCGCTGTTGGTAAACCCGCTTTTTCTCCAACTGATCGATTTGCGTCGCCACTTCCATGACTGCTTGTTGCAATTTTGGTTGACGTTGCTGCTGTGCTTGCAATTGGTAAGCGGAAGCGGAGATTTCGTCTAACCTGGCGCTGAGTTTAGCATGAGTGCGATCGATCTGGTTTTGCAACTGTTGACGACGCTGTAACAAAGGACTAACTTGCAATTGCAATTCATCCAATTGATTTAAGCGAATTCGCGCCTGTTGTAATTTCGCTAAAGCTGCTTCAACTTCGCCAGTTTGATTTAAGATTTGTTGGTTTTGTTGTTCCTGTTTATCTAACTCTTGCAACTGCGTTTGTATCTGACGCAATTGCAGATTTAATTCGTTAATTACCCCGGTTTGTTGTTCTTGTAACTTGCGCTTTTGTTCAACTGCTTTTTGATGGGCTTGAAATTTTCCGGCTAAAGCTTCTTCCTGAGATTGTAAGTTTTGAAACTGAGCATAACCAGCAGTAATTTCTGCTTCCTGACTCAGGAGATTTTCTAAATCTTTTTGTTGCTGTTGACTACTCGCCAAATCTTGCTGGAGTCGTTCAATATCTCCCCGGAGATTCTGATATTGTTGTTGTTGCCAAGTTAGTTGTTGTTCCCAAGTTTTGCGCTGATGTTGTAGAGCTTGTAACCTTTGCAATTCATGATTATCAGCAGCTTGGGCTTGTTGGAGAGTGTTGATTTGAGCTTCTACGATCGCTTGTTCTTGAGCAATGACATCTCGCTGCTGTAACTGAATTTTAATTCTGTCTAAATCCTGCTGAATTTGATCCGCTTGTCCTTTAAATTGACGGGATAAATCTTTGGCTTTTTCCGCTAATTCTTCATATTGACTTAGTTTCAGTAAATCTGCTAAAATTTGTTTGCGTTCAGTGGGTTTTCGGAGCATGAATTCATCGGCTCGACCTTGACGCAAATAAGCGGAATTAATAAAAGTATCGTAATCTAATCTCAGGTGTTCGGAAATTAATTGCTGAGTTGAACGCATTCCCCGTTCGGTTAAAGCGCGATAACCTGTAGGGGTTTGTACCTGGAATTCTAAAGTTGCGCCTCCGCCTCGGCGACGCGATCGCAAAACGCGATAAACTGCATCTTGATGTTCAAAAACGAAAATCACATGAACCTCATCCGCGCCAGAGTGGATGACATCATCTTCAGTCGCCGCCCGACTTTCGCCCCAAATCGCCCAAGTGATAGCTTCTAAAAGGGAAGATTTTCCCGCCCCATTTGCGCCACAAATGCAAGCGGTATGCAATCCCCGAAAATCCAGGGTTGCTTTACGATAGCTGAGGAAGTTTGTTAATGAGAGTTGTAGAGGAATCATGCAGGCTGTTTCGCCGTACCTTTCTTTCTTTATTAATACCAGTACATTTGCACTTTTGCATAGTTAAATTGTAAAACTAAGTAGGTAGATCTAAATAAAGTAAAACAAAGGCGGGCAAGATGCCCACCCCACAAGAAAGCTAAAAATCTTGTGGGGTGGGCATCTTGCCCGCCCCATTGATAAATAACTATTTTCACTTTATTTATTTACACCTACTTATTAACGTAAGTTGCTAGTTATTAGCCCAGAAGTTTTAGATCCCCCTAAATCCCCCTTACCAAGGGGGACTTTGAATTTTGAATCCGGTTCCCCCTTTTTGTAAGCGGGAGACTTTGAATCCGGTTCCCTTTTTTGTAAGAGGGCGACTTTGAATCCGGTTCCCTTTTTTGTAAGAGGGCGACTTTGAATCCGGTTCCCTTTTTTGTAAGCGGGAGACTTTGAATCCGGTTCCCTTTTTTGTAAGCGGGAGACTTTGAATCCGGTTCCCTTTTTTGTAAGCGGGAGACTTTGAATCCGGTTCCCTTTTTTGTAAGCGGGAGACTTTGAATCCGGTTCCCTTTTTTGTAAGCGGGAGACTTTGAATCCGGTTCCCCCCTTGGTAAGGGGGGTTAGGGGGGATCTAACCAACAATTTATGTAACTAGCAAATTAAATTATTAGTTAATATTTAGAACAATTGCTAAGGCGGTGCTAATTTCTTCCATAGTTGTTTCGGGAAGGATTCCTATCTGACGAATAAATCTTTCTTGGGAAAGTGAACGGACTTGAAAAGTATCTACTGCTGAGGTTTTTGTGAGATTATTTTCGGCGCTAGGTTCAATTCGCACCATCCAATCTCTATTAATATATCGATCTTGCCATACAGTAATCGGGACGGTAACTTTAAGAGGTAAAATTCCAATTCCATCATCACTGATGATTACTGCTGGGCGAGTTTTACGTATTTCAGCACCCACAGTAGGATCAAGTGTAACTAACCAAATTTCACCCCTAAGCATTTTTTTCTAGTCCACCACCGGGAATTTCATCCTCACTTTTATAATATGGTTCACTCTCAGGCGACCAAAGATCGTATAAGCAACCTCCTGGCATATAATCAGGAATTGCATCCTGAACAGCAGCAGCAAGTTTTTCCTCTCTCTCAGCTTTGCGTTTGGCTTTTTCTGCTATCTCTTCCCGCATCATTATCGAAGCTGCTTCGATAATTTCTAAGCGTTCATCAGTTGTCATTTGCTTGAGTGCTTGTAAAATTTCGGTTTTTGTCATCGGTGTTAGTTGGTAGTTTGGGGAGAATATGAGGCACTTTACTATATTAAATTGGGTGGGGTGGGTGCGATCGACTCAACAAACTTTTGGCAAATGTGAAATAGCGTATCGGACAGAAATTTTGTAGGGGCGAAGCATTCGGGCGACAATTTACGTAACTCAACCAAAATATGAATATCCGAATGCTTCGCCCTGTCTTGACGAAAGATTGTAAATACAGGTTATCTGCGGGGGAGGGCGAAGCATTTGGGTACAAGAATCTTTTGTGAGTTGCAAAATTTGTCGCCCAAATGCTTCGCCCCTACATTAAACAATTAGACAAAGCCCACCAGTCCACAATTTAAAAAATAAACAAAAAACCCGCGCAGGCGGGTTTCGTCTGTGTAGCTGCGAATTCTATTCGTTTTAGATAGAAGGTAACGCCTCTTCATAAAACCATTTTAGGAATTGCAGTGCTGTCTTCCGTTTGGCAAAATAAAGGACATCTAACAACCCGTCTTGCTTTACTGTCAAAACTTGATGTTTCCAAAGGTAAAACTGACCACTATCATCTTTATCAACAGCACCTAAACCCTTAAATTCGTCAGGAATTTTCGTAGAAATAGATGGGCTGAGTTCAAGGGCAGAAAGTAAGTCTACAGCAGTTAGCATAATACTTTCTGCTGTTTTGAACAATCGCACTAAATGACCATTGAAGTAAAGCTCTTTATAGGTTGTTTGTGTAGTTTGCATAATCATCACTTAAAAACTGGACAATTACAGTTTGGCATTCATAGCTTGGGATGTTGTCTGAGTAACTGTAAGACTTTATGTAAGACTTTATGTAAGAGTTGTCAGAGTTATAAAATTTACCTTAATATAATAACTTTAAAAGCTAAACTTTTATGGGCTTATGTTAATGAAAAGAATCCAAGCATCTTCAGAAGGAATCGAAAAAATCAGAACTATGCTGAAAAAAAAGAAATGGGCACAATCTTATTTAGCAGATTGTGTTGGTTGTAGTCGCGCCACAATTGCGAGTTTATTAAGCGGTAATCGTATTGATGGCGAATATTTTAGAAAAATCTGCTCTCAACTCAAATTGAATGAGAATGAAATAGTTAAATATGACTTAATAGAAGAGAATCAACAGTCAGATAGTTATATTGATAACTTAGTCCAAGAAGTACGTCAAAAAATAAAACCCATCATTCAAGAACGCTGCGGCACAATGCGTGTACTAGACATGACTCAACCTATTGGATTAAATGATATTTACACTAACGTCAACATTCTAGAAAAAATTACAGGACGCAGGCGTAAAGAAATTTCTGAATTACTCGAAGAATCTAACTCTGGAGATTTTGAGCGATTCGGATTAGGCAAAATAAAAGAAAAACAGGTTCCCGGATTAGAGGCTGTGGAAAAATATTCTAAATTAATGATTCTGGGAAAGCCAGGTGCAGGTAAAACAACATTTTTAAAGTATTTAGCGATTCAGTCTATCGAGGGTAAATTTAAGGCTGAACTAGTACCAATTTTTATCACTCTCAAAGACTTTGCTGAAGCTACCAATAAACCAAGATTACTGGAATACATTAGCCAGCAATTAGTCAATTGCGAGGTTACAGATAATCAGGTTGTTGAAATATTTCAAAACAATAAGGCATTAGTTTTACTCGATGGATTAGATGAAGTTAGAGAAGAGGACAGCCAACGAGTTTTAAAGGAAATCCGAGGCTTTTCTGACCAGTTTCGTAACAATCGCTTTGTCATGACTTGTCGTATTGCAGCAAAGGAATATACCTTTGAGAAGTTTTCCGAGGTAGAAGTAGCTGATTTTGATGATGAACAAATTGCTACGTTTGCGAAAAACTGGTTTAACAATAAAGCTGTAAAAGCTGAGAATTTCCTGAAACGTATCGAAGAAAATTGGAGAATTAATCAACTAGCAACAAATCCATTACTTCTAACATTGCTTTGTTTAGTATTTGAGGAATCAGGACATTTTCCACCTAATCGTTCCCTACTTTACGAAGAAGGAATAGATGCTTTACTAAAAAAATGGGATGCTAAACGGGGAATCTACCGCGATCAAGTTTACGAAAAGCTATCAGTTCAACGTAAAGAAGATTTACTCAGCAAAATTGCTCTGAATACATTTGAACGTTCCGACTATTTCTTTAAACAAAAAGTTGCTGAACAATACATTATAGAATATATACGTAACTTACCGGATGCCAGCACAGATCCAGAAACGTTGCAGTTGGACAGTGAAAAAGTTTTAAAGTCAATTGAAGCCCAACATGGTTTATTAGTAGAAAGAGCTAAAGGAATTTATTCCTTTTCTCATTTGACATTTCATGAGTATTTCACTGCTAGAGAGTTTATTACTGTTGAGCAGTCATCAGAAGTAGCGTTAAAAAGCTTGGTCAGCCAAATGAGAGAAAAACGCTGGCGAGAAGTTTTTTTGCTGGCAGTAGAGATGTCGCCAAATGCTGACCGTTTGTTGTTGTTAATGAAAGAAAAAGTTGATGAAATTGTAGCTGTCGATGATAATTTACAGCAATTTTTAATATGGGTGAATCAGAAATCCCTTTTAGTTGAGGTTGATCAAAAGCAAGTAGTTACTCGTGCTGTTTACTTTTGGCATACTTTTAAATTGATCTCAACACTTCTTTTTACTTATATTCCTATTATCAATGAACTTGCAAATATTCTTGATCCCTCATCCTTGGGTATACCTACTGAATGCTATATCGATTACTTGCTGATTTTTATGCTTAACTGGTCTATTATTTTTGGAAGTACATCTCTGAACTTGGAACAATTTAAAAATATACAGGAAAATGCTGAACCAAGTTGCCTCAATATTGACCATATTTTCGACTTTATTTGTAACTTAAAACCTGAAAATGCTTTGCCGCAATCAATAGTTATACTTAAAAAGCAACCGCCTAATTCAGATGATGGGGTAGAGAACTTTAATCAGTGGTGGCAAGCTAACGGTAAAGCATGGACTGAGCAATTAAGAAAACAAATAATTAAGTATCGTAACATAGGTCATGATTGGCAGTTCAACGAACAGCAAGAAGATTTACTAAATCAATATTATGAGGCTAATAAATTACTAGCAAAATGCCTAAACAGCGATTGCTACGTCAGTCGAGAAGTCCGACAATATATCGAAGACACCTTACTATTACCCATCTCCGAAATTGAAAAATATCCCAAACCAAATCTATAACAGATGTAGCGGATAAGTTACTAAAAACTTCGCTTAATTCACCATTTGTTCAGTCATTTGTGGTTGAAATTCGTTATTTACAAAATCGCGGATTAGATTGAATAAATTATTAGAATCAAATTCGACTGGTCGATCGCACATCTCCAAAAACTCCTCTGCTATCAGCTTTAAAGCCTGCGTAAACTCAGAAAATTGGGAAATGGAGAGAGTGCGATCGCAATTGTTGTATCATCGGTTAGCATAATATTGGCGATCGGATCAATAGTTTATCCCCTGTTTAGTATCATCGATCGAATCCGATCCACAAAGTCTTGATAATCTACCACTGGTTTAAGGATATAGCCATCTGCACCGCTTATTTCCAAAAAGTTTTCCCTGTGTGTCTCACCACAATTAGCTGTCACCAAAATTACGGGCAAATTAGCCGTTCTCGAATCAGCTTTCAGCATTTGAGTTATTGCAAAACCATGAATAAATTTTCCTTCATACCAGCTGTTCTTCAGAGCAAGATCCATAATAATCAGATCTACTTCCCCAGACTGGGCAATTTGGATTACCTCTTCCACATTTTCCGTGTGGCGTACCATTAAACCCCCTAGCTTAGTGAGCATCTTAGAGAAAACTTTAACGTTTATCGGATCATCTTCAACGAGCAGAACGGTTGCCATAACAAATTTCCCGATAGAATTGTTTCAAATCCAGTTTACACCAGCATTACAAACCGATGTTTGCGTAATGTTTGCGTAATGTTTGGCTTAGATGAATTCGCCAGCAAAATTTACAAAAGTTTAGCGAAATAGATACTGAAAATGAGTAGAATTATTAAAGAAAGAGTCCCTGGTCTAAAAGCAGTTGAACGTTATCCAAAACTGATGGTTTTGGGAAAACCAGGTTCCGGTAAAACCACATTTTTAAAATATCTCGCTATCCAATGTATCTATGGCGAAAATTTCACCAACTTAGTACCCATCTTTATCACCTTACGAGAGTTTGCCGAAATCAAATTTATAGCAATTGTCTTAACTCATCAATTAAAATCAAATTTCCCAAATCACAGGAACTAAACCCTCAAACCCACGTCTTTACCATTCCTAATAAAAATACCGAATCCAAACCAAACAAAATCTGTAAATAGTTATAACCCAAATGGTTGATGTACCTCATTCCTAACCTTGTTATCCTAAAATTAGCGCTATAAACTCTCTTGTGCATCAATCTAAAAAATATCGGAAACAAACCTTTTAAATCAGCGTCATAAAGTTTAACAAGAGAAACCCCAGGAGGGTGCTAAAGAATGTTTAAAATTCGCAACTGGAAATCAACAACTGCGCTAATAGTTGCTTTGGGAATGAGTGCTTCTGCAACCGCACCAATTTTAATTGCTTCTCCTGCATCAGCACAATATCGAGATTCAATTAGTCAAAGAGGTAATTACAGAATTCCTGCGGGAACTGCGATTCAAGTTAGATATGATTCAGCAGAAAAAATTGTGGTTTCTCCTAATGAAACTACTAATTTAACTCTGAGTGTCGATCGCGATGTGGTTTCTCGTGATGGGCAAATCTTAATTCCTGCTAGAAGTCAAGTTACAGGACAATTACGACCCGCAAGTGGTGGCTCTCAATTTGTAGCTAGAGATTTAATTTTACCTAGTGGAGAACGCCGATCGATCAACGCTTCCTCCGACGTAATTACCAGAACAGAAGAAGTTCGCAAAGGTAGAGACCTTACCAGCCTCTTAGCAGGTGCGGCTGTAGGTTCTGCTGCTGGCGCTTTAATCGCTGGCGTTACAGGCGATCGCCGCATCGACGCATTAGAAGTTCTCGCAGGTACAGGGGTAGGTACTGTAGGCGGGTTACTTTTAGGAGGACGCAACAGATCCAATAGAGTTGTAATCATCGATCCAGACAGCGACCTCGATCTTAGATTAAACTCAGATTTAGTCGTCAATTCCTTTGGACGTGCTCCAGGTTATAGTTCAGGTTATAGCGACCCAGGTTACAATAACCCCGGTTACAATAACCCAAATTCTAATCCTGGGTACAACCGAGGCATCTAGATGTACAGGTTTCTCCAAAAAAAGCGATCGCTCTACAATTTGTAATAGCGATCGCTTTTTTGTATAAAACATTGATTGACACCTTACCTAGAAAACTGCAAACTTATACAAGACAACATACCTTGGCAATAATCTTGTATCCTAATAAAGCAAGATGCGATCGGCGATCGTGCCGAGCGACAGCATTATCCATGTTGCAGAAGGGGTACTATCTTTAAATATCTTCATTTTGAATAGTGAATTGTCAATTTTTAATTGCTTAATTAGGGTGCTTAAGAGATTATTTAACTATCCCTTTAGCAGTGTACCAGGAATTTAATTATGCAAAAAGTTTTCTTAATTTTGGGAGAACTCAGTGATGACGATGTTGACTGGATAATTCAAACCAGTAAATGGCAAGAAATTACAGCTAACACCACACTCATTGAAGAAGGAAAACCCGTAGATGCCATCTACATTCTCTTAGAAGGAACTTTAAGAGTTTCTATTTCCGCCCTTGGTGGTAAAGAAATTGCTACACTTACCAGCGGCGAAGTAGTCGGAGAAATGTCTTTCATAGATTTTCGTCCCCCATCCGCCACAGTTACCTCTTCAGAAAAGTCTTTAGTTTTGTCCATTCCCCGTCGAGAATTAGCCACCAAACTACAATTTGATATTAGCTTTGCTTCCCGTTTTTACCGTGCCTTAGCCATTCTACTTTCCCTGAGAATGCGTGGTTTAGTCAGTCAATTAGGCTACGGTAAAGCTCAAGCCGAAGAAGTAGAATTAGATCAACTGCATCCCCATCTTTTAGAAAACATTACCCTCGCTAGAGCCAGATTTGATTGGATAATTAGACGGCTGAGAACCAACCAATTTAAACCTATAATTCCCCAAAACAATGATTAACTAAATCAAATTAGTAGTAAAATCATTAAAAAGAATTCTATCGAGAGCAATTTATGTATAATTGCAGTTTTGTTACATCAAAAAAAGCTCTATTAATTGCCTTGTCGATTAATGTTGCTGCGACAATATCTTTAGTTTTACCATCTCCTAACTTTGCCCAAAATAATACTAACTTACAGCAAGAAGAAACCCCACAAAGACAAATAGCCGTCCGCATTCCAGCCGGGACAACACTTCCAGTAAGATACGATGTAGCTAAGAAAATTTTAGTTTCCCCTAATGAACCTGGGCCAATTCCTTTAACTTTAAGTTTAGCTAGAAATGTCTCCTCTTTTAATGCCAATTCCTTAATTCCTGCGGGTAGTCAAATTGTTGGCGAATTAGTGACAATTCAAGACCAAAAAACTGCTCAATTCGTTGCCAAACAGTTAGTTTTATCAGATGGAAAAAGAATTGAAATTAGCGCTAGTTCGAGAATTATTGATAGAACTTCCGAAATTTCTAAAAATCAAAGAGTTGACAGAATAGTGAAAAATTCCGCTTTAGGTACAGCAGCAGCAGCCGCTTTTGCAGCTATTTCAGGAAACCCAATTATTGCTTCTCAAGAAGTAGTATTAAATTCTGGTTTCGGTTCTTCGGCTGAATTAATTGGCGCATTTCGCAATCAAGAAAAAGCCACAATTATTACCATATTTCCTAACAGTGACTTCACCCTAACGCTAAACTCAGATTTAGTCCTTAGATAAATCTTAAATTTGTCTGTTGTGAACACTTCAGTGTTCCAAGAGAACACTGAAGTGTTCACAACGAACCTTATGTTACTCGCTAAACTCTGGTAGCCAGACAATAAAAGTTGTTCCTGATTGCTTGATTTTTGGATGTTTAGCTGGACTAAAAACCTCAATTTTTCCCTGCATTTGTTGGGTTAATTCCTGTGCGATCGCCAAACCCAAACCAGTCCCCGGAATTTCCGTCTTTTCTTTTTCGCCCCGAAAACCCCTTTCAAACAAATGCTCTAAATCTTGCGGAGGAATACCTGCACCATTATCACTCACCGCCACACCCAAAAACTTACCATCAGCCGTCTTTTTCCGTTTAATTTCTCCAAAAATTTTGCCCCCAGAAGGCGTATATTTCAAAGCATTATCTAAAATATTACTCAACACTTCCGTTAAAGCCTTACTATCACATTTTATAGTTGGTAAATTCTCAGGAATTTCCGCTTTAAAAGTTAAATTTCTTTCCTGTGCGATCGCAAAAGCCGCCGCCAAAACCGAATCTAAAACCTGCACCAAAGAACAAGCCGACAAACTCGGAATTTCCATCAACCCCGACTCCGGTAACAACAGCAAAGGTTGCTTAACATTCTTCGCCTTCTCTGTTTCCACCTTCGACTCAACCGGAGAAATCGTCAACAAATTATCCAAAAATCCATCCGGTTGCGGCTCATTTAAATCATCAGTTAAATCAATCACCCGATCGAACTGTTGCAACAAATCTTGAATCCGATCGCTCTCCCGTAAAATATTAGCCGCAAACTCCCCATTCTTATCATTCAAACCCAACCTTTTCACCAGCAACTTCCCAAAAGTCCTTAACGCCGTCAAAGGATTTCGTAACTGATGTAAAAGATTATGTAACAAATCATTTTGTTGAGCTTGCAAACGTTGTTGTTCGCTAAATCTGTGTTCCAACCATTGCGAACGTTGGTCTAAAATACAAGCGATCGCGATCGTTTGAGCAATTTCCTCAATCTGACTCCTCTCCGACTCATTCCAAGCCCTATCCCCCCGACTAGTCACCAACAAACCCATCACCACCTCTTCATGTATCAGAGGGAAAACAACCTGTCTCTGTTGCGCCAGAAAATTACCCTTACCCTCATCCTTCGCCCACTGATCCAAAATCAACCCATCCTCACCCACAGCCGCAGGTAAGCGCCGTTGAGCACTCATTCTTTGCAATTGGGTAGGTAACAAACTTAGCGATCGTTGTTCCTCCCAAATTACCCCAGCCTTCGGGTAACTCACGATCGGAATTAACTTAGTCTGGTTCTCCACCACATCTTCCGTCACATACACCACACTCAAAGCCGCACCCAACGATTGCCTCAACAAATCAACCTGCGCTTGACAAAGAGTTACGAATTCTGAACTGGCAGGCATCAACATAGCAGATCGGCCTATAAAATCAATAATAGTTTGCTCGAGCTAATTGCCCTAACTAACCATAGCTAGTTTTCCTGGGGCATCAGGTGTGAAGAGCTTAGTATATCCAGTTTAGGCAATCATCAGATCCCAAACGCATCTTTTCTCACTTCACATAACATTATTATGACCTTCCCACCATCATCTCCAACCCTTTCACCGGGAGACTTCCCTCCACAGACTGTTTCTCCCACACTTACCGTTCGCCCCTTACCACAAATCCCCTGATTATTCTACCTTTTCGACCCATCTTCATCAAAGCTTTCCATTATCCACTGTATTCGCTGAAACTTTTGTATCAAAGAGTTAATAAAACTTGATTTTTTTTACTCAAGCCGATATACTTGCGACGGTTTTGTAAATATCATTACAATTGTTCCCTTAAAGAGGAGGTAGATAGCTTGGCAAGGAGACGGAAGCGGAAAAGTCGTCGTCGCCAAGAAGGCCGGAGGATTCTTGAGCACGTGCCTCAATATAGCATCGAAAGTGGGCAAGAAAAACCTGTAACGGCGGCACGAAAATTTATTCAAGCCGAAGGAATTTTACCACCCGCGCTACTGCTAGTGAAACGCAACGAGCATACTACAGATCGGTACTTCTGGGCGGAAAAGGGTTTATTTGGGGCGCAGTACGTGGAAGAAAACCATTTCCTGTTCCCCAGCTTAAGGGAATTAGAACACCCTAACGAAAAACCCCAACTGGCTACAGTGTCAGTCTGAGTCATAACTTGGTAATAGTTTGGTAGAATAGCCAAAATTTTCTTCTAAAATTCTGCTATTCAGCCTTTAGTAAGCCAGAATTAGCTGAGTGGTAAAAAATACGTAGCCTGGGTATGGAGTTAATCATAAAGGGTCAATAGCGGTTGTAATTGCGTTATTTAGTAGCCCTGTTACCCATACCCATATCCGAAAGGATAGAAATGTCCAAGGCGATCTCAAAAAAGAAAACTTGTGAGGATTCTCTTGACAATACATTAGTTGTTTGAGCAAAGCTGGCATCACAATAGGACAGTCAAAACTGTCTATAGTTGAAAATTCAGCTGCTTAAATAACTAATAAACCAGAATTAGGCAACAGATAAGCTAAATGAAATCTTAAATTAACCCCATTCAAGCTAAGGTTTGAATGGGGTTATATTTCGTCATACAAGTAATGGGTAGTAGGAATCCCACTACCCACTACCTATTACCTAGTAGCGATTTCAAACCGCCTTAAGGTCGTAACATCTCTAAGAGGGCATTCACGAAACTTGTTGCCAGCCCAAAGTTTCTCGCAAAACCGATAGTTCATCTCGATGCCCAGTCACAGTAATTAAATTCTGTGTTTCTTGGGTACTTTCTGTCGCTGCACTCTCCAACTTCAGCGAAACCTGCTCTTGACGACCAGCTTTTTGCCAGTAGAACATACCTGCGATAGGTGACAACAGTTCCAAACCCAAAAACAGCAAACCTATCTGGGGAAACAGAAACGACAACACCAAAACCAAGCAAAGAATTCCGATCGCCGCCAAAAAGGTCAAGAAAACAGCTAAAAACCAACTTGGACGCACGAATCCGGCAAAAGTTACTTGGTTTTGAGTGGCATCTATGGCGACGACCTTATAGGATCTCTGCGTAAAATACTGCTGCAATTGAGCTAAAAGCGAATCAGTTGGCTCTGTTGACATCAACTGAATTACCTGTGTCCTATCCTTTACAGAAGCCCTGATAAAGAAGAATAGCCCGATCGCTAACAATACCGTAAGCAGCAAAGTTGAAGAAAGAATCGTCGTACTCATGCTGGAAAAACAATCAGAGAAGTATCTTTTACTTTACATAAATTTACGTCCTCTCTGAAACCTCCCGCACCGCTTCCCGATTGTTACCGACATATTCACCAGGCTGGTGATTTTTGCTGGCATAATCATGCCAAAGCCCCGCTAAATTTTGCGCCTGTTCTCGCCAGTCCGGTTTAATGCGGTACATCCTCCGGGGACGACCCCGCCCTTCCACCTTTTTCCAGTAACCGCTAATCGCCTGTTCCTCTTCCAAAAACTTTAAAGCACTGTAGAGTACCGTATCGGAAAGACGATAAGCCGGATATTCCGTCTCAATCAACTGAATTAGTTCTGTTCCGTAGGATTCTCCCCGTGCTAACACAGAAAGTACATAACAAACAGCTAACTCCTTGGTGAGATATATCGGCGGAGGATTATCGAAAAACTGGTAAATGTCGTCAAATTTCATTTGCATAACCCGCTTAACACTCCATTGTTTCTTACTTTATTCGCATAGCGCTCCACAGCAACCCGATCTCTTCTTCATCAGAACCGCCAATTAGTCTTAATTCCATCAGGACTAATGTGACTCATCAGTATCAGCATCAATGACGATCGGATTGTATTTTTTCTGATGGGAGACTGCTGAATATTACGATCAATTCTAGACAGTCAATTCTTGGTCTGCTTACCAGATTCATAAAATAATTTTGCTTTTCTTGCCATTGAGAGTTTAATTGCAGATTCAAAAAGCCAGGGACAGAATCTTTTGAGCCAAGAAAAACAAAGTAACATGAACTTTCAGCGCTCAATTACAAGCTAGGTGTAACAGAAGCTCTTCAAACTCTTAAATTTTCTTGTTTCTAAATAAATTTAGCCAACAACGGCGTATCTTTTCTCCCTGTTCTTTTCTATCCCTACCATCAGTTCTGCTAAGGATAATTTTATTTCTACAGTACAGATTTCTGCTGGCAATGGGATTATGAGTACCATAAGCTCGCCAGTATCTCTGCCCTAAAGTTACCCTATCAGTCAAGACACTTTGGTGGTAAAGTGCCAAACTACCTACCAAGGTAACAGCCAAAGTACCACGAGCCAATAACTGCCGACCTAAACTGCTTGGGTACTGAAATGGCATAAGCTGCGATCGAAATTGTTGTTGATGGA
This sequence comes from Floridaenema flaviceps BLCC-F50, assembly GCF_041929275.2. Lineage (NCBI taxonomy): Bacteria > Bacillati > Cyanobacteriota > Cyanophyceae > Aerosakkonematales > Aerosakkonemataceae > Floridanema > Floridanema flaviceps. The sequence goes on along the minus strand of NZ_JBHFNR020000001.1, from coordinate 206,572 downwards.
CATTTTGTTTGTTGACTTACTCTAGCCGGATCGGAGAATACTAAAATAATCTGACGATCGCATAAATAAGCAAAGTTCTCACACCAGAAATTTTCTCTATCTTAAATTAGCTAACAGGTTGATCAGTATGGCAAATAAATCAGATTCCTCATCAGTTCCAGCGGCTATTCGCCAAATAGCCGGAAATTTCCGCATCGCAGGCTGGACTAGTTTCTGGCTTCAGTTAGTACTAGGTGTAATTTCTATAATCGTGTTACTATTGTTTATTGTTTTCAGTCGTTCACCTAATACCAATAATCCCAACAGTGGCAATCCGGGAACTAGTTTTGGTGTGTTTTTGGCAATTTGTGGCATTGTAAGTTTGGGTATCGGTGTTTACATGGCTTTCCGTTATGTTCGCATTGGCAAGCAACTGCAATCATCTAATCCCAGTATGCGACCCCGGAAAGCAGAAACTATCCCCATCCTCCGCATGGGGTTAATAATTAATTTAGTAGGAATGTTATTAACTATTTTGGGTGCTTGGGCGATCGTTGGTTCTTTGGCAGCTAGGTCAATTTCCCAAGTCCAAACAGCCATCTATGCTGACCCTTCTCGCCTGATTAGTTCTTTAGATATCTTGGCAGTACAAGCAAATATTAATACTATTGCTGGTCACTTTGCCGGAATTATCGTGGCGCTTTGGTTGATCGATCGCATTAGCCGCTAGCCCAAGAAGGCAGTAAGGTAAACTGAGATATTGCACCATTCTCAACAAGACTTGAAAAACCGGGTTGATGAACGAAAAATTTTCTAGCAAATGAGTACCCTTAAAGGTACTTATTTTTTTTAGGAGGATAGACTTTAATAGTGATTAATAGACGAAACCTTAATTTTGTTTTCTGGCATACTACTATGAAAAACTCTGAATCTTGGAAATTTGGCGTTCAAGTATTTTTTAGTACCATCGTGATTGCTTTATGTATCTTCAAACTATGTACTTCCGATGCAAAAAATGACCCAAACACCGCTATATACTGGGGAGGTTTAACAGGTGTATTAGGATACTGGCTACCCTCACCAAATAATAAAAGGGAATATGAGTCAGACGCAGCTAGCATCACTCAAGGATCTCCAAATCAACCAAAGGAACTTTCGATCGTCCACAACAGAGAAACAATCCAATCGTAGGGGATGGAGAGATCGGGGAATGGGGAGAGTTTGTAGCTTTAAATTCTCTGCTCTGCTCCCCTGCTCCCCTGCTCCCCACCTCTTTCTCCCAGTTCCCAGTCCCCAAATGATATCCTAATTAATTGGCTCCAATGAGTAGAAACCTGTGCTAGACCTCAAGCAAATCCGGGAAAATCCACAATACGTCCAAGAGCGCTTAAATCTGCGTGGTGCTGGTCAATATGACATTCAACCGATTTTAGAATTAGACCAACAGCAAAGACAATTAGAACAAGAACGCAGCCGACTACAAGCGCGTAGCAACGAAATTGCTAAACTCATTCCTGCCAAAATTAAACAAGGTAGCGACCCCAAAGGCGCAGAAATTTTAGAATTGCGGGAAGAAGGGAACAAAGTTAAAACCCAAATTGGCGAACTCGAACCCAGGGAAAAGGAACTTAAATCCCAACTGGAAACCCTACTGTTAGCCCTTCCCAATTTACCAAGTGAAACTACACCGATCGGTAAAAGCGAAGAAGATAACCCAGAAGTGCGGCGTTGGGGAGAAGAATATAAACCGCAACATTCGGTGTTACCGCATTGGGAAATTGGGGAAAAGTTGGGGATTTTGAATAGCGATCGCGCCGTCAAAGTCGCCCAAAGTCGGTTTATCATGCTCAAAGGCGCAGGTGCAGCCTTAGAGAGAGCATTAATCAACTGCATGATCGACAAACAAATCGCAGCTGGCTACGTCGAAGTCCTTCCCCCATTGTTAGTTAACAGCCAATCTCTCACCGCTACAGGTCAATTACCCAAATTTTCCGAAGAAAGTTTTAAATGTCAAGATGACGACCTTTGGCTAATCCCCACAGCAGAAGTACCCGTCACCAACCTTTACCGCGAAGAAATACTCGAAGCTGCTCAGTTACCCATACGTCACTGCGCCTACACCCCTTGTTTTCGCCGGGAAGCTGGCGCTTACGGCAGAGATACCAAAGGATTAATTCGCCTGCATCAATTCAATAAAGTCGAATTAGTTAAATTCGTCCATCCCGACAACTCAGAAGCAGAACATCAAGCACTCGTGCGCGATGCAGAGGCAATTTTACAAGCCCTCAAGCTACCTTATCGAGTAATTGAACTTTGTACCGGAGACTTAGGTTTCGGGGCAGCAAGGTGCTACGACTTAGAAGTGTGGCTACCTTCTGCGGAGAAATACCGAGAAATTTCCAGCTGTTCTAACTTTAGAGATTTTCAAGCCCGACGGGGTGGCATTCGCTTTAAGGAAACAGGGAAAAAAGGCACTCAATTTGTTCACACCCTGAACGGTTCCGGGTTAGCCGTTGGTAGGACAATGGCAGCAGTGTTGGAGAATTACCAGCAACCTGACGGCACAGTAAAAATACCTGAAGTGTTGCAACCTTATCTGGGGCGAGATGTGCTCTACGAAACAGCAACGTAAAATGAAGAAATGTTTAGATTTAGCAGCATAAATTATCTATGTCAGTTTTGGCAGCGATCGCAGTTCTAGCTATCCTCATTGTCGTACACGAGTTAGGTCATTTCATGGCGGCTCGTCTTCAAGGCATCCATGCCAATCGCTTTTCCTTGGGCTTTGGCCCTATACTTTGGAAATACCAAGGCCCAGAAACAGAGTACGCCGTCCGTGCTTTTCCCTTGGGTGGATTTGTCGGTTTTCCCGATGACGATCCAGATTGTAAATATCCCCTTGACGATCCAAATTTACTCCGCAATCGTCCAATTTTAGACCGCGCAATTGTGATCAGTGCCGGGGTAATTGCTAACCTAATCTTTGCTTATTTAGTGTTAGTAATTCAATTCGGAATTGTTGGTGTTCCTAAAGGAATTAACTTTCAACCCGGAGTACTTGTTCCCCAAGTTATCTCGGAAAACTCACCCGCAGCAGTTGCAGGTATTAAAGCTGGAGATGTGATTCTTTCAGTTAACGGTAAAGAACTCGGCGCTGTTAAAGAAGCCCCAGAATTACTGAAAACAGAAATTCAAAACTCTGCCAACAAACCCATTACAATCACTGTAAAAAGGAATGGGAACACAGGCTCTCTCAACGTCACACCAGAAGCGGGAGCAGATGGAAAAGGGCGAATTGGCGTTCAATTAGTTCCCAATGGCAGCCCGATTTATCGTCGTCCTAATAATATCCTGGAAATCTTTAGCCTTGCTGCCGATCAATTCCAACAAATCTTTGTGGGAACGGTGAAAGGATTTTATCAGTTAATTACCAATTTTCAAGAAACAGCTTCTCAAGTAGCTGGGCCTGTGAAAATTGTTGAAGCTGGTGCAAAGTTGGCTGAATCTGATATTAGTAGGTTATTTTTGTTTGCCGCTTTGGTTAGTATTAACTTGGCAATCATTAATATTTTGCCTTTACCAGCTTTAGACGGTGGACAGTTAGCTTTTTTGGTAATTGAAGGATTGCGTGGTAAACCTTTACCAACTCACATTCAAGATGGTGTGATGCAAACTGGGTTAATGTTACTCTTAGGACTAGGAATCTTTTTGATTGTCCGAGATACAACCCAACTTGAGTGGGTACAAAAGTTACTTCAGTGAGCATTACCCGTAAATTAGCTACAAAGCAGCAAAGAGCGTTGGAGATTTTGATTCGTTTAAAGCGACTTTATCCCGACGCTACTTGCACGCTTAATTATGAAACTCCTGTACAATTGCTGGTGGCAACGATTCTCTCAGCGCAGTGTACTGATGAGCGAGTGAATCAGGTAACACCGGAATTGTTTCGCCGTTTTCCTGATGCAGAAGCGATCGCCAACGCCGACATCACCGAGTTAGAATCGCTAGTACGTTCCACAGGCTTTTACCGCAACAAAGCCAAAAACATCCAAGGCGCTTGTCGCCTAATAGTCGAAAAATTTCGCGGAAAAGTCCCAAAACGCATGGAACAATTGCTGGAACTACCCGGAGTAGCCCGAAAAACCGCTAACGTAGTTTCAGCACACGCTTACGGCATTTATCACGGTGTAACAGTCGATACCCATGTTAAACGCCTGAGTAATAGACTAGGTTTAACCGAACATCAAGACCCAATTCGTATCGAACGAGATTTAATTACCCTTTTACCCCAACCTGATTGGGAAAACTGGTCAATTCGCCTAATCTATCATGGTCGCGCCATTTGTACCGCTAGGAAACCCGCCTGTGCTACCTGTGTCCTTGCTGACCTCTGTCCTTCCGCAAATTTAGGCAACAGAGAGTAGGGGGGTATTTACTGTAATAATTAAGCTGCAACAGAAATTGCTTTTGCCTTCAGGGATGGTTCGGGAATAGCTTGACCATCCTCTCGAAGGGTGTCAATATAAAGCTCAATAGCTTCTTTGATATTATTTTCTGTTTCTTCAAATGTCTTACCTGTAGAAATACAACCGGGTAAATCGGGAACATAAGCTGAATAGTTACTGCCAGCCCATTCAAAAATTACTACATATTCTTTCATTATTCATCGTCCAATTGTGCTTGTTTTCAAATACTTTTGAGAGTTCCAATAGCGACTTCATCAGAGAAATTACCGGGTACAACTACGATACCTGATTTTTCAGGGTGCTTCAGGACTCGATGACTTCCTCGCGTTCTTGCTTCATACCATCCATCCGCTTCTAATCGCTTGATTACCTCACGAACTTTCATCTAAAAACCTCCGGGAGCTTGGAAACCTTGTGTCTTCAGACCAAGGAGGAAAAGCGACACGGTGAATTTATTCACCGTCAGGATTGGAAAGAATAGCTGTAGCCATCTTTCTTTTGAACAATTTGACAGCATTTGTGACTAATCCCTTGAATTATTTGAGAGTGAATTGAAATATTAAAAGAGCCACTTGTTCTAACAGCAACTTGCCCTAAATATTGCCCGACTTTCTTGCCAGATGTGACTATCGCTTTGATAATATCTCCGGTTTGAAAGCCTTTAACGAACTTGTTTCTAGGGACATATCGAGAAGGAAAGCCATATTTATCAGTGCGACACATTTGGCGAGTTCCATGTCCAGTTGCCTTAATTAATAACGGTTGACCTGTTAGTAACTCCCAGGATTCAACTTGTCCAACACAGGCAGCGTCTAGCCAATGAGCTTTAGGTAAACCAAGTCTAATTCGATTAAATTTAGTTAATCCGCCAGAGCCAGTAACAACGATTAATCCGGTTTCTTTAAGGGCATTAAACAATGCCCAGCGAGTTGAGTTAACAGCAGCAGCATCTTTTAATGGCTTCTTGGCTTGGGCTAAAATCTTTTTCAATATCTCTGGCTTTTTAGCTAAGAACTGTTCAATATTTTTAGCTCCTTTTTTTTGGTTACATTTCTCGCAAGCAATGCAGAGGTTGGAAATTCTATTAGTTCCACCTTTAGCTTGAGGATGAATATGTTCAACCTGTAACGTTACGTTTTCAACGCCACAATAAGCGCATCTTCTCCCCCACTTCTCTAACAGGTATTCCCTGATTTCATAACCCTGTAACTCACCTTGCTGATAGGCGATTCCTGAAATTTCAGGATTCTCCATTTTCTGTAAATCGAATCGAACTAATTCTTGGACAATAGATGCAACTGGAGTAAATTTGATGAATCTTTTTACCCAAGTAATTGTTGTTTCAACTCGATGCTGAAGACTGGGAGCTAACCATCCTCTATCATTTTTGCGGTTCAAGAATCTAGCTTGGCGATAGCGAGTTTTCCTGTTTCTCCTAGCGCGACGAATCGCTCGACGAGAATCTAAACTTGCCTTGATTGATTGTCCTCTATGGGTAAGCTCTGCGCCAAACACCACTTTGTTTTCTTGCACCAAGGCAATGCCGCTGGTTTTAGAGCCGGGATCTATTTTGAGGGTGATAGGTTTTGGTGTTTCATTTACTGCCTTTTTCAAAATGATAGTAAAGGGGAATAAGCGAAACACTGCCGCCTTATTAGCCTGCAATAGTTTTCTTGCCGTTATTGGGCGACAAGGAGATAAAGGCTTCTTGTTAGTATCAAGAACAAAAACATAATTTTGTTTAGACATGGTTTTGTCTTTACTGATTACTCGTGATGTTTGCCTTGCCAATGTTTAAAGTCGGTAACTATCCAAAAAGCACTGTTTTACCCCTCGTAAAACTGTTTAACTTTTCGGTTCTAGAGCAAGGAACTGGCACGCATTCCTTGGTAGGTCTTTAACTCTTGCCTTAAACGTAGTCAGCTAAGACTTAGGCTGGTCAGCTATCTAAAGTGAGGCTCGAAAATCCCCGTCTCTTTAGAGCGGGGTGCTGACTACTTTTCCTTGTAATATTAATCTCCGGCTTTTTTGCTGCGAATCATAAATAAAATTTTAACCGCAGATGAAAACAGGTACGTTGTTGCGCTTTAGCGCTAAATCTGGCGCTGAACGCTATAACGCAAGGGTTTTTTATCCCTTAACTCGCTTTCCTCTCAATATTCATCCCAGATAGCGGTTTACAATCTACAAAACTAACTGAATCTGGATCGAGAAAACCAGCGATCGCCATTTCTAGCACCGCTTCTACCGGATATTCAATTTCTGCTGAGTATGCAATCAACGCCTGCTTAATTTTATTGGGAAGCGCATCAAGAAAAGCATTTGCAGCAACTGGTGATAGGTGTTCGGTTGCAGTTTCCATTATGCTTTATTCCTCTTGCCTGATACGAATGTTATAGCGTGGTTTAACTGTTTGAATCATTAGGGCTTCTATTTCCAGGGCTTGCAACCACAGCTGATAGGTTAACACCGTTGCAGCTATTTTTACATCATTTGGGTTGAGGCGATCGATAAATGCCCAAGCTAAAGCTTTATGCCCACCTCGTAACCTTTGCCTGATATTAACTGCTTTCCCTATATAGAGAATACCCTCAGATTGATGGCGAAATGCGTAGATACCAGAGCGGGCAGGCACGCTCGCAAACTCGCGAGTCAATGGGTGGCATTCTATAAATGGGGTAGAGTAGAAAATCTCCAGAATTCTCTGTGCTTGCCCTCTCACGAAATCGCTTGGCAACTCATCCCCCACAATATCAATGACTCCACACCACAGTTAAGCAGTTTAAACCACTTTCCCTACTCCTTGTTAAAAAAATGCCCAAAAAAGCTAAGATAGAAAATGCTGTCTTAATCGTTCTACAAGGAACAAAAGTTTTTCATGGCTAAAAAGAGCATGATTGAGCGCGAGAAAAAGCGCCAAAAGTTAGTGGAAAAGTACGCCGAAAAGCGGGAAGAGTTACTAGATCAGTTTGCTAGTGCGACTACTCAACAAGAAAAGTTTGCAATTCACCGTCAAATTCAACAATTACCTCGAAATAGCTGTCGTACTCGGTTGCGGAATCGTTGCTGGGTGACTGGTCGCCCTAGAGGATATTACCGTGATTTTGGTTTGTCTCGCCACGTTTTGCGGGAGTGGGCGCACCAAGGTTTACTACCTGGGGTTGTTAAATCTAGCTGGTAGATAATGACAAGTGTTGAGTTGTGAGTGATGAGTCAATTATTAACTCAAAATTCTGTAAGGGCGGGTTTTGTTGTTAATTCTTTCGCTGAGAACACAGATTTATCTGCTAAACCTGCCCCTACAACTCAAAACTATTATTGTCCACAACAGCGATCGATCCCTAAACTATCTAAAAGGATGTCGCTCACAGCGTTGGCGATCGCAAATTCACTATAAAAACTTTGGGAAAAGTCAAACGCCTGCATCTCGGTGACAATGGCAATTACCAGAGATCCTAAGTCATTTTCCCCTTCCATACGTTGTCGCGCATAAATTTGCGCGGCGCGATAAGCAATTTGCTGATTGACTGCTTCTGGGATAAATTCTCGATCGAGCCATCTCTGCAAATTTGCGCGTAACCATTCTGCCTCTTGTTGAGGGTTTTGCGCGGATGGTAGTGTAATTGGTGGAATTGGTTGAGCCATGAGCGATCGCAAATAGTGTGGGAGGGTGAGAACCTTATTTTTTTCCGTAAGGGATGAAACCCGATATAAAGTATATTAAACAACCGTATTTGCTAAGATGGCTGGCAAACTGTAGCTGAACTTCTGACTACAATTGGTAGAATGATTTCTTCGATAGCAGCATTTTGACAAATATTATCACAGTCTTGACGTGATATCAGATGAATCTAGAAATTAAAAACAAATAAAGTCATAGCTAACAACTTGAGTTACTAACTAATCCATGCAAGTGGAAATTAAGGGAATTATAGAGGGATACGCCCAAGGTTACTTTTTAATGGCAGATGAAACTGGTGTTTTAAACTGGTACTCTAGCCAGAAACGTGCTTTTATCCCGCTTGACGATCGCTTTCGCTACCCGAAATCACTACGTCGGGCAATTAATCAAGAACGATTTCAAGTTGCCATCAATCGAGATTTTTTTGCGGTAGTCGAAGGTTGTGCCAACCGAGAAACTACTTGGATTTCTCCCGAATTAAAGCAGATATATAAAGCACTTTACCACGCAGGTTGGGCTTATAGCTTTGAAACTTGGCAAGGGGATCAATTAGCTGGGGGAATTTTAGGACTTGCCATTGGTGGCGCTTTTATTGGCGAGTCAATGTTTTACCGAATTCCTGAAGGCTCAAAGGTGGCAATGGTAAAATTAGTGGAACATTTGCGATCGCGTAATTTTGTCTTTTTTGATGCTCAAATGAACAACCCTCACTTAGAACGTTTTGGCGCATTCATAGTTACAGATAAAGAGTATCAAATCTTACTCAAAAAAGCCCTCAAATATCGGGGATCTTTCATTTAATCTTTAAGATCCCCGACTTCTTGAAGAAGTCGGGGATCTAGTTCTCTAGTTCAAAGCTTTCTTTCTTTTACTAAAGTCAAACTTACCCATTCCCCTTTTTCATTATAACTGCGAATTAATCTTTGTCTTTCTTTTTGTGAATGTAACCAACCCACTTCTAAAAAAAAGCTTTGTCCAAATTTAATTTTAGTTGGGCAAGTAGCAGAAGCACCATTAGGTAATAATAAAACTTGTACTTTTTGGGTGCCTTGTTCAAAATAGAGAATTGAACCTTCAACCCTAGCAACTGACTCAATAGTGCGATTAGCAAAACTTAGTTGTTGAACTAATTCCCCTGATTGATTGAGATGAATTTTTAACACTGTGGGATAGGTATCAGGCGATCGCCAATCAGGATATATTGTTACTGCTTCACCTACCCATTCTCCCCACAATTGTTCCACTGTTAAATCAGGAATTTCTTGAGGTTGAGTACCAGCTAAAATTTCCCGAATTAAGATAATTTCTTCTAACTCACTATTCTTATTAAACAATTGTACTAAGCGCAAACGCCTTTCCCGTTCCTCATCTATCAATCCCAACTCTGCCCCAAACTCGGAAAAAGGGGCGATTTGTATTGATCCAAAAGAAAAAGCCCCATTTTCCAAAAATAGCACCCCCCGCCCCAAAGAACTGTATTCTAAAACCTGTTCTGATGCTTCTCCAGTAGGTGAAAATCGCAGAATCTTTTGGCGAATCGCTTGATTATTATTTAACCCTTCCAAAGAAACTACCGTAGGAGTATCCCCTACTAATTCCCCACTTGGCGAAAAGCGAGTAAAAGAACCTCGCCATTCTCCCAAATTTCTTAATAAACATTCCCACTGAGACTTCATTTTGTTTAACAAAATATAGGTCTATTGTAAATTCTTCTTTTTATATCATATTAAGTAACTTTTGGCTAGAGTAATAAGTAATATCTTTGATGATTGTTGGCTTTCCAGTAAAACTTTAGAAAAGATCTACTAATTTTTGTAATTAAACTATTGGCAAAATTAGGTATAGTTTGACTAAAATATTAATTGAATTTAGTCTGAAGTTGGGTGGGCAGATATGCCTAACGGTAGGCTGTGCGATCGCTCAATTTTCCCTTCCTAAAGTTGGCTAAAGCATCTATTACAGGGTTAATATTTTACCTGAGTCGGAGCGAGAAAATAGAGCAGAATAACACTTGTGCTTTTATTTACAGCAAAACTCCATTAAACGCATAAAACATCTATTGGTTAAATTAATTTAATCAGTAAAAGAATGTAGCAAAATTAGCTTGCTATAAATAAAGGTAGAGTTAAACTTATGACCAAAACAGCCAGAGTTCTGGCGCTGGCGAGCTCCCATACATAAAGCTAGAGAAAAGTGCATCAGTCATCGATCTCAAAACAATTAAACCAACACAAAACAACGATCGTTGTGGAAATAAATGGGAATAATGACTCTTTTTAGACCTAAATCGTTAGATTATATGGATTAGGTAGTGAGGAGATATAGACAATGGCGACTATCATCGGTACCCCAGGTAACGACTTTCTAGTAGGCACAAAAGATGCCGACCTGATAAATGGGTTAGCAGGTAATGACACCATACTAGGATTAGAAGCAGGAGACTCCCTCTATGGCAGTGAGGGTCAAGATTTCATCTTTGGTCGGTTAGGCAACGATTTAATTTACGGCAACCAAGGCAACGATGTAGTAAGCGGCAACGAAGAAAACGACTCTGTATATGGTGGTACAGGCAATGACCAAGTTCGAGGAGGTAAAGGCAACGACCTATTGTATGGAGACTTAGGAAATGATACTGTTTCCGGGGACTTAGATAATGACACAATCTTTGGTGGGTCAGGATTTGATTTCCTAGATGGCAACCCAGGTAATGATGTCATCTATGGCAACGAGGATGCAGATACCATCTTTGGGAGTGAAGACAACGACTTAATATATGGTGGTCAAGGTAATGACCTATTAGTTGGCGACCCTGGACTGGACAGTATTTTTGGTAACTTGGGGAACGACACCCTCTATGGTGGTGAGGATGATGACCTGATCAACGGTAACGAGGGAGATGATTTCCTCAGTGGGAATGATGGCAACGATACCGTTTATGGTGGTCAAGGTAATGACAGCATTTTTGGTGGCAAAGACAACGACCTACTCTCTGGTGACAAAGGCAAAGACACCATCTTTGGTAACTTAGGTCGTGACATCATCTTAGGCGGTGAAGATGACGACGTACTTTACGGTAATCAAGACAAAGACACCATTTATGGTGGTCAAGGTAATGACACCATTTTTGGCGGTGAAGACGACGACTTACTCTACGGTGACAAAGGCAACGATACAGTCTTTGGTAACTTAGGTGATGATAGTTTGTTTGGTGGCGCTGGGGCAGATCTACTCAATGGTAATGAAGGCGACGATACTCTCAATGGTAATGAGGGCAATGATACCGTTTATGGTGGACAAGGTAATGACCAAGTAAGCGGAGGCAAGGGTAACGACTTACTATTTGGTGGCAAAGGTTCTGACATTATTTACGGTGACATCGGTGCAGATACTCTCACAGGAAATGGTGGTGATTCAGGGACTCAAGATATCTTTGTAATTGGTTTAACTGGTGATCCCACAAATAAAACCACAGGTGGTCTTACCATAGCAGATGCCGATCTTATTACTGACTGGGATTCATGTATAGATAAAATTTCGCTCACAGAGGGGCTAAGTTTCGACGATATAGTTCTGGCACAAGGTACTGGGGCAAATGCAGCTAACACCATTGTTTCGATTTCCAATACCTTTAAAGGTAACGGTGCAGGTGAGTTTTTAGCCATCATCAAGAATGTCAACGTCAACAGTATTGATGGCACCTCGTTTATCGACAGTACTGGTAAAATCGGCCCAGCTAGACCAATTATTGTAGCTACCGATCCTACTGCGATCGAACCAATAACCACACCTAATGGTGTTCTGCAAAACAACGGCGAATTTACAGTCTTTATCCCTTGTCCAGCAGAGGAAAGTCTAGCAATTACTTACACTGTCACAACTGGTACTGGCGCAGCTACTCCAGATACAGACTATGACACTTTAAACGGTGTAGTCATTATTCCTAAAGGTTCCGATCGCGCAACCATTTCGGTGATTCCAAAGTCAGATACTGTAACCGAAACGCCAGAAACAGTTACACTCACCTTAAATGCCAATGGCCCCGGCTTTAAATCAGGATTACCTCAAACTGCTACAGTCACAATATTCGATGCTGCAGGAGGTGCGCCAACAACGACTAAAGCCGCTGTTTCTGTCACTGCACCTGATCCTGATGCTTCAGAAGCTGGCTCTAATCCCGGTACGTTTAGGTTTACTCGTACAGGTGGAGATATTACTCAACCACTAACAATTACTTACACCGTAGGTGGTACGGCTAAGGCTGATGACTTTGGTGCTACCCCTGGTTTGACTGGGACTGTCACTATTCCAGCTAATCAGCCGAGTATTGACATCCAGATTAATCCAGTCAACGACGGAGTTTTTGAATTCGCCGAAACCCTCAGCGTAGCCCTCAGTGCTGGGGAACAATATCAAGTGGCGGCCCCAGACGAAGCTACTATTACTATCCAAGATAGTACTCAACTGCAAGATCGTACAGGCCCAGTTCTCCTGTACAGAAATATCAACACTAACCCAAATAATATAGTTCCAGACCAGTTCAATACAGTTGTTGAAGCTGTAAATCAGGCTAACCAAAGTGCGGGTGTACTGGATCTAATAATCATCAAACCAGGAACTTACAATAGTCCAACGGGAATTAGCATTACAGATTCATTAATTATTGGTAGCCCCAATGCTGCTGGTGCTTCAACAACTACGCTCACAGCTGATGCCAATACTGCGATATTGGGAATTAGCGCCTCTGCTACAAATGTAACGATCTCAGGGTTACAGTTCCAAACTAACGGAGCAAATGCCATCACAGCGACGGTTCCGGCGGGAAACCCTGGTGGTCAAAATATCCAGATTCAAAAAAATATCTTTACAGGGGCTGGTAGTGGCGGTGGAGGTGCGATATTTATGAACCTGTCCTCAGCCCCCAATACCAAAGTGACGATCGCTGAGAACACCTTTAGGGACATCACTGGAGGGTCTAGCGGTGCTATTCAAGTACAGAGTGTTCAGACACTAATTATCACCGATAACACTTTAACCAATATTGCTGGCCCTGGTATGCCTTTAGATAACCTAACTGGTACTGGCACTAACATCAGCAAAATTAGCAACAACACATTAACGCAAATTGGTCAACAAGGCATTCAATTAGCAGGTGGTAACGCGCAAATTACAAACAACTTCATCGATCAAGCTAACACTACTGCGACTGCCGATCGCTTAGAGCGTGGTGGTATCAGGCTACGTCAAGGAGGTGCCGGAAATGATATTGCTTTGGGAAATGAAATACTTGTGCAGGGGAATAAGGTTACTAATTCTCTCAATGGATTAGTGATTCGTCCTCAAACGGCAGTTCCTAGCGGAGTACAAGTTACTAAAAACGACTTTACTAGCAACACTAACGCTGCTATTGCTCACTATGGAACTGGAAAACTCAATGCTCCCAATAACTGGCTTGGTAGTACTACTCCTACTTTGGGGAATGAAGTTAAAGTCCTTGGTGGTGGTACTGTTACCTTTGAGCCACCTGCTACTGCGCCCTTCTATCCTTAAGATGGCAAGATAAAATGAAGGAAACAGACAGTGTGAATTTAGTCCTACTCGCCGTAATCTTCCATGACATCTGAGGTTTTAGTCGAAAAGAAAAAGTTAGATAAACCGCCTTTGGAAATTCATACTTTGGGCGATCGCGTTTTGCGCCAACCAGCAAAGCGCGTCTCCAAAGTAGATGCCGAAATTCGTCAACTAGTGCGGGAAATGCTGCAAACTATGTATAGTGCTGACGGCATCGGTTTGGCAGCACCCCAAGTAGCCGTTCATAAGCAGCTGATCGTTATTGACTGTGAGCCTGATAATCCCGCTAATGGGCCTTTGGTGTTGATTAATCCCACGATCAAAGCTGCTAGTCGGGACATTTGTGTAGCTCAGGAAGGTTGTTTGAGCATTCCTAAAGTTTATTTAGATGTGAAACGACCAGAAGCGATCGAAGTTACTTTCAAAGACGAATATGGTCGTCCGCGCACAATCTCAGCTAATGGTTTATTAGCACGCGCTATTCAGCATGAAATGGATCATCTTAATGGCGTTTTGTTTGTAGACCGTGTAGAAAATGGTTTAGCTTTAAACCAAGAACTGAAAAAATACGGCTTTTCCACTCAAGCTGTTAAGCCAATAGGATAAGGAGAAATAATTGTGGGTACAATGACTCCCAAAAGTGGTTTGTTTTTGATGGCTTCTTGTGTATCTGCGATCGCCGCTGTAGGCTCAATCTTTGAGCTATCGTCAGGAAATCCCGATCTTGGCAACCTGACTACTGGAATTATTCTCGCCATTAGTGTGCCACTGGGAGGATTATTCTTCTTCGCAGCTGTTCGTAGTGCCCAAGCTAATCAATAATAAGTCAATCAGATTAATAGGAGTAAGGAGAGAGTTTGACTCTACATTCTCTCCTCACTCCGAATTTTTATGAATTTTAGTAAGTAGTGATCTTGAGTATTTGACACCTGTTTTGCGGGTGACAAACTCTCAATTTTAGCAATCTATAAATAAAAAGTTAGGAGCAAACTTTCACTACTTATTTAAGGCAGACAAAAGTAAATAGCTAAAGCTTTCGATTTAATTATTCCCGATCTAATTCTGCTAAAGCATAACGAGCGATCGCTAATCCTAAGCGTGCTTGTTCCATATCCGATAACTCAGAAAAAGGTAATTCCCTCACCGTTGCCAGCATTGAATCAATAGCTGCGGTTTCAGTTCCCCGCATGGCAAAAGCTAAAGGACGAGAAAATAAATATAAATCTCCCTCATGCCAGTTAGGTAATAATTCTTGCACGCAACGTACCAACCGATCTGCCAAATTCATTTGATTATAAGCCCGGTCTTCTCCAAACTTCAACCCATAAGCCTTATGAGAAATAGCTTCTAACCAAGCACTTGGCACACGAGTCGCAAAGTTTTGCCGCAAAATAGAAAAAATATCTTCTGCTGCTATCCGGGGAACATTAATAGCCCAAATTCCGTCTAGTTGATTAAAGAAACTTTGCGCCTTTTGTTCTACTTCTTCTACCCAATCATCTAATTGGAATGTCTTTTCTAACTGAGCAAAATAAGTATCTGAATCTCTTTGGGTGGGATTCCAATAATAAACAGACTCTTCCTCATCTTGCAGCAACACCTGCAATAACTCTTGTTCAGCTTGCGAATGGAAAGAAGGGAAACATCCTGAACCCCTAATTTGACTGGTCATGATTTTAGCTCCTGAGTCTTATTTTTAACTAACGCTGTCCGTAGTTAGACTACATCAGCACTCCCACCAGTTCCGTAACTTTCTGCTTTTTCACAATCAAACCGGAATTTGATTTTGGGAGTAGCTGAGGATAAGATTTCCGCCCATGTTTTCCTTAAAGAATCATCCCACAAGTAGAAGAGGTAAAGCATTAATAATACACCGAATCTTTTCCCTGTACTAACTTATTCCGGTTCCCAAATTTAACTGCCAATCACGAACTCCCAAGTCTGACCTTTGGAACTGCCAAATTTTAGTTCCATTCCTGATTGGAGAGACACTTGGTCATAGTGGACTTTTCGTATACCGTCAGGCCCCGAAACTAAAGTACCAAACCGAGAAAAATCCCGCAAAAAGTAATTTGGCCCAGCACCATTAGCATTTAAACTAGTACAGCGGCAGATAATTTCTGCGTGAGCTTGGGAAACCCACTTTTCCTCAATTACCAAGTCATTTTTTACCAATACCAAGTCTTTGTCTTTTTTTGCTACCCGTACCCGTCCAATGCGGAGTAAGCTGCTGTTAATATGACATATATTTGCCGTAAAACCTACTGGACGGAGATAAGCTTTTAAATGAGGACGACCGACGGAAGTGGGCGAATCAGGAGGTAATTCGGTAATATCGGGGATATCTTCGAGTAATTGACCATCAAACTCTGGATGGATGTACAACACAGGCAAAGTCCAAGCTGGCTGATTAAACTTATAAAGAGTTAATAGCTGCTGTCTAGCTATAGCTACTGCTTGGTCAATTGGTTTTCTTTCTGCTAAAGCGCGGGCAAATGCTTCAATAAAACTAATTGCTTCTTGATCTACGATCGCATCTCGCATCGCCAGCACAGCGGGTACACCATGATGAATCAACACCTCAGCTAAACTACTGCGCCCAATCGCTTGATGATTAATTCTCGCTGATTGCGCCCCCCAACAAGAATTAAACACCGCTAAGGTGACTCGGCATCTAGTTAACACCTGCGCCAGTTCCGTACCGTTCATTGTCACACCTGGACGCAGATACAACAAACCACCATTCGGTGCTGCTGCGCCATGTCCGGCATAAAAGAGCACATTATACATTCCATTTTCCAAGGTGGAAATTAACTCAGCAGCAGTAGGCATGATCAGCGTGTCTACCTGACAAGGAACAAAGGTTCCCACAGCCTTGGTATGATTCAACACGCTATCCTCTAAAACTGATGCCAGTAGCTTAGCTTCCTGTTCCAACTTTAAACTGCCATGACTGGAATTTTGCCCTGTTGATTCTTCTCCTAAAACTAAAAGAATATTTAAAGTTTGCTCAGTTCTTAGCGGGGGTAAATGATCGACATAACTAGTAGTACGACTGAATAATAACTGTTGACTTAAAGAAATTGCCTGCTTGCCAACTTGGGGTTGCATAATTTCCCAAGGCATGAGGATTAAATCAGGATCGCGAACATCTAAACGTAACCGCAGAGGTTGAGTTGGCCCAATACCAATAGCAATCCCCTGACTACGTTCCAAACAGTTTTGAATTGGCCCATCAAACAACCATTTCCACAGGTCAATTCCCAGCTGTTGCATCAGATGTCCGCTGTAGGTAGCACCTGATTTGCCGGAATTACTTGGTGGTGATACTACTACAGTTGGGGCGATCGCTCTCTGGTGTACTGGAATTTTAGCAGACCCAGAGTAGCTAAAAGGGGAAAACATATCCTGCCAAATCATCCAGGTTTCTGCTAAGGATTCGGGCAAAATGCAGTCATGATGGACGTGCCCAGCAGGATAGGGTGCATTCCAAACCCATACGGCGAAGTGATCTGCCTTACCAGGTACTTGATGCAGTCGGTCAATAGAGATGTTGAGGCAAAGGCTGTTAGTTGGCAACATTCAGAACTCTTGAATATTTGACCTATTTGGAAGCGATTGAAAGCTTTCAATTATCAGTTTATCGATTCTTTAACTGTTTCTGATGCTATTGGGGTGACAAAAGTTTGGTTTTGCTAAACTCGATCGGAAGAATAACACCCTGCCGATGCTGGCGATGCTGAAGGAGAATATTCTTGAATATATGGTTGACTCTCAGTTTCTTTAATCCAGCCTCGTTCTCCTGGTTTAATTACCCGAAATGTAGAGGACACTGCTTGATTCGGTTGTGGTTTGGGATTGTTACTTTTTGGTTCTTGGGGAATGGAGCAAACTTTTACTAACAGCCAGCTTTCTTGCTGCCGTAAGTCTTTGCGTTCAATCTCTAAAATACTACCATGAGGAATGCTGCCTATGACTGATTGATTTTGGGGAGGTTGGGAACTTTGACGCAGCCATAGGGTTTTCTGATTTTGGTTGGTTGGAGATGGGGGAATTGTAACTTGAATCAAGGTTCCTACACTCAAAGAAGCGGCAGGTTTTGGGTTATTGGTTGGGGTAGGAGTAGTGGTTGGAGTTGGTTGTTGTTGCTGTTTAATTTTACTTACTAAGCTATCTACTCGATAACCTATTGTTGGAACCCAAAGGTAAACTAGTAATCCGCCTAAACCTATTAAAAAAGTGATTCCTGCTAAAAGTGGGAATAAGCTAGGTGGGTTATTTTTGGCTACTAATAAACGGGTTTTGAGTTGTGAGAATTGATTATTTTCAGTTGGTTTCCCAGATGAAGAATTAATCTTTATTCCCTGTTCCTTGTTCCCTGCTGCTTGTGTTTGCTGTGGCGAGTTTTGTTTAACTTGGTAGTAAACTAAACCGACGGTAACATTATCATGACCGTTTTGAGTGTTAGCAATTTGAATTAGTTTAGCTGCGGCTGTGGACAAATTGACTTTCTTTTCCAAGACGGGGAGAATTTCTTTATCCCAATTTTGTTCTACGCGATCGTTATCGCTAAGTCCATCTGAGCAAAGCAGAAAAATACAATCTTCGTCAAGAATAAAACGTTGCACTGTGGGACGAAGATGATGAGAAGAACTCATCCCCAATGCTTGAATTAAAGCGCCTGTTCCTGCTTGTTGTAAACTTTCCCGATATAGTGAATAACCTAAGCGCACTTCTCGCGATGCGATGTCATCATCTAAGGTAACTTGATGGCAACCTGTGCGGGTAATCCAGTAAGCGCGACTATCGCCAATATGGGTAATATAAACTTCATGGACGTAACCTTTTGCCATGACTAAAGTCGTTCCCATTCTTTGCCGTTCGGAACGTCCTTCGTTATCATTACGTTGGCTGATGCGATCGTTAGCTTCAAAAACCGAATTTTCTAACTGTGATACTAACTCAAAGTGATTACTATCTAAGCGTTGGGGAAACTTATCTAACCACTGTTGTACAGTTTCAATGGCTAAGTGAGAAGCCACATTTCCCCCATCATGTCCCCCAATCCCATCACAGACAATTACTGTAGGAGATAGACTGTGACTATTTTCCCCCTGTTTTACCCCCGGCGACGATGGGGGAGGATAACTTGCGTCTTCGTTGCGTTGTCTGGTCGGCCCGGTATCTGTTAGGGTAATAATTTGATAAGAGCAGGTTTGCGATCGACCCACTACCTGTAAAATTCGGTCTAATTCTGCCATCAACTCCTCACTACTGACCAACTCTTGTGCGATCATTTGTTGACAGAGTTGTTCGAGAAATTGCTCAATTTCTGGTTTAGCTTTGGGTACTAATTGCCACCAAAACTGTCCCAATTGTCTTAAAGTAGGTTCCTGTGCTGGCGAATTCTCTAATTCTAACAACCGCACCACTTGACCTTCTACCCGCAATAACTCCGAATTTAATAAACTAGCAGCTACCCCTTCACTCTCCAAAGGTTGCCACAAATGAGCAATTTGCCACAACCAATTTAACTGACGCATTGCCGTAGCATCTTGCCAAGCTTTCGTTAATTCTGGTAATAAAACTAATACAGGTGACTTGGACGGCTTCTGATTGGGAATCACCTGAATCGGAGCTGCTTCTAATAACCAAATATCTTTATACTTACCTTTTTTATGTGGTGGTAGTTTTGCATACACTTGAGGAAGGTGCAGCTGATAGGGAAATAATCGCAGATAGGGTAATATCCAATCAGCAATATCTTCTGTATAAGGCAAAGGTATCCCAGGCTGAGTATCTAGAAGAATTCGCTCCTCTTTGAACAAAAAACGTTCCCCGATCGACTTTCCGGGTTTTAGGGCCTCTACTCCTTTTCCCACTACCCATAAATAACGCTTTACTAAAGGAGTGCGACATTGCTGGCAAAATCTGTGAGTCTCTGGGTTGGGAGCCTGACAGTTTAAATTAGAGCAAATAATTTGTGCAGTATCTCCCATATCATTTTCTCATACCGATCGCCATTGGAACAAAAGAACGGATCATCGCTTATTTTAGCGCTTGAGTCTGAATCAATTACTCTCATTTTGGTCTGATGTTGGTGTTCGATACTGTTCCAGGATGCCACTTTCTCTGATTAATTGCGGCCAAACTAGTAAAAAGAAACCCATCCAAGCCAATATTGGCAGAGATATCACTACCGTTAGCCAAACCGATCGCCAAATGAACCAACTACCACTAATTAATATAATACCCGTCAGTAGAATTGACCAAGGCTGACACCACCAAGGTTTGTAGTTCCAGGGATTAATAGATTTTTGTCCGCTCATCCGATTTTAGATTTTTGATGGGTCGATTCTATCATTTCAAGTAGGGGTTTCACCCCGCTTTTGTTTTCCCCTTTGTTGGTTTAGATTGAAAGAGAATTCTTCATTGTCCAAACATAAGCTGTCAGTATTGTAGCTAAAGGTATTTTTTATTTAAATTTATCTTTAGTCTGACTGTTGAAGCCCATCTTAAACATCAGGGTGTTATCTATGTGGGAAAACTTATTGCATCATCCGCCGCGAGAAAAGATTGCCTCAATTCATCCTTCTCCCATTAGTGAAATTCAAGAAAAACTTAATGAACTGAAAACTTCTCGCGAATATTTAGCCCGATTAATGAACTTAGAAACTTGGGCTATAGTTGCTACTATGGATGACTTGTTTCCGGGATTTTGGCATCGGTTTATGAGCAATCGTCAGTTAGCTTTAAAAAATTTAATCCAACAACAGAAAGATTTGCCGAAAAAATAGCTAACTTAATCCTAAAAAATTGGCGAATTGGTAAGGGGTAAAGTCCTGGTTGATTCCTTTCCCCTTGCCTATGTTTAATTTATGCTGGTTTTAATTCGCCCTGGGAATCGACTCTGGGTAAACCCATGCTGTAGTTGACTACACGGCTGTTGAGATTATAACTAATCTCACCTTTTTGTAACATGGCGCGAATCAAATGTTCTAAATCAGAACCAATGCGTCGGAGATTATATTCAGTTAAATCTTCGCCGTTATAAGCTTCAACTAGTTCATCAAATTTGCGATAAACTTTTTGCAGGGATTCTTCGTTCCAATTTAATTCGTTATCTGGATCGATATCCAAAGTTAATACATTTTCACTAGGAACCAATTCGTTGTTTTCAACTTCAGCAGTAAAGATGCGGATATGGCGGGTTGTAGATTTGAGTAGCATAGTCAGGATAATTCTGATGCTAGGAGTTGTTTTGTCAAATCTTATTGTAAAGCCTTGTTAAGTGTTTGCAAATTTTATCGGCTAAGGGGACAAGGAACAGGGAAGGAATATTCCGCGTCACCATGTCCGGGCGATAGTGGGTAACAATCAAGTTTTACTAGAAATCATGCCTGTTTTTCTAGCGTAGGCGAAGATGCCGCCTGCATCAATTACGGGGCCGACTTCTCCTAGTGGTTTGAGGTCGAAACTTGTCCCTAGTGTATGATTGATTAATTGATTGTTGCCAAAATCAATGGTAACTTCTTGACCAGTGGTGAAGGAATCGCATAAACGTTCTGTAGATTCCCAAGGGTAGAGTTCTCCGGTAGCGGAACAGTTGCGGAAAAAGATCCGGGCGTAGGATTGGGCGACGACTGCTTGTACGCCGGATGCGCCTAGTGCGATCGGGGCGTGTTCCCGTGAGGAGCCACAACCGAAGTTTTCCCCAGCAATTATAATTGGGTATTGGGTTTTCATTTCCCCAGTGGGGATAAATTTGCCGTAGCGATCGGGTAATCCGATCATCGCATAACTACCGAGCTTTTCATATTCATCTGGCTTAGAGGGGACTAAGGTCAGATATTCAGCGGGAATGATTTGATCGGTATCAATGTTGTCATCTACAACAAAAATAAGTCCCCGGATTACTTTGTCCATGATTAAGTTTTCTAATTTTAAGATTAACAACTGTTTGGGTTTACTCAGCAGAGGATGATCCTAAATTATTTTTACCATCAAGCTGTAAGCAACATTCAATAATTGTACAGGGAATTCACTGATTGAACAGGTACTAAAAGCTGACTATAAGATCGGCAGATAAGCTAAAGCGCATCTAAATTGTATATTTTTGGTGTTAGGCAAAAACCGTCAATACCTCTTTCCATCCCCCCATCCCCCCATTTCCCCATCAGCCTAAATATTAAATTTAAATGCGTAGCAGTTTATGACTAGGGGGCGAACAACCCGAAAAAAGGTTTACAAATTGTGAGTTTCTGGAAATTTGAGGGCATTCTAGGTAATAGAATATGATTTGCAGGGGGTTGGGATACTCATCCATATTAAATGGAAGTAATCAGAGGAACTCCTAAATAATTATTAAATGTCTGAGCCAGCGTCGGGAAAAAAGTAAGGTTTAAAAAAGTCTGAAAGCTTGATAAATCAAGCTTTCAGACAACTCGGAACGCTGTGGGCACCAGAAAACCCATGACAGACTAGTGATAGTTAACGATCGTATTCAACTAAACGATTCAAGATTTTAGTAAAAACAGCCATGAAAGCAAGTACAAACCGTCCATTATCTCCACCAGCGGCTTTAATTCTCAAGTTGATTGGACTAATCTGTATAGTGTCTTTTTTAGTAGACGCATTCACGCTGCTAATTCCCTTCAATCCTACCGATCGCGGATGGCAAATCAACCTGACAACTCAGCTAGTAGAAAGGGGAATTATCCCTTTAGTAGGGATGGCATTCCTGTTTGCTGGCGTTTGGATTGATAGTGTAGCTGACGCATCTGGGAAAGGTGCCCCTGTTTGGCAAATTGTCAAATTAGTAGCATTGGGACTTTCGGGAATTTTAGGGTTAGTTTACTTGCTAATTGCACCTTTGCACGTCAATAATGTACGGCTTCAGAGTAACACAGCGATCGAGCGAGTAGCCGAACAAACCAAACAAGCAGAAACTCAATTAAATAGTGATGCTTTTAAAACCCAAGTAGAACAGCGACGCACCCTAATTAAAAACCAAATTGGGGAATTACTCAAAGACGACCAAAAATTCAACCAAGCAGTAAACAATCAACAAGTACCCAAAGAAGTCAGAGATATACTTCAACAGTCCAAAGCAAATCCCCAAGTACTAGATGACTTCTTAAATCAACAAGCGAAAAGCTTTAGTAACCAAACTCTGACCCAAATTCGGGAACGCCAACAACAATTAGAAAGTCAAGCTAAAACTGCGGCACTAAAATCTCAAGTTCAAATCGGGATCAGCAGTGTTTTATTAGCAGTAGGCTTTTTTATGACAGCGGGAACGGGATTAAGGGGTTTAGTGTCCCTACCATCAGCACCCCGGAAAAGTCAGCCACCAAAGCGTTAGAAAAAAGACTTTGAGCAATTTATAGTCAGAGTCGATCGTCAGGGTACTCTAAGGCAAAGATCGAAAATCGGCTAGCAACCCAAGTAGGGACAAGGTAAGAGAAATATTTGTTCCCTGTTCAGGAGTTCCCTTCCCTCGCCAAAATGTCCCGCTTTCAACCAATAGCCAAAAAATCTTTATCTTTTCGCCTAATTGGAAGTTTTACATGATCTCGATTTACATCCTGACCTATAACGAAGAAATTGATATCGCCGCTTGCATTGAGTCAGCAATGCTGTCTGACGATGTGATTGTAGTAGATTCTCTGTCGAGCGATCGTACCGTAGAAATTGCCAATCGCTACCCAGTACGAACATTTCTGCATAAATTTGAAAGTCACGGACAACAGCGCACCTGGATGCTGCAATCAATCCCCACCAAATACGACTGGGTATACATCCTAGAAGCTGATGAACGCATGACTCCTGAACTATTTCAGGAATGTCTACAAGCAACACAAAGTCAGGAATACATCGGTTACTACGTAGCAGAAAGAGTCACATTCATGGGTAGCTGGATTCGCCGCAGCACCCAATATCCTCGTTACCAAATGCGTCTGTTCCGCAAAGACAAAGTTTGGTTCACTGATTATGGTCACACAGAACGAGAAGTCTGTAACGGTCCTACCAGTTTTCTCAAAGAAACTTACCCGCATTACACCTGTAGTAAAGGATTAAGTCGCTGGATTGAAAAACATAACCGTTACTCCACAGACGAAGCAAAAGAAACTCTCCGTCAGCTACAACAAGGTAACGTTAACTGGCGAGATTTGTTTTTTGGGCAAAGCGAAGTAGAAAGAAGAAGGGCACTCAAAGATTTATCTCTGCGTTTACCATTTCGACCCTTAATCCGATTCATTTATATGTATTTTATCCTGGGAGGGATACTTGATGGCAGGGCAGGATTTGCTTGGTGTACCCTACAAGCTTTTTACGAATATCTCATTATGCTCAAAGTTTGGGAATTGAAGCATCTGCCTTTACCCAACTTTGAAGTAACTCACAACTTCCCTACTTCTGAATCTACCATTGAGGAAGCAACTACCGACTCGGCTAAATTGAGTTCTTCTACTTAGAGGGGGGATTGGGGACTGGGAAAATTTTGAGTTGTAGGGGCGGGTTTTGTTCACAGATTGTCTGTGGGTGAGAGAGGTCATCTGCTCTCACCCGCCCCTACAGATGCGCCCTCTGTCCCTATCCGTAGGGTGCTCTCGCGTGTTAACGTAACGCACCATTGACCATATTCATATCACATTATTTACAGCCACTAATTGCTTGAAAGTCTCCATCTGTTGTTCAGTTAATGTAATTGTTTGCTCAGAAAGAACTTTGTAAATCTTTTCGAGTTGATTGTTGATGCTTTCAGTATCTCTTAAAGCGTTCCTTTCGCTTAATAGAGATATTACATATTGATTAAAACTGACTCCTTCACGTTCAGCACTTTCTACTAATTGTCGATGCAACGATCGAGGCATTCGGAGTAAAACCTTGCCACTGTAATCTTTCCCACTTTTAGGTAAGGGAATATCATCTCCAAATTCGTAGGCAGTTTCTATCCACAATTCCCTCACTTCCTCAATGTTAGACATAGCTTCATCAATGTTTTCTCCCTGAGTTATGCAGCCAGGTAAATCTTTAATTTCAACTACATAACCCACTTCAGGATCGGGATCGGGGTAGAGGGTAATAGGATATTTTAAGCTTAGGTAAAATTCTAGTGATTTTCGCTCAGTCATCTTTTTCTTGGGCATCATATTCCTCCAATCTGAGCACCTCAATTATCAGTTCTATATAACGTTCTCCAACTTTTTTACCTCCCTGCTTTGGTATAGGTAATATCTGTCCATCTTGATTGCGAAAAATATGGTGGCTCCCTTTTGATCGAACTTCTTCAAAACCGAAAGCTGTTAATAAACGTTTAGCATCTTGATAACGAACTTCAGTTGGATAGGACAGAAATAATTTGACTAATTTTTCTAGTTGACTCATGCTCAAATTTTTTCCTAATTCTATGGTGTGTTTTTCTCATGGTTTGCTCTCCTGTAAAGCTAGTACTAAATATAGTACCACATTTAAGTAAGAAGGGTGAAAGCGGAAGCTACCTGAAAAACAACAGATTAGGGGCGCTACTCCGGTAAAACTTTGAACAAAGAGCTTCGGATACGAATATTTTGCATATAAACTTGAATAGTTCGTTTTTTGCTAGCTTTTTCGTTACCTGCTTTCCTGCCTTTAAACTAGATGCAGAAAAGTGTAATCGCTGATACTATCATCATTAGCCTCTTTTATAATCAATTGCCTGCCAAAGCGGGAAAACCGCTTTCTTAAGGTACGGCAAAGTGAAAGAGGGGTTAGTTTTTAAGTTTTATAATTTTTTTAGCAGGGTAGATAGTAGAGTGGGCAGTCTGTGTTTCAACGTTTGAAGCAGGATTTAAAAAATGACCTGATCGCAGGTTTGTTGGTAGTGATTCCCCTTGCTACCACTATTTGGTTGACGGTGACTATAGCAACTTGGGTGATTGATTTTCTCACCCGAATTCCCAAGTGGCTAAATCCTTTTGATGGGCTACATCCAATTTTAGTTGATTTGCTGGATCTCGCTGTGGGGCTAGCGGTTCCCCTGTTGAGTATTTTGCTAATTGGTTTAATGGCGCGGAATTTTGTTGGGCGTTGGTTGTTGGATTTTGGCGAGAGAATAGTACACGCGATTCCGTTAGCTGGGGCGGTTTATAAAACGCTCAAACAATTACTAGAAACTATATTGAAGGATAGCGGTGGGAAGTTTCGCCGGGTAATTTTGGTGGAGTATCCCCGGCGGGGAATCTGGGCGATCGCATTTGTTACAGGCACTCTGGGCAATGAGATGCAAGCGCACTTGTCCAATCAACCAATGCTGAGTATATTTATTCCTACTACACCCAACCCGACGACAGGTTGGTATGCAGTTGTGCGAGAAGATGAAGTGGTAGACTTGGGTATGTCGGTAGAAGAAGCCTTTAAGGTGATTATCTCCGGTGGTATTGTTAGCCCTAGTCCTTTAGCCCCCGCATCTCTTCCCCGGTTTCCCGATCGGCAGTTGGAAAGTTCCTTACCAGAAAGTAAACTGCAAGTCTTACCCTTAGAAGAAAGTTAGGGGAAAGTTCGATCGGGATTTTCAGGATTTACAGATTTGCCAGATTTATTGATTAATCCTGTTTCTTAATCCCGATCCTGAATGTAAATCCATAAATCCCGATCCGGTTTTGAGTTAATTTAATTTCCCAAGAGTCTCCTTCTCCCAAGAGTCCCAATAGTTCCAATAGTCCCCCCTGCCTAATTTCTCTTTCTTCTACAAGAAGTCAATTTGCTACTTGCTATCTAAAATTAGGTTTTCCACAATCAACAAAAAAAGCAAAATTTAGAAATCACAGGAAATATTATGCAGTCTCGTCAAGTTGCGCGTGAATTGGCTTTACTGAGTTTATCTCAGATGCCGACAAATCCCGAAAAGATTTCGGAACAGGAAATCCCCGATTTTATTATTGCGGCGATCCGAACTTTGACTACAGAAGTTAAAGAGGCTTTGGAGGAAGCTGCTGGAGAATTACAACGTGCGGACGATCGCTTATTAAACAGCCAAACTCGTGCTGTGGATATCCAAAGTGCTAGAACGATGGTACAAGAGGCTATACAATTGGCTTCTGGGGCAATTAACCGCATGGGTAGTTCGGTGGAAATCCCAGAATTTATTCAGCTGGCGAACCAAAGAGATGTTCGCAATTATGCGGAAGATATCGTGCGGAATATGATGGTTAAACGCGAGGAAGTGGATCAACTGTTGTCGTCAGCAATGGTAGATTGGCAATTGAATCGGTTAGCTAGGATCGATCGCGATATCCTCAGAATTGCTGTTTGCGAAATCCTCTATTTAGGCATTCCTGAACGCATCGCTATAAATGAAGCTGTAGAATTAGCTAAACGCTACAGCGGTGAAGACGGTTACAGATTTATCAATGGGGTTTTACGTCGAGTTAGCGACAAACTCAAATCACCAATCAGTAGTTAATAATTGGTGTAAAGTGATGGGAAAAAGGTAAAGTTTTCCTTTAACTTTTTCCCTTATTGAAAAGCTGGATAACTGTTTAGTGACTATCTGGAAATGTAAGCGCTATGGTTTTTAACTGGTTTCGTCGTCAATATAACGATAAAGATAAAGAAAAAACTGAGAAACAACCAGAAACGACTCCGCCTCCTGAGTCTAAGGTAGAATCAACTGAGCCTTCGGCTTCGGTTCAACCACAAGCTGCGGATGATTATCTAGCTTGGGCAAAAGCTGCTTATAAAAATATTCAGGCTAAACAGAAGTCAGAAACAACTACAGAAACTAATGTTACTGCCCAAGAAACAGCAGCGGCAACTCCTGTAACTGAAACATTACCCGAAAGTATTGTTACTGAAGAAACAGCAACGGAAACTCCTGTAACTGAAAGCTTACCCGAAACTGTAGTTACGGAAGCAATGACGGGAGAAATTCCTGTGGAAAAAGTACCCGAAAGTGTGCTTACTGAAGAAACTGCACCGGAAACTCCTGCACCTGAAATAGTAACCGAAAGTGTGGTTAGGGAAGAAACGGCACCGGAAACTCCTGTAATTGAAACTGTTGGGGAAACTGGTGATGTAGTTGAGGAGGTGGAAACAGCGCCGCAAGTGGAAACTCCGGTTACAGTTCCTTTTTGGGCAAAGGACGATCGCCAAGCTAGGTTAGAACGGTTAAAAGCTACAGCTATTGAAGAACCAGAACCGGAAGTAAAACCAGCGGCGAAGGTAGCGACACCGGAAACAACTGTAGAAGAAATTCCTGATTTTGCTTTTGATGATGGTTTTGTGTGGTCGGCGGAAGTTTTAGCCGCCCAAGGTCGTCGCCCGGAAGATGTTTCTATTGAAGAGATTACCTGGTTAAAGAAATTACGGCAAGGTTTAGATAAAACTCGACGCAATATTGTTAATCAGTTAAAGGCGATCGTTGGTCAAGGGCCACTCAATCAAGATGCGGTCGAGGAAATTGAATCTTTGCTGCTGCAAGCTGATGTAGGAGTGGAAGCAACGGATTATATCATAAATGCGCTACAAAGTAAACTAAGGCAAGAAGTTTTGCCGCCGGATGCGGCGATCGCTTACTTAAAGCAAATCCTCCGGGAAATGCTAGAATCACCCCTGCAAAAATCGGCAAAACGTAGCCTTGCCCCGGAAAAAGAGACATTTAATATTTGGCTAATTACTGGGGTAAATGGAGCCGGAAAAACCACAACTATTGGTAAAATTGCACACATTGCTGACAAATCTGGCTACAAATGTTTAATTGCTGCGGCTGACACCTTCCGCGCCGCCGCAGTGGAACAAGTGAAAGTTTGGGGACAGCGCAGTGGTGTAGAAGTAGTTGCCAATCCAGGGAATAATACCGATCCAGCAGCAGTAGTATTTGATGCCATTAGTGCAGCCAAATCACGGGGTACAGAATTACTCTTAGTAGATACAGCGGGACGACTGCAAAACAAAAAGAACTTAATGGACGAATTAGGGAAAATTCGCCGGATTATTGACAAAAAAGCGCCAGAAGCGACGATCGAATCCCTGTTAGTTCTTGATGCAACGCTTGGTCAAAATGGCTTGCGCCAAGCGGAAGTATTCGCGCAAACAGCCCAACTCAGTGGTGTAGTGTTGACGAAATTAGACGGAACTGCCAAAGGTGGGGTAGCTTTAGCGGTAGTGAAACAGTTGGGTTTACCAATTCGCTTTATTGGTGCGGGAGAAGGAATTGAAGATTTACGTCCTTTTTCTAGCTACGAATTTGTGGAAGCGCTGTTAAGTGGTTGAAGCTTAATATTTTAAACTAGGTACAAAGAAACCCGGTAACTTCTGCGAAACCGGGTTTCTGGGGTTTTAAACTAGGTACAAAGAAACAGGGTTTCTGGGGTTTCTGGGGTTTCGCGGGTTCCATAAACCGTTACCTTTCCTCAGCAAATTGTAAACAATCTTAAATTTTTCGGGTACTTTTACGAAAGTAATTCATACTGGGAACGGAATTAGAGAAATAAAGTGAGTATAAATACGTAAAAATTGAGAATAATTCTAGGAGTACCGGAGATACTATCTTTAGATATAAACCAGTGGTAGATATTAATACTGTTATGGTGGAATCATTCGCTAGAATTTATCCCAATAGTTAAAGGTACTATGCTACCCAGACTCGGTTAAAATGTTGACCACCCTGCCATTGATCTGATAGAACTTTGTTTCTTAGTAATAATCAAGGCAGAATGAAGAACAACAAGTACTTTGTCTCTCCATCTTGATGTGCTAGGTAAACCCCTTGCTATTCAATTTGCTATTGCTTTTATCCCTAAATAAAGTAGTCCAAATGGCTTAGGTAATGAATACTGTGCCCCTTTCTCAACTTTCATCTGAATCAGGCGACGATCGCAGCGACAACACCTCCGATGTAACTCCTGTGTTCGCGCTTAAACAGTTGGTAGCGCGTTTGTATCGGGAACAGCATAAAATCCAAGATTTGTTGAGTTCTTTAGGGTTTGCGCTCAGATCATTCAACAATCTGAACCAATTTTTAGAGCTAATTCCCTTAATGGCAACCAGAGTCACCGATGCTGATGGTAGTGCTCTAGTTTTATTAAAACCCAATGGTCAAGTAAAGCTAGAACAGTTACACTGCCAAGATAACCTTCAGGGAATAGATATTCGCAAAGCGATCGAAACAGCAACTCTAAAGGTGAAGGATGCGACGGCGAAAAGTACGGCTTTAGCAGCAGCTTCCCAGAGCGATCGATTCGATCTTGAGGAAGCATCTGGAGTAGAAAAAGGATTGGCGCTTTTAGATGCTCAAGTAAACCGCTATTTAGGATCGGATATTCATTTGTTTGGTACAGCAATTTTAGTCAAGCAAATGGAACGAGGGCGACTATATGTATTTAGTCGCGATCCAGAATATACTTGGACGGAAACGCGACAGAAGTTGGTGCGGTTGGTGGCAGATCAAACAGCGGTGGCGATCGCTAACGATGAACTAACTGTCGAACTCCGCAAAAAAGAACGTCTCGACAGAGAATTAGAAATTGGTGCAGAAATTCAACAGCGGTTGTTACCTCGCCAATGTCCCCAAATTCCCGGAATTGAATTAGCCGCCCGCTGTCAACCTGCAAACCGAGTAGGGGGAGATTATTATGATTTTATTCCCACTCATTATGTCCTTCCAGGAAGAACTGACAACGCAGAGGGCGACACAAATAGCCCCTTGACATCTACTAAAGGACGTTGGGGCATCGTGATTGGGGATGTGATGGGTAAAGGTGTGCCAGCTGGTTTAATTATGACCATGACTAGGGGAATGCTACGGGCAGAAGTTCTCAACGGTCACACTCCGGGGCGAATTTTGCAACACTTAAATCAAGTGATGTATGCCGATTTAGAAAATTCCCATCGGTTTGTGACTTTGTTTTATTCAGAATACGATTTACAAACTGGTATTCTTTCTTACAGCAATGCGGCTCATAATCCCCCATTATTGTGGCAAGCAAGCACTAATTCTGTCCGGCGTTTGGATACTTTGGGAATGTTGATCGGTTTAGATTCTAATTCTGAGTATGAAGAGGGACAAATTCAGCTGGCTGCTGGCGATACAATTATCTATTACACTGATGGTTTTACCGAAGCTGCTAGCCCTAATGGGGAACGCTTTGATGAGGAAAATTTGATGCTAGTTTTCCAGAAAGCTTGTCAAAATTACCAAGAACCGCAAGCAATTTTGGAGTATCTATTTGACCAAGTACAGCAATTTATCGGTCAAGGAAATCGCAATGGCGATGATATGACGCTGGTGGTAATGCGAGTACAAAAGGGGACAAGGGGACAAGGGGACTCTTGAGACAAGGGGACAAGGGGAAGCAGAGAATTTTTAAAGGAAATTCACCAACGGGTTTTGACCGTTTTATGCTAAAAATTTTCTGGAGGTTGTCTTCACCATACAATAAGCAACAGGAAATTATTGTGAGGAAAAGTGGCTATGCTGATTAACCTAATGCAAACAATGACTAGTTGGTTATCGGTTCAAGTTTATGGAAGTGATTCTCTGCCGATGTTAGTCGCGAAAATGCCTTACTGGTCTTTAGAGTTGGCAGTTCAAATCAGAGAAACTAATCTCTGGGGACAGGTGCAAGGTGCTTGGAATCATTTTGTCCAAACAGGTCAAATCTGGGCTATGATTATTGGACTAATTCTGGGCTATTTCATTAAAGGGTTTACTACCTTTGGTTAATTCGCTGCAAACTGTTAACAATAGTTTCCTGAATTAAATCTGCACTTAAGGCAGAAATTTTTGCATTTAATTCTTTAGCGTACCAATGTCCGATCGCCTGAAGTCGCAAAGAGAAAAATTTTTCGCGTTTAGTCCAGCGGCTACAGATCGATCTGTGGGGGCAATCTAAAATCTAAAATCTAAAATCCAAAATCGAATGACTGAACAACAAACCTGGAGCCAGCGCTTTGAATCAGCTTTGCATCCAGCGATCGCTCGGTTCAATGCTAGTATCACTTTTGACATTGAACTGATTGAGTATGATATTTCTGGATCGATCGCTCATGCCAAAATGCTTGCCAAAACAGGCATTATTTCGCCAGAAGAAGGCGAACAATTGGTGGAAGGATTAGAACGAATTCGGCAAGAACATCGTCAAGGGCTTTTTAATCCCGGAATAGATGCGGAAGATGTGCATTTTGCGGTGGAACGTCGCCTGACGGAACTTAAAGGCGATGTGGGTAAAAAGTTACATACCGCAAGATCGCGTAATGACCAAGTAGGAACGGATACCAGGCTGTATCTACGCGACCAAATTAATCAAATTCGCAGACAAATTAGAGAGTTTCAAGCGGTTTTGCTGGATTTGGCGGAAACTAATGTAGAAACTTTAATTCCTGGTTATACTCACTTACAACGTGCCCAACCTGTATCTTTAGCGCATCATTTATTAGCTTATTTTGAAATGCTAAATCGAGATTGGGAAAGGTTGGGGGAAATTTACCAACGGGTGAATATTTCGCCTTTGGGCTCTGGGGCTTTGGCGGGGACGACTTTCCCGATCGACCGTCATTATACTGCCCAGTTACTCAATTTTGGCGGAGTTTACGCTAATAGTATGGATGGAGTTAGCGATCGCGATTTTGCGATCGAGTTCCTTTGCGCCGCTAGTTTAATTATGGTTCACCTCAGCCGCATGAGTGAAGAAGTAATTCTCTGGTCATCCCAAGAATTTGGCTTTGTCACCCTCAAAGATAGCTGCGCTACAGGTTCTAGCATTATGCCCCAAAAGAAAAACCCGGACGTGCCAGAATTAGTACGAGGAAAATCTGGGCGTGTCTTTGGACATTTGCAAGCTTTATTGGTGCTGATGAAGGGACTGCCGTTAGCTTACAACAAAGACTTACAGGATGATAAAGAAGCTTTGTTTGATAGCGTGAAAACGGTAAAAGCTTGCTTGGAAGCAATGACTATTTTAATGTGCGAAGGTTTAGAATTTCGCACCCAGCGACTAGCCGCTGCTGTGGAAGAAGATTTTTCTAATGCTACAGATGTGGCTGATTACTTAGCTGCTAGGGGTGTTCCCTTCCGCGAAGCTTACAATTTAGTTGGTAAAGTGGTGAAAACTTGTATCGCTGCGAATAAGCTGTTGAAGGACTTAACCTTGGAAGAATGGCAAGCGCTTCACCCAGCTTTTGCAGGCGATATTTATGAGGCGATCGCTCCCAAACAAGTAGTAGCAGCCCGCAACAGTTATGGCGGTACTGGTTTTGAGCAGGTAAGACAAGCTATTGCAGCCGCTCGTTCTCGCAGCAAAAACTCTTAGTAAAGGGAACAGGCAACAGGGAACAGGGAACAAATATTCTGTTACCTTGTCCTGGCTTGGATTTGTTAGCCGTGCTTGATTATCGCCAAATTAACAGGGAGAGCAGGGTTCAGGGGTGCAAAAACATTCATTTAGTTTTAGTTATTTCCCCTGTTCCACTCAAACTACTCTCTTTGTGTTATACAGACAGATTAATATTGATCTGCTCCGCCTGCTTCTAACTCATCATCTTGACTTTCTGCGGCGGTATCACTGCTTTTCCCGCTCTTCCAGTTCCGATTCTTAGAGAATCGACCTGTAGTTTGACGTTTCCGAAACTTGCGAGCATAAGCTTTATTACGCTGCGCCTTTTCTTTTTTGGGATTGCGGCGCTTCGACATATTCACCTCATTGAGAAACAACCAGAAGTATCGCTTTAGGGCATTTGTCGATCATAACAGCTAACGGCAAAAAATCAAAAAGTCTTAGATAATATAGTGCTAAGACTTTAATCAGAAAGTCTTTTATTTGATAAAAAAAGCTAAAATTATCGCTGGTTGTACTATTGTTGGTGTATATGCTTCGACTATGGCAATTTTTTCAAACTGTACTTGGTATTTTATTTCGCCATCCAGTTACAGGTGCGACAATTATTCCGATTTTGCCAGATGGTCGAATTGTCTTAATTCGTCGTCGTGATACGGGAAAATGGAGTTTACCTGGGGGAATTGTTAATTGGGGTGAGGATATTCCGACGACAATCGAACGGGAGTTGGAGGAAGAAACGGGATTACATTTGGTGAAAATACATCGTTTAGTTGGTGTTTATTCTGCACCCGATCGCGATCCCAGACTTCATTCGATCGCGGTGTTAGTGGAAGCATCGGTGCAGGGAACTATGGGAATTCAAGATACTTCAGAGGTGAGTGAGGTTGAAGCTTTTGCGATCGGATCTTTACCCAAAGGCGACTTGAGTCACGATCACGATCGGCAATTACAAGATTATCTCAATGGCGTGACTACAATAGCTTGAAAAGTTTTGAGTTTTGAGTTGGGAAGAGTTGAGGAAGTTTTGAGTTATTTCTTCTGTTGTGCCCTAGAAGTCTCTGCCTTGGAGCTTTCTTTCACAAATGACCAATGACTAAATCTCGCATTCCCCAAAATATTAAATTGGGATCGACTTTAACTTTTTTCGCTATGTCTGGAAATAAAGATTCTAAATAGCTAAATAGGAGAGTTCGATCGCCACCTGTTAACACAATTTGTCCTTTGGGAAATTCGCGCCACCAAGCTTGCATATAGTTGGCAATTCCTGCCAATACTGTGTAAATTATCCCGCTTTGAATGGCTGATTTTGTATCTAATGCCCAACGGGGGGGAAGCTGAGTAGGTAAAGGAATTTCTGGTAAGGCAGCAGTTCCCTGCGCTAAGGATTTGATTTGTAATTTTAATCCGGGGAAAATTGCACCGCCTACTAGTTGGCGTTGTTCGTCTGCGCCTGTCAATGTGAGTGCTGTACCACCATCAATCACTAATATAGGCCAGCCGGAAGTTGCGCCCGCACCTAAAACTGCTAAAGCGCGATCGATCCCTAAACTAGAATAAATTCCTTTGAGCGGGATTTGGTCACGGTTAATTATCTTGACGTTGGGCAAATTCTGCCAAAATACGATTTCTGACGGAACTACTGAAGCTACGTATAGCGGGATTTTTTTCCATTCTCCTGAAGCTAATCTTCGATCGCCAGCCCCGAAATGCTCTATATCCCAGGCTTCTACCAATTTTGTCCCGTTAAACTTAGCCCAGTGTAATCGGGAATTGCCGATCATCAAGGCTAACCAAGGATTGTGTTTTTTGTCGTTCTGTCGTTTCACTCTTTTAGGTTTTTTAACTGTACTATAAATTTTTTAATAATTCTTTAAACTTTAATCATGTAAGAATAAAGTTAGATAAATTTCCTCTGGGTTGCCAGCTAAGGAGGCTAGATATGGTATTGCTCACTGAGAAGATCGAAAAGCGGTTGACAATACAGACGCAAGATATTGCGGCTGAGACAAAGGCGATTCGATCGCTCGACTGGGATCGCGATCGCTTTGACATTGAATTTGGTCTGCAAAATGGCACTACTTATAATTCCTTTTTAATTCAGGGTGAGCAAACTGCGTTGGTGGATACTTCCCATGAGAAGTTTCGCCAACTATATTTAGACACTCTTAAAGGCTCGATCGACCCAGCAAAGATTGATTATTTAATTATCAGCCACACTGAGCCAGATCATAGCGGGTTAGTCAAAGATATTTTACAACTAGTCCCGGACGTTACAGTAGTTGGCTCAAAAGTTGCCATTCAATTTTTAGAAGATTTAGTTCATCAACCATTTAAGCGCCGCATTGTTAAAAATGGTGACAAATTAGATTTAGGTAACGGTCATGAGTTGGAATTTGTGATTGCTCCTAATTTACACTGGCCGGATACTATTTTCACTTTTGACCACAAAACCCAAATTCTTTACACTTGCGATGCTTTCGGAATGCACTACTGTTCTGATAGCTTGTTTGATGAAGATTTGGCATTAATTGAAGAGGATTTTAAATATTACTACGAATGTTTGATGGGGCCAAATGCGCGATCGGTTCTCTCAGCTTTGAAGCGGATGGGAGAATTACCAGAAATTACGACCGTCGCTACAGGTCATGGGCCTTTATTATTTCACCATGTTAAAGAATTAACTGGTCGCTATCGGAAATGGAGTCAAGAACAAACAAAAGCCGAAACTAATGTAGCGGTATTTTATGTTTCTGATTATGGCTTTAGCGATCGGCTTTCCCAAACAATTGCTCACGGGATCATCAAAACTGGTGTAGCTGTAGAAATGATGGATCTAAAATCAGCAGATCCGCAAGAAATTACTGAATTAGTGAACAATGCTTCTGGTATTGTAATTGGAATGCCACCTTTGTCCGGTGCTAGTGTGGCGCAAGCTGGTTTAAGTACAATTTTGGCAGCGGCAAAAGCGAAACAAAGTTTTGGTTTGTTTGAATCAGGTGGCGGTGAAGATGAATCAGTTTATCCGCTACGAAACAAGTTTAGAGAGTTAGGTTTAGTTGAAGCTTTTCCCCCAATTCGAGTTACAGAAACGCCTTCGGAAGGAAGTTACCAACTGTGTGAAGAAGCGGGTACAGACTTAGGGCAGTTTTTGAGTCGCGATCGCAGTATTAAGCAAATGAAATCGCTCGATAGTGACTTAGATAAAGCCTTGGGAAGAATTAGCGGTGGACTTTACATTATTACTGCGAAAAAAGGCGATGTTAGCAGTGCGATGCTTGCCTCTTGGGTAGTTCAAGCTAGTTTCAAACCTATGGGAGTTAGCATTGCTGTGGCTAAGGATCGGGCGATCGAATCTTTGATGCACACGGGAGACAAATTTGTTTTAAATGTGTTGGAAGAAGGCAATTATCAAAGCTTAATGAAACACTTCTTAAAGCGTTTTGCTCCGGGTGCCGATCGCTTTGCTGGGGTGAAAACTCAGCCAGCAGAAAATGGTTGCCCAATTTTAACCGACGCTCTGGCTTATGTAGAATGCCTTGTAGTTAGTCGGATGGAATGCACCGATCATTATATTGTTTATGCAACTGTCGAAAGTGGCAGAGTTAGTAAACCTGATTCTCTCACCGCAGTTCACCACAGAAAAGTAGGAAATCACTACTAATTTAAGTTCCCAGTACGTTGTTGCGCTTTAGCGCCTTTCTTTAGCGCTAAAGCGCAACAACGTACCTAATATTAATTGTTTGTCAGACCGAAAATCGGGAAATTCAAAGAGTTTTAGTTTTTCGGACGCACCCTACAAAGCTCATTTTGAGAACTTTATTGATGCCAATCATTAGTTATTTTGATAGGAAAAGGGTTAACTTATAACTTAATTAAAGGTATGCTGAAAACTATCAAGATAGAGGGACAAGAAATGTACAAGTTGTTAAAAAATGAGCAAACTACTGGTGGATGGTTAAATAAAGGCGGAATTGTTCGTGTTTTAGAAACCATTCAGGATTTACTAATCATTTCTCTTTGCATTGGCTTATTTACTTTGATGGCAATTCAGCTAAGAGCAATGTTTTTTGAATTGCTACCACCTTTGAATTTTACAGTAGTTACATCAGATATTCTGTTCTTGTTAATTTTGGTGGAATTGTTCCGACTGTTAATTATTTACTTACAGGAACAAAGAGTATCGATCGGAGTTGCAGTTGAAGTTTCTATTGTATCTGTATTAAGGGAAGTGTTGGTGCGGGGAGTGTTGGAAGCGCATTGGACACAAATTCTATCGGCTTGTGCTTTCTTGATAGTTATGGCACTACTGTTAATAGTAAGAGCATGGCTACCACCAACATTTAGTGGCATCGATCCAGAAAAAATGTTCTCTTTAAGACATAAAGTAATGGAAACAGATGAATCAAAAGCGAAAAAGCAACAAGAAGATTATAGAATTCCTGCTAATATTTTAGACAGCAATGGCAATATAACGGGCGAACATCACTAAGATATAGTTGCCATTTTTTCTAGACTGTCGAATCTGGTTAGCAGTTTGTCCCAAAACACCTTTACCAAATACCTCAAAAAATATGATCCAAGCAATTAAGAAAAGAGATGTGCAAGTTCTACCGATCGGCTTAGATACAGTAGTAATGCGATCGCGCACTTGGGATCGTCTTAAGTTTGAGATTGAGTATGCTTTACAACGGGGAACAACAGCTAATTCCTACTTAATTCAAGG
Organism: Floridaenema flaviceps BLCC-F50; assembly: GCF_041929275.2. NCBI lineage: Bacteria > Bacillati > Cyanobacteriota > Cyanophyceae > Aerosakkonematales > Aerosakkonemataceae > Floridanema > Floridanema flaviceps. The sequence goes on along the minus strand of NZ_JBHFNR020000001.1, from coordinate 168,835 downwards.
CGAAAAAAACGTTTTAATTGACCCTCCGGGAGAATCTTTTACCGAAATTTTCTTAACAGCTTTACAGCGATATATTGACCCAAAAAGTATCGATTATGTAATTTTGGGTCATGTTAATCCCAATCGCGCCGCATCTTTAAAAGCTTTAATAGAATTAGCACCACAAATTACTTTTGTTTGTTCTAATCCAGGTGCGATCGCTCTCCGAAGCGCTTTTTCTGAACAGCAAATAAACATTTTAGTAGTTAAGGGCGAAGAAGCTTTAGACATTGGTAAAGGACACCATTTAGAATTTATTACTACACCTAGTCCTCGTTGGCCCGATCAACTTTGTACTTACGATCCACAAACCAAAATTCTCTTCACCGACAAACTTTTTGGGGCGCATATTTGCGGCGATCAAGTATTTGACGAAGGCTGGACTATTTTCCAAGAAGACCGACGTTATTATTTTGATTGTTTAATGGCTCCCCATGCGCGTCAAGTAGAAACAGCCCTAGACAAATTAGCAGAATTTAACGTCAAATTCTATGCTACAGGTCATGGCCCGTTAGTGCTTTATAGCTTAACTGATTTAACCAAATCTTACCGGGAATGGAGTCAGCAACAGAAAAATCAAGAAGCAACAGTGGCGCTTTTGTATGCTTCCGCTTATGGTAACACTGCTGCTTTGGCGCAGGCGATCGCACATGGCGTTACTAAATCTGGAGTCAGTGTTGAAACAATCAATTGTGAATTTTCTGAACCAACAGAAATTCAAGCCGCAATTGAAAAAGCCGATGGATTTATTATCGGTTCTCCCACATTAGGAGGTCATGCACCAACCCAAATTCAAACAGCTTTAGGAATAGTTTTATCCACAGCAGCAAAAACTAAATTAGCAGGTGTTTTTGGTTCCTTTGGTTGGAGTGGCGAAGCAATTGATTTGCTAGAAGGTAAACTAAAAGACGCAGGTTATCGGTTTGGATTTGAACCAATTCGCGTTAAATTTAAACCCGATGACACCACATTACAATATTGCGAAGAAGCAGGAACCGACTTTGCTCAAACTTTGAAAAAATCCAAAAAAGTTCGCCCATTACGTCAACCTGTAGGCGACTCTCAAGCAGCGAGAACTGAACAAGCTGTGGGAAGAATTATCGGTTCTTTGTGTGTAGTTACTACCAAAAAAGGCGACCTAAAAAGCGCTATGTTAGCTTCTTGGGTTTCCCAAGCAACTTTTAATCCACCAGGACTTACTGTTGCTGTCGCAAAAGACCGCGCCATAGAAACAATGACTCACATTGGCGATAAATTTGTGCTGAATATTTTGGCAGAAGGGCGACAGATACGGAAGCATTTCATGAAAAGTTTTGCTCCCGGAGAAGACCGTTTTGCTAATGTGGAAACTGAAGAAGCAAAAAATGGTTGTCCCATTTTGACTGGTGCTTTAGCTTATATAGAATGTACAGTGCAAAACCGGATGGAATGCGGCGATCATTGGTTAGTTTATGCTACCGCAGATGAAGGAAAAGTGTTACAAGCTGATGGCGTTACTGCTGTTCATCACCGCAAGTCTGGGAGTTACTATTAACTTGTTTGTTATTGGTCATTAGTCATTTGTAGCTTTTGGTTAAATTGCGAAGTTCTAATTTTTAACCGCAGATGAAAGCAGATAAACGCAGATAAACGCAGATGAAGATCTATTTTATCTAATGACTAATGACCAATTTTGATATTAAACTGGAGTTAGATTAATCAGTTACAGATTATGACGACTAAAGATCAGATTATTCAGGAACTCAATCAAGCTTCAGAATCCACTTTGGTAAAAGTACTGGAGTTTATTCACTCATTGCAAAATGGTGAGGAACGGGAAATAGACGAGGAAGTATGGCAAGCTTATTTAAAATCTGAGCAAGAAAGAGAGGAGGTTTATCGTCGCCTTGCCAATTCCTAAGTTTCTTAATAAAAGATCTGTTCTGAGAATCCACAATAGACAAATTGAAAAGTTCGGTGGAAGTTTTGGTACCAGAGATGAAGGCTTGTTAGAATCTGCATTAGCTCAACCACAAGCAACTTTTGGCGGCGAGTTTTTACATTCAACAATCTATGAGCAAGCTGCTGCTTATCTTTATCATATCTCAATGAATCATCCGTTTATTGATGGAAATAAGCGCACGGCTTTTGCGGTAATGGATACTTTTTTGCGGTTGAATAAGTATTATTTGAATTTCACAGATGACCAAGCATATAATTTAGTTTTACAAGTAGTACAGGGTGAGATTAGCAAAGCAGAATTGATTAACTACTTACAACAATCAGTAATTTGCATTGATGACTAATTAATATTGATGACTAATTAATAATTAATCCCTATCTCACCCAATCGGATGACTCAACAGCAGGAATTGAATCTAGTTAACTTGATAGTAAATTGGTTAATAAGGCGATTTCAGGAGTAAGTAATGAAAGCTTGGAAAGTAGGACAAAAGTTAGTAAGCGATCGCAAAGGCACCGAAGCTTATATTGTGGAAATTAGCCAAACAAACACAGGAATTTATGCCACCCTCTACAACCCTAAGCTCGGTTTTAGCCTCTGCTGCGATATAGAAATCTTAGCTGAATCTGGTTGGAAACTCGCAACACAAAATTTATGTTAAAGCTAACTAACTGCCAATTAACGCTCACAAGAAACTACTATGAAATTCTTTTTTCTAAATATTGACCAATCATCAACTGTTCCCCAGCACGGGAAATAATTGATTGTCTGGTGCGGTAATTTTTTCCCACTAATTTTAACTCTTCTTCAAACACAGAATCCTTATATTCTGTTCGCAAACACAAAGTTTGCGGATTAGGGAAATAATACTTTGCTGTTACAGGTTTTGCTGTGGCGAAACCGCGATCGCGATACAAAATATTTCCCCATGCACCAAACAATGTTTCCCCTTTCGACTGCTTTTTCTCACTCACCGATTCCTTACTTTCCCAACTCACCTTTGCGCCACAACGGAGAATCACTTCATCACTTAAACCATGCAATTGCGCTAACTCTCGCAGTTCCTCCCTTCCCTGTTCGAGAAACTCAATTGTCAAGATACTCACCATCTCTTTAGTTTCCACCAGTGGCAAAGTGTAATAACGGCGCTCAGAATGCCAAGTCCCCTCCGACTCTTGGAAAAACGCGGCGATGAGATTTTCTGTTTGGGAAAGTTGTAGTAGTGTGGTCACAAAATTTCGTCCTAGTACAAAGTAATTGTCAGAATGCCGTTGATTGGCATTGCTTTACATTTCGTAACTTAACTTAATATAGCGTAAAAATACTTACTCTTGGTCTACGCAGAGAATTAATGGGTGGCAGGGTAGGCATCAGCATTCGGGTCACAATTGATTACTGAAAACAAATTTGATGACCGAATCCTTAGCCCCTACTATTAAGTTACAATCTCTAAACCAAAAGTGTCTTACTCTAAAGAATGATTTTATGGTTGTTAAGAAAAATCAATAAACTAACACAAACTTCCGAATCAAAGCATCTTTCTGGAGATGGTGCTCTGAGATAATTGATTTAATTAACAGTTTCCAAGCTGGTAGAGAAAACACTGAGGGAAAAGCGAGTTTCATGGCGATCGAGAATTTGCCTTGCTTAAATGCTGTCAAACTATGACGTAATCGCAAGTAATGGCGAATCTTGTAAAAATCTGCATAACTAGAACAGCGATTGTCGCCAACCAAAATCGAAAGTTTCGTCCATACCCAAATGTTTTTATCCAATTGCTTTTGTAATAAAAACTGTTGATTGTAACGGGTAAGAATTGCTGTGAATAAAAGTTTCCAAGCCGGAAGATAAAAAGCAGCAGGTAAAGCAAAACTCAAAACCTCGCAGATTCTACGATGTTTCGCAGCAACTAAAGCCCAGTGTAATCTGAGATAATTACGAAAAGCGCGGATACTGGGAATGTTTTGGCGATGCTTTTCATCAACTAAAGTGTAAATTTTTTCCTTGAGTTCAATATGAGTATCTAGCCGCTTTTGCAGGGAGAACTTTTTATTATAACTACCAGGCCAAACCGTGCGATAAGCTAAACATTGATTAATAAAAATAGCATCGCCAAACTGAGCAATTTTTACCCAAGAATCGATATCATCAAAATTAACATCTAACCGCGAATCCCAACCTCCTGATTTGAGGAAAGCATCACGAGTAAAAGCTACTTGAATCGGAGTACCAAAGGGAATTTGTTCGAGTAACATTCCGTAGTGAATGTCTTCTTGGGGGATGTAAAAAATTTTACCTGGGCCAGCTTTGCGGGTGCGGCTAAGTTCATGTTGGTTAACATCAACTTGTGCTGCTTGACAGGAGCAAATTACAGCTTGGGGACGAAGAGCGATCGCTTTTACAATCTCCTCAATACAATCACTTGCTAAATAATCATCATCATCTACAGGCTTAATCCAATCTCCCGTAGCAACTTGTACTCCCGCATTAATTGTCGCCGCATGACCCATATTATGTGAGTTGCGGTGATAAACTAAACGATTGTCTCCTTTAGCACGAAGTTCTTCCCGCAAATTACAGAGATATGCTTCTGTACCATCAGAGGAGCAATCATCAGCCACTACTACTTCACAGGGTACACTTTGAGCCAAGGCTGAATCTATTGAGCGTCTTAACAGAGACAAACGATTGTAAGTGGTAATAACAATTGTGAATTTCATGGGGTTTACCTGGCTAATACCCTGTTGATTAGCTAAATCTACGGGGGAGCAACTAATGCTTTGATTGGCATTACTTGTACTGCTTATATTTTTCCCCGTCAACCCTCTAAAATTAGAAATTCTACAAAAGTTAAAAAACTAACGCTCAGAATATTAAGTTTTTTACGAATTTATGACTTTAAGTACCGAAATGGTTAATTTCAAATACCTCTGGTGTAAAGTTTCCATGTAATCCGTAGGGAACGTGATGTTTTAAATGTAACCGAGCTACTGGTTTTTGATGCAAATTGCGAGCATCTAAAATCACTAAATCCGATCGATGATGTGCAGAATCATAAACTAAGGTCATTAACCAACCATCATCCTCATTGACAGCATCAGGAGCCGGAACAAACACAGGCTCACTGACAAAACCCTCTAGCGCAGCGCTCCAAAGCTGTCTTTCCCCAGAAAGTTGGTCAATCTTTAAAATTGCCTGAAGCGGTGCATTTCCTGACGCAGCATGAGCCGCACCAAGATATAAATAACGGTGAGATCTGCCTACTTTTGCCGGATGCACCCAAGGAAACTCACAACAGCGACTTTCTAACATTTGTCGCCGCACAGTTTGCTCATTCAAATTAACCACAAAGCGCCAAAGTTGTCCCGGAGAAAGCGCATCAAAATCTGTTTCTTGGTAATCAGAATTCGGCTCGACTGTTGGGAGAGATTCATAACAAACTGAGTCTATATAAATCTCGTCATCCTGCTCAAAAGCATTGGCATGGTGGAAAACAAAACCCGACTTAGTTTCTAAAATCTTTACTCCCGAAATAGCAGTATTAGCATGGCGGGGAATGATGATAATGCGTGTTGGCTCTTTGGGATTAAATTTGATAGATTGACCTGCGCCTTGCCAGCCAAAAACAAAAGGCAAAGGGTTAAAAGATACAGGGTTTTGAAATAGGATACAGTAATTTGGGGTAATGGCAAAATCGTGAATAAAGGCAAAACCAGGAACAGAATGAGCATGACGCTGAACAATTGTGCCAGATTCATCTAACTCGTAAATAGTAATAGTAGTAGAAAGTGCTGGTTTAATGGAAAAATTAACTAACCTTGGTTTTCCATCATCCCATTCGCAACTTGGATCGATGCGAGGATGAGCCGCAAAAGCATCTCCTTCTTTTAAAACGCGATCGAAATACTCCATTCCCAAAGTCGCCAAATTATTTGGGTTAAGGCGATGGGGTTCAGCTGCTTCCCAAAGTGCCAGGAGTTTTTTACCCCAATAAATCACATTAGTATTGGCGATGTTTTTTACTCTTAAATCAAAAGCATTAGCTAACCAACCACCGGGTTTTTGAGTGCCAAAAACACCACGATAGAGAATTTTTCCGGCTTTTTGTTCTTCTAGAAAACCTTTGGTTCGGACAAAGCGATTTTGAAAGTAAGCTTTGCCATTGGTAAAAGTGAAAGCGCAAATCATCCCATCACCGTCAAAAGGATGATGTAGCTTTTGACCGTTAATATCTAGTAAACCGGGGCCATTACGAAATAAAGTTCCTTGGAGATTAGGGGGGATTTCTCCTTCTATGTCATCAATCCAGTAATTGAATTCTTTTTTGAGGGATTGATAACCTTTTTGCCATTTTTGGCGATCGTAAGATTTGGTTGGAACTGTAGATGCGTGTTCGTAAAGTTGGAAGTTTTGCATAATTGGGTAGTGGGTAGTTGGTAGTTGGTAGTACTTGAGAGTGCGTCAGACAATATAATTTTCAGATTGTAGAGACGTTGTATACAACGTTTCTACATTTGTTAGCAAGCATCCTACTTATTCAGCCGATTTTTCTGCTTCCATTAACAAAGAGTTAGGCACCAATTCTGATACTAAATCAGGTAGAAAAGGTGGTGCTAAATGTTTAGAAGCAGTAGAATCTAATTCTAAAGTGGGAACTGGTTGAATATATTGTTCAGAAATTTCTGCTTGGGGATCGCCTTTAGGCAACCAATTTATAAAAAGTAAAGGGAGAAGAGCACTTAAGTTGGCAATTATTACCAATATCCAGAGAGATTGAAAATTATGTTCTGTAATTCCCAGCCAGTGCATTAACAAAGCACCCAATTGATAAGATAGTAAATGCGCTAAATTAGTCACTGACATAAGCAATGCGAATAAAGTTGCTTCCACACCGGGAGGACAAAGCCTTGCTGCCAAAACTAAGACTGGCATATAAGCAATTTGTCCCATAACGGTGAGAATTAAACTATCTCCCAAACTAAACCAATGGTCGTCAATTCCTAAAGTGCGGTTTGTGTGAGTAACGAGTAATAGCGCTGTCATTCCCAAAGCAGCAGAAAACAGACTTGTCCAGACAAAATAGTTGCGAAAAGGAACATTTTTAAAGAACCTTTGAAACAGCCAAATTCCGATTAAAGAAGCCAAACTAGTTACTAAACGAACTCTGCCCAAAAATTCTGGCCCAAATCCCAACTCATTAGTTGTAAAGAAGAAAAATGCAGCATCAGCCGAAGGAGTACATTGCCAGATAAATAGAAATGCTGTGGGCAACCAAATTGCCTTTTGAGTAACAGCTTTTTTTAGTTGTTTAATTTGTTGCCAAGCTGTAGAGAAATCGGGTTTTTCGATAATTGGTGACTCAGCAATTAACCAAGCTGCGATCGACACAATGAGGGGAAAAGTTGCGGTGATAGCAAAAACTGTGCGAGCGCTAAAATGTTCTAATAAAAAGCCGCTTAAGTAAGCAGTAACTAAACCTCCCAATGCAGAAGCGCCCCAAGAGAGAGATTGTAAAGATCCGGCATCACTAATTGATTCTCCTCTGGTCTCTTTCCACGACTAGGGAATCTACAATTACGTCACTGAAAGCAACGGAGAGGGAAGAGAGGACGATCGCCAATGTCGCCGCCCAAGCACTATGCACCACCGTCGCCAAAGAAATCCAAGCAGCAGATCCCAAAAACCCAGAGAGAATTAAATAAGGTCGTCGTCGATAACCCAAAATTGGCAACCCATCGGAAATAAAACCAAATAAAGGTTTAACCATCCAGGGTAAAGCCGCAATTCCCATAAAAGCCGACACTTGAGCCGGACTGAGTGCCAATTCATCTTTGAGGAAAAAGCTGACAGCTAGGCGTGCCAACCCTAAAATGCCCTGAACCAAGTACACCAATAAAATGGCGACTAACTCAGGTGTGAGTTCTTTACCTAATAAAGTTCTTTTTGTCAAGGAATTTTTCAGCTTAGACAAGCCAGAGGAAACCACCATTGATAAATAATCGTTAAGAATTATGACTTTTATAACATATTCCTTCTGGTGGCTGAAGTCCGCCTATGGGCGGAAGGGTGGTTTGAGTTTGCCAATTGCCTGAAAATTGGCTGATTCCTGCTAATGTTGGAAATGGTCAAAAATTGCGAATTAAGGTGCTAAATTACCTAATAATTTGATGTTATTCCTTGACTATTTTCCAGACAATTGTCCACCTAGAATTGCACAACCAGCGTCAGGTAGAGTTTATTACCTGGTTAAGAATGATCCACCAACACCAGAAGATTTTTTTGCAAAGCGTCAAAAAAATCCTCGTAGAAGGTTTTCCAACAATGAACAAGAATGCCGCGCCTGCGGAATTTCTGTTTACACTGAAATAGAGGATATTCTGAATATACGTCGAATCTATCCCGGCTTAGAAAACTTGAAAGTTGCTGTAGGAGATTTAATACCTAATTTTGGAGTAATACAGCATACATCATCCACAAATAGTCCATCTCATCATACTTTGTGGCTAGCAGTAGGTGCTGAAGTTTGGACTGTTTTCCAAGTAATTAATATGACTCAATGAGGTACAACCATGAGCTTTCTTTTAGAGTGTAGTAGTTTGGAACTTCTGGAAATTGTTAAAGAATATGATTACTTTAACCGATCGTTACTATTCTCATGTCGCAATTCAGCCGGAGAAATATTTCTAGCTGTCTGGGTTAAGGAAACAGAAGATTGTGAAATCTATCTTTGTATACCAATTTCTCAATCAATGCTTGAAGCCGTTGAAAATGGGAAAATTGATGTCAGAGATGCTTTCTTAAAATCAGAATTGGGCATTGTTTATGAAGTAAAGATTCCCCATGAAAATAAACCCGATCTGATTGAAACTATCCCTTGTGAAAAACTGAATGAGGCGTGGTTGCCTAAAGCTGGTTATCGTCTCGTACCTGACTCTCAGACTCCGCCTATTTTTGCAAAATAAGGTTAAATTAGCAAGCGATCGCAAGCTCTTACAGTATATTTACGGTTGATTTTATTAAAAGTATTGTGCAAAAATTTAATTAGAAAGTGTTTGCCAAGTTAGCTGTGGGATGAGAAAGCTAGTTTTACAGGCAGAAAAATAAAGACTTTAGACTTTTTATTATCTAGAGAAACTAGGTTTCTTTAAGCTGCATAACTTACTTTTCAAATAACTTCTCACTACGTAAGCAATTTAGGGTTGCCAATCATAAATATGGTGATATCTAACGAAAGACTCAAAAACTTTGAAGCACTGATTACCTGCTTTCGTAAGTTAATTGCTCCACTTCCAGCCTTTCTTAAACGGGATATTGAAAACTATTTCAATGAAGTTGACAGCTTAATACTAGCGAGCCGTGCGCCTCGTTTTCTGATTTTTGGTCAACGTGGTGTTGGTAAATCATCACTAATTAATGCCATTTTTGGAGAAATGGTCGCAGAAACTGGTGATGTCAGACCTCAGACTGCAAAAACAGAATGGTTCGAGTATGAGCGAAATGGCAAGATACTAGAAATTTTGGATACAAGAGGTTTATTGGAACCTTCACAAAACAATGTATCAGGTAAAGCATCTTCTAATGTACCTGAAAAGACTATTTTGGATGCAGTACGAAAAACTTGCCCAGATGTAGCTCTTTTTCTTTGTCAAGCTAAACAAGTAAATTCAGGCATTGATCAAGTTCTCGAAATTGCCGAGAAAATACTTAAAGAAATTAAGAATATTCATCAACGAGATGTACGCCTGATCGGTGTAGTCACGCAATGTGATCAACTTGACCCATCCTATATTCTCCAACTGCCTACTGACAACGCTCGGAAAAACAATAATATTAAGACAGCAGTTGTTGATCTTACAAAGCATCTCTCAGCCAGAGAGTTTTTGTGTAATAACCTTGTAGATGTTATTCCGGTAGCTGCTTGTGCTGAGTATCACGAGGATGGATCAATAGCTCCTGATTTTCGTTGGAACATTGACCATTTACTTGAAGTACTATTTGAGCAACTTCCAAAAGAAGCTCAAAATGAGATGGTACGTTTAGCCAAGATAAAAAAGTGTAAAAAAAGCGTAGCCAGCACGGTTGTTAAAAGCCGTGTTGGTGCTTCTGGGCTTATTGCTGGCGCACCCATTCCTATCCCAAGTGCAGTAATGATCTCTTTAATCCAAGTGGCTATGGTTGCAGAAATTGCTTACATTTCTGGAGAAGATTGTTCATTAGAAATGATCAAAAATTTTTTGGAAAACCTTGGGGTGAAAGGAGGTGCAAATATCATTGCTGGGGGATTAGCTGGTGGAATGGCAGATTTTTCTTGGGATAATTTACCAAGTTTGATTTCACAGTCTTTGCCTACTCTTATCGCTAACGGAATGCCAGATTATATAGCTCAGAATTTTTTATTATTCTTGCCTGGGTTGGGAGCAATTATAGGTGGGTTTGGTGCAGCAACAGCTACAGATAGAATAGGAAAAGCAGCAATCGCTTACTTTATCGACAAGATTGCTATTGAAGAAGTCAAACAACAATTTAGTTTTGCCTTGGCTTAAATAGTTCAGTAAAGAGTAGTTTTCAAGAATTACTCAGGAAAACTAAATATAACTGGATGGTGCGTTACGCTATAGCTAACGCACCCTACAAATAGAGCGAAAATCTCTCTAATCTCTCCTCTGCGTCTCTGCGGTTTCTTCCTTCGCGCTCTTTGCGTTCTTTGCGGTTAAGAAAAAATCTTACAAAACTCCTTTAGAACTAGGAATACTCCCCAAACGACGGGGATCGAATTCCACCGCCATTCGCATTGCTCTAGCAAAAGCCTTAAAAGTTGCTTCAATAATATGATGAGAATTAATCCCGTCTAATTGACGAATATGTAGCGTCATTTGGGAATGATTCACCAACGCCACAAAAAATTCTCTAACTAACTGAGTATCGTAAGTTCCTACTCGCTGCGTCGGAATTTCCAAACCATAACTTAAATGAGGTCTTCCTGAAAAATCCAAAACCACTTGAATTAAAGCTTCATCCAAAGGCGCGAGGAAATTACCAAAACGGACAATGCCTTTGCGATCGCCCAATGCCTTCCCCAACGCCTGCCCCAAAGTAATCCCCACATCCTCATTTGTGTGATGATCGTCTATTTCCAAATCACCCGTTGCTTGTACATCCAAATCTATCAATCCATGCGAAGAAATTTGGTGGATCATGTGATCTAAAAAGGGAATTCCCGTTTTAGAAACACAGACACCTGTACCGTCCAAATTAACAGTTACCTGGACATCTGTTTCGCCCGTAGTGCGCCTGACAGTTGCGATACGTGCGGGAGTAATTTGTTCTGGATGTTCGTTGGAAAGAACTTGGCGATCGCTAATTTGCATAAACTATTTTCAAATCAATAAATTAACCTATCCCATTCCCATGATTTCATAACCAGCATCCACATACAAAACTTGACCTGTGATGCCGCTTGACAAATCACTGCATAGGAAAGCAGCTGCATTACCCACCTCAGTTTGGGTAACAGTTCGTCTTAAAGGTGCCACTTCCTCGACATGGTGAATCATATCTAAAATGCCGCCAACTGCCGAAGAAGCTAAAGTCCGAATCGGACCTGCCGAAATCGCATTTACCCGAATATTTTGCGGGCCTAATTCAGCGGCTAAGTAACGAACATTCATTTCCAAAGCTGCTTTAGCGATCCCCATTACATTATAGTTAGGAATCACCTTGACACCGCCTAAATATGTTAGCGTAACAATGCTACCGCCTTCAGTCATCAAAGGTTTAGCTGCCCCACTCAACTGAATCAGCGAATAGGCACTGATTTCCAAAGCCAAATTAAAGCCTTCTCTAGTGGTTTTGCTAAAATCCCCTGACAAATCATCTTTTTTGGCAAAAGCCAAACAATGAATGAGGATGTCCAGCTTACCCCATTTTTCGGCGATCGTCTCAAAAGTAGATTGGATTTGGGCTTCATTTTGGACATCACATGGTAAAAACAAACTGGGGTTGAGTGGTTCTACCAACTCCGCCACTTTTTTCTCCATGCGTCCCTTTTCATCAGGCAGGTAGGTGATGCCTATGTTTGCTCCAGCTTGATGAAGCTGTTGGGCAATGCCCCAAGCAATCGAGCGATTGTTGGCAATGCCAGTTACAAGTGCGTTTTTTCCGGTTAAATTCAGCATAGTGGTTCATTATATCTGAGAGTTGCCCCGACAAACAGCGCCAAAATTCCGCCAATCTTACTAAAATTACAGATCATTTGGCACAAATGTATCTTAGAATACAGAAAATTCCTGTAAATACTTCAAATTTTGCCTTAGTTTCTTGGGTTGAACCGCGAGAAATTAACTCGGTTTTGAGGTTAAGAAATTTCTGTCAACATGAGGAGCTAAGATGCAATTATATAAGTAGCTATTATGTGTTATATTGCACAGGAATTTTATATATCTCCGATGCGATTGGCAAACAAATTATGGAATGGGAACACATAATAGTCAAAAAGACAAACATCTAATAAACTACATCTTGACCAAACAGCAAAAACTCATAAGCTAGATTTTGGAAATTGGGATGGTAGGAGTTATTACTAAGGTTAACTGTCAAGAATTAAACAAGTTTCTTGGGTGTCGGTGAGGGCAAAAAAACATGGTCGTTTTAGACGATAGACCGCTAGCATCTGTATTTCGGCAAATAGGAGGTGGTGCATTTCCACCAGTGGTAGAAACCTTTGAAAGGGGAAAGACTATTTTTTTCCCCGGAGATCCAGCCGAAAGGGTATATTTTCTTCTCAAAGGTGCGGTAAAACTTTCGCGAGTTTACGAAGCAGGAGAAGAAATCACAGTCGCGCTACTGCGAGAAAATAGTGTGTTTGGGGTATTATCTCTGATTACAGGGAATCGCTCTGATAGGTTTTATCATGCGGTAGCTTTTACACCAGCAGAATTACTCTCAGCACCGATCGATCAAGTAGAACAAGCACTGAAAGATAATCCTGAGTTAGCAATGTTAATGCTGCGAGGTTTGTCTTCGCGCATCCTACAAACAGAGATGATGATTGAAACCTTAGCTCACAGAGATATGGGATCGAGATTAGTCAGTTTTCTGTTAATTCTTTGCCGCGATTTTGGCGTTTCCGGTCCCGATGGGATTACTATAGATCTAAAGCTATCCCATCAGGCGATCGCGGAAGCCATAGGTTCCACTCGCGTAACGGTGACTCGTTTGCTAGGGGATCTTAGGCAGGAAAAAATGATCTCCATCCATAAGAAAAAGATTACCGTCCATAACCCAGTAGCGTTAAGCCAACAGTTTACCTAATTGCGGTTTGACAGCAATCAAAATTACTTCTCCCCTGACAGGGAAAAACTTAAATAGGTGTAAATTATTTAGTCTATTTAAGTGAATAGCTTCAATATTTAGTAGGGTGTGAGATAGTCTGGATATGGAGCTAATTTAGCTGAGTATGACCACCGGGTTAATCCTGATAGCAGCAGTTTTGGTGTTGGGAGGTGTGATCGCATCGGTGGGCGATCGCATTGGTACGAAAGTGGGCAAAGCTAGACTCAGCTTGTTCAATTTACGACCAAAGAACACAGCGGTGTTGATCACCCTCCTGACAGGTAGTTTAATTTCAGGTTCCACACTGGCAATTTTATTCGCCGCCAGTGACCAATTACGTACAGGTGTTTTTAAATTAGGGACAATTCAAAGAAATCTCAAAAACGCCCGTCAAGAGGTAGAAAGAACCAAAGGAGAAAAACTGCTTTTAGAAGCAGAGAAATTTCAAGTAGAAAGGCAAAAAAGTCAAGTAGAAAATGAGTTAGCGCAAGCTAAAGCACAACAAGCAGCAGCACAGAAACGCTTGGATGACACAAATCAAGCGTTGCAGATGGCATTGGCAAAACTTTCGGAAGCAGTTGCCAAACAAGCTGGTACACAAGCACAATTAAATCGCACTCAAGGGCAATTGAGCGAAACTCAAGGGCAATTGAGTCAAACTCAGGAACAGTTAAAAGTAGTTTCTCAGCAAAGGGAAAACCTGCGCCAAGAAATTAGCCGCTTGCAGTCAGAAAGGAAAGAATTGATCGGGCAAAGAGATCAAGTTCAGCAGCAAATTACTCAACTAAAAGCGCAATTGGATCAAAGAGATGAAAAAATTGCCGCCCGCGATCGCACAATTAGGTTACAAGACCAACAAATTGCGGTTCGCGATACTGCCATAAGTGAGCGCGATCAAAGAATTAGGACACAGGATCAACGGATTTATCAAAGAGAACAAGAAATTGGGATTCGCGATCAAAAAATGCGAATTCAAGACGAAATAATCGCTAAACAAGAAAGCCGTTTGAAAGCTTTAGAAGCTAAACTGAACCAAAGCGAACAACTAATTGCTGAACGGGAAAAATTAATCACAGAAAAAGAGAAACAACTTAGCCAGAGAGGTAAAGAATTAGACCAGCTGCAACAGGAAGTTGCCACATTAGAGCAGTATTATCAGGATTATCAAGAATTACGTCAAGGCAATGTGAGATTGCTGCGAGGTCAAGTACTCGCATCAGGTGTATTTCGGATTGTCGATCCCACAGCTGCTCGTGCAGTGGTAGATCAATTATTATCCCAAGCTAATCGCTCGGCCCTACAACGCACTAAACCTGAAGAAAATAACAATAAAGAACAGGTAATTGTAATTAGAGAAACAGAAGTTAATCAATTAATTGACAAAATAGATGATGGCAATGATTATGTAGTTCGGATTATTTCAGCTGGTAATTATGTCCTGGGAGAATCGCCCGTGCAGGTATTTGCTGATGTGACTCCTAATCGCGTAATTTTCCAAGCCGGAGAAGTATTAGCAGTAACTTCTGCCGATCCGACAAAGATGACAGAAGAACAATTGCGTCAGCGAATTGAGTTACTCATAGCAGCTTCTCAGTATCGCGCCCGACGTGCGGGAATTGTCGCCAATACAATGCAAATAGGAGACGATCGCATTGAAACATTAACCCGCTTTTTAGAGCAACTAAAACAATCTAAAGAACCCTTAGATGTACAGGTAGTAGCATCAGATACTACCTATACTGCTGGGCCAGTCAAAATGGATTTAGTCGCCATTCAAGGGGGACAGGTAATTTTTAGGACATCATCAACGGGGTGAAGGGAGCAGGGGAGCAGGGGAGCAGGGGAGCAGGGGAGCAGGGGGGCAGGGGAGCAGGGGAGCAGGGGAGCAGGGGAGCAGGGGGGCAGGGGAGCAGGGGAGCAGGGGAGCAGGGGAGCAGGGGAGAATTAAAAGAGTTTTCTCGTTTATCTGTAGAGGTTAAACTAAAATCCAAAATCTAAAATTTAAAATCTAAAACTGAACTCATGTTTTCTTCTGATAGTTCTAATTCTGAATCTAGTGCATCACCTAAACAGCCTGTAATTTTGGGTTTCGATCCAGGTCGGCAAAAATGCGGTTTAGCGGTGATGGCAGTCGATCGCAAACTACACTACCACGAAGTTATTGCAGCGGAAAATGCGATCGCCACCATTCAAGAATTAAGACAAATTTATCCGGTTTCTGTGTTAGTAATGGGAGATCAAACTACCGCTAAAAGTTGGAAAAACCGACTCAATGAAGAACTGCCAGAACCTTTGCGAATTATTTTGGTTGATGAACGATATAGTACTTTAGAGGCACGCGATCGCTATTGGCAAATGTACCCACCTAAAGGACTTTACAAATTAATTCCCCAAGGAATGCGACCTTTACCCCGTCCGGTAGATGATATTGTCGCCATTCTACTCATCGAAAGATATTTAGGACGTTTAGTGAGTTGTTAAGTTCTAAAACTTAGCCCGGATCTTGAAAGCATAATCTCCACCTGGCTCTAATTGATAATCAGACTGTTCTAAAAACCTACCCAAAGGCTCGATAATTAAAGCACGCCCCAGAGTAGGTTGAACAGACAACTTACCCTGTTTAAAACACCATTGGAAGTGCCACTCATAATCTTCGGCTCTCACTTCCCCGGCAATTTTACCCTGTAGCCAACACAGTTCCGTAATGCGGACGAAGGCGGTAGTTTCTGGTAGAGGTTTTGCGCTCACGATTTCAGGACAATCTACTTTAACTCTCATTTCCCATACTAAACTGATGGCAATTTGAGTCAATCTCATTAGGATCAAAATATATACCCACCATAACCCTATAGCCCACCGGAGGATACACTTTGACTACTTTTTCTGGGTCACAAAAGAGTTTACAAGACAATTCCACAAATTCCCCAGACCTGGAAAGGGAACTGGACAATGCTATCTTTAGCTTTACCGATATTCAAGAAGAACTAAATTATAAACAGGCGCAAACTGCCTTAAGAGAGATTGTTGCTAAATTAGACCTTTCACCCCAAGAACAAGCCGGACTAGAACCAGCAATTAATGATTTACAAAATATGCTGGATAAGTTGGAACATTCAGTAGTGCAAATTGCTGTGTTTGGCATGGTAGGGCGAGGTAAATCTTCTTTACTCAACGCTTTATTAGGGGAAAAAGTGTTTGAAACAGGCCCTTTGCATGGCGTAACTCGCAGCAGTCAAAAGGCGAATTGGTGTTATTCTCAAGAAGCTGTGGGTGATGGTAATTCTCAGGTTTTAAGAGTTGCTTTGCCAGGAAAAGGTAATTCCCAAGTAGAATTAATTGATACTCCGGGATTAGATGAAGTAGATGGGGAAACTCGTGCAGCTTTGGCGCGAGATGTAGCGAAACAGGCAGATTTAATTTTATTTTTAATTGCTGGTGATATGACGAAAGTGGAACATACTGCGCTTTCGGAATTACGATCGGCTGGTAAACCAATTTTATTAGTATTTAACAAAATAGACCAATATCCCGAAGTCGATCGCATGGCAATTTATCAGAAAATTCGTGACGATCGCGTGCGAGAATTACTCTCACCTGATGAAATTGTCATGGCTGCGGCTTCTCCTTTAATTGCCCAAGCAGTGCGCCGCCAAGATGGTAGTTTAGGCGTACAAATGAAGCTCGGAGAACCGCAAATTGAGGAATTAAAATTAAAGATTTTAGAGATTTTACATCGAGAAGGTAAGTCTTTAATTGCGCTAAATTCCATGTTGTTTGCTGATGAAGTAAATGATAAAGTGTTAGAGCGAAAAATGGCAATAAGGGAAAATAGCGCCAATCGAATTATTTGGAATGCGTCGGTGACAAAAGCATTGGCGATCGCACTTAACCCACTCACAGTAATAGACTTATTTAGTGGCGCAATTATTGATGTAGCTTTGATTTTAACTTTGTCCAAACTTTACGGAATTCAAATGACTCAACAAGGAGCAGTATCTTTATTAAAAAGAATCGCTCTTTGTATGGGTGGTTTAAGTGCTAGTGAATTAGTCGCCAATTTAGGTTTAAGTTCTTTAAAAGGTTTGTTAGGTTTAAGCGCACCAGCAACAGGTGGTTTATCTTTAGGCGCTTACTTTTCTGTTGCATTAACTCAAGCAAGTGTAGCTGGTGTTTCTTCTTATGGAATTGGACAAGTTACTAAAGCTTTTTTAGCAAATGGTGCTTCTTGGGGTCCTGCTGGGCCTAAAGCTGTGGTAGATCAAATATTATCTTCTTTAGATGAAGATTCGATTTTAAATCGCTTAAAAGATGAATTGCGGGCGAAATTATATAACAGAGTATCAAACGACTGAAGTCGCGACAACAAACCAGGTTCGTTGTAAACACTTTAGTGTTTTTCTTGAGGATAGGTACGACTGAAGTCGTTACAACAAACCAGGTTCGTTGTAAACACTTTAGTGTTTTTCTTGAGGATAGGTACGACTGAAGTCGTTACAACAAACCAGGTTCGTTGTAAACACTTTAGTGTTTTTCTTGAGGATAGGTACGACTGAAGTCGTTACAACAAACCAGGTTCGTTGTAAACACTTTAGTGTTTTTCTTGAGGATAGGTACGACTGAAGTCGTTACAACAAACCAGGTTCGTTGTAAACACTTTAGTGTTTTTCTTGAGAATAGGTACGACTGAAGTCGCGACAACAAACCAGGTTCGTTGTAAACACTTTAGTGTTTTTCTTGAGGATAGGTACGACTGAAGTCGCGACAACAAACCAGGTTCGTTGTAAACACTTTAGTGTTTTTCTTGAGGATAGGTACGACTGAAGTCGCGACAACAAACCAGGTTCGTTGTAAACACTTTAGTGTTTTTCTTGAGGATAGGTACGACTGAAGTCGTTACAACAAACCAGGTTCGTTGTAAACACTTTAGTGTTTTTCTTGAGGATAGGTACGATTGAAGTCGTTACAACGAATTTAACTAAAAATGGGTGCTTTTTCACTTTGGAAAGCACCCTAATTCAAGTCTTAAAATTGTTGAATTGGTTAACTAGATTCGAGGTGGTTCATTCTTTTTGCGTTTAAAGGATTCTAACCAATCTCGAACTTGTTCGCCAGCGACATCGCGACTACCTAATCCAAATGCTATTGCTGTGGCAACAGCGATCGCACCAAGCAATAAACCAAAGGCTAAATTAACGATATCCGCAGCAATGCCCATTTGTTGTAAAACCATTGCTGAAACTAAGATAATAATCGCAATTCGCGCCGCATTACCCAGGATAACTGCTTGTTGATTTCCCGAACTGGTGATGATACTGAAAGCGAGATTTGCTAAATACAAACCGATCGCAAATATCACTAAACCAACTAAAATTTGCCCAGCGATAGCAACAATTCCGGTAACAATTGCTGTGAGGGCTGCAAAGTTGAGAACTTCTACAGCTGCGACTGTAGCTATCAGCATAACCCCCACTAACACAATAATTCCGACAATTTCGGAAGGAGTTCTCGAAGTAGTTTTTTCTTCAACTACTCCTGGTGTCGGACTATCAATGGGAGTTTCTGAGGGAGAGACAATAATTCTACTACGAGTTGTTCTGGGTGTTGGTAAACCAATCCAATTGAAAACGTTGTTGAAACCAATACTGGTTAGAATACTGGTGACAACATCAGCTAAAAATCTGCCGATCGCATAAGCTACCGCTAAGATAATTCCTGCTGCGAAAATTCTCGGAACTGCACTGAGAACTTCATTGAGCATGGCGATCGCCGGAATCGAAATCGCATTAATTCTCAGCGCATTCAGGGCTGCGATCGCTACCGGAATTAAAATCAGTACATAAACAATTGTACCGATAATCCAAGATAGAGATTGCCCCGTTGTCGAGGGATTAATTCCCACACGACTCCCTAATCTATCCGTTCCCGCAGCTATTAACAAATTGGTGACAATTCGCCGCACAACTTGGGCAACTAACCAACCTGCTGCTGCAATCAAAATCGCCGCAAATATGTTCGGCAATATTGACAGGATATCATTGAGTAATCGCTGTACTGGTTGTAAAGTTCCCTCTAATTCTAATGTACTTAAAATTGAGGGCAGAAACAACAAAAATATGAACCAATACAGTGTATTACCAATCGTTTCACTTAGAGAAAATTGATTGTTTGTATCGGTAACTTCTTGGTTGAGTCGCTCATCTAATCGTAACGCTTGTAACGATCGTGTAACTACCAATTTAACTACCGTTGCTATTACCCAAGCAATAGCTAAAAGAATAGCGGCTCCTGCTAATTTTGGCAGGAAAGTAAAGACCTGATTCAGTAAATTATTGAGAGGTTCATAAACCGCCGTTAGCTGAAGTGCTTGGAGAAAAGCGACTATAGCAAAGATGAAAATGAGCCAAAATACTATGTCAGAAATCCACTTTTCTACAGGTAGACTTTCCGCGTCAGGTCGCCCTGTCACCCAAGCCGTAATCCTATTATCAATGCTAGTGCGATTTAGTAGTTGCTTGACTGCCCAAGCGATTAAGATCGCTAATAGCCAGCCTAAAACTAAAATGACGATCGCACCTAACAAATTGGGTAAAAATTGACCAATGTTAGTAGTGGTTCGCTGGACAACATCAACCGTCTCATTTACTGGGTTAGTTGTCTTTGTAACCTGGGCCACAATTTGATGAGGGTGAGTAGGCACACTCAAAACTAAATGTGCTGTACTTTGCCAAATGTTATTCATAGTTTTTCTGATTTATTGTCAGAATTGTTGGTTAACATACCATAAAATCAGCTTTCGCAAGCATAATTTCCCGATTTCTACTTGTCATCTACCTTTATGGGTAAATAGCTAACCAACTATTTTACTCGGATGCTCGGTAAATTCTTTAACCAATTCACAAGTCTTCAGAATAGCCTGTTTCACGAATTAAGTAAAACCTACCCCTAGCCGGGGTGCTTTTAATTACCATTCGTCAAAAGTTAAATATTAATTAAATTTTAACGTACAGGAAACTTGGGCTAAAATCAGCAAAATTTATGGTTTCTCTTAATCCAAAAGTGCAAAACTTGGTTGATAATTACGTAAGAGGATAATTCAAAGATATGATGGGGTAAATGAGAATATTTACTCAACCGTAATCTTTGAATCATTGTCCCGGAAGTTTGAGTCCAAAGGGATACAATTGAACGTGACATCAGATAAGCAAGTTTTTGAGCAATCAATTGGGATCAAAGCTAGTGCTACAGTAGTAGAACGCTGTATTACCGATCGCCATTTAATGCACCGTTGGTTAAACCCAGCTTTGCGTTGCGATCCTATAGGCGACTGGAGTACAGAAATTGGTAGTCGCAGTCGATTTGTAATTCAAATTCCCCTGTTAGAACCTGCTTTAAACAGTACAGTAGTGGAAAGAGAACCCGGTTTAATTGTGTGGGAATTTACGGGATTTTTTCAAGGGCGCGATCGCTGGGAATGCCAACCTATAAGTGATGGTACACTATTAGTTAATCGCTTTGAATTTACAGTTGCTAACCCGATCGTTCGTTGGGGATTTAATACTTTTGCAGCAGCTTGGACAAAAAAAGATATGCAAGCACAATTACGCAGATTAAAAATAGTTGCTCAAGAACAAGCTCAAAGTTTTAAATAGTTAATAAATCCTTATAAATTTTCTCGAATTTGGGCTACTAATTGCCTAATAAAACTAGAATCTTCGGCGTTAGGAACCTGCATCAAATAACTTTCTAAATCTTGACAAGCTGTTGCTAATTCGCCAATTTGGTAATAGAGTAAACCGCGATCGCGTAATTCTGTCGGAGTCCCAGGAAACAACAATAAAATCCGTTCAATACTCGCTAAAGCCTTCTGCCATTCCCCCCGATTAAGATAAATCATTTTCAAATTCATCAGCATTCGTGACAAAAAGCGTCGGGGAGTTACAGGTTCTAATAAACTCGCAGAAACTCTCACAGGTTGCTGATAAATTTGGCTCAATCTTTGTTCGCAATCTTGCTCAAATAAAATCTCCCCTCGATTAAAAGCATCCACATAAATTCCCACATCTTGAAAATCGGGACGAATCAAAAAATGACCTGGCATTCCGATACCTACCATCGGAAAATCGATGCGTTGCGCTATTTCTAAATAAACCAAAGAAAGAGTAATGGGAATACCAGTTCTCCGTTCAATTACTTGATTTAAATAGCTGTTGCGTGGGTCGTAGTAATCATCACTGTTACCAGTAAAACCCAAATCCTCATAAAGGTAATTATTAATACATTGGATAATTCTTAAAGGATAGGGTTCACTGGGTAAACGTTCTTCGATTTCCTCTGCCATTGTATCTAAAGCATTGAGATATTCCTCTGGATCGAGGTCTGGATATTCTTCTTGAGCAATATACAAGGCTGCTTTTGCCAAACTAATGTTTTTCTCAGCCTGATGAATCTCTCTGTAGAAATATTGCCGCGCCAGAGGAAAGTTCATTTAGTGAAAACCTAGTACTTCAGAAATTGCCTTGACGATATCAAGATAAATGTTACCTTGTAACTGCCGAAATAGCTCAAATTTTGTGTTGGGTGAGCCAAAGATTGGTCTAAGAGTCCATCCCAGTTGGCTACCAACAAACCCATAGAGGACTAACCAAAATTGTAACAGTCGAGTGCGGGTTGGTTGACCTTCCGTGTCAGGATCGGAAATTAGCTGCATTCCTTGATAAAGGAAGTGTACACCAATTACGCCTGTGAAGATGAAAATGGCAACATTTAGTAATTTAAAAAATTGGTAATTATTAGTAGTGATCAGGAAAAACAAAGTCACTGGTGCAAAAGCAATTAACAGCGCACTAATCACTGATGCAGCCGTTAATACAACGAGAAAATGCTGGGCTAGGCTACGACTAGAACCGAAAAAGATATTAAAAATGTAGAGAGTAGGTAAGCAAATTAAAAGAGTGAGCAAATAAAGAATTGGTAGTTTAACAGCAGCAGATAATCCTTGAATTGGACTATGAGATAAACCGATGATTGCTCCATAAATGCCAAAAAACATGGAACTACAAACCAGCAAGGCAATGATTTTATGATTGATTTTAGTGCCTTGACGAATTTCTTCTAAAAAGCCTTTGCGATCGCGCAAAAGCCCAATCAACACCCCAAAATAATTACCCATTTTAAAAGAACCCTGCATTTTTCCTTCTCCCGGAACCATATTGACATCCTCCATAGCTACATCACAACTTTCAACTTTTCCAGAATCCTAAAAGGTACGTTGTTGCGCTTCAGCGAAGACAGCGCAACAACGTACTTTTTATTATCCAACTTGAGACATTGCTTGTTGCACACCGCGAATTTGGCGTAGAGTTTCTTGAACAGCTTCTCGATCGCCAACTTCCCGGAACAAAGACAAAGCTTGTTGATAGGAATCCATAGCTTTTTGTTGGCGGTTAAGATAACTGTAAGTTAAACCAATCATATAATAAGTAACAGCTTTAGTCCTTGGCTGATTCAGAGATTCTTCAATTTTTAATGCTGTTTGAAAACTGTTTAATGCTTGTTCATATCCTTCTTGTCCCAGGTAAGCCATACCTAAATTGCGGAGAACAATAGCTTCACTGCGAGGAGCTTTTAATTGATGAAAAAGTGCCAAAGATTGTTGATGATAATCAATAGCTTGGGCATATTTTTCTTGTCTTCTATAAACAACACCTAAATAATCTAAGTATGCAGCTTCATTAAAGCGATCGTTCAACTTCCGGCTAATTACCAACGCCTTTTCATAAGCAGATTGCGCTTGGGGATAATCTTGCAAATCTTCGTAAATCATCGCCAATCGATAAAGAGTTAACATTTCGCCTTGACTATGACCAAGTTTCCGCATCATTCCTAAAACTTGGGTAAAAGTTTGTAATGCTTCCGAAATTCGTTGTTGTTTGTACTGTTCTAATCCCTGTTCATACAATTGAATTGCTGCATCTAATTTAGAATCATCAGCTTGCGCTTGGATAACAGGAGTTTTGACATTTGTAATAGCCGAAACTGGAGTACCCAAAGCAATGAATAAAGTTAAGGGAATCAAGCTGAGATGTTTAAAATTAAATTTCATAGTCCCTATACCCAGAATCAGTTGTAGAAAGATTTTTTGCTTGTCTACTCCTCTATATGTCTGGGCGAAAACGACCTATGCAGTTATGCTGGAAAAATTTTATAAATAGTAGGGTGTGTGACGGTTTAACTCGAAGAATCTTGACTGTTATCCCTTTTTGCCGTCACGCACCTAATTTAGACTAAGTAGGTGTAAATAAATAAAGTAATAATAGTTATTTAAGGATGGGGCGGGCAGGATGCCCACCCCACAATAAAGCTGGAACTCTTGTGGGGTGGGCATCCTGCCCGCCCCAGTTTTCACTTTATTTATATCTACCTACTTAAGAACATCTTTTAATTCTGTTGTCTCTCCCTGACAAACCCAAGCACCCCAATAAAAAGGATGTTCTAAAGGTCTTTCTTCTTGACAAGATAAGTCATTTTGTGTTAATAATTCTTTTAATACTTCGCGACCGAGATCCGATCGGCGTAACTCTCTGACAGTGATGTTGCGGATATAATTTTGGCTTTCTAGTAATGCGTTGGAACGACCAAAACCGCGTTCCAAATTATCAAAAAAACGCTCCATTAATAGAGCAGTTGCTTTATCTGGAACGGGCCACAAACTCATTACTAAAGTTTTCGTTCCGGCGACAGCAAAAGCACGACGCAAACCGAAAACACCTTCGCCAATTTTGACATCACCGATCGCAGTATTGCAAGCCGATAAAACCGTGAGTTCATTCGCCCAAAGGTCAAGTGCGGCTACATCTTGGGCAAACAGAAAGCCTTTACCAGCTTTTTCGGGTAGAGTTCCGCCAGATAGCCAGATGTTCGCACCTGCTAAGGCGAGTCCAGAACGCAGCATCGGGTTTTCTACTTTTGTAGCAGAAAAGCGATTCCCAAATACCCGACTCTCCAAAGTGGCTGGTTGATGGGGCAAGTCGGGTAAGAAAACGCCGTGAGTAGCAATCAGCAGAATACTGGGAGATTGGCTCGTTGTAATCTGAGTTTCCAGTGCTTCAGCATCGAAATACGGCGATACTTCCAGCTTTTTGGCAACAGCTTCGCCCAGAAACCTTGTACCTGGTGCGCGTTCCAAAGAATTGCCTGCTAAGGTGTTGAGAAGTTGGTTTGTCTGATAACTTGCATCAATGGACTGGGCGGGTGAGACACCCACCCCACAAGAGACAGATTTTTCTTGTGGGATGGGCATCTTGCCCGTTGCGCTTGCTTCATTTCCCAAATCAAAATCAGGATCGGCAATAATTAAAGGTGCAGTAGCGGGACGAGTTGGTTGAAAATGTGAACGCAAAATATCGCGCCCGACACTGAGGTAAGAAATAGTATATTCATCCATTAAAAATCGCGTTCCTGTCTCATCCGGCAATAACTGAAACGGCAACAAATTCAATTCGCCATCGGGAGAAAGTAGCAAATATTTACTATCGCCTATCACAGCAGAAATGGGATCGAAAATCGCTTTTCGCAGTTCCATACCAGAGGCGGGATCGTATTTCATAAAGGTAGGGGTTTCCTCGTCATCATCTCCCATATCCAGCAAGTCACCTTTGCCAGAAAAGTAAGATCGAAATACCCGCAATAATTTATCGATATGTTCTGCTTCTCCTAAATCAATCATCTCTACTTTTTCTGGCTGTTTTGCTGGTAAGATAAAAGCCAGGTAGCGGGCAGGTTTCGATTGTGATTCACCACGCGCCGGGATTGCTTGGAAATCACAAACATCAAATCGCACGAATTCTACTAAAGTGGAACCTTCTGGTAATTCCAAAGCAACAGCACGACGGTTAGCAGTTTCGAGTTCCTGTTGCAGTTGGATTTCGGGAACTTGGGATGCTAGTACTTTTTCTAAGTTTTTGCATTCTGTTTCTAGATCGGATAGCCGCTTTTTATATTCTGCTTGGTGCGTGCGAAACTCGTCTTCGGTAATTTCTGGATTAGGTAAGGGTGGAGAATAGATTAAGTGAATTTGTTCTGCCCTTAAAGATTGCCATTCCTTAAACTGGGGTGTTAGGTGAGAATAGCGATCGCTGTGTAAAGCATAGTTGAAAGCAGCAAAGGCGGCGGCAGTTAAAGCTTTGCGTTTGAGTACCAAATCATAAGCTGCTTGTTTTGCTTCAGGAGAGTTAGAAAGGTGGGAATTAACTAGGGAGAGAAACTTATAAAAACTATTTCTGATTGTTTCGAGATAAGCGAGACGCTCGCTTTCCGAGCTAGCAGCAAACATTTGGTAGAGCATGCCATCTCTAATTTCAGTAGATTGTTCCAAGAGTGCCAGAGCCTCACTACAGCAGTTGGTTGCTGCTAATAATGCCGCCAAATTATTCAGACTACCAATGACATTGGGGTGCTTTGGCCCAAACAGACGTTTGTTCAAGGCTAAGGCTTCTACACACAAGGGTTCGGCTTCACTGTATTTGCCTTGGCATCTGTACAATTCTCCCAAGCTAGATTGAAAAGCAACGGAAGCGGGGTCTTCTGGCCCTAGCAGGCGTTTGTTCAAGGCTAAGGCTTCCACTAATAAGGGTTCGGCTTCACTGTATTTGTTTTCGGAGTAGTACAGTGTCCCCAAATTATTCAAACTGATAGCGAAAACAATGGGGTATACTGGTCCGAACAGGGTTTTGTTCATTTCTAAAGCTTTTAGATACAAGGATTCGGCTTGAGTATTTTTGCCTTGGTATTTGTACAGTAGTGCCAAATTATTCAGACTATCAATTACTTTGTGGTGTTCTAGCCCAAAGTGACGATTGTACAAGGCTAAGGCTTCCACTAACAAGGGTTCAGCTTCACTGTATCTGCATTGGAATCTGTACAGTCCTGCCAAGTTACTCTGACAAGTAGCAACATCGGGGTGTTCTGGCCCTAGCAAGCGTTTGATCATAGCTAAGGCTTCTATGAAGAAAGATTCAGCTTGGCTGTATTCGCCTTGGTACTTGTAAAGTTGGGCCAAGTTATTCATGCTAGCAGCAACATTGTAGTGTTCTGGCCCCAATATTTGTAGTGCTAACTTCAAAGATTGCTCAGAAATAGTTATTGCCTCAGCGTATTTATGCCGACTAGATAATTCCTCAGCCTCTTGTTCTAGCTGATACCAATGTGTAATTGCGTCTTCCAATTGTGTTGCTAAACTTTGCAACTTATCAACCTTCTGCTCTCCATAAAATGCCTTCAAAAATTCCCTATCAGCAAAAGAAGGTTTCATTATTGCCACAAACTTTCTATCTATAAAAGCAGAGTTTTTTTTCAAAATATTTTCTTCCTCTCCAATCTCGCAATTTAGGATTTTTTGATACAATTTATACCGTTCTTTAAACGAAAGAACGTCTTCGTATAGCCCCTTCGTCCAACCAGCAATTATTTTTATAATTTGTGTTTTGAAAGATTGCCCAACAAGAGTTATTCCCTCAGCGTCTTTATGACAATTAGATAATTCGTTGACCTCTGGTTTTTGCTGATACTCATGTGTAATTGTATTTTCTAATTGCGTTGCTAAACTTTTTAACTTTTCAACCTTTTGCTCTCCATAAACTGCCTTAAAAGATTTCTTGTTAACCCAGTAATGCTTCATTATTGCCACAAACTTTTTATCTATCAAAGCAGAGTTTTTTTGTAAAATATTTTCCTCCTCTCCAATCTCGGATTTTAGTATTTCTTCATACAATTTATACCGCTCTTTGAAGGAAAGAAACTCTTTGTATAGCCCCTCCTTCCAACCTGCAATTACCTTTTTAATTTGTGTTGTAAAAATTGACCACCAATCTGGTTTCGATTCTCCCCCAAATGCCATTTTAATTATTTCTCCTGAATTACATTGTAATTTTTTTATCACTAACCTGCTTTCATTTGAACATTTTCTGATTTAACAAAATCATTTATGAACAGATGTAAACTTGGGTTCTAGAATTATGCTGTTACAGTATATTCCGTGTAGAGAACCTTACAATCTCCACTACGTTCTAAACATTTTAGTAATTCATTCAAATGCCCTTCTTCCAGTTGCAAAGTTTTCCCGCTTCCCTCTGACAACCAATCTAAATTTGGCTTATCCTTCCCAATAACGGCTACAATCTGCTCTAGACCGATACTGCCAGTAATTTTAAACGATTTTTTCCCCGAAACAGGCTGGGGCAAAACAGCCACACCCGCAGGTAAAGACGGCTGAGGCGCATAAACTGAAGGACACAAGCACCAAAACCTGCCAGTTGTGCCTTTTTCCAGCAGCAGTAAGTATCCCGGAGTCTCAAGCTTTACCTCAAAAATAATATTACTGCCCAAAGGCACGCATTCTTGATAATCACTCCCCATATCCAGCACCCCAGCCAGTTTTGGCCCCATTTTGTCTGTCGGGGTAGCCAGTTTCAGTAATTGTTCCCAAGGGTGAAGACCTACCAAACCTTGCTCTTTCGCCCATTGGGGAAATACTTCCTCGCGCAGCCAGCGTTTTGCATTCAACCAACGACCATCACCAGTGCTAGGAGGACACCCCGCCGCTTCCAGTTTTTCACAAATTGCAGCCAACTGCTGACGAAAGATGCGAGAAGCTTCAAGTCTTTTAGCTTCCTCTTCTTTTTGAGTAGCTTCCTCATCTTTTTTAGCTTCCTCATCCTTACTTGACTTTTTTTTGGTTCCCTCAATCAACTTTTCTACGAACTTAGAATTAGCAACTAATTTTTTGTGAGTCACTTCTCTATTGTCTTCCAGAAAACGTTTCTCAAATATCAGGCTATTCTTACCCGTGAAGCCGAAACGGGTCGCCATTGCATTGAGGAAATCTCCCTCGTAATCTTCATATCTCGGTAAATTCATAGACCGTTATTCTGATGGGATGTTAGCACATATTATCGGGGATAAAATGGCAAAGAATCAATCTTCGCTGAATAAAAATATAAAAAATACAAATCTACAAAAATCGACAATAACCTACAATCGACAATAACCTACAACAGTCTACAAAATTACTTGCCATTCAAATTTACTATTGTTATTTTTGAACCATGCACCTCGAATAAATATTCGCAGGTAACAGTTGAAAAGAAATCTATGGAGGAATCCAAATGTCTGGCAACTTTAACTATTGCCCAACTCATGGAATTAATCACTGTCACGGACATCACCATTTGCATTTACCACATCCACACACTCATTTCTATGAGCCGACTTGGTTAAAAGTAACAAAAATTGGTATTGTCGCAGCAGTTGTAGTTTGTGCAGCGACCGGGGTAGCTCCTGCTGCTGCCATTGGCGCAGGAATCGCAGGTGTTTTAGGTGCAGGAAAACAGTAGGTTTGCTTCTTCAAAATCTACTTACTCTCTCTTGATTTTCAGCGTTAAATATGATGCTTTTTAGCCAAAAATTAACATAATTTCGTTGCGGCTATAAAAGCATCATCCCTCAAATTTTTACTAATAAATAGGCTTAAAAAGCCGGGAGAAAAAGAAAATGACACATCAAGATCCGCATTCGGCTGCTTATCAGTTAGCATTTTTTGGCCCAATGAAACTAGGTGCATACGCCGGAACTGCCATTGGTGGCCCTATAGGTGCTACAGTTGGTGGAGTTTTAGGTGGTTTGGTAGGCTTTGCTTGGGTCTGCTCTATTGCTAGCAGCCATCATCAATCTCACGTTGGAAGCATCCACAAAAAATACCACTAGAACGAGTGCTAGGACGACTAGATAAGCCAATTAATTAATTATATATGACCCGTAATTTATAAAGATTGCGGGTGTTTTTTTTGGCAATTAAAGAAAGCGCAATTGGTTTAGAAATTGGTATTCCCGATCGCGTTTGGATGCTGATTATTCCTACCAAATAATCAAAAGTGCATCTGTCTCCCGGTGGCGAATACATCACCCGCCTGGGAATCAATTCCCAGGCTAATAGCTAAACTCGGATAAATCCGACTGAATAAAAGCAAAAGTAATTGCTTTCTCTAGGCGAAATATTCTCTTATAACCTAGTCCTCTTCAGAGGACTTTCGCTATTAGCCTGCGATTTGAATCGCAGGCGGGTGATGCGAATCATGGAAAGGAGAATCTGTATAAACTGATCGATCGCAACTACACACTCACTAGGTTAAGTACGAAGCAACACCATTATTAATAAATCTTATTTTTTAATAATAGCTATAACCATATCAACTAATATTGTCATCATTAATTTATGATTTTCAATCTTATTATATAATAATAAAAACTCCAAAAGCCTTTCAATCACCTAATAATGACTCGCTTCATTCACGATCAATTCGCTAAAGATTGCCTAGAAGAACTACTAACACCCTACGGACAAGTCAGGTCCGATCGAAAAGTCACATCCGAAACAAGAGAAATCGATGTCATATTCATTCCCAATGCTTCCCCCGAAATCCTATCACAAAATTTAGGATTATTAGGAAAATTGGGAGAAACAGCCGCAATCTTTGAACCATTTCGCAATCCCGTTGACCCAGATGAAATTTGTACTTGCCTTCTGAAAGCGCTAGAAGTCCGAGAAAGCATTCAACGACAAGCAAAGCGCAAAAATGCACCAGATGAACCCATCAGCTTACCTTTCTTATGGATTCTCACCCCAACTGCCTCAGCCCCCATTTTAGAAGGATTCCACGCTATACTAAAGGACGATTGGGGCGCGGGAGTTTATTTTCTTGGTTATTATTTAAGAACAGCCATTGTCGTAATTCATCAATTACCCAAAACCCCAGAAACACTTTGGCTAAGAATATTTGGAAGGAAGAAAGTACAAGAACAAGCAATTGATGAATTGGAGGCACTGCCACCCGACAATGTATGGCGAGACAAAATATTGGAATTGTTCTATCAATTACGAGAAAATTTAAACATCAATCAAAGTTTAGAAGCAGACGATCGGGAGTTAGTTATGAGATTACAACCTTTGCTGCAAGAAAAGCTAGCACAAGTTGAACAAAAAGGCATCGCACAAGGTATTCAACAAGGAGAGCGTTTAATAGTGGAAAATTTATTAAAGTTGAGATTTGGAGAATTAGATGCAGAGTTATCTGCTTTAATTGACTCTATCTTGACTTTTCCACCAGAAGAATTTACTCCCTTATTGGTGCAATTGTCTCGTGAGGAATTGGTAAGCAGATTTAGAAATTAACAAAAAACGCCAAATGTAGGGTCAATCCATAAATTGACCCTATAATATTATTCACGAATCTGGATGGCATTTCGGTAATGCCACCAATGCAAAATCTATATATAAATCCAAACGAAATGATGCTTAAATTAGCTGCTAAAGTTTACGCAGATTTATCAGAAGAAGAGATAAATGAAATTGAACAAATTTGAGCGATCGCACCCCCTATCCATCACCCCTAACCGTCACCATCTGTCAAAATAAAAACTAAACAAATTTGTCCCTACCCAATTCACCATTGAACACCGACAACCTTTGTAAATACCTAGCCGAACAATACCCCGCCGAATTTGTCCGTTGGTTACTCCCATCGGAAACATCTAACATTCAAGTCCTAAAAACTGAACTCAACCTCGAACCAATTCGCGCCGATTCCATCACCTTACTACAAACCCCAAATCTAATTCTGCATCTGGAATTTCAAACCCTACCAGCATCAGATCCCCCACTCCCACTACGGATGCTTGACTACTGGCTGAGACTGCATCGAAAATATCGCTGTAATGTCGAACAAGTGGTAATTTTTCTCAAGCCCACAACTTCAGAAATCGCCTTTACCAACGAGTTTACTTCCCCAAACACCCAGCATCGCTATCGAGTCATCCGAATGTGGGAACAAGACCCCGCGCCACTGTTAGCCAACTCTGGGCTTTTACCATTGGCAACATTAGCACGAACAGACTCACCCCAAACTTTACTGGCTCAGGTTGCCGATCGCGTAGCTAATATTGAAGAAACGCAGCAACGGCAAAATGTAGTAGCTTGTACGGAAATTCTCGCAGGTCTGCGATTTGACAAAAATTTGATTACCCAACTATTTAGAGAGGAAATTATGCGTGAATCTGTGATTTATCAAGATATCTTGGAACAAGGACAACGACGAGGAGAAGTAACAATGCTTCTACGCATACTTACCCGTCGAATCGGCCCAGTCACTCCCGAAATCCAAGCCCAAATTCAAACTTTATCGATTCCACAACTAGAAGACTTGGCAGAAGCATTATTAGATTTTTCTCAGCTAGCAGATTTAACTGCTTGGTTGGAATCTCATCAGGCATAAATAAAATAGTAAGTCCGCCTACAAGGAAATTATGCGTGAATCTGTGATTTATCAAGATATCTTGCAACGAGGAGAAATAGCAGTGATTATGCGCCAACTTATCCGTAAAATTGGCCCACTCACTCCCGAAATCCAAGCGCAAATTCAGACTTTATCGATTCCACAATTAGAAGATTTGGGAGAAGCATTATTAGATTTCTCACAACCCACAGATTTAATAATTTGGTTGCAAAATAACCAATCATAGACGCAACTTTCTTCAGTCCGCGAAGGCGGACTAAGTTTTGTGTAGCCGTGACTTCAGTCGCCTTATACCAACAAACATTTGCCGTGTAACCTTCCCTAGTCTACGATTAAGGGTGAATTGGCGCTATCTTTCCGGCTACCGATGGAATACTGGGAATTTCTGATCCAAAAAGAAAACGATCGCTCTTGGCAATCCCTGAAATCACCGGAAGTTGAACTTCCTCAAGGCAGGTATCGTCTCGTAGTGCGTTCCAACCGTGCAGACACCGACATAGACATTCGCATCATTCACCACTCAATCCACGAAAACCCGCCTAAACGTAGGTTACAAAAGCGATCGCGTCGCATCAACTCCGAAGGGTTAATGGTGCTGATTCCTTTCACCGATCTCGCCCCCGGAATTTGGGAGTTTCGCTGTCTGCCAGATTTGTTTGAAGATTTAATGGGAGAACCTTGGCAAAAAACCCTACAAATAAAGGTTTTGCCCCCAGATCCTCAGCCAGATTCAGCAAAACCGGGTATTACGGGAGTAGGAGAACAGGGGAGAATAGGAGATTTAACCATTTCTCATCAATCTAAAATCCCAGTTTCTCCTGTTAAATCAGCAACTCCTGACGCTTATCCCTTACGCTTAACCCTCAAGCAAGAAACATACGTGGCGCGTGCAGGACAATCAATTACTTTAGCAGGATATCTGGAACTGCCAAATACAATTGAAAATCAGGACACTGAGGCGAAAGTAGCATTGACAGGAGAAATGCGAATTCGGCTACGCGATCCGCAAAGTGGACAAGTTTTAGCCCAACGTCAGCAGCAATTAATAACACAGGAAATACCTTTTACTTTTGCTTGCAGCATTTACATTCCTGACCAGAGTAAAACTCATTTACTATTAGGTGAAGTTACTATTTATGATGTGCCAGAAATCCCAAATGATTCTCCTTTAGTTCTGGCAAGTAGATCTTTTAGTATTACCGCCGATTTAGATGATTTATTGAGTGCGATCGCAGATAATTTCCATGAAACCGAAGTCTTGGAACTGTCCTCAAACCAATCTAAATCAGCAGCTTTAGACTTGGCAACCTATAACCAAGCAACTACACCAACAAATCTTAATCTCCCAGTTTTTCAACCCGGTGGCAAACAAATTTTACCACCACAACTCTATCAACCAGACTTACTCAGAAACCCAATTAAAAAGATAGAATTGCCAAGTTTCGGTAATTTTGGCAATCCTGAACCAGAACCAGAGTTAGCAACTAAATCAAGTTCGGAAACAACCGAAACAGAAACAGAATCAACAGAAGCAACAAGTTTAACAGAAGAAAGTATTAATTCCGAAACGGACACAGAAGCAGCGGAAATTTCCGATCGAGTTACTGCTGATGAAGACCTAAACTTAGCGGAAACAGAACCAGCTAATATTGATACAGCTTTTCAATCTTTAAAATTAGAAGAGCGTTTTTGGT
Source organism: Floridaenema flaviceps BLCC-F50 (assembly GCF_041929275.2). Classification (NCBI taxonomy): domain Bacteria; kingdom Bacillati; phylum Cyanobacteriota; class Cyanophyceae; order Aerosakkonematales; family Aerosakkonemataceae; genus Floridanema; species Floridanema flaviceps. The sequence continues at coordinate 135,485 of NZ_JBHFNR020000001.1, read as the reverse complement.
CGCGGCTAAATGCGATCGCCGCCGATGCAGAATTATCCACCGAATTAAGTAAAGACCCGCTTTTTGAAGATATAGAAGAAGAAACCGAAACTCCGGCTGCTGCTATTTATACAGGCCCAGATGCCGAATTAGCCGCAATGGAGTTTGTCGTAGAAGAACCCCCACCCCCACCAGCAAAACCGGAAAATAGTCTGAGTTCCCTGGGGGAAAGTACTGCTGATGAAACGGAAGCGGAAGTTTTACCAACCCCAGAATTAGAAGTACCCGCAGGAGAACTCACCGCAGGAGAACAAATTCGGGTGCGCGTCAAAGTACCAATGCGGCAACCCAGACTCGGTGTAAAGTTTTGGATAGTAGATTTGCAAACGCGATCGCTAGTAGAAGGCCCACGCTGGTTAGGTGATTTTTATCTCGACGCTTGGGGAAACTTAGAAACCTCTTTCCAAATGACAGTTCCCTTCGGTTGCTTAGAAATTCGCTTTGAAGCAATTTCCTCCGACATCGCCACCAAACAAGAAAGCCACAAAGCCCAAGTTAATCGCAGCGTCGTTCCCCCAGACTTACCGCAGTTCTCCGATGACTTGAATGCTTTGTAGCAGAGGGGCACAGGGGCAGAGGCGCAGAGGGGCAGAGGCGCAGAGGGGCAGAGGCGCAGAGGGGCAGAGGCGCAGAGGGGCAGAGGCGCAGAGGGGCAGAGGCGCAGAGGGGCAGAGGCGCAGAGGGGCAGAGGCGCAGAGGGGCAGAGGCGCAGAGGGGCAGAGGCGCAGAGGGGCAGAGGCGCAGAGGGGCAGAGGCGCAGAGGGGCAGAGGCGCAGAGGGGCAGAGGCGCAGAGGGGCAGAGGCGCAGAGGGGCAGAGGCGCAGAGGGGCAGAGGCGCAGAGGGGCAGGGGAGATAACTTAAAATTCAGAACTTTCTCCCTCACTCAAAACTCCAAACTCCAAACTCCAAACTCAAAACTCCAAACTCCAAACTCCAAACTCCAAACTCCAAACTCCAAACTCCAAACTCCAAACTCCAAACTCCAAACTCCAAACTCCAAACTCCAAACTCCAAACTTCCCCAGTCCCCAGTCCCCAGTCCCTAATCCCTAATCCCAAAAAAATTGAAAAACCGCTTACCTAATATTTAGGAAAAGCGGTTTTTTTCTAAAAACTTAAACTCAGACAATTCTTACAGAGAAGAACCTAAACCAGCGTATGCGCCATAAAAGAAAATGCCGACAACGCCGATTACGCCTAAACCTGCTACAGTAGCAACGATCCACAAAGGAATTCTTCCACTCTGAGACACAGCATTACCTCCTGTTGAAACAACAACAACTTTTTAATTCCTGCAACAGAATATCACTGAAAACCAGTTAGTTAAAGAAGTAACTGGAAAACAACAAACCGAGAACGAAAATCAAGAGTAAACCTAAATAAAGAGAAGTCCGGTTTAACTCAACGGGTTGATTATTGGGGTTCGGGTTACGAGTCGGCATAATTTTTTCCTAGCGTTGAATGAACTGCATAGCGGCGATCGCGCCCAGGAAGAAAACTGTAGGTACAGCCAGTGTATGTACAGCCAGCCATCTCACAGTAAAAATCGGATAAGAAACGGGTTGATTCGATGGAGTATTCATATTTCGCAACCAATGATTAAAAAACTACTTACCAGAAAACTCTTGAATTTGGTCTTTTGCTTGATATCGATCGCTAATGATCGGCAATTCTTGACGAGTTTGAGTATAGTACTCATCAGGACGAGGGGTGCCAAAAGCATCGTAGGCTAACCCAGTGCTCACAAACAACCAACCAGCGATAAACAACATCGGAATAGTGATGCTGTGAATTACCCAATAACGAATACTAGTAACAATGTCCGAAAACGGACGCTCTCCAGTAGTCCCGGCCATTCTTCATCCTCCAACAACAAGATCGAATCTTAAACAAATGATACGAAATATTAAACACTCTCACAAGCCAACATTGAGAATGTTTAAGCTGCACCGACAATATTCGGGTTATATTTCAGCACTGTGCCATTCTGACCGATAATAAATCCCTGCTCTGGACTTAGAAACACGATTCGGTAAAGATTAGAAGGCACATTTTCCACCTGACGGTCTTTTTCCCAAGTTTTGCCACCGTCTAAGCTGCGAAGTAAATTCCCGCTACCGCCAGCTACCCAAACTTCTTCAGGAGTACGATAAGCTACATCCAGCAAACCCCAGCTTGTGGAAAATTCTGGATAATCAGCATCTAACCATACTTCTGGATCTTTAGAGTCAGTAAATTGCAGTTGACCACCACGAGCTAACATCCACAATCTACCATCCTTGGTGAAACCCATGTTTTGCACGCGACGGGAACTGTTGCGGTTATGCTGTGTCCAAGCATTTTGTCCCGGTTCCCAAGTCGAGTAAAAATTCCCTCGTGAGGAAACCGCTACATACTTACCATCATCAGAACGGGAAATATTCCGCACTACGCCGACAGCTTCTTCCACCATTGCTTTCCAGGTTTTACCGCCATCAGATGTCCGGTAGATTGCGCCGACATCGGTAGTCATTTCCGCCGAGTCTGGGCCAAGGGCAAGTACGGTGTTAGGATTACCAGGGAGCTTTTCGCTTAAAGTAATCCGTGACCAAGTTTGTCCCTCATCAGTGGTGTGTAGCAACAGTGAAGGTTGTCCAGCAATCCATCCTTCTTTGTCAGAAAAAGTCACAGAATTGAAACGGTACTTTTGCTCACCTAAATCTAAAACTTTCGGTTGCCAAGTTTCGCCGCCATCAGTGCTTTCTAGCAAAGTTGTGTTGCTTCCCACTATCCAGCCGTGATTTTTGTCGCCTGTAAAAGCCACATCTGACAGGTTACTGTCTGTGGGTAAATTAATGATTTCCCAAGGATTTTCACTGATAGTGGGTACTTTACTACAAGCTACACAAAGGAGGACAACTGCTAGCAGCACTCCTAATTTTCGCAAACTTCTCAATAGCGATCGCATTTTTGCCCAATCTTCTCTAATTTGTCTTGCCTAGTTTTTCTGCCAAACTTTTAATCTTCTAAAAATCAGCCAATTTTTTATCCTCCGGCATCGGGGATGTCTTAGGGGCGCAGCATTCTGGCAAATATCTTTGGGTTCACAACCAACAAATTATTGCCAGAATGCTCGCCCCACGATGAATGCCAAAACTCAATCATTGTAATCCATACAGACTCAGGAAAAACAAAAAGCCCAGTGCCAAGCCACCAAAAATCAACAGATTCTTTTGTGTGGGTGTAAGAGTATTGACACCGAAGCCATAGCCATAATTAGACTTAAATCCCGATGCAGTTCCTTTTGGCCCAATATTTTGAAATGCAGACTGCCGCACCCCACAAACCGGACAGCGCCAATTTGCTGGCAATTCCTCAAAGGGAGTTCCCGCAGCAATATCGTTCTTGTCGTCTCCTTTTTCCGGCTCATAAACATAGCCGCAGGCATTACACTCATATCGATCCAATGTGTTCGGATCAACAGCTTGGTTAGTCATTGCTCTCTTTGGATTATTAGAAAAGCAGGCGGAAATCTTAAAATATCTGTTACAGATTATGACATATTATGTCTTCCTGACTCAGAAGAATGAGAAAGAAGCTGTCATTGGTCATTAGTCATTGGTCATTAGCCAACCAATGACCAATGACTAATGACCAATGACTTATGGTTTTCATAAGCAAGCAGAAGCATCCCGAAGAGCGAATTATCTGTAAAAATAAGTAACAAATGTCCTTTTGCCAAAGTGGTAACAACTAATTGTGTTTGTTCTTAGCGGCTATGAATACTTACTGGGCTTCCTAATCATTTGCAGCCTAGTCCCAGCTTTAGCTCTGACTGCATCGAAATTACTACGCCCCAGCCGTCGTGGGCCAGAGCGTCGCACTACTTATGAATCGGGGATGGAACCAATTGGCGGAGCCTGGATTCAATTCAACATTCGCTACTATATGTTTGCCTTGGTCTTCGTGGTCTTTGACGTGGAGACGGTTTTTCTTTACCCTTGGGCGGTTGCCTTTAATCGTTTGGGTCTTTTAGCCTTTATTGAAGCACTGATCTTTATCGCAATTTTAGTCGTTGCTCTGGTTTACGCATGGCGCAAAGGAGCCTTGGAATGGTCATGAATTCAAATCTCACAACTACAGATTCTAATTTTGAGCAACAGCTAAAAGAAAAGATTCTCAACCCGGTTGAGCGTACTGCTGTTACTCAAGAACTTTCGGAAAATGTCATTTTAACTACGGTTGATGACCTTTACAATTGGGCGAGGCTTTCGAGTCTTTGGCCTTTAATGTTTGGTACGGCTTGCTGCTTTATTGAGTTTGCGGCGATGATTGGTTCTCGGTTTGATTTCGATCGCTTCGGTCTAGTTCCCCGTGCTACCCCTCGTCAAGCCGATCTAATTATCACCGCAGGCACGATCACCATGAAAATGGCTCCCGCTTTGGTACGGTTGTACGAGCAAATGCCGGAACCTAAGTATGTGATCGCTATGGGTGCTTGTACCATTACAGGCGGAATGTTCAGTGTTGACTCCCCGACGGCAGTGCGTGGGGTGGATAAACTGATTCCTGTGGATATTTATATCCCTGGCTGTCCTCCCCGTCCAGAGGCGATTATGGATGCAATCGTCAAACTGCGGAAGAAGATTGCCAACAACTCTATGCAGGAACGGGCAGCACTCAATCAAATTCACCGTTACTACAGCACAACTCACAAAATGAAAGCTGTGCCAGCGATCTTAGATGGTAAGTATCTCCAATCTGATACTCGCTACAATCCACCAAAAGAATTGACCGAAGCTATGGGTATGCCTGTACCACCAGCACTCCTAGCAACAGAAAAGGAGGTTTCTCGTGGCTGATGAATCTCAAGCACCAGAAACTTCGACGCTGGTAGAAGCGGGTAAAGTCTCTCGCTGGTTAACTGAAAATGGTTTTGAACATGAGTCTTTACAACCAGACCCTCGTGGCATCGAAATCATAAAGGTTGAACCAGATTTCTTGATTCCCTTGGCTACTGCTTTGTATGCTTACGGGTTTAACTACCTTCAGTGTCAAGGTGGTTATGATGTTGGCCCCGGACAAGAGTTGGTCAGTTTCTACAATCTGATTAAACTCAGTGATGATGCCGATCGTCCAGAGGAAGTGCGCTTAAAGGTATTTCTACCGAGAGAAAACCCTACAGTGCCCTCAGTGTACTGGATTTGGGCAAGCGCCGATTGGCAAGAACGCGAAACCTACGATATGTACGGGATTATTTACGAAGGACACCCGAATTTGAAGCGGTTGTTAATGCCTGAAGATTGGGTAGGTTGGCCTTTACGTAAGGATTATGTCTCTCCCGATTTTTACGAGTTACAGGATGCTTACTAAAGCTGACCAAACTTTTCTCCCCCCCCAATATTGGGGGTTTTTTAATTCTTTTATCTAGGGATTAAAAGTAATTTTACTGAGCTTTTATTTAACCAATAGATTATAAAGGAAATAACATACTAATCATAGTTGTGTTAGTTTTGAACAAATCGCTGAGTTTGAAAACTGTTTTTTGTCTTTTCTCCTTTGGTTAGTGTAATGAATAGTAATCTAATAATTACCTCGAAAGCGGATATTATGATTGTGGATGATACGCCAGATAATATTCGTTTTTTATCCACTCTGCTGCAAGAACAAGGTTATAGCGTGCGGAAAGCGATTAGTGGAAAAATGGCTTTGACGGCAATTAGAACTGTTTTACCTGACTTGGTTTTATTAGATATTAATATGCCGATGATGAGTGGATATGAAGTTTGTCAGGAATTAAAGAATGATGAAAGAACTAAGACAGTGCCGATAATTTTTATTAGTGCTTTGGATGATGTAACTGATAAAGTTAAAGCTTTTCATTTGGGTTGTGCAGATTATATTACTAAGCCTTTTCAAATAGAAGAAGTTTTGGCACGAATTCAACATCAGTTAATTATTAAAAATTTGCAAAGTCAGATGCGATCGCAAAATGACCAACTCCAAAAGACTTTAGCCGAACTAAAAACTGCCCAAGTGCAAATAATTCAAAAAGAAAAAATGTTCAGTTTAAGTCAGCTAGCGGCTGGTATGGCGCATGAAGTTAATAATTCCATTGGGTTTATTGCTGGGAATATTGAATTTGCTCGTCGATATGTCCAAGATTTACTAAACTTAATTAATATTTATCAACAAGAGTATCCGCAACCAACTCCGGTTATAGAAGCAGCGCTAGAAGAAATTGACCTAGAATTTCTAATTAAAGATGTGGAAAAAGTTCTGGATTCTATGCAAACGGGAGCCGAACGAATTTCGACAATTAATTTAGCATTACGAATTTTCTCTCGTTTGAATGAATCTGATATTAAACCTGTAAATTTGCATCAAGGAATTGATAGCACTTTAGTATTGTTACAGCAAAGGCTGAGACTAGAAGGACAAAACCAGGAAATTAAAGTAGAAAAAAATTATGGGCAATTACCAGCGATTAATTGTTATGCTAGTCTGATGAATCAAGTATTTTTGAATATTTTAAATAATGCGATCGATGCTCTAGAATCTAAATTGCAGTCAGCCGATAATACATCGATTACACCGACAATCTGGATTGCTACAGAATTAACCGATCGGCAAACTGCTATTATTAAAATTAAAGATAATGGTACAGGAATTCCTGAAGATGTCAGAGAACATTTGTTCGATCCATTTTTTACAACTAAGCCAGTAGGCAAAGGTAGCGGTTTAGGATTATTAACTAGTTATCAAATTGTAGTGGAAAAACATAAAGGTAAATTGACTTATCAATCTACATTAGGAGAAGGTACAGAATTTGTTATTGAAATTCCTAATTTACCCCAAACTTAAGAAGACTTCAGGGGAGGGGGACTCTCGGAGCAGGGGGGACTCTTGGGAGAACTTGGGAGAAGGGGAAGTTAATTAACTTAAAAGTTTCTCCCTGTACGGACAATTCATGAATTGTCCCTACTCAAAACTCAAAAGATGAAGCTAAGAACTTTCCCTGTTGCCTTACTTCACCACAATGTCCCGCTTTAGACCGATAGCCGATAAAATTTAAAAGTGAGCGTCTCAATCGTAAGCGAGGCAATTTTAATGACGGATCACTCTTCCTTTGTGCCAATTACTGTTAATCCAATTAAATTTGGAACAGATGGTTGGCGAGGTGTAATAGCAGCAGATTTTACTTTTGAGCGCGTAGCTTTGGTAGCACCGATCGCGGCTCAAGTCTTAGCTAAAGAATATGGTGATACTACCAACAGTCGCACGGTGATCGTCGGTCACGATCGCCGTTTTATGGCAGAAACCTTTGCCCGTACAGCAGCAGAGGCGATTCGCGCCGTTGGTTTTGATGTTTTGTTGACAGAAACTTTTGCTCCTACTCCCGCTTTTAGTTGGGCAGCGAAAAAACTTAATGCTTTGGGTGCTATTGTGATTACAGCTAGCCATAATCCTGGCAGCTATTTAGGTTTAAAAGTCAAGGGTGCTTTTGGGGGTTCGGTTTCTCCAGAAGTAACTAAGCAAATAGAAGCAAAGTTAGATGAGAAATTGACACCAGCAGCAGAACCAGGGAAATTAGAAATGTTTAATCCCTGGCCTAGCTATTGCGAAGGATTACGAGCTAAGGTAAATATTGAGGAAATTCGTCAGGCGATTAAAGAAGGTAAACTAACAGTATTTGCTGATGTAATGCACGGTGCAGCAGCAACAGGATTTGAGCAAATTTTGGGTATACCTATTAACGAAATTAATAGCGATCGCGATCCGTTATTTGAAGGCGGTGCGCCAGAACCTTTACCAAAATATTTGGGCAAACTTTTCGGGGTAATGAAAGAATATAGAGCAAACAATCCTGATAGTTTGTCAGTTGGTTTAGTGTTTGATGGAGATAGCGATCGCGTTGCTGCTGTCGATGGACAAGGTAATTTTTTAAGTTCTCAAGTGTTAATTCCCATTTTAATTGAACACTTGGCAACTAAAAGAGGCATGACTGGCGAAGTGGTAAAAACTGTCAGTGGTTCCGATCTAATTCCCAAGGTAGCAGCACATCATCAACTATCAGTATTTGAAACTGCTGTTGGTTATAAATATATTGCCGATCGAATGCTAGAATCCTCAGTTTTACTCGGTGGAGAAGAGTCTGGCGGTATTGGTTATGGCACTCATATTCCCGAAAGAGATGCTTTATTGTCGGCTTTGTATGTGCTAGAAGCAGTTGTGGAATCGGGCAAAGATTTAAGTCAATTGTACAGAAATTTGCAGGAAATAACTAACTTTAGTTCTGATTACGATCGCATAGATTTGCCTTTGGCTAGCATGGATGTAAGGGCGCGACTTTTAGAACAATTACAAAGTCAACCCCTGAATGAAATTGCTGGACAATCAGTAGTTGATTGCAACACAATTGATGGTTATAAATTCCGTTTAGCTGATGGTAGTTGGCTGATGATTCGCTTTAGTGGTACGGAACCAGTGTTGCGTTTATATTGCGAAGCTGCCAACCTTGATGAGGTGCATAAAAGGTTAAATTGGGCGAATGATTGGGCAAATTCTGTTTAGTCATTTGTGAGTAGTCATTAGTCATTTGTGATTAGTTAATTTAATAACCAATAACCAATGACTAATGACCAATGACATAAGACAAACAACTAATGACCAATGACATAAGACAAATAACTAATGACAAACAACCAATGAAAAAAATATTAGTAGTTGCTACAAGTAATCCCGGTAAGTTGTTAGAAATCCAAGATTACTTAACAGATTTAGATTTAGAATTGCAACTTAAACCGGACGAATTAGAAATTGAAGAAACAGGCGAAACTTTTAGCGAAAATGCTTGTCTGAAAGCATCTCAAGTGGCAGCAGCAATGGGACAATGGGCGATCGCAGATGATTCCGGTTTAGAAGTAGAAGCTTTAGAAGGAGCACCGGGAATTTATTCGGCGCGTTATGGTCATAGCGATCGCAATCGGATAGAAAGATTACTGTTTGAATTGGGTAACGAATTGAATCGAGAAGCGAGGTTTGTTTGTGCAATTGCGATCGCACGTCCTGATGGTTCGATCGCTTTACAAACCGAGGGAATTTGTCCTGGAGAAATATTGCATTCTCCGCGAGGTAATAATGGTTTTGGTTACGATCCCGTTTTCTATGTTCCAGAACAACAAATGACCTTTGCAGAAATGACTCCCGAATTAAAAAAATCTGTGAGTCATCGCGGAAAAGCATTTCAAGTCTTATTACCCAAATTACAAAAATTAGATTTTGGATTCTAAATAGGTAAGTCATCCCAAATCTAAAATCCAAAATCTAAAATCTAAAATTATTAGATTGCTTCTGTATTCTTTTCGCCTGTACGAATCCGAATTACTTGTTCCACAGGCGAGATGAAAATTTTGCCATCGCCAATTTCTCCGGTTCTAGCAGAGGCGATGATTTTTTCCACTACTAAGTCAACTTGATCGTCTTCAATCACAACCTCTACTTTTAGTTTTTGGAGAAATTCCACAGTATATTCAGAACCGCGATAGCGTTCAGTTTGTCCCTTCTGGCGACCAAAACCACGCACCTCGGAAACTGTCATCCCGACAATACCTGCATTAACTAAGGCTATCTTGACTTCATCAAGTTTGAATGGTCTAATAATCGCTTCAATTTTTTTCAATTTCTTAACTCCTCAAAATCTGTTTCATGCGTCTTTTAGTAGACATTACCAGCACAAAAGAAGCAAGGGGGTTGATGTAGGAACTGTCTATACAGAAGTCGCTAAGGAAATAGAAATGTCCATGAAACCGTCCCTACTTGGGGAAAGCTGGTTTGAAAATAATCTTGTATTTTAAGTCGTCCACTGCTATTTGTGACATCTTTTACTTCGGCTAATCCTACCGTCTAATATCATTTCTCCTTAAGTTGGCTACAGATGATTGACGCGGCGACGCGGCGAAACTCCAGACGCGGAGATTGATTTGCAGCATTTTAGAGAATTGATATGAGACATTCCTGCTCCTTATGCTGGCACAAGTCACCGTTTGAGATTACCATATCTGGCGTTATCTTTCATGCTTTTTAAGCACGGAGAGCCGCAAAAGTAAACAATTCATGACAGAAAACAAATTTTGGCTACACAACCTCAAAGGTTAAAGGGAAAGATTTTACCCTTCCGCTCCGAAAAACTTACTCAAACTTACTTTGGTCACAGAACGAAGCTGGAAACAAAGTTTATTCAATGTTTTCTTCTTGCATCCGACGAATCCTTAACAGTTGAACCATTAAGTTTACTTAACTCTCCACAAGCAATCCCCGTTGAGCTCACGGTTCTTTGAAATTCAATTAAGGGATGCCAATTTTCTAAATTAATACTGGCATTTAAATCTCTATCTAACTCTATTCCACAATTGCCACACTGAAAAGTTCTTTTTGAGAGTGGCATTTTTTGACGGTGATGACAACAGCTACAAATTTGCGAGCTTGGGTAAAACCTATCAACTTTAATTACTTTTGAACCATACCAACTAGCTTTATATTCCAGCTGCCTTTTGAATTCATAAAATCCGCAATCAGCAATCGCACTTGCTAAACGATGGTTTTTGAGCATACCGGAGATATTTAAATCTTCGATAACTATTTCGCTGTGGTTCTTGGCTAACCAAGTCGTTAATTTATGCAGCGCGTCTTGTCTGATGTTGGCAATCTTTCTGTGTAAGAGAGCTACTTTTAGGTTAGCTTTAGCTCGGTTTTTTGAACCGAGTTGCTTACGACACAAAGACCGTTGCAGGTGCGCTAACTTTCTTTTCAGCTTTCGATAAGCTTTCCGGTTAGGAAAAACTGTCCCATCGGAACAAGTAGCCAGAGCATTAATTCCTACGTCAACTCCGATCCGCTTTCTCGTATGGCGAGTTGGCGATCTCTCTAACTCGTATTTAAAACTGATATACCAATCATTTGCCTTTTTTGAAATTGTGACATTTTTTGGTTGAACTGTTGGGAGGATTTCATAACATTTAACCCAGCCAAATAAAGGGATTTTGATCTGATTGCCTGAAATCCTAATATTTCCTTCTAGGTAGAAACTATCTTTGACGTTTTTCTTTTTAAATTTAGGTAGACGAGTTCCTGGTACTTTAAAACAACGTTTAAACGCTGCATCTAAATATCTTAACGCTTGTTGAGGAGCGCATTTGGAAACTTCATAATACCAAGGATTGACTGATTTAACTTCTGCAACTAATCGCTTATGTAAGTCTATAGCAGTTGGTCGCTTTTCTTTGGCCTCTTTTGCTTTCAGACAAACATTTAAACCCCAGTTCCAAGCATGACGAGAAACACCAGCGTGTTTGGCAGCTAATGTTTTTTGCTGGTTATTTAGGTTGAGCTTTGTCTTAAAACCTTGAAGCATTTCAGCAATTACTCAATATTTATTTGGGTTATTTTAACATATTTAATCCCGACATTTAAATAATTTAAATAATAATTTGATTCTCAGTTTGAGCTATTTAAAAAGCTAATGAATTAATCGTTTGTTTGTACCGCTCTGTTAGTTTCCTGTTTAGATTAAACTTGCTCATTTGTCGGTTATAGCTGAGTGAATGAGCAAGTTTAAGAAAATTTAGACAAGAATTGAGGAGCAGTCAATACCCCTCTGACTTCTATCCAAATCCCATCATCTGTGTCCATCTGTGACTTCGGCGAACGCTCAGTCGAGCCGTTCATCTGTGTTTCATCTGTGGTTAATAAATAATCTATAAATGAAACCGCAGATAACAACAAGAATTATTCACAGGTTTTAATAAGTTAAGTTTGCCTGATTTGGCGTGGTTGAGATTTGGCGGGATTAGTTAATATTTGATATTTCACAAATCTGCCGATTAGCACCAACAAAACAATTAAAAAAGCCCCGATTCCCAAGGGACTAGGAAGCCAAAAAATTGCTTCTAAATGATTAACTTTTCCTGGTTGTAATTCCCAAGTTAACTCTTTTCCTTCGGCTTGGATTTGGGGAATTAGGTCGTTTTCGCCTTTAATAATAGTTCGTGCAACTGCGGGAGTATTCAGGTGGAATTCTAACTGTAGTAAGGAACCTGTGTCAATTACAATGTTACCATTGGCAGAGGTTAGGGAAAGCGATCGCAAATCCAAATCATAAATCAAATGGTTGCGTATCCCAAACAAAAAATTACCTTGCTCTAACTTCAAGTCAGATTTAAACGCTGGCAAATCTGCATCTTGATTAGCTACATTTTGAGATTTTTGCTCCTCAACGGGATTGAAAAATTTGTTATACTTTTCCTCTAATTCCTTGCCATTATAAAAAGGAATCGTCACAATTAATTCTTGGTCAGAAACCTTTTTTACTTTTCCTTCTAAATTTTTGGCGCGAGTTTCGATACTATTTAACCACTCGTCCACTGTTTCATTGCTGAAACTTTTTAGCCGTTCTCCTAACTTAATCTTTTGGACAATTTCACCTTGATGAGCGCCAGAAAAATTAACTCCCACATCATACTGCACGCAGCCAGTCAGGAAAGTTAAAATACACAAAATCAACGGCAAAATTCCCAGAAGCTTATTTTTTCTCTTTAGTTTTTGATCCTTCACTTTTTCCCTATTCCTTTTGAAGATAAAACTTTAAAATCCCCACCAAACTAGGCTACCCAATATTAACAGAACGCCAATCAAAGCTACCCAAATAAAGCGATTATCTTTTGTATTTACCTGACTTAAGTCTACAGGTTCCGCACCAGAAAGAGAACGAGAGGGAGATTTTCCTCCAGTCGTAGCTTTACCTAAACGAGTTTTAGTTTCATTATCAGCGATCGCACCCAGGTCGGGAATTTGGGTCAGCCATTCCGGGCGACGATTCAGTTGGGGAGCCTCTAAAATATAGAGTAAGCGACGACTTTGTTGACGAATTTCGTAACTGGGATGACGGTCTAATTGTTTGCACAGAGCGATCGCTTCTTTCCTTTGATCGGCTGCTTCATAAGCAGTAACTAACCAAATTTGCACCTCGCCACCAAAGCGGGTATTGCGATCGACCAAAGCACTAGCCTTTTCCAAACATTGTACCGACTGGCGATATTGACCACGTTCAAACGCCGCCTTACCAGCAAGGTATTGTTCCTTAATAATCTCTACAGTTTCTTCACTCATAACTTAACTTTTTGTCAACATTTAAATATCCCCCAACCTGAAAAAAGTATACCTTTTCCAGTTTCCTGCTCATCAGCATTTCGGGGGAGAAAAAACCCGGTTGGGAGCATTAACCGCGCTCATCTAAACATAATATTTTGCCTGGAAACCGGGTTTTTTGGCTAACTCCTATTACTTACTTCGGTTATTCATAAACTCAGAAGCAACAATCATAGAACCAATTCCCGCATCAGAGAGAATTTCTAACAAGAGAGCATGGGGAACCCGACCATCTACAATGTGAGTAGCGCGAACACCTTGAGCCAAACTCCGCACACAACAATTCACTTTAGGAATCATTCCCCCACCAACTACACCAGAAGTAATCAAAGACCTTGCTTCTTGAATATCCATTTTGGCAATCAAGGTAGAAGGGTCTTTGTAATCTCTTAAAATTCCCGGAGTATCTGTTAGTAAGATTAACTTTTCTGCGCCTAAAGCCGCTGCTAATTCTCCCGCTACAGTATCAGCATTGATATTGTAAGCTTGTCCAGTTTCATCAGCAGCGACACTGGAAACTACCGGAATATATCCACTTTTGAGTAAGGAATCTAAGATGTTAATATTCACTGCACTAACTTCTCCCACAAAGCCAATTCCTTCTTGACCTTCAGGACGTGCTTTGATTAAATTACCATCTTTGCCACACAAACCAATTGCTAAACCGCCAGCTTGATTAATTAAAGTGACAATTTCTTTATTTACCTTACCCACCAAAACCATTTCCACAACTTCCATTGTGGGTGCATCTGTAACTCGCAGACCATTTTTAAATTGTGGTTCTATTCCTAGTTTATCTAACCAAGAATTAATTTCTGGCCCTCCTCCATGCACCACGACTAAACGCAAGCCGACACAGGATAAAAAGACAATATCGCGCATTACTTTATCTTTGAGCGAACTGTCTTTCATGGCTGCGCCACCGTATTTAATGACTACAGTGCGTCCAGCAAATTGTTGAATATAAGGTAATGCTTCGCTGAGTACTCGCACGCGAGTCGCGTCATCATGAGTTTGAGTGTAATCGAGTTCTTTAACCATGAGCTTGTTTTGTCATCCTAAAAGGTTTTAGATGCAGTTTAGTTGAGTTTGTACTGCCAAAAATATGTCAATTGCGACAGTTTCTAGTTTTTTCATCAATTAAAATAGGAGGGCGGAATGGCTGGTGGTTTTAAGACCGAGGGAATTGCTTCTAAGATCCGTTTTGTTACTTGTTCGGGTGTTTCTTGGGGTTGGACTGTAATACGTAAGTCGGCTTGATTATAAAGTGACTGTCTTTGTTCTAGAAGAGTTTGCAGCTTTTTCTTAAGGTCAGCATCCTTTAACAGGGGTCGGGTCTTGTCCTCTGTCAGGCGCTCTATCAGTAATTCTACTGACACATCTAACCAGACGATCAAGCCATGCCGCAAATAACTCCAGTTTTTTTGTCGCAGCACTATACCCCCACCTGTGGAAATTACGGTTCTTTTGTAGGTGGAGAGTTCTGCTAAAACTTGAGTTTCCCATTCCCGGAAGGTTTCTTCACCAACGGTTGTAAAAATTTCGTTAATGGTTTGACCTTTGGCTAACTGTTCGATTAAACTGTCGGTGTCAAAAAAACGGCTGTAACCTAGTTCCTTGGCTAGTAAGTGTCCTACAGTGGTTTTCCCAGCACCCATCATGCCAATTAAAAAAATACTTATGTCTTTGAGAATATTGTTCACTCGTTGAGATTCTAAGCTTCAGTTACTTTAGGACTGCTACTTAGTTTACCTGGATTTGGGTTGGGAATGACCTCTGTCTTTTGGCTATTTTGTTTGCTCAGTTGTTGATTGAGATATTCTTTAAATATGGGGAGCAGTTTGAAAGTAGTACTATGTTTGTAGATTAGCGATCGCCTAACCAAGGATTCTAGCGTTTCCCATAACTCCCCTTTAGTCATTCCTGGTGGCAGATCTTCTTCTGCCGTTTGTGTTAACAGTAAAATATCTTGTTTAACGGCTAACCAGTACAATACTTGCTTTTCAGCTTCGGAAATCCGCCTTAACTGTTCTTCTATCAACTCTCGCACTCCTCCAAACACCAAAAGATTGTGCTTTAAAAACTGAGAAACATTACCATCAAACAATTCCAAAATTGTGGTTAAGACAATTTTTAACGCCAAAGGATTACCTGCATAGCGGTTAACTAATAAGCGCCATTCATATTCAGAACAAGTTACTCCTTTAGCTTTAATTATTTCTTGGCAATCTACTTCAGTTAATCCTTTTAATTGTAGCGATCGCACAGGTAAATTTACGCCTTCAATAGCCGTTACTTCTTTCAGCTTTTCTCGACTAGTTAACACCAAGCAACTTTGATGCAATACTTCGCCAAGGCGCTGAAAAAATTCTCGATAATCTTCGTATTCCGGGCGAAAATTTCCTGTGTAAGTATGGGGTTGCAACAAGGTATCAACGTTGTCTAATACTAACAAACAACGGGATTTACGGAAAAACTCTAATAATTGGTTAGTTCTCTGGTGAATAGTTGCTGCTAAAATGAATTCACTGTCTTGCTCTTGGGCTAAGAATTGCAGCAAATTGGCTAAAAGTTCTGCTAGTGGTGGTGTGTGATGTAGCGATCGCCAAATCAAATACTTAAAATTATCTTGTACCTGTGCTGCTAATTTTACCGATAAAGTGGTTTTACCAATTCCACCCATACCTAGCAGCGACACTAAGCGACAACGATCTCTAATAATCCAATTTTCTAATTGAACTAATTCTTTCTCTCTTCCATAAAAGATACTGACATCAACTGCTTCTCCCCAATCAAAACTTTGTCTAATTTCAGAGTGATGACTTTTCTCAATAAAGGTTGGCGCAACTTGCTGTGGTAAACTTGAAGTTAATTTATAACCAGCTTCTTCTAGAAGTTTCGTTACCCGACTCCAATGGTTAATTTTTATCTGTTGGTTAGTCTGGGAATATAACATTACTTCAATGTATTTATACAAACCATTGGAAAGGTAAACTCTTACTGAACTACTACTAGAAGTTTTATAAATAATATCTGCTATCTCTCCAGGACTATAACCACAAAGTAACCCGCGAAGAATTTTCTTTTCCACAGGTGTTAGCCCTTTGTTTTTAGCTGAAGCAAGATCTACATATAATTTCTCTAGCTTCCAATGATTGGCTGCTTCTATGAATTCCCCTGATTGCACTTGTTTTAATGTAAATAACATTATTAAGCAGACTAACGTTTATTTAACATCTGTTAATCTTTAGCGTTTTTTATCATTCCAATTATAAACATTAACATAATTACTAACAACCGTATAGTAACGGATTCACTAAACATGACTTAACATTAACTTCATGAAAAGCTCATGAAAAATTCATGATTTCCATGTAAAGCAATCGGCAAAACTAAGTAATATATAGTCTGTAGCTAGCTCAGCTAATGAGCTTAGTGTTACGCCCAGTACTGTAGGCTTTACGCTAATTTAACTCTTGTTTTCCCCGTGATGACTTGTTGTAGTTCAGTGTTTTTACCGCATTTATTTTGAATCAATAATTTGTATGGGTGATTGATCATGTACCTGATTCGTGAAGTAGTTCAACAAGCTCTCAAAACTGGTTATCTTAGTGTGGCAGCAGAAAATCAGCTGCGTCATTTGTTAAAAAATAAGTATGATTCCGAAGACCTTGATGCTTTCATGAAACTGCAATTTGCGGCTATGTCTGGTCAAGTCAAGCAAGAGTCTCGCGAGTTAATCTGTTCTTAGGTTTGTACTATTGTGGGATGGCTGTGTGAGATAGCGTAAAGTTAAGTAACTTAATAGTTGTAGCCTAAGCCGAGAAAGTAAACTAACAAAGATTGACGAGTTTTCAAAGCTGTTTTAATTGTTTGATATAGCAGTTTAATCGGTGAAGTTATCACCCAAAAATGGCAATTACAGCTTGAGAAAACTCGATCGCCCTTCCCCAGTCAAATCTCAACCTAAATCATCAATTAAGTTGCCCATAAATTCATAATTCGCTATCTAGCAAAGCCCGATCGCATTAATCCTCAAGATTTTCGCATAACACTAAATAAAGCTAAAGGATGAGGATCTAAATTACCGAAATAAACAGTTTCCTCAAGAGAAACTATTTGTAATTTACTACTAAAAATTTCCCCGATCTCCTCTGGTGTAAATCTATATGGCCCACCTTCCCTAGTTTCTAAATAACAAAAGCATTTTAAGAGCAGATAACCTTGGGGTTTCAGCAAACTATACACCACGTTAAGGTAATTTTCTCTACTGTCTGGCGGTAAGACGTGGAAACAACCGCGATCGATAATTAAATCAAACTCTCCTTGGAGTTTACTATTAAGAATATCATCCTGTTGCCAGTTAATATTTAATCCTCTTCCTTGCACTTTAGCAGCGGCTTTCTGAATAGCTGTCTCTGAAAGATCGGTAGCAGTAACTTGAAAACCCCTTTCTGCTAAAATTATTGCTTGCGTACCGGGGCCAGTGCCAATATCTAACGCATTTCCTGTAGTAACATTTAACTTAGTTAAAGTTTTTTCTATGTCTGGGTCTAAATTAGGATTAAACCAAGGCATAGACTCAACCTCTTGTTCTTGATATAATTCTTCCCAATTGGGTAGCGATCGTTCTTGAGTCATAATTCCTCCTAAATTTAAGCCAAAATATTTTGTAAACCTTTCACTAATCTACTAATACCTGCTTGCGCTGTTTCTGCTTGCAATGCGCCATAAGCAACACGCAGATAACAACCATCATCTATGCCAAAAGTTGTCCCTGGAATTACTGCTACCTTATATTCACGAATCAGAGTTTCTACTAATTCCATTGCAGCCATATCAGTTTGCACTTTTAGCAGGAAATAAAACGCGCCATCAGCTTGGGGAACTATACAAAATTCTGAAATAGCTTGCAATTCCTTAAGCACAATTTCGCGCACTTCGGTAATTGCTTTCAGTTTTTCCTGACAGTAATTAACTCCCGCTTGCAATGCGCCTAAAGCAGCGTATTGAGAAATCACTGGCGCACAAATTAATATAGTATCTTGAATCTTTCTTATTGGCACTAATAAATGCTGGGGAATTACCATATACCCAATGCGCCAAGAAGCAAAACCATAAGCTTTAGAAAGAGAAAACAGGGAAATTGTATAGTCGCTACTTTGGGGAATTGCTGCCGGAGAAAAGTGCTTGACTCCATTGTAAGTAAAATATTCGTAAGCTTCGTCGCTAATATGATAAATTCCCCTTTGGCGACAAATTTCGTTAACTGCTTGTAGGGTTTCTTGTGGATAAACAGCGCCAGTGGGGTTATTGGGAGAAATTGTGACTACTGCTTTAGTTTTATCAGTAATTGCTGAAGAAATCGCATCGGGAAGCAACTGATAATTTTCATCAGTTCTGACTAATACCGCACGACAGCTAGCCATTGCGATCGCCATTTCATGATTAAAATAATAAGGCGTTTGCAAAATAATTTCATCCCCCGGATTAGCAATTGCCAAAATCGCATTCATAAACCCCATATTGCTACCCGCAGTCACCACAATACAATTATTCCGATCGATTTGAATTTGATTTTCTGCTGACAATTTAGCAGCAATTGCCTCTACCAAAGGACTAATACCTTCGACAGCTTGGTATTTATGATTTTGCGGTTGGGCTAAAAATAGAGAAATTTGTTCTGCCGCCTCCGGTGGTGGGGCATAAAATACCACACCTTGCCCCAAAGAAATAGTTCCCGGAGAACTGCGAATTAACTCACCAACCACAGGAATAATTGGTGACTGCACAGCTTGCATTCTTTCAATTTCGCTTTTCATTAATAGGTGACAAGGTTAGTTGATTAATAATTTTATATCCATTCGGTAAACCCTTCAATAGTATTCGGTTTTCCGGGATGGGATTTATACTACCAAATTAACGGGAATTTTCACTCGTAAATCTTTTGCCGATTAGAGAAGATGATCTTGTTAACTCAAAGGGCAAAGCAAGTAAAAAACTAGCCATGAAAAAGACTATCGTAGAAAACGTATATAACTGGTATCGTCAAACTATTCGCAATTCTAAATATCGCTGGTTAATAGTTCTGGGTACATTGTTATATTTAGTTGGCCCTGTGGATATTTCTCCTGATGTATTCCCCATAGTTGGTTGGATTGATGACACTGTAGTTGCCACCTTGTTAGTATCAGAAGTTTCGCAAATGTTACTAGAAGCGCGGAAAAATAACAAAGAAAAACAGTCGAATTCCGCTCCTAATACTGTAGATGTGGAAGCAGTTTCCAGTAACTAAGTAGCAACATTAATTTATCTTTGCCAGTGATACCCCCTAAGATGGAAAAACTCGATCTTACTGGGGGTAGAAGATTAATTAAGGCGATCGCATCAAAATCAAAACATGAACACCACTAACACTGTCAAACGTATTGCTACCCTTAACCGCATTCGCAAATTCACCTACTTAATGGATAGCGCTTTTCGCGTCCCCATTATTGGTTTTCGTTTTGGATTAGACCCCATTATTGGTTTAGTTCCAGGTGCCGGAGATTTAGTCAGTACCGCCTTTTCTGCTTATTTAATTTATTTAGCTGCTCGCTTCCACCTTCCCCCACAAATCTTGAGAAAAATGATCTTTAATGTAGCATTAGAAGCGGCAGTAGGTACTGTACCCTTAGTAGGTGACTTATTCGATGCTGTATATAAATCTAATATTCGCAACTTAGCACTTTTGGAGCAACATTTGGGAATTGACGATCCCGAAACAACAGAGCAAATTAACTTAGTAATTACTCAACCAAAAGAGCCAAATTTAACAATTAAATAATCCTTTAAATAGAGGTGAAATTAATCCCAAATTTGGGCTTATTCACCTCTTTTTTTGTTATAAAAATTATCCTGACCCTATTTCCCAATAGCCATTAAAACTACCAATAGGGCAAGATTTAAAAACCAGGGCGCACTGACTACAAACCAAACAAAACTGACTAGAAGAATGACCACAGCGCAAGCACAAACAATCTCCTTAGTCGGGGGTTCTGCTTTCGAGTGGGAATAAGCCCAAAAAGCAGCAATTCCTAAAGTTAAGGAAATCACTAAATTCATTACAGACATAACAATCATTCCTTTGCCAGTCTCCTTTGGGATGTGACAAAACATTAAAATCAGCTTCCGGCTGATTTATTGGTTTTTGACCTCTTGGTTAATCAACTAAGAACTAAAACTAGCTTTACCTATCTTAAAACAATTGGCATCCTGCGTCCGGGTCATTTTTCAGGATGCAATTTCCTGGGAATCCAGGTAAGATAATTAAGAATTGTTAAACCTAGTTTTTTCTATTTTAATGCTGACTCAACTTTTTAGCCTCTCTAACCTGTTTGTTTTACCCTTTTGGGCACTGATGATTCTCTTACCGAACTGGAGTATTACCAGGCGAGTAATGGAATCTTACATCCCGTTTGTAGTGTTAGCTGGACTGTATTTGTACTTACTCACAGGTACAATTACTTCAGAATCGGCTCAAGCATTAGCGAATCCTCAATTAGCAGATATTGCCCGCTTTTTTGGCGACCAAAAAGCAGCTGCAACTGGATGGACTCACTTTTTAGTGATGGATTTGTTTGTGGGTAGGTGGATTTATTGGGAAGGACAAAAGACAGGCATTTTCACCACTCATTCTATTTTACTTTGTTTATTTGCTGGCCCTTTAGGATTACTTTCTCACATTTTTACTACTTGGATAAAACAGGCATTTTTCTCTCCCAAGGAGGATGTTTCTGTTTCTAATTCTCCCACATCACAAGCATAAGAGTAATCATCTTTAAGGTGCGTTACGCTGTGGCTAACGCACCCTACAAATAGGGATGGTGCGTTACGCTGTGGCTAACGCACCCTACAAATAGTGGGATGGTGCGTTACGCTGTGGCTAACGCACCCTACAAATAGTGGGATGGTGCGTTACGCTGTGGCTAACGCACCCTACAAAAGCACCCGGAAAAGTAATTTTTATTCAAAAACTACGGTTCTATTGCCGTAAACTAATACACGGTTTTGTAAATGAGCGCGAACTGCTCTGGCTAAAACCACTCTTTCTAAATCTTTACCTTTGCGAATTAAATCATTAATATCATCTCGGTGACTAACTTTTACTACATCTTGTTCAATAATTGGCCCTGCATCTAAATCTGTGGTGACATAATGACCAGTTGCACCGATAATTTTTACGCCTCTTTGGTAAGCTTGATGATATGGATTTGCGCCGACAAAGGCGGGTAAAAATGAGTGATGGATATTAATAATTTTAGGAAATTTACTGACAAAATCCTGGCTGAGGATTTGCATATATTTGGCTAGAACGACTAAATCTATTTGATATTTTTGCAATAGTTCTAATTGTTTGGCTTCGGCCTCAGCTTTGTTATCTTTATTAATGGGAATATGATGATAATCAATATCAAATTGCTCGGCTATTTCTTGTAAGTCAGGGTGATTACTAATAATTAAAGGGATTTCGGCGGGAAATTCTTTCGCTTTATATCGCCAAATTAAATCATATAAACAATGGTCTTGCCGACTTACCCAAATGGCAATTTTGGGAACTGTATCAGAGAAATGCAACTGCCAGCTAGATTGTAGAGGTGCGGCGATCGCATTAAACGCTGGCCCAATTATTTCTCTGGGCAAATTGAATCCTTCTAATTGCCATTCAATCCGCGTTAAAAATAGCCCTGCTGCAAAATCCGTATGCTGATCGGCATGAATAATATTGCCACCATTGGAGTAGATAAAATTAGCAAATTTAGCTACCAATCCCTTTTGATCGGGGCAAGAAATCAGCAAGGTTGCAGTAGGGCTATTCATAAGCTATTTAGTAATTCCAAATCAAAAAACATTGCTCAAAATATACAATTCAAATTGCGACCCCTAAATAATTTTTTAGCTTATTATCGGGATCGGGGATTTTTATCTTTGTCATCAAAATCCCAATCATCGTCATCAACAAAACCCCAATCATCATCATTATTGTTCTGCTGATTAGATGGTGAAGGTTCAGGGGTATTATCTTCTTTCTCTTCCTCGGTTTCTATGGAGCGATAAGGTGGAGTAATTACCCGATATTCTGCATCATAAACGGATTCTGTTTTGCCTACTGCGGAATCGCTGGGGTTTCTGTAACCATAAGAATAAACTGAACCCGATCGATAACTACTAGTTGGTTCTTGTTTGGCTTCGTAATTGCGATCGCTCACATCACCCGCAACACTAGAACCCGAACTCCCATAATTATCACCTTCTTCCTCATCCTCTTCTTCCCACTGTTCATCACTATCAGAAACATTTGATGAAGCGCCAGCAGCACTCGCAGAACTACTACTTGCTGCCGAATAAGAATAACTTTGAGATGTAGAGGAAGCAGATTCTCGACTTTGCCCTTGATAACTACGTTTTTCTGCTTCTAACTGGCGAATTCGCGATCGTAATTTAGCATTTCCCCAAGAATTAATTAATTGTAACAACCAAGCCACAATTAAAGCTGTCAATATTCCAGCTACAACCGCTGCTAATATCCAAAATCCCAAAGGTAACGCTTGGGTTGTCATCCCCAAAAACCTTAACCTCACAGACTTAGTATTCTGAAGGGCAAACACTGTCAACCCTCCGAGAGCCATTAGTAGTAGTACGATGCGAACAGCCATGTTTTAAGTTTTGAGTTTTGAGTTTTGAGTTTTAAGTTAAAGTTTTTCCTTGCTCCCCTGCTCCCCTGCTCCCCTGCTCCCCTGCTCCCCTGCTCCCCTGCTCCCCTGCTCCCCTGCTCCCCTGCTCCCCTGCCAACGCTCCAAAGGAACACAATCAATATCTAATTGATCTAGGGCACGGGCTACTACAAAATCTACTAAATCTTCAATGGTTTGGGGATTGTGATACCAAGCGGGAATAGCTGGAACAATTCTGGCTCCTGCTTCGGCTAAACTGGTTAGGTTCCGCAGGTGAATTAAGCTAAAAGGAGTTTCACGGGGGACTAATACCAGTTTACGACCTTCTTTGAGTTGGACATCGGCGGCTCGTTCCAAAAGGTCGGAACTTAAACCCGCTGCTAACTTTGCTGCTGTACTCATGCTACAGGGGATGATGAGCATTCCCAGCGTGCGGTAAGAACCGCTGGCAATATTTGCGCCGACATCGCCCCAAGGGTGACAACATAATTTTCCCTGAGTTAATACTCCTGCTTGTTCGCGCCAAAATTGTTCTTGCTGTACTGGTTCGCCAGGGAGTCGGATGTTTTGTTCTGCCTGCCAAACCATGTAGGTAGATTTTGAAGCTACTAGTTCGACGCTCAAATCAGCTTCTAGCAAAAATTTTAAAGCCCGGACAGCATAAATTAAGCCCGATGCCCCAGTAATTCCCAAGATTAAAGGTTTAGTCATTAGTCATTTGTTATTAGTCATTTGTTTTTTGTTCTTTGTTATTTGTCATTAGTCATTAGTCATTTGTTAACCTGTTGACTAATGACCAATGACGAATGACAAATAACATTATTCATCATCAAAATTGGGAAATGGATATTCATCTCGCTCGTCATCGTCAAAAGCACTTTCACTGCCCACAGTTACTAAATCTATCTGTTGACGGTAATAGTCTACGCTTTTTACTTGCACTTCTACGCGATCGCCTAATCGATATTGCTTGCGATTTTTGCGTCCCACGAGTGCTTCTTGACGAGATCGATACTCATACCAATCATCTTTTAATGATGATACATGAACCAAACCTTCTGGATAAAAAGGCGTACCATTACCCACTGATACTTCCATTTCTACAAAGAAACCGTAGGATTGAACGCCTGTAATTACGCCTTGGAAAATTTCTCCTGTGCGTTCTTTCATCAGTTCAGCTTTTTTCAATCCTGCCAAATCTGTTTCCGCTTCTTGGACTTCTTTTTCTCGTTCATTTAGCGGGACAATTAATGATGCTAATTGTTCTTCTAATTCTTCTTGGACATTGGGTGGCAAGACGTTCCAATTAATTTCTCCGTGACAAGAACTATGATGCAAATCTACCTTTTCTTTAACGCGAGTACTTCTGCGATCGCGTCCTTCGTCAAATACTAACATGAGTATTCTTTGCACCATTAAATCTGCATAACGTCTAGCTGGGGAAACAAAATGAGTATAGCCCCCAGACAAAGCCAAACTAAAATGATAACCAGAATTAGTGCTGTAAACAGATGGCCTTAAAGTTGATTGCAACAACGAGTTTAAAACCTTTTGAGCCTTTGATTGAGAAAAATCCTCAATATATTTTTGGAAATCAAAAGGTGTGACAGTATCCTCATTTTCTAGTTGCAAATCTATTTCCAAATTACTTGCCAACTTATGCAATTCTACCGCATCATCTGGATCGGGTGCTGGTTGTACTCGGTAAAGACTTGGCACACCCAAAGCTAGTAAATGACTGCCTACCATTTGATTGACTAAAATCATTAATTCCCTGACCATTGACCCAGCGGGGTGATTTGGTAGAGCGATCGCAGCCTCAGCTATTCCTTCATCATTAAATTGGCTACCTTCATAAGGCAAATTTAATTCAAAGCTACCCCTTTCCAATCGTCTTTCTTTAATGCTTTGACTCAAAACAAAGAGTTGGTCGAGAGTAGCAAAAACCGGGGATAATTCTTCTATGTCAGCTTGCTGCAAATCTAAATTTGTATGATGACGTAAGAGAATATCCTGTGCCTGAGATTCGGTTAAGTGAAAGTCTACTTGAATGGCACTTCTTTGAATCTCAAATTCCACTACTTCACCGTTACTGGATAAAGATAGTAACACCGAAATAGCTAAATGATCTTGTCCTGGTAATAAGGAACAATGAGCCAGCAAAGTTTCAGGCAACATCGGCAATACTTTATCACCTAATTGGGTCGATCTGCCACGTTTTTTTGCTTCTCGATCTAGGGGAGAATCAGCTGGTACATAATTAGCAACATCAGCGATGTGAATCCCCACTCGCCATAAATCACCCTCAATTTTTTCTAAGGTAAAAGCTTGTTCTACCAGCAAAGTTTTCTCGTCAATATAACCGCCAGCTGCCGGAGCTATGGTTAAAGTAATTAAATGACGTAAATCAAGGCGACTTTTTAATATTGTTTTGCTAAGTTTGTGGGAAAATTTTTCCAGGGATGAGAGTACCGTCGCGGGAAATTTCCGGGGTAGGTCATGTTTACAGCATACGATATCAATATCGGCGGCTGCTTCTGCATCACTACCAAGAACTTGAGCAACTCTACCAAGGGGAGGGTAAGATGCTAAAGGATAGCGAACAATTTCTGCGTGGACGAGATGATCGATCGCCGCACTTAAATCATCACCATTGGTTACTAAATCAAGTTCAAACAATAAGCGATCGTCTAAAGGAACAGCTTTGTAAATTACTTTTCCTGTATTATCCATGCTTTGTTTTATCCTAGCTAAAACGCTAGGATTGGCACGTTCTAAAATTAGTTTGACTTCCCCTTCGGGACTGCGCCTGCGATTGCCCTCTTTAGTAATTTTTACCAAAACGCGATCGCCATTCCAAGCCGTACTCAGATGACTTTCCCGCACGTAAATATCAGCTGCGCCTTCGACATTTTGAATCGCAAAACAAAAGCCTTTGCTAGAACAGCGGAGTTTTGCTTCTACTATTCCCGCCTCAAAAACCCGCCGATACTTGCCTCGTTCTTTGACTAAAATGCCAACTTTTTCTAAGGCATCCAAGGCAATTTGTAGTCTACGTAAACTAGGTTCATCAGTACAACCCAGTTTTTTCTCCAACACTTTGGCAGCTACCAATTTTTCATCGGGAAAATTAGAAAGTAATGTAGCGATTGAAAATTCCATGTAGCGACTAGTCCTTAGCGTCTCAATTTATTTGTGTTTTCTTTTCGCCATCGCTCCACGCTTCATCAATTTTAGATTTTAAATTGCCGATTTTAGATGATTTACAATTACTCAGTCAAATCGAAAATCAGATAATTTCTCAATCCAAAATTGTTAAACACTCAACCCCAGCCCTACGAGAATTGCGCTAAACTTAGGCCATCTCCTTGCCAGATACAAAGGAAGGGTAGATGCAGTACATACTGATAGTGATGATGATGTCATTTAATGGGAAAAGTGAGAAAAACTGTTCCCAAATTTGACCCCAAGATGTTTTACTCATATATGTGATCTCACCAAGGGCATCCACTCTGTATGTTCGATCGCGTTGCTGGTGCGCCCGATATCCATGCTTTGAGCCACCTTTACGCTGTTACACGCGAGTTTTTTCCGGTGATAAATCGCCTTTAGACCCAGTGCAGAGCCTTGAATCTGCTTCTGGGAAAGCGTTCGCGTCAGCGTGCCGTAGGCATATCGCGATAGTAGCGTGTTAGCGGTAAAGCACGGTGGGTGCTTCAACAATTAAGCGTTCCGGTTTGATAGCGTGCGGATAAACAATCCTTTCACTATTGTAGGTTTAGAGCGGTCGTGAAGAAAATAGCTATGCTTAATGTTTAAAGCAGGATAATAATAACTATGTTTGCACAATTTCGGGTTCGTTATCCCACAGGCAGTCTGATTTCAGAATTGTTAACAATTTATAACGGCAAATTCGTCGTTCGCGCCTTAGTTCAAATTGATGGTGTCACAAAAGCAACTGGGATGGCAATTGCTGACACTATTGAATTAGCCGAAGACCAAGCGAGAATTCGAGCGCTGGAACTCATGGGTATTCATTTATCTTGGGGACAGGAAACCAGCGCGAGCACAATTTCTCCTGAATATTCCCAACCTGCTGTCTTTTCTTCCGAAAAACGGGAAACTCCCCATATAGAACCAGCGACTACAGATCCTACTTGGTCAAATCATGCCAATTTAGACTCATCTGTTTCGGAAAGAACCACTTTTTCCACCGGTAAAGTAACAACTGGTGCCGCAAAATCTCATCTGGAAGTTACACCAGATACAGCAGAAAAATCCGATTCCCCATTCTCAGATCTCCCAGTAAATCGCTTTTTGGAAACACCCAAGTTAACTCCGATCAATTCTTTTGCAGATGAAGACGAACCACCTGTTAGCTTTAGTAAAGTAACACCCATTACTTCCCGTCGTCACGATCCGGAAATGGCGATCGCACCACCAAGAGAATTCGAGACTGAGTTTAGCGATCGATCTAGCGACACTATTGAAGACACCAGTCCCGACGACTTTTCTGATTTAATTGCTCGTACCAACGTCCAAATTAAACGCTTAGGTTGGACGAAAAAACAAGGAAGCGATCATCTATTTCGTACCTACGGCAAAAAAACTCGTAACGACCTCAAAAAAGAAGAGTTGGAAGACTTCCTAGAATACCTAGAAGCACAACCCAACCCCACTTAATTTATGTACGTAGTTGCGCTTTAGCGCTATAGTTTAGCGCTAAAGCGCAACAACTTACCTGTTTAATTAGACAGCTACAGGTTTGCTACCAGCAGCAGTGCGATCGATTACTTGGTCAATTAAGCCGTAATCTAGAGCTTCTTGTGCTGACATAAAGAAGTCTCTTTCTGTGTCAATTTCAATACGCTCTAAAGGTTGACCTGTATGTTCGGCTAACATTTCATTCAAACGACGTTTGTGGTATAAAATTTCCTTCGCCTGAATTTCAATATCCGTTGCTTGACCTTGTGCGCCACCCAAAGGTTGGTGAATCATAATCCGAGAATTAGGTAAACTCATCCGTTTCCCTTTAGTACCAGCACTCAGCAAAAATGCGCCCATACTGGCAGCCAATCCAGTACAAATAGTGTAGACTTCTGGACGGATTTGCTTGATGGTATCGTAAATACCCATGCCTGCCGTTACCGAACCACCCGGAGAATTAATATATATATAGACAGGTTTTTCCGGGTCGTCGGAGTCTAAATAAAGCAACTGAGCCACAATCAGGTTAGCCAAGTCTGAGTCAATTTGTTTACCTAAGAAGATGATTCTCTCCCGCAAGAGTCGGGAGTAAATATCAAAGGCGCGTTCACCGCGACCAGACTGTTCAATAACGGTAGGAATCATCTGAGCCTGCTTTTTTGTTAATTTTCTTAATTTGATTTTATCGGTTTGTCGGGTCACGCGCTCTGTGTGGATAACCGAAAGCGGGATTTGGGACTAGGGATTAGGGACTAGGGACTAGGTACTGGGGACTGAGGAGTGAGGAATCAAGAAAAACGATAACTATAACTATTTTCTCGGAAATGCACGCCGATCTACTTGTAAACAAAATGTGTTCCAATCTGTTGGGAAAAATTCTGCATGGTGGACATTATGATTAATCAGTAACACACCATCTTCTCGGTTAGGATTGAGAGTAGCAATTGCCCGATCGCGTGGATATCCGTTTATTAATCCCATATCTTTATTTCCCCGTTTAGTAGAAATTTGACCATTCTTAAATAGTAAAATTTCCAGTCTCCACTCTTGATCTGCACATAATTGGTATTGACTATTTCTTTCACCACATATATAAATTCTAAAACTTGAGTTCTGTTGAGTTCTTATATTTTTTGAAACAGAATGTAAAATATCATTATGGAGTTTATATGCAAATTCAGCCACCTGATTTGCAACAGCTATTGCGTCATCTAAATTTAAATAGCGATAATCAAAATAACTAGTAAATTCATCAAAAATTCGGTTTTCCCAGTCAAACGGTTTCGATTCAAATAGCTGAATTAGAGTAGTAAATTCCTCTTTGGTGAAATTCACTCCATGTAAGCCTTTCCCACTATTCAAAAGATCGAATACTAATTTCCATCTGTACTTTGCTGAACCGTGTCTAGAGCTTAGGTGCAAGTCAAGTAGGTTAAATTGCTGAATGCTGGAGACTCCAAGGTAATCATCACAAAAAAATACTCGCTTGTCGAGTGTTGCCGGACGTTTTTTTGCAGTAATCATTGTTCATTTCTCCTTAGTTACTAGAGAATTATTTTGATAGTTATAGGTTTGAAAACACATTTGTCAACCTTCAAGGAAATTTTCGCTCTTTGACTTCATTGCTATAATTCTGTACTGCTTGCGTAATTATTTCTTGCAAATTTACATAAGCTTTGGCAAAAGGTGGCTGTTTGAGAGTCATTCCCAACATATCCGCAGTTACTAAAACTTGTCCATCACAGTGAACACCTGCGCCAATTCCAATGGTAGGAATTGAGAGTTTTTCAGTAATTCTTAATGCTAATTCTCCCGGAATATGCTCTAATACTATAGCAAAAGCTCCTGCTGCTTCTAAGGCGATCGCTTCACTAAAAATCCGCTCTCCTTCCTCAGTCGTTTTCCCCTGTTGCCGATATCCTAATTTATGTACAGATTGCGGCGTTAACCCAACATGACCTAAGACAGGAATTCCCGCTTGAGTTAAGTAGGAGACTGTTTGCGCGATCGCCGGATATCCCCCTTCCAATTTTACCGCTTGTACTCCCGTTTCTTTCAGAATTCTTCCTGCCGATCGCATCGCTTGTTGCGGACTTTCTTGATAACTTAAAAACGGCAGATCGCAAACTACCAAAGCTTTTTTCACACCCCGACGCACAGCTTTAGCATGATGAATCATTTCCTCAAGAGTAATTGGCAAAGTAGTTTCATAACCTAAAGCTACCATTGCCAAAGAATCACCAACTAAAATCATATCTACCCCAGCTAAATCCAACAACTGAGCGATCGCATAATCCCAAGCTGTGAGCGTTACAATTGAACGCCCTTGCTGTTTATATTGAATTAGTTGCTGAGTCGTGAGTGCCATTAGAAATAAAAGTTTTGAGTTTTGAGTTTTGAGTTTTGAGTTAGTAATTTAGAAAGTTTTGACTTTTGAGTTTCCCTCATCTCCCCATCCCCCCATCTCCCCACCTCCCCACCTCCCCACCTCCCCATCTCCCCATTCCCTACTGGCGACTAAAACCACGATGGGCGGTAGCGGAACCTGTATCTACACTTACCCAAGCTAAACCTTCGCTTGTACCCACCCAAAGTTTATTGCCTGTATCTGGTGAAAGGGAAAGGACTCTAGCAGCGGGTAAACCTGTCACTTGACCAGCTAATCTACCTCGGTATGGGTCGTAGCGAAATACACCATTATCTGTACCGATCCACAGACTACCCAATTCGTCAACTGCTAAGGCTGTAACATTGCGCTGGCTAAATTCTGGAACTTCACGGAGCACTCTGCCATTAAGAGGATCGAGTTCAATTAAACTGCTTGGTGTTCCCACCCAAAGACTACCCCTAGTGTCTAAAGCTAAAGCTTGTACGGTAGTACCTGGAAGATCCTTAACATCACCAATGGGGAAAGCACTGGCAGTATCAACTCTGACTAACCCATCTAATGTTCCTACCCAGAGTTGACCTTCAGGATCGAGACTGAGAGCGTTTGCACTAACGCCGCGTAATTTTTGCAGAGTGGTCATTAATAATCCTTGGTCAGGACTAATTAATGCTAAACCGCGATCGCCTCCCACCCACAAATAGCCACGTTTGTCAATTAACAGGGACAAAACTCTTTTAGAAGGTATTACATAATTTTGCGCGGTAATTTCGTTAGTCCGGGGGTCTACTCGTTGTAAACCCTGATAAGTCCCTACCCAAATTCTACCTACTTTATCTGCTGCTAAAGCACCGATCGCATAATCAGGTAAAGCAACTCTAGCTAAAATTCTCCCTGTATTAGGATCGATTCTGGCTAAACCTCGCCAAGAACCTACCCAAAGACTACCAGTGTAATCTGATTGCAGAGCTCCGACTCGATATTCTGTTTGGGGAGCAGGTAAAGGTTGCACTGGTAAAGGTGCTACTCCCGGAGGTGGTGCCCCATCCATATAATATGGAACCGATCGATCGACAGAAACAGATTGAGCAAATACACCAAAGCTGCTTTGAGCCAGAATTACTCCTAACAAGAGCAAGCTTAAGCTGAACCCTTTACCGAGAAAGGCAGAGGGACAAGGGGACAAGGGGAGTAGGGGACAAGGGGAGTAGGGGAATTTTTGTTTTTTGCCTTCTGCCTTCTGCCTTCTGCCTTCTGCCTTCTTAAGCATCATTTCCTCACCCAATGTTTTACGTTGCTTTCTACTTTAGTCTGGGAAAAAGTGCGATCGACAGGCAATCAACTAAACATAAAATGTAACTTTTTGCATCAATGTTGCAACAAAAGTTTATACATCGAATCATAATATAACTTAAGGTTATGAAAATCTAAAAAAAAATTGAAGTTTAAAGAATACATTTCTTGATATAGTTTAAAACGACAGCCAAATAAGGCAGATAAAAATTCAAGTCATTCCCAGGAACAGTAGATTATGTCTTACGCTCAAACTAAGACTCAGAGCAAATCTGGGTATCAAGCAGGGGTAAAAGATTACAAGCTTACTTATTACACTCCAGATTACACACCAAAAGATACAGATATTTTGGCTTGCTTCCGTGTCACGCCTCAGCCCGGAGTTCCACCAGAAGAAGCAGGCGCTGCGGTAGCTGCTGAGTCTTCTACTGGTACATGGACAACAGTATGGACTGACTTGTTGACAGACCTAGACCGCTACAAAGGTCGTTGTTATGATGTCGAACCAGTTCCTGGTGAAGATAATCAATATTTCTGCTTTGTTGCTTATCCTCTAGATCTGTTTGAAGAAGGTTCTGTCACCAATATGCTTACCTCTATTGTAGGTAACGTATTTGGTTTCAAAGCACTGAAGGCACTGCGTTTGGAAGATATGCGGATTCCAGTTGCTTACCTGAAGACCTTCCAAGGCCCTCCACACGGTATTGTGGTTGAGCGTGACAAGTTGAACAAGTATGGTCGTCCTTTGTTAGGTTGCACGATCAAACCAAAACTCGGTTTGTCTGCGAAGAACTATGGACGTGCGGTTTACGAATGTCTGCGCGGTGGTTTGGACTTCACCAAAGACGACGAAAACATTAACTCTGAGCCATTCATGCGCTGGCGCGATCGATTCTTGTTTGTACAAGAAGCGATCGAAAAAGCACAAGCAGAAACAGGCGAAATCAAAGGTCACTACCTGAACGTTACCGCCCCCACCTGCGAAGAAATGATGGAACGGGCAGAGTTTGCTAAAGAAATCAAAACCCCCATCATCATGCACGACTACCTAACAGGTGGTTTCACTGCTAACACCACATTGGCTAAATGGTGCCGTCGCAACGGTGTATTACTACACATCCACCGCGCGATGCACGCTGTAATCGATCGTCAACGGATTCACGGGATTCACTTCCGCGTATTAGCCAAGTGCTTACGGATGTCTGGTGGTGACCACTTACACTCCGGTACCGTTGTAGGTAAGCTGGAAGGCGAAAAAGGCATCACAATGGGCTTCGTTGATTTGATGCGGGAAAACTACGTTGAAGAAGACCGCTCTCGTGGTATTTTCTTCACCCAAGACTGGGCTTCCATGCCTGGTGTAATGCCTGTTGCTTCTGGTGGTATCCACGTATGGCACATGCCAGCGTTGGTAGAAATCTTCGGTGATGATTCCTGCTTACAGTTCGGTGGTGGTACTCTCGGACACCCCTGGGGTAATGCTCCGGGCGCAACCGCTAACCGTGTAGCATTGGAAGCTTGTATCCAAGCTCGTAACGAAGGTCGTGACCTGATGCGTGAAGGTGGCGACGTGATCCGCGAAGCTTGCAAGTGGTCACCTGAGTTGGCTGCTGCTTGCGAACTGTGGAAAGAAATCAAGTTCGAGTTCCAAGCCGTAGACACCCTGTAATAATTTTGGATTTTGGATTTTAGATTGGCGATTTTTTGGGGATGTTTAGATCTGACAACATTTTTTGTTGCTCAGCAGGAATACCTAGTCTAAAATCTAGAATCTAAAATCTAAAGTCTAAAATTTATCAGGCTGGAGTCACGACATGGACTTAAAAAAAGTTGCGAAAGACACAGCTAAAGTGCTGAGTAGTTATCTAACTTACCAAGCGCTGCGGACTGTAATGGCTCAGCTTAGTGAAACGAATCCTCCTCTAGCGTATTGGTTGAATGACTTTGCCGCTAGGAACAGTGTTCAAGATGGAGAAGCGTTTCTAGAAGCGTTGCTGCATGAAAAACAGGATTTAGCTTTACGGTTAATGACCTTGCGACAGCATTTTGCAGAGGAAGTGACAGACTTTTTACCGGAGATGGTTCGCAGTAATATTGAGCAAGCCAATATGGAACATCGGCGCGGGCATTTAGAGCGAATCACGCAACTGAGCATTTCGGACTCCAGTAGTTATCCAGAACAGGAAAGGGATTCTTCTGAGCAAAATTGGGATAATTCCGATCGCTAATTAACAGTTTTCCAGACATTCGTAATTTAAGGATTTTTTCACAGCCATGCAAACTTTACCTAAAGAGCGTCGTTTCGAGACTCTTTCCTACTTGCCACCTCTCTCTGATGCT
This sequence comes from Floridaenema flaviceps BLCC-F50, assembly GCF_041929275.2. Taxonomy (NCBI): domain Bacteria; kingdom Bacillati; phylum Cyanobacteriota; class Cyanophyceae; order Aerosakkonematales; family Aerosakkonemataceae; genus Floridanema; species Floridanema flaviceps. The sequence goes on along the minus strand of NZ_JBHFNR020000001.1, from coordinate 101,822 downwards.
CAAATTGCCCGCCAACTCCAATATATTTTGGATAATGGTTTCATTCCTGGTGTAGAATTCAGCGAAAGCTCTGCTCCCGAACAGCACTACTGGACAATGTGGAAGTTACCTTTGTTCAACGCTACCAGCACCAATGAAATTTTGAACGAAATCAAAGCTTGCCGTTCTGAGTATTCCAACTGCTACATCCGCGTGATGGGTTTTGATAACGTGAAGCAGTGCCAAGTTCTTAGCTTCATCGTTCACAAACCAAACAGCAGCAGATACTAATTTCTGCTATTGCGTAATTAAATAATTACAAGTTTTAAGTAGGGGTAATTTTTAAATTGCCCCGATTTTTTATTGGCTAATATAGTAACCATTAATTACAGCAAATAATTGAGGTCGAACTATGAGAGGAATTGTACCGAAGATTTTGCCTCTGGAAAATGGCGATCGCCTAACTCGCATAGCATTGGAGGCGATCTGTATTACTTGCTTGTAAGTGCGATCGCACTTTTTAGTTAACCTCCAAATCTTTCTAGCAATTCCTCACGGGACAATTGCAATAATAAAGGAGTAAATTCTTCGGGAGGGAAAGTCAAAATCGAGTCAATTAAAGTAGATAGTTCTGTATCTAATTCTCCAAATTTTGCTCTTAATAAATTCTCCACTACTAAACGCTCTCCCTGTTCCATACCTTGCTGAATACCTTGCTGAATACCTTGCTGAATGCCTTGTTGTTCCACCTGTGCTAACTTTTCTTGCCACAAAGGTTGTAATCTCATAATTAACTCCCGATCGTCTGCATCTAAAGTTTGATTAACGTTTAAATTTTCTTGTAATTGATAAAACAATTCCAAGATTCTTTCTCGCCATACATTGTCTGCTGGTAATGCTTCCAATTCATCAATTGCTTGTTGTTGTACTTTTTTCCTTCCCAATATTCTCAGCCAAAGTGTTTCTGGAGTTTTGGGTAATTGATGAATTACTACAATGGCTGTTCTTAAATAATAGGGAAGAAAATAAACTCCTCCACCCCAATTTTCCTCTAGTATAGCGTGGAATCCTTCTAAGATAGAGGTTGAAGCGGTAGGAGTAAGAATCCATAAGTAAGGTAAGCTGATGGGTTCATTGGGTGCATTTTTCCGCTTTGCTTGTCTTTGAATACTTTCTCTAACTTCTAATGCTTTCAGGAGACAACTACAAATTTCATCTGGATCGACGGGATTGCGAAAAGGTTCAAAGATTGCAGATGTTTCTCCCAATTTTCCCAATAATCCTAAATCTTGGGAAAGGGTTTCGGGGGAAGTATTGGGAATGAATAGTACATCGATTTCTCTTGTCTCTGATAAAACTTTTTGATCTGGTTTTACTTGTCCGTAAGGAGTTAGTAATTCCTCTAGATAATCTTTGGCAAATTGATCGTGGATAAAGCGAGTCATTATTGGAGATGTGGAAAATTTGGTAATAATCAAAAGAAATACGATCGCTCCTCCATCATCTCACACTAAAAGGAGCGATCGCTAACACTAATTAAAGCCGAAATAACTTACTTATTCGGGCGATGAATTATTGTTTCCACCATGCGTCGTTTTGCTTTTGGATCGATACCAACTAAACGCACATATTCGCCATTATGTTCAGCTAAAGATGATTCTACAGCTGCGATCGCCTCCGATTCTTTAGTAATTGCCGAATTAGTACTCTGCCAAGAATTCATCCGAAACCGTCGTTCATCTACATATTCTATTCCCAAACGATAACCTTGTGCCAAAATTTGTCGCACTTGTTCGAGAGTTTCAGAATTCAACTTATTGCCAGAAGCATGACCATTGCCATTGCCATGATTACTATTAACAACCTTGGCATTTTCAGCTTTTGGCTGTTCTTTTTGTGGTTGAGGGCTAATCGTCACATTTGGCATAGTGTTGCCACTTAAACGACGCAACACATTGTACTCTTGCACCAATCTTAAATCCTGAATTCTTTGCTGTTCTTGCACCATGAAAGTACCGAATTCAATTAAGCGAGATAAGCTAAAATTAGGCTTTTGAAAAACTGGTGGGCCTTCTAAACTATTTACCACACGAGAGGAGACTTTATCAAAACCAACTTCATGAATAAATTGGCGAATTTGTTCATCGTAAATTCTCGCTCTCAAAGCACTGAAAAAGTCAACTGATTGATTAAGGAAAGTATCAACTAACTGTTCGATTTCTCTTTGAGAAAGTTTATCTTCTGAGAAAATACCACCCACAATGCCAATCTTATCTTCGCGGTTTGGTTCCCAGTAAAACTTCTCCATTCGCCCATCTCTAATTAATGGCGCATAGAGAGTAGAAAAGTCATTTCCAGTAACAATAATTGGCACTCGATGTAAAGGCGTTGCGTCATAACTTCCGGGAAGTTGTACGTTAGTTGGATTATCAGCAATATTCATCAGTGTAGCGTTGACTAACTGAGTATTTACTGTGTATTGAGTGCCTTCATCAAATCTACCTGCACCAGCATCCAAATCGTTAATCATTAAGGCAACCATTTTGCCTCTTACTTTAATTAATTCAGCTGCTTCTCGATAGCGTAACCGAATTAAACGCGCTGGATCTCCGGCATCTGGACTTTCTAATTCGCCGCCAGAAATGTGAATTGCTTCGATACCCATGCGTTCAAAAACTAATTCACATTGAAAGGATTTTCCTTCTCCTTTACGTCCGTGAATTCCTAAAATTAGCGGAACTCTTACCCCTGGAATATCGAGAAAGTTTTTGGTGATATGAACTGCTAATTTGTCAAGAAACTTGGGAGAGATATAGTAAGCCATTGGTCTGTTTTTTGTGTTTGCGATCGCGCAGCGTGCTGTTAGTAAATCACGCCATTTGCCCTTTATTAAAATTTTATAACAAATCGTCTAGTTGGGGAGAGTTGAGTTGAGAAATTTTGCATCGTGAAGATGTGCTTGGCGGAAAAAGAGAAGGAGAGGTGCGATCGACACAGAGATTTATGAATAAGTACGATCGAGAGATAATTGAATTTGAAATTAGATTACAATAATAATTGACTAAAAAAGAAGCCTTTGCTATGACACAAGCTATTCCCAAAAAAGTCACATTTGACGAGTTCATCGCTTGGTATCCAGAAAACTCAGAACATCGCTATGAATTGCACAACGGGGTAATTATTGAAATGCCAAAACCAACAGGCGAACATTCAGAATTAGGAGGCTTTCTCTCCTACAAATTAAATGTTGCAATTGAAAATCAAGGGTTGAACTGCTTTGTACCGAAAGAATGCGTAGTTAAACCTTTTCGTGACGAGTCTGGTTACGAACCAGATATTATTGTTTTGGATCGACAAGCTGTAGCTAATGAACCGCGTTGGGCAAAAGAATCTATTATTACAATGGGTTCGTCAGTGCGTCTTATTGTAGAAATAGTCAGTACTAATTGGCGCAATGATTATTTCGTCAAAGCTGGAGATTATGAAGAAATGGGAATTGCTGAATATTGGATTGTTGATTATTTGGGTTTAGGTGGTAGGCGATTTATTGGTAATCCGAAACAGCCGACTTTCTCAGTTTATCAATTGGTTGAAGACGAGTATCAAGTTAGTCAATTTCAGGGTAACAATCCGATTCAATCACCAGGATTTCCTAACTTTAATTTAACTGCTGAACAAGTTTTTCGATCGGGATTGCAGCCAGGTTAGTTTGGAAGCGATCGCACCTTCCGAGATTTTAGCAAGTACACTCAAAGAAAGTCTACCAATTGTCATCGATCGCGCACCCAACTAAATACTTGCATAGCTGTCAAATCTAACATTATGTCCGGTAATACAGGTAAGAGATCGCTATTTTTGAGCAAAGAAATCCGACCATCAGGTAACAATATTAATATCAGCTGTTCTGTAGGATCGATCAACCATCCTAGCTTTGTTCCCTCATTCAAGCAGATTTGAATGAGGGCAATCAATTATGAGTATTATAATTTCCGATGAAACTTTAGGATTCTGGTGAAACAGATCCAGCTACATTGGCAATTCAAACTTTAGATTGGATTAAGTGCCAATCTATTACTAATCAATCTTTACTACAAAAGTTGCAGATTAATCTCGATCCAGGTGAAGCAGAAGCAATTACATTAGCTGTGGAATTAAAAGCCGATCGATTGATTATTGATGAAAGACGAGGCAGAAATGAAGCAATCCAACTGGGTTTACAAGTGAGTGGATTATTAGGAATTTTAATTGCTGCTAAACAACAAGGTTTGATTTCTTTGGTACAGCCAATTTTAGATGATTTGAGAACTAATGGGTTTTGGATTCACGATCGCCTCTATGCAGAAACTTTGCAGTTAGCTGGAGAATAGGAGAACGCGATCGCATCCACATAAAGAGTGCGATCGCCTCTCAATAAAAAAGTCAAGAGCGATCGCATTTACAAGCATCATCGAGCGCGTACCCAATCAAACACTTGTAGTATTAGACCAGCGCTTTATTGGGAGTTTTACAACTTTCCGCCCGCTGGCAATTTGCTTCTTTCGCAAATCCTCAAATATTGCCTTGAGGTCATAATTAAAGGATTTTGCGTATTCTTCTCTGTACTTGTGGATCTCTTCCAAAATTGGGTCTTTGTACATCGCTACTTTCCTAGAGGCTCAATTGTCATGAACTCGTAAGGCGTACAAACAAATGGTAGCTTATATCCAAGATCGCGGCTAATCTCTGATAATTTTCGTTGGATCTGAGAATTTGCCATGTGCTTGCAATTCCAACTTAGCAAGTAGTTTAAGCCATAGACTGTTGCCAGCGCCATGTGTAAAGCATCGTTGGAGGTTTTAGGAGGTAGATTACTCTGTCGTAGAAATTCTTCTGCGAGATCGGTGGCTTCTTCGGTTAAATCCAGAAAGGTTAAAGATTGTAACAGATTCAGTCGTTGAGCCGCGATCTTTGGATCTCCCCTTTTTGCTTCATCTTCAACAATTTCTGAGGTATAAAGCGCCAGTGAGCTACTGTACTCATCCCACCAGTCTTGAGTGATTTTGATGTTGGCAGCCAGAATTAGATTGTCTGTAGATCGAGCCGTCAGGTAGCCGAGAATGCTGGTTTCAATGTAAACGGTTTCAGTCATCTGGGTGCGCGATGGTGAAGACTTGATTATGCCACAAAAGAAGATGCTTTACGGGTCTCTAAAGCATCCTCCGATCACAAGTGGCGAGGCGATCGCCTATCTATAAAAAAGTAAGGTGCGATCGCATTTACAATTCCTGTCGATCGCTCTTTGGGTGAAAAAAGGTAAAGTGCGTTAGCGTAGCGTGCCGTAGGCATATCGCCTCTCAAATAGAGTGGTAGGGTGCGTCAGATTTTTAAGTTAATTATCTAATCAATAATTTGATTATTTGACGCACCCTACAGACTGCTAACTAGCATTTCTTATTTAAGCAAAAAGGTTCCGATCGCTAATGTTGTCCCCTCTTTCCAAGCTATTTCAGCTACTTTATCAAGAAAATCAAACATCGGCTTGGAAGCATAAAATGGTTTAATTCCCAAATCTTTAACTTTATATTTTCTGCCTATTTGTACATTTTCTGGTATACTTTTAATACCTAATTCTTGGATTCTAATATTTTTAATCCAGAACTCTTGGCAAAAAATTGGTGGATTATCATACAAAGCTGCATACACTTCGTTATCTTGCCTAAAAAACTTTATTTCATGAACGTAAGCCATTAGCGGCAGTCTCCCTATTTATTGAAGTAATATTGAAATTTAGACGATCTTTTATTGAGTCTATTAATATAAATAAAAGAGCGCCGTGAATTTTCAAACGCTATCGCCAAACCATTCTCTCATTTTCTGTTGAGCAGATTTTTTAGCTTCGTCAACATTCATACACATGGCGACTGTAGCTACGGCTGCTGTTAATACAGCTAAGTCATCTGTAAATCCTACACCCGGAAGCAAGTCTGGAACTGCGTCTATTGGTGATATAAAGTAAGCTAACGGTCCAAAGAGTAGCACTTTTTCTTTTGCTGGAATGTTTGGATCTTGAACAGCATAGAAAACAGTTAAAGCCGATTCAACTACTGTCTTTCCGGCTTGTGATGCCAAACTTCCTAATCTTTCCCAGAAAACTTCATCAGAGTAGGTCATTGAAAGTTTATATAGATCAGATCCCTCTTCTGATGTGGAAAAAGAGTCAATAGGAACGCCTACTTTTTTGAGCTTTGCAGTAGCCTCTTTTATGGAGTTAGTTGCATATTCATCATTTAAACTGCGAGCGCGTATTTCTCCCATTTTCTGTACAAATGCGTCTATAGCTTTGACTTGTTCGTGGGCGATTCCAAGTTCTTTTTGCGCTAATTCAATAGCCTTTTCTTCTCCTGTATGAAGAACTTTGTCCACCCAAACAATGTTAAAAATATAGAACATTAAACCAAATCGTAGCTTCTCATCTGCTTTAGATAATTTTTTAAGAGACTCTTCTAAATCAGGTGGAGAAACAGAATAACTTTGAATTTGCTGTTTGGCAGATTTTGACATATTTATTATGTCTGGGCTACTTAAAATAAGACTCAACTCTTCTGCATCAATTGAGCCATCTGCTGCTGCAACGGCGAAAAGCGCTCCATAAAAAGCTAGAGAATCATTTTCTGAAAAACATACCCAATTTCGTATAGCTTTGTTAGCAGCACTTCCCGCATTTATGACTGTTTTTGCTACGGCTTTACTTGCTTGCGCTGTAGCATTGCCAACAGTTTCTCCAGCTTTAGCTGCGGTGTCTGTTACAATTTGGGTAGCTTGTGTCGCAGAATCAGTAATAGTTTTTCCTGTTTTTGCTACGGCTTTACTTGCTTGCGCTGTAGCATTGCCAACAGTTTCTCCAGCTTTAGCTGCGGTGTCTGTTACAATTTGGGTAGCTTGTGTCGCAGAATCAGTAATAGTTTTTCCTGTTTTTGCTACGACTTTACTTGCTTGCGCTGTAGCATTGCCAACAGTTTCTCCAGCTTTAGCTGCGGTGTCTGTTACCGCTTGTGTAGCTTGTGTCGCAGAATCAGTTATGGTTTTTCCCAAATCTGCTGCTGACTTAGTAAGTGATTCCCAAAACTTCTTTTGAATCATAATAAAGATAAGGCGTTACAACTAGTCCAGTCACAATAATCCTGGTCAATCAAAGCCTACTCCCGATCGCCCTATCGGTGAGAAAAAAAGTCACCTTTGTAAGGGTTTATAAAGTTGTAAGTTGTTGATTTATCGACAAAGAGCAATTGCATCTATCTATAGATATAAATTTATATAAATAACTCTGTCAGTCGGATCGTGTCGGAACTTTTCCCCAAAAAATCCTTGATTTGTCGGAAAAAAGTCGGGAAGATCGGATAATGTAACAATAATTGTAGTTATTTGTCTAATTATGGATATTGCAGAAGTCTTGAAACTTGCTGATGAACTGCTTTTTACGCATACAGGCGAACATTTAGACCATCTGCAAGAAACAATTCTTAAAAGGACTTTACAAGGTGAAAAATATGCAAAAATTGCCTCGGAAAAACATTTAAGTGAAGGTCATATTCGAGATATTGCATCGGAATTATGGCAAAGGTTATCCGATGTTTTAGGGGAAGATGTTAATAAGTTAAATGTCCGGTCTATTTTAGAAAAAGTTATTATATATAACAGTGTGTCATCTAGAAATTTTATTAGTGTTCACAAAGTAGATATTTGTTCAGAACGAAGGCGATCGTCTAAATCCTCTCCCATATCTAAACAAACTGAAAAGCACCATCTAGACATAGATAATGCTCCAGAAGTTAGCGCATTTTATGGACGAACTGACGAACTAAACGCTTTAAAAACTTGGCTAATTCAAGAGCATTCCCGCCTCATTACTTTATTTGGTACGATCGGAATTGGCAAAACGACACTTGCTGTAAAGCTAATTGAAGAAGTATCAACGCAATTTGAATATATTGTTTATCGCAGTCTTCGCTATTGTCCAAGTATAGATAATTTTTTAACTGATTTACTGCAAAGTTTTGTCTCTCCTCTCGTTGTTCCTAATACGATCGATCGCCAAATCAATTTACTACTTAAATTCCTCCGCCAACATCGCTGCTTAATTGTTATTGATGACTTGCAAATGTTATTTAAACCCGGAAAATTTGCAGGTCAATATCAATCAGAATTTGAAGTATATTATCTGTTATTTAAACAAATTGCTGAATTGTCTCATGCAAGTAGTTTGTTGTTGATTACTAGCGAACAACCAGAAGATGTAAACGCTAATCGTCACAAATTTATCCATTGTTTAAAACTTACAGGTTTGGGCGATTCTGCTAAACAAATATTAAAGGATAAAGAATTGTTAGATGAGCAAATGTGGGATATTTTGATTGAAAAATATCAAGGTCATCCTTTATGGTTAGAAATGACAGCGACGATGATTCAAGAATTATTTGCTGGAAGTGTCAGCGAGTTTTTGTCTGCACCGTTGTTGATATTAAGTAATGAGATTTGCTCACAACTAAAGCGAATCTGGGTAAGATTAACTGAAGCGGAAAAACAGATTATCAACTATTTAGCTAAACAAAATAAAGCTGTAACTTTGAGCCATATTTTACAGGAAAAGCCGAAGAAATATAGCACAGAAATTATATTAAATGCAATCCAATCTTTAAAAAGGCGTGGTTTTTTAGAGAATGAGCAAAATGGAGATCGTGCTTCATTGCTAAGACTTAATAGAACTTTGGAAGTGTATGTGCGATCGCTCACTCAGTAATTAAATTTGCCTTGCAGAAACCCAGTTTTTCACTCATTACCAGATTGTCTGTACATGGGGATAATTCAAAATCTTGGTGTCACAAGTTATTAAAGGAATATTGTATCGTCTGGCGATCGCTACTAAAATTCTGTCTGCTGGATCTTTATGGAAACTTCCAGGTAAGGATACACTAGCGATCGCATCCAGTGGAGATAGCGGTTCAATTACAATACCGGAATGAGTTGATGCTAACTTGTACCATTCATCAATCGGTAAAGGTAATATCAATTTACCAATGCTAGATTTGACCGCAATTTCCCAAACTGAAATCGCTGATACTATCAAACCATTATAGGGTTCTTCAGTATCAATTGCGCTGCGTGCAGCTTCAGACAATTGACTGGGATCGTGAAGTAACCATAACCAAACATGGGTATCAAGTAAAATCATTCTCCTAAAGCATCCCAAAGTTCAGACATCGGTTCATCAAAATCAGCAGCAATTGTAATTGGCATTCCCCGCAGTGGATAATGTTTTTTAGGTAAATCAGAAATCCAATAAGGAACAATACGAGCGACTGGCAAACCATTGCGGGTAATCACAATTTCAGACTGGTTAGCAGAGATTTCATCAACAATTGATGTTAGTGTGACATCCGTTTCCTGTAGGTTAATGTATTTCATATTTTCCTTAATTTCCTCCTTAATTATCTCCAAAAATCACATTTTCATACAAATTATCAATGCTAGTGCGAAAGTCGATGCTTGCAAGATGAATTTGGCTTGATAAAAAGAAGCTAAAACCCTTATGTTTTTGGGTAAGTGCTAAAACAGGGAAAAAAGCGATCGCCCAAAAAGACATTTCATTCAATTATCCAACATTTTCGGGAGTATCATCTGGTAAAAAATCAGGATTAAGAACTTCTTCTACAGTAAAGGGAGACTCTGGGGGAAATATCTTAATAGATAAGCCTGTTTCATCTGCGGCTAGTTCCCTAGCATCTTGATAAGATTCATTAAAAATATCTTCAAAAAACCGATATAAACTCGGACTAATTTTGAAGGCATCTCGGATGCGTTTACGATGTTCTCGAATCGTGTAAACCCAACTATTTGTTCGTTTTTCTTGCTGATATTTATACTTAAGTAAGTGCATGAGAAGTACCCTTAAATTACTCTTTAAAGCATTTTTCTCACTTTTCACCATACTTTCCAGTTCCTCTAGGAGATTTTCTAAATCTATTTCGGCAAATTTTCCCTCCTTTAATAAGTTTATATTTGCTTGTAACCACAGACAAAGATCTTGTTCGTAAAGGGATTTTATTGCCATTGTCATTGATTGATTAGTTGTCATTTTATTTAACTCCCTTTCTCTTCTCTACATAAGTCTAACAAGAAACCTGTTTTTTAGAAGGTAAACTCTTTGAAAATATTCCATCGCCCATTATTATGAATTAACAAAGTTAATTGATTAGCAATAAATTCTGCTTTAAAAGGTTTATCCTGAAATTCAGACCAAGCGGCTTTAAAATTTTGTTTAGTTAAGTCTTTAAAAGCGACTGTCATGTGTGGCGCAAACGGTCTTCCCGGAAATTTTTCGTCTACAATACCCAAGGTTGTCTTTAGGTGATTAGCCAAGTCTGCTTGCAAATTCAAGAGTTCGGGCGTTTTTAAGACATTCACAAAGATGACTCTGGGCGGAAAGGCGGCAAATCCTGATAAAGTAATGGGTACTTGGGATCGATCGCACGCAAACTCACGCAAACACTCTTCTAAAACTTCTACCGATTCCTGATTCCACTGAAAGGGCGGTTGTAGGGTAATATGAGGGGGAGATTTTTGAGCATGACTACTGGCGTAGCGATCGCTAAAGTACTGCTTAATCTGATTAACTTCCTCCTGAATACTGACAGGCGGTAGCAAAGCAATAAAAAACAAACTTCTAGAACTTACCATTAGTTAAAAACCAACTCTTAGATCTCATAACATTAATATGCCTTGGTTTGTCAAAATAGAAGAAGGAATTGTCGATCAACTTACCTTTGACCAATATATCCCCGCACACAAAGCTTTTGTCCGAGATTTAATTGCTAAAGGACACCAAGCGAAAACAGGTTACTGGGGAGAACGCGGCGGCGGAATGTTACTATTCCAAGCAGGTTCAATGGATGAGGCAAAATTAATAGTTGAGCAAGATCCTTTAGTGCAAAATGGTTGTGTTAAATACAAACTTCATCAATGGTGTGTAGTAGTAGAGTGACTGGGGACTGGGGACTGGGGATTGGGGACTGCGGACTGGGAAAAATAGCAACTTGGTTGTTAGAGGGAAAGGAAAATTTAGGTACAATATCGCCAGTTTTCATTAAGATGTATTTGCGGGATGTAAGGAAAAATTCTATTAATAAAAGGAGCTACTGTGCAACCTACTGATGCTACTAAATTTACCGATAAAGCTTGGGAAGCGATCGTCAAATCTCAAGAAGTGGCGCGTCGCTTTCAAAATCAATACCTAGAGGTAGAACATTTAGCGATCGCACTTTTGGAACAAGAAGGACTAACTCAGCGCATTCTCAACCGCGCAGGTGTGGAACCTACCCGCCTGTTTCAACAGTTAGAATCTTATACAAAGGTACAGCCAAAACTTCCTAGAGTAGACCAATTATATCTAGGCAAAAGTTTAGATGTCATGCTCGATCGCGCCGAGTCAGCTAGAGAAAGTTGGCAAGATGGTTATATTTCTGTTGAACATTTACTCTTAGCTTTTACGGAAGACGAAAGAGTAGGTCGGCGGTTGATGAAAGCTTATGATGTAGATAGCAAAAAGTTAGAAGCAACAGTTAAAACGATTCGGGGAAATCAAAAAGTAACCGATCAAAATCCCGAAAATCGTTATGAAGCTTTGGAAAAGTATGGACGGGATTTAACAGAACAAGCAAAAACAGGCAAACTCGATCCAGTAATTGGGCGAGATGATGAAATTCGTCGCGTCGTTCAAGTATTATCGAGAAGGTCGAAAAATAACCCGGTTTTAATAGGCGAACCTGGGGTTGGAAAAACGGCGATCGCAGAAGGTTTAGCCCAAAGAATTGTTAATGGTGATGTTCCTGAATCTTTGAAAAATCGCCGCTTAATTTCTTTAGATATGGGCAGTTTAGTGGCGGGGGCAAAATATCGCGGAGAATTTGAAGATCGACTGCGGGCGGTACTCAAAGAAGTTACAAATTCGGAAGGGCAAATTGTCCTATTTATTGATGAATTACACACTGTTGTTGGGGCGGGTGCAAATAGTCAAGGTTCGATGGATGCGGGGAATTTGCTAAAACCAATGTTAGCAAGGGGAGAGTTGCGTTGTATTGGCGCGACTACTTTGGATGAGTATCGTAAATACATCGAAAAAGATGCAGCTTTAGAACGCAGATTTCAACAAGTTTATGTTAATCAACCAACCGTAGAAGATACAATTTCGATTTTGCGGGGGTTGAAAGAACGTTACGAAGTGCATCATGGAGTTAAGATTACTGACTCGGCGTTAGTGGCGGCGGCGACACTTTCTCAGCGTTATATTACGGATAGATTTTTGCCGGATAAGGCGATCGATCTAGTAGACGAAGCAGCTGCTAAATTGAAAATGGAAATTACTTCTAAACCGGAAGAATTAGAAGCGATCGATCGCCGAGTAATGCAATTAGAAATGGAAAAACTTTCCTTAGAAGGAGAAGAAAGTAAGGTTTCCCAAGAAAGATTGCAGCGGATCGAAGATGAAATTTTGGAATTAAAAACCGAACAAGAAACACTTTCTTCCCAATGGCAAGGAGAAAAGCAGCTGTTAGAAGCAATTAATGCCATGAAAGAAGAAGAAGAACATCTGCGGGTGCAAATTGAACAAGCAGAAAGGGCTTATGATTTGAACAAAGCAGCGCAATTAAAATACGGCAAATTGGAAGGTTTGCAACGGGAAAGGGAAGCAAAAGAAACCGAACTTTTGCAAGTGCAAGCTGAAGGTTCTACTCTTTTAAGGGAACAAGTTACCGAATCAGATATTGCCGAAATTGTCGGAAAATGGACAGGAATTCCTATTAGCAGATTATTGGAATCAGAACGCCAAAAATTACTGCAATTAGAAGCACAATTACACCAAAAAGTTATCGGACAACAGGAAGCAGTATCATCAGTTGCAGCAGCAATTCGTCGCGCTAGGGCGGGAATGAAAGACCCCGGAAGACCAATTGGTTCTTTTTTATTCATGGGACCAACAGGTGTCGGAAAAACCGAATTAGCCCGTGCTTTAGCGCAATTTCTGTTTGATGCAGAAGACGCTTTAGTAAGAATTGATATGTCCGAGTATATGGAAAAACACGCCGTTTCTCGGTTAATTGGTGCGCCTCCTGGGTATGTAGGATATGAAGAAGGCGGACAACTTTCAGAAGCAATTCGCAGACGACCTTATTCAGTTGTATTATTAGATGAAGTGGAAAAAGCGCACCCCGATGTTTTCAATATTTTACTGCAAGTTTTAGATGATGGGAGGATTACAGATTCGCAAGGGAGAACGGTCGATTTTCGCAATACTGTAATTGTAATGACAAGTAATATTGGAGGCGATCGCATTCTCGATTTTAGCGGCGATGATTCCCGTTACGAAGAAATGCGAAAACAAGTAATGGACGCATTAAGAAAACATTTCCGCCCGGAATTTTTAAATCGCGTCGATGATATTATCTTGTTCCATACCTTAAGTCGCCACGAATTGCGGCAAATTGTCGGTATTCAACTAAAACGCATTCACTACTTACTCGCTGACCAAAAAATCAACATTGAACTAACAGCAAAAGCACAGGATCATTTAGCAGAAGCAGGTTACGATCCTGTTTATGGTGCACGTCCTTTAAAACGGGCGATTCAGCGACAATTAGAAAATCCCTTGGCGACTTTGTTGTTAGAAAATAAGTTTGTTGCTGGAGATACGATTGTAGTTAATTGTGAGAATAATAGCCTGACTTTTAGTAAGAAAGAAACTTTAGTACTACAACCTCAAACCATCATAAGTTAAGAATTGAAAGGGTGCTTGAATCGCACCCTTTTTAAATTTATATATACTGTTTTGGGGTTGAAATCATTCAATGTAGTATCATAAATCGCAGAGCGCGATCGCCAATCAAAGAAGGAGGCATGAAAGGAGATGAATTCAGTTTTAGAAGAAATTTTCCAGACTGGTCATGTCAAATCTGCTGATGGGGAATCTGTGAAATTACATTCAGGAATTACTGCTGAACAAGGCTATTTTTTACAGGAAATAATTAGTAAAATAAAACCAAAGGTGAGTCTGGAGGTAGGTCTTGCTTATGGAATTTCAGCCCTTTTTATATGTGAAGCACTGCAAAAAAATTCTCCTGCTCATCATATCATAATAGACCCATTCCAATTTAATTATTGGAAGGGGATTGGTTTGGAAAATTTAAAAAGGGCAGGTTATGAAGAAATAATTGAATTTCATAAGGAGTATTCTCATCTTGCACTTCCTCAGCTTGAATCAAAGCAAATAAAAATTGATTTTGCTTTTATAGATGGTATGCACACATTCGATCACACACTTATAGACTTCTTTTTTGTTGATAAACTGTTAAATATTGGAGGGATAGTTGTGATAGACGATTGTAGTTTTCCAAGTATCAGAAAAGTCTGTCGATTTATTGTTAGGAATCGTTCATATAGCGTATTTCAATGCTTTCCGACGCGGGAATATCAGCTTTCTTTTCAACGCAAACTGCTGAAGTATGCCGCAGGAATTTCTCAACCAATAAGAACTATTCTTAAACCAGAATTTCTCCTACCGGATTTAGATTTAGGACTTATCCCGAAGCTCAGATGTATTGCATTTAAAAAAGAGGCCGAAGATAAAAGAAAGTGGGATTTTCATCGAGAGTTTTGAGCGGTATTGTATACTTAAAAGTAGTTTGGACTATGAACGATGAACCGTGAAAAGTTTAAAATAGATTTAACTGTAGCTATACCAACATATAATGGCGCAGCTCGTTTACCAGAAGTGCTGGAGAAACTGCGATCGCAAATCAACACAGAAAAATTGAATTGGGAAATTTTAGTAATTGATAATAACAGCACAGATCGCACCAAGAAAGTTGTAGAAGAATACCAACAAAATTGGCCTCAAGCTTATCCTTTAAAATATATTTTTGAACCTCAACAAGGGTTAGCTTTTGCCAGACAAAGAGCCGTAGAAGAAGCTACAGGAAAATTTATCGGCTTTCTTGATGACGATAATTTACCTGCTCCCGAATGGATAGCACAAGCATATACTTTCGGGCAAAAGAACGATCGCGTTGGTGCTTACGGCAGTCGAATTTATGGTGAATTTGAAGTTAGTCCTCCAGAAAATTTTGAGAGAATTGCTCCTTTACTAGCAATCACAAATAGAGGTTCAGAACCTCTAATTTACGAACCCCAAAAAAAAGTTTTACCACCAGGAGCAGGATTAGTTGTTCGCAGGCAAGCATGGTTAGAAAATGTTCCCAAACAGTTAATTTTGGGGCCTAAAGGTGATAACCAAGTTTCTCAAAGAGGAGAAGATTTAGAATCATTACTATACATTCAAAAAGCAGGATGGGAGCTTTGGTATAACCCTAAAATGTGCATTTATCATCGCATTCCTCGCCAGCGTTTAGAAAAAGAATATTTGATTAAAATCTGTCGGGAAACAGGACTGTCGCGTTATCATACCCGTATGTTAAGTGTGAAAACCGGGCAACGCCCTATAGCAATGCTGGCGTATATGCTAAATGATATCCGCAAAATTATATTTCATATCCTGAAATACAAAAGCGCGATCGGCAAAGATTTAGTAACTACTTGCGAAATGGAACTTTATATTGCCAGTCTCATCAGTCCTTTCTACATTTGGAGAAGATACTTACAAAGATAAAGTTTTGTTAGTAAATTTACTCCAGATTGCTAACCATAAGCTATTCTAAAATCAACTAAAATTTATCTGTCTAACTGTGGACTTTACTGTAGCAATTCCTACCTTTAATGGTTCTAAACGTTTACCTGAAGTCTTAGACCACTTGCAAAAGCAAGTTGGTACAGAAGATATTCAGTGGGAAGTGCTGGTGGTGGATAATAACAGCAACGACAACACAGCAGCAGTGATTTTTCGCTATGCCGAACAATGGTATCCTCAGCGACAAATAAAATATATTTTTGAACCAAGACAAGGACAGGCATACGCACGCAGTCGCGCTGTAAAGGAAGCAAGCTGTGAATTAATTGGTTTTTTAGATGATGATAATTTACCAGCCGAAAATTGGGTAGCCGAAGCATATAAATTTGGCAAAAATAACCCCCTAATTGGAGCTTATGGTGGTATTATTCATGCCAAATTAGACCAAATTGAGCCACCTTATTTCGAGCGAATTAAAGGTTATTTAACAATTTACGATCGCGGTGATACAGCTTTTTGCTACGAACGAAAAGCTAAACCCCGTCGCATCCCCGCTGCACCAGGTTCAGTAATTCGCAAACAAGCATGGCAAGAATGTGTTCCCCCACCAGAAAAACTATTAATTAAAGGTAGAGATGAAACCACAATGGTTGCTGGTGAAGATGCCGAAGTCATGTTTTATATTCAAAATAGTAAATGGGAACTTTGGCACAATCCCAAAATGGAAATTTGGCATCATATTCCATCTCATAGGTTAGAAAAATCTTATCTGCTCAAACTAGCCAGAGGATACGGTCTTTCCATCCATCTTACCCGCTTGGCTCGGTTTTATCCTTGGCAGCGTCCTTTACTATCCTTTTTGTTACCAATTTATACGTTTCGCGATAGCTTGAAAGTTCTAGGTTACTATCTGAAATATAGAAATGCGATCGAACATGATTTAGCCACAGCTTGTGAATGGCAAGCAAAAATAGGACAGTTATATGGTCCTTACTTAAGAATTAAGAAAAATCAATGAATATAGCCTATATTACAGAATTCGACCTGAAATCATTAGATAGAACTGGTTGGCGAAAAAGCCAACTAGGTCACTGGGGAAGAAGTTATTACATAGCTAAAGCTTTAAAAGATAAATTAACAACTGTTTGCTATCTGGGTCCTTTAAACAAAAAGAGGGCAATTTTACCTAGATTAAAATCGAAGATTTATAAAAATATTTTCCAACAAGTGTACCATCCTTGGGGAGATCCTATTTTCAATCAAGATTATGCTCGCCAGATAGAAAGAAAACTTTTAGATATAGAAGCGAACATTATCTTATCACCAGATATTAACTTTCTAGCCTACCTTAATTGTTCCCAGCCTATCGTTTTATGGGTGGATACTATTTATGCAGGTTTAATAAATTATTATCCTGAGTATATCAACCTTTGTCCAGAAACTAAGCAGCATTTAATTAATATGGACAGGCTGGCTTTAACTAAGTGTAGTATGATTATTTTTTCCTCTGAATGGACTGCTAAAACAGCAATAGAAAACTACGACTTTGACAAATCAAAATTAAGAATAGTTCCTTTTGGAGCAAATATTGAGGAAAATAGAGATTTCGACGAGATCGATAATCTAGTCAAAAGCAGAAAAGCAAAACCTTGTAAATTATTATTTATTGGTGTTGATTGGTTTAGGAAGGGTGGCCCTTTAGCTCTGGAAGTAGCTAAAGAATTAAATAAGAAAGGTATCAATACTGAGTTAACTATAGTGGGTTGTCAACCGATCGCAAGCGAACCTTTACCCAGCTTCGTCAAATCTTTAGGCTTTATCGATAAATCCAAACAAGAAGGTGTAGAACAAATAAATAAATTACTAGCAGAATCCCATTTTTTCATTCTACCTTCCCAAGCCGAGTGTTATGGTCATGTTTTCTGCGAAGCTAATTCTTTTGGTTTGCCTTGTATAGCTACAAATACAGGTGGAATCCCAACCGTTATCAGAGATAACATCAATGGCAAAAGTTTTTCGCTTGATGCTAATATCTCGGATTACTGCAACTATATTACCTATTTGATGAACAACTATCAAGAGTATACAAATTTAGCTCTTTCATCGTTTATGGAATATCAAACAAGATTAAACTGGACTGTGGCAGGGCAAACAGTTAAAAACTTATTGCAGGAGTTAATTTAAGTGGTAAAGTTAGCTTACGTGACAACTTATGATGTTCTCAATAGTCAGAATTGGCCTAAACATCAAGTAGGGCTTTGTGGAGCAGGTTATTACCTAGCAAAAAATCTCCAAGAGCCATCTATTTCCATTGATTATATTAATTATTTTTCTCATAAATTTAAAGTGATAACTAGAGCTAAATGGAGTTTTTATCGCTACTTATTCAAGAAAGATTATTACAGATGGTCAGAACCTTTAGTACTGCAAGATTATGCTCAACAAATTTCTCATAAATTATCTAATTTAAACTCAGATATAGTGCTTTGTCCAGAAAATGCTGTACCAATTTCTTATCTGGAATGCAAGCAGCCAATAGTTTTGTGGACAGATTCAACTTTGGCCGCTTTGATCAATAATTATCCCTGGTTAAGTAATTTATGCAATGAAACTCTTAAAAATATTTATACTTTGGAGAAAGCTGCTTTAGATAGATGTAAATTAATTATATATTGGTCTGATTGGGCGGCGGAAACAGCTATTAAAAATTACGGAATTACTGCTTCTAAAGTAAAAGTAGTTCCAGCGGGAGCTAATATAGAATGCGATCGCACATTAGATGACATTCGCCAAATAGTAGATGCCAGGAGTCCCTTTGTCTGTAAATTACTATTTTTTGGAGTTGAATGGATCAGGAAGGGAGGAGATATAGCGCTTGAAGTAGCCAAGGAATTAAACAAAATAGGCATCAAAACTGAACTAACAATAATTGGTTGCCAACCTATTTCTAACGAACCTTTACCTAGTTTTGTTAAACCTTTAGGATTTATCAGTAAATCCACCAAAGAAGGAGAAAACAAAATAAATCAGTTGTTAGCTGAATCCCATTTTTTGATTTTACCTTCCCAAGCAGAGTGCTATGGAATAGTCTTCTGCGAAGCTAATTCCTTTGGAGTGCCTTGTTTAGCCACAAATGTTGGCGGTATACCAACTATTATTAAACATAACTTAAACGGAAAAATTTTTTCCTCAGATGCGAAGATTTCGGAATATTGTGACTATATTGCTTCCCTGATGGCGAACTATAGCGAATACAAACGCCTAGCTCTCTCCTCATTTAACGAATATCAATCCCGCTTAAATTGGTCTGTTGCAGGTCAAACATTTAAGCAAATATTAACAGAATTAATATTTGCTTAGGTTTGAGGAGCAACAAGATCCACACGGATGAGAATCACTAAAGTCAAAATATCCGTCAGGTTTTTAAATTTGTTTAGCACAGCTTGAGCTAATTTAGATGGCAGAATAACTGTTATGGCAATTCTTAATAACACTTTCCAAATGATTCGCCTTTGCAGCAAAACCGGATCGTATTTAACAGCTTGCCAAAGAAGTCTAATTGCTGTTAAACCTCTTTGTCTTACTGGAAGTCCTTCTAACGCCTTGAATACTAAATATTTGTAGCGGTTTCCCAGACTATACCACTTTAAATGTTGGATCGACTCAGGAGCTTCTGCATAACGTTGCTCAATAATTCGCAAGCTTACTTGTTCCATCTTCAAAACATTAGTAGAACTGGAATTAGTCCGAACTCGATATAAAACTTGTATTGATGGCACAACTATATAATGATAACGAGCCGCTAGTCGAATCCACATATCCCAATCTTCCGCCGGGGGAAGCGACTCATCAAATTTACCAACTTCCTGAAAAGCTTCAGCACGAATCAAAACATTAGAGCCACTTTCGATAAAATCATTCAACAACAACCTGGCATGAGATTCACCTTTCCAATATATTTTGGCACCTCCACGAATAAAATTACCTTCTTCATCAATTAAATCAGTCCAGCTATAAGCTACAGCTGCTTGAGGATTTTCTTGCAATGCTTTTAATTGAGCTTCTAGCTTATCTGGTGTCCAAAGATCGTCAGCATCTATAAAGGAAATATATTCGCCTGTGGCGTGAGATAAACCTCGGTTGCGACTCACCGCTTGATTACCATTGGGATAAGAAAACACCTTAATTCGCGGATCTTGAATGCTGGAAACTACATCCAGGGTTGAGTCAGTGGAACCGTCATTAATTACTATTAATTCAAAGTCTTTAAAGGTTTGGTTTAAAACTGATGCGATCGTCTCTTTAATAGTCGCTTCACCGTTGTAAACCGGAATAATTACAGAAATAAGTGGCATATCAACTCTGTTCTATATAGCAATCACTTTATTTTAGGCAAATTATTAGCGCATATAGCTAAGTAAGACATTCTGGATTTTTGGCAAGGTATTGGATTTATCGATCAATGCCTGAGCCTTTTTAGATGGTAGGAGAGTGAATAAAGCAATTTTAAGTAATATCCTGAAAAGGATTTGTTGCTTTGGCAGACGATCGCGATCGCAAACGATCGCTTGCCAAATAAATCGTGCCGCTGCTAGACCTTTGTGCCGTTCAGGAGGTGCGTCAAGAATCTTGAATGTCAGATATTTATAAAGGTTTGCTAGGCTGTACGGTTTGAGATACTGCAATGATTCAGGAGCTTGAGAAAATGCACGTTCGATCGCTTTTAAGCAACCTGATTCCAACCGCATCACATTAGAAGATATGGAATTTGCAGAAACTCTATATAAAATTTGCGACACAGGCACAACTACGAAATTGTACCGTGCAGCTAAACGCAAATACAGATCCCAATCTTGTCCCGCAGGCAGCGATTCATCAAAACCCCCAACTTCCATAAAAGCTTGCCGACGAATCAAAGGGTTAGAACCATTGTCTAAAAAATCAGCTAATAAAAGCTTTTCATAGACATTACCACTTACAGTGCTGTGACTACCCTGCCGTAAAAACGAACCCGATTCATCCACAAAATCGCTCCAACTGTATGCGACAGCAGCATCGGGATTTTCTTGCAGAGCTTTCAATTGAGCCTCTAGCTTGTCCGGTGTCCAGCAATCGTCCGCATCTAAAAAGGCAATAAATTCACCCTCTGAATGGGAAAAGCCTCGGTTACGACTTGTAGGAGCGCCAGCGTTAGGATAAGAAAATACCTTTAAACGACTATCTTTAATACTTGAAACAATATCTAATGTTGCGTCTTGCGAACCATCATCGATCGCGATCAATTCCCAGTTTGAGAAGGTTTGATTTATAACAGATTCAATGGTGTCTCTAATTGTTTTCTCTCCGTTAAAAATTGGTATTATTACGGATACTAACGGCATATAATTTGTGGTACTGGCTATTAGTATATTAAACGCAAACGAAAAAAATTAGTAAATAACAATCCAGTGGCAGAACTAGACGTACAAACTATAATAAACATAAATCGATCGGTTGCATCCTGTTGTCCTAATGGTATAGGTAAGTTTTATGCTCAGCAACCTCAAGTCTCTCATCCCCCAGCCCCTGAAGAGTCAAGTAAAATCAATTCTCCAGGCTGGGGAACATCGCTTCGATCTTTGGCTTGACGTTATCTCGACTGAGTACAACTTCCGCTTTCGACGACAGACATTTCAGAAGCAGTTGGAGAAGTTGCGCGGACTCCCACGAGGACTCCACATTGAAGCTACAAATACCTGCAACGCCAGATGTACTTTCTGCGCCTATCCGCAAATGGAAAGGGCAAAAGAGGTCATGCCTTTGGACGATTTTCGCCGCATTATTGATCAGTATGTGGCAATGGGTGGGAAATATATCTCCCTGACCCCAATTGTAGGCGATCCATTTGTCGATCCGCACCTGTTCGCTAGGTTAGACGATCTCTACAAACGCCAAGAAATAGAAGGGTTTTACTTTTACACCAACGCAATTTTGATGAAGCCGCAAGTGAGCGAAAAGCTTCTTGTTTACGGCGATAAGCTGAAGATTCACGTCTCTTGGGGTGGGTTTGATCGAGAAACTTACAAAGCTATTATGGGTGTCGATCGCTTCGATATGGTCAGCCGCAATGTTGAGGCGTTCGTGGAAGCAAAACGTGGCACAGGTTCTCCCATTCGTTTCACGATCGCGCTCCGTTGTCCCCTCTCCCAATGTAAAGGAGAAGTTTGGAAGAAGTTTCGCGCTTGGGAACGTGAAGGACTTCTTAATATAGAACACCTCAATTCCTATGATTCTTGGGCTGGAAAGGTAAAAGCTGAGGATTTGCAGGCAGTTGGGCTGGCACCGCGTTTAATGCCTCACAAACGCGGTGCTTGTGAAATGCTTTATATGAAGCCAGTAGTGCTGGTGAATGGCAAAGTAAACGCCTGCGCCTGTCGCGATGTGGAGGCGGAATTAATTGTAGGCGATCTGAAAGAATCAAAGCTTTCGGAAGTTTGGGAAGGTAAAGCTATTGAGGAAATTATTCACAGTCACAATCGCGGTGATTTTCCTGATGTTTGCAAGCGTTGTACCTGGTACGTTAGCGTCTATAACCAGCGCAAAAGCAGCGTTTTAAAGCCCCTACTCAATTGGGGAGAAAACGATGCTCCCGATAGTTTTAAACTGTACTGATGAAAAAGCTTTGAATTCTTTAAGAACTGTGTTTTTGGATGGCAAGAATGAACATCAAAAGTGTTCTCAAAAAGTTAATTATTAATTTGCCACCTGCCAAGTATTATTATGTAGGGCTGGCAGTTACTGGCAACCAAACGGCTGGTAGAGCTATGAGTTTACTTGGTTACCGCTGGATACATTATCCTACATCTGTTGAAAGTCTTTGGAGGTACGACGTAGCGACAGATACCCCGGTTGGAATGTGGTTCAGGCAGGGTTTATTGCCTAGAAACGGAATTTTTATTTTAACTGTGAGAGATTTGTCAAGTTGGCTTGATGATTGCCAATTGTGGTATGAAACACGCCCCCTTGATAGCTTAAATGATTTTGAAGTTAGCGTGAGGCAGTATCTTTATGGCGGGTTGGAATTCGATCGCACTCGCTTTGAAGATTCCTACCACAAACACAACGAAGTTTGTATTGCTATGGCGAAAAAGATGGGAGTCAAGCTGCACGAGTGGAATGTCGTAGCAGACCCGAATTGGGATTTCTTAACCAAACTAACAGGTCGAACAACAGATAAACCTTTTCCCTTCACTCCAGGTAAGTATGCTGTAACTTGGGATAAATTCGTAGAAGTCCACCAGAAAAAGGCTTAACTCTTTTCTTCCTGCAATTAATGGTGGGATGGGTTAGCGAAAGCTTATCGTCACCTACGCTATTTTGATTGGGGTTTTAAGTTCTCGACGAATTGCACCACATCCGGGTTATTTTTAGCCCAAATTTCGCGATCGCTACGAATCTTAGCTAGGTGGGATTCAATGTTCTCTGGCGTTAGCAGCACGCCGAAATCTGCGGGAACGCTTTCTTCGTTATAGCGGAAAATTCGGTTGAGTACTAAATCGCCCACTTCTTTGCGATAGTGGGAATTATCTATGTAATTTTTCATATTTTTGCCGATCGCTTCCGTGGTAATGCTGTTGTAACCAGAGAAATCCCACACAGGTGCAATTTTGACAATTTCTCGTTTCCACTGTTCAAAAATCGGCCAAATTTCCCTCACCCGTAGCGCTTCCCATTCCGTAGCATGGGAAGGGGAAATCAAAATTTTGATATCTATATTTCGTTGTTTGCATATACTAACTATAGTTTTAAAATTGCTTAATAATGAGTTAGACAATTGCAAGTCTTTATCTTTTATTGGAGCGCGAAAATGATTTTTTTTAATAACTTCTTTAAAAATAACTAGAAGTGGTTTATTTTCATAAACCTGCTTAACGTAGTATCGGTCATCCCGCCTGCCATCAGGGTAAAAATAACCGATAGATTTAGAATCTTTTTTATTGATATCTATTGTATCTCTACTTGCTTGAAAAGCATCTAAAGAGAATAAAACATTTAGGGCATCTTGGGGGGCAATTGTTTGCCTTTCTAATCTGGTTTCTGAAAAATCTGATGGGATTTCGCTTAAATTACTGAACATGAATAAATCAATACCTATGACAACTTGTTGCAAGTTGGGCTGATTGGCGATCGCGTGTTGCAAATACCTCATCACCGGATACATATTTGCTCCAGTCAAAGCCAAATTGTAAGTAGATGGGGAATTAGCGAAGACGGGATGCTTGGGATCTAATCCAAACTCAGTTCTGGATGAACCAATAAAAATCACTTTTGGCTTTATCCTGGTAACAGCGACCGCTTTGTAAAGCATCACATGATCGTTAATTTCTGGCTTTAACCTATTTACCTTAGAAATGATACGACTATTCATCACTCCGTAAGGATCAACAACTAGGTTAAATGACGCAAATAACAAAGACTCAACTAAGATCACTGCCACCAGAATCAAACTATATCGACGGTAAGACTTCATTTTTTTATTAAAATTGGAAATAAAGGAATTCCGAAACGCGATTTAGGGAAATTAAACATAAAACAGCTAATGTACCCACCAATAGTGCCCATAATATCCTTGGTTTTATCCACTTCATAATTTCCTGGGTATTCGGTAACAAAACTACCCCTAGAGTCAATCCAGCTAATAGGAGTAGACTTATTTGCCCACCCAGAAGTGGCAGGTAAGAAAACTGTTGCCATCCCTTAAATTCCGCCCCAAATAGACTCAGCCAACCTAGAAAGCTTTTATAGGCAACTGGCAAAACCAAAGGTTTCATACCTAGCATAGTTTGCGCCATTTCTATCCCATCATGGATGCTGTGCGCCCTGAAAAATACCCAACTAATTACAACAGCAAAAAACGTGATCGCCCAAGCCAAAATTTTTGGTAATGGGATATTCAACTTTCGCCAAGCATGATTAATTACTAGGAACAGTCCGTGCAATCCACCCCACACCACAAAAGTCCAACCCGCACCGTGCCACAGTCCGCCTAACAGCATAGTAATCAAAAGATTGGTATAGCGGCGCAATTCCCCGCGTCGATTTCCACCCAAGGGGATATATAAATAATCGCGCAAAAAATTAGAAAGAGTGATGTGCCACCGTCTCCAAAATTCACTGATAGAAGTTGATTTATAAGGCGAATTGAAATTGATAGGCAGGTCAATATTCATCATCCATCCCAACCCGATCGCCATATCTGAGTAGCCAGAAAAATCAAAATATAGTTGAAAAGTATAACTCAACGCCCCTACCCATGCTTCCACAAAAGTACAATCGCTAGCGTGAGCAAATATCGGCGCTACCCAGGGGGATATGTTATCTGCTATCAATACCTTTTTAGCTAACCCTAAAATAAACATGGTAATTCCCATCGCCATGTTTTTATGCGAAAAAACAAAATTGCGTACTTTCTCAAATTGCGGGACGAGTTCGTGATGACGTACAATTGGCCCTGCAATTAAGTGCGGGAAAAATAAAACAAATAAACTGTATGTGAGAAAATCATAGTTTTTCGTTTCCCCGCGATAAGCATCTACCAAATAAGCGCTTTGAGTAAAGGTGAAAAAGGAAATTGCTAGTGGTAATACCACATTTGGCGCGAATAAATGAAAGTTAAATAACTGATTAAAAGAAATTATAAAAAAATTTGCGTATTTGTAATACCCTAAAGCTAGTAAATTTAAACTTATACCGACCCCAAGCAATACTTGAGCTTGGTGTTTATTTCCCCTTGCCAAATAAAGCAATCTGCCCATTTGATAGTTAAATACCATTGAGATAAGCAGAAGCGGCACGTAAGCGACGTTCCAGTAGCCGTAGAAAAACAAGCTGGCGATAAACAACCAAACGGAAGCTGCTTTGATGGTCCGAAACTTGGTTAGCCCAAAGAATACAAGCAGCGTAATTGGCAAAAACCCAAAAATAAAAGTGTAAGAGTTAAATAGCACAATCTGAATAT
Source organism: Floridaenema flaviceps BLCC-F50 (assembly GCF_041929275.2). NCBI lineage: Bacteria > Bacillati > Cyanobacteriota > Cyanophyceae > Aerosakkonematales > Aerosakkonemataceae > Floridanema > Floridanema flaviceps. The sequence goes on along the minus strand of NZ_JBHFNR020000001.1, from coordinate 76,134 downwards.
GTTACATAATGTTAATTAGGAAACTGATCCCCTAACTTTAGAAAGTAGGGAAATCCGAATTGCGGCTGGGGGTAAATCCTGAAACCAAAGTACCAAGCGATCGCGGAAAATCTATTCTGGAGAAAGTATAACAACCTGAATTGAACTTATGACCATGCTCGAACAAGGTACGATTACTATTCATAGCGAGAATATTTTTCCCATCATCAAGAAATCTCTTTACTCAGGTCATGAAGTTTTCTTACGGGAATTGATTTCCAACGCTGTAGATGCTATTCAGAAACTTAAAATGGTATCCCGTGCTGGAGAATTTTCTGGCGAAGTCGCGGAACCGGAAATTCAAATTGCCATTGACAAAGACAACAAAACCCTTTCCATTACAGATAATGGCATTGGGATGACCGCTGACGAGGTTAAGAAATATATTAACCAAGTCGCCTTTTCCAGCGCCGAAGAATTCATCCAGAAATACCAAAGCAACGGGGAATCAATTATTGGTCACTTTGGTTTAGGGTTTTACTCCTCTTTTATGGTTGCCCAAAAAGTGGAGATTGATACCCTCTCCTACCAAAAGGATGCCCAAGCAGTTCACTGGACTTGCGACGGTTCACCAAACTTTACATTAGAAGATTCAACCCGCACCCAACAGGGTACTACTATCACCCTAACTCTACAAGAAGAAGAACTAGAATATCTCGAATCTGCCAGAATTCGCCAATTAGTCAAAACCTATTGCGACTTCATGCCAGTACCCATCAAACTGGACGAAGAAGTATTAAACAAGCAAAAGGCAATTTGGCGACAATCTCCGAGAGAATTAAAGCAAGAAGATTACCTAGAATTTTACCGCTATCTCTATCCTTTTCAAGAAGACCCTTTGCTGTGGGTACATCTAAATACTGACTATCCTTTCCAAATTAACGGCATTCTTTTCTTCCCCAAAATGCGACCTGATGTTGATGTTACAAAAGGTCAGATTAAACTATTTTGTAGCCAAGTCTTCGTCAGCGATCACTGCGAAGAAATTATGCCGAGATTTTTGTTACCAATGCGCGGGGTAATTGACTCGCCAGATATTCCTTTGAACGTTTCTCGGAGTGCGCTGCAAGTCGATCGCACTGTCCGCAAAATCGCTGACTTTGTAGCGAAAAAAGTTGGCGATCGCTTAAACGAACTCTACAAAGAAAATCGCTCCGAATACATCACCTGTTGGCAAGATATTGGCACCTTCGTCAAATTTGGGGCGATGAACGACGAGAAATTTAAAAAGCAAGTCGAAGATATTATTATCTATCGCACCACCTACCAAGGAGAAGAAACAGCAACCAAATCTGCTGATACACCTACAGTCGAAGTACAACGACAAGAAGGCGATCCTTGGCAAGAAGTGAGTACAACCCCTAATCAAAAAGACCAACAAGGTAGAACTTACACCACTTTAAAAGAATACTTGGAACGCAACAAAGAACGTCATGAAAACCGAGTATTCTACTGTAGCGATGAAGCAAGCCAAGCAACCTACGTTGAGTTGCACAAAAAACAAGGGTTGGAAGTCCTATTTATGGACTCATTCATTGACTCTCACTTCATCTCCTTCTTAGAGAGAGAGTTTAATAATGTACAATTCTCTCGCGTTGATGCTGACTTAGATAAAACCCTGATTGATGAAAACAAAGCAGCGGAAATCGTAGACAGCACCACCAACAAAACGCGCAGCGAACTGATTAAAGAAATCTTCGAGAAAGCACTCAACAAACCCAAAGTTACTATTCGCACCGAAGCCTTAAAATCAGACGATCCCCAAGGAACACCACCAGCAATGGTACTCTTACCAGAATTTCTGCGGCGACTGCGGGAAATGAATGCCCTAATGCAGCAACAAACAATGCTATTCCCCGAAGAACACACCTTAGTAGTGAATACCTCTCACCCACTCATCCAAAATCTCGTGAGTTTGAGTCAAAGTAGCATCATCCAAGGAGAAGGACAATCACCCAGCGCTGAGTTAGCTAACATGATTTGTCATCACGTCTATGACTTAGCACTGATGTCCCAAAAAGCCTTTGACGCAGAAGCAATGAAAGCCTTCGTCGAAAGGTCAAATCAAGTCTTAACCCGCCTAACCAGCAAATAGTTAAGTACGTTGTTGCGCTTTAGCGCTCTTATCCTAGTATTGAGGTGTAGGTGTAGGGTGCGTTAGGCGTAGCCGTAACGCACCGAATTTTATTCTTTGCGATCGCCAAAATCAGTACTCTAGGGTGCCTTAGCCACAGCCTAACCCACCGAATTTTATTCTTTGCGATCGCCAAAATCAGTACTCTAGGGTGCCTTAGCCACAGCCTAACCCACCGAATTTTATTCTTTGCGATCGCCAAAATCAGTACTCTAGGGTGCCTTAGCCACAGCCTAACCCACCGAATTTTATTCTTTGCGATCGCCAAAATCAGTACTCTAGGGTGCCTTAGCCACAGCCTAACCCACCGAATTTTATTCTTTGCGATCGCCAAAATCACAATTATCGGACTTACGCAAAGCCTAATTCCTTCGGGTGCGTTCGTTTTCTCGTTCCCCGGTTCAACCGGGGAACGAGTATTGGGAGGTTCTACCTCAGATGCTGCAAGATCTCAGTTGAAGAAGTCTTACAAAAGATCGCTCTCAAGTTGCGATCGCCAAAATTATGCGGTGCGTTACACTGCGTTAACGCACCCTACAGGAATGTGTCAGAATAAAAGATTGCAGCCAAAAAACAGAAACCTGGAGAATTGTATGTCGAAAGTTTGTCAACTGACAGGCAAAAAAGCCAACAACGCTTATGCCGTCTCCCACTCCCACCGTCGTAACAAAAAGTTGCAAGAAGTGAACTTGCAGTCAAAGCGCATTTGGTGGGAAGAAGGAAAGCGCTGGGTAAGACTTCGTATTTCTACTAAAGCGATTAAGACTTTGGAGAAAAAAGGTTTAGCAGCAATGGCGAAAGAAGCTGGAATTAACCTAAATAAGTTTTAATTGGATTTTGGACAATCCCCCAGGTGGGTTTCCCTTAGTTAATCTTGTTTTACTTGCTATTCCCGACAATTCCCCCGCTCCCTGAACTAAGGGAAATTACGGGGGAATTGTTGTTTAAGGGAAAGTTTTGCAGAAAATTTTAAGTTTTGCCTTTGGAGTTTTAAGTTATCTCCCCTGCGCCGAGAACCCCTCTGCTCTCTTTTCTCGCCTAGAGGTGATAGGTTTCCGGTGCGTCTTGGGTATTATAAGTCTAGTCCCTGATGAGGAACTTTTTTTAAAGTTTTCGTAAAGAAGTAAGAAAAATCCTCCCAAGGATTGTAGTTCTCTAGGGGAAAATTGCTGACGTTGTTTTTAGTTGATTCGTTATCTGATGGTAGGCGCAAATGAAAAAAATCCTCTGCTCCCACTACTTTACGATCGCGATCGCACAACCTCTAGTAGGCAAATCACAACGCTCATGACTCCAACGAAGATAAACTTTATTTTTCCACAGGTAAGCTTCTGTCCTATCTACTACTATTTTCCCAAAACTCTCTCTTGCTCCGTTAAATTACATAGAATTTCTCACCCAAGTCTAGTTGACATTAAAGCGTATTTTCTCGGTGGCATAAGAGGTTTTTAGTTGTTACTACAGAGTTAAGCGTGAAACTTTATAAAAGTTTTATGAATCCCGCAAAATCTTTCTTAAATATTAATTTCCATTAGGGAAAAGCATAATTTATTTTCCCGCCTGTTAGAAGCAAGATTCTCTTAAGCCAAGGATTGCAGCCATGTTTAAACGCAGACAAATTAGAGCTATTAAAAGGGCATTTCGCAAGTTATTTAAACGAACTTGGATTTTGGCAAATACTGTTAGTAAAAGTGTAATTGATTGGTTTTTACGCACTGTCTTACTAATTGGGATTGGCAAGGGGCGACAGAATCATGCTAAAGCAGGTTTTGTGTTGCCAACAGTAGTCATGTTGTTATTAGTTGTAACCTTAGTTGTTGCAACTCTTTTAGTGCGGACTCAAAACCGAACTAGTCAAGTTATTGGGGCGCGGGAAGAACAAGTTATTTATAATGCGGCAACTCCAGCAATTGAGAGAGCAAAGGCAAAACTAGAATATTTGTTTACGCAAGATACTCGGATGCCAACTGGTGCTGTATCAGATCAGTTGTTGTTAAAAATGCTGGTTAATGATAACAGTCTCTACCCTGAATTGACAAGTATCGTTACTCCTAACCCCTACACTTTTGAAGGCGGCGAAGAACAAGGAGGCGAAACACGCTTAGACTTAAACCAGGACGGAATTCCCGATCCAGCTTGGGCTTACAAGGCTGACGTAGATAATGACGGAATAAAGGAAACCGTCGTATATGGGATCTATTTAAGAAGCAGAAGTGACAATAACAATATCAGTATCAGTGGTGTACTTGGTACAGACAGGGACGGAAGACCGATCCCAGATGCTAACGGTCGTGCAGACACAGACAAAGAAAAAGCTAGCTTCCTAGTAACTCGCAACGGCCCAATTAATACCATCAATCTTAACGACCCAGTTTGTGCTGATCTGACTCGGAGTAGTACTACACCTCCGCCGCCAGGAACTATTCGCCCTGTAGATGAAAGTGTCTGGTATCCATCAGGTAGCGGTGTACTACGCAAAACATTCCAGGTAGATGCCATTGTAGTTTCCCGAAAAGAAGGAACCAGCCGCACAGTTGCCACCTTAGAATTTCAACAAGATAGACAACTAGACAGAGCCAACAGATGGGGCGCTTGGTTCCGCTACGACATGGAAATTTATCCAGGTTTTGATTTCAACTGGAACGGAACCATGTACAGTGCAGGCAACATCTTTATCAGTGGCGATAAATTTAGAGCTTATCTGATTAGCTCCCCCAAATCTTGCTTCTATGGCAAAGATTCCTCGGAAATTACTGTTCTGGAAGAACCAACACCTCCAGGAGGATCACCACAATATCAAGGACAATTTCAAGCAAACAGACCGGCTGATGATGCTAGTGGTTCCGCAAAAATTGACCTGCAACAGGCAGGCGGTAATAACACAGATCCCGATCGGAGTCGAAATGACGTAGTTCCAGCTACTCTAGATACCAATAGCGACTCATCAACTAAATCAGCCGGGCAAGTGGCGATCAATCCGGTAATTTTGTTTACTCAAGACCGCTCCAGTGCCATAGGAGGTCAGTCAACTAACAGAGATGCCAGAGATGGTGGTTGGGATAACAGATCTTTGCGAACACAAGGCAGATTTCGCAACCAGCAACAAAATCCTCCCTATGTTGACGATACTTACCGAGCCGATAACCGCTGGGGTCCCAAACCAAGATACGATCGCGTAGACTCAGAGTTATGGCTCAATGATTCCAGCCGAAAAAATGGTCAGCCTATCCCCAATAACCTTGGCGATCCAAAAATCAAGAAATTGATTTCCAACACCACCGACCCAGTAGCTGATCCAGAATTTAGAGAACTTGGTTTAGATGGTTACTGGGAACGTCGCGCCTGGGCAAATGGTTTGCGAGTAATTGTTTCACCCCGGTTGGAATTGGGTAATACTAATGGTTGGCAAAATAATAACGACCCACTTTATCCTGTTGCTACATCCACATCCCACGAACAACAACAAAGACGTACTCTCAGAGATAACTTAGCCGCAGTTCAAGCAACAGTTGTTTATCATCACGATAGCGGTTTGGGCAACCCCGCAGGAGACTTCCCTGTTGCTTGTGTAGCAACTACGGCTCATCCGGGAACTGAGCAAACAGATTTGAATAGTAGAAATTTCAATGTAGCTGGAGAAACATATCCTATCTACACTGGTGCAACGCGCTTGTATAGTGATTTCCTTACTGGCAAGGGAACTAATGGATGGGAATATACAGTTCATTCCCAGGATAAATATAGTAATGGTGGTGCTTTGAGAAATGCGCTGCAAAATTTGGCTAATTTTGCAGGCGATCCAGAAGGTGCTTTCCCACCCCAGCAACAAAGCGGACAGGTTAATCCAGATCCATATTTGACTATGTGGGGGAATTTTTCCAACCTGCGGCGAGCAATGCAGACATCCTATAGCGAACTCAGCATTGCAGATAAATCTTATTTACACAGTGCTGGTTGTGCAGTGGGAATGTTGGCTTATAACGTCAACTATTTTAATAACTACAACTATTCATCAGATCTCACAAATTTAGGAAATTTGGAGAATGCCTTGCGGCTTCTGTCTGATGGAAATACAGCCAATGGAGAGGTAAATCGCACCACAGGTGTAGTAAATATAAACGCAACTACCAGCTATACAGTTCCTACTCCTGTATCAACAGATGTTTACCTCAGTCTTTTAACAGGAGACAACCAGAAGCTAGCCAGAATGGTGGCAATGAAAGAGCAAATAGAGCGCGATCGAACATTAGGTTTTGCTAATTCGACTCCTCTTACAACCCCTCCCACTTTTGACCACGATAACAGCAACACAACTGCTGAAATTCCGTTACCGCAATTGGCGTGCGATCCTACGACCAAGTTCCCTGGTATAAGCGTTTCTGGTAGTCTGACTACTGGTGCCCGTGCGTTGGGAGTATTATGTCCATCCCAGCCTAAATATCCCTCTCTTTACTACATCTTCCCCACCAGTTCACACGCTCGCACCACTAGTCAACCTCCAACCGAAGATTACATAACTAGAGTAGGAAGCGTTGCAGTTGATGGAGGACAGTTTACAGAAATTAACCAAGCCAATTTAACCGAAATAGCCCTTGCGCCAAAAGGTGAAAACTGGACAGGCGGCAACAACAGTGCGGGTGGAAACTGGTACTTACCCACCAGCGACCAACCTAACCCAGCGCCCGCAGATCAAAACGATTTTCGGATCACTACTCCCAGCGGTAATCAAAACCGATTTACCTCACTCATAGACACCGCCTTCTTCGACACCCGAGAAAAAATGACGGTGCGTGCCTTAACCCTTGACCTCAACCTATTGCGGCGCGGATCGGTACCTAACAACAATACCTGGCTACCAAAAAGCGGTATCGTCTATGGGTTCCGGGAAGATGCAGCACGGGAAGATGCTATTGCTAGACCCGGAAGCGGAACTGTTGGTAACAATGCCGATCCCAGTAGCCCCTCAGATCCACCATTAGAAAGCAATGGCCTCTCGCGTAAACCAGTAGATTTTAAACCCGATCCCGATCGCCGTCCTTATGGTTTCCGGTTGAGAAACGGTCAAGACCTGAGACGTTTTCCCGGTGGTAGCGTCGATCAAGAAAACCCCAGAGGGATCACCTTTGTTTCCGATAACCCGGTTTATATTCACGGAGACTTTAACTTCCACAGCACAGATGGAACAGGTAATAGTCTAATTGAAGAATTTACCGACAAGATATTTAACGCCAACCAAGCGCCTAACTGGGGCATCTTCTACACTCGGAATACATTGGACGATCGCTTTGGCAGAAGCGGTTCTGGCAAAGATACTTGGCGACCTGCGGAAATCCTTAGCGATGCTATAACTATGCTGTCTAATAATTTCCGCAAAGGATACATAGACTTGGGGATTACACAAGATGGAAGCAATCCTAGAGTAAGCGATCGCTATTCTTACCGCGCCATCAATGGGCCTAGTACCTCTAGTAGGTCTTGGTTGCTCGAAGATGGAACAGTAAGATCGACCACTAATAACTTATTACCGATTAAAGTTTCCCGCGACGGCCACCCTATGTACTGTGATGGTACAACTAGTGGAGTTTGTCCTGTCGCATCACAAAGAACCGAATCCGGTTATCGCTCCTTAGACACTAACTACTCAGGTGATATTAACCAAGCTACCGAAACCAGAGTTAATGCGATCGTTGTCAGTGGCATCATACCCACTCGCACAGGGCTGCAAAATGGTGGTTTGCACAACTTCCCCAGATACATTGAAAACTGGCAGAGCGTCAACTCTATAATTAACGGGGCTTTTGTGCAATTAAACTTCAGTACCTACGCTACGGGTCCTTACACTCAAAACAGTTCTGTTTGGGAACCAGCAACCAACGGCACTGGTGGCAATAATTTATATTACTGGGCACCAAACCGGGTGTGGGGTTATGATGTGGGGCTGCAATACGCACCAGCAGGCCCAATGTCTCAACGTTTCGTTGCTTCTGGCAAAAAGCGTAGTGAGTTCTACCGAGATTTACAAGTAGACGATCCCTACATTTGTCGGTTACGTCTGGCTCTCAATCGTCTGAACGGACAAGACCCAGCATCCCAAAGAGAATGCAACTAATCATCAATAAATAAATAACAGTGGAGGCCAAAATGCTACTAGGAAAAAACAATTCAGTTTTTGGCCCTCCTTCCTCAAGGGGGGCTCAAGGATACTTCAAAAGTAAATTAGATTTAGCAATACTCACCAACTTACCAACAAAAAACACCTCAACCAGAGGATTCAGTTTATTGGAATGCTTGATTGGGATCGTCATTATCGCGATCGTAGTCACAGCTTTTACTCCTCCGATTTTTCTCACAGTTGCCTCTAGGATACAAAACCGCCGTGCTGAACAAGCTTTGCAGTTAGCTCAGGGAGAGATTGACAAAGTAAGACGCACAGTAGAGCGGGGAGTTTACAACGATACAACAGAGTTTTTACCCCCCCAAAGTGGTGCGCCAAATAATAACGTTCAGCAGGAACCTGCTCCTAGCTCCGAAGTTACTATCCCAGCCGACAGCAGGCAACAATTCTCTAACGCCGCCAGCCAAGCCCTAGCAGTTGATGTGAATGGCGATAGAAATTTTGACTTTATTGTACAAACCTACCGTACAGCAGGGGTTAGAGACACCAACAATAGACTGATGGCTTTTGGCATGGGTGTGAGAGTATATGCTTACACAGCAAGACAGAACTTTGGTAATTTAGAAACACGCGCCGCTGCTTTGACTATGACTACTGGCTTAGGGCAGCAACAAAGGCGACCACTAGCAGTTATGTATACCAATGTAGTTCGCAGCGATACAGGAATTTCGCTCCAATGTTACCAACAATTTTTAGGTTCGGGAAATTTTCGCTGTAACTAAATAAATTGTTAGTTCTTTATATAATTCTTCAGAAAAACAATGGCTACAAAATTTCTTGAAACTATACTCAAGTGGCGAAATCGTAGTTCTAAAAAACGGAATAAAAATTCTGGTTTTACAGTCTTAGAACTACTAGTTGCCACCCTAGTTGCTACTTTCGTAATCGTAGCACTCCTAGACCTCGTTGTAGATTTGTTGCAAACAGACCGCCGAGAATACGCCCGTAACGAAACCCAACGGGAAATTCAGATGGCACTTGATTTTATGGTCAACGACATCCGCGAGGCAGCTTACATTTACGATAACAACGGTCTTAACGGTGGCGGGCCAGATAATTTGCCAGGTATTAAAAATTATGTACAAATACCTGATGGTTACACGCCAATACTAGCTTTCTGGAAACCAGAAACAATTTCCGATGCTGATATGCAAGACCTTGGTGATTGCGGTCAATTTGGGCAAAATAATGAGAAGCGAACCGAGTGCGACTTGCTATTAATTAGGCGGAGAGCTTTCAGCCTAGTGATATATATGCAGAAAGTTAACGATCGCCAAGACGCTCTTGGAGGATGGAAAGGCGTATCTCGGATTGCCCGTCTCCAAATACCAAAATATAGGTTAGATGGTGTAGGCGACTTAACAAAAACCACAGGATATACCGATCCCCAAGAAAATACTGTTACATTTGCCACTTGGCCTTTGGACGGCAACCGTACAAATCGACAGAGTGGCATAGCACAAGGTACCACCCAAGTTTTAGTCGATTTTGTAGATTATCCAACAGAGTCACGTACCAGTCCTCTATATAGCGATAATTTACGAGCGCCAGATAATCCTAAATGTCCTGACGAGCAAAACTACAGTCAGATTCCCCCAACAACAGGTGCTGCTTTTAATCGCCCTAGCTTTATGGTTTGCGTCAGCACCAATAATACAAGTGGTACAGGTTCCGATCGAAGTAACGCTAACCAAGACGTTTTGATATTCCTCAGAGGCAACCCAACTGGTAAAGCAGGTGTGAAAGTGGCACCACTTTTAGCTGTAAAAACCCAAGCAGTAGCTCGTGGTGTCGTAGATAAACAACAAGGAGCACAGTAGTAATTACTTTCTCAATTCCTAAAAGCAGCAATTGCACAAATGAGAAATTAGGAGCACAAAAATGAAACCCTACTCGAAGCAAACCAACGACGGTTTCACTATGGTAGAAATGATCGTCGTTGTAGTAATTATCGGTATTTTGTCAGCAATTGTCGCACCCAGCTGGTTACAATGGTTAACCAGACAAAGGGTAAACACTGCCCAAGCTGAAGCAGTAATGGTTCTGCGGGAAGCTCAATCCAACGCCAAAAGAGAAAAAAGAGTTTGGCAAGCTTGCTTTCGTGATACCGGAACCAAAGTGCAGTGGTCAGTACAACCGCAACATCCTGATGACGGCAATAATAACCGCTGTCTTAATCCCGGACAACACCCCAATGCTGGTATTGCTTGGAATGACTTAGCAAGTGAAGATGCCGATAAGATCGCCATTGATTCAGCTAACACAACTCTATCAAATGCTGGTTCAAACACTTACAGCGTTCTGTTTCAATACAAAGGCTTACTGAAAACCGAATCCACCCAAACAGGTGGAATTACCTTTGGCACTAGAGACAATCAAGGAAGTTTAGGAGTAAGAGCAGGTACAAAGCGCTGTGTAGCTGTGATGACGATCATGGGTGCTACCAGTGCAGGTTCAGACAATGACTGTCCCACACTGGTGCAAACCGCACGTCGAGGATAATGAATAATTAGCAAACTGATCAATAAACAAAAAACAGTTTAAATATACTTATGTCAAACTTGTGACCAAACGCACCTGTAAGGGAATACTAACTCAGGTGCGTTTACAGTCTTTAAAATGAAATCCCAACCTTCCAGCTTCAATAGCGGCTTGACCATTGTAGAACTGTTAGTAGTAGTTGCTACCACTGGTATCCTAGCAGCGATCGCAGCCCCCACCTGGCAAGTCATCCTCAAACGCCATCGCCTCAACAGCGCCCAAGCAGAAGCGCTAAATATCATCAGACAAGCCCAACACAAAGCCAAAAGCGAAAAACGAGTTTGGGAAGCCAGTTTTCGGAAAAGCGATCGCACAATACAATGGTCAGTACATCCAGTTAACGACACAGAAACTCAACGCAGATGGGACAACTTACTGGGTGAAGATGCCGATCAAATAGAGATCGATCGAACTAGAACCACACTAAGACAAACTAACGAAACTTACAACATTCAATTTCAATATAAAGGCAGAGTCAACGGACAACTAGGTAGAATTACCTTTATGTCCCCCGGAGCCAACGACACAGCCCCCAGGCGTTGCGTATTTGTTTCCACCTTACTGGGAGCCATGCGTACAGACAGCGACAGAGGATGCCAAAACTAAGTTCGTTGGTGAGGGTAGGGACACGGCATCATCAATAATTTGCAATTCTTACCGTTATCTCTTTCATGCCGTGTCCCTACGTCGTAATCTTTCCCAACAGAACGACTAAAGTCGTCACAACGAACTAGCTTTACAGCTTAAGACAAGTGAGCATCCACATCCACAGCATCCTCTTCCTTAACCTCTGGCGGTTCCAACTTCAAAATCAACACACCCAAAGGCGGTAAACACAAATCCAGCGAATAAGGTTGATTATGGTATCCCCAATCATCAGACCACTTACCACCTAAATTCCCCATATTGCTACCACCATACTTCCGGGCATCACTATTGAACAACTCCTTATAAAAACCCGGTTGCGGCACACCTATGCGGTAATGACTATGAGGTTGTGGCGTAAAATTACACACCGCCACAACGAACTCCTCAGAATCCTTAGCACGACGCACAAACGAAATCACACTATGACGATTATCGCTGCAATCAATCCAGTAGAATCCCTCCTGACCGAAATCCTGAGTATATAAAGCAGGTTCGGTTTGATACAAATGATTCAACTCCGTCATAAACAACTTCAATTCTTTATGAGCGTCATATTGCAACAAATGCCACTCCAAATCCGACCAAACATTCCACTCACTCCACTGACCAAACTCCATACTCATAAACAGAGTCTTCTTACCAGGGTGAGCATACATATAAGCCAGCAGAGCCCGCACATTAGCGAACTTCTGCCACTCATCACCAGGCATCTTACCAATCAGCGGACTCTTACCATGCACCACCTCATCATGAGATAGCGCCAGCATAAAATTCTCGCTGTGGTGATACCAAATACTGAAAGTAACATTGTTTTGGTGGAACTGGCGGAACCAAGGGTCCATGTGGAAATAATCCAACATATCGTGCATCCAACCCATATTCCACTTCAAATTAAAGCCCAAACCGCCCACATAAGTAGGCCAAGAAACCATCGGCCAAGAAGTAGACTCCTCAGCAATAGAAAGAATACCAGGGAAATAACTAAAAATTACGTGGTTCATCTGGCGCAGAAAATCCGCACCCTCAATATTTTCGCAACCACCATACTGATTAGCCACCCATTCCCCATCAGGACGACAGTAATTCCAATAAATCATCGAAGCCACCGCATCCACCCGAATACCATCAATGTGGTACTTATCGAACCAAAACAGCGCATTCGCAACTAAGAAATTCCGCACCTCGTTGCGAGCATAATTGAACACCAAAGTTCCCCAACCCTTGTGTTCGCCCTTCCGGGGGTCCTCGTGTTCGTACAAATGCGTACCATCAAAGAAAGCCAAACCATGACCATCCTTGGGGAAATGTCCCGGCACCCAGTCCACAATTACGCCAATACCGTTTTCATGGCACTTATCCACAAAATACATGAAATCTTCCGGCTTACCAAAGCGAGAAGTCGGCGCATAAAACCCAGTCACCTGATAACCCCAAGAACCATCAAACGGGTGTTCTGCTATAGGCAACAATTCAATGTGAGTAAAGCCTAATTCCTTAACATAAGGAATCAAGTAATCTGCCAACTCCCGATAAGTCAGGAACCGCGCCCCCGGTCTAAGTTCGGAAGTAATAACTACAGGTTCAGTTTCCCCATTAGGTAATTTGGCAGGTTCAGCCGAAGAAGCGTGTAACCAAGAACCCAAATGACATTCATAAACCGCAATTGGTTTAGTCAAAGGCTCAGTGTAACGCCGCTTCTCCATCCATTCTTCGTCGTTCCAAGTGTAGGTACTTAAATCGGTAACAATTGAAGCGGTTTTTGGTCGAACTTCCTGTTGATAGCCGTAAGGGTCGCTTTTCTCGTAAATGTGACCCGCATGATTTTTAATCTCAAACTTGTAATGCTCTCCCACACCAATTCCGGGGATAAACAGTTCCCAAATCCCATTTACCCGCCTTGCCATCTGATGTTTGCGCCCATCCCACCAGTTGAAATCACCTAATATAGAAACATTTCGCGCATTCGGTGCCCAAACCGCAAAATACACACCTTTTACCCCGTTGACTTCGGTTAGGTGTGCGCCTAACTTTTCATAAATTCGGTGATGATTTCCTTCCCCAAACAGATGAATATCAAACTCCGTGAGATGGGGAGAACGAAAAGCGTAAGGGTCATAGATAACCCTCTGATGTTCGCCTTCTTTGACGTGCAACTGATAGTTTGCTAGTTCTGTGACATCATCAAGGACACATTCAAAGAAGTGGGGATTATGTACAGGCTGCATCTGATATTCTTTCCGTTGTTCCGGTAGAATTACCCAGGCTGCATCTGCATTGGGCAAGTAGCTTCGCACCACCCAGACGGTTTTGCCATTCTGTTCTATCGTATGAGGCCCTAGTACTTCATAAGGGTCGTGATGCTGATTCCAAACAATTCTGTCAATCTGCTCTGGGGCAATGGTTATGGACATGAGGCTACCTTACCTAAATATCGACTTAACTAAGTTGGTTTGAACAGGAGAGTCGTCTAGAAATAGTTTATATTTAATACATTTTTTTACACACTTTTAGCAAGAACGACCAGTGGGGATGGTTGTCATGGCTATTATTTGGCAAGGCAGAGGGGCACAGGGGCACAGGGGCACAGGGGCACAGGGGCACAGGGGCACAGGGGCACAGGGGCACAGGGGCACAGGGGCACAGGGGCACAGGGGCACAGGGGCACAGGGGAAAAGGTTCTCTTTTTCCTCTTGTTCGGGTTAGAATTTCAGTCTGCTATTAAAAATCTAAAAACGGTAGGATTAGACGGATTTGCGATCGCAAACGCAGCAGAAAAATCAAATGCTTAATATCACGGCTCACCATTGGTTCTGGAGGGGAATCTAATTGCAGTGACGCTTGTAATTCAGCGTACTGGGCTGCACTCAAAAGTTTACCATCGATCGGCGATCGCGCCTCCGTAATAATTTCCGTCCGCAAAATCTCTTCCGGCATATCCTCCGGCGGCGGCAGGGCTTGCACAACCCTCGGAAAACACCCAACCCACAAAGGCACAGCAAAACCCAAAATCCCCATCTTCCCCAATCTATAAAACATTCCCTAATTACCTATTACCTACATAACTTTAGATTTTCTATTTTGCCCCCCTGCCCCTCTGCCCCTCTGCCCCTCTGCCCCTCTGCCCCTCTGCCCCCCTGCCCCTCTGCCCCCCTGCCCCTCTGCCCCCCTGCCTAAACCAACCCCGGTGGCAATGGCTCTCGACAAATTTCGTGAATTTCTTTTATCCTGGCAAATAACCAAGGATACTCCTGTCGATATTCAGGAATTAAAGCCAAAGGACTCAACAAGGCAGCAGCAGCTATATCTGCTACACTCAAACTTTCTCCTACTAAATAGGGTTGCTCTTGCCAAGGTTTTAATACTTCCAATGCCAGCTTGATTCGCTGTTTCGCCAGATTTACCGTAGCTGCATTAATCTGATACTGACGACGCACTACCTGAATTAAAAGTTGGCTAAACCAAGAAGGATCAATTTGCTTTCCAACTCCGGCTCGAAAATCATAATAAATAAATCTAGTGGCAGTACCAATACTTTCATCTAACCAATCTTCTAACATCCAAGCTGCTGTTTGCTGCTCTGGTTTTGGTAATAAACTTGGTTCAGGTTGGTAGGATTCCAAAAACTTGAATATTTCGGTAGAATCTGCGATCGCATCCGGTAAACCCGACACTTGCGGTAACAGCACTGGTACAGTAGTTAAACCTGTCATTGGTTTTAACTTTATTCTATGCAATCCCGGCGTTAAATTCTCTACTTCGTAGCTAATTCCTTTATATCCCAATGCTAAACGCGCCTTGCGACAGTAGTGGGAAGTACTAAATTGTAGTAATAGCATTCAGCTAACAGCTAGTTCAATTGCTAAACCAAAAATTGGTCAAGGGTAAAGGTTTTTTCTGCCTTTTCCCAAGTCCTTGTTGCCAAAAAACTCTTTGAAAAAGGCAGAACTCCTTCAGATGAGATAATTTTTCGCTTTATGGGGCGAAGAATTATTATCCTCAAAAATATAGATGCTTAGCTAGCGAAAGCTAATAAAGAGTTGGCAATTCCTTAAGGCTTTGGAGGTGTTGCTGGTTTGCTTGGAGTAGCTGCGGGTGTGCTTGCGGCTGGAGGTGTGGTTGCGGCTGGAGGTGTGGTTGCGGCTGGAGGTTTTGCTGGTGTGGTTGCGGCTGGGGGTGTTGTTTCTTGTGCTTGCTCACCACAGGCTGCTAAGGTAAAAGCTAAGCCAAGTCCGAAAACTACAGACCAAATTTTTTTATTCATACACTCCTCGTGAGTTAATTAGTGCAGATTAGATTACCTGCTAGATCATGATAATAACATTGACAGTTTAGCCGTCAAGCTGATGCTGTTACGTCCGATTCTTGCTGCAAAGTTTCTCAGCTAGGCTAGCGCAAAAAGTAAAATCTGCTTTTTTTCGCTTAGCTTAGACCGCGCAATATTATAACACAGTCAAATCAGTTATAGCTAAAAATGGATATCTGTGAAGTTAATTTAGCTATGTATGATTGATTTTAGATAAATAACTTGGAGAACTCTGATGTCATTTGCGCCTAAATCTAAAAGTGCTTCCCAAAGTAAAATTTCATACCCAAGGCTGGCAAAATCGAAAATTAGTCATCTGTCGCCAACAGCACCAATTTGGGTGCAATGGTTAAACACATCTCAGAGATACACATCAGCGATCGCCTTGATCTTAATCAGTGCTACACTCTCATCTTATGCTGCCATAGTCTACTCGCAACAACAGTGGAATCAGGAATACCAAAAACTGCAATCCTTACAAAGAAAAGAACGTGAACTAACTACAGCCATTGAAGAAAGAAAGAATCAACTAGCAGAAACAGCCGAAACCCAAAATCAAGGACTAATACCACCAACCCCAGAAAATAACCTATTCTTAGAAGCAGCCCCCCAAAGACCAGCCACTAAAAGTCCTCGTAGTTCTGTAAAATCAGCACCTACTCCCACAACTGGGCCAACTCCACTAGGGTACTAAGCAGCGACAAATTGTAATTCTAAAATCTATTATGGCTAAATCTCATCCTCCCTCCTTTTCAAATATGAAGCGACTTGGGGCTAATTATTTGCCAAGTGTAATTAAAAACCCAAAAGAAATCCGCTTAGTAATTGTGTGGATAATTTTGCTTTTGGGAGGTTTAGGATTGTGCTGGAATTTGTTTCGGTTGCAACTTATCCAAGGGAGATTTTTAGAACGTTACGCCAAGCAGCAGCAAGAAATCACCCTTCGTCCCTTTGTACCCAGGCGTTCCATAGTCGATCGCAACAATAACGTATTAGCAGTCGATCGTCCAGTCTACACCCTCTACGCCCACCCGAAAATCTTCCGCAGACAAACAAAAGAAGAAATTGCCAACCAACTAGCCCCCCTAATTGGACTATCAACAGCCGAACTTCTGAGCAAATTTAACAGCGCCCCTAGCGGCATTCGGGTTAAGGACAAAATAGTACAAGAAGTAGCCGATAAAATCACCGCCATGAGGCAAGACGGCTTAGAACTAATTCAAAACTACTCCCGCCTTTATCCCACAAAAGAAACCGCAGCCGATATCGTCGGATACGTTGATGACAATCATAAAGGACAAGCAGGTTTAGAATACAGCCGAGAAACCTTACTAGAACGTTCCTTAAAAGTACTCAGATTAAATCGGGCTGGCAATGGTGCCGTGATGCCAGACTATGCCCCACAAGGCTTATTTAACGCCGATGATAGCCGTGTGAGGCTGACAATAGACGTGCGCCTGCAACGCGCCGCCCGTATTGCTTTGAAAACCAAAATGGCCGAATTCAAAGCCAAACGAGGTACTGTAATTGTCATGGATGCGCGGGATGGTTCCTTACTGGCATTAGTTGCCGAACCTACCTACAATCCCAACGAAGTTTATAAGTATAACGATACATCTGTGTTCAAAAACTGGGCACTAACAGACCTTTATGAACCAGGTTCCACCTTCAAACCTATCAATGTCGCCATTGCCTTAGAAAATAAATCAATTCAACCCAACAGCGTTTTCTCAGATGGGGGCGCGATTAAAGTTAGTAACAAAGTGATTAGAAATGCTCATGGCGGAGGACATGGCAGAATCAACGTCACTAAAATTATCCAAGTTTCCAGCAACGTCGGCATGGTACAAATCATGCAAACCCTCCAGCCCAAAGTTTACTATAACTGGTTAAAACGTTTAGGAGTAGGATCGGCTCTCTTAAGTGACCTTCCCTTTAGAGCCAATAGCAAACTCAAGCCAGAGCGCATTTTTACTGGCTTACCCATTGAACCTGCTACTGCTGCTTTTGGTCAAGGTTTCTCCATCACTCCGCTGCACTTAGTCCGAATGACAGCTACCCTAGCTAACGGCGGCAAACTAGTCACTCCTCATGTAGTTCAAGGTTTATATAACTCCAAAAACGAACTTACCTGGCAACCTACATTACCCCCACCTAAAACTGTCTTCTCTCCAAAAACTGCCGAAATAGTTGCAGAAATGATGGAAAGCGTAGTCACAAAAGGTACTGGTAAAGCCGCCCAGATTCCCGGTTATAGAATAGGTGGTAAAACAGGTACAGCCCAAAAAGCCAGCCCCAAAGGTGGTTACAGCGATGCGAAAGTTACCAGTTTTGTGGCTATTTTGCCTTTAGAATCTCCCCGTTACGTAGTCGCGGCGGTAGTAGATGAACCAAAAGGGGGTTCTGGTGGTGCTGTAGCTGCGCCAGTGGTGAAATTAGTCATGCAATCTTTAATTAATATCGAAAGAATCCCTCCCACTAATCCCAAGGTTTTGGAAGCATCTTCGTCAGAGGAGCAGGGGAGCAGGGGAGCAGAGGGGCAGAGGGGCAGAGGAGCAGAGGGGCAGAGGGGCAGAGGGGCAGAGGAGCAGAGGGGCAGAGGGGCAGAGGAGCAGAGGGGCAGAGGGGCAGAGGGGATGCCAGAGAATGATTGAATTTCCGCTCTCTGGTTATTCGCGTCGCATTAGCCAGGGAGAAGGGTTGATAATCATATTGACTAACATACCGAGAATTTTATTGTAATTTCGATATAGCTCTCTTCCCTGTTCAACTTCTAGATAGTTAGATTTGACGGCAAACTCTATCCAGCTTTGAGTTTCTGCTGCTTCTGCTTCGGAGTCGCTTAACTTAGCCACAAATGCTGCTTGATAACGACGCTTACGCCATGCTTCAGCTAAGTTAGCACATACAGAGCGTGAAGAACGACGAATTTGATCTGTGAGTGAGAAACGTTCCTCGACAGGGAATTTCTTACTCAATTCAAAAATTTGCATCGCCACCTCAAATGCCAACTGATACACTTCCAAATCTCGGTGACTCTGGATAGGCTTCTTTTGATTCATTTGAAACTGCTAAAAATTACTTTCTCCGTATGATAGTACAATATCATTCCTCCTCTGCCTCTCTGCCTCTCTGCCCCTCTGCCCCTCTGCCCCTCTGCCCCCTGCCTCTCTGCCCCTCTGCCCCTCTGCTCCCCTGCTCCCCTGCGCCAAGAGCCTCTACCCTCTACTTAGACTCTCCTGTATTCTCTGCCACAAGTGTTCGTGATTTTTGGAGGGTTCTGTGCAACTTAGTCCTTGGCACACTAAGCCAACGGTTCCGGGTGGTAGTTCGTCGGTCAAAATTGTGACTGCGGTGGGGAGATATTGTTGTTTGAGGAATTTTAGTTCTTCGTTATTAGTACGAATTAAGGTGTGGTTACGATACCAGTCTAGGGCGGTGAATAGGCTGGGGCAAGCTGAGGGGGATTTGTTCATGATTTCGCTGAAGGCTTGGAGGGCAAGTTCTGCTCGATCGAGATATGTTAAATCTTCTGTTAAAAGGGCTAATCTGACTAAGTTGGCGATCGCAATTCCATTAGCAGAAGGAGTAGCATTATCGATATAACTCCTCTCTCTTACTAGCAAATTATCACTAGCATCACTGGCAGTATTAAAATATCCTCCTAATTCCACACTCCACAAGAATTCATCGAATTCTGTTTGCACTTGTTGCGCTTTTTCTAACCAAAATTGCGCGTTTTCTTGCTCAATTCCTAATGTTGCTTGATGTAAATCTAACAGTGCTTTAATGAAGAAAGCATAATCCTCAGACTGTGCGGAAACTGCTACTTCACCTTCATAGTTGACTCGAAAGAAACGGTCTTTTACCCACTGATTTTCTAAAATAAATTTAGCCGCTTGCACTGCTGGGGCTAAATAAGAGGGTTCTGCAAACACAGCCGCAGCCCTAGCTAAACCAGAAATCATTAAACTATTCCAAGCCACAATCATTTTCGTATCTGTGACTGGAGGAATTCTTCCGGGCCATTTTTTCGTTCTTGCTTCTTGGTTGTTTCGGGCGGGGGGAAAAGTTTTTACTTTGTCGGGTGTAGCGCCATAACGAACAGCAAATAATTTGGTAAAAGCTGATTCTAAAGTATTAGTTAAAGGACTAGGATCGCGCTTTTGTAAAACGTTGGTTCCCTCGAAATTTCCTTCGTTTGTAACGGTAAAATATTTTTGAATTTCGGTTAATTCTTCTGGAGTTAACAATTTTTGTAATTCTAAGTAACTCCAGACATAAAAGTTACCTTCTTCTGGTTCTAAGTCTTCAGGGTCGGCAAAATTATCAGCGTCTTGGGCGGCCCAGAAATAACCTTCTTTTGCAGTCATTTCTCTAGTTAGCCATTGTACTGTGAGTGCGATCGCTCTTTCAAAAACAACCTCTTTCACTCCCAAAGCATACAAGTTCGCTAAATACTCCACAATTTGACCATTATCGTAAAGCATCTTCTCAAAGTGCGGCACCGTCCAAGTCCCGTCAACGGTGTAGCGATGAAAACCACCAGCGACATGATCGAAAATGCCTCCCAATGCTAAATCTAAACCGCGTTTAGTGCAGAGTTGTTTTACCGGATATTTGCTAGCTAGATTAAACCTGGTACTCCGCAAAGCTACATCTGCGTAGGGAATCATCGGAAAATTAGGCCCTGAACCACTATGACTCAGAACACCTGTATTTGTTTCTAAACCTTTACCTAGTAAGGCTGTACCGATTTCTACTTCAGCAGAAGATACCATACTGGCTGATTGCTGCAAATAACCCAGGATTTCTGAGGTTACAGAGTCAACTTTAGCTTTTTCCGTGTCATAATGACGGCGAATCGCTTGCAGAACTTGCAAAAATCCCGGTCTTCCATAGCGAGGTTCTACAGGGAAATAAGTGCCACCATAAAAAGGTGCCAAAGTATGGGGGTCTAAAAATACATTTAAAGGCCAACCGCCTTGCCCTGTCATCATCTGTAGACCTTGCATATAGATGCTATCTAGATCGGGTCTTTCTTCGCGATCGACTTTAATGGCGATAAAATTAGCATTCATATACTCGGCAATAGTCAGGTCAGAAAATGCTTCGCCTTCCATGACGGTACACCAGTGGCAGCTAGAGTAACCAATGGAGAGGAAAATGGGTTTATTTTCTTGACGGGCGATAGCACAAGCTTCTTCAGACCAAGGCCACCAGTTTATCGGATTTTCGGCGTGTTTGCGAAGGTAGAGGCTGGGAGATTGGGCAAGGCGATTAGTCATGGCTGCTTGCTTCCTGCGTTGTTTAGCTTCTCTTGAAGTTTAGCGTGCAGTTAATCAATGCGATTATCAAATTCTTTGGTAAAGCGTTGGCGTAGCCTGCCGTTAGGCTTATCGCTAAAACGATCCAACCAGTGATAAAGCAAAGTTATGGAAGTTTTACTAGCCGGGGATACTCTTGCTGAAGTAATGTCAGGGAAATTCGGCGAACTTGTTGAGGCTAGCACTTTAATTATTATTGTCAGAATTACGGCTTGCAAAAATCTTTTCGGCATCACTCACTCCTGTTTGGCTGTGGGAAATCCCTGAAAACGGGTATTTCCAGTGGAGATTTTACTCAGCTGATAAGAGTACAGACAAGGAACAAGTTGTATTGTTCCTAAAACCGAGTCAAAATAACTAAGGCGATCGCTAACCAAATCAAGAAGCAATATCGAGTGAGTAATGTTGCTTGTTTAATTTTCTGGGCAGTAATCGGGTTAATTTGATCTCCTAATAAAGGTTTTTGTTTGGCAACGCCACGATACCAATTAGTACCTCCTAACTGTACACCGAGCACAGCAGCATAAGCACATTCACTCCAGCCAGAATTAGGACTAGAATCTTTTACGGCATCCCTCCGACAGATTTGCCAAATATACAAAGGTTTACCAGATAAAATTGCTAAGGTAATGACTAACAATCGGCAGGGTAGCCAAGTCAGAATGTCTTCTAGTTTGGCACTAAACCATCCTATATATATATAAGGATATTCTCGATAACCTACCATTGAATCGAGAGTACTGGCAGCTTTATAAGCTAGTGCTAAAGGAACGCTTCCCACTCCAGGTAAAAAAGCACCTAAAATAGCATAAAACAGCGGTGCCATGACTCCATCGGTGGCATTTTCGGTGACTGTTTCTAAAACCGCCCGCAAAATTTCTGTTTCGGTTAATTGCTCGGTGTCTCTTCCAACATATCGACTTAAAATAGAACGAGTCGCGGCGATGTCTTTTTCGTTAAGTGATTGTAATACTTCTTCCCCAGCTGTTCTTAAGCTACGTCCGGCAAAACAACTTGCTAGGAGAATACTTGCTATTATAATTCCTAATAAAGGATGTAAGCTTTGGGCAGCTTGTCCGATTAACCAACCGCTGCTCCCGCTGATAGTTACTAGTCCGATCGCTAATACTATACCAGCGCTTCGTTGTGCTTGCGGATGGGGGAAATATTTCGTAGTAAATGTTTGAAAATTATGGATCATCCAACCCATGAGTCGCACTGGATGAGGCCATCCCCAAGGATCTCCTATTAGATAGTCTAATGTAGCTGCGATCGCTAGAATTACTTGATTATTGCTCAACTGACTAATGACTAAACAACAAAACTTGTTTCTTCCCCTAATGCTGCTTGCCAACTTCGGGCATCATAGTATAAGTCTTCTAAGGTCACGCTGTACAGTGCTTCTTTTAATTTTTGATGCAACCGTCGCCAGATAGCAAACGTTACCCAATCTTCAGCTATTTTGGCATCGGGAGTGTGGCGGGGTAGCGGTTCAATTGTTTCGCCAACAGCTTCTAAAATTTGTCCTAATGAAATTTTATCGGGGGAATTAGCTAATTTATATCCTCCTTGAGATCCGCGTACTGATTCTACTATCCCTGCCCGCCGCATTTCTATAAGTAATTTTTCTAAATATGGGGCTGGGATTTCTTGACGTTTAGCGATCGCTTTGACAGAAGTCGGCCCATATCCAGGCTTTTGACTTAAATCTAACAGCGCCTTTACACTGTAATGTCCTTTAGTAGTCAGCTTCATCTTTACTTTACAATCTCGAAAATTTTGGGCTTTCTTTCTTTGGGTAATTTCCTTCAACAACCACCCGCCATAAGATAGATGTAGGTACTTAGATCGATCGCCAGTCATTATCTATCTAGTTTCCCTTACCCTCCCCTACAAGAGTCAGCTGATTAATAAGAGAGCAAAATATCATCAATATTTACCTTTACTATCTTGAACAATTTACAGCTAACGATATAAGATAGATTTGTGAGTTGATAAAAAGCTATCGCTTCATAAGCATAGCAAAACACAACTCAGGATCGGATACTATAAACTAGTTGAAGCAATTCTTTTTGAGTCAAGTTAATGAATAAAAGCAAAAAGATCGAACCCCTAGTGGGAGAAGCTCTGTTAAAGAAAGTCAAAGAGCTAGACAACCTAACCAAAGAAGAAAAGGCGAAAGCCTGTGGCTACTACACTGTTACCAAAAATGGTGTAGAGCGTGTCAACATGATGAAATTCTTGAATGCTCTGATTGATGCCGAAGGCGTTCAGTTAGACAGCAAACAAGGTGGAAATGGTCGTGGTGGACGCAGTGCTAGCTATCGGATTAGCGTCCAATCAAACGGTAACTTATTAATTGGTTCAGCTTACACATCACAGATGGGTTTGCAGCCAGGAGATGAGTTTGAAATTTCTTTGGGACGTAAGCACATTCGGTTACGCCAAATTGATAGTGAGGGTAATCCCGCCCAAGAGGAATAATTTGCCCTGCGTAGCTAGATTGTGAATTGGGACTGCAACGCCACAACCTACAAAAATATTGGCCCAAGAGAGCTTAAATATTCCCAAGTTAACTGACCGAGAACAACTTAAACTGCATCCTGAAATAAAACCAAGAGAATAGTTGCAACAGAAGTGCGATCTTACATCAACAAATTCTCATCAAAATAGAGTGTGAAGCAAGCATTGATCGGGAAAAACTTTACTCAATGCGGTTGCTTTTCCACAAAAAAGACCGGGAACTCGCTTCTAGCTGCCAGCCTGAGCAAAACTTCCCGATCGACAAAGGATACCTTCTTTGATTGTAATGATGCAGGGTTTAAAGTGTTCAAACGGTTTGTTTAGCTTTGGAAACAGGCAACTCTTGAGCCAACATGGGCAAGTAACGATTAATGGCTTGATGAGTAACTGCCACAGTACAAGCCAAATTAATCCCTTCCTGTTCCAATAAACCTAAAACTTGCAGAGGATGATCTCGCGCCACTACTGGTAGCTGATGTAAACCACGCGCCGCCATGCGGGATAGGGCATCAGCTAGAGATTCATCTTCGTAAGCGTAGAGTATCTCTCTGGTGCAAATATCAGCCAGTGTTTGGTCAAGGATATTATAACCAGAGGGAGTGGTTTCTGCGCGTGCGATCGCTCGATTAATATCTTGCAGAGTAATTAACCCAATTAACTGCTTGTGTTCATCAACCACCAAAGCAGTGTGACACTGATGATTAGTTAAAGAAACACCAGCCTCTAAAACTGGTAGAGAATCAACAAGTAACAACTTAGGTGGCTGCATAGCCGCCGAAACAGGCATTTGTTTTAAGACCTCAACATTCTGGTCTTTACTCAAATTTACACCCATCTGCTGAAGATTCAAAGCCTGAGTCGCCCTTGGTTTAAGTAAATCCACCAACCACACACTCAAACCCACAGCAGCCATCAAAGGCAAAACAATCCGATAATCTCGTGTTAACTCAAACAGTAACAGAATCGCCGTCAGTGGCGCACGCACACTCCCAGCCAAAACCGCCGCCATACCCACCATTGCATAAGCAGGTGGTCCTGCCATACTAGCACTCATTCCCGGCAACAAAATAGCCAGAGTTTTCCCATAAGCAGCGCCTAAAGATGAACCCAAAAACATCGCGGGCGCAAACACACCACCAACCAAACCGCTACCCACACTCAAAGCAGTCATTACCAGTTTCACCACCAGTAACACCACCAACAACTGAAGGGGAAACTCCACATCTTGCAGCATCGCTTCCACAGTTTCATAGCCAATACCCAAAATTTGCGGCCATTTTAGGGCGACTAACCCAACACATAACCCACCAATTACTGGATGAACAAAGCGGGGAATTTTACCCAACCAAGTAAAGCCTTTCACTTGCCCCTTAAAGCAACGTCCAGCAGTTTGAATTGCTTGGGTGTAAGTCAGAGATACTAAACTAGCCAGTAAACCCAAACCAATGTATAAAGGCAACTCTAAAGGACTGCGAACCTCATAAACAGGCAAACTAAAAGCAGGTTGTGCCCCCAAACCAATTTGGGCAATTAAAGCCGAAACTACAGCCGCTAACAACACCACGCTAACCGCCGAAGTCGCAAAAGTAGTTCCTAACACCACTTCCAAGGCAAAAAACACCCCAGCAATCGGCGCATTAAACCCAGCCGCTAAACCAGCCGCTGCCCCTGCGCCCAAAAGTAACCGATGTCGTTCTTGAGAGACTTGCAGGACTTGACCGAGTAACATTCCGAAATTTGCGCCAATTTCGACGCTTGGCCCTTCGGGGCCTAAAGAAGCCCCAGTTCCCAAAGATACGGAAGCGGCGACCATTTTAGTCACTGGTCTGAGTTGGCGGGACATATCATTTAAGGAACCCTGAGTAGCCGCAATCATCGAAGAAATGCTCGGGCCTAAATCTTGCCAACGCCAACGCATTAAACCAACTATTAAACCACCAAGGGTAGGAACACAAGCTAAAGTCCAAGCCCCCCAACGAGAGATTAGCCCCATAAAATGCTCTAGGGCGAGGCTGTGGATAAGTTCAATTAAATAGTGAAATGTGACTATTCCCATGCCAGTTCCACCACCGATGAGTACAGCTAGAAGCATGACTACTGTTTCTGGTGATGGCTGGAGACGATTGAGAAGTCTGGTGAATGGGGGAGAGGAGTGAGTTGTACGATCGGAATTTCCCGTATCTGACAAAGGTGGTTGATTTAACCGTAAATCAACGGGGGGAATGGGAGTCATTATATATGAAGGTGAGTATATAAAGTAATTAGAGAAAGCTAAAATTTTTTCACAGGCTTCTCATATAAATTTTAACGATAAGGAAGGCTAAAAGTTTGCTTTTTTGCTAGTCAATCTGGGTAGACTAGTATTGGGAACTATATGCAAATTTGTCCTTGAATAAATTTATCTTTAACTTGCCTTGGTTACTGGAAATGTGAAATGTTTAGTAGAGATGGGTCTTGCTCAAAGTCATCTTCTGATAGCACTAGCTGATCGAAGTGACCAATCTAGGCTGGGCGCTATGCGTGACAGCAGGTTTAGTAAATTGCACTGAAAAAAGGCACAACCTGTGGAAAAGTAGGAAATTCTGATGAATGCTCACACTTTTGATGGCAATTCTGTTACTTGCCCGATTTGTTATCGTTCTCAGGGAAGGAAGCTGAGTAACGTAGGTAGTGGACTCTATATGTGTCCCCTTTGTCATGAACGCTTTGTGATTAGTCAAAGCGGTCATTATGTAAGAGATCCCCAATCAATTAAGAGACACCGAACTGATGGGCAAAAGCTGCGTCGCCAAAGTCGTCCTTTAGCACGAATGCGTCGTGACTTTCGCATTGCCAAACCAATTTCTTTAATTGCTATTGTATGCAGCGCTATTTTTTTAGGCTATACTATGGCAACTTTAGATGAAAAACCTTCCCAAAAAAATCCTATTGAGCAATTTATGGATTGGGTTACGAAACCTAATTAATTGATTTTTATTGACATTCGCCGCCGGGGGGTTCGGGGGGTTCGGGGGGCAAGAGAACTTCTTAACTCAAAACTCTCTAACTCAAGACTCAAAAGTTTTCGGGTCCCCAAAACTAGTTGTTTAGTAATATTTGTCTTTGGTGATTAAGACCCAGCTAGCTTCAGGTTCAGAAGTATTTGTTTTCACTTGACCAATGATTTTCACGGGTTCTAGGTTAAGTTTTTTGGGAAAATATGACCTGAGTAGGAAGTAGGGTGAGGGTTGTTCTTGCCAAATTTTTTTCAGGTCGTCAACAGTGGTGGGAATGACTTGGTGTTCGCTGTAAAAATCTAAGGAAGGGCGAAAAGCTGGGTGGGATGTGTAAATTTTCTGAGTTGGAGGTAGGTGACTTTGTTGAATCATTTGCGCCACTGGTTTTACTGGGTATTGTTCCGCTAGTTCCCATACCCAATTATCAGAATTCATGAGGAGGAATAGGGAGAGATAACTGCCCCAAAACAAAATGATGATGAATTGCAGGTCGCGTTTCAGCATTAATACAATGGCGATCGTCATTGTTAATGCTATTGCAGTCAAGGTTAATACTAAATCTGTTTCTAATTGAGGTGCGAATCTGGCAAAATAAATGCAGCCTGCCCAAGAACCAATAACTAAGATGGTTAACATGGTAAACCAAGACCGGGGGAAGGTTTTGCTGCTAGGCCAATTCCAAAGTTCTGCTAATTGTGCGCCGATTAAGAGTGCTAATGCTGGGTAAATTGGTAGGACATACCAGGGCAGTTTGGTGGTCATAATGGAGATGATAAATAAGTAAAGACCACTCCAAGTAAGCATTAATTTCGCCCAACTAAGGTTGCGATTTTCCCAAGCTAAAATTAAGCTGTTTGGTAGAAATATTAACCAAGGCCAATTGTATTTGAGTATTTCTAAGATGTAGTACCAAGGTGGGCCGGAATTGTTATCAACTCGATCCCATATACGTTTGAGGGATTGGTTTAAAATGCCTTGGTTGATGAACATTTGAACGTAGGCTGGGTCGTGATGTAGTAGTTGGGCTGCATACCAAAAGGTGGCGGGTAAACTGCCGATGATGATGCCACTCCAGAAGTAAATTGATGTGAGTAATCGGGGGGTGTCCCAGGCTATGAATGCTAGTGCGATCGCTCCTAATAATATACTTAAAACCCCTTTAGTTAAAGCAATCAATCCTAACCCTATCCCCACACCTAAGCAATAACGTAAGTCGCGACGACAGCGCAATAAACACCAAATTGTCAACAGAAAAAAGCACAATATCGCCCCGTCTAACATCGCTAAACGTCCATGTCGCACTACTGGTAATAATGTGAGGTAAACTAAGGCGCTAAAAATTGCCCATAGCCTTCTTGTGAAGATTTCTCGCCCCACGCCGTAGAGTAGTGGTACAGAAAGGGCTGTTAAGATTGCTCCGGGTAAGCGCGTTGTCCACTCATTAATCGTTCCCCCAATTGAATATGTGCTGGCGATGAGAAGATGAACTAAGGGCGGTTTGTTGATGTAAGCTTCTCCCGCTAAGGTGGGATAAAGCCAGCGTAACGATCCGGGGGGTGCGTTGTATATTTCACGCGCAACTTGGGCGACTATTCCTTCGTCCCAGTCTCGTAAAGGCAGACCACCTAGATTGGCTAGATAAAGAGTTAATGCTGCTATTAGCAAACCGATGACCCACAAGCGGTCTAGCAAGATTTCGGTACGATACATTTGGCTTTTTCGCTGACGCAGCTGAAACAGTTTCCGGTACATGGTGGCCTAACTCACGATAAGAGAATCTAGAAATATTTATGCTCAGATAGATAACGATAGTAAAATCTACATTGTTATTGTAAAGATTATTGTAATCCTAGCCCTGTCAAATCGACTCCGGTTGGATAGCTGTAGTATATTCTGAAGTAAGAAGGTAAATTTCAGTAGTTTGGGATGAAAACTAAGCTTTACCCATGTTTAGGGTACAATGCAACCGGAAAATCTACTATTTTTGGTTTTAGCAAATTTTCCAGTATAATAATTGAGATAGTAAATTTTTAAATCTCAGGAATTTGTCGAAGTGTATCTGCAAAGTATCTGAGATTTAATATTTACGACAAAAATATTTTTAGTTATGGTGGTAGAAGAAAGTTACAGGTTCAAAAGGTAAGGGTCGATCGGGAAAGGAAAATTTTTTAAACTTTTCTATTTTACTCTTTACTCTATAAGCCGATTTGGGCAATAAGTCTATGGTTGGGCGCTGGTTTCGTCTAATCCCCCGATTCATCATGGTGACGCTGCCAGTACTTAACAGGGATACCAATATTTATGTGGAATACAATTTGTTTTCCGATCGCTCAAATCTTGGTTAATGCAGAGTTGGTAGGTGGATTAGAAAATACAATTATTGCTGGCTGCTATTTTTTAATTAGCGTTTTGATGTTTAGGAATTTATGGCGCAATAAAAAAGTAGAAGTTAATTGGTTAACAATATTAACAGCAAGTTTGTTTTTAATTGGTAGTACAAGTTACATTTTTCTCAAAATTACCAGAGGAAGTGAAAGTAATATTGTTTTTGGGCCGATGGTGGGTAATTGTGTGGAGTTAGTACCTGCGATCGCTTTTTTTATTGTATATCAACGTTATCAGTTTTTACTTAATTCAACTGCAACTATTGAATCTAAACAAGAGTTAGAACAAAGATTGCGGGAAGCTACAGAGAAATTACAACAGCAAAGTCAATCTTTACAAGAAGCTCAGGCTAATTTTGAAAAAGTCCAAGTACATTTAGCGCAAATAGAAAGGTTAACTATTTTAGGTCAGTTGGTTTCTGGTATTGCTCATGAGATTAATAATCCGATTAATTTTATCTATGGGAATTTGCCATATTTAGAAGAATATACCCAAGGATTGATGAAAGTTATTGATGTTTATCAGCAAACTTATTCAGTTAATCTGGAGATTGAGAAGGTTATAGAAGAGGCTGATTTGGATTATGTGCGATCGGATTTTCCTTATATCATTGATTCGATTAAATTAGGAGCAGATAGAATTCTCGAATTAGTGCAAAATTTGCGAAAATTTTCTGGCTCGGATGAATCGAAAATGAGGGCAGCAAATATTAATGTAAGCATTGAAAGTAGTTTATTATTGCTGTATAAATTTTACAAAAATAAGATAGAAATAATTAAGCATCTTGATGAATTACCACCTGTAGAATGTTATATTAATCAAATCAATCAAGTAATTTTAACTTTGCTTGGTAAGTCGATTAATGCTTTATTAGAATCCGAAAATAATTGTCAGCATTGCGAGCCAAAACAAATTA
Organism: Floridaenema flaviceps BLCC-F50; assembly: GCF_041929275.2. NCBI lineage: Bacteria > Bacillati > Cyanobacteriota > Cyanophyceae > Aerosakkonematales > Aerosakkonemataceae > Floridanema > Floridanema flaviceps. Next base: position 46,147 of record NZ_JBHFNR020000001.1, on the reverse strand, counting down.
TTATTAGTAGTAAAAGAATCAGCGATGATGCGATAGCGATACAGATCTTCTTGAATGCAGAGATTAAAGAACGAATATTTGAGCCAGTTTTTACTCCTAAATTAATAGGAATAGGAACTGGATTAGGGTTGTCAATTTCCCAGCGGATTATCACGGAAGTACATCAAGGAAATATTTATTGCCACTCTAAATCAGAAGTAGGGACAACATTCACTATAGAATTACCAATTAATCAGGTCGATCGAATTTAGATTTTTGATTGTATTTAATGAATAATTTTCTAGGTAAACCTATCTATAGGTAGAGGAGGAAACTAGCCTCTTTTGCTTTGATTACTAGATTAGCTAGTGGGAAAATAATTCAAATGAACCTAAAGACAGTTAGCGATGAAGTGAAGAATTCAATTAATGAATTACCTGCATCACCTCCCCCAGAACAAGAAGGAATTAGAGAACTATTAGAACAACTGCAAAGAAGAATTGAAAGTGATGAAAATTTACCACCCGAAAATGAAGTTGAAGCATTAAACCAACTTCAGGCGTTAGTATTAGCCGCCAAAAATGCTGGAATTGAAGAAAATCGGAGTATGGCATTTTCAGCACTGCAAAGATTAAAAGGACTGGTCAAAGAAGCGCCAAAAGCTCATAACTTTAAAGAAGCTTGCGAAAATATTTTACCGCAAATCTCTACAGTATTTGGGTTAGAACCCACATTCCGCATTTAAAACTGAGTTAGTTATGAGTTAGATTTTGTTGGAGAGAAATGCCAGCGAAATCTAATAAAACTAACACAGGGCGATTGTTAGTATTTAAAAAACCAAGGGTTTAACTATTAGCTATTACAGGAGATTATCAAATGCAATTTACTCCTTTCCACAGCCCTTTGAAATCAATAAAATCTACTATTACCTCTGGCGTAATAATTGTTGCAGGGCTATTCGTAACCCTTGAAATTGGCGATCGAGCACAAGCTATCGTAGTTTCCGGCGATCCCAATGACTACATAGTTAGTCCCGGTAATGGATTTGACGGTGTTGTAAGTTTAACTTTACAAACAAGTGTGGGACGTTTTGGTTGTTCGGGTTCGCTGCTACCTTCAGGGCGACACATTCTCACCGCTGCTCACTGTCTCACTGACGATTTTGGCTTGAATATCACAAATGCGGCTACAGCATTTTTCAATCTGCCGACAGGTAGGTTTGGTATAAATACTGCCAACATTTTTATCTACCCAGACTGGGGCGGTTTTGCTGATTCCGACTCTTTTGGTGGCGATCTTGCCATATTGGAACTCGCATCAGTGGCACCAGAAGCAGCCCAACGGTATGACATTTACCGAAATACTGATGAAATCGGTCAGGTCAGCGTTAAGGTGGGATATGGTGTCTCTGGTCAAGGCAATCAGGGTTTTAACTCAAGTAATTTCCCTTTTGGAGTCAAACGTTCGGGTCAAAATGTATATGAAGTTTTAGTAGAAGATTTAGATTCTGGAATACTTCCCAACGCAATCTTGCTATACGATTTTGATAATGGCCTACCAGAAAATAATGCCTTTGAATTTTTTGATCTTCCTGATTTAGGGTTAGGTTTGCAAGAGGTTATGGCCGCCCCTGGTGATTCAGGAGGGCCTACATTCATTAATGGACTAATTGCAGGAATAACATCCTTGAACGTATGTTTTAGTAAATTTAATTGTTTATCTCCTCCTGATATTGATAACATACTAAACGCTAGTTTCGGAGAGTTTGGAGTTGATACTCGCGTATCAACTTACGCTAGTTATATAGATGATGTTTTGGCTGGCAATATAACTCCTACTTCTAAAGTTCCTGAGCCTAATACTATATTTGCTTTGTTTGCCTTCGCTGCTTTTGCAGTTACTTCGCGGTTAAAGAGGAGGGAAAAATAAAAAGTATGAGTATTGCACTATCAAAATAGAGATTTTACAGTTGGCAGTTGAAACTGAGTTAGTGATGAGTTATATCGTTTACACAATTAAAAAAAGCCAAGGGATTAACTATTAGCTAATACGGGAGATTATCAAATGCAATTTCCTCCTTTCCACAGTCCTTTAAAATCACTAAAAACTACTATTACCTCTGGCGTAATAATTTTTGCAGGGCTATTCGCAACTCTTGGAATTGGCGATCGAGCACAAGCTCTTGTAGTTCCAGGCAATCCGAATGACTACATAGTTAGTCCCGGTAATGGATTTGACGGTATTGTAAGTTTATTTTTACAAAAAAGTTTGGGACGTTTTGGTTGTTCGGGTTCGCTGCTACCTTCAGGGCGACACATTCTCACCGCTGCTCACTGTCTCACTGACGATTTTGGCTTGAATATCACAAATGCGGCTACAGCATTTTTCAATCTGCCGACAGGTAGGTTTGGTATAAATACTGCCAACATTTTTATTTACCCAGACTGGGACGGTTTTGCTGATTTCGACTCTTTTGGTGGCGATCTTGCCATATTGGAACTGGCATCAGTGGCACCAGAAGCAGCCCAACGGTATGATATCTACCGAAATACTGATGAAATCGGTCAGGTCAACGTTAAGGCGGGATATGGTTACTCTGGTCAAGGCAATCAGGGTTTTAACCCAAGTAATTTTCCTTTTGGAGTCAAACGTTCCGGTCAAAATGTATATGAAGTTTTAGGAGAAGATTTAGATCCTGGAATACTTCCCAACGCATTCTTGCTATACGATTTTGATAATGGATTACCAGAAAATAATGCCTTTGGATTTTTTGGTATTCCTGATTTAGGGTTAGGTTTGCAAGAGGTTAGTACCGCCCCTGGTGATTCAGGAGGACCAACTTTCATCAATGGATTAATTGCTGGAATAACATCATTTGGCGGGTGTTTTGGGGTATTTAATTGTTCATCTCCTCCTGATATTGATAATATATTAAACTCTAGTTTTGGAGAGTATGGCGGTGATACTCGCGTATCAACTTACGCTAGTTATATAGATGATGTTTTGGTTGGCAAGATAACTCCTACTTCTAAAGTTCCTGAGCCTAATACTATATTTGCTTTGTTTGCCTTCGCTGCTTTTGCAGTTACTTCGCGGTTAAAGAGGAAGGTAAAAGAAAAATTATGAGTAAGTAGGTAGATATAAATAAAGTGAAAACTAAGGCGGGCAGGATGCCCGCCCCACAAGAAATACAGCTTTCTTGTGGGGTGAGCATCCTGCCTGCCCCACAAGAAATACAGCTTTCTTGTGGGGTGAGCATCCTGCCTGCCCCACAAGAAATACAGCTTTCTTGTAGGGTGGGCATCCTGCCTGCCCCACAAGAAATACAGCTTTCTTGTAGGGTGGGCATCCTGCCTGCCCCACAAGAAATATAGTTTTCTTGTGGGGTGGGCATCCTGCCTGCCCCACAAGAAATATAGTTTTCTTGTGGGGTGGGCATCCTGCCTGCCCCACAAGAAATATAGTTTTCTTGTGGGGTGGGCATCCTGCCTGCCCCATCCTCATATAACTATTATCACTTTATTTATTTACACCTACTTATTGCACTATCAAATATAGAGTTTTTCCACTTGGATGCGTAATTAATGCTCAAGTTAAAATTGTGCCACCCATTAATTTTTGATAGCGGTATTCTAACTCGGCTTTTAGCAAAGAGTTTTGTAAATGTTGGTCTTGAAGCATGACTAATTCTGCGGCATCTCGCGCCAAATTTAAAACTTCTTGATCTTCTACTAAACTGGCTAAAGCAAAGTCTGGTAAACCAGATTGTCTGGTTCCTAAAACTTGTCCGGGACCACGAAAACGCAGATCCATTTCTGAGATAAAAAAGCCGTCTTGAGATTGTTCTAAAACACTTAAACGTTGCCGGGAATCTGCGGTGGTGCTATTACTCATTAATAAACAGTGAGATTTATGGCTACCACGACCAACTCTACCTCGTAATTGGTGTAATTGAGATAAGCCAAAACGTTCGGCATTTTCGATTAACATTACTGTGGCGTTTGGCACATCTACACCAACTTCAATTACTGTTGTAGCTACTAATATTTGGGTTTCATTGTCTCGGAAATCGTTGATTGCTTCTTCTTTTTCGGCTGAAGTCATGCGACCATGAAGTAAGCCAACTTTAAATTCGGGAAATATGCTTTCTTGTAATTTTTCGTATTCTACTGTTGCTGCCCTAAGATCTAATTTTTCTGACTCTTCAACTAAAGGTAAAACAACATAAACTTGTCTGCCTTGAACAAGTTCTCGGCGGATTAAATCGTAAGCTTCGTTGCGTTCTTTTCCTGATAAAGCTACTGTATTAATCGCTTGTCTTCCTGGGGGTAATTCATCGATTTGACTAACATCTAAATCCCCATGTAATGTTAAGGCTAAGGTGCGGGGAATTGGGGTTGCTGTCATGGTTAATACGTGAGGTTGTGCGCCTTTTTGTTGTAGTTTGGCGCGTTGATGAACGCCGAAACGATGTTGTTCATCAATTACTACTAAACCTAAACTGTGAAAGTTAACTTTGTCTTGAATTAAGGCGTGAGTACCTACTAATAAAGGCAAAGTTCCGTCTTCTAATTGGGCGTGAATTTCTCGACGTTTGGCGGCTTTAGTGGAACCTGTGAGCAATTCTACGGGCAAATGTAGGAGGTTAAACCAAGTAACTAATTTGCGATAATGTTGTTCGGCTAATACTTCTGTGGGTGCCATTAATGCGGCTTGATAACCTGCTTGAATGGCGGCGAGAATGGCGACTACTGCTACTACTGTTTTCCCTGCACCTACGTCTCCTTGAACTAATCGATTCATGGGTGTAGGTTTTTGTAAGTCGTTGAGAATATCGTTGATTACTCTTTGTTGTGCGCCTGTTAATTTAAAGGGTAATACTTGATAGAATTTTTCGATTAGTTTACCTGTGGGGGCTAAAATTGCTGAGGCTTGAGTTTGGCGTAATGTTTGCCGACGTTTGAGAAATCCTAATTGTAAATAAAAGAATTCATCGAATACTAAACGTCTTCTGGCTGCTTCTTTGCTGTTGCTATCTGTGGGAAAATGAATGTTATTAATGGCATCTTGTAGTTTAATTAATCCGTAGCGATCGCGCAATCCCTCCACCAAAGGATCTTCAATTTGTGCGGTTGCTGGTAACACTGCCATTACCGCTTGTCGCACTACATCAGCGGGTACTCCCTCAGTTAAAGGATAAATTGGTACAACTCTACCAATATTAATTGATTCAATGTTATCTCCCGGACTGGCTAACATTTCCATTTCGGGATCTTGTAAAGTTAAGCCATATTTAGTCGCTTTAACTAATCCAGATGCGGCAATTATTCCTCCCGCAGGATAACGCTTTTTAATGGATTCTTGCCAACCGCGATTAGTATATTGATTACCTGCAAAAAATCTACTTAACCGCATTTTACCGTAACGGTCTTGTAAGACTATTTCTAAAATAGTTAATTTTTTATTTTTGGGACTAGTAAAACATTCACTGCGTTTAATAGTGGCGACAATAGTTACGGTTTCGCCAGCTTCTAGCTGAGAAATATCAACTCGTTGGGAATAATCGATATGATCGCGAGGATAATAAAACAGTAAATCCCGAACTGTATAAAGTCCTAATTTGGCTAAATGTCTACTTCTGGTAATTCCTAATTTTGGTACTTCTCTTAAGGGTTGATCTAAGTAAATTTCTGGTTGGGTAGTTGGGAGTTGGTAGTTGGGAGTTGGTAATTGTTTTAAGGTTTCGTTGTTCTCTAGTTTCTCTGTTAATTTACTCCTTTGTTGCCAAATTCTTTGACATTCTTCTTCAGAAGCTTGGAGAAATAACTTGGCTAGTTTAACTAAATTTTCTCGTTCAGTAATTGACAAGTTGGGATATTTCGCAAATCTACTTGCCATTTCTTGCCAGTTATTCCGCCATTCTGAATCTAAAAGTGTGGGAGGTTTACCAAAAGTTAGGCAAAGAAACTCACTAAAGCGGTATTGATTGCCTATTAAGTCAACAAAACCGCTTTTTTCTTCTACTTCTAAGGCTTTTTGCCACCTTACCCAATCGGGTTGAGGATTAGTCATAAACCAAGTTTCCGATTTTAGATTTTAGATTTATAGTCTAACAAATGACCAATGACGAATGACTAATAACCAATAACAAGGATTAATCAAACCAACTAGCACGCCAAGCTAATTCTGCTTGTGCGATCGCTTTTTCTCGCTGTTTTTTCTGATACTCTCGGCGGGTTGTATGTAGTCTTACTGAGAGGTTTCTAATTTGCTGACGCATTGTGGTTAGGGTGGAGTCAGGAAATTCGATTTCTGACAAGCGGAGATGGATAGCAACTAAATGTGTAACGGTGGAACTTTGGGATTCTCGATCGCTTTCTGTCTCAATTACCAAGTTTAATAAATTTGGTGGTCCCGGCATTGTTTCCGCTGCTGCTTCCACTTTAGCAGCTGCTTCTAAAACAGGTTCGGGCAGTTTTTTGGGTAATAATCCTGCTTGCTGTAATTTTAAGTTACTGTCGCGAGAAAGCTTTTGCAAACTTTTGGCGATCGCACTTTCTAATTTTTCCTGCCATTGTAACAAAGCTTCGGGATTTTTAATCTGAGTATTTGGCTTTTCCGTTGTAGCTTCAGAATTACTTAATGGAGAATCCGACTCCGAAACAGGCTTTTCTTCATCACTTTCCTGTGGTTCTACTTCGGCAATACTTTCCTCAATTAATTCCCGAAGTTCGCTAATTTCCAGTTCCTTTATTGACGATGAACGTGATTTTTCCTGCATCGGTGAGTTGACTTGAATAATTAACTCTTGTGCAGTACGATCTGCCAATTGTTTGATTGTCTGTTGCAACTTTTGCCGCTGATTAAAAGACAAACTGAGAAATTCTTGGGGATAACTTTGCGTACATAAATGATAAGTTGCCACGATCAGCTGTTGCCGGATTCCTTGACCTAAAGCAGTCAAATAACCGCTATAGATCTTGTAAAATTCTTCTGCGAGTTCTGCGATCGTCTGCTCTAGTACCCCAATTTCCCGTTCAATTCGCTCAATTGCTCTTGCCATAATTTTACTGGAAATTTAATAATACATAAAGCATTGCGGTATTAATTTAACAGTACCGCAATGCTGAAAATCTACAAAAGTATTAACTATTTAACACAAGTTAGATCCCCCCTAACCCCAGGGCTACTTCATTGTCATCAAAGAAAATTAAACAGATGGGGGGACAAGGGGACAAGGGGACAAGGGGAGAAAGAGAAGCTAGATGATTTTTCCTTTGTTTGCATCATCTCTGCTACACAAATCAATTTCTCTGTTGACCATGAATTAGCCCTGCCTAACCCCCCAAAACACAAGGGGGATCTCTTCAAAGTCCCCCTTATTAAGGGGGATTTAGGGGGATCGAAGTAGTTATTTATTACCCCCCATTTGGGCTGCAACTTCTTCAGCAAAGTTGCTTTCTTCTTTTTCTAATCCTTCACCGAGTACAAAGCGTACAAAGCGACGAACTTGAATGTTTTCGCCCAACTGAGCAACATTTTGTTTAATCAACTCTTCCACTGAGATATTTTGATCTTTAATGTAAGGTTGATCGAGCAATGTCATCTCTGTGAGGCGTTTTTCAATCCGCCCTTGGACAATTTTTTCTTTGATGTTAGCTGGCTTATTCGCTAAATCTTCGCGTCCCATTTCGATCGCTTTTTCTTTTTCCACAATCTCACCTGGGATATCGCTAACCTTAACATACTCGACGTTAGGGCAAGCAGCGATTTGCATAGCGATATTCTGCACTAAGGCTTTGAAAGCTTCATTACGGGCAACAAAGTCTGTTTGGCAGTTCACTTCCACCAAAACTCCTACTCTGCCACCAGTATGAATGTAGCTACCCACTAATCCATCTGTGGCTGATTTGGTTTCAATCTTACCAGCCTTGAGCATTCCTTTTTGCCGCAGCCAGTCGATCGCCTTTTCAACATCACCTTCAGTTTCTTGGAGTGCTTTTTTGCAATCCATCATCCCTGCATTCGTCTTTTTACGCAGTTCTTGAACTAGTTTTGCAGATATTTCCGCCATCTCTTGCCCTTACCTAATCTAGTTTTTACGGATTCAACGTGATTATTCCTCAGTATCTTCGTCTTCGTCAGAATCTACGAAATCACTTTCATCGTATTCCAGATCGTCTTCCGTACCTTCGTAATCTTCGTAATCTTCTTCTTCAGCTACATCTAGTTGACCGTGACGACCTTCGTAAATCGCATCTGCCAACTTACCTATAATTAGCTTAATCGATCGAATTGCGTCATCATTTGCCGGAATCGGAATATCAACTACATCTGGATCGCAGTTTGTATCTAACAAGGAAACGATCGTTAATCCTAGTTTCTGGCACTCTTGAACCGCGTTATATTCCCGTTTCTGATCCACAATTAAAACCACATCGGGAATTTTCCGCATTAACTTAATGCCGCCCAAATACTTTTGCAGCTTTTCCATTTCCCGGCGCAAAACGGCAGCTTCTTTTTTCGGCAATAAATCCAGTGCGCCGCTTTCTTCCCGTCTTTCTAAATCTTTGAGACGTTCGACTCTGGTTTTAATAGTTGTCCAGTTGGTAAGCATTCCGCCTAACCAACGTTGGTTAACATAATAAGCACCGCAACGAGAAGCTTCTTGGGCAATAATCCCCGCTGCTTGGCGCTTGGTGCCAATAAACAGGAATTTTTTCCCTTGTTCTGCCGCAGTTCGCATGAAGGTGTAAGCTTCCTCCATCAACTGAGCAGTTTGGACTAGATCGATAATATGTACCCCGTTACGAGATGTGTAAATGTAAGGGGACATTTTCGGATTCCAGCGGCGAGTTTGGTGCCCAAAGTGAACACCAGACTCCATCATTTGAGCCAAAGAGACAACTGGCATAATTTTTTAAACTCCTTTCGGGTTAATCCTCCATCTGAGGGCATCTCCGATCGCTTTGTGTGACAGAAACACCCGAAACCTCAGATGTGTGATTTTAGACAGCAATTCCTAAACTAACACAATTTGGCAAAGTTAGGGGAAACTTGTTCCCATTATTCGGCAACAGTAAGTTCATGGATATTTTTCAGCCCTGTTGCTGTCTTGGTAGCCGGATCGTAAGCCCAAGCTCTTAAGAGTACCCTACCTGTGGGCAAAGTGTTGGCTTTAAATGAAGTAGTCCAGCCTGCGTTTTTGTAGGCTGGATTTTTGATAGCTTTGGCTACGTCAGGTCTGGCTAAATTTACATTAGCGATCGCGACAATTTGATTACTATCTGGTAAGGTAATAATCACTTTTTCAGCTGTTTTGGTTTTTTCTGGGATGATTGCCCAACCAGTTAATGTAAGGGTGCCATTTTTACTTACATTATGTTTTAGTCCCCCTGAGTTATTCACAGCATCAAAAAAACCATTTAAAACGGTGGCAGGTGGTGTCTGAAATTTGATTTCGCCGACATCTTTCACACCCAAGCTGCTAATGTTGATAGCTGGAGTTGTGTTTTTTTCTCCAGCAGGTGCAGTAGTGCTGACATTGGCAGCGGTATCCGCAGCTGGGGTGGTGGTATTTGTAGCGCTTTGGGTGCTATCAGAACAAGCAGCTACTAAAACAGCTAATCCTGAAACCACTCCTAAAAATTTTGCCCGATTAAGCATATTACATCTCACATTTAAAAGTGAATTGCTGTATTTGGGGAAGCTGTTACTTCCTGAAAAAAGATTCAACACCAAGTCGGTGTGTGAAAATAGCCATATTAACATACCATATCTTTGCGATTTGCTGGTGATGTTAAATGGCTGGGATCAAGGATTTTCGATTTTCAATTTTAGTGGTGTTATTGGATTTGTGGTGATGTTAAATGGCTGGGATCAAGGATTTTCGATTTTCAATTTTCAATTTTCGATTTTCGAGCTTCTCAAATCTAATATTTAAAATGGTTTGAGATTGCTGCTTGATAAACTGCTTTGACGTTGTACCAATTGAGAAAAATTCTGGCGATTTCCAGGGCTAATTGTGGTTTACCTTGGTTGATTAATGCTTGTAATAATGGGGCAAGGGTACGTTCGTTGAGGCTACCGCCCAAAGATAAGATTCCCCAAAGTAAACGGTGTATCCAAGTCATTTGAATCATCATTTTTACTGACCAACTGGGATGTTTTCGGTAAAATAAAACTCCCATACGTCCGCGTTGAATTTCTTTTTCAATTAAGTTGGGAATTTGGTTTAATGCAAAGGGTGGATGCCAATGATATCCTACAGCGGCGGGACATTTAATCAGTTTTAAATCGAATTTTTTTAAGCGTACTCCTAGTTCTAAGTCTTCCCAACCATAAAGTTGAAATTGGGTGTCAAATAATCCAGCTTTTTCTAACCAATGTCGGGAAATTGCCACATTTCCGGTAGCAAAATAGGCTGCTGAAAAATCAGTGATTTTATAAGGTTCAGCTGTGGGATTATCGAAGTTACAGGTGTTAATTACTCGTCCGTAGGTAAAAAGGCGATCGCTCCCGATTTTCTGATACCCTGCTACTAAAGCATCTGCATGGGCTTGCAGGAAATTTTCAGTTACTACTAAATCGCTATCAATAAATATAATTGTGTCACCGATCGCCTTTTCCACACCCAAATTCCGGGCAGCGGCAGGCCCTTGGTGACTTTGCTGAAATAACCTAACATGAGGCAGTTGGGCAGCGTGGGATGCCAACCAAGACAGGGTATTATCAGTAGAACCATCATCGACTAATACCACTTCGTAGCCAGTAATCGGGCTATTTGGGGACAAATGCTGCTTTTCTAAAGCTTTGAGGCATTTTTCCAGTATAGGTTGACGGTTATAAGTGGGAATGACAACGCTGAAAAACACCTGTAAGAGAGCTTCTTGGCTTAGTTGGTCAAGGCTTTATGTTACTTGGCGATCGGCTTGGTGTCAATGTGGGGACTGGGGACTGGGGACTGGGGACTGGGGACTAGGGACTGGGGACTGGGGACTAGGGACTGGGAAAGGCAGAAGGCCAAAATTCTCCTTGTCCCCTTGTCCCCTTGTCCCCTTGTCCCCTTGTCCCCTTGTCCCCTTGTCCCCTTGCCCCCTTGCCCCCTTGTCCCCTTGTCGCCCAGTCCCCAGTCCCCAGTCCCCAGTCCCCAATCCCCAGTCCCCAAAAAACTGTGCCTTGGGGGACAGATATCGATCGCTATTGGTAGATAATAAGAGTTTGTCTTTTTAGGCTTTTGGTTTTATTAGCAGCTACTTTAAAGGAAAATTGGCGATGAAAGCACAGGATTTGAAAGGGAAAACAGTTGCATTTGCCGGATCGGGTGGATTAGATAGTTGTACAATTACTCGTTGGCTGACTGATATCGGGGTAAATGTTGTCTGTTTTACAGCTGACTTGGGACAACCGGATGAAGATGATATTGAAGCAGTTCGCCAAAGAATGTTGCAAGCTGGGGCAACTGATTTTGTATTATTACCTGCTAGAGAGGCGATCGCACAAGCTGGTATAGATGTAATTCAAGCTCAAGCTTGTTATGAAGGACGCTATTGGAATACAACAGGGATTGCCCGCTGTGTGTTAGCCAAAGCGATGATTTTGGAGATGAAAAAACGGGGTTTAACTATTTTTAGTCATGGCGCTACTGGTAGGGGAAATGACCAAGTACGCTTCCAATTAATTACTAATATGTTAGCTCCTGAATTTGAAGTTTATGCTCCTTGGCGCGATGAGGAATTTTTAGCCCGTTTCCCTGGACGTAGCGAAATGATTGATTTTTGCCAGGAAAAGGGTTTGCCTGTTTCTGCTACTAAAGATAAACCTTATTCAACCGATGCGAATTTGTTAGGTTTAACTCATGAGTCGGGAATGTTGGAAGAGTTAACAACTCCGGCACATTTTGTTAAACCAATTATGGGTTGTTATCCGGTTGATGCGCCTGATGAAACGGGAGAATTTACTGTGAGATTTGAAAAGGGTGTTCCGGTAACAATTAATGGTAATTCTGTAGGTTTGGTGGAAGCATTTTTGCAAACAAATGCGATCGGTGGAAAGTATGGTTTAGGTATTGGCACTCACTTAGTAGAAAACCGTTTTGTCGGAATTAAATCACGGGGAGTTTATGAAAGTCCAGGGGTTGAGTTGTTAGGGACTTGTTATGCTTATTTGTTGCAATTAATTTTGGATCGTCGCGCCCGTGAGTTTTACGATCAGTTATCTTTATTAATTGCCAAACAAATCTATCAAGGTTACTGGTATGATTTGGCGACTAAGATGGCACTTCAGGCGATTAAATGTACCGCAGAGTTGGCAACGGGAACAATTAAAGTAGCAATTTATAAGGGAAATATTTCCTTTTTGGCGGCGACTGATGTGGCACATTCTTTATATTCGGAAGAAAACGCTTCAATGGAAGGTGTAGGTAGCTATAATCATGCTGATTCCGAAGGTTTGTTGCGCGTGTTTGGTGTAAGTGCGAGAGTTTTAGCTACTAGCGGACAAGTGAAATTAACAGAATAAAAAAGGCTGAAAACCAGATACCCGACTTCTTGAAGAAGTCGGGTATCTGTATACTCAAAGATTCAAAATTAGTCAAGGAATTGTTACCATGAAATTGGTTTTTAGGAAACTAGTAACTAAAAAATAAAGGTACGTTGTTGCGCTTTAGCGCTAGGTTTAGCGCTAAAGCGCAACAACGTACTATTAAATTTGATTAATAAGTGATAACTAATATCGTTCAAATTCTACCATAACTGGCTGTAAACCGTTGATTGGGTTGTTGTTGTTGGGATAACCAAGCCCACATTTGATCGCCGTAAGAAAAGTGCCACCATTCGTTAGGGTGTTGTTGGAAATTTGCACTTCGCATCACCTCAAACAACAATTGTCGATGAGCATGATATTCTGTTTCTGGGAATTCGTTACTATTAGCAAAGTAATCGGGAAAAGAAACTGGGGAAATTTCATCAATGGCAGAACCCATGTTAACTAAATTGCCATTTTCATCAACTAAGGTAACATCGATCGCTGCGCCTGTGCTGTGGGGTGGTGGTGTCGCAGGATCGAGGCTCGGTACTGCCCAAAATTGATATACTTGTTGCCAAAGTTCTTCGATTTGAGTTTGGTTTAATTCGTCAAGGTTTAGTTGTCGATCGTTGACTAGTTCAGCAAAGGTATAATCAACCATAAATTGCTGCACTGCTACTGGTCGGTAAGCGTCAAAAATCAAAATTCGCCAGTCAGGATGGGTTAGCTGTAGTTGGTTTTGCGCTTGAATCAGGTTTTCCAGGACAGTTTCCCGGAGATAATAGGGTGAAAGTTTGCCGTAAGGGGCGCGGAGTTTTTCGTAAGCGTGGGGTGTTTGGGCAGCAAAGTGTTCTAGGGGAATGGGTGTTAGGGGTTCGCCACATTCTAAAATGGGGATTTTTTGGTAGGGTTTCATAGACAGGTTGCGCGAATGGGTGGGTGTTTTTGGCAGTGTTGTCTATTTTGAGCTTCAAATCCTTAATGTACAAGTGTTTGGGGTTTTTATGGGGGAATTGTTATCCGCGCAATGTTTGTAATGCTTGCGTGGTAAGGGTTTTGGCGAAAATGCCTTTGAGAGGTATTTACACGCTGCGGGCTGAAATGATAAATTTATTTTGTCTGGCGCAACTGTACCTCGAAAATTACATATCATAAGGGTTTCGGAGTGCCGCAGTTTAAACTTCAATTAATCCCTTTCAGGGATTGAAAAAATTTCGTGCGCCATCAAGCTTAGATTTAATCTTTTGTTTAAACTTCAATTAATCCCTTTCAGGGATTGAAAAACTTCCCACGATTTCAAATCTTGATGCCAAATTCCGTTTAAACTTCAATTAATCCCTTTCAGGGATTGAAAAGGCGAAAAATTCCCGCATTGCGGTAAGGTACAATCGGGGAGTTTAAACTTCAATTAATCCCTTTCAGGGATTGAAAATTAGATATGAATAAACCTTGGAAAGATGTTTCCAAAGATAGTTTAAACTTCAATTAATCCCTTTCAGGGATTGAAAAGGTGAGGGAAACATGGGATTAACAACTGTACAATTGTTTAAACTTCAATTAATCCCTTTCAGGGATTGAAACCTAGAAGAAGAGAATTTCCCCAACACCCAACACCCAACACCCAACACCCCCAGTAATGTTTAAACTTCAATTAATTCCTATCAGGGATTGAAACTGCACTGCAATCAATACAAGCGATAATAAGAGTTAAGCTTGCTAAAACCAGAGAAACAAAGATGACAGAGAGATTAGACCGTATAGAAGCAATTTTGCAAGAAACTGCTCAACAGCAGCAGCAGCTAGCGCAACAACAAAAACAATTTGCTCAACAACAGCAGCAGCTAGAACAGCTAGTACAACAACAACAACGACAATTCGCTGAACAACAACAACAGCTAGAACAACAGCAGCAACAGCTAGCTACTCGTATGGATAGCTTAGTTTTTGAAGTGCAAAGAATATTAGGTGGATTATCTGAGAGACAAAATAGAACGGAAGCGGCGATCGAAACTTTAGTAGATGCAGTGGGAAGACTGACTAGAAATGGGGAAGCCGATCGCGCAATCATGAGAGAATCGCAAGCTCAAATCAGAGAAATGCAAGCGGAAGTAAATCAAATCTGGCAATACTTACTTAATCAACGTAGTAATGGTCACGGTTAAACATAAAACTATTTTAAATTGTTATTTATTGTTTTATCTGCAAAATCTCCTGTTTCCGGGTGACAAGAACAAGCATCAACTTCTGGAACAGGATCGTAACCACCGGGATGGAAGGGGTGACAGCGCAAGATGCGACGTATTGCCATCCACGTTCCGCGCCAAGGGCCGAAACGTTCGATCGCTTGCATGGCATACTTAGAACAAGTGGGCTGATAGCGGCAGGAAGGTGGAAACAAGGGCGAAATGAACATCTGATAGCCACGAATTAGCCAAATTAGTAAAATTTTCATTAAATTAACAACTGTGTCAAGTTTTCCATTCATATCAAGTTTGTGGTTTAAAATTGCGATCGCGGCTGTTTGGGTGTGTGCGATCGTCCTGACTGCTGAATTATTGCACCGTTACACCAACACAGATCCCGAAAAAATTCGCAAAGTAGTACACATCGGAACTGGACAAGTAATTCTCCTCGCTTGGTGGTTAGAAATCCCTGCTTGGGTAGGAATTACCGCTTCTATTTTAGCGAGTACCATCACACTTTTATCTTATAAATTTCCCATCCTTCCCGGCATAAATAGTGTTGGACGCAAAAGTTTAGGCACTTTCTTTTACGCTTTAAGTATTGGTATTCTAGTAGCTTGGTTTTGGCAGATCCAACAACCCCAATACGCTGCCATAGGTATTTTAGTCATGACTTGGGGCGATGGACTAGCAGCTTTAATCGGACAAAAATACGGAAAACATCCCTACAAAATTGGCGGTATCCAAAAAAGTTGGGAAGGTTCGTTAACAATGGCTGTAGTAAGTTTCGTAGTCACTAGTTTAATTTTATTAGCTGTACAAGGTAACATCTGGCAAACTTATGTAGTATCCATAGCTGTTGCTTTAGTCGCCACTGCCTTAGAAACTTTCTCAAAATTAGGCGTAGATAACTTAACAGTTCCTGTTGGTAGTGCAGCTTTTTGCTTTTTATTAATTGAAACATTAACAAGTTCGTTGTAAGCGCTGTCTTCGCTGAAACACTAAAGTGTTTACAACGAACCTGTATTGTGTTCGTTGTGAACGCTTCAGCGTTAAATTAAAATTGGGTGGAAAATTAATTTCGCCACCCATTTTATCTAGGAAGAAATGACAATGAAATTTTGAATGATAACAGGAGGCTAGGCGATCGCAGAATTTCCCACAAGCAAATCGCATAGCCTACAAAAAGTTAGATGTTTGACCTTGATTAACAAACGGATTACTTCTTTGCACAATTAATAATCTGAACCTCTAGAGGTTTTTTTGTAAGCGTCTCCTTCAAAAGGTTGGACACCAATTTCAGGATAATCTTTATCTTCTGGAGGGCTGAAAATTCTGGTTAAAGCTTCCGAGAAGAACTGAGTCACGCGGTCAAACATTTCAGGTATCTTAGCCATAAAATTGTTCTCCCTTTCGATATATAGTGAGATAGTTTTTTGTCTATCTGATTTTTATTATCTATAAAATTCGATCGAGCAACCATCATTGCAACACTTGTTTGATTATGTTTGCAATACTTTGTCCTAAACTCCCCTAATTGTTTAGTTAAACTACTAAATCTATACACTTTGTATTATTTGTTAATCACTGCACAAGAATTTTTCAGATGGAGGGGACTGGGGGCAGAGGGGCAGAGGGGCAGAGGGGCAGAGGGGCAGAGGGGCAGAGGGGCAGAGGGGCAGGGGAGAATTTAAAACTTAAAACTGTCCAACTCTTCCTAACTCAAAACTCAAAACTCAAAACTTTCTCAGTCCCCAGTCCCGATTTCATGCAATCTTCACAAAATCCCTTGACAATATTTTGGTGAAAGTTACTATAATTGGATTAATCAAACTTGATTAGGAAGTTGGGCTATGACTGTTGCCCCGGACTGCAAATGTTTAGCTCCTGAAAATACTCAACAGGCAGAAACCTTGGAGGATAGGGAACTCACGCTTTATCCCGAAGATTATAGCTTGTTGACTGACCTTTACCAACTGACGATGACGGCTTGTTATGTGGGTAAAGGATTAGATCAGAGAAAGGCTAGTTTTGAGTTATTTGTGCGCCAATTACCAGAAGGTTTTGGTTATTTGATTGCGATGGGCTTAGAACAAGCCTTAGACTATTTGGAGAAGTTTCGCTTTAGTCCTGCCCAACTAGATGCTTTGCGGGCGACGGGGATTTTCCAACACGCGCCTGCTCAATTTTGGTCACTTTTAGCAGAATCGGGTTTTACTGGGGATATTTGGGCGGTACCAGAGGGAACGGCTGTGTTTGCTAATGAGCCTTTGTTGCGGGTGGAAGCACCGCTATGGCAAGCGCAGATTGTGGAAACTTACCTGCTGAATACGCTAAATTATCAGACTTTGGTGGCGACTAGGGCGGCGCGACTGCGAGATGTGGCAGGCCCAGAGGCGACTTTGCTGGAATTTGGCACGCGACGGGCTTTTAGTCCGCAAGGGGCTTTGTGGGCGGCGCGAGCGGCCTTAGCAGCCGGATTAGATGGGACATCGAATGTGTTGGCGGCGCTGAAGTTGGGGCAAAAACCTAGTGGTACAATGGCTCATGCTTTTGTGATGGCGTTGACGGCGACTTCTGGGAGTGAGGAAGAAGCTTTTAAGGCGTTTCACGAGTATTTTCCGGGGGCACCTTTACTGATAGATACTTACGATACTGTTGCCGCTGCCCAAATGTTGTTAGAAAAGATCGAAGCTGGGGAAATGCAGTTGTCGGGGGTGCGATTAGATTCGGGGAATTTAACCAATTTGTCGCAAAAAGTCCGATCGCTTTTACCAGGAGTTCCCATCTTTGCTAGCGGCGATTTGGATGAGTGGGAAATTGCTAAATTAAAAGCGGCTGGTGCTTGTATTGATGGTTATGGTTTAGGAACAAAATTAGTTACAGGTACGCCTGTTGGTGGTGTTTATAAACTGGTAGAAATTGATGGCATTCCCACAATGAAACAGTCCAGTAATAAAGTAACTTATCCTGGTCGGAAACAAATTTTTCGCCGTTGGGAAAAGGGAGAAATTCACTCCGATCGATTGGGATTAATCAGCGAAAGTTTAGAGGGAGAAGAAGCTTTGCTGCAACTATTTTTACAACAAGGAAAAAGGGTAAAATCTCCGGCAAGTTTGGCGGAAATTCGCGATCGCACCAGCAGTTCTTTAGCTAGTTTACCAGCTGCGACCCGCCAATTAACCCAACCCCAACAGATCCCAGTAGAAATTTCTCCCGCACTCACGGAATTAACCGAAAAAACCAAACGCTAAAAGCTAAATTCCAACTACCAACAACCAATTAATCATGACAACAATTGCTCTTTTTGGTACTAGTGCCGATCCCCCGACAACGGGACATCAAACAATAATTAATTGGCTATCTCAACATTTTGATTGGGTAGCAGTTTGGGCTTCGGACAATCCTTTTAAATCTCACCAAACGCCGTTAGAACATCGGGCGACAATGTTGCGATTATTAATTAAAGATATCGCTCCTCCAAGATATAATATTGGTTTACACCAAGAATTAAGTAGCCCTCGGACTTTGGAAACTGTGGAAAAAGCGAAAAATTTATGGCCTGATGCGGAACTAACATTAATTGTAGGTTCGGATTTGGTGAAACAGCTACCACGTTGGTACAGAGTTGAAGATTTGTTGCAGCAAGTGGAATTATTAGTAGTACCTCGTCCAGGATCTCCTATACAAGAGATTAGTTTGGGGGAATTGCGGAATTTGGGTGCGAAAGTAGCGATCGCTTCCCTAAATGGCCCAAATGTTTCTTCTACAGCTTATCGTCAAAATAAAGATACCACAAGTTTAACGCCGACTATTGAGGCATATATCGATCGAGAGCAATTATACGAATGTCAGAACGCACGACGAGAAAAATTGCATATCCGTTAAAAAAACAGGCATTAGCTGATTTTAAAGTCGGGGTGGATAACGTGATTTTTTCTGTCGATACCTCGCAAAATCGCTTGTTAGTTTTGTTAGTAATGCGCCATGAGGAACCGTTTTTAGGTCAGTGGTGTCTACCGGGAACTTTAGTTAGACATGGGGAGTCTTTAGAGGATGCGGCATATCGAATTTTAGCGGAAAAAATTCGCGTAGAAAACCTTTATTTGGAACAATTATATACCTTTGGCGGGCCAGGTCGTGACCCCAGAGAAGGGCCAGATAGTTTTGGTGTCCGTTACCTATCGGTAAGTTATTTTGCTTTAGTGAGATTTGCCGAAGCAGAGTTAATTGCTGATGGTGTAAGTGGCATTGCTTGGTATCCTATTCAACTAGTTCCCCAATTAGCTTTCGATCACAATAAAATATTAGAATATGGTTATCAAAGGTTACGAAATAAATTAGAGTATAGTCCCGTAGCTTTTGATGTTTTGCCAGATGTTTTTACCTTAAACGACCTTTATCAGCTTTATACTACTGTGTTAGGAGAAAATTTTTCTGATTATTCCAATTTTCGCTCTCGATTGTTAAAATTAGGTTTTTTATGCGATACAGGAATAAAAGTTTCTCGTGGTGCAGGTCGTCCGGCTACTTTATATCGATTTGATGCTGAGGCTTTTGTGCCGTTTAAGGATAAACCTTTGGTATTTATTTAATAGTTCTTAGTCATTGGTGAATCTAACTGACAAATAACAAATGACAAATGATAATTTATGAAAATAGCGATCGCTCAACTTAACCCCATTATCGGTGATTTGACTGGTAACGCCCAAGCTATTCTGAAAGCTGCCAAAAAAGCAGTTGATTCAGGTGCAAGGTTGTTGTTAACTCCAGAACTCTCTTTATGTGGATATCCACCGAGAGATTTATTATTAATGCCTAGTTTTGTCGAGGGAATGGCAACTGTATTAGATAAATTAGCCCAAGATTTACCAGAGAATTTAGCAGTTTTAGTGGGTACAGTTGAACCAAATACCCAGGCGGAAGTTACCGGAGGCAAGCCTTTATTTAATAGTATCGCTTTGTTAGAAAAAGGCAAAATTAAACAGGTATTTCATAAACGGTTATTGCCGACTTATGATGTTTTTGATGAGGATCGTTATTTTGAACCTGGTTTAGAAGCAAATTATTTTACTTTAGATCAAGTTCGCATTGGGGTAACTATTTGTGAAGATTTATGGAATGATGAAGAGTTTTGGGGAAAGCGCACTTATGCAGTGAATCCGATCGCAGATTTAGCCAAAATAGGTGTAGATTTTACAGTCAATGTTTCTGCGTCTCCCTATTCAGTGGGAAAACCAGATTTACGCAAAGCAATGCTGAGTCACAGTGCCATTAGATATCAGCAACCAATCATTTATGCAAATCAAATTGGCGGAAATGATGATTTAATTTTTGATGGAAGTAGTTTTGCCGTAAATCGTCAAGGGGAATTAATCAGCGCTTTAGCTTCTTTTGAAACTGAGTTGGCAACTATAGAATTTGATGAAAAAAGTCAAGATTTAGTTTCTGGAACTATAGCTAATCAACCAGAAAATTCGGATGAAGAAATATGGTTGGCGTTGGTTTTAGGGGTGCAGGATTACACGCATAAATGCGGTTTTTCTAAAGTTTTAATTGGTTTAAGTGGCGGGATTGATTCATCTTTAGTCGCTGCGATCGCCAGAGAAGCGTTAGGTGCAGAAAATGTGTTAGGTGTGTTAATGCCTTCGCCTTATAGTTCCGATCATTCGGTTAAAGATGCTTTAGCATTAGCGAGAAATTTGGGAATTAGTACTCATACTTTACCGATCGCCAATTTAATGCAAACCTATGACGAAAGTTTAATTAATATCTTTGCCGGAACAGAGTTTGGCATTGCCGAAGAAAATATCCAATCTAGAATTCGGGGAAACTTGTTAATGGCAATAGCCAATAAATTTGGTTATCTGCTACTTTCCACCGGAAATAAATCAGAAATGGCGGTGGGTTATTGTACTCTTTATGGTGACATGAATGGGGGATTAGCTGCGATCGCAGATGTACCCAAAACTCGCGTTTATTCAATTTGTAAATGGCTAAACCGTTATCGGGAAATTATCCCCGAAAATGTGTTAGAAAAACCCCCAAGCGCCGAACTAAAACCCGGACAAGTTGACCAAGATTCCCTACCATCTTATGATGTGTTAGATGATATTTTAGAAAAGCTAATTCATAAGCATGAATCAGTCGATCAAATTATCGCTTCAGGACACGATGCTGCGGTAGTTCAAAAAGTAGTAAAGTTAGTCTCAAGGGCAGAATTTAAACGCCGCCAAGCACCTCCAGGATTAAAAATAACCGATCGCGCCTTTGGTACTGGTTGGCGAATGCCGATCGCCAGTAAACTAAGCTAGTGTACGTTGTTGCGCTTCAGCGCTACTGTTAGCGCTAAAGCGCAACAACGTACTTAAATTTACTTGCTTGATTACCAATGACAATTAACCAAAAACAAATTACTCCCTACTTATTTTTATTACCAGCCATCATACTTTTAGGATTAACAGTAATTTGGCCTGCTTTCCAAGCATTTTACCTCAGTTTCACTCGTTACGAATATGATATTACCCAAGCGCCGGAATGGGTAGGATTAGCTAATTTTCAGAGATTAATAGCAGATAAAATATTTTGGCAGACCTTCAGAAACACATTAATTTATTTAGTGGTAGTAGTACCCATTTTAGTAATTTTACCTTTGGCATTGGCAATTTTAGTTAACCAAAAACTGCGGGGAATTAGTTGGTTTCGCGCCGCTTATTACACACCTGTAATTATTTCAATGGTAGTTGCTGGATTAGCTTGGAAATGGCTTTATGCGGAAAATGGTTTACTGAATCAACTACTAAAATTAATTGGTTTTAACGAGGGAATTCCCTGGTTAACTAGTCCAAATTGGGTGTTGTTTAGCGTTATGGCAGTGACAATTTGGAAAGGATTAGGTTATTACATGGTGATTTATTTAGCTGGGTTACAGTCTATTCCTAACGATCTTTATGAAGCAGCTGCGATCGATGGTTCTGACGGACTAAGAAAACACTGGGATATTACCGTTCCTTTAATGAAACCCTATCTATTTTTAGTAGCAGTAATTTCGGCAATTTCAGCAACCAAAGTTTTTGAAGAAGTTTATATTATGACGCAGGGAGGGCCAAGAAACAGTTCTAAAACAGTTGTATATTACCTGTACGATCGAGCTTTCCGAGATTTAGAAATCAGTTACGCTTGCACCATTGGCTTAGTATTATTTTTAATAATTTTGGGATTGTCAATTTTACGAATTATTTTTAGTAATTCATCCTCTGTAACTAAGTAGGTAGATATAAATAAAGTGAAAACTTTGGCGGGCAGGATGCCCACCCCACAAAATTTATAGCTTTCTTGTGGGGTGGGCATCCTGCCCGCCCCATCCTCATATAACTATTATCACTTTATTTATTTACACCTACTTAATACATCGAGGCTATAGATAATCCTGAATTGATATTAAAAAAGCTAAATTACTGCTTTTCTTCGCAACTGCTTACTAAATCTACGATCGCTCTAACGAATGCTTCTGGTTCTACAGGTTTAGCTATATGACGCTGAAATCCAACCTTGAGAGCTTGTTGTTGATTGTGCTCTCCCGCAAAAGCCGTCAGCGCGATCGCCTTTGGCATAGCTTCGCCTACCGCTTTCACCTGCCGATCTTGTTGAGAATACCTGCTGCGAATTTGCTGCATTAGCATATAGCCATCCATCTCTGGCATAGCAATATCACTGATCAGCAGATCGAAGGTTTTTTCTTCCAAAACTTGCAATGCCTCACTTGCAGATGATACAGCAGTTACGATCGTCTGATTTTGCTCTAACGTGAAGGCAAGAAAATTTCTTGTGTCTGCATCATCATCAACCACTAAAACTCGAAGTCCCATCAGGGGTGAGGAGTGCAGCGGCAAATATGAAGAGTCTATTGATTCATCACTGATGTTTATAGGTTCATCTTTTAACAATGGCAAGCTGACTGTAAACGTTGAACCTTGTTCTTCTCCGGGACTATAGGCTTTAACCGTTCCCCCATGTAGTTCTACCAGATGTCGCACGATCGCCAACCCCAACCCCAAACCCCCAAATTTACGGGTTATCTTGCCATCCTCCTGACGGAAATACTCAAATACAAATGGTAGGAAGTTGGGATTAATGCCTTTGCCTGTATCAATAACTTGAATTTGAGCCTGTGAAGCGACACGCCACAAACGCACTTCCACCCGTCCTCCTTCCGCTGTGAACTTAACCGCATTAATAAGTAAATTCCATAAGACTTGCTGGAGGCGGGCGGAATCTCCTAAAACTAGAAATATGGGATTTTGGGATTCGCCATCATCAGTGATAAATCGTAAATCGATCGACTTAGCTTCTGCCGCTAATTGTACTGTTTCAATTGCCGAACTAATCGTAGATACCAAGTTGACGGGAACCATTTTCAGGCTCAGTTTACCTTGCATGATCCGAGCCACATCTAAGAGATCCTCAATTAGTTGGGTTTGCAGTTTGGCGTTACGCTCGATCGTTTCCAAAGCAAAAGCCGTTTTCAGAGCATCTAATCTGCCAGTGCGGAGTAATTTAGACCAGCCGAGAATGGGATTGAGAGGCGTTCGCAACTCATGAGATAACACGGCTAAAAACTCATCCTTCATACGGTTAGCTGCCTCGGCTTCTTCTCTTGCCGCTTCCGCCCTTAGCAAATTTTCCGTCCGTTCCCGTTCGCGCTGTGACAGCAGATTAGCCGCAAATTCCAAAGACTGCCCTAACAAGACGACTTCTTTAATTAAGAGTGGTTTGATTCGGGGAAACTCACCTTTAGCTAATGCTTCCGCAACCAAGGCAGCCGAGGTAATGCTGCGAGAAAGGTATCGGGAGAGAATGAAAGCACCGATGGCACTGACCAAAAGCAAGGTTAAACCAGACCCGATAACCAGCCACATCGCTCGTCGGGCTGGTTCAAAAATCAAATCAACGGGTACAGAGATGGCAACTGTCCAAGGGGTATCACTGACCCGACTGAAGGCGACATAAACCTTCCTCCCTTCTAAAGTGGTATCGCGGTAAACTCCCTCTCTTGCCTCTGAGATTCGTTTGAGAAAAGATGGCGTTCCCCTCTTGCCGACAAAGCGTTCCGGGTAACGAGTGCGAGCGACCACAACCCCTTGACCATCAACGACTGTGCGCGTCCATTCTCCATCGATGCTGGTTTGCTCGCTGACGACTTTAGCGATCGCCTTTTGGTCGATGATAGCCGTAAGTATGTACCGGAGTTTGCGATCGCGCATCACCGGAATCCGAACTCGGAAGCCCATAAGATTGGACTTAAGCATTGAACGGGAGAAATTGCCCACAGTCGGCTGCTGAGTCTTGACAACGCGCCGTAGGCTTGCTGGCTCTTCTACTTTAGGCAACTGGCTACCAAACGGTCGTAGAGTATTTACAACCTGCTGCCCCTGTGGTGTGAGGAGAATTACACTAATCCATGAGCCTTGCGTTTGTACAACTCGCGTCGCCTCGCTGTGAAAAGCTTTCAGGTTTCTTGGCTCTAACCGTTCTGACGCTGCTACTGCTTGGAGTGTCCGAGTTGTGCTGGAAAGTTCGCGCTCTACGATCGAAGCTAAGTTACGGGTAGCTAGAAGTATACGTCGCTCCGATGCTGCCTGTTCCTGACTTGACAGTTTATAGACGACAGCAACGGCAAACAACACAACAGGAACTAAAGTACCTGCCACTAGCAGCACAAGATACCACCTCAGCGAAAGTATCTGGTTTCTGGAAGAAGTTCGATCGGGATGTTCAATTGTTGAAGCAATTCGCTTAACAAAGATACTTATGAATCCAGTCCATGTAGACTGTATTTTCCACCATTTATTTCTCATGTAGAGTGCTGTACGGTATGTTGTGAGAAAAAGCTACGATCGCCCGGATAAAAATAAGCTGCATCATCCCTCCCCAACTATTATCCAGTGCGATAACTATACTAATCCATATCTTTAGCTATATCAGGTTGCCCTATTTCTCAGCTTAATTTTTTTAATTTGAACGCGCTCAACATTTTTATTTAATTACCCTCTGCGATCGAAGTAGTTATAACCGAATTCATAACCAAATTGTCGGGATGAAATGTTGGTTAACTCTATTAATGATATCCCATAACCTTTAGGTTCGTTGTATCGACTTCAGTCGTATTTCCCCTAAGAAAAGGACTAAAGTCCTCACAACAAACCGAAAACTAAAATCTTCTTTGGAATTCAAGAATTGCCCTAGTATCACCAGAAAAATCGGTAGAACCTCTGAGAGTAAATTCGGGATTAAAACGATAACGTAAACCAAACTGAGTGGGTTGCTCAGCAGTTAAAATCCTTAAGAGGGAAACTGATAAATTATCAGTAATATCAACGCCAAATTCTGCGGCTACACCTAATACTGAGGCGTTTTCTCTTCCAGAAGTTACGGCTGTGGGGAAGATGCGAAACTCGCTTAAACCAAGTTTTTCGCCAAGATCACCAAAAAATCCTTCTAAACCGGGCAAAAATACCGAACTAGCAATTCCCGCTAACCCTGCAATACCATCGCCACCTTGACCGAGATTATTAATAAAACTACCACCAATTAAAGCCACAATTTCTGATTCACTGCGGGGAGGATCGCTGGTTAGTTGAATAATTTGAGATGATGCCACATTAGGATCGGGATTTACACCTAATTGATTCGCCCAACCGCGAACATTCGCCCTTACCCTAACTGATTGTAAACTGCCGAAACCTGTAGCGGGATTATCACTAACCTCAGAACTTAAAGCGGAAGCAGGTAAGCGAAAAGTAGTTACTTCCGAAACAGTAGCGAACAATCTTACATCTAAAAAGGGATTGAATCCTCGCTCAGGAACAAACAATGCAATATTATCGTAACCACGCTCTAGTCTAAACCGGGCGGCAAATAAGTTTACAACACCTCTTTGTAATTTGATCGCACCTTCTGGGCGAGGAGAATCTAAAGAACCTCCGAGTGTTAAACTACCGCTACCTCGGAAAGCGAGAATTGGTTGTAAGGTAATGCTAACGTTATCGCTTAATCCGATTTGGAAATTTTCAAATTCAATAACTAGATTTTGCTTGGTGGCTGTGGTGTCGCTTACAGTAGCGACGGTAGCGGGAGTTTGCGGTAAAGAAAGTTGACCATCAAGTAAGTTGACTCCTCCTCTGAGTATAGGATTGACTGCCGATCCCGCGATGACCACTCTGCCATCAACAATACCTCCATACAATCCTTTCAGGTTGATTCTCGCTCGCTCGAGGGCGATCGTTAGAGGATTTTGACGGGCTGGATCTTGAGAGTCTAAAGGTGTGAAAATCGGAATAGTTCCTTGGGCAATTACTTGTCCTTGTTGGAAGTTACCTGTAAGATTTTCTACGACAATGCGATCGCCTTCAAATTGTATCTGTCCATTCACATTTTTCAAATCTTCTGCAAGTAACTGACCACCAAGAGTCGCATTTTGTAAATTCACAAATCCTTTGGGAACTGGACGTTCTAAAGTTCCCCCCACTGTTAACTGTGCTTGTCCTGTACCATTTACCCAGCGCACTTGTTGATTTGTCAGCAAGTTAATTAATGCTAATCCCTCATTTTGAACATTAACATTAAGGCTAATTTGATTGCTAGCTGGCTGGACTTGGGCAAAGGGTAATTTAAAAGGAACACTACCAGCAATTACAATTGGTTGTGGGGGATTGATTAATACTTGAGAATCAAGGTTTAACCGAGCATCTTCATAAGTAAAATTGGCGACGGCGGATTGAATAGCTGTACCATCGAAAGTGCCTTTTTTAACATTTAATTGACCACTAGCATAAGGGTTATTTAAATTTCCGGCTATGTTAACTGTTCCGTCTAGATTTCCGGTGACATAAACAGGTAACTGTAAAATATTGTTGAGTGGTTCTAAGGGGAAATTTTGGATTTGTAATACTCCATTTTGTGCTTCTGTTCCCAAAGTTCCCTGAAATGCTACCCTGGTATCTTGGGACTTTATTTGTAAGGCTTGTACATTCAAATTCCCACCATTATAAGTTCCTTGAGCTACTACCTGTTCGGCGGTGTAAGTCCCTAATTTCCAATCATTACCTTGGAGATTGAAACTAGCTTGAATATCTCTGGGTAAAGTTCCGGCAAAATCAACTGTTCCGCTAAAATTACCCTGCAATTGAGTAATATCTGGTATGGAAAAACCTCTTCTATTTTCCGCCCGTTCTTGTTGCAGTAAAGAGGTAATTTCCGAAAATCTTTCTAGTTGCGTCCTTAAGGAAGAATTTGGTATTCCTACGGGGGTAGTTGGCACATTGGCGGCTCTACCAACATTTTCTCCTCCCCTAGTACCAAAACCTTGTAAATTCAACCAATCAAGAGCGGCTAAAACGTTCTGAATTTTGCCTTTTTCAATAGTAACTTTTCCTTGTAATTGGGGATTTTGAGTTAATAGTTGAGTTGCGGTACCGCTTAGGGCGTAAATACTTTCACCTTGTTGTAATCGACTGTTGAGAATTTGTAATCTACCATCAGCGTAGCGGAAATCAGCGGTTAAGGAATCTGCTTGTAATTCACCGATTCGGGGTTTTGCGATCGCCACATTCCGCCCCTCTACACTCAATGTATCAAAATTAATCGCCAAATTCCCCGAAACTTGTCCGCTAACTTGTTGAGCAACTATTTCTGGCGGTAAATTTACAAAATTTTGCGCTAAATTTTTCACCGTTGCCACAGGAACATTAGCCAAATCTAACAAGAATAAATCGCCCTGTCTTCTCCCCTGCGCTAAAATGTCACCTCGGCGGAATAATAAACTTTCTGGTCGGTAATTTTCATTTAATTCAACAGCAATTTTATCTTGCTCTCCTTGGAGTTGCAAACTCACTCCTCTACCCGCCGTTGCCGTAATATTCCCCCGCAAATTTGGGTCGAATCTAAAGTTACCAACTACTAAATTTTGTAATCCAACTTGACCATTAACATTTAAAGCATTTAACTGTCCTGAAATCTGCCCATTAAAATCAACTAAACCCGATAAAGCCACTTTTTGCGGTAAAGCTATTGGCAGAGTTCGTAAATTAAAATCTTCCGCTTGCACATTCAAATTTATGTTGCCAATTTGGGGCGTATTTTTTTGGTCAAAACTGGCAGTAATTACCCCACTAGCATTAAGTCCGGGTGCTGTCGCCCGTTGAATTTCTAATTGTTGCCCATTCCATTGAAAAGCAACATTTAAAGGACGATTTAAATAAGGTGTTTGGGTAAAGTTTAAATCACCTGCAGCTTGAATATCTGCTAATGGCGAACCTTTTGGTTGAGTTAGTGCTGCTAAACTTCCTCCTACTTTTAAATCACCGCTAACTCTACCTTTAAATTGATTAGAAAACTGATTTAATTGTACTTGAGCTAAATTAACAGCTGCCGCCCAACGTCCTTGAGTTACTTGTGCTTCTCTAATCTGAACTGTCCCACCAGCAATTTGTAATGTTCCCCTACCAATTGCGTCAATTCCTGTTAGCGGAGTTTGTCTTTTTTGGGTCAAACTGGCAACATTTCCCGAAGCTAGTAATTGTCCGGTAAATATTCCTTGAAACTGGGGCGGTACTTGGGGTAAACGTGCCAATTGTAAACGATTTACCTCCAAAGCTACTTGCCAATTTCCTTGATTTAATGTAGCTTGGCGTAATTCAACAGTCCCAGCATTGGGAATTCTTAAAACTCCTTGGGCGTTGGCTTGAATTTCCGCAAGAGGAGATTGATTTGGTTGCAGATTAGTTAATGAATCTAGATTTCCCTCTGCTTCTAATTGTCCGGTAAATGTACCCCTAAATTCCTTGGGAACTTGCGGTAAAGTCGCCAATTGGAGATTATTTGTATTAACTCTAGCCAGGAAGTTACCTTGATTTAATCGCAACTGTTCTATTTGTAATGTTCCCGCACCAATTCGCAGATTTCCTGTAGCGTTGGCTTCAATTTGATTCAGAACAGATTGGGCATTTTGGGCGGTTAAATTGGCGAGATTTCCCCTAGCTTGTAATTCGCCGCTAAATGTGCCGCGAAAATCTTTTGGTACTTGGTCAAATTGGGCTAATTGTAGGTTATTTGCTGTTACTCTTGCTTGGAAATTCCCTTGATTTAATTCTACTTGTTGCAATTGCAAATTCCCGGTGGGAGTCTGCAAAGTTCCTCTGGCAGTTGCTTGAATTTGATTCAGGGGAGATTGAGCATTTTCGGCAGTTAAATTGGCAAGATTTCCTCTAGCTTGTAATTCACCGCTAAATGTGCCGCGAAAATCTTTTGGTACTTGGTCAAATTGGGCTAATTGTAGGTTATTTGCTGTTACTCTTGCTTGGAAATTCCCTTGATTTAATTCTACTTGTTGTAGTTGCAGATTTCCGGTAGGAGTTTGCAAAGTTCCTCTGGCAATTGCTTGAATTTGATTGAGAGGAGATTGAGCATTTTCGGCGGTTAAATTAGTAAGATTTCCTCTAGCTAGTAATTGTCCATTAAATGTACCTTGAAAATTGTTTGGTACTTGGGGAAAACGGGCAACTTGGACGTTATTGGCATCAACTAATGTTTGGAAATTTCCCTGATTTAATTGGAATTGACGCAGTTGCACATTTCCGCCAGCAAGTTGTACGTTTCCTTGTCCAGAAACTTGTATTTGATTCAGGGGAGATTCACCTGTTTGAGTGGTAAGATTATTTAAGTTTCCGGCAATTTGAAATAGTCCGGTAAATGCGCCAATTGGTAATTCTTTTGGTACTTGAGGAAGGCGGGCTAATTGTACTCCTGATGCTGCAACTGTGGCTAGAAAATTGCCTTGATTTAGTTGTAAACTGCGAATGTTAACATTACCGCCAGCTACTTGAATATTTCCTGAACCTGTTACTGTAATGTTATTAGTACCTGGTTCATTTAAATTTCCTGATAAGCGGAATTGTCCATTAAAAGGTGCTTGTAATTCGCGGGGAACTTCGGCTAATTGTCCTAAGTTAATGTTATTAGTTCTAACTGTAGCACTCCAGTTGCCATTATTTAATGCTACTTGCGAAATTTGGGCATTTCCCCCGGCAACATTGATGTTTCCTTGTCCCGTTGCTTGAATATTTGTTGTTGGCGCGTTGAGATTTCCTGCTACGCGGAATTCTCCGTTAAAATTGGATCTAAATTGTGGGGGAACTTGGGGGAAAAGTGCTAAGTTAATGCCGGAAGCGTTGACTAAGCCTCGCCAATTTCCCTGGTTTAATTGTCCTTGAGTAAGTCGAATATTTCCGCCAGCAACTTGTAAGTTTCCTTGGGCGGTTGCTGTGAGATTTTCTAGTTGTAAAGATTTAAGATTTCCCTCTAAATTTACGGTTCCGGTAATTGTTCCTTGGCGGATGGGTTGAGGAATTTCTGTTTGGCTTTGTTGTGGGGTTTGAGTTTGATTTTCTGTCGGAATAATGGCTAAGATACTATTAACTGGAAGTTGGGCTGTTTGCACTGTTGCTTCCAAACTTCGATCCCGATTATTAATTGTGGCTGATGCTTGAACATTGCCGCCTGGTACTTGAGCGATCGCATTTGTCAAGCGAATTATGCCATTATTAATTGTTGCTTGTCCGGTTAACGGGTAAGTGGCTTGGGGAGCTTGAAAATTAGTGGCAATGCTAATATTATTTAAGGGGCCAGAGATTTGAGTTTTGGCGTTAACATTGCCAAGAGTAATGTTAGCAGGAAGATTGACGTTGTAGATTTTGGCGATCGCATCTGCGGGCAAATTCTGCGCTTGTAAATCTAACGCCACTCCCCCAGGTTGACTTAATTTAGCATTACCTTTACCTGTAATTCTTCCCCCTGCTACCGGGGCAATTTGGATCTCAGAAATAATTATTTCGCCTGTTTGTGGTGCGAAAGCAAAGTTAGTGCTAATGTCTCGAAAATTCAGTTTATCAACTTGGGCTTGTTTAGTAGTACTAACTCGCCCTAAAATAGTTGGTGATTCAACAGTTCCAGTTACTTTTGAGGCTAATCTGATTTCCCCAATTACCGGAACTGGTGGCGCGACTTTGAAAGTTTGAGTTAAAGTTGCCACATTAACATTAGGAACTGTGACATCTAAATTTAACCCTTTATCTAAGTCAGCACTTCCCCCAAGTAAAACGGGAATTTGTCCTAAAGATGTGGAAAAATTATTTAAGTTTAAGCCTCTACCAGTAAAGTTAACTACACCGTTAGTATTAACAATTGGTGCTGGTAATCGGGGACTGGTGAGAGCAACATTTTGTAAACTGGCGACTCCCGAAACAAAAGGTGTTTCTTGGGGAGTATATCTCACATTTAAATTACCGCTGACTTGACCTGCGATTAAGTTAGCATTGGGAAGTTGAATTAAGCGATCGATCTCTCTAACAGGAATATTTTGCCCTTGTACTTGAGCATTTAATTGTTGAGAGGGAACTAAAAATTCGCCATTAGTTCTAAAAGTAGCCTGATTATTATTAGATGATTGATTATTAGGAGTTTGTCCAATTCGCCCTTCAGCATTAAAGCCAAATCTTTGACCATTATCAAAAAAGTCTACAGTCGCAGAAATCGGATTAATATTAACTGGTATTCTGGGATTAGTTGCTTTAGCTTGGGGAAGGAGTACCACATTAGCATTACTAACCCGAATTGACTCTACATTAGTAGTAATTGCCCCTTTTGCTTCCGATTGTTTAATTTGAGTAGTAATCCAACGCCCATCAGGACTTTGTTCAATGAAAACGTCAGGATTAACTAAAGTAATATTGAGATTTAAAGTTCTACTAAAAAGTAATTGTAGGGGATTAAAATTTACATCTACTGCTTGGGCGGTGGCGCGATCGGTATCTGTCGCCGTTGCTGGTACACTAGAAGCACCAAACCTTAAACTATTTAACGTAAATCTTTCTACTCTGCCTAAGTTTACAGGTCTTTGCAACAAGTCACTCACATTTTTTTCCACCAGCGGGGCTAACTCTCGATTAATAAAAACCCACGCCCACCAAGCACCCGCAAGTATACCTATAAGTGCAATTACACCAAAACCAAGCCCAGCACGACTTAGCCACAACAGCCACACACGACGATTTCTAGTTTGTTCGGTTTCGTTATTTTCGTTATTGGAATTTGGAGAATTTGTCATTTCAACCTCACACCAGCCAAGTTAAGACAGCACCAGCAAACAGCATTTTAGACTTTTGTAGTAGCACAAAAGATTCCGTTGCAGTGGATTGGCAATCAAAATCTATATGAAGGATACGTCGAGTTGCTGGATTAGCCAATGCCTCAAAGAAGAAATTAATATTAGATTTTTGTTGCTTTTGCGCTACCAACTACCAATTACCAACTACCGATCGCCCTTGGTTAGTAATATAAATAACTGATGAGCGCAAAAGTAAAGTAATGACCATGCGTGTATTCGTTTTGTTATTCAATGCTGGTACAGACAACGAAGGAATTCATACCCTTCAGATTGGCGATCGCAATAAAGTGCTGATGTTCGAGTCAGAAGACGATGCTACCCGCTATGGTTTGATGCTGGAAGCCCAAGACTTTCCGCCTGCCTCGGTAGAATCAATGGACGATCGCGAAATTAAAGCGTTTTGCGAAAGTGCGGATTATGACTGGGAACTCATCGCCGAGGGTGAATTAACTCTACCTCCAGAAACGAACGTCGAAGAAACTGATTGGCAAATAGATGATGAGTTTGATGCAGAATTTGAGGATGACTTCGATGATGAACTTCTAGCTGAGTCTGAAGAATCGGAAGCCTCAGAAATGTCCAATGCAGAATTGGATAATATTCGCCGTAGGCTGGAAGGGTTACTTTAATAAAAGCGAGGTGCAATGAAACAATTAGAAGAACGTGGTCATCTTTTGACTGAACAGATTAACCCGAATAGTCAAAACTTAGATCAATTAAGCTGTCTGGAATTGGTGGATCTGTTCAATCAAGAGGATCAACAAACTATTGCCGCGATCGCCAAAGCCCGTATTCCCCTCGCCGAAGCGATCGCAGCCACAGCCAAAGCGTTACGCCAAGGCGGAAGGCTGTTTTATGTCGGCGCGGGTACTAGCGGGCGTTTGGGCGTTTTAGATGCAGCCGAATGTCCCCCCACTTTTTGTACACCTCCAGAGTTGGTACAGGGAATTATCGCTGGGGGTGCAGATGCTTTGGTGCGGAGTTCGGAAGCTTTGGAGGATCGAGCCCCGGATGGCGCAGCTGCGATCGACCAAAAAGAAATCACTCAGTTAGACGTAGTGGTGGGAATCACCGCTGGTGGAACTACGCCCTTTGTTCACGGCGCTTTACAAGCAGCCAAAAGTCGGGGTGCTACTACTATTTTTATCGCTTGCGTCCCCCAAGAACAATTTAGCTGCGATGCTGATATTGACATTAGATTGTTAGTAGGGCCGGAAATTTTAGCAGGTTCTACCAGATTAAAAGCCGGAACAGTGACTAAAATGGCTTTAAACATTCTCTCAACTGGAGTAATGGTACAGTTGGGGAAAGTTTACGGCAATCGCATGGTCGATGTCGCAGTTACTAATAGTAAATTGCGCGATCGAGCTTTGCGAATTATTCAAGACCTTACCGATTTAAACAGGGATGCCGCTGCTAACTTACTAGAACGCAGTGGCAAAAATGTCAAATTAGCATTACTAATGCACTGGACAGGATTAGATGAAGAACAAGGTGAAAAACTTTTAATTGCTAATCTTGGAAATCTCAGACAAGCTGTACAAAATCAAAACAAACTTGGAAATTTGCCTGGGAAATTGATATGAATTAAGTTCAAACTTTCTTTTTTAGGAGCAAGAAATTTGGAAATGTTTACGGCATCAGAAACTCCTGTAATAGCATTAATTGTGCTAGTTGCTTTAGGAATATTAAGTTGGGGATTTTTTCGGGCTAAACCCTTCGGTAAAATCGGAATTTTAGCCTGGTTACAATCAGTAGTATTAATGGTTCCTTGGCTGTTATTCTTTGGATTGTTTGCGGCAGGAATTTACATTAACTTAGCCGCTATTTTGTTGATGTTGGTGCTTTCCTCTGGCTTATATATTTACTTAGGTAGACAACTCCGCGCCGCTGGTCAAGATGCCATAGTGCGAGAAAAAGCTGCTAACATGATGCCAGCTAATCAAGATTCTCAAAAGCCCCCCGAAGTAGCACAATCAGAAAATGGTAAGGGGCGCTCAGAATTATTAGGAATTAAAGAAACAATTCCGATTCCT
This sequence comes from Floridaenema flaviceps BLCC-F50, assembly GCF_041929275.2. Classification (NCBI taxonomy): domain Bacteria; kingdom Bacillati; phylum Cyanobacteriota; class Cyanophyceae; order Aerosakkonematales; family Aerosakkonemataceae; genus Floridanema; species Floridanema flaviceps. The sequence continues at coordinate 12,203 of NZ_JBHFNR020000001.1, read as the reverse complement.
GATGAAGACCTAAAAGTAATTCAAGGAATTTTTGGTATTGATACCTTTTTCGTCACAGAAACAATTCCCTATCAAGAAGGCGCAATTTTTAAGGGAAATTTGCGCGGCGAAGCGGAAGCAACTCACAATCGATTATCCGCTGCTTTAAAGGAAAGATTGGGCGATCGCTATCGGCTGTTTACGATCGAAAATCCCGAAGGAAAACCCACTATTGTCGTTTTACCTAGCACCAATGACCCGAAAGTTTCTACGACAAACCAAAAGATTTTAGCTGTGATTCTCCTGTTAGCTACTATCGCTACTTGTTTAGAAACTGCTGGCTTCTTCTTAGGTTTTGATTTTTACAACAACTTGAGCAGACTTAATGAAGTATTACCCATTGCTGCCGGAATTTTAGCGATTTTAGTATCCCATGAAATCGGTCACAGGGTAATGGCTAAACGCCATAATATTCGCTTAAGTTTACCTTATTTTATTCCCGCTTGGCAACTTGGTTCTTTTGGTGCAATCACTCGCTTTGAATCACTTTTACCCAACCGGAAAGTAATGTTTGATATGGCGATCGCAGGGCCAGCCGCCGGGGGAATAGTTTCTTTGTTAATGTTAATTATTGGCTTGATTCTTTCCCATGAAGGTAGTTTTTTCCAAGTTCCAGCAGAGTTTTTTCAAGGGTCAATTTTAGTCGGAACTTTAGCCAAAGTTGTTTTAGGTTCGGCATTGCAAAAACCTTTAGTTGATGTCCATCCTTTAACAATAATTGGTTGGCTAGGTTTAGTAATTACCGCCCTAAATACCATGCCAGCTGGACAATTAGATGGGGGGCGAATAGTTCACGCAATTTATGGGCGGAAAATTGCTTCTAGAGCCACGTTAGCAACTTTTATCTTTTTAGCGATCGCCGCTTTTGCCAACCCCATTGCTCTATATTGGGCGATTATTATTTTGTTCCTGCAAAGAGATTTAGAACGCCCCAGCTTAAACGAAATTACCGAACCAGATGATGCTAGAGCAGCATTAGGTTTGTTAGCCTTGTTTTTGATGATTACCGCCTTAATTCCTCTGACTCCCGGAATTGCCGGAAGGTTGGGAATTGGTGGCGCAAATAATCTATTTTAGATTAGCGATCGTGAAAAATCAAAAACAATCTAAAATCTAAAACCTAAAATCTAAAATCCTGTAAAGGTCATGGCAACAACACCGCCTATAGCAATTCTTCTCGACCTCAGCGCCATCATGGGTAGCAGCATCCGCGAATGGCAAGAATATTCCCGCATTGGCAACTGCTACCTCCCCCAAATAATCTATGAAGAAATCCAATTTCTCACAGATCGCGCCCCAGAACCAAAACTAGAAAAAACAGCCAGAGAATTTACCCGCTTTTTTCCCGAAAGTGGTTGGGAATTAACCAACGCCCACGCCGTTCATCGCACCCTTAATCCCGCTGCTGGGCAAAACTTAAGCAAACAAGCCAGACTAGTAGTATCTGTCGCTCAATGTATGTATGGTTTCGCCCAAGACAACCCCGATAACTTAGTAGTTTTTGTCTCCAATTCTCAACCAATTCTGCAACGAATTCCCGGTTTAAATACAGCCAATCTTTGCGGTATCACCACAGCCGCACTATTACAATGGGTACGCACAAAACAGCGCCCCCCAGCAGTAACTCAACAATTACAAACCTTTACTAATTCTGAAACATCAGCCACAGTTTCTCAACCAAACCTTGAGGAAGAAAACCCACCTCCCGCAAATTCTCACCAGATGACAGGTCCCGCCTCAGCTGCCCAAACACCAACCAAACAAAGGTCTAGCAGCAATAATTTGGTGACAAAAATAGCTGGTACATTAATAAGTTTGGTCATCTTTTTTGTACTAGGTTTAACCGCATGGCGCTTTATTCAACCCGAAAGTTTCAATCAATTTTGGCGACAAACAGGTTTACCAGCACTTCCGGGTCAGTGACCTAAACTTTGTGAATAATTACTTGAGTTAATAGGAGTTACTTAGCTTGATTAATATGGGTTCTTTGCTGCGAATTCAATCCTCCCCCAGCGTAGTACGTACCTACGACATTATCGGTTTTGGGGATGAAGTTCCGGGGGTATTTGCTGTAGTTGCTGCTGCCAGAGAATACCGCCGCCGTACTAACAGATATCCCAGAGTTCTTTTACTATCCAAAGGTAATTTACAGCAAGGCATTGGCGGTCATTTAATCAGAGGTGGACTTGCTTGTTTAGATAGAAGTCAAATTGAAAAATCGGTGCGAGATTCACTTGGTTTAGATACCTTTGGCGATCCCCCAGCTATTTACAAAGAATTTTTGCAAAAAGCTGGTGTTCTTGTAGTTTCCCTCGACCCTGCTAAAGGTAGCGCCGTTCTCAGACAAATGCTAACCGAAGCTAATATCGATTTCATTAGCAATGTGCGAATTAAATTAGTTGATAAACAAGCTGATAGATTGGTTAGTATCACCACTTTTACTGGCGAAACTTTCACAGCTAAACAGTTTATTGATGCCACAGTCAATGCCGAATTAGCTCAAGCAGCAGGAGTGCGAAAATTAAAGGGTTTTGAAACTTTTGGTTTACCAGAATCTGAGTTACCTGTTACCTTGGTTTTTGAAACTCAAGGACTCACAATCACCGAACTGAGAAATTTTGAATTACAGCTACTCAAACGCTTTACTAACTTCTCAGATATAGAAGCTCAAAAATGGTTGTGGAAAGCTGCGGGAAATAATGACCTGCTAGTACAACAACTGCGAAAAGATATGGTTGATGCTCAGGGAAATTTGAAAACTCTCTGGGTAGGAACAGATGATATTGTAGTGCGTTCTCCCGCCCTTTCTGTAGCTTACCATTCTTTCCGCAATTTAAAGTTTTCTCTCAATGAATCGGGAATACTTTTTGATAAAGCAAATATCGCTATTCTTCCCGGAGGAAGACTTTCTTGGAATTCTCTGTTATTCGCTGTAAATGCTTCCACAGCAGAAGCTTTAGCTAGGGGTGGCGCTAAACCAAGTTTGCCTTTTTTATCAGAAATGAATTACCTGGAAAAATGGTTTAAAAGTATTGGTGCTAGTGATTTAATTCCGGCTACTGAACTTTACATTAGACACGCTGGGAATGTTACTGGTGTGGTGCAACCTCTTGATGGTGCGGATATGTTAATGAGTGGTGTTTCTAGTAATGAAGCTTTGGGTACTTTCGGCTATCATTTTGATGTTCGGGGAGGGATTAAAGGCATTGGTGAAAAAGCTTCTGCTAATGGTTTTACCCAAGTTAGTTTTCCGTTACCTCTGTACAATGTGGGTTTTCAACACGCTTTAATAAAGAGTGTGCGTAACTTAGCGGTTGTTAGTCCGGGTTCGGGTTTTACTGGCATGGCTCCTACTTCCGGCAGAATAGTAGAATATAATTCTGGTGTCGGTCAAGCTTTAGGTATTGCGGCTGCGATCGCACTACTAAAAAACAGAAATTTGGCAGATGTCACAAATCGAGAAGTCAGACAAGTTTTAGCCAATACTAACCGTTTACCTCGCATTTTTGGCATTGCTAAAATTGCTGAAGCTAGCAGGTTAAGCGCGTTTGAATCCGCATTGGGTAATGTTTTTGTAGCTTAAATTTTTAGCGATCATGAAAACTACAGGCTTTCACCATGTTGCCATTATTTGCTCAGATTACGAAAAGTCTAAAAAATTTTATGTGGATATTTTAGGTTTTTCGGTAATTCAGGAAACTTTTAGAGCTCAAAGAAATTCCTATAAATTAGATTTGCGCGTTGGTGACACTGACCAAATTGAGCTTTTTTCTTTCCCCAATTCTCCCCAAAGAACCAACAACCCGGAAGCTTGTGGACTTAGGCACTTAGCTTTTCAAGTGTCCAATCTTGATGCAGCTGTCGCTAATCTCCAATCTCATGGCGTACCAGTTGAAAATATTCGAGTTGATGAAATTACAGGGAAGCGATTTACTTTTTTTAAAGACCCGGATGATTTGCCTTTAGAAATATACGAAAAGTAGTTTTTAAAAGTCAATTTTTACTGGTTGGGAACAGAGCGAAAAATACTCAGATCTGGCTGTAATGGAGGTAGAACCTCCTTTCACCTCGTTCCCAGGTTCAACCTGGGAACGAGGTGAATTTCTCGTTCCCAGGTTGAACCTGGGAACGAGAAACATGGAGGTTCTACCTCCATTCACCTCGTTGAACCGGGGAACGAGAAAGGAGAAACGTAATTCGCTTGATGGGAATGGTGCGTTACGCGATCGCATATCTTAAATGCCGCAGGTTGTACTCACCCTACAGATAGAAGCTTTGCGTAAGTCCTGAGTATGGTGAGCAACTTAATATTTCGTATGATTATAAGTAACAATTTTTACAGCTATTTCCGTATTTTCAAGGTGTGAAGATCTGGAAATAACAAGCAAACTAGTAATGTAAGGTTTCAGTAAAGTTTCCTCAAAAACCAACCATTTGCGGAACTAACATTTTTTGAGTGCAGGTGCTTGCCTCTTCTGAAAACCTTCTGTGATGCCAGTGCGACTCTTAGAGTGAATCGCTCTCTATCAAGCTTAAAGCTATATTGCAACAGCATTACAAACACACCCGATGAAAAACTTTAAAAGTTTTCTGGAGTTTCCAGGAATCGGGGTGTAGTCTCTACCTTTGAGAATGCTCTTTGTTAACGCCATGATTCGCCCAGCTTGTTATGGAAAATACAATTACTACTGGCGCTATTAAAGCAACACTTAATAAAACCACTAAAACCAGTGGGAAACCAAACCCTTTTGTTTTAGCTTTAGTGTTTACAACTGTTTTATGCTTCGCTGTTAGACCATCAATTAATAGAAGTACTAAGGTCGTTGTTGAGTCTGGTGCTTCACAAACAGCTTTATCGGAATCGGTTGCTGATGCGGTGGTCAAAGATTTGGCTAAGCGATCGGGTTTAGCAGAATCAGAATTAAAAATAATAGATGCTCAACAATTAATTTTGAGCGATCGTTGTTTAATTAGCAAAAACTCTAATTTACTTTGTGTTGAGTCAGAAATACCAGGGTGGCAAATAACTGTAGCCAGTGGAAAAAAACGCTGGGTGTATCGCACGAATAAATCTGGTTCGATGTTGAAACTAGACAACGGCAATGTCACACCCACACACAAAAGTCAAGGAAACGCTTTTGCCAGCAATATCACATCATTTGGTAATGGGTAGTGGGTAATAGGGAACTCCTGAACAAGAGGCGGGGTGGTGGGGAGAGTTGAAAAGGTAATTAAATTATCTTCCCCATCCCCCCATCCCCCCATCCCCCCATCCCCCCATCTCCGAGAGTCCCTCAACGAGGGGGATTCCAGCCTACAAAAATATTAGGTCTTGGCATCTTATTTGGGAACATATTTTGTAAAGCCGACTGTCTAAATGCAGGCGGTTCTGTTGTTAAATTCCACAAACTTTCATAGAAAAAGAAAGAAACTCCCGAAAATCCCCAGTTCCGAGCAACTTCTACTTGTTCTGTCACTTGTGACATAGGAATAGCTTGAGGTTTTACTCCCGTCATAATGCCAATAGCAACAGGAATTCGCTGTCTTGCTGCTTCCACTTCAGGACGTTCTATTTCTGCAATAAAGCGATTCAAGTCATTGCGATAAACTTGTAAAACTAGTTCGTCAATTAACCCTTGTTCTCTCCAAGTTTGCCAATCAGCCAAAAAGTATTTGTAAGAAAATTCTTGCGGATTGGGAGATACAGAAATTACAATTTTGGGTTTACGTTGTTTAATGGCGCGGTGAATTCGTTGCATATATTGAGTAATTTTATCTGCTCTCCAACGAACCCATTCAGGGTCTTGAAAATCATCTGGAGGAGATTGCCCCGCGTGTTCTTGTTGATAAAGTGCGACGGTAAATTTGTCGTAGCCTAATTCTGATGGGAAACCAAAATGGTCATCAAATTGAATGCCATCAATATCGTATTTGGTGACAATTTCTAGGATTAAACTTTCAATAAATTGCTGCACTTCTGGGTGGAAAGGATTCATCCAAACTCGTTGATGTGGCCCTTCAATCCATATTTGGCTACCATCCCGACGTTTGAGAATCCAATCTGGATAAAGTTTGGCTATTTGAGAATCTGCTGGTGCCATAAAGCCAAATTCAAACCAAGGAATAACTGCCATACCTTGTTTATGTCCTTGGGTGATTATTTCCTGCAACACATCTCTATCTGTGCCTAATTCTGGGTCAAGGTCTTCATCTGTTGGTGTCACTAAACGTATGGGACTTCCTACTATTGTTTCTGCTACTTGGCTGGGATAAAGTGTGTAACCCCAGTTCCAAACTGTGGGATACAAGGTGTTGAAATTTAGTGATTTTAAACGAACGATCGCCTCAGAAAGTCGGTTTTTATAAAAGAGAACGTCACTATCAATATTTGTCAGCCAAACGCCCCTGATTTCTGTTGTTCTTTCTAATGTTTGAGGAGTGGGTTTTCTAATTATAGCTAAGGGTTTTGGTGGTGTGTTAGTTATGTTTGCGGGATTTGTTGATGTTTCAGCAGTTCTATTTATATTAGTTCGAGAAGTTGGAGTTATGATAGAAACTGCTGCTGGAGATGTGGTTTGGGCGGGGGTTGATAATCTGGGAGTAGTCGCAGAAATTGGCGCTGGAGTGGGCTTAGTTTCTGTTGTTTGTGTGGGAGAAGTTGGGATTGGAGTGGGTTTAGTTGCTGTTGTTTGTGTGGGAGAAGTTGGCGGTGGAGTGGGTTTAGTTTCTGTTGTTTGTGTGGGAGAAGTTGGCGGTGGAGTGGGTTTAGTTTCTGTTGTTTGTGTGGTTTGAGGAGTTTGATTTCTGAGTGCGGTTGTAGTTGGATCGGGAGAACTAATTCTGGCAATATATTCTTGGGGAATTGATTGAGAAGTTCCCAATGTTTGACATAAAAAACTGGCTACTTCTGCACGGGTAACTATTTGATTTGGTTTGAGTTGGCGGACGTTTGGATAATTGACGATTAGTAATTTTTCAGTGGCAGCAGCGATCGCATTTCGAGAATCATTGGGGATTTCTTGTGCGTCATCAAAAACTGCTTTTAATGTTTTTTCTACTGGTTGAGTGGGTGAGTATTTTAAACCATTTACTAAAGATAGTAAAACTTGTAGTCGCGTCATCTTTCGCAACGGGTTAAAACTTTCGCCTATATAAGCGGAAAGAAATCCTGTTTGATAAGCTTGACGAATACTATTAGCTGCCCCATAATTTGAGGGAATATCAGCAAAACGAATGGCATTTCTAGTTACTGGTCTCTCAGGGAAAGCTTTACTAATTATAGTAGCGAATTCGGCTCGATTTACTTGCGAATCGGGGCGAAAATTACCATCTTCATAAGTAGTAATAATTTGTTTTTGCACTAATTGTTCGATGCAAGGTTGTGCCCAATGTCCTTGAATGTCAGCAAGTTTTGTTTGCGAGTAGGAGCGGCTTGGTGTTAACACTGCTACTATCATACTCAAGGCTATTAAAAGGGGAAACCATCTGCGCTTTTTAAACATATCGTTAACTCCTATCACACCTCATGGAAAATTTTATTGACAAACTGTAGAGACGTTTCATGAAACGTCTCTACAGTTTGTTATGAAACGTCTCTACTCAACTTATGAAACCTCTCTACTCAAAATCAAAAGGGTGGTGGTTAACCCGGTTTTGCGATGAGAACCGACTTGAAAGTTGAATAACTTGTCGGTGGAATTGGAAACAATCAGTAGATTACCATTAAAAGTTTTTCAGCAAGCAGAAAATTTTGCTGTTTCCCTGGAAATTATTCAATGCAATTGATATACAAAACTTTATGAGCCTAAGATATAAAAATATTCAGCTACCCAGTCTAAATTTATAAAGCTTGGTAATTAGTGCTTTTCTGCCTTTTTTTGGCAAAATATTGTTGATGTTCTGCTGCTGCTAAATAGAATTCTCCCACAGGCTTGATTTCTGTGACAATATCTTTATCATATTTCCCGGAAATTTGCAATTTTTGTTTAGATGCTTGGGCAGCAGTTTCCTGTTCTGGAGTATGAAAGAATATAACAGATCTGTATTGTTCGCCTCGATCGGGCCCTTGTCGATTTAATTGGGTTGGATCGTGACAATTCCAAAAGATTTCTAATAGTTCATTATAGGTAATTTGTGACGGGTCATACTCTATTTGTACTGATTCTGCATGACCCGTAATTCTAGCACAAACATCTAAATGGCAAGGGTTAGGAAAATGTCCACCTGTGTAACCAACTGCTGTGGAAATAACGCCTTTAACTTGACGAAAAGTTTCTTCAACTCCCCAAAAACAACCAGCAGCAAAAGTGGCTTTTTCCATGTTTTTCTATGTTGGTTAAAGTGATTATAGAATACTAGGGCGATCGCTTTCTTTAGGCTTGGGTACAATCTTGTTCTCTTCCAGACAACGCTTAAAGGCGACTTCTGCTTCTGTCGGATTTGGGTTATCTGTAGCTTTTAGAGCTCCCACTAAGCGATCGTTTCCCATTTTATCTAATGGTCTGTCTAAATTGGCAGTGCTACTATTATTTCCTTGGTCTAAATATTTTCTGCATTCTGCAATAGCGTCAATGCGTTTAATCCTAGCTTTAGAAACGTTGGACTCTCCTTGAGTGAGATGAGTCTCTTCATGAGGAGTATTAACTGCTGCTGTTGCAGTTGGCGAGTTGAACAACCAAATGTTTGTAATTAACAATCCAGTCACAAATATTCGACAAATCAGCCGCCAATTTTTAGTAACTTTAATCACTTTAAATCCTGGGTTTCTAACTGATGTTTACTCTGAGATCTTAATTAATCGGCAATTCTCAGCCATACTCCTTGGGGAGGAATAATTTAAATATTACAGATAAATTCCGGGAACTCAGGAATGGGGTAATAGCGTCTAAAATTTCAACGTAGGCGAGGGAATCGCGCCTGAGTAAAGATATTCTAGCTGTAGAATCTCTTTCTTTGAGGCGCGATAGGTGCTAGGCACAGGCGAAGACTCCGCCAAATTACATAATTAAAGATTGGTGACACTACCATGAAACATTTTACTCATCAGTTTACCACAAGTTCAACCATGAAAGGGCGCATTTTTCCGGCTTTTGTTTTAGCTGCAATTTTGTCCTTGGGTGCTAATTTTACTCTGCTTAACTCTGCTGTTGCTTATCCAGAAAGTAGTGAGCAAGCGAGTAACGAAATTGTTAATCCTAGAAGTAGTTTGGTTAGTCAAAATCGGTCCGATCGCACCAATACTTTACCAAATACCATAGCTAATGCTGTAAAAAAAGACTTAGCTAGCCGTACCGGAATAGCTCCCGGAAAGCTTAAAGTTACTAACTATAAACAAGAAACTTGGCCTAATGGTTGTTTAGGTATTTCTGCACCTGATCAAATATGTACTCAAGCATTAGTTCCCGGCTGGCGAATTACGATAAGTGATGGGCAAAAAACTTGGGTTTATCGCACTGATAATAGCGGCAGAAATATCCAATTAGAAAACCAGAATGTTTCCTTATTACCCAAATCATTGCAGTTAGTAAGTAACGAAACTCTGATTGCTGCTACTCCTAAACCATCGCAAATTCCTAGCAGCGAACTACCACCAGCTTTAGATAGAGGTATGATGTTTCAAGCAATTTCTAGCGGTGGTTTTGCTGGACGTACTTATCAAACTACTTTAATGAATGATGGGTTACTAATGCGAGTGAGAATAGGCGATGCTAATGATTCTGAACGCAGCGTACAAAAAGTTTCCCCTCAAGAATTACGCCAATTTCAAAGTTTATTAAAACGTCAACCATTGTCTCAATATAATCGCTTGAGTTACCCGGCACCAAGGGGCGCTGCTGATTACATTACAGTGACATTAATTAGTTCATCTGGTACGGTTCGTTATGCTGATATTGTCCAAAGTGAATTGCCGAAATCTTTGCGAGAAGTAATTCAAGCTTGGAATAAAATTATTAGTACTAGGAACTAAAGAAACCCGGGTTTTCTCAAAAACCTGGTTTCTGACGATCGAGTTAGTTTTCTGGGTGAAAGAAAGGGGCTAAGTGGCGATCGCACCAAAATCAATTCCAGTTACAACTTGACCAGTATTTAGGGTTACAGTATGGGTTGGGTTGAGAATTGCGATCGGCATTTGTGGCGTACTGAACGATACAAAAATGTCGTCGCTACCTACTGAAAAGGAAGTTTGGCTAGCAAGGGATTCATCAGTAATAATAACTTGACCGAACCGCGAACCAACTATTATTTTTCCATCAAACGAAACATCAATATCGCTTAAGTTTGTAGTGCCACTAGCCTTAAAATTTAGTTGATTACCATCGCAATCAAAATGACGAATATTGCCATCCCAAGCAGCAGCAAAAATATCACCATTTTCATTAACAGCAATGCCTCTAGCATCATTAGCTAGAGTAGTTGTCCACAATAAATTCATAGTTACTGGATCGTAAGCATCAACTGTACGTCCTGACGAACTGCTATCATCTTTTAGGGCATAAAGTACACCGTCCAAACCCATTGTTAAGTCGATATATTGCTGGGTATCTGCAAAACGCGCAGATGTATTGTTGCTGAGATCGAAACGTACAATTCCTGTAGGTGTATCGCCTGGACCAGAGGTAATCATATCAGTGGCATAAACAAAATTTTGATACTTAGCAATGCCACCATAGCTGACATTATTAACCGTACTCCAACCTGGATGAGTTCTGTGGTTCCAACTGCTATTACTCCGATCGTAGATACTTAAAAAAGGATCGAATGTGCCATTGTAATTAAAGACGAGATTATTTTGGTCGATGATAATATCTCTTGCACTTTCTGTTCCCGGACGAGCACCAGCACCATAGGGAATATTAATCGCAGCAGAAACAGCAGTGCCAGCTTGAGTATATTCTCCAATCGTTTGATTTGTGCTGACTAAAATATTTCCTCCCGTTCCCGAACCATTAACAAAAGTGCCGGGAAAGGTTTGTCTCCAGACCCGTTGTCGCACTTCAGCAACAGTATAAGTTCCAGCTGATAAGCCAGTAAAAGCATAATTACCATTGACATCGGTTGTAGTGGAAGGTTCGCCAGAGTCGGGTTTACTGTTGTTATTTAAGTCTAGGTAAATCGTCCAACCTGCAAGTCCGGGTTCACCAATATTGCGAATCCGATCGCCATTCAAATCATTCCATTTTATCCCCCGGATTTCTGTAGGTGTAAATTTAGATTCAAAAGCACCAATATCAATTCTGCCACCTTGAATGCGATCGAAGGAAGCACCTCTTTGATCTGTATTTGGAGGCGGTACAAAAGCAGGATCTCCCGCATCAATGGCAGGACTTCCTGTTTGCAATGCGTGAGTTTGAGTCAATCCGCCGTTATTTGCTAAAGGGGCGAGTTTGGGATCGATCGCACTAGCAAATTCGGTTGCGCCTGTATTTTTAGTAGTAGTATTTTTAGGATCGCCGTATAAATCGCCTGTAGTGTTGCTGCTAAAATTCTGAGTGCCAACATTGCCGATTAAGTTGTAACCTTTGGATGTGAGATTGCCAGAAAAATCGGGATTGATTCCCCCAAACGTTGAGTTATCAATATTGGCGGCAACGATCGTATTTTTAACACTGACAGTCCCACTTCGGATAAAGATACCGCCTCCATTATCGCCCCCAAGAGAACCAGTATCATTGCTGTCGAAATCAGCAGTGTTGTTGGTAATTGTTGATTGGTTAATGTTGAAGGTATTAGTAGTACTATCGTGATAAATTCCCCCACCAATTCTATTTGCTTTGTTACCGGAAATAGTGCTGTTACTAATATCAAGATTGCCATTATTCACCACTCCACCACCAGTATTGTTGGCAGTATTGTTAGCGATCGTGCTATTAGTAACTTTCACAGTACCATTTGACTGATTCCAAATAGCGCCGCCTTGATTTGCAGAGTTATTTGCTAGGGTAGTGCGATCGATCGTCACGGTATCCTTAGTATCGATATAAACAGCACCTCCAATACTCACCAGTGCTGCATTTTCGGAAAAATTGCTATCTGTAATATTGGCTGTACCAGCGATCGATAACGCACCACCGACGGTAGACTTATTAGCAGAAAAGGTACTTTTAGTAATATTCAGCGTACTCGAACTTGAAATAGCACCACCATTCAACCCAGATTTATTATTG